>NZ_JABTEY010000001.1:0-2582500 GCF_015711595.1 Planomonospora sp. ID91781 | reverse complement strand
GAAGGGCCTTTCCGCTCGACTTGCATGTGTTAAGCACGCCGCCAGCGTTCGTCCTGAGCCAGGATCAAACTCTCCAAACAATGTCTGAACAGTTCCCATCCCGGCTGAAAGCATCCATGATGGATGATCCAACCAAAGGAATCCGTCCTCCCGACCCTCAGGGATCGGGTGGGACGGGGTTGTGCATCATGCACTGGCTTTTAGCACACTGTTGAGTTCTCAAGAAACGGACGCGTTCTCCGTCCGAGCGGACCGTGAGGCCACTCTCGCGGGGCGTTCCACTTCGTTGCGTTCCCATCTTACCGTATCGTCCGTTTCGTGTCAATCCGACCCGATTCGTCCGATCCCGGTCCGACCGGAACCACCCCGTTTCCGGGGCAACCCCTCTAACTTACCTCGACATCCCGTTCGTGTCGAACCGGATTTCGCCGGGACGCACGCGTCCCACCGAAGAAGCTGATCAGAGGGGGTTTCCGAGGTCCTCGGCGATCTCCGCCGACCCCCTCGGGCCTGTGAACTATATGTACGGCCCGCACCCCCGTCAAATCAGCCGCTTCCCCGGCCGAGACGTGTTCTCCGCCCCCTGGGTAGGTACCGGACGTGACAGATCAACGAGTGCTCCCCCGGCCACTGGTCTTGCTGCTCTGCACGGCGGGCGCCGTGGTCACGCTGGCCGGCGTCAAGGCGGTCGGCTCCATCCTCGGCCCCGTACTCCTCGCGCTGGTGCTCGTCATGGCGGTCTCCCCCGTCAGGACCCGGCTCGACGCGCGCGGCGCCCCCGGCTGGCTGCAGGTCGCGGTCCCGCTGGCCATCGTGCTGGTCGTGCTGCTCGGCATGATGGCCGTCCTCACCCTCTCCGTCGCGCAGCTGGCCGGTCTGGCCCCCACCTACGGCGACCAGTTCGGTGAGATCGTCGCCCAACTGCGGGATTTCGCCGCCCGGCTGGGGATCGGCGGAAAGCAGATCGACCAGGCGATCAGGTCGTTCGACCCGGGCAAGGTCTTCACCTTCGTGCAGGGGTTCGCCTCCGGACTGCTCGGCGCCTTCTCCGGCCTGGTCCTCATCGTGGTCCTGCTGCTCGCCATGTGCCTGGACGCGCGCTCCTTCTCCAAGGTCCTCGCCCACGGCCGGGCCTCCCGGCCGAAGCTCGTCGCGGCGCTCGACGACTTCGCCCACAAGACCCGCCGCTACCTGGTCGTCTCCACGGTCTTCGGCCTCGTCTGCGCCGCGCTGGACGCCGCCGCGCTCTGGGCGCTGGGCGTCCCGCTCCCCCTCCTGTGGGGCGTCCTCGCCCTGATCACCAACTACATCCCGAACATCGGCTTCGTCATCGGGCTCATCCCTCCCGCCCTGCTCGGCCTGCTGGAGGGCGGATTCGAGACGATGCTCCTGGTGATCGCCGCCTACATCGCGATCAACTTCGTGGTCCAGTCGCTCGTCCAGCCCAAGTTCCTCGGCGACGCGGTCGGCCTGTCCACGACCGTGACGTTCCTGTCCCTCATCGTCTGGGCCTTCGTGCTCGGCCCCCTCGGCGCCCTGCTGGCCATCCCGCTCAGCCTGCTGGTCCGCGCCGTGCTCATCGACGGCGATCCGCGCGGCGGGTGGGCCGCGGCGCTCGTCTCCGGAGAGCTCCCTGCCGAGGGGGAACGCGATCGCGCCTCCTCCGGTGACGGGTCCGCCCCGCCCGCGGAACCGGGAACCGCGCCTCCCCCCGGGGCCTCCGCCGTACCCTGATGCCATGTACCGCGAGTGGGCCCCCGACCCCGTCCTCGCCGACCGGCTCGTCTGCGTCTGGACGCGCGTCACGGCGTCCGGCGGCACCGGGCTGGTCGTGCCGGACGGATGCGTCGACCTGGTCTGGGGCCCGCGCGGGCCGCACGTGGCCGGGCCCGACACCGGGCCGATGCCGGTCGCCATGTCCCCGGGCGACCGCTACACCGGGATCCGGTTCCGGCCGGGCGCGGTGGGCGAGGCGCTCGGAGTGCCGGTCGAGGCCCTGCGGGACCTGCGGGTGCCGCTGACCGACCTCGGCGGACTGCCGGGACTGGACGCCGAGGCCGTGTCCGCCGCGATCGCAGCCGCCGGGACCGCGGGCGACGGAGACGTCCGCGGCGTCCTCGGGGCCGTCCAGGAGTCGCTGGCCGTACGGCTGCGTGCGACGCCAGGGCCGGACCCGGCCGCGCCGGTGGTCGCCGAGGCGCTGCGGACCGGGCGGAGCGTCGGGGAGGTCGCCCGGGATCTCGGGCTCAGCGAGCGGCAGCTGCACCGGCGGTGCGTGCGGGCGTTCGGGTACGGTCCCAAGACGTTGCAGCGGGTCGTCCGGTTCCAGCGGGCGGTCCGGCTGGCCCGGCGCGGGGCCGGGCTGGCCGAGGTGGCGCTGGCCAGCGGCTACGCCGACCAGTCGCACATGTCCAACGAGGTGCGGCGGCTGGCCGGCGTGCCCCTGCGTCAGCTCGTCAGCCGGCCGTAGGCCTTGAGCGTCCTCAGCCGCGACACGGTGAGGAACCCGCCCCACTCGTGGGCGACGACCGGCGTCCACATCGGGAAGTTCGGCGCCCAGCCGCCGTCCTCGCCCTGCTGGTCGATCAGCGCGTCCAGGTGCGCCTCCAGCACCTCCTCGCCGAAGAGCGGGAGGGTGCCGGGCTCGGGAACGAAGTCCAGCGGGAAGTGGGCCTCGCCCTCCGCCGCCGGGTCGAGGGAGACGGTGGCCAGGATCGCCTCGCGGAGCCGTGCGAACTCGTCGTGGGCACGGTCGCGGTCCGGGGCGTGCTCCAGGAAGTGCAGGATCGCGCGGGCGGTGTAGGGCTGGAGCTCGCTCGTCCCGCCGATGGCCGCCCAGGTGAACTCGGTCGCCGGGCCGAGCCACGGGTGCTCGATCTTGTGCTTGTGCAGCAGGCCCGCGATGGAGGCGGTCGGCACCAGGGAGCCGGGCGGGTCGTCGGGGGTCTCCCACCAGGGCGCGCGGGGCGAGGTGCGCACGCTCGGCAGCACGAACGGCACCCCTCCGTCGGGCGCGGTGACCGTCAGCAGGTGGTCGCAGGCCCGGATCACCATCGGGTCGTCGAACGCGTCCAGCTCGTCGAGGATCCAGAACGCCACCTCGACCGGCTCGGGCTGGCTCTCCGGACCGCGCAGGTCGGGCTCCAGGGCGTTGCCGAACCCGCCGTCGGCGTTCTGGTAGCCCCGCAGTACGGCCAGCGCCCGGTCCACCGGTCCGCCGTCGAGCAGCCTCTCGCACCTCAGCCGGTCGATCAGCCGGGCGTTGAGCAGCAGGTAGCGCCTGGCCGCGGCCAGGGCGTCGTTCGTCAGCGTCTTCATGCCCCGACCGTACGCCCGGCCGCCGCCGGGCGTCTTGCAGGAATCGGACGCGCGCCGCCCTGCCCGCTCCGCGGATCGGCGATCCGGGAGACCGGGGGCCAGACGGCCGGGCGGCGGGGACCCGATGGTCAGAGTCCAGAGGCAAGCCGGGAGGCCGGAGGCCAGACGGCCGGAATCCGGAAGCAGACCGGGAGACCGGAGGCCGGAGGCCGGACGGTCAGGGGATCTCCATCGCGACAGCGCCGCCGCTCACCCGGGTGCGGCCGTCGGGCTCGGCGATCGAGACCTTCAGCTCGCTGGGCCGTCCCATGTCCACCCCCTGGATGACCGTGAACTCCTTCACTCCGTCCTCCAGGGCCCTGAGGTAGCCGCCGAAGGCGGCCGCCGCGGCCCCGGTCGCCGGGTCCTCGACCACACCGCCCACCGGGAACGGGTCGCGCGCGTGGTAGCGCCTGTCGCTCTCCCGCCAGAAGAGGTTCACGGTCGTCCAGCCGTGGCGGGTCATGACCGACCGCAGCGCCTCGAAGTCGTAGTGGAGGTCCGCCAGCCGCTCGCGGGAGGCGGCGGCGAGCATGAGGTGGCTGACCCCGCCGAAGGAGACGTGCGGCGGGAACGCCTTGTCCAGCTCGTCGCGGGACCAGCGCAGCGCGGCGAGCGCCTCGTCCAGCGCGTCCTCGGCCACCGGCGCGGAGCGGGTGGGCACGCTGGTGAGGGTGGCGAGCAGCGCCTCTCCCTCGATGCCGGTCTGCACGGCGATCTCTCCGACGTTGGTGCGGAAGGCCAGCGGACCGGTCCCGAGCCGTTCGGCCAGGGCCACCGCGGTGGCGATCGTGGCGTGCCCGCAGAAGTCGACCTCCGCCGAGGGCGCGAAGTAGCGGACCCGGAAGACGCGGTTCTCGTCGTCGCGCTCGGTCAGGAAGGCGGTCTCGGAGTAGCCCACCTCGGCGGCGACGGCGAGCATCTCCTCGGCCGTCAGACCGGCGGCGTCCAGGACGATCCCGGCGGGGTTGCCGCCCGCGGGGTCGTGGGTGAAGGCGGTGTAGCGCAGGACTTCCACGTTGTTCCTCACATTTCCAGGAACCTAGCAGCCGCCGTGTCCGGGACCGCGCTTCGGACCGTGCTCCGGACCGCGTCCCGCCCCGGAGCGCGGACCCGGACCCGGTCCGGCCGCCGGAGCCCGGGGCCGCGCCGAAGGAAGAGTGTCCTTCCCGGCTTCCCCGGATTCCCCGGCCGGCGCCGCCTCACCTCATCCGGAAGACCGGACCGCGGGGGGCGAAGGGGAGGCGGGCGCCCTCGGGGATGAGGAAGGCGTGCTCGCGCCGGATGCGGAGCACGTCGCACCACCCGTCGGTGATCACCAGGATCGGGCCTGCGGGTGGGAAGTCCTCGGCCCGTTCCAGCAGGTTGACTCCGGGTTGCAGCACGGTGCCGCCCCGGCCGCAGACCCGGACCCGGTTCGCGATCTCCTCCACCGGGAGGTATCCGGCGTCGTAGGCGGCGGCGTCGCAGAACACCACGCGGGCGCGCGGCACGTCGCGGGCCGTGGCGTAGGAGGCGATGGAGCCGAGGGCCTTGCCCAGGAGCCTGGTGTCCATCGAGCCGGAGGTGTCCAGGACGACGCCGAAGGTCGCCCGCCGTACGAGCTCTTCGGGGCGGATCCAGCCGGGGCGGGGGATGTCGGGGCTGGAGGCCTGGCGGCGGGAGGCGCGGGCGTAGGAGCGGTGCCGGTCCGCGGAGGGGACGTGCTCGTCGAACCAGCGGGCCAGCGCGGCGTCCCAGGGCAGCGGGGGCTGGTCCAGGGCGCGGATCTCCTGCTCCAGGCCGGAGGGGAGCAGTCCCCTGCCGCTGTTGTGGTGGTAGGCGAGCCCGGTGCACAGGGCGTTGCGGTAGTACTCGTCGAGGTCCATGTGGCGGCCGGGCGCGCCGGGGTGCGGGAGCGGGCGGTCGAGCACGTCGCCGAGGCCGCGCCCGCGCAGGGTGCCGAGCTTGCGCAGGCGGCGCAGGTCCGCGGCGATCCGGTCGTAGACGGCCTCGGCGGACAGCCCGGCGAGCGACTGGTCGTACAGCAGGCCCTCGGGCATCTCGCCGACGGCCATCTCCACCAGCCAGCCGTTGATGACGTAGTCCGCCGCGACGTTCCACAGGTAGGGGTCGCGTCCGCCGACGCGCTCGCCGTGGCGGAGCGCGGCGTGCAGCATCTCGTGGGCCAGCACGAACCGCCACTCCTCCACCGACATCCGTACGAGCGGATTCACGTAGATCTCGGCGGACTCGGCGCTGACCGCCGCGATCGAGATGTCCCAGCCCCTGGCCAGCTCCACGTCGGCGACGATCTTCATGCCGGCGGCGAGGGCGCCCAGCAGCGGGTAGGAGGAGACGAACCAGCGCAGCGCCGCATCCCACGGCCCGTCGACGTGCCGGTCCGCCGTGGAGCGGGGTGCGCCCGCGAGGTCCAGCGCGGCGGTGGCCGTGTCGGCGACGCCGATCGCGAAGTTCCGCTGGAAGTCCATCTGCTTGGCCGTCTCCTCGTCCCCGATCACGAAGTCGGGCGGGCCGGTCGGCTCGTATTCGGCCGGCAGGCCGAGGCGGCGCCACCGCTCCGACAACGTGGTCTCGTCCTCGTGGGGCAGCTCGGCCGGGAGCGGTTCGGGGCAGCGGCCGAGCTTGAGGGTGCGCAGGAAGCGGTCGACGGCCAGGCAGCAGGCGGCCCGGTAGGCGGGGTCGGGCAGGAAGGCCGTCTCCCAGCGGTCACCGGTCCTCTCCCCGATGTCCCCGGGCAGGGCGGAGCGCGGGTCGGCGTGGCCGAAGCCGAGGTGGAGCAGGAGGTGGGCGAAGACCCACGCCCACTCCTCGGGTTCGGCCCGGCGCCTGGGGTGGTGGCGGACCCTGCCCTCGGCCGAGACCGCGCCCCAGGTGTCCGGTGCGAGCTCGCCCTCCCGGGCGACGTGCAGCCGGTAGCGGTAGGCGCGGAAGAGCGGGTGGTCCGTGGTCAGCCGCCATCCCTGCTCCGCCTTCTGGCGCCAGGGATCGACCTTGGCCTTCTGCCCGGGCATCAGTTCCTCGCGGCGACGAGGCGGGGCAGGTCGCGGCCCACCTCGACGAGGAACCAGGTGGGCAGGGCCGGGGCTCCGTTCGCGTCGTTGGCGATGACGAGCTGGGCGCACTCCAGGGAGATCTCGGCCAGCTCGACCAGGAGCGTCTTCGCCCGGAACGCCAGGTCACGCCCGCGGGAGGAGGCGCCGCGCTTGTCGGCGGGCAGTTCCTTCATCAGGCGGGCGCGGAAGGTCTCCGACAGGAAGTACAGCAGGTCGCGCTCCTCGGGGGCGCGGGGCCAGGGGACGTCGCCCTTGAGCACGGCGTCGAGGTCGTAGGCGTGGCGGACCGTCTTGACGTAGGCGCGGAAGGCGGACGCGTGCGCGGTGGTGAGGGTGCCGAAGGCCAGCACGGCCAAGGTGTCGTCGTCGATGCCGTCGCCGTAGGAGTGCATGACGTCGGAGAGCATGTGCCAGGCCCGCGGTGAGGAGAACGGCTCCTCGGTCTTGGGCGGGGCGCTCCACAGGTGGTCGGGGCGCTGGGTGAGGTACTCGACGATCCAGGGGTGGATGCCGTTGTCGGCGGCCCAGGTGAGCCAGTCGGTGACCGAGGCCCGCAGGTGGACGTGGACCAGGCGGTTGACCAGCGCCGAGGCCATCGGCCGGGCCAGCGCGTTGTCGGTGGCCCGGTTGCCCGCCCCGATGACGACGGAGCCGGCGGGCAGTTCGTAGGCGCCGATGCGCCGGTCGAGGATGAGCGAGTAGAACGCCTTCTGCACCTCGGGCGCGGAGGCGTTGAGCTCGTCGAGGAACAGGCAGTACGGCTCGTCCCGCGCGATGGTCTCGGGCGGGGCGAACCGGCTCCGACCGCCGACCAGCTCGGGCACGCCGATGAGGTCCTCGGGGGCGAGCTGGGTGCCGAGCATGGTCACGCACTCCAGCCCGAGCGCGTCGGCGAAGTCCCGGACGAGGGAGCTCTTGCCGATGCCGGGGGCGCCCCAGAGGAAGACGGGGCGCACCACGGCGACGTGCAGGAGCACGCCGGGGAGTTGCGCGGGGGTGACGGTGACCGTTGCCTGCATGCCGACAAGAGTGACAAGTCACCCCGGCGTCCGCACCGGGTTTTCCGTCCGGTCGGACGGCTGCGGGGCCGGTCGGCCGGGTGCCTCTCCCTGCACGCAGGCGACCGAGACCCGGCGGTCCCAGGGCATGGCGTAGGCCAGGATCGGCAGCAGCGCCACCGAGGCCTGGGCCCACGCCGCGTGCTGCGTCGACCAGATCTCCCAGGACTGGGTCATGGGGAGGTAGCCGTACCCGGCCCACAGGCAGACGCCGATGACCGCGGGCCAGTAGAAGCGGTTGGGCGTGGGCCGCGCGACGAGGAACGGCATGAACCACAGGAGGTACTGCGCGCCGAGGCGGGGGGTGACGACCATGAAGGCGAGCAGCACGGCGGTGGTGAGGTCCACCGGATCGGCGCGGCGCCACAGGAAGGCCGTCACCAGCACCGTGACGTAGATCAGCCGGGTGCCGAAGGTGGCGATCCCGGAGTCGAGCGTCCAGTCGCCTCCGACGAGGATCGCGCTGTAGCCCCACTCGCCGACGATCGGGCGGATGTCCCCGATCGTGCGCAGGGCCTGGACGATCTCGTCCAGGGAGGCGTTCAGCAGGAGGGGTTCGGTGACGATGAAGAGGACCGGCATGATGCCGGTCGCCACGAACGCGACGGCGCGGGCCCGGACGGTGGGCAGCAGCAGGAGCATGCCGGGGATCAGCCAGATCGGCCAGCTCTTGGCGCACAGGGCCAGTCCCATCAGCAGTCCGGCGAACAGGGCGCGGCGCAGCGCCGCCCGGTCGCCCTCGCGCGGGGTGAGCCCCCGGGCCGTCCCCTGGCGCAGCGCGCGGCCGATGCCGTACTCCCTCGCCCGCCGTACGGCGCCGCCGAACCCGTGGGCGGCGACGGCCTGCCGGACGTAGGTGACCGGGTCGTGGCGCAGGCCCGGCCGGTCGGGGTCGCCCGGACCGCGGGCCACGACGAAGGCGGCGACGCCGAAGACCAGGGCGACCGGCTCGACCTGGCCGTGCACGGAGGCGACCAGGATGGCCAGAGGGTTGCAGGCGTACTGGAAGGCGCGCAGGGAGGCGACGGATCCGCCGGCGAGCCTGCCGACCAGGGGGATCAGGATGATGTCGGCCACCACGGTGACCAGGCGGCCGCCCCACTCCCACGGGATGCCCAGCCAGAGCAGCAGGCCGTACACGTACGGGATGGTCGGCAGGAAGTGCCAGCCGCCCTTGCTGCCCAGGACCGGGTCCTGCCCGTTCAGGACCGCCTCACCGGCGGGTTTGAAGCTGTTGACGAAGTCGACCGGCTGCCACTCGCTCATGGCCGCGACGGCCATGATGAGCAGTCTGAAGCCGACCCCGACGGCCAGCACGACGGGCAGCGACGGGCGCCAGCCCCTCCACTGCGCGACGACGGCGAGCACGACACCTGTGACGAGGACGATCCCCGTGAGAATTGCGTTGTCCATGGCGGCCCCTAGCCTGCCTGATCCGGGGAGCGGACAACCACCCGGACGGGGAAACGAGACCTGTCTCCCAGGCTCGCGCGTCCCGTGCGGTCAGGTCCGCGCGCCGGGCCGGGCGGCGGCGGGGAACGCCCTGCGGGTGTAGACCAGGGCGGCCAGCGCGGTCGCGGCGAGCAGGACGTAGCCGACCGCGTAGGCCCCGAAGGCGGAGTAGACCACGCCCATGACCAGCGGCGGGAAGTAGCCGCCGAGTCCTCCGGCGGCGCCCACCAGGCCGGTCACGGTGCCCACCCGCGAGGGCTCGACGAGCTTGGCTACCAGGGCGAACACGCCGCCGGTGCCGAGGCCGAGGAAGAACGCCGTCAGCACGAAGGTGAGCCCGGCGGGGATCTCCGGGGGCGGTTCCAGCACCAGGACCAGCGCCATCACCGCGGTGCCCGCGAAGGAGGCGGTCAGCACCCTGACCGGGCCGATCCGGTCGGACAGGATCCCGCCGACCGGCCGGGCGAGCACCGCGGCCACGGAGAATCCGGCGGCGCGGAGTCCCGCGTCGGTCTGCGTGAACGCGTACACGCTCTGCAGCAGGGTGGGCAGGTAGGTGGAGAACGCGACGAACCCGCCGAAGGCGACGGCGTACAGGAAGGCGCACTGCCAGGTCGCCCTGATCCGCATCGCGTCGCGCATGCGGGGCAGCGCGGGCTCGGTGGACGGCCGCCAGTCGGGCGAGTCCCTGCTGAGGAGCAGCATCACGGCACCGGTGACCGCGAGGGCCGCGGCCATCAGCAGGTGGGTCTGGGTTCGGCCGACCGCCTCCACCAGGCGCGGGGTGAGGAAGGCCGACAGCGCGGTGCCGCCCATCCCGGCCCCGAAGACGCCGGTGGCGAAGCCCCTGCGGGCCGGTTCGTACCAGGCGTTGACGAACGGGACGCCCACGGCGAAGGAGGTGCCGGCGACGCCGAGCAGGAAGCCCCACAGCAGCAGCGCGCCGTACGAGCCGGACCAGCCGACGCCGAGCACCGGGATGATCGAGACGAAGCAGACGACGGCGAACATCAGGCGGCCGCCGAGGCGGTCGGCGAGCATGCCCATGGGGATGCGGCCGAGTGAGCCGACCAGGACGGGGATCGCGACCAGCATGGAGGTCTGGGTCGGCGACAGGCCGAGCTGCCCGCTGTAGGTCCTGGCCAGGGGCCCGATCAGGTTCCACGCCCAGAAGGTGACCGCGAACGCGGCCGTGGCGAGGATGAGGTTCGGCGTCTGGCCGCTGCGTGTTCCGTCCGGCATGCGGCCCTATTACCCGGGATGTCGTGGCTTCATGTGACCGGAGGGGCGGGAGTGTGACGGAGAGTGAGGGTGGGGCCTCGCCGCCGGGGATCCGTCTTCCCCGGCGGCGAGGAGATCGTCAGCCGAGCCGGTCGAGGTAGGCCCGGTGGCTGCGGGAGAACTCGTGGCCGTTGTACCGGTCCCAGTTGATGGACCAGGTCATCAGGCCGCGCAGGCGCGGGTAGGTCGCCTTCGGCCGGTACGGCCCGCAGTTCGCCCCCTTCGTCAGGCAGTCGAGGGCCTTGTGCACCTCGGCCACCGTGGTGAAGCCGTTCCCGGCCCAGGGCGCGGCGGGCAGGCCGATGGCGACCTGGTCCTGGCGCAGGGCGGGGAAGACGTTGGCCGGGTTCCCCGCGATGGGGAAGCCCGCGAGCAGCATGTCCGTCATGGCCACGTGGAAGTCGTGCGTGCCCATGGTGTGGTACTGCCCGTCCAGGCCCATGATCGGGCCGGAGTTGTAGTCCTGGACGTGCAGGAGCGTCAGGTCGTCGCGCATCGCGTGGACGACGGGCAGGTAGGACCCGGCCCGCCGGTCGGCGGAGCCGTTCGCGCCGGGGCCGTAGAACTGGTGGCCGAGCTGGACGAAGAACGTCTCCGGGGCCATGGTCAGCACGAACTTCGCGCCGTACTTCGCCTTGAGCGCCTTGAGCGCGGCGATCAGGTTGACGATCACCGGGGTGGTCGGGGCCCGCAGCGAGGTGTCGCCGGCGTCGAGGTAGAGGGAGTGGCCCTCGAAGTCGATGTCCAGCCCGTCGAGACCGTACCTGTCGATGATCGCGCTCACCGAGCGCACGAACGCGTCGCGGGCGGCGGCGGTGGTGAGCTGGACCTGGCCGTTCTGGCCGCCGATGGAGATGAGCACCTTCTTCCCGGCGGCCTGCTTGGCCCTGATCGCGGCGGTGAACTCGGCCTCGGACTCGACGTTCGGGCACTCGGCGGCCGGGCAGCGGGTGAAGCGGATGTCGCCGGAGGTCACCGAGGTCGGTTCGCCGAAGGAGAGGTTGATGATGTCCCACTCGTCCGGCACGTCGGCCATCCGGACGTAGCCGGAGCCGTTGGCGAACGAGGCGTGCAGGTAGCCGACCAGGAGGCGGCCGGCCGGCGGCGGGTCGCCGAGGGTGACGGAGATCTGGTTGGACCTGCCCGATTCACCGGTCGAGTTGTAGGCGCTCACCTGGTAGGTGAAGGTCCCCCCGCCGGGCCGGTCGGTGTAGGAGGGGGAGGCGGTGCCGGGGGCGGCGGTGCCCACCTTGACGCCGTTGCGGTAGACGTTGTACGCCTCCACGTACCCGTGAGCGGAGGGCTTCCACTTCAGCTCGACGGTCTCACCGCTCGCCTGACCGGTCAGGCCGTACGGCGGGTCGGGCGGAGGCGGCGGGCTGTCGTCGCCGACCACGACGGAGACCTGCGCGGACCTGGCCGTCTCGCCCGCCGCGTTGAGGGCGGTCACCTGGTAGCCGTAGGCGCCGGGCGGGAGGTTCTCCGTGTGGGTGGTCGACGTGGTCGACGCCACCTTGGCGCCGTCGCGGTAGACGTTGTAGCCCGTCGCCCGCTCGGCGGCGGTCCACTTCACCGTGGCGGCGGTGTCGGTGCCCGTGGCGGACAGGATGGCGGGGACGGCCGGGAGGCCCTGTCCGGGCGGGCCGTCCAGCACGATGTCGTCGGCCTGGTAGGCGCCCTGGCCGTACCAGCCGTTGACGTGGATCGTCACCGACCTGGTCGACGCGCCGGTGGTGAAGGTCCGGGTCAGCTGCGTGTAGGCGGAGGGAGAGGAGGCCCAGGTGCTGGTGTCGGTCGTGCCGGTGCCGCTCACGCCGAGGAACACGTAGCCGCCGCGGACCCACCCCGACAGCGTGTAGGACGAGGAGGGTTCGACGGTGACGGTCTGCTGGCAGCGCGCGGTGTCGCCGTCGGCGGGCGTGGCCTGCAGGGCCTTGGACCCGCCGTGCACCGGAGAGGAGACCGCCGCCGCGCCCGAGGACGCCGAACAGCTCCACCCGGCCAGCCCGTCCTCGAACCCGGGGTTGGTGGTGATGTTCGCGGCATGGGCGGGCGAGGCGGAGAGCGTCGCTCCGCCCAGCGCCAGGACGGCGAGCGCCGCCAGCCGCATCCGCGCCGATCGTTGGTTCATGACCTGCCTCACGAGGCTCTGCTGGGGGGTGTCGGAGGTGTACGGCCCGCACCCCCCGGGGGGCGGGGGCGCGGGCCGTACCGGCTAGAAGCCCGCGGTGATCCTGGTGAACTCCCACTCGGCCTGCGGGGCGCCGCCGCCGTTGACCCGGTCGCGGTTGGTCGACCAGAAGGAGAGCCTGGTCAGGCCCTTGGACTTGGCCCAGTCGCGGATCCGGGTCCACGTGGCCGGGGTGGTGGTCTCTCCCTGATCGGACTTGCCGTTCATGCCGGAGATGCCCATGTGCGCGTAAGCTTCGGCGTCGCTCCAGCCGAACGCGCTCTTCAGCGAGCTCTTCAGCCCTTCGGAGGCGTTGACCGTGTCCTGGTACATGTCGGTGCCGCCGAAGTTGAACGGCATGATCGTGTAGTTGTCGATCGGGACGTTCAGCGCCTTGGCCTGGTTGACCAGCCGGATGCCCGCGGCGCTCAGGCCCGTCTTGAACGTCGGGATGGTGACGACGATCTTCACGTTCGGGTTGTTCTGCCGGACGATCTTCAGGCCGTTGAGGATGCGGTCCTGGACGGTGTAGTTCTCGAACTCGTCGGTGTTCTCGATGTCGAAGTCGACCACCGCCGGGCCGTGGGCGTCGATGACCTTCTGCACCGCGCCGGCGAAGGCCTGCGGGGTGGAGCAGTTCGGGCCGAGCTTGTTGCCGCTCCAGCCGCCGAAGGAGATCTCGACGCTCCCGCCCTTGGACTTGATCGTGTTGATCGCGGAGGCGTCGGTGCCGCCGGTCAGCGGGCGCTGGCCGTCCCAGGCCGGGTTGCAGCCGTTCTGGGCCAGGATGAACGCCATCGTGAAGGACTTGACGCCGGTCGCGTCCATCACCGTGGCCGGGCTCGGCGGGTTGCCCCAGCCCATGTAGAGGTACGGCGCGCCGGGCAGCTTGCCGGGCGGGTCGGGGTTGGTGCAGCCGGTGGTGGTCCCGGTGACCTGGCTGCTGGCGACCGACTCGCCCTGCGCGTTGTAGGCCTTGACGGTGTAGGTGTGCGTCTCGCAGGTGCCCAGTCCGGAGATCGTGGCGCTGGTCCCGGTGACCTGCGCCTTCTGGGCGCCGCCCTCGTAGACGCGGTAGCCGGTCACGGTGCCGGACGACGCGCCCCAGGTCAGGGAGATGGCGGAGTTCGTGGTGCCGGTGACCGAGGGGGCGCCGGGCTGGCCGGGCGTGCCGGGCGGCGTGGTGGGGCCGCCGGTGGCGAGCTTCCACAGGGCCGGGACGTTCGGCGGCTCCCAGCCGGGCAGGGAGGTGTGGCCCTGGACGGCCTCGTACTCGGACCCGTTGTAGCTGACCCGGGCGCCGACGGCGTAGGCCGTCCAGGCCTGCCAGGCCGGGGCCGCGAACACGACGCTCGCGTGGGGGGCGGCGGTGGCGGCGGTGGCCGCGGCGGTCAGCCCGGCGGACGTCACTGCCACGGCGGAGAGTACGGCGACGGCCGTACGGCGTAGTCTCATGATCATTCCTAGGGGAGGGTGGCGAGGTGCGGCTTGACGGTCTTGGAGAAGTTCCAGTTGTTCGAGGCGTCCCAGTTGATCGACCAGGTCATCGCGCCGCGGATCCCCGGGTAGGCGCGCGGCGGGACGAAGCTGCCGCAGCCGGTCCGGGTGGCCAGGCAGGTCAGCGCCTGGTTGACCACGGACGGGGAGACGATGCCGCCGCCGGCCGCGCCGGGCCCGGAGGGCAGGCCGAGGGCGACCTGGTCGGGGCGCAGGCCGTTCTCCAGCTGGATGCAGGCCAGCGCGGTGAGGAAGTTGACCGTGCCCTGGGAGTAGGCGGCCATCTGGTCGCAGCCGAGCATGGCGCCGGAGTTGTAGTACTGGGTGTGGACGACGGTGAGGATGTCCTTGATGTTCAGCGCGAGCTTGAAGTACTCCGCGCCGGTCGACTGCATGTCGATGGTCTGCGGGGCCATCGTGATGATCAGGTCGGGGCCGGTCTTGGCGCGCAGCGCCCGCAGCGCCTGGCCCATGTAGGTGGCGTTGAGGCCGTTCTCCAGGTCGATGTCCACGCCGTCGAAGCCGTACGACTGCATGATGGCGTGGACGGTGTCGGCGAACCTGGTCGCCGCGGCGGCGCTGGCCACCTGCACGCGGCCCTTCTCGCCGCCGACGGAGAGGATGACCTTCTGTCCGCGTGACTGGAGGGTCTTGACGTCGGCCTTGAGCTGGGCATCGGTGTAGCCGCCGAGGGAGGCCGACAGGCCCGGGTCGACGGCGAAGGTGACCTCGCCGGGGGTGGAGGTGGCCTCGCCGAAGGAGACCGCGACCAGGTCGTAGGAGGTCGGCACCGCGGAGAGCCTGAGCTCGACGGCCTCGTTGTCGAAGTTGTGCCAGTAGCCGGTGAGGAAGTGCTTGGGCAGCGGGCTCGGCGTGCAGCCGGTGGTGGTGCCGGTCGCCTCGTCGCTGGCGGGCGACTCGCCTTCGGCGTTGTAGGCCTTGACGGTGTAGGTGTGCGTCTCGCAGTCGCCCAGGCCGGAGATCGTGGCGCTGGTCCCGGTGACCTCGGCCTTGCGGGTGCCGCCCTCGTAGACGCGGTAGCCGGTCACGGTGCCGGACGACTTGCCCCAGGTCAGGGCGATGCGCTTGCTGCCGCCGGTCGCGCTCGGGGTGCCGGGCCTGCCGGGCAGCACGGGGTCGGTCGGGCCGCCGCCGTCGCCGCCGCCGCAGTCGGCGCCGTTGAGCTTGCAGTTCGCGGGTACGGCCGCGGCCCCGCCGGGTGAGCCGAGGAAGCCGAAGCTCACGCTGGCGCCGGGGGCCAGGGTGCCGTTCCAGCCGAGGTTGGAGAAGGTGAAGTGCTGGCCGCTGCGGGTCAGGGAGGCGTCCCAGAAGGAGCCGACGTTCACTCCCGCCGGGAGGTCGAACTCGACCTTCCACGAGTTGATCGTGGCGGAGGTCCCGTTCTTGATCGTGTATCCGCCCTGGAAGCCGGAGCCCCAGTCGGCGGTCTTCGTGAAGGCGGCGGTGACCGCGGCGGGCTCGGCGGCCTGGGCCGGTGGCGCGACCGCCGTGCCCAGCAGGAGCGCCGCCAGGGCGACGGCGGATCGGGTGATGAGGCGGAATCTCACGTTGACCTCGATGACCTCGGTGGTTCGGTGGGGGGTGGCCGTACGGCTTGCGCCCCGCCGGGAGTCCCCCCGGTCGGGGGTCGGGGAGGGGCGGGGCGCGGGCCGTACGGCGGGGAGGGCTCGCCTCCGCGGATGCAGGAGGGCGGGTGCGAGCCGTGGTCCGGGTGACGGGCGGGGCGGTCCGGATGGAGTCCGCCGATCCGTCCGGCGTGCGGCTCCCGGCCGGCGTCGGGCCGACGTCGTGCCGGTGTCGCGGCGTCAGGCCGGTGTCACGGCGTCGGCGTCCGTGAGTTTGCCAGACTTGTCAGGACGAGTAAGACGGGAGGGCGCGCAGAGGCCGGGGCCGCCGCGGTCGGATCGGACGGTCGGGCCGTCCGGCCGTCCGGGCGCCGGGGGACTGCGGCTCTCCCATCCGGGTTATCGCAGGTATTCAGGGTTTACGGGGGATGCGAACGGGTCACGGCGACTCCCATTCGGTTCTTTTTTTAGGAAAGTTTCCTAAGAGTTGTGGCGATCGTAGCCTTGACAGCAGACCTCCACAAGACCCAAAGGGCGCGGCTTTCAACGCCCCAGCGAGGCGCGTTCCAAACGCCGCCGCCCGCGCTCGCGGGGGTGGAGTCACCCCGGGCCGCCGGACCGGTAAGCACCCAGCTGGGAGTACGGTGATGATGCCTTCCGCTTCGCCCCCTGGAGCACCACATGTTCTTCGGCATCACCGACCTCTGGACCTACGTCGCCGGTGCGTTCTTCATCATCCTGCTGCCCGGCCCCAACTCCCTGTACGTGCTGGCCACCGCCGCCCGGCACGGGGTGGCGCAGGGTTACCGCGGCGCGGCCGGGGTGTTCGTGGGCGACACGGTCCTGATGGCCCTCGCCGCGGCCGGGGCCGCCTCGGTGCTCAAGACGACGCCGCTGCTGTTCGCCGTCGTCAAGTACGCGGGCGCGGCCTACCTGGCGTGGATGGGCCTGCAGATGCTGCGCGGAGCCTGGCGGTCTCGGCGGGCCCCGGAGAGCGTGCAGGCCGAGGAGACCGCGCAGGCGGTGGCGGAGGCTGAGAGGGGCGCCGACCCGTTCCGCAGGGCGCTCGTCGTCAGCCTGCTGAACCCGAAGGCGATCCTCTTCTTCATCTCCTTCTTCATCCAGTTCGTGGACCCCGCCTACTCCAGCCCCGCCCTGTCGTTCCTGGTCCTCGGTGCCATCCTGCAGGTCTTCAGCATGCTGTACCTGACCGCACTGATCTTCGGCGGCACCTACCTCGCGGCGCAGTTCCGCCGGCGCCGCCGGCTGGCCGCGACCCTCACCGCCGTCGCGGGCGTCTTGTTCGTCGGCTTCGGCGCGAGGCTGGCCACCGCGTCGCTCGGCTGACCCGCCCGGGAGTCCGCCCGACCCGCAGCCTGACCCGCCGCCGGACCGTCCGCCGGGCCCTTCCGCTGAGCCGTCCGCCGGGCTCGCGGGCGATCCCCGGCCGGTATCGGCCCCCTCCGGAAAAGCGCCGGTTCCGGAACCGTCACCCATCGGGCATGGTTGCCTCATCGCCTCCTTTGCACTCCCGGCGGTCGGGTAGCGTGAGTCGCCGATCCACAAGGGAGTGACCCTCCCGTAAGCCCATGCGACATTCCCGGCATGTCTGGCAATCGTCTGCCGGGGTAGACGCCGGTCCTCCAGCGTCGTCGTTCCTCCGTCCAGTGGAGCGTGATGAACCACCCGCCCGTCACCCTGCCCCGTCTGACCGCGCTCCTGCGGCAGGCGGTGCCGCGCCTGCTGGAGGGCGTCGTCGCCCCCCTCGCCGTCTTCTACACCGCCTTCGCCCTGCTCGGCGAGGTCGGCGGGATGGCCGCGGCGATGACCTGGGTGTACGCGGGAGTGGGCTGGCGGCTGGTCCGGCGGGTCCCGGTGCCCGCGACGATGTACCTCGCCTCCCTGGCGATCACCCTGCGCGTGCTGGTCAGCATCTGGTTCGGCGGGGCGCAGTTCTACTTCCTCCAGCCCGAGCTGGGCACGATCTGCCTCAGCATGGTCTTCCTCGCCTCGGTGCGGCTCCGCCGGCCGCTGGTGCAGAAGCTCACGCTCGACTACGTCCATCTGCCCGCGGTGGTGCTGAAGCACGAGCGGGTCCGCCGGTTCTTCGCCCGGATCACCCTGCTGTGGGCCTTCGTCCTGCTGGCCAACTCCACGGTGAGCATCTGGCTGCTGATCCAGCAGTCGGTCGGCAGCCAGCTGCTGGTCGGCCCCTACCTGTTGATCCGCACCACGACGGTCGCCGTGATCACGGGCCTGGCCGCGGCCGTCTCCGTCTACGCCTTCCGCCGGGTGCTGCACCGGCTCCAGCAGGACCCGGCCCCCTCCGCCTGACACCCGGACCGGCCCGGTCCGCCCGGCCCCGGTCCCCCGGCCCTCACCACCTGAACACCCGGACCGGCCCGGCCCGTCCGGTCAGCCGGCCGCCTCCTGGTCGAGCAGCCCCGCCTCGTAGGCCCGGATCGCCGCCTGCACCCGGTTGCGGGCGCCCAGCCGGGTGAGGATCGCGCTCACGTGGGCCTTCACGGTCCCCTCCACCAGGTGGAGGCGGCGGGCGATCTGCGCGTTGGACAGGCCCGCCCCGAGCAGGGCCAGCACCTCCCGCTCACGCGGGGTGAGCCCGGCGATCTGGTCGCGGGCCGCCGCCGCCCGGGTCAGCCGGCCGCCGGTGAGCTCGGCGATGACCCGGCGGGCGATCCGCGGCGAGAGGTAGGCCGCGCCCTCCGCGGCGGCGCGGATCCCGGCCAGCAGCTCGCGCGGGTCCCCCGCCTTGAGCAGGAAACCCGCGGCACCCTCGCTCAGCGCCCGGGCGATGTACTCGTCCTCGCCGAACGTGGTCAGCATCAGCACGGCCGTCTCCGGCGCGACCCGGCGCAGCTCCGCGGCGGCCGCGAGGCCGTCCAGGCGGGGCATCCGGATGTCGAGCAGGGCGACGGCCGGACGGTGGGCGAGCACCAGGTCGACCGCCTCCCTCCCGTCACCCGCCTCGGCGACCACCTCGATCTCCGGATCGGCGGCCAGGATGGCCCGCACCCCCGCCCGGATCATGGCCTCGTCGTCGGCCAGCAGCACCCGGATCATCGTGCTCCGTTCTTCTCTCGGACGTTCTTCTCTCGGACGTTCTTCTCTCGGACGTTCCGCTCACGGACGTTCCTGCTCTCCGAGGTCCGCTTCGCGGAGGTCCGTCCCCGCGTTCCCCTCCTGAGGGCGTGCCGCGGCGGCGTCCTCCCCGGGGAACCGCGCGGTGATCCGGAAGCCGCCCGCGTGCGGGGCCGCCTCGAACGTGCCGCCCGCCAGCCGTACGCGCTCGCGCAGCCCCATCAGGCCCAGCCCGCCGCCGGGCGACCGCACGGCGGGGGCCGTCGCACCGCCCGGCGCGGGGTTGGCCACGGTCAGCTCGATCCCGCCGGGCCCGGTGACCACCTCGACCGTCACCGGGGCGCCGGGCGCGTGCTTGGCGACGTTGGTCAGCGCCTCCTGGACGATCCGGCAGGCCGTGCGGTCGCGGAGCCCGCCCTCACCGCGCAGTTCCACCCGCATGCCCGAATCCCGCGCCCGGTCCACGATCCCGGTGACGCTCTCCGCCGCCGGGGTCAGCGGCGCCTCGCCGTCCTCACGCAGGACGCCGATGACCCGGCGGAGGCGCTCGGTGGTGTCGGCGGCCGCCGCCCGCAGCTCCCCCGCCGCCCGGCGGTGCCGTTCGTCCAGGTCGGGCGCCATCTCCAGGGCTGCGGCCCGCAGGGCGATCAGTGCCAGGTCGTGGCCGATCGAATCGTGCATGTCCTGGGCGATCCGGTTGCGCTCGCGGAGCCGGACCTGACCGGCCACCAGGCGCCGTTCCCGGTCGTGCGCCTCGGCGCGCTGGCGCAGCAGCAGGCCGACCGACCAGGGCAGGACCGCGCTGAACAGCACGCCGGACAGGGCGGGGAACCAGAATCCGGAAATCGAGGGGTCGGGCGCCGGTCCGCAGGAGACGGCCAGGGCGCACAGGACTCCCGTGCCCAGGATCGCGGTGTAGGCCAGCGCGGCGGGGCGGGCACGGGCCGTCCGGCGGCCGACCCGGAAGCTGAGGGCCGCGATCGCGAGGGTGAACCCGTTCAGCGGGCCCAGCTTCACCGACTCGCCGATCCACGAGAGCTGGACGGTGACCACCCCGTAGCCGAGGTCCAGCGAGCCCGCGGCCAGGACCGCCAGCGCCGCGGCGAGCGGGGCCCGGCGGCGGGCGAGCACCGCGCCCGCCAGGATCGCCGCGCCCGCCGAGACCCCCCGCGCCCAGCCGTCCGAGGCGTCCCACCAGGCGATGAACGGAGGGGACGCGAGCAGCGGAGCGCACAGGACCGCCCAGATCAGCAGGTCCCGCCGGACCGACCGGGGAATCGTCACCCTGCGACGGTACAGGCGCGCCGATCACGCCTCCTCCGCCGGAGGTGCCGGACGCCCCCTGACGAAAGTCAGGGGTGGGAGGGGGCCGTTCGTGTGATGCCCGCGCGCCGGCGGAACCGGCAGAATCCATACGGTCGCCACGACGGAACCCTGAGGGATCTCAGGGGCTCCGCGCCGCCGGTTCAGGGATCCTCCCGGTTTCCCGCGGGACCGCGGGGCCGTCAGTGTGGCCTGGCAGATCCCCCTACGCATGGAGCTTCGTCGTGACCCAAGCCATCCTCGACGCGGTCCAGCAGGCGATGGCCTCGCCCTGGATCTATCTGGCGCTGTTCGCGCTGGCGGTGCTCGACGGCTTCTTCCCGATCGTGCCCGCCGAGACGTCCCTCATCACGGCGGGCGTGTTCGCCGCCTCGACCGGCGCGCCGGACCTGGCCCTGGTGATCGCGGTGGGGGCGCTGGGCGCCTTCACCGGCGACCACATCTCCTACGCCATCGGCCGGACCGCCAACGGCCGGCTGCGCGGCGGCAGGCGGACGGGCAAGGCCTTCGCCTGGGCGGAGCGGGCGCTGGCCGAGCGGGGCGGACTCGTCCTGGTGGTCGCCCGCTACATCCCCGGCGGCCGGACGGCCTGCACCCTGACCATGGGCGCGGTGGCCTACCCCCGCCGCTCCTTCGCCCTCTTCGACGCGGTCGCCGCCGCCTCCTGGGCCGTCTACTCCGCGCTGATCGGCTACGTGGGCGGCGCCGCGTTCGAGCACGACCCGATCAAGGGCCTGCTGCTCGGCCTCGGCATCGCCGTGACGATCACGGTGGTCGTCGAGGTGGTCCGGTACCTGCGGCACCGCCGGGCCTCCTCCCGGGAGGGGGCCCGGGAGTCCGAACCGGTCCTGGCCGCCTCCGACTGACCGGCGCCCGCCGGTTCCGCCGGGTGCCGGCCACCGGTCGCCGACGGTGGCGGCCGGTATCCGCCGGGCCGTGTGACGGCCCGGCGGGCTCTCGCCCCTTCGGGGCGGATCCCAGGGATCTCCCGGGAAACTCAGGGAGATCCCCCATGGCTCCGGTGTCCCGGCCGCGGGACGCTGCCAGTGGTTCACCGGAAGACCTCGTCCGGACGCCTCCGCGAGACGTCACGGTCATCTCGCCATGTCTTGATCTGCTCTGGGAGGAGTGCGCATGACTGTGCTCGCGGCCGGACTGGCACTGGTGGGATCTCTGTTCTTCGCCCTCGGCGCGGCGCTGCAGCAGTTCGAGGCGGCCCGCGCCTCCGGCCCCGCGCTCCGCCGCCTGCTGCGCCGCCCCCGGTGGCTGCTCGGCGGGCTCGCGATCGGCGCCGGCACGGCCCTGCACATCGTCGCGCTGAAGTACGGCCCGCTCACGGTGGTCCAGCCGATGGGCGTGGCCAGCCTCCTGTTCGCCCTGCCCTGCGCCGCCGCGCTGCGGCACCGCAGGCCCCGGCCCGGCGAGCTCGCCTCCGCCGCGGTGATCGCGATCGGGCTGATGGGCCTGGTCCTGGTGGTGCCCGAGCACACCGGCTCGCCGTACCTCGGCACCGGCGAGGCAGCGGTCCTGCTCGGGGGCGCGGCCGCCGTGTCACTGGTGCTGTGGGCCGCCGGGCGGCGGTCCTCCCCCGCGGCGCGGGCCGCACTGCTCGCGACCGCGGCGGGCGTGCTGTACGGCGCGACCGCCACACTCGCCCGGGTGCTGGTCGACGGCAACTGGGAGCCCTGGTTCCTGGCCGCCGTCCCGGTGCCCGCCCTGCTCGCGCTGGTCCTGCTGCAGCGCGCCTACGCCGTGGGCCACTTCGGCGTCGCGTTCGCCGCGCTCCAGGTGACCGACCCGCTCACCGCCGTCGCCTTCGGGGCCCTCCTGCTGGGTGAGCCGCTGCCCACCGGGGCGGTGAGCACACTCGTCGCCCTGGGGGCCGGAGCGCTCGCCGCCGCCGGGACGGTCGCCCTGGCCCGGACCACCCCGATGACCCCCGCACCCGACCCGGCTGCCCGATGACTCCCCCGAACCCGGCCGTGCCCGGCCGGATCAGACCCGGCCGGATCCGGCCGAACCTGGCTCGGCCCGGCTGAACCTCTACGAATCCCGATCAGCCCCAACGAATCCCAATGAACTCTGACGAACGGATCCTTCCCCCATGGTCATGACCCCCTCCATGCCCTCCTCCGCCGTGTCCACCGCCGAGCCCCTTCCCGCCGGGTCCCCCTCCTCGCCGGGCTCCTCCGGCACCCGGCCGTGCCGGGTCCTGATCGGGACCGACACCTACCCGCCGGACGTGAACGGCGCCGCCTACTTCACCCACCGGCTGGCCCGGGGCCTCGCCCGGCGGGGCAACGACGTCCACGTGGTCTGCGCCTCGGAGACCGGCCCGGCCAGGACCGAACACGTCGACGGGGTGACCGTGCACCGGCTGCGCTCGGCGCCGGTGCTCGTTCACCCGACCATGCGCATCTCGGTGCCGGCCAGGCTCGACCGGCTGGTCGCCGCGATCGCCCCCGACGTGGTCCACGTCCAGGGGCACTTCGTGGTCGGCCGTGCGGCGATCTCGGCCGCCCGGCGGGCGGGCGTGCCCGTGGTCGCCACCAACCACTTCATGCCCGACAACCTCTTCCAGTTCGCGCACGTGCCCGAGCCGCTCCGGGACCGGGCGGGCGACCTCGCCTGGCGCGACTTCAACCGGGTCTTCTCCCGGGCGGACCGGATCACCACCCCGACCCGCATCGCGGCCGGGCTGCTCGCCGGCAAGGGCTTCAGCCGTCCCGTGGAGCCGGTCTCCTGCGGCATCGACCTCAGCCGGTTCCGGCCCCGCAAGGAGCCCCGGGCGTGGGCGCGCAAGGCCGTGGACCTGCCCGACCGCCGGACCGTGCTCTTCGTCGGGAGGCTGGACGAGGAGAAGCGGCTGGACGAGCTCATCCGGGCGCTGCCGTACGTCCTCAACGGGACCGACGCGCAGCTCGCGCTGGCCGGCACCGGCGGGCGGCGGGCCTCGCTGGAGCGGCTGGCGCGGCGCATCGGCGTCGGCGACCGCGTCACCTTCCTGGGGTTCGTCCCGGACGACATGCTGCCCGACGCCTACGCCGCCGCCGACGTGTTCGCCATGCCGGGCGTGGCCGAACTGCAGAGCATCGCCACGCTGGAGGCGATGGCCGCCGGGCTGCCGGTGGTCGCCGCCGACGCGATGGCCCTGCCCCACCTGGTGCGGCCCGGGGAGAACGGCCACCTGTACCGTCCCGGCGACGTCCACGGCCTGGCCCGCCACCTGACCGCGCTGCTCGAGTCCCCTGCCCTGTGCGCCGCCATGGGGGCGGCGAGCCGTGAGATCGCCCTGACCCACGACCACCAGGCCTCCCTGGCCCGGTTCGAGGAGATCTACCGGGAGGTCGCACGGTGAGCGGCCGGGGCGGAACCCTCGGCAACGGTGGGGAGCTCGGCAGGGGCGGGGCCGTGCTCGCGGCGGTGGCGATGGGCTACGCGCACCTGGCCGCCGGCGGGGCCGTGGACCCGATGGGCGACCTGGTCAGCGACTACGCGCTGCACGACGCCACCGCCTGGGCGCTGGTCGGCGGCACGCTCGCGCTGGCCTCGGCCTGCCTGTGGACCGCGTACGGCCTGGCCCGGACGGACCCCGCCCGCAGCGCGGCCGCCCGCGTGCTGCTCGTCGCCGGCGCGCTCGGCCTGCTGCTGACCGCGGTGTTCCCCACCGACGCCGCGCCGGGGGTCACCTCGATCGCCGGGGAGATCCACCGCTGGTCGGCGGCCGTGGTGTTCACCGCGCTGCCGTGCGCGGGCCGGCTGCTCGGCCGCCGGTCCGGCGGGGTCGCGCTGCCGGCGGTGAGCGCGGCCTGCGTGGCGCTGCTCGCCCTGTTCCTGGCGGCGCACCCGGGCTCCCCGATCGCGGAGCCGATCGGCGGGCCGGGCTACTACGGCCTGGTCGAGCGCCTGCTGCTGCTGGCCGAGATCACCCTGGTCTTCCTGGCCGCGGGGCACGCCTCCGGCAGGGCCCTGCCGGAGGCCGCCGGGCGCCCGCCGCGGCGTCCGGCCGCCGCCCGGCACGGGTCCGGGGCACCGGTCCTCCAGCACAAGTAGGAAAACCACAAACCACGGGCCAATAAATAGGGTCGTTCACACTAACCGGGCGCACTTTTACCTACGCTAACGTAGGTTACGGTTCCGTAATCTGCGAGGGAGAAGCCCCATGCGAGAGTTCAGTCAGACCGAGCTGCTGCTTGAGCTTGAGCCCGTCGTCGCCGGGGAGCTGGACCGGCACCTGAAGGTCGCCAAGGAGTGGTTCCCGCACGAGTACATCCCGTGGTCCGAGGGCAGGGACTACGACGGTGTGTTCGGCGGCGAGCCCTGGTCTCCGACCGACTCGGAGATCCCCGAGGAGGCGCGCATCTCCCTCATCGTGAACCTGCTGACCGAGGACAACCTCCCCAGCTACCACCACGAGATCGCCACGACCTTCGGCCGCGACGCGGCCTGGGGCACCTGGGTGCACCGCTGGACCGCGGAGGAGGGCCGCCACGGCACCGCGATCCGCGACTACCTGACGGTCACCCGCGCCGTGGACCCGGTCGCCCTGGAGCGGGCCCGGATGACGCACATGGGCGAGGGCTTCACCAACTCCTACGAGGGGGTGCTCCACTCGCTGGCCTACGTCTCGTTCCAGGAGCTGGCGACCCGCATCTCCCACCGCAACACCGGCAAGGCCTCCCAGGACCCGAACTGCGAGCGCCTGCTCGCCAAGATCGCGGCCGACGAGAACCTGCACATGCTCTTCTACCGCAACCTGCTCAACGCGGCCTTCCAGCTCACCCCGAGCCAGACCATGCGCGCCGTGACCGACGTGGTCACCACCTTCCAGATGCCCGGCACCGGCATCGAGGGCTTCACCCGCAAGGCCCTCGTCATCGCCAACGCCGGCATCTACGACCTGCGCCTGCACCTCGACGACGTGCTCATGCCGGTCCTGCGCCAGTGGGCCGTCTTCGACATGGGGGGGCTCGACGCCGAGGGCGAGAAGGCCCGCGAGGAGCTCGCCGACTTCCTGGCCCGGACCGAGGTCACCGCCTCGCGCTTCGTCGAGCGCCGCGAGGCCCGCCGCGCCGCCCAGGCCGCCCGCGCCTGACGGGCGTCAGGAGGCCGAGACCAGCTCCCGGGCCCGGACGGCGCCGCCCGCGGGGGCGAGGCGCCGCAGGAAGGCCAGGACCAGCAGGGCGGCCAGGCCGGTGGTGACCGGCGGGACCAGGAACGCGAAGCCGGTGCCGAACCGGTCCACGAGCTGGCCCGCCACCGCCGCGCCGGTGGCGATGCCCAGGCCGATCGCGCCGTTGAGCCAGGTGAACGCCTCGGTCCTGACCTCGGCGGGGACCAGCTGCTCCACCAGGGTGTAGCCGGTGATCACCGCGGGGGCGATGACGAACCCGGCCAGGGCCGCCGTGCCGTACAGCACCGGGACGGACCCGGCGGAGGTCAGCGCGACCGTCGCCGCGGAGAGCAGGCCGACGGCCGCCGCCAGCCGGTGCGCGGCCCCGGCCTTCCAGCGGACGAGCCCGTAGAGGGCGCCGCCCACCAGGCTGGCGCCGGAGAAGGTCGCGTAGACGGGTCCCGCCGCCCCGGCCTGGCCGAGCGCGGCCGTCGAGGAGGTGATGCCGACCTGCAGGCTGCCGAAGACCGTGCCGAGTGCGACGAACGCGGTCGCGAGCACGGCCACGCCGCGCAGCCGGAGCACGCCCCGCCGGGAGCGGACCCGGACCGGCATCGGCTCGGGGGCGCCCCTGCGGACCGCGGCGAACGCCAGCGTGCCGGCCACGACCATGACCAGCGCCGCCAGCAGCGCCCAGACGGGTGAGAACCCGGTCGACAGGGCCACCAGCAGCACCGGGGCGACGGTGAAGGTCAGCTCGTCGGTGATCGACTCCAGCGCGAAGGCCGTGCCCAGCTTCGCCGAACCCTCCGAGCCGCCGAGCACGTGGGCCCACCGGGTCCGGACCATGGAGCCGACCTGCGGCATCGAGCCGCCCGCCAGGGCCGAGACGGCCACCAGCAGGGCGCCCGGCGCGTGCGCGGCGGCGAGCGCGAGCAGTCCGCCCAGTGCGGCGGCGTGCGCGAGGACCTGGGGGACGAGCACCCTCGCCTGGCCGTACCGGTCGGCGAGGCGGCCGGTCTGCGGGCCGATCAGCGCCTGCGCCACGGCGGCGGCCGCGGAGGCGATGCCCGCCGCGCCGTACGAGCCGGTGGACCAGTGCACGAGCAGGAGGATGCCGAGCTGCAGCATGGCGTACGGCAGGCGGGCGACGAACGCGGGGGCGAGGAACCGCCAGGCTCCGGGCGTGCCGAGCACCGCGAGGTAGGACTTCACTGAGACGTCTCCGTCGAGATTCCAGACGGAGGACGCGGCCCGGACCCGGGAGCGCACCGTCGTGGTGGGCTTCGACCGAGGTAGATACCGCCCCTTTCAGGTGGCGGCCGCCGGGCGGTCATTACGTGTATGCGTTCACAACGCATCGAAGGGCTATGTTATGCCATGAAACGGACTCTCCGCTCATCGTCCGTGACCGGTGGATCGTCAGGATCCGCTATGGATCTTCACGGAATCTGCACGGACGGCCGATACGCTCCGCCTCATGATCCGATCGAGGTGGGCGGGCGCGCTGGCCTGGGCGGCGCTGCTGCCGTTCGCGGGCTGGGCGGTGCTCAGGGCCACCGGCTGGACCCCAGTGTGGCAGTGGGTGGCGCTGGTGGCGTTCACCCCCTATGTGGCCGCGGCCTCGGGGGCGCCGCTGCTGCTGGCCCTGGGGCTGCGCCGCCGGGCGGCGGCGGCCGTCGCCCTCGTGGTGAGCGCCGTGCTCGCACTCGCCGTGCTCCCCCGCCACTTCGCCGACGGAGACCCGCCCGCCGGGCCGCAGCGGCTGCGGGTGCTCGCCGCGAACCTGAAGGTGGGCGCGGGCGACACCGCGGCTCTCATGCAGCTGGTGCGGGCCCTCGACCCCGACGTGCTCACGCTGCAGGAGCTCACCCCGGGGGCGGTCGGGCGCCTGGAGGCGGCCGGGCTGCGCACCCGCCTGCCGTACGCCGTCGACCGTTCCCACGCCGGGGTCTCGGGGTCGGGCGTCTACTCCCGGCACCGCCTCTCCGAGCTGCCGCTGATCGACAAGGGCCGGTTCCGGCAGGCCCGGGCCGTGGTCGAGCACCCGTCGGGGCGGCGGATCGAGGTCGTCTCCGTGCACCCGTGCGCACCGAGCTACGACTACAAGATGCCGTGCTGGGCCGACGGGCTGCGGGCACTGCCGCGTGCGGGCGGGGAACTGCGGGTGCTCGCCGGGGACTTCAACGCCACCCTCGACCACCCGCCGGTGCGCGACCTGCTCGACAGCGGTTACCGCGACGCGGCCGACGCGACCGGTCAGGGGCTGACGGCGACCTGGCCGCAGCACGGACTGCACCGGGAGTGGGGGTCGGTCCCCGGCGTGACCATCGACCACGTGCTGGCCGACGCCCGGATGGCGGTGGACGCCTTCAGCGTGCACTCCCTGCCGGGCACCGACCACCGCCCGGTCTTCGCCGACCTGCGGCTGCCCTGACCCGCCCTCCCGGACTCCGGGGGTCGGCGGGCGGGAACGGCCCGCGAGCCGTGCCCGCCTCCCGGAGCGGCGGGTGGCGGAGCCGCGAGCCGGTCCCGTCTCCCCGGAGCGGCAGGCGGCCGAGCCGCGAGCCGTGCCCGCCCGGAGATCCGGCGGCCGCTCAGGACGAGGAGCCCCCGCGCCGGGACGGTTCGTAGCGGGAGGCGAGCAGGGCGAGCGCCACCGCGGCGGCGAGCAGGCCGAAGTCGCGCAGGGCGACGTCGTAGAAGCCCGGGACGGTCAGCAGGTTGACGATGATCCCGGCGAGCCAGGCGGCGACGAGCAGGCCCCCGAACCTCGGGGCCAGCGCGACCGCGATCCCGGCGACGATCTCGATGACGCCGACGCCGTACATGGCCTGCCGGGCGGTGCCGGGGACGAGGGAGTCGATCCACGGCGCGAGGTAGGCCGGCCAGTCGGCGAGCAGGCCGGTGAACTTGTCGATCCCGAACAGGACCGGCGCCGCGGTGAAGACCGCGCGCAGCAGCAGGTAGGCCCGGTAGGCGGTGTCGGCCGGGATGGCCGGGCCGGAGGAACCGATGGGTGACACACGAGCGGTCATGGCACTTCTCCTCTAAAAACAGGATTGGCTTCAGTTAGAAAGCTAGACCTCCGGCTCTGTTTCGTCAACGAGAACTGGTTATAGAGTGATCGGTGTGGAAGAGCGCAGGATCGCCCGGATCTCCGCCGTCGCCGCACTCGACGAGCCGACGCGCCGGCAGGTGTACGAGCACGTCACCGGGGGGCGGGAGCCGGTCAGCCGCGACGAGGTCGCCGCCGCCCTGGGGCTGCCGCGCACGACCGCCGCCTTCCACCTCGAACGGCTCGCGGGCCAGGGCCTGCTCGACGTCGTCTTCGAACGGCGCACGGGCCGCACCGGCCCCGGCGCGGGCCGCCCGGCCAAGCTGTACCGCCGCCCGGCCTGCGACATCGCGGTCTCCCTGCCGGAGCGCCACTACGACCTGGCCGGCCTCCTGCTGGCCGACGCCCTCGTCGAGGCCGAACGCTCGGGCGACACGCCCCGGGCCGCCCTCGACCGGCGCGCCCACCGGCTGGGCGTCGAACTCGGCGGGGCCGCGCGCGCCGCCGATGGCCGGGCCCCCCGGACGGCCGCACTGGACGCGCTCGCGGAGCACGGCTACGAGCCCGTCGTCGAGGACGGCGACGTCGTCCTGCGGAACTGCCCCTTCCACCGGCTGGCCCGGGAGCACACCGAGCTGGTGTGCGGGATGAACCTCCGTCTGCTCGACGGGTTCCTGGAGGGCCTGGGCGCCCCCGGCCTGACCGCCCGCCTCGCCCCCTCCCCCGGCCACTGCTGCGTGCGCCTGCGTCCCGCTCCCTGACCGGCCCCGGTCACGCCTCTCCTCCACCGACCGCCCGCTCCTTCCTGGACGGGTGGCGGGTGGCGACCCTCGCCCCCGCCTCCGAGGCCGAGCCCTCCGACCCGGGCATCGGACCGGGTCACGGCCACCCCGGGGGATCCCGCATGCCCGAAGAGCACGAAAAGGCCATATTTCATCACTTGTTGATTTATTGTGCGGGGCAGGCTTACCGTTGCCGTAGGAGGCGTGCCATGGAGATTCCGCTGGTCCTGAGGTTCGAGGAGATCGACGCCGGGATGCTGCCGCTCGTCGGCGGCAAGGCGGCCAACCTCGGCGTGCTCACCGCGGCCGGGTTCCCGGTCCCGCCCGGCGTCTGCCTCACCACCGAGGCCTACCGCCGGGTCACCGAGCGGTCCGGGTCGCTGGAGGCCGCGCTCGACGCCCTGGAGGTGACCTCCCCCACCGACACCCGGGCCCTGGCCGAGCTGGCCGGCACCGCCCGCGCCGCCGTGCTCTCGGCCCCGGTCCCCGAGGAGGTCGCCGACGCCGTACGGCGCAGCGCGCACGGCCCCGTCGCGGTCCGCTCCTCCGCCACCGCCGAGGACCTCCCGGACGCCAGCTTCGCCGGGCAGCAGGACACCTTCCTGAACGTGGTCGGGCCGGAGGCCGTGCTGGAGGCGGTCCGGCACTGCTGGGCCTCGCTCTGGACCGACCGGGCCGTCGCCTACCGGGCGGCGAACGGCGTCGCCCACCGGAGCGTGCGACTGGCCGTCGTGATCCAGGAGATGGTGCAGGCCGAGGTCGCCGGGGTGATGTTCACCGCCGACCCGGTCACCGGGCGGCGTCGCCAGGCGGTGATCGACGCCGCTCCCGGCCTGGGCGAGGCGGTCGTCTCCGGTGCGGTCAACCCCGACCGCTTCACGGTGGACGTCGCGACCGGGCGGATCACCGACCGGCGGGCGGGCGACAAGCGGCTGGCCGTACGGTCGCGGGCGGGCGGCGGCGTCGAGCACGTCGAGACCCCGGCGGCCGGAAGGGCGGACGAGAGGGCGGCGGCCGGAACGGCCGGCGGGAGAACGGCGGACGGGACCGCGGGCGGGATGAACGGGATCGCGACCGGGGCGGCGGGCCCGGCGGCGGAGGGGACCCCGGACGGGGCAGAGGGCGCGTTCTGCCTCACCGACGGGCAGGCCCGGGCCCTGGCCGAGCTGGGCGACCGGGTCGAGGAGCACTACGGGGCGCCGCAGGACATCGAGTGGGCCGTCGACTCGGACGGCGCCCTCCGGCTCACCCAGTCGCGCCCGATCACCACCCTGCACCCGATCCCCCGCCACGCCGGTCCGGACGAGGCGGCGGACGCCTCCGCCGACCTCGACGACGGGCTCCGGATCCACGTCTGCCTCAGCCTCGCCCAGGGCCTCCACCAGCCGATCACCCCGATGGGCATGGCCGCCTTCCGGCTGATGTCGTCGGCCGCGCTCGGCCTGCTGGGACACCCGGTGGCCGATCCCCGGGCCGGGGCGCCGCGGTTCGCCGAGGCGGGCGGGCGGCTCTTCCTGGACGTCACCGGGATCATGCGCAGCCGCGTGGGCCGGGCCGTCCTCCCCCGGGTGCTCGACGTGATGGAGGCCAGGTCGGCGGTGGTCCTGCGGGCCCTGGCTGCCGATCCCCGGTTCGGCGTGACCCGGCGGTCCGTGCGTCCCGCCCTGCGCCGGGCCCTGCGGGTCGCGGGCCGCTACCGGGTCCTGCCGCGCGCGCTGCGGGCGCTGCTGCGGCCCGAGAGCGCGCACCGGCACGCACGGGCGACCGAGTCGGCCCTGCGGGCGCACCTCGCCTCCCCGCCGGACGCCACCGCGCTCCAGCGCCTCGACCGGGCCGAGCTGATCCTGAGCCGCTGGACGTTCCGGCTCGTCCCGGAGGTGGCTCCGGGCCCGCTGGCCGGGTTCGCCATGTTCGGTCTGGCCGTGCGGCTGCTGGGCGGCCGCGCCCGGCCCGGCGAGTTCCCGACCGTGCTGCGCGGCCTGCCGCGCAACGTGACCACCGAGATGGACCTGGCCCTGTGGCACCTGGCGGCCCGGATCCGCCGGGACGCCCCCGCTGCCGCCCTGCTCCTGGGCACCCCCGCCGCCGAGCTCGCCGCGCGCTTCCACGCGGGGGCACTGCCCGCCGTGGTGGAGGAGGGCCTGCGGGAGTTCCTGCGGGAGTACGGCGTGCGCGCGGTCGCCGAGATCGATCTCGGGGTGCCCCGCTGGTCGGAGGACCCGGCGCACGTCATCGGCGTGCTGGCCAACTACCTGCGGCTGGACGACCCGGCCCTGGCCCCCGACGTGCAGTTCGCCCGGGGCGCCGCCGAGGCGGAGGCCGTGGTGGAGGGTCTGGCGGCCCGGGCCGGCGGGTTGCGGGGCCGGGTGGTGCGCTTCGCCCTCGGCCGCGCCCGCGCCCTGTGCGGGCTGCGCGAGTTCCCCAAGTTCCTGCTGGTCACGTCCCTTGCCGCGGCCCGTGCGGAGCTGGCCGCCGTCGGCGCCGAGCTGGCCGGGCGCGGCCTGCTCGCATCCCCGGACGACGTCTTCTTCCTGACCCTGCGGGAGGCCCGCACCGCCCTGACCGGATCCGATGCCCCGGCCCGCCCCGGCGCCACGGCCGGGGCGGGCGCGCCGGAGGGATCCGGACCCTCGGCCGGGACCCGGGCTCCGGGCGGATCCGGGCCGTCCGCCGGGCCGGGGGCGCTGCGCGCGCTCGTCGCCGGGCGGCGCGAGGAGGCCGCCCGCGAGCGCCGCCGCAGGCACGTGCCGCGCGTGCTGCTGTCCGACGGGACCGAGCCGGAGGCCGTCGCCGGTGCCGCCGCGGCCGCGGACGGCGCGCTGACCGGGACCCCGGCCTCGGCGGGCAGCGTCACCGGCCTCGCCCGGGTGGTCCTCGACCCGGTGGGCGCGCACCTGGAGCCCGGCGAGATCCTCGTCTGCCCGTCCACCGACCCCGGCTGGACCCCGCTGTTCCTGACCGCGGGCGGCCTGGTGATGGAGATGGGCGGGGCCAACTCGCACGGCGCGGTGGTCGCCCGCGAGTACGGCATCCCGGCGGTCGTCGGAGTGGCCCGCGCGACCGGGCGGGTCGTCACCGGTCAGGAGATCACCGTGGACGGCACCTCCGGCACGGTCGCCGTCTCCGTCCCGCCCGCCGCGTCCTGAGCGGGGACGCCGTACGGCCCCGGTCGGCGCCGTGTGACGCCGGTCACTCCCGGTTGACCTCAAGCAAAGTCGAGGTTCGAGACTGCTTCCGACGGATGCGAGCGAGCACGACATGAGGAGAGCGGCCATGAAAGTGATCGAGGCGAAGGCGTTCGGCGGGCCCGAGGTGCTGGCGGTGCGCGAGGTTCCGGACCCGGTCGCCGGGCCGGGTCAGGTCGTGGTCGGCGTGGCCGTCGTGGACACCCTGTTCGTGGAGACCCAGATCCGCGGCGGGGAGATGGGCGGGTACTTCGACGTGCGGCCGCCGTACGTGCCGGGCGGAGGGATCTCGGGGCGGGTGCTCTCCACCGGGGAGGGGGTGGACCCCGCCTGGACCGGGCGGCGCGTCGTCGCCAAGACCGGCGCGGCGGGCGGCTACGCCGAGCGGGCGGCGGTCCCGGTGGAGACGCTGGTCCCAGTGCCCGACGGCCTGGACCTGCCCGACGCCGCGGCCCTCGTGCACGACGGCGTCACCGCGCTGGGCGTCTTCGAGGCGGCGCGGGTCCGGACGGGGGAACGGGTGCTGGTGACCGGGGCGAGCGGCGGGATGGGATTCCTGCTCGTCCAGCTGGCGCACGCGGCGGGGGCCCGGGTCATCGGCACCGCCCGCGGCGCGCGGAAGACGGACCTGGTCCGGGACCTCGGCGCAGAAGCCGTGGTGGACCCCTCCGAGGAGGGCTGGGCGGAGCTGGTGCGCGAGCTGACCGGCGGCGCCGGAGCCGACGTGGTCTTCGACGGGGTCGGCGGGCGGATCGGCGGTGAGGCGTTCGGGGTGACGGCGCGCGGCGGCCGGTTCTCCGCGCACGGCGCGCCCACCGGGGGCTTCGCCGAGATCGACCCGGAGGAGGCGCGGGAACGCGGGGTGAGCCTGCGCGGCATCCGGGACGTGCAGTTCGCACCCGAGGAGGCGGGGCGGCTGACCGTGCGGGCGCTGGCCGAGGCCGCGGCGGGACGCCTCCGGCCGGTGGTCGGGCGGACCTTCCCGCTGGAGCGGGCCGCCGACGCGCACGCCGCGATCGAGGCCCGTGACGTGGTCGGCAAGACCCTGCTGGTGGTCTGAGCGTCGTCCCGGGCCTCGCCGGGAGCCGTCCGGAACGGATCCCGGCGAGGCGCGGACGGACCGTCGGAGACAGGCCGGGGGCGTGAACGGCCGGTCCCGCGGGGCCGGTTCCAGGAGATCGTCCCGGCCGGGGCGGGCGGATAGCATGGGACTCGCCGTCGACGCCGACCCGCCGCACGTCTGGCGCCAGGAGGTCGTCGAACCGGGGCACGCGGTGGGCTACGACGGCGTCGTCAACGACCACTTCCTCATCCGCACCGCGTCGTTCGATCCCCGCGGCGCGATGTCCGACGCCGAACTCGCCGCCGAGAACGTCACCGGCTTCCGCTGGTGGCGGCCGGCCGAGATCGCGGGCTACCACGGCCCCGACCTGTTCTCACCGCGCGACCTGGCCACCCCGCTGGCAGCGCTGATCACCGGCGGAGTTCCGGCGAGGCCGGTACCGCTCGGCCTGTGATCCGGGTGCGCGGAGCCGTGAGGCCCGCATGCCGAGGCTCACGGGCTCCGGACCGCGTCACGGGACCGCTCGGCGCCGTCCGCGCCGGGACCGCCGGACCTCCGGGAGCGCTGCGGCGCCCGGTAGGCCCACTGCCAGGCCAGTTCCAGCGGTCCCCGGTCGAAGCGGCGCAGCCAGAGCGCGGCCAGGACGGTGAACAGGGCGCAGACGCCCGCCCAGGCGGCCACCGGCCACCACGGCCCCTGGTCGGCCAGGCGCCCGGCCAGGCCGAGTCCCCAGCCGTAGCAGAGCGCCGCCGCCACCAGGTTCTGCAGCACGTAGCAGCTGAGCGCGGTCCGGCCGACGCCCGTCAGGCCGCGCCGCAGGAGGCCCGGAGTCCCGGACAGGCGGTGCGCGACGGTCGTGACCAGGGCGAGCAGACCGAGGGCCACCAGCGGGGGCAGCAGGTAGCGGTCCACCAGGAACCAGCCCTCCCCGGCGAAGGAGGTGAGCAGGTTCAGCGGCGCGCCGACGCCGAACCCGAGAAGCATGAGCCTGCGGCGGAGCACCGTACCCCGCTCCGAGCCCTCGAAGGCCCCGGCGCGCATCAGCCGCGAGCCGAGCAGGAACAGCACAATGCCCAGCGGGACGATGAACACCGCCTCCAGCCGGTAGAGGGCGAAGGAGTCGATCCGGGCGGCGACCTGGTCGGCGTAGCTTCCCTCGGTGAACAGGGTGACCGGCTCGTCCGCCCGCCCGGCCCGCTGCTCCGGCGCGGTCAGCAGCGCGGCGGTGAGCAGGCCGATGACCGCGGTGAACGCCGATCCCACGCCGATGATCCACCACCGGACCGCGCGGTCGCTGCGGCCGATCAGGTAGGCGACGACCATCGAGGTCACGGCGTAGCCCATCAGCACGTCGAACTCGAAGATCAGCAGGTAGTGGATCAGCCCTTCGGCGAACAGCAGCGCCGCCCGCCACAGGTACCAGCCCGGCCAGGGCGTACCCCGCCGCCGCGCCGAGCGGTACTGCAGCTCCAGGCCGACCCCGAACAGCAGGGTGAGCAGGGCCAGGAACTTGCCGTTGGTCAGGAAGCGCAGGAGGGTCTCCAGGGCGCCCGCCGGCTCCAGCGCGGCGAGCGCCCCCGCCGGCCCGGCGGGACTGGTGAAGATCCAGATGTTGGTGCCCAGCGTGCCCATGATCGCAATGCCGCGGAGCACGTCGAGGGCGTCGATGCGCTGACTCGTCATGTCTTCCACGATTCCGGCCGCAGCGGCGCCGGACATCGTCGCGCGGACCCATCCGGGCCGTACATCGATGGATGTACGGCCTGTGACCTTCGTCGGTCCGCGGCCTCCACCGGTCCGCTGCTTCCGGCGGACCGCGACTGCCGACTGTCCGCTACCTCCGGCGGTCCGGCCCGCACGGCCCGGCCCGCACGGCCCGGACCGCCCCGCTAGAGGTGGTCGGCGAGGAAGGAGGTCACCGCGTCGACGGCCTGGGTGACGTACGGCTCGGCGTCGTAGAGGTCGATGTGCAGCTTGGCGTCCAGCCAGACGAGCTGCTTGGGCCCCTCCATCCGCTTGTAGGCCTCCTCGGCCCCTTCCGGGGAGCAGAACCGGTCGACGACGCCGTGCACGACGAGCCCGGGCCGGGACCCCAGGAAGTCGGCGCCGGTCATGTTGTCCATGGTGATCAGCTCGCGGACCGACGCCCGGGTGACCTCGTTGCGCCAGTGCGGCGAGGCTCCGCGGGAGGTGCCGTAGTAGGCGAACGGCTCGTCGCCCGGCATCGCCGCCTCGCCCTCCTCCGCGACGGCCGGGACGTACTCCACCGGACCGCCGAGGTCCTGGCGCTCCAGGACCTCGGTGAAGGAGGCCAGCGCCCCCTGGTATCCGGCCGGCGACATCCCGGCGAGCATCGCGTAGGGGTTGTTGTAGGCCCCGGCGATCCCGGCGAAGACCCGCACCCGGGGGTCGAAGGCGGCGAACTTCAGCGCGTAGCCCGCGCCGAGGCAGATCCCGACCGCGCCGATCCTGCCGCCGTCCACCTCGGGCCGCGCCCGCAGCAGCGAGACGGCGGCCCGCAGGTCGCGCAGCTTGCCCTGCGGGTCCTCGTCGCAGCGGGGCTGCCCGCCGGACTCGCCCCAGTTGCGGTGGTCGAACGCCAGCGTCACGTATCCCGCCTCGGCCAGCCGGGCGGCGTACCGGCCGGTGACCTGGTCGCGGGTGCCGGTGAACGGCCCGGTGAGGACCAGCGCCGGATGCGGCCCCGGCCCTCCCGGGCCCCGCAGGTCGCCGACGAGCGTGACGCCGTCGGCGGTGAACTCAACCCTCTCGGTCATCCCCCAAGTCTGTACGGCCCGCGCTCCCGGCGCCAGCCGGGAACGCGGAGCCGTACGGGGTCCCGGGACCCCGGGAGCCGGGGAGACCGGCTCCCGGGGTCCCGCCCGGGTCGGCGGGTCAGGAGTCGAAGCCCAGGCCCATCCGGTCCAGGGTCCGCAGCCAGAGGTTGCGGCGGCCCTGGTTGAGGTCGGCCCGGGCGATCGACCAGCGGGTCAGCTGGATCCCGGCCGAGCGGACCGGCTCGGGCGGGAAGGGGATCGGCTTCTCGCGGACCATCCGGAGCCGCGTCCGCTCGGTCTGCCGCCCGGCCAGCAGGTCGAGCATGACGTTGGCGCCGAAGCGGGTCGCCCCGACGCCCATGCCGGTGTAGCCGACGGCGTAGGCGACGCGCCCGCCGTGCGAACGCCCGTAGAAGGCGCTGAAGCGGCTGCAGGTGTCGATGACGCCGCCCCACCGGTGGGTGAAGCGCAGGCCCGACAGCTGGGGGAAGGTCGTGAAGAAGTGCTCCGCCAGCGTGGTGAAGGTCGCGTCGCGCTGCTCGTACTCCGGCCTCATCCTGCCGCCGTTGTAGTAGACCGCGTCGTAGCCGCCCCACAGGATGCGGTCGTCGGCGGTCAGCCGGTAGTAGTGGAACCGGTTGGCCGAGTCTCCGACGCCCTGCCGGTTGCGCCAGCCGATCGAGGCCAGCTGCTCCGCCGAGAGCGGCTCGGTGACCAGCGCGTAGTCGTAGACCGGGACCACGAAGTGCTTCAGCCGCCGCAGCAGCGGCGGGAAGACGCCGGTGCCCAGGGCGACCGCGCGCGCCCTGACGGTGCCGTCCCGGGTCAGTAGTTCCATGCCGGTCGGGGTCTCCCGCATGTGGCGGACCGGGGTGCGCTCGTGGATGCGCACCCCCTGCTCCAGGCAGGCCCGCCGCAGGCCCCACGCCAGGGCGGCCGGATCGAGCATCGCGCAGCCGTCGCGCTCCCACATGCCGCCGACGTAGGTGGGCGAGTCCACCTCCGCCCTGACCCGGTCGGCGTCCATCACGTCGAACCGCACGCCCATCTCGCGGGCGGTCTCGGCGTTGCGGTGCATCTCCTCCAGCTGCCAGGGTTCGGTCGCCACGTGCAGTTCGCCGGTGCGCTCGTAGCCGCAGTCGATGCCGTACCGTTCGACGGTCTCGCCGATCTCGTCGAGGTTGCGCAGGCCCAGGTGCTCCAGGGTCCGGACCTCCTCGGGCCAGCGTTCCAGCCCGTTGGCGATGCCGTGGGTGAGGGTCGCCATCGCGAAGCCGCCGTTGCGGCCGGTGGCCGCCCAGCCGATCCTGCGTCCTTCGAGCAGGACCACGTCGAGCGACGGGTCGCGTTCCTTGGCCATCAGGGCCGTCCACAGCCCCGAGAAGCCGCCTCCGACCACCGCGAGATCGGCGGTGGTGTCTCCGGTGAGCCGCGGTCGCGGCTCGGGTTTCGCCGGACTGTCCAGCCAGTACGGCTTGCGCTCCGCATCAGCAAGAGCCTTCAGCGGATCCACAGATCTCACTTCCCTACGTGAGTCAGGTCTTCTTCGTATGTGGTGTTGTGTGATCCGGGGGGATCACACGCGGGTTCCCCCCGCCTGAGTCCGATCTCGCCTCCCTGTTCCGTGCCGGGGCCCTGTCACGGGCGCGGATGCGCCGAGGCCCCGCGTCCCCCTCCTGCGCAGGAGGGGGACGCGGGGCCTCGGCGTGGTCAGGTGCCGCGCCGTCGCGCGGTCACCGCGTTGAGCACGGCGATCGCGACGCCCGCGGCGAAGATGAGCGTGCCGATGACGTTGACCTGCGGCGGCACCCCGATCCGGGTGGCGCCCCAGATCCACAGCGGGAACGTCTGGACGTCCCCGCCGGTGGTGAACTGGGTGATGACGAAGTCGTCCACGGAGAGCGCGAAGGCGAGCAGCGCGCCCGCCACGACGCCCGGCAGGATCATCGGGAAGGTGATCCGCCAGAACGTCGTCCAGGCGGAGGCGCCCAGGTCGCGGGCGGCCTCCTCGATCGAGGCGTCCATGCCGACCACCCGGGCCCGCACGGTGATCGCCACGAACGAGAGCGAGAAGAGCACGTGCGCGATCACCACGGTCCAGAAACCGGTCTCCACCCCGGTGCTGATGAACAGCGAGAGCAGCGAGGCGCCCATGACGAGCTCGGGCGAGGAGATCGCGGCGAACATCATCAGGTTGGTCGCGCCCTGCCCGCGGAACCGGTGGCGGCCCAGGGCCAGGCCCATGAGCGTGCCGAGCACCGTGGTGACGAGCACGCTCAGCAACGCGATCTTCAGTGAGTAGTCCACCGCGTCGAGCAGCTGGGGGTACTCGTCCAGGCGGCCCCACCACTTTGCGGTGAAGCCCTGCCAGCTCACGTTGGACTTGCTCTGCGTGTCGTTGAAGCCGAAGACGATCATCACCGCGATCGGCAGGAGCAGCCAGGCGATGACCAGCCAGACGTAGACCCGCAGGAGCCGGTCGCCGGTCCGGCCCCGCGGCCTCGTCCGCACCCCGCCCGTGCTCCCGGGTTCGCTCGCGCTCATCGGGCCGCCGCCTCCAGCACGTTCTCGGTCCCCAGCGCCCTGGCATAGGCGAAGATGCCGACCAGCATCGCCGCCATCAGCGTGAAGGAGAGCGCCGCCGCCGTCGGGTAGTCGTTGTTGACCAGGTACTCGGTCTGGATGATGTTGCCGATCATCGTGTTCTCCGGCCCGCCGAGGATGGCGGCGTTGACGTAGTCCGAGGTCATCGGGACGAACGTCATCAGCACCCCGGCGAACACCCCGGGCAGCGAGAGCGGCAGCACGATCCTGGTGAACGCCTCGCGCCGGGAGGCGTACAGGTCCTGCGCCGCCTCCACCGTCCGGGGGTCGACCCGCTCCAGCGCCACGTAGATCGGCAGGATCATGAACGGCAGGTAGTTGTAGACCAGCCCGCCGATCACCGCGGCGGTCGTCTGCAGGACGTGGAAGTCGCCGGGGAGCAGGCCCGCCGACTTCAACGGCCCCAGCAGGATGCCGTCGTCGGCGAGCAGGAACTTCCATGACACCGTGCGCAGCACGAACGAGACGAAGAACGGCAGCAGCACCAGCAGCAGGTAGGTGGACTTGCGGGCGCCGCCCCGGAAGGCGATCCAGTAGGCCACCGGGTAGGCCAGCAGGATGGACAGGACCGTGGCGGCCAGGCCGTACCCGGCCGAGCGCAGGAACTGCGTGCCGTACTGGCCCAGCACGTCGCCGTAGACGCCGACGTTGAACGTCTGGGCGAAGCCGTTGACCAGGTCGCCCTCCTGGGTGGAGACCGAGGCCATGAAGACCATCGGCACCACCAGGAAGACCGCCAGCCAGAGACCGCCCGGCAGGACGAGCAGGTAGGGGGTGAGGCGTTTCATGCGGTTCTCAGCCCTGGGTGACGGGCTGGAAGATGTCCTCGAAGACCTTCTCCTCCGCCGGGCTCAGCACCTTGTACGAGCGCAGCTTGGCCATGTCGGCGTCGGAGGGGTAGATCATCGGGCTGCCGGCCACCTGCTCCAGGAACTCCTTGTCCTCGCCCTTCTCCGTGGCCGCCTTGGCCGCCAGGATGTCCTTGGTGGCCGGGACCGGGGCGATGTAGTTGATGTACTCCACCAGCATCGCGGCGATCTTCGGCTGGTAGACGTAGTCCATCAGCGTCAGCGCGTCCACCGGGTTCTGCGCGGTCTTGGGGATGCACATGTTGTCGGTCCAGATCGTGCCGCCCTCGGCGGGCACCACGAACCTCAGGTCCTTGCCCTCGGCGACCTGCTGGAAGACGTCGCCCGACCAGGCCATGGTGATCCACACGTCGCCGCGGACCAGCGCGTCGACGTAGTCGTTCTCGTAGTACTTGCGCACCAGGCCCGCGTCGCGCTGCTGCCGGAGCTTGTCCCCGGCCTTCCGCCAGTCGGCCTCGGTCGACTTGTCCGGGTCGATGCCCAGGGCGAACAGGGCGAAGTTCGCGACCTCCTGGGTGTCGCTCATCATGCCGACCTTCCCCTTGTACTTGGGGTTCCACAGGTCCTCGATGCTGGTGACCTCGTCGACGTACTTGGGGTTGTAGGCGATGCCGGTGATGCCGCCCGCCCACGGGACCGTGTAGGTGTTGCCCGGGTCCCAGACGGGGTTCTTGAAGCGCGCGCCGGCGTTGGCCGCGAAGTTCGGCAGTTTGGAGTGGTCGAGCGGGACCAGGTAGCCGAGCTGGATGGCCCGGTTGAGCTGGATGCTGTTGGTCAGCACCATCAGGTCGTGGCCGATGTCGTTGCCCGCGGCGAGCTGCGGCTGGATCTTGCCGAAGAAGGCGGGCATCTCCTGGATGGCCTCGGCGTAGGTCACCTGGATGCCGGTGTCGGCGGTGAACAGCTCCAGCGAGGGGTACTTCTTGCCGTCCTTGTCGATGTAGAGCGGCCAGTTGGCGAAGCGCAGCGTGCCGTTCTTCTTCTTCGACGCCCAGTACTCGGCGACGGCGTCCTTCTTCGGCGGCGCGGCCTTCTTGCCCTGCACGCCGCAGGCCGACAGTGCCAGGCCCGCGGCCGACAGCCCGGCCAGCCGGAAGGCGTCGCGGCGGGTCACGGAGCGGCTCTGCGTCATGCCGCGCAGGAAGGCGGGGGTGGTGCGGGGGTCCATGTGGGGGCTCAACTTCCGATCGCGTACGAGTGGTGCGGCTGCCACGACAGCCACACGGCGTCGCCACGCTCCGCCGTACTCGTGCTGTCCAGCGCGTTCTGTTGGAACACGGTGACCTCGGCTCCGTCGGCGAGGCTGACCGCATAACTGTTGTACAGGCCCAGGTACACCACCTCGGACACGGTCCCGCGCACGGCGCTGACGCCCCCGGCGGGCTCCTCGGTGGAGATCGTGATCTTCTCGGGGCGCACGGTGACCGCGATCGCGTCCCCGGCCCGGTGCGGGGCCTCCGCGACCAGGACCCGGCCCTCCTCGCCCAATCGCAGGACCGCCGCGCCGGACTCGACCCGCTCCACGGTGCCGCGGAGCAGGTTGGAGGTGCCGATGAACCCGGCCACGAAGGCGGTGGCGGGCCGCTCGTAGATCTCCCGGGGCCCGGCGAGCTGCTCGACCAGGCCGTCGTTCATCACGGCGATGCGGTCGCTCATGGTGAGCGCCTCGCTCTGGTCGTGGGTGACGTACACGAACGTGATGCCGACCTCGCGCTGGATGCGCTTGAGCTCGATCTGCATGGCCTGGCGGAGCTTGAGGTCCAGGGCGCCGAGCGGCTCGTCGAGCAGGAGCGCGCGGGGCCGGTTGACCAGCGCGCGGGCCAGGGCCACCCGCTGCTGCTGGCCGCCGGACATCTCCCTGGGGCGGCGCTTCTCGCGGCCCGTCAGGTCGACGATCTCCAGCATCTCGCCGACCCGCCGGGTGATCTCCGCCGCGGGGACCTTCTTGCGCTTCAGGCCGAAGGCCACGTTCTCCCAGACGTTCATGTGCGGGAACAGCGCGTAGGACTGGAAGACCATGTTCACGTCGCGCTTGTCGGGCGGGACGTTCGTGACGTCCCGGCCGTGCAGCCGCACCGTGCCGCGCGACGGCTCCTCGAAGCCGGCGACCATGCGCATGGTGGTGGTCTTGCCGCAGCCGGAGGGGCCGAGGAGCGAGAAGAACTCGCCCTCGGCGATCGTCAGGGTGACCCCCTTGACCGCCTGGACGACCTCACCGCGGGCGAGGTACTCCTTGACGACTCCGTCGAGCTCGATGGCGGGCACCTGGGGTGCGTCGGAGGCGGCCGCGGCCGCCTCCGTGCCCGCCTGGGGTTCGGTCATACCAGGCTCGTCCCTCTGTCTCGCGGCTATTCGCCGATGTAGTGCATGACGTGCTTGACCCGGAGGTAGTCGTGCAGGCCGAAGACCGACAGGTCCTTGCCGTAGCCCGAGTGCTTGAACCCTCCGTGGGGCATCTCGGAGACGAACGGGATGTGCGTGTTGACCCACACGACTCCGAAGTCGAGCCGCTTCGACATCCGCATCGCCCGGCCGTGATCGGAGGTCCACACCGAACCAGACAATCCGTACTTTACGCCGTTCGCCTTGGCCACCGCGTCGGCCTCGTCGGTGAACGTCTGGATCGTGATCACCGGGCCGAAGACCTCGTTCTGCACCATCTCGTCGTCCTGCTGCAGGCCGTCGACGACGGTGGGGGCGAAGAAGTAGCCCCGGTCGCCGATCCGGTGACCGCCGGTCAGGACCTTGGCGTGGCCGGGGAGCCGGTCGAAGAAGCCCGCGACGCGCTCCAGCTGGACGGCGTTGTTGAGCGGGCCGTACAGGGCCTCGGTGTCGGACAGGTCGCCGGTCCGGGTGTTCGCGGCGGCCTCGGCGAGCGCGGCGGCGAACTCGTCGTGGACGTCCTCGTGGACCAGCACCCGGCAGGCGGCGGTGCAGTCCTGCCCGGCGTTGTAGAGCCCGGCCGTGGCGATGGACTCCGCGGCGGCCTTCAGGTCCTTGACGTCGTCGAAGACGACGACCGGGGCCTTGCCGCCGAGCTCCAGGTGGACCCGCTTGAGATCCTCGGCGGCGGTCTTGGCCACCGCCATGCCCGCGCCGACCGAACCGGTGATCGCGACCATCTGCGCGGCCGGGTGGCCGACGACCAGGGCGCCGGTCTCGCGGTCGCCGACGACCACGTTGAAGACGCCCCTCGGCAGGACCTCGCCGATGATCTCGGCCAGCTTGACCGTGGAGACCGGGGTGGTGTCGGACGGCTTGAGCACCACGGTGTTGCCTGCGGCGAGCGCGGGGGCGATCTTCCAGACGGCCATCATCATCGGGTAGTTCCAGGGCGTGACCTGCCCCACGACGCCGATCGGCTCGTGCCGGATGACGGAGGTGTGGTCGGCGAGGAACTCGCCGGCCGTCGGCCCCTCCAGGGTGCGGGCGGCACCGGCGAAGAAGCGGAAGTGGTCGGCGGCGACCGGGGTCTCGTCCTCGGCCATCCGGGCCAGCGGCTTGCCGGTGTTGCGGCACTCGGCCTCGTTCAGCTCCCCGGCCCGCGCCTCGATCGCGTCGGCGACCTTGAGCAGCAGGTTCGCGCGCTCGCCCGGAGTGGTCCGGCTCCACGACTCGAACGCGGCGGCCGCGGCGGCGTAGGCTTGATCGACGTCCTCCGCCCCGGAGACCGGCGCCTGGAGGTAGGCCTCCCCGGTGCACGGGTCGATGACGTCGGAGAATCGGCCGCTCTTGGCGTCCACGAACTCACCGTTGACGTAGTTCTGCAGACGGGTGGTCACCGTTGACCTCCTGTGAAGGGGGCTGAGTTGTCGCGACTCTTACAGAGCAGGGATATCACGACAAGGGATTTCGTTGCGAAGATACCAAATTGCTACGGAATCGCTTGACAGAAGGCCGATAGCTGACAACATGTCGCATCAAAGCCGTAACCCGACGGCGACAGCCCCGCAATCCAGACGCGAGGGAGCGCGCGCATGACGACGCCACCGAAGGTCCGCCGCGACCACGACGGCAGGCCCGGTCCCGTCGTGCTCGACGACATCTCCAAGCAGATCATCGAGCAGCTGCAGAGCGACGGGCGCAAGCCGTACGCGGCGATCGGCAAGGCGGTGGGCCTGTCCGAGGCCGCGGTCCGCCAGCGGGTCCAGCGCCTGCTCGACGCGGGCGTCATGCAGATCGTCGCGGTGACCGACCCGCTGACCCTCGGCTTCCCCCGCCAGGCCATGATCGGCATCAAGTGCGAGGGCGACCTGGAGACGGTGGCCGACGAGCTCTCCGCCATCAAGGAGATCGACTACGTCGTGCTGACCGCCGGGTCCGTCGACGTCATGGTGGAGGTGGTCTGCGAGGGCGACCAGCACCTCCTGGAGATCCTCGGCAAGATCCGCGCCATCCCCACCGTCCGCGCGACCGAGACCTTCGTCTACCTCAAGCTCCACAAGCAGACCTACTCCTGGGGCACCCGCTGACGGTCTCCTGAGGCGCCCGCGGACGGGTCCCCCTGGGACATGCGCGGGGACGCCCGCCGCTCAGCGGCCGAGGTGGCGCTCCACGACGCCGACGAGCTCGTGCAGGAAGTCGTCCACCTGGCTCACCGCGTATCCCGGCCGGAAGACGACCGTGCTGAACCTGGCCTCGCGCACGTCGTCGGGGGTGACCGGCTGGTCGGTGGTCCCGCGCAGCGTGGCCGCGACCCGGTCGAGGAAGACGTCCACCTCCCCCTCGTCGTAGCCCATGCCCAGCCGTCCCGCCCGGAAGGCGACCCGTTCGATCCTGGCGGCCTCCTCCTCCCCGGAGAGAACGGGCTCCCCGCCTCCCGGGCCGCCTGGCCCTCCATCCTCCCCGGCGCCCGGACGCCGCTCCGGGGCCTGCGGCCGGTCCTGCTCCGGACCCTGCATCCGCTCCCGCTCCGGGCCTTGCACCTGGTCCCGCTCCGGACCCCGTTCCGGGTCCTGCGCCCGGGCCCGTTCCGGGTCCTGCGCCCGGGCCCGTTCCGGGTCCTGGACGGCCGGCGCAGCCGTCGCCGCCTCCTCCACCGCGGGTGGAGCGGGCGGGACCGCGGCCGAGACCGGTGGGGCGACGGCGGCTTCCTGCTCGTCCGGCGTCCCGTCCCGCGGGCCGTTCTCCGCTTCCGCCGGGACCTCGGCCGGGTGGTGACCGGCCGTACGCGCCTCCACCGCGCGCTTCTCCACCGCGCGCTCCCCGGCCGCGAGCGTCTCCACCGCCACGATGAAGGCGTCCAGCGCGTAGTCCACCGCGGTCTCGTTGTAACCGCCGAGCTTCACCCGGAAACGGGCCTCGCGGATCTCGTCGGCGGTGATCGGCGCGTCGGTCGGCGCGCTCCTGCCGAGGGTGCTCTCGATCCGGTGGATCAGCGCGTCCACCTGGTCCGGGTCATAGCCGTAGCGCACGCCCAGCACCCGTGGAAAGCGGTTCAACCCCGCGTCCTTTCCGTCCCTTGTACGGCGTTCCCGTGTGATCCCTATTCTGACGGGACAAGAGCCCGCAAGGCGAGACCCGGCGGTAGGGTGACGGGCCTATGCGGCTTTCCGACGTGTCCTTCCGCTACTCCCGCCGGGGTCCCTGGATCCTGCGGGACGTCGGGCTCTCCCTCCGCCCCGGATCCGTCGTCGAGGTCACCGGGCGCAACGGGGCGGGGAAGTCCACGCTCCTGCGCCTGCTCGCCGGGGTCGTCCCGCCGTCCCGGGGCTCGGTCGCCGAGCGGCCCGCCGTCGTCGGATACGCCCCCGAGGTGTTCCCGGTGGACCAGCCGTTCACCGTCTCGGCCTACCTCGCCCACATGGCCGGGGTCCGGCGCGCCTCCCCCGCCTCCGGTACGGCGCTCGCCGAGCGGCTCAACGCGACCCACCTGCTCGACCGGCCGCTCGGCGACCTGTCCAAGGGCAGCGCGCAGAAGATCGGCCTGATCCAGTCCCTGCTGGCCCCGCCCGGCCTGCTCATCCTGGACGAGCCCTTCGCGGGTCTCGACGAGCAGACCCGCGACGAGCTTCCCGTGATCATCGGTGAGATCGCCGCCCGCGGTGGTGCGGTCGTGGTCAGCGACCACCAGAACCAGCTGCGCGACTTCCCCGGCGCCGGCCGCTGGCTGGTCGCGGACGGCACGGTCACCGCGCGGGACGGGGAGCGGTCGCGCCGGGCGGTCATCGAGGTGACCGTGGACGCCGCCGAGGCCGACGAGCTCGAGCAGAAGCTCCGCGCCGACGGCCACACCACCAGGCGGATCTCCTGAGCGCCCGCGCCCCTCTCGCCCCTCGGCGGAGGCGGGGCCGCCGCGGGCCGGGGGAGCCCCCCGCCGCGACCCGCGTCACCCGGCGGGAGCAGGACCGCCGCAGGCCGGAGAAGACCCCCACGACCGCCCGCACCCCCGCACGCACCCCTCGGAGCGCCCGGTGACCGTCGCCCTCACCCGGTTCAAGCTGGCCGCCTACGCCAGGTCCCACCGGTTGCTGCAACCGCTGCTCGCGCTGTTCACGATGATGCTGATCTTCTATTCGACTGTCGTCCCGGACGGCAAGCAGCTGGCCTCCTACGCCGACTCGGCCGGGCTGCTGATCGTCGTCTTCGCCTGGGCCGCCCGGGGGCTGCTCGACACCGAGCCCGCCGCCCAGCGGGTGGTCTCGATGACGGCGGCCGGAGGACCCGGCCGGGAGGTCCGCGCCGGGCTGCTCGCGGCGCTGGCCGTCAACGCCGGCCTGGCGGCGATCGCGGTGGCGCTGCCGCTGCTCCACGGTTTCGCGGTCCTCCCCTCCTCCGGCGACCTCGCCAGGGGGGTGGTGCTGCACCTGCTCGGTCTGAGCGCCGGGACCGCCCTGGGCGCGCTGACCAGCAGGCCGATCCTGTCCTCCCCGGCGGCCTCGATGCTGACGCTGTTCGGCGGCTACCTGGGTCTGCTGCTGCTCAGCCTCACCCCGGCCGCCGGGTTCACGGTCCCGATCATGCCGTGGATGCGCGCCGCCAACGCCGGGACCCTCGACACGGTCCTGCTCCCGGTCACGGCCGCGACCCTCTTCTGGGCCGCCGCCGGCACTCTCGCCTACGTGCGACTCCGCCGTACCCGGCCCTGACCACGGTCGCCCCTGACCATGCCCGGCCCTGACCACGGTCGCCCCTGACCGCGCCCGGCGACCGCGCAACGCCCGGCGACCCCTCAGGCGGCGCGCAGACCGCCGACGTCGTACAGCAGCACGTCGTTGCCGACGGCCACCGCCAGGACGAGCCCGTCGCCGCTGAAGGCCACCGCGTGGACCTGGCCGAGAGGCAGGGGCGGCCGCAGGCTCCGGCGGGTGGCGACGTCCCACAGCCAGACGCCGTCCTCGTCGGTCCCCGCGGCCAGGACGGCCCCGTCGGGGCTGCACGCCAGGCCGTTGACCGTCGAACCGGACCCCTTGAACACCGGTCCCTCCGGTTTCCGGGAGGCCACGTCCCAGACCCGCACCACCTTGTCGTAGCCCGCGCTCGCCAGGGTGGTGCCGTCGAGGAAGACGACGGCGTTGACCTGGTCCTTGTGGCCGTTCAGCACTCCGGCGGCCTTGCCGGAGGTACGCCACAGCCGTACCGCGCGGTCCCATCCGGCGGTGGCCAGCAGCCGCCCGTCGGGGCTGAACGCCGCACCGGCGACCAGCTGGCCGTGGCGCATGGAGGCGCCCTCCTGCCTGCGGTCGGAGGTCCGCCAGAGCCGGACCCACTCGAATCCGCTGCCGGTGACGAACCGCTCGCCGTCTGGGCTGAACTCCGCGAAGAAGGCGCCGACCACCGGCTTCCCGACGCGCCGCCCGGAGGCCACGTCCCACACGTGCGCCTCGGTGTCGCGCACCCCGCCGACGCTGACCAGTCTCCTGCCGTCCGGGCTCAGCGCCACGCCCTGGACGTAGAACTCGCGGTCGTCCAGTTCGGCGGTCACCTCACCGGCCGGTACCTTCCACAGCCGGACCTTGCCGTCCCAGCACCCGGCGGCCACCGTACGGCCGTCGGCGGAGATCGCGAGACCCTGCACCAGGTTGCCGTTCCGCAGCACCAGCGGCTCGCCCGGCCCCGACGTGATCAGCCGGGACGGGCTCGGGGTGGCGGCGGCCGTGGACGCCGTCGGCCCGGCCGAGGCCGCAGAGGTCGCCGCAGAGGTCGACGGGGACGGGGGCGGGGTGCTCGCGGCCCTCGGATCCGGCCCGGGCGAGGAGGTGACCGGCCCGGCCCCCTCCCGCAGATAGCGGGGGAGCAGGATCGCGGCCGCCGTCACCGCACCGGTGACCAGCGCGCTCCCTCCGCCGATCAGCAGGCTCCGGCGGGAGAGCCCGCCCGGCGGGGCCTCCGCTCCCCGGGAGGGACCGGTGGGCGGCGCCACGGGGAAGGCGCCCTCCGCCGGCGCGGTCGGGACCCCGCCGCCTGACGGCGGCTCCGCCCGGGAGGGGCCGGTGAACGGCTCCGCCTTCTGGAAGGAGCCGGTGGGCGGCTGCACCGTCCAGGAGGGGCCGGTGGGGGACTGCGCGCCGAACCGTCCCTGGCCGAACGCCTCCTGCGGAGAGGGCGGCCCGGTCGCCGGAGACGGCTGCGCCTCCGGCGGGAAGGCCGGCCAGGCCGACGGCGGCGGTGCGCCCACCGGCGCGGACGGTCCCTGCGGAGACAGTCCGGCCTGCGGAGACAGTCCGGCCTGCGGAGACAGTCCGGCCTGCGGAGACAGTCCGGCCTGCGGAGACAGTCCGGCCTGCGGAGACGGTCCGGCCTGCGGAGGCGGCTGCCCGAGCCGTCCCATGGCCGTGCTCAGCAGGTCTCCTCCGGCGGGCGCCGCCGTACCGGAACGCGCCGCCCCGTCACCGGTGATCAGCGCCAGCAGGACCTCCTCGGCCGTGGGCCGGTGCTCGGGCGCCTTGGCCAGGCAGCGGTCGACGACCGGCCGCAGGCCCGCCGGGAGGCCGGTGAGGTCGCACTCCTGGTGGAGGATCCGGTAGATCAGCGCCGCCAGGGCGACGTCGCGGCCGAACGGCGTCCTGCCCGTCCCGGCGAACAGGATGGTCCCGGCCCAGCTGAACAGGTCGGAGGGCGGTCCCAGCCGCCCTCCGGAGAGCTGCTCGGGCGACATGTACGGCGGGGTGCCCATCACGCTGACGGACGTGGTGGCCATGTCCGTGCTGCGCGCGATGCCGAAGTCGACCACCCGCGGCCCGTCTGGGCCGAGCAGGACGTTGGCGGGCTTGAAGTCGCGGTGGACGATCCCGGAGCGGTGGATCGCCGCCAGGGCGGTGGCCGTGCCGATCGCGAGCCGTTCGAGGTCGCGCGGATCGAGCGGCCCGCGCGAGCCGACCCGCTGCTCCAGCGACTCCCCGTCGATGAACTCGCTCACCACGTACGGCTGGTCCCCGGCCGTGCCGACGTCCAGGATGCGCGCCGTACAGAACGGGGGCACCCGGCGGGCCGCCTCCACCTCGCGCAGGAACCGCCTGCGGACATCGGGGTCACCGGCGACGTGAGCGTGCAGGACCTTGATCGCGACCCGCGTCCCCGCGGGCGACTCCCCGAGGTGCACGACCCCCTGCCCGCCCTCGCCCAGGCGGCCGAGCAGGCGGTATTCCCCCAGCCGGACCGGATCGTCCGGACGCGGCGGTCGCGGTCCCGGCATGTGCGTCTCCCGGCGTCGTGCGGTCTCGAGTCGGTACGGCGGGCGGACGCGACGGACACGTCCACCCGCACCCCCCAGACCGATCATGCCTCAGGACGGTGCGGGGCGGAGCCGCGTCACCCCTTCTCCTCCAGCTGCTCCAGCGCGATCCTGGTCTTGCCGAAGGGGATGTACGGCGCGGCCTCCTTCGACATGTGCAGGTAGCCCACGGTGTCGGCGTCGACCCAGTAGCAGCGGGTGCCCTCCCCCTCGGCGAGGTTCTGGCAGGCGGCCGCGGCGGGGGACGAGCCGGGGCTCACGGGGACCCAGTCCGTCCTCGCGCCGGCGGGCTTGCCCGCCTTCCCGGTCAGCCAGTCCAGGGCGCCCTTGAGGTCGCTCACCTGGGCCTGCGATCCGGTGGCGGTGACCTGCTGGCCCGCGGTGACCCCCGAACCGCTCCGGTAGGTCACGGTGAGCTGCCCACCGGCGGACTTGTGGTGCGGTCCGTCCGGGATCACGTCGTCTCCCGCGGCGGGCTCGACGGAGACGCGGTCCATCGTGAACAGCCTCTCGGGGAACGGCTCGGCGAAGGAGCCGGGTGCCTTGGTCGTCTCGGTGCCGGCCGTCGGGCCGGCCTCGGCGGAACCGGCCGTCAGGTCGGCCTCAACGGAATAGGTGCATCCCGTCAGGACGCCTGCCATCAGCGCCGTCAGGGAGATTCGTACGATGTTCACCCTCTGAGGATTCAGCAGTGCACTTGCGTGACACTTGTATCCCTCTGGTGACGATCGTGCCCGGCATCCCGTCCGGGAAGACCGCTGCGGCCCCTACTCGGCGGCGGCGAGCTGGCCGCAGGCGCCGTCGATCTCGCGGCCGCGGGTGTCGCGGACCGTGACCGGGACGCCGTGGTACTCCAGCCGGCGGACGAAGGCCCGCTCGTCCTCGGGGCGCGAGGCCGTCCACTTGGAACCGGGGGTGGGGTTGAGCGGGATCAGGTTGACGTGCACGAGCTTGTTCCTGATGAGCTTGCCGAGCAGGTCGGCCCGCCACTCCTGGTCGTTGATGTCCTTGATCAGGGCGTACTCGATGGAGACGCGGCGCTTGGTCCTCGCGGCGTAGTCCCAGGCCGCGTCGAGCACCTCGGCGACCTTCCACCGGGTGTTGATCGGCACCAGGGTGTCGCGGAGCTCGTCGTCGGGAGCGTGCAGGGAGACCGCCAGCGTCACCGGCAGCCCCTCGGCGGCGAGCTTGCCGATCGCGGGGACCAGGCCGACGGTGGAGACCGTGACACCCCGGGCGGAGATGCCCAGGCCCTCGGGGGCGGGCTCGACCAGCCGGCGGACCGCGCCGATGACGGCCTTGTAGTTGGCCAGCGGCTCGCCCATGCCCATGAAGACCACGTTGCTGACCCGGCCGGGGCCGCCGGGGACCTCGCCGCCCGCCAGCTCGCGCGCCCCGGCGACGACCTGCTCGACGATCTCGGCGGTCGACATGTTCCGGGTCAGGCCCGCCTGGCCGGTGGCGCAGAACGGGCAGTTCATGCCGCAGCCCGCCTGCGAGGAGACGCACATCGTGGTGCGGTCGCTGTAGCGCATGAGCACGGACTCGACCAGCGCGCCGTCGAAGAGCCGCCACAGCGTCTTGCGGGTGGTGCCGCCGTCGCAGGTGATCTCCCGGACCGGCGTCAGCAGCTGCGGGAACAGGGCGCTGCCGAGCTTCTCGCGCGCCGCGGCGGGCAGGTCGGTCATCGTGGCCGGGTCGCCGTTGAGGCGGTCGAAGTAGTGCCGTGAGAGCTGGTCGGCGCGGAACGGCTTCTCCCCCAGCTCGGCGACCGCGGCCCGGCGCTCGGCCATGGTCAGGTCGGCCAGGTGGCGCGCGGGCTTGGCCCGGCGGGGCGCCACGAAGGTGAGCTGGCCGGGGGCGGGGGTCCCGGTCTGGCTGGTGGTCGACACGTCCAATGCCTTCTCTCGACGGTTGCGCGAATACTCGAAGCGGTGCTCGACCCTGATCTAGAGTCCGGAGGTATGGCGACATTCCGCCCCTCAGAGACGAGGGGAGACGGCGTCGAGGTCGTGCTCACCGACGTCAATCCCTACGGGAGCCGGACCCTGGTGGTCGAGCGCGACGAGATGTCCTCGGTAGCTTACCTGTGCGCGTCCGGCGGCACCGTGCACGGAGCGGTCTGGCTGGCCAACCACGTGCCCGCCCCGCCCTCGGCCGACCCGGTCCGCCTGGACGCCGGGCTGCCTCCCGTGGCGCCCCGGGCGAACACCCGGCACCCCTCGGGCAGACCGCCGCTGGGATCCCTCCGGCCTCTCTGGTTCGAGGAGGGCGACGGCGTCGCCCTCTACGAGAACGACGAGCTCCTCGCGGTCATTCCGGGCTGGGCCGACATCGGCAGGGGCATGCCGGGATACGCACGCGACATGATCGGTGGGACGCCGTTCGCCTGGTCGCTGGCGGACGCCCGCGACGAGCTGGCTCCGCGCCTGGCGGCGGCCCGCTCCTACTGGGAGTGGCGCGCGGGCGACGGCGCCTGGGCCTCGTTCCAGCAGTTCGTGATGGGCCACCTGGACCGGGCCGTCGGATCGGCGGGCCGGTTCTGGGACGCGGGCGGCGGGCGGCTGCCCACCGTGGGCATCACCGAGCGTCCGCCGGAGCGGGGCCGCGGGCACACGATCCTGTCCACCGTCGGCATGAGCTGCCAGCGCATGCCCTCGGTCGAGCGGTACATCGACCGGCCCGACGCCTACGCCAGGATCGAGCTCGCCACCGCCACCCGCGGGGACCCCCGGGAGGCCGCCCGGCTGCTGGTCTGGCTGGGCCAGTATCCGTGGCATTCGGTCACCTGGCTCGGTGACGGGCACACCGCCCACTGGTACCACCGGCCGGAGACGTTCCCGCTGGGGCCGGACTACAGCGGCGTCGTCCTGCTCTCCCGGCTGCCCGGCCTGCCCGACCTGTCGGGCTTCACCTTCGGCGGGGACGCCGTGCGCTGGCTCTGGCTGCTCCCGGTCACCGCGGGCGAGCTCCGGCTGACGGCCTCGGACGGCTATCAGGCTCTGGCGCCCCGGCTCTCGGCCGACCGGCTCCTGCGGACGGGCTGACCGGCCGCCGGCTCGGGGCGGCCAGCGGGCGTTCAGACCAGCAGGGTGAGCAGCGCCCAGACCGGGATGAGCGCGGCGACGAGGGAGTCGAGGCGGTCCATCATCCCGCCGTGACCGGGCAGCACGCTGCTCATGTCCTTGATCCCGAGATCCCGCTTGATCACCGACTCGACCAGATCGCCGAGCGTGGCGGCGACCACGACGACCGCGCCGATCAGCACGCCCTTCCAGATCTCGGCCTCCAGCAGCCACGCCGTCAGCCAGCCGCCGACGGCCATGCAGGCCAGCGCCGATCCCGCGAAGCCCTCCCAGGTCTTCTTCGGGCTGATCGCCGGGGACATCTTGTGCCGGCCGAAGAGCACTCCGGCGAAGTAGCCGCCGATGTCGCTGGCGACGGTGGTGGCGATGAAGACCACCACCCGGTCCGGCCCCTGGTCCTGGGCGAGCAGCAGCGCCACGAACCCGGCGAGCAGCGCCGGGTAGGCGGTGACCAGGACCGTCGCGGCGGTGTCGCGGACGTAGCCCTCGGTTCCGGCGAACATCCGCCAGATCATCAGAACCAGCAGGGCCGCCGCGAAGACGCCGACGAGCCAGACCGGTCCGCCCCAGTAGCCCCCGGCGAGCATCGCGACCAGCGCGGCCAGCACCGGGACCGCCGGGACGCGGATGTCCCTGGTCGCGAGCGACCGGACCAGCTCCACCACCCCGGCGCCCACCGCCACGAGCACCACGGCGAGGAAGAGCTCCTCGACGTAGTAGAGGGAGAGGATGACCGCCGCTCCCAGACCGGCCCCGACCGCGACCGCGGCAGGGAGATTCCGGCCGGTACGGCTACCGCCCGCCGCAGATTCCAAGGGGTCCCACTCTCATACACACATACACAAAATCCTTGTCCCGCGCGGAGTGCCCGCGCAGGACAAGGATCGGGCTCAGACTTCGAGCAGCTCGGCTTCCTTGTGCTTGAGCAGCTCGTCGATCTTGGCGACATGCTTCTGGGTCAGGTCGTCGAGCTCCTTCTCCGCGCGACGCACCTCGTCCTCGCCGGCCTCGCCGTCCTTGACCAGCTTGTCGAGGGCCTCCTTGGCGTGACGGCGGATGTTGCGCACCGAGACCTTGGACTGCTCGGCCTTGGTACGGGCGACCTTGATGTACTCCTTGCGGCGCTCCTCCGACAGCTCGGGGAAGGCCACCCGGATGACGTTGCCGTCGTTGCCCGGGTTGACGCCCAGGTCGGAGTCTCGGATCGCCCGCTCGATCGCGGCCATCGAGCCCTTGTCGTAGGGCTGGATGATGACCATGCGAGCCTCGGGGACGTGGAACGAGGCCAGCTGCTGAATGGGAGTGATCGTCCCGTAGTACTCAGCGCTGATCTTGTTGAACATCGACGGGGTGACGCGGCCCGTGCGGATGCCGGCGAAGTCGTCCTTCGCCACCCCAATGGCCTTGTCCATCTTTTCCTCGGCTTCGAGGAGGGTTTCGTCGATCACAGCGGCTCCCTAGTCTTCTGGGTCACTCACCATTCCTCACGCGCTTCGCGGGCCGCCGCCCGCCGGAGGATCGCCTCCGGCGGACCCGTGCCGCGTACCGCTCCGCTCGCTCCGTCGGGCTCGCTCCCTGTCTTCTGGTCGCTCGCCCTCCTCGCGCGCTTCGCGGGCCGCTCCTCCGTCGCGTACCGCTCCGCTCGCTCGTCAGGTTCGCTTCCTATTTCCCTGCCGGGCTCACGAGTGTGCCGATCTTCTCACCGTGCACCGCCCGCAGGATGTTGCCCTCGCCCATGAGGTCGAAGACGACGATCGGCAGGCCGTTGTCCATGCAGAGGCTGATGGCGGTGGCGTCCATGACGCCGAGGCCGCGGGTCAGCACCTCACCATATTCGAGATGATCGAACCTGACGGCGTCGGGGTTCTTCCGGGGGTCGGCGTCGTAGACGCCGTCCACCTGGGTGCCCTTGAGCAGCGCCTGGGCGCCGATCTCCAGCGCGCGCTGGGCGGCGCAGGTGTCGGTGGAGAAGAACGGCGAGCCCAGTCCCGCGCCGAAGATCACCACCCGCCCCTTCTCGAGGTGGCGGATGGCGCGGCGGGGCAGGAAGGGCTCGGCCACCTGCTGCATGGTGATGGCCGTCTGGACGCGGGTCTCGATGCCCCGCTTCTCCAGGAAGTCCTGGAGCGCCAGGCAGTTGATGACGGTGCTGAGCATGCCCATGTAGTCGGCCCGGGCGCGGTCCATGCCGCCCGCCGACAGGGCCGCGCCGCGGAACATGTTGCCCCCGCCGACCACGACCGCGACCTGCACGCCGCCGCGGACCGCCTCCGCGATCGAGTCGGCCAGGTGGCCGACCACGACCGGGTCGATGCCCATCGGCTCGCTGCCGGCGAAGGCCTCGCCGGACAGCTTCAGCATGACGCGCTTCCAGCGAAGCGTGCCCGCATACGACGAAACCGCCGACGCAGCGGGTTCTGGATTCTCCTGCACGACGGCGGCCTCCTCGTAGGGGTGTTCTGCTGAGAGAAGCTGGTCTAAGCCTAAGCCTGGCCGACCTTGAAGCGGACGAAGGCCTCGACCTTGACGCCGTTCTCCTCGGCGAACTTCTGGATGGACTTCTTGTTGTCCTTGACGAACGCCTGCTGGAGCAGGGTGAAGTCCTTGTACCAGCCGTTGACGCGGCCGTCGACGATCTTGCCGATGGCGGCCTCGGGCTTGCCCTCCTCGCGGGTCATCTCCTCGAAGAGCGCGCGCTCCTTCTCGATGACGTCCGCGGGGACCTGCTCGGCGCTGAGGTACTTGGGAGCCATCGCGGCGGCGTGCTGCGCGATGTCCTTGGCGACCTGGGCGTTGGCGGTGTCGAGCTGCACCAGGACACCGACCGCCGGCGGGAGCTGCGGGTCGGTCCGGTGCATGTAGGCGCCGACGTAGCCGCCCTCGAGGACCGCGAAGCGCCGGATCTCGATCTTCTCACCGAGCGCGGCGTTGGTCTCGTCCAGCAGCTCCTTGACGGTCTTGCCGTTGAGCTGCGACTCGAGCAGGGTGGGGACGTCGGCCGGCTTGGTCGCCAGGACGTGCTCGACGACCTGCGCCGCGACCTCCTGGAAGCGCTCGCCCTTGGCCACGAAGTCGGTCTCGCAGTTGAGCTCCAGCAGCGCGGCGACGGAGTCGCCGTCCTGCTTCAGGGCGACCAGGCCGTTGGAGGCGGTGCGCGCCTCGCGCTTGCCGACGTCCTTGGCGCCCTTGAGGCGCAGGAGCTCGACGGCGCGGTCGAAGTCGCCCTCGGACTCCTCCAGAGCCTTCTTGCAGTCCATCATGCCGGCCGCGGTCAGCTCACGAAGCCGCTTGACGTCGGCCATGTTCACGGAAGCCATTGTCTTTTCCTCGTGGGAGTCGTCACTGATCTCAGGGAGTCGGCATGAGATCAGGCTGGGTGGATCGGGTGGGCGTCCCCGTGACGGGCACGCCCACCCGGAAAGAGCCTTGCGAGTCGTACGGCTGCGCCGTACGAGGAGGAACTAGGCCTGCTCGGCGTCGGCGGCCGGAGCGGCCTCCGCGTCGGCGTCGTTCTCAGCCGCCGGAGCGGCCTCGGCCTCGGCGGCCGGGGCGGCCTCGGCCTCGGGGGCGCCCGCGAGAAGCTCCTGCTCCCACTCGGCCAGCGGCTCGGCGCCACCGGCGACGGCCGGCTTGTCCTCGCCGCCGCGGGCCGCACCGGCACGGGCCATGAGGCCGGCGGCGACGGCGTCGGCGACGACGCGGGTCAGCAGGCCGACGGCGCGGATGGCGTCGTCGTTACCCGGGATCGGGTAGTCGACCTCGTCGGGGTCGCAGTTGGTGTCGAGGATCGCGACGACCGGGATGTTCAGCTTGCGGGCCTCGCTGATCCCGATGTGCTCCTTCTTGGTGTCGACGACCCACACCGCGCTGGGCACGCGGGACATGTCGCGGATGCCGCCGAGGGTGCGCTCCAGCTTCTCCTTCTCGCGGCGGCGCATGAGGAGCTCCTTCTTGGTGAGCCCCGACGCGGCGACGTTGTCGAAGTCGAGCTCCTCGAGCTCCTTGAGGCGCTGGAGCCTCTTGTGCACGGTGGAGAAGTTGGTGAGCATGCCGCCCAGCCAGCGCTGGTTGACGTACGGCATGCCGACGCGGGCGGCCTGCTCGGCGATGGCCTCCTGCGCCTGCTTCTTCGTGCCGATGAACATGATCGTGCCGCCGTGCGCGACGGTCTCCTTGACGAAGTCGTACGCCCGGTCGATGAAGGCGAGCGACTTCTGCAGGTCGATGATGTAGATGCCGTTGCGCTCGGTGAAGATGAAGCGCTTCATCTTCGGGTTCCAGCGCCGGGTCTGGTGACCGAAGTGCACGCCGCTCTCGAGCAGCTGTCGCATGGTGACGACGGGGGTGGACATGTGATTGTCCTCCAGGTCGGGGCGCCCATCGCTGAGCGCTGTTCTCGGTTGACGCGGCGGCCTTCGGCCACCGCCCTGATGCCCCCGGACCGCTCCAGCCGGGCTCTCGCCCGGACCGAGGGAAACGGCCCCGGATGGGGCATGCGAAGTCAGCCCGTGAGTTACAGGCCATCGGAAAGTGTACCCGCCGCGGCGCCGCACCCTGACCTTTCAGGGTCAAACCACGCCCGAACACCGCGTGGAAGCGACCGCCGGCTCCCGGTCCGGAAGGCGGGACACACCTGCCGGTCGGCCCCGCCACGTCCATGACGCCCCCGGTCCGCCTCCACCCCCGCCACGTCCACAACACCGCCGGTCCGCCTCCACCCCCGCCACGTCCACAACACCGCCGGTTCGTCCACAGAATCCCGTTCGCCGCAGCGCGAGCGGATCTCCGCCGTTCATGCTTGCGGCTGTGATCTCCCGTTCCCTCCCTGCCCTGGCCCTTCTGCCGGCTCTCCTGGCCGCGTCTCCGGGCTCCACCGACGCGACCCGTGCGACGGAGCGCGCGGCGGATCGCGTGACGGACCGGGCGGCCGCGTCCGGGCGCCCCTCCCCGAGCCCCGCGAGCGCGGAGCCCGCCGCCGCCGAACCGCCGGTCACGTCGGCGGACACGCCCCGGAGCGGGCCGACGGCCGCGTCGCGCTGGGCGTGGCCGCTCCCCGGCCGCCCCCGGATCCTGCGGGCCTTCGCACCTCCCTCTCAGCCCTGGCTCCCCGGGCACCGGGGCGTCGACCTCGCCGCGCCCTCCGGCACCCCGGTCCACGCGGCGGGCCCGGGAACGGTCGGCTACGCCGGTCCCCTCGCCGGACGCGGTGTCGTCACCGTGCTCCACTCCGCAGGCCTGCGCACCACTTACCTCCCGGTCCGTGCGTCGGTACGGCGCGGCCAGGTGGTCGAACGGGGCGAGGCCATCGGCACGGTCGAAGACGCGCCCGGGCACTGCCCGACCGGCTGCCTTCACTGGGGCCTGCTCCACGACCGGCGCTATCTCGACCCGCTGCTCCTCCTGGGCCACGGCCAGGTCCGGCTCCTGCCGCTGCCGCTGCCGACCGGCGGAGTCCCCTGACGGCACCGGTCCGCCGGCCCTCCCACCCGGAGTCCCCTGACGGCACCGGTCCGCCGGCCCTCCTATCCGGAGGAAGGCTTCTCCGGGCACAGGCGCCAGCCCCGGGAGGTCTTCTCGACGTATCCGGCGGCGGCCAGCCCGCCCAGGCAGGAGAGCACGGTCTCCAGATCGACACCCGCCTCCACCGCGATCACCGCCGGGCCCGCCCCGGCCCGTGCGGGCACCGCCTCCAGGACCCGGCGGACCTCGGGAGCGAGCCGGTCGCGCGGGAGCACCGGACCTCTCGGCTCGGGAGCCAGGTCGCTTCCGATGGCTCCGACCAGCTCGGCCATCTCCGCCGGGGTGGTGACACAGGTCGCCGCGCCCTGGCGGATCAGCCGGTGGCACCCGGTGGAGGTGTCGGAGGTCACCGGCCCCGGCACGGCGGCCAGGATCCGGTTCAATGCGACCGCGTGACCGGCCGTGTTGAGCGCCCCGCTGCGCACGGCCGCCTCGATGACCACCGTCCCCCGGGCCAGCGCGGCGATGATCCGGTTGCGGACGAGGAAACGCGGCCGGGTGGGCCGCACCCCCATGGGACTCTCGCTCACCAGCAGACCCCGGGCCCGCACGACCTCGAACAGGTCGTGGTGCGCGCTGGGATAGGAGACGTCGGTGCCGCAGGCGAGCACGGCGACGGTGGGCGTGCCTCCTGCGAGAGCTCCGCGGTGGGCGGCGCCGTCGACGCCGTACGCACCCCCGGAGACCACCCCGTGTCCACGCTCGCTGAGCCCCGCGCCGAACTCCGCCGCGACATGCGCCCCGTAAGGGGTGGCGGCCCTGGAGCCGACGATCGCGACCGACCGGATGCAGGCGAAGCGCAGGTTCGCCTGCCCGTGCAGCCACAGGGCATGGGGCCGGGAGTCCAGCAGGTCGTCCAGCTGGGTGGGCCACTCCGGCTCGCCCGGCACGACCAGGCGGGCTCCCGCCCGTTCGCCCGCGGCCAGGTCTCCGGCGGGGTCCGCCGCCTCCAGCCGGGCCGCCCAGGCGGCGAGGATCCGGTCGAGCCGCGCGTCCGCCTCCCCTGTGCCTTCTGCCGGGCGTCCGCGTCGGGTGCTCGCGAACCACCGGACGAACTCCGGGTCCAGAACCCTCCTCCGGACCTGCTCGACGGCCGCCTCCGGACCGCAGGAGGCCACGAGCCTGCCCATCACCGCGTCACCGGGCTCGGCCAGCCGCATCAACGTGACCCGTGCGAGCCGTTCCCTCACCGTTCCTCCCCCAGCCACAACCCGAGCGCCGCGTTGACCTCCTCGGCCCTGGGTCTGCCGCCGTCCTTCAGATCCGCCAGCGTCCAGGCGACCCTGAGCACCCGGTCCAGTCCCCGGGCGCTCAGCACGCCGTTGTCCAGGCATCTCAGCAGCGGTGACATCACCTTCGCCGGCAATCGGTAGTCGGTGTGCAGGACCCCGGTGGGCACCTCCGCGTTGCGTCTCCAGGGCCTGCCCGCGAACCGCTTCGCGGCCCGTTCCCTGGCCAGGAGCACCCGCTCGGCCACCGTCCGGCTCGACTCGATGAACCGTCGGTCGGCGAGCAGCTCCCGCCGGGTCGCCCGCACCAGCGTCACCTTGACGTCGACGCGGTCCAGCAACGGGCCGGAGAGCCGGGCCAGATAGCGGCGCCGGGCGCTGGGGGAGCACCGGCAGGGCTCCTCCGGCCGGGACGGCTGCGCGCACGGGCACGGGTTGGCCGCCAGCACGAGCATGAACCTGGCCGGGAACGTGACCGAGCCCAGCGACCTGGACACCGTCACCCGGCCCGACTCGAGGGGCTGGCGGAGCGCGTCGAGGACGCTCATCGCGAATTCGGGGGCCTCGTCCAGGAACAGGACCCCTCCGTGGGCCAGCGAGACCGCACCCGGCCGGATCGCCCCGCTGCCGCCGCCGATGACGGCCGCGATGGTCGCCGTGTGATGGGGTGCCATGAAGGGAGGACGGGTCAGCATCGGCCGGTCGGCCGGGAGCGTCCCGGCGACCGAGTGGATCGCCGTCACCTCGAGCGCCTGGTCGCGCTCCAGAGCGGGGAGGAGGGTCGGGAGCCGTTCGGCGAGCATGGTCTTGCCGGTCCCCGGTGCTCCCAGCATCCAGAGATTGTGGCCTCCGGCGGCGCAGATCTCCAGGGCCCGGCGGGCGAAGGGCTGACCGGCCACGTCGCTCAGGTCGGGAGCGGCCTCGGCGGCTCCCTCCCCTTCGGACGGTCCCGCGCCGCCCGGCCCGCCCGGTTCGCCTGGCGGCCCCGGACCGTCCCAGCCGTCCGGACCGTCCCAGCCGTGCGAACCATCCGGGTCGCCGGCTCCGCTCCCCTGACCGGACCCGGTCCCGACGGCCGCCGGGACACCACCGGAACGGGGCGGGCCACCGGGGTCGTCAGCACGCAACCAGCCCACCAGGTCGCCCAGCGCCCGGACCGGGACCACTGTCACGTCCGGCACCAGGCCGGCCTCGGCCGCGTTGCCCGCGGGGACGACGACCGTGCGGGCGCCGGCGGCGACCGCGGCCAGCACGGCGGGGAGCACGCCCCGCACCGGTCTGACCGACCCGTCGAGACCGAGCTCGCCGAGGAAGAACAACGGGGCGACCCGCTGCCTGGGCACGATCCCCGCCGCGGCGAGCAGCGCCACCGCGATCGCCAGGTCGAACATGCTGCCGCGCTTGGGCAGGCTCGCGGGGAACAGGCTGACGGTGATGCGCGCGTCCGGCCAGGCGTGGCGGCTGTTGACCACCGCCGAGCGGACCCGGTCACGCGCCTCGCTCAGCGCGGTGTCGAGCATGCCGATCAGATGCGTGCCCGCCACGCCGCTGCCGACGTCGGCCTCGACATCGACCACGTGCCCGGTGACCCCGATCAGGCAGACACAGCGTGTGCGTGCGACGGTCACTCACACCACCCCCGGGGCGGGGCGGACGATCCACGACAGCCCGGGGGCGTCCGGCCGCCCGGACGGCGGTCCGCAGGGCACCCGGGACGGCCCGGAGGACGCGGAGAACGACTCGGGGGGCATCAGCACACCCCCCGCTCGTGGCGGATGACGAACTCCCCCGCGAAGCGCTCCAGCGCCACCACGTCGACCCGGACGGAGTCGAACCGCTCGCACCGCCCGCCCAGCCACCTACCGGCCAGCCCGCGCAGCCGGGCCAGCTTCGCCCCGGTCACCGCCTCGAAGGCGGTGCCGTGGCTCCGCCCGGAGCGGGTCTTCACCTCCACCACGACGAGTGCCCGCCCGTCCCGGGCGACCACGTCGATCTCACCGGCCCGGCACCGCCAGTTGCGATCCAGGATCTGCATGCCGTGCGCCTGCAGATAGTCGACGGCGATCTGCTCTCCGTGCCTGCCGAGCTCGTCCTTCGCGGCCATGGAACCACCTCCGGTTCCAGACCTTCGCGCAGCTCACAGCCTCACGGACCGCTCGAGCCCGATTCTGTGGACATCCGGCCGGAGGCGGGGGACACCTGTGGAGAAGTCCTCAGCCGGAGAAGCCCTCCTTGGGCATCTCCAGGTCGGACTTGGCCAGCTCCTCGACGTTGACGTCCTTGAAGGTGACCACGCGGACGTTCTTGACGAACCTGGCCGGCCGGTACATGTCCCAGACCCAGGCGTCCTGCATCTTCACGTCGAAGAACACGTCGCCGTTCTCGGCCGTGCGGACGTCCAGGTCGACGGAGTTGGTGAGATAGAAGCGCCGCTCGGTCTCCACGACGTAGGTGAACAGGCCGACCACGTCGCGGTATTCGCGGTAAAGCTGCAGCTCCATCTCGGTCTCATATTTCTCGAGATCCTCTGCGCTCATACCGGTCCTCCTGTCACACGCCTTTCCGGCCCGCCCGATCAGGCGGCGCCGGCCCCCACTTCATTCTCGCCCATCGGTCCCGTCCGGCCAGACCTCACCGCCCTCTCCACCGGAAGCGGACTATCCGCCCTTGGTGAACGTCCTGGTGAACGTCTCAGGGGTGGAGAGGATCGCCGCCCGCGAGAACGGCCAGTAGATCGCGAAGGCCCGCCCGATCACGTCGTCCTCCGAGATCGTGCCGTCGCCCGCCTGCTCCTCCCAGCTGCGGGAGTCGCGGGACTGCGAGCGGTGGTCGCCCATGACCCACAGGCGGCCCTTCGGGACCACCTTCTCGAACTCGTCCCCGGAGGGGAGGTCGTCGGGGTGGATGTAGTCCTTCTCCTCGATCGGCACGCCGTTCACGGTGATCCGTTTCTGGGCGTCGCAGCACTTGACGGTGTCGCCGCCGATCGCGATGACCCGTTTGATGGTGTCCTCGCCGTCCCACCCCTTGAAGACCACCACGTCGCCGCGCTCGGTCGCGCCGTGCAGCTTGTTGACGACCACCCGGTCGTCCTCGACCAGGGTCTTCTCCATCGACTCCGAGGGGATCCAGAAGGACTGGAAGACGAACGCCTGGAGCAGCAGCGCCACGACGACGCCGGAGACCAGCAGGACCAGCGTCTCACGCAGGCTGCCCTTGCGGGAGGACCCGCCCCGGTCACCGGGCCCCTCGCCCCGCCCGTCGTCCGGGCCGGGCCTGCCCTCGTCCTCCGGCACGTCGTCCTGCTTGTTGTCGGGTTCGACTGTCATGGGGTACGGCTACCGCCTCGCACGTCGGCGACGACGCCACAGCACCAGCGGAACCGCCCCGGCGAAGCCGGCGAGGAGCGGGGTCGCCCCTCCCACGGCTGCGGCGGCGTTCAGCGCCGGCTGGCTGAACGTGTCGGGAATGGGGAGAATCGTGGCCCTGGAGAAGGGCCAGACGATGACGAACGCCCGGCCGATCACCTTGTCGATCGGGATCGTCCCGCCGCCGGGATCGCCCATGTGCTCGCGGGAGTCGAGGGAGACCCCCCGGTGGTCGCCCATGACCCACAGGCGGCCCGGCGGGACCTTGACCTCGAAGGGCTTCTGGGACGGCAGGTCGTGCGGGTAGAGGTACTGCCGCTCGTCGATGGCCACCCCGTTGACCGTGACCCGGCCCGGTTTGTCGCAGCACTTCACGACGTCCCCGGGGACGCCGATGACCCGCTTGATGTAGTCCTTCTCCCCGGGCACCACGCCGAAGGCGGTGCCGACCCAGTGGAAGAAGGCCGCGAAGGGGTTGGACGGCTCCTCGATCTGCACCTCGCCGTCCCAGGAGTCCACGCCGGAGAAGACCACCACGTCGCCGCGCTCGATGTCGCGGACGTGGTAGACGAGTTTGTTGACCAGGACCCGGTCGTTCTTCAGGAGGGTGTTCTCCATCGACTCCGACGGGATGTAGAAGGCCTGGACGATGAAGGTCTTGATGAAGAGCGCGAGCAGCAGCGCGACGACCACCAAGACGGGCAGCTCCTTCCAGAAGGAGCCCTTCTTCTTGTCCTTGCCGCCCTTGGCGGGCTTCTTGGTGTCTTCCGCGACCACGTCCACCTCGTCCTCGACAGACCGGGGCGATTCCCCGCCGCTTGCCTGGCCCTCGTTAGTCATCGCTGACGAGCCTAGATGATGGCGGAGGCGCGATGGTCGAGGCCGCGGGTTAAGGGCCGCCCCTGATTGCATCAGCGTTGTCCCGTCTCCCCGCGTTCCGCCGGCTCCCGGCGGTACGGTCGCCCGCGGAGATCGCGTGCCCGGACACGCGACCGGCCCGCTCCCCGGAGGGAGGCGGGCCGGGACGGCGTCGCGTGCGACTAGCGGGCTTCGCGCTTCTCGCGGATGCGGGCGGCCTTGCCGCGCAGGTCGCGCATGTAGTAGAGCTTGGCGCGACGGACGTCACCGCGCGTCACGACGTTGATCTTCTCGATGACCGGGCTGTGGACCGGGAAGGTCCGCTCGACACCGACGCTGTAGCTGATCTTGCGGACGGTGAAGGTCTCGCGGGCGCCGCCGCCCTGACGGCGCAGCACGAAGCCCTTGAAGATCTGGACACGGGAGCGGTTGCCCTCGATGACCCGGACGTGGACCTCGAGCGTGTCGCCGGGCCGGAAGTCCGGGACGTCGCTGCGGAGCGTGGCCTTCTCGAGCTCGGTGATCAGCGTGTGCATGACAGTGGTACCTCATTTACGCGAGCACGCGGAGGTCCACCCGGCCGCGACGGGGCGGCATCGTGATGGACGCACATGCTGGACTGATGTGTCGGTCGTGAAGCCGGGAGCTGCGGCCCGGCGGCGCGCGCCGGCCTGCGGGCAGTCGGCGGCAATGATTCAGTGTGCCATATTCTCGCGGTCCACCGGAAATCCGAGCTCCTCCAGGAGCAGCCGGTCGTGCTTGTCCATGCTCTCCGGATCGAGCTCGGCCAGCAGCTCGGGGCGGTTCTTCGCGGTACGGCGCAGCGCCTCGTCCCGCCGCCAGCGGGCGATCCTTCCGTGGTGGCCGGAGAGCAGGACCTCGGGGATCTCCCTGCCCCGCCACTCGGGCGGCTTGGTGTAGACCGGGCCCTCCAGGAGGTTCTCCATGGCCCCGGGCGCGAACGAGTCGTCCACCGCGGAGCGGGCGTTGCCCAGCACCCCGGGGAGCAGCCGTCCGACGGCCTCGACCATCACCAGCACCGCGGCCTCGCCCCCGGCGAGCACGTAGTCGCCGATGCTGACCTCGTCCACCCGCAGGCGCGAGCCGTACTCGGCCATGACCCGGGAGTCGATGCCCTCGTAGCGCGCGGGGGTGAACAGCAGCCACGGCTCCGCGGCGTACTCCATGGCGAGCCGCTGGGTGAAGGGCACGCCGCTCGGCGTCGGCACGATGATCCGCGGCCGGGACCGCGGATCGGCGGCGAGCACGTCGTCGATGGCCTCGCCCCACGGGCCGGGCTTCATGACCATGCCGGGGCCGCCGCCGTAGGGGGTGTCGTCCACGGTGCGGTGCACGTCGTGCGCCCAGTCGCGGAGCTGGTGCAGGTGGACGTCGAGGATGCCGCGCTCCCTGGCCTTGCCGATGAGGGAGACGTCGAGCGGGGCGAAGTACTCGGGGAAGATCGAGATGACGTCGATGCGCATGGTCAGGCCATCTGGTCCGGGTCCAGCAGTCCCGGCGGCCCGTCCACGAGCAGGGTCCCCGCCTCGAGGTCGATCTCCGGGACCAGCGCCTTCACGAACGGTACGTAGACGTCCGCGCCGCCGCGCCGTACGACCAGCAGGTCCTGGCCGTGGTGGAGCACGTCGACGACCTCGCCGGCCCGCTCCCCGTCGGGGGTGACGACCGTGAGGCCGATGAGCTGGTGGTCGTGGAACTCGTCGGGGTCGTCGGAGGGCGGGATGTCCGCCGAGTCGACGACGAGCACGGTGCCGCGGAGGCCTTCGGCCCCGTCGCGGTCGTCCACGCCCGCGAAGCGGACCAGCAGGGTCCCGGAGTGCCAGCGCCGGGATGCGACGACGAGCGGACCGGCGGACGCGGGGTCGGTGGCGAGCACCGCCCCGGAGGCGAAGCGGCTCTCCGGGTCGTCGGTGCGGACCTCGACGGTCACGTCGCCGCGGAGCCCGTGCGGACGGCCGATCCGGCCTACGACAAGCTGCACGCCCGTCTCCTGAATGTCGTGTCGAAAGAAAGCAGACGGGTCACCCACACCGGTGGGTGACCCGTCCGCTCGATGGATCTCGTGTCGGCCGGGGCCTAGCGGGCCTCGTCCAGGTCGAGCAGGTCGACCCGGATGTACTTGCCGTCGCCGAGGGCGTTCACCACCGTGCGGAGCGCCTTCGCCGTACGGCCACCGCGGCCGATGACCTTGCCCAGGTCCTCGGGATGGACCCGGACCTCAAGCACCCGCCCGCTGCGGATGCGGCGGGCGTGAACCTGGATGTCGTCGGGATGCTCGACGATGCCCTTCACCAGGTGCTCGAGGGCCTCCTCGAGCATCTCAGGCCTCGCCTTCCGGCTTCTCCTCGGCGGCGGCCGGCTCGACCGGGGTCTCGGCGGCGGCCTCTTCGGCCTTGGGAGCGGCCTTCTTGGCCGACTTCTTAGGCGTGGTGGCGGCGTCCAGGGACAGCGCCTCCTTGGCCGCGGACTCGTAGGCGGCGTGGCGGTCGGCCTTGGGCTCGGCGACCAGGAGCGGAGCCGGAGCGGGCTCGCCCTTGAACTTCTGCCAGTCACCGGTGAGCTTGAGGAGCTTCAGCACCGGCTCGGTCGGCTGCGCGCCGACACCCAGCCAGTAGGCCGCCCGCTCGGCGTCGATCTCGATGCGCGAGGGGTTCTCCTTCGGGTGGTACAGGCCGATCTCCTCGATCGCCCGGCCGTCACGCTTGGTGCGGCTGTCGGCGACGACGACGCGGTACTGCGGGTTGCGGATCATGCCGAGCCGCTTGAGCTTGATCTTGACTGCCACTGGTGTGGTCTCTCCTGCATTAGAGCGTGGGTCAGCGGCGTCTCGTCGAGTGGGGCGCGAAGAGCCGGCCGCTGCAGGGACAGGCGCGACCGGCGGGGGTTAGAGGGCGCCCGCGTGGTCACGATGTTCCAACATGCAATTGTGCCAGACATCTGGGGATGCCCGGCCAACCGATCCCCTTCTTCCGTGTTCGGAAAGGGGAAAGTCCTCGGGCGGGCGGCCCGTGGAGCCGCCCGCACCGTGTCATCCGGGCGTCATCCGGGCGTCACTTGGGCCGGACGCCCAGGAGCTCCAGCGCCGCAATGGTGATGAAGCCCACCATGATGACCAGCCAGATCCAGCGGGCGCGCCCGTGGAACCTGTCGTCGCCGTCGTCGCTCATCACTGCCCCGGAAGCTTGAACTTGGAGGGGTCGAAACCCGGCGGCAGTTCCAGGCCGGGAGGGAGCTGGCCGGCGCCCAGGTTGCCGAGGGCACCGCTCATGTCAGGGCCCGCGTCAGGAGTCTTGGCGCCCTTGCCGAGCGCGGCCTTGCGCGGGTCGCCGCTGACGCGGCGGCCCTTGGCGGCCTTCTTCTGCGCCGCCTTGGCGGCCTTGCGCCCGCCGGGCATCCCGGGGATGCCCATGCCGCCGGCCATCCGCTTCATCATCTTCTGGGCCTCGAAGAACCGGACGACCAGGTTGTTCACCTCGGTCACCGTGACGCCGGACCCCTTGGCGATGCGCTCGCGGCGCGACCCCTTGATGATCTTCGGGTCCTGCCGCTCGCCCGGGGTCATCGAGCGGATGATGGCCGCGATCCGGTCCAGGTCGCGGTCGTCGACCTGGTTGATCTGGTCGCGCATCTGCCCCATGCCGGGCATCATGCCGAGGAGGTTCTTGATGGGCCCCATCTTGCGGACCATCATCATCTGCTCGAGGAAGTCCTCCAGCGTGAAGCCCTCACCCGAGGTGAGCTTGCCCGCCATCTTGGCGGCCTGCTCCTCGTCGAAGGTCTTCTGCGCCTGCTCGATCAGGGTGAGGATGTCGCCCATGTCGAGGATGCGGGAGGCCATCCGGTCCGGGTGGAAGGCGTCGAAGTCCTCGAGCTTCTCACCGGTGGACGCGAACATGATCGGCTTGCCGGTGATGTGCCGGACCGAGAGGGCCGCGCCGCCGCGCGCGTCGCCGTCGAGCTTGGTGAGCACCACCCCGTCGAAGCCGACGCCGTCCATGAACGCCTGGGCCGTGGAGACGGCGTCCTGGCCGATCATGGCGTCCACGACGAACAGGACCTCGTCGGGCGTGACCGCGTCGCGGATGTCCGCCGCCTGCTTCATCAGCTCCTGGTCGATGCCCAGGCGGCCGGCGGTGTCGATGATGACGACGTCGTGCTGCTGCCGGCGGGCGTGGTCGATCGACTGGCGGGCCACGGCGATCGGGTCGCCGACCCCGTTGCCCGGCTCGGGGGCGTAGACCGCGACCCCCGCCCGCTCGGCCACGACCGAGAGCTGCTGGACCGCGTTGGGCCGCTGGAGGTCGGCGGCGACCAGCAGCGGGGTGTGGTTCTGCTCCCGCAGCCAGCGGGCGAGCTTGCCCGCCAGCGTGGTCTTGCCGGCGCCCTGGAGACCGGCGAGCATGATGACGGTCGGCGGGGTCTTCGCGTAACGGAGCCGCCGGGTCTCACCGCCGAGGATCTCGATCAGCTCGTCATTGACGATCTTGACGACCTGCTGGGCCGGGTTCAGCGCCTGGGAGACCTCGGCTCCGCGGGCGCGCTCCTTGACCTGGGCGACGAACGTCTTGACCACGGGCAGCGCGACGTCGGCCTCGAGCAGCGCGATGCGGATCTCGCGGCACGTCGCGTCGATGTCGGCGTCGGAGAGCCGACCCTTGGATCGGAGGGAGGAGAAGACCGATGTGAGCCGGTCGGAAAGCGTCTCGAACACGTGATTGGCCAGCCTCTGCGCTACAGGTCTGCGACTCGACCTCCCAGCCTATCCGCTGACGGCCGCACCCGGCGCCCCGGTGAGGCGCCGCCGGGCCGCGCGGCGGCGAGGGAGGGGATCCCGCGTCCCTAGCGGCCCCAGCCCGGGACGGCCATCCGCACCGTCAGAGCGTGCTCGACCAGCGTGATGAGCGTGCTCTTCACCGCGTCCCGGGAGCGCGCGTCGGTCCGCGAGACCGGGATGTTCGGGGCGAGCGTCAGCGCCTCCCGCACCTCCTCCTCGCCGTGCGGGTGGGTGCCGTCCCAGCCGTTGAGCGCGACCACGAAGGGGAGCTTGGCCTCCTCGAAGTAGTCGATCGCCGGGAAGCTGTCGGCCAGGCGGCGGGTGTCGACCAGCACGACCGCGCCGATGGCGCCGCGGACCAGGTCGTCCCACATGAACCAGAACCGGTGCTGCCCGGGCGTGCCGAACAGGTACAGGATCAGGTCCTGGTCCAGGGAGACCCGGCCGAAGTCCATGGCGACCGTGGTCGTGGTCTTGTTGGGGGTGAGGCCGACGTCGTCGATGCCGGCGCTGGCGTCGGTCATCACCGCCTCCGTGGTCAGCGGGAGGATCTCCGACACCGCACCCACGAACGTGGTCTTTCCCACGCCGAAGCCACCGGCGACGACGATCTTCGTCGAGGTGAGGCCGGCACCCCGGTTAGAGCCTGCGAAGTCCACTGAGCACCCTTTCCAGCAGGTTGAGATCCGGCTTGCCCGCGTTCAGCTGCGGCTGATGCAACTGGACCAGCCCCTCTGCCGCCATGTCCGCGACGAGGATCCGGGTGACGCCGAGGGGGATGCGGAGCATCGCGGAGATCTCAGCGACCGAACGCACTTGCCGGCACAGGGCGCTGATCGCCTGATACTCCGGAGTGCGGGTGGATAGATCATGGTGAATCGAGGTCGCCGAGGAGACCAGCGCCTCCATGGCGAGCTGGGTCCGGGGGGCGGTCCGCCCCCCGGTCACGGCGTAGGGGCGGACCAGGGAACTCTGCTCCGCCGGCGCCGGCTGCACGTGATGCGACGGACCGCCCGGCTGCTGCCCGGGGTAGCCGGGACCGCCCGGTTGCTGCACGTGCTGCGCGGGCATGCCCGGCTGCGCGGGGTAGCCGGGGCCACCCGGCTGCATGCGGGCGTCGTCCATCGACCGGTGGGGCGGCCCGCCCAGCGGGTCGCCCTCACCTGGCCATCCGCGGCCTGCCACGGCGTCCTCCTAGGGCGGTGTCCGCCGCGGCGCCGACGCGCCGCGGCCCGGATGCTGACCGATCTCTTCCCTCGTCTCTCATGCGCGGGCTCCTTCGGCTCCGAAAGGGAAGTGCCCCGGTGCGCCCGTTCGGGTCGTCACCGGGGGTGGGAGGCCTGGAGTTCGGCGCGGACGGCCGGCGTCAGCACCTGGCCGGCCCGCTCGACGAGCAGGGTCATCTGGTAGGCCACGAGGCCCATGTCGCAGTCGGGCGAGGCGAGCACCGCGAGGCAGGAGCCGTCGCTGATCGACATGATGAGCAGCAGTCCCCGCTGCATCTCCACCACGGTCTGGGTGACCGCGCCGCCCTCGAAGACCCGGGAGGCGCCCTGGGTCAGGCTGAGCAGTCCGGCCGCGACCGCGGCCAGCTGGTCGGCCCGGTCCCGGGGGAACCCGTCCGAGTACGCCAGCGGCAGGCCGTCCGTCGAGACCACGACCGTGTGCGCAACGCCTGGGACGTTGTTCACGAAGTCGGTGATCAGCCAGTTGACCCCCCGAGCGGCCTGGCTCAGTTCGCGCACCGGTCATCCTCCTCGGTCATCGTCATGGGCTCGCTCACCGCTCCTCCCTGCTTCCTTCAACGTCCCGGCCGAAGCCGGGATACGCCTGCTCCTCGGAGGCCTCTCCCCTCGCGACCGCCCGGCCCTGCCGCACTCCCTTCTGGAAGCTCGCCAGCCGGTTGCGCACCGCCTCCGGGGAGACGGTCGGCCGGAGCGCGGGGGCCGGCGGAGCGCCGCCCGCGTCGGGGGCGACCGTGCCTGGCACGAGGTTGGCCTTGGGCACCCGCTTGGGCAGGCCCGCACCGGTGACCCCGCCGAGCGCCGGCTCGCTGGCCGCCCGGGCCGCCTGCCAGCCGGCGTCCGCCGGCGAGGACCAGGCGGACCCGCTCGTCTGGGCGGGGGCCGCGGGCACCGGGGACTGGAGCGCGGCCGTCTCCTGCAGGTCCGCGCCCGGGCCGGACGCGGAGTCCGCCGCGGCGGCGGCCGGCTCGGCCTTCCTGAACCAGTCGGACTCCACCGCCGCGAAGATCGGCAGGAACTCCTCCCGCTCCTCCTCCAGCGCGGAGGGCTCGCGCACCACCGGCAGGGGGCCCGTGTTGTCCGCCTCGGCGTCGAACGTGCGGCGCGCCTGCGCTCCCGTGCCCGGCCGCGTCCCCTGGCGCGGGTCCGGCCACACGCCGGTGTCCCCGCGCATGGGCGCGCTCGGCCACGATCCCGGGTCCTCCTGGGAGGTCGCCGGCCAGGCCGGGCCGGCGCCCGGTGCCGGCACGTGCCCGGGCCAGGGGGTGTCGACCGGCACCCGGCCCGGGTGGCCCTCCGCCGTGAAGGAGCGCCCGTCCCCGAAGGAGGAGGTCTGCCCCGCGTCGAACGAGGACTGCACGGCGTCGAACGGCGAGCGCCCGTCCCCCGCGAACGAGGTCTGCGAGGCGTCGAAGGAGTTGAAGCGCGCTCCCGCGTCGAAGGAGTTGAAGGCCTGCTGCGCCGCCTCGAAGGAGGCGAACGCGGGCCGGGAGGAGTCCAGCGAGACCGGGCTGGCCATCACCGGAGGCCGCTCCGCCGAGGGCGTCGGGGGCGCCTGCGCGCTCCAGTCGCCGCCGTGCGCCCCGGGCTGCGCTCCCGGCATCTGCCCGGTGGGAGCGAGCAGGTTCTCCGGGAGGAGCACCATCGCCGTCAGGCCCCCGCTGTCCTGCTGGCGGAGCTGTACCCGGATGCCGTGGCGCAGGGCCAGGCGGCCGACCACGAACAGGCCCATCCGGCGGGAGACCGAGACGTCCACCACCGGGGGGTTGGCCAGCCGCCAGTTCGCCTGCGCCAGCTCCTCGCCGGTCATGCCGATGCCGAGGTCGGTGACGGACACCATCACGCCGCCACCGTCGATGCGGTTGCTCGACACGATGACCTTCGTCTCCCTCGGGGAGAAGGAGATCGCGTTCTCGACGAGCTCGGCGATCAGGTGGACGACGTCGTTGACGGACGTGCCCGCCACGGAGACTCCGCCGGACAGCCGCAGGTCCACCCGCTCGTAGTTCTCGACCTCCGACAGCGAGGCGCGGACCACGTCGATCAGCGGGACCGGCTGGCTCCACCTCCGCGCGGGCTCCTGCCCCGCGAGGACCAGGAGGTTCTCGCTGTTGCGGCGCATGCGGGTGGCCAGGTGGTCCAGCCGGAACAGGCTGCCGAGTCGGCCCTCGTCCTGCTCGCCGTGCTCCAGGCTCTCGATGAGGGCCAGCTGACGCTCGACCAGGGTCTGGCTGCGCCGGGAGAGGTTGACGAACATGGCGTTGACGTTGCTGCGCAGCGTCGCCTCCTCGCCCGCCAGCCGTACGGCCTCGCGGTGGACCTCGTCGAAGGCCCGGGCCACCTCCCCGATCTCGTCGGCCGAGACCACGCCGATGGGCTGGACCTCCACCGAGGTGACCTCGCCCCGCTCGCGCATGCCCTGCACGGTCTCCGGCAGGCGTTCTCCCGCGATGGACAGCGCCTCGGTGCGCAGCCTGCGCAGCGGCTTGACGAGGGAGCGGGCCACGATCGCGGTGACGACCAGGACCATGAGGAGCAGCAGCGCGGTGAGGCCCGCGGTGATCAGCGCGCCGCGCTGCTCGGTCTCCTGGAGCGCGCGGCTCTGCGCGATGACGGTGTCGGCGATCCGCTTCTCGACCTCGCGCATGCGGTCGACCGTGTCGGAGGCGGCGTCGAACCAGCTCGCCTGGTCTCCGGCCCCGGACCGGGACACGTCGACGCGCAGGAGCGGGGCCTGCTCGTTCGCCAGCACCAGGGCGCGCAGCCGCATCGACTCCGCGCGGTCCTTCTTCTGGCTGCTGACGGTGTCGTCGAACAGCTGCCGCTGCGCGACCGTCGCCTCGGACTGGAAGGTCACGAGCTCGCTGTCCCGCTCGGCCCGGGCGGCGACGAAGGCGTCCAGGCCCTCGGAGGTGAACCTCCGCTCGGCGAGGGCCACGGCGAGGATCGCCCGTTCCGCGGAGGCCCTCTCCTTGGCCCGGGCCAGCGCGGCGAACGCGTTCGCGCTGCCGGCCAGGCCCTGGTCCGTGACGCCCTGGACGATCTCGTCGTGCAGGGCCAGCAGGTTGTCCAGCGTCCGCGAGTACATGGCGATCGTGGGCTGGGCGGGGAGCCGGGTCTTCGTCGCGGTCTCGCGCATGCTCTTGAGCTCGTCGATGCGGTTGCGGATCTGGGCGAGCTCGGCCCTGCCGCGGTCACCGAAGTCGTCGGCCTGCCCGCCGCCGAGGATGAGGTCGATGCGGTCGCCGACGTCACCGGCCGCCCGGTCGACGGCCTCGTACTGCTCCTGCAGCTTCGCCAGGGCGGCGCTCCCGCGCCCCTGCGCCACGAAGCGGGCGGACAGGTCGCGTTCCTCCTCCAGCTCGTGCGCGAGCTCGCTGATCTCGGCGGTCAGCTCGGCACCGGCGCGCACCCGCTCGTACTCGGCGGCGCTGCTGAGCGAGGTGACCGTCCGCAGACCGCCCAGGACGATCGCCGCCATGGTCGGGATGGCGATGAGCGCGATCAGCCGCGACCGCACCCGCCAGTTGCGGAGGGCCAGCTTCCTGTCTCTCTTCACGGTGCCGCCGGCCTCGGTGCCGGGCACCCGATCGCCCTGCGGCGGTTCCCCCTGAGCGGCGGCGCCCGGCCTCGGTTCGCGTTCGCTGGGGGTTGACGCTGTCCTCACTGGCCTCCGCTGCCTCTCCTCGGATCGTCTGCTTAGAGGGGGGATCGCGTCACAACGGTTGATACGCATGTGACGCCGACGCATCCATGGGGTAGGGGTTATTGGAGCACAGCCGGATGAGTTCGGCCAACGGCGCATAAGTCGCGGATTATCCGTAACCCCCACATGTCATCCGCAACCGGACAACAACTCTCCGTCTCGCCGGACAGGGTCGGGCAGAACCGGGAATTTCCCCTTCAGGCACCCCACCCGCTTCCGTCAAACCCCGACAAGGGTTCACAAGGACGACAAAAGACCTTTTATGCCCATTTGACCATATGGACCGATATTTGTTATTTGGTTCATCCTCTCCGCTACTCTGATCCGCGATCGACATCCCCCTTGATCACCTGCCTCACGGGACCACCTCCGCGCCGCCCGCTGCTTCGGCGAGTCCCGCCAGGGCGGATCAACGCAGTGAATGGAGACCCCATGAGGTTCAGACTTGCCGGACGGGCCGCCGCGGTGGGACTCGCCGCCGTGCTGGCGCTCGCCGCCTGCGGCGGATCGGACCCGGAGACCACGGCCGCCGCGGCGCCCGGCGGGGCCGGCGGCCCGGAGAAGACCCAGCTCACCATCGGGGCCCTGCCCATCCCCGACTCCGCCGCGCTCTACATCGCCGACAAGCGGGGCTTCTTCGCCGGAGAGGGCCTGACCGTGAAGATCGAGCCGATCCAGGGCGGCGCGCAGGCGCAGCAGAGCCTGCTCGGCGGCTCCCTGGACGCGACGCAGACCAACTACGTCTCGACCTTCCTCGCCGTCTCGGCCGGCAACAAGATGAAGATCATCTCTGACCTCTACCAGGCGACGCCGAACTCCTTCAACCTGATGGTCGCCAAGGACTCCCCCATCAAGACCCCGGCCGACCTCAAGGGCAAGAAGGTCGCCGTCAACAGCCTCAAGAACATCGGCACGCTGGCCGTCACCTCGGTGCTGAAGACGCACGGCCTCACCGCCGAGGACGTGCAGTTCCTCGAGTTCCCCTTCCCCGACATGGCGGGCCAGCTGGAGAAGGGCGTCGTCGACGCGGCCTGGATGACCGAGCCGCACCTGACCGCCGCCGCCACCAAGATCGGCGCCCAGAAGCTGGCCGACACCATGACCGGCCCGACCGCGGACTTCCCCATCGCCGGTGTGATCGTCACCGAGAAGTTCGTGAACGAGAACCCCAAGACCGTCGCCGCCTTCCAGCGCGCGGTCGCCAAGGCCCAGCAGATCGCCGCCTCGGACCGCAAGGCCGTCGAGGAGATCCTGCCGACCTACACCAAGATCGACGCGGCCACCGCGGCCGTCATCACCCTCGGCACCTTCCCCACCAGCCTCGACGAGACCCGTCTGCAGCGGGTGGCCGACCTGATGGTGGAGCAGGGGTACCTGAAGAGCCCGATCGAGGCCAAGACCATCCTCCCGGGCGCCAACGGCTGATGACCGGGCGCTCCCTGCTCGACAACAGACCGCTCTGCGGCGCCGTCGGCGTCGCAGGGCTGTTCTGCCTGGTGGAACTCGCCGGACGGACCGGGTTCATCGACCCGATCGTGTTCCCGCTGGCCTCCACGATCGCCGGCCGTGCGGCGGCGCTCGCCGCCGACGGGGACTTCCTCGCCGACGTCGTCTCGACCCTGGGCGCCTGGGCCGCCGGCCTCCTGCTCACCGTGCTGGTCGCCGTCCCCGCCGGATTCGCGCTCGGCACCATGCCCCGCGTGGAGTCGGCGCTCCGGCCCGTCCTGGAGTTCCTCCGGCCCATCCCGTCCGTGGCCCTGATCCCGCTGGCCCTGCTGCTGTTCTCCGACAGGTTCGACATGAAGATCGCGGTGATCGTCTACGCCGCCTCGTGGCCGGTCCTGATCAACACGATGTACGGCCTCAAGGACGTCGACCCGCTGGCCAAGGAGACCCTGCGCAGCTTCGGCTTCGGGCCGCTGGCGGTGCTGTGGCGGGTCTCGCTGCCCAGCACCGCGCCGTTCATCGCCACCGGCGTACGGCTGGCCGCCTCGATCGCGCTCATCCTGGCGATCAGCGCCGAACTGCTCGCGGGCGGCGCCAGCGGCATCGGCACGTTCATCATCGAGGCCGGGAGCAGTCCCGACGCCCTGGAGTTCATCGTCGCCGCCACCATCTGGGCGGGCGTCATCGGGATCGTCTCCAACACCCTGTTCACCCTGGTGGAGCGGCGGCTCTTCCGCTGGCACCTCGCCCGGACGGAGGGCGCCCGGTGATGCGCGTCCTGCGCGGCCTCGGCCGCCTCTGGCTGGTCCCCGTCGTGCTGGCGGCCTGGGAGGCCGCCACCCGCGCCGCCGAGGACAACTTCTTCCCCCCGCCCACCGCGATCGCGGTCCGCATGCACGAGATGTGGCTGTCCGGCCCGCCCGAACGGCTCTGGCTCACCGACGCGGCGGTGGAGAACATCCCGACGAGCGTGGGCAGGCTCTTCGCGGGCTGGCTGATCGCCGGCGTGATCGGGATCGCCCTGGGCCTCATGCTGGGGCGTTCCCCGGTGCTCTCCCGGTTCCTGGACCCGCTCATCGAGTTCGGCAGGGCCATCCCGCCCCCCGCCCTGCTCCCCTTCTTCCTGGCCCTGTTCGCCGCCGGCGCGCAGATGCAGATCGCCACGATCGTGTTCGGCATCATCTGGCCGATCCTGCTCAACGCCGGCGACGGAGCCCGCCACGTCGACCGGCAGCACCTGGAGACGTCCCGGGTCTTCGGGTTCTCCCGGAGCCAGCGGCTGCTCCGCGTCATCCTGCCCTCCGCGATGCCCAAGATCTTCGCCGGCCTGCGGCTCAGCCTCTCCCTGGCCCTGATCCTGATGGTCATCTCCGAGCTGGTGGGCAGCACCAACGGAATCGGCTTCCAGCTCCTGGACGCCCAGCGGTCGTTCGACCTGCCCGGCGTGTGGGGGACCATCGTGGTCCTCGGTGTCCTGGGATACGTGCTCAACTCGGCCTTCCTGGCGGCCGAGCGACGCCTGCTGTCCTGGCACCGGGCCGCCAAGCAGACGATATGAGGACCCGCCGTGCTTGAGATCTCCAACCTGACCCACACCTACGGCAGCGGGCCGGGCGCCCACCACGCCCTCGGCGGCATCGACCTGAAGGTCGCCGAGGGCGAGCTGGTCTGCATCGTCGGCCCTTCGGGGTGCGGCAAGTCCACCCTGCTGCGCTCCATCGCCGGGCTCCTGCGGCCCACCGGCGGGAAGGTGGTGCTGGGCGGCACCGCCGTCGACCGGACCCCGGACGACCTGGCCGTGGTCTTCCAGGACTACAGCCGTTCCCTCTTCCCCTGGATGTCCGTGGCCGACAACGTCTCCCTGCCGCTGCGGCGCAAGGACATGGACAAGAAGCAGCGCCGGAGCGCCGCCATGGAGGCCCTGGAGCAGGTCGGGCTGGCGGGCGCCGCCGCCAAGTATCCGTGGCAGCTCTCCGGCGGCATGCAGCAGCGGGTGTCCATCGCCCGCGCGCTGGCCTACCGCCCCTCGCTGCTGCTGATGGACGAGCCCTTCGGCTCGGTCGACGCGCAGACCCGCGAGGACCTCGAGGACCTCACGCTGCGCGTGCGCAGCCACCACAACATGACCATCCTGCTCATCACCCACGACATCGACGAGAGCGTCTACGTGGGCGACCGGGTCGTGGTCCTGTCCAAGGCCCCCGCCCGGATCGTCGGGGACCTGCGGGTCGACCTGCCCGCTCCGCGCGACCAGATCACCACCCGGGAGCACCCCGACTTCGTGCACCTGCGCGCCGAGGTCGGCCGGCTGGTCCGCGGCATGCGGAGCCAGTCCGCCCCCGCCTCCTGAACCGCTCCCGGTACGGCTTCCGAGAGATTCCCGAGAGAGAGGACCGTCAATGGACGACCCGCAGGCGCCGGTCTGGGACGTGATCGGCGGGGTGTCCCGCTTCGCCGCCCTGGCCGCGATGGCCGAGCTGGGCTGCGCCGACCACCTGCGCGAGGGCCCGCTGAGCACGGGCGAGCTGGCGGCCCGCTGCGGCGCGGACCCGTCCGCCCTCGGCCGGGTGCTCCGCCAGCTCGCCTCGATGGGGTTCGTCTCGGCGACGGCCCCGGGCGTGTACGGGCTGACCCCCGCGGGAGCCGTACTCCGCAGCGACGTGCCCGACTCGATGCGGGCCGCCGTCCGGATGATCGGCGAGGAGGGCTTCTGGTACGGCATGGGCGCACTTCCGCGGACCGTGCGCACCGGCGGCTCCGCCTTCGCCGAGCGGCACGGCCCGCTCTACGGCTACCTCAGGGACAACCCGGCCGCCGGGCGGCTGTTCGACGAGTACATGGTGGCCCGCGCCTGGCCGTTCGCGGAGGCCGTGGCCTCGCGCTACGACTTCTCCGGCGTGCGCACCCTGGTCGACGTGGCCGGCGGCAAGGGGCACATCCTGGCCGCCGTCCTGAAGGCGCATTCAAACGTGCGCGGCGTGCTGTTCGACCAGGAGGCCGTGGTCCCGGGCTCGCGGGAGTTCTTCGCCGAGGCCGGTCTTGAAGACCGCTGCGAATGCGTGGCGGGCGACTTCTTCGTCTCCGTGCCCTCCGGCGCCGACGCCTACCTGCTGGGCAGCGTGATCCACAACTGGTCCGACGAGGACGCGGTGCGGATCCTGCGCAACGTCAGGAGCGCGATGGCCGACGACGGCCGGGTGCTGCTGGTGGAGCTGGTCGTGCCGGACGACGACAGGCCGCACATCAGCAAGGACGTGGACATGCGGATGCTCGCCCTGTTCGGCGAGGGGGTGGAGCGCAGCACGTCCGAGTACGCCGAACTGCTGGGCAAGGCCGCCCTCCGGTTCGAGCGGCAGATCGAGCTGCCCGGCGGAGCCGCCGTCGTCGAGGCCCTGCCCATATGAGGCCCGGGCGAAGGCGCCCGCGTGAGGGCGTCCGTGCGGGGGCGTCCACGTGAGGACTCCGGCCCGCCGCGCGTGAGCCGGACGGCCCCACCACACCGGCCGGCGGCGGGAGGCTCCCCGCCGCCGGCCCTCCTTCCCGGAGAATTCGCGAATATTTCCAATTCCCGGAATGCAGAACCGGAGAACGTCCGCCATTCCAGAACACAGGGTGGCGGACCGGAGCCCGCCGCGCGGACGCGCCCGCCGCCCGCGCCTCCGGAACGCCCGGTGCCGCGTCCGGGAGAGAATTCTCCCGTCGCCCGGATCCACGGATCCGGAACCGCTCGAATGCGCGGATCCGGAATAGCACGGATCCGTGGATCCGGAATCGCCCGGATTCACGGATCCGGTGCCGTCCGGCCGCAGAACGATGGAATCCGGTGGCCGAGGCGGCCGCCGTACCGTGCTTTCCCTTTCGGGGCCGCCGCCCGCCCGGAGCCCGATTCCGGATCGGACGGCGAATGCGCGGCGGAAAGGGCCGTACACCTCCCGTTTCCTTTCCGCACCGCTCCCGGGCCCGCCGGCGGAGACCGGGTCAGCCGCGGGTGACGCTCCACGAGGCCCGTTCGTTGAGGAACCTGACGTCCGTGTCGGTGATCCGGCGCTGCGCGGCGGCCATCTCCGCCAGCTCCTCCGGCGTGAGCACGTCGGCGATGTCGTCGAACCCGTCCGGCGCCCGCTCGGTGACCAGCGCGATGGTCTTCTCCATCGGCAGCTCCCGGTGGGCCAGCACCAGCTCGCCGGTGACGGGCCGGCGCTCCGCCTCGTAGGCGGCCAGCCCCGCGACGGGATCGGCGGCGACGGCCAGTTCCCTGGCCAGGACCCGGGCGTCCAGCACGGCCTGCGAACCGCCGTTTGCGCCGATCGGGTACAGCGGATGCGCGGCGTCCCCCAGCAGGGTGACCCGGCCCCGGCCCCACCGGGGGAGCGGGTCCCTGTCCACCATGGGGTACTCCAGGATCCGCTCGGAGGCCGAGATCAGGGCGGGCACGTCCAGGTAGGGGAAGCGCCAGCCCTCGAAGTGCGGGAGCACGTCCTCCAGCCGGCCCCGCCGGGACCAGTCGGCCGCCGTGACGGGGCCGGGTTCGCCGGTCAGCACCTCGGCCACCCAGTTGATCAGCACCCGCCCGCCGCCCCGCCGGGCGATGGGGTAGACCACGAACTTGGCCGACCGGTTGGAGCCCGCGACGACCTGCGTGGCCCCGTCGAGGAAGGACTCCCCCTCGGCCGTGCCCCGCCACATCCGGATGCCGTTCCACAGCAGCGGCCCGCCGTCCGGGTGCAGGCGAGCGCGCACCACCGAGTGGACGCCGTCCGCGCCCACCAGGACGTCGGCCGTCTCCTTCAGGGTCTCGCCGGTGCGCACGTCGCGCAGCGACGCCGTGACCCCGGTCCCGTCCTGCTCGAAGTCCTCCAGCGAGAGACCGGTGCGGACCGCGCCGGGACCCAGGCGCTCGCGCACCGCCGCCAGGAGCGTCATCTGCAGCTCGCCGCGGTGGACGGCGTACTGGGGCCAGTCGTACCCCGCGATCGTCCCGCGGGGCAGCGGGAGGATCACCCCGCCGTACCTGTCGGTGAACGTGAAGTAGTTCATCGAGATGCCGAGCCCGGCGAGCTCCTCCCCCAGGCCCAGTTCGGTCAGCTCGCGCACCGCGTGGGGCTGCAGGTTGATGCCGACGCCGAGCGGGCGCGGCTCCGTGACCGACTCGGCGACCGTGCAGCCGATGCCCGCGGCGTGCAGGCTCAGCGCGGTGGCCAGTCCTCCGATGCCTCCGCCGATGATCAGTACTCGCATGTCTTCCCCGGTGTCCGTCGGAGGCTCACGCCGCCTCCCGTGCGTTCAGGTGCCAGCCGAGCGCCCGCCGCTCCACGGCGACGAAGGCGGCGTTGAGCAGGTATCCCAGCAGGCCGAGCAGCATGATCCCGGCCCACATCTCGGGCAGTTCGAAGCTGCGCTGGGCTCCGATGAGGAGGGATCCGATGCCCGCCGTACTGCCGACGAGCTCGGACAGGACCATCAGGATCAGCGCGATGCCCAGGCTGATCCGGAGTCCCGCCACGATCTTCGGTGCGGCGCCGGGCAGGACGACCCGCAGCAGCCTGCGGCCGCCCCGCACTCCGAAGACCTCGGCGGTGTCCAGGTGGAGCCGGTCCACCGTGCGGACGCCGTCGACGGTGTTGAGCAGCACCGGCCAGACGACGCCGGAGACGATGGTCGCCACCTGCATGGGCGTGCCGAGGCTGAAGACCGCGACGTAGAAGGAGAGCAGGGTGGGCGGGGGGATCGCCCGCCCGAAGTGGACCATCGGCTCCACGTAGTCGGACAGCCGGCGCGAGAGCCCGAGCGCGACACCGACCGCGACCCCGGCGACGCAGGCCAGCACCCAGCCGCCGAACAGGTTGTACAGGCTGTGCCCGAAGTCCTCCAGCGCGTCCTCGGTGAGGAAGAGCCGGCTCGCCGGACCGGAGAACCACAGGTCGTGCATCGTGACGGCGATCTCCGACGGCGGGGGGAAGTAGCTCTCCCCGACGATCCGGGTGACCGCCTCCCAGCCGGCGAGCAGCAGCGCCGCGAGCCAGAGCCGGGAGAACAGCCCCCGCAGGACCTGACCGGTCCCGCCCGCCGTACCGGGCCGCGGGCTCATGCCGCCGCCCTTCCGGTGCGCGCGAAGTGCCAGCGGAAGGCGCCCTGCTCGACCTTGACCAGCAGGGCGTTCACCAGGAGGCCGAGCGTCCCGGCCCAGACCGCGCCGGCCAGCGTCACGTCGGTGTTGCCCCCGGCGCTGCCCGCCTCGATGAGGAAGACGCCCAGGCCGCTCGTCCCGCCGCTCAGCAGCTCGGCGCCCACCACCACGACCAGCGCGATGCCCGCGGCGACGCGCACACCGGTCGCGACGAACGGCGCGGCGCTGGGCAGCGAGACCCGCCACAGCACCGCCAGCGGCCCGAAGCCGAAGCTGCGCAGGGTCTCCTTGGCCAGCGGGTCCACGTCACGCAGGGCGTAGAGGGTGTTGAGCAGGATGGGCCAGGTCGCGGCGTAGAAGATCAGGGAGACCTTCATCTCCGTCTCCGACCCGAACAGCAGGATCGCCAGCGGGATCAGCGCCACCGAGGGGATCGGGCGGAGGAACTCCACCACGATCCGGCTCGGCACGCTCAGCCACGGGACCGATCCGAGCACCACGCCGGCCGCGACCGCCGCCACGAGGGCCAGGGCCAGACCGACCAGCCAGGCCAGCACCGTGTCCGCCATGCCGGCGAGGAACACCGGGTCCCCCGCCAGCGTGACGGAGCGGACCAGCACGGCGGACACGGGCGGGACGAGCTCCGGGTCGACGACCTCCAGCCGGGCGGCCGCCTCGGCCAGCGCCACCGCCGCGCAGACCCCGATCACCCCGCGGACGGCACGGATGGCGGTCATTCGCCGGCGAAGACGAGGTCCTGCGCCTTGATCGGCGCATCGAGGAGGCCGTACTCGTGCATGCTGTCGGCGACGCGCTGGAGGCGGGCGGCGTCCAGCGCGGTGGGGAAGGCGCCGATGGCGAGGCCATCGGCCGCGGACGCGGGGATCTTGGTGTACTTCGGGATGGCCGCGACCACGTTGGCCCGGTCGGCCGCCAGTTTCTGGGCCTTGCGCATCGCCCGCTGGAACGCCGCCACGGTCCTGGGGTTGGCGGCGACGAACTCCGAGGTCGCCGCGTAGCCGGCGATCGGGAAGTCCGCGGTCGGGCCCTGGGAGGTGTCCCAGACGACCCGGGCACCGATGTTCCGGCCGATGAAGGTGCCGAACGGCTCCACGACGATGGCGGCGTCGACCGTGCCGGCCTTCAGCGCGCCCTCCATCTCCGGGAAGGGGAACTCCGCGAAGTTCTCGTCCTCGTCGATCTCGATGCCGTGCGCCCTACCCGCCACGCGGACCAGCATCGTGCCGATGTTGCGTTTGGTGTTGACCGCGATGGTCTTGCCCTTGAGGTCGGCGACGGTCCGGATCGGGCTGTCCTTGGGAACCATGATCACGTGCGTCTTCGGCGCGCTCTGGAAGCCGTCGGAGACGATCTTCAGGTCGATGGCGCCCTTGGCCGCCGCGCCGAAGAAGGAGACGTAGTTGCCGAAGCTGACGTCCAGGCTGCCGCCCTTGAGTTTGGGGATCGCCTCCGCGCCGCCCGCCAGGACGCTCGGCTTGACGTCGAGGCCCTCGGCCTCGAACAGGCCCTTCTCCATCGCGATCTGCAGCGGGGCCGTGTCGACGACCGGCATCGTGCCGATGTTGATCGTGGTCTTCTCCAGGCCGGAACCGCCCGCAGAGGCCCCGGACGCCCCGGTCGGCTCGTCGGCGCCACCGCACCCGGCGACCGCCATCAGAGCCAGCGTCAGCAGACCGGCGAACGACGAACGGAGTTTCATGCGTCCTCCAGAAGGAAAGCGGAGAAGGCCGCCCGGCAGCAGGCGGCGGCCTCCGTTAATGGTGGGATCGCAGGGCGGGGAATGTCGATTAAATTACCCCATCACTCCAGTATCAAGTCCCCCTTTTAGTGCATAACTGGATGAGATGGAGAAAACATCCACAAATCGGTCAAGGCGTCCTGGATGAACCCCGGCCCGACCGCTCTTCAATCGCAGTTCAATTAATACGGCTTTCGAAATCCCCTCGCCGGGCCGCCGCCCCCGCCCGGATCCGCCCTATGAGCAGGCGACCGTTTCCTCGGCCGGCTCCGCCGGACTGCAGATCAGCGGCCCGATTCAGCGGCGCCCGGCCCGGGCGGCATCGGACGCTTTCCGGGTCGCCGTCCTTCCGGTCCGGTTCTTCCGCGACTCCACCGCACACCTCCCGGCCCTCCCTGCGGAAATCCGAACGGCACAGGCGCACCCGGGACCGGAAAGCCTCCGGCCTTTCCTGGACGACCGTTCAACAGATTTCCCTCCCGCACTCCTTGCATAACAGGTGGTGAGGAGTACGGGAAAACGCCGGTGGCCGCCGACGCTGAAGCAGCGTCCGGAACGTCCGACCCTCCGCCGGAACGTCCGGCCCTCCGCCGGGACGGCGGCGCCCTGCCGCGGCGAGCCGGCCGCCGAGGGCGGGGCGGATCCCGGATACGCGCCACCGAGGCGACCGCGCGGGCCGTCCGGCGCCATGCGGACGACCCCGTCCGACCCGGGCACCCCCTTCCCCGGCCCGGACGGGAACCGCCTGCGACGTGGCGTCGCCCGCCCGCCCCTTCCGTCGTCCGTCGGGTCGCGTTCCCGGCCACCGGGAAGTCGCCGGGCGGCCTGCGCATTCCGGGTCGCCGGGAAGTCGCCGGGCGCATTTCGCTCCCCGTTTTCGGACAGGCCATTATTTAAGTAATATCCGCCGCCTCGCTTTAACGATCACGTATCCGCTAGGCTGACGCGCCGTCGTGCCGCGACCTTCTCCCGCATGGGACCGATACGGGAGAACGCGGCTTCCGGTTAAGGAGGTTCCATGGGAAACAAACGCGTGATCCGCAACTCCCTCATCGGACTCGCCACGGCTTTGACACTCGCCGCATGCGGCACCTCCGGCACCGAAGCGGAGAAACCGGCGGCGTCCAACGGCCTTGAGAAGACCGAACTGACCATCGGCGTCGTACCGGTGCCCTCCTCCGCTCCGCTTTTCATCGCGCAGGAAAGGGGCTTCTTCAAAGAGGAGGGCCTGACCATCAAGACGGAGACGATCCAGGCTCCGCAGGCGGTCATGCCGAAAATCCTCAACGGTCAGATCGACGCCTTCCTGACCAGTTACGTCTCCTTGATCACCATCAGTGACTCCGGCGCGGCCAAGCTCAAGATGCTCGCGGAGTCCCAGCAGGGGGCGCCCGGCGTCAACGGGGTCGTCGTCGTCAAGGACTCCCCCATCCGCGAACCCAAGCAGCTCAAGGGCAAGACCATCGCGGTGAACGTGGTCAAGGCCCTCGGCGAGGTCACCGTCAGCGCCCAGCTGAAGGTCCACGGCCTGGCGCCGTCCGACGTCAAGTTCGTGCCCGTGCCCTTCGCCGACCAGCTCGCCCAGCTCAAGGCGGGCACCGTCGACGCGGCGTGGCTCACCGAGCCCTACATCTCCGCCGCGCAGAAGGACCTCGGCGCCACCCTGCTGATCGACACCCTGTCCGGTCCCACGGAGGGGCTCCCGCTCGACGGCTGGGCCTCCACCGACGACTGGATCGCCAAGCATCCCAAGACCGCCGCGGCCTTCCAGCGCGCGATCGGCAAGGCGCAGCAGATCGCGGCGTCCGACCGCCAGGCCCTCAACAAGGTCATCCCGACCTTCACGCAGATCCCCGCCGACGTGGCCGCGACCATGGCGATGGGCACCTTCTCCACCTCGCTGAACCCCACCCGGGTCCAGCGCGTGGCCGACCTGCTCTCCGAGTTCGCGATCACCAAGAACAAGGTGGACGCCGCCTCCCTGCTGGCCGCAGCCCCGCAATGAACACCGGAACGGCGCTCCGCGGTGCCCTGGGCATCGCGGGGTTCCTCCTCGTCGCCGAGGCACTGGGCAGGACCGGGGTCGTCGACCCGTACGCCGTCCCGCTGGCCTCCTCCGTCCTCTCCGGCGCGTTCGGCCTCCTGCTGGACGGAGAGTTCCTCGCCGGGGTGGGCGACACCCTCTCCTCGGCCGCGGCCGGACTGCTGCTGGCCACCGCGGCGGCCGTACCGTCCGGGCTGGTGCTGGGCACCTTCCCCAGGGCCGAGCGCGCCGTGCGGCCGCTGGTGGAGTTCCTGCGCCCGATCCCCTCGGTGGCGCTGCTGCCCCTCGCGCTCTTCGCCCTGGCGGACCAGGGGAAGATCGCGCTGATCGTGTACACCTCCTACTGGTCGGTGCTCATCAACACGCTCTACGGCCTGCGCGACGTCGACCCGCTGGCCAAGGAGACACTGCAGAGCTTCGGTTTCGGCCGCTACGCCGTCGTACGCCGGGTGTCCCTGCCCAGCGCCGCGCCCTTCATCGCCACGGGCGTGCGGATCTCCGCCTCGGTCGCCCTCATCGTCGCGGTGAGCGTCGAGCTCGTGGCGGGGGGCGACGGCATCGGCACCTTCGTCAGCGACGCGGCGGCGGGCAACCGCCGGGATCTGATGATCGCGGCCACCGCCTGGACGGGGGTCATCGGCCTGCTGGTCAATTCCGTGCTCAGCGGGGCGGAGCGGCGGGCCTTCCGCTGGCACCGGACGCAGGTCGGGGAGGGAGCCGCATGACCGCGCGCGGAGCCGGGGACCGCGCGGCCTCGGCGGCGGCGTGGATCGCCCGGCTGTGGATCGTCCCCGTCGCGCTCCTCGGGTGGGAGCTGGCCGCCCGGCTCGCCGGCGCGGTCTACTTCCCGCCGCCCTCCGCGATCCTGGTCCGCCTGCACGAGCTGTGGTTCTCCGGGCCGCTCGGCCGCCTCTTCCTCACCCAGGAGGCGGTCGACCACCTGCTGCCCAGCCTGGGCCGCCTCCTGCTGGGGTGGGCGGCGGCGTGCGCGGTCGCCGTCGTCGCCGGGGTCGCGCTGGGCCGCTCCGCCTCGGCGTACGACTGCGTCAACCCGCTGATCCACTTCTTCCGGTCGATCCCGCCGCCGCTGCTGATCCCGATCGCCATGACCCTGACCGGGGTGGGCACGCCCCTCCAGCTCGCCGCCATCGTCTTCGGCGTCGTCTGGCCCGTCCTCATCAACACGCTGGACGGTGCGCGGCACGTGGACCGCGCCTATCTGGAGACGTGCGAGGTGTTCGGCGTCTCCAGGACCGCGCAGCTCCTCCGGGTCGTCCTGCCCGCGATGGCCCCCAAGGTCTTCGCCGGCCTGCGGATCAGCGTGGCGCTGGCCCTGATCATGATGATCATCTCGGAGTACGTCGGCAGCACGGAGGGGATCGGCTACCACATGCTGGTGGCCCAGAGCCAGGTGGACATCGCGTCCATGTGGACGGCCATCGTGCTCCTCGGAGTGCTGGGGTTCGTGCTCAACTCCCTCTTCCTCCGGGTCGAGCGGCGCGTGCTCGCCTGGCACCGGAGCGCCCGCCGGACCGGCTGACGCGGCGCGGACCCGCCGGGAAGGGCGGGCCCGCGCCGGAGGCCGGCCGGGAACGGCCGGGAACGGCCGGGAACCGTCAGACGCGGAGGGTGAGGACGTGCTCGACCAGGGTGATCAGGGTCGACTTCACCGCCTCGCGGGACCGGGCGTCGGTCCTGACGATCGGGACGTGCGGAGAGATCGTCAGCGCCTCCCGCACCTCCTCCTCCCCGTGGAGGTGGGCGCCGCCGAAGCCGTTCAGGGCGACCACGAACGGCAGGCCGGCCTCCTCGAAGTAGTCGATCGCCGGGAAGCTGTCCGCCAGCCTCCGGGTGTCGACCAGGACGATCGCGCCGATCGCGCCCTTGACGAGGTCGTCCCACATGAACCAGAACCGGTGCTGGCCCGGCGTACCGAACAGGTACAGGATCAGGTCCCGGTCCAGGGAGACCCGGCCGAAGTCCATCGCCACGGTGGTGGTCCGCTTCGTCGGGATGTGCGAGAGGTCGTCCACCCCCGAGCTCGCCTCCGTCATGACCGCTTCCGTGGTCAGCGGCATGATCTCGGAGACCGCTCCGACGAAGGTCGTCTTGCCGACACCGAAGCCGCCGGCGACGACGATCTTCGTCGAGGTCATCCCGGCGTCAGAGCCTGCGAAGCCCACTGAGCACCCTTTCAAGCAAGTTGAGATCCGGCTTTCCGGCATTCAGCGACGGCTGGTGGATCTGTACCAGGCCCTCGGCCGACATGTCCGCGATCAACACCCGAGTCACGCCCAGCGGCATGCGCAGCAGGGCCGAGATCTCGGCGACCGAACGCACCTGACGGCACATCGAGATGATCGCCTGACACTCTGTGGAGAGCATGGAGGGATCCACACTCGGAGCGGTCGCCGAGGAGACCAGCGCCTCGAGCGCGAGCTGCGTCCGAGGAGCGGTCCTTCCCCCGGTCACAGCGTACGGACGGATCAGACGATCTCGCCCGCTCTTGGCCTGAGGCGGCGGCTCGTTCATCGGATGCTATCCCTCCTTATCGGTTATTGTCCTGCTGTTGCGCGAGTGACGGCCGCCTACCGCTGAGATGCCTGGAGCTCCGCCCGCAGGGCCGGGGTCAGCGTCTGCCCCGCGCGCTCCGCCAGGAGCGTCATCTGGTAGGCCACCAGGCCCATGTCGCAGTCCGGCGAGGCCAGTACGGCCAGCGCCGAGCCGTCGCTGATCGACATGGTCAGCAGGAGGCCCCGCTGCATCTCGATCACGGTCTGCACCACCGGCCCTCCCTCGAAGACCCGGGCGGCCCCCTGCGTCAGGCTGATCAGACCCGCGGTGATCGCGGCGAGCTGGTCGGCGCGGTCCTTCGGGAAGCCCTGCGAGTAGGCGAGCGGGAGGCCGTCCGCGGAGACGATCACCGCGTGGGCGACGCCGGGCATCTCCTTGACGAACTCGGTGATCAGCCAATTGAAGCCCCGGGCGGCCTGACTGAGTTGGTGGTTCACTGCTTCTCTCCCTCGGCGGCGTTGGACCGCTCGTTCATCTCGGCGCGACCCTGCCGTACACCTTGCTGGAAACTGGACAGACGACTGCGCACCCGCTCGGCCGAGATCGGGGGCATCGGGGAGACCGGCGCCGCGGGCGCGGAGGGAGCCGATCCGGGGACCAGGTTGGCCTTGGGCACCCGTTTGGGCAGGCCCGCCCCGGTCAGGCCGCCCTCGGCGGGCTTCCTGGCCGCCTCGGCCGCGGCCCATCCCTGGTCGGCGGGGGTGCTGCTCCAGGGCTGCCGCTCGGCCGCCGCCGCGGGCGCGGACCGGTGCTCCGCCCCGGAGACCCCGGAGGCCCCGGAGTCCTCGACCGGCCCGGACCCGGCGGTCTCATCCGGCTTATCCGTCTTGTCGGCGGGGATGCTGCTACGGAACCAGTCGGAGCCCACCGCCGCGAAGATGGGCAGGAACTCCTCCGGTTCCGGCTCGGTCGCCGACACCCCGACCGCGGGCAGCGTCTGCGTGTTCTCGCCCGGGTCGAGCCGGTGCGGCGACCACGGATCCGCCTCCGACACCTCCTGCCAGGACGGCTGCGCCGACCGGTCCTGCCAGGACGCCGGGGACGCCGGGGACGCCGGGGACGCAGACGGCTCGGGGGCGGCCGACGCCTCCTGCCAGGAGGGCTGGTCCTGCCAGGAGGGCTGGGGCGGCTGAGACGGCTGGGCCGGACGCCGGGACGGCGGCGCGGGGGTCGGGGTCAGCGGCGAGGACCACAGGCTCTCCACCTCCGAGGCCGACACCACCGGCTTCGACCACAGGTCCGCCACGCTGGGCGGCGGCCCGGCGGGGGCCTGCGGAGCCGGACCGGCCTCGGCCGGAGCGGGGCCGGCGGCCGGCCTCGCCCCGGGCGGCGCGCCGAACGGCGTGTCGTCCATCGGAGGCATCCCGAAGGGGGGCCGCTCGCCAGGCCGGCGCACCGGCGGCATCGGCGGTGCGGCGGGCGGGGCCTCCGCCGGGCTGGGCGCCGCGAGCGGGGCCTCGGCCGACTGGAACGCCCCGAAGGAGGACATCTCAAACGACGGGTGCCCCGGACCGAACGAACCGGTCCCCGCACCGGCCCTCGTCCCGGCTCCCACACCGGCGGGCGCCGAGCCGAACGGGTCCTGGCGCAGGCCCGCGGCGAACGGGTCCGCCTCCGGCGTGGCCGCCCGGCCCGCGGCCGCGGCGGCCAGGGCCGCCGGGTCGGGCCGCATGGACTGGGCCACCACCCGGGGCGGGAGCAGGACGACGGCGCTGAGGCCGCCGGCCTCGGGACGGCGGAGCTGGACGCGGATACCGTGGCGCAGCGCCAGGCGGCCGACCACGAACAGGCCCATCCGGCGGGAGACCGACAGGTCCACCGCGGGCGGCTCGGCCAGCCGCCGGTTGGCCTCGGCCAGTTCCTCGTCGCTCATGCCGATGCCGGAGTCGGTGACCGCCAGCACGACGCTGCCCATCTCGTTGCCGTTGCTGGTCACCGTGACCTTGGTGTCCTGCGGCGAGAAGAAGATCGCGTTCTCCACGAGCTCCGCGATCAGGTGGACGATGTCGTTGACGGCCTGGCCGATGATCAGCGTGCCGGCCTCCACCCGGAGGGTCACCCGCTCGTAGTTCTCGACCTCCGACAGCGAGGCGCGCACGACGTCGCCGAGCGGGACCGGCTCGCTCCACCGGCGGCTCTGCTCCTGGCCCGCGAGGACCAGGAGGTTCTCGGAGTTGCGGCGCATGCGGGTGGCCAGGTGGTCGAGCTTGAAGAGGCTGGCCAGCCGGTCGTCGTCCTGCTCGCCCTGCTCCAGGTCGTCGATGAGGTCGATCTGCCGCTCCACCAGCGACTGGGTGCGCCGGGAGAGGTTGACGAACATCGCGTTGACGTTGGCCCGCAGCCGGGCCTCGTCGCCCGCCAGCCGGATGGCCTCGCGGTGGACCTCGTCGAAGGCCCGGGCCACTTCCCCGATCTCGTCGCGGGAGATCACGCCGATCGAGGGCACCTCGATGTTCGGGGCCAGGTCTCCGGACTCGCGCAGCACGCGGACGGTCTCGGGCAGCTTGCTGCCGGCCACCTCCAGGGCCTCGCTGCGCAGCCTGCGCAGCGGGCGGACCAGCGTGCCCGCGACCCAGGCGGTGATGAGCAGGATCAGCACCAGCAGGACCAGGATCGCGCCACCGGAGATCATGGCGCTGCGCCGTTCGGCGCCCTCCAGCTCCTGGCTGCGCGCGACCACCGCGGCGGCCATGTCGCGCTCGAGCGTCCGCATGCCGTCCACGATCGCGGTGGAGGAGTCGAACCAGCTGCGGATGCCCACGGTGCCCAGGCTCCTGTTCTCCCGCATCCGGGACATGACCAGGGCGCGGGTGGCGTCGGCCCGGTCGACCTCGGGACCGCCGACCAGCTCGCGGAAGCGCCTGTTCTGCGCCGCGCTCGCGGTCGCCTGGAAGGCCGCCACCTCGCTCACCTGGCTGCGGTAGGCGCCCAGGAAGTCGGCGGGGTCGTCGAAGTCGAAGCCGCCCTCGAGGCGGGCGACCAGGAGGATGCCCCGCTGCCTGGCCACCTGCTCCTTGGCCCGGGACAGCGCGCCCAGCGCCAGCGAGTCGCCGGTCAGGCGCTCGTCGCCGCCGCTGCGGCCGAGGTCGTCGTGGAGGGTGACGAAGTCGGCGATCATCCGCGAGTACATGCCGAGGGCGGCGCGCGGGAGCACGCTGCCCTCGGTGATGAGCCGGCGCAGGCCGGGGAGGCCGTGCAGCCAGCGGCGGATCTGGGAGGCCTCGGTCCGGACGCGGGTGGCGTGCTCGCCGCTGATGGCCGCCACCGCCTTCAGCGTCTCGGTGGCGCTCCGGTCGACGACCTCGCGCTGCTCCCTGACCTTGACGAGGCGCGCGGGCCGGCGCTGGTCGGCGATGAACCAGGCGGTGAGGTCGCGTTCGAGGGCCATCTCGTGGGAGAGGACGCCGAGCCGCTCGACGAGCGAGGCGACCTCGGACATCCGCCGGTACTCCGTCGCCGTGGACAGCGCGGTGGTCAGCTGGAGCCCGGTCAGCAGTACGGCCGCCACGGTCGGGAGCAGGATCAGCGCGACCAGACGGGGACGCACACGCCAGTTGGCGGGCAGGAGGCTGCCGAGCACTCCCACCGGCCGGTGGCTCCGGCGGTCTTGTGTCTTCACTGGCCTAGGTAACCCCTCGCCGAGTAGGGAAGCGGCGGAAGCAATTTGAGCACATCCTTTATCGTCACTACGAATGGAGTAACTATCGACAAATCCCTATAAATGGGATATTCGGGCACTAATCACCCATCGTTTTCAGGCAGGCCGGAAGGAGTCCCTCGCCTCCGGCGCCTGGTGCTTGATCATGAGATGGCGCGTCACGGAGTACTCCTGGACCGCCTCCTGGCTCATGTCCTTGCCGAAGCCGCTGCCCTTGACCCCGCCGTGCGGCGCCTCCGAGGCGATCGGCAGGTGGTCGTTGACCCAGGTGACCCCCACGTCGAGGCGGTGCGAGACGCGCAGCGCGCGGGCGACGTCGGCCGACCAGACCGAGGAGGCCAGGCCGTAGGGGGTGTCGTTGGCCAGCCGTACCGCCTCGTCCTCCCCGTCGAACGGCAGGGCGACCAGCACCGGTCCGAAGAGCTCCCCCTGGACGATCTCGCTGTCCTGGCGGGCTCCGGCGATCAGCGTCGGCGGGTAGTAGAAGCCGGGGCCCTCGGCCGGGGCGCCCCCGCAGAGCACCGAGGCGCCCTCGGCCACCGCGCGCTCGACGAAGCCGTGCACCCGGTCCCGGTGCCCGGCGGAGATCAGCGGGCCGATGTCGGTCGCCGGGTCCCAGGGGTCGCCCGGCCTGATCCGCTCCAGCGTCGCGCGGAGCGCTTCGACGGCCTCGTCGTAGACCTCGCGGGAGATGTAGACGCGGGTGGCGGCCGTGCAGTCCTGGCCGGTGTTGTAGGTCGCGCCCATCGCCACGCCCCGGGCCATCTCGGCCAGGTCCGCGTCGCCGAAGACCAGGGCCGGGGCCTTGCCGCCGAGCTCCAGGTGGACCCGCTTCAGCGAACCGGCCGCCCCGCGCATGACGGCGCGGCCGGTCTCGGTGGAACCGGTGACGCTCACCATGTCCACGCCCGGGTCGTCCACCAGCGCCCCGCCGGCCTCGGCGTCGCCGAGGACCACCTGGAACAGCCCGGCGGGCGCGCCGGCCGCCGCGAACAGCTCCGCCAGGCGCAGCGTGCTGCCCGGCGTCCGCGGCGCGGGCTTGACCACCACCGCGTTGCCCGCGGCGAGCGCGGGACCGGCCTTCCAGACCGCCATCACCAGGGGGAAGTTCCAGGGCGCGATCGAGGCGACGACGCCGACCGGGCGGCGGACCAGCACCGAGGTGTAGCCGGCGCTGAGCACCCCCGCCCCGGTGCCGTCCAGCGAGCGGGCCGCCCCGGCGAAGAAGCGGAGGTTGTCGACCGCGAAGGGCAGCTCGCCGTCGCGGAAGACCGCCGCGGGCTTGCCCGTCTCGGCGACCTCCAGCCGGGTCAGCTCCTCGGCGTCGGCCTCGACGAGGTCGGCGAAGCGCAGCATCACCCGCGCCCGCTCGGCCGGGGTCGCCGAGCCCCACTCCGCGAAGGCCGCCCGCGCCCGCCGTACGGCCGCCGCCACCTCCGCGACCGGGGTGTCGGGCGCCTCGTGCAGCGGCTCGCCCGTCGCCGGGTTGATCAGAATGCCCATGGAACGTCCCTGGTAGATGTGGTCGGCCGTCAGGCCCCGGTGCCGGCCTGCTCGATCAGGTCGGCGGCGCGGCGCAGGCCGTCGCGCCGGCGGATCTCCTCGCCGGCGGCGGCCAGCCTCCCGCGCAGGGCGGCGTCGCCCAGCAGCCGCTCCACCGCCCCGGTCAGCTCGGCGTCGGCGAAGCCGTAGGTGGACAGGCGCACGCCGTAGCCGAGCTCGTGGACGCGCTGGGCGTTGTCGTACTGGTCCCAGAACAGGGGCAGCAGGATCATCGGCTTGCCGAAGTGCAGCGCCTCGGTGACGGTGTTGTTGCCGCCGTGCGTGATGACCAGGTCCACCAGGGGCAGGATCTTGGTCTGCGGCAGGAACTCCGCGCCCCACATGTTGCCGGCGAGCTTGATCTCCTCGTGCAGCGGGCCCTTGGAGACGATGTAGCGGTGCGGGGTGGTGGCCAGCACGTCGATCACCCGCTGCATGAGCTCCACGTCGGCCGAGCCGAGCGAGCCGAGCGAGAAGTAGACCAGCGACCCCTCGCCGCCCTTCAGCGCCTCCGGCAGCTCGAACTCCTCGTCGGTCTCGCGGACCGAGGAGTCCAGGCGGTGCCAGCTCGGCCCCAGCGGCCGGACGTCGGTGTAGTCGGCGATCTCCGGGAAGACGTAGAGGTTCAGGTCGCCCTCGTGGATGAAGTCCAGGTCCGGCAGGGCGGGGGCGCCCTGCTCGACGACCCACTCGTTGAAGGCGGTCCAGATCTCGCGGTGGGTCCGGTCGTACTCGGCGCGGAAGGCGTCCCACTCGGAGCGGTCGCCGGCGGGCAGGCCGGAGAAGACCGGCGCCACGCCCTCGCCGCGGACCTCCAGCGGGTTGCAGGAGACGATGCGGACGAACGGCTTGCCCGCGGTCACCAGCGCCGGGAAGGCGATGACGTTGTCCTCGACGATGACGTCCGGCTGCACCCGCTCGATGATCTCCTTGAGCTGCGGCTCGCAGTACTTCGCGCCGTCGATGAGCGCGTCCCAGATCGGCTTGGTCACCGTCTCCAGCTGCTCGGCGGTGGACTTGCGGTACTCCGGCGCGGTGTCGCGGATGAAGTCCTTCCAGAACTGCCCGGCGTCCTGCTCCTCCTCCGCCGGCGGGGCGAGGTCGACCAGGTCCTCCTCGAAGCCGAGCGCCGTCAATTTCCCCTTCCACGAGGCTTCAGCAGCGAAAACGACCCGATGGCCGCGCTTACGAAGAATGTCGCCGATGCCGATGCAGTTGTTCGTCGGCCCGTAGGCGCTCTCCGGCATGAACAGGATCGTAAGAGCCATCGTGTCCTCCGAGATCAGGGGTTTTGGAATCTGGTGAATACTGGTTTAAATATTGATCTAGCGGAAATGCCGGACAGCGGTCACTATGGACCCCGGCATAAACCAAGGGTGACGAACGGGGAAATATGGCGCGCAAGAGCCGGTCGGACCGACGGGTGGACCTCATCGACGCGGCGCGCCGGGCGATCATCCGGCACGGCACCGACGGCGTCGGCCTCAACCACGTCGCCGAGGAGGCCGGACTGACCTCCGGCGCGGTGCTCTACCACTACCCCAACCTCGGCGAACTGCTGGTGGACGCCCACCACGCCGGGATGGAGCGCTTCTACGAGCTGCGCCTCAAGCGGATCAGCGGCATGCGCGACCCGGCCGAGAAGCTCGTCGTGACCATCCGCTCCGGCCTGCCGCACGGCCCGGACGACCCGGACGTGCGCCTGCTCAACGAGCTCGGCGGCGCCGCCTCCCGCAACCGGATGTACGCCCTGCTGCTCACCACGCTCTACGACCGGCAGGTCTCGATGTACCAGAGCATCCTGGAGACCGGCAGCGCCCTGGGGACCTTCACGCTGGCCGACGACTCCCTGGTCATCGCGCGCAACCTCGTCGCGCTGGAGGACGCGTACGGTTACCGCATAACGGCCCGCCACCCGGTGATCGGCCCGGAGGAGGCGGCGGACCTGATCCTCTCCTACGCCCGGACGGTCACGGGCAACCCGCTGAAGACGTCTCACTGAGGCACCAGGACCCCGTCCTCGGGCGCCCAGGACAGCGCCACCCGCGTGCCCGGCCGGGCCCGGGTGGCGCCCTGGACGGCCACCAGGACCGGCCGCTCGCAGCCCGGCACGGCGACGGAGACGTGCGAGACGCCGCCGTAGAAGCTCACGTCCGCCACCTCGCCCCGCAGCGTGCCGGCGCCCTCCGCGGTCTCGGGCGCCAGCCGCACCCGCTCCGGCCGTACGGCCAGCAGCGCGGACGTCCCGTCCGGCAGGTCGGAGGCGCCGGGCAGCACGCCGAGCCCATCGGCGGCCAGGCCCACCGCGCACGCCCGCCCCGGGAAGAGGTTGCCCGCGCCGACGAACCCGGCGACGAACGGGGTGCGCGGCCGCTCGTAGAGCGCGACCGGCTCGTCCACCTGCTCCACCCGGCCCGCGTTGAAGACCGCGATCCGGTCGGCCAGCGACATGGCCTCCTCCTGGTCGTGGGTGACCACGACGAAGGTGATGCCGACCTCGTGCTGGAGCCGCTTGAGCTCCAGCTGCATCTCCGCCCGCACCTGCTTGTCCAGCGCGGACAGCGGCTCGTCGAGCAGGAGCAGCCGCGGCCGCTTGACGATCGCGCGGGCCAGCGCGACCCGCTGCCGCTGGCCGCCGGAGAGCTGGTGCGGCCTGCGCCCGGCCGCCTCGGTCAGGCCCACCTTCTCCAGCACCTCGCCGACCCGGGTGCGGACCTCCGCCTTCGGCAGCCGCTCCCGCTCCAGGCCGTAGGCGACGTTCTTGGCCACGGTCATGTGCGGGAACAGCGCGTAGGACTGGAACATCAGGTTGACCGGGCGGCGGTGCGCGGGCCTGCCCAGCAGGTCGGCGCCGTCGAGGGTGACGGAGCCGGCGTCCGGCGACTCGAACCCGGCCAGGATCCGCAGGAGCGTGGTCTTGCCGCAGCCGCTCGGGCCGAGCAGGGCGAAGAACTCGCCCTGGCGGATCTCCAGGGAGACGTCCGACAGCGCGGTCACGTCTCCGAAGCGGCGGCTGACACCGGTGATCTGCAGCATCAGGAAAGGGACTCCGTCAGTCGGGTCATCCGCTGGGCCGCGATCACCACGGTGAAGCTCACCGCGAGCAGCACGGTGGCCAGCGCGTTGATCTCCGGGGTGACCCCGAAGCGGACCATTGAGTAGATGACGATGGGCAGGGTCGGCTCGGTCGGCGCCGAGGTGAAGAACGCGATGACGAACTCGTCGACGGAGAGCGTGAACGCCAGCAGCGCGCCCGCCGCGATGCCCGGCGCGAGCTGGGGCAGGGTGATCCGGAAGAACGTGGTCACCGGGGTCGCGCCCAGGTCGCGGGAGGCCTCCTCCAGCGAGGTGTCGGCGTGCGCGAGCCGGGTGCGGACCACCGCGGCCACGAACGCCGTGCCGAACACCGCGTGCGCCAGCAGCACCGAGTGCAGGCCGAGCTCCATCTTCACCCAGACGTAGAACATCAGCAGGCCGATGCCGAGCACCAGGTCCGGCAGCACCGCCGGCAGCACGCCGATCGCGTCCAGCGCCTTCGACCTGCTGTGCCGGGCCATGCCGACCGCCAGCAGCGTGCCCAGCACCGTGGACAGGGCCGTGGCCCCGGCGGCCACGATCAGGGTGTTGACCAGGCCGTGCCGGATCTCGGCGTTGCCGGCCAGTTCGCCGTACCACTTGAGGCTGAAGCCGTCGAAGGAGTACGGCGAGCCGCCGGAGTTGAACGACATGGCGACCAGCACCACGATCGGCGCGTACAGGAAGAGGTAGGTCGCCCAGAAGGGGACGTACAGCAGTCGGGGCTTACGCACGACGGGCACTCCAGGCCTGCAGCAGCAGCAGGACGATCAGCACGGCCAGCAGCGCCAGCGCGAGCGTGGAGCCGAACGGCCAGTCGCGGGCCTTGAGGAACTGGTCCCTGATCAGGTTGCCGACCATGATCGAGCGCCCGCCGCCGAGCAGCTCGGGGACGATGAAGTTGCCGAAGCTCGGCACGAAGACGAACAGGCACCCGGTGACCACCCCGGACCTGGTCAGCGGCAGCGTCACCGAGAAGAAGGTGCGCGCCGGCGAGGCGCCGAGATTGGCCGAGGCCTCGCGGAGCTGCGGGTCGAGCCGCTCGATCGCGGCGTACAGCGGCAGCACCATCAGCGGCAGGTAGGAGTAGACCAGGCCGGTGACGATCGCGCCCTGGCCGTAGAGCAGTTCGTACGGGCCCAGGCCGACCTTCTCCAGCGCGCCGTTGAGCAGGCCGGGACCGCTCAGCAGCACGATCCAGGCGTAGACGCGGACCAGGAAGTTCGTCCAGAACGGCAGCACGATCGCGATCAGCGCGACCGTCTTCCACCGGCGGGGCAGCCGGGTGATCAGGTACGCCGTCGGATACCCGGCGAGCAGGGCGATCACCGTGGCGATCGTGGCCAGCTTCAGCGAACCGAGCACGACCTCGAGGTAGAGCGGGTCCAGCAGCCGGGTGAAGTTCTCCCCCGTCACCTCGTAGACGACGCCGCCGAACCGTCCGCGGCGGAACACCGTGTAGCCGAGCACCAGCGCCAGCGGGATCAGCAGGAACGCGATCAGGTAGGCGAGGCCGGGCCCGAGGAAGACCAGCCGCCCCAGCGCGCGCGACCGGCGCGACCGCGATGCCGCGGCCGCGCCGGAGACGACGGTGGAACCGGTCACTGCTTCGCCGCGACCTCGGTCGCCAGGCGGGTGAACTTGGCCGAGTCCTCGCCCAGGTCGATGATCGACTCACCCTGGAGCAGGTCCGCCGGGCTCATCTGCAGCGGCGTGTTCTGCTCCTTCAGGTCGGCGTCGACGATGTCCATCGCGGCCTTGTTCGGCACCTTGTACAGGATGTTCGAGGCGGCCCAGCCGTGCACCTTCGGGTCCAGGATGTGGTTGATGAACGCGTGCGCGGCCTCCTTGTTCTTGGAGGACTTCAGGATGACCATCGTGTCCACCCAGAGGTCGCTGCCCTCCTTGGGGACCACGAACTTGATGTTCTTCTCGGAGGTCGGGCACCAGCCGTCCCACGCCTCGACCATGACGGCCTCGCCGCTCTTCAGGCGGTCGCCGAAGGTCGTGTCGTCGTAGGCGAGCAGGTTCGGCTTGGCCGCGAGCAGCTTCTCCTTGACCTTGGCCAGCTCCTCGTCGCTGCGGGTGTTGACCGAGTAGCCGAGCGCCTTGATGGCGGGCAGGGCCAGCCAGCGCTCGGTGGTCATCATGGTGACCTTCTTCTTGGCCTCGGCGGGCGGGTCGAGGATGTCGTTCCAGCTGGACGGCACCGCCTTCACCAGGTCCTCGCGGTAGCAGATGCCGGTGGTGCCCCAGGTGTAGGGGACGGAGAAGGTGTTGCCCTTGTCGTAGGCCAGCTCCTTCGCCTCGGGGTAGAGATTGGCCAGGTTCGGGATCAGCTCGGGGTGGAGCGGCTCCAGCAGCCCGGCCTCGTTGAGCGCCTGGGCGTACTGCCCGGAGACGAAGGCCACGTCGATGCCGGTGTCGGCGCCCGAGGTGAGCTTCGCCATCGCGACCTCGTTGGTGTCGTGCAGCGTGACCTTCAGGTCGAACTTGAGTTTGCTCTTGATCTCCTGGGGCAGTTCCTTGGGCGTGTAGCCGTCCCAGACGGTCACCGTGAGGCTCTGCTTCGACAGGTCGGCGTTGGGGTCGAGCTGGTCGACGGCTGCGCCGGACGCGGGGGACGCGGCGGTGTCGGCGGCCTCCCCGCCGCACGCCGAGAGTGCGAGCGCGAGACCGGCGGCCACTGCGGCAGCCGGAAGACGACGGGTGTACCGGGAACGGGACACAGCCGCTACTCCTTCATAATTCAGATGTATGAGGGTGGTTCGGTCGTTTCGGACGTGACAGACCAAAGCAGGAGTGTTGCAGGCAACATCAACTTGAGCAACACTGATCGCGACATCACCACGTGGAAGCTTGATCTGTTTGCTGAACGGACCTTCAATATGGGAACGCCTCGCCGGCGCCCCCCGCGCCGGCGACGGCCGGACCGCCGAGCTGCTGTCCGCCCTGGCATGGCACGTTCCCGCACCGTACGACGTCACCCGCTTCCACCCGCTGCCCGTCCTGCCCGCCGGGGCGGTTGAACGCGGCTTCGACGTCGACCAGACCAACCATTCGGTGGTCGTCGGCGAGACCGTCGTAGTGAAATGGCTCACACCTCCCGCTCCGCTCCCCCAGCCCGCCCCCGAGATGTTCGCCCACCTGTCGGCGGTCGGCTTCACCGCCACGGCCGCGCCCTACGCGGCGCTCACCCGCGGCGGCGAGCTCCTCGCCCTGGTGACGGCCTACCTGCCGGACGCCCGGGACGGCTGGGAATGGTGCGTGGACGAGGCCGCCGCGGGCCGCACCGACTTCACCGCCGGACTGGGCGCGCTCGCCGCCGACCTGCACGTCGCCCTGGCCACCCCGTCGGAGACCTTCCCCGACCCGGTACGGCTCCCGCCCGACACGCGTGAGCGACCGTTCGCCCACAGCCCGGGGAGCGGAGGACCCGATCGGCCCGGCGACCCGGGACCGGACGCGCGCCCGCCGGGACCGTGGGCCGCCCGCGCCGAGGCGGCGCTCCGCGAGGCGCTGGCGCTGACCGACGGCGAGGACGGCGAGTGGCTGGCCGCCCGCGCGGGCCTCATGGCGGAGAGGTTCCGCGCTCTGAACGGCCACGACGCGACCCCGCTGATCCGCATCCACGGCGACCTGCACGTCGGCCAGATCCTCCGCTGGTCCGGCGGTTACGCCGTGGTCGACTTCGACGGCAACCCGACGGTCTCCGACACCGACCCCTACCAGCCGGCCGCCCGCGACCTCGCCCAGCTGTCCACCAGCCTGGAGCACGCCGGGCAGATCGCGATCCGGCGCCGGGGCGCCGACCCCGCCGCGACCGCGCGGTGGGCGGCGCGGGCGACCCTCTCCCTGCGGGACGCCTACACCGGTCGCCTGCGCGAACGCGGGCACGCCCACCTGCTCCACGAGGGGCTGCTGAGCGCGTTCGCCCTCGAACAGGAGTGCCGCGAGCTCGTCTACGCCGCCCGCCACCTGCCCCGCTGGCGCTACGCCCCCATGGGCGTCCTGCGCTCCTGGTACGGCTGACCACCCGCCGCCGCACGGCCGGGCGCAGACCCGACCCGCCGGCGATCCCGGATGACGACGCGCGCCGGCACCCGGGCCCGGCGCCGTCCGTCCGCGTCCCGCCCCGCCCCGATCTGACCTGATCTAACCTGGCCCGCCCCGACCCGACCTGACCGAGGAGACGACGTGAACCCCGAGCTGTACCTCGCCGACCTGGAGGCCAAGCCCGCCGCCCTGGCCGGCCTGGCCGACGCCCTGGAGGCCGGCGACCCGTTCGGGGCGCTGCCGCCGGAAGGGATCCGGCGGGTCCTCCTCCTGGGCATGGGCAGCTCCCGGTACGCCGCGGGGGTGGCCGCGCTCCGCCTGCGCGCCGCCGGGATCGACGCCGCCGCCGAGTACGCCTCGGCCTCGCTCTCCTACCCGGCCGATCCGAAGACCCTGGTCGTGGCCGTCTCCGCCACCGGCGGCAGCCGCGAGACCCTGGACGCGGTCGCGCGGCACCGGGGCCGGTCCTTCGTGGCGGCGATGACCGAGCGGCCGGACTCGCCGATCACCGAGGGCGCCGACCTGGTCGTGCCGATGCTCGCGGGCGAGGAGCGGGGCGGCGTCGCCTGCCGTACCTTCCAGCACACCCTCGCCCTGCTGCTGGCCCTGAACGGCCGCCTGACCGGCGCGGGCCCGGACGTGCCCGCGCTGCTGCGCCGGAGCGCGGAGGCCACGGCCGACCTGCTGGACCGGCGCGGCGAGTGGCTGGAGCCCGCCATGGCCCTGCTGGACGGCCCGGCCGGCGTCTACACGATCGCCCCGGCCGAGAGGTTGTCGTCCGCCGAGCAGTCCGCCCTGATGTTCCGCGAGGGGCCCCGCCGGGCCGCCGACGCCTGCGAGACCGGCGACTGGGCGCACGTCGACGTCTACCTCACCAAGACCCTCGACTACCGGGCCGTGCTGTTCCCCGGCTCCCGCTACGACGGACAGGCCATGGAGTGGATCCGGGAGCGCGGCTCCACCGTCCTGGCCGTCGGCGGCGACGTCCCCGGCGCCGCCGCCTCCGTCCGCTACCGCCACGACGACGATCCGGACGTGGCCCTGCTGACCGAGACCCTCGTCTGCGAACTCGTCGCCGCCCACTGGTGGCTGTCCTGACCGCACGGCTCCGCCCCTCGCTCCGGCCGGATCCCGCTCCGTGCGGTGGCCGGGCTTGGTGCGCCCGGACCACCGAGGTCAGAGGCGGCGGAGGCCGCCGAGGACGCGTTCGAGGAGGTCGCGGCCGGGACCGCTCTCCTGGACCTGGGGATGGTAGATCCGGACCAGTCCTTCGGACTCCATGTCGGCGATGAGCACCCGGGCGACGCCGAGGGGAATGCCCAGGAGCGCGGAGATCTCCGCGACCGAGCGGACGTGGCGGCACAGCTCGCTGATCGCGCGGTACTCCCGGGTGAAGGAGAGCCCCAGCCGGCCGGAGGTCGCCGAGGAGACCAGCGCCTCCATCGCGAGCTGGGTCCGGGGTGCGGTCCGCCCGCCGGTGACGGCGTACATGCGGACCAGCGAGCTCTCCTCTTCCTCCTGCGGCGGGCCGTACCCCGCGCCGGAGTCCGGGCCGTGCTCTCCGCCGCCGCCGTACGGCGGGCCGGACGGAGGCCGGCCGTACTCTCCGCCTCCGCCGTACCCCGGGCCCGGCGGGGGCCCGTAGCCGGGGCCGCGGGGGTCGTTCCAGTAGGGATCGGTCACGGCTCAGCTCTCCCGGTTCGGGAGTTCGTTGCGGGCCCGGCGCACGCCCTGCTGGAAACTCGCCATCCGGTCGCGCACCCGCTCGGCGGACAGGGGCGCCACCGGCTGCGGCGGCCGGGCGGGCGGCTGCGGTGGGGTCCCGGAGGAACCCGGCGGGCTCTGGGGACGCAGGCCGACCGGGGCCTGGGCCGGGGAGGCGGGCACGGAGCCGGGGACCAGATTGGCCTTGGGTGTCCGTTTGGGCAGTCCCGAGGTGGTCAGACCGCCGTGCGCGGGCTCGCTCACGGCCTGCGCCGCCTGCCAGCCGCTGTCCGCGGGGGACGACCAGTCCTGCCCGGGTGCGGCGGGGGGCGGCTGCTCACCGGGTTCTCCGGCGGAGGCGGGCTCCCCGTGCGCAGGTCCGGGCCCGCGCACGGGTTCGAGGGTGCCCGTGCGGAACCAGCCGGACTCGACCGAGGCGAAGATCGGCAGGTACTCGTCCTCGGCGTCCAGAGGCGAGGTGCCCGTCCCCGGCAGCGGCCCGGGCTGCCGGGTCTGCGGCGGCAGGGCCGTCACCCCCGCCGGCAGGGGCGCCGACAGGGTGGCGGGCGTCCGGGGGCGGGCCGGTCCCCGGTCCGGTCCCGCCGCGGGGACCGCCTCGGGACCGGACGGGAAGGACGGAAAGGGCGGGAAGGAGCGGCTCGCCGCCAGGTCGAACGGGGACGCCTGGGCGGGTGCGGCGGGGGACGCGCCGGGCAGGGGGGAGAGGAGGTCCTCCGGGAGCAGCACCATGGCGGTCAGGCCGGACTCCTGGGGCCGGAGCCGGACCCGGATGCCGTGCTTGAGCGCCAGGCGGCCGACCACGAACAGGCCCATGCGGCGGGCCACCGAGGCGTCGGCCGGCTGCGGGTCGGCCAGGCGCCGGTTGACCTCGGCGAGCTCGTCGGCGGTCATGCCGATGCCCCGGTCGGTCACCGAGATCATCACGCCGCCGCCGTCGATGCGGCTGCTGGAGACGACGACCTCGGTCTCGCCCGGCGAGAACGACAGGGCGTTCTCCACCAGTTCGGCGAGCAGGTGCACCACGTCGCTCACCGCGGGCCCGGTTACGGCCACCTCGGACTGGACGCGGGTGACCACCCGGTCGTAGTTCTCCACCTCCGAGAGCGCGGCGCGGACGACGTCCATGACCTCGACCGGGTTGCGCCAGCGGCGCGCCACCTCCTGCCCGGCGAGGACGAGCAGGTTCTCGCTGTTGCGGCGCATGCGGGTGGCCAGGTGGTCGAGCTTGAACAGGTCGGCCAGGCGGCGGTCGTCGCGTTCGCCGCGCTCCAGCCGCTCCACCAGGGTGAGCTGGCGCTCCACCAGCGTCTGGCTCCGGCGGGAGAGGTTGACGAACATCGCGTTGACCGTGTGGCGCAGCTTCGCCTCGTCGCCCGCCAGCCGTACGGCCTCCCGGTGGACCTCGTCGAAGGCGCGGGCCACCTCGCCGATCTCGTCGCGGGACAGGACCCCGATCGGGGGCACCTCGGCCGCGATGTCGCCGAGTCCGCCGATCTCGCCGTCGCGCGACTCCCGCACCCGCTGGACGTACTGCGGCAGCCGTTCGCCGGCGACCTCCAGGGCCTCCCGGCGGAGCCGCCGCAGCGGCCGGACCAGTGAGCGCGCCACCCCGCTGGTGATCAGCAGTACGGCCAGCAGCAGCCCGGCGACCGATCCGGCGGCCAGCAGGGCGCGGTTCCGCTCGGCGTCGCCGAGTTCGCCGCTGCGGGCCACGATCTGCCGGGCGTGCCGCTCCTCGACGGTGCGCATCCGGTCGATCGTCGCCGAGACCGCCTCGTACCACTGCCCGGCGTCGTCCTTCTCGGCCAGGTCCAGGCCCCGGAGCGGGGCTCCGGAGGCGGCGCGGAGCAGGACCAGCTCCCGCAGGAACCCGGCCCGGTCGGTGCCGCCGCCGTTGACCGTCTCGTCGAAGAAGCGCCGTTCGGCGACTCCGGCTTCGGCGGCGAACGCCCGGCGCTCGCTCTGCTCGGAGGCCAGCGCGCCGAGGAACCGCTCCATCTGCTCCTGTTCGAACCGGCCGGCGACCAGGACCACCGAGAGCAGGCCCCGCTGGAGCGAGAGGCTCTCCTTGGCCCGGGCGAGCGCGTCCAGGGTGAGGGACCGGCCGAACAGCAGGTCGTCGGAGCTGCCCTTGCCCAGTTCGTCGTGGAGGGAGAGCAGGTCGGCGATGACCAGGCTGTAGGCGTCGATCGCGGCGTCGGGCAGCAGCGTCTCCTCCAGCGCCTGCCGTCGCAGCTGCGCCAGGTCGTCCAGGCGGGCCAGCGCGGCCTCGATCTCGTCCCCGGTGCGGCCGCCGATCGCGTCCCGCAGCAGGGCGCCGCTCTCGCGCACCCGCACGGCCGCGCGGTCCACGGCGTTCATCCGGTCGCGCACGTCCTGCTCGCCGCGTTCCGGGCGGCCGAGGGCGATGAACCAGGCGGTGCGGTCGCGCTCGCCGGCCAGTTCGTGGGTGAGCGCGCCGATGTGGTCGGAGAGCCGGGCCAGGTCGTTGACGCGCTGGTATTCGGCCGCGGCGCGCACGGAGCCGAAGACCTGCACGCCTCCCAGCAGCACGGCGGCGGCGGTCGGCACCAGGATGAGCGCGATCAGCCTGGAACGCACCCGCCAGTTGCGCAGACGGAATCCGCCGTCCCGGGTCTTCTGTGTACTCACCGACCGCTGCCCTCTCGGTGGACGAACGCGCTGGCCGAATTCGCCATGGTTCCCAGCTATTCGAGCACATCTCAACCAGTCAAGACCACCGACCATAGCCACACAAATGCTCACTCATGAGACAAGAGAGGCGAGAACCTGGAGCTCCAATTTCAATCCAGTACTCTAATTCGGACCATCCGATAATCGCATTAAGTATTTGTCATACCTATATGGCTGTTTGCACCGTTCCAAAACACGGCGCCCGGGACAACGCGCCAGAAGCACGAGCGCCTCCAGAAGATCACGGCATTGTTATTCCTGATATTTCCGCCATATCGTGACCCCTTGCGCCCCTAGCCTCATCCGCATCGGAGCGGTGAGCTTTGGAGGAGAAAGTGGCCTCACCCGACGGCGCCGCGATCGAGGTTCGTGGCCTGTGGAAGATCTTCGGCCCCCGGGCGGACCGCGTTCTCGGCGGTCCCGACGCCGGGCTGGACCCCGTCGCGCTGCGGGAGAGGACCGGCTGCGTCGCCGCGGTGCGGGACGTCGGTTTCACGGTGCGGCCCGGCGAGGTGTTCGTCGTGATGGGCCTGTCGGGCAGCGGCAAGTCCACCCTGGTCCGCTGCCTCACCCGGCTGGTCGAGCCGACCGCGGGGGAGATCTCCATCGCCGGTGAGGACGTGCGCGCCGCCTCCCCCGCCCGGCTCCGGGACCTGCGCCGGCACCGGGTCAGCATGGTCTTCCAGCACTTCGGCCTCCTGCCGCACCGCAGGGTCCTCGACAACGTCGCCTACGGCCTGGAGATCCAGGGCGTCCCGCGCGCGAGAAGGCACGAGCGCGCGCGGGAGATGCTCTCCCTGGTCGGCCTGGACGGCTTCGCCGAGACCCTGCCCGACCGGCTCTCCGGCGGTATGCAGCAGCGCGTCGGCCTGGCCCGCGCCCTGGCCACCGGCCCGGAGGTGCTGCTCTTCGACGAACCGTTCAGCGCGCTCGACCCGCTGATCCGCCGCGACATGCAGGCCGAGGTCGTCCGGCTGCACCGCGAGGTCGGCACCACCATGCTGTTCATCACCCACGACCTGTCCGAGGCCCTCAAGCTGGGCGAGCGCATCGCCATCATGCGCGCGGGCGAGATCGTCCAGACCGGCACCGCCGAGGAGCTGGTCGGCTCCCCCGCCGACGAGTACGTGGCCGACTTCGTCAGGGACGTCCCCCGCGGCGACGTCCTGTCGCTCCGCTGGATCTGCCGCGACTCCGCCGACGGCGAGCGGCCCGGCGAGACCGCGCTGCCCGCCGAGACGGTCATCCGCGACGCGGTGCCCGCCGTACTCCACTCCGACCTGCCGGTCCGCGTCGTCCAGGACGGCCGGCCGATCGGCGTGGTCGACCGCCGTGACGTCCTGTCCGCCCTGGCCGGCCTTCCCGGAGCCGCCTTGTGAGCTCCGGGACGGTCGGCGCGGCCGAGCCGGCCGGGGTGCAGGCAGGACCGCCGACAGAGCCGTCGACAGAGCCGTCGACAGGGCCGCCCGCGGGCCGGACCGCGGGCTCGGCCCCGCCCGCCGCCCGCCGCGGCGCCGTACGGGTGCCCCGCTGGACGCCGGCGCTCGCCGCGGCGGGCCTGGCGGTCGCCGCCTGCGCCGCCTACGCCGCCTTCCAGGGCACCGCGACCCTCCCCCACGACGACGACGCCGCCCCGTTCCGGATCATCGCCGACCTGCGGGCCTGGGCGGACGCCGAGCGCAACCGGAGCCCGTTCTTCCTGTTCCTCGTCAACTACGTACGGCTCGGCGTCGGCGGCGTCCACGACCTGCTCCACCTGGTCCTGCACGGCCTGGGCTGGGCCGGTCTGGCCGGGTGCGCGGGCGCGCTCGGCTGGCTCGCGGGCGGCGCGCGCACCGGGCTGCTCGCCGTGGCCGGGTTCGGCGCGTTCGGGGTGCTGGGGGTGTGGCAGGCGAGCGTCGACACGCTCGCGCTGGTGCTCGCGGCCGTCCTGCTCTCCCTGGCGGTCGGCCTGCCCCTGGGGGTCTGGGCGGGCCTGTCCCCGCGGCTGCGCCGCCTGCTCACCCCCCTCCTCGACGTCATGCAGATCATGCCGACGTTCGCCTATCTGGCGCCGATGGTGCTGCTCTTCCAGATCGGCCCGGCCGCCGCCACCGTCGCCACGATGGTCTACGCGATCCCCCCGGCGATCCGGATCACCGCGCTCGCCGTCGAGCAGGTCTCCCCCGCCGCGGTGGAGGCCTCGGAGTCGCTGGGCGCGACGCGCGCGCAGACCCTGCGCGGGGTCCGCCTCCCGCTGGCCCGCGGCACCATCGGCCTGGCGGCCGGCCAGACCATCATGATGGCGCTGTCCATGGTGGTGATCGCGGCGCTGATCGCCGCCCCGGGGCTCGGCTCGGACGTCATCCGGGGGCTGTCGCGGGCGGACGTGGGCCTGATGCTCCCGGCCGGCCTGGCCATCGTCGTCATGGCGGTCGTGCTCGACCGGGTGGTCACCGCCGCGGCGCGCCCGCCGCACGAGGAGGCCCTGGAACCCGGGGCGGCCGCCCGCCGCGCCCGGTCGCGGCGGGCGGCCGCGGGCGCGCTGGCGGCCACCGGTATCCTGCTGGGCCGCGTGCTGCCCGCGGAGTTCCCCGGCGCGTGGGCGCTCGACTTCGCCGGCCCGGTGAACGACGCCGTGGACTGGGCGAAGACCTCCTGGTACGGCCTGACCCAGGCGGCCGGCGGCGCCGTCACCGAAGGACTGCTCAACCCGCTGCAGACCGTGCTCACCGAGGCGCCCTGGTGGCTGGTCGCGGCGGTCGCGCTCGCGATCGGGTGGCGGACCGGCGGGCCCCGGCCCGCGGCCGCCGCCACGGCCTGCCTGCTCGCCACGGCCCTGCTGGGACTCTGGCGGCACACCATGGAGACGCTCACCACCGTGCTGGTGGCGGTGGCGCTGACCCTGCTCGCCGGCCTGGTGCTCGGCGTGGCGGCGGCCCGCTCGCCCCGGTTCGCCGCCGTACAGCGGCCGCTGCTCGACGCCGCGCAGACCCTGCCCGCCTTCGTCTACCTGCTGCCCGCGCTGGCGCTGTTCGGCGCGACCCGGTTCACCGCGATCTCCGCCTCGGTGGTCTACGCGGTGCCCGCGGTCGCCCGCCTGGTCGAGGAGGGCGTCCGCAACGTCGCCCCGGGCGCGGTCGAGGCCGCCCTGTCCTGCGGTTCCACCGAGCGGCAGCTGCTGTGGAAGGTACGGCTCCCGATGGCCCGGCCCGCCCTCCTGCTCGCCGCCAACCAGGGGATCGTCATGACGCTCGCCATGGTCGTGGTCGGCGGGCTGGTCGGCGCGGGCGGGCTCGGCTACGACGTCGTCTCCGGGTTCTCCCAGCGCTCCGACTTCGGCATGGGCTTCGCCGCCGGGATCGCCACCGTGCTGCTCGGCGTCACGCTCGACCGGATCACCCAGGGCGCCGGCCGGCGCCCGCTCACCCGCACGTCCACCTGACAAGAACCTGGAAGAAGAAGAGGATCGCATGAGGATCGGAACCAGGGTCCGGCTGCTCGCCGGTGTGCTCACCCTCGGACTCGCCGCGGCGGGCTGCGGCGGGGCCACCGTGGAGACCGGCGCCGGTCCGGCGCAGCCGTCCGCGGGCGCCGCGGGATCGTCGGCGCCCGCCGCGGGCGGCACCGTGAAGATCGCCGTCAACCCGTGGGCGGGCTACGAGGCCAGCGCCGCGGTCATCGCCCACCTCCTGGAGAAGGAGCTCGGCTACACGGTCGAGAAGAAGGAGCTCGCCGAGCAGGTCTCCTGGGAGGGCTTCGAGACCGGTGACGTCGACGTCATCGTGGAGAACTGGGGCCACGAGGACCTGAAGAAGACCTTCATCGAGGAGAAGAAGGTCGCCGTCGAGGCGGGCTCCACCGGCAACAAGGGCGTCATCGGCTGGTACATCCCCAAGTGGATGGCCGACGAGTACCCCGGCATCACCGACTACAAGAACCTGAACAAGTACGCCCGCCTGTTCAGGACCCCCGAGTCCGGCGGCAAGGGCCAGCTGCTCTTCGGCGACCCCTCCTACGTGAGCAACGAGGAGGCGATCATCAAGAACCTGAAGCTGGACTACAAGGTGGTCGTCGGCGGCAGCGAGGCGGCGCTGATCGAGTCCGCCACCCAGGCGCAGCGGCAGAAGAAGCCGTTGCTGTTCTACTTCTGGGACCCGCACTGGCTGTTCAGCAAGATCGAGCTGGCCCGGGTGAACCTGCCCCCGTACACCGAGGGCTGCGACGCCGACCCCAAGAAGGTCGCCTGCGACTACGCCGAGCTGGACCTCGACAAGATCGTGAGCAAGAGGTTCGCCGACACCGGCGGCAAGGCCTACCAGCTGGTCAAGAACTTCTCCTGGACCAACGAGCACCAGAACGCCGTCGCCAACGACATCACCAGCAACGGCATGTCCGCCGAGGAGGCGGCGAAGAAGTGGGTCGAGGCCAACCCGTCGGTCTGGGCCGCCTGGATCCCGCAGTAGGCGGGTCCGGCCCGGCGGGGCGGTCCCGCCGCCCCGCCGGGCCCGAGTCGCGGAGGTCGACATGAGACGTGGCATCAGACGCAGCATCAGACACAGGATCAGACACGGCATCAGACGCAGGAACGCCCCACCGGGCGGGCGGCGGCGTACGGCTCCCGCCGCGGGGCCCGCCGGGCTCGCGGTGCTGCTCCTGCTCACCTCGTGCAGCGCGCAGCAGGCCGCCCCGGAGCGGACCGGCGGCACCGTGCGGATCGCGATCAACGACTGGGCCGGCTACCGGGCCAGCGCCGCGGTCCTCGCGCTGCTGCTGAAGCGCGAGCTCGGCTACGAGGTGCAGGAGGTGGAGCTGACCGAGGCCCGGTCGTGGGAGGCCTTCGAGCAGGGCACGGTCGACGTCATCGTCGAGAACTGGGGGCGGGAGGCGGAGAAGAAGACCTACATCGAGGAGAAGAAGGTCGCGGTCTCCGCCGGCCGGAACGGCAACAAGGGCATCATCGGCTGGTACGTCCCGCAGTGGATGGCCGAGAAATATCCGGACATCACGGACTGGCGAAATCTCAATAAGTACGCGCCGCTCTTCCGGACCGCGAAGACGGGGAACCTGGGCCAGATCCTCGACGGGGACCCGTCCTACGTCACCAACGACGAGGCCCTGGTGCGCAATCTCGACCTCGACTACAAGGTCGTCTACTCGGGCAGCGAGGACGCCCTGATAAAGGCCGCCCGGCGCGCGACCACGCGGCGCGAACCGCTGCTGATGTACTTCTACGAACCGCAGTGGCTGTTCACCCAGGTGAAACTGGTCAAGGTCAACCTCCCCCCGTATGCGATCGGCTGCGACGCCGACGCCGAAAAGGTCGCCTGCGACTACCCGCCCTATCTGCTGGACAAAATCGTCAGCAGGCGGTTCGCCGACACCGGCGGAAAGGCCTACGAGCTGGTCCGTAACTTCTCCTGGACCAACGCGCACCAGAACGCCGTGGCCCGGGACATGACCGAGGGCGGCATGTCCGCCGAGGAGGCGGCCCGCGCCTGGGTCGACGCCAACAGGATCGTCTGGAAGGACTGGATGCCCCGGTGAGCTACGACTACGTCATCGTCGGCGGCGGCTCGGCCGGCTCCGCCCTGGCGAACCGGCTGAGCGCCGACCCGTCGGTGCGCGTGCTGGTCCTGGAGGCGGGCCGTCCCGACCACCGGTGGGACGTGTTCATCCACATGCCGGCCGCGCTGATGTTCCCCATCGGCAGCCGCTTCTACGACTGGCGCTACGAGTCCGAGCCCGAGCCGCACATGCACGGCCGCCGCGTCTACCACGCCCGCGGCAAGGTCCTCGGCGGCTCCAGCAGCATCAACGGCATGATCTTCCAGCGCGGCAACCCGCTCGACTACGAGCGGTGGGCGGCCGATCCCGGGATGGCGGACTGGGACTACGCCCACTGCCTGCCGTACTTCAAGCGCATGGAGAACTGCCTGGCCGACCCCGGGACCCCGTTCCGCGGGCACGACGGCCCGCTGGTCCTGGAGCGCGGCCCGGCGAAGGGCCCGCTGTACGACGCGTTCTTCGAGGCGGTACGGCAGGCGGGCCACCCGCTCACCGACGACGTGAACGGCTACCGCCAGGAGGGCTTCGCCGCCTTCGACCGCAACCTGCACCGCGGCCGCCGGCTGAGCGCCGCCCGCGCCTACCTGCACCCGGTGCTGGACCGCCCCAACCTCACCGTGCGGACCCGCGCCCACGTCTCGAAGATCGTCTTCCGGGGGAACCGGGCGGTCGGCGTCGAGTTCGACGGCAAGCGGGTCCGCGCGGGCGAGGTGATCCTGTGCGGCGGGGCGGTCAACTCCCCGCAGCTGCTCCAGCTGTCCGGCGTGGGCGACGCGGGTCTGCTGAAAGGGCTCGGCATCGAGGTCGTGCACCACCTGCCGGGCGTGGGCGAGAACCTCCAGGACCACCTGGAGGTCTACGTCCAGCACGCCTGCCTCCGGCCCGTCTCCATGGCGCCGGCCCTGGCCCGGTGGCGGCGGCCGCTCATCGGCGCGGACTGGCTGCTGCGCCGCTCGGGGCCGGGTGCGAGCAACCACTTCGAGGCCGGCGGGTTCATCCGCTCCAACGACGACGTCGCCTACCCGAACCTGATGTTCCACTTCCTGCCGATCGCGATCCGCTACGACGGCTCGGCCCCGGCGACCGGACACGGCTACCAGGTCCACGTCGGCCCGATGTACTCCGACGCGCGCGGCAGCGTGCGGATCAGGTCCGCCGACCCCCGCGTCAAGCCCGCCCTCCGGTTCAACTACCTGTCCACCGCCGCCGACCGCCGCGAGTGGGTCGAGGCGGTCGGCAAGGCGCGGGAGATCCTCTCCCAGCCGGCCTTCGCCCCCTTCGACGGGGGCGAGATCTCCCCCGGCCCGGCCGTGCGGAGCGACGAGCAGATCCTCGACTGGGTCGCCCGCGACGGCGAGACCGCCCTGCACCCCTCGTGCACCTGCCGGATGGGCACCGACGAGATGTCCGTGGTGGACCCGGCGACGATGCGGGTCCACGGGGTGGAGGGCCTGCGCGTGGTGGACGCCTCGGCCATGCCGTACATCACCAACGGCAACATCTACGCCCCGGTGATGATGCTCGCCGAGAAGGCCGCCGACCTGATCCTCGGCGTCACCCCGCTGCCGCCCGAGCCCGTGGAGTTCCACCGCCACCCCGGCTGAGCCCCGGCGCCCGGGGGACGCCGAAAAGCCGGTACGGCTCCCGCGGGAGCCGTACCGGCCGGGCCGGGGGCCGTCAGACCGACATGCCGTAGGCGGCGCGCACCCGCAGGACGTGCTCGACCAGCGTGATGAGCGTGCTCTTCACGGAGTCGCGGGAGCGGGCGTCGGTGCGCACGATGGGGACGTGCGGGGCGAGCGCCAGGGCCTCGCGCACCTCGTCCTCCGAGTGCGGGAACTGCCCGTCCCAGCCGTTGATGCCGACCACGAAGGGGAGCTTGGCCTCCTCGAAGTAGTCGATCGCCGGGAAGCCGTCGGCCAGGCGGCGGGTGTCGATCAGGACCACCGCGCCGATGGCGCCGCGGACCAGGTCGTCCCACATGAACCAGAACCGGTGCTGCCCGGGCGTGCCGAACAGGTACAGGATCAGGTCCTGGTCCAGGGACAGGCGGCCGAAGTCCATGGCGACCGTGGTGGTCGACTTGGTCGGCGTGAGCCCCAGGTCGTCGACGCCCGAGCTCGCCTCCGTCATGACCGCTTCCGTGGTCAGCGGGAGGATCTCCGAGACGGCGCCCACGAACGTGGTCTTGCCGACGCCGAACCCGCCTGCTACGACGATCTTCGTCGATGTCAGGCCGCCGCGGTTAGAGCCTGCGAAGTCCACTGAGCACCCTTTCGAGCATGTTGAGATCCGGTTGTCCCTGGTCGAGACGTGGCTGGTGGAGGCGGACGAGACCCTCGTCCGCCATGTCCGCCACCAGTACGCGGGCCACCCCGAGCGGGACCCGGAGCAGCGCCGAGATCTCGGCGACCGACCGGAACGAGCGGCAGAGCCTGATGATGGCGTCCTGCTCGGGGGTGAGCAGGGCCAGCTCCTCGTCCATGATGGGGGAGGAGGAGACCAGGGTCTCCATCGCCATGTGATAGCGCGGCTCGGCGCGACCGCCGGTCACCGCGTACGGACGGAACAGGGGCTCCTCGTCCCCGGTTCCGTCAACGCCCAGCACGGCCCTCTCCAGGTGCGGACGCCGGGACGGACGGACGGGCGGTCCGCGCGCTCCCGGCTCGCCGAGTGTGTGCCGACCCGGTCATCAGCGCCCCCGCGAGGACTGCAGCTCGGCCCGGATCGCCGGGGTGAGGACCTGGCCGGCCCGGTCGACGAGCAGGGTCATCTGGTAGGCCACCAGGCCCATGTCGCACTCGGGCGAGGCCAGCACGGCGAGCACGGAACCGTCGCTGATCGCCATGACCAGCAGCAGACCGCGCTCCATCTCGACCACCGTCTGGGTGACCGCGCCGCCCTCGAACACGCGGGACGCGCCCACGGTCAGGCTGAGCAGCCCGGCGGCCACGGCGGCGAGCTGGTCGGCCCGGTCGTCCGGGAACCCCTCGGAGCTGGCGATCCGCAGGCCGTCGGCCGACACGACCACCGCGTGCGCGACACCTGGGGTGCCCCGGACGAACTCGGTGATCAGCCAGTCGAACCTGCGGGCCTCATGGCTCAGAGTAGTCACTGGCCCTCCTCCTTTTCCGCCACGTTCTTGGCGGTGTCCTCATATAGTTCCGCACGGCCCCGCCGCACGCCCTGCTGGAAGCTCGACAACCTGTTCCGCACCCGCTCGGGCGAGATCGGGGGCATCGGCGTCGACGGTGCGCTGGCCGCGGCACCCGGCACCAGGTTGGCCTTGGGGGTCCGCTTGGGCAGGCCTGCGGCGGTGATCCCGCCGAGGCTGGGGTCGCTGGCCGCCTGGGCGGCCTGCCAGCCCGCGTCCGCCGGGGTCTGCCAGTTCTCCGGCTGGCGGGCCGGGATCGTCCGCCGGAGCGGGGTGACGGCCGGACCCTGGACCGACGCGGGGACCGCCTCCCTGACCGGCGCGGACACCGGTTCGGGAGCCGGTGCGGCCTCGGGCACGCGCTCCACGGCGGGAGGCGCGGCCTCGATGTGCCGCTCCGCCCTGTCCGGACGCCCGGCGTCCTCGGCGTCCTCAGGGTTCCCAGCGATCTCGGCGGCCTCGGCGTCCTCGGGCTCCGCGGGGCCGTCGGCCCTGCGGAACCAGGCCGACTCGACCGAGGCGAAGATCGGCAGGAACTCCTCCTGCTCGGGTTCGAGCGGGGAGACTCCGACCGCCGGCATCGAGGCGGTGACGGGGTCGTCGTGGGAGGCCTGCCCCCACGCCGAGAACGCGCCCGCGGCGCCGTCCCCGCCGCCCGCGGAGGCTCCGTTGCCGTTCGACGCGCCGACCTGGCGCTTCGGCAGGGGCGCCTCGGTGCTCTGCGGCGGTGCCCCGAAGGGGGCCGCCTGCGCCGGCCGCCGCTCGGGGAGCGGCTGGTCGGCGGAACCGAACGACGGCGCCTGCGGCGCGGGAGGCCGGCCGAACGAACCCTGGTCCGCGGAGGTCTGGCCGAACGAGCCCTGACCGAACGAGCCCTGACCGAACGGGCTCCGGTCCGCCGGCTGGTCCATCGGCTGGTCCATCGACGCCTGGCCGAAGGAACCCCGGTCCACCGACCGGTCCATGGAGGCCTGGCCGTACGCGCCCTGGCCGGGGATCTGGCCGAACGGGTTCTGGCCCGCGGACGCCTGGCCCTGGTCCATCGACGCCTGGCCGAACGAGCCCTGGCTGAGGGCCGCCTGGCTGAACGGGTTCGCGCTCAGCGACGCCTGGCCGAACGAGCTCTGCGAGGTGAGCGACTCCGACCCCCACGAGGCGGCCGGGACCGGACTCGTCGCCTCGACGACGAGCTCCGGCGGGAAGAGGACCATGGCGATGAGACCGCCGGTCTCCTGCGGGCGGAGCTGGACGCGGATGCCGTGGCGCAGGGCCAGGCGGCCGACCACGAACAGGCCCATCCGCCGCGACACCGACACGTCCACGACGGGCGGGTCGGCCAGCCGCCGGTTGGTCTCGACGAGCTCCTCAGCGGTCATGCCGATGCCCGCGTCGCTGACCGCGAGCAGCGCGCCGCCGCCCTCGATCATGCTGCTGGAGACGACGACCTGACTGGCCCGGGGGGAGAACTGGATGGCGTTCTCCACCAGCTCGGCCACCAGGTGGACGATGTCGTTGGCGGCGCTTCCGGCGACCGAGATCGCGCGGTGCACCTTGACCTGGACCCGCTCGTAGTCCTCGACCTCCGACAGGGAGGCGCGGACGACGTCGACGAGCTTGGCCGGCTGGCTGCGCCTGCGGGTCGGCTCGTGGCCGGCGAGGACCAGGAGGTTCTCGGAGTTGCGGCGCATGCGGGTGGCCAGGTGGTCGAGCTTGAACAGGTCGCCCAGCCGGCCGCCGTCCTGCTCGCCCTTCTCCAGACCGTCGATGAGCGAGATCTGCCGCTCCACCAGGGTCTGGGTCCGCCGCGAGAGGTTGACGAACATCGCGCTGATGTTGGACCGGAGCTCGGACTCCTCCGCCGCGAGCCGTACGGCCTGGCGGTGGACCTCGTCGAAGGCCTTGGCGACCTCGCCGATCTCGTCCCTGCTGTCGACCGAGATGGGCTCGACCTCGGGGGTCTGGGTCTCTCCGGAGATCCGGAGCTTGCGCACCACGTCGGGGAGCCGGTTGCCCGCGACGTCCAGCGCCTCGACCCGGAGGCGGCGCAGCGGCAGGACCATCGAGCGCGCGATGAGGACGGTGAGGCCGAGGACCAGCAGGAGCAGGGTCAGGATCAGGCCGGCCGCGATGATCGCGGCGCGCTGCTCGGCGTCCTCCAGCTCCCGGGCACGGGTGATCACGTCACCGGCGACCTTGGTCTCGACCTTCTTCATCCGGTTGAGGACCTCGGTGTTGTCCCCGAACCACTGCTTGACCTCGGTCAGGTCGCTCAGCAGGCGCCCGGAGGCGTTCGGGCGGCCCGCCAGCGCGATCGCCTTGGACTTCGTCAGCTCGGCGCGGTGCACCCGCTCGTCGACCAGCTGGGTGCTGAGCAGCTGGCCGTTCTCGGCGCCCGCCTCGATGGCGAACTCGGCCTTGCGCTCCTCCAGCCGCGACCGCGAGGCGATGAACTCCTCGACCTGCTGCGCGTTGACCAGCGCGGGCGCGTAGTAGCCGGCCAGCAGGCGGGCCCGCTGCCGGGAGACCTCCTCCTTGGCGTAGGCCAGCGCGCTGAGTCCCCGGGTGTTGCCGACGATCTCCGGGTCGTCGCTGACCAGCGTGAGCTCCTCGTGCAGCTGGAGCAGCGGGTTGATCAGGAAGACGTAGCGCTCGGCCCGGGCCGTGCCGGGCAGCTCACGGGTCTTGCCGAGGCTGTCGAGCTGGTACGCGGCGTCGCGGGCGGCCTTGACCGCTCGGGGGCCGTAGGAGTCGTCGATCGCCCGCAGGTCCCTCCGGACCTCCAGCAGCAGATCGTCGACCACCTTCCGCTGGGTGGTGAAACTGCTCTCCAGTCCCTTGTTCGCGGGCTGGAACGCCGCCCACGCCCCCCGGTCACGTTCCAGGCCGATGGCCTGCGCGAGGTCGCGCAGGCGGCCGGAGTACTCCGCCGCGGCCGCCGTGCGCTGGTGCACGGTGACACCCTCGACGGAGGCGGCAACGCGCGCTCCGGCGAGCAGCACGCCCACCGCGGTCGGCACCAGGATCAGCGCCGTGAGACGCGTTCGCACGCGCCAGTTTCGCAAACCGAATCGGGCGGCAGGCCGCTTGCCGCGGTCGCGCACCGATGCGGTCTCGCTATCGGTAGGTCCCGTCGTCACCGCTCTAGCTACCCTTCACCATCACGACACAAGTGGCCATCATCAGACCATAGACCCACGGGACAGAAGCGGCATATCCGACAAAACGGACTTAATCGTTACGGATGCGACGAAAGACTGATTTCCGATGGTTATCTCAGAGCGCTGAGGACCTGATCCCTCACCTGCGCACGCTGGGTCCGGTCCGTCAGAGGACGTCCAGCCCTGTCAACCACGTAGAAGACGTCCACCGCCTCTGCGCCGAGAGTCTCCACACGCGCAGCGCGCACGTCAAGACCACACTCACCAAATGCTCTACCAATCCGCCACAATAGCCCCGGACGGTCGTGAGCGCGTACTTCCACGACGGTCGCCGTGGTGGACGCGTCGTCCACGAGGGTGACCCGGGGCGGCGCGACCGGCACCCGGGCCGGTCGCAGCGAGCGGGTACGGCGGGCGAGGCGCTCCTCGATGTCGAGCCGGCCGGCCAGGACGAGCCGCAGGTCGGCCTCCAGCGTCGCCGGGTCGGGCGGCGAGCCGTACTCCGGGACCACCGAGAACTCGATCACGGCGGTGGACCCCGCCGAGGCCGCAGAGGCGGCGCGGACCACCATCCGGTGCGCGGCGAGCACCCCGGCCGCGCTCCAGAGCAGCCCCGACCGGTCGGGGGCGACCACGGTGACCGATCCGCCGTTGACCCGGACCGCCCCCCCGCCGTGCCGGGCCAGGGCCGCCTGCCCGGCGGAGAGGGAGGGCGCGGGCCGCGGCGGGGTCCCGGACAGCACCGAGCGCACCCGCCGCACCAGGTCCGTGACCAGTGAGGCCTTCCAGGCGTTCCACGCGGCGGGCCCGGTGGCGTTGCCGTCGGCCACGGCCAGGGCGGCGAGCAGCTCCAGCACCTCGCGCGAGCCGACCGCCTCGGCCACCCGGGAGATCGTCACCGGGTCGTCCAGATCGCGCCGGGTGGCGGTCTCGGGCAGCAGCAGGTGGTGGCGGACCACTCTCTCCAGGATCTCCACGTCCACCGGGGGCAGTCCCATCCGGGCGCCGATGTCGCGGGCGACGACCGCGCCGGTGTCGGAGTGGTCGCCGGGATAGCCCTTGCCGATGTCGTGCAGGAGCGCGCAGATGAGCAGCAGGTCCGGCCGGGAGACCTCACGGGTGGACGCGGCGGCCCCGGCCGCGGTCTCGATCAGGTGGCGGTCGACCGTGTAGCGGTGCACGGGGTTGCGCTGCGGGCGGTGCCGCACCCGCTCCCAGTCGGGCAGCAGCCGGACCAGCACTCCGGCCTGGTCCAGTTCCTCCCAGACCGGCACGGCCGCGCGCCCGGCGCCGAGCAGCGCCACCAGCGCGTCGCGGGCCTCGTCCGGCCAGGGCACCGGGAGCGGCGGGGACTGGGAGGCCAGCGCGGCCACGGTGGCCGGGGCGAGCGGCAGCCCCGCCTCGGCGGCGGCGGCCGCCGCGCGCAGCACGAGCACCGGGTCCTTGCGCGGATCGGCCCCCCGGGCGAGCACGACCTCCCCGCCGTGCTCGACGACGCCGTCGGCGAGCGGCCGGCGCCCCCGCGGCGCGGGCCCCGACAGCAGCCGGTCCACGGTGCGCCAGGTGCCGTCGAAGGCGTGCGCGATCGTCCGGCCCGCCTCGGCGAGCCTGCGCATCAGCGCCTCGGCGTCGAGCAGGCCCAGCATCCCGGCGACCGCGTCCTGCTCCTGCAGGACGAGCCGGTCGGTGCCGCGCGCCGTCACCAGGTGCAGGCCGTGCCGGACGTCGAGCAGGAGCTCGTAGGCCTCGCGGACCCGGGGACCCGGGGCCGAGGCGACCCAGGCGGCGGCCACGGCCTGCATCGCCTGGACGTCGCGGAGCCCGCCGTGCGCGTCGCGCAGATCGGGCTCGAGCAGGAAGGCGAGCTCCCCGCTGGTCTCCGTCCGCCGGTCCGCGGCCTCGCGCAGCTCGCCCAGGCGGCGCCGGGAGTCCGCCCGCCACTCGGAGAGCACGGTCTCGCGCGCCGCGCGCGTCAGCTCGGGGTCCCCGGCCACGTGCCGGGCCTGGATCAGCCCGAGCACCGCCTTGAGGTCCTCCCGGGCGACCTTCGCCGCCTCCTCCACGGTCCGGACCGAGTGGTCCAGGCGGACCCCGGAGTCCCAGACCGGGTACCAGACCCGGTCGGCGACGCGGGCGATGTCGTCGCGCCCGTCGTGCAGCAGGACCAGGTCGAGGTCACTGCCCGGCGCCAGCTCCGAGCGGCCCAGGCTCCCGACCGCGACGAGCGCGACCCCGCCCAGGGGGCCGCGCTCGTCGCCGTTCCTGCCGTCCCTCGGGTCCGGCCCCTTCCCGGGACGCCCGTACGGCGTGCCGCAGGCGGTGCGGAGCAGGTCCGTCAGCCAGCGGTCGACGTCCGCGGCCCGCTCCCTGCGGGCCGCGGCGTACGAGCGAGTCTCGCCTCTCACCGGTCAGAGCGCCTCAGGGCCGCGCTCGCCGGTGCGGACCCGGACGACGGTGTCGACCGGGACGGACCAGACCTTGCCGTCACCGATCTTGCCGGTCTGTGCCGCCTTGACGATGACGTCGATCACGTCCTCGGCGTCCTCCTCCTCGGCGAGCACCTCCAGCCGGACCTTGGGCACCAGGTCCACCTGGTACTCGGCGCCCCGGTAGACCTCGGTGTGCCCGCGCTGGCGGCCGTAGCCGCTGGCCTCGCTGACCGTCATGCCCTTGACGCCGAACTGCTCCAGGGCCGCCTTCACGTCGTCGAGCTTGAAGGGCTTGATGACCGCGGTGATGAGTCTCATGCCTCCACCTTCTTCGCGGCCGGCACCACGGCCGGGCCGTTGGGGGACGCCACTCCGGAGGAGTGGACGGTGCCGAGGTCGTAGCCGGTCTCGGCGTGGGTGGTGATGTCGATGCCCGCGACCTCGTCCTCGGCGGAGATCCGGAAGCCCATCGTCTTGTCGACCACCTTGGCGATGATCCACGAGACGATGAAGGAGTAGGCGCCGACCGCGACCGGGCCGAGCACCTGCACTCCGAGCTGGGAGATCGGGCCGCCGTAGAGCAGGCCCTTCTCCTGGCCGTCGGCGAACGGGTAGGCGGCGACGAAGCCCAGCGCCACCGCGCCGACGACGCCGCCGACCATGTGCACGCCGACCACGTCGAGCGAGTCGTCGTAGCCGAGCCTGTACTTCAGGCCGACTCCGTAGGCGCAGGCGACACCGGCGAGCGCGCCGATGACGAACGCGGCCCAGGGGTCGACGAAGCCGCAGGCCGGGGTGATCGCGACCAGGCCGGCCACCGCGCCGGAGGCGACGCCGAGGGTGGTGGAGTGGCCGTCGCGGAGCTTCTCGACGAGGAGCCAGGCGCCGGCCGCCACCGCGGTGGCGATCTGGGTGTTCATGAACGCCAGGCCCGTGGTGCCGTCCACGGCGAGCTCGGAGCCCGCGTTGAAGCCGAACCAGCCGAACCAGAGCAGGCCCGCGCCGAGCAGGACGAGCGTGAGGTTGTGCGGCCGCATCGGGTCCTTTCGCCAGCCGACGCGCTTGCCGACGACCAGTGCGACCGCGAGGGCCGCGGCGCCGGCGTTGATGTGCACGACCGTGCCGCCGGCGAAGTCCTCGATGCCGAGGTTGCTCAGCCAGCCGCCGCCCCAGACCCAGTGGGCCACGGGGAAGTAGACGACGGTCGCCCAGACGAGCGCGAAGACCACCCAGGCGCCGAACTTGACCCGGTCGGCGAGCGCGCCGCTGATCAGTGCGACGGTGATGATCGCGAAGGTCATCTGGAAGGCGGAGAAGACGAGGCTGGGCATACCCGTGCCGTCGTCCTTGGTCGCGGTGTCGACGAGGCCGCTCAGGCCGATGTTGTCGAGGCCGCCGACGAGCTTGTTGAGGAAGCCGCCGTCGCCGGCCGTGTCGAAGGCCAGCGAGTGTCCGTAGAGGACCCAGGCGACCGTCACCACGATGATGCTCACCCACGACATCATCATCATGTTGAGGACGCTCTTGGCCCTGGTCATGCCCCCGTAGAAGAACGCGAGGCCCGGCGTCATGAGCAGTACGAGCGCGGTGCTCATGAGCATCCAGGCAGTGGAGCCGCCATCGATCTTCATCTGATGCGACCCTCCTTCCGATTGGCGTGTGGCCGGTTGTGCAGTCGCAGTGGGCGCTTCCAGGGCTTCGTCGACCGGCCGCGCACTGACGTACATGACGGACGGGGTCCGCCTCGCCCCGCGGGCCCCGGTCCGCTCACGCGTCCCGACCGGTTCCGCCAAGGTTTTCCCTTCCGTGCGCCACAGCGTCTTCGCCCGCCGTTTCGGGGCGCGACCGCGCATGTTTCACATCTGTGAAACCCGCCGGAATGATGTTTCGGCCTCGTTTCGGACAGCTCACACACCGATCAACAACCACCCGGAACCACGCCCCCGCTTGACCGGGTCCTTGCCCGCACGGCGTTCGGCAGGGTCCCGCGGCCCGTGACGGCCGGGGCCGACGCGCACTGGGGCGGGTCCCTTGCTCCGTGCGGCGACCGGTGCGGGCACGGCTGCGGGCCGTACGGCCCGCAGAGGGGCACGGAGGCGGGCTGGGAGCGGCGGCCGCGCAACACAGAAACCCGGCCGGACCACCGCGAACGGGATCCGGCCGGGAACGGAAGAAGGTCAGGCGGCGGTGGCCATCTTGCGGAGGCGGGCCAGCGCGTCGCGCTCGATGCGGCGGGCGCGGTCGCGGCCGATGCCGTAGCGCTCGCCGACCTCGGTGAGCGTGTGCTCGCGCCCGTCGATCAGGCCGTAGCGCCAGCGGAGCATCTCGCGCGTCTGCCCCTCCAGCCCGGTCAGCCACTGGTCCAGGCGCTCGCGCTCCAGGATGTCCATGGCCTGCTGCTCGGGGTCCGCCCACGTCTCGTCGGCGATCATGTCGCCGAGCTCCGTCTCGTCCTCGTCGCCCACCCCGAGCTGGAGCGAGACCGGGTCGGAGGCCCAGCGGCGCAGCTCGCGGACCCGCTCGATCGGCAGCTCCAGCACCGCCGCCAGGTCGGCGTCCGTCGGCTCGGCATCGAACTCGGCCAGCATGTCGCGGCGGACCCGCATCAGCCGGGTCATCTGCTCCCCGGCGTGGGTGGGCAGCCGGACCGGGCGGGCCTGCTCGTGGATCGCCCGGCCCACGGACTGGCGGATCCACCAGGTGGCGTAGGTGGAGAACTTGTAACCGCGCCGGTAGTCGAATTTCTCCACCGCGCGGACCAGTCCGAGGTTCCCCTCCTGGACCAGATCGATCAACGGCATTCCGCGCCCGGAGTATTTGCGCGCAACCGCCACCACAAGACGTAGATTGGCCTGGATGAACTCATCCTTGGCCCGCCGCCCCGAAACGGCCAGCCGCTCGAGCTCCTCGTCGGCGGCGTCGCCGATCCTCGGCTCCGTCGACCCGCCGTCCAGCAACTGCTCCGCGAAGAGGCCCGCCTCGATCCGCTTCGCGAGCTCGACCTCCTCCTCCGCGGTCAGCAGCGGGACCCGCCCGATCTCCGCCAGGTAGGTCCCGAGCAGGTCCCGATCCGAGACGTGCTGGTCCTGCGTCCGATTCCCCGTCGGCCTTGCCATTCGATGGCACCTCGCTCCGCCTGCTTATGGCGTGCCCGCCCGCTCGCTCATACGCCCCGCGCGCACGGACACGTCGCTTGCCTAATCAACGCATGGATCAGGGCAAAGATTCCCTAAAGAACTACGCCCGGAGGACGGTTTCGCTTTCCTCCTCAAGGAGGATGCCTCCGGCCGCCATGACACAAGCGGTGCGGATTACCCGGGATGGCGCCCGTCAAACGGCCCGGCGGCCTCCTTTCCACACCTGCAGCACCAGGGGTACCCCGGGGCGGTAGGCGAGGTGGACGTAGGAGGGCGCGTCCAGGACCACCAGATCCGCACGGGCCCCCACGGTGAGCGCGCCGACGTCGGTGCGGCGCAGCGCCGCCGCGCCGCCGGCCGTCGCGGCCCGGACCGCCTCCAGCGGCGTCAGCCCCATCTCCCTTACGGCCAGCGCCACGCAGAACGGCATGGACGAGGTGAAGGAGGAGCCCGGGTTGCAGTCGGTGGCCAGCGCCACGGTCACCCCGGCCTCCAGCAGGCGGCGGGCGTCCGGGTACGGCGAGCGGGTGGAGAACTCCGCCCCGGGCAGCAGGGTGGCCACCACCCCGGCGGAGGCGAGCGCCTCGACGTCGGCGTCGGTCAGGTGGGTGCAGTGGTCGGCGGAGGCGGCGCCCAGCTCGGCCGCGAGCAGCGCGCCCGGCCCCTCCCCCAGCTGGCCGGCGTGCACGCGCGGCAGCAGCCCGGCCTTGACCCCGGCGGTGAGGATCTCCCTGCTCTGGTCGGCGTCGAACGCGCCGCGCTCGCAGAAGACGTCCACCCAGCGCGCGTACGGCGCGCAGGCCGTGAGCATCTCCCCGGTCACCGTGCGCACGTAGTCGTCGGCGGAGGCGGCGTCGGGGGGCACGACGTGCGCGCCCAGGTACGTCGTCTCGTCGGTGAAGCCCCGGGCGATCTCCAGGCAGCGCCGCTCGTCCTCGACGGTGAGCCCGTAGCCGCTCTTGATCTCGACGGTGGTCGTGCCCTGGGCGAGCATCTCCGCCACCAGTGCCGCGGTCCCGGCCGCGAGCTCGGGCACGGTGGCCGCGCGGGTGGCCTCGACCGTGGTGCGGATGCCCCCGGCGGTGTAGCGCTCCCCCGACATGCGGGCGGTGAACTCGGCGGTGCGGTCGCCCGCGAAGACCAGGTGGGCGTGGCTGTCGACGAACCCGGGGATCACGCAGCGGCCGCCGACGTCCACGCGCTCGTCCGCGCCCGGGTCGTCCCCCGCCCGGCCCGTCCACACCACGCGGCCGTCCTCGACGACCAGCGCGGCGCCGGCGACCTCCTCCCGCTCGGGGTCGCCGGTGTACAGCAGTCCGATCCGGTCGAAGACCGTGCTCGTCACACGCCCACCCCTCGCGCCTCGACGATCGCGGTCTCCAGCAGCGCGCCCACGTCGCCCAGGACGTGCCGCCCCTCGGCGACGACCTGGCGGCCCCCGGAGACCACCGAGTGCACGTCGGCGGCCGTGGCGGCGAAGACCACGGCCTCGGCCGCGCCCTGTCCTCCGGCGGACGCGCCGCCGCCCGCCGTACGGACCGAGTCGAGCCGGACGGAGACCAGGTCGGCCCAGGCGCCCGGGCAGAGCGTGCCCGCGTCGGGGAAGCCCAGCGAGGCGTGCCCGGCGGCGGTGGCGGCCGTCAGCAGCTCGGCGGCCCGCCAGTGGCCGCGCCGCTCGGTGGCCAGCCGCTCGTCCAGCTCGACCGCGCGGGCCTCCTCGAACAGGTCGACGACCGCGTGGCTGTCGGAGCCGAGCGTGATCGGCGAGCCCGCCTCGAACATCGCCCGCGCCGGCCCGATGCCGTCGGCCAGGTCCCGCTCGGTCGTCGGGCACATGCACACGTACGTGGTGGACTGCCCGAGCAGCGAGACGTCCGCCTCGGAGACGTGCGTGGCGTGCACCGCGGTCGTGCGCGGGCCGAGCACGCCGTGCTCGTGCAGCACCTGGACGGGCGTGGCGGAGTACATCTCGACGCACGCGGTGTTCTCGGCCCGCTGCTCGGAGACGTGGACGTGCAGCGGGACCCCGTGCTGGTGGGAGAAGGCCGCGACCGTGCGCATGTGCTCGGGCGGGACGGCCCGGACCGAGTGCACGGCCGCGCCGACCTCCACGTCCGGCGCGCCGTCGTAGGCGGCGCACAGGGCCTCGGCGCGCGCGGCCCACCGCTCGGCGTCCCCGTCGGTGAACCGGTGCTGGACCCCGTCCAGCGCGACACCCATCCCGCCGCTCAGGTAGCAGGCGTCCAGCAGGGTGATCCGCAGCCCCGCCTCGCGCGCCGCCGCCACGAGCGCGTGCCCCATGGCGTTGGGATCGTCGTACGGCGTGCCGTCCGGTCCGTGGTGCAGGTAGTGGAACTCCCCGACGCAGGTGATCCCGGCCAGCGCCATCTCGGCGAACGCCGCCCTGGCCAGCCGGAGGTAGGAGTCGGGGTCCAGGGCGCGGGCCACGCCGTACATCTGCTCGCGCCAGGTCCAGAAGCTGCCCTTCTCCGCCTGGGTCACCCCGCGCAGGGCCCGGTGGAAGGCGTGGGAGTGGGCGTTGGCGAGACCGGGCAGGGTCAGGCCGCGCAGGCGGACCGCCCCGGCCGGCGGTTCGGCCACGCCGGGCGTGACCGCCGTGATCCGGGAGCCCCCGACCGTGACGACGACGCCCGCAGCGACCTCCCCCGGCGGCAGCCAGGCCAGCTCGCACCAGTAGGTCAGCTCCGACACAGCTCCTCCAAGGTGGCGGCGAGGGCGGCGACGCCCAGGTGGCAGTCGGACGCCTCCGCGTGTTCTTCCGGAGAGTGTGAGATGCCCGTTGGATTGCGTACGAACACCATCGCGCTGGGAACCCCGGCGGCGGCGAGGATCCCGGCGTCGTGCCCGGCCCCGGTGGGCAGCACCGGCACGGGCCCGGCGGCCGGGTCCTGGGCGGATCCGCCCTCTGGGTGCCGTGCCTCCGGGTGCCGTGCCTCCGGGTGCCGCGGGTCCTCCGCCGGCGGCCCGGCGGCCGGGCGGTGCGCGGAGGGCCCGGAGGACAGGGCCGCGGCGACGGCGGTCCCGGCGGCCGACGCCAGGCGGTCCCGCAGGGCGGCGTCGAAGTCCACGGCCGGGGTCCACGACTCCTCGCGCACCTCCGCACCGGAGGACTCGGTCAGCTCGGCGACCAGGGCCCGGACCGCGCCGGTGTCCCCGCCCCGGGCGTCCAGCCAGGCGCTGACCAGGCCGGGGATGGCGTTGGCGCTGCCGGGCGAGACGCGCAGCCTGCCGAAGGTGGCGACCACGCCGCGGCGCCGGGCGGCCTCGCGGGCCCGCAGCACCGTCCGGGCGAAGGGCAGCATGGGGTCGTCGCGGTCCTCCAGCCGGGTGGTGCCCGCGTGGTCGGCCCGGCCGCGGAAGTCGAACCGCCAGCGCCCGTGCGGCCAGATCGCGCTCGCGACGCCGACCGGGGCGCCGGCGTGCACCAGCCCGCGGCCCTGCTCGACGTGGAGTTCGACGAAGACGCCGACGTGCCCGAGGGTCTCGTCGTCCCGGCCGAGCGCGCCGGGGTCCCGCCCGGCCCGGCGGAGCACGTCGGCCAGGGAGGAGCCGTCGTCGTCGGTCAGGCCGCGGGCCCGGTCGGGGTCGAGGACGCCGGTGAGCAGCCGGGAGCCGGTGCACGGCACGCCGAACCTGGCCCCCTCCTCGTCGGTGAAGCAGGCGATCCCCAGCGGCCGGCCCGGCCGGAAGCCCCGGGCGTCGAGCAGGTCGAGGGCGGCGAAGGCCGACACGACCCCCAGGGGGCCGTCGAAGGCGCCGCCCTGCCGTACCGAGTCGAGGTGGCTGCCGGTGACCACCCCGGGGCGCCGCGAAGGGTCGCCCCGCCAGGCCCAGAGGTTGCCGTTGCGGTCCTCGCGCAGGTCCAGGCCGCGCCGGGCGGCCTCCTGCCGGAACCACTCCCGCAGTTCCAGATCGGCGGGCGACCACGCGTCGCGCAGGTAGCCGCCGGTCCGGCCGTCGCGTCCGAGGTGCTCGATGGCACCCCACATCTCGTCGAACACCCTCCCATTATGTGAATGAATCCATTCATTGGCGATACGGCGGACCGATATGCAGCCCGAAAGGATCACTTAAGGCGCCGTTAAGGCGACGTCTGCCAGCATTCCCGGCACACGGGCCTCCCGTCTCCGGCCCGTCCGGCGGAAGCCACGGTGCGGCGCGCGCGGACGGGCCGGTCCACCATCGTCGATCGTGCGCGGCCGCGGGCCGCGCCAAGGAGTTGATCAGGTGTCGAGACAGCGCATCATGTCGTCCCTCGCCGTCGCGGCGGCCGCCGCGGGCGCGCTCACGGTCGCCGGGCCGGCCTCCCCCGCCTCCGCCGCCGACTGCGCGGCCGCGTGGAACTCCGCGACGGCCTACACGGGTGGTGCGAACGTCTCCTACAAGGGGCGCAACTGGTCGGCCAAGTGGTGGACCCAGAACGAGACCCCCGGAGCCGCCTCCTCCGGCGTCTGGGCGGACAAGGGCGCGTGCGGCGGCGGCTCCGCCCCCGCTCAGCCGCCGGCGTCCGGGACGTGCAGCCACCCCGCCTGGAAGGCCGGCACGTGGTACGCCGCCGGTTCGATCGTCAGGTACACCGACGGGAAGTACTACCGGGCCGAGCACGACAACCCGGGCTACGACCCCGTCATCAGCACGTGGTACTGGGAGCCGCACGCCTGCGGCGGCTCGAACCCCGGCCCCTCGACCCCGCCCCCGTCGAACCCGTCGGACCCGTCGGGCTTCGTCGTCAGCGAGGCGCAGTTCAACCAGATGTTCCCGAACCGGAACTCCTTCTACACCTACAAGGGCCTGACCGCGGCCCTGAGCGCCTACCCGGGCTTCGCGAAGACGGGCGGCGACACGGTGAAGAAGCAGGAGGCGGCGGCCTTCCTGGCCAACGTCAACCACGAGACCGGCGGGCTGGTCCACGTGGTGGAGCAGAACACCGCGAACTACTCGCACTACTGCGACCGGAGCCAGCCGTACGGCTGCCCGGCCGGCCAGTCGGCGTACTACGGCCGCGGTCCGGTCCAGCTGAGCTGGAACTTCAACTACAAGGCGGCGGGCGACGCGCTCGGCGTCAACCTGCTGGCCAACCCGAACCTGGTGCAGACCGACGCGGCGATCGCCTGGAAGACCGCCCTGTGGTACTGGAACACCCAGAGCGGCCCCGGCACGATGACGCCGCACAACGCGATGGTGAACGGCCGCGGCTTCGGTGAGACGATCCGCAGCATCAACGGCAGCCTGGAGTGCGGCGGCCGCAACCCGGCGCAGGTGCAGAGCCGGATCGACTCCTACCAGAGGTTCACCCGGATCCTGGGCGTCACCCCGGGCGGCAACCTGAGCTGCTGACGCGGGCGGGAGCGCACGGAGGCGAGGGGCACGGCCGGGCGGGCCGTGCCCCTCGCGCGTCTCCGGACGGTTCGCGGGATCCGGCGGCGACCGGTCCGCCTCCGAGCCTCCGGCGGCCGGTTCGCCGGTCCCGCCGACGGGCCGGTCCGCGGACCCCCGGCGGTCAGTTCGCCGGTCCCGCCGACGGGCGGACCGTGATCTCGGTGACGTGGGCGTCCGGGGAGGCCGTCACCGCCGCCAGCACGGCCCGCGCCACCGAGTCCGCCCGCAGGTACCTGTCCGGCTCGTAGGCGCCGTTCTCCTGCTCGCGCACCCCGCGCTGCATGTCGGTGTCCACCCGCCCCGGGTAGACCGTGGTCACCCGCAGCCCCGGCTCCTCCAGCCGGAGCGCGTCGGCGAAGGCCCGCAGCGCGAACTTGCTGGCGGCGTAGGAGCCCCAGGTCGGGTTGGCCCGCTGTCCGGAGCCGGAGTTGACCAGCACGACGTGCCCGCCGCCGGCCCGCAGGGCGGGCAGCAGCAGCCGGGTCAGCTCGGCCACCGCGACCACGTTGACCTCCATCGTGCGCCGCCACACCTCGGCCGGGGTCTCCTCGATCCGCCCCAGCGTCACCACGCCCGCGCTGTGCACCAGCACGCCGAGCCGGTCGATCCCGGCGACGTCGGCCGCGGTGACGGCGGTCAGCTCGACCGGCCAGGGCCGCGCGCCGGGCAGCTCCGCGGCCACGCCGTCCAGCGCGTCGCGGTCGCGCCCGCCGAGCAGCAGGTCGTGTGTGGGGGCCAGGGCGCGGGCCACGGCGGCCCCCACCCCTCGGGAAGCTCCGGTGACCAGGGCGGTCGGGCGTGCTGACATGCGGCCAAGACTATGGGCACGGCCGGAACGTCTCGGGGCCGGGGCGCTCCAGGGTGAGCACATGGAGATCAGACGCGTAACGATGGTCGTGCGGCCGGATCCTCACCTCCCCCGCCGCGGCCTCCACGATCACGCATCGGTACCACTCCCCGCCCTGGAGGAACTCCCAGGGCCGCATCGGCTTCTCCAGTCCCGAACGGCGGACCTCCTCCAGCGCCTCCTCCTCGCCGCGGGGCCCGCCGAGCGGATAGCCGAACACCGTCAGGGGCTCCCAGCCGCCGTCCGCCTCGCGGACGAAACCGAGCAGGGCACCGTCGTCATCGCGTCTTATCTCTCTCACGGTTGACACCGTATACAAATTTTAATAAAAACTTGAATATGTCCTCCACTCGTGTTCTCCTTCTCGGTGTGCTCCTCGACGGCCCGCTGCACGGATACGAAGTACGGCGCCGACTGGAGATGTGGGGCACCGACACGTGGGCCAACGTGGCCTACGGGTCGATCTACCACGGCCTCGGCAAGATGGCCGACGAAGGCCTCCTCCACCGCGTGGAGGAGGGGAGAGGCGGCAAGACCCTCTACGAGATCACCGAGGCGGGCCGGGCCGAGTTCATGACGCGGCTGATGAGCCACTGGTGGGAGATCAAACCCATCGTGGACCCCTTCCAGGTCGCGTTGACCTTCATGGACCGGCTCTCCCCCGCCGACCTGATCGGCGCGATGGAGGCGAGGGCGGTGCAGCTGCGGGCCGCGATCGGGATGTTCGGGCGGGCGATCGAGGCCAAGCGCGGCCACGGAGCGCCCCGGCACATCGACGAGACCCTCCGCCTCAACGCGGCCCAGCTCGAAGCCCAGCTGGACTGGATCGGCAGCGCCCTCGAACGGGTCAGGAACGGCGAGCTGCCCTGACCGTCCCGCCCGGGGCCACCGTCCGGAAAACCGCTTGCCCCTCCCACAGGGAGAGGGTTCATGCTCGACATCCCCCGACACACGGAGAAATCATGATCATCGAAGCGCACGACCTGCGCAAGACCTTCACCGCCAGACGCGGGCGAGGCAGGACCGAGGAGGTCGAGGCCGTGCGGGGCATCGACCTGTCCGTCGGCGAGGGCGAGATCTTCGCCTGCCTGGGCCCCAACGGCGCGGGCAAGACCACCACGGTCCGCATGCTCGCCACCTTCACCGTGCCCACCTCGGGCACCGCGCGGGTGGCCGGGTTCGACGTGGTGAAGGAGGCCGCCAAGGTCCGGGAGAAGATCGGTTACGTCGGCCAGGCCGGCGGGATCGACGACAACGCCCCCGGCCGCGAGAGCCTCGTCATGGCCGCGCGGATCGCCGGATTCTCCCGCGCGCAGGCCCTGGGCCGCGCCGACGAGCTGATGGCCGCCTTCAGCCTGACCGAGATCGCCGACCGGCCGGTGAAGACCCTCTCCGGCGGGCAGAAGCGGCGCTTCAGCCTGGCCATCGGGCTGGTCAACCGGCCGCCGCTGGTCTTCCTGGACGAGCCCACCACCGGCCTGGACCCGCAGAACCGCGCCAACCTCTGGGACGAGATCCGCGCGCTGCGCGACCAGGGCACCAGCGTCCTGCTGACCACCCACTACCTGGACGAGGCCGACGCGCTCTGCGACCGCCTGGTCATCGTCGACCACGGCCGGATCGTCGCCGAGGGCACCGCGGCCGAGCTCAAGAAGGAGGTCGCCGGCGACGTCGTCACCCTCCGGCTCGACGACCTGGCCGCGGCCCGCGGGCTGCTGGACGCCGAGCCGTACATCAAGGAGACGCAGGAGGAGGGCGGGTCCCTGCGGGCCTACCTCGACGACGGCGAGCACAACCTGCCGGCGCTGCTGCGCGCCCTGGAGGCGGGCGGCCTGGCCATCCGGTCCATCTCCCTCGACCGGGCCACCCTCGACGACGTCTTCCTGAAGCACACCGGCCGCTCCCTGCGCGACGCCGCCTGACCCCGAGAGGAACGACCTTCCGATGTTCCGCCACACGATGCTGTTCCTGGGCCACGAGCTGGGGAACCTCCGCCGCAACCCGGCCTGGCCGATCCTCGGCATCATGCAGCCCGTCCTCTACCTGCTGCTGTTCGCCCCGCTGCTGACCAGCATCACCCCGAACGGGACGCTGGAGGAGGCGCTGGTCGTGTTCACCCCCGCCGCGCTGATGATGATCGCCCTGTTCGGGTCGATGTTCGCCGGGTTCGGCATGATAAACGAGACCCGCAACGGGGTGCTGGAGCGGCTCGCCGTCAGCCAGGCCTGGCGGCCCGCGATCATCCTCGGCCGGGTGGCCAAGGACATGATCATGCTGGTCCTCCAGTCGCTGGTCATCCTGGGCGTGGCCGCGCTGATGGGCCTGCGGATCGGCCTGCCCGCGATGGGCCTCATGCTGCTGCTCATGGCGGTGACCGGCCTGTTCGCCGCCAACCTGTCGTACGGCCTGGCGCTGGCGGTGCGCGACGAGAACGGCATGTCGCAGATCGTGCAGTTCTTCCTGCTCCCGCTGATGCTGCTGTCCGGCCTGATGCTGCCGATGTCGGTCGCCCCCGACTGGATGCAGACCGCGGCGAGGTTCAACCCGCTCTACTACGCGGTCGAGGCCGGCCGCGCGATGTTCGCCGGCGACTACTCCGACAGCACCATCCCGACCGCCTTCGGCCTCTTCCTGGTCCTGGGCGTGCTCACCCTGACCTGGTCGGTCCGCTCCCTGCGGAAGCTGGCAGGCTAGACCCGCGCCCGGCGGCCGGGCCTCCGTCCGCCGCCGGGGAACCGGGGCACGGCCCCTCGGAGGACGGGCACGGACCTTCTGAGGACGGGCAGGGACCGTCGGAGGACGGGCAGGGCCGAGCCCCGGGAGCCGGGACGCCGGTCAGCAGACGAAGATCCCGGCCCGGTCGGTCATGCGTTCGTACTCCTCCAGCCGGGCCTGCGTGCGCAGCGGCGCCGCGTCCGCCATGGCCTCCACCAGCACCATGGCCAGGGCGAGCGGCGCCGCGTGCGAGTCGAACACCAGCCGCTCGCCCACCGGCGCGGCGAGGACCACGTCGGCGTCGAACGGCACGTCCCGCCGGTCGGTGATCACGGCCGTCCGCAGGCCGATCCCGCGGGCGTCCGCCAGGGCCCGCACGGCCTCTGCCGGGTAGCGCGGCAGGACCACCGCGAGCAGCCAGGCCGCCCCCGCCCGGCGGGCGGCGTGCAGCCCGTCGGCCAGCTCCGACCCGCCGTGGACCAGCAGCCGCACGTCCGGGTGGATCCGGCGGGCGTAGTAGGCGAACGTGGTGGCCAGGCCGCTGGAGACGCGCAGTCCCAGCACCGGCAGCGGCTCGCATCCGGCCAGCGCGGCGCCCAGCTCCGTGACGGCCGACGGGTCGGCCAGTCCCTCCCGGACGGCGCGGAGGTTGCCGACCTCCGCGTCGATCGCGGCCTGCAGGCCGTTGGCGCGCGGGGCGGCCCGGCCGCCCGCCCCCGCACCGGCGGGCGCGTGCGGGCCCGCCGCGCCGTCGTCCCCGCCGACGACGAGGGGGCGCAGCGCCTGCCGGAGCTCGGGATAGCCGGCGAAGCCGAGCGCCATGGCGAACCTGGTCACCGACGGCTGGCTCACCCCGGCCCGGTCCGCCAGCTCCACGCTGGACAGGAAGATCGCCTCCGCGAGGTGGCCGTCCAGGTAGCGCGCGATCCGCCGCTGCGCCGGCGAGAGCCTCCGGCCCTCCAGAAGTCGCTCGAGTCCGTCGCCCACGCCCCCTCCAACCGGCCGGGTCCCGCGGTCATTCCCGGGATCCCCGCCGCTTCCCGGCACCGCCGTCGTGCCCGAGGCCGCCGTCGTGCCCGGGACCCTCGCCCCTCCCTGCGCCGCCGTCGGTTCCAGGGCCCTCGCCTCCTCCCGGCGCCGCCTCAGCCCCGGGTCTCCGGCGACTCCCGCATCGGCACCCGGACGCCGCGCTCGTCCGCGACCGCGGCGGCCTCCTCGTAACCGGCGTCGACGTGGCGGATCACGCCCGTGCCCGGGTCGTTGACGAGGACCCGGCGGAGCTTCTCCGCGCCCAGCGCCGTGCCGTCGGCGACCGTGACCTGTCCGGCGTGGATCGACCGGCCGATCCCGACGCCGCCGCCGTGGTGGATGGAGACCCAGGCGGCGCCGGAGGCCACGTTGAGCATGGCGTTCAGCAGCGGCCAGTCGGCGATCGCGTCGGACCCGTCGAGCATCGCCTCGGTCTCGCGGTACGGGCTCGCCACGGAACCGCAGTCCAGGTGGTCGCGGCCGATCACCAGCGGGGCCTCGATCTCGCCGGAGGCCACCATGTCGTTGAACCGCTCCCCGGCCAGGTGGCGCTCGCCGTACCCGAGCCAGCAGATGCGGGCGGGCAGCCCCTGGAAGTGCACCCGCTCCCCGGCCATCCGGATCCACCGGGCCAGCGGCTCGTTGTCGGGGAACAGCTCCAGGATCGCCCGGTCGGTCCTGGCGATGTCGGCCGGGTTCCCCGACAGCGCGGCCCAGCGGAACGGGCCCTTGCCCTCGCAGAACAGCGGCCGGATGTAGGCGGGCACGAAGCCGGGGAAGTCGAAGGCGCGCCCGTAGCCGGCCAGCTTGGCCTCGCCGCGGATCGAGTTGCCGTAGTCGAAGACCTCGGCGCCCGCGTCGGCGAAACCGACCATGGCCTCCACGTGCCGCGCCATGGACTCGCGCGCCCGCGCGGTGAAGGCGGCCGGGTCCTTGTCCCGCTCGGCGGCCATGTCGGCGAAGGCCACGCCGAGCGGGAGGTACATCAGCGGGTCGTGGGCCGAGGTCTGGTCGGTGACGATGTCGATCTCCGCGCCCCGGCGGAGCAGCTCGGGGACGGCCTCGGCGGCGTTGGCCTCGACGCCGATGCTGAGCGGGCGGCGCGCGTCGCGCGCCTCGTAGGCGAGGCGGAGCGCCTCGTCGAGGTCGGCGGCGCGGACGTCGAGGTAGCGGTGCTCGATGCGCCGCTCGATGCTGCGGGGGTCGCAGTCGACGCAGATCGCCACGCCGCCGTTCATGGTGACGGCCAGCGGCTGGGCGCCGCCCATGCCGCCGAGCCCGGCGGTCAGCGTGATCGTCCCGCTCAGGGAGCCGCCGAAGCGCTTGGCCGCCACGGCCGCGAAGGTCTCGTAGGTGCCCTGCAGGATGCCCTGCGTGCCGATGTAGATCCACGACCCGGCGGTCATCTGCCCGTACATGGTCAGGCCCGCGGCCTCCAGGCGGCGGAACTCCTCCCAGTCGGCCCAGTCGGGCACCAGGTTGGAGTTGGCGATGAGCACGCGGGGCGCCCACTCGTGGGTGCGGAAGACGCCGACCGGGCGGCCGGACTGCACCAGCAGCGTCTCGTCGCCCTCCAGGGTGGTGAGCGTGCGGGTGATCGCGTCGAAGGAGCGCCAGTCGCGGGCCGCCCTGCCCGAACCCCCGTAGACGACGAGCTGCTCCGGATGCTCGGCCACCTCGGGGTCCAGGTTGTTCTGGAGCATGCGGAGCGCCGCCTCCTGCGGCCACCCCCTGGCGGTGAGCGTGGTGCCGCGCGGCGCGCGGACGGTCCGGCTGCCGGTCATGGCCGAGCCTCCCTGATGACATGAATGAACGCATTCATATTTGTCACTCGCAGGCCACGGGTCAACCCGGGAAGGGAAGCACCCCGGAGAGGGACTCCCCGGGGTGCCTTCTCACTGCCGGCCACCGTCCCGGACCCGCCCCGCACGGACGGGACCGGGGGATCGGCGCGACGGGCGCCCGCAGGCGCCCTGAACGGAGGAGAGACTCCGTAGGAGGCGGGGTTCCCGGGCCCACCCGAAAAAACCGACTTTTAACACTATTTTCCCAGTTCAGGACTCCAGCGAGGCCGAGATTTTGTCAGGAGTCTACGGAGACGGACTCCCGGCCTGTCCCGCCGGCGGCGGAGGGCACCGCGGCGCCCTCCGCCGCCGGGACGACCTCCCCGGCGGCGCCCTCTCCGGCAGAGTGCTCTCCGGTCGGCACGGTCGCGTCCTCGGCGGCGACCAGGAACTGGGTGGCGGCGAGCTCCCGGTAGAGCTCGTCACCGGCGAGCAGCTCCTCGTGGGTGCCGGCGGCCCTGACCCGGCCCGCCTCCATCACCACGATCCGTTCGGCGCGGGTCACCGTGGACAGCCGGTGCGCGATCACCAGTACGGTCGTCTCCCGCGCCACCTCGGCGATCACCTCGCGCAGGCGCAGCTCGTTGACCGCGTCGAGCTGGGAGGTCGCCTCGTCCAGCAGGAGCAGCCGGGGGCGGCGCAGCAGCGCCCGCGCGATGGCCACCCGCTGGCGCTCTCCCCCGGAGAGCATGACGCCGCGGTGACCCACCTTGGTCTCCAGCCCCTCGGGGAACCGGGCGACGAGGCCCTCCAGGCGGGTCAGCCCGAGCACCCGGCGCAGATCCGCCTCCGTCACGTCCGGCGCGGCGAAGACGAGGTTCTCCCGGAGCGTGCCGTCCAGCACCGGCGCGTCCTGCTCCACGTAGCCGAGGGCGGCCCGCAGCTCGGCCAGCGGCCACTCCCGGACGTCCCGGCCGTCGACCGCGATCGTCCCGGCCTGGTGGTCGTAGAACCGCTCCAGCAGGGCGAACACCGTGGACTTGCCCGCCCCCGACGGGCCGACCAGCGCGGTCATCCCGCCCGCCGGGACGGTGAAGGACACGTCGCGGTGGACCACCGGGCGGTCGTCACCGTAGCGGAAGGCCACGTTCTCGAACACCACCCCGGCCGGAGCCGCTCCCGTGCCCGGCGCCGCGTCTCCGGGCCCCCGCTGCGCGGCCGCCTCCTCGACGGGGAGCTCCTCGACCTCCCGGATCCGGCGCACCGCCGCCAGACCGCCCTGCACCTGGGTGGCTCCCTGGACCAGCTGGCCGACCGGCGCGACCAGGTAGAACAGGTAGAGCAGGAAGGCGATCAGCGACGACACCTCCAGCGCGCCGGAGGCCACCCGCGCCCCGCCGATGCCGAGCACCGCCACGAAGGCCAGCTGGGCGGCGACCCACGCGGAGATGCCCGCGATCGAGGTCCACCAGGCGACCGCGACGCCCCGGTCCCGGGCCCGGCGGGCCGCCTCCCCCACCGCCGCGATCTCCCGGTCCTCGGCGCCGCTGGCCTTGACCGTGCGGAAGGCCTGCAGCACGCGGTCCAGCACCGCGCCCATCTCCCCCACCGAGGCCTGCGCCTCGACCGAGGCCCGCTGGATGCGCGGCATGACCAGCCCCACCAGCCCGCCGACCAGGACCAGGATCACCAGCGTGACCAGCAGCAGGAACCCGTCCATCAGCGCCATCATCACGATCGCGCCCACCAGCATGAACACCGCGCCGACCGACTCGACGATCCCGTCGGTGAACACCGCGCGCAGCAGGGTGGTGTCGGAGGTGACCCGGGAGAGCAGGTCGCCCGGCTTGAGCCGGTCCACCTCGGAGACCCGCAGGCGGAGCATCCGGTCCACCAGGGACCGCCGGGCGGAGAAGACGATGCCCTCGCCCATGCGCTCCAGCACGTACCTGCCGAACGCGCCGACGGCCGCGCCCAGGATCACCGCGGCGGTCAGCCCGAGCACCGGTCCGGCCAGGGACCTCTGCTCGCCGAACGCGTCGATCACCGTCTTGGCGAGCAGCGGCATCGCCAGCCCGGCCAGCGAGCTGACCAGGCTGAGCACCCCGCCGAACGCGAGCACCCCCCGGTACGGCCGGACATAGCCCAGCAGCAGCCTCCAGGACCCGACCCGCCCGGCCCCGCCGAGCGGTCCGGGACCCTCTCCCGATCCGGCTTCCCCGATCCCCTTGGTCGCTTCGGTCCCGGCCACCCTCGTCCCTTCCGCACCGGCGTGGCCGTCCCCCGGCCGCCGCCCTTCCTGTCTACCGCCCATGCCGTCTCCCCGAGCGTTTCGCCCGTTTCCATAGACCAAAGTCGTCTTTCATCAACCAAAGACGACGCAGTCAACATAGGTTGACGAGATGGGCGGCGTCAACGGAAATTGACGGGGGCGGCAGACTCGCGCCAGGTCGAACGCCGTACCGGACACCGCGCCGAACAGACCACCGGATGCCGTACCGGACACCGGGCCCGATGCCGAGGTCCGTCTCGTGACCCGGTTCGGCCCCGAGGCGCGCCACCGGCCGGCCTGCCCGCGCTCGTCGAGCGGCTCGCCGTACGGCGGGACCCGGAGGTCACCGGGGCCGTCCCGCAGGGGAGCACCTCGCGCGCCTTCCGGGTAGGGCGGGCTGACGGCTCCGCCGCCTTCCTCAAGCCGACCCCGGGACCGGGGATCTGCGCCGCCGAGGCCCTCGCCCGCGGCCGTCACGACGCCGAGACCGCGCTCCTCCTGGAGCTCGCCGGGCAGGTCTGAAGCGGATCAGTGAGCGCGGCGGGCGGCGTGCTCGCGGCGCGCCTCGGCCACGGTCTCCAGGATCTCCTCCTGGGTCCGCAGCAGCTTCGCCTCGGCCTCCTCGGTCCGCCCCTCGGCGGCCAGCCGGCGGTTCCCGGTGCTCCTGCCCAGCGCGCGCTTGGCCCGGGCCTTCAGTTCACGCAGACCGAACTTCTCCACGAGGCTCACTCCTTCGTCAGGCTGGCCGACCACCTACCCGGCGACCGCCGGGCCATGCGCCCGGCCGGCCTCAGTCGAGGGCGGGAAGGTCGTCGTAGTCGGCGTCGCCCTCGTCGGCGCGGCGGAGCCGGATGTCCTCCACCCAGGCCGTGGCGAACAGCCGGACCCGCCGGATCCGCTCCTCGTCCAGCCCGTGGGCCTCGAAGTCCTCGTCGGCGATCAGGTCGACGAACTCCAGCCGCATCACCAGCTCGGCGAGGGAGAACTCCTCGTTGTGCAGGCGGCCGAGCTGCTCCAGCTCGCGGAAGCCGTACAGCTCCGCGACCGCGGCGACGTCGATGACGTCACGGGCCAGGCCCCGTTCGTGCAGGGCGCGCATCTTGAGCCCGACGGCGTCCTCCAGCCCGACGACGGGCAGGTCCGCCACCGTCACGGACCCCCGCTGCAGCGCCTCCCGCAGCAGGTCGAGCTCGCACGCCTGCCCGGTCACCGGATCGGTGACGACCAGCCGGCCCATGCGTGCCGTGACCTCGTGCGCGGTGACCTCCATCCCCGCCGCCCGCAGCGTCTCCGCCACCCCGTCGGCGACCTCCGGCAGCGGCGTCTCGGCCGCCGTCGCGAAGTCCAGGTCCCGGCTCGGCCGGTCGGTGAGGCCGTGCATCCGCATCGCGTGGCCGCCCGCCAGCACCAGCCCGAACCGGTCGCAGGCCGGGAGCACGATCCGCAGGATCCTCTCCTGGAACGGCGGGAAACCCATCGTCCGCCCCACCTCCTCCACCGGTCGCGCCCGCGACGCCGCCCTGCCCGCGGCGCGCCCGCTCATGCCTCCAGGACCTCATGCCTCCAGGGCGGAGAGCTTGCCCTCCCAGGCCCGCCGGTAGGACGGCCCGATCCCCCGGCGCAGCACCGGCCAGTCGGCGCGCAGGAGCTCGCCGTTCAGATAGGTCTCGGCGTCGGCGCGGCCGCCGCCGGTGATGACCGTGCGGTACAGGCTCATCCGCAGGCGCGGGTCGGCCAGGTCGAACTCGGTCAGCCCCGACCAGGCGAGGTGGAGCGGGAGCGCGACCACACCGGTGGCGGGACCGTGCAGGTCGGCCAGGGAGTCGGGGACCCGCCGGTCCACGTCGTCCCAGCGGGACGGGAGTGTGCTCACGCGTCCCAGTATGCCGCTGGGACGGGGGATTCGTCAGCGCGTTCGAGCCCGTCTACCGGCGGGGGCGCAGCCGGGTGGAGGGCAGGTCGTGGCGGCCGGAGACGAACTCCTGGAAGGCGATCTTGGCCTGGATGACCGGGCGGCGCCAGCGCTTCTCCCGCCGCACCGCACGGGCCATCAGGCCGGGCCGGGGACGGCGCGCGGCGGGCGCGTAGAACCAGTGGGCCCAGGGCGAGCCGGGGCGGGCCAGCCGCAACGCGCCGAAGATCAGCAGGACCGGGACGAACAGGCCGACCAGGCCGGTCCAGATCTTGCCCTTGAGCAGGGTGACGACCGCGAGCAGGAGGTTGGCGACGATGAGGCCGACCGCCGTCCAGGGGCCCTGCGGGGTCTCGCCGGAGTCCTCCCAGCCCAGCGGGCGCAGGCCGAGCAGGAGCAGGCCGGTGACCGCGACCGCGACGAACACCGCGTCGACGGAGGTGCGGCCCTCCTCCTCCCAGTAGACGTCGTGCAGGTGCAGGATCAGCGCGAACTCGTCCAGGATCAGGGCCGCGCCGACGCCGAAGAGGGCGGCCGTCACGGCGTACCAGGTGTCGGAGACGCCCGAGACGAGCAGCCCGGCGACCCCGCTCAGCAGGGTGAGCACCACGCCGAACACCACGTGGTGGATGTGCATCTCACCGACGCTGACGTTGCGGAACCAGCCGACCCGCGCCCGGATGAGCCGGACGTTGACGCGGGTGAACACGAAGGCGACGATCAGCGCGACGAAGAAGCAGAACAGCGGCAGCCGTCCTGTCTCGATGATCCGTTGATGGAACCACTCCCCCACAGTCCGTCCAGGTTATGCGAGGAACCCCCGCAGGAGTGCCGCGGTGCCCTCCAGGTGCTCGGCCACGGCGCGGCGGGCGGCGTCCGGGTCGCCGGCCAGGATCGCGGCGACGATCGCCTCGTGCTGGGCCGCGGCGTGCTCGATGTTGCGCTGGAGCACCGGGATCGCGTTCAGCAGGTCGGTGACCCGCAGGCGCGCGTCGGCGCAGGCGGCGGCGAGCAGCGGGGAGCCGGTCAGCTCGGCGATGGACAGGTGGAAGGCGGTGTCCAGGCGGCGGTAGTCGTCGGGACCGGCGGAGTTGACCTCCGCCAGGCGGCGGCGGAGCGTCTCGCGCCACTCCCCGGCCGGCTCGGCGGTGGCCAGCACCTGGGCCGCGCCGCACTCGACGGCCGTGCGGAAGGTGAGCGCGTCGGCCAGGTGGCCGGTGCCCATGTCGGCCACGGCGCGGCGCAGGTCCCCCTGCCGGGGCGGGGGCGGGGCGTAGGTGACGAACGCGCCGCCGTACCGGCCCCGGCGCACCTCCAGGTAGCCCGCCTCGGCGAGCGCGCGGATGGCCTCGCGCAGCGTGACCCGGCTGATCCCCAGCCGTGCGGCGAGCTCCCGCTCGGGCGGCAGCTTCTCCACGACGAGCCCGAGCTTGACCGCCTGGAGCAGCCGCTCCACCGTCTCCTCGAAGGCGTTGCCCGACCGGACCGGCCGCAGCACCGCCGTCAGCGGCGACTCGTCCAAACATCACCTCCGGCTCTTGACAACCCCATCCTCGGTGCACATCAATGGTCTGACACTAGCCCAATGAGACTCCGGCGAGGAGGGCGCGTGGACCTCAGCGAGCTGCGCGGCGAGGTGGCGGCCAGGCGGATCGACACGGTGCTGCTGGCGGTCGCCGACATGCAGGGCCGCCTGCAGGGCAAACGGCTGTCCGCGCGCTACTTCCTGGAGGAGGTCGCCGAGCACGCCGCCGAGGGCTGCAGCTACCTGCTCGCGGTGGACGTCGACATGAACACCGTGGACGGCTACGCCATGTCGTCGTGGGACAGCGGGTACGGGGACTTCGTGATGCGGCCCGACCTGTCCACCCTGCGCCGCGTGCCCTGGCAGGAGGGCACGGCCATGCTCCTGGCCGACCTGGTCTGGGAGGACGGCTCGGACGTCGCGGCCTCGCCCCGGCAGATCCTGCGCCGCCAGCTCGCCCGGCTGGCGGAGCACGGCTGGCACGCGTTCGCCGGCACCGAGCTGGAGTTCGTCGTCTACGGCGACACCTACGAGGAGGCCTGGCGCCGCGGCTACCGCGACCTGACCCCGGCCAACCTCTACAACGTCGACTACTCCCTGCTCGGCACCGCCCGGATCGAGCCGCTGCTGCGCCGGATCCGGCTCGGCATGGAGGGCGCCGGGATGTACGTCGAGTCGGCCAAGGGCGAGTGCAACCTCGGCCAGCACGAGATCGCCTTCCGCTACACCGACGCCCTGACCACCTGCGACAACCACGCGGTCTACAAGAACGGCGCCAAGGAGATCGCCGCCCAGGAGGGCGTGTCGCTGACCTTCATGGCCAAGCCGAACGCCCGCGAGGGCAACTCCTGCCACATCCACCTGTCGCTGCGCTCGCCGGACGGCGACCCGGTCATGGCCGGGCCGGGGCCGCACGGGCTGTCGGAGACCGGGCGGCGCTTCATCGCCGGGCAGCTCGCCTGCCTGCGGGAGTTCACCCTGCTCTACGCGCCGAACGTCAACTCCTACAAGCGGTACGCGCCGGGCAGCTTCGCCCCCACCGCCGTCCGGTGGGGCGTGGACAACCGGACCTGCGCGCTGCGCCTGGTCGGCGGCCACGGGGCGGCGCTGCGGATCGAGAACCGGGTGCCCGGCGGCGACGTCAACCCCTACCTGGCGGTCGCCGCGATGATCGCGGCCGGGCTGCACGGCGTCGAGAACGAACTGGAGCTCGAGGAGCCGTTCGCCGGCAACGCCTACGCCTCCGGCTCCGAGACGGTCCCCGGCACGCTGCGCGACGCCCTGGCCCTGTGGGAGGGCTCCGCGCTCGCCCGCGACGCCTTCGGCGAGGAGGTCGCGGCGCACTACGCCAACGCCGCCCGGGTCGAGCTGGCCGCCTTCGACGCGGCCGTCACCGACTGGGAGCTGGTGCGCGGATTCGAACGGATGTGAACATGAAGATCGTCAATCCGGCGACCGAGGAGGTCGTCGCCGAAGTCGAGCTCGCCGGTGCCGCCGAGGTGGACCGGGCGGTCGAGCGCGCCAGGGCCGCCTTCCCCGCCTGGCGGCGGGTCGCCCCCGGCGACCGCGCCCGGCTGCTGCGCCGGTTCGCCGCGCTGGTCGACTCCCACGCCGCCGAACTGGCCGCCCTGGAGACCGCCAACGCCGGGCACACCGCCGGCAACGCCCGCTGGGAGGCGGGCAACGTACGCGACGTGCTGGACTTCTACGCCGGCGCGCCCGAGCGCGACCACGGCAGGCAGATCCCGGTGCCCGGCGGCTGGGACGTCACCTTCGCCGAGCCGCTGGGCGTCGTCGGGGTGATCGTGCCGTGGAACTTCCCCATGGTCGTCATGACCTGGGGGGCCGCCCCGGCGCTGGCGGCGGGCAACACGGTGATCGTCAAACCCGCCGAGCAGACCCCGCTGACCGCGCTGCGCCTGGCCGAGCTGGCTCTGGACGCCGGCCTGCCCGAGGGCGTGCTCCAGGTCGTGCCCGGCGAGGGCGAGACCGCCGGCGCCCGCCTCGTCGAGCACCCGGACGTCGCGAAGATCGTGTTCACCGGCTCGACCGAGGTCGGCAAGGAGATCGGCGCCGTGTGCGCCCGGCGGGTCAAGCGGCTCACCCTGGAGCTGGGCGGCAAGAGCGCCAACATCGTCTTCGCCGACGCCGACCTGGCCAGGGCCGCCGCCACCGCGCCGTACGCGGTCTTCGACAACGCCGGCCAGGACTGCTGCGCCCGCTCCCGCGTCCTGGTGGAACGGCCGGTCTACGACGAGTTCCTCGGCCTGCTGTCGGAGGCGGTGCTCGCGGTGAAGGTCGGCGACCCGCGCGCCGAGGACACCGAGATGGGGCCGCTGATCAGCGCCGCCCACCGGGAGAGGGTCGCCTCCTTCGTCACCGGCACCCCCTACCTGCAGGGCTCCTGCCCCTCCGGGCCCGGCTTCTGGTTCCCGCCCACCGTCCTGACGCCCGAGGTCACCGACCCGGCGTTCACCGAGGAGATCTTCGGCCCGGTGGTGTCGGTCGTCCCGTTCGACGACGAGGCCGACGCCGTACGGATCGCCAACGACACCCGGTACGGCCTCAGCGGCTCGATCTGGACCCGCGACGTGGGACGGGCGCTGCGCACGGCCCGCGCCGTCGAGGCGGGCAACCTCTCCGTCAACTCCCACTCGTCGGTGCGCTACTGGACGCCGTTCGGCGGGTTCAAGCAGTCCGGGCTCGGCCGCGAACTGGGGGCGGACGCCCTGGCCGCGTTCACCGAGACCAAGAACGTCTTCATTTCGGAGGATTGATGCAGGGAGGACCGATGCAGCGCCTGCAGGACCGGGTGGCCGTCATCACCGGGGCGGGGAGCGGGATCGGGCTGGCCACCGCGCGCCGGTTCGCCCAGGAGGGCGCGAAGGTGGTCTGCGCCGACGTCGACGAGACCGCCGGCGCGAAGGCCGCCGCCGAGGTGGGCGGCCTGTTCGTGCGCGCCGACGTCACCGACGAGGGCGACGTGATCCGGATGTACCAGGAGGCGGCCGACGCCTACGGCGGCGTGGACATCGCGTTCAACAACGCCGGCATCTCCCCGCCGGACGACGACTCGATCCTGGAGACCGGCCTGGACGCCTGGCGCCGGGTCCAGGAGGTCAACCTGACCAGCGTCTACCTGTGCTGCAAGCACGTCATCCCGCACATGCGGCGGCGCGGCGGGGGCTCCATCGTCAACACCGCGTCGTTCGTCGCGGTGATGGGCTCGGCGACCAGCCAGATCTCCTACACCGCCTCCAAGGGCGGCGTGCTGGCGATGTCGCGGGAGCTGGGCGTGCAGTTCGCCCGCGAGGGCATCCGGGTCAACGCGCTGTGCCCTGGACCGGTGAACACCCCGCTGCTGCAGGAGCTGTTCGCCGCCGACCCGGAGCGGGCGCAGCGCCGCCTGGTGCACGTCCCGCTCGGCCGGTTCGCCGAGGCCGCCGAGATCGCCGCCGCGGTGGCGTTCCTGGCCTCCGACGACGCGAGCTTCGTCACCGCCTCGCAGTTCCTCGTCGACGGTGGCATCTCCGGCGCCTACGTCACCCCGCTGTAGCCGTGTCCCGCCCCGTCATCGGCATCACCTGCTACGTCGAACCCGCCCGCTTCACCGTCTGGGAGACGACCGCGGCGCTCCTGCCGTACGGCTACGTCGACCACGTGGTCCGGGCGGGCGGCCGACCGGTGATCCTGCCCCCGGCGGGCGACCCCGCCGGTCTGCTCGACCGCCTGGACGGGCTGATCCTGGCCGGCGGCGGCGACGTCGACCCGGCCCGGTACGGCGAGCGCCCGCACGAGCGCACCAGCCACGTCCGGGACTTCCGCGACGACGCCGAACTGGGACTGGTCCGGGCGGCCCTGGAGCACGGCCTGCCGTTCCTGGGCGTCTGCCGCGGCCTGCAGATCCTCAACACGGCCCTGGGCGGAACCCTCTGCCAGCACCTGCCCGACGCGGTCGGCCACACCGGGCACGCCCCCGCGCCGGGGACCTTCGGCCGCATGCCGGTACGGCTCTCCCCCGGCAGCCGGATCGCGACGATCCTCGGCGCGGAGAGCCAGGACGTGGCCCACTACCACCACCAGGCCGCCGACCGGCTGGGCGACGGCCTGACCGTGACCGCCCGGAGCCAGGACGGCACCGTCGAGGCCGTGGAGCTGGCGGACCGCCCCTTCGCCCTGGCGGTCCAGTGGCACCCCGAGGCCGATGACGAATCGGCCCTGTTCGAGGCGCTCGTCGGGCACGCCCGCCGCTGAGCGCGCCGCCGGGCCAGGGCCGGGAGACCCGACAGCGGCGGCGACGGCCGGAACCGGGAGGCACGGCGCTGCGGAGACGACCGGGACCGGGAGACCCGGCGGCGCGGCGACGGCCGGAACCGGGAGACCCGGCGGCGCGGCGACGGCCGGAACCGGGAGACCCGGCGGCGCGGCGACGGCCGCGGATCAGGGGGACCCGGCGGCGCGGCGGTCCCGCCGGGGGATTTCGCTCGGCGGTCCCGGGCCGTTAGGCTGGCCGCGACACCGATGTGAACCCCGTGCGGGAGAGCGTCCTGACATCCAGGCCAGGACCCCTGAAGGAGCAAGCCCTCCCCGCGAACCTCTCAAGGCAAAGGACCGTGCGGGTAGGTGCCCTCTGGAAAGCAGGCCCCCGAGGTCTCGCCGAAGGTGAAAGTCCGGTAAAAACCGGGCGAAACTCTCAGGCATCCACGACAGAGGGGGAGGATGCTCTCATCCGACCCATGCCTGAGGTGCGATCATGCCCCGACCCACGCCACTGCGCGGCGTCCATACGTCTCTCGGCGCGACCCTGACCGACTTCGCGGGCTGGCTCATGCCGCTCCGCTACGGCAGCGAGTCCGCCGAGCACAACGCGGTCCGTCAGGCCGCGGGCCTGTTCGACCTCTCCCACATGGGCGAGATCTTCGTGACCGGGCCGCAGGCCGGCCAGGCCCTCGACTACGCGCTCGTCGGCCACCTGTCCGTACTGGAGCCCGGCCGCGCCCGCTACACCATGATCGTCAACTCCCGCGGCGGCGTGCTGGACGACCTGATCGTCTACCGCCTCGCCCCCGAGGAGTTCATGGTCGTCGCCAACGCCTCCAACTACCCCGCGGTCGCCGCCAGGCTCGCCGAACGGGCCAAGGGCTTCGACGCCGCCGTCGAGGACCGCTCCGAGCAGTACGCGCTCGTCGCGGTCCAGGGCCCCAGGTCCCAGGAGATCCTCGCCGCGCTCACCGACGCCGACCTCGCCGGCCTCAAGTACTACGCCGGGCTGCCCGCCACCGTCGCCGGCCGCGAGGCGCTCATCGCCCGCACCGGCTACACCGGCGAGGACGGCTTCGAGCTGTTCGTCGCCAACGACGACGCCGAGCCGCTGTGGACCGCGCTCACCGAGGCGGGCGCGCCGCACGGCCTGCTCCCCGCCGGCCTGTCCGCCCGCGACACCCTCCGCCTGGAGGCGGGCATGCCGCTGTACGGCAACGAGCTGTCCACCGCCCTCACCCCGTTCGACGCCGGCCTCGGCCGTGTGGTGAAGTTTGACAAACCGGGCGACTTCGTCGGCCGGGCGGCCCTCGAACCCCTCAAGGACGTCCCCCCGGCCCGCCGCCTGACGGGCCTGGTCGCGGCCGGCCGCCGCGTGCCCCGCCACGGCTACCCGGTGGTGCTGGCCTCCGGCGGCAGCACGGTCGTCGGCGAGGTCACCAGCGGGGCCCCCTCGCAGTCGCTCGGCAGGCCCATCGCCATGGCCTACGTGGACACCGCCGCGACGGGGGAAGCGCTGGCGGTGGACATCCGGGGCCGCCACGAGCCGGTCGAGGTCGTCGACCTGCCTTTCTACAGGAGGAACAAGTGAGCAGCATTCCCGACGAACTGCACTACACCAAGGAACACGAGTGGATCGCGGGCGTCGACGACGGCCTGACCCTCACCGTGGGCATCACCGCCTACGCCGCCGAGGCCCTCGGTGACGTGGTCTACGTGCAGGTCCCCGAGGTCGGCACGACCGTCGCCGCCGGCGACGCGGTCGGCGAGGTCGAGTCGACCAAGTCGGTCAGCGACATCTACGCCCCCGTCGGCGGCGAGGTCGTCGAGGTCAACACCGCCGTCGTCGACGACCCCTCCCTGGTCAACGGCGACCCGTACGGCGAGGGCTGGCTGTTCCGCGTCCGCCTCGAAGGCGAGGCCGCCGACCTGCTCTCCGCCGAGGAGTACACCGCCCTCACCTCCGGCGAATCCTGAAATCTTCTCTCCCGCACCGTGATCGCGCGCGCCACCCGGCGCGCGCGGTCCCGGTGACGTAAGGACAAGGACCGATCAATGGCGATCAGCGTCTTCGACCTCTTCAAAATCGGCATCGGCCCCTCCAGCTCCCACACCGGTGGACCGATGGCCGCCGCCCACCGCTTCGCCCGCGGCCTCGACCGCGACGGCCTGCTGGACAAGACCGCCCGCGTCGAGGCCGTGCTGTACGGCTCCCTCGGCCTGACCGGCAAGGGCCACGGCAGCGACAAGGCCGTCCTGCTCGGCCTGTCCGGCGAGAAGCCCGAACTCGTCGACGTCGACACCGTCGACGAGCGGCTGGCCGCCATGAGGTCCTCCGGGACCATCCTGCTGTACCGCTCCCGCGAGATCCCCTTCGTCGTCGGCGAGGACCTCGTCTTCGAGCGGAAGATCTCGCTGCCCGGCCACCCCAACGGCATGCGCTTCACCGCCTTCGACGAGAACGGCGAGACCCTCCGCGAGAAGGTCTACTACTCCGTCGGCGGCGGTTTCGTCGTCGACGAGAACGCCACCGGCGCCGACCGCATCAAGCCCGACGACACCGAGCTGCCGCACCCCTTCACCACCGCCGCCGAACTGCTCGCCCGGTGCCGCGAGACCGGCCTGTCCGTCTCCGGCCTGATGCTCGAGAACGAGAAGGCCTTCGGCCGCACCGAGGACGAGATCCGCGCCCGCCTGCTCGACCTGTGGCGCGTCATGTCCGAGTGCGTACGGCGCGGCATCGCCAAGGAGGGCATGCTCCCCGGCGGCCTCAAGGTCCGCAGGCGCGCCCACCAGCTCCACCGGCAGCTGCAGGCCGAGGACCCCGGCAGCGACCCCCTCCAGACGATGGACTGGGTCTCCCTGTTCGCCCTCGCCGTCAACGAGGAGAACGCCGCCGGCGGCCGCATCGTCACCGCCCCCACCAACGGCGCGGCCGGCATCATCCCCGCCGTCCTCACCTACTACGACCGCTTCGTCCGCAGAGCCGACGGCGCGGACGGCCGGCCCGGCGGCGGCGCGGACGACGACGGCGTCGTCCGCTTCCTGCTCACCGCCGGAGCCATCGGCGTGCTGTTCAAGGAGAACGCCTCCATCTCCGGCGCCGAGGTCGGCTGCCAGGGCGAGGTCGGCTCGGCCTGCTCGATGGCCGCCGCCGGACTCACCGAGGTGCTCGGCGGCACCCCCGAGCAGGTGGAGAACGCCGCCGAGATCGGCATCGAGCACAACCTCGGCCTGACCTGCGACCCCGTCGGGGGCCTGGTCCAGATCCCGTGCATCGAGCGCAACGCCGTCGCCTCCATCAAGGCCATCACCGCCGCCCGCATCGCGCTGCGCGGCGACGGCCGGCACTTCGTCGCCCTCGACAAGGCCATCAAGACCATGCGCGACACCGGCCGCGACATGCTCGACAAGTACAAGGAGACCAGCCGCGGCGGCCTCGCCGTCAACGTCATCGAGTGCTGACGGCGGACGTCCGCCCGGAAGGCCCCGCCCCGGCGGCCCCGGGCGGACGTCCGGCCGTCCGGAGACATCCAGGTATCCGGGCGGACATCCGGATATCCAGGCGGACATCCGGGCGGACACTGCGAACACCGCCAAGCGCCGCGAAGTTCTCCATCGCGGACGAGACCGCCCGCCTCTGGAGCTATCGTGGTCAACCTGTTCGTGAAGGTCAGGGAGGTCGCGTGACGACGGAAGCCCAACCGGCGGACCGCTTCCTCCGCACCCACTGGCTGTTCCTGGTCGCGCTGCTGGCGGGCGGCGGCCTGCGGGCCCTCGCCGTACTCGGCTACCGCCCCGCCCTGTGGTTCTGGCCCGACTCCTTCACCCACCTCGACGCCGCCCTCGCCCTCCGCCCCACCGGGTCGCACTCCTCCGGCTACCCCCTCTTCCTGCGGCTGCTGAGCCCGCTGCAGAGCGTGCAGGCCGTGGTCGTCGCCCAGCACCTGTTCGGCCTCGCCACCGCCTGCTGCGTCTACCTCCTGCTGCGCCGTCTGGCCCGCCTCCCCGGCTGGGGCGCCACCCTCGCCGCGCTCCCCGCCCTGCTCGACGCCCACCAGATCCGGCTCGAACACCTCGTCACGGCGGACGCGCTCTTCCAGTCCCTCGCCGTGCTCGCCCTCACCCTGCTGCTGTGGAACCGCCGCCCGTCCGCCCGGACCGCCCTGCTCGCCGGGGCCCTCCTGGCCGCGGCCGCCGCCACCCGCGCCCTCGGCCTGCCGCTGCTCCTGCTGGTCCTCGTCTGCCTGGCCGTCCGCCGCGCCGGCTGGAGAGCCGTCACCGCCACCGCCGCGGCCGCCGCCCTGGTCCTCGGCGCGCACGCCGTCTGGTTCGCGGCCGAGTTCGGCGACCACGGCCTGACCCGCGGCAACGCCCACTTCTGGGCCCGCACGACGACCTTCGCCGACTGCGCCAGGATCAGGCCCACCGGCCCCGCGGCCGCCCTCTGCCCCGCCGAACCGCTCGGCGAGCGCAAACCGCCCTCCGCCTACCTCTCCGACGGCGGCTCGCCGCTGAACACGTTCCCTGGCTCCCCCGCCGAACGCGACGCGCTCGCCGGCGACTTCGCCCTGCAGGCCGTCAGAGCCCAGCCCGCCGACTTCCTGCGCACCGGACTCGCCGACCTCGCCCACGTCTTCGACTGGGACCGGCGCGTCCACCCCACCGCCGAGGACCAGAGCGCCCACGTCTTCCCCGACGCCGCCGCCTCCCCGCCCGACACCCCCGCCGCCGGCGGCCGCACCGCCGCCGAACTCGCCACCGCCTACCAGGCCGACCCCGGCGAACCGCGCCTCGTCGACCCCTACGCGGGCTGGCTGCGCGCCTACCAGGAACACGGCTTCCTGCGCGGCCCCTTCCTCGGCGTCGTCCTGGCCATCGGCCTGATCGGCGTCCTGACCCGCTGGCGGCGCCTCGGCGGCGCCCTCCTCCCGCCCTGGACCGCGGCCGCCGTCCTGATCGCGCTGCCGCAGTTCACCACGGCCTTCGACCACCGCCACGCGGTGGTCGCCGCCCCTTTCGCCTGCCTGGCCGCCGGGCTGGCCTTCGGCGGGCGCGACTCCGAGACCGCCGCCGGCACCCCCGGCGCCCCCACCGAGAACTCCGCTGAGGGCCCCGTGAACCCCCCGGGCGAGGCCGCCCGGCGGGCCTCAGCGACGGCGGACGTGCACCCGGACGGAAACCCCCAGCGCATCGTCCCCTATCGCCCGCCGAACCCTGTCGACGGCGTCCTCGTTCATCCGCGCTACGAGCTCGCCGACGTCGGTCGCGGGCCCGCAGCGTACCCCGATCCGGATCCGGTCCCCCTCGACCGTGCGGACCCGGACCCGGCTCAGCCCTTCGACTTCTTTAAGCGCGACCCCCAGCATCGCGATCCCGGTCTCACTGCGGCGGCCCCGCCGCCCCCAGCCCAGGGACCGCAGCAGCCAGCGGACCGCGACAAGCCCCAGTACTACAAGTACTAACGCCGCCAGCCACCCCGCCCCGGGATCCTCCGCCAGCCGCGCCGGCAGCCCGGGATCCAGCACCGGCGCCTCCGCCGCGTGTCCCGGGACCTCCCCCAGCCCGCGCAGCACGCCGTACCCTCCCGCCCCGGCCAGCACCAGCCCGGTGACGGTCAGACCGACGCGGTTGCCCAGATATGCCCTCATCAGCCCCTCCGCCCGCACAGACCACCCGGAAACATCCTCATCGGACCCTCCGACCCGCGCCGACCGCCCGGGAACGCCCGCGTCCGATCCCCCGGCCGCACAGCCCACCCGGAAAGACCCTCATCAGATCCCCCGGCCGCGCAACCGCACCACGACCTCGTCGCCGCACACCGCGCCCAGAGCGGCCAGCCGGTCCCCGACCTCCGCCCCCACCCGGCGCAGCAACCGCCCCGTCCCGTCCGTCTCCGCGACCACCAGGACCTCCACGCCGCCGCGGCCCAGCCGCACCCGCGCCCGGCCCACCCCGTCCACCGACTCCGCCGCGGCCCGCAGCGTACGGCGCAGCCCCGACCGGGTCAGGCCGATCACCGCCAGCGGATCACCCGTCTCCAGCGGCACCAGCCGGGGCCGTCCGGGCACGACCGCCACCGCGACCAGCGCCGCGCCCACCGCCACCACTCCCAGCGCCGCCCCCAGCACCACCGGGTCCGACCAGCTCAGCGCCCCCGGCCCGGCCGCGAGCCCGCCGTACACCGCCAGCGCCGAGGACGACCCGGTCAGCAGCGCCACCGCGCCCGCCGCCAGCCCGGACAGCACCACCGAGGCCGCCAGCGCGACCACCGCGCCCGCCGGGCCCCGGCTCGGCCGCAGCAACCGCACCGCCCTGCGCCCGCCCGCCTGCGGCCGCGGCCCCTCGGGCGCCTCCGGCGCGCCTCCCGGGCCCGCCAGGATCTCCTGGAGAGTAGTCATCACCCGGCCAGGTCTACGGCGTCCGCCCCCGCCCCGGTACGGCACGACGCACCGGCCGACGCGATTGCTGACCCGATCCGGAGGAAGAATTTACCTGCGGCCGGTTAACATGAGAACTACTCATGTATCTTCGGCGGAGTTATCCTGCCCCCATGGACGACCGCCAGCGCTACGACCGGGCCACCGCGCACCTCGAACCCCCGTTCGCCGTGCTCGACCTCGCCGCCCTGCGCGCCAACGCCACCGACATGACCCGGCGCGCCCACGGCAAACCCATCCGCGTCGCCAGCAAGTCCATCCGCTCCCGCCCCGTCCTCCAACGCATCCTCGCCATGGACGGCTACACCGGCACCATGGCCTACACCCTCCCCGAAGCCCTCTGGCTCGCCTCCACCGGCCTGCGCGACATCCTCGTCGCCTACCCCACCGCCGACCGCACCGCCGTCACCCGGCTCGCCACCGACCCCCGCGCCGCCCGCGAGATCACCCTCATGGTCGACCGCACCGACCACCTCGACCTCATCGAGACCGCCACCGCCGGACTCCGCGACCGCCACGAGATCCGCCTCTGCCTCGACGTCGACGCCGGCTACACCGCCCTCGGCGGCCGCCTGCGCGCCGGAGCCCTCCGCTCCCCCGTCCGCGACGCCGACCAGGCCGCCGACATCGCCGCCGACATCGCCAAACGCCCCGGCCTCCGCCTCACCGGCCTCATGGCCTACGAAGCCCAGATCGCCGGAGTCGGCGACGCCCCGCCCGGCCACCCCCTCACCGCCCGCGCCATCCGCTGGATGCAGACCCGCTCCCGCCGCGAACTCATCCTCCGCAGAGGCCGCATCGTCCAGGCCGTCCGCCAGCTCGCCGACCTCGAATTCGTCAACGGCGGCGGCACCGGCAGCCTCGCCACCACCACCCGCGAGAAAGCCGTCACCGAACTCACCGCCGGCTCCGGCTTCTACCACCCGCGCCTGTTCGACTTCTACCGCGGCTTCACCGGCCGCCCCGCCGCCCTCTTCGCCCTGCCCGTCGTCCGCCGCCCCGCCCCCGGCGTCGCCACCGTCCTCGGCGGCGGCTACACCGCCTCCGGCGCACCCGGACCCGACCGGCTCCCCCAGCCCTACCTGCCCTGCGGCCTGCGCTACGACCCCCGCGAAGGCGCCGGCGAAGTCCAGACCCCGCTCATCGGCCAGCCCGCCGAAGACCTCCGCCTCGGCGACCGCGTGTGGTTCCGCCACGCCAAGGCCGGCGAACTCTGCGAACGCTTCGCCACCCTCCACCTCATCGACGGCGACGAGATCGTCGACGAGGTCCCCACCTACCGGGGCGAGGGCCGCACCTTCCTCTGACCCCCGCCCCGCATGTCACCTCCGGCGGCGCCGCCTCACCAGCAGGACCGCCGCCCCGACCACCAGGACCGCCCCCACGCCGATCAGCACCGGCGCCAGACCCGGCGCCTCGTCCGCCCACAGGTCGTCCCCGGGCTCACCCGCCGGTTTCATCGGACGCGGCGAGACCCCCACCGCGTCACCGATCCTGTCCCCGACGGACGCGACGAACTGCTTCGCGTTCGCCTCCACCCTGGCCACCGTCCGCCGCGCGACGTTCTTCGGACGCACCCGGTCCGCGATGGCGTCGACCGTCTCGGCCAACTCCGCCCGCGTGCGCTCGATCCGCCGCTCCAGCTCAGCCGGATCGGTCTCCGCCATGGCTCTCCTCTCGTCGCCCTCGACGACGATCAGTCTCTCAGGTCCGGCGCTCCCCTGACACTTCGGGCAGGCCGGTAAGTTGACCAGGGAGAACCATTCCTCGGAGGAAACGTGACGAAACTCGAATCAGGCGACGCCGCCCCGGAGTTCGCCCTCCCGGCCGCCGACGGCACCACCGTCTCCCTCGACGCCCACCGCGGCAGGCGCGTCATCCTGTACTTCTACCCCGCCGCCATGACCCCCGGCTGCACCAAGCAGGCCTGCGACTTCCGCGACAGCCTCGACTCCCTCGCCGCCGCGGGCTTCGCCGTACTCGGCGTCTCCAAGGACACCCCCGCCAAGCTCGCGAAGTTCGCCGAGCACGACGCCCTGACCTTCCCCCTGCTCTCCGACCCCGAGCTGGAGGTGCACAAGGCCTACGGCGCCTACGGCGAGAAGACGATGTACGGCAGGACCACCGTCGGCGTCATCCGCTCCACCTTCGTCATCGACGCCGACGGGAAAGTGGAGAAGGCCCTCTACAACGTGAAGGCCACCGGCCACGTGGCCCGCCTCCGCCGCGAACTCGGCCTCGACTGAATGGCATTAATTGTCATTTAGTACGATTTGCCCATGCCCCAAGAATTGTCGGCTCATTACCTATACTTGGGGCATGGCTACCAAGTACAAGTACACCCCCGAAATGCTGGCCGAGGCCGCGGCCAACTCCGTCAGCATCGCCGACGTCCTCCGCCACCTGGGCGTCAAATGGACGGGCGGCTCCCATGCCCACATCAGCCGCCGCCTGAAGCACTTCGGGATCGACACCTCCCACTTCCTCGGCCAGGCCCACAGTCGAGGGCAGGCCTCTCCCCGGCGTCGCCACCCCGATCAGATCCTCGTCATCCTTCCCGAAGGAAGCCCTCGGCCCAATCCCAGGCAGCTCAGGCGAAGCCTGATCACCATCGGGGTGCCACATCGCTGCGCGGGATGTAAGATCGGGGCCGTCTGGCGGGGTCAGCCACTGACTCTGCATGTTGATCACATCAGCGGCGACTGGCTGGACAACCGGAAAGAAAATCTGCGCTTTCTCTGCCCCAACTGTCATTCACAGACGGAAAATTTTGCAGGGAAAGGCAAGGGGTCGTAGTCCAAAGGCAGAGACACACGGTTTAGGTCCGTGCCAGTGCGGGTTCGAATCCCGCCGACCCTACACGGGAAGAATAGCTCCACCAATTCAAAGCCGATGAGAATAATGCAACCTTCGCCTCGGTCGGCATATCCATACAGGGAAGCCAGCCGAGGCGAATTTAATTAATGACTCGCAGTCCATGAGTCGCCGTCGCCGACCAATCGTGACCGTTCCGAGGAACGTCACAACGCGGGACGGCTTGCATCACCGGTTCATCGGTCGAGGTGTTCCCGGATTGACCGCAGGTCAGGGCGTGAAGGGCGTCGGGGTGGGGGCGGTGCAGCGGAAGCCGTCCTGGGTGGACTCGCACTGGTCGGGCATCCGGAAGCCGTCGCCGGGGTTCCACTCGTCGCTTCCGCCCTGGAAGATGCGCGTTTCACCGTTCCCGTGTTCGCCGGCTCCGTACCCTTCGTCTCCGCGTCCTTCGAGCAGGCGGTCGAAGCCGTCGACGGGCGGGGTGCGGTGGTCGTCCAGGCGGCTGACGGCGTTTCCGGCGCGGTGGCGGTCGCCGATGGTGTCGACGACGGCGACGGTTCCGCCGCCGAGGACGGCGCCGATGACGGCTGCGGCGGCGACCTGGAAGGGTTTGCCGCGGGTGGCGCGGGCGAGCCTGGCGTAGCGGCCGGGGTGGGGTCGTTCGTCGGTCGGGGTGTGCGGGCCCTGGGTGTTCCAGCCTGTGCCGCCGGGGCCGTAGGGCCCGTACGCAGTGGGGGCGCCGGGGCCGTAGGGCCCGTACGCGGTTGGGGCGCCGGGGCCGTGGGGTCCGTACGCGGTGGAGACCCCGGTGCCGCCGGGGCCGTACGCGGCGGGGGCGCCGTACGCGTCGGTGGGGGTGTGCGCGGTGGGCGCGTCGTCCTGCGCGGGGAGGTTCCGGGTGTCTCCGTCCCGGGGCCCCGGGTCGCGCGGCGTGTTCTCGTCGTCGCGCGGCCCGGGGTTGTTGCGATCCGCCGTCACAGGCAATCTCTCCCTTTACTCACCCCCGAGGGGGTGCTCCCGGAAACCATGGTGCCGGAGGGGGCGTAAGCGGGATGTAAGGGGCGGCGCGGGCGGTGGTGGGTGTGCGACCTGAGTCGCAGACGGGTCTCCCCCTTTCGGGGGAAGGGTGCTGAGCTGGGGATACGTAGGGTGGTGTCATGTTCGGCAGACTTCACGCCTGGAGCGGGCGCCATCCGAGGATCGTGGACGCCCTGTGGCTGGCGCCGTTCCTGGTGTTCTGTGCGTCCAATTTCGTGGTCCTGGCGACGGATCCGGCTTTCCTGCCGGGGGGTCCTCCGCTGGTGGTGCACGGGGTGCTGGGCGTGGTGCTGCTGGTGCCGCTGTTCTGGCGGCGGCGGTGGCCGGTGGGCGTGTTCACGGTCGTCGCGCTGGCCAGTTTCGTGCAGTGGTCGTTCGGGGTGGAGCCGCTGCCGGTCAACCTGTCGGTGCTGATCGCGATGTACGCGGTGGCGTCGTACCGTCCGTTGCGCTGGGCGGTGGCGGCGGGGCTGGTGGCGGAGCTGGGGTTGGCGCTCTCGTACGGGCGGATCACGGAGCGGCCCGATCCGAGGTCGTGGGCGAGCACGTCGGTGTTCGTGGTGGCGGTGTGGATCGCGGGGATCTACGCGAACACGCGGCGTCGTTATCTGGAGGGTCTGGAGGAGCGGGCGGAGCGGGCGGAGCGGGAGCGGGATCAGCGGGCGCGGTTGGCGGCCGCGGCGGAGCGGGCGCGGATCGCGCGGGAGTTGCACGATGTGGTGGCGCACAACGTGAGCGTGATGATCGTTCAGGCGGACGGTGCGGGGTACGCGATCGACGGTGATCCGGAGCAGGCGCGGCTGGCGGTGCAGGCGATCTCGGCGACGGGGCGGCGGGCGCTGGCGGAGATGCGCCGGATGGTGGGGGTGCTGCGGGCGGATGCGGGGGCGGAGGACGGGGAGGTCGCGGGTGATTACGCTCCGCAGCCGGGGTTGTCGCAGTTGGACGATCTGGTGGAGCAGGTCCGTTCGTCGGGGTTGCCGGTGGGGTTGCGGGTTTCGGGGACGGTGCGGGAGTTGCCGGAGGGTGAGCAGTTGACGGTGTACCGGATCGTCCAGGAGGCGTTGACCAATACGCTCAAGCACGGTGGTCCGGCGAGCAGGGCCGAGGTGGAGATGGAGTACGGCGTGCGGGAGCTGGTGGTGCGGGTGGCCGATGACGGGCGGGGGGCCGCGGCGCCGGGCGGGCCGGGAGGTCATGGGCTGGTGGGGATGCGGGAGCGGGTGGCGATGTTCGGCGGGAGTGTGGAGGCGGGGCCGAGGCCGGGGGGCGGGTTCCAGGTGGTGGTGCGGTTGCCGTTCGGTGAGGTGGGCGGGAGCCGGGCGGCGTGATCCGGGTGATGCTGGTCGATGATCAGGAGTTGCTGCGGACCGGGTTCCGGATGGTGCTGGGGGCGCAGCCGGACGTCGAGGTGGTGGCGGAGGCGGCCGACGGGCGGGCGGCGGTGGAGGTGCTGCGCGGGGTCGAGGTGGACGTGGTGCTGATGGACGTGCGGATGCCGGTGATGGACGGGGTGGAGGCGACCCGGTTGATCCGTGCGGTGGAGGGGGGGCCGCGGGTGTTGATCCTGACGACGTTCGATCTGGACGAGTACGTGTTCGCGGCGTTGAAGGCGGGGGCGTCGGGGTTCCTGTTGAAGGATGTGCCGCCGGTGGATCTGGTGAGTGCGATCCGTTCGGTGCACGGTGGGGACGCGGTGGTGGCGCCGAGTGCGACGCGGCGGTTGCTGGAGCGGTTCGCGGTGCATCTTCCGGCGTCGGGCGGGGTGGAGCCGGGGGCGGTGTCGGGGTTGACGGCGCGGGAGCGGGAGGTGCTGGTGCTGGTGGCGCGGGGGTTGTCGAATGCGGAGATCGCGGGGCGGCTGGAGCTGGCGGAGGCGACGGTGAAGACGCATCTGGGGCGGGTGCTGGCGAAGCTGGGGTTGCGGGATCGGGCGCAGGTGGTGGTGTTCGCCTATGAGGCGGGGCTGGTCGTCCCGCATTCGGCGGGGTAGGCCGGCGGCGGTGGGGGTTCCATCGGCCGAATGGCCGAGGGGGCCGGTACGCCGGAGGTCGCACCGGTGGTGTCGCCGTATCTCTTCGGCGGAGGGGAAGTCCGGCCGCTCGTCCGATGGATCCCAGCTTTCCCGGCAATAGCGTTTTGCCCGTCATAACGCATCTATGCCGAGGAGGGGTCGACATGACCGTCACCGGAGAGGTCGGCGCGTGGAGCGCGCGGGAGAGCGGGGCACCGGCCGTGGTGGCCGAGGGCCTGACCAAGGTGTACGGGCAGGGGGACACGGCCGTGCATGCTCTGCGCGGGGTGGACGTCTCCTTCGCGACGGGCGCCTTCACCGCGATCATGGGTCCTTCGGGGTCCGGTAAGTCCACGCTGATGCACTGCCTGGCGGGGCTGGACACGGTCAGCGGCGGGCGGGTCCGCATCGGGGACGTGGAGCTGACGGGGCTGGGCGACAAGCAGCTGACGCTGTTGCGGCGGGAGCGGATCGGGTTCATCTTCCAGGCGTTCAATCTGCTGCCGACGCTGACGGCCGAGCAGAACATCCTGCTCCCGCTGGAGATCGCCGGTCGGCAGGCGGACCGGGTGCTGTTCGACCGGGTGGTGGAGACGGTGGGGCTGCGTGATCGGCTGGGGCACAAGCCGACCGAGTTGTCGGGTGGTCAGCAGCAGCGGGTGGCGGTGGCCCGGGCGCTGATCAGCAAGCCGCAGGTCATCTTCGCCGACGAGCCGACCGGGAACCTGGATTCGCGCAGCGGTGCCGAGGTGCTGTCGTTCCTGCGTTCGTCGGTGCGGGAGCTGGGGCAGACGATCGTGATGGTCACGCATGATCCGGTCGCGGCGTCGTACGCCGACCGGGTGGTCTTCCTGCGGGACGGCGGGCTGGTCAGCGAGCTGGAGCGGCCGACGCCGCAGGCGGTGCTGGACACGCTGATGAAGCTGGAGGCGTGACGGTGCTCAGGACGACTCTGGCCGGGTTGCGGGCGCACCGGCTGCGGTTGCTGCTCACGTCTCTGGCGATCGCGCTGGGGGTGGGTTTCATCGCGGGCACGTTCGTGCTCACCGACACCATCGAGGCGGGGTTCACGCAGAAGTTCGCGGCGGCGGGCGACAGGATCGACGTCGCGGTGTTCCCGGACTCCGGGCGGCGCGGCGAGGAGGAGCCGTCCCTGCCGGCCGCGGCGCTGGAGAAGGTCCGGCGGGTGGACGGCCTCGCCGAGGCGCAGGGGCTGGTGCGCGGTACGGCGGCGCTGCTCGGCAAGGACGGGAAGGCCGCCGGAGACCGTCCGACGAGCGGCGTCTCGATCCCCGAGGGCCGGTTGAACCGTACGGTGATCGCCAGTGGTGCGGCGCCGCGGAACGGCGGGGAGGCGGTGCTGGACGAGGGCACCGCCGAGCGGCACGGCTTCAGGGTGGGCGACACGATCGCGGTGCTGGACGCGAAGGAGGTCCGGCACGAGTTCAGGCTCGTCGGGCTGGTGGATCTGAGTCTGGACCAGGAGCTGGTCTACACCGGCGCGGTCGGTTTCACCACCGAGACGGCCTGGTCGATGACGGGGGCGGAGGGGTTCCACGAGATCGACGCGCTGGCCGTCGAGGGGGTGGGCCAGGAGGAGTTGCGGGCCTCGGTCGCGGCGGCGCTCGGGAGCGGTGTCACGGTCAAGACCGGTGAGGCCTATGCCACGGACATGGCGCGGGCCAACGGCGCCGACGACGACGTGATCACGATGGGCCTGCTGATGTTCGGCCTGGTGGCGATGTTCGTGGCCGCGTTGGTGATCTACAACACCTTCAACATCCTGGTGGCCCAGCGGACGCGGGAGATGGCGTTGCTGCGCTGCATCGGCGCGACCCGGGGGCAGGTGTTCGGTTCGATCGTGCTGGAGTCGGTCGTGGTGGGCCTGCTCTCCTCGGGGCTGGGTCTGCTGCTCGGTTACGGGCTGGGTGCGGGGGCGCTGGCGGTGCTGTCGTCGCTGGACGTGCCGCTGCCGGCGGTGACGCCGTCGCTGGCGCCGCGCACGATCGCGCTGGGTCTGGTCATCGGGCTCGCGGTGACGGTGGGGGCGGCGCTGCTGCCGGCGCGTTCGGCGACGCGGGTGGCGCCGATCGCGGCGCTGCGCACGCAGGTGGAGGAGCGGGTCTTCCGGACCGGGGTGGTGCGGGTGGTGGCGGCCGCGTTGTTCCTGGTGGCGGGTGCGGGTGCCACGGTGGCGGCGTTGAGCATGCCGGTCGGCCAGGCGGCGCTGGTGGTGGTGATGGCCGGTGGTTCGCTGGTCTTCTTCGCGCTGCTGATCCTGGGGCCGGTGCTGGTCAGGCCGCTCTCGGCGTTCGTGGGCTGGGTCCCGAGGAGGCTGTTCGGGGTGCCGGGCAAGCTGGCCACGGACAACTCGCGCCGCAATCCGAAGCGGTCGGCGACCACCACGGTGGCGCTGACGGTGGGTGTGACGCTGATGACGCTGATCGCGGTGCTGACGGGCACGCTGCGGGTGACGTACTCGGCGAAGCTGGACGAGCAGTTCCCGGTCGACTACATGGTCCAGCCGCAGGACCGGGGGTCGGAGCTGTCGCGGGCGCTGGCGGAGGATCTGCGGTCCCGGCCGGAGCTGACGTCGGTGGTGGCGCTGCGCGGGGCGGTCGCCGAGGTCGGGGGGAAGGGCGCGGAGTACGAGGTGGGGACCTTCACCGCGTCGCGGGACTTCCGGCCGAGTCTGGAGTCGGGGTCGATCGACCTGCTCAGGCCGGGTACGGCGGTCGTGGCGAACTACGTGGCCGAGGATCTGGGGGTCAAGGTCGGGGACCGGGTGCCGGTGAAGACGACGGAGGCCGGCACCGTGGAGCTCACGGTCGTGGCGCTGTTCGATCCGGAGCGGGCGAGCCTGTCGGGGGTGACGGTGCCGGAGGCGGAGTTCGACCGCTACTTCGGGCAGGTCGGCGATTCGTCGATCATGGTCAATGCCCGGGACGGGGTCGCTTTCGACCGGGCTCGGGCGGCCGTGGACGCGGCGGCGGATCCGTACCCGACGGCGAAGGTCGCCAGCTCGACGGAGGTCCGGAGCGAGTTCGACGAGTCGCTCGACATGATGTTGATGATCATCACGGGTCTGCTGGGGTTGTCGGTCCTCATCTCGCTGCTGGGCATCGCGAACACGTTGTCGCTCTCGGTCCACGAGCGGACCCGGGAGTCGGCGCTGCTGCGGGCGCTGGGGCTGACCCGTCCCCAGTTGCGGCGGATGCTCTCGGTGGAGGCGTTGATCCTGGGGCTCATCGGTGCTCTGGTGGGCGTCGTGCTGGGGGTGGCCTACGCCTGGGCGGCGGCCCGGACGATGACGACGGACGTCTCCTTCCAGGTGCCGGTGCTGCAGATCCTGGCGTTCGTGGCGCTGTCCGGTCTGGCCGGGGTGGTCGCCGCGGTGCTGCCCGCGCGCAGGGCGGCGCGGGCGTCCATCGTCGGTTCGCTGGCGAGCGGCTGATCGGGGCGCGGTCCGGCGCCGGGGCGGAGACCGGGCTGAGGCGGAGGCTGGGGCCGGGACACCCTCGACGGGGGCGGTGTCCCGGTCCCGGTGTTGGGGGCGGTGCCCGCCGGCGGGGATCCCGTGAGGGGCCCGTCACGGCGGGGTGTGTCTCATCCGCTGAGCTGGCGGGTGATGGACGGGTCGGTGATGGTCGTGTCGGCGGCCAGCAGGAACGCCTTGGACAGGATGACCGAGAGCATGCCGCCGTCTTCCTCGAACGGCAGGAAGACCGAGCCGGCGTCGCGGCCGGGGACGATGCACAGGTAGGCGTCGTTGGGCTCCATGAGGATGTTGCCCGACCCGAGGTGGATCTTGTAGGTGCGCAGGTCGCCGCGGACGCGCAGGAACCGGTCGGTCAGCTCGGTCCGGTCGGCGATCTTCAGCCGGGGCAGGAGCCGGGCCAGCGCGTCGCGCCGGGTGCGGGCGGTCTCGGTGAGCTCGCCGAACCCGTAGGAGTGCCAGTAGTCCTCGTGCCCGCCGGCCGCCTGCGCGTTCAGGCCGATCGAGGTGACGGCCACGAACAGGTCGACGTCCCGCATGGCCTCGCTGAACACCAGCGCCGGGACCTCCGTCAGTGGCGCCTGGTGCCAGGCGCTCTCGGTCAGCCGCTGGAAGCGGACCTCGCCGGTGACCGCGTGGTGCTCGTCGTGCAGGTAGTGGTCCAGGGTCGCCCGCCAGTGTCCGCCCGCCAGCACTCGCCGGGCCTCCCCGTCGCCCTGCCAGTGCCCCAGGAAGTCGGACCGCCAGCCGCGGTCCTTGAACAGCGCACGGAGCCTTCGGTAGTCCACCACGTGCTCGGCGAACCGGCCGGAACGGGTCCCGGCCGCCTCCTCGGCGGGGGTGAGCAGGTAGACCTCGCGGAAGGCCTGCTTGAACGGCTGGCGCAGCTCCTTGTCCTGCACAGCCTCCCGCCAGGCGCGTACCTCCTCCATCGGTGCGCGGGCCGGATGCCACAGCCGCACCGGCACGTCCGGCACGGTCAGTCCCAGCTCGCTGCGCCACACGCCGGGCGAGACCTCGAACTCCCAGATCAACCGGTCGGTGACCGGATGCCCCTCCAACTGCCGGTACGGCGGAGCCGTCCGGCTGGTGTATCCGGCCTCCAGTGCCCGGGTCAGGGTGGTCTGCCGCTGCCGGGCCTGCCCGGCCAGCTCGCGCAGCCGCTTGACCTCCTCGGGATGCTCGCGCCTGACCGCGGCCGGGACCCCCTTCAGTTTCCTGTCCCCGTGCCACCACGACAGCTCGACCTCGCCGTCGGTCGAGATCACCGCCGTGTGCTCGCCGACGGCCTGCCGCAGCCGGCCGTCGGGCAGCCGGAACGCCACCTCCAGCCGGTCGGCCAGGGCGGGTTCGATGCGTTTGAACTTGCGGTCCAGCTGCAGGGGCACCCCGGCGTGCCGGGTGGTCCGGCGGGCGGCGTACAGGGCGGAGACCGCCTCCGGGGTCGGGTACTCCTCCATCGCTCGGGCGACCTCGAACAGCAGTCCTTGGGAGGGCAGGGTCTTGGCCTGTGTGGGCGCCACCGCGATCCCGGGCAGCAGTTCACCCAGCAGGTCGGGCAGCCAGGGCTCGTCCTTCAGGAGCGCCAGCCGTACGGCCCGGCCCAGGGTCGCCGTCTCCTCGCGGGTGAACGCCTTCTCCGCCCGGTAGGGGATCCCACCGGCGTGGATCGCCGCGACCCGGGTCCCGGCCTCCTCCAGGGCCGTGCGGGCGAAGTCCGGGTAGCCGGGCCGGCCGCCGAGCCATTCGGTCACGCCGTGCAGCGGGGTGACGTGGTCGGGCCGTCCCCGCACCGCCTCGGCGAACAGCGCCCGCCGCTCCACGTCCCAGCCGAGCAGCAGCTCCAGCTCGGCTACCGCGATCGGCCCTCGCCCTTCGGCGATCTCGGCGCGAGCGTCGGCGTCCATACCCGCCAGCCCGGCCGCCACCAGCGCGGCGAAGGGTCCGTAAATCCGGATCCTGTCCTCCAGCAGGAACTCGACCAGTTCTCGGGCCGGTGCGACCAGCCGCTGCCTGGCCTGCTCGTCGAGCGCGTACCGGACCGGTACCGGGTCGCCGTCGTCGACCTGGACCCGCCCGCTGCCCAGCCCGACCAGTCCGACGCTCAGCTGTGAGGCGTCAGGCCAGTACGAGGGGTCGTTCACGGTCCCGGTGGTCAGCTGGAGCAGGCGCTGGGCGAGGGGGGAGAGGTTCATTCCGGTGGTTCCTGTCAGGGCGGATCCGGCGGGTGAGGGACGGGCCGGTGACGGCGGTGACGCCTTGGACGGGATGACCGAGAGCATGCCGCCGTCTTCCTCGAAGGGCGGGAAGACCTGGTCGCCGCCGTCGGCGTCAGCCTCCGACCAGCGGGACGAGCTTGACGAAGGACGCGACCGGGTCGGTGATCAGGTCGATCTCGGTGTCCAGGTCCTCGATCTGGCGGTCGCCGACGAGCAGCAGGAAGCCGTTGCGGGCGAAGGCGGCCTCGGCCGCGTCGGCCTGCCTCTCCCAGTCGAGCCTGCGCGCGGTCCGCATCCGGTAGCCGTTCAGCTCGGCCTCGGCTTCGGTGGGCTTGACCAGGCCATGGAAGTGGCGGGAGGGCGCGGCGTTGTGGCGGGCCACCTCCTCGCGCACGCGCAGCCGTACCAACTCCCGGGCCGAGATGCTCTCCGGCAGATCCGGCAGGGCGAACTCGGCCAGTGCCTTCCCCGTCGCCGTCTCGTCCCGGAAGGTGACCGTCGCCATTTCATCGCCTCACACGTCTCGAAGATCGCAGTGGAGGCCATGAATATCACCGGCGGACGACAGAACCGGTGGCTCGTGAGCGCCGGTGGGACGCCACCCGTTCGCGCGTCGCGCAGCGGCGTGAGCAGTAGCGGCGCGGCAGGCCGCTTCCCTGCGTGAGATAGACGTTCCGGCAGCCGGGCGATGCGCACAGGCCGCCCGGCGGACGTTGGCGATCCCAGATGAGGACCATCAGGCCCAGACAGGACGAGGCGAGGAACCACTCCCCCCAGGGTGCGTCGTCGTCGCTGTCGAGGTGGGGGTGCCAGGGGGTGAGGCCGCCGTGCGAGGTGAGGCGGACGGTTCCGGGGCTCTGCCGTAGCAGCCGGTTCAGCAGGGACGCGGCGGCGTCGACGTGGGCGGCGGCGAAGACCTCCCGCAGCTGCACGGCGGCGGCGCGCATCTCGGCGACATCGCTCGGCGAGAGATCGATGGAGCCGGTCTCCCCGTGCTCCCGGAGCAGGTCGGCGACCTCTTCCGGGGCGGGGTCCTCGCCGGACAGGGCGTTGACGAGGGCGGCGGTCCGCCGGGCGACGGCCTGCACCGAATGACGGGTGGACCATTCACGGCTCGAAGCGGTCACCGGTCGAATGTAACGCATCTGGTCAAGTTCTGAGTTACCTGCGTAACGTGACCTTCGTGAAAAAGCGTTACGCCATGTGGTGGTACGCCGTCGGGGCGGTCGCCGCCCGCACCGGGGACGAGATGTCAGGACCGGCTCTGCTGCTCGCCGGGCTGGCGGTGACCGGATCCGCTTCCACGGCCTCCTGGCTGCTGGCGGGCATCACGGTCTCGGCGGCGATCGGCGGTCCCGTCTTCGGCGTACTGCTCGACAGGGCGGCCAGGCCGGGCCGTCTGCTCGCCTGGGCGCTCGGCCTCTACGCGGTGGGACTCGCGGCCGTCCTGGCCGGCCTGGGGCGCGTCCCGCTCGTCGCCACGGTCCTCATCGCCGTGTGCGCCGGGCTGCTGGGACCGGCCCTGTCCGGCGGATGGACCTCCCAGCTGCCCCGCGTCGCGACCGGTGGGCGGCTCCCCCGCGCCAACGCGCTCGACGCGATGACGTTCAACCTCGCGAGCCTGGTGGGCCCGGCGCTGGCCGGGGTCGTCGCGGGGGTGTGGGGCGCCCCGGCCGGCGTCGTCGCGGCCGCGGCGCTGATCTGTTCCGCGCTGCCCTCGGCGCTGGCGCTGCCCGCGGTCCCGGATCCGGCGGGGAGCCGGCCGGCCGCCTCGATCACCTCCGATCTCCTCGCCGGAGTCCGCGTCATCCTCCGCAGCCGGGGACTTTCCAGGGCGACGACCACCTCGGTGGTCTCCTGTGCGGGCCAGGGCATGCTGATCGCGTGCGTCCCGCTGCTCGGAGAGTCCCTCGGCGCGGCCGGGCACGGCGCGATCCTCCTCTCCGTCACCGCCGCCTCCGCGCTCGCCGCCAACGCGGTGCTCGCCCGCCGTCCCCGGCTCCTGGCCCCGGACACCGTCATCTGGTGCAGCACGGTCGTCCTCGCCGTCGCACTCGTCCTCCTCGCGACCGGCCGGCCGGCCCTGCTCATCGCCGCGATGGTGATCGCCGGCATCGGGGAGGGCCCCCAGCTCACCGCGCTGTTCGCGGTGCGTCATCGGGAGGCGCCCGGGCGGCTGCGCGGTCAGGTCTTCACGACGGGCGCGAGCCTGAAGATCACGGGTTTCGCGCTGGGGGCGGGTGTCGCCGGACCGCTCGCGGACCGGTCGCTCCCCGGGGCGCTCCTGGCCGCGGCCGGCGTCCAGGTGCTGGCCGCGCTCTGCTTCGCCTGGCACAGCCGGGCCCACCGGCGCGTCCGGCGGGCCGGTGCCGGCGACGCCCGGCGGGCGGCTCTCCCGGACGCGCACGGGAGAGTCCGGACGTGACCCGGGCCACGTGCACCGCATCAGTCGAGCAGTGCGGTCGCCTCGACCTCGACGAGCACATCCGGCTCGAAGAGGTGGTCGACACCGATGAGGCTGGCCGGCGGCATGGGAAGCGGGAGGCCGATCTCTTCGGCGACGGCCTCCACTCCGGCCATGAAGTCGCCGATCTTCTCCGGGCTCCACCGGGTCACGTAGAACGTCAGGCGCAGCACGTCCGCGAACGAGGCGCCCGCGCCCGCCAGGCCGAGGGCGGTGTTCCGCAAGGCCTGGGCGACCTGCCCGGCGAGATCACCGGGGGCCACCGGGGTTCCGTCCGCCTGGCGGGCGACCTGCCCGCTGACGTGTACCTGAGTGGTGCCCCTGCCGACGGCCACGTGATGGTAGGGAACGGGCTGCATCATGCCTTCCGGCGTGAAGTGCTGAACGGTCATGGCCGTTTCTCCTTCTCAAAGTAGGTACCCGTAAGATATCTAGTACAAAAAGGACACTTCAACGAGACTAGGTTTCACCATGGATACCGAGGGCCGGCTCCACATCGACGCCCCGCACCGCGAGCTCCTCGATCAGGTGCTCGACAAGTGGTCCCTCGGCGTGCTCAACGAGCTCTGCGAACGCCCCTGCCGCTTCAACGAGCTCCGCCGGGCCATTCCTGCGGTCACGCAGAAGTCGCTGACCGCCACTCTCCGCCGCCTCGAGCGCAACGGGGTGATCGAACGCGAGGTCGTCTCCACGCGCCCGGTGGCGGTCAGGTACCGGATCACGCCGCTCGGCAAGACCCTGCGGCAGCCCGTCGACGTACTGCTGACGTGGGCCTCGGAGCACATGCCCGCCATCGAACGCGCACGCGGCGCTTTCGACACGCGGGTGGAGACGGGCCTCTGAGCCTTCTCCCCGGGCCGGTACCGGCCGATTCACACGCCGGGGTGAGCGGCGTGTCCTGGCTCGACCTGGTCGAGCGGTGGTTCGCGGAGCTGACGGACGAACGGATGCGCAGGGGTGCGCACAGGTCGGTCCAGGCGCTGGAGGAGGACATCCGCACCTCGATCACCACCTGGAACGAGGACCCGAAACCGTTCGTGCGGACCAGGACGGGCGAGGAGGTCTTCGACACCCTCACCTCATGCCGCCGGCGGACCACCGGCTCAGCGCACTAGCGGGGGCGGCGCCCCGGCCACTGCTCGGCCACGATCTCGGGGCTGAGGAGCGGGCGGACGAAGACCTCGCCGGTGGCCCTGTCGATCACGATGCATCCGGCGCCGACGGTCTCGGGCGGCGCGGCCGGGTCGTCCTCCCCGGGGTCCCTGGTCCAGGCGACGTAGCCCTCCTTGAAGGTGTGGACCCTGACCTCCAGGGCGGCGTCGAGGGGGCGGACCCCGTTGAAGTACTCCTCCGCCACGGCCCTTGCCTGGTCGAGGTTCACAGCGGCCGTCCCTCGCGGTCGAGCGCCACGCAGAAGACGCCGGTCACCGTGTCGTACGGCGGTTCGACCGCCATGTGGCCCCGCTGGGCGTCGATCCAGATCACCTCTCCTCCGGAGTTGACGGCGTTCCACGCGTGGCTGCCGCCGGTCGGCCAGCGGGTCACCAGGAGCGCGGCGGAGCCGTGTCCCCCGGCCAGCAGCCGCTGGGCGATGAGGGCGTAGGCGCCGCGGCCCTGGCCGACGAGCTGGAAGCGGTGGCCCAGCCAGCGCTCGGCGCGGGCCGGTCCCCCGGTCTCGCCGGTGAGCACGGGCTTGCCGATCCGGTCGTATTCGGCGTGCCGGGGGGCGGCGACGGTCGGCATGCCGTACCAGGTGGCGAGGACCGCCATCGCGCAGTCCATCGCGTTGGTCGCGCGGAACGGGTCGTCGGCCGGGCCGGTGGCGTTGATCAGCCGGATCCACATGCCCCGGGGATCGGGGAACCGCCGCGGCGCGCCCCGTTCGTCGACCGGGACGGCCTGCTCGATGTCGGCCTGGGCCTGCGGCTCCGGCCTCGACAGCCCGCCCGCCGTGCCGTACGGCCTGCACCGGTCCAGCCGGGGCGGCCTCCAGGGCTCCCGTTCGGGCTCCCGGGGCGCGGCCACGACGACCGAGACGGCTCCGTCCAGCTCGAAGTCGCGCCACCGTTTCCCGTCGGCGGTCACGACCGGGTTGTAGACACCCGCGGGCACGGACCATCGCGTCACATGAATCCCCCCTCGCTCCACGTTTCGCAGCCCCGATCGTAGGGCGGTCACCGCGGCGGTGCGGGTGAGTTGACCAGATCCGGGCCGGTGGACTTCCTCCGGGCCGAGGGCTCAGCCGGGGGTTCAGGCGGCCCTGACGGTGACCGCGCGCAGGCCCGGGGGTTCAGGCACCCCCGCGGCGACCGCGCGCAAGCCGGGGGTTCGGGCGGTCCCGGCGGCGACCGCGCGCAGGCCCGGGAGGTTCAGGCGACCCTGACGGTGACCGCGTGCAGGCCGGTGGCGCCGTCCGGGGCCACCGGGGCCCGCTCGGCGGTCTGCGTGCGGCCGGTGGCGTCGGTGGCCCGCACCTCGATGGTGTGCTCGCCCGCCGCGGCGTCCCAGTCGTCGAGGACCCACTGGCGCCAGGTGTCGGCCGTGGGCGCCTCGGCCAGCCGGGCCCGCCGCCACGGCCCGCCGTCGACGCGCACCTCGACCGCGTCCACCCCCCGGTGCTGCGCCCACGCCACCCCGGCGATCACGGTGCGGCCGGGCGGGAGGACCGCTCCGGGCCTGGGGAGGTCGATGCGCGACTGCGTCTTGATCGGGCCCTTCGCCGACCAGCCCCGCGGCGTCCAGTAGGCCTCGTCCCGGTCGAACCGGGTGACCTTGATCTCCGTCACCCACTTGGTCGCGGAGACGTAGCCGTACAGGCCCGGGACGACCAGCCGGGCGGGGAAGCCGTGGTCGGCGGTGAGCGTCTCGCCGTTCATCGCGACGGCCAGGAGCGCCTCCCGGCCGTCGAGGACGACGTCGGCCGGGGTGCCGCAGGTCCAGCCGTCGGTGGAGGTGCTGAGCAGCATGTCGGCGCCGGCGTGCACACCGGCCTCGCGCAGGACGTCGGCCAGGCGGACGCCGAGCCAGCGGGCGTTGCCGATGTACGGCCCGCCGACCTCGTTGGACACGCAGCAGAGCGTGACGTCGGCCTCCACCAGGGGCCGCCCCATCAGGTCGGCGAAGGTCAGCTCGGCCGGCCGGTCGACCATGCCGGTGATCGTGAGGGTCCAGTCGCGCGGGTCGACCCTGGGGACGAGCAGGGCGGTGTCCACCCGGTAGAAGTCGCGGTTGGGGGTGAAGAACGGCGACAGCCCGCTGATCCTGAGGTCGCTTCCGGCGGGGACGGGCCGGGCGGGGACCGCGGGACGCGGGAGCACCACCCCGCTGCGGACCGCGTCCGCCTCGGCCCCTCCGGACAGCAGCCGCCCGGCCGCGCCGCCGATCCCGGCCACGGCCACTCCGCCGAGCGCCGCGGTCAGCAGTCCGCGCCGGTCGAAGGAGCGCAGGTCCTCCCCCGCGCGCATGACCGCCGGGCCGGGGACGGGCGGGGCGGGGACGAGGGCGCGGCGGAGCAGCCGGGACAGGGCGGACATCCCGGCGGCGGCTCCCAGCAGCGTGGGGAGGGCGTCGCCGGGGCTCGCGCCGGGGCGGGTGAGGACCGCCAGGAGGCCGACGGCGCCGAACGCGGCCAGGCAGGCCAGGCCGTACCGCAGGTCGCGGACCGCCAGCGCTCCCGTGGCGGCGGCGCCGGCGGCGAGGACCGCGAGGACGCCGGCGAGCAGGACGGTCTTGTCGTTCTCGCCGAAGGCGCGGATCGCCCACTCCTTCAGCCACGCGGGGGCCAGGTCCACCGCGGCGTCCCCGACCGCGACGACGGGGAAGGCCGAGGCCTTGACCAGCGCGGCGACCGGCAGGGACACCCCCACCGCCACCGCGCCCGCGACCAGCCCGATCAGTGCCGCGGCCCATGCGGGTGCGCGCCCGTTGCTCTCCATGGCTCGACGCTACGCCCGCCGGGGGCCGGGAGTTCTTACCCGTTCATTACCGGAGGCCCGCAGCGGGCCCGGTGGGACGGGGCGCTCCGGGCCGGGCCCGGCGCGGCCGGACGGGTCACTCCGAGGCGATCATCTCGGCCAGGATCGGGGCCAGCGCGCGGAAGGCCCGGCCCCGGTGGCTGATCGCGTCCTTCTCCTCCGGGGTCAGCTCGGCGGTCGTGCGGGCCTCGCCCTCCGGCACGAAGACCGGGTCGTAGCCGAACCCCCCGGTCCCGCGCGGGGCGCGGATGATCGAGCCGTGCAGCGCGCCCTCGGCCACCCGCTCCCGCCCCGACGGCAGGGCCAGGGCCGCGGCGCACGCGAAGTGCGCCCCCCGCCGGCCGTCCGGCACGTCGGAGACCTGGGCGAGCAGCAGGTCCAGGTTGGCCCTGTCGTCGCCGTGGGTCCCGGACCAGCGGGCGGAGAAGATGCCGGGCATGCCGTTGAGCGCGTCCACGCACAGGCCCGAGTCGTCGGCGACGGCCGGCAGGCCGGACGCCCGTGCGACGGCGTGGGCCTTGAGCAGGGCGTTCTCCGCGAAGGTCAGGCCGGTCTCCGCGACGTCGCCGATCTGCGGGAACTCCTCCAGGCCGACGATCTCGACCGGCAGCGCCGCCTCGGCCAGGATGCGGCGGAGCTCGACGATCTTCCCGGTGTTCCGCGTCGCCAGGACGACCCGCCTCACGCCAGTGCCGCCTTCTGCAGGCGGGTGAGCTCGGCGCAGCCGGCGACGCCCAGGTCGAGCAGCCGGTCGAGCGCGGCCCGGTCGAACGGCCTGCCCTCGGCGGTGCCCTGGACCTCGACGAACTCGCCGGCCCCGGTCATGACGACGTTCATGTCGGTCTCGGCGGCGACGTCCTCGGTGTAGCAGAGGTCGAGCAGCGGGGTGGACTTCACGACGCCGACCGAGACGGCCGCGACCGAGTCGACCAGGGGGTCGCCCTTGCACATCTTGCGCTCGCGCATCCAGCTCACCGCGTCGGCCAGCGCGACGTACGCGCCGGTGATGGCGGCGGTGCGGGTGCCGCCGTCGGCCTGGAGCACGTCGCAGTCGATCACCACGGAGTTCTCGCCGAGGATCTTGTAGTCGACGCAGGCGCGCAGGGAGCGGCCGATCAGGCGGGAGATCTCGTGCGTCCGGCCGCCGATCCTGCCGCGCACCGACTCGCGGTCGTTGCGGGTGTTCGTGGCCCGGGGCAGCATGGAGTATTCGGCGGTGACCCAGCCCTGGCCGCTCCCCTTGCGCCAGCGCGGCACGCCTTCCTGCACGGAGGCGGCGCACAGCACCCTGGTGCCGCCGAACTCGACGAGCACCGAGCCTTCCGCGTGTGCGAGCCAGCCCCGGGTGATGGTCACCGGGCGGAGTTGATCGGGATTGCGTCCGTCTGCACGAGCCATGGACATCACCCTAGGTCATACACGGCCCCGCTCCGCGCGAGCTCCATCCGCCCGCCGAAGCCGCCGCGGGAGGCGTCCCGGAGGATGTCCGCGGGGTCGTACCAGGGGACGAGGTGGGTCAGCACGAGCGTGCCCGCTCCGGCCCTGGCCGCGTGCTCGGCGGCCTGGCGGCCGGACAGGTGCAGGGCCTCGGGGAGGCCGGGCCGGTCCAGGAACGACGCCTCGCACAGCAGCAGGTCCGCGTCGGCGGCCAGCTTGACGAGTTCGGCGGATTCGCCGGTGTCGGCGGAGTAGGCGACCGAGCGCCCGCCGTACGAGACGCGGAAGCCGAAGGTCTCGACCGGGTGGTTCATGCGGGCGGTGGTCACCTCGAACGGTCCGACCTCGAAGGTGCCGGGGGTGAGCGCGGCGAAGTCGAAGGCGGTGTCCAGGCCGGGTTCGTCGGGCATGCCGTAGGCGGCGGCCAGGCGCCTGGGCGCGTCGGCGGGGGCGTGGACCGGGATCCTCGGCCGCGGGCCGTCCGGGGAATAGGTGCGCACCACGTGGTAGGGGCACAGGTCCAGGCAGTGGTCGGCGTGCAGGTGCGACAGGCAGATCGCGTCCACGTCGTACAGGCCGATGTGCCGTTGGAGGGCGCCCAGCGCGCCGTTGCCGAAGTCCAGCAGCATCCGGTAGCCCTCCGCCTCCAGCAGGTAGCAGGACGAAGGGCTGTCCGGCCCGGGGAAGCTTCCCGAGCATCCGACGATCGTCAGTTTCAACGCGGCCTCCTGTTTCATCGATTGCCTCCGGCGTGGGGTCCGGCCCTCAGGCCGGGGTCCCCGACCGCGTGGTCACCGCGACGCCGGCGTCGCGGACGGGTGCCGGCACCGGCGCCCCCGCCGGTGCTCCCACCGGGGCGGCCTCGACCGCCTCGATCTCCGGGCCGAGGAACCGCCGGCCGAGCCTGGCGAACAGCCCGGTCTCGCCGGTGGCGCGGAACCGGTGGCGGGGCAGCGTGCCGGGGAGGGCGGCCAGGCCCTGGTCGTGCAGGATCCTGAAGACGTCCTTGGCCGTCTCGTCGGCGCTGGACACCAGCGTGACGCCGTCCCCGGCGACGTAGGAGATCGCGCCGGTCAGCAGCGGGTAGTGGGTGCATCCCAGGATGAGCGTGTCGCAGCCGTCGTCGAGCACGGGCTCCAGGTAGCCGCGGATGACCTCGATGAGCTCCTCGCTCATCGTCTCGCCGCGCTCCACGAACTCGACCAGCCGGGGTGCGGCCACCCCGGTCAGCCGGACGTCGGGGGCCGCGGCGAACGCGTCGTGGTAGGCCATCGACTGGATGGTGGCGCGGGTCGCGATGACCCCGACCCTGCCGTTGCGGGTGGCCCGCACGGCCCGCCGGGCGGCCGGCTGGATCACCTCCACGACGGGCACGTCGTAGCGTTCGCGGGCGTCGCGCAGCACCGCCGCGCTGGCGCTGTTGCACGCGATCACCAGCATCTTGACCTCGTGCTCGACGAGGTGGTCCATCACCTCCAGCGCGTAGGACCGGACCTGGGCGATCGGCAGGGGGCCGTACGGCTGCCGCGCGGTGTCGGCCACGTAGAGGACCGATTCGCCGGGCAGCTGATCGATGATCGCCCTGGCCACCGTGAGGCCGCCGACACCGCTGTCGAAGATTCCAATGCTCGCTTGCGACACGGTTCCCAAGGTTAGGCGACCTGGGACTACCGCTCACGGTAAGAATCCTCACAACGGTCGCGCGCCGCGTGCGGGGCCGCGCGGAAGGGCTCCGGTCAGCCGCGGCCGACGCGGGCGAGCTGGCGGGACTGGGCGACGAGCCGCCCGGCGGAGTCCCAGACCTCGACGTCCTCGTCGAACCAGCCGTCGCCGATCATCCGTCCGCTGCCCAGCACGGTGAGCCAGCCGGGGGCCGGCAGCGCCCGCAGGTGCCAGGTGAGGTCGACGGTCGGGGCCCAGCCGCGGGCTCCGGCGGAGAAGACCACCGGCGGGAGGGCGTCCACGGCGAAGGCCAGCACGAAGGGGTCGGGGTCCTGCGGCTCGGCCATCCGGAAGTAGGCGCGCGACTCCGGCCGGCCGCTGGGGGCGCCGTCGAGCCAGCCGACGGTGGGCGGGTCGAAGACCATCTCCACCTGGGCGTTGAGCGTCATGTTCGACTCGGGCCTGGGGTCGGGCAGCCTGACGCACCGCTCGACGGGCGGCATGGCGGCCGAGGGGCCGTCCGTCCAGTCGGGGACCGCGCCGGCGGTGAGAGTGGCGGTGGTGACGAGGGTCTCGATGAACGCCTGGCCGTCCTGGAGCAGGGTGGCACGGGTCATCTCCGCGGTGCGGCCGGTCTTGATGCGCTCCAGCCGTACCCGGGCGGGGCCGGGGCGGGCCGCGCGCAGGAACTGGGCGCTGGTGGTCACCGGGTGCTCGTGCGCGGAGGCGTCGACGACGGCGCGCAGGACCACCGCCATCAGGTAGCCGCCGTTGAGGGGGCCGCCGATCGAGTATCCGGGGTCCAGGCACACGTCGTAGGTGTTCTCGTCCACCCGGATGGCCTGCGTCGCCTCGTCGAACTTCGTCATCTGTGTCCACTACCTCGCTTCACCCGGCGGCTCGGGCGTCCGCGGCCGGCGCCGGGCCGTCGCGTCCCCTGGCTCCTGACGCCCGGTCCGGCGGCGTCCGCCGGACCGACCTCCCGAACCTTGTTCTAGTGAGCTCACTCTACTATCCGGCGCGGGCTCCACCCTTCTCCGATCCCGCCCGACCGGCCTCGGCGCACCCCGGACGACTTCCGGAGGGCGGGGCGGAGGGCTTCAGCAGACCGGCCGTTGGAAGATTGTTTTTGGGGTGGTCGTTCCCTGATCACCCGTATGGGCGATTTCCACGGCCCTTGACGCGAGACCTCCGACAGGGGGACAAGAGCGCTGGTCAGAAGCACTGTCCGCGGCAATTCATCCTTAGACGCAGCAAAGACGCAGTTAGTTCAATGCAAGCGGTTCGCTAGGAAGATGCACTAACTTCTACATATCCCCGAAGTCCACCTTGTGAGTGAGCATGTCTGCCAACACCCCTCCGGGACAGTTCCCTGATCCGAATGAGAGCCCGGACAGGACCATCGCATACCGTCCCCAGCAGCACGACCAGCCCAACACCCAGGCCTATCCCCAGCCGGGCGGGTACCCCCAGCCGGGCGGCGCCTACCCGCAGCAGGGTCAGCCCGGCCACCCGCAGAACCCGGGCGGGTACCAGCAGGCTCCTCCCCCCTACCCGCAGCAGGCGGCGCCCCAGCAGCCCTACGGCCAGCAGCAGGCGTACGGCCAGCAGCCGCCGCCCTACGGCCAGCAGGCGTACGGTCAGCAGGCCCACGGCCAGCAGGCGTACGGCCAGCAGCAGGCGTACGGCCAGTCCGGCTGGCAGCAGCAGGGCCCCGAGTTCCTGGGCGCGGGGCAGCCTCCGGTCCCGCCGGCCCGCAAGGGCGGCAAGGGCTGGCTGGTCGCGCTGATCGCGGCGCTGGTCGTGGCCCTCCTCGGCGGCGGCGGCTACGCCGCGGTCAGCCTGCTCAGCGGCGGCGGCACCCAGCCGTACGAGGTGCTGCCCGGCAACGCCCTCGGTTACGTCCGCGTCGACCTCGACCCGGCCGCCAACCAGAAGCTGGCGCTGTTCGACATCGCCAGGAAGTTCACCGTCACCAAGGACTCCTTCACCGGCGACGACCCGCGCAAGTCCCTCTTCGACATGATCAAGAAGGACGACCAGGACCTGAGCAAGCTGGACTACGCCGCCGACGTCGAGCCCTGGCTCGGCTCCCGGGTCGGCGTGGCCGTACTGCCCCCCGCGCAGAGCGGCGAGGAGCCCGGCGTCGTGGTGGCCGTCCAGGTCACCGACCAGGACAAGGCCAAGGCCGGCATCGCCAAGCTGGCCGGCGAGGGCAAGTTCGGCATCGCGTTCCGCGAGGACTACGCGCTGCTCGCCGAGAAGCAGGAGCAGGCCGACCAGGCCGCCGCCGCGGCCCCGCTGTCGCAGAACGCCAACTTCTCCGCCGACCAGGGCGACCTCGGCGAGACCGGCGTCATGTCCTTCTGGATGGACGCCGGGAAGATCGCGGAGCTCGCTCCGGGTCTGGCCACCCAGGACCCCACCGCACTCGCCCAGCTCAAGAACGCCCGCGTGGCCGGCGCGCTCCGCTTCGACAGCGGCTACGTCGAGCTGGCCGCCATCGCCCGCGGCGCCAAGGACGTGGGCCTGGGCGACGCCCAGCCCTCCCAGATCGGCAAGCTCCCCGCCTCCACCGCCGCGGCGATCTCGGTCTCCGGTCTCGGCGACGCGATCGGCAAGCAGTGGACCGAGCTCATGAAGGCGGCCGACCAGGCCGGCGGCGGCCAGTCCTTCCAGCAGTTCGTCGACCAGGCCCAGCAGAAGTACGGGCTGGCGCTCCCCGCCGACGTGGCGACGCTGCTCGGCAAGAACCTCACCGTCGCCCTGGACGAGAACGGCCTGGAGGCCAACTCGCCCAAGGTCGGCGCCCGGATCACCACCGACCCGGCCAAGGCCCAGGAGGTCATCGGCAAGCTGGAGCGGTTCCTCGCCGACTCCGGCACCGCCGCCCCGCAGATCGCCAAGGTCCCCGGCGACGGCTTCCTCGTCCTGGCCAGCGCCCAGGACTACGCGGCCGAGCTCGCCAAGGACGGCACCCTGGCCGACAGCGAGAGCTTCCAGCTCGCCGTCCCGAACGCCGGCGACGCGACCTTCGCCGCGTACGTCGACCTCAACAAGCTCGAGAAGCTCTACCTGCAGAACGTGCAGGGCGACGAGCAGGCCAACCTCAAGGTCCTGCGCGCCGTCGGCATCAGCGGCACGCAGTCCGGCGGCGACGCGGACTTCTCCGTGCGGGTCCTGTTCGACTGATCCCGGACGGATCCGGCTGAGGGCACATGAAAAAGGGGCGGGCGTCCAGGGAGGACGCCCGCCCCTCCGCCGTCCCGCGGTGGCCGGACCGGCCGGAGGTCAGGCCCAGAGCTGGCCCTCCAGGCGCTCCTCGGCCTCGTCCAGCGTGCCCTCGTAGGCTCCGGTGGACAGGTACTTCCAGCCGCCGTCCGCCACCACGAACACGATGTCCGCGCGCTCTCCGGCCTTGACCGCCTTGGCGGCCATGCCCAGGGCCGCGTGCAGGGCGGCGCCGGTCGAGACCCCGGCGAAGATGCCCTCGGCGGCCAGCAGCTCCCTGGTCCGGCGCAGGGCGTCGCCCGAGGAGACGGAGAACCGGGTGGTCAGCACCTCGGGGTCGTAGAGCTCGGGGATGAAGCCCTCGTCCACGTTGCGCAGGCCGTACACCAGCTCGCCGTAGCGCGGCTCGGCGGCGACGATCCGCACGCCGGGCACGCGCTCGCGCAGGAACCGGCCCACGCCCATCAGCGTGCCCGTGGTGCCCAGGCCCGCGACGAAGTGAGTGACGGACGGCAGGTCCTCGAGGATCTCCGGGCCGGTCGTCTCGTAGTGGGAGCGCCAGTTGGCGGGGTTGCCGTACTGGTAGAGCATCACCCAGGAGGGGTTCTCGGCCGCCAGCCCCTTGGCGACCCGGACCGCCTCGTTGGAGCCGCCCGCCGCCGGGGAGGAGATGATCTCCGCCCCCCACATGCGCAGCAGCTGGCGGCGCTCCTCGGAGGTGTTCTCCGGCATCACGCAGATCAGCCGGTAGCCCTTGAGCCGGGCGGACATGGCCAGCGAGATGCCGGTATTGCCGCTGGTGGGCTCGAGGATCGTGCAGCCGGGCGTGAGCAGCCCGTCCTTCTCGGCCTGCTCGATCATCCACAGCGCCGGACGGTCCTTGATCGAACCCGTGGGGTTGCGGTCCTCGAGCTTGGCCCAGATCCGCACGTCCTCCGACGGCGACAGGCGGGGCAGCCCGACCAGGGGAGTGCGGCCGACCGAGTCGATCAGCGAGTCAAAACGCATGAGTGCGGGTTTCCGCTCCGTGTCGGTGGACGAGAGACGTCGGATCGTGCCGCCGGGCCCGGACGCGGTCCCGGCGGCACGGCGCGGGTCAGCGGGAGCCGCCGGCCACGGCGGGCAGCACGGTGACGGTGTCGCCGTCGGCCACCGGCGTCTCCAGGCCGCCGAGGAAGCGGACGTCCTCGTCGTTCAGGTAGACGTTGACGAAGCGGCGCAGCGCGCCCTGGTCGACCAGGCGGGCCTGCAGGCCCGGGTGCCGGGACTCCAGGTCGCCGATCAGCTCCTCCAGGGTGGCGCCCTTGGCGTCCACGGCCTTGGCGCCGTCGGTGTACGTGCGCAGGATGGTGGGGATGCGGACCTCGATGGCCATGGTGGATCGGTCTCCTCGTGTCGTCGTGGGAACTCGTGTCGTCATGGGAACGCCCACCGGATGAGAACACCGGTGGGGCTGGGGGGATTTCCGGCGGGGCCGGTCAGCGACAGTCGTAGACGACGGAGAGAGGGGTGTGCCCGAAGAGGAAGTTCTGCACGGGTGCGAGGCCCGCGTGCCGCACGCGAACGCCGGGACGCGAGCGCACGACGTCCTCGGGGTTCGGGTCGGCGGTCGGCATGCCGTCCAGTTTACCCAAAAGGGGCGCCGGGCCCCACGGCCGTGTCACGTGGTGGACGCCACGACGGCAGGACGGCGGTCTCTCCCCGGTCACGACGGCAGGATGACGACCTCCTCCTCGGTCACCACGCCCTCGACGATGCGGTAGGAGCGCACCTCCGCCTCCTCCCCCAGCTCCTCGCGGGTGGAGACCAGCACGTAGTGGGCGTTCGGCTCGGAGGCGTAGGAGACGTCGGTGCGCGAGGGGTAGGCCTCGGTCGAGGTGTGCGAGTGGTAGATGACCACCGGCTCCTCGTCGCGGTCGTCCATCTCGCGCCAGACCCGCAGCTGCTCCATGGAGTCGAACCGGTAGAACGTCGGCGACCGCTCGGCGTTCTCCATCGGGACGAAGCGCACCGGGGTGTCGGAGCCCTCGGGGCCCGCGATCACGCCGCAGGCCTCGTCCGGGTGGTCGGCCCGGGCGTGCGCGATCATCTTGTCGACCAGTTCCTGGGAGATCGTGAGCATGCCTGGAAGCTACCAAAGAGCGCGGACCAGGCTGTCCTGGAGGTAGGTCAGCCAGTCGTAGGTCACGTACGCCGGATAGCGGGGGTCGTCCTCGCCCATCCCGGCGATCTCGTCGTGCACCTCCTCGGTCACCTCCAGCCGGGTGCCGAGCGCCAGCCGCACGTCGTTCAGCGCCCGCATCCACGCCTGCGCCTGCTCCGCGGTGAGCTCCACCCGGCCGGGCGCCGCGGTCTCCAGCATGGTCCGCGCGTCGGAGCGCTTGCCGTCCCGCAGGGTCGCCTCGGTGTAGCGGCGGAACTCCGCCGACAGGTCGTCGTCGGCGTAGGCCGAGGGGAACAGCCGGGCCAGCACCGGGTCGGTGGGCTCCTCGGCCGAACCGATCCCCAGGGCGCGCTCCAGCGGGTCGTCCCCCGTCGCGCCGGGCTCGACCAGATCGAGGATCTGGGAGATCAGGGACCGCAGGACCGCTGTCTCCGCGGCGTCGAAGCGGGCGGTCACACCGCCGTCGCGCCCCGCGGCGAACCCGCTGCTCATGCGTCCTGCTGCACGGTCGCCCACAGGCCGTAGGAGTGCATGATCTGCACGTCGCGCTCCATCTCCTCGCGGGTGCCGCTGGAGACCACCGCCCTGCCCTTGTGGTGCACGTCCAGCATCAGTTTCTCCGCCTTCTCCCGCGAGTAGCCGAAGACGGACTGGAAGACGTACGTGACGTACGACATCAGGTTGACCGGGTCGTTCCAGACGATCGTCAGCCAGGGCAGATCCGGCCGGCTGTCGATCGACGGACGCTCGACCTCCATCGGAGCTGTGGTACCCACGTTCACCAGTCTGCCCTATCCCGGGCTTAGTCTTCGACTCGTGACGATGAGCATGAGCGGGGCGTTGCTGACGGATCACTACGAGCTGACGATGCTGCAGGCGGCCCTGCGCAGCGGAGCGGCCTCCCGGCGCGCCGTGTTCGAGGTGTTCGCCCGGCAGCTGCCGGGCGGGCGGCGCTACGGGGTGGTCGCCGGGACCGGCCGGGTGCTCGACGCGCTGGAGCACTTCCGGTTCGGCGAGGACGAGCTCGCGTTCCTGGCCGGCAACCGGGTGGTGGACGACGCCACCCTGGACTTCCTGGCGGGCTACCGCTTCCGCGGCGACGTGCACGGCTACCGCGAGGGCGAGTGCTACTTCCCCGGCTCCCCGATCATGACCGTGGAGGGCACGTTCGCCGAGGCGGTGCTGCTGGAGACGCTGATCCTGTCCGTCCTCAACCACGACTGCGCGATCGCCACCGCCGCCTCCCGGATGGTCTGCGCCGCCGGCTCGCGGCCCCTCATCGAGATGGGCTCGCGGCGCACGCACGAGATGTCCGCCGTGGCCGCGGCCCGCGCCGCCTACCTGTGCGGGTTCGCCGCCACCTCCAACCTGATGGCCGGCCGGGTGTACGGCGTGCCGACCGCGGGGACCGCGGCCCACGCGTTCACGCTGCTGCACGACTCCGAGGAGCAGGCGTTCGCCGCCCAGCTCGCCTCCCTCGGCACGGGCACCACGCTGCTGGTGGACACCTACGACGTGGCGCGGGCCGTACGGACCGCGGTCGAGCTCGCCGGTCCCGGGCTGGGCGCGGTCCGCATCGACTCGGGCGACCTGACCGAGGCCGCCCGCGAGGTCCGCGCGCAGCTCGACGGCCTGGGCGCGCACGGCACCCGGATCCTGGTCACCGGCGACCTCGACGAGTACGCCATCGCGGCGCTGGCCGCCGCCCCGGTGGACGGCTACGGCGTCGGGACCTCCCTGGTCACCGGCTCCGGTTCGCCCACCGCCGCCCTGGTCTACAAACTCGTCGCCCGGGAGGGCTCCGCGGGCGTCCTCGAACCGGTGGCCAAGAGGTCCGTCGGCAAGCCCAGCCGGGGCGGGCGCAAGGAGGCCTTCCGGCGGCTCGACGAGTCGGGCACGGCGGTCGCCGAGCTGGTCACGACCGCGGGACGGCGGCCGCCCGGCGCGCGCCCGTTGCAGACCCCGCTGGTCCGGGGCGGCGAGGTCGTCGTGCGGGAGAAGCCGGAGGAGGCCCGAGCCAGGCACCGCGAGGCCTTCGCCGAGCTCCCCGTCACCGCGCACCAGCTGTCCCGGGGCGACGCCGCGCTTCCCACCGTGTTTGACTAGAGCCATGGCAACCGCGCTGATCATCGTCGACGTCCAGAACGACTTCTGCGAGGGCGGCAGCCTCGCCGTGGACGGCGGCGCCGAGGTCGCCGCCGCCATCTCCCGGCACGCGGCCTCGCACGGCTACGACCACGTCGTGGCCACCCGCGACTTCCACGTCGACCCCGGTGACCACTTCGCCGCGGAGCCCGACCTCGTGACCTCGTGGCCCGCGCACTGCGTGGCCGGCACCCCCGGCGCCGACTTCCACCCGGCCCTCGACACCGCGCGGGTGGAGGAGGTGTTCAGCAAGGGCGCCCACTCCGCCGCCTACAGCGGTTTCGAAGGGACGTCGGCCGACGGCACCAGGCTGGCCGACTGGCTCGCCGAGCGTCACGTCCACGCGGTGGACGTCGTCGGCATCGCCACCGACCACTGCGTGCGCGCCACGGCGCTGGACGCCGTCGAGAACGGCCTGGCCGTGCACGTGCCGCTCGACCTGACCGCCGGGGTCGCCCGCCAGACCACCGAGGCCGCCCTGGCCGAGCTCGACTCGGCCGGAGTGGTCCTCACCGGCGCCCCGGTGGTCCGCGCCTCCTGATCCGGCCTCAGGCGGCCGGCATCCCCAGGAAGTCGATGATCCGGTCGATCTTCCCGTCCATCCTGCGGAAGTCCGTCTTGAGCCCGGCCACGTCCGCCTTGAGACCCGCGACGTCGTGCTTGAGCCCGGCCACGTCCTGTTTGAGACCCGCGACGTCGTGCTTGAGGTCGGCCACGTCCGTCTTCAGGACCGCCACGTCCGTCTTCAGGACCTCCACATCCTGCTTGACCTCGGCCAGGTCCTCCTTGGTCGCGAACCGCTCCAGGTCCTCCTTGGTCGCGAACCGCTCCAGGTCCTCCTTGGTCGCGAACCGCTCCAGGTCCTCCTTGGTCGCGAACCGCTCCAGGTCCTTCTTCGTGGCGAAGTCGTCCATCCTCACCATGAGCTGCTCGAACATGGGCGCCGTGTACTCCCTGATCTCGGCACGGAGGGCTTTCTGCAGCTGCAGCATGTGCATGTTTCCTTCTGGGGGAAGCGTAGTGGCCACCAAGGGAGGGGGTGTGGCGACGGGGACGAGGACACGCTATCGGATTCCTCACGCTTCGGATGCGGACGATCACCGATCGGCAAGGAAGCGGTAAACACCTCCATCACCCGTTGCGACAGGAGTATGACGGAGAGTTGAAATCCTCATACCTCGCGGTGGTGACCACATGCTCGTGCTCGGTGTCTCGTGGCTGCTCCTGGCCCCCGTGTGCCTATGGCTGCTGTTCCGCGGCCGGGCCTGGGCGCGGGTGGCCGCCGTCCTGGCACTCGCCGTGCTGGAGGCGGCCACCGTCTGGCTCGACGCGGGGATCCCGTCCCGGGCGCCGGCCGCCCGGCCCTCCGCTCTGCGGCCCGCGGCGCCGGAGGTCTCCCGGCCCGCCTCCGCGTCTCCCCCGTCCTCCGTCTCCCCCGGGCCCGCGGCGACCGCGTCCCCCCGGCCCATGGCGCCCGCCCCGACCCGGCCGGGCAACGTGATCGCGCACCCGCCGGCCTGCTCCGCCTCTCCCCTGGTGCCCGAAGAGGCCCGGCTGATCACGCGCCGGGGCGCGTTCCGCGCGGTGGCGCTCTCCTGGACGGCCCCGGCGAACGGATGCGACACCGCGACCGTCGTGGTGCGCCGCCGCGGCGGCACGCTGCGGGTATGGCTGCACGGTGGCACGGCGGTGCCGGACCATCCCGGCGGCGCCCGCACACTCCCGGTGAGCGTCACCGGCGGTACGGCCTCCATGCAGGTCCGCCTCGTCCCGCCACTGCCCGGCAGGACGGATCTCACCGCGGTCGACGGTCGCACCGGCCGGCCGATCGCGCTGCGCTGACCCGCGCGGATCCCGGACGGTCACGCTGCGCCGACCCGCGCGGATCCCGGACGGCCGCGCTGCACCGGCCTGCATCGCGGACCCCGGGCGGCCGCCCTGTGCGTCGGACGGTCGCGGCGCCGTCTAGCGCGACCGCTGGGTGGCCCACTGGCGGATCTTGTCGATCCGTGCCTGGACCTGCTCGGCGGTCGCCTGGGCGATGGCGGGGCCGCCGCAGGCACGCCGGAGCTCGGCGTGGATGACCCCGTGGGGCTGCCCGGTGCGGTGGTTCCACGCGCCGACCAGGCCGTTGAGCTCCTTGCGGAGGTTGGCGATCAGCTCGTGCGGGGCGAGCTGCGGCTCCTTCGGCTCGGGCCTGCTCCGGCCGGCCTTGAGCTGCTCCGACTGGCGCTTGCTGAGCAGGGTCCGCACCTGGTCGGGTTCCAGCAGGCCGGGCAGCCCGAGGAAGTCCTCCTCCTCGGGCGAGCCGGGTTCGGCGGCCGTGCCGAACTCGCCGCCGTCGAAGAGCACCCGGTCGAAGGTGGCGACCGCCTCCAGGGTCTCGAACGGCAGCTCGTCACCCAGGACGTCGGGATTGTCCTTCTTGCGGTTGGCGTCCTCGACGAGGAAGTCGTCGAGCCCCTCCTCCGGCAGCTTGCGGTCGAGCACGTGGTCGCGCTCGGCCTCCATCTCCCCGGCCAGGCCCATCAGGGTCGGCACCGAGGGGAGGAACACCGAGGCCGTCTCGCCGCGTTTGCGGGCCCGGACGAAGCGGCCGACCGCCTGGGCGAAGAACAGCGGCGTCGAGGTGCTGGTGGCGTAGACGCCGACGGCCAGACGCGGGATGTCGACGCCCTCGGAGACCATGCGGACCGCCACCAGCCAGCGGTCCTTCGACGCCGAGAACTGCTTGATCTTCTTGGACGCCTCGGGGTCGTCGGAGAGCACGACCGTGGCGCCCTCGCCGGTGATGGCGCGGATGTGCCGGGCGTAGGCGCGGGCCGTCTCGTGGTCGGTGGCGATCACCAGGCCGCCCGCGTCCGGCACGCCCCGGCGGACCTCGGTCAGCCGCCGGTCGGCGGCCTGGAGGACCTGCCGGATCCAGTCGCCCTTCGGGTCGAGCGCGGCCTTCCACGCCTGGCCGAGCTGGTCCTTGGTGAGGGGGGTGCCGAGCGTCGCGGCGATCTCGTCACCCGCGCGGGTCCGCCAGCGCATCTCTCCGGCGTAGGCCAGGAAGATGACCGGCCGGACGACGCCGTCGGCGAGCGCCGGGCCGTACCCGTAGGAGTAGTCGGAGACGCTCCGCCGCACGCCCTCGCCGTCCTCGGCGTAGGTGACGAACGGGATCGGGTTCACGTCGGACCGGAAGGGGGTGCCGGTCAGGGCCAGCCGGCGGGCAGCGGGCTCGAAGGCCTCGCGCACGCCGTCGCCCCAGGACTTGGCGTCCCCCGCGTGGTGGATCTCGTCGAAGATGACGAGCGTCTTGCGCGCCTCGGTCCGGGCGCGGTGCAGCGCCGGGTGCATCGAGACCTGGGCGTAGGTGACGGCCACCCCGGTGTAGTCACGGGAGGTCGCGCCCTGGCTGTTCTTGAACTCGGGGTCGATGGGGATGCCGACCCGCCCGGCAGCGTCGGCCCACTGCTGCTTGAGGTGCTCGGTGGGGGTGACGATCGTCACCGCCCGGACGATCCCCCGCGACAGCAGGTCGCTGGCGATGCGCAGCGCGAAGGTCGTCTTGCCCGCGCCCGGCGTGGCGACCGCGAGGAAGTCGCGCGGCTCGCGCCTGAGGTAGAGGTCGAAGGCCTCCTGCTGCCAGGCGCGGAGCTTCGGCGCGGTGCCCCAGGCGGCCCTCTCGGGGTAGGAGGGAGGCAGGTGGGAGGCGGCGAAAGTGCTCATGCGCCCCTCCTCGCCTGACGGCCGGTCGGGGCGTCGACGGGCCTGCCGTGTCTGATGGTCCGCTCGCTTGGCTCACTCACAATCTCAACAGACTAATCTGCGTCACCGGCCGGGCGCGCCGATCGGCCCCGATCCGCGCGGGCACGCCGGGAATCGCCCTCCGGTCCCGCCGGGGCGCGGAGCCTCCCCCCGCGGTCGTGCTCCCGCCGCGCCGCGGCCGTGCCGACGGGGCTCAGCGGACCCCGGCGAGCACGGCGTCGATCTCGGCACGCGTCCGGGGGCCGTCCGGTTTGGCGACCGCCAGCACGACCACGGGAGGCCGGCCCGCGCTCGCCGTGAGGAACACCACACGCAGGTAGGCGGGGCGGTTCACCACGTCGCGGTACTCCGCCCGGAGGGTCCGGCTGTGTCCGGTCCGCCCGCCCACGGTGACCGTCCGGTCGTCCTCGACCTTCACCTCGTCGCCGTGGAGCAGGAGCCTGCCGTACAGGTCGGCGAGGGTGACCGCGGCCTCGCGGGCGTCGGTGACCCGGCCGCCCGGCCGGACCAGCACCGTCGCCGTCCGGCCGTCTCCGGCCACCGAGGTGAACCCGGTGACCGGGGGCGCCGTTCCGGTCCGCCACCCCTCGGGCAGCGGGTAGCCGACGCCCGCGGCCCGGTCCGTCACCCGGGCGGGCTCCGGGGCGGGCAGCGCCCGGAGCACCGCGGTCACGACGCCCGCGGTGATCACGGCGCAGGCCGCCGACGCGAGGAGGCCGAGCAGGAGGCGTCGCAGGCGGCGCGGGATCCGGGGGCCGGACGGCGTCGCGGGCATGCCGTACCGGCGGGCCGAGGGCGGCAGGTCCTCGTCCCCGTCCGGGCCGGGCGGGCCCGCGCTGCCGGGCCTGGCGGGGCTCCATCCGCTCTGCCGGGGCGGCCACGCCTGGCCGGGCCGCAGGGCCTCCAGGTCGGGCGGTGCGGAAGGCGCCGGGGACGTGGGGGTCACGGGAGGCGCGGACGGCGTGGGAGGCCCGGAGGGTGCGGCCCTGTCCACCGGCGCCCCGTACGGCCGTGCCCGGCGGGGGTCGCGGGCCCGCCGCGGGGGTTCCTCCGGCGGCCACACGCGGTGGGGTGGTTCGCCCACGCCTCCTCCTCCCGGTGGTCCCGGCCTTCCGTCCTACCATGCCTCGCCCGCCGCGGTCCGGCCATAGGCGATCTCCGATATGGGACGGGCCGGCCCGGTCAGGGCCGGTCGCGCATGCGGCCGGCGACGGCCGTGCCGAGCACCCCGATGGCCGCCGTCATGGCGATGATCGCGATGTATCCGGTGGCGATGTCGTCGTGGCCGATCAGGTTCACCAGCACGCCGCCGAACCCGATGGTGAGCGCGCCGCCCAGGGTGTCGACGACCTGGAGCGCGGCGGAGTTGGCGCCCTGCTCGTCGTCGGGCGACTGGCGCATGGTGGTGATGCTCACGCTGGTGGTGCCGATGCCCATGCCGAACCCGGCGACCATCCAGGCGGGCGCCATGATCCATCCGGTCATGCCGGGGAGCAGGGCGAGCGCCGTCAGCAGGATGCCCGCGGTGACCGCCGTGGCGCCGAGCCGTACCAGGGTGGGCCGGTCGAACTCGCGCCGGGTCTGCAGGTAGGAACCGCCGCTCCAGCCCAGGGCGCCGATGGTGAGCGCGACCCCGGCCTGGGTGGTGCTGAAGCCGAACTCCTCCTTGAGCACGAGCGGGATGAAGGCGTTGACCCCGAAGAAGGCCGAGGCGAGGACGCCGCGCATCATCACCGTGGTGGGCAGTCCCCGGCCGAACCGCAGGGCCTTCGGGGGCAGCAGCCGGGGCAGCCCCGCGGCGAGCAGGACCAGTCCGGCGCCGGTGGCGGCCCCGCCGGGCAGCGGGGCGGTGTCCAGCCGCTCCACCCCGTAGAGCAGCGTGCCGCCGCCGGCGGCCGTCGCCAGCGCCGCGAGGGTCATCCGCAGCGGCCGGGAGCGGGGTCCGGTGCCCGGCTCCGGGGTGTCGCCGTCGCCGCCGCGCAGCGCGGGCAGCAGCATCACCAGGGCCGGGACCACCAGCGGGACGATCCCGTAGAAGACCCAGCGCCAGCCGACGGTGTCGGCGATGAGCCCGCCGAGGCCGGGCCCGACCAGCGCGGGCAGCACCCAGGCCGACGAGAGCCCGGCGAAGACCCTGGGCCGGGCCTCCGGCGGGTAGACCCGCACGATCATGACGTAGATCGCGACGATGACCGCGCCGCCGCCCAGCCCCTGGACCGCGCGGGCCGCGATGAAGACCTCCTTCGACCCGGCGGCGCCCGCCATCACCATGCCGGTCACGAACAGGGCCACGCCGAGCAGGAACGGTACGGCGTGGCCGCGCCGGTCGGACCAGAGCCCGGCGGCCACGTTGGCGAACAGGCCGGCGATGAGGAACGCCGAGAAGCTCATGCCGTACAGGTCGAGCGCGTCGAGGTCCTTCGAGACGTCGGGCATGACCGCCCCGATCGACATGCCCTCGAAGGCGATCAGGGTGACGACGAGCAGGATGCCGAGGGTCGCGGTCCGGTAGCGCGGGCCGAAGATCCGGGGAGGGGCGTACGGAGTGTCGAGAGTCTTCGGTGCTGTCACCTGTCAAGGTTAATGTCCGGTCCCGCCGCCCGGTACAGCCTCCACGCCTCCCTCATCCTGACCCCCTGCCCCGCGGTGAACTGCGACATGCAGGTGTCGTAGGAGTAGTCCATGAAGTTGTGGACGGCGTCGGGCCCGTCTCCGGGGCAGGTGTCCTTGCCCACGGGGCAGCCCTCGGTCGCCGCCGCCTGGGGCGGGGTGTCGGCCACCCCGTCGCCCGGTGTCTGGCAGCCGTTCTCGAAGGTGTGCAGCAGCCCGAGCCAGTGGCCGATCTCGTGGACCGCGGTGAACCCCCGGTCGAAGTTGCGCAGCGTCCCGCCGGGCAGGCTGCGCCAGTCGACGACGACGCCGTCCGCGCGGGGCTCGTTCATGTACCAGTAGGGGTAGGTGGAGTAGCCGAGCACGAGCCGGCTGAGCTGCGCGACGTAGAGGTTGAGGGTCTCCGCGCCGCCCCTGCGCAGCCGCTTCACCGAGTCCTCGTGGGCGATCGGGTTGGTGAACCAGGCCGGGTTGTTCGTCCTGGTGATCCCGGCGAGCCGGAACCTGATGCCGGTGTCGGCCCCGCCGAGCCGGCCGCCGTAGGCGGCGTTCAGCGTGGCGATCTGGCTGCGCACCGCGCTGTCGGACGCGCCCGACCGGCCGCTGGTGATCACGTGCACCCAGACCGGCACCGTGACCGTCTCCGCGGGCGCGCGGCGCTGCGCCGGCCGGTGCCGGTCGAGGTCGGCGAGCATCTCGGCGACCTGCTCCGGGCCGGGAGCGTGCGGTTCGATCCCCCGGCCCGGGGTGTCGGGGGCCGCCGGGGCCACGGAACCCGCCGGGGCCACGGAGCCCGGGGCCGCGGAGCCCGCCGGGATCGCCGGAATCAGCGGAGTCTCCCGGGCCGTCCGGGCCGCCGGGTGCGCGGTCCGCGCGCCGGTCTCGCATCCGTCCGGTACCGCCGCGGGCGCGAGGCGCGACGGTGGCGGGGCGGAGGCGGGAACGGCGCCCGCCGTCAACAGGCATGCCGAAACGACGGCGATCGCACGCGCAACCATGCACTCCCCCGATGAGTGGTCTGACCTGGCCGGATGGTCTCCAGCGCCATCCTGACCGTAACCTCATCGGGGGCGATCGACCGGGAGTGACACTCACTCCTTGCCGCTGTCGTCCTCGCCCTTCGGCAGCCCCTCGTAGATCTCCTTGCACTCGGGACAGACCGGGAACTTCTGGGGATCGCGGTTCGGCACCCAGACCTTGCCGCAGAGCGCGCGCACCGGGGTCCCGGTGACCGCGCTCTCCATGATCTTGTTCTTCTCGACGTAGTGGGCGAACCGCTCGTGGTCGCCGTCGCCGTGCGACAGGTTCGGCCGGACGTCGCTCTCAGGAAGGATCTTCGTGCTCACCCTGTCGATTTTATGTCCCCGTTCCGGCGGGTCCCGCGCCGATCCGGGTTCCGCAACCCGGCCGCCACCCCGGGGCAACGGATACGGCCCCCGTCCCGGGACGGATCCGGGGCGGGGGCCGTACGGCGGGCGGGGCGCCTCAGCCCATGTGAATCGGGGCGCCCTCGGTCTTGCGGCCGGCCTTGACCAGCAGGGCCAGCACGGCAGCGAGCACCGCGACGCCCGTGCTGACCTGGAAGCCGAGGTGCATGCCGTCCAGGAAGGACGAGTTCACCGCGCCGGTGATCGCCTGGACGATCGGCTCGGGCGTGCCGGGGGGCGCACCGGCCTCGGCGAAGGACGCGCCCTGCTTGACGAGCTCCATCTGCTCCGGCGGGAGCGGCTGGAGGCCGGCCTTGCTCCAGTAGCCGGGGAGCACGTCGCCCACCTTGCCCGCGACGATCGCGCCGAGCACCGCGGTGCCCAGCGAGCCGCCGACCTGCATCGCCGACTGCTGCATGCCGCCCGCGACGCCGCTGAGCTCCTCGGGGGCGTTGCCCACGATGATCTCGGTGGCGCCGACCATGACCGGCGAGAGGCCGAAGGCGAGCAGCACGAACGGGATCGCGCTGGCCACGTAGCCGTCCTCCAGGCCCAGGCGGGACAGCAGGAACATCGCGGAGGCGGTGATCAGCATGCCCACCGCGATCGGGATCTTCGGGCCGAACCTGCTGATCGCCGCGCCCGCCAGCGGAGAGGCGACGATCATGCCCGCGCTCATGGGGAGCATGCGGATGCCCGCGTCCAGCGGGTCGAGGCCGTGCACGCCCTGGAAGTAGAACGTGAGGAAGAACATCGCGCCGAACATCGAGAAGGCCATCAGCACCATCAGCACGGTGCCGATCGAGACCGACAGGTTGTGGAAGAGGCTGAGCGGGACCAGCGGCTCGGCGGCCCTGCCCTGCCACCAGACGAACGCGGCGCCGAGCACCGCGGCCCCGGCGAGGAACGCGAGCGTGCGGGTGTCGCCCCAGCCGTCCTCCGGAGCCTTGATGATCGCCCAGATCAGGCAGAACATGGCCCCGGAGAGCAGCACGACGCCGAGCCAGTCGACCCTGGACAGGGAGTCGGCGCGGCTCTCCCTGATCACGAGCAGGCCGACGACCAGCGCGACGACGCCGACCGGGACGTTGATGAAGAAGACCGACTGCCAGTTGACGTTCTCCACCAGCAGGCCGCCGACGATGGGGCCGGCCGCGCTGGACAGGCCGATCGTGGCGCCCCAGACGCCGATCGCCATGTTGAGCTTCTCTGCCGGGAAGGCCGCACGGAGCAGGGCGAGGGCGGCGGGCTGGAGCAGCGCGCCGAAGAGGCCCTGCAGCACGCGGAAGGCGATCAGCATGCCGATGGAGTCGCTCAGGCCGATGGCCAGCGAGGTGAGGGCGAAGCCCACGATGCCGATCATGAAGATCCGCTTGTGCCCGAACAGGTCGCCGAGCTTGCCCGCGGTGATCAGGAACACCGCCAGCGCCAGCAGGTAACCGCTGGTCACCCACTGCAGGTCGCCGAGCGAGGCCTTGAGCTCCGCACCGATCACCGGGTTGGCGATCGCGACGACCGTGCCGTCGAGCATCACCATCATCACGCCGAGCGAGACCGCCAGCAGCGTGAGCCATGGATGACCCTGCCTCGACGCACTCCGATCCGATGGCGGCGGTGTCGCCACCGTCTTGGCCTGAGCCATGGAAGGGTCCCCCCATCACTGGATACGTCCCACCTTGGGACATTGACGATCGGTAATTTATGGCAGGGACTGACACATGACAAATCGTTTTATGAGGCACCACATGACATATGGCAGACTCTGCACCATATGTTGCGAGGAGATGACAACCATGAGTCAGCCCGGCCTACGCGAGCGCAAGAAGCAGCGAACCCGGCTGGCGCTGGTCGACGCCGCTCTCGGACTGTTCGCGGCCCAGGGCTACGAGGCCACGACCGTCGACCAGATCGCGGCCGCCGCCGACGTCTCGCCCCGCACGTTCTTCCGCTACTTCGCGACCAAGGAGGACGTCGCGCTCTCCCTTCCCGTCGACGGGCATGAGGTGATGCTGAGGGAACTGGCCGCGCGCCCCGCCGGGGAGGCGCCGTTCACCGCGCTCGGCCACGCCATGCGCGCCGTCGTCGCCGAGCTGAGGGAGGGGGAGCCCGCCGACGTCGCGAGGTTCCTCAGAGCCCGGGAGCTGATCGAGGTCACCCCCGCGCTCTTCGCCGGGAACGTCCGCCGGATGATGGAGAACGAGCGGCGGCTGATCGCCGAGGTGGCGCGGCGCGAGGGCGTCTCCCCCGACGACCACCTCCCCCACTTCGTGGTCGCCCTGTTCACCACCGTGGCGCGGGTCGGCCTCGAGCACTGCACCGCCCGGAGCGCCGACGACCTGGGCGCCCTCACCGAACGCCTGGAGCAGATGCTCGCCCTGGCCGAGCGCTCCCTGCGCCCCGGCTGGGACCGCCCCTCGCGGCAGGCTCCGTCACGCGGCCCCGCAGGTCAGTTCATCGAGGGGTCGTCGGGGCAGGTGGCCACGTAGGCCAGCTCGCCGCGCTGGCGGCGCAGGACCGCGCGCCACAGCGTCTCGGGGGCCGCGTGGAAGGTGTCGCCGGGCTCCGCGTCCACGACGTACCACGCGCCGTCGCCGATCTCGGCCTCCAGCTGCCCGCCGGTCCATCCGGCGTAACCGGCGAAGATCCGCATCTGGGCGATCTCCCCCGCGAGGATCTCCGGCGGGGCGTCGAGGTCGACGGTCCCCAGCCGCGACACCGCGGCGGCCCCCGTGTGCAGCCTCCGCCAGCCCAGCGGCTCCTGCCCGCTCGGGACCGCGGCCAGCGCCAGCGCGCTGTCGGTCTGGACCGGCCCGCCCTGGAACAGCACGGGCGGGCCGGTGACCAGGGCGTCCCAGCTGGGCAGCACCTGCGTCACCGAGACGTCGCTCGGGCGGTTGAGCACCACCCCGAGAGTGCCCCCGTCGATGTCGTGTTCCAGGATCAGGACCACGGAACGCCGGAAGTTGGGATCCTCCAGCTGAGGTGTCGCCACCAGCAGCCCGCCGACATAGATCGCCTCCGCCATACACCCATCATGATGGCTGGACGCGGATCGTGCCGCCTTACCCCCCGCCTTGCCCCGCCGTGGCCCGGAATCGGCTCCGGTCCCGCCCGCCGTACGGCCCGGCCGGCGCGATCGGTACGGCCCGGCGTGGCGGGGCGGGTCCGGAGGTGCCGGGAGGGGGCTACGCCTCGGTCATGCCCGTGCGCGCCCGGCCGCCGGCCGACTCGCGCACCGCCGCCGCGACCGCGCCCGCCACGTCCGGGTGGAAGACGCTGGGGATGATGTAGTTGGGGCCGAGCTCCTCGTCGGTGACCACCGCGGCCAGCGCCCGGGCGGCGGCCAGCAGCATCTCCTCGGTCACCACGCTGGCCTGCGCGTCGAGCAGGCCGCGGAAGACGCCCGGGAAGGCCAGCACGTTGTTGATCTGGTTCGGGTAGTCCGACCGGCCGGTGGCGACCACGGCGGCGTGTTCGCGGGCGTCGTCGGGCGAGACCTCGGGCTCGGGGTTGGCCAGCGCGAAGACCACGGCGTCCTCGGCCATCGTGGCGATGTCGTCGCCGCTGAGGATGCCGGGGGCCGACACGCCGACGAACACGTCCGCGCCCTTGACCGCGCCGCGCAGGTCGCCGGAGTAGCCCTCGGCGTTGGTGTGCTCGGCGATCCAGCGGAGCGAGTCGTCCAGGTCCTCGCGTCCCAGGTGCACGGCGCCCAGGTAGTCGCAGACGACCACGTCGCGGACCCCGGCCGCGAGCAGCAGGCGGAGCACGGCCGTGCCGGCGGCGCCGGCGCCGGCGAGGGTGACCCGGACCCCGCTCAGCTCCTTGCCGACCACGCGCAGCGCGTTGGTCAGCGCGGCCAGCACGCAGATCGCGGTGCCGTGCTGGTCGTCGTGGAAGACCGGGATGTCCAGCAGGTCGCGCAGCCGCCGCTCCACCTCGAAGCAGCGCGGCGCCGAGATGTCCTCCAGGTTGATGCCGCCGAAGCCGGGGGCGATGGCGCGGACGATCTGCACGATCTCATCGACGTCCTGGGTGTCCAGGCAGATCGGCCAGGCGTCGATGCCCGCGAACCGCTTGAACAGCGCGGCCTTGCCCTCCATGACGGGGAGCGCCGCGGCCGGGCCGATGTTGCCCAGGCCGAGCACGGCCGAGCCGTCGGTGACCACCGCGACGCTGTTGCGCTTGATGGTCAGGCGGCGGGCGTCCTCGGGGTTGCGGGCGATCGCCATGGAGACCCGGGCGACGCCGGGCGTGTAGGCCATGGAGAGCTCGTCACGGGTGCGCAGCGGCACCTTGGACTGCATCTCGATCTTGCCGCCGAGGTGCATGAGGAAGGTCCGGTCGGAGACCTTGTGCAGGACGACGCCCTCGACGGCGTCGAGCTGGTCCACGATCGCCTGGGCGTGGTCGGTGTCGCGGGCGGCGCAGGTGACGTCGATGCGCAGGGTCTCGTGCCCGGCGGTGGTCACGTCGAGCGCGGTGACCACGCCCCCGGCGGACTCCACGGCGTGGGTGAGCTGGCTGACGGCCTTGCCGCCGGCGGGCACCTCGAGGCGCACGGTGATGGAGTACGACACACTCGGCACGGTGGCCACGGTCAATCCGCTCCTTCGCGACAAGCCCGGTTCGGGATGCCTCCATCGTGCCACCAACGGACGGGTGTCCGTGCCGCGGACCGCCTGCCGGGGTCCGCGGGCACGGTCACGATCGGGTGTACGCGGGCTTCCGGGCGCGGCTCAGAACAGCGCGGAGGCGAGGTTCCTGCGGGCCTTGACGACGGACGGGTCGTCGCCGGGGAGCGTCTCGAACAGGCCGAGCAGGTGCACCCTGGCCTTGTCGCGGTCGTCGCCGGAGGTCCGGCGGACGACCCCGACGAGGCGGTCGAAGGCGGCGTCCACCTCACCGGAGAGCATCTCGAAGTCGGCGGCCAGGAGCTGGGCCGCGACGTCGGCGGGGTCGGCCAGGCGGCGCTCCACGTCGGCCGGGTCGACGCCGGTGGTCCGGCGGATCAGGCCCAGCCCGGCCAGTCCCAGCTTGGCGTCCTCGTTGTTCGGGGAGCGGGCCAGCAGCCGCTCGTAGGCCGCCGTCGCCGCGTCGAGGTCGCCGGCGTCGATGGCCTGCTCCGCGGCGAGGACGTCCGGGTCCACCGGGGGCTCCTGGGAGGCGGGCTCGCCTTCCTGCCCCTCGGCGGGCGGCGGGAGGTACTGCGCGAGGGCCTCCATGAGCTGGGTGAGCCAGTCGCGCAGCTGCGGCTCGGTGGCGATGCCCGGGACGACGGCCACCGGCTGGCCCTGGAAGATGGCGTACAGGGCGGGCACGTTCTGCACCCGGAGCGCCTGCGCGATCTGCCTGCTGACCTCGACGTCCACCCGGGCCAGCACCCACCGGCCGGCGTTCTCCGCGGCCAGTTTCTCCAGCAGGAGGCTGTAGTCCCTGGCCTGCTCGGCCCGGGTGACGGTGAGCTCCAGCAGCACCAGGCTGTTCATGGAGCGTTCGACGACCTCCGTCGCGAAGCTGGCGTCGTCGACATCGATGACCTGCGCCGGGACGCCTCCGGTCTGCTGCGCGGTGGTCTCCCTGCGCGCCTGCGCCTCCAGCGCCTGCTTGCGCGCGCCGAGGTCGACGGCACCGTAGAGCGATCCGGGTCGAGGAGTGAAATCCGCTGGGCTCATACCTCCAATCCTGCCGCATGAGGAGGGCCCGGCCGTACTCCGCGCGCCCGGGAGCGCCCGGGAGCGGCCGGGGCCGACGGGAAACGGCGGGGAAGTCCGTCAGAAGCGCGCGGGTTCGGTGTAGACCCCCCACACCCCGCGCAGGGCGTCGCAGATCTCGCCGAGGGTGGCCTCGGCGCGGACGGCGTCGAGCATGGCCGGGATCATGTTGCCCTCGCCCTCGGCGGCCCGGACCATCGCGGCCAGCGCGGCGTCGGCGGCGCCCTGGTCGCGGGCGGCGCGGCGGGCGGCCAGGACCCGGTTCTGCTCCCGCTCGACCTCGTGGCTGACCCGCAGGATCTCCAGGGGCTCCTCGGCGGAGGCGGTGTGGCAGTTCACCCCGACGATCCGCTTCTCGCCCTTCTCCAGCTTGCGCTGGTAGTCGAAGGCGGCCTCGGCGATCTCCGACATGAACCAGCCGTCCTCGATGCCGCGCAGGATGCCCGAGGTCATCGAGCCGTCGGAGCCCATGTCCCGGATCTTCGCGAAGATCGCCTCGGCCTCGGCCTCGATGCGGTCGGTGAGCGCCTCGACGTACCAGGACCCGCCGAGCGGGTCGGCGACGTTGACGACCTCGGTCTCCTCCATGATCACCTGCTGGGTGCGCAGCGCGATCTCGGCGGCCTTCTGCGTGGGCAGCGCCAGCACCTCGTCCAGCGCGTTGGTGTGCAGCGAGTTGGTGCCGCCGAGCACGGCCGCGAGCGCCTCGACCGCGGTGCGGACCACGTTGTTGTACGGCTGCTGCGCGGTCAGCGAGACCCCGGCCGTCTGGGTGTGGAAGCGCAGCCACTGGGCCTTGTCCGTCTTGGCCCCGTAGACGTCGCGCAGCCAGCGGGCCCAGATGCGGCGGGCGGCGCGGAACTTGGCGATCTCCTCGAAGAAGTCGATGTGCGCGTCGAAGAAGAACGACAGGCCGGGCGCGAAGACGTCGATGTCGAGGCCGCGGGACAGGCCGAGCTCCACGTAGCCGAAGCCGTCGGCCAGGGTGAACGCCAGCTCCTGCGCGGCCGTGGAGCCCGCCTCTCGGATGTGGTAGCCGGAGACGCTGAGCGGCTTGTAGGCCGGGATCTCCGCGGCGCAGAACTCCATCAGGTCGCCGATCAGCCGCAGGTGCGGCTCGGGGGCGAACAGCCACTCCTTCTGCGCGATGTACTCCTTGAAGATGTCGGTCTGCAGCGTGCCGTTGAGCCTGCCGACCGGCACCCCCTGCCGCTCGGCCGCGACGACGTACATGCAGAAGATCGGCACGGCGGGGCCGCTGATCGTCATGGAGGTCGTGATGTCGCCCAGCGGGATGCCGTCGAACAGCAGCTCCATGTCCTGGGCGGAGTCGATCGCCACGCCGCAGTGCCCGACCTCGCCGAGCGAGCGCGGGTCGTCGGAGTCGCGGCCCATGAGCGTCGGCATGTCGAAGGCCACGCTCAGCCCGCCGCCGCCGGCCCCCAGGATCATCTTGTAGCGCTCGTTGGTCTGCCTGGCGTTGCCGAACCCGGCGAACTGCCGGATGGTCCACGTCTTGCCGCGGTAGCCGGTGGCGTGCAGGCCCCGGGTGAAGGGGTATTCCCCGGGCCAGCCGATGCGCTCGAAGCGCGGGTCGTCCCCGGGCGGGCCGTAGACGGGCTCCACCTCCATGCCGGAGAGCGTCCGGAACTCCGACTCACGCTTGGCGGCCCGGTCGAACCGCGCCTGCCAGCGCGCCCTGCCCGCCTCGATCTCCTCGGCGTTCATGCCCCACCTCTTCCGTCCGGCTCGTGGCCCCGGCCCCTCCTCCCGCGGTCCGCGCCCGCCTGTGGGCGGCCGGCTCCCGGGAGGGGCCCTGCGGAAAATACTAGGACGTCCTAGTATTTGTTCGCCAGGCCGGGAGCGGCGCACCCGGTCCCGCGCCCGGCACGGTGGTCTGCACGGCGATCGGCCCCGTGGTCGGCACGGTGATCGGCCGCGAAGTCGCCGGCGGCCACCCTGAGGGTCCTGAGCAGGCCGAACATCTGCTCCAGCTCCGCCTCGCCGTACATCGGCATGGCGAAGTCGGCGCCCATCAGCGCCTCCGTGGCCCGGGCCACCACCTCCCGGCCGTGGTCGGTGATCTCCGCCAGCACCCCGCGGCCGTCCCTGGGGTTGCGCCTGCGCCGGACCAGCCCGGCCCGCTCCAGCCGGTCCACGGTGTTGGTGACGCTCGTCGGGTGCACCATCAGCCGCTCGCCGATCCGCGACAGCGGCAGCGCCCCGGCCCTGCTGAAGGTGAGCAAAACCAGTGCCTCGTACCGGGCAAAGGTCAAGTCATACGGCTTGAGCAGCGTGTCCAGTTGCGACAGCAGGATCTGGTGCGCTCTCATGATCGAGGTAACCGCGGCCATCGCCGACGACGGCCCGAAGCGGGTGCGCCACGTCTCCGCGGCACGCTCGATGGGGTCGAACGGCAGGTTCAGCTGGTCGGTAGCCACACAGGCTACGGTAGCGCGGCCTCGTCCCGGTTCGCCCATATACGTAGAGTGATCAGATCGGCGGCTTGGCCAAGAACCCGGACGTGAAACGTCACACTCAGTTATGGTTCCCACATCGAATGGTGAGGCCGCAGCCAAGTGGCGACGGGGACTCAAGTCCGGCCCGCGGGGGAAGCGGGCGGGACCGGACGCCGAGGGGACCGGCTCCGCACATTCACCGCACGGGGGGTGCTTGATGGACGACGATTCGAAGGCGTTCGCACGCCATGCCGGCTGCGGCCCGGACTCCGGTCCGGGCTCCGGCGCGGTGGACGCGGCGGTGGATGCGGCGTGGGCCCGGCCCGCGCCCTCCCGTGCGTGAGCACAGGGGCGTTTCACGCGAGGAACTCCAGCAGAGCGCGTTGGTGGCGGTCGCCGTCCTGCTCGTGCTCGGCGTGGTCGCGGCGTGGAGCGTCCTCATTCCCGGTGTCAGCGCCTGGGAGAACCTCATCGTCGCGCTCATCGGCTCCCTGCGGATCACCGGACCGGTCGCCGCCGCGTTCGCCGCCTGGGTGGCGGTGCGCAGGCGGCGCGCGGCCGGCGGCAGGGCCCTGACGACGTGGCAGGCGGTGCGCGCCCCGCTGGCGATCCTGGTGGTCGTCATGGGCTCCTACACCGCCACGGTGCTGGTCCTGGCGGTCAAGACCATGCTCAGCGAGCAGGCGGGGCGGCTGCTGCCCAGCGGCCTGATCATGGGCGTGTCCGGGCTCGCCCTGTACGTCACCATCGGCTGGGTGACCGGGTGGCTGCTGCCCTGGACGATCACCCCGGCGCTCGCCGGCCTCGGCTGCTACGCCCTGTTCAGCTGGCTGGCCGACGGCTCGACCTGGGCCGACCGGCTCGCCCCCGCCACGCGGGAGCCGTACGACCTCTTCCAGGGGCTGAGCGCGGCGGCCTTCACCGACCAGACGCTCTGGCTGCTGGGCGTCAGCGCCGCGCTCCTGCTGGGCTGGGCCGCCATCGTGACCCGCCAGGCGCTGGTGCTGGCCGCCGCGCTGCTCGCGGTGCTGGCCGCCGGCACCGGCGTCGCCCGCCTGCTCTCCGAACCGAAGCCGATCGCCATCCAGCGGGTGGTCTACAGCTGCCAGGAATGGCCGATCATGGTCTGCGTGCATCCGGGGATGCGCACCGGGCTGGACGAGCTGGGCTCGGCGTTCGTCAAGATCGCTTCCCGGCTGGCGGGGACCCCGGGCGAGTTCTCCCGGGTCGAGCAGCGCCCGCGGCGCGACGACGCCGTCCTCCCGCCGGGCGTGGTCCCCGTCCACGTCGACGACCTGTCGGCCGGGTTCGCCGACCGGGCGGCCGACGAGTTCGTGGAGGGCCTCGCCGAGGAGTGCGAGGGCACGGTGGCGGACGGATACCGCGACATCGTGACGGCCTGGCTGCGCGGTGAACCGCTGCCCGGCGGGCCGCTGCCCGAGCACCAGTACGCCGCCGCCTGGTTCTCCGGCCTGACCGAGGCCCAGCGGCGCGGCTGGCTGCGGCTCTACTACTCCGACTTCACCGGCTGCCGGCTGCAGAGCACCCACTTCGGCGCCCAGACGGCCCAGAGCGAGCAGACCCGCCGGTCGCAGCAGGAGACCCCGGAGCCCCGGGAGACCGGGAGCCGCCAGAGCCCCGGCACGCGCAGGACCGGTGAGCCGAAGGGCCGCGGCGGGTCCGCGCGGGAGCGGGCCGGGGACGGGACCTCCGGCCTCGGGCGGACGGGCCTCGCGGAGGGGGCGCCCCGCGCCGGCCAGCTCTACCAGGCGCCCGAGGACGTGCTGTTCGCCCGCCCGGCCGTCTCACCCGCCCCGGAGGCGCCCGCCCCGCCGCGCGGACGGCGCGGCCCCGCCCCGGAGGACGGCCCCTCCGGAGACCGCCCCCGCCACGAGGGCCCCGGGAACGGAGAGTCGCGCGGCCGCGGGGACGGCGGGCCCAGGGACCACCACGGCGGCAGGTCCCGTCAGCCGGCGGGCGGCGGGACCGGGGACCGCCGCGGCGGCGAGCCGCACCGGGCGGACGGCTCACCGCTCGGGAGCGTCCGCGACGCGCTCCGGTGGCGCCTGCGGGACGCGGCCTCCGGGCACCTGCCGCGGCGGTGACGGGATCCGCGTAGGGTCCAGGTGAGAAAGCGGCCCCCGAGGGAAGGACACGGGCTGTGAACGCTCCCCCGGAAGCACCCCCCGACGTCGCCCCCCCGGCGCCGCGCCGGCGCCGCTGGCGCTTCCTGGCCGGGTTCCTCGTCGCCGTGGTCCTCCTGGCCGTGGGGGCCAGGGTCGCCTGGTCGTGGCTGGACCCCTTCGGCGAGACCACGGTCGACCGCAGCCAGCCCGCCCTGCTGCAGTCCATCCACGATCTCAGCCGGTTCGAGGCGGCCACCGGCAACTTCCAGGTCATCGTGGACCTGGAGAAGGACGCCGACTTCCTGCCGGACGCCATCAAGGGCACCCGGACCCTCTTCGTCGGCGCGGGCGGCGTCGACGCCTACGTGGACTTCGGCGGCCTGGCCAAGGACGCGCTGACCGTCTCCCCCGACCGCACCGAGGTCACCGTACGGCTCCCGCGCGCCCGGCTGGAGAAGCCCAACCTCGACAACCGGCGCTCCTACGTCTACGACCAGCAGCGCGGCCTGTTCGACCGGGTCGGGGACTTCCTGTCCTCCTCCCCGGCCGACCAGCAGGAGCTCTACGTGCTGGCCGAGAAGAAGATCGCCGAGGCGGCCCTCGCCAGCGACCTGCGCAACCGCGCCGACCAGAACACCAAGGCGATGCTGCAGGGCATGCTGAACGGCCTCGGCTTCACGAAGGTCACGGTGAAGTTCTCCGACGAGCCCTGATCCACCGCGGCCTCCGGGGGCGGCCCCGATCCAGGGCCGCCCCCGGAGGGGCGCGGGGCCCCGCCGGCGGTCCGTCGGCGGGGTCCGCGTCAGCCGAGCGAGGCGAGCAGTTCGTCCGCCGCCGCGTAGGGGTCGAGTTCGGCGGCCAGGACGCGCGCGGCGAGCGCGTCCAGGCGCCGGTCCCCGTGCAGGTGGGCGAAGCGCGAGCGGAGCGCGGCCAGGGCGACCGCCTCGATCTCGTCCCGCGCCCTGGCCCGGCGGCGGCGCTCCAGCTCCCCCGACTCCTCCAGATGCGCCAGATGCGCGTCCAGCGCGTCGGCCACGTCCTCGCCGCCCTCGCCGCGGTAGGCCACCGTCGGCACGATCGGCGGCCGCCAGGCCCGCTCGACCAGGGCGAGCATGTTGCGCAGCTCGCGGATCGTCGCCTGGGTGCCGTCGCGGTCGGCCTTGTTGACCACGAACACGTCCGCGATCTCCAGGATGCCCGCCTTGGCGGCCTGGACGCCGTCACCCATGCCCGGGGCGAGCAGCACGATGGTGCTGTCGGCCAGGGAGGCGATGTCCACCTCGGCCTGGCCGACCCCGACCGTCTCGACGAGGATGACCTCGCACCCGGCGGCCTCCAGCACGCGCAGCGCCTGCGGCGCGGCCCAGGACAGGCCGCCCAGGTGGCCGCGGCTGGCCATGGAGCGGATGAACACGCCGGAGTCGGTGGCGTGGTCCTGCATCCGCACCCGGTCGCCCAGCAGCGCCCCGCCGGTGAACGGCGAGGACGGGTCGACCGCCAGCACGCCGACCTTCCGGCCGCGCTCGCGGAACGTCCGGACCAGCATCGCGGTGGAGGTGGACTTGCCCACGCCGGGCGAGCCCGTGAGCCCGATGATCCGGGCCCGCTCCGGCCGGGCGGCGCAGAGCCGCACGAGCTCGGCGGAGATCTCCCGCAGCACCGGCGAGCCGTTCTCCACCAGGGTGATCAGCCGGGCCACCGCCCGGGGCCGCCCCTGGCGGACGCCCTCGACCAGGACGTCCAGATCCATACAGCCTCCGTCCCGCCGGTCGTGGTGCCCCGGCGCCGCCGGAGCGGCCGCCCGGCCCTGCTGCCCTGACGCCGGCGCGGCCGGGGCGGCCGCCCGGTCTCCCATCCCGGCCCTCAGGCCGAGGGGACGCGGATGATCAGGGCGTCGCCCTGGCCGCCGCCGCCGCACAGGCCCGCCGCGCCGAGCCCGCCGCCCCTGCGCCGGAGCTCGTGGGCCAGGGCCAGGACGATGCGGGCGCCGGAGGCCCCGATCGGGTGGCCGAGGGCGATGCCGCCGCCGTTGACGTTGACCTTGTCGAGGGGGACGCCGAGCTCCTTGGCGGACTGCAGGACGACCTGGGCGAAAGCCTCGTTGATCTCCAGCAGGTCGAGGTCGTCCACCGAGAGCCCCTGCTTGCCGAGGGCGTGCTTGATCGCGTTGGCCGGCTGCGACTGCAGCGAGTTGTCCGGTCCGGCCACGTTGCCGTGGGCGCCGATCTCGGCCAGCCACTCGAGGCCCAGCTCCTCGGCTCTGGCCTTCGACATCACCACCACGGCGCAGGCGCCGTCGGAGATCTGCGAGGCGGAGCCCGCGGTGATCGTGCCGTCCTTGCTGAAGGCGGGGCGGAGCCGGCTCAGGGTCTCGGCGGTGGTGTCGCCGCGCACGCCCTCGTCGGCGGAGAAGACCACCGGGTCGCCCTTGCGCTGCGGGATCGCGACCGGGACGATCTCGTCGTCGAACACGCCGTTCTTGATCGCGGCGGCGGCGAGCTGGTGGGAGCGGGCGGAGAACGCGTCCTGCTCCTCGCGGGTCAGGCCCAGGCGGGCGTTGTGCCGCTCGGTGGACTCGCCCATGGACACCTGGTCGTAGGCGTCGGTCAGGCCGTCGTGCGCCATCGAGTCCACGATGCCGGCCTCGCCGTACTTCACCCCCCGGCGCAGGCCGGGCAGCAGGTGCGGGGCGTTCGACATGGACTCCATGCCGCCGGCGACCACGACGTCGAACTCGCCGGCCCGGATGAGCTGGTCGGCCAGGGCGATGGCGTCCATCCCGGACAGGCAGACCTTGTTGATCGTCAGTGACGGCACGGACATCGGGATCCCGGCCCGCACGGCCGCCTGCCGGGAGGGGATCTGCCCCGCCCCGGCCTGGAGCACCTGGCCCATGATCACGTACTGCACGGCCTCGGGGGCGACTCCGGAGCGCTCCAGCGCGGCCTTGATCGCGATGCCTCCGAGCTCCGCGGCCGACAGGCCTGACAGGGAGCCGAGAAGGCGGCCGATGGGGGTACGAGCTCCGGCGACGATGACGGAACCAGGCATGGGAGGGGCCTTCCTGTGTCGATGGCGGCACTGCGCGTCACGGCCCGGACGGAAAGCGGCCGGATCCCCGCCCTCGGCCCCTCGGAGATTCTCCACTCCTCGGTCCCGTTCACCGGCGCGCCCTCGCGGAGGACGTGACGCGTTTGCCACGATACCCATGAGTACCCGGACACCCGCCATGGAGGACGGTCCTATGTTCATGCGCATCGACCATGTGGGAATCGCCTGCCACGACCTGGAGGAGAAGATCGCTTTCTTCGAGCGGACCTTCGAGCTCACGGTGGTGGCCAGGGAGGTCAACGAGGAGCAGGGGGTCAAGGAGGCGATGCTGCACATCGCCGACGGCGAGGGCGGCGGCTCCTACATCCAGCTCCTCGAACCGCTCGGTCCCGACACCCCCGTGGGCAGGTTCCTGGCCAAGCGCGGGGAGGGGGTGCACCACGTCGCGTTCGGCGTGCCGGACGTCGAGGCGGCCCTGGGCGAGATCGGCGGCCGGGGGGTCCGGCTGCTGGACGAGAAGCCGCGCCACGGTTCCATGGGCTCCTCCATCGCCTTCCTCCATCCCAAGGACGTGGGCGGGATGCTCACCGAACTCGTCCAGGCCCCGCCGCGGCGGCTCTGACCGCGCCACGGCGGCTCCGGACACGGCGGCTCTGACCGCGCCACGGCGGCTCCGGACACGGCGGCTCTGACCGCGCCACGGCGGCTCCGGACGCGGCGGCGCCGGCCGCGCGGCGCGGTTTCCGTCGCGGCCGGCCTGCCGCGCCGCGGCGGCCCCGCCCGCGGCGACCTTGACCACGCGGAACACAAGAAAGGCTCATACGTAACAAGTCACGCAGATAGTCGGAGGAGGAGGCCAACGCGGCAGCGGCGGAGTACGCTGGCGTACCACCGGACGTGGATCCCGCCCCGGCTCCCGCCTCGGATGTCCGAAACCCCCCGTCCGGCCCGTGTAGCCGTCTCGACAACCCAGGATCGAGCCTCCATGCAGTCCGACATCGACGCCCAGCTCAACAACTTCTTTGAAGACGCCCCCGCTCGGGAATTCGACGTGGTGCTCCGGGGCTATGACCGGCACCAGGTCCACGACCACCTGAAGCAGCTCGACGGGGAGTTGCGCCAGGCCCGCGAACAGCTCCAGGGCCTGCAGCGGGATCTGGCCGACTCCCAGCGCCAGCTCCAGGAGCAGGAGCGCCCGACCTACTCCGGGCTCGGCGCCCGGATCGAGCAGCTGCTCCGCCTCGCCGAGGAGCAGGCCACGGAGCTCGTCCAGGCCGCCCGCGCCGAGGCCAACGAGATCAAGGCCGCGGCCAAGGTGGAGGCCGCCGACATGCGCGCCGCCGCCGAGAACGAGGCGGCCGAGAAGCGCGCCCTGGCCACCCGCGAGGCCGACGACATGCGCGGCACCGCGGAGCGCGAGGCCGAGGAGATCCGCTCGACCGCCCGCCGCGAGGCCGACGAGCTGACCTCCACCACCGAGCGCGAGGTCGCCAAGCTGCGCGCCACCGCCGACCACGAGGTCGCCGAGAAGCGCGCCGACGCCGAGCGCGAGATCGCCAAGCTGCGCACCACCACCGAGCGCGAGGTCGCCCAGCTGCGCGCCTCGACCAAGCGCGAGCGCGACGAGATCCTCACCACCGCCAAGCGCCAGGCCGACGAGATGCGGGCCCAGGCCCAGCGGGTCCTGGAGGAGTCCGAGGCCAAGCGGGCCCAGGACGAGGCCGAGTTCGAGATCCAGCTCGCCGCCCGCCGCGAGGAGGCCGAGCGCCAGGAGGCCGAGCGCCACGCCACCGCGCAGGCCGCCACCCAGAAGCTGGTCGCCGAGGCCGAGCAGCGGGCGGCCACCGCCGAGCAGCGCGCCACCAAGGCCACCCAGCAGGCCGAGCAGACCCGCCGCGAGGCCGACACGCACGCCAAGCAGCTGCTGGCCAACGCCCGCAAGAACGCCGACCAGGTCGTCTCCGAGGCCAAGGCCAGCGCCGAGTCGATCGTCTCCGAGGCCAAAGCCGAGGCGGAGCGGAGCCGCTCGGTCGCCCAGCGCCAGGTCGACGAGCTGACCCGTCAGCGCGACAGCATCACCAGCCACCTGGCGCAGCTCCGCCAGCTGCTCGGCGGCGCGCCGCTCCCGGCCGTGGAGCCGGAGCCCGCGGTCACCGCGGCCCCCGTCAAGCCGGCCATCGCCGCCCCGTCCAACGGCAGCGCCGACAAGCCGGTCCCCGCTCCCGCCAAGGCCGAGAAGGCCGAGGACGACGCGGAGTGGTGGCAGGAGTAGCACCGCCCCCGGCTCCGGGGCATCGACGACGGCTACGGGAGAGCCTGGCGACCTTCGCGGTCGCCGGGCTCTCCTGCTGTTCTCCCTGCCCTCCACCTCCCGTACGGCTCTCCCGGGACCGGGCCGCGCTCCACGCACCCGTTCCGCAGCGCGCGGCGTGCCGCCGCGTGAACGGCGCGGGAATCCCCGGCCCTTCAGGGCGGGGCGCAGGTCAGAGGATCCGGTCCCGCAGGAAGGCCGCGACCGCGCGGTTGAAGGCCTCGGGCTGCTCGACCGCGCTGAGGTGGCCGGCCTTCTCGATCACCGTCAGGCGGCCGTCCGGCACCGCCTCCGCCATCGCCTCGGCGTCGGAGGGCGGGGAGAGCCCGTCCTCCTCCCCCACGATCACCAGCGCCGGCACCTTGAGCCCGCGCAGGGTGCCGAAGGAGTCGGGGCGGGCGGCCATGGCCCGCTGGGCCCAGGCCACGGCGGCGGGCGGAGCCGACTGGACCAGGCCGCGGACCCGGCCGAAGACCATCGCCCGGCGCTGCCGGGTGGTCGATCCGACCAGTCCCGGGAGCACCTCGTCCACCAGGACCGAGGTGCCCCGCTCCAGGACCGCGGCGGCGATGCGCTCCCGGCCCGCCCTGGCCGCCTCGGAGTCGGCGGTCGCCTTGGTGTCGGCGAGGACCGCCCCCAGGAGCCGGTCCGGATGCCGTCGGCACAGGGCCATGGTGACGTAGCCGCCCATGGACTGGCCCCCGACGACGGCGCGGTCGATCCCCTCCTCGTCGAGGAGGCGCACGACGTCGTCGGCCATCACGTCGACCGAGGGCTCGTCGTCTCCGAGCGGCGAGCCGCCGAAGCCGCGCAGGTCCGGAGTGATCACCTTGCAGGTGGCGGCGAGGCCCTCGCGCTGGGCCAGCCACATCGTCGATGACATCGGGAACGCGTGGAGAAGGACGACCGGGAGTCCCTCGCCCGCCGACCGGGTGTACAGGCGCACGCCGTCCACCGTAATCCGGGACCGCCGCTCTGGCACCCCCTGACGCATGACAGGTCGCATACCCGGCCGCCGGCGGCCACCCGCCCGGGGCCGCCGCGGCACGCTTCCGGACGGACGGGCCCCGCGGCCCGCTCCCGGACGGGCGGACGGGCGCGCACCCCGGCGGCCCCGGCAGGCGGGGACCGGCGGGGGCCTACGCTCCGGCGACCTCGGTGGGCAGGGGGTGGGCGGCGGGGTTCACCCGGCGGACGATCTCGTCGAACACGATCCGCACGTACGGCTCGCCGACCCACAGGTGCTTGGCGCCGTCCACGCCGACGATCTCGGCCTGCGGGACCCGGGCGAAGCGCCGGCGCGCCTCCTCCGGCCGGAGGTAGTCGTCGAGCTCCGGGACCAGGGCGGTGAGCGGCCGGCCGAACGCCGCCCACGCGTCGAGGTCGGCGTCGGTGGCCCGGTGCAGCGGCGGTGAGAGCAGGATCGCCCCCTGCACCGCCGGGTCGTGTCCCCACTTGAGCGTCAGCTCGGTGCCGAAGGACCAGCCGACCAGCCACGGCCGGGGCAGGTCGTGGAACTCGGCGTACTCCAGCGCGGCCGCGACGTCGAACCGCTCGCCCTCCCCGTCGGCGAAGGCGCCCTCGGAGGTGCCCCGTTCGGAGGAGGTGCCGCGGGTGTTGAAGCGCAGCACCGCCAGGTCCGCCAGCGCGGGCAGCCGGTTGGCGGCCTTCTTGTAGAGGTGGCTGTCCATCATGCCGCCGTGCGTGGGCAGCGGGTGCAGGCAGACGAGCGTGGCCACCGGGGGGCGCTCCGGCGGGAGGGCCAGCTCGCCGACGAGGGTCAGCCCGTCACCGGTGTGCAGCTCGATCGGCTCGCGCCGCGCGGGCAGGACCGTAGAGGCCCGGATCTCCATCGTTCTCCTTCTTCGCGGCCGGTGGGCGCAGGACTCCGCGACCGGTGGACCCGGGACGCGTCCGGCGCCCGCCGGCCCTCAGTATCGGCTCCGGCCGGGGCCGCGCCTGGTCCGGTTGCGCCAGCAGGCGGTGTGCCAGTGCCTGCGCTCGTCCTCCCCGCCCGCCCAGGCGGGCCAGCTCACCAGGTGCGGAAGCCCCGCCCGGATCTCCTGGTCGCACCCGGGGCACCGGTAGACCTTGCCGGCCGCCGCGCCGGTGACCCGGCGCACGCGCCAGTCGCCGTCCGGCCACTCCTCCACCTGGTCGACTCCGGGCACGGACCCTCCGACGGGACGGGCTCCGCCGCGGTTCCCGCCGCGGTCGAAGGGGTTCATCCGCCGTGCCTTGCGCGGGCTCACGACGACAGGTCGCGGATGCTCCGCACACCGGCCGTGACGAGCTGGTCGAGGAGCGGCGCGGGGGCGAAGGAGGGGTCGCGGTACTCGGCGTAGAGGGCGCGCAGGCCGTCGCGGACGGTCTCCAGGCCCAGCCGGTCGAGCATCTCGAACGGCCCGGCCGGGTAACCGCAGCCCAGCCGCATCGCCGTGTCGATGTCCTCCATCGAGGCGTAGCCCGATTCGTACATCCGCACGGCGTCGTTCAGGTGGGGATGGAGCAGCGCCCCGACCACGAACCCGGCCCGGTCCCGGCAGGACACGGCCGTCCGGCCCAGGATGCGCAGCAGGCCCCGGGCCACCTGGGCGGCGCCGGGCGAGGTGAGCACGGTGGAGGCGACCTCCGCGACCTGGTCGCCGACCAGGTTGAGGCCGACCAGGCGGGCCGGGTGCGGGAGCCGTACGGCCTGCTCGATCACGGGGGTGCGGGAGACGGCGACGACCAGGTCGGCGTCCTCGACGGCGGTGGTCTTGAAGCCCGCCGCGGAGAGCCGCTCGGCGAACGCCTCCGCGGCTCCGTCCGCCGCGCCCGTCCCGTTCGCGGCCGTCCCGCCGACGACCGCGACGGTGCTCGCCGACGGCTTCTCCTCGGAGGAGGGGTTCGCGGGCGGTTCCTCACCGTGGAAGCCGCGCCCGGACTTGCGGCCGAGCAGCCCGGCGGTGACGAGCTCGCGCAGGACCGGGGCCGGGGCGTGGCGGCGCTCGCGGCTCTCCCGGAACAGCGCCTCGCAGATCTCGTACGAGGTGTCCAGCCCGATCAGGTCGAGCAGCGCGAAGGGGCCCATCGGGAAGCCCGCCCCGAGCCGCATCGCGGTGTCGATGTCGTCGCGGGTGGACAGGCCCTGCTCCAGCAGCGCGGCCGCGTGGTTGAGGTAGGGCAGCAGGAGCCGGTTCACCACGAATCCGGCGCGGTCCGCGACGGTCACCGGCGTCTTGCCCAGGCGGCGCGCGAGCCCGGCCACCTCCTCGGCCAGCCCGTCCTCGGTGCTCACGGTGCGGACCACCTCGACCAGCCGCATGACCGGCGCCGGGTTGAAGAAGTGCATGCCCACCACCCGGCCGGGCCGGGTGGTGGTGGCCGCGATCGCGGTGACGGAGAGCGAGGAGGTGTTGGTGGCGAGCACCGCGGAGGGCTTGCAGACCCGGTCGAGGTCGGTGAACAGGGCCCGCTTGAAGTCCATGACCTCGGGGATGGCCTCGATGACCAGGTCGCAGTCCGACAGGTCCTCCAGGGAGGTGGTGAAGGCCACCCGGCCGAGGATCTCCGTCCGCTCGGCCTCGGTCAGCCTGCCGCGCGACAACGCCCTGCCCGTGGAGCCCTCCAGGTGGCCCCGGCCGCGCTCCAGCGCCCCGGGGTCGGTCTCCACGCCGACGACCGCGATCCCGGCACGGGCGAACACCTCGGCGATCCCCGCCCCCATCGTGCCGAGGCCGACCACGCCGACCGTCTCAAAGGTGCTGGCCATCCCTCTCCCCATCACGCGCGCGGATCGATCACCGGCGGGGCTCGGCGGCCCCGTGCCCTCCAGTCTCCCAGAGAGGTGCGACCCGACCCAAAACCCGGGTACGGAAAATACTTGAACAGTAGTTGAGTACTAGCTACTGTTTGAGTACGTGAGCAGAGGAGGAGTGATGGAAGAGAAGTTCACCCCCGGAGACGCCCTGCGGCGGATCGAAGAGGCGGAGCGACGGGTGCGGCGGCCCGTGCGCACGGCCGGCTGGACCTTCGTGGCCACCGGATTCGGCACCATGCTCTACTGGCCCGCCATGTTCCTCGGCCCGACGTGGGCGCAGGCCGTCGCGGGCGTGGCCTGGGTCGCCCTCACCATCGCGAGCACCTTCTACCTCGGGAGCCTGCGGGTCCAGGACTCCGAGGTCGCCTGGGTCAACCGGCCGACCTCCCCGGTCTCGGTCGCCTACGTGGCCTCTGTGCTGGTCACGTTCCTCTTCGGGATGCTCTTCCGGCCGGAGGACCCCGGCGCCGGATGGGCCTCGGCGCTGATCGCGCTGGCGGTGCTCTCCGGTCTCCCCGCCCTCTACGGCGGCCGGCGGATCCTGCGGGCGGAGCGGTGAGCGACGGTTCGCATCCGCGCCACGGCCTGGACGACGTCATCCACGCCCCGGTCCGGCTGTCGATCATGGCCGCGCTGGCCGCCGCCGAGAAGGCGGAGTTCCGCCTCCTGCGCGACACGATCGAGGTGAGCGACTCCCTGCTCTCCAAGCACATCCTCACCCTGGAGGAGGCCGGCTACGTCGAGGTGGAGAAGGTCTTCGTGGGCAAGCGCCCGCGCACCTGGCTCTCCCTCACCGACGACGGGCGGCGCGCCTTCCGGGATTATGTCTCGGTGCTGAAACGACTGACGGAAGGGCTTTCCGAGTGATCGAGATCGACGACCTGCACAAACGCTACGGGGACAAGACGGCGCTGGCGGGCGTGTCCTTCTCCGTGAAACCGGGTGAGATGTTCGGCTTCGTGGGCGCCAACGGCGCGGGCAAGACCACCACGATGCGCATCCTCATGGGCGTGCTGACCGCCGACTCCGGCCAGGTGCGGTGGAACGGCGGGCCGCTGGCCTTCGCCGACCGGCGCAGGTTCGGCTACATGCCGGAGGAGCGCGGGCTGTACCAGAAGATGAAGGTCGCCGAGCAGGTCGAGTACTTCGGCCGCCTCAACGGCCTGGTCCCGGCCGCGGCCCGGAAGGCCACCTCGGACCTGCTCGAACGGCTCTCGCTCACCGAGCGGGCCGGTGACGAGGTGGGCGCGCTCTCCCTGGGCAACCAGCAGCGGGTCCAGCTCGCCGTCGCACTGGTGCACGAGCCCGAGGCGCTGGTCCTGGACGAGCCCTTCTCCGGTCTCGACCCCATCGCCGTCGACGCGCTCGCCGAGGTGCTCGTCGAGCGGCGCCGCGCCGGCGCGCCGGTGCTGTTCTCCAGCCACCAGCTGGACCTGGTCGAGCGGCTGTGCGACGCGGTCGGCATCATCTCGGCCGGGCGCATGGTCGCCAGCGGCACGGTCGGGGAGCTGCGGGCCGGGGAGGGGCGCGGCGTGCTGAGGGTGGTCGTCCGCGAGGCGGCCCCCGGCTGGACCGCGGGCCTGCCCGGCGACCTCGCCGCGGACGGCGACGAGGTGCTCTTCACCGGTGTGGACGGCGACGGCCAGGAGATCCTGCGGGCCGCCACGGCGGCGGGCAGGGTCGAGCACTTCGGCTGGGAGCGGCCCTCGCTCACCGAGATCTTCCGGGAGGCCGTCGCATGAGCCTCCCCCACGACGACTTGAGGACGGTGCGCCGGTGAACGGACTGTGGCTGGTCGCGCGGCGGGAGATCGTCACGCGCGGCCGTACGAAGGGGTTCATCGCCGGGCTGGTGGTGAGCGCGGTGCTAGTCGGCGCGTTCGCCTTCCTGCCCAAGGTCTTCGACGGACCCGACTCCTACACGGTGGGCGTCGTCGGCTCCTCCGCGCTGCAGCCCGCGCTCACCGCGACGGCGGGAGAGACGGAGGTCACCACCAGGCCGTTCGCCGACGAGGCGGCCGCGCGCCGGGCGGTCCTCGACGGCGACGTGGACGCGGCCGTGGTGGACGACCGCCGGGTGCTCGCCGACGGCGAGGTCGACCGGGAGCTCGGCGCGCTGCTGGAGAGCGCGCACCGGACCGCGCAGACGCAGAAGCAGCTCGCCGACGCGGGCCTCGACCCGGCCAAGGTCGGCCAGGCGATGCAGGTCGCCCCCCTGGAGCAGGTGTCCGTCGGCGCCGACACCCGCTACGCGGCCGCCCGCACCGGCATCGCGACCATCGTGGTCTTCGTGCTGTTCTTCCTGATCTTCCAGTCGGCCATGTTCGTCGCCATGGGCGTGGTCGAGGAGAAGGGCAGCCGCATCGTGGAGATCCTGCTGACCTCCATCCGCCCCTGGCAGCTGCTCGGCGGCAAGGTCCTCGGCCTCGGCGTCCTCGCGCTGGCCAACCTCGTCGTGATCATGGTGGTCGGCCTCGGCGCCGCCGCCGCGACCGGCTTCGCCGTCGACCTGCCGCCGGGGATGGCCGGCATCGTGCTGGGCACACTGTTCTGGTTCCTGCTCGGCTACGCCTTCTTCTCGGTGCTGGCGGCGGCGCTGAGCTCGCTGGTCTCCCGGCAGGAGGAGGTGAGCAGCGTCCTGACCCCGCTGCAGATGCTGGTCATGGTCTCCTACTTCGTGGCCTTCTTCGCCACCATGGAGCCCGGCACCACGCTGGCCCGGATCATGTCGCTCATCCCCCCGTTCTCCTCCATGGTCATGCCGGTCCGCATGGCGGGCGGCGAGGTGCCGCTCTGGGAGATCGGCCTGGCGGCGGCGCTGATGCTCGTCGCGACGGCGGGCATGCTCGCCGTCGGCGCCCGGATCTACGAGCGCGCGGTCCTGCGCACGGGCGCGCGGGTCAAGCTCGCGGAGGTGGTGCGCTGACCGGCGGCCGCCCGCTTCGCCGGGCGGCCGCCCCCGTCCGGCCGGTAGGGTTGGGGCCCATGCGGCTGGTCATCGCGCGTTGCAGCGTGGATTACGTAGGGAAGCTCACCGCCCATCTCCCGATGGCGCCCCGTCTGATCTTGATCAAGGCCGACAGCAGCGTGTCGATCCACGCCGACGACCGCGCCTTCAAGCCGCTCAACTGGATGAACCCGCCGTGCAGGCTCCGCGAGGAGGACGGCACCTGGACGGTCACCCACGGCAAGACCGGCGAGAAGCTCATCCTGACGATGGAGGAGATCCTCCACGATTCCAGCCACGAGCTGGGCGTCGACCCCGGCCTGATCAAGGACGGCGTCGAGGCGCACCTGCAGGAGCTGCTGGCCGAGCACATCACCACGCTGGGCGCGGGCTACACGCTGATCCGCCGGGAGTACATGACGGCGATCGGCCCGGTGGACATCCTCTGCCGTGACGCGAACGGCGCCACCGTCGCCGTGGAGATCAAGCGCCGGGGCGAGATCGACGGCGTGGAGCAGCTCACCAGATACCTGGAGCTGCTCAACCGCGACCCGCTGCTGGCGCCGGTGCGGGGGATCTTCGCCGCCCAGGAGATCAAACCGCAGGCCCGCGTGCTGGCCGCCGACCGCGGCATCGACTGCGTCACCCTCGACTACGCCGCGCTGCGCGGCATCGAGCCGGAGAACCCCACGCTGTTCTAGCCGGTACGGCCCGGCCCCCGGGTTCCTCCGTACGGCGTGCCCGGCGTCCACGGCCTGCCCGGCTCCGGGAACCGTACGGCGTGCTCCCCTTTCCGCCGCCTGCCCGGCTCCGGGAGCCGTACGGCGTTCCGGGCAGGCGGCCGTGTCCACCGAACGGAGGACACGGCGTTCCACCGGTCGTCGGTACCGCCGGACCCCTGCCCCGGCGAGGCTTGGGGCATGACGACGACAGCGGTGCGGGTGCGCGGCCTGGCCAAGCGGTACGGCGACGTGCAGGCGGTCGGGGGCATCGACCTCGACATCTCCCCGGGCGAGGTGTTCGCGATCCTCGGCCCCAACGGGGCCGGGAAGTCCACCACGGTGGAGATCCTGGAGGGCTACCGGCGGCGGGACGCCGGTGAGGTCAGCGTCCTGGGGGTGGATCCGGGCAGGCCCACCCGCGAGTGGCGCTCCCGGGTCGGGGTGGTGCTGCAGACCGCGAACGACATGACCGAGGCGACGGTGCGGGAGACCGTCCGGCACTTCGCCGGTTACTACCCGGACGCCGAGGACCCCGACGCGGTGATCGAGCAGGTCGGCCTGACGGAGAAGGCCGGCAAGCGGGTCCGGGAGCTCTCCGGCGGCCAGCGGCGCCGGGTGGACGTGGCGCTCGGCGTGATCGGCCGCCCCGAGCTGCTCTTCCTGGACGAGCCGACCACCGGGTTCGACCCCGAGGCGCGGCGGCGGTTCTGGGACCTGATCCAGGGTCTGGCCCACCGGGGCACCACGATCGTGCTCACCACCCACTACCTGGACGAGGCCGAGGCGCTCGCCGACCGGGTGGCGGTGATCGCCAAGGGCCGGATCGTGGCCGAGGGCGAGCCCGCGACCCTGGGCGGCCGGGCCACCGCCAAGGCCACGGTCCGCTGGGCGGGCGGGTCGCTGGAGACCGACGCCCCCACCCGGGCCGTACGGGAGCTGAGTGAGCGGTTCGACGGCGAGGTCCCGGAGCTGACCGTGACCCGGCCGTCCCTGGAGGACGTCTACCTCGGCCTCATCGGAGACTGACCTCCGGTCCCCTCCGGAGAGCGGCCCGCCGACTCCCCGCCGGACGAGTCCGGCGATCCCCCGTAGACAGACGATGGAGAACCGATCCCCATGAGCGAGACCGTCGCCCCCGCACCCGCACCCGCACCCGCATCCGCCGGGCCGCCCTCCGTGATCAGGGTGGGGCTGTCCCGGGCGGCCTTCGAGACCCGGATGTTCTTCCGGGAGAAGGATGCGGTGATCTTCACCTTCTCCTTCCCGATCGTCCTGCTGGTGATCTTCGGATCGATCTTCAAGGCCGAGCTGGAGGGCACCGGCCTGAACGTCTCCCAGCTGTACGTGGCCGGCCTGATCGGCTCGGCGGCCATGACCGGCTTCCAGAACCTCGGCATCGGCATCGCGGGGGACCGCGACGACGGCACGCTGAAGCGGCTGGCCGGGACGCCGATGCCGCCCGCCGCCTACTTCGTCGGCAAGGCGCTGAACACGCTGCTCGTCTCCGCCGTCCAGGTGGCGATCCTGCTGGCCATCGGGGTGGCGATGTTCGAGCTGGAGCTGCCCTCGGCGCTCTCCGACTGGCTGACCTTCACCTGGGTGTTCGTGCTCGGCGTGCTCGGGTCGTCCCTGCTCGGCATCGCGGTCAGCAGCCTGCCCCGGTCGGCCAAGAGCGCGAGCGCGGTGATCGCGATGCCGTTCGTGGTCCTGCAGTTCATCTCCGGGGTGTTCATCCCGATCAGCCAGCTCCCCGAGTGGGTGACCCGGGTCGCCTCGTTCTTCCCGCTCAAGTGGATGTGCCAGGGCTTCCGGTCGGTGTTCCTGGGCGACGGAGGTGCCACACTCGAACTGGCGAAATCATACGAACTCGACCGGGTCGCCCTGATTCTGGGCGCCTGGGTCGTCGGAGGGCTGGTGCTGTGCCTGACGACCTTCCGCTGGAAGGGCCGCCGCGACGGATGAACGACGGCCCGGACGGGGCGTCCGCCCGGCGCGGACCGGCCGCGCGCCCCGCGTTCCCACTGCTGCGCCGGGGCCGGCGGCCCGCCGGTCCCGCCGGGCCGAACGCCTGGGAGTCGCTGCGCGGCTGGGAGCTGCTGCTCGCCGCCACGACGCTCCTGCCGGCCTCGTTCATCGTGCTGGAGGGTCCCCGCACCCCGGAGCACCTGCTCGCCGCGGGCCTGCTGGCCGCGGTCCCGGTGGTCTACCTCCTGCTCGGCCGACCCGCGATCACGCGGGAGGACCGGCCGCGCGGGATCGTCTACATCGTCCTGCTCGCCGCGTTGTTCACGCCGGCCGTGCTCATCGCCCCCACGGCCACGTTCGCGCTCTTCGGCCTGTGCCCGCAGTGCTTCATGGTGCTGCGGGCCAGGCCCGCGGTGGCGGGGGTCGTCGTGTTCAACCTCGGGCCCGCGCTCCGTTTCACCCTGTCCGACGACGGCTGGGCCGGGACGTTCAACTTCCTGACCGTCACCACGATCGTGGTCTTCTTCTCCGCCGTCTTCGGGGTCTGGCTGGAGCGGATCATGGAGCAGAGCGAGGAGCGGGCCGCGCTCATCGCGGAGCTGGAGGCGCAGCGGGCCGAGGTGGCCCGGCTCTCGGCCGAGCGCGGCGCGCTGGCCGAGCGGGAGCGCCTGGCCGGGGAGATCCACGACACCCTGGCCCAGGGGTTCACCAGCATCATCATGCTGCTCCAGGCCGCCGAGGCGCAGCCGGACCCGGCCCGGCACCTGGCGCTGGCCGTACGGACCGCGCGGGAGAACCTGGCCGAGGCCCGCGGGCTGATCGCGGCCCTGTCCCCCGCCCCGCTGGACGGCTCGACGCTGGACGAGGCCCTGCGCAGGCTCGCCGCGCGGCTGGGCGAGGAGACGGGGATCGAGGCGGTCGCCGCCGTCGGCGGGCGGTCGCGCCCGCTGCCGCCGCCCGCCGAGGTGGTCCTGATCCGCGCGGCGCAGGAGGCCCTGGCGAACGTGCGCAAGCACGCGGGGGCGAGCAGGGTGGACGTCCGCGCCGTCTACGGGCCGGGGACCGTGACGCTGGAGGTCCGCGACGACGGGATCGGCCTCGATCCGGAGGCCGCCGGCGGGTACGGCCTGCGCGGGATGCGCGCCCGGGCGGAGCAGGTCGGCGGGACGCTCACCCTGACCAGTGCGCCCGGTGCGGGGACCGTGCTGGCCGTGACCGTTCCCACCGGCCCGGCGGCCTCCCCGGAGGAACCGGCCCGGGCGGCCGCCGGGACCGCGGACCCGGGCGCCGCCTCCCCGGGAGTCTCCGCTCCCGCAGAACAGGGAGTGTGACCGCATGCTGCGTCTGATGATCGTCGACGACCACCCGGTGGTCCGGGAGGGGCTGCGCGGGATGCTGGAGTCCGACCCGCGGGTCACCGTGGTCGGCGAGGCCGCGTCCGGGGACGAGGCCGTCGTGCGGGCGCGCGAGCTCGCGCCGGACGTGATCCTGATGGACCTGCGCATGCCCGGCGGCGACGGGGTGGCCGCGATCCCCCGCATCCTGGCGGACCGGCCGGAGAGCCGGGTGATCGTGCTGACCACCTACGAGACGGACCAGGACATCGTGCGCGCCGTCGAGGCGGGGGCCGCCGGATACCTGCTCAAGGACACCTCCCGGGCCGACCTGCTGGCCGCGGTCGTCTCGGCCTCCCGGGGGGAGACGGTGCTCTCGCCGTCGGTGGCGACCCGGCTGGTCTCGCGCATGCGGGCGCCCGCGGCCGAGTCGCTCTCCCCGCGCGAGACCGAGGTGCTCTCCCTGGTCGCGCGCGGGCTGACCAACGCCGAGATCGGCCGGGCCCTGTTCATCAGCGAGACCACCGTCAAAACGCACCTGCTGCGGGTCTTCGGCAAGCTCGGCGTCTCCGACCGCACCGCCGCCGTCACCACGGCCATCGACCTGGGACTCCTCATCCGGTAAGAGGGGTAAGTGATGGTTTACCCCGTGGGCGGACCCGGTCTATCGTGAGCCCACCGTGCCCGTTCGGCCGGCCACGTCCCTCGGGCGCGCGCCGCCGCCGGGTGATCCGCTCCGCACGCGAGGAGGCCCGTGATGTCCACGGCGACCGGACAGCGCACCTTCGACTCCCTCGACCCCGCCACCGGGACCGTCGTCGGGACCCATCCGATCCACGACGCCGCGGCCGTGCGCGCGACCGTGGCCGAGGCCGGGCGCGCCGCGCGGTGGTGGGGCGGACTGGGCTGGGCCGAGCGCAGGCGGCGGCTGCTCGACTACAAGGCGGTCGTCACCCGCGACCTCGCCCGGATCGCCGAGACGGTCCACCGCGAGACGGGCAAGCCGGAGGCCGACGCCGTGCTGGAGGTGATCCTGACCGTCGTCCACCTCGACTGGGCGGCCCGCAACGCGCGCCGGGTCCTCGGCCCGCGCCGCGTCTTCCCCGGCCTGGTCGGCGCCAACCTCGCGGCCACGCTGGAGTACCAGCCGCTGGGCGTCGTGGGGGTCATCGGGCCGTGGAACTACCCGGTGTTCACCCCGATGGGCTCGATCGCCTACGCGCTGGCCGCGGGGAACGCGGTGGTGTTCAAGCCGAGCGAGCTGACGCCGGGGACGGGGGCCCTGCTCGCCGAGCTGTTCGCCGAGTCCGTGCCCGAGCAGCCGGTGTTCCGCACGGTGACCGGCCTGGGCGAGACGGGCGCCGCCCTCGCGGGCGACCCGGGGGTGCAGAAGATCGCGTTCACCGGCTCCACCGCCACCGCCAAGCGGGTGATGACCGCGTGCGCGGCGAACCTGACGCCGCTGGTCGCCGAGTGCGGCGGCAAGGACGCGCTGATCGTGGACGCCGACGCGGACGTGCGGGCGGCGGCGGACGCGGCGCTGTGGGGCGCGATGTCCAACGCCGGGCAGACCTGCGCCGGGGTGGAGCGGGTCTACGTGGTGGACGCGGTCTACGACGCGTTCATGCGGGAGCTGACCGGGCGGGCCGCCGCGATCAGGGCGGGTGAGGACTACGGCCCGATCACCATGCCCGCACAGCTCGACGTCATCCGGCGGCACATCGACGACGCCGTCGCGCGCGGCCGCGCCGTGGTGGGCGGGCCGGAGTCGGTGCGCGCGCCGTACGTGGACCCGGTGATCGTGGAGGACGTGCCGGAGGACTCCCCGGCGGTCCGCGAGGAGACGTTCGGCCCGACGGTGACGGTCAAGCGCGTCGCCGACGCGGAGGAGGCGCTGGAGCGGGCCAACGCCACCGCGTACGGCCTGGCCGGGACGGTCTTCTCGGGCGACGCGCGGCGGGCGGTGGAGCTCGCGCGCCGGATGCGCAGCGGGATGACCGCGATCAACTCGGTCATCTCCTTCGCCTCGGTGCCCGCCCTGCCCTTCGGCGGTCTCGGCGACTCCGGCTTCGGCCGGATCCACGGCGCGGACGGCCTGCGCGAGTTCGCCCGGCCCAAGGCGATCGCCCGGCAGCGCTTCGCCCTGCCCGGGATGAACCTCACCTCGTTCGACCGCGGGCAGAAGGAACTTGACCAGCTGGTGAAAATTGTGACTTTCTTGCATGGTCGCCGGAAGAGATAGCGCATTCCCTCTTCCATGAAAAGGATCTTGCACCCATAATAGTTGGTTCGGGGAGCAAAGATCATGAGGTGGAAGCGAATATGCGTGGACTTGTCAAGCCCTCCCCCGCAGCGAGGGCTTGCATGAATGGCCGATCCTATAGGGGAATGTCAGCAGAGGAACGGTTGGCGGAACGCCGGGAGCGGCTGATCTCGGCGGCCTACGTCCTCTACTCCGAGCTGGGCTTCCCCGACACCACGATCGAGAAGCTCTGCACCGTCGCGCGCATCTCCAACCGCGCGTTCTACGAGTGCTTCGAGAGCCGCGACGAGCTGATGCTGGTGGTGTACGACCGATGCGTGCGGGAGACCCTGGAGACGGTGGCGAAGGCCGTCGAGCGGGCTCCCGACACGCTGCCCGACCGGATCGAGGCGGGCATCTCGGAGTACATCCGGTTCATCACCGGGGACAGGCGCCGCGCCCGGATCATGTACCTGGAGGTACGGCGGGCCGACGACGGCTTCACCGCGTCCCGGCAGCAGACGTCGGCGGCCTTCTGCCAGATCCTGGAGACCAGCCTCTTCGAACTGCCGGAGAAGGGCGGGGTGGAGCCGCGCCTGGTCGTGCTCGGCCTGCTCGGCGTGGTCCAGGAACTGCTCATCGAGTGGACGCTGGCCGCCGACCCGCCCCCGGTCGACCAGCTGGTCGGCACGGCCGTGCACATCTTCCGCCGGTCCCTGGTCGGCTGAGCCCGGGACCGCCGTGCACATCTTCCGCCGGTCCCCGGCCAGCTGACCGGCACGGCCGTGCACGTCTTCCGCCGGTCCCCGGCCGGCTGAGCCCGGGACCGCCGGTCAGAGCCAGCCCTTCTCCTGGGCGGCCCGGATGGCGGTGATCCGGTTGGCGGCGCCCAGCTTGGTGATCGCGCTGGACAGGTAGTTGCGGACGGTGCCCTCGGTGAGGTGGAGCGCGGCCGCGATCTCCCCGACCGAGGCGCCCCGCGCCGCCTGCGCCAGCGCGTCCCGCTCCCGGTCGGTGAGCGGGCTCTCCCCCGCCATCATCGCCGAGGCGGCCATCTCCGGGTCGAGGTAGCGCCCTCCCGCATGGACCTTGCGGATCGCCGCCGCCAGCTCGTCGGAGGAGGCGTCCTTGGGCACGAAGCCGCGCACCCCCGCCGCCAGCGCCCGCCGCAGGTAGCCGGGCCGCCCGAAGCTGGTCAGCATCAGCACGGCGTGCCCCGGCAGCGTCTCGGCCACGCTCAGCCCGTCCATGCCCGGCATCTCGATGTCCAGCACGATCACGTCGGGAGCGTGCTCCCGTACGGCCTGCGCCACGTGGTCGCCCCTGGACACCTGGGCCGCCACCTCGATGTCCGGCTCCAGCCCGAGCAGCGTGGCGATCGCCTCGCGGATCAGGTGCTCGTCGTCGGCCAGCAGGACCCGGATCATCGTGCTCCCTCCAGCGGGACCGTCGCCCGCAGCCTGAACTCCCCCGGTCTCCCGGGTCCGGCGGTGACCGTGCCGCCGGCGGGCGCCAGCCGCTCCGACAGACCGATCAGGCCCGTGCCGCCGCGGACGCCCGTCCCGGTCACGCCGTCGTTGACCATCTCCAGCACCGCCGTGCCGCCGTGCACCGTGACGGAGATCCGGCAGCGGGTCGCCGAGCTGTGCCGCAGCACGTTGGTGGTGCCCTCGCGGGCCACCCAGGCCAGCAGGGTGGCCTCCTCCTCCGGCACGCCGTCCGGCGGCGCCTCCAGGGCGCAGCGGATGCCGCCCGCCTCCAGCACCGCGGTCATGCTGTGCAGCTCGGCCTCCAGGTCGACCGTCCGGTAGCCGCGCACCGCCGTGCGGATCTCCTTCAGCGCCTCCCGGGCCAGCCCCCGCACCGCGTCCATCTCGGCCGCGGCGCGGCCGGTGTCGCTCTTCACCAGCTTGGCCGCCACCTCGCTCTTGAGCGCGATCGCGGAGAGGCTGTGCCCGACCAGGTCGTGCAGGTCGCGGGCGAAGCGGAGCCGCTCCTCGGTCACGGCCAGCTGCGCCTGGGCCGCCTTGCCGGCCTCCGCGGCCCGGACCACCTCCCAGAACCAGAGCTGGAACCGGTTCATCCACGGCACGGTCAGGGACGCCGCCACGTAGCCGCCGATCGCGCCGCCGAACGTCTCCTGGTCCGGGTAGAAGGCCGCCCAGGCGTCCGGCCACATGAGGTACAGCCCGGCCCCCGTCGCCACGACGGTGGCCGCGAGCGTGGCGGACCGGTTCAGCACCAGCGCCGCGCCCGACGCCCAGGCCGGGGCGATCAGCCCCCAGGCCAGCAGGTGCCCGTCCTGCACCAGCAGCACGGCCAGCGCCACCGCGCCCGAGGCGGCGACCTCCCGGTGGGCGGTGGTGCCCTCCAGTGCGGCCCTGATCACCCGGACCTGGAGCACGGTGAAGGCCGCCAGGCCCAGCAGTCCGAGGCTCCAGGAGAGAACCGGGACCGGCCGGGTGCTGTTGGCGAACCAGCCGAGCGGGCCGACCCAGGCCAGGAAGATCCCGATGCCGAGCATCCAGGCGGTCAGCCGGCGGAGCCGTTCGACCTGTGAGCGCGTGCGGCGCCGGGGCAGCGCCGCGGGGACGAGGCGCCTCAGGCGCCCCGTCCCCTGTTCTTCCGTCGTATTCGTCGTCATCCGGCGACCAACGTTAGCCGTGCCGGGGTTCCCACCGGAACAGCCACCTGGCCAGCAGCCCGGTCACCCCGATCCAGACGACCATGATCCCGATCGAGGGCAGCGCGGCCACCCACTGCCCGGCCGTGCTCAGCGCCTCGCCGCCGCTGGAGAAGTGGTCCGCGCCCAGGAAGCCGGTGCGCATCATCTCCACCACCGGGGTCACCGGGAGCAGGCCGGACACCGTGCCCAGCGGGCCGGGCAGCACGTCGAGGGGGAAGGCGATCGGCGCGCCGAGCAGCATGACCATCAGCACCGGCAGCACGGTGATCTGGGCCATCTCGGCGTTCGGCGTCAGGCCGGAGAAGGCCGCGGCCAGCAGGCCGAACACGATGACGCCCAGCACCGCGGCGAGCAGGATCAGCGGCACGTTGGCCGGGAGGACCCCCTCGGTCCGGTGCAGCCAGATCCCCAGCAGCACCATCTGGCCGAGGAGGAGCGCCAGCGCGCCGAGCCCGCTGCCGGCCATGACCGCCAGAGCGGACGGCTGGCCCCCGCGCAGCCGCTTGAGCACCAGCTCCTCCCGGCGGGCCGTGAAGGAGTTCACCAGGTTGATGAAGACCGCGAAGCCCAGCATCAGGCCGGGCACACCGGTCAGGACGAAGGCCCCGCCCGGCACCCCGGCGACCTCCGCGCCGCCCTGCGCCCCGGTGTACATCCAGGCCAGCAGGAGCGGGAGCAGCAGCACGTTGAACAGGACGGTGGTGTTCCTGGCCACCAGGGTCAGGTCGAGCCTCGCCAGCCGTACGGCGTGCAGAACGTCGGTCTTCATGGTCACTTCCCGCTTCCCGTCGATACGTGGACGACTCGTTCCCGGCATGCCGCCCTCACCGCTGCTCCCCGACCACCCGCATGAAGACGTCCTCCAGGGTCCCCCGGCGCACGGCCAGCCGCTCCAGGGCCGCGCCCCGGCCGTCCGCCCAGGCCATCAGCGGGCGGAGCGCGGCGTGCGCGCGGGTCTCGGTGTCGGCGCCGGTCAGGGTGTAGACGACCTCGGTGAAGGGCCCGGTGGAGGGCCCAGCGGAGGATGCGGTGGAGGATGCGGCGGCGGGCCGGGCGGCCGTTCCGTCGCCGCCGCCGGCGTAGGTGAGCACCGGCGTGACGCCGTCCAGCACCGGCAGGTCGCCGAAGGTCCAGGCGGTGCCGGGGAGCCGGAAGGCGATGCGGTCGCCGGAGGTGGCCACCACCTCCTCGACCGTGCCGTGGGTGTGGATCCGGCCCTCGTGCATGATCGCGAGCCGGGTGGCGAGGCGCTCGGCCTCCTCCAGGTAGTGCGTGGTCAGCAGCACGGAGGTGCCGGCGTCCCGCAGGTCCTCGATCACCTTCCACGTGGTCCGGCGCGCCTCGGGGTCCATTCCGGTGGTCGGCTCGTCCAGGAAGAGCACCTCGGGCGCCGAGAGCACCGCGAGCGCGAGGTCCAGCCGGCGCTTCTGCCCGCCGGAGAGCTGCTTGACCTTGACCCGCGCCTTGCTCTCCAGGCCCACCAGCTCCAGCGCGCCCATGGTCGCCCGGTCCACCCCGCGCACCCGGCCCATCAGGGTGAGGCGGCCGGGCAGCTCGGCGCCGCCGGACAGGGTGACCGGGCGGCCGGCGTCCTCGCTCAGGCCCTTCCACAGGTCCACCGTCTCGGCGACGGTGAGGTCGCCGAGGAACCCGCCCTCCTGCAGCATGATGCCCACCCGGGGCCGGAGCTCGCGCTGCTGCCGCACCGGGTCGAGGCCGAGGACCCGCACGGTGCCGTCGGTGGCGGGCGTGAAGCCCTCCAGGACCTCCATCGTGGTGGTCTTCCCGGCGCCGTTGGTGCCGAGCAGGGCGAAGACCTCCCCCCGGGGGACGGTGAAGGAGATCCCGCGCACGGCCTCGAAGTCGCCGTACTTCTGCCGCAGGCCGCCGACCTCGATCACGTCGTCGAGGCCGTGGGGGGCGGCGCCGGCCGTGTCCGCAAGCTGTGGTGTCCTCATGCGGAAAATCTTCTTCCACCGGCGGATTCCCGTGCAGTCGCCGATATCACCGGAGGAGTATGGATCTCACGGATGATCCGCATGACAGATGTCATGTCCGGCGGCGGGCGGCCGCCGGACCCCGGCCCCCACCCGGCCTGACGTCGCGGTCCCGCCTTCCTGCGGCCGCTTCGGGACTCCGCCGCCGGAGCGGCGGGGCGAAGCGGGCGGGTGGCGGCGGGAACCGCGACGCCGGGGACGGGACCCTACGGCCGGGGCGGCAGGACGGGACGGCGCCGCGAGGGACGGGCCGCGACGTCGGGCGGGGTCGCCGCAGGACGCTCGGCCAGGGCGGCCAGGGCCAGCCGTACGGCCTCCTCGATCTGCGGGTCCCGCCCGGCCGCCCAGTCGTCCGGGGTGATGTCCACCTCGACGTCCGGGTCCACGCCGTGGTTCTCCACGCCCCAGCCGAGCCCTTCGAACCAGAACGAGTACCGGGGCACGGTGACGGAGGTCCCGTCGACCAGGCGGTGGTCGTCCTCGATGCCGATGACGCCGCCCCAGGTCCGGGTGCCGACCACCGGGCCCAGTTCGTGGATCTTGAAGGCGGCGGTGACGATGTCGCCGTCGGACCCGGCGTTGTGGTCGGTGACCGCGACGAGCGGCCCGCGCGGGGCCTCCTCGGGATAGGTGATCGGCGCCAGGCCCCGGGGCATGTCCCAGCCGATCACCCGGCGCAGCAGCTTCTCGATGACCAGCTCGGAGGTGTGGCCGCCGCGGTTGCCCCGCACGTCCACCACGAGCCCCTCGAAGGCCATCTCCCGGCGCAGGTCGCGGTGGAACTGCGCCCAGCCCTCGGCGACCATGTCCGGGATGTGCAGGTAGCCCAGCCGTCCGCCGCCCAGCTCGCGCACGTGCGCCCGCCGGCCCGCCACCCAGTCCTGGTAGCGCAGCCGCCGGTCGTCGAGGAGCGGGGTGACCGCCACCCGCCGGCCGCCGCCCAGCGTCAGCTCGACCGGCTTGTCCGCGGCGCCCACCAGGAGCCGGTCCGGGCCCTCCGGCGGCACCGGGCGGCCGTCGACCGCCAGCAGCGTCTCCCCCGGCTGCACTCCCACGCCCGGCGCGGCCAGCGGGGAGCGGGCGTGCACGTCCGACGACTCGCCGGGCAGCACCCGGTCCACCTGCCAGCGGCCCTCGGCGTTCCTGGACAGGTCCGCGCCGAGCAGGCCGACCGGCCCCGCGGCCGGGGTCCCCCAGGGCGCGGGCATGACGTACGCGTGCGAGCTGCCGAGCTCCCCGACCACCTCCCAGAGCAGGTCGGCGAAGTCGTCGTCGGTGGAGACCCGGTCCACCAGCGGCCGGTACTCCTCCAGCACGCCCTCCCAGTCGACGTCCGCCATGTCCTCCACCCAGAAGTCCGCCCGCATCCGGCGGCCCAGCTGGGCGTAGGCGTGCCGGCGGTAGGCCACCGGGTCGACGGTGATCCGGATCCGCGACAGGTCCACGGTCGCCTCGTCGCCCTTGCCGTCGACGGGGCGGACCGTGAGCGTGCCCTTGTCGGAGACGACGAGGCGGGTGCCGTCGCCGCTCACCCGGTACCAGTCGAGCTTGTCGACGACCTCCTCGCACGTGCGCTTGGCCAGGTCGTAGCGGTCCAGCGCGGGCCTGGGGGACTCGCCGTCGAGGTCCCCCCGGTCCTCGCCGAGCTCCCCGGCCAGCGGCTCGCGCAGCCAGACGAACCCGCCCTTGACCGCGCGCAGCGCCGAGTAGCGCCCCTCGGGCACCGGCACCTGGACCACCCGGGCGGCGATCCCCTCCACGTCCACGGTGACGGCGGCGTCCTCCTTCTTGTCCTTCTTGTCGTCGTCCTCCGGCTCGCCCACCGGCCGCCCGTCCACGCTGGGCGCGAACGGCGACGGGGTGGAGGCCGCCAGCGGCACCAGGTAGGGGCGGTAGCCGTACGGGAAGGACATGTCGAAGGAGTGCGCGTCGTAGACCGGGTCGAAGCCGCGGCGCGACAGGAACGCCAGGTGGTCGCCGGTGAAGGCGGGCGAGACGTCCACGAAGCGGCCGTCGGTCACGTCGTGCACGGCCCGGTCCACCACCCGGGCCAGCCGGATCCGGCGCAGCGGCGTGGCCTCCGGGTGCGACCAGGCGAGCCAGGCCGAGTCCGGCGACCAGGCCATGCCGCCGATCTCCCCGTTGGCCCGGGCCAGCTCGACGACCTCTCCGGAGGCCACGTCGACCAGGAGCAGCCGGCCGTCCCTGGCCGCCGCCGCGATCGTGCGGCCGTCGGGCGCGACGGCCAGGTCGCCGACCTCGCCCAGCTTGCCGGCGGCGATCCTGCGGCTCTCCCCGCCTCCGGCCGGGCCGATCTCCAGGCCCTGCGTCCCGCCGTCGTCGAAGACCCACACCACCTGGCCGGTGCCCAGGATCCGGGGCCGGCCCGCCGCGAGCGAGGAGCTGAGCTGCCGGGCAGGGCCGTCCCGGTGGGTCAGCCAGTGCACCGTGCCCCGGATCTCCACCGCGCTGGCCCGCCCGGTCGCGTCCACGGCCAGGTCCTGCAGCCACCGGGCGTTCAGCGTCCGCGGCTGCCGCCCCCGGGCCGGGGAGGCGAGCCGGACGTCGAGCCTGCGGGTCTCGGCGTCCAGGCCGTCCAGGACGTAGAGGTCCCCGGCGTTCTGGTAGACGATCCGGGTCCCGTCGGTGGTGGCGTGCCGGGCGTAGAAGACGTCGTGGTCGGTGTGCCGGCGCAGGCCGGTGCCGTCCACCGCCACCGAGTAGAGGTTCCCGACGCCCTCGTGGTCGGAGAGGAAGACCAGGCGCCCGCCGACGAGCATCGGGTTCGCGAAGTGGCCGTCCACGTCGGCGAGCAGCCGGGCGAAGTCGCCGTCCCCGCGCCGGATCCACAGGCGGCCCGCCGTACCGCCGCGGTAGCGCTTCCAGGTCCCCGGGTCGCGGGCCAGCGCCGCGGTGAGCAGCGCCACCGTGCTCCCGGCGCTCCCGGCGCTCCCGGCGTCTCCGGCACTCCCGGCATCTGCGGAGCCGCCGGGGTCCCCGGCGACCGCCAGGTCGGTGACCGGGCCGTACGGCAGGCGCTCGGCCCGCCCGCCGTCCAGCGCGTAGGCCCAGGTCTGCGAGGCGAACGGCTGGCCGGTCGAGCTGATCGCCAGGACCCTGCCGTCCGGGGTCCAGCCGCGGGTGCGGGTCCGGACGTCGCCCCAGTAGGTCAGCCGCTCGGCGGAGCCGGTCTCCAGGTCGGCCAGGAACACCTCCGGATCCCCGTCGCGGACGCTCGTCCAGGCGACCTTCGTGGCGTCCGGCGAGAGGCGGGGATGTCCTGCCGGGGCCCGGTCGGAGGAGAGGCGCCACGCCCGGCCGCCGTCCGCGGGGGCCGCCCAGACGTCGTCGTCGGCGACGAACGTCAGCAGCTCGCCGGACAAATGGGGAAATCGCAGGTAAGAACCAGAAGACATCGCTAAATCATATTGTCCGCTATGCGATAGAACATGGGGTTTTTCTGCCCGATACGCTGGCGTTCATGACGCGAGCCGACAGAGACAACCCCGTGGTGCTGTCCAAGATCTACACCCGTACCGGAGACGACGGCACCACCGCGCTCGGCGACATGAGCCGCACCCGCAAGACCGATTCCCGCCTGGCCGCCTACGCGGACGTGGAGGAGGCCAACGCGGCGCTGGGCGTGGCCCTGTCGTACGGGGCGCTCGACGGCGACGTCGCCACGGTCCTCACCCGGATCCAGAACGAGCTGTTCGACGTCGGCGCCGACCTGTGCACCCCGGTCACGGAGAACCCCGAGTTCCCCCCGCTGCGCGTCGAGGCGTCCTACGTCGAGTGGCTGGAGGCCCGCTGCGACGAGTTCAACGAGCGCCTCAAGCCGCTGCGCAGCTTCATCCTCCCCGGCGGCGCCCCGGCCGTCGCCCAGCTGCACGTCGCCCGGACCGTCGTCCGGCGGGCCGAGCGCACCGTCTGGTCGGCCCTGGAGGCCCATGAGGACGTCAACCCGCTCACCGCGACGTACCTCAACCGGCTCAGCGACCTGATGTTCATCCTCTGCCGCATCGCGGCGGGCGGCGACGAGATCCTCTGGAAGCCCGGCGGCACCCGCTGACCTTCCGCTCCGGTGCGGGCCGGGCGGCGCCGAGTCGCCCCGGGCCGTACCGGCCCGGGGCAGGGCAGGGCAGGGCAGGGGCGGAGCCGGGGAAGCCGTCAGTGCGGGCGCCGGGCCGTACCGGGAAGGCGGGGCCGGGGAAGCCGTCGGGGCGGGCGCCGGGACCGGTCAGGCCGGCGTCAGGCGACGTCGAGGTGGGCGCCGGGCGGGGCGGACTCCAGCCAGGCGACGAACCCGGTCAGCGCCCGGTAGCCCATGGCCAGCTCGAAGCCGAACTCGCCGCTCCGGCACTCCAGGGCGGTCACACCCTCCAGGAACCCGAAGAACTCACCGGGGCCGACCTTCCGGCGCCCGGAAACCACGAGGCCGCGCCTCACGATCACGTGGCGCGGCCTCGGCAGCAGACCTATGAGCGGAATCCACTTGAGGCGGCCTTCCGCGTAGCGGGCGACTCCCACCCGCCAGCCCCGCTCTCCCGGCATCGGGCGCAGGCAGCACAGCACCGAGCCCCGGGAGCGGACCAGGACCAGGGCTCGGACGAGCAGGAGGGCGACGAGCAGCGCCGCCACGATGAGTACGTCACGCGCCATCATGTCCGCCGCCCCCAGAACCAGCACCGCTCAGAAGCAGAACTTATCCGACTTCCTCGCCTGCCGCGCGCAACCGGGCCCGGGCTCGCTTCAGCGCGGCGGCGTCCGACTCCGCCATCTCGGCCTCGACCGAGGCCTGGGCGCGGTCCAGGGCGTTCTTGGCCCTGGCGACGTCGACCTCGGAACCGAGCTCGGCCACCTCGGCCAGGATCGAGACCTCGTTGTCCGCCACCGAGAGGAACCCCCCGTGGACCGCGGCGACGAGGTCGGGTTCGCCACCGCCGCGCTTCACCGTCAGCACGCCGCCCTCGACGAGGACGCCGAGCACCGGCGTGTGCCTGGGCATGATGCCGATCTCGCCGTCGACGGTCTTGGCGATCACCATGTCGGCCTCGCCGGACCAGATCTCCCGCTCCGGTGAGACGACGCCTACTCGCAGCTTCGCCACTTTCTCCTCAGTTCCTTTCGAACCAGGCGCCGGTACGGCGCACGGCCGTACCGACGCCTAAGGCGACTAGCGGGCGAGTTCCTTGGCCTTGGCGATGGCCTGCTCGATGCCACCGACCATGAAGAACGCCTGCTCGGGCAGGTGGTCGTACTCGCCGGCGCACAGGCCCTTGAAGGACGCGATGGTCTCGTCCAGCGGCACGAACTCACCCGGCTGGCCGGTGAACGCCTCGGCGGCGTACATCGGGTGGGAGAGGAAGCGCTCGATGCGGCGGGCCCGGTTGACCGTGACCTTGTCCTCCTCGGAGAGCTCGTCGATGCCGAGGATCGCGATGATGTCCTGCAGTTCCTTGTACTTCTGCAGGATCCGCTTGGTCTCCTGGGCCACCCGGTAGTGCTCCTCGCCGATGATCTGCGGGTCGAGGATCCGGGAGCTGGAGTCGAGCGGGTCCACCGCGGGGTAGATGCCCTTCTCCGAGATCGGCCGCGAGAGCACGGTCTGCGCGTCGAGGTGCGCGAACGCGTTGTGCGGGGCCGGGTCGGTGATGTCGTCCGCGGGGACGTAGATCGCCTGCATGGAGGTGATCGAGTGACCGCGGGTCGAGGTGATGCGCTCCTGGAGCACGCCCATCTCGTCGGCCAGGGTCGGCTGGTAGCCCACCGCGGACGGCATGCGGCCGAGCAGGGTGGACACCTCGGAGCCGGCCTGGGTGAACCGGAAGATGTTGTCGATGAACAGGAGCACGTCCTGCTTCTGCACGTCCCGGAAGTACTCCGCCATGGTGAGGGCGGAGAGCGCGACGCGCAGACGCGTGCCCGGCGGCTCGTCCATCTGGCCGAAGACGAGGGCGGTGTCCTTGAGGACGCCCGCCTCCTCCATCTCCAGCCAGAGGTCGTTGCCCTCACGGGTGCGCTCGCCGACGCCCGCGAAGCACGAGGTTCCGGAGAACTTCAGCGCGACGCGGCGGATCATCTCCTGGATCAGAACGGTCTTGCCGACGCCCGCGCCGCCGAACAGACCGATCTTGCCGCCCTTGACGTACGGCGTGAGCAGGTCGATGACCTTGATGCCGGTGGGCAGCATCTCGGTGCGCGACTCGAGGGTGTCGAAGGCCGGAGAGGGGCGGTGGATGCCCCACTTCTCGGTGACCTTCAGGGAGGCGGTCGGCACGTCCAGGGACTCGCCGAGCGCGTTCCACACGTGGCCCTTGACGACGTCGCCGACCGGCACCGAGATCGGCGCGCCGGAGTCGGAGACCGCCGCACCGCGGACCAGGCCGTCGGTGGGCTGCATCGAGATGGCCCGGACCAGGTTGTCGCCCAGGTGCTGGGCGACCTCCATGGTCAGGATCTTGGTCTCGCCGCCGACGGTGACGTCGACGTTCAGGGCGTTGTAGATGTCGGGCATCGCCTCGACGGGGAACTCCACGTCGACGACGGGACCGGTGACTCGGGCGACGCGGCCCACACCGGTCGCGACGTTCTCCACAGTCTCTGCAGTCATTTCACTCTTTCCCCGCTGCGGCGTCAGCCAGCGCGTTGGCGCCACCGACGATCTCGCTGATTTCCTGGGTGATCTCGGCCTGGCGAGCCTGGTTCATCTGCATGGTGAACACGCGGATGAGCTCGTTGGCGTTGTCGGTCGCCGACTTCATGGCCCGGCGGCGCGCGGCGTGCTCCGAGGCCGCGGACTGGAGCAGCGTGGCGAAGATGCGCGACTCCACGTAGCGCGGGAGCAGCGAGTCGAGCACGTCGGCCGCGGTGGGCTCGAACTCGAAGTACGGCAGCGGCGTCTCCGGCTTCTCGGTGGTCTCCACGACCTCGAGCGGCAGGATCCGCTTGACCGCCACCTCCTGCGTCAGCATGGAGATGAACTCGGTCGAGACGACGTGGATCTCGTCGATCCCGTCCTCGTCCGAGAACGCCGCGATGAGCGCACCCGCGATCTCCTTGGCGTTGCCGTAGGAGGGGTTGTCGGAGAACCCGCCCCACTGGCCGCCCATCTCCCGGCCGCGGAAGCTGTGCCAGGCGATGCCCTTGCGCCCCACCACGTACGGCACGGGCTCGATGCCCTTGCCCCGCAGCAGGCCGCCGAGCGCCTCGGCCTCACGCAGGATGTTCGCGTTGAAGCCGCCGGCGAATCCGCGGTCGCTGGTCACGATGAGCACGGCCGCCCTGCGCGGCTGCTCCTTCGCCGTGGTCAGCGGGTGGTCGACGCTGGCGGTGTTGCTGACGACGCCCGAGACGGCGCGGGTGATCTCGCGCTCGTACGGCTCAGCCGCCTGCATCCGCTGCTGCGCCTTCACGATGCGCGACGAAGCGATGAGCTCCTGGGCACGCGTGATCTTGGCGGTGGACTTTACCGACTTGATCCGCCGCCGCAGCAGTCTTAGCTGGGCACCCATCGGCTACTTCTTCTCGTCCGCGCGGACGTGCTTGGTGATCTTCTCCTGGCCGACCTGGTCGGCGCCGAGCGCCGCGACCGGCTCGTCGTTGACCAGCAGCTCGCCCGAAGAGGTCTCGAAGCCCTTCTTGAACTGGGCGATCGCGTCCTTGAGGGTCGTGACCGTGTCGTCCGACAGGTCCTTGGTCTCGCGGATCGCGTCGAAGACGCCCTTGTGCTCACGGCCCAGGTAGTCGAGGAAGTCCGCCTCGAAGCGGCGGATGTCCTCGACCGGGACGTCGTCGAGCTCACCGGTGGTGCCGGCCCACACGGAGACGACCTGCTTCTCCACCGGGAACGGGCTGTACTGGGACTGCTTGAGCAGCTCGACCAGGCGCTGGCCGCGCTCCAGCTGGGCGCGGGAGGCCGCGTCCAGGTCGGAGGCGAAGGAGGCGAAGGCCTCCAGGTCGCGGTACTGCGACAGCGACAGGCGCAGCGTGCCGGCGACCTTCTTCATCGCCTTGATCTGGGCCGAACCGCCGACTCGGGAGACCGAGACACCGACGTTGATGGCCGGGCGCACACCCGAGTTGAACAGGTCGGTCTCGAGGAAGCACTGGCCGTCGGTGATGGAGATGACGTTGGTCGGGATGAACGCCGAGACGTCGTTGCCCTTGGTCTCGATGACCGGCAGACCGGTCATCGAGCCACCGCCCATGTCGGCGGAGAGCTTGGCGCAGCGCTCCAGCAGACGCGAGTGCAAGTAGAAGACGTCGCCGGGGAAGGCCTCGCGGCCCGGCGGACGGCGCAGCAGCAGCGAGACGGCGCGGTAGGCGTCGGCCTGCTTGGTCAGGTCGTCGAAGACGATGAGGACGTGCTTGCCCTGGTACATCCAGTGCTGGCCGATGGCCGAACCGGTGTAGGGCGCGAGGTACTTGAAACCGGCCGGGTCGGACGCCGGGGCGGCGACGATGGTGGTGTACTCCATCGCGCCCGCCTCCTCGAGGCGGCCCTTGACCTGGGCGATCGTCGAGCCCTTCTGGCCGACCGCGACGTAGACGCAGCGGACCTGCTTGTCCGGGTCGCCGGAGAGCCAGTTCTCCCGCTGGTTGAGGATGGTGTCCACGGCGATGGCGGTCTTGCCCGTGCCGCGGTCACCGATGATCAGCTGGCGCTGGCCGCGGCCGATCGGCGTCATGGCGTCGACCGCCTTGAGACCGGTCTGCAGCGGCTCCTTGACCGGCTGGCGCTGGACGACCGAGGGGGCCTGGAGCTCGAGGGCGCGCAGCGCCTCGGACTCGATGGCGCCCTTGCCGTCCATCGGGTTGCCCAGCGGGTCGACCACTCGGCCGAGGAAGGCGTCGCCGACCGGCACGGAGAGGACCTCGCCCGTCCGGCGGACCGACTGGCCCTCCTCGATGTTGCTGAAGTCGCCCAGGATAACGGCACCGATCTCCCGGACGTCCAGGTTCAGTGCCAGACCACGCGTGCCGTCCTCGAACTCGAGCAGCTCGTTCGCCATCGCCGAGGGAAGGCCGGAGACATGGGCGATGCCGTCGCCGCAGTCGACGACGGTCCCGATCTCCTCACGCGCGGCGCCTTCCGGCTCGTACGCCTGGACGAAGCGCTCAAGCGCGTCCCGGATCTCGTCCGGCCGGATCGTAAGCTCCGCCATCTCTCTTCAGTCTCCCTATTCGCCTAGCCGGCCAACCGGCGGCGGACTTCTTCGATTCGTCCCGCGATGGTGGTGTCGATGAGGTCGTCCCCGATGCGGACGGAGAACCCACCGAGCACTCGCGGATCCACCTCGACGTTCAGGTGAACGTCGTGGCCGTAGGAGGTGCGCAGCCACATGGCCAGCCGCTGCTTCTGCTCCTCGGAGAGCGCGACGGCGCTGCGCACCACCGCGACGAGACGCTGCCGCTGTGCGGAGACCAGGTGACCGAACTCCTCCAGCCCACCATCCAGGCTACGTCCTCGCGGATGCACCACGAGTTGGGTCACCAGGCGGATGGTGGTGGGGGTGGCCCTGCCGCCGAGGAGCGAGCCGAGCAGTTCGCGCTTGCCCTGCTCGGGCACGGCCGGGTCGGCCAGCGTCCGGTGCAGGTCGAGGTTCGAGGCGACGATGCGCCCGAACCGGAACAGCTCGTCCTCGACGTCGTCGAGCCTGCCCTGCGCCTCGGCCTCGGCCGAGGCGGCGATGACGCCGAGCCGCTCCACCGCGTCGGCCAGGTCGCCGGCGCGCGCCCACTTGGCGGAGACGGCCGCGACGGCCGTCTCCAGCGCGGCGGCGCCGACCTTGCCCTCCAGCAGGACCCGGAGGATCTGGGCCTTCTGCGCCGCCGGGCGGGCGACGTCGGACATGCTCCGGCGGAGCCCGTGCTCGCGGTCGAACAGGTCGGCGATCGCGAAGAGCTCATCGGCCAGCGTGCCGAGGTCCGCGCTTCCCGCCACGGCGTTGAAGCGCTCCTCGACCTCGGCCAGCGAGGCCCTGCTCAGCCCTCTCATCATCAGCGGACCGCCGCGTTGCTCGACTCGAGCTCCTCCAGGAACCGGTCGACGGTGCGGCGCTGGCGCGCCTCGTCCTCGAGGGACTCACCGACGATGCGGCCCGCGAGATCGATCGACAGGCGACCGAGCTCGGCGCGGAGCTGGGCGAACGCCTGCTGGCGGTCGGCCTCGATCTGGACGTGCGCGGCCTCGATGAGGCGGCGGGCCTCGGCCTGCGCTTCCTCGCGGAGCTCGGCCTTGATCTGCGCACCCTGCTCGCGAGCCTCCTCACGCAGGCGGGAAGCCTCGTGACGCGCCTCAGCGAGCTGTTCCTTGTACTGCGCGAGCAGCGCCTGGGCCTCGGCCTGGGCGTCCTGGGCCTTCTGGATCCCGCCCTCGATCGCCTCGGTCCGCTCGTTCAGCGTCTGCTGAATGCGCGGGGTGAGGATCTTACCGACGACGAGGACGACGAAGAGGAACGCGAAGCCGCCGACGACCAGCTCGTACATGTGCGGAAGGAGAGGGCTGGTCTCCTCCGCCGCCAGGAGATTAGCTGCGATTGTCATCGATGCAGCCTTCCGTCAGGGTGTGTCTGCGATCAGGAGGTCGGGTAGATGAACGGCGCGACCAGGCCGATCAGGGCGAGCGCCTCGACGAGAACGAAGCCGAGGAGCATGTTCTGGCGGATCAGGCCGTAGGCCTCGGGCTGGCGGGCGATGGCCTGCAGACCGTTGCCGAAGATGAGGCCGACGCCGATGCCGGGGCCGAGGGTGGCCAGGCCGTAGCCGATCGAGCCGATGTTGCCGGTGACCTCAGCGAGGAACTGGGCGCTCATGTCATTTCCTTTTCGGGACGGCCGGTGGACGGGATCTCACCGGTCTGGACTCAGGGGGGAAAGGTCTTTGTGCGTTTCTCAGTGCTCGGCGTGCAGGGAGCCGCCGATGTACATCGCCGCGAGCATCGCGAACAGGAAGGCCTGCAGGAACTGGATGAACAGCTCCAGCCCGGTCATCGCGATCGTCATGACGACGCTGACGACACCGACCGGCGCACCGAGCGGGCTGAGCTGCTCGAAGAGGAACCAGAAGCCGACCGCGCTGAAGAAGGCGAGGATGAGGTGGCCGGCGAACATGTTGGCGAACAGTCGCACCGCGTGCGTGAAGGGGGCCACGACCAGGTTGGAGAGCAGCTCCAGCGGCGCCATCAGGATGTAGACCGCCTTGGGCAGGCCCGGCGGGAACATCATGTTCTTGAAGTAGCCGATCGGCCCCTGGTGCTTCATGCCCAGATAGATCTTGAGCAGGTAGATCGTGCCCGCGAGCACGATCGGGAAGGCGATGTGCGAGGCCACCGGGAACTGCAGGAAGGGGACGACGCCCATCAGGTTCCAGACCCAGACCAGGAAGAAGATGCTGAGCAGCAGGCCCATCCAGCGGTCGGTGTCCTTGCCCAGGAAGGGGCGGGCGACCTGGTCGCGGACGAACATGTAGCCGTACTCGGCGACGTTCTGGATGCCCCGGGGCACCAGCTTCGGCTTGGAGAACGCCGACCAGCAGAAGACCACGACCACGAGCGAGCTCAGCAGCGCGAGCAGGACCGGCTTGGTGAGCCAGGTCACGCCGGAGATGATCGGCGGGATATTGAACAGCTCGGGGCCCGGAGCCTGGAACTCCTCGGGGGCGGCGAGGACCGTCAGCGCCTTCACGCGGCGTTCCCTTCAACGTGGTGATGGATCAAGACTGTTTCCTCCGCGAGGCGACCGCCGCGTGAGGTCAGCGACCGTACTTCCGGTAGACCAGGTAGATCGCGAGAACGACTCCGATGATCACTCCGATCGGAGTGAACACCGCCACGCCGGTCCAGCGGCTCAGCAACCAGCCGCCGCCGCCGTACAGGATGATCCCGGAAAGGATGTAGCTGGGGATTGACCAGGCGGCGTCGGCGAAGTCGCGGCCGTCGTCCTGCGGCCTGCGTTCTTGTTCGCTCATCGCGGGCATGACAATAGCAGTCGGGCTGTTGACTAGTCATATCGGACCCGGTCGTGGCCATAATACGCCTCATCGCGATCACCCCGCCCGCGGACCCGGCGAGCCGGGATCGACGTAGAGCATCTTCGTCTTCACGAAGCCTCGCATCTCGCCGGCGGTCCAGACGACGGTGCAGACGATCGCCGACCAGCCGAAGGCCACCGGCTCGAACGCCGTGGCGTCCTCGAACGCCCTCAGCAGCGCCATGATGACCAGGACCTTCACCGCGTAGGTGGTGACCGCGGCGACCATCATCACCGCCGGGGAGACCCGGCTCGCGTAGGAGACCGCGACCAGGCCGACCGTGAAGAAGACCGCGACGGTCGCGAGGCCGATCGCGGCGCCCAGGGCCCCGGCGCCGCCGGCGAGCAGGGCGGCGGCGCCGATGACCACCGCGCCCACGGCCGCGGTGGGTATCGCGGCCCCTTTCAGGACGCGCACGTCGTTGGCCTGCATCGGCACTCCAGGTGGCTGTTATCAAGCGAGCGATTGCTACCTAGCAGGCTCGGACTGCCGAACACCTGCTAGTGAAAGCTATCACAAGCTCTTGGAAGAGCGCCTTTACCTGCCGTTTCAAGTAAACGATCTAGAGGTTTCCAGCCGGTGCCGACCAGGTCGTCTCAGGGGTTGGGAAACCTCGCCGCCGGACCCCGGGTGGCGGACCGGGACGGCCCCGGAAGTTCGGGGACGATCGAGAGCACCGCCGTGTCGTCGCCCGGCTCGGCCGCCGGAGGGACCGCCGGGGCGGCCGGAGACCGCGGGGACCGCGGAGACCGAGGCGGCTGCGGGGAGGGCACCGGACCGGCCGCCGGAGCGGCCGGAGCCCGCGGGGATGCCTCGGGGGCGACCGGGGCGGCCAGCGGCTGCGGGAAGGCCACGGGCGCGGACGCGGAGGGCGTCCAGGTCTCCTGCGCGGCGGGCGGCGCAGGGACGGCCCTGGCGACCTGCTCCGCGGGCCCCTCGTCCGGACGGGCGCGGCGCCCGGCGGCGTGCGCCCCCCTGCCGCCCCCGTTCCGGCGCGAGCGCCAGCGCGGCAGCGCCACCAGCGCCAGTCCGCCGATGGCCAGCAGCACGGTGAGCAGGAACAGCAGCAGCGGGACGCCGACGACGGACATCGCCACGACGGCGAAGGCGAACAGGACCGTCCAGGCGTACATGATCAGGACGCTGCTGCGGTGCGAGTGGCCGATGTCCAGCAGCCGGTGGTGCAGGTGGCCCCGGTCGGGGGCGAACGGCGAGAGCCCGTTGGAGGTGCGCCGGATCACCGCCATGATCAGGTCGAGCAGCGGCAGCACCAGGATCGCAATCGGGATCAGCAGCGGCAGCACGACCGGGAAGTCGTTGATGGTGCTGGAGTCCAGCGGCGTGATCGTGATCATGGTGGAGGCGAGGACCAGGCCGATCAGCATGGCGCCGGTGTCGCCCATGAAGATCTTCGCGGGGTGGAAGTTGTGCGGCAGGAAGCCCAGGCACACCCCGATGAGCACCGAGGCGACCGCCGCGGTGACGTTGATGGTGGTGTCCCCGTTGTCGGTGGACAGGATGATGGAGTAGGTCCACGTCGCCATCGCGGCGATGCCGACGATCCCGGCCGCCAGCCCGTCCAGTCCGTCGACGAAGTTGACCGCGTTGATCATGACCACCACGATCATGATCGTGATCACCGGTCCCAGCGTCGAGCCGAGCACGTAGGCGCCGCCCATGTCGCTGGGGAGCGGCAGCCAGGGGAGGCTGACCCCGAAGGCGACCAGCACGCCGGCCGCCCCGATCTGCCCGGCCAGCTTGATGAAGGCGTCCATGCCCCACCAGTCGTCCAGGAAGCCCGTCAGCGTGATCAGGCCGCCCGCCAGGATCAGGGCCAGGACCACGTTCCCGTCGGCCACCTCCGCGTCCGCCAGCCGCCCTCCGGCGTACGGCAGGCTCCGGGCGACCAGCAGGCCCGCCACCAGCCCGCCGTACATGGCCAGGCCGCCGAGCCGCGGCGTCGGGGTGGTGTGCACGTCCCGGTCGCGGACCTCGGGCATCGCGCCGATGCGGATGGCGAAGACCCGGACCCCGGGGACCAGGAGGTAGGTCACCGCGGCCGCCACCAACGCCATCAACAGATATTCGCGCACGGACCTAGTTTCGCGGATAGTCCGGCCGCTTGTGACCGGAAAACGGCACAGAGCAACTCACAATTCGCTGGGATATGCCGGATATGCACTCGTCAGCTCACGGACGCGTGCCCTGACCTCCCCCGCGGAGTCGGGGCTGCGGACGGCCTCCGCCACCAGCGAGGCCACCTCCTTCATCTCCTCCGTCCCCATCCCCTGCGTGGTCGCGCAGGGGGTACCCAGCCTGATGCCGGACGTCACGGTGGGCGGCTCCGGGTCGTAGGGGATCGCGTTCCGGTTCAGCGTGATGCCGGCGTCGGCGCACCGCTGCTCGGCCACAGCCCCGGAGGCCGCGAACCCCCGCAGGTCGATCAGGGCCAGGTGGCTGTCCGTGCCTCCGGAGACCGGCCGCATGCCCTCCGCCGCCAGCCCCTCGGCCAGCACCTGCGCGTTCTCCACGACGCGCCGCGCGTAGTCGGCGAACTCCGGCCGGAGCGCCTCGCCGAAGGCCACCGCCTTGGCCGCCACCGCGTGCATGAGCGGACCGCCCTGGGTGAACGGGAACACCGCCCGGTCGATCCGCGCCGCCAGCTCGGCCGTGCACATGATCCCCCCGCCCCGCGGCCCGCGCAGCGCCTTGTGCGTGGTGAAGGTGACCACGTCGGCGTACGGCACCGCGGACGGCAGCGCCCCTCCCGCCATCAGCCCGACCGTGTGGGCCACGTCGGCGAGCAGCCACGCACCGGCCTCGTCGGCGATCCCCCGGAAGGCCGCGAAGTCGATCTTCCGGGGGTAGGCCGTGGCGCCGCAGATGATCACCTTCGGCCGGTGCCGCAGGGCCAGTTCCCTGACCTCGTCGTAGTCGATCAGCTCGGTGTCGCGCCGCACGCCGTACTCCGTGACGTCGAACCACCGCCCGGAGAAGTTGACCTTCGATCCGTGGGTGAGATGCCCCCCGTGCGGCAGCGCCATCGCCAGCACGCCGTCGCCCGGCTGGAGCAGCGCCGCGTACGCCGCGAGGTTGGCCGAGCTGCCCGAGTGCGGCTGCACGTTGACGTGGTCGGCCCCGAACAGCCGCCTGGCCCGGTCGATCGCGAGCTCCTCGGCCCGGTCGACGACCTCGCACCCCCCGTAGTAGCGCCGCCCGGGGTATCCCTCGGCGTACTTGTTGGTGAGGGTGGAGCCCAGCGCGGCCAGGACCGCGGGCGAGGCGAGGTTCTCGCTGGCGATCAGCTGGAGGCCGCCGCGCAGCCGCTCCAGCTCACCGAGGAGGACCTCCGCCATCTCGGGATCTCGGCGGAGCAGGAGACCGTAGTCGGGGCCGTAGTAGGGCACAGAGCTCATCGACTCACTCCGTTCAGCGGCTCGGGCGCCGGTGATCGGTGGCTTTCCCCATGCCGGCCGCGGCGTTGCGCGCCGCCGCCCGGTCACCGTGTCACCGTGCTTCCCCTTCCCGGAGAAGCCCGCCGTGAAGCGTCCTCCCCGGCCCCGACCTGCCCGGAGGCCGACGCCCCCTCCGGTTCCCGGCCCGGCCGCCCTGGGCGGGACGGCGGCTCGGCACGCCGCCGCAGGCTCGGGTCCGGCGGGACGCGCGGAGCCCGGCGCCGACCCGTCAGGAGAACGCGTGCGGCGCGCCGGCGTCGACCGGTATCCAGCGGGGCGTGTCGGCCGCCTGGTCGCTGATCGAGGTGAGGATCGCCTGGCGGTACTGGCCGAGGCGGGCCTTCCACTCCGTCAGGTCCTTCACGTAGCGCTCCCCGACGGGTGCGTCCCAGACGTCGCGGCTCCGGCCCATCCGGTACGCCTTGTCGAGTGAGGCGTCCAGCGTGTCCAGCAGGGGCACGACCTGCCCCCACAGCACGATCAGGCGCTGGTAGTCGGGGTTGAACTCCCAGGCCGCGGCGGCGCCCGGCGCCGGCACGCCCGAGGTCCCCCCCGACGGCGGGGTCTCCCCGGGCTGGAGCGGCTGCGGGGCGGGCGGGTCTGCGTACATTTCCAGGACTCCTTACACCGACTGTCCGCCTGACGAGCCGCCGCCCGGCGGCGGGACGGGCCTGCGCGGGTCCTGTGGACCCGCCTCGCCCGGGGAACCGTCCGGCCCGACCTCCATGGCCGCCCACGCCCCCTCACCCCACGTCTCGCCGTCGGGGACCTGCACTCCGGGCATCTCCAGCGGTTCGATCGCCCGCGCGTTGTCGGCGAGCGTCCTGATCGCCTCCAGATCGGGCAGGTCGACCCGGACGGAGACCACGTCGCCGGTCGTCGTCCACCGGGGCGCGCCGGAGCCGTCCGGCGCCTCCTTCGTGCCCGTCGGCCGGTCACCCGTCTCCCCGCCCGTACCCGGCGGCTGGACGGTCTGGTCCTCGGCGGGCCCGACGGTGTCCAGGAGGGGGACGTCGGGCTTCGCGGACGGGAGGGGCCCGTGCGGCTCGACCTGGCCGGGCCGCGTGTCGGCGTACTGCGAGACGCCCTCGACGGACGGCATGTCCATGGGCGCGACGTCCTCGATCTTCTCCAGCAGCGCCTCCACCTGCTCGGCGGAGGGCGGGTCGAGCGGGATCTGCAGCACCTTCACCCCGTCCACCTCGACTACCTGCGGTTTGAGCGCGCCGCCCTGGTCGATGTCGTCGGAGTGGTCCTTCTGCCTCGTGTCCGGCACGTCGCCCGCGCCGGATCCCGTGCCGGACTGCGTGCCCGGGTCCGTTCCCGTGCCCGGGTCCGTTCCCGTGCCCGTGCCGGGGTCCGTGCCGCCGTCCGGAACGCGGATCTCGGGCCCGCCGCCGTCGCCCCGGGGCGACCGCTCGTCCCCCTTCGAACCGGTGTCCGGCTTCGCGTCCCGGACGTCGTCCGCGCCCGGCGCGCCGGGCGCGGAGTCCCCGCCCCGCGGCGACCTGTCGTCGCCCTTGGAGTCGGCCTCGGGCTTGAGGTCGGGTGTGGAGTCGGGCTGCGTCCGGGGCGCGTCGCGGGGCGGATCCTCGATCCGGATCGACCTGTCGTCGTCCCTGGAGCCGCTCTCCCCCTTGGAGTCGCCTTCGCCCCTGGAATCGGTGCCGGGCCCGGTGCCGGCCTCCGGGGCCTCCGTCCGCGGGGCCTCCTCCCTCGGCTGGTCACCCGTCTGCGAGCCGTCCCAGCGGGGGTTCCCCCCGCTCTCCGGCACGGCGGGCTTCAGGTCCTCGGTCCTGGGCGTCTCGGTCCTGGGCGTCTCGGCCTTCGGCGGATCCTGCTTCGACGCCTCCGGAGCCGGTGTCCCCGCCTTCGGCTCCTCCGGCTTCGATCCCGGTGCCTCCGGAGCGGGCGTGCCGCCCGTCTTCGGCTCCCCCGTCTTCGGTTCCTCCGACCCCGGCGTCCCCGCCCTGGGCTCGTCCTGCTCCGGCCGCTGCGGAGCCGGGGTCCGCGCCTCGGGCGTCCCGGACTCCGGGCCGGCGGCCTTCGGACCGGGCGTGGGGTCCGCGTCCTGCCCGACCTTCTTCTCCAGCAGCGCGACGCGGGCCGAGACGTCCCGGACCATCGTGTCGCACTCGTCGGCGACCTGGACCGGGCGGTGGGCGGACTGCGAGGACAGCCCGGCCCCGCTCATCAGGCGGGTCACCCGGCTCTCGACCGTCCGCATCTGCTCGGCGGCCCGCTTCACCTCGGCGAGCAGGTCACGGACCAGCGCGGGGTCCATTCCGTCGAACTTGCCCATGGGCGTCTCCCGGGGAGTTGGCGGCCGAATTCACGGTACCGGGAGGACGCTCCCGCGTCACGGTGATAATCAGCCGGTATCAATCATGGACGCGGGCCGCGGTCCTGGCGGATCCGCCCGCCGGTGGTGCCCTGCGGCGCCTCCTGGCCGTAGGGTGTCGGCAGGTCGCACGGCGATATGCGTGCATACCGGGATGTACCGGATTCGATAGGGGTCAGCTCGATGCGTCGCGTCCGCCGGCTGCTACTGATCATCGGCGCCGCCGTGGTCCTGATGGGCGTCTGCGGCGCCGGTGCGCTCTACGCGTTCCAGGTGAGCCTCGACGGCGACATCACCCGCCTGCCCGGCGCGCTGCCCACCGACGAGGCCGAACGGCCCCCGCCCGAGCCCGGCGTCGGGGAGAACTGGCTGCTGGTCGGGACCGACACCCGCTCCGAGGAGACGACGACCGGCGAGGACGCGCGCGGGGAGCTCTGGCGGCCGGGGCAGCAGCGCACCGACACGATCATGCTGATCCACCTCTCCGAGGGGCGCAACCTCGTCTCCGTGGTCTCCATCCCCCGGGACTCGTGGGTCACCGTCCCGGGGAAGGGCAAGGCGAAGATCAACGCCGCCTTCTCCTGGGGCGGGCCCGCCCTGCTGATCAGGACCGTCGAGAAACTCACCGGCGTCCGGATCGACCACTACGCCGCGATCGACTTCCGGGGGTTCGCCGCGGCCGTCGACGCGATCGGCGGGGTCGACGTCGACATCGCCGAGACGGTCTACGACCCCTACCGCAAGGTCACCTGGAAGGCCGGCGTCCAGCACCTCGGCGGGGAGGAGGCCCTGCTCTTCGTCCGTCAGCGCGCCAACCTCCCGGGAGGCGACCTCGACCGGATCAAACGCCAGCAGGCGCTGCTGAGCTCCATCGCCGACAAGGTGCTCAGCGCCGAGACGCTCACCAACCCCGTCAAGGTCAACGACCTGCTGCGCGCCCTGACCAAGGCCTTCAGCGTCGACGCGGGGGTCACCACGGGCATGCTCAGGTCCCGGATGCTCGACCTGGCCGGTCTCGACTCCCTCGACTACGTCACGATGCCGGTGGAGGGCACCGGCACGAGGAGCCGCCAGAGCGTCGTCCTGCTGGACATGCCCGAGGTCCGCGCGCTCAGCGCGGCGATCCAGGACGACCGCATCGACGACTACGTCCGGGAGCACGACAGCGGCAACGCGGTGGACACGGTGCGCTGACCGCCCCCGCCCCGGGCGGCCTCCCGGCCGGAACGCGGGCCGGGGGCGGATGCGGCTCCCCTCAGGACGTGGACCGGGTCAGGCCCCGGGCCGACCGGGCCGCGGACCGGCCGGACCCCGGTCAGGCTTCGGACTCCGGGCCCGCGTCGGTCGCCACGTAGCCGATCACCTCGCGCAGCTTCTCCACCGGTACGGCCCCGCGGCGCAGCAGCCGGGGCACGGCCGTGGTCAGGTCGAGGATCGTGGACGGGACCGAGTCCGCGCAGGGCCCCCCGTCGAGATAGACCGAGACCGCGTCGCCGAGCTGCTTCTCGGCCTCCTCCGCCGTGGTCGCGGCGGGGGCGCCGGAGCGGTTGGCACTGGAGACGGCCATCGGGCCGGTGTCCTTGAGCAGGTCCAGGGCGACCGCGTGCAGCGGCATCCGGAGCGCGACGGTGCCCTTGGTCTCGCCCAGGTCCCACGAGAGCGACCGGTTGACCCGGCAGATGAGCGTGAGCGGGCCGGGCCAGAAGGAGTCGACGAGGTCCTGGCCGTACGGCCCCAGGTTCTCCACCAGCGCGTTCGCCGCGCGCACGGTGCCGACGAGGACGGGCACCGGCATGTCCCTGCCGCGTCCCTTGGCCTCCAGCAGGAGGTTCACCGCGGACGGGGTGAAGGCATCGGCGCCGATGCCGTAGACGGTGTCCGTCGGGAGCACCACCAGCTCGCCGCGCCGTACGGCCGATGCCGCGTCGGTCAGGCCCGCCGCCCTCTGCTCGGCGTCGGCGCAGTCATAGCGTCTGCTCACGGCGTTCCTTCCTGTTCCCGGCCGGGATCCTACTCCTGGCCGAAACGAGCGGTGACGAAGCGGTCCCTGCGGGCGAGGTCCTGCCGGCTGCGCACGTCGCGCCAGCCGTTCTCCTCGGAGAAGATCAGATAGACCGGGGTGCCCTGCTCGTCGGCGTGCTCCACGGCGACGAACCCGCCCGGCCGGAGCAGCCTGCGCGCGGTCCGCTCCACCGCCCTGACCTCGTCGAGGCCGTCGCGCCCTGAGCCGAACAGGGCGCGGTGCGGGTCGTAGTCGCGCACCTCGGGGTCGCGCGGGATCGCACCCGGCGGGATGTAGGGCGGGTTGGACACCACCAGGTCCACCTGGCCGTTCAGCTCGGGCAGCGCGTCGGCGAGGTCCTCGGGGTGCAGGTGCACCCGGCCCTGGCCCTGCTCCAGGATGTTGCGCTTGGCCCACCGGTAGGCGTCCGGGTCGACCTCGACCGCGTGCACGGTGGCCAGGGCGACCTCCTGGGCGATGGACAGCGCGATCGCGCCGGAGCCGGTGCCGAGGTCCACCACGACCGGGGAGGCGACGTCCATCTCCTGCAGCCGCTCGATGGCCCAGCCCGTCATCACCTCGGTCTCCGGGCGCGGCACGAAGACGCCGGGCCCGACCTCCAGGGACAGGTAGCGGAAGTACGCCCGCCCGGTGATGTGCTGGAGAGGTTCGCGGGCCTCGCGCCGGGCGACGCCCTCCCAGAACAGCGCGTCGAAGTCCGCGTCGGCCACGGTGTGCAGCTCGCTGCGCCGTACGCCGTGGACGTAGGCGGCGATCTCCTCGGCGTCGGTGCGCGGCGACGGCACACCTGCCTCGGCGAGCCGGGCGGTGGCGAGGGCGATCTCGTCCAGCAGAAAGGTCATGGCGGGGGTTCTAGGCGTGGGCGGCGAGCTTCTCCGCCATCTCGGCGTCGAGCAGGGACTGGATGACGGCCGACAGGTCCCCGTCCAGCACCTGGTCGAGGTTGTAGGCCTTGAAGCCGGTGCGGTGGTCGGAGATGCGGTTCTCGGGGAAGTTGTAGGTGCGGATGCGCTCGGAGCGGTCGACCGTGCGGATCTGCGACTTGCGCTCGGCCATCGCGGCGGCGTTGGCCTCCTCTTCGGCGATGGCCTGCAGGCGGGCCCGGAGGATGCGCATGGCCGACTCCTTGTTCTGGAGCTGGCTCTTCTCGTTCTGGCAGGAGGCGACCACCCCGGTCGGGATGTGCGTGATGCGCACCGCCGAGTCGGTGGTGTTGACGCTCTGGCCGCCGGGGCCGCTGGAGCGGTAGACGTCGATGCGCAGGTCGTTCGGGTCGATCTGGACGTCGACCTCCTCGGCCTCCGGGTAGACCAGGACGCCCGCCGCGCTGGTGTGGATGCGGCCCTGCGACTCGGTGACCGGCACGCGCTGCACGCGGTGCACGCCGCCCTCGAACTTCAGCCTGGACCAGACGCCCTCGTCGCCCCTGGCCTTCACCGCGACCGTGACGTCCTTGTAACCGCCCAGGTCGGAGTGGGTCATGTCGATGATCTCGGTCTTCCAGCCGACCCGCTCGGCGTAGCGGAGGTACATCCGCAGGAGGTCGCCGGCGAACAGCGCCGACTCCTCGCCGCCCTCACCCGCCTTGATCTCCATGATGATGTCCTTGTCATCGTTGGGATCGCGCGGGACGAGCAGGTGGCGGAGCCTCTCCTCCAGCTCGGGGATCCTCGCCTCGAGCTCCTTGGCCTCCTCGGCGAAGGCCTCGTCCTCGGACGCCAGCTCCCTGGCCGTGGCCAGGTCGCTCCGGACGCCCTCGAGCTCGCGGTGGGTGTTGATGATCGGGGTCAGTTCGGCGTAGCGCCTGCCGAACGTGCGCGCCTGCGTCGGGTGCGCGTGCACGGTGGGGTCGCCGAGCTTGAGTTCCAGCTCCGCGTACTCACTGAGCAGCTCGTCGAGGTTCACCGCACGTCCTTCTTCCTTTGGAAAGCCCTCGGCCGTGGAAGGCCGCCGGGAAAGCCCGCCGCTTCACCACGAACGCCGACCCGGGCGCACCCTCCGCGAGCGGTGAGTGGTTCCGAGCCGGCGTCGGGAGCTGGGCTACTTGCCCGTGGCCTTCTTGCCGAAGCGCTTCTCGAAGCGGGCGACCCGGCCGCCGGTGTCCAGGATCTTCTGCTTGCCCGTGTAGAACGGGTGGCAGGCCGAGCACACGTCGGCGTGGATCGCGCCGTTCTTGGCGGTGCTGCGGGTGGTGAAGGTGTTGCCGCAGGTGCAGGTCACCTGGGTGGTGACGTACTCCGGGTGAATGTCGGGCTTCATGACTGTCGTCCTCTCCAAGGCGCGGTCGCCGGGTCGCCAGGGTCCACCCCCGCGGAGGCGGGGAGAACACACTGAGGTGCGAGTGGGCGGGAACCGGAACCGCTGCGGTTCGGCTACCAGTGTGCCAGATCCTTCAACCATCCCAGGCCACCGGACATTCCCCCGCCCTCCCCGCGCCCGCCCCTCCCGGAAGGAGGAGCCGCGGAAGGGCCGGAGAAGGGCTCCGGACGCCGGACGCCCCGGCCCCCCTCTCGGGGTCCGGGGCGCCGGCCGTACGGCGTCAGTCGCGGTCGGAACTGACCGTCGTCTTCTGCACCTGGAGCAGGAACTCCGCGTTGGACTTGGTCTCCTTCATCTTCTCCAGGAGGAGCTCCAGAGCCTGCTGCATGTCCAGCGCGTGCAGCACCCGCCGCAGCTTCCAGACGATCTGCAGCTCGTCCTTGCCCATCAGGATCTCCTCCTTGCGGGTGCCGGACGCGTCGACGTCCACCGCGGGGAAGATCCGCTTGTCCGCGAGGGCCCGGTTGAGCTTGAGCTCGGCGTTGCCGGTGCCCTTGAACTCCTCGAAGATGACCTCGTCCATCTTGGAGCCGGTCTCGACCAGCGCGGTGGCCAGGATCGTCAGCGAGCCGCCGTTCTCGATGTTGCGGGCGGCGCCGAAGAAGCGCTTCGGCGGGTAGAGCGCCGTGGAGTCGACACCACCGGACAGGATCCGGCCCGAGGCCGGGGCCGCGAGGTTGTAGGCCCGGCCCAGGCGGGTGATCGAGTCGAGCAGCACGACGACGTCGTGGCCCAGCTCCACCAGCCGCTTGGCGCGCTCGATGGCGAGCTCGGCGACCGTGGTGTGGTCCTCGGCGGGACGGTCGAAGGTCGAGTGGATGACCTCGCCCTTCACCGACCGCTGCATGTCGGTGACCTCTTCCGGACGCTCGTCGACGAGGACGACCATCAGGTGGCACTCGGGGTTGTTCCGGGTGATCGCGTTGGCGATCGCCTGGAGCACCATCGTCTTGCCCGCCTTGGGCGGGGAGACGATGAGACCGCGCTGGCCCTTGCCGATCGGGGCCACCATGTCGATGATCCGGGTCGTCAGGATGTTCGGCTCGGTCTCCAGGCGCAGGCGCTCCTGCGGGTAGAGCGGCGTGAGCTTGTTGAAGTCGGGCCGCTGGCGGGCCTGCTCCGGGTCCATGCCGTTGACCGTGTCGAGGCGGACGAGCGCGTTGAACTTCTCCCGGCGCTCGCCGTCGCGCGGCTGGCGGACGGCGCCGGTGACGACGTCGCCCTTGCGCAGGCCGTTGCGGCGGATCTGGGCCAGCGACACGTAGACGTCGTTGGAACCGGGCAGGTAGCCGCTGGTCCGGACGAACGCGTAGTTGTCGAGGATGTCCAGGATGCCGGCGATCGGGATGAGGACGTCGTCCTCGCCGACCACGGGCTCGCCGCCGCCCTCGAAGCGGTCGCGACCGCGGCGGTTGCGCTCCCGGAACCGGCCGCGGCGCCCGCGGCGGTCGTCGTCCTCGCCGATGCCGTGCTGGTCGGTGCGGCCCTGCGGGCCGCGGTTCTGGTCACCGCCGCGCTCGCCGCGCTGCTCGCGCTCGACGCGGTCCCCACGCTCGACGCGCTCACCGCGCTCGCCGCGCTCTCCACGGCCCTGCCCCGCGTCGGCGGCGCGCTGGTCACCGCGGCCTTCACCGCGGCCCTCGCCGCGCTCACGGCGGCCCTCGCCACGCTCGCCGCGCTCACGGCCGCGGCGCTCGCCGCGCTCACGGCGGCTCTCGCCGCGCTCGGCGCGGCCCTCGGTCTGACCGGTCTCGGCCGGCGCCTCCACCGCGGGAGCGGCGGCGGCCACCGGCTCGGGCGCGGTGACGGGCTGCTCGGCCACGGGCTCGGCCGGGGCGGCGGAGGCGCGGGAACGTTCCCTGCGGCTGCGCGCGGGGCGCTCGGCGGCCGGTTCCGCGGCGGCGGGAGCCTGAGTCGCGGGGGCGGCGGGCGCGGCGGCGCTCTCCGCCGTCACGCCCTGCTTCTCCTGAATGGCCGCGATCAGCTGGCTCTTGCGCATCCGCCCGGTCCCGCTGATGCCGAGGCCGGAGGCCATGGCCTGAAGCTCGGGCAGCACCATGGCGGACAGGCCGGTGCCGGAGCGACGACGCGGCGACTTCGCCGCGGCGCGGGTGGGGGTGTCGCCGGCCGCGGGCTGTGCGCCGTTCGCGTCGGAGAGGAGTTCGGTGGTGTCGCTCACTAATGGGTCCTTCCCAGGGGTCGGGCGTGGCCATGATCAGCCAATCGTCCCGGTGGTGCGATCGATCCGGTGGGACAGACCGGGTCAGGTTGCACGTTGTGGTCCTGTCGCGATCCTGTTGCGATCCTGTTGCGATCCTCGACGGCCCGGGAGGGCCGTCGCCACTGTCGGAGAAGGGCACATCCGCACCCTCGCCATCGAGACCCGCCGACGGTGAGGCGCGGAGGACACCCCCCGGATTGCTACCGGCAACCAGATGTCGAGGTGTTTCGAACGCGCATGTCCCCTAAAACGCCGCCTCTCCTTGCCCCGCTCGAATGTGGACCATTCGGAGGCGGCGGATTCGGGGAAGCCACTGCGGCGTTCACGCCTCGTGGAACGGGACGTGAGGCAACGATGTGTGGCTGACAAGCACGCACCCAGCACGGGGGCATCTGGTGCGGCTATCAGCCTAACATCACCAGCGCACACAGCTATTCCCTGAAGGCCGAAGAGGCATCAACGTGTCTCGGGAGAAACAACGCACGCACCGCGGGTTTCGACATCCAGTGGCCGGATGTGCCAGTCATTACCCACTTCTGGTGCGATCAAATCCTGCTTATCCCCCGTGGAAAACGCAAGGACCGTGGGACCCGCGCCCGAGACGACCGCGGGGATCCCGAGCGCGCGCAGCCGCGCCACCAGATCCGCCGTCCGCGGCATCACGGGGGCCCGGTAGCCCTGGTGCAGCCGGTCCTCCGTCCCGGCCAGCAGCAGTTCGCGCTCCGGCCGCCCGGTCAGCGCCGCGACCAGCAGCGCGGCCCGCCCGGCGTTCGCCGACGCGTCGGCGTGCGGCACGCTCGCGGGCAGCAGCCCCCGGGCCGTCTCCGTGGCCAGGCGGTGCTCCGGGACGAGGACCACGGGCCGCACGTCGGCGTGCGGGAGCAGTTTCGCCATACGCGGAACACCCGACGGTTCCGTCCACGCGACCGTGAGCCCGCCGGCCAGGCAGGGCCCCACGTTGTCGGGGTGCCCCTCGATCTCGGTGGCGAGGGCGAACACGTCGTCGTCGGTGAACTCCGGAGGGCTCCCCGGCGGGACCGGCGCCGTCCCGTCCGGACCCGGAGCGGCGGCGTACGGCGCGGCGGCCAGGGCCCGGGCCGCGAGGATCCCGGCGCAGATCGCCGCGGAGGACGAGCCCAGGCCGCGCGCGTGCGGGATCCGGTTGACGCAGCGCAGCCGGATGCCGGCGGGGCGGGGCAGGCCCATCCTGTCGAAGGTCCTCCTCATCGTCGCGACGATGAGGTGGCGGCCGTCGAGGGGGACCTCGCCCGCGCCCTCACCCTCGACGGAGACCTCGGCGGTCTCGGCCGCGCCGCCTGAGGAGGGTTCGTAGAGGGTGGCCTCCACCTCGTCGTGGAGGGCCAGGGCCAACCCCAGCGTGTCGAATCCGGGGCCGAGGTTGGCCGAGGTCGCCGGAACCCGGACGACCACCGTGCTGTCGGTCATGCGTTCCCTTGTCGAGGAGCCGGTGGGGATCAGGCGAGTTCGAGGGCGCTCGCGGCGGCGTGGGCGTCGATCGGGATCGTGATCGGGGTGGGCGCGCCGGAGATGGCCCAGTCGGGGTCCTTGAGCCCGTTGCCCGTCACCGTGCAGACGATGCGCAGGCCGGGCTCGACCAGCCCCTGCTGGCAGGCCTGGAGCAGACCGGCCACGCTGGCCGCGGAAGCGAGCTCGACGAACACGCCCTCCTCCTGCGCCAGGAGCTTGTAGGCGGCCGCGATCTGGCGGTCCGTGACGGCCTGGATGACGCCGCCGGACTCGTCCCGCGCGGCCTCGGCGAGCTTCCAGGAGGCGGGGTTGCCGATGCGGATCGCGGTGGCGATCGTGTGCGGGTGGGTCACCGGGGCGCCGTTGACGATCGGCGCCGAGCCGCTGGCCTGGAAGCCGAACATCCGGGGCGTCCTGGTGGCGACGCCGTCGGCGGCGTACTCGGTGTAGCCCATCCAGTAGGCGGAGATGTTGCCGGCGTTGCCGACCGGGATGCAGTGGACGTCGGGCGCGTCGCCGAGGGCGTCCACGATCTCGAAGGCCGCGGTCTTCTGCCCCTGCAGCCGGAACGGGTTCACCGAGTTGACCAGCGCGATCGGGTAGTTCTCCGAGAGCTTCCTGGTCATCTCCAGGCAGTCGTCGAAGGAGCCCTCGACCTGCAGCAGCCGCGCCCCGTGGACCAGCGCCTGCGCCAGCTTGCCCATGGCGATCTTGCCTCGGGGCACGAGCACCGCGCAGGTCAGGCCCGCGCGGACGGCGTAGGCCGCGGCGGAGGCGCTGGTGTTGCCGGTGGAGGCGCAGATCACGGCCTTCGCGCCGTCCTCGACGGCCTTGCTGATGGCCATGGTCATGCCGCGGTCCTTGAAGCTGCCCGTCGGGTTCAGCCCCTCGACCTTCAGGTAGACCTCGCAGCCGGTCAGCGCCGAGACCCGGTGCGCCGGGACGAGCGGCGTGCCGCCCTCCAGGAGCGTCACGACGGGCGTCTCCCCGGTGACCGGAAGACGGTCACGGTATTCCTCGATGAGGCCACGCCATGCCCTGGTCATGATTGCTCCTCCCGCGCGCGGTTCCGCCGCGCGCGCCCTACCTGCGGTGTTGGGCAACGAGTCTACGGGCAAGCGCCGGACCCCCGGGATTCCGCGTCCACCAAGTGGACAACCGCCCTCTCGAAGCGGCCTCTCCCAGGGCGGCACCGGGGAGCGGCGGGTAGTGTCGACAGGGTTTGGCAGGCGGAACCCCGGACGATCCGACAAGGAGTGCAGCTGTCATGACGGGCGGAGCGGCGGCCGGCCCGCCCCTGATCCGGCACAACGACTATTCGCCTCTGGACCTCCCCGGGCTCGGCGGCTGGGAGCCGTCCCTCCCGGTGAGCGTGGTCATCCCCGCGCGCGGCGGGCAGCACCGGCTCGACCTGGTCCTCGCGGCCCTGGCGGCGCAGAGCTACCCGGACCACCTCATGGAGGTGATCGTCGTCGACGACGGCAGCGAGCCGCCGCTGCGGCTGCCGGAGATCGCCCCGGCGGACACCCGGATCATCGCGGCGGATCCCGGGAGGTGGGGCATCGCGCACGCGGTCAACTCCGGGGCGGCCCGGGCGGACGGCCTCGTGCTGCAGCGGCTGGACTCCGACATGGTCGTCTGCCGCGAGCACATCGAGGCGCTGGCCCGCTGGCACCACCTGAGCGACCACGTAGTCGCCATCGGCGCGAAGAAGTTCATCGAGGAGCCGCCGGTGACGCCCGCGCGGGTCCACGAGGCGGTGCGCGGCGGTTCCCTGGGGGACGTCTTCGACCTGGCCGCGGCGGTGCCCAGCTCCACCGAGGAGACCATCGCCCGGCTCGACGGCCTGCGGACCAGCCGCAACCCGTACCACGTGTGCACCGGTCCGACGGTGTCGATGCGGCGGGAGGTCTTCCACGCCGTGGGCGGGCTCGACCCCGCCGTGCCGAGGGGGGAGGACACCGAGTTCGCCTACCGGCTGGCCCAGCACGGCGTGGTGTTCGTCCCCGACATGGCCGCCCAGGCGGTGCACCTCGGGCTGCCCGCGCAGCGCCTCGACCGGGACCGGGCCGTGCGTCTGGTCTCCCCCTACCTCGCCCACCGGATCCCGCTCCGCCGGGACCTGCGCAAGGACCGGGAGAGGCGCTGGCTGGTGCCGTACGTCGAGGTGGTGCTGCACGTGGACGGCGTGGCCGAGGAGCGGGTGCGCCGGGCGGTGGGCGCGGTGCTGTCCGGGTCGGTCGGCGACGTGGCGGTCGCGCTGGTCGCGCCGTGGCCGGAGCCGGACGGGGAGCGCCGTCCGGTGCCCGACGGCCCGGACTTCGAACTGCTGCTGATGCGCGAGCACTTCGCCCACGACGATCGGGTCCGGACGGTCACCGGGGTCTCCGCCACTCCGGCGCCGGTCCCGTTCCGCTACACCGGTCCGGTCGCGGTCCCGCCGGCCCCCCGGACCCTGGAGAAGATGATCGCCGCACTCCAGCGGGACCGGCTGGGGATGCTCACCGTCGACCTGGGCGCCGACGGCACGGCGGTCCTGGAGCGGACCGAGGCGCTGGGCCGGGCCCTGCTGCTCGGGGCCGCCGACCCGGACGCCGTGGCCGCCTCGGTCCGGGCGACCCACGGCGCGGGGCGGGGCGAGCGCGCCGAGTTCTGGCCGCCCGCGCAGGCGGATCCGGACGGGACCGGAGCCCCGGTGAAGGACCCGGCCCGGCCCCCGGTGACGGCCCGGGAGAGGCCGCTCCAGGGCCGGGACGGGGCGCGGAGGCCGGAGGCGGACGGCCGGAGGCCCGAGCCGGGCGGACGCGACCCTGAGCCGGGCGGACGGAGGCCTGAGCCGGGCGGACGGAGGCCTGAGCCGGGCGGGCGCGGCCCCGCGGATCCGTCCCTCCGGAAGGCGCGCGCGCTGCTCTCCCGCCTGCGTACGGTGATCGGCCAGGATTAGCGGTCGCGGGAACGCCCGGCCGGAGGCGGGGCGCGAGGACCCCGCACCGAGCGGACCGGCGACCGGGACGGGGTTCGCGGACCCCGCGCCGAGCGGGCCCGGACCGGGGGCGGGGGCCTGACGGCCGCCCGGGCGGTGACGGCGCCCCGGCGGCCCCGTCACCGGCGGCGGATCGCCCGCTTCACCGACGTCAGCAGGCTGTACTGGACGACCTTCCGGGAGGCCGCCAGTTCCTTGCGGAGCGATCCGACCTCGCGTCTCAGCTCCACCGCGCTCTTCCGCCAGCGGCCGGCCTCCTCCCGCCACTCGGCCACCTTGGCGCGGAGGCGTTCGGCCTGCCGGGCCTGTTTCTCCGTCTCGGCCCTGGCCCGGTAGGCGCTCCTGCGGCCCGTCGGCGGCCGCGCCTCGGAGGTGAATCCGCGGGTCTCGCCGTCCGTCCAGAGCGTGCCGAAGACGTCCTCGACCGCGTCGTCGAGGTCCTCCCCCTCCGCGCGGACGATCTCCGCCCGGGCGAACGCCGCGGTCCGCTCCAGCCGGGCCGCGACGATCCCACCGCCGGCTGCCTGCGGGGTCCCCCCGTCCTCCGCCAGGAGCACCGCGACCAGGCCGTACTCCCCCTCCTCGGCCAGGTCGATCAGGCCGGCCAGGGCGTCCTCCTCCGGCACCCAGCCCGCGGGCAGCCGGAGCCGGTACGGCACCGCGCCCCACGATGCGGGCGCCGTCCGTACCCGGGGCTCGTGGGCGTAGTGACCGCGGATCAGGACCAGGTCGAGGTCGGGATTGGTGAGCGGGGCCCGCCCCTCGTCCCGGACGCGGTCCCAGGGGCCCTCTATCGTCACCGCGACGTCGGGGACGGTGCCCGCGAGCACGGCGTCCACCGTGGCGCGGACGTCGTCGTAGGAGAGGCCCGCCTCCCCCGTTCCCGGGGGCTCGACGACCACCTCGACGTAGGGGACCTTCCACTGGCGGGCCGGGTGGGAGCGGAGCCAGCGGTAGGTGGGGATGCGGTCGGCGACGAACGCGTGGCTGACCCGGTCGATCGGGGCCTTGTCCCGCATCCGCATGGTCGGGCCCAGGTGGAAGGCACGGGCCCGGGGCTCGGGGACGAAGACCGCGCCCGCCTGCGCCAGCCGGTAGCCCATCTCGGTGTCCTGGCCGAGGATGAGGTCGGTGTCCATCGGCCCGGCGCGGTCCAGCAGCGCGGCGGCGACCGAGGTGGCGCCGCCCACGTGCAGGCTGAACGCGCGGCCCGGCCGGTCGGTGAGTCCGCCGGTGGACTCGACGAGGTCCACCAGCCAGGCGTGCGGCTCGGCGGGCTCGAAGAGCGCGGCCAGGTCCGCGGCCTCGGCGACCTCCTCGGGGGTGGGCCGCGGGGCCGGGCTGAAGCGGATGTAACCGGTCACCGAGAGGTACGGCGCGGCGTGGTGCCAGCGCATGTGCGCCTCGACGGAGTGCCGGTCCAGGACCACGTCGGAGTCCAGCCAGTGGATCACGTCTCCGCCCGCCTCGCGGAGCCCGGCGTTGCGCGCGTGGGCCCGGCCCGGGGTGGGGCAGACCACCAGCCGGGTGTTCTCCGGCCGGAGTGCGGGCAGGCGCAGGGGCGGCTCGCTGCCGTTGTCCACCACGACGACCTCGGTGAGCGCGGCGGGGTAGGTCTGTCCGGCCAGCCCGGCGAGCGCCAGGTCGAGCTTGTCCTGGCTCCCGTAGGCGGGGACGACGACGCTGACCCGCAGCGACGGCGTCCAGGCTCCGAACTCGGGCAGGACGAGACCGCGGTAGTCGTTCCCCCTGATCCGGGGGGCCTTCCCGGGGGTCACGGCGCCAGGATCCGGCTCGGCCGGAAGCCGCGCCACTGGTTCGACGCGACCCGCAGGAAGTGGGCGAGGGGCAGCTGCCAGGTGTGCTGGGCGCTCGTCCCGCGACGCAGCATGTAGCCCAGGCCGTGGGTCCGGTAGATGCGCGCCCCGGCGGCGTGCGCGGCCTTCAGGAAGGCCGCGTCCACCCCCCGGGGCAGGCCGGGGAACCCGCCGGTCTCGCGGAAGCGGTCGCGCCGCAGCAGGATCGTGCCTCCGGCCACGTGGTCGGACCAGACCTCGCTGGTGTAGTCGGTGCGCCGGATCGTCACGTTCAGAGGCTCCAGGTAGAAGAACTCGGCCGCCGTCCCCACGATCTCCGCCCCGGAGTAGGAGAGGGCCAGGAGGAGGTCCGACAGGTGGTCGGGACCGTACCAGTCATCGTCGTCCCACTTGGCGACGTAGTCGCCGCCCGCCGCCGACGCCGCCAGGTTGAGCACGTCCCCGAACGGCGTGGCCGCGTCGGCCTCGACCACCGTGACGGGCAGCGGGCAGGCCTCGACCGCCCGCCGTACCGCCTCGTGGCCCGCGGGGAAGCCGTGCAGGCCCAGCAGGACCTCTGCCTGCACCCCGCGCTGCCGGGCGAGCTGGCCGAGCGCGGACTCCAGCAGACCGGGACGCATGCTGGCCATCACGACGCTGACCGTCGGCGTCCCGGACGGGCTCCCTCCCCCCCGGCGGGCCAGGCCGTGGCGGCGCAACCGCACGCTGTGCTCCTCGCGGCGCAGGGCCGCCGTACAGTGCGGCGTGTCCCGCGGGGTCGCGGCCAGCCAGTCGCCGTGGGCGAGGAGCTCCGCGAACACCGGGTCGGCCCGGACCGCCCAGGCGGGGACCTCCGCGGCGTGCAGCGGGACGCCCGCGGTCGCGAGGGCCAGCAGCGGAGCGAGGAGCGCCGCCCTCTCCGCAGCCCTCTCCATTCCCCTCTCCGCGGCGCCGTCCGGCCAGTGCACGCGCAGGCCGCGCAGGGAGTGCGGGTCCTCCGCGGGGACCGTCCACCGGCCGTGCTCCCAGTGCAGGTCCACGACCCCGCCCGGCGGGTTCCGCAGGAAGCCCGCCGGGGTCGGGCCGGCCTCGCACGAGCCGAGGCCGATGACAGCTGTCATGGGAATCGTTCCTGACCTAACTCGGGCGTTCGATGACCCACCACCATACGAACCCCAATAGTAGTCAAGACCTCCCGTAGTCTCCGGACGGCGGAGAAATCCCCGACCGGGCACGCGACGGCACGGCGCCGGCCGGTCACAGCCGGTCCGCCGCGGGCCCACGCGGGTCCCATCGGTCAGGAACAGGCATATAGGTTGTCAACTTCCCTTAAAATCACCCTAACCCCGCATTCAACAGCCACCTCGGGCGATTCGGTACGTCGCCGCCACCAGTCGTGAAAGGCCTGTTCATGCGTTCTATGACGCCGCGTCGTCTGGCCGTCATGGCCGCTGCCGCGGGGGCCGCAGGAGTCCTGGTGCTGCTCGTGCTGGTCCGCCTCGGCGCCGTGGACGCCGTGTCCGCCCTCCAGATCGCCCTCTCCCTGGCCACGCTCGCCGCGCTCGTCCTGACCCTGCTCTCCGTACGGCGCGCCGACGGCAAGGTCCTGCGGCTGGACCGCAAGGTCGCGGTCCTGCGGGAGCGGCTGGAGCCGGTGCCCGCCCGGCTCGACGAGTTCAAGAGGATCCGGGCCGACCTGACCCGGCTCACCGCGGCGATCGACCGCCTGGAGAAGTCGGTGCGCGGAATGGAGGACCGCAGCGCCGCCGGGACCGCCGACGTGCTGACCTCGCTCGGTGAGGACAGGATCGAGGCGATGACCCGCAACTCGGCCCACACCGGCCTGCTCCTGGAGATCGGTTCCGAGCTCCGCGAGCGGGTCCTCCCGGAGCTCCGCCGTCTCTCCGACGGCCTGCCCCCGGCCATCGACCCGGCCCTCGGCCCGGCCCTCGATCCGGCCCTCGACCCGGACCGCGGGCGCCGCCTGGAGCCCGGCACCGCCGACCGCGCCGCCGAGCACGGGGCCCACCGTGGATGACACCGCGGTGGACGGCACCACGGCGGAGCGGCTCCCGCCCGGGACGGAGCCGCTGCTGCGCGGGCTCCTCACCGGATCCGGGGAACTGCTCCTGTGCTCGACCGGATTCGACCGGGACCTCGGCGAACTGGTCGCGCAGCGCCCGCACACCACGGTGGCCGACCTCGACGCCGTCCCGACCGGCGCGGTCCTGAGCGAGGGCCCGGTCGCCCGGGTGGTCGTGCTCGCCCGCACGGTGACCGACCTGCGCCGGGCCGTGACCCTGAACACCCTGCTGCCGAAGGCCGCACGGGTCGCCGTCGCGGTGGCCGACACGCCGCCGCTGCGGCACGCCCCGCTCGCCGCCACCTCGCCGCACGCCAACTGGCGCACGCTCCAGGACTGGCGGATCAGCCGGACCGGCGACCGCTCCTGGACGGTGGAGGCCCGGTTCACCGCCCCCATGCAGGCCGGTCAGGTCCTGATCGCCGCGGCCCGCGCCTTCACGCCCGGGCGGCCCGACACGATGCCCCAGCCGGTCGCCGCCCTCGCGGGAGCGGGGGCGGCGCACTGGCGCCCGGCCGACCCCAACGCCACGCTGGCCGACGTCGACGGGCCGGTGCCCGCCAGGCACGCCGCCCCCGGCTGCGATCTCGCGCTGCGGACCGTGGGCCCCGGATCGGGGAAATGGTCCGACCCCGAGGTCCCGGCCATCGAACGCCCCGGACCCGCGGTGACCGACTGGGTCCGCCTCGGCCGGCCGGGCGGCCACGGCGTGGGCTCGGATCTCGACCTGTCCGGTCCCTCGGCGGTCCCCCCGGTGGACGAGCGCTCGGTGAACCCCGCGGGCTTCGCCGCCACGCCGGAGCTGGGCTTCGCCCGCCTCACCCAGCGGGAGGGCCGCTGGCAGGTCGTGCTCGACGGCGTCCGCATGGCGGCCTTCGCCTCCTCAGGCTGCGTCACCGACGCCGTCGTCGCCCGGCTGCGGCCGCTGCGCGGGATCACCGTGGAGTGGCGGCCGGCCCACACCGGCCCGGTCGCCGCCGCCCGTGTCGTCGCCGGCCTGGCCGCCGCCGGCGTCCCGCTGTCCGGACCGGCCGTTCCCGCCTGGGCGGCCTCGCTGCTCGGCGAGCGCCTCACCGAACTGGTCCGGGACGTCCGGCCCGAGGACCTGGCCGACGACTTCCGGCGGCAGGAGCACAGCATCGCGCTGCGCCGCTGCGCGCTGCGCGTCCACGGCAGCCGCGCCCGCTGGGCGGAGTTCGCCGTCCGGGCCGGGCTCCCCGCCGCCGCACCGCCCCGGGTGTCGGTGCTGCTGGCGACCCGCAGGCCGCACATGGTGGACTTCGCCCTCTCGCAGGTCGCCCGTCAGCGCGGCGTCGACCTCGAACTCGTCCTGGCCCTGCACGGCGTCCCCGCGGACCTCCCCGAGGTCGCCAGGGCGGTCGCCGGCTTCCCGCACCCCGTGACCGTGTACGAGGCCGACCCGGGCCTGCCGTTCGGCGCGGTGCTCAACGAGGCCGCCGCGCGGGCCTCCGGGGTGTTCCTCAGCAAGATGGACGACGACGACTGGTACGGCCCCGACCACCTGGCCGACCTGCACCTCGCCCACCTCTACACCGGTGCCGACCTGACCGGCGCCCCCGCCGAGATCGTCTACCTGGAGCAGATCGACGCGACGGTGCAGCGCCGGTGGAACACCGAGACCTGGCAGGACTTCGTGGCGGGCGGCACCCTCTTCCTGCCCAGGAACGTCTTCGAGGGCGTGGGCGGTTTCCGGCCCGTCGGGCTCACCGAGGACGGCCAGCTGCTGGAGGCCGTCCGGCAGGCGGGCGGCAGGATCTACCAGGCCCACGGGCTCGGCTACGTCCTGCGCCGGCAGGCCTCCTCCGGGCACACCTGGAAGGCGCCGGTCAACACCTTCCTCGACCACCGGACGGTACGGCAGTGGCGGGGCTTCCACGCCGGCCGGCTCATGGAACTGGACGGTCCCCGATGACCGCGGGAACGACCGGCGGGCAGCCGCGCATCCGGCTCAACGACCACGGTCCGCTCACCCCCGCCGGGCTCGGCGCCTGGACGCCGACCAGGACGGTCAGCGTGGTCGTCCCCGCCTACCGGTGCCAGGAGACGCTCGACCTGACCCTCGCGGCCCTCGCCGGGCAGAGCTACCCCGCGCACCTGACCGAGGTGATCGTGGTGGACGACGGCGGCGGGCCCGCCCTGCGGATCGGTGAGATCGCCCCCGAGCGCACCCGGATCGTCCCCAGCCGCCCCGGGGGCTGGGGCCGCGCCTGGGCCTGCCAGACCGGGGCCGACGCGGCCGAGGGCGAGGTGGTCCACTGGCTCGACGCCGACATGGTCCCCTTCCGCGAGCACGTGGAGGCCCAGCTCCGCTGGCACCACCTCGCCGACTACCTGGTGGTGCTCGGCTCCCTGCGGTTCACCGACGTGTCCGCGGGCCTGCCCTCGGCGGCCGAGGTCCACGCGGCGGTCGCGGGCGGCCGGGTGGAGGAGCTCTTCCCCCCGGAGACCACCGAGCCGCACGACTGGGTGGAGGAGTTCCTGGCCCGCACGGACGACCTGCGGGACTGCCCGATCGACGCCTACAACGTGCACTGCGGGGCCACCGCCTCGGTCTCCGCCCGGCTGCTGCGGGCGGCCGGGGGCATGGACACCTCCCTGGTGCTCGGCGAGGACACCGAGCTCGGCTACCGGCTCGCCCAGCAGGGGGCCGTGTTCGTCCCGGAGCGCGAGGCCCGGAGCCGGCACCTCGGGCTGCACACCGTCGGCACGCGCGAGGCGGAGGTCAAGCGGCACAACTGGCCTCTGCTCGCCGAGCGGGTGCCCGAGCTGCGCTGGCTGCGCACCCACCCCACCCGCCGCAGGCTGGTGCCGTACGTGGACGTGGTGGTGGACGTCGCCGGCGCGCGCTACGAGGACGTGCGCGCGACGGTCGACGGCGTGCTGGCCTCCACGCTGCCGGACCTCGCCGTGACGCTCGTCGGCCCGTGGAGCGCCCTGACCGCCGAGCGCCGTTCCCCGCTCGACGACCCGCTGCTGGACCTGCGGCTGGCCCGCGGCACCTACGAGCACGACGGCCGGGTCGCCTTCACGGAGGACCCGGGCGGGGACTCCGCCCCCGCGATGTTCCGCCTCCGCCTGCCCGCGGGCTGGGTGCCCGGCCCGGACACCCTGCGGAACCTGACGGCCGACGCGGACACCGACTGCGCCGGCGTGGTCGACGTCGTCCTGGACGGGCACGGTGACCTCGTGACGGCCCGGCTGGAGCGGACCGCCGCGGTGACGCGCGCGCGGTTCCTCGCCGCGGCGGACGAGGACCTCGACGACGTGGTCCACCAGACCTTCGGCACCCGGTGGACCAGCGGCGAGACGTGGGGGTTCCTCCCCGCCTCCGCGGCCGGCGCGCCGAGCACCTCCCGCTCGAACGCCGAGCTCACCCGGTTGCGCAACGAGGCCGAGAAGTGGAAAGCCCAGGCCGCCCGGTGGAAGGGCGAGGCGACCCGGTGGAAGGCCGAGGCCGCCGGGCGCAAGAAGGACGCCGCGGAGTGGAAGGCCGAGGCGACCCGGTGGCGCCGGTCGGCCGTGCAGTGGCGGCGGGAGCTCTCCCAGCTGCGCAGGGCCCGGTACCGCTGGCGGCGACGGCTCGCCGAGCACGCCCCGTTCCTCCGCACGGTCAGGAAGACCCTGAGCCGGCCCCAGGACTCCGATGATCGCTGAGATCCGCGCCACGATCGACGAGGTGCTCACCCCCGGCCGCCTGTCGAGCGCGGTCGTGGCCTGCGCGGGCTTCCCCCGGCCCGCCGAGGCCGTCGGCCCGCAGCCCGCAGCCCGCGTGGTGGACCTCGACCGCCCGGTGGACCACGGCCCGGTGGACCTCGACGGCCCGGTGGACCCTGGAGCGCCGACGGCTTCCCCCGGCGTGGTGGAGGGGATCGCGCTGATCCTCAGGACGCCCGCGGACCTGCGCCGGATCGCGGAGCCGGCGTCCCGGCTGCCCTCGGCCCGGCGGCTGGTGGTGCACGTCGTGGAGGCTCCGGAGTGGTGGCACCTGCGGACCCCGGGCGAGGGCGGCTTCGCCGTGCGCGCGCTGGACTCCCTCAGGCTCGCCAGGCACGGCGAGACCGGCTGGATCGCCGAGATGCACTTCCACGCGGCGGTCCCGCCCGCAGGCGTGCTCGCGTCGATGGCGGGGCCTCTCCGGCCCGGCTCCGCCGGAGCACCCGGGACGGCGGAGCCGGGCGATCGGCCCGGAACACCGGCCGCACGGACGGGCGGGCCGGCCGCACGGCCCGCGCGGGTGCGCGAGCGGCCGGTCCGGCCGGTCCGCCCCGTGGACGAGCTGTCGGTCAACCCCGTCGGCTTCCTGGGCGCGCCGGAACTGGGCACCGCGGATCTCCTGCGGCGCGGCGACCGCTGGGAGGCCGTGCTCGACGACGCCCCGGTGGTCGTGTTCCCGGAGCCCTCGGGGCGGGTCACCGACGTGGAGGTGGCCCGGTTGCGCCCGCTGCGCGCGATCCGCGTCGACTGGGCCGCGCAGGGCGGCCTGGCGGACCTCGTCGTGGCCCTGGCCGCCGCCGGGGTGCCGCTGCTCGTCTCCCGGATCCCCGCCGAGGTCCGTCCCGTGCTGGGGGAGGAACTCGCCCGCCTGCTGGAGAGCGCCACCCCGGAGCTGCTCGCCGACGACCTGCGGCGCGAGGAGCACAGTGTCGGGTTGCGCCGCCGGGCGCTGCTGGCCCACGGCCGCCGCGCCCGGGCGGCCCGGCCGAGGATCTCGGTGCTGCTGGCGACCCGGCGACCGGAGATGGTGGGCTTCGCGCTCTCCCAGATCGCCCGCCAGCGCCTGGTCGACGCCGAGGTCGTCCTCGCCGCCCACGGTTTCTCCGCCGCCGACGCGCTCCGCGGCGTGCCCGGGGCCGGGCCGTACCCGGTGACCGCCGTCGAGGCGGACGCGGCGACGCCCTTCGGCGAGGTGCTCAACCGGGCGGTGTCCCGGGCGGGCGGCGACTACCTGGCCAAGTGGGACGACGACGACTGGTACGGCCCGCACCACCTGGCCGACATGCACCTGGCCCGCGTCTACAGCGGCGCGGAGGTCACCGGCACGTCCGCCGAGCTGTTCTATCTGGAGGAGCTCGACACGACCGTCCGGCACCGCTGGGCCTGTGAGACCTGGCAGGACTTCGTCTCCGGCGGCACGATCTTCATGCCCCGGGACACGTTCGAGGCGGTGGGGGGGTTCCGGCCCGTCGCGCGGACGGTCGACGGGCAGTTCCTCGAGGCGGTGCTGCGGGCCGGCGGGCGGATCTACCAGACCCACGGCCTCGGCTTCCTGATCCGGAGGGGCCGGCCCGACCGGCACACCTGGCAGGAGGGTGCGGACTGGTTCCTGGAGCAGGCGGTCGAGCGGTGGGAGGGATTCCGCCCTCCCGCCACCGTCACCGGCTGACGGGCTCGGCGACCGGGCTCCGCGACGTCACCCCGCGGTCATCGGTCCGGGACCGGCTGACGGGCGCCGGGCTCCGCGACGTCACCCGCGGGCGGCGGCCCGGGACCGGCTGACGGGTGCCGGACCGGGCCCCGCACGTCACTCCGCGGGCAGCGGTCGGGACTTGCCGCCGATCGCCTGGTCCATGGTCCTGACCACGGTGCCGCGGCTCCTGCGCTTCTCCAGCCAGCCGAGGAACTCCTCCAGCCGCTCCGGGCTGGTCGAGTACGTGCCGCAGTCGTCGCAGACCATGTGGAAGATGAGGGGGACCAGGCCGCCGCCGGCCTTCTCCGCGTTGACGACCTGCTGCTGCATGTGCCGTACCAGCGTGTCGTCGCGGACCGAGCTCGGCGCGCGGACCGCCCAGCGGTCCGCCGGGGGCAGGCTCTCCGCACCGGGGCAGGCGGAGCAGTTCCAGCGCTTGAGGCCGGTGACCCCCCGGGCCGCGTTGTAGCCGCAGAACTCGGCCGTCTTCTTGGCGTCGGCGTTCAGCGCGCCGAAGGGGTAGGCGAGGGTGGTGACCCGGTGGCCCATCTCCATCAGGGCGCGGCGGTCGTCGCAGATCTGCGCGCGCTGCTCTGCGGGCAGGAGCTCGTTGAGCCGGACGTGGGTCAGCGTGTGACCGCCGATCTCGTGGCCCGCCCGGGCGAGGGCGGTCAGCTGGCGCTCGGTCAGCTTGCCGTCGAAGCCGACGGTCCCGCTGTTGACGTAGAACGTCCCGCGCATGCCGTGCTTCTCGAGCATGCGGGCGGCCGCCGCGTGGGTCGCGTCTCCGTCGTCGAAGGTGAGGGCGACGATCGTCTTCGGCTTCCCGGGTTTCTTCGGGGCGGCGGCCGCCTGGGCCGGGATGCCGGGAGAGACGAGCAGGACCAGCGCGGTCAGGGCCCCTGCGAGGCGGCCGGGGGTCTTCACGATGCGACGTTCCTTCGGGGAGGCTCGCGCAGGCGGCCGGCCCCGAGGGGGCCGGACCGTCCTGGCGGGAAACGGACCGGAGATACAGAAAAGCACCTTACCGACACATGGTGTCCACTTGGCCGTTTCCATACGCAACACGCATACGACGCCCGGATGACCGCCTGTCCGCGGAGACCCTCCGACGGGCGCGCGGCCCAGGCGCGGACCCGCCGGGGGTTCCGATGGGCGCCGGAGGGGTTCCGGTGGGCTGCTAGGAGGCGTCCTCGCCCTCGACCCGCATGACGCTCACCACGTCGCGGACGATGTCGAGCTCCCGCAGGCCCTCGATCGTCGCCGACAGGGCGGCGTCGCTGGCCCGGTGCGTGACCAGGACGAGCTGGGCGTCGGCGCCGAGCCCCTCCTGCCGGACGGTCTGGATGGAGACGTCCTGTTTGGCGAACATGTCGGCGACCCGGGCGAGCACACCCGGCTTGTCGGCGACGTCCAGGGAGACGTGGTAGCGCGTGACGGTCTCGCCCATCGGGTGGACCGTCAGGTCGGCGTAGGTCGACTCCTCCGGGCCGCGCGTGCCTGCCAGCAGGTTGCGGCCCACCGCCACGATGTCGCCGAGCACCGCGCTGGCCGTCGGCGCGCCGCCGGCGCCCGCGCCGTAGAACATCAGCTGCCCGGCGGACTCCGCCTCGACGAAGACCGCGTTGTAGGCCTCTCGGACCCCGGCCAGCGGGTGGGTCCGGGGGATCATCGCCGGGTGCACCCGGACGCCGAAGGAACGGCCGTCCTCCGAGCGGGCGCAGATCGCCAGCAGTTTGATGACGTAGCCCATCTCCCTGGCGCTGGCCACGTCCGCCGCACTGATCTCGGTGATGCCCTCGCGGTGCACGTCCGCGGCGGTGACCCGGCTGTGGAACGCGATCCCGGCCAGGATCGCGGCCTTGGCCGCGGCGTCGAAGCCCTCGACGTCGGCGGTGGGGTCGGCCTCGGCGTATCCCAGGGCCTGGGCCTCCTCCAGCGCGTCGGAGAACGAGGCGCCCGAGGAGTCCATCTTGTCGAGGATGTAGTTCGTGGTGCCGTTGACGATGCCGAGCACCCGGTGCACGTGGTCCCCGGCCAGGGACTCGCGCAGCGGCCGGATCAGCGGGATCGCGCCCGCGACGGCCGCCTCGAAGTACAGGTCGGCGCCACCGGCCCGGGCCGCGGCGTGGACCGTCGCGCCGTCCTCGGCGAGCAGCGCCTTGTTCGCGGTGACGACCGACTTGCCGGCCCCCATCGCGGCGAGGATGAGCGAGCGCGCCGGCTCGATGCCGCCGATCACCTCGACCACGATGTCCACGTCGTCGCGCGTCACCAGGGCCTCGGCGTCGGTGGTGATCAGCGCGGGGTCCACGTCGACGTCCCGCGCCCGGCCCGGCCGGCGTACGGCCACGCCCGCCAGCTCCAGCGGCGCGCCGATCCGGGCGGCGAGGTCGCCGGCCTGCTCCCGCATCAGCCGGATCACCTGGGAGCCGACCACGCCGCAACCGAGCAGCGCGACCTTCAGTTTCTTCCCGGGAACCTGGTTCACAGCTGTCCTCTCAGCAAGTCGTCCTCGGTCTCCCGCTGGACGATCACACGGGACGCCCCGCCCGCGACCGCGACCACGGCCGGCTTGGGGAGGTAGTTGTAGTTGCTGGCCAGCGAGCGGCAGTAGGCGCCGGTCCCGGCCACGGCGACCAGGTCGCCGGGGGCGAGGTCCTGCGGCAGCCACAGGTCGCGGACCACCATGTCGCCGCTCTCGCAGTGCTTGCCGACCAGGCGCGAGAGCATCGGCGCCGCGTCGCTCGCCCGGGAGGCCAGGCGGGCGGTGTAGTCGGCGCCGTAGAGGGCGGTGCGCACGTTGTCGCTCATGCCGCCGTCGACGCTGACGTAGGTGCGCAGGCCCTCGACGTCCTTGATCGTGCCGACCTCGTAGAGGGTCACCCCCGCGATCGCCGCGATGGACCGGCCCGGCTCGACCGTGAGCCGGGGGACCGGCAGGTGCGCGGCCTGCGCCACCCTGGCGACGATCTCGCGCAGGCTGTCGGCGATCTCCTTGACGTCGAGCGTCTCGTCGCCCTCGACGTAGGCGACGCCGTACCCGCCGCCGAGGTCGAGCTCGGGCAGGACGACGCCGTGCTCCTGCTGGATCTGCACCATGAGCTTGGCCAGGCGGGTCGCGGCCACCTCGAACCCGGCGGTGTCGGTGATCTGCGACCCGATGTGGGAGTGCAGGCCCACCAGCTCCAGCTGGGGCAGGGCGAGGATCCTGCGGGCGGCCTCGGCGGCCGCGCCGCTGCTCAGCGAGAGGCCGAACTTCTGGTCGTCGTGGGCGGTGGCGATGAACTCGTGGGTGTGCGCCTCCACGCCCACGGTGACCCGGATCAGGACCTTGGGCCGCACGCCGTGCCGCTCGGCGAGGAAGCCCAGCCGGGCGATCTCCTCGTAGGAGTCGACCACGATGTGCCCGACGCCGGCCTGGACGGCCCGCTCCAGCTCGGCGGGCGACTTGTTGTTGCCGTGCATCGTGATCCGCTCGGGCGGGAAGCCGACGCTCAGCGCGACGGCGAGCTCGCCCGCGCTGCACACGTCGAGGCCCAGGCCCTCCTGCATGACCCAGCGGGCGGCCTCGCGGCACAGGAACGCCTTGCCCGCGTAGTGGACCTCACCGCCCTCGAACGCGGACCGGTATTCGCGGCAGCGGGAGCGGAAGTCCTCCTCGTCCACCACGTAGAGCGGCGTGCCGTACTGCTCGGCCAGGTCCCTGACGTCCACGCCGCCGATCGTGATCGAGCCGTCGGCGCGGCTGGACGTTCGCGGCCAGATCGTCGGGTCGAGCGTGTTGAGGTCGGCGGGCGCCTGCGGCGGGCGGTCCTCGGGAAGGATCTCGGCGTGCCGGTCACCGGCGGGGTGGACGAATCGACTCACCCAAAAGAGGCTATCGGACCCGCTGATCCGGATGAGACGCCTGCTCACCTGTCGAGACGGAATCGTCCGCGGATACGCGAACTTTTCAGGTGTTCATCCGTTCTCGCCGCAGATTTTGGCGTCCCGGGCGGATCCGGGGGCTTCAGGAGACCTCTTCGGCCGGGGCCTTCCAGGTGTTGCACCCGGCGAGCGTGCCCTTCTGCTGCCCGCGGAGCATCCAGCGGGCGCCGCTGGCGCCGGAGCCGTGCGACTGGCGGGCCGCGTCCGCGCCGGCGTCCGCCTCGTCCGGCTCCACGGCCGCGCCGCGGCGCAGGTCGTTCAGCAGGTACGGGTGCACGTTGCGCAGCGCCGCCGCGGCCAGGCAGTCGGCCTGCAGCTCCAGCCGCCGGGACCACGCCTCGTCGAAGACCTCCGAGCCGTTCTGGTCGGCGATCCCGGTGATCTGCTGGACGTGGTGGGCGTACTCGTGGGCGAGGGTGAACATCATCGGGAAGGTGTCGCGCTCCTCGCCGTCGTCCTCCACCAGGACGTTGACGATGCGCTCCCCCGAGCAGTAGATGCCGGCCCAGTCGAAGTCGTCGATCCCGCAGGCCGCCTCCTCCGGGGTGGCGACCAGCCGCATCTCCGCGGGCGGCTCGTAGTCGAAGCCGGCCGGTTCCAGGGTCGCGCTCCACATGCGGTCCAGGCAACGCGCCAGGACGTTCAGGGTCGTGTCCGGGTCGGCGTCGAGGTCCTTCGGCAGGCCGGGGCAGCGGCCGCCGACCGGGCCGGTCTTCTCGTAGAGCAGGTGCGTGGCCACGGCCGAGCGGGCCGATCCGGGCGCGGTCCCGATCAGCTCCCGCAGGTCGTCGCGCAGGTAGAACAGCGCGCCGAGCAGGAGGGCGAAGACGAGGAGGACGGGCAGCGTCCGCCGGACCACGCCGGGCCGCGACGCGCCGTGAGGGGACCAGTCGCGCGGACCGCTCACCAGTTCTCCTCAATACGTTTTCGGATGATTAATCACAATCTATCTGGTGGAATCACTCCGACCTCCGCCATCGCCTCCGCCAGCACCTCCCGCACGGCCCCCGCCAGCCGCACCCGCGCCACGTGCAGCGCCGACACCGCCTCGTCCCCCCGCGGCAGCGCCGGAGCCCGCTCGAACGCGTCGTGGTAGGCCATGGCCAGCCGCTCGGCGTAGGCCGCCCACCCGGGATCCCGGCTCACCCGCCTGCCCGGCGCCTCGGCCAGCGCCCTGAGCACCGCCCGGTCCCACCGGTCCGCCAGGAGCTCCGGCCGGAACGCCCCCGCCACGCCCAGCTCCGCCGCCCAGCGCCGTACGGCGACCGCCCGCGCGTGCGCGTAGCCGACGACGAACCCGGGGTTGTCCCAGGTGCCCGGCGACCACGGCGTCCCCTGGGGCCACGGCGACGGCCCCCGGGGTTCCGGGGGCCCCGGGGCGCCCCGGCCCTCCGCCGCGTCCCCGGACCGCCCCGCACCGGCCTCCCCGACCAGCTCGCCGGGGACGGCCACCACGATCTCCAGGAACCCGCCGGGCCGTACCCGGACCTCCTCGATCCCCGGCAGCGCGCGCAGCCGCAGGGCCAGCTCCGCCGCCCGCTCACCGGCCCGCTCCCCGTGGCGCAGCGCGGCCGTCGAGACGTACAGCGCCTCCCGCTCCCACGTCCCCCGCGGGACCGGCGGCGCCCCGAGCACCTCGGCGAGCCGGCCGGGCGTCACCGTCAGACCAGCGCGTGCGGCTCGGCGGGGCCGTACTCGACCAGCCGGGCCGAGCCGAGCAGGTCGGCGTCGTGGTCGCGGAGGCAGACGTACCCGTAGCGGTCGGCGGAGAAGACCTTGACCCCGTCGGTGCGGCACTGCCGCATCAGGACCTCGTCCCAGCCCTCGGACAGGTCGGCGAAGCCCAGGGAGCGCAGCACGTTCCTGCGGCCCAGCAGGGTGGCCCCGGTCACCTCGGGCAGGTAGGAGTACTCGGCGTCGGGACGGCGCAGCACGGTCGCGCCGACGTCGCGCAGGTGGGCGTGGTAAGCGGCCTTCCCGGCGATGTCGGCGGTGGTGAACGTGAAGACCCGGGCGAGGTCGGCCAGGTAGTGCTCGCCGTAGGAGTCCCGGGCGTCCATGACGGCCACCAGGTCGCCCTCGCACAGGTCCAGGGCCCGGTCGAGCAGGGCGCCGGTGGTGAGCCCCGGGTCGGCGCGGCGGACCACCACGCCCACGTGCCCGTCCAGCACGGCGCGGGCGCGCCGCTCCGCCTCCTCGGCCGCCCCCTCGTCCCCGGACTGCGAGAGCAGCACCAGCTGGACGACGCCCTGCTGCGGCGCGAGGAGGGCCAGCGCGCGCTCGGGGTCGCCCCGGTCGAGCATGATCACCGAGATGCCCAGGGTCGGCCGGGCGCTCGGCAGGCCGACCGCGTCGAGCAGGTCGTCCACCTTGTCGGTCATCGTGCCGGAGGCGTAGGCCTGCCGGAGCGCGGCGTGCGCCCTGCGCCCGTCGGGCTCACCGCCCTCGGGCGCGCCGATCGGCGTGCCGCAGGCGGCCAGCTCGGCCAGCCGCCACGTCTCGGTGCCGGGCGGGCAGTCCACGGCCTTCGGCCAGCGGTAGGAGGTGAGCACGTCCGGGTAGGACAGGTGGCCGGGGAGCAGCTCCTCCAGGGAGAGCACCCGGTCGAACCGGCCGGAGGCCAGCGGCAGGGGGTTGTGCACCCGCGGCTGGACCGCGAACGGCAGCAGGCCCAGGGAGGGCGCCCGGCGGCCGGGCTCCGGCTCCGCCGTGGCCAGCACGGCGCCCCACTCCTGGACCGACGCCGTCCGCGCGGTGACGATGTGCTCGAACAGCCCGGCCGCGGCGGCCAGGTCGGCGACCTCTCCCCCGGTGTGCCAGAAGACCGTGCGGATGCCCCGCTCGGCGCACCAGGCCAGCAGCGCGCGCAGTCCCTCACCGGGCTCGCGCAGCTCCTCGGCCCAGGGCCCCTGCGTGACCGACTCCACCAGCAGCAGGTGCGGCACCTCGGCGGCCAGCACGCGGGCGAAGTCCCGGGGGGTGAACCCGGTGGTCTGCCGCCACTCGTAGCGCAGCAGCGCCTCGGCGTGCGGGTCGGCGACGACGGCGGCGGTCAGGTGCGGGCGGGTGTTCGGGCCGGTGGGGACGCGGAAGGGCTTGAGCCGGAACGACGCGCCGTCCAGCGTCCTGGTGGACGTGGTGGCCTGGAAGGCCGCGCCGGGGGGCGCCGGCCTGGCCTGGTCGCGGGGCTCGGGGACCGGCTGCCGCTTGGGCGCGGCCGGGCGCTGGGCGGGCCTGGCGGCGCCGCGCAGGCCGCGGGCCAGCCGCACCGGGTTGCTCTTGCCGGTCTTGATCGCGTCACCGATCCGGGACCAGCGCGCCACCTGCACCGACGAGAGCTTCCACCGGGCCACCTCGGTCTGGTAGCGCTGCTCGGCCAGTTCCCTGCGCAGCGCCGCCTCCGCGGTCCTGGCCTCGGCCAGCCGTTCCTCCGCCTCGGCCAGCCGCTCCCGGACGTCGCGCAGCTCCCCGACCGCGCGCTCGGCGTCGGCGATCCTCGCCTGGGCCGCGTCGAGCAGGCGGGCCAGCTCCGCGGCCCGCTCCGCCTGGGCCATGGCCTCCCGCAACGCCTGCCGCGTGCTCTCGAGTCGCTCGCTCGCCACGTCGTCCTCCGATTCCTGAGCCGGGCGAAAGGATACCCTTTGGTCAATCCCGACACAGAGGAGTCAGCACGGTGCAGTGGCCGACGTTCAATGTGAGGCCGTACGTCTGCGGCGGCGTCGGCCGGCTCGACGAGGCCGTCCTGGCCGCCCTGCGCGAGGCCGGGCCGCGGGTGCGGCCGGCGCTGCGGACCGCCGAGGCGGCGCTGTTCAGCTCCTCGCCGCTGCCGCCCTACCACCGGGGTCCCGAGCCCGGGCGCGGGAGCACCGGACCGCAGGACGCCGGGCAGGGGGCCGCCGAAGGCGGGGACCCGGCGCGCCCGGACGCCGCACGCGAGGACTCGGCGCGGGCGGACTCGGGCACCTGGGCGTTCGCCTGGGGGGAGCGCCGGCCGTCCGGGCCCGCGCCGTGGATCACCGTGGCCGAGACCTACGAGACGCCCGGCCTGATCGACGACGGCGACCGGGTCACGCTGCACGCCGGCGGCCTGGGACTGGTGGACGTCTACTACGTCTCCGTCGGCGGGGCCGTCTACTTCTCCTCGCTGCTGGAGCCGCTGCTGGCGCTGGCGCGCACGCCGTACGAGGTCGACTGGGACGCCTGGGCGGCGATCGTCCAGCTCACCTTCCCGCTCCGCGACGACACCCCGTACGCGCAGGTCAAGCGGCTGGCCGGGAGCAGCGCGCTGGTCCTCGCCAAGCGGTCGGGGCGGATCGCGGTCGAGCGGCGGCTGCCCCGCTGGCTGCGCGAGGAGCCGTTCGAGGCGGGCCGCAGCGCCGGGGAGATCCTGGAGATCCTGCACGAGGTCTACAAGGAGTTCGACTCCCGGCCGCTGCTGGTGCCGGTCAGCGGCGGCTACGACTCGCGGCTGCTCTGCTCGGTGGCGGTGGCCCGGGGCGCGGACGTGGAGTCGTGGACGACCAGCCCGGACGACGGCACCGACACCGACATCGCGTTCGCCCGCGCGATCACCCGCGAGCTCGGCGTGCGGCACCGGGTGATCCCCCAGGACCCCGCCGCCTATCCCGCCGACGCGCTGGCCGTCGCCCGCAGGCTGGAGTTCCTCACCCCGCACCACGCCTGGTACGCCCCGTTCGCCCGCGAGGTGCACCGCGCCGGGCGGACCCTGGTGGACGGCCTGGCCGGCGGGCCGCTGCTGAAGAACTTCATGGTCAGCGGGGCCGCGCTGGAGGCCTCCACGGAGGCCGAGCGCAAGGCCGCGCTGCTCGGCTCGCTCGCGCTGGGCGCGCCCTCGGCGCCGTTCCTGTCGGAGCGGGCGGCGGAGTGGATCTCCGGCTCGGTCCGCACCGCGTTCGCCCAGTCGACCTCCATGCTCAACGGCCACCGGGCCGAGCTGCCGCTGTCGGTGCTGCACACCCGCACCGCCCGGGGCATCGCCCGCTCCCCCGTCAACCTGGTCGGCCCCGAGGTCTCGTTCGCGGCGCCGTTCACGCACCCGGACTTCTTCGACGCCGCGCTCTCGGTGGGCGTCGCCCGCAAGGACAAGGGCCGGTTCTACCGGGAGGTCCTGTACGCCGCCAACCCCCGCGTGGCCGCGCTGCCCTCGACCAACGTGGTCAAGCAGCCTCTCCAGCGGGTCCCGCTCCGCTCGGCCGCCGCGCCGGCCCGCGCCTACGGCCACGCCATGCTGACCCGGGTCGCACGGGCGGTGCCGTCGCTGCTCTCCGAGCACCTGCACGCCGTGGTCGCCGAGGGCCCGGACGCGCTGGCCCGCTTCAACGGCTGGAACGACCGGTTCTGGGTGCGGAGCCTGGTCCTGTTCGGCGCCTGGCTCGACGAGCGCGCCGACCGGGTCGGCGACCTCACCCCGCCCTGGGCCTGACCATCCGCGGAAGGCGGGGTCCGGGCCGGGTTCAGTCCCGGAGCGGGTTGCGGACGGTCAGCTCCGGAAAGCGACTGAAGTCCCGGTCCATGCTCCACAGCTCACGGACCCCGTGCGCACTGCAGAGGGCGGCGATCCGCGCGTCATGGACCAGCGGGCCGGTCACCTTTCCCGCATCGAGCGACTTCCGAAGCACCTGCCAGTGGTTCTCCGCCTCGCCGAGGAGCACGAGGGACGGTGATCCCAGCCAGGCGTCGATCTGACCGATCGCGTCCGCCGTGCTGCTGGGCGGGGCGTACACCCGCGGATGGGTCACGATCGAGAAGAACTCGTGGACGCACGGCCAGGGAATCGCCCATGCCGCCCGGCCCTCGGCCAGCGCCTTCACCTTGGGAGCGGCGCGCCCGTGGAACTCGCTGTCCCTGCGGTGGGCGTAGACCAGGATGTTCGTGTCGACCGCTATCACAGACGGTCACCGTAGGCGAGTGCTCGCAGGTCCTCCCAGGAGGCGTCACGCATCCGCGGCTGCAGGCCCTGGCCGCCGACGGAGGCGTCGGGCAGCGCGTAGCCCTCCGTCCTCGCCCGGCGGGCGAGGACGGAGCGCAGCCCCTCCTCCACCAGGGCGCGCAACGTGGTCCCCTCGCTCCGGGCGAGTTGCCGGGCCTCCCGCAGCAGGCCGTCGGAGATGTCTACAGTCGTCTTCATATGGCTTGCCATACCCATGGAGCAACACTCCCATACTCATTCACTCTCCGGATCCGTTCCGATACAAAAAGTCTTACGGCTTCACACACCGCAGACGTCCCGCCGGGCAGGACCACCTCGCCATACGGCGGAGCGGGAATGAATGCTCTGGAATCGGTCCGACTCACCGACCTCACCCCGCCCTGAGCCTGGCCGTCCGCGGAGGCGGTGAGCCCGCCGCCGCCGACGGGTGCCACTACCGGTGTCCGAGCCGTGAGCGGTAGACCTCCCCGGCCCGGCGGTACAGGTCGAGGTGGGCCCGGTACTGCTCGTCGGAGGCGAACCGGCCGTCCTCCCGGAGCAGGGTCCCGAGCCGGTCCAGCCAGCCCAGGCACCATTCCAGGTCGGCCCGCCTGGCCACGTGCGCGCCCGCCACGTCGAGGTAGACGGGGCTGGTGTGGGCGTAGGCGCCGGACGGATGGCACGACCGCGGATGCGGTCCCCCGGTGGCGACCGCGACCACGTACGTCGGCTCGCGTACCACCAGCTCGGCGGTCAGCCCGTCCGGCGGACCGCACGCGAGGACGCCGTCGCCGGTGCGGATCTCCAGCCGCTCCGCCTCGGGCCCGATCGCCCCGGCCCGGATCCGGACCCGGTCGCCCATGGTGAGCTCCAGCGTGTCGCCCGGCCCGTGCCCGTCGACCGAGAGCCACAGCCAGGGGCCGGTGGTGGCGAAGGTCCGTCCCCGGCGGATCGCCTCGGCGAAGGACTCCGCGGTGAGCGGGCCCTCGACGCGGGCGTACACCCGCTGCCAGCCCGGCGGGCTGGAGGCGGTGCCGCGACGCGAGATGGACAGCACCGAGTCGCTGCCGGCCGTGACGGCCAGGCGGCAGCCGGCCCCGACCAGGTGTCGGTAGACCACCGCTGTGGCCTGGATGGACGAGTGGTTGAGCACGTCGAGCGCGTCCACCAGCCCGAGCGCGGCGTCGGCGACGACCTCGCGCGCCGAGCAGTTCCGCCCGGCCGCCACGCCCCGCTCCGGCGGGTCGTCCTCCGCCAGGTCGGTGTGGAAGGGGTGCCCGTAGCCGGTGACGGCGCCCAGCCTCCGCAGTTCCTCCAGCGCCGCGCTGTTGGGTTCGGCGTCGGGCCCGCCGGCGAACCCGGAGTGGAAACGCCCGGGCGGAGCGGACAGCCCGAACGCCGTGACGTGCCCGAGCAGGTCGTTGCGGTACTCCACGCCGAACCTGGCCAGGTGCCGCTCGTCCGACCAGGGCAGGTCCTCGCCCGCCCAGTGCGCCAGCGCCTCCCGGTCGTAGACGCGCTCCCCCGCGACGTTGCCCGCCACCAGGTTCAGCACGTGCAGGTCCTCGCCGTGCTGGACGGCCGCGGCCCGGGCGGGCGCCGCGGGCTCGTCGCCCATCCAGTTGAGGTGCACGTGCAGGTCTCCGCCGTACCAGCCGCGGGCCGCGGCGTCGTAGAGCCGCTCGGGACGCAGCTCCACCAGCCGCTCCTCTCCGGGCGCGGGCCGGAGCGCGAGCTCGGCGGTGGTGTACTCCATGCCCCGCGTCACCGCCACGGTGATCTGCTCGGCGGGCACGTCGAGCAGCAGGTCGTCGCCGTGGAAGTACGGCCTGCGGTGGTGGTCGAGCGCGCGCGGCGCCCCGGGCGGGTACCAGCCCTGCCCGTTCGCCCCGGTCACGCTCCACCGGCACGGGAAGCCCGCGCGCAACCTGATCCTCGCCCGGTCCGCGCGCCGGCTGAGCACGCCCAGGTCCACCCGCTCCCCCTCGACGACCACCCGGGCGGCGGCGTCGATCCCGACCAGCCGCGCCCCGTACGGCGCCACCTCGTACGGCGTGCCGTCGACGAGGACCGTGACCGGCTCGTCCCTGCCGGAGTCCAGCAGCAGCGTCGTCTCCAGCGGGGCGTCGTCGAGCACGACCGCGGTCACGGCCCGGAGCACGGCGCCGTCCGGGGTGAGGCGCAGGACCGCCAGGTTGTCCGGCACGTCGCCGGCCAGCGCGTCACGCACCACCCGGTCCAGGTCCAGCTCGTCCATGCGCGCGTCCAGGTCGCGGCGTGCGGCACCGCCCAGCTGGGCGAAACAGGCGCTCCAGTAGTCGTGACCTCCCATCAGGTACTCGCTGGTGCGCACCTCCCCGACGTACGGGATGAGATCCTCTCCCCAGCACACCCCGTGCCGGTCGCGCAGCGCCCGGTAGTGCCCCAGCGCGCGGGCGACGGCCTCGGGCAGCAGCGGATCACCGAGCACGGCGGTCCTCCCTCCATGGTGTCCCGTGTCCGCCCGGCTCCCGTCGCGTGTCCCCGCCGTCTCTCGGGGGAGACCGGAGCGGCCGCCCGGGAACCGGAACGGGCACTCGACTCCTATCCCATCCCCGGCGTCCCGGAAAGGACTCGGGCAGCCGACCCGCCTTCCGCTCCCACCCCGCGCCACGACTCCCGGGAACCGGGAGCGGACCCGCCGGCAGCGATCCGACCTGCCGTGTTCCCGCGGCGAGAACACCAGGTGACAGGGCGATTACGTGGCTTCGGCACGGGTTCCGGACCGGCGGTCCGGACGGAGATTCCGATCAGGCTTCCCACGATCCACTCGGCTGGTAGTGTTCGCCGCAGAAAGCGCTACAACGGCCGGCACCGAACCACGAATTCGGTCCGGCCGGGGGCATGGAGCTCGTGGGGATGACGGCTCCCGCCGGCGCGGTCACCAAACATCATTCAGCCGGGGCACCCGGTGACTTCGTCCTGCCCTTCCTCATTGTGAGCGAGTACATGATGAACGCATCCCCCTGCCCGGATTCGGTCTCCGAGGACTTCGTGTCCGCCGATCCGCAGTGGTACAAGCGAGCCGTCTTCTACGAGGTGCTGGTCCGGGGGTTCAAGGACTCCAACGGAGACGGCACCGGAGACATCCGCGGCCTGATCGAGAAGCTGGACTACCTCCAGTGGCTCGGCGTGGACTGCCTGTGGCTGCTCCCGCTGTACGAGTCGCCGCTCCGCGACGGCGGCTACGACATCTCCGACTACATGAAGATCCTCCCCGACTTCGGCGACCTGGCCGACTTCGTGGAGCTGGTGGAGGAGGCCCACAAGCGGGGCCTGCGGGTCATCACCGACCTGGTGATGAACCACACCAGCGACCGGCACCCGTGGTTCCAGGCCTCCCGGCACGATCCCGAGGGCCCCTACGGGGACTTCTACGTCTGGGCCGACGACCCGACCGGCTACCCCGACGCGCCGATCATCTTCGTCGGCGCCGAGGAGTCCAACTGGACCTACGACCCGGTCCGCAGGCAGTACTACTGGCACCGCTTCTTCCACCACCAGCCGGACCTCAACTATGAGAACCCGGCGGTCCAGGAGGCCATGCTGGAGGTGCTGCGGTTCTGGCTGGACCTGGGCATCGACGGCTTCCGGCTGGACGCGGTGCCGTACCTGTTCGAGCGCGAGGGCACCACCTGCTCCGGCCTGCCGGAGACCCACGCCTACCTGAAGAAGGTCCGCGCCGAGGTGGACCGCCTCTACCCGGACCGGGTGCTGCTGGCCGAGGCCAACGGCTGGCCCGAGGACGTGGTCGAGTACTTCGGCGACCCGGCCGTCGGCGGCGACGAGTGCCACATGGCGTTCCACTTCCCGCTGATGCCGCGCATCTTCATGGCGGTGCGGCGGGGCAGCCGCGAGCCGATCTCCGAGATCATGTCGCGGACGCCGAAGCTCCCGGACAGCGCCCAGTGGGGCATCTTCCTGCGCAACCACGACGAGCTGACCCTGGAGACGGTCACCGAGGAAGAGCGCGACTACATGCACGCCGAGTACGCCAAGGACCCGCGCATGCGGGCCTACCTCGGCATCCGGCGCCGCCTGGCCCCGCTGCTGGAGAACGAGCGCGACCAGATCGAGCTGTTCACCGCGCTGCTGCTCTCCCTGCCGGGCTCGCCGGTCATGTACTACGGCGACGAGATCGGCATGGGCGACAACATCTGGCTGGAGGACCGCGACGCGGTCCGCACCCCGATGCAGTGGAGCCCGGACCGCAACGCGGGCTTCTCCACCGCCGACCCGGGCCGGCTCTACCTCCCCGCCGTCATGGACCCGATCTACGGCTACCAGGCGGTCAACGTGGAGGCGCAGCAGAAGAGCGGCTCGTCGCTGCTGCACTTCACCCGGAACATGCTGCGGATCCGCAAGCACCATCCGGTCTTCGGCACCGGCGAGTACATCGAGCTGTGGTCGGACAACCCCGCGGTGCTGACCTTCCTGCGCGAGGACGCCGACGACGTGATGCTCTGCGTCAACAACCTGTCGAAGTACCCGCAGCCGGTCCAGCTGGACCTGCGGCGCTTCGAGGGCATGACCCCGGTCGAGGCCCGCGGCGGGGTGCCCTTCCCCGTCATCGGTGAACTGCCGTACCTGCTCACCCTGCCGGGTCACGGCTTCTACTGGTTCTCCATCGGCCGGCGCTGAACCGGCACTCCACCAGAACTCGACCGGAACTCGGCCGGCGCTGAACCGGCGCGGTCCCGGGCGGCTCCCACCAGGCGCCGCCCGGTCCCGTTTTCGCACCGGCCCCGTCCCCGCGCCGGATCCGCGATCCGCCGGGACACGGGGCCGGGGGACGCGGCCGGAAGGCCCCGGACAGGCCGGTGTCCCCGTCAGCGCACCTCCCCGCGGATCACCCGCACCGCACCGGCCGCCATCGGGACGGCGATCCAGACGAGCGCCGACACGGCCAGCCGGGCGGCTCCGCCTCCGGACAGGTCGCCGGACATCAGGGGCCCGGTGGTGGTGTTCAGGTCGAACCACTCCGCCAGGGTCGCACCGGCGGTGCCGAGCCTGCCGACCACGGCCCACACCATCGGTGAGGCCAGGCAGATCACGATCGCGGCCGGCGCGTTCAGCAGCAGCACGCCCATGCCCAGTCCCTCCGCGACCATGAGGACCTGCACCCCGGCCCAGCCCAGCAGGGCGGCGGGATCGACCTCCCAGACGGCCGGAACGCCCTGGACCGCGGCGGTGACGGCGGTCGCCGGCACCGCGGCCAGTACGGCGAGCACGCAGGCCGCCACGGCCGCGGCCAGTGCGGGCAGGAACTTGGCCGCCAGCACGCGCCCGCGCCGGGGTTCGAGCGTGAAGGTGGTCAGGGCGGTCCGGTGGCTCCACTCGCCGGTCACCGTGAGGATGCCGAGCACGGGCAGCAGGGTTCCGGGCCCGATTCCGGCGGCGTTGACCAGGGCCTGCAGTTCCGGGCCGGAGACGGCGCCGCGCGCGGTCACGGCCGCCAGGACCAGCCCGACCAGGACCAGGACCAGGGCCTTGCCGCTGCGGGTGTCGACGAGTTTGCGGGCCTCGACCGCCAGCAGCCGGTGGAACGGGGTCGGGGCGGTGGTCATGCCGGGCGTCGCGGTGGCGGTCATGCCGGGCTCCGATCGGTGGTCGCGGTCAGGTCGAGGAAGAGCTGTTCGAGGCTGCGGCCCCGGCCGAGCTCGGCGAGGGTGCCCTGGGCGAGGACGCGGCCGCGGCCGATCATCACGATGCGGTCGGCGACCTGCTCGACCTCGTGCAGCAGGTGCGAGCTGAGCAGGATCGCGCAGCCCGCCTCGGCGAGGCCGCGGAGCAGCCCGCGCATCCACCGGATGCCCTGCGGGTCGAGACCGTTGGCGGGCTCGTCCAGGACGAGCACCCGGGGACGGCCGAGGAGGGCGTGCCCGACGCCGAGCCGCTGCCTCATCCCCAGCGAGTAGCCGCCTACCCTGTGCCGGGCCTCCTGCCCGGTCAGCCCGACCAGGTCGAGGACCTCGTCGACCCGTGACGACGGCAGGCCGAGCATCATCGCGCCCAGGGTCAGGACCTCCCGCCCGGTGCGGCCGGGATGCTGGGCACCGGCGTCGAGCAGCACGCCGACCTGGGAGCCCGGCCGGTCCAGCTCGGCGTACGGCCGGCCCAGCACGGTGGCCGCGCCCGAGGACGGCCGGGAGAGCCCGGCCAGGATGCGCATGGCCGTGGACTTGCCCGCGCCGTTGGGCCCGAGGAAACCGGTGATGCTCCCCGCCCCGACGGTGAAGGACACGTCGTCGAGTGCCCGCACGCCTCCGTAGGACTTGCCGACCCGGTTGAATTCGATCATGCGTCCAGTCCACCGGATGCGGCGCCGCCGGTCATCGGACCGGGGTCGAGGACCACCGGCCGCGGGGCGCGGTCCGGCGCCCCGGCCGTCGACCTGCGGCCACCCGGAGGTCGACCCTGGTCGCTCCGGAGGTCGACCCTGGTCGCTACGGGACCCGTCCGGCCGCTCCTAGGCTGTGGGACGTGCACGACCGTACGGAGAACCAGCCGCCCCCGGACCGGTTCGGCCTCGCGCTGCCGTACCTGTGCGCCGCGCCGCCGATGCTGTTCCACGGCCTCATCCGGGTCGTGCTCGCCCACCAGGACCCCGGTCGGCTGGCGGCGGCGCTGGCCGACGTGGGGCTCGGCCTGGCCGGACTGGTCCTGGTGGGGTGGCACCGCCGCCACCCGTGGCCGGTCGCCCTGGCCACCGCCCTGCTCACCGCCTTCTCCGCCACGGCGGTCGGCCCCGCCTACGTCGCGTACGTGTCCCTGTGCACGCACCGCCGGTGGCGCCGGATCGCCGTGGTCGCGGCCGTGTCCTGGGCGTGCCTGGTCGTGTACGCCACCACCTGGGGCGGCGTGCGCGACCAGGCGACCGTCGTCTCCGTGACGACCGGAACCGTCATCCTCGGCGCGCTGACCGTCCTCGGCCTGTACCTGCGCGGCCGCCGCGACCTGGCCGCCTCCCGGCGGGAGACGGCGCTGGCCGCGCGGCGCGAGCAGGCGCAGCGGATCGAGCAGGCCAGGCTGGCGGAGCGGGTGAAGATCGCTCAGGAGATGCACGACGTCCTGGCCCACCGGATCTCCCTGCTGTCGATGCTGGCCGGCGGCCTGGCGTACCGGAGGGATCTCACCGACGAGGAGACCCGGGAGGTCGCCCTGGCGATCCAGCAGAACGCGCACCAGTCGCTGAACGAGCTGCGCACCGTGCTGGGCGCGCTCCGCCGCGACGGCTCCCCGGAGCCTCCGCAGCCCGGCCTGGACGACCTGGAGACCCTGTTCGGCGAGGTGCGCGCGGCCGGTCAGCGGGTCGAGGTGGCCGACACCGTGGACGGCCGGGAGCTGCTCCCGGCGCAGACCGGCCGCCACGCGTACCGGATCGTGCAGGAGGCCCTGACCAACGCGCGCAAGCACGCCCCGGGCAGCCGGGTGACGGCCGAGCTCGGCGGGCGGCCGGGGCACGGCCTGCGCATCCGGGTGAGCAATCCGGTGCCGTCCGGCGCGCCCGCGGGCCCCGGCGGGAGGCTCGGCCTGGTGGGCCTGGCCGAGCGGACCCGGATGGCCGGCGGCACTCTCCGGCACTCCATCCACAACGGGTCGTTCGTCCTCGATGTCCGGTTGCCGTGGCAGGCTTGACGTCATGATCCGACTGGTGCTCGTGGACGACGACCCGATGGTCCGGACCGGGCTGCGCCTCATCCTCGGCGGCGAGCCCGACCTGGAGATCGCCGGCGAGGCCCGGGACGGCCTGCACGCCATGGAGGTGATCCGCGATCTCACCCCCGACGTCGTGCTGATGGACATCCGGATGCCCGGGCAGGACGGACTGACCACCACCGGGCTGCTGCTGGCCCGGCCGGACCCGCCGCGGATCCTGGTGCTCACCACCTTCGACGCCGACGACATGGTGCTGTCGGCGCTGCGGCTCGGCGCCGACGGCTTCCTGCTGAAGGACACGCCTCCACCGAAGATGATCGAGGCGGTCCGCGCCGTGGCGCGGGGCGAGCCGGTGCTCTCGCCGAGCGTCGCACGGCAGGTGATCGCCGCGGCCGCGGGCGGACAGGGGTCACCGAGTCCGGAGGCGCGGCGGGAGATCGACCGGCTCACCGAGCGCGAGCGCGAGGTCGCGACCGAGCTCGCCCGCGGCAGCTCGAACGCCGAGATCGCCGAACGCCTGCACATGAGCGTCGCGACCGTGAAGGCGAACGTCACCCGGATCTTCGCCAAACTGGGGACCGACAACCGCGTGCAGGTCGCCATGAAGGTGCGCGACGCCGGCCTCCTCTGAGGGCGCCCGCGGACCGGCCCCGCACCGGCGGCGACGGGGGTCTACACGCGGAACCGGCCCCGCACCGGGCGGCGACGGGGGTCTGGCCCCCGCACCGGGCGGTGATGAAGGTCTGCGCGCGGACCGCCCTTCCCGGCGCGGCCCGGGCCGGCGGCTCCTACCCGGCCGTCACCGGGCCGTCACCGTGCCGTCACCGGGACCTGCGCGCGGGCCGCCCGGCGGGCCGGGATCAGGGTCACCAGCAGGCCCGCGCCGATCGCCGCCAGCGCCGCGACCGCGAGGACCGAGGCGGACGGGGTACGGCCGATGCCCGCGCCGACGCCGCTGGTGTGCCCCTGCAGGTCGATCAGGCCGCCGACCACCGAGGCCCCGGCCGCCGTGCCCGCCGCCACGCCCAGCACGACCAGCAGCCCGGTCCCGGTGACCAGCGTCGCGGCCACCTGCCGGGGGGTCAGGCCCATGGCCTTGAGCACCGCCAGGTCGGAGGCGTGGTCGCGCAGGCCCAGGGCGCCGGCGGTGAGCAGGTTGGCCAGGCCCAGCAGCGCGAGCACCGCGGTCAGCGCCACGATCACCACCCGGATGACCGCGAGCCGCTCAGCCGGGTTGACCGTCCGCCGCACCTCCAGGGCCTCGCCGGAGGCGGCCAGCAGCCGGGCCCGGACCGCCTCGGCGTCGGCCCCGTCGGCCAGCACCAGCCGGTGGAACTGGGGCGGCAGGGCGTCCTTGGCGGCCAGGGTGTCCAGCCCGGTGGAGAGCACCTCGCCGTCCTGGTCGGGCTCCACCACCCGCCCGACGATGCGCACGATCAGCGGCGTGCCGCCGACGGTCATCCGGACCCGGTCGCCGATCCGCACGCCCAGCAGGTCGAGCAGGCCCTGCCCGGCGACGGCCTCGCCCCGCGCGGCGAACATCCGCCCCTCGGCGACCACCAGGGGGTACGGCGCCGTGGACGTGCCGAGCGCGCGGACCAGCACACTCCTGGTCTGCCTGGGCTCCAGCGCCGAGACCTCGCTGCCCGGGTGGACGGAGCGCACCTCCGGGTCGGCCCGCGCGATGCGGGCGGCCTCGGTGGCCGTGAGCCGGCCCGGGTGGACGGTGAGGGCGGCGGCCTGGCCGACCCGCTCGGGGCGGCGCAGGAAGTCGTCGAGGGTGGCCCAGCAGCCGAGGCCGATGGTGATCATCATCATCGGCACGGCCAGGCCGACGATGCTCAGGAAGGCGGGGGTGCGGCGGGTGAAGGCGTCGCGGGTGCCCAGCACGAGCGCGGGCGGGAGCCGTACCAGCAGGGCGAGCTTGGCCAGCCGCGACAGGCGGCCCCGGGGCGGGGCGGCCGGGGCGGCGGGGATCGGCGGAGTGCGGCCGCCGCGCCAGGCGGGCAGCGCCGCCGCCACCAGGACCACCGCGGCGGTCCCGGCCGCGATGGCGAGCAGCGGCAGCGGCGAGAGCGGCGGGAACGGCAGGCCGTCCAGGGTGAGCGCCGCGGCGAGCTGCCCGCCCGCCACGCCGAGGGCGATGCCGGCCAGCCCGAGCGCCCCGTGCTCGGTCACCAGCAGGGCGACGACCTGGCCCCGGGTGTAGCCGAGGGACTTGAGCGTGGCGATGTCGCGCGTCTGGGCGAGCACCCGGCCGCCCGTCACGTTGGCGACGGCCAGCGCGGCGGCGACCAACCCGGCCACGCCGAAGAGCCCCAGCAGCAGGCCGAGCAGCCGGTTGTCCAGCTCCATGGAGGCGCGGACCTCGCGCCAGGTGGACATGCGGCGGATCTGCTCGTCGAGCAGCGTGACGGCGCCGTGCACGGCCGGCAGCGTGTCCTCGCCGTCGGCGAGCCGCAGCCCGGTGACCGACTCCCGGCGACCGGGGGCGGGCTCGATCCGGGTGAGGGTCTCCGGCAGGGTCCAGGCCAGGCCGGGCGTCCACTCGGGGTAGAAGCCCTGGTCGGCGGTCTCGGCGAGCCCCACCACGACCAGGGGGTGGGAGGAGCCGCTGAGCGCGGTGACCGGGAAGGGGTCGCCGACCCGCAGGTCCAGCGCCTCGGCGAAGGAGCGCTCGACGACCGCCCCGCCGGCGTCGCCCGCGCGCAGCCACCGCCCCTCGCGGACGAGCGGCGCGGCCGTCTCCGGCGGCACGGTGGTCGCCTCGCGCAGCGCGACCGGCGACTTGCGGCCGCTCAGGGTGAGCGTCACCGGCGCCGTCCGGTACGGCCCGGCCACCCGCACCACGCCGGGCAGGCCCCGCAGGGCCGCCAGGTCCGGGGCCTCGCCGGTGTGGATCCACACGTGCGCGCCGCGCGTCCGCTCGAACAGCCCGCGCCAGGGGTTGGTGCCGTCCTCCAGCAGGGTCGCCGCGGCGACCAGCGCGGCGACGATCCCGGCCACCGACAGGACGGTGAGCAGCGCCTGCCCGCGCCGCGCCCGCAGGTCGGCGCGGATCCAGCGGGCCGACGCCCGCACGGTGTCCACGGCGGCTAACCCCGCAGCTCCACCACGTCGCCGACGCCGCCCCGGGGGCGGCGCCGGGACACCGGGAGGGCGCCGTCGTCGACGATCTGGCCGTCGAGGAGGGAGACCACCCGGTCGGCGAGGCCCGCCACCCGGGCGTCGTGGGTGACCAGGACGATCGTCTGGCCGTCGCGGTGCACCTGGCCGAGCAGCTTCAGCACGTCGCGGGTGTTGCGGCTGTCCAGGTTGCCGGTGGGCTCGTCGGCCAGCAGCAGCCGGGGGCGGTTGGCCAGCGCGCGGGCCAGCGCCACGCGCTGCTGCTCGCCGCCCGCGAGCTGGGCGGGGGCCGCGCCGGCCCGGTCGGCGAGGCCGAGCACGCCGAGGAGCTGCTCGCGGCGCTCGCGCGCCTCGCGGGGGGACGCCCCGGCGAGCAGCGCGGGCAGCTCGACGTTGTCGGCCACGGTCATGTTGGCCACCAGGTTGAAGAACTGGAAGACGAAGCCGATCTTCCTGCGGCGGAGCAGCGCCCAGGCGCTCTCGCCCAGCGTGTCGGCCCGGTCGCCGTCCAGCCAGATCTCGCCGCTGGTCCGGACGTCCAGGCCGCCGAGCATGTGCACCAGCGTGGACTTGCCGGAGCCCGAGGGGCCCATGATCGCGACGAACTCTCCCGGCTCCACCCGCAGGTCCACGCCCCGCACGGCGGGGACCGGCACGCCTCCGTCCTGGTAGATCTTGACGAGGTTGACGGTGCTGATCACAGGGGGGGTGTCCATCAGCCTCTCCGGTTCAACTGAGGTCCTCCTGGCAGCGTTCGAGCCAGTCGAGGTCGGCCTGCAGGTGCAGCATGGCTCCCTCGATCAGCAGGAGCGCCACCTGGTTGTCCGGATCGGTCCGCTCGGCGAGCTCGTTCAGGTCGCGCATGAGCGCAAGGTAGTGGCGGCGCTGCCGGTTGATCAATGCCATCCGGTCGGCGATGCCGGTCATCGGGGCCAGGACGAGCTTCATGAAGAACTCGTCGCGGACCCGCGGCCCCTCGGTGGGCTCGTCCACCCAGTCGTCCAGGGCCTCCCGGCCGGCGGCCGTCAGGTAGTAGACCTTCTTGTTCGGCCGGTTGGACTGCTCGACGTCCACCGCTCTGACCAGCCCGTCCTTCTCCAGACGGCCGAGCGTGACGTAGATCTGGCCGATGTTCGGCGAAGGATAGGCGCTGCCGAAGGTCTGCTCCAGCGCCTGTTTGAGTTCGTAGCCGTGGGCAGGTTCCTTCGCGAGGAGCGCCAGCAGGAACGGCCGCACGCCCACCTCCTCGTCGTGCCCGCGTTATGCGAGCGTTACGGACTCATCCGTTGACGTTCACATTAGCGCTGTGCATAACATGAATGCATCTACCTAACACGTATGTAACCCCACCGAAACCCGGAGGTCACAGGTGAACCGCCTGGTCCCGCTCGCCCTCGCCGCAGCGCTGCTGGCGGGGTGCACCGCGGGGGCGGGCGGGCAGGAGCCTCCCCGGCGGGAGGGCGGGACGGGCCCCTTCACCCTGGTGACGGGGCGCGACACCACCGGTTACCTGCGTCCCCTGCTGGACCGGTGGAACCGTTCCCGTCCCGCCGAGCGGGTCACCCTGCTGGAGCTCCCCGAGGCGGCCGACGAGCAGCGCGCCCAGATGGTCGCCAACCTCCAGGCCAGGAGCGACCGCTACGACGTGCTCGGTCTCGACGTGGTCTGGACGGCGGAGTTCGCCGACGCCGGCTGGATCGTGCCGCTGGAGCGGAGCATGTTCCCGCTCGACCGGTTCCTCCCGCCGGTCGTGGACACCGCCGTCTACCGCGGCAAGCTCTGGGCGGTGCCGTACACCAGCAACGCCGGCCTGCTCTACTACCGCAAGGACCTCCTCGCGAAGGAGGGCCTCGCCCCGCCCAGGACCTGGGCGGAGCTGCGCGAGCAGGCGCGGGCGCTGCACGAGGAGTACGGCGTCGGCGGCTACGCCGGGCAGTTCCTCGCCTACGAGGGGCTGACCGTCAACTTCGCCGAGGCCGTGCAGTCGGCGGGCGGCGGGCCGATCCTCAGCCCGGACGGCACGCGGGTCACCATGGACGCCGCCGGGGCGAAGGCCGGGCTCGACTTCCTGGTCGGCGGGCTCCGGGAGGGGTGGATCCCGAAGGAGTCCCTCTCCTACAAGGAGGAGGAGTCGCGGCTGGCCTTCCAGGAGGGCCGGCTCGCCTTCGCCCGCAACTGGCCGCCCGCCTACGGCCCGGCCACCCAGTCGGAGATCGCGGGCAGGTTCGCGGTCACCCGGCTGCCGGGCCTGGACGGGCCGGGCTCCAGCACGCTGGGCGGGACCAACCTCGCGCTCAGCGCGTTCTCCAAGCGGCAGAAGTCGGCGGTGGAGTTCATCCGCTACTTCACCGGGCTGGAGAACCAGCGGCGGGTGCTCACCGACGGCTCGTTCCCGCCCGTGTGGACCGAGCTGTACGACGACCCCGCCCTCATCAGGCGCTTCCCCTACCTGCCGGTCCTGAAGGAGAGCATCCTCTCCGCCAGGCCCCGGCCGGTGAGCGCCAACTACGACCAGGTGAGCCTGGCGATCGCCGGTGCGGTCTCAGGCGCGCTCACCCCGCCCTTCGAGGAGTCGAGCGACGACGTCGTCGCCTCCCTGAAGGGCCAGCTGAACGAGATCATCAGGGCTCCCTGAAACCGGGGGCGATCCTCCCGGCGAGCCGTCATCCCCATCTCGTCGTCATCCGAAGTCGTGCAAACCTCGGGGGTTTGAAAAACAACAGGAGGTCTTTCCGTTATGCGCAGAACCATCATCACCGCGACGACCGCGGGGCTCGCCCTCGCGCTCGCCGCGTGCGGCGGCGGATCCACCGGCACCACCGGGACCGCCACCGCTCCCGCCGCGAGCGGCGGGGCCTCCTCCGCCCCCGCGGCGGCCAAGACCCTGGAGGGGGTGACCATCGAGGTCGCCGCCAAGTGGACCGGCCCGGAGCAGGCCAACTTCCAGAAGGTGCTGGACGCCTTCCAGGCCAAGACCGGCGCCAAGGTCACCTACTCCTCCACCGGCGAGGACACCGGCGCCTACCTCGGCCCGCGGATCCAGGGCGGCAGCCCGCCGGACGTCGCGATCCTGCCCCAGCCCGGCCTGGTCCAGCAGTACGCCGACGCCAAGTCGCTCAAGCCGCTCACCCCTGAGGTGATCAAGCAGATCGACGAGAACTACACCCCGTACTGGAAGGAGCTCGGCTCGGCCGACGGCCAGGTGTACGGCGTGCTGGTCAAGGCCGCGCACAAGTCGCTGGTCTGGTACCGCGACCAGGCCTTCGCCGACGCCGGGGTGCAGCCCCCGGCCACCTGGGACGAGCTGGTGAAGGCCGCCCAGACGGTCGCCGACTCCGGCACCCCGCCGCTCTCGCTGTGCGGGGCGTCCGGCTGGACCCTCACCGACCTGTTCGAGAACGTCTACCTGTCGACCGCGGGCCCGGAGAACTACACCAAGCTCTCCAAGCACGAGATCCCGTGGACCGACCCGAGCGTGACCACCGCGCTGGAGAAGATCGCCCAGCTCACCGGGAAGAAGGAGTTCCTGCTCGGCGGCACCTCCGGTGCGCTGCAGACCGACTTCCCGACCTGCGTGACCCAGGTCTACGGCCAGGACAAGGCGGCGATGGTCATCGAGGCCGACTTCGTCGGCACCACGGCCGAGGAGTCGGGCGCCAAGCTCGGCGAGGAGGCCAAGTACTTCCCGTTCCCGAAGGCCGGTGAGACCGCGCCGGTCGTGCTGGGCGGCGACATCGCGGTGGCGCTGAAGGACTCCAAGGGCGCCATGGCGCTGCTGGAGTACCTCGCCTCCACCGAGGGCGGTGAGGTCTGGGCCAAGCTCCCCGGCTACCTGTCCCCCAACCGCAACGTCTCCCCCGACAACTACCCCAGCGAGCTGACCAAGCAGCTCGCGCAGACGATCATCTCCGCGGGCGAGTCGGTCCGCTACGACATGTCCGACCTGGCGCCCAGCGCCTTCGGCGGCACCGACGGCAAGGGCGAGTGGAAGCTCCTGCAGGACTTCGTGCGCGACCCGTCGAAGATCAAGGAGATCCAGAAGAGCCTCGAGGCCGAGGCCGCCAAGGCCTGGAAGTAGAGGGGGCAGGCCGTGACCGAACGGTTGGACGGCCCGCCGGACCCCCGCGGCGACGACGGCGACGCCGTCGCCGCGGGGTCCTCCCCCGGCCCCCGCACCCCCTCCGCGGAATCCGCCTCGGATCCCGCCACCGGAACCACCCCGGACGCCACCGGGAACGCCTCGGACGCCTCCGCGGGATCCGGCACCGGGGCCGCCGCCCCGCCCGCGGTCCCGTCCGTCGCCACCGCGGGACCAGCCGCACCGGCCGCGGCGGGCACCCCGAAGGCCCCCCGGCTGGGGCCCTCGCCCGTCATGGCGGTCCTGTTCCTGCTGCCGGGCGTGGTGCTGCTCGGCGCGATGGTGATCTACCCGATCGTCTACTCCGTCTTCCGGAGCCTCTACGACGCCGGCGGCGAGAACTTCGTCGGCGCCGAGAACTACGCGACGATCTTCCAGGACGCCTCGACCCTGACCACCATCAGGAACAACCTGATCTGGGTGGTGGTCGCCCCGCTCCTGGTCACCACCCTGGGGCTGATCTTCGCGGTGCTGACCGAGCGGATCCGCTGGGCGACCGCGTTCAAGCTGATCGTGTTCATGCCGATGGCCGTCTCCCTGATGGCCTCCGGCGTCATCTTCCGCCTGGTCTACGAGCAGGACCCGGACCGCGGCGTGGCCAACGCCGTCCTCAGCTCGGTCCGCGGCGTCTTCGGCTCAGGCGAGAGCTATCCCGACGCCCGGCCGAGGGAGAACGACCAGTCCCCGGTCACCGCCGCCCAGGGCGCCGTGGTGACCAAGGGGTCCGCGAAACCCGGCCAGGCCGTACTGCTGCCCCTGGTCGGCGTGAAACCCGCCGACCTCGCCTCGGCCGCGACCGCCCGCCCGGCCTCGCCGGGCCCCGGCGAGCTGGCCGGGACCGTGTGGTTCGACTTCACCCAGGGCGGCGGCGGGCAGGCCAACCAGGTGGACGGCACCGAGAAGGGCCTGGCGGGCATGACCGTCGAGGCGGTCCGGGGCGGCCCCGGCGGCGAGGTCGCGGCCACGGCCGTCACCGAGGCCGACGGGACCTTCCGCCTCACCGGGCTCTCCGCCGGCGACTACACCCTGCGGCTCCCCCGGTCGAACTTCGAGGCCTCCTTCAACGGCCTGTCCTGGCTCGGCCCGGCGCTGATCACCCCGGCGATCATCGGCGCGTTCGTCTGGGTCTGGGCCGGGTTCGCCATGGTGCTGATCGCGGCGGGCCTGTCCGCCATCCCGCGGGACGCGCTGGAGGCCGCCCGCATCGACGGGGCGACCGAGTGGCAGGTGTTCCGCAGGATCACCGTCCCGCTGCTCTCCCCGGTGCTGCTCGTCGTGTTCGTCACGATGATCATCAACACGCTGAAGGTCTTCGACCTGGTCTTCGTCATCGCACCCGGATCGGTGCAGCCGCAGGCCAACGTGATCGCGCTGGAGATGTGGCGGGTCTCGTTCGGCGGCGGCGGGAACCAGGGGCTGGGCAGTGCGCTGGCCATCTTCCTGCTGGTCCTCGTCCTGCCCTTCATGATCCTCAACATCCGGCGGTTCAGGAGGGACAACCAGTGACGACGACCTCCGCTCTCGGCGCGCCGCCCCGCGGCGTCCTGGGCCGGATCGCCGACCGGGTCGGCGGCGGCCTGGTCCAGGCGGCGCTGGTGGTGATCGGCGTGTTCTGGCTGGTCCCCACCCTGGGCCTGTTCGTGGTCTCGATCCGGCAGGAGACCGCCAACAACTCCAGCGGCTGGTGGACCGCGTTCACCAAGCCGGCCGAGTTCACCCTGCGCAACTACGCCGACCTGCTGGCCACCGGCTTCACCTCGTCGTTCTGGAACACCGTGGCCATCACGGTGCCCACCACGGTCCTGGTGATCGGCATCGCGGCCATGGCGGCCTACGCGTTCGCCTGGATGCAGTTCCCCGGCCGGGACGCGCTCTTCCTGGTGGTGGTCGGCCTGCTGGTCGTGCCGATCCAGATCGCGCTCATCCCGATCGCGAAGCTGTACGGTGGGCTCGGCATCTTCGGCTCCATCCCCGGTGTGGTGCTCTTCCACGTCGCCTTCGGGCTCCCCTTCGCCATCTTCCTGCTCCGCAACTTCTTCGCGGGCATCCCCGGCTCGCTGCTGGAGGCGGCGCGGATGGACGGCGCGGGCGAGTGGAAGATCTTCTCGACCGTGGTGTTCCCGCTGGCCAAGCCGGCGGTCGCCTCGCTCGGCATCTTCCAGTTCCTCTGGGTCTGGAACGACCTGCTCGTCGCGCTGGTCTTCGCCAACACCGAGAACCAGCCGATGACCAAGGCCCTCCAGTCCCAGATGCGACAGTTCGGGACCAACGTCGACATCCTGGCCCCGGGCGCCTTCCTCTCGTTGATCATCCCGTTGATCCTGTTCTTCGCCTTCCAGCGGTACTTCGTCCAGGGAATGATGGCGGGTTCCGTGAAGTAGGGGAGGCGATCCGAGGGGGGCAGGCCCGGTGCGGTCCGCGGCAGGGTGCGCGGACCGCACCGGGCCTCATCACCGGGGCGATGATGGGCACCGCCGATACGCACCGGGCCTCATCACCGCACCGGAGAGCACCCCGGTGCGCACCGGGCCCCAGGCCCCGCACCGGAGAGCACTCCGGACGGGGGCCTCCGGTGCGGATCGGGTCCCGCGGTCCGCACCGGAGGAGCCGCACGCCTCCGGCCCGGGTTCCGTGATCCGCGCCGGGGGCGTGCGGCTCCTCCGGCGCGATGTCGCCCGGATTGTCGGCGGATCCGGATAGGGTGCCGCCCATGGCCGCACGTCCTTTGAACGAACTCGTGGAAGCCGGGTGGGCCCAGGCCCTCGAACCCGTCGCAGGCAAGATCGCCGAAATGGGCGACTTCCTCCGGAAGGAGGTCGCCGAGGGCAGGCAGTACCTCCCGTCGGGGGACAACGTCCTGCGTGCCTTCAAACAGCCCTTCGACCAGGTCAAGGTGCTGATCGTCGGCCAGGACCCCTATCCGACACCGGGCCACCCGATCGGCCTGAGCTTCTCGGTCGCGGCCGACGTGCGGCCCATCCCGGGCAGCCTGCGCAACATCTACAAGGAGCTCACCGAGGACCTCGGCCTCCCGATGCCGAGCAACGGCGACCTGACCCCGTGGGCCGAGCACGGCGTGCTCCTGCTCAACAGGGTGCTCACCGTCATGCCCGGCAAGCCCGCCTCGCACCGCGGCAAGGGCTGGGAGGAGGTCACCGAGCAGGCCATCAAGGCGCTGGTCGCTCGCGACCGGCCGATGGTGGCGATCCTGTGGGGCCGTGACGCCCGCTCGCTCGCGCCGATGCTCGGCGACGTGCCGCGCATCGAGTCGGCCCACCCGAGCCCGCTCTCGGCGCGCAGCGGCTTCTTCGGCTCCCGGCCGTTCAGCCGCGCCAACCAGTTGCTGGAGCAGCAGGGCACGAGCCCGGTGGACTGGAAGCTCCCTTGACCTCCCCCGGGCCGATGGGGCCTCGGCGGGGCACTAGGATTCCTCATCATGAGTGATGAATCTGGCACCGAGCGCTACCTGCGTCTGACGGTCGAGCTGACGGTGGAGGTGCTCGACATCGAAGCCCTCCAGGCCACCGCGCTGAAGGAGATCAACGACCCCGAGACCGACCTCGACGACGACGAGCGCAAGGAGCAGGCGGAGATGGTCTCCGCCGACGACAGCGGTGCCACGGCGCTGCAGTGGCTGATCGAGCCGGACCACGTCCTCGGGCTGATCGAGCACGTCGAGCAGATCGAGCCCCGCGAGGCCGTGCTGAGCGTCGAGCCCTCCGACGGCCCGTCCGACGAGGAAGACGACGACCACGACCACGACGGCCACGGCCACGGCCACGGCCACTGAGGTCTGACGCAGGGAACAGATGAGAGGGGGCCGCACCCGTCCGGGTGCGGCCCCCTTCCGTACGCCGCGGAGCGCCGGTCGGCCCACCGCTTCCCGCGCGGCGCTCCGGGTTCCGTGCGCCGCGCTCCGGGTTCCTGCGCTCCGGGTTCCTGCGCTCCGGGTTCCTGCGCTCCGGGTTCCTGCGCTCCGGGTTCCGCACGCCGCGCCGTACCCCGGGCCCGGCGCCTGCCCTCCCGCCGGCTCCGGTGTCCCGTCAGCCCGTCAGCACGTCCTCGCGGCGGGCCTCCAGGGAGTCGCGCCGCCGGACCAGCTCGCCGCAGCGGGCGGCCAGGCCGTCCACCGTGCCGCTCACCCACCGGGCCGTCTCGGCGACGGCCTCGCCGGTGCGGGCGATCCGCTGGTGCTTGAACGCGTCGGTGACGATGTTGTCGAAGAACATGTCGGCGAACCAGCGGGTGTCCACCTCGGGCATCACCGGGGCGACGTGCACCCCGACGTCGGCGAGCTCGCGGGCGAAGGCGTCCAGCGCACGCTGGGCGTGCCAGGCGGCCTCGTCGGCGTTGCGCAGGTGGCCGTGCTCCACCATGTCCGCGAAGGTGCCGCCACCCAGCATGTCCCAGACGGAGGCGCCGCGCGCGCCGCCGAGGCAGCGCAGGACCTGCCCGACCGCCTCCGCCGCGGCGATCCCTGCCCGGTGGGCCTCCTCGTGCTCCCGCAGGTCGGCGGCGGTCTCGGCGAGCTCCCGGGCGATCCGGGAGAGCTCGCCTCCGCGCGGATCGCCCGACGCCATCAGCAGGCGCTCCTTGCGCTCCAGCAGCGCGCCGTACTCCTGCGGGGCCGACCCGACCTCGGCCAGGCCGCTCTCCACCGCCGCCCGGTCGGTCTGCAGCCAGCCGAGCCGGACCCGCTGCCCCTCGATGCGCTGCCGTACGGCCTGCGCCTCGGCCCGCTCCCTGGCGAGCCTCTCCTCCCGGAAGCCGGTGAGCCCGGACAGGAACGCGGTGAAGCCGCCCTCCAGCCGGGAGACGTCGTCCTCCTCCTCGGCGAGCCGGATCTCCAGGTCGCCTAGAAGCGCCTCGACCTCCTGGATCTGCGCGGCCACGGCCCGGCGCTGCCCGGTCAGTCGTTCCAGCCGCCGCACCCGCTCGCGGGCGGTGCGCAGGTCATCGTCGAGGGTGTCGAAGGAGGTCACACCTGTAGCGACGTCCGGAAAGGGGAAATCGTTCCGTCCGCACGGCACGGAATCGGCCGCGGGAGCCGATCGCCTCCCGCGCTCAGCGCTTGCGGCCGACCCCGCCCCAGCCGAGGATCGCCATGCGCTCCAGCACGTTGGGCGCGATGAAGGCGTCGTTGTCCAGGAGCTCGAAGTCACCGAAGAAGCGCTTGATCTCCTCGACGGTCCGCGGGGCCACGCCCGAGTTGGCCCGGGAGTAGACGTCCTTCATCCTGTCGGTGTCCTCGGCCCGGCGCTCGGTCATCGACAGGTGGGTGATCACCAGGAAGCTGCCGGGCGCCATCATCTCCCGCAGCTTGGCGACCTCGGCGTAGGGGTCGTCGAGGAAGTGCAGGATCGCCACCAGCAGCACGGCCACCGGCTCGTCGGGTTTGATCAGGCCCGTCCCGGCCGCCCGCTCCCAGATCTCCTCGGGGGCGCGCAGGTCGCCCTCGACCATGGCGACCGTGGGGGTGTTGGCGAGCAGCGCCCTGCCGTGCACGCAGACGACGGGGTCGTTGTCGACGTAGACGGTGCGCGCCTCGGGGGTGGCCGCGTGCGCCACCTCGTGCACGTTCTTCCGGGTGGGCAGGCCCGCGCCGATGTCGACGAACTGGCGGACGCCCTGCTCCGCCGCGAGGTGGCGGACCACGTTGCCGAGGAACTCGCGGTTCATCCGGACGCCGTCGCGCGACTCGGGGAAGGCCTTGAGGATCTGCTCGGCCGCCGCGCGGTCGACGGCGAAGTTGTCCTTGCCGCCGAGCATGAAGTCGTAGATGCGGGCGACGTTGGCCGTGCTCACGTCGATCCCGTAGGGGTTCCGATCGCTCATCGCAGCCGCCTCACCCTGCTGTCCCACTCGCCGCGGACCGGCATTTCCGTAGATCGTAGCCGAGACTCCGCCGGCACGGAGGCCACTACGGACATTGCTCTCTTTCCTGTCTTAGTGCACAAAAGCCTCAGTCATTCCTGTTCGCTCATCCAGCGTGGGCATCCCCCCGGCGACCGCGCTCCGAAGACACCTGTGAGGAACAGGCCCGGCCCCCCACCTGGCAAGCTGGGCCGGAGAAGTCGTGAGGGGATGAGGGCAGATGACCGCCGAGGACGGGCCGGACTACGGCATCGGAGCCGTCGCGCGCCGGCTCGGCGTGCCCGCTCCCACGCTGCGCACCTGGAACCTGCGGTACGGCGTCGGCCCCAGCCGCCGGAGTCCCGGCGGCCATCGGCGCTACGACACGGCGGACCTGCGGCGCCTGGAGGAGATGAACCGGCTGATCCGGTCAGGGGTCCCGGCCGCCGACGCCGCCAGGCACGTCCTGGAGGACCGGTCCGGCCCCGCGGCCGCCCGGCCCGCGACCGGTCGCGAGGAGATCCCGGCGAAGGACGCCGGGACCGCCGCGTCCGCCGTCGGATCCGTCCCGGAGAGCACCGCCGGGACCGTCGCCGGTCCCGCCCCGGAGACCGCCGCCGGAACCCCGTCCCCGGCGACCGGGCCGGAAGGCGGCCCGCAGGTCCCGACTCCGGCGATGCTGGCCCGGGCCGCCGTCGCGCTGGACGGTGAGGCCGTGTCCGACTGGATCGGCGCGGCCCTGGCCCGGCACGGCGTCCTGTGGACCTGGGAGCGGCTGGTGCTGCCGGTGTTCGCGGCGGTCTCCAGACGCCAGCTGGAGACCGGGGCGGCCGTCGAGGTCGAGCACCTGTTCTCCGACCGGCTGGCCGCCGCGCTGGCCCCGCTGACCAGGCGGCCCCGGACGCCGGTCAACGAGCGGCCGGTGCTGCTCGCCTGCGCCGAGGAGGAGCAGCACAGCCTGCCGCTGCACGCCCTGGCCGCCGTGCTGTCCCTGGACCACGGGGTCGAGACGCGCGTGCTGGGCGCGCGCACGCCGTACTCCGCGCTGGCGGACGCGATGCGCCGCCTGGGCCCGGCGGTGGTGTTCGTCTGGTCCCACCAGGCCTCGACCGGCGACCCCTCGCCGCTCGCCGCGCTCCCCTCGCTCCGCCCTCCGGCCCGCGTCCTGGCGGGCGGCCCGGGGTGGCGCGACGGGCTGCCGCCGTCCGTCCCGCACGTCACGTCCTTCCGCGACGCCCTCACCCGGATCTCCGCCGCCCTGCACCCGTCCCCCGGCCCCCACTGAATCCGGCCCTCGCAGGCCTCGCCGGCCGTCGGCCCCGACCCTCACCGGCCCCGACCCTCACCGGCCCCGCCCTTCCCGATCGCAGCGGTCGCGGATCCCGGCCCTCATTTGCGATCACCGCACCCGGAGGCGTATGAATAAGTTTTGAATAGGTTATCTCGGAAAGAAGGCCGCCATGACGGCAGAGACCATCGACAGGACCTCGGACACGGGCACGGATGCGGGGACGGGAACGGGTGCGAGCCTCAACGCCCGCCTCTCCGCCGGCGACGAGGCGGCGCTGGAGGAGTGCCTGCGGGCGCACACCGCCCTCATCCGCTCCTACCTGCGCAAGTACGTGCCGCCGCAGGAGGTGGAGGACGTACAGCAGGTGGTCTTCGCGGAGGTGTGGCGCTCCCGGCACCGCTTCGACCCGCTCCGGAGCCTGCCCGCCTGGTTGCTCGGCATCGCGCACAAGCGGGCGGTGGACCACCTGCGGGTGCGCAGGCTGCACACCGTCCCGCTGGAGAGCACGGCCGAGCCGGCCGGTCCCGCCGAGGCGGCCGACGGCGACGGTCTGGCCGACCGGGACGAGATGCGCCGCGCCCTGGCCGAGCTGCCCGCGCCCCAGCGCGAGGCGATCGAGCTGGCCTACTACGGCGAGCTGACCCAGCGCGAGATCTCCGAGCGGCTGGGCGTCCCGCTGGGCACCGTCAAGGCCCGCACCGCCCGGGGCCTGCGCAGGCTCTCGGACATCCTTACCCCGGCCGCGGCATGAACCCCGGCCTCAGCGGCAGGAACCAGATATGGACATAAACCCCGTAACCACCATGAACCACCACCAGGAGGACGAGGTCCGGCCGCGTGTCGCGGTCTCCAGTTGCCTGATCGGCGAGATGGTGCGCTTCAACGGCGGCCACAGCCGCGACAGGTTCCTCAGCGGGGAGCTGGACCCCTACGTCGACTGGGTGCCGATCTGCCCGGAGATCGCGATCGGCCTGGGAGCCCCGCGTGAGACCCTCCGCCTGGAGCGCTCCCCCGAAGGACCCCACCTGGTGACCAGGAAGACCGGGCGCGACCTCACCGAGAAGATGACGGACCTGGCCGCCGAGCGGGCGCGCACCCTCGACGTGGACGGCTACGTCTTCAAGTCGAAGAGTCCCAGCTGCGGGATCCACGGCATCCCGGTCTACGCGGGTACCGCCGCCGTGGACCGCCGGAGCCGCGGCGTGTTCGCCGGCCGCATCCTCGACGCCCACCCGCTGCTGCCGGTGGAGGACGAGGGACGGCTGCACGACCCGCTGATCCGGGAGACCTTCGTCGAGCGGATCTTCGCGAACGCCCGGCTCCGGGCCCTGCTGGAGAGCGATTGGCGCCCGCGCGACCTGGTCGCCTTCCACGCCCGCCACAAGATGCAGATCCTCTCCCACGACCCGGACGTCTACCGCGAGACCGGCCGGATCGTGGCCCGCGCGGGCGCGCTCGGCCGCGCCGAACTGGCCGCGCGGTACGCCGAGGCCTTCCGCACCGCCTTCGTCAGGAAGACCAGCGTCGGCCGCCACGTCAACGTGCTCCAGCACTGCGCCGGCATGATCGGCGACCTGCTGGACCCGGTCCGGCGGACCGACCTGGCCGAGGTCATCGCCTCCTACCAGGCCGGCCTGGTGGCGCTCAGCGTGCCGCTGGCCCTGATCCGGCACAACGCGCGCGGCGCGGCCGCCTCCTACGTCAGGGACCAGACGTACTTCGCACCGTTCCCCGAACGGCTCCGCCTGCGGAACCACGTTCCCGCGTGAGCCCGCGGTCCGGCCACCACATCCACCGGCCGACGTCCAGGGTCAGCGCGGTGAGCAGGACCGAGCGGACCACGAAGGTGTCGAGCAGCACGCCGAACGCGACGACGAAGCCCAGCTCCGCCAGAACGACCAGCGGCAGCACGCCCAGCACGGCGAAGGTGGCCGCGAGCACCACGCCCGCCGAGGTGATCACCCCTCCGGTGGCGGACAGGCCGACGAGAGCGGCCTCCCGGGTGCCGCGCCCCGCCGCCTCCTCCCGGATCCGGGTGATCAGGAAGATGTTGTAGTCGACGCCGACCGCGACCAGGAAGACGAAGGCCAGCAGCGGCACCCCGGTGTCCACGGCGGCGAAGCCGAACAGCTCCGTGAAGACCAGGCCGCTCACCCCGAGCGCCGCCGCGAAGGACAGCACCACGGTGGCCATCAGCAGCAGCGGCGCGACCAGCGCGCGCAGCAGGATCACCAGGATCACCAGGACGACCCCCAGGATCAGCGGGACGATCACCCGCAGGTCCCGCTCGGAGGAGAGCTTCCCGTCCAGGTTGACCGCCGCCGTGCCGCCGATCAGCGCGCCGGGGATCTCCCGGAGCCGCTCGACCGTCTCGTAGGCGGCGGGGCTGTCCGGCGCGTCCTTCAGCGTGCCGCGCAGCAGGACCTGCCCGTCCGCCGTCTCGGGTCCGGCCCCCGGCCGCTCTCCGCCGGTCTCTCCCCCGGCGTCCCCCTCGCCCGGCCGCCCTTCACCGGAGGTCTCCTCGCCCGGCCGCCCCTCACCGGCGTCCTCCTCACCCGTCTCTCCTTCGCCCGGCCGCCCGCCGGGCTCCCCCGCCTCCGGCCGTCCGCCTCCCGTGCCCCGGTCGCCGATCCGCTCCACGCCCGGGTCCGCGGCCACCGCCGACGCGATCCGCCCGGCCTCGCCGGAGGGGGCGAGCACCAGCAGCGACCCCTCCTGGCCGGTGCCGAAGCTCCGGTCCAGGACCTCCGCGCCGCGCACCGACTCGGGCGCCGTACGGTAGGCGTCGGCCTCGGCCAGCGGGCCGACCGTCGTGAGCGGCAGCGTCAGCGCCATCGCGCCCAGGACCGCGGCGGTGCCGATCCAGACGACGCGGGGGCGGCGGGCGATCACCCGGCCGACCCGGTCCCAGAGGCCGGACCCGCCCTCGGCCGCACCGCCGTACTCGGGGACCTTCGGCCAGAACACGCCGCGGGGGAAGACCACGAGCAGCGCGGGCAGCAGGGTGAGCATGGCGGCGAGCGCGCAGACCACGCCGACCGCGCAGACCGGGCCGAGCCCGCGGGTGGCGTTCTGGTCGGCCACCAGCAGGCAGCAGAGCCCGGCCACCACGGTCGCGGCGCTGGCCGCGATGGCCGGGGCGGCCCGCCGCAGCGCGAGGTCCATCGCCTCGTGGCGGTCCTCGTGTACGGCGAGCTCCTCGCGGTAGCGGGCGACCAGCAGCAGCGCGTAGTCGGTGGCGATGCCGAACACCAGCACCAGCAGGATGCCGCCGCTCTGCCCGCTCACGGTCAGGTCGGCGTACTCGGCCAGCAGGTAGTTGCCCGCGCGGGAGCAGGCGAGCGCCACGCCCGCCGAGAAGAACGGGATCATCCAGAGCAGCGGGCTGCGGTAGGTGACGAGCAGCACCAGGACGACCACGGCCGAGGTCGCCGCCAGCAGCGTCGCGTCGATCGACCCGAAGACCTCGATCGCGTCGGCGCTCTGCCCGGCCGGCCCGGTGACGTACGCCCGGTCGCCGGTGATCTCGCGGATCCGGTCGACCGCCGCGGTGAGCACGTCGTAGTCGCTCCCGTCGAGCGGCACCACCACCTGCACGGCTCCACCGCCGAGGGCCGGGACCGGCGGCGACACCTGCCCGGCGACCCCCTCCAGCCCGGCGAACCGCTCCGCGTCGGCGGCGGCCTCCGCCACCGGCCGCCCCTCGTAGACCACGATCGCCGGGACGCGGTCACCGGCCGCGGAGGCGCGCTGCGCGTTCTGCACCACGGTGGACTCGGCCTCTGCGGGCAGGAACGACGCCGGGTCGTTGCGCTGCACCTCCTCCAACCGGCCGCCGAGCACGCCCGCCCCGGCCGCGACGAGCAGCCAGATCACCAGGACCACCCATTTGCCTCTGCGCCCGCACACCGCCGCGCTCAAGCCCCGCACCGCGCCCGCCCCTCGCAGGAATCGCCACAGTCGTGGGAATCACCACCGTTCACACGGGCTTCTTCGCCGCCGCGGCCGTCCGCGGTTGCAGCCCCGGAAACGGACCGTCTCGGACGGCCCTCCCCTGAGAGGGATCGGTTACACCACCGGCACCGCCGGACGCCGGAGCAGGGGCAGGGGCAGGGGCAGGGAGCATCGTGTATGCGATACCTGCATGACACTGTGCAGGTTCGGCAGACGCTCCGGGTTCATGTAGTAGGTATAAGACGCGCGAGGAAGTCGCGGGTGGCCTGGTCTCTCGCGTAGATCACCGTGCCGCGCATTCCGCGGGTGAGCAGCACTTTGTAGACGTTGCGGACGAGCTTGTCGAAATCGGCGTCCGATACCGCTTTTCTGCTTCTGAAGGCGGGATCTCTGTTCTCGGAGCGGACCGTGATGAGGGACCCGTCTCGAGCCACCAGGTCGGGTCCGATGATGACGCCGGACCAGTCGTACTCGAAGCCTTGGGCGGTGTAGACGCATCCGACCTGACCGAAGCCGCTCGGTTCGGTCGCCCACAGCATGCTGGGCGGTGCATCGCCCACGGCCCGGTCCTTCTTGACGTTCCACGGCCGTGCCCAGTCCTCGATGACGACGTCGTCCACGAGGGAGTCGTCGGGTCGCGGGTCGCTCCACGGCCAGCAGAAGCCGGCGGTCATCCGCGCGGTGCCCGGCCTGGCACGCAAAGCCGCCTCGAGTTCCTCGGGGGAATGCGCAAGCCGTACCTCGAAGTCATCGTCTCCGTCCCAGGGCACCGGGCCTCCTTCCTCAAGGCCGAGCAGGCGCAGGACCCACTGCTCGTACTTGCGGCTGCCGCCGCAGCGGAACTGCTCATCCAGGGAGATGCGGTTGACCCGGTAACCGCGTGACCGCGCGTACTGCTCGATGGCGTGCACGGTGCCGAGCTCTCCGGGCCGTACGACCTGGTGCTCGTCAAGGAGGAAGACCGGCACGCGGGCCGCGGCCATCAACTCGTCCAACTGGGTTCGGCCGGTGCGCTTCGCCGCCGGGGTGAAGCGGTTGGTGGAGGTCTCGCGGATGCGGTGCGCTTCATCGCAGATCAGGACGTCGAGGCTGTTCTGCTCGGCGTCGATGAAGCTGTTGAAGTACATGAAGAGGTTCTTGATCCGCGTGCTGCCCCTGCCCGGGTAGCGGCGCATGGTCTGCGTGAACGACTGGGACCCCGTCGCGTGGAGCGCGGTCCTGCCCCGCCGGTAGAGCTCACCCAGCAGAGAGAGGGCGATCACGCTCTTGCCGCTGCCGGGACCGCCGGTGACGATGACGACCTGTTTGAAATCGGCCCGGCGTGCCTTGTCGACGGCACGCATGACGAGCTCATAGGCGATCTGCTGCTCGTCGAGGAGGGTGAACTGCTCCCTTTCACGAATCTCGTCGGCGGCGTAGGCCATGAGCTGCTTGCTCGGCGCGACCGGGCTGCCCAGGAGCCGGTCGGCGGCCTCGGCGCCGGGCTTGTCGGCCAGACGTTCGCGCAGGTAGTCATGGAAGTCGCCGCGCCGCTGCTTGGTGAAGAGTCTGCTGTGCGCGTCCCGCACCTGGTCGTGAAGACCGTCTACGTCGAGGTCCATGGCATTGTGCAGGTACGCCACACCGTGGATGGATTGCGGCCGGTCCTTGAGCACGCTCAAGAAGTCGGACATGTATTCGCAGTAGCGCCGGACCTGCTCGGCGGGGTTGAGCAGATCCCTGCCCGGCATGCCGTCCACGAGGACCAGATGCTCGCCCTGGTCGGACGGCTCGGCACGGCTCCACTGCTTGAGCTCCACGACGACGTAGGAGTCCTCGCCAGTCCGCGGGTGCACGCCCGCCAGCACCACGTCGGCGCGTTTGCTGGTCAACGGGAGCTTGTACTCGATCAGCATCTCGACTTTGCCGAGCCCCGCGTCGGCCAGATCCCGGGCGAGCGCGGGAAGACTCCGTTCCCACGACCTGGCCTCGGAGGGAGAGGGGCCCCGGCCTGTCGTCACGCGCAGGTGCTCGCTGATCTGCTCGGCGAGCGCCGCTTCGTTGGGTGAGGCGATCAGGCGCTCCACGGACAGACGCAAAGCCGTCACGGGCTTCCCCCAGGCAGCACGAAAGAATTCGTGCGGGTGGGGGCGTATCCGCTCCGGCGGTCAGCCGTGCAAGCGCGGAAGCCCGTCGGGCCGCATCACATGGTCATCACGAGGGTAGTGGAGGCGCTTTTCTCGCGGAACCGCGATAGAGATCGGGATCGTAACGGCGCTCGTTCTCGTCCAGCTTGGAGTTGGCGGCCTCGACCAGGTCGATGTCGAGCAGATCGGCGAGGCGGACGAGATACGCGGTCACGTCGGCAAGCTCGGACCGCACCCGGCCGAGGGTCTCCGCATCCGGACTCTGCGACTCCTCCGGAGTCAGCCACTGGAACTCCGCCACCAGTTCGCCGACTTCACCCGCAAGGGCCATCGCCAGATTCTTCGGTGTATGGAACTGCTCCCAGTCCCGGACACGGGCGAAGTCTTGAAGCCGTGCAGCAAGTCGTTCCAGCTCGGTGCTCACACTTCGTGACACTACTGCCGTGGGCGACGGCGCTGCCTCGATGCGGCGGGTCCAGGCAGGGTGGATCATCGGCCCTGGTGGGAGGCGAGGTGTGGATATCTCACCGGAGAGCCTGACGGCCGGGTCCACCGGCAGCCGGTCACGGTCTGAACCGGTCACCGCCTCCAGCCTGCCGTGCCAGCGGGAGCCTCCGCCCCCGACAGGACTCGCTCAGGCGGCGATCACGACGATCCTTACAATGCCGCGGCCGTTTCCCCGGCGGCAGGGCCGTACGTGCACTCGTGCCCATCTCGGACAGCGAAAGTTCTTCGCCGGTGAATGAATGAAACGTAGGCTGGCATTTCCCGCCTGCGTTCTCACCGACCACGCTGGAGTCCGCCGCCTCATGGCCCACCCCTATCCGTCACCGTCGCCGGCCCCCTCCGGCACCGGTCCGACCGGCGGCCCCCAGCCGCCGCCCACTGACTCCGCGCCCACGTCCCGGTCGCCCGGTCCCGTGACCGACGGCGGTATGCCCAGCCCTTCTTCCTCCTCCGCGGCCGGCGGCCGTACGCCGAGCCCCTCCCCCGCGCCCGATTCCCGGTCGTCCGCACCCCCGTCCGGTACCGCGTCGCCTCCACCGTCCGCCAAGCCCGCCTCCGGCCCGCAGGCCCGCCCGCACCCGCCCGCACCCACGGCATCGGCCGGACCGCAGGGGGTGGGCGGCGGCTTCTCCGGCATCGACCCAGCCGCGATGGACGACTTCGAGCGCGGGCTCGGCCGGGCGGAGGACGCCATCGGCCGCGGCGAACCCCGCGTCCGCGCGGCCCTGGAGAAGCTCGACCTGGACACCTCGGCACTGGGCGCGCTGCGCGAGGCGCGGAGCTGGATCGGATCCAGCCGCCCCGACCTGCGGCGGCGCAGCGAGGCGATCCGCTCGGAGCGCACCGAGTGGGGCTCCTCCGGCCTGCCCGGCGGCCTGGCCGCCTTCGACGAATCCCGGTACGGCAAGGCCTCCCGCGATCCCGACGTCTACGCCGCCACGGTCAAGCTGGCCGAGGCCGCCGAGAAGGGCGAGATCGACGCCAGGACGGTGGCGGAGCTGGAGAAGCGCACCGGGGACGCGACCTTCACCACCGCGCTGCTGACCACGCTGGGCGCGACGACGTTCCGCAGCCTGCTGATGGGAACCGCCATGGGGAGCGAGAAACAGGCCAAGCGACTGGAGACCGCCCTCGGCAAGGCGATGGGCACGGCGAGTCCGCGCCTGGGCAAGTCCTGGATCGACGAGCTGACCGCTCCCCTGTCCTCCTCTCCGGCGGGACAGCAGGGGCAGCACTGGAAGTACGAGGCGATCACCCGAGCGCTCAAGCACGGCACCTTCAGCACCGCCTTCCTGGTGACCCTCGCCAGGAAGATCGACGCCTGGGACCGCACCTCGGACAGCATGGGCACCTACTCGAAGGTCATGGTGCCCCTCATGGAGACCCTCTCCCGCCACCCCGAGGCGGCCCAGGACTTCTTCGCGGGCGACCCCACCGCGATGAAGCACTACCTCACCAACCCGTCGAAGATGAGCGACGACGGCGTGGCCCTCGGCAAGGCCCTGGAAGCCGCCATGCTCCACTTCCGCGACCACTCCGGCACCCCGGACAAGCCCTCACGCGGCTACTGGTCGGCCATGCTGGCCTCACAGTTCATCCACATCGAAGCCGAACGCATCAAAAACGGCCACCCTCCGGATTCGGCCGTGAAACCCACTTTCACGGGTCTCGTGCTGTCGGAGTACATCCGGGACATCAACCACGTTGCCGAGGGTGGCCGAGACAGGGTTGTGCCCGGCGTTCGAAGTGCGGATAACGCCAACCTTCCCGGACAAGATCCGTGGGGAGCACAGTTCAATCTCGAAGAACTGCGTGGGGTGATGAAGGAGACGTTCAGGGACTCCAAGGCGTTCAGCCTCGTCGCAGCCGCTCAGACGGCATTCACCGGGCGACTCCTCGACTACGGCGCGGCAGAGATGGCTGCCGGGCGAGGTGATGACACGCTGAAAGCCAACGCAACAAGGATCGGTGCAGGCTTCGGCCTGATCATCGACACATCCGGTCTGTCCAAGATCGAAGAGGGCAAGAAGCTGGACGAGGCCCAGCAGCAGAACATGAAGGTTTTCTTAGCCATGGTCAACACCGGTCTCGCCATCCCGCAGGCGGGAGCCTGGCCGATCGCGTCTGGAGTCGTAGGGGCGTGGACAGGCCTGGCCGAGAACCTCGGGAAAGGGGATGCCGAGGGCACCGCCCGTGAGACCGCCAACGCCGCCGTCGATGAGACCCGGCGCCTCGTGCACGATCTCACCGCACAGGCCATGCTCAGGCATGGCCTCTTCGGCTCCGCCGAACCCGCGGCCACGACCCACCCCTGGGCCTCGTTGGAAGACCTGAAGCCGGGAGACGACCCCCGCGACAACCCCAACAACTTCCTCAAGGACGGTCGGACACTCATGACCAGGGACGAGATGATCGACGAGAAGGCGTCCAACGAGATTGACAAGGACCGTAAGTTCGAGGCCTACCAGCGGTGGTTGAGCGGACCGGCAGGACAACGCTGGCGGGATGTTCAGGAAACGCTGGATCAGTCCTTCTCCGCCGGCTTCTCTCAGTACTGATCATGACGAGACGACTATCAACTCCGTTCATGGCGCTGGCGTGCGTCCTGGTCTTCACGGCCGCTTGTCAGAGCACCACGGATATGCCGGTCGATCGCAGTCCGCTCCCCGCCGTGGCCGCCCCGCCGTACATCTGCGACCACATCCCGCTGAAGGCAGTAGAACTGATGACCGGGGTGCGCAACCCGCTGATTCGCGGTTACTTCGATCTCACCACCGCCAGCGGCCTCGGCACCGGAAGCTGCGCGGTATACCGGCGAGATGGCGAGCAGTTGAAGGTGCTCCTGATCAGGCTCACGCCTGGGGGTTACCCAGGGATAGTCGAGGAACATCTCGAGGACGGTGCTTCCCGGCTGCCGGAGATCTTCCCTGGATCCATCGGCGCCTACTTCAAGCCCGAGGACGACGAGAACAACGCCGCGTACGCCCACCTCGTCCAAGGCAAGGCGTGGCTCTCCGTCCAGTTGGAGATCGGCGTCGAAGGGCGGGACAACGCCGCCGATGTGGCGGCGATGATGAAGCTGATCGCGCCGAGGCTGATCACCGATGCCGGCGCCCCGGCCGCGAGCCCGTCGGTGGAGGCCGCCTCCCCCTCATCCACGAAGGACTGACCCGACCATGGCCGAGATGGTGCCCAATCCGCTCCACGAGGCGCTGGGAGAGGCGCTCCGGATGGTCGAGCCGCTGCTGGAGGAGGTCGAGGAGGCCGTTGAGACGCCGTTCCAGGCGTTCCACTCCGGCAAGGTCTGGACCGGCCCGGCGGCCAGGCGCTTCGATGAGCGGCTCGCCCACCACCGCACCCGCGTCCGCGCCTCGGGTGAGAAGGTCGTCTCCGACCTGCGCCAGGCCCTCGCCCGGACCCCGAGCCAGGTGACCGAGGAGGAGGCCAGAGCCATCGGCGCCCGCTACGGTCTGCTCTGAGATCCGGCCCGTCCCGCGATCCGGCGGAAGGTCCGGTGCAGTGCCCCGTCCCCGGTTCCACGGATCGCACCGCCCCGCGTCCCGCCAGGGAAGCGGCACCACCCGGAAAACGGCACCGCATCCCCAGAAGATCTGCACAAAGATCAAAAAATCCTCGTACGTCATCTAGCATCACCAGCAGAGTGATCAATCGGGGTCCGAGGAGAGCGTCATGGAAGACGAGCAGGCACCGGCCGGGATCGATCCGTCGATCCCCAGCGTGGCCCGGATGTACGACTACTACCTGGGCGGCAAGGACAACTTCGCCTCCGACCGCGAGGCCGCAGAGAAGATCATCCAGCTGATCCCGGAGTCACGGGCCAACGCCCGGGCCAACCGCGCCTTCCTCTCCCGCGCCGTGACCGAGATCGCCGGGCGGGGTGTGCGCCAGTTCCTGGACATCGGCTCCGGCCTGCCCACCCAGGAGAACGTCCACCAGGTCGCCCACCGCGTCATCCCCGACGCGAAGGTCGTCTACGTCGACAACGACCCCATCGTCCTGGCGCACGGCCGGGCCCTGCTGGAGGACAACCCCCACACCGTCGTCGTCCAGGCCGACATGCGCGAGCCCAAGGCCCTGCTCGACCACCCCGAGATCCGGTCGAGGATCGACTTCGACCAGCCGGTGGCCGTGATCCTGCTGTCCATGCTCCACTTCATCCCCGACGACGCCGACGCCGACGCCATCGTCACGGCGGTCCGCGAGGTCATGGTCCCCGGCAGTCATCTGGTGATCTCCCACGTCCACGCCGGAGACCGTCCGGTGGCGGCCCACGACGAGGCGAAGGCGGTCTACCGCGCCACCACCGCCGGATCGGTCACCACGCGGACCCCGGCCCACCTCGCCGCCTACACGGAGGGCCTGGAGGTGCTCGACCCCGGAATCGTCCCGGTCCAGGCATGGCGTCCGGAGTTCGAGGAGGACACCGCGTACGACCTCGGCAAGCCCGGCATCCTCGGCGTGGTCGCCAAGGTGCCGTGAGCGGGGATGCCCGTGTTTCTCATGTGCTCCCCCGACTCGTCAGCCGCCGTCGCCGGCTCCCCCGCTTGAGGCAGGAGGCCCGCCGGGAGGATCGAGGTCAGAGGTCGAACTCGCCGGCCTTGACGCCGCCGACGAAGGCCTTCCACTCGGCGGGGGTGAAGAGCAGCTTGGGGCCGTCGGGGTCCTTGCTGTCGCGGACGGCGACCACACCGGGCAGGTTGTCGGCGACCTCGACGCACTGGCCGCCGTTCCCTGAGGATCGGGACGACTTCCGCCATACAGCGGCACTCAGGTCCATTCCCGCTTCACATCCTCGATCATTTTGAGGGATATGCGCTCAGGATAGGCCCACAGCCGTACGGCCTCATATCGGTTTTGGATAGCGGTCACGATGTCGGGATCGGTCGAGACCTGTCCTTGGGCCGGTGAGTCCGCATGGACGGTGACCGGATGACCGTTCGGCAACTCGGCGATCATGAAAGCTCCAGCCAATCCCGGTAGGCACTCCGGGTCGACCACCTGGATCGAGACGGCGGGCCGCTGCGCGACCTCCAACAGGTGCCCGAGTTGCTCCCGCATGACCTCCTGATCACCGACCCGACGACGCAGCACACCTGCATCCATGAGAACGAGGATCAGCGGAGGGGCGTCCCGGTCGAGAATCTGCTGCCGTCCCATACGCGCCGCGACGCGCTCGTCCGCCTCCTCCGGGGTGATTCTGGGCTCTCGGCTGAAGAGACACCGTGCGTAGGCCTCCGTCTGCAGCAGGCCCGGGACCAGCAGCGGGTCCCAGGAGCGGAGGACGAGGGCGGTGTGCTCGATCTCCTCGGCCCAACTGCGGAACCAGACCGGGCCACCGGGACGGGAGACGATGCGCTGGTAGAGCCCGGTGAAGGAGACGCCGTCGGCCTCACCGAAGAGCCGGTCCAGCTTCTCCGCGTCCGACCGCGACGGGGTCCGGGTCGCCATCTCCAGGCGGCTCACCTGCGTCTGCGTGCAGCCGAGGCGGGCGGCCACGGCGGCCTGCGAGAGCTGCGCGGTCTCGCGCAGGCGGCGCAGCTCCGCACCGAAGCGCACGCGTGGCGAGCCCGGGTCCAGAGACGGCGCGACACTCATCGCATTCCTCCTCAAATAGAGAAAAACGGTCTTTTCGATTAATCGGCCACACCGGCTCCACACCTCGCCACACCGATGGCCGTCATTATCGGGCGTCGCATGGATTGCCGACCCCATTACCGATCAATCGACGGAAAGGCAGTCTAGGCGGAGGACTTCTCCGCCGGACAGCGCGGAAAAGAAAGCAGTCCATCACCTCCGGCCGGATCGCGGAGGGCGGGATTCAGGGCGTGGGGGCGGAGTGCGGATCAGGTCGCGCGCCCGCCCGGCGGACCCCTCCTCTCCGCCGGAGCGCCGGACGGGCACGGAAGGGCGGAGCCATGACAGCGGGTGAGCGGTACGAGAGGTTCACAGATCTGGTGCGGCTGGGCTGGGGCCTGCACGGTCTCGGCGCGTGCGCCTCACTGGTCCTCCCGGCCGGCGGGGAACCGGTCCTGGAGGTCCGTACGGCGGGCGGCGGCCCGGTCCGCATCACCGCCATCCGGCGCTACCGCGGCCGGGTGTTCACCTGGCGGCCGTGGTGGGCGCGGCTGTGGCGCCGGGGCAAATGGGTGGTGGCCGATGCCGACAACGCCGCCGACATCATCATGGCCGAGGTGAACGCATGAGAATGCGCGACCCGGTCCACCGCTGCGACCCCGGAAAGGAATTCCCGGACACCCTCCGGAACACTCCGCATCGGGAATTCCCGGGAAACGCGGCGTCCGTCTTCCGGGCCCGCGAATGGGCTCGATGCCGCCTGTCCGGGCAGTTGCCCGCCCCGGTCCTCGACGACCTCCTGCTCCTGCTGAGCGAACTGGTCACCAACGCGGTCGTGCACTCCGACTCCGGCCGTACGGCGGGCGGCCGGGTGACCGTCCGCCTGACCCTGTCCCCCGTCTCGTCCCCCGGAGCCGTCCACGTCGAGGTGACCGACGACGGCTCGGCCGCGGGTGCGCCCGCCGTACGGGTCCCGGAGCCCGGCGACGACGGCGGCCGGGGCCTGTGGCTGGTGGACCTGCTCGCGACGGAGTGGGGTTGCCATCGCGACGAGGCGGGCGGGTCGGTCTGGTTCCGTCTGGCCGATCACTGACCCGCCCCGCCCTGAGGCGTCACCGTTCACCCGAACCGGTCGGCCACCGACGAAGACGGGTGCGGGCGACGGTCGTAGACCGTCCCGCCAGGGAGGCCTCGCACCGCGGATAGGCTCGATCCGAATTTTAACCTTGACTTAATTAAGCAGAGGCTGAAACAGTATGGGGGTGCACGCCTTCGACGTCCTCGGCGATCCGGTCCGGCGCCGGATCCTGGAACTGCTCGCCGGTGGAGAGCAGGCCGCCGGGGTGATCAGCGAGGTCATCCGGGCGGAGTTCGGCATCTCACCACCCGCGGTCTCCCAGCATCTCCGCGTCCTGCGGGAGTCGGGGTTCGCCTCCTGCCGGGCGGAGGGCACCCGTCGCATCTACGCCGTGGAGCCCGATCCCCTGCAGGAGGCAGACCTGTGGCTGGAGCGTTTCCGCCCGTTCTGGAACCAGCGGCTCGACGCACTGGCCACCGAACTGGCGCGGAGCAGACGCGAACGACGTCCGACCTCCAATGACCGCGGAAACCCCACCGCGACCTCCGCGCCCAAGCCCGGCACCGACACCGGGCCCGGCACCGACACCGACACCGACACCGACACCGAGGAGAACACATGATCGACATCGTCGACCAGATCAACGCCACGCACCGTGAGATCGGAAACCTGCCGGTCGCCGGTGGCGCGGGCCGGTCGCTGCTGCTGCGCCGGGTCTACGACGCCCCGATCGAGGACGTCTGGGACGCCTGCACCGACCCGGTACGGCTCAGCCGCTGGCTGGGCCCCATCGAGGGTGACTTCCGGATCGGGGGCGCGTTCCAGCTCAAGGACAACGCCGGCGGCGAGATCCTGCGGTGCGAGCAGCCGAGTCTGCTCAAGGTGACATGGGTGCTGGGCGAGGGCATGGCGACCGAGGTCGAGGTCCGGTTGACGGCCGCCGGCGACGGGCGCACCGCCTTCGAACTGGAGCACTCCTCGCCCGCTGAGATCGTCGACGAGCTCGTCAGGACCTACGGGCCGGGCGGCACGATCGGCATCGGCGGCGGCTGGGACCTCACCGTGCTCGGCCTGGACCTCCACCTGCGCGGCGTGGACGTCGACCCGGCCACCTGGGAGGACACCGCGGAGGCGAAGGAGTTCGCAACGCGCAGCTGCCGCGCCTGGGGCGCGGTCGTCCAGGAGGCGTGGGGCATCGGCGACGAGGACATCGCCGCAGCCGTCGCGTTCGGCGTTCAGCAGTTCGCTCCGGAAGCCGGCGAGTCGTGACCGGGCCCCTCACCGCTCGGCGGCGGGCGGCGCCCCCGCCCGCCCGCGGCACGGCGGCCGGACCCCCGCGCAGGAGGCACAGGTGACAGAGGCGATGGCGACCGAGACGACGGTGACCGAGGTGATGGCCGAGCTGGCCGAGCTGGAGGACCCGAAGGCGCGCGAGGTGAACGAGAGGCACGGCGACGACCACGGGGTGAACCTCGGCAGGCTGCGCGCGCTCGCCAAACGGCTGAAGACGCAGCAGGACCTCGCGCGCCGGCTCTGGGAGACGGATGACAGCGCGGCGCGGCTGCTGGCGATCCTGGTCTGCCGCCCGAAGGCGTTCACCCGCGACGAGCTGGACGCCATGGTGCGTCAGTCGCGCACTTCCAAGGTGCACGACTGGCTCGTGAACTACGTGGTGAAGAAGAGCCCGCACGCCGAAGAGCTACGCCTGGCCTGGTCCGCCGATCCGGACCCGGTGGTCGCGAGCGCCGGCTGGGCGCTGACCACCGAACGCGTGGCCAAGCAGCCCGGGGGACTCGACCTTCCGGGACTGCTCGACGTCATCGAGGCGGAGATGAAGGACGCCCCGGATCGCCTGCAGTGGGCGATGAACCACTGCCTGGCGCAGATCGGCATCGAGCACGCCGGGCACCGCGCCCGCGCCGTCGCCATCGGCGAACGCCTGGAGGTGCTCAAGGACTACCCGACCCCGCCGAACTGCACGTCCCCGTTCGCGCCCGTCTGGATCGTGGAGATGGTGCGCCGGCGACACGACGACTAGAGGGTCCCCGCCCGTTCGGCCGTCCCGCGCGAACGGCCGGCTCGGCAGGCGTCGGGTCGGCGCGGATCGGGGTCCGCGGCCCCGCCGTACCGCGTCCACCGCGCCGGCGCGGAAGCCCGGCGGGCCGGGACGCCCGGGGCCGGTCAGCGCTCGGCGGGACGGGCGTACCTCGTGATCCAGAGTCCGGGGATCACCTCGGCGTCCTCGGCTCCGCCGAACCCGAGCCGCTCGTAGAGCGTGCGGGCGGGCGTGTTCGCCCTGCCGGTGGACACCGTGATCCGGCGCCCGCCCGCCCGGGACGTCAGCTCCTCCACCAGCGCCCTCCCGATGCCGCGCCGGTGTGCTCCCGGGTCCACGACGAGCCGGTCGATGTCCACCTCGTCCTCCGTCTCCGACCACGCCACGGCCCCGACCAGCCGGTCGCCGTCGAAGGCGCCCAGCCAGGTCAGCGGCTCGGCGCACATCTCGTCCAGGGTCTCGTGGAGCGCGGGGATGCGGTCATCCCCGATGATCTCCGCCTCGACGGCGTAGGCCGCGTGCTGTACGGCCAGCAGTTCCCGTCCCAGGGCTCCCCGGTCCGGGGTCATGTCCGCGATGCGCATCCCGCGAGTATCCCAGCCGGGGCCGCGCGGCCGTTCCCGTCCTCCAGGCGGGCCGGGCCGTTCCCGTGACCCGGGGACGGGGACGGGGCCGAGCGGCGGGCGGCGGGCGGCGGGCGGCTACGAGGTCAGACCCGGAGGATCGCCAGGGAGCGGGCGGGCAGGGTCAGGTCGTCGCCGTCGAGGTGGGTGCCGGGGTCGGAGGCCAGGACGATCTCGGCGGGCTGGACCCGGAGCGCGACCGGGGACCGGCCGAGGTTGGCGGCCACCCGGAACGCGCCCCGGTGCACCACCAGCCAGGAGCCCTCGTGCTCCACCCGGACCCGGTCCAGGCGCGGGTCGGACAGGTCGGGGTGGGCCCGGCGGAGCGCGATGAGCGCCCGGTACCAGTCGAGGTGGGCGCGGTGCGCGTCCTGCTCCAGCTCGCTCCAGTCGAGCTTGGAGCGCAGGAACGTCAGCTCCTCCCCGGGGTCGGGTGCCTTGTCCGCCCAGTCGTCGTAGCCGAAGCCGACGAACTCCCGCCGCCGCCGGTCGGCCTCGCCCTCGCGCAGCTGCGGCTCGACGTGGTCGGTGAAGAACAGGAACGGCGTGCGCGTCCCCCACTCCTCACCCATGAACAGCATCGGGGTGAAGGGCGAGGTCAGCAGGAGCCCGGCGGCCAGCCGGAGCGCCTCGGGGTCGACCCGGTCGCCCTCGGCCCGGTTGCCGATCTGGTCGTGGTTCTGCGCGCAGACGACGAACCGGTGGCCGGGCACGTGCCCGGCCGGGCGGCCGTGGGAGCGGCGCCGGAACGACGAGTAGGTCCCGTCGTGGTAGTAGGCCGAGGTCAGCACCTTGGCCAGGGCGGCGGCCGGGGAGCCGGACGGCCCTCCGGCGAAGTCGTCGTAGTAGCCGTGCCGCTCTCCGGTGACCGCCGTGTGCAGGGCGTGGTGCACGTCGTCGTTCCAGGCCGCGGCCAGGCCGTACCCGCCGGCCTCGCGCGGGGTCATCAGCCGGGGGTCGTTGAGGTCGGACTCGGCGATGAGCGTCAGCGGGCGGCCGACGGCGGCCGACAGGGCGTCCACCTCTCCTGCCAGCTCCTCCAGGAAGTGCACGGCCCGGTCGTCGTGCAGCGCGTGCACGGCGTCCAGCCGCAGGCCGTCGACGTGGTAGTCGCGCAGCCACTGCAGCGCGTTGCCGATGAAGTAGCGCCGCACCTCGTCGGAGCCGGGGCCGTCCAGGTTGACCGCCTGGCCCCAGAAGGAGGAGGCGGAGGAGTGGAAGTACGGGCCGAAGGGCGCCAGGAAGTTGCCGGACGGCCCGAGGTGGTTGTAGACGACGTCGAGGATCACGCCGAGCCCCTGGCGGTGGCAGGCGTCCACGAACCGCTTGAACCCGTCGGGGCCCCCGTAGTTGTCGGTGACAGCCCACAGGTCCACCCCGTCGTAGCCCCAGTTGTGCCCGCCCGGGACCGGCGGCACCGGCATGACCTCGACGAAGTCGACGCCCAGCGCCACCAGGTGCTCCAGCTTGCCGATGGCCGCCTCGAAAGTGCCCTCCGGGGTGAAGGTCCCGATGTGCAGCTCGTAGACGATCGAGCCGGGCAGGGCCCGGCCCTTCCACAGGTCGTCGCTCCAGGTGAACCGGTCGTGGTCGTAGACCCGGCTCGGCCCGAAGATCCCCTCGGGCTGCCACCGGGTCCGCGGGTCGGGCAGCGGGTCGCCGCCGTCCAGCCGGAACCGGTAGTCGGTGCCGTGCCCGGCCCCCGGCACCTCCGCCGACCACCAGCCGCCGTTCCCGCGCCGCATCGCGTGCCGGGTCCCGTCGACCTCCACCTCGACGGCGCCCGCCTCCGGCGCCCACACCTCGAACATCGATCAGTCCCTTTCCAGCAGCGCGACGGGGTGGTGGGAGAGCAGGTGGGCCATGGGGATCCGCCCGGTGTGCTCGGCACCGGACAGCAGGTCGCGCCAGTGGCCGGGCGGGAGCGTGAGCGTCTCGCTCCCCCAGCCGCCGCGCCGCTCCAGGCCCACCGGGAGCCGGGTCGCCACGGCCACGGCCCGCTCCCCGCGGGCGAAGGCGACCGCGTGCTCGCCGGTCTCCAGCGGGACGTACGGCGCCGCGGGGTCGATCCGCCGCCGCAGGCCGAGCGCCCGCCGGGTGACGAGCAGCTTGGCGGCGTCCCACTCGGACCAGCCGGCCCCGGAGGACCCTGCGGACCCGGCGGACCCTGCCGGTCCGGTGGACCCGGTGGACCCGGCGAGCGCCGTGGACCCGGCCGGTCCGGCGGTCCCGGAGGATCCAGCGGCCCCGGGCGAACCGGGGGCTCCGTCCCCGGCGAGCATCCAGGCTCGGAGGCCGAAGTCGACCGGGCGGCGGTTGTCCGGGTCCACCAGGGAGAAGTCGGTGATCTCGTTGCCCCAGTACAGGTCCGGCACGCCCGGCATCATGAGCTGGACGAGCTTCTGGCCCAGCGAGTTGGACCGGGCGTAGGGCTCGATCCGGGCGGCGAACTCCCCGATCGAGGGGCCGCACTCGCCGATCGCCCGCTCCACGAAGGCCCGCAGGCCCTTCTCGTAGGACGCGTCGGGGGTGGCCCAGGAGATCGCGGTCTTGGCCTCGCGGGCCGCCTTGAACAGGTAGTCGAAGAACCGGTCCGGGTCGATCGGCCAGGCGGCCATCAGGTTCTGCCAGGCCAGGTAGTCCAGCGCCGGGTCGAAGGAGACCTTCGCGGACCACTCCTCGACCGCCTCGGTCCACTCGCCGGGCAGCTCCGAGAGCACGGCCAGCCGGGCCCGGACGTCCTCCGAGCGCTTGGTGTCGTGGGTGGACAGCGTCGTCATCGCGCCCGGGGCCATCCGGTGGCAGAACGCGTGGAACTCCTCCACCGCCCCGCCGAACCGGTCCGGCTCGCCGCCCACCTCGTTCAGGCAGGCCAGCGGGTACCAGCGGTAGAGGGCGGTGTCCTCCACCCCCTTGGCCATCACCGGGCCGCAGGTCTGCTGGAACCGGACGACCGCCTCGGCCGGGCCGTACAGCACCTTCTCCACGGTCTCGGCGACGGGGGCGCCCTCGGGCAGCCGCGCGGCGGCGAGCTCGCCGGCCGCCTCCACGATCGCCGCCGAGGCCGCGGGCACCGGCTCCCCCGGGACCGCGTAGGCCCGGTAGACCGGCATGGCCGCCAGCAGCTCGGCGAGCGTGTCGCGGTCGGTGCCGACGACCGCGTGCAGCCGGTCGATCTCGGCGCCGAAGAACAGGTCGAGGACGTGCTTCTTGGCGGTGTAGACCACCTCCGCGTAATCGCGCGGCATCCCGGTCCGCCGGAGGAACTCCTCGACCAGCGGTTCCTTCCCGGCCGGGTCGACGAAGAGCCCGGTGATCCGGTTCAGCGCCTCGTAGCCGGTGGTGCCGTCGCACGCCCAGTCGTCCGGGAGCCGCTCGTCGCCGACGAGGATCTTCTCGGCGACCGTCCACACGCCCGACGCGGCGCGCAGCCGGGCCAGGTAGCCGCGCGGGTCGGCCAGGCCGTCGGGGTGGTCGACCCGCAGGCCGCCGATCACGCCCTCGGCGACCAGGTCCAGGATCACCCGGTGGGTGGCGTCGAAGACCTCCGGGTCCTCCACCCGCAGGCCGATCAGCGAGGACACGTCGAAGAAGCGCCGGTAGCCGGGGCCGCGCCGCCAGTCGACCAGCCGGTAGTGGGTGTCCGGGTAGGGGAACGCGTGGTCGTGGTAGCGCAGCACGTCGCCGTCCACCACGGGCTCGGTGTCGTCACCGATCACCGGCATGTTCACCCTGCCGTCGGTCCACTCGATGTCGAACCACGACGCGTACGGCGAGGCCTGCCCCTCGGCGAGCACCGACCACAGCGGCGCGTTGCCCGACTCGGGCACCGGGACCGTCATGTGGTTGGGCACGATGTCCACCACGATGCCGATCCCGTGCCCGGCCAGCGTCGCGGCCATCGCCCGCAGGCCCTCGATCCCGCCGAACTCCTCGCGGATCCGCGAGTGGTCGGTGACGTCGTAGCCGTGCCGCGACTCGGGCACGGCCTGCAGGATCGGCGAGAGGTAGACGTGGCTCACCCCGAGGTCGCGCAGGTAGGGGGCGAGCTCGGCGACCCGGTCGAACCCGAAGTCGGGGGTCAGCTGGAGGCGGTAGGTGGACACCGGCGCGGCCCCGGCGGCGCCCCCGGCCCGGGCGGCGGACACGGACCCGGCCGCGGATCCGGAAGCGGGGCGGGTGCCGGACGCGGGGCCGGACACAGGCTCGGACACGGGCTCAGACACGGCGCAGCACCCGCATCGAGCGGCCCGCCACGGGCACTCCCTCTCCCGCCCGGCAGAGCGGGGTGTCGACCGTGATCGGCATCGCCGTGTCGATCTCCGTCAGCCACATGTCGCCGTAATCCTCCGGGATCGTGAACTTGATGGTCTCGTGGTGGGCGTTGATCAGCAGCAGGAACGAGTCGTCGGTGATGCGCCGTCCCCGGCGGTCCGGCTCGGTGATGGCGTCGCCGTTCAGGAAGACGGCCAGCGACTTGGCGTACCCGACGTTCCAGTCGGCGTCGGTCATCCGCTTCCCGTGCGGGGTGAGCCAGGCGATGTCGCTCAGCTCGTCCTCCGACCCGCGCACCGGCCGGCCGTAGAAGAAGCGGCGCCGCCGGAAGACCGGGTGGTCGGCGCGGAGCTTGGCCAGCTTCCGGGTGAACTCCAGCAGCAGCCAGTTCTCCCTGACGTCGGACCAGTCGACCCAGCTGAGCTCGTTGTCCTGGCAGTAGACGTTGTTGTTGCCCTGCTGGGTGCGGCCGAGCTCGTCGCCGTGGGAGAGCATCGGCACGCCCTGCGACAGGAACAGCGTGGTCAGGAAGTTGCGCTTCTGCTGCTCGCGCAGCGACTCGATGGCCAGCGTCGCGGGCCCCTCGGCCCCGCAGTTCCAGGACCGGTTGTCGTCGGTGCCGTCGCGGTTGTCCTCGCCGTTGGCCTCGTTGTGCTTGTGGTTGTAGGAGACCAGGTCGGTGAGGGTGAAGCCGTCGTGGCAGGTGACGAAGTTGATGGAGGCGGCGGGACGGCGGCTGTCGTCCTGGTAGAGGTCGCTGGAGCCGGTCAGCCGCGAGGCGAACTCGGGCAGCGCGGCGGGCTCGCCCCGCCACAGGTCCCGGATCGTGTCGCGGTATCTGCCGTTCCACTCGGTCCACCGGGCCGGGAAGTTGCCCACCTGGTAGCCGCCGGGGCCGACGTCCCACGGCTCGGCGATGAGCTTGACCCGCGACAGCACCGGGTCCTGCTGGACCAGGTCGAAGAAGGCGCTCAGCCGGTCGACCTCGTGCAGCTCGCGGGCGAGCGTGGCCGCCAGGTCGAACCGGAACCCGTCCACGTGCATCTCGGTGACCCAGTAGCGGAGCGAGTCCATGATCAGCTGCAGTACCTGGGGCGAGCGCATGAACATGCTGTTGCCGGTGCCGGTGGTGTCCATGTAGTAGCGCCGGTCGTCGTCGACGAGCCGGTAGTAGGCCGCGTTGTCGATGCCGCGCATGCTCAGCGTCGGGCCCAGGTGGTTGCCCTCGGCGGTGTGGTTGTAGACCACGTCGAGGATGACCTCGATGTTCGCCTCGTGCAGCGCCTTGACCATGGCCTTGAACTCCAGCACCTGGCCGCCGCGCTGGCCGCTGCTGGAGTAGGTGTTCTGCGGGGCGAAGAAGCCGATGGTGTTGTAGCCCCAGTAGTTCGACAGGCCCTTGTCGGCCAGCATGTGGTCGGTGACGAACTGGTGCACCGGCATGAGCTCGATCGCCGTCACGCCGAGCGCGGTCAGGTGGTCGATGATCTCGGGGTGCCCGATGGCAGCGTAGGTGCCGCGGATCCGCTCCGGGATCTTCGGGTGGTTGATCGTCAGGCCCTTGACGTGCGCCTCGTAGATCACCGTGTCGTGGTACGGCGTGGCGGGCGGGCGGTCGTGCCCCCACCCGAAGAACGGGTTGACCACCACGGAGAGCGGCATGAACGGCGCCGAGTCCGCGTCGTTGCGGCTGTCCGGCCGTCCGAAGCGGTAGCCGTACACCGCCTCGTCCCACGCCACGTCGCCCTCGATCGCCTTGGCGTAGGGGTCGAGGAGGAGCTTGGCGGGGTTGCAGCGCTGCCCGGAGCCCGGGTCGTAGGGCCCGTGCACGCGGTAGCCGTACCGCTGCCCCGGACCCACCCGGGGCAGGTAGCCGTGCCAGACGTGGCCCTCGACCTCGGTGAGCGAGACCCTGGTCTCCTCGCCCTCGTCGTCGAACAGGCACAGCTCGACCTTCTCCGCGGCCTCGGAGAAGAGCGCGAAGTTGGTCCCCGCGCCGTCATAGGTGGCCCCCAGAGGATAGGGGTCACCAGGCCAGATTTCGATCATTTCACCGCCCTTCAGCGGTGTGGAGACATGCCCAATGCTCCCCCGTACATGCATGTTCCGCCATCTCCGGCGCGCCGGATTCCGAGCGGCGCCTCCGACGGGCGGCGGGCCCCGGTCGAACCGGTGATCGCCGCCTGGAAGGCGGCGCACCCGTCGACCGGCGGCCACCGGGGCGACGGGGCCGTGACCTGCCGGGAACCGGTCTATCCGAGCACCGGGTAGTTCGCGCGGAACACGTTGTGCGGGTCGCGGGACCGCTTGATCTCCCGCAGCCGCGCGAGCGCGCCGCCGGAGAAGGACTTCTGCGCCGTGTCACCGGGGGACAGCACGGTGTACGGCTTGCGGCCGCCGACGTAGGCCTCCAGGTCGGCCACGACCTCGGCCTGCTTGGCGCGCGTCGCATCGGCCGCGTGCGGCAGGCCGAGACCCAGCAGGCCGAGCAGGTACGGCTCGGCCATCGCGCCGCTCGCACCGGCCCCGCCGCCCGGCTCGGCGAGCGCCCCGCCCAGATGCCTGATCTGCACGTTGATGAGCGGTTCGACCGGCTTGGCCAGCAGGAGCTCCACCGCGTCCGCGTCCAGGCCGGTGAGCAGTTCCGCACGGGTGATGGACGGGGCCGGATCGGTGGGCTCGGCGGCGATGTCGCCCAGGTCGGCGACCGGGACGACGCCGCGGCTGTCGGAGATCGCGCCCTCGATCCTGTCGAGGCGTGCCAGCAGGTCCTCCCCCTGAGCCGCCTCGCCCAGGTAGGCCAGATCCAGCGTCACCATCGGCGGCGCACCGGGTGGCCGGAGCCGGTTGATCCAGACACTGAGTTCACGCGGCGCCTCGGCGGTGATCTCCAGGAAAGCGTCGTACACCTCCCTGACCCGGTGCTCCGGCCAGATCACGCGCCCGCCGTACAGGACCGGCACGGGATACAGCTCGAGTTCGAGGGCGGTCACCACCGCGAAGTCCCCGCCTCCGCCGCGCAGCGCCCAGAACAGCTCGGGATCGGACTCGGCGGTCACCCGGCCCGGCTCACCGTCGGCGTCCACGATGTCGACGGCCCGCACGCTGTCGGAGGCGAAGCCGTACTTGCGGCTGAACCAGCCGACGCCGCCGCCCAGGGTGTAGCCGGTCACGCTGACCCCCGGCGCGCTGCCCGCCAGACCGGTCAGACCCAGCGGACCGGCCGCCGCCAGCACCTGCCCCCACTTCACGCCCGCACCCACCCGGACCACGCGCTCCTTCGCGCGTATCTCCACCTCGTTCAGCAGGCCGGTACGCAACAGGATCAGGCCTTCCACATCACCCGAGGCGCCGTGCCCGCTCGGCTGCGCGGTCACCGTCATACCGGTCCGCCGCGCGTAACGCACGAGCGCCGCCACGTCATCGGCGTCCGCGGCCTCCGCCACGGCCGCCACCGGCTGCCTGACGGTCAGATTCCACGCGGCGGCCGCCTGTTCGAAGCCGTCGTCACCGGCCAGGAGCACGCGCCCCCTGAGGACACCGCGCAGATCGCCGATCGTCATCGTCGTCTCCCTTTTCGTCGGTCTGGTACGGCATGGCGCCTCCCCGGGCACCGGAACGTCCCTCTGGACGACACGCCTCACGTCAGGATGAGAACGGCCGCGGCCGCCGCCATCACCGCGGCGGTGAGGCCGTGGACGCCGAGCGCCACCGCCCGCGGACCCCCGTTCCTGAGCACGACGGCCATGTCGCCCAGCGGGGCGGACACGCTGGCGAGGATCAGCCAGCCGAGCATGTGCCGGTCGCCCGTCACGAGGGCCGGGAGCAGGACGAGCCCGGCGGTGATGTCCCGCACGCCCTTGACGGTCAGGTACGCGTTCATGGGCACGGGAACCCCGAAGCCCTCCGCCGACGCGACCGGCTGCAGCAGGAAGCGGACGCCGATGAGGATGATCCCGACGGCGACCAGGCCGGCGAGCACAGTGGCGATGTCAGTGAGCATGGGTTTTCTCGTCTCTCGGGAGCGGTTCTACGAGCGCGGTCCAGGTGGCGGGCTCGCTCGGGTCGCTGGGAGGACCGGGCCGTCGACTCCGTGCCGGTCATGACCCGAGTCTCGGGGCTTCACCGCTCCGCTCGCGCTCATTTCGGCGGTGGCCTAACAATTGGGGAGTGATCCGCTACCGATTGGGCGCTGGTGCCGCGAGCGTGCGGTGGGCGATGTCGCCGATCCACGAAGTGGTCAGTCTTGCCCAGCTCCTGACCGAACCGCAGCGTCACCCGATGTTCCACCCGTGGCTTCGCCGTCGCCACCGCAGTCTCTCGGAGCCGGACCTGAGCGCGCTCACGGTCTTCATGGCCGACGGCGCGTATCGGCCCGACTTCCTCGACCCGTCGCCGATGTCCGGTGAGCCGACGTTCGAGGAAGGCATGGACGCCCTCCTCGCCGCACCGGCGGACCAGACGTACGCCGAACTGGTCGACGCCACGAGGGGGCGCGGGACGGAGACGGTCCGCCGGCTGCTCGACGACCCCGGCCGAGCCAGGTCCGAGGCCGCCGATGCGCTGCGCCGCCTCTGGAAGGCGGTCGTGGAACCGGAGTGGCCGTCCATGCGGCAGGCGCTGCGTGCCGAGATGCTGGATCGGGCCATCCAGGTCAACCGCGAGGGGCTGCGCGCGGTCCTTCCGCGCCTCCACCACTCCGCCGCGTGCGAAGGCGACACCGTCACCGTCGAGAAAACCGTCGACATCGACGTCGACTGCCCCGAGGGGCTCATTCTCGTTCCGTCGCTGTTCATCACCGACCGGGTGCAGTGCACCACCTCGGACCACTGGACCCCGGCGATCTATTACCCGGCATCCGGGCGTTACCTCTGGGCGGCACCTCCCACTCCGAGATCCCTCGACCGGCTTCTGGGAGCGACTCGATCGAGGATCCTGGCCGCGCTCACCACTCCGCTGCAGACGACCGTCGTGGCCGGGCTGGTGGGCGTCACCGCCCCGACGGCCAGCGAGCACCTGGCGATCCTGCGAGACGCCGGGTTGATCGACAGCAGCCGGACCGGTCGCACGGCCACGCACGAGCTCACCGAGGCCGGACGCGCTCTCCTGGAAGCGGCCTCGCCGCGGCCATGACCGGTCCGGGACCTGCCGGTCCTCCTTCGAGCGCGCCGGTCCCGGCCTCAGCCGGAGAGCCGCGCCCGCAGCTCCCGCAGGGCGGGCTCGTGGACGCGGACGCCGGCGCGGCGCACGAACGCCTCGGCCGCCCGCAGGTGCTCCCCGGCCCGGTCCCGGTCGCCGTGCAGCAGGGCCAGCCTGGCCAGGCACAGGTCGGTGACCGACCAGCCCAGCAGGCGTCCCGCGTGCGGCGCCAGGTGGCCCGCCAGGACCTCGCCCGCCTCCGCCTCCCCGAGCGCCGCGCAGAGCTCGCAGACCGCGTCCGCGACGAACCGGTAGCCCAGGTCGGGCAGGAGCTCCGCGAAACCGCCGCGGGCGAGGCCGGCGAAGTCCGCCCGCGCCTCCTCCACCCGGCCCAGGTCGGTCAGGGCCAGGCAGCGCAGGAGCCGCCAGGGCCGCTGACCGGGGCGCGTGCCGAGGGTCTCGTCGGCCAGCGCCAGCGCCTCCGCCGGACGCCCGCCCGCGCGCAGGTCCAGGAAGCGGAGCGTCTCGTGCCGCAGGTGCGCGTCGTCGCGGCCGAGCGCGCCCTCCGGGTGGGCCGCCGCCGACTCCCCGGCCGCCGCGAGGGCGTCGCCGGACCGCCCGTCCAGGTAGGCGTGGACCGCGCTCTGCCAGGCGGCGAGACCGGACAGCGAGGGCAGCCGGAGCCGCTCGGCGGTCTCCCGCAGCCAGGCGAGGTCCCCGGCCGCGCCGTCGCGCTCGCCCCGGGCGGTCCGCTCGACGTGGCCGGTCTCCCGGCCTATCCACTCGGTCACCAGGTCTCCGGTGCGCACGCCGAGCTCCACGATCTCGTCGATGACCTCCCGCCGCAGGTCGTGGTCGGCACCGGAGCGGAGCAGCAGTTCCCAGGCGATCAGCGTCCGGGACAGGGTCCGCTCGTCGCCGCCGCGGCGCGCCAGCCGTACGGCCTGCGCCGCGAGCTCCAGGCTCTGCGCGACCGGCCGCCCCGTGGAGCCGATGAACGCCGAGGCGGCCAGCAGGCGGGCGCGCCACGGCGAGCCCTCGGCCAGGTCCGAGGCGAGCGCCCGGTCGATGCGCCCGGCGAGCCGCTCGACGTCGGTCACCTCCTCGTACATGGCCGTGTAGATCTGGTCCGACAGGCCGAGCGCCGCCCGGGCCAGGCGGTTGTCGTCGCCGAGGTCCTCGGCGATCCGTGCGGCCTCCTCCAGGCGGGCGCGGGCGGCCGTGCTCATGCCCGCTGCCGCCTGCGCCTCGGCCAGGTCGAGCAGGAGGTCGCAGCGGAGCGCGTCGTCGGACCGGGGCAGGGCGCCGATCAGGGCGATCGCCCGCTCCAGGTGCTCGACCGCGTCCTCGTGCGCGAACTGGGCCGTGGCCTGCGCCGCCGCGCGCCGGGCGTAGCCGATGGCCTTGCCCGCCGTGCGCCCGCTCAGCACGCCCTCGCCGTAGTGGTGGGCGATCTCGACCAGCCGGGTCCCGCCCCGCTCCTCCAGCACCTCGGCGATCCGGGAGTGCAGGCGCCTGCGCCGCAGCGGCGGCAGCGCCTCGCGCAGCACGTCGCGGACGATGTCGTGGACGAACCGGCAGGCCGGCCCGTCCCCCTCGGCCAGCAGCCGGGCCCGGACCGCGGCGTCGAGGATGTCGAGCACCTCCTCCTCGGGCAGGTCCGCGACCCGGAACAGGATGTCGGCGGGCGCGTCCCGGCCGAGCAGGGCGGCGACGGTCAGCACCTCCTCCGTCCCGGGAGGCAGCCCGGCCAGCCGGCCGCGCACCACGTCCGACAGGTCGGCCAGCGCGGCCGGGGACTCCCGGGACTCCGGAGACTCCGGGGCTCCGGACCCCTCGGCCAGGTGCAGCACCTCGCCGAGGAAGAACGGGTTGCCCGCGGTGAGCCGGGTCATCTCCGCGGCGCGGCCGGTGTCGGCCCCGGCCCGGCCGAGGTACTCGCGGATGTCGTCCTCGGCCAGGCCGCGCACGGCCAGCCGCCGCACGTGCGCCAGCCGCACCAGTGCGCCGAGGGCGTGCTCCAGCGCCCCGCCGGGCCGTACGTCGGTGTCCCGGTAGGTGGCCACCACGGCCAGCTCCGGGCAGAGCCGGGTCGAGGCGAGGAACTCCAGCAGCCGGATCGAGGAGGCGTCGGCCCACTGGAGGTCGTCCAGGACGACCAGCACCCTGCCGTACCCGTTCAGCAGCCGGGCGAAGGCCTCGTAGAACCGGAACCGCCCGCCCTCTCCCTGCGCTCCCGCTCCGCCCGGTCCCGCGGGGGCCGTACCGGGCCCCGTCAGGCCCGCGGAACCGGCTCCGATCAGGCCCGTGGAGGCCGTACCGGATCCGGTCAGGTCCGCAGAATCCGCGCCGGCTCCGATCAGGCCCGCAGAGCCCGCGCCGGGTCCTCCCGGTTCGGTGGAGCCCGCGAGTTCCGTGGCGGCCTGCGTCCACGGCCAGAAGGGCGGGGCACCGCCCCCGTCCCAGCAGCGGCCCCACACCACCCGCCGCCCGGCCGCCTCCGCGGTCGCGGCGGCGTGCTCGGCCAGGCTCGTCTTGCCGATCCCGGGTTCCCCCGCCAGCAGCACCACCCGGTGCCCGGCGCCGGTGACCGCGCGGTCGAGGACGGCGATCTCCGCGTCCCTGCCGACCAGCCGGGGCACCGGGGCAGCCGGAGCAACGGGCCGCGCCGGAGCCGCCGACCCCGCCGACGGCGAGATGCCCGTCCCGTGCGCCCCTCGCGCCTCCGTCCGGGGGACGAGCGCCGGGTCCTGGGCGAGGATGCGCCGTTCCATGTCCCGCGCGGGCGGTCCGGGGTCCAGGCCGAGCTCGTCCACCAGCAGCCTGCGGCCCTCGGCGAGCACGGTCAGCGCGTCCGCCTGCCGCCCGGCCTGGTAGAGGGCGTGCGCGGCGAGCACGCGGAGCCGTTCGCGCAGCGGGTGGGCGGCCACCAGCCTGGCCAGCCCGCCGGTGAGCGCGTCGCCCCGGCCCAGGACTAGAGCCGCCTCGGCGGCGTCCTCCTCCAGCGTCAGCCGGAACTCGGCCAGATGGGCCCGCTCCTGCTCCGCCCAGGAGGCACCGGTGAAGTCGGCCAGCGGCTCCCCCCGCCACTCCCCCAGCGCCCGCCGGAACTCCCGCTCCGCCCCCGCGTGGTTCCCGGCGGCCGCCAGGCGGGTGCCCTCCGCCGCGTGCCCGCGTGCCCGCGCCAGGTCGAGGTCCGCCTCACCGATCGCGAGGGCGTAGCCGCCCGGGCGGCTGACCAGGACGGACGGGGGCGTGTTCCGCCGCCGGTCCGGCTCGAAGACCCGGCGGAGCTTGGAGACGTAGGCCTGGACGGTGTTGACCGCCCCCGGCGGGGGCCCGTCCTCCCAGAGCACGTCGATGATCCGGCCCGGCGCGACCGGCCGGGGCGCGGCGAGCATGCACAGGGCGAGCACCGCCCGCTGCTGGTGGGGACCGATGTCCAGCGGCTCCCCGCCGTCACCGGCCGCGCCGACCGGCCCCAGCACCCGAAAGTCCATCCCGGCCACCTCGCTCCCGAACTGCGCCGATGCTAGCCCTTCGCGACCGGTGCCCGGTCCCCGCGGTCCGGTCGGCCCGCGCCGCGGCCGGGCTCCGTCCCGAGCCTCCCGGTCCCTCGGTCCGATCGATCGGTCCACGGCGCGGCCGGGCCCCGTCCCGAGTCTCCCGGTTCCCGCGGGCCGGTGAGAAACCCGCCGCCGCCGCGGGCGGAGACCGGTTCTCCGCGGGGGCTGTAGGACGATGGAAGCGTGAGCTTCAAACTGGCCGTCTGGTACGAGCCCAAGCCGATCACCAAGGAACACGCGGAGAACGTCTTCCAGGCGCTGCGCCGCGGGGAGCCCGACGCCGCCGCGGCGCATCCCGGGGTGGCGGCGTTCGCCGAGCGCCTGCCCGAGGCCCGGCAGGTCTCCCCGGAGTACGCCCTCGTCACCGTGGAGCGCGAACGGTCCGACGAGGTGTCGGGGGTGGCCTTCGAGGCGGCCCGGGAGTGCGAGCTGGTCTGCTACGACCCGCAGCGCCGACTGGTGCACAACCGCGAGCCGCTGGGCGCCTACCCCGGTATGCAGATGCACACGGGCGACGGGATGATCCTGATCGACCCCGACCTCCAGCTCGTCCACGACGCGCTGGCCACGATGGGCCCGCAGAACCCCTTCACCGCCCTGGTCGTCTTCGGCGAGCACTTCATCCAGACCTCCCCGGAACCCGGCGGCTACGAGCTGGAGTACAAGGACAGCGTCCGCAACGCCATGTACCGCACGCACGTCGCCGACCTGGAGACGGTCCAGGACGCCTTCGCCGAGTACGCCGTCGACAACCGCGCCTTCCTGGAACGCCACGACTGGGAACGGGTCTGAGCGAGAAGGCTCCGGGACGCGGCCGCCGCACCGGCTGACCGCCGCGCCCCCGCTCGCGGTGGCCGGCCGATGCGGCGGGAGCGGGCCGCCCGGCCGGGGAGCCGCCGAGGAGCCGGAGCCGCCCGCTGTAGCGTGCGGGCATGACGAGATCACGATCCGGAGAACGGGAGTCGGCGCGCCCCCGCCGGCGGTGGCCCGGCTACGCGGCGGCGGCCTGGGGGTTCGTCTTCGCCGTGCCGAGCTTCTACTGGGCCCTGGGCGGTACGGCGGGCGCGACCACGACGATCTCCCCCTCCCTGGTCCGGCTGGTGGAGGAGGGGGTCACCTGGTTCGTGGTCACCCTGTGGATCACCGGTGTCCTCAAGGTCGTCGGCGGGCTGCTGGGTCTCGCCCTCGCCCGCGGGCCCTGGGGCCGGAGGATGAGCCTGCTCCTCCAGTTCGCCGCCTGGGGCGCGGGCGTCCTGCTGTTCTGGCACGGCGCCCTCTTCGTGGTGCAGGGCGTCCTCGTCGAGACCGGCTCCGTCGTGCTCGCCCCGGACGTGCTCCCCGTGAGCCGCTGGTACACCTACCTGTGGGGGCCGTGGTTCATGGCCGGCGGCGTCCTGTTCGCCGTGGCGGCACGCGCCCGGCTGAGCCCGCCGTCCGGTCGGCGCGGCGAGGTGGCCGCCGGAGCCGCCGGCGGGATCGGGGCCCTGGTCCTCTCGGCGGGGATGCTGGCGGCGGGCGTCGGATAGGACGGCGCCGGGATGGGGATGCCCGTCTGGTGACGTGAGTCCCCAGACGCCAGGACCGACAGGAGGCAGGGATGACCGCCGCCGGACGGAAGGAGCGCCGGGCCGCGCTGCACGATCCGCTGCGCAGTTCCGGAGGGCTGCACGAAGCCGGGCGGCTCCGTCGCGGGGTCGCCGAGTTCCTCCGGCTGCCCCTGCTGATCATCCTCGCCTTCTCCGCGGCCGGTGTGCTGACGTCCGTCCTGGACGCGTCGGCGGATGACGAGGCCCCACTGCGGGAGTGGGCCTCGCGCATGGTGCCCGGGGAGGGGTCGGTCGAGTTCGTCTCGGCGGTGGCGACGAGCGTCGTGACGGTCACTTCGATCACGTTCTCGGTCCTCCTGCTCGCGGTCCAGCAGACCGCCGGATCGCTGACCGCGGTGGTCTTCGACCAGTTCCTGCGCCGCACCGCCAACCAGGTCTACTTCGGCTTCTTCATCGGGCTGTCGGCCTTCTCCTTCCTCGTCCTCGGTCTGGCCCGGCAGGATCCCCCGCCCGTCTACGGAGCCGCGGTCGCCTTCGTGCTCACGATCGTCGCGCTGGTCGTCCTGCTCCTGCTCATCCACGGCAGCATCGACCAGATGCGCCCGCAGTCGGTGATCCGGTCCATCCACGAGCTCGCCCTCCGCGCCCGCGAACGGGAACTGTCCATGCTCGGCCGGGTCCGCGCGCGGCGGAGGAGCCCGGAGGGCGTACCGGAGCGCGCCGTGACGGTCTACGACAGCGGATACGTGGTCAGCGTCGACATGGACGGGCTCGCCGGTACGGCGCGGGCGGCCGGGCGGGCCGCGGGCGACGGGAGCGCAGGAGAGGCCGGTGCCGTCGAGGTCATCGTGGAGGGCCGGCTGGGCGAATACGTGGTCTTCGGTGACGTGGTGGCCAGGCTGGCCGGGGTCGCCCCGGACGACGGGTCCTGGGACGACGCGGTGCGCTCCGCCTTCGGCCTGGACGACATCCGCGACGTGGAGGTGGAGTGCGGCTACGCGACCGACCAGCTGGAGAACATCGCCTGGGCGGCCTCGTCGAGCGCACAGCAGAGCCCCCAGACCGCGGTGACCGCCGTGCGGGCGCTGCGCGATCTGCTGGCGCGCTGGCTCATCGCCGGGGAGCGGGACCGATCGGACCGCGCCGACCGGCCGGAGGAGCTGCCCGTCGTGTACGTCGACGGCGTCGTCCCCCGTGTCCTGGAATCACTCGCCACGGCCATGATCGCCAGTGCCGAGTCGCGGCAGGCGCAGACCTGCGCGGAGCTGCTGCGCGCGTTCGCGGGCGTCGCCCCGCGCCTGCGCCGCGACGACGAGCGGGCCGCGTTCGACGCGACCCTCGACGGCGTCCTCCCGTCCGTGATCCAGCACGCGGAGCTCCCGGAGCTCACCGAGGCGCTGCGGGACCTGGAGCGCGTCATGGACGAGTGCGGGCACGACGCGTCCCGGGTCGCGCGGGTGCGCGCCCTGCTGTGGGAGTCCACCGACCGGCTCCTGCCGAAGCCGTCCGACGAGCCCGAGGCCGCCCATCCGGAATGACCTCCGAGCAGGACGGTCCGCCACCGGGGACGGGCCCGGTGGTGCGACGGTCGGCACGGGGTGCCCGGGCCACGACCGCCGGACCGCGGACACCGGGCCGGGTCATTCGCCGGGGAAGCGCACCCCCGCCTGGGCGCGGACCTCGTCCAGGATGCCCATCACCTCGAGCGTCGACCGCCAGGGCACGAGCGGGCTCTCCAGCAGCCCCTCGCGCAGGCAGCGCATGGCCTCGACGGCCTCGTGGTTCATGCCGTTGCCGTCGAAGGGCACCTGGAAGGTCTCCGGCTCCCCGTCCGTCCGGTACAGCGTGAAGGCCTCCGGCCGGAAGAACAGGTGCGGCAGCTCGATCCGGCCGAGCGGCCCGGAGACCGAGGCCGTGACCGGGCTGTGCGTGGTGATGCCGCAGGAGAGCACCGCGACGGCGCCGTCCTCGTAGCCGAAGAGCATGCCGGTGTTCTCGTCCACGCCCTCGGGGGTCAGGCGAGCCCAAGACTGCACCCTCTCCGGGGCGCCGAGCAGCATGTGGGCGAAGGAGACCGGGTAGACGCCCAGGTCCATCAGGGCGCCGCCGCCCAGCGCGGGGTCGCGGAGCCGGTGGTCGGGACCGACCTCGACGGAGATGCCGAAGTCGGCGTGCACGGTGTTCACCGGGCCGAGAACGCCCTCCCGGACCAGCTCGACGATTCTGCGGATCGCCGGGTTGCAGCGCATCCACATGGCCTCCATGAGGAACAGCCCGCGCTCGCGCGCCAGGTCCACCAGCTCCGCGGCCCGGGCCCGGTCGAGGGTGAACGGCTTCTCGCACAGGACGGCCTTGCCGGCGTTCAGGCAGGTCGTGACGGCGTCGTAGTGGGCGCTGTGCGGGGTGGCGACGTAGACGATGTCCACCTCGGGGTCGGCGGCCAGGTCGGCCCAGGTGCCGTGGGCGCGGGGGATGCCGTGGCGGTCGGCGAAGGCCTGCGCGCTCGCGATCGACCGGGACCCGACGGCGACCACCTCGGCGTCCGGCAGCAGCTTCAGGTCCTCGGTGAAGGTCGCGGCGATGCCGCCGGTCGCCAGGATGCCCCACTTAATCGTGCTCATAACGACATATCACATCATGCCTGGACAAGTGGTGGGAACGCTCCCACCACGTCGGACCACCCACGCGGTACACCGGACCCTCCACGCAGCGCGCGGGACCGTCCGCACGTCCACGCCGCACGCCGTACGGACACACGACCCGCCGTACGAGCACGGTCGCGGCCCGCCGCCCGGGGACGGGGCCGTACGGCGGGCCGTGCCGTCAGGCTCGGGTGTCGGCGAGCAGCGGCTCCAGGACCAGGTCCGGGTGGTCGCGCAGGACGCCGCGCATCCGCCACTCGTCGGTGAACAGCGCCAGCAGCGCCCCGTCGATGGTCCGGGTGAGGACCTCGACCCCGCGCTGGCGGGTCAGGACGGGCGCCGACTCGGCGTCGGTGAGGCGGGCCAGGCTGAAGTCGAGCCGGTCCAGGGCGATCTCGGTGTTGAACTCCCCGGCCAGCCGGTGCTTGACCACGTCGAACTGCATCGGGCCGACCGCCGCGAGCACCGGCGACTGGTCGCCGCGGATCTCGGAGCGGAGCACCTGGACGACGCCCTCGGCCTCCATCTGCTCGATGCCCTTGCGGAACTGCTTGGACCGGCTGGAGTCGCGGACCCGCGCGGTCCAGAAGTGCTCCGGCGCGAAGCTCGGGATCTTCGGGAACTCGACCGCGCGGCCGTCGTAGAGGGTGTCGCCCGGCCGCAGGGCCGTGGCGTTGACCAGGCCGATCACGTCACCGGGATAGGCCTCGTCGATCGTGGCGCGCTCCTGGCCGAAGACCGACTGGGCGTACTTGGTGGCGAAGGGGCGCCCGGTCGCCGCGTGGGTGAGCACCATGCCGCGCTCGAAGCGGCCGGAGCAGACCCGGACGAACGCGATCCGGTCGCGGTGCGAGGGGTCCATGTTGGCCTGGACCTTGAAGACCAGACCGGAGAACGGCTCCTCCAGCGGGCGCGGGTCGCCCTTGACGTCGGGGCGGGGCGCGGGCGGCGGGGCGAGGTCCACCATGGCGTCCAGCAGGCGGCCGACGCCGAAGTTGGACAGCGCCGCACCGAACAGCACCGGGGTCGTCTCGTGGGACTCGAACGCCTTCTGGTCGTGGTCGGACCCGATCGCCGTGAGCAGGTCGGCCTCGTCCCTCGACCGCTCCCAGTCCTCGCCGATCTCGGCGACCGCCCGCTCGGGGGTGAGCTCGGTCTCGATGGCCTTGGTGGCGCCGCCGGGCGTGCGGGTGTAGCGGACGGCCCGGTCGGCGATCCGGTCGATCACCCCGTGGAAGAAGCCGCCGGTGCCGATCGGCCAGGTGATGGGGGTGGGCTTGAGGCCAGTCTTCTCCTGGATCTCGTCCAGCAGTTCCAGCGCCTCGCGGCCGGGCCGGTCCCACTTGTTGACGAACGTGATGACGGGGATGCGCCGGTGGCGGCAGACCTCGAAGAGCTTCAGGGTCTGCGGCTCCATGCCCTTGGCCGCGTCGAGCAGCATGACCGCGCAGTCGACGGCGGCCAGCACGCGGTAGGTGTCCTCGGAGAAGTCGGCGTGGCCGGGCGTGTCCACCAGGTTGAACATGTGCCCGCGGTACTCGAAGCGGAGGGCGGCCGAGGTGATGGAGATGCCCCGGGCCTTCTCCATGTCCATCCAGTCGGAGGTCACGCCGCGCCGCCCGGCCTTGCCGTGCACGGCGCCGGCCTCGGTGATCGCCGAGGCGTGCAGCGCCAGCGCCTCCGTCATGGTCGACTTTCCGGCGTCGGGGTGGCTGATCACCGCGAACGTGCGGCGCCGCGCCGCCTCCTGCGCGATCGCGGTGCTCATCGTCTTCTCCTCGCCGTGCCGTGGGGACTCGCGTCCGGGTACTGTCGTCCGTACTCTCATCCAGAGTGCCGGAACAGCTTACGCGCCGCCGCGCGCGCCGATTGATGTGACGACACTTCCCCGGGCCGCTTGCGCCAGTACGGGCGCACAGTGGATCGTTGGGAGATCTCGTGCCCGTACCGACCGTCCGAAAGCGATTCACTCGTGCGACTCGACGTTTCAGCAGTGATGTGCAGATGATCACGCTTCGCTATGCGGCGGGTTCCGATGTCGGCCGGGTCCGCCAGGGCAACGAGGACTCCGCCTACGCGGGCCCCCGGTTGCTGGCCGTCGCCGACGGGATGGGCGGCCACGTGGGCGGGGAGGTCGCCAGCGCGGCCGCGGTCGCCACGGTCGCGCCCCTGGACCACGAGTGCCCGCCCGACCTCGTCGCCGCCGCGGAGAACGGTGTCCACCGCGCCAACCGTCGCCTGCGCGAGATGGTCGAGCAGGACCCGAGCCTCACCGGGATGGGCACCACGCTGACCCTGATGCTCTGGGACGGGCCGCGCGTGGCCCTGGCCCACATCGGTGACTCCCGCGCCTACCTGCTGCGCGAGGGCGACCTCTACCAGATCACCTACGACCACACGCTCGTCCAGACCCTGATGGACGACGGCCGGATCACCGCCGAGGAGGCGGCCCGCCACCCGCACCGGTCGATCCTGCTCCAGGTCCTGGACGGCAGCGACACCATCGAGGTCGACCTGTCGCTGCGGGACGCCGAGGTGGGCGACCGCTACCTGCTCTGCTCCGACGGCCTGTCCGGGGTGGTCGACGCCGACCGGCTCCGGCACGTGCTCGCCACGATCGACGACCTCGACACCGTCACCCGCACGCTCATCGAACTCGCCTGCGACGCCGGCGGCCCCGACAACATCACCTGCGTGGTGGCCGACGTGATCGACGAGCCGGGACCCGCGCAGGACGCCCCGGTGATCGTCGGCGCCGCCGCGCCGTAGGACCGCCGCGCCGTACGGCCCGCGCCGGGACCGGTGCCGCGGACCGCCGCGCCGTACGGCCTGCCGCGCCGCGGGCCGCCGGGCTGCGCGCCCCTTGGCCGGGTTCCCCTGCGGCGGCTATCGTCGATCTCCCGGGTCCGTCTCCGGCCACCCCGCTCTCGCGAAGGGACGTCGCCGTGTACAAGGAATTCGCCCGCGAGGCCGTCGTCTGGCTCATCCCCGTCGTCATCCTCGTCGGCCTCGCCTACATGATCACGAGTGCCTAGGATGCGGCTCCCCCTGCGACGCGGACGATGCGCGGCATGACCTCCCCGGACGGGGCCCGGCGGCCGGGTCCCGGGCGGCACGGACACGGCCCGGCCTCCCGATCCCCCGGGAAGGCGTCCGCCGACCGGCCGGGTCGCATGGGACTGAGCACCGGCCCGGGCGCCGGGCGGAAGGTCTTCGCCGTGCTGCTGTCCGTCCCCTTCTCGGCCTCCCCCTGCCGGCGATCTCGCTGGTCGTGGAGAACGCGGAGCGGCCCATCGACCGTTCCTCCCTCGCCTCCTGGCTCCTCGTGGTACCCCCGGCCATGATCATGACGGTCTTCCTCGTCGCGCTTCTCGGCGTCCTCCGCTTCCGCGCAAGGCTGGAGGGGAACGTCCTGGAGGTTCGCGGCGCGTTCACCACGCGCCGGGTGGATCTCTCCCGCGCCCGGGTCTGGCTGGACTCCTTCCCCGACCGCTCCCGGGCCCGTGACCGCCGCTCCGCGGGCGGCCGGATCCCCCACCTGTGCCTGTACGCCCAGGAGCGGGGCGGCCGGAAGGTCCCGCTGCGGCTGGGCGGGCGGCGCGGCCTGCTGCCGCCGCACGAGCTGGCGGCGATGGCGGACGCCGTCGATTCGGGCCACCGGATCGGGCCGGAGGCCGAAGCGGCCTCCCGGACGGCCCTCCTGCTCCGGCGTCTGGGCACGGGTCACGTGACCGGGCTCAGATGACGCGCACCGGCCCGTCCGCACGGCGGGCACCGGATGCCGGGGGCCGCCGGGGAGCCCTCAGGGAGTCAGCCTCCGCTCGGTCGCGGCACCGACGACGAGGCGCTCCGCGGAGGCCGGGTGGGGGCCGAAGTCGGCGATGACGCAGGTGATGTTGTCCGGGCCGCCACCCCGGTTGGCCAGGTCGATCAGGAGGCGGGCGGCCTCGTCGGGGTCGCCGACGTCGGTGAGGGTGTTGAACAGGGTCTCCGGGCCGACCACGGCGGTCAGGCCGTCGGAGCAGAGCAGGTAGCGGTCACCCGGCCGCGCCTCGCGCAGGGTCAGGTCCAGCTCCCCGTCGCCGGTCCCCTCCAGCACGCGCAGGACCATCGACCGGCGCGGGTGCTCGGCCGCCTGCTCGGGGGTGATCCGCCCGTCGTCCACCAGCGACTGGACGAGGGTGTGGTCGTGGGTGATCTGGAAGAGGGCGCCGTCGCGCAGCATGTAGGCGCGGGAGTCTCCGACGTGGGCCAGCGCGAACGCGGCGCCGTCCCAGAGCATGGCGGTGAAGGTGGTGCCCATCCCGCGCAGCGCGGGCTCGCGCTCGGCCATCTCGCGCAGCGCGTGGTTGACGTCCCTGGCGACGCCCCTGAGGGCGTCCTGCAGGTCGGCGCCCGTCACCGGGAGGCGCTCGTCCAGCGCGGCCAGGGTGGTGACGGCGAGCGAGCTGGCGACCTCTCCGCCCGCGTGGCCGCCCATCCCGTCGGCGACGGCCAGCAGGCGGGCGCTGGCGTAACCCGAGTCCTCGTTGGACTCGCGGCGGACCCCGACATCGGAGCGGGCGGCGTAGCGCAGTGCCAGTCCTTCGTTTTGTGCCATGAGGGCAGTAAAGCACTGGTTGAAGCACTTCACAAGCAAAGATGTTGTAGACCGTTTCAGCCTAGTCAACTACTCTGACTGCCTATGGAGGAGAGCCGGGACATCACCGTCAACGCGGGCGACATCGCCCGGCTCGCCGACGTGGGACGGGCCGCCGTCAGCAACTGGCGCCGCCGCCACGAGGACTTCCCGCAGCCGGTCGGCGGCACCGCCTCCAGCCCGCTCTTCTCCCTCTCCGAGGTCGCCGCGTGGCTGCGCGGCAACGGCAAGCCCTTCGAGGTCTCCCTCGGCGACCTGGTCTGGCAGCGGATCCGGACCACCGCCGACGACCTGCGGCTGGGCGGGCTGGTGGGCCGGATCGGCGCCTTCCTGCTCTTCCTGCACCGCGAGCCCGGCGCCTGGGACGAGTACGGCCTGCGCCCCCCTCCGGGACGCGACGGGCACGGCGGAGACGACGGGCACGACGGGGACGGTGAGCGCGCCGTACGCGGCGGGAACGGCGGGCAGCCCCTCCCCGAGCAACCCCTCGCCGGGCGGACCCTCGCCGAGCGTGTCGCGGCCGCCACGGCCGACCTGCCCGGCTCCGCCGAGCCGCCACCCGACGACCGCGCCCTGCTCCGGCTGGTCGCCCGGCTGGCCGCGGCGGACGGCCCGCTGGCGGCGTTCGAGTTCCTCTGCGAGCGCTACGCCGAGGCCCACTCCCGGCAGCTCGCGGTGACCAGGGAGGACGTGGCCGCGCTGATGACCCGGCTGGTCGTCCCGGACGGCGGCACCGTGCTGGACCCGGCCTGCGGCGTCGGCACGCTCCTGCTGCCCGCGGGCACGCCGATCGGCCAGGAGCTCAGCGAGACGAACGCCCGGCTCGCCGCGGTCCGGCTGCTGCTGCGCGGCACACCCGCCCGGATCACCGCCGGTGACTCGCTCCGCGAGGACCGCCTGGCCGGCGAGCTCGCCGACGCGGTGGTCTGCGACCCGCCGTTCAACGAGCGCGCGTGGGGCTACGAGGAGCTGACCGGCGACCCCCGCTGGGAGTACGGCCTGCCGCCCCGCGGCGAGTCCGAGCTCGCCTGGGTGCAGCACTGCCTGGCCCACGTGCGGCCCGGAGGGCTGGTGGCGATCCTGATGCCCGCCGCCGCGGCCGGCCGCCGCCCGGGCAAGCGCATCCGGGGCAACCTGCTGCGGGCCGGTGCCCTGCGGGCCGTCGTCAGCCTCGCCCCGGGCGGGCCCGACCTGTGGCTGCTGCGCCGTCCCGACGGGGGCCGGCCTCCCTCCCGCCTGCTGCTGGTGGACGCGGCCGAGGACCTGTCGGCGGTGGAGCCCGCCTGGCGCGCCTACCTCGAGGACCCGGAGGCCGAGCCGTCCGGCGCCGGCCGTACGATCCGGATCATCGACCTGCTCGACGACGAGGTCGACCTGACCCCCGCCCGGCACCGCCCGCAGCAGGGCGCGCTGGACTTCGCCCGCGACTTCGGCGACGCGCTGGACCGGTTCCGGGCGGCCTCGGCCACGCTGGCGGACGCGCCTCCCGCCCTGGAGCCGCCGCCCGAGCGCCACGACCTCCCGGTCACCACGATCGGTGAGCTGGCCAAGGCCGGCCTGGTCACCGTCCTGACGGCCCCGCCGAGGATGGCCTCCGGCGCCGGGCCCGTCCCGGTCCTGACCGCCGAGGACGCCGCAGCGGGCGCGCCGCCCTCCGGGGGCACCGTGCTCGACCCCGCGCTGGTCATGGTCAGGCCCGGCGACGTCGTGGCCACCGCCCTGGGCGCGGTCCGGGTGGTCGCCGAGCCGGGCGCGGCGCTGGGACCGCAGCTCACCCTCTACCGGGTGGACCCCTCCCGGCTCGACCCCCACTTCCTGGCCGGATGCCTGCGCTCCGCCGGGCGGTCCGCCCACCCCGGCTCCAGCCGGCTCGACGTGCGGCGAGCCCGGGTGCCGATGCTGCCGATCACCGAGCAGCGCCGGTACGGCGCGGCCTTCCGCGAGCTGACCGCGCTGGAGGACGGGCTCCGTGAGACGGCGGCACGGGGAGAGACCTTGATCAGGCTAAGCTTTGACGGACTGGTCGACGGCCACCTGAGGCCGTGCGACCGAGGGGTGTGAGTCCCGGGAGTCCGCGGGGAGGGCCGCATGGTCATCGGCGACCGGTACGTTCTCGACGACCTCCCCCTGGGGCAGGGAGGCATGGGCGCGGTCTACGCCGGCCATGACAGGCACCTCGACCGGCGGGTGGCCGTCAAGTTCCTGCGCCTGCACACCGGTCCCGACGAGGAGCTGCAGCGCCGTTTCCTCCGCGAGGCCCGCATCCTGGCCCGGCTGGAGCATCCCGGCGCACCCGTGCTGTACGACTTCGGCACCTTCGACCAGCGGTTGTTCCAGGTGATGCAGTTCATCGACGGCGTCACCGTGGCCGACCTGGTCAGCGAGCACGGCCCGCTCCCGGTCCCGTGGGCCGCCGCCATCGCCGCCCAGGCCTGCGCGGTGCTCTCCGCCGCGCACGCGCTCTCGATCTGCCACCGCGACCTCAAGCCGACCAACCTGATGCTCTGCCCCGACGGGAGCGTCAAGGTCCTGGACTTCGGTCTGGCGATGTTCCGCGAGACCGGCTCCACCCGGTTCACCCGGGTCGGCCAGCTGCTCGGCACCCCCGCCTACATGGCCCCCGAGCAGATCCAGCGCGGCCTGGCCGGCCCGCGCAGCGACCTGTACGCGCTGGGCTGCGTGATCCACGAGATGCTGACCGGCAGGCAGCTGTTCACCGGCCCCACCGAGTACGCCGTGTTCGAGCGGCAGGTCAACGAGCGCCCGCCGCCCGTCCCCGGCGTGCCCGGCGGGCTCGACCGGCTGATCGGGGAACTGCTGGAGAAGGACCCCGACCGCCGCCCGGCCGGCGCCGACGAGCTCTACGAGCGGCTCCAGCGGTTCGCGGTGGACCTCCCCATGCTCCCCGGCTTCCTCAGCCCGCCGTCGGCCGCCAGCCCGGTGCGGATGTACGCCCGCGTGGTCGGCCGCGTCCTGGCCTGAGACGGAGGCCGCCCGCCCCGGCCCCGCCACGGAAGCGTCACCCGTGGGGCGGTCCCGTTCCCCGGTCCCCTGTGCGGATCGAAGGGTCCGGACCGTCATCGGCCATGAGAAGGCCAACGAGTGGAGCACACGTGCAGCGGCCGGAGCCGTCGCGGCATGTCCCGCCGTGTCCTCAGGGGATTCTCCGGCCGTTCTCATACAATCCTCACCATCCCCTCCTAGCTTCTGCCCAGGCGGATCATCCGGGAGGAGACAGTCCATGGGACACGACGACGAGGGCCGGCGGGTCAGCCGGCGGACGGCGCTGAGCGGGGTCGGGACGATCGGGCTGGGGACGATCCTCGCGGCCTGCGGCGGGGAGGCCGGGAAGCCCTCCGCCGTCCCCACGTCCGCCGGGACGACCGCGACGATCACCCCGCGGACGGAGACGACCACCGACCCGACGGACCTCTTCTCCGGCGCGGGCACCTGCGAACTGACCGAGCAGACGACGCAGGGGCCGTACTACTTCGACGCCGACAAGATCCGCAGCGACATCCGCGAGGACCGGGAGGGAACCCGGCTGAAGGTCGCCGTCAAAGTGCAGGACAGTGAGACCTGCAAGCCTCTGCCCGACGTCGTGGTCGAGATCTGGCACTGCGACGCCGCGGGCCTGTACTCCGGCGCCGAGTCCCTGTCGCAGGGGCAGGGCGGCCCGGGAGGCGGTACGCCGCCGCCCGGCGGGCCGGGCCGGGGCACGCCTCCGGGGGGACCAGGTCAAGGCACGCCTCCGCCGGGAGGGCCGGGACAGGGCACGCCGGGCGAGCGGCCCACCGGCGCTCCGGGCGGGGCCGGAAACGAGATGGGCGACCTGACTCCGACCGACGACAAGCGCTACCTGCGCGGCGCGCAGGTCACCGACACCGGCGGGATCGTGCGGTTCACCACCGTCTGGCCTGGCTGGTACCGCGGCCGGACCGTGCACATCCACGCCATGGTGCACGTCAGCAACGTCCGCGCGCTGACCACGCAGGTCATGTTCGACGAGGCCCTCAACACTGAGGTGTTCGCCAAGGAGCCGTACGCCGCGCACACCGGCCGGGACACCTTCAACGACGGCGACAACATCTACGAGCCGTCGATGCTGATGAAGGTCGTCGGGGACGGCGACGGTTACCAGGGCGCCATCGTCTTCTCGGTCGACTCCGACCGCGACGAGAAATGATCCGTCCCGCCAGGTCCGGCTCGCCAGGTCCAGCTCGTCAGTCCGGCCCGTCCGGTCGTGGACCCGCCTCCGGCTCGATCCATCTCCTCCAGCCCGCCTCCGGTCCGCGGACCCGTCCCGGCTCGGCCCGCCCATCCGGCCGGGGCTCCTGCCGGGATCGCGGATCCGCCGGCCGTACGGGGCAGCTCACCGCCGCGCGACCGGCGCCAGGTGTGCGGTGAACCAGTCGCGGGCGAACTCCGAGACGGTCTCCAGGGCGCCCGGCTCCTCGAACAGGTGGGTGGCGCCGGGGACGATCCGTAGGCTGTTCTCGCAGCACAGCCGCCGCTGCGCCGCCCGGTTGAGCTCCAGCACCGCCTCGTCGTCCCCGCCGACGATCAGCAGGGTCGCGGCCCGTACGGCGGGCAGCCGGGGCCCGGCCAGGTCGGGCCGGCCGCCCCGGGAGACGACGGCGGCGATGTCGGCCCCCGGCTCGGCGGCCGCCCACAGCGCCGCGGCGGCCCCGGTGCTGGCCCCGAAGTAGGCGGTCCGGAGGCCCCGGACCCCCTGGTGCCCGCGCAGCCAGCCGGTGACCCGGCCGAGCCGGCCGGCCAGCAGGGGCACGTCGAAGACGTTGCCGCGGTCGAGCTCCTCGTCCGGGGTGAGCAGGTCGAACAGGAGAGTGGCCAGGCCGGCGCGGTAGAGGGCGGTCGCGACCTGGCGGTTGCGCGGGCTGTGCCGGCTGCTCCCGCTGCCGTGCACGAAGACCACCACCCCGGCGGCCGCGTCCGGTACGGCCAGCCGGCCGGGCAGCCGGACGTCCCCGGCGTCCGCCTGGACCTCCGCGGTGAAGGCGGGGACCCGGCCCCCGGCTCCGCTCTCCGCCGCCGTGTTCCCGCCCGGCGCCGCACTCCTGCCCGCCGCGCTCTTCCCCGCCGCGCTCCTCGTCACGTCCCTTCCGGACCCACCCGCCTCGACCGCCTCGGCCGCCCCGGCCGCGCCTCTTGCGGGCCCGCTCGCCCCGGAGGCCGCGGCGTGGGTGGAGGCGGCCCGCCGGAGCAGTTCGACCACCTGCGCGTCGGAGGTCTGCTCGAAGTCGCGGTACCAGGCGCCGATGGCGAACAGGTCGTCGGGAGCGAGCAGGCACACCACCTCGTCGGCGGCCCCGCGCAGGCTCTCGATCGCCTCCGGCGCCCCGACCGGGACCGCCAGCACCACCCGTGAGGCGCCGTGCGCCCGGGCGACCCGGCAGGCGGCGCGGGCCGTACCGCCGGTGGCGATCCCGTCGTCCACCACGATCACGGTGCGCCCCTCCAGGGCCACGGGAGGGCGGTCACCGCGGAAGCGGCGGGCCCGGCGTTCCAGCTCGGCCCGCTCGGCCTCCTCCACCCGGGCCATCTCCTCGCCGGTGAGCCGCGCGGCCCGCACCACGTCGTCGTTGACGACGCGCACCCCGCCCTCCCCGATGGCGCCGAAGCCCAGCTCCGGCTGGACGGGCACGCCGAGCTTGCGCACCACGATCACGTCCAGCGGCGCGTCCAGGACCCGCGCCACCTCGGACGCCACCGGGACACCGCCTCTCGGCAGCCCCACCACGACCGTTCCCGCGCCTCCGGCATGGCCCCTCAGCCGTTCGGCCAGCCTTGTCCCCGCGTCATGGCGGTCGAAGAACATCGCCGTTCACCCCCTGCCGGGCGCCCTCCCTCATCGGGCCGCCCGGGGTCGTCGCCGGAGCCCTACCCGGTCCCCGCCGCGCCAAAAGCCCCCGTCCGGCGCTCGTCCGGCGCCGGCCTCCACCGGAGGAGCGGGCTCGAACCGCTCAGAAGTGGCTCAGATGGCGCGCCCGGCGGCCGATGGGGTTTCCATAACGGGGACCGAGTCGGCGAAGGCCGCTGCTAGGGGTGAAATGAACCAGCTATTCTCGCCGCTGCTCAACGCACTGAAGCAGCTGGGGGTCGACCCGCAGGCGCTGGAGCGGGCGGCCGGGGAGGCCGAGCGCACCGGGCGCTCCCTGCGCGCGGTGCTGATCCACGACAACATCGTCACCGAGGGGCAGCTCACCGAGGCCTCGGCGATCGAGTACGGGATCAAGAGCGTCGACCTGGTCGGCTACCCGATCGACCCGGCCGCGATGGCCAAGATCCCGCTCTCCCTGATGCTGCGGCACCGTGTCCTCGGCCTCTCCCTGGACGAGGACACGCACGAGATCACGGTCGGCATCACCGACCCGGGCGACGTGCTGGCCCTCGACGACGTGCGCGCGGCGACCGGGCTGACGGTCCGCCCCGTCGTGGTGGCCCGCAGCGATCTGCGCCACATCATGGACCGGCTCAAGCGCGAGGAGAACGACCTCGGCGACCTCGGCGAGACGCTCCGCGCCGAGCACCAGGCCGAGACCGTCTCGAACCTGAACTCCGTCGACGAGGACGCGCCGATCGTCCGGTACGTCAACTCGCTGCTGGAGCAGGGCATCCAGAACCGCGCCTCGGACCTGCACCTGGAGCCGACCGAGCACGACATGCGGGTGCGCTACCGCATCGACGGCGTGCTGCACGAGGTCGACACCGTGCCCCGGCACGTGCAGTCGGCCCTCATCTCCCGTCTGAAGATCATGTCGAACGTCGACATCACCGAGCGCCGGATCCCGCAGAACGGCCGCATCACCGTCATGATCAACGGCCGGAAGGTCGACCTGCGGACCGCGACCCTGCCCACCGTGTGGGGCGAGAAGATCGTGCTGCGCGTCCTCGACACCGGCGGCATCAACCTCAAGCTCGACAGCCTCGGCTTCACCGAGGACAACCACCGCCGCTTCTCCGGCTCGTTCACCAAGCCGCACGGCATGGTGCTGGTGACCGGGCCGACCGGTTCCGGCAAGTCGACCACGCTCTACGCCACCCTCGCGGCGATCAGCAAGCCCACCGTCAACATCATCACCGTCGAGGACCCGGTCGAGTACCGCCTGCCCGGCATCAACCAGGTGCAGGTGGACCACAAGGCCGGGCTGACCTTCGCGGCCGTGCTGCCGGCGATCCTGCGCTCGGACCCCGACGTCGTGCTGATCGGTGAGATCCGCGACCGGACCACGGCCCAGCTCGCCGTCGAGGCCGCCCTCACCGGCCACCTCGTGCTCTCCACCCTGCACACCAACGACGCGCCCAGCGCCGTCGTGCGCCTGACGGAGATGGGCATCGAGCCCTTCCTCGTCGGTTCGTCCGTCGACTGCGTGCTGGCCCAGCGGCTCGCGCGCAGGCTGTGCGACTGGTGCAAGGAGGAGTACGCCCCCGCCGAGGCCGAGCTGGCCGGCGCCCGGTGGCCCACCGGCGACCTGGCCCTGCCGGAGCGGCTCTGGCGGCCGGCCGGCTGCCGCAACTGCGCGAACACCGGCTACCGCGGCCGGATCGCGCTGCACGAGGTCATGCCGATGTCCCCGGAGATCGAGCGCCTCACCGTCCAGCACGCCTCGGCGAGCGAGGTGCAGCGGACCGCCGAGGCGCAGGGCATGCTCGCGCTGCGCACCGACGGCCTGGCCAAGGCCGCCGCGGGCCAGACCTCGATCCAGGAGGTCCTGCGCGTCGCGATCTGACGCACGGGTCGCCCGCCCTCCCGGATCCGGGCACGCACCGCCCTCGGATCCGGAGACGAACGGCTCCCGGATCCGGCTCGGATCCGGACATGAACGACCCTCGGATCCGGCTCGGATCCGGGCACCACCGGCCGAAGAGTCCGGCATCAGTACGGCAAGGAGATTTCCGATGGAGACAGTGCAGGCGCCCGGCCGCCCGGGGGGCGACCTCGACGGCGCGCGCGGGCACCTCGACGCGATGCTGGTGGCCCTGGTCCGCGAGGGCGGCTCCGACCTGCACCTGACGGCGGGCGTCCCGCCCACCGTCCGGGTGGACGGCCGGATGCGGCAGCTGCCGGGCTACCCGCCCCTCGCCCCGGGTGACACGACGGCGCTGCTGCGCACGGTGGTGAGCGAGGAGCAGTGGCGCCACTTCGAGCGCCACCAGGAGTTCGACGTCGGCTACAGCATCGAGGGCGTCTCCCGCTTCCGCGCCAACCTCTACCGGCAGCGCGGCTCGTACGGGGCGGTCTTCCGCGCCATCCCGCACACGATCAAGCCGCTGGAGGAGCTCGGGCTGCCGGAGGCGGTGGCCAGGTTCGCCCAGCTGCCCCGCGGGCTGGTGCTGGTCACCGGGCCCACCGGCTCGGGCAAGACCTCCACCCTCGCCGCCTTGGTCGACCTGGCCAACCGCACCCGGTCGGGCCACATCGTCACCATCGAGGACCCGATCGAGTTCCTGCACCAGCACAAGATGTGCATCGTCAACCAGCGCGAGGTCGGCGCGGACACCGCGTCGTTCGCCGACGCGCTCAAGCACGCGCTGCGCCAGGACCCGGACATCATCCTGGTCGGCGAGCTGCGCGACCTGGAGACGACCTCCACGGCGCTGTCCGCCGCGGAGACCGGTCACCTGGTCCTGGCCACCCTGCACACGCAGAGCGCCGCGCAGACGATCGACCGCGTGATCGACATCTTCCCCCCGCACCAGCAGGCGCAGATCCGCATGCAGCTGTCCACGGCCCTGCAGGGCGTCGTCACCCAGACCCTGCTGCCGCGGGCGGACGGCCTCGGCCGCACCGTCGTGGCGGAGCTCATGGTCGCCACCCCCGCGATCCGCAACCTGATCCGCGAGGGCAAGAGCCACCAGATCCCTTCCTTCATGCAGGCAGGCGGCGGGGAGGGCATGCTCTCGTTCGACCAGCACCTGGCCGAGCGGGTCCGCCAGGGACTCGTCACCTTCGAGCAGGCGCTCGACATCTGCCACGCGGCGGATGACTTCAGGCGCCTCGTCGGATGGGCGTGACCCCGTGCCCGTGACCAAGACCTTCGAGTATCGGATGGGCGTGACCTCGTGCCGGTGACCAAGACCTTCGAGTACCAGACCGTCGACCTCGGCGGCAAGCGGGCCAAGGGCACCATCGAGGCCCCCAACGAGGCGGCCGCGGCCCAGCAGCTCCGCCAGCAGGGCCTCGTCCCCGTCTCGATCTCCGAGGGCGGCTCGCTGCTGCGCCGGGAGCTCACGATCCCCGGCCTCGGCGGCCGTACCACGCTCAAGGACCTGGCGGTCTTCACCCGCCAGTTCGCGACCATGACCGCCTCCGGCATGTCGCTGATGCGCTCGCTGTCGGTCCTGGAGGACCAGGCGACCAAACCGTCGCTGAAGAAGGCGATCAGCGAGGTGCGGGTGGACATCGAGGCGGGCGTCTCGCTCTCCTCGGCGCTCGGCAGGCATCCCAAGGTCTTCCCGGCGATCATGGTCGCGATGGTCAAGGCGGGCGAGGCGGGCGGCTTCCTCGACGGCGCGCTGGAGCGCATCGCCGTCAACCTGGAGAAGGACGCCTCCCTGCGCGGGAAGATCAAGGGTGCGATGACCTACCCGGTCATCGTCCTGGCCTTCACCGGGGTGCTCGTGGCCGGCGTGCTGGCCTTCATCGTCCCGGTCTTCGAGGGCATGTTCGCCCAGTTCGGCGGGGAGCTGCCGCTGCCGACGCAGATCCTCGTCGACGCCAGCCACAGCCTGCTCTGGTCGGGCCCGCTGTTCGTCGGCGTCGTGCTGGGGTCGGTCTTCCTGTTCCGGCGGGAGCTGGCGCGCAGACCCGCGCTGCGGCTCGCGTTCGACAAGGTGAAACTCCGCCTGCCGGTCTTCGGGAAGCTGTTCGCGAAGATCGCCGTCAGCCGGTTCTCCCGCAACCTCGGCGTCCTGCTGGGGGTCGGCGTGCCGGTGATGCAGGCGCTGGAGGTCGTCGGCGCCACCACGGGCAACGCGGTCATCTCCGAGGCGACGAAGGACCTGCAGTCGTCCGTCCGCGACGGCCTGCCCATGTCGGCCCAGCTCGCCAAGCACCCGGTCTTCCCGCGGATGGTCGCCCAGATGATTGAAGTGGGCGAAGAGAGCGGGCAAATCAGTCAGATGCTCGACAAGGTTGCCGATTTCTATGACAGAGAGGTCGACACGGCGGCGGAGTCGCTGACCGCCTCGATCGAGCCGCTCATGGTCATCGTCATGGGCGTCGTGGTCGGCGGCATGGTCCTCTGCCTCTACCTGCCGATGTTCACGATCTACCAGAACATCCAGGGCTAGCACGACCCTCACAGGCTTTCCGTGCGCGCCACGGAATGACCGGCCGCGAGGCCGGACCGGCGTCAGGGCGACCGTCCGGGACGTCACTCCCCATCCCAAAGAATGATTCACAGGAGTCTCACCATGAAGGCAACGCTCCGGCGTCTGCAGACGCGCGCGCACGGCGACCGCGGCTTCACCCTCATCGAACTGCTGGTGGTCGTCGTGATCATCGGCGTCCTCGTCGCCATCGCGATCCCGGTGTACATGAACTACCGCGAGGGCGCGGCCGACAAGTCGGCCCAGTCCGACGTGCGCGGTGCCATCACCGCCGTGGAGAACTACTACACGACGAACAGCAATGTCTACCCGACCACCGCGACACCGGACGCGACCACGAACGCGACGAAGGTCACCCTCAGCGGTGCGACCGGTACGACTGCTCAGGTCGTGACCGTCTCGGCCGGCACCACGCTCAAGTACAAGGAAGTCGGCACCGGCTACGTCATCTGCGCCATGAACAGCGGCGGCACGAAGAACACCGTGTACGAGTACAAGAGCGCCAACGGCGGCTCTGTCAAGAAGTCCGCCCAGACCACGGTCGACGCCTGCATCGGCAGCTGACCCTTATCCGGCGGGGCGACGCCCATATGACTGTCGCCCCGCCGGGCCCGCAGTGAGCCCACCGAGAGGAAGGAGAGACCCCGATGGACGCGCTCGTGCCCGCCCTGGCCGCCCTGCTCGGCCTGCTGGTCGGCTCCTTCCTCAACGTGGTCATCCACCGGGTGCCCCGGGCCGAGTCGCTGCTGCGGCCCGGCTCGCACTGCCCCGCCTGCTCCGCCCCCATCCGGCCCTGGCAGAACGTGCCGGTGCTGAGCTGGCTCGCGCTGCGCGGCCGGTGCGCCGCCTGCCGAGAGCCGATCAGCGTCCGCTACCCCCTGGTCGAGCTGGCCACCGCGCTGCTGTTCGCCGCGGTCGCCGCCCGGCTCGGCGCGACACCCGAGCTCCCCGCCTACCTCTACCTCGCCGCGGTCGCGGTGGCGCTCGCCATGATCGACCTCGACGTGCAGCGGCTGCCGAACGCGATCGTCCTGCCGTCGTACGCCGTCGGCGCCCTGCTCCTGCTCCCCGCGGCGCTCGCCGGCCCCGGCTGGACGGCCGCCCTGCGCGGCCTGGCCGCGATGGCCGCGCTGTACGCCTTCTACTTCGCGCTCGCCTGGTTCTACCCGGGAGGCATGGGCTTCGGCGACGTGAAACTCGCCGGGCTGCTCGGTCTCTACCTGGGCTGGCTGGGCTGGAGCGCGGTCGTGATCGGCACGTTCGCCGCCTTCCTGCTCGGCGGGATCGCCGGGGTGACGCTGCTGGCCACCGGCCGGGCCGATCGCAAGACCGCCCTGCCGTTCGGCCCGGCCATGCTCGCCGGCGCCCTGCTCGCCCTCTTCGCCGCCGGGCCGATCGCCGCCTGGTACGGCGCCCTCCTCCTCCCCTCCGCCTGACCTCACCGCCTGCCCCCCCGCCCCCGTGACCCGACCCCGCCGCCCGACTCCGATTCCACGACCCGCAGCCCGCCCCGGCGACCCGACCCCCGACCGCCTTCGACGACGAGGAGCACCTGATGGCCACCGTCAACCCCATCGGACTGGACATCGGTTCGATGTCGATCCGCGCGGTGGAGACCGCCCGCGGCAAGGACGGCCCGGTCATCACGAACTCCGGGATGGCCCCGCTCCCGCCGGGCGCCGTGCAGGGCGGGGTCGTCCACGACGCCAAGGCCGTCACCGCCGAGCTGAAGCGGCTCTGGTCGGCGACGAAGTTCCGCACCCGCAGGGTCGTGATCGGCGTGGCCAACCCCCAGCTCGTGGTCCGCGAGATGTCGGTGAGCAACCTCCCGGCCCGCGAACTGCGCCGGTCCCTGCCGTTCCAGGTGCGCGACGCGCTCCCGCTCCCGGTCGAGCGGTCGCTGCTCGACTTCTTCCCCCTGGAGGACCCGGGGACGCAGGAGACCGTGCGCGGGCTGCTGATCGCCGCCCCGAAGGACGCCGTGCTCACCGCCGTGCAGGCCGTCGAGCAGGCCGGGCTGCACGTCGCCCGCGTGGACCTCGCCTCCTTCGCGCTGCTGCGCGCCGCCTCGCGCCTGGACTCGCAGGTGGAGGCCATCGTCGACATCGGCGCCCGGTCGACGAGCGTCATCGCCCACACCGACGGCGTGCCGCTGATCGTCCGCACGCTCCCCCGCGGCGGCGCCGAGGTCACCGAGACCGTCGCCGCCCGGCTCAACGTCGACGTGCCGACCGCCGAGGAGCTCAAGTGCCGCATCGGCGTCCGCGACGACCAGGACGGTGAGGAGGCCGCCGCCTCGGTGATCCGCGAGGCCGTACGGCCCCTCATCGGCGAGATCCGCAGCTCCTTCGCCTACCTCGGTTCCGGCAGCAAGCCGACCCGCGTCACCCGGATGGTGCTGTCCGGCGGCGGCTCCCTGATGCCCGGCCTGGTGGAGATGCTGCACGCGCAGCTCGGCATCGACGTGGTACCGGGCGACCCCACGGTGCGCCTCCGCCAGGGTCGCCGCGCCAAGCACGACAACCTCGACCGGTTCCGCGCGGCCGCCGCGGTCTCGATCGGCCTCGCCATGGGAGCAGCAGCCTGATGACCACCACCCTCACCCCGCCCGAGTCCGGAGCCCCGATCCTGGACCCGTTCCGGCCGCTGCCCATCGCGGCCGACCTGCTCCCACCGGAGATCACGGCCGCGCGCCGGGGCCACCGGGCCCGCGCGGTCGTCCTGTCCGCCCTCGCCGTGTTCGCGATGCTGCTGGCCGGCTGGTACGTCGTCGCCCGCCAGCAGACCGCGGAGGCCGAGGAGACCGTGGCCGTCGCCCAGGCCGACGTGCAGGACCTGATCCGGCAGCAGCGGGAGTTCTCCGACCTCGTCACCGTCCGGTCGCAGGCCGAGACGATCGGGACGCGGCTCTCCACCCTGCTCGCGAACGACCTGCGGTGGGCCACCGTGCTCTCCTCGGTCCGCAAGGCCGCGCCCGCCGGAGTGGAACTCGTCAGCGTCAACGGCAAGGTCGACGAGCGGGGCGCCGAGGCGGCCGGCTCCGAGCAGCTCAACACCTCGGGCGAGAACCTGGTCGGCGAGCTGAGCATCACGGGCACGGCCGGCGGCAAGCAGGCCGTGACCGAGTACGTCGACGCGCTCGGCGGGATACCCGGCCTGGGCAACCCGCTCCTCACCGACGTGCGCGAGGAGGAGTCCGGCGTGGGCTTCGCCGTACGCGCCGACATCACCGAAGCCGCCCTCGGCGGCCGGTACACCGACCCCGCCGACACCGCGGACACCGCCAAGAAGGGGGACTGATGTTCTCGGGACGCACGGACCGGCTCTGGATCATCGGCGGCGTCCTCGCCGCCGCCGTCCTGCTCGTCGCCGGCTGGTTCCTCCTCATCAGCCCGGAGAAGGCCGAGGCCGACCGCCTCCACGGGGACGCCGAGACCGCGCAGGCGCAGGTGGCGACCCTGCGCAGCAGGCTCGCCGACCTGGAGCGGGAGAACGCCGACCTGCCGCGCTACCGGTCCGAGCTGGCGGAGGCCCGCAAGGCGCTGCCCGCGACGGCGGACTCGGAGAAGTTCCTGGAGCAGCTCCAGCAGGCGGGCGAGGCGGCGGGCGTCTTCCTCCAGGGGGTCAACGTCGGCGAGCCCGCCAAACTCGAAGGCGACGACGCCGTGATGCACCACCTGCCCGTGGCCGTGACGGTCACCGGCGGCGCCGCCGAGACGGAGGAGTTCCTGGACCAGATCCAGCGGGTGCAGCCGCGGGCCGTACTCGTCGAGAGCATCACGCTCGGCGGCGGGAACGACGAGGACACAGAGGGCGGCGGCGCGCTGAGCACCGTGGTCAACCTGCAGATCTTCGTCGCCCCGCCGGACGGGGCGAAGCCGGCCCCGGCCGCCGCTTCCCCGACCGCCGACGGAAGCGGCTCATAGCGACCCGACGGGCAGCACGCATCAGTGTGATGACCCGACGGGCGGAACGCAGCGGTGTGACGACCCGACGACGGAGGGCGGTGCCCGGAAATCCCCCGCGAGTGCTAATCGGCGGCCCGCAGCCGCCGATCGGTACAGGTAGCCCGTCCTTCGAGGACGGCGCCCAGACGACGAACCCAGGAGGCGTGATGCCAGCCGGTCGAGCCGACCGCCGGGCGGCCGGGGCGCGCACCGCGCCCCCGGCCCTCGCCGCCGTGCGCGGCCGCGGGCCCCGGGTCCTCACCGCCGTGTGCGACCGGGCGTCCCGGGAACCCGCCGCCCTGCACGGCCGGGCGTCCGCAAGGCCCGTACGCGGTGACGGCGAGGCCGGCTTCACCCTGATGGAGGTGTTGGTCTCCATGGCGGTGATCGGCACCGTCATGGCGTCGCTGACCGTGTTCTTCACCAACTCGCTGGCCTTCACCGGCCAGCAGCGCAGCAGGCAGGTCGCCGCCCAGCTGGCCGGCGACGGCATCGAGCGGGCGCGCGCGCTCAAGGGATCGGCGCTGCTCGCGGGCCGGGGGAAGCTGCGGGTGACGGACCAGTGGCAAGAAGCCACCGGTCCCGCCGGGCCCGACGATGTGAAGAAGCACCTGCAGGCGACGCAGCCCGACTGGGACCCGATCCTGTTCGCCGGCTCCGACGCCGGAGCCTCCGCGCCGCTGCCGACCGAGCCGGAGAAGGTCTCGGTCAACGGCGTGGAGTACACCCGGAACTGGTACGTCGGCCGCTGCCGTCAGCAGGCCTCCCCCCTCGCCGGATCCGCCGCCGAGCGCGCCTGCACCGACCCCCGGGACGGCGACCCCGATCCCGGCAGCGCGGACGTGCCGTTCTTCCGCGTCGTGGTCGCGGTGGAATGGAGGCACAAGGGCTGCGCCTCCGAGAAGTGCGTGTACGTCACCTCGACCCTGGTGAGCCCGGCATCCGAACCGATCTTCAACGTCAAGCGGACGCCGCCCGCCGTGACCAACCCCGGCGCCCAGTACGGCTACCGCGGCACCGACGTGAACCTGCAGCTCGTCGCCACCGGAGGACGGCTCCCGCTGACCTGGTCGGCCGCCGGTCTGCCCGCCGGGCTGAGCATGTCCACCGGCGGCCTCGTCACCGGCCGCCCGACGGCGCCCGGGACCTCCCCCGTGACCTCCGACGTGACCGTCACCGTGACGGACCGGCAGAAGGACGCCGACGACGTCCAGTTCACCTGGACGGTCTTCGACCTGCCCGCGCTCACCGACCCCGGAGACCAGGTGACCCGGGCCGGCACGGCGGTCTCGCTGGCGATGCAGGCGACCGGGGGCCGGCCCGCGCTGACCTGGTCGGCCACCGGCCTGCCCGCGGGCCTGTCGATCGACGCTTCGACGGGCCGCATCTCGGGGACCCCGACCGCCTACGGAACGACGACGGTGACGGTGCACGTCACCGACAAGGGAGGGAAGACCGACGCGGTGACGTTCACCTGGAAGGTCCTGACGCTGGAGCTCGCCGAGGCGAACGCCCGGGCGAGCTACATCCGGGACAAGGTCGACGGGGTCCGGATCAGGGCCACCGGCGGCGACGGGCCGTACACCTGGCGCGCCCGGAACCTGCCCGAGGGTCTGGAGATCGACCCGGCGACGGGCGAGATCTCCGGCACCGCCTGGCAGGGCACCCGGTACCTCACCACGGTGTACGTCAGGGACAGCGCGGGCGACGAGATCTCCACCACGTTCCCCTGGCGGGTCCGGCCGCGCCAGCCGAACGACCTCAGCGTGACGCTCCCGGACCCGGCCGCCCCCGACCGGACCGGCGCGGCCGGTGTGCAGGTCACGCTGGCCGCCGAGGCCGAGGGCGGGAGCAACAGCGGCTACAACACCTGGTCGGCGGAGGGGCTGCCGCCCGGACTCTTGCTCACACCCGTCGGCTACCAGGACGCGAGGATCACCGGCAGGCCCACCACCCGGGGCACCTACACCGTCACGCTGCGCGTGGAGGACTCCACCAACAAGGCGGCGACGCTGATGTTCACCTGGGTGGTGCGGTGATGGGCCCGGCGACGCGCGGGAAACCGTACCCGGACCGGACCGGGTCCCGACGTCCGCACCCCGACCGGACCGGACCCCGGCAGCCGCATCCCGACCGGGCCGAGTCCCGGCGGCCGCTCCCGGGCCGGAGCCGCCGGACCCGCTCCGGAGACCTCCGGCGGGTCCGGCCCGCCGGGGACGCGGGCCTCTCGCTGACCGAGGTGATGGTCTCCATCTCCCTCATGGGCGTGATGATGGTGATCTTCACGACCGGCGTGCTCCAGGTATACCGGGCCGTCAACGGCGTCGAGGCCCTGTCTGCCTCCCAGTCCCAGCTGCAGACCGCGTTCCAGCGGCTCGACAAGGAGATCCGCTACGCCACCTGGATCTCCGAGCCGAGCGTCCCGATCCGGGACAACCGGTATGTGGAGTTCGCCTATGTGGAGCCCGCCGAGCAGGACCCGCAGACCGGGCAGGTGGTGAAGCCCCCGCAGGCGATGTGCGGGCAGCTCCGGCTCGACCTGAACCGGGGAGTCCTGCAGCTCGTCCGGTGGACTCCCGGCTCGCCGCCCGCGGAGGGCAGGCCTGGTGAGACGCTGGCCTCGGAGATCGCGGTCGACGACCTGCTCGAGGACCGGCCGAGCGGGACCGCGAAGGCACCCTTCGTGCTCCAGCCCGCCGGGTCCCGGGACCTGTACGACGGGTCCGGCAGGAGAGCCTCCGGAGCCGACTTCACACCCGACTTCCACCGGCTGGAGCTGCACCTGACCAGCAGCGTGGGCGCCGGGGAGCACGCCCGCACCTCGAACCTCGACGTCGCGTTCACCGCGCTGAACACGTCCCGGGAGACCCCGGCCGCCAACGTCTGCGCCGAAGGAAGACCTCAGTCGGAAGGAAGACCGTCGCCGTGACCCGCACCCTACGCCGGAGGGAGACCGCCGTGACCCGCACGCCGAGGGGCGGCCGTCCGCGGCGGGGCCTCCCCCGCACCGCCTCCGACCGGGGCTCCATGCCCCTGGCCCTGCTGCTCACCCTGGTCGGCATCTCGCTGAGCGCGCTGCTGGTGCCGGTGGTGGTCAACCAGATGACCGCCACCCGCACCGTCACCGAGCGCGTCCAGGCGCTGCACGCCGCCCAGGCCGGCGTCGACGTCGCGGTCGGGCAGATCCGCGCCGCCGCCGACGCCGCCGGCAACGGCCTGGTGGAGCGGCTGCCCTCGTGCGATCTGACGGGCGGCCTGTTCTCCGAGGACGGCACGGACTCCCCCCGCTACCGGGTGAAGATCACCTATCGTGACGCCGCCGGCGAAAAGCTCGACTGCGCCCTGACGGACGTGCCGGCCACCGCGTCGATCGAGTCCACCGGCACCGAGGCCCCGGACGCCGCCTTCGCCGCCGATACGGCGGGCCCACGGACGATCAAGGCCACCTACGCGTTCCAGACCACCAACGCGAACATCGTCGGAGGGGCCATCCCCGTCGCCCAGCCGGCCTCGCCGCAGCTCTGCATGGACGCCGGACCCGACGCGTCCCCCAAGGCGGGAACCCTGCTCCAGATGCAGAAGTGCCAGCCCGGCGCCAGCCGGCAGCGGTTCGCCTACACCGAGGACCTGAGCCTCAAGCTGGTGGGCTCGGAGACCCCGGAGCCCGAGAACGCCTCGGAGACCGAAGGCGCCCCGCTGGGCATGTGCCTCGACGCGGGCTCCCCGCAGAAGACCGGGGCGAACGTGACGTTCCAGCCGTGCAAGGGCCGCACGCCGCAGCAGCAGTGGAGCCTCAACGACAACTCGAACTTCCAGGGCACCGGCAACGGCGTCACCTTGAACTCCTTCTGCTTCAACCTGAAGAACCCGGGCGCGCCCGGGGGCGTCGTCCTGGGATCGTGCGGCACCACCCTGAACAAGCAGGTCTTCCGCGCGCAGACCGGCGTCGGCACCGGCATGGCGGGAGTGCCCACCGGGCAGCTCGTGAACTTCCGGCAGTTCAGCCGGTGCCTGGACGTCACCGACTTCAACGTCACCCGCCCTTACATGATCGTCTGGTTCTGCAAGCAGGCCCCCGACGGCAACGTCCGCTGGAACCAGAAGTGGTCGTTCCCCAAGGCCACCCCCACGGGCACCACCGGCCGCATCCGCACCGTCAACGACGCGGGCGCCGGGTACTGCCTGCGCAGCCCCGCCTCCACCGCCGCCAACCAGTACGTCACGCTGGCCGCCTGCACCGCCACCGGCACCCTGGCGGACAACCTCACCTGGACCCTGTACGGCAACACCGGCGACTACACCACCAGCTACCGCATCGTGGACCGCTACGGGAACTGCCTGACGCCGACCGACCTCGACGCGCTCCAGCCCGACACGCACAGCGACGGCACCAGCAAGGCGAAGGTGGCCGTCTGCGACAGCTCCGAGCTGCAGAAGTGGAACGCCCCGGCCAACCTCAACCGGCCGCTGCCGCTGACGGACATCACCGAGAAGTGAACCGGCGGGACGCCCTCCCGGCGGACCGGCGGCGGTGCGGCCCGCATGCGGGCGGGACCGCACCGGTCCGCCGGGCGGAATCGAGGGTCCGGCCTAATAATCGGCCGGCACGGTCCGATGAGAGCACCATGAACCACGGGCGCCTGCGGGCCGGTCTCCCCCTCGCGGGACCCCCCGTCCTCCTCCTCGCCGCGCTCGGCCTCACCGCCCGGCCGTCCCCCGTCACCCTGGCCGCGACCGCCCTGCTGTACGGCACGGCGGTGCTCCTGACCCGCAGGCGGGCCCGGCAGCGGGTCCGGTCGCTCCGGCACGCCGCCGAGGCCGTACTCGCCTCGGACGACCGCGACGCGCGCGTGGGGTCCGGTCACGGAGGCGAGCTCGGCGCGCTGGGCCGCGTCATCGACGCCATGCTCGACACGATCGCCGCCCAGCGCGCGGAACTGGACCGGGCCGCCGCCGCGCGGGAGGAGCAGCTCCATGCCGTCTACGCCGAACGGCGGCTCAACGAGCAGCAGGCCCGCGAGCGCGCCCAGAAGATGATCAACAGCAGCATCTCGGCCATCATGGGCGAGCTGGAGGTCGTGGCCGGCAAGGCCGAGGAACTGCGCGCCGCCGCCGACGTCATCGACGAGCGGGTCGGCGCCACCGACGCGCTGACCCGGCAGGTCGTCGAGCGGGGGCGCCGGGCCGGCGACACCGTCGAGCAGCTGGAGGCGAGCCTCCGCGAGGTGGAGGGGATGGCGCAGGCCATCTCGAACGTGGCCGCGCAGACGCACCTGCTCGCGCTGAACGCCACGATCGAGGCCGTGCACGCGGGCGAGGCGGGCAGGGGGTTCGGCGTGGTGGCCGACGAGGTCAAGGAACTGGCCATGGCGACGACCCGGTCGACCGAGGAGATCACCTCCATCGTCCGCTCGCTGGAGGCGAACGCCGGCGCCATGACGAGCGCGCTCACCGGCATGGCCGGAGGCGTCGACGACCTCGACACGGCCACCGCACAGGTCGGCGCCATGACCCGGCAGCAGCACTCCGGCGTCCAGCTGGTGCAGGAGTACCTCGACCGGGCGATCCGCCGGATCTCGACCATGACGCGGCTGAGCGAGCAGCTCGAACGGCGCAACGCCCCCCGCGCGCCGATCGGCGGCGAGACCCGGATCCGCCTGGGCGGCGGCAGCCACCCGGCACGGATGATCGACGTGAGCACCACCGGCCTCCACTGCTCCCTCCTGCCGGACAGCCCTCTCAAGCAGGGCGACCTCGTCGAGGTCGACCTCCCGCTGCCGGGGGAGCGGCCCCTGGCCCTGAGCGCGACCGTCGTCCACCGGAGGGCGCACGACGGCACCGTGGAGATCGGCCTGCACTTCACGGACGTCCCGCAGGCGGCCGAGGACCGCGTCCACCGCTACGTCGTCGCGGCCCTCAGCGACCTCGGCTGACGGTGAGGACGCGGGCGGGCGTCTCCCGGCGGGCCGCCCGCGGGCGGTGGCGGACGGCCACGACGCGTACGAGACGTACACCGATCGGCGGGACCTCCATGTTCGCCGGGAACGCGACGGGAGCGGAGCCGGTCCTCGGCCTGTGCAAGGCTTCTCCGGAGTCGGATACGCCCTCACCGCGTCGGAGATCGCCCCTCAGGCGCGCGCCGGAGCCCGGCTCACCGAGGCGGTCGGCACCCGGGACTGCGACTGATCGGGGCTTGAGTCTCAAGCCGCTCGAGATCCCATAGTGGCGGTATGGACGACAACGAGCTGTACCCGATCGGGGACGTGGCGCACCGGACCGGTCTGAGCGTCAGCGCCATCCGGTTCTACTCCGACACCGGGATCATCGCACCCACACGCGTGACCGAGGCGGGTCACCGGCTGTACGACGTCCGCGCGATCGCCCGCCTGGAACTCGTCCGCACCCTCCGCGACCTGGACGCGGGCCTCGACGACATCCGCCGGCTCCTCGGCGGTGAGACGTCACTGCACGATCTCCTCGCGGCCCATCTGGAGCTCGTCGAGCGCCAGGAACGCGTCCTCCGGGCCAGACGAGCCGTACTGAGGACCCTTGTCGAGCAGGGCGGTACGGCCGCGCAGGCGGCCCTGATGCACAGACTCGTCTCGATGTCCGACGAGGAGCGCGAGCGCCTCATCGACGATTTCTGGAACGAGGTCGGCGAAGACCTCGACGTGCCCCCGGGATTCGTCGACCGGTTGCGGACGATGCGGCCGCGTCTGCCCGAGGACCCCACCGCCGCCCAGCTCGAAGCCTGGATCGAGCTGGCCGACCTGGTGCAGGGTGAGGGGTTCCGCCGCGCGGTCCGCTCCTACCTCCGGGAGACCTACGCCGCGTTCCCGGGACGGCGCCTGGCCGCGGCACCGGTGTGGGACTTCGTCCACGGGGAGGGGGCGGAGATCGGGGAGGAGATCCTGGAGGCGTACCGTTCCGGGCTGCCGGTGGACTCTCCACGGGCGCAGGAGCTGGTCGTCCGCATGGCGGACACGGCGGCCGAGGCCGCCGGCGGGCAGGCCACAGCCGAATCACGTGACCGGCTGGCCACGGCCTTCCTCCTGATGGAGGAGATGCGACGCGAAGCCTCCCAGGAGGAGGACCGGTACGACTCCACCCACGGCAGGTACCTGTCCCTGGTGGCCCTGATCAGCGGGACTCCTCCCGCTGCGGACGAGGAGGATCCCGCGCTCTTCGCCTGGATCGCGGCGGCTCTCCGTGGCCCGGACCGGCGTGGGAGCGAACCGGGCACGCCGGAAGGACGAGACGGACGAGCTCGGCGGCCGACCCGGTCGCGCTGATCACGACCGGAGGGCGGTGGCGGTTCGACCCGCTCTCAGGCTTCCTGCCCCGTGTACGGCTCGCAGCCGTGCTGCGGGGGCTACTCCTGGTGGACGTCGGCACGGGCCTCGCTCCCGAGCCGGGCGTAGGCCGCGGGTGGCATGCCGACCGCGGCGGTGAAGTCGCGGGTCAGGTGGGCTTGGTCGGTGTAGCCGAGTTCGGCGGCCAGCGCGGCGAGGCCGAGGCCCTCACGGACCCGTTCCGCGGCCTCGTGCAGCCGGAAACGGCGGATCACCCACTTGGGGCCGACACCGACATAGTCCCGGAACAGCCGCTGCAGCGAGCGCACCGACCGCCCCGATCCGGCGGCCAGCTCGTCGACCCTGGTCACGGACACGTCGCTTTCCGCCGTCGCGACCAGCGCCGCGACCTCCTCGACCAGCGGATCCCGCTCAGGCCCCCGCCCCAGCAGGAACGCCTCGGTGAGCGCGACGGCCGACCGGGGGCGGGGCTCGGCCAGCACCTGCTCGGCCAGGGCCGCACCCGCTGTGCCGTACATCTCGCCGATCTCCGTGAAGTGGCCGGTCAGCTCGGAGACCGGGCCGCCGAGGAACGGGCGGAAGCCGCCGGGCCGGAAGCGTGCGCCGAGAACGCGTCCACTGCCCCGCATCGTGTAGGAGAACCCGCCCCTGATCACCCCCGCGATCCGGTGGAAGTCCGGGCCGATGATCATGTTCACGGTGGGATGCGAGACGATGCGCTGTTCGTACGGCTCGGCGAGACCGGTCCAGGTGACGGCCCAGAAGTGTTCCACGTACGCCGAAACCCCGGGTGACGGCGCATGGCGGATGAAATCGAAGGCGCCGAGCCCCCCGTACGGGTCGACCCAGCCGCGCCGTCGCGTTTCTACAAGCCGCGCCCGGGGTGAGCGGGCCATCCTGGCTGCCATGGACGACATGATGCCGCTGATGGCGCGCGCCACCGAACGCACCTCGGAACTGGTGCGTGCGGTTCGGCAGGAGCAGTTCGGGTCGCCGACGCCGTGCGTGGAGTTCGACGTCGGAGATCTGATCAACCATCTGGAGTGGGTGGCGGAGCTGTTCGAGTCGCTGGGGTGCAAGGGGCCGTACGTCGAGCAAGGGCCTTACGCGGGCGACTTCCCCGAGCGGGCGCGGCGCACGCTCGCCGCCTGGTCGCGGCCCAGGGCATGGGAGGGGACCAGCCCTGCGATGGGCCTGCCGATGAGCACGCTGGCCCACATGTACCTCGTCGACCTGGTGGTGCACGGCTGGGACCTGGCCAGGGCCACCGGTCAGCGGTACGAGCCGGAGCCCGGGGCCGTCTCGCGGGCGCTGGACTTCACCGGCCGGATGGTGCAGACGGGCAGGCAGCGTGGCGTCTTCGGGCCGCCGGTGGCGGTGCCGGCCGACGCCCCGGAGTTCGACCGCCTGCTCGGCGTCATCGGCCGGGATCCGTCCTGGACATCGTGATCTTCTCCGCTCGCTGCGGCTGCTGCTCGGGCGGAAACCGTCCAGCGGTGTGCCGACCGAACGGCCGGCTGGCCGACGATGCGCCGTACCACTCCGGAAGACATCACCGGCACGGGGTGAACGTCCCGTTCCCCGCTGATCCGGCCGGCCGCCTGGTGCAGGTCTCGCCCACGCCGCGCCACCGCGATCGTCCAGGCCATCGTCGTCCTTCAGCTCATCGAAGAAGACCGCTACTCAGGATGAAAAACACTCAGTCCCGGAAAAGCCGGAGACCTGTACAAGGCCATCGCCGTCCTGCAGAACTGCGAGATCACCCGAGGATGAAAAATCCTCAGTGTTCGAGGATAGTCAGGAATGGTCGGAACGGCGGCCGTCAACACCCCTGACCTGCACGAACATATTCGAACAAAGTCGGACACGTAAAAAGTTGCCGCGAGCCGCCACCGCAGCGCAAGATCTCTCTCGGTCGGGCCGCGCTCCAGCGGGACCGCCGTCATCGATGAACCTCTTTCATCCTCCTCCGCCGGCCGGCTCGTCCTGGTTTGCGGTTTCAGGATGAAAAAGGATCAGGCATAACCTCAGGGTCAAGCGAAACATGGTAGAAGCAATCGCCCTCCAAGGAGGAATGGTGACAGCCGGCAGACTCCGCATGCTCGTCCCCGCACTGACCGCTGCCCTTGCGGCCACCGTCCTGACCGGCACCGCCTCTGCGGTCGCCGATCCCGGCATCCAGCCCGCCGAACCTGCGGTTTCCGCTGCAAACTGCTGGGACCCCTCTCTCAGCTGGGACTATTACAACGGGCATGCGCATTTCAGCAGCGGCACCTGGTTCCGTAGTGGTCCCTATGCCAGCTGTGGCGGTTACAAGACGACCAGACAGGGGTGGGCGATGGCCGGATGCCGGTTCGTCAACAACTACGGCAACGTCTGGTATCACACCGATGAAGGATGGGTGTACAGCGCCAACGTCACTTGGCCGTACGGTGACACCCCGACGAGGAGTTGCCCCGGGGGCTGACGTTCTCCCGACCGACCTGGCACCCCGAGTGGAAAGGGGCCGACCTGATCGGGCCTCCCTAGAGGAGCTGTTCCGGATGCATTAAACGATCAGGTCGATGCGTCGGGAAGAAAAGCCAGAGAAGCCTTCTCGAAGGCGCCCCAGCGCAGTGGGCGCCTTCGAGATGAAAAACGCTCCTTGTAGACGCCGGTCAGCGCGGCAGGCTCGACCTCCAGGCCGACCTCACGGACCTCGCGGATCAGGCCGGACTCGATGTCCTCGTCCCGCTCGAGGATGCCGTCGAGGACCTCCCGGTGGCCGAGTTCCTGGGCCTGGCGACCGGCGCCCCCGCGATCTCGTTGGTACCTGATCAACGGGCAGCCGGTCGAGACGGCCGTCTCCTACCTGCCCGCCGACAGCGCCACGGTCATGTCGACCAACGCCTACGTGTTCTCGTACGGACTTCCTGCGCGATAGGTCTTGACCGACCCGACAGACGGAGGACTCGATTCTCTCGATCATGTCCGAGATGATGCGCCCAGAGAAGACAGAAGGCGTGCGAGAACACGAAAAGCCTACAAGGCAGGGCTGATCTGATAGTTCTCTCGCATATCGATCACGCGGCGTGGGCCTCGAACCAGAGGGAATCCAAGTCGTCACCCGAGGTGATGCGGACATCAGCGTCGAGAGCGGCGGCCAGATGCCGCAGCAACGCGACGGTGGGCGTCGTACCGCCCTCCTCGATGCACTCGATCTCGTCCTCGGTCATGTCCGCCCGCTCGGCCAGTTCGGCCACGCTCAGACCAAGGGCCGTACGCCGATCGTACAGCGCCTTACCGAAGGCCAACGCCTCACGGATCGCCACTCGCTCAGGGTCGTGGATCTGCGTCTCGGGACGCACCCAGCGGGTGTGGTAGCCGGCCATCACACCTGCCTCTCGTAGGTCTCGGTCACCGGTTCCCAATGATCACGCTCACAGATCTTCTGCGCCCGGACCACCCGGTCGATCTGTCGTTGATCATGCTGCTTGGTCTTACGGAAAACCGTAAGCAACACGATGATCCTGTCTGGAGTACACCAGTACGTTACCCGAGCTGCAACATCACGAAGCCGTATCCGCAGCTCCCACACAGGGCCTTCCAGATGATCCGACCACGGCCCGCCGAGTTCGGCACCCTATCTCCGCGAGAAGATCGACCACCTCGTCGACCCGCTTGAAGTCACCGTCACTGAGGGAGTCGAGCCACTCGCGGACTTCAGGTTCGATCTCGAAGTCGTACAGTTCCCGCGCCACCTCAAACCTCCTCGCCGCAATCTCGCCGAGGATAATGAACCGATCGCACACCGTGAGCGGTTTCCCCGCAGGCAACCAGGACGATCTTCTCCGGCATCACGTCCGACACGGCAGTGCCCAGGACGTGGAGATCGCAAAGCCAGCTTGCTGAGCCCGACGTGTATGCGCGCGACGCCGTGGAGGCACCCGTTCCGATGAACCGCACCCGCAACGGCAGCGCATCGCATCCATATCGACCGAGAGGGGCACCGCCGGAGAAAACCTGATGGTCATGATCAACGCCCGTTCTGCAGCGTCCAGCGTCTACGGCCGTCGTGGGACGGAAGACCGACCCATCGCCGGGAAAGTGAAAGGCCAGGTCAGACGATGTCTGACCTGGCCTTCGGTTGGTGCCCCCTGCAAGATTCGAACTTGCGCTCCCGGCTCCGGAGGCCGGTGCTCTATCCCCTGAGCTAAGGGGGCCAACGAGTCATTAGGTTACCAGCATCCGGAGGCTGCTCGACACTCGTTAGGCGAAGCAGATGATCTCAGGGGGCGGAGGGGTCAGCGGGTGGAGGGCCGGACGGCTCCGCGGTAGCGGGCGCGGTAGTAGGAGGAGCCGGCGAAATCCACGGTTCTGACGACGTCACCGGTCTTGGGGGCGTGGACCATGGTGCCGTCCTCGAGGTAGACGCCGACGTGGGTCGGGTCGCCGGAACCACCTCCGAAGAAGACCAGGTCGCCCGCGCGGAGCTGGGAGAACGGCACGCGGCGGCCCTGGCGGAACTGGCTGCCGGTGTAGTGGGTGAGCCGGACCCCGGCCTTGGACCAGGCGTGCAGGGCGAGCCCGGAGCAGTCGAAGCCCCCGCGGGTCGGTCCCCTGCCCGACCCGCCGCCCCATACGTACGGCGTGCCGAGCTGGCGCAGGGCGGCGGCCGCCGCGGTCCGGCCGGGGGTCAGACGGCGCTGGATCCCGAGCGGCCTCGCCGGCGATCCGGATTTCCGGCCCTCCGACGACCCGGGCTCCCGCTGCCGGGGCACGGACGGCCGTTCCGCCGGCGTGAGCTCCTCCGGCCCCGGCGAGGGGCGAGGATCCCGCCGGGGCCGGGGTTCAGCCTCACCGCCCGGCGTGACTCCAGGCCCGGGTTCGGCCTCACCGCCCGGCGTGACTCCAGGCCCGGGTTCGGCCTCACCGCCCGGCGTGACTCCGGGCCGGGGTGCGGGTTCCTCCGCAGGCGCGGCGCCGATCGGCCGGAGGGCGGCCTCCGCCCCGGGGCCGGGCAGCGATCGGGGTCCGGGGCTCCAGGCGGCCGGAGGCTCCCACCAGGACGATGGGCCCGGTCCGTCCGAGGGCCCGGCGCTCCGGCCGTCCTCGCAGGCCGCGACCGCCAGGGCCCACACCTCCTCGGGGATCCAGCGCTGAACGTGACCCGGGAGCCCGTGGAGGTGAGCCGGGCACCACGGCCGCGTGTGGAAGGCTCCAGGACCACCCGCGGGTGCGGCGGCGAGGGCGGCGGCGACGGTGAGAGCGACGATCATGTGCGGACCTCCTGGGCTCGTTGGACGACCGAGCCCAGGATCCGCAGAACGGGATGATCACAAATGAACCGAGTCCGGTTCTGTGGATGACCCGCCAGACGCTCCGTCGCCTGTGGACGGGAGGGGAACGCGTATCCCGGAAAACCTCGCATGATCGTTGCCGAGGGGTTAGCTTGGCGGCCGTGGACGAGTTTCTGGGCAAAGTACTGGTCGTGGACGACGACGAGGTCATCCGGCAGCTCATCGCGGTCAACCTGACGCTGGAGGGCTTCCAGGTGGAGACCGCCCTCGACGGGCAGGACTGCCTGGACCGGGTGCCGGACGTGCGGCCCGACGTGATCACTCTGGACGTCATGATGCCGAGGCTGGACGGCTGGACGACCGCCACCCGGTTGCGCGGCGGCGACGGCACCGGTCACATCAGGATCGTCCTGATCACCGCTCGGGCTCAGGAGGAGGACAAGCGGCGGGGCATGGAGATCGGGGTGGACGCCTACCTCACGAAACCGTTCGACCCGGCCGAGCTCATCCAGGTCGTCCGCGACCTGGCCCCCAAGAAGGACTGACCCTCCTGGAGCCCCGAGAGGGACCGGCCCGCCGGGGACCCTCGAGGGGAACGGCGGCCCTCCGGAAGCGGAGCCGTCTCAGAGGAGGCCCGCCCTGCGGGCCGCGGCGACGGCCTGGGTGCGGGAGGCGACGCCGAGCTTGCCCAGGATGTTCGAGACGTGCACGCTCACCGTCTTCGGGGCGATGAACAGCCGCTCGCCGATCTCCCGGTTGGGCAGCCCGTCGGCCACCAGTGCGAGCACCTCCCGCTCGCGGCCCGTCAGCGCCGTCCGGTCCGGGCCGGCCGGCTCCGGCTCGGACCTCCGGACCGGGCCGAAGCGCGCCCGCCGTCCCAGCGCGGCCAGGGAGTCACCCAGCGGCCGGGCGCCGAGGGACTCGGCGGTCTTGACGGCCTGCTCCCACTCCTCCAGCGCGGCGGCGCGGTCGCCGGCGGCCAGCAGCGCCTCGGCCAGCCGCCACCGGGAACGCGCGACCTCGTAGACGAACCCGTAGTCGAACGCCTCCGCCACCGCGCGCCAGGCCCCGGCGTCGAGCCTGCCGTGGACGCGGTGCCACTCGGCCTCGGCCCGCAGCAGCCAGGCCGTACCCTCGCGTCCCATCCCCGTCCGCGCCGCGCTCCGCGCCCGGTCGAGCAGCCTATCGGCCCCGTCGGCGCGGCCCAGCTCGGCCAGCGCCCACAGGCCGATCGCGGCGATGCGGATGCTGCCGGTGTCGGAGGGCTCCAGGACGCCGAGCACCGCGGTGACGTGGTCCAGTGCCCGCTCGGGCTCCCCCCGCCACAGGGCGTGCTCGGCGGCCAGCCCCCGGGACATGTACGCCACCAGGGAGTCCCGCCAGAACGGCCGGAGCCAGGCCAGCCGCTCGTCGACCTCCGGCACGCCCATGGCGACCTCGACGAAGAGCGCGAACGAGGACAGGATCGCCTCGGGGATCGTGCCGACCCGGCGGCCGAACCCGGCGGCGCGGGCCTGCTCCCACTCCCCGGCCGTGTAGTGGATCAGGAAGCGGAGGAACCGCAGGTCGGTGCCGTAGGTGCTCCACGACAGGCCGGTCTCGGCCGCCAGCCGGATGCCGCGGTCGGCGGTCGCGGCGGCCTCGGCCATGGCGCCCCGCTCGAACTGGATCCGGGTGTAGTGGAACAGCCCCCGCAGGTCCATCGCGAGGTCACCGGACTCCTCGGCCGCGACCTGGGCGAACAGCTCCTCGGCCCGGTCCCGGTCGCCGTCGAACTCCGCGCAGGAGGCGAGCATGATCAGCGCGCTCTTCTCCGCGTCCCGGGCCCCGGCGGCACGGGCCACCTCCAGGGCCCGCCCGGCCAGCGGCTCGGCTTCGGCGTGCCGCTCGGTCCAGAAGACGGTCCGGGCGAAGGTCGCCAGCGCCCGGCCCAGCAGCGGCCCCTCGGGGGCCGCCTCGACGGCGGCCTGGGCGATCTCCAGCGCCTCCGTCTCCTGGCCGGCGTCGTAGAGGTAGTAGGCCAGCCGTTCGCACGCCTCCGCCGACGGCGGCAGCGCCCGCACGTGCGCGACCGCCCGGTGGTTGTCGCCCATGTCGGCCGCCGCGGCGGCGGTGCGCAGCGCGAGACGGGTGTGGTCCGTCCCGGTGAGGCGTTCGGCGTCGGCGACCCGCTCCCAGAGGCCGAGTGCCCGCTCGAAGTGGCGGTGCGCCTCCGCGGGGGCGCCGAGCCGCTCGGCCCGGCGGCCCGCCTCGACCGAGGCGGCCAGCGCCCCGGCGAGGTCGTGGGCCGCCAGGTAGTGGTGGGCGAGCTCCGCCGCGCTGGCGTTCCGCGCGGTCAGCAGCCGGGCGAACTCGGCGTGCAGGCGGGTCCGCTCACCGGGCAGCAGGTCGGTGTAGACGGCCTCCTGGAGCAAGGCGTGGCGGAAGGCGTAGCCGTACTCGCCGGACGGGCGGATGAGTCCCCGCGAGACGATCTCCCGCATGGCCTCCTCGAAGGCCAGCTCGTCGAGACCCGAGGCCTCGCGGAGCAGGTCGTGGTCGGCCTTCCGCCCGGCGACGGCCGCGCCGCGCAGCACCCGCTGGGCGGACTCGGAGAGCAGTTCGGAGCGGGAGAGCAGCAGGCTGGCCAGGCCGTCGGTCATCGCGCAGCCCTCGGTCGCCGCCTCCAGGAGCTCCTCGGCGTAGAACGGGTTGCCCTCGGCCCGGTCGACGACCTCGTCGATCATGCGGGCGTCGGTCCCGCCGAGCAGGGCGACGTAGTCGGCCATCTCGCCGCGGTCCAGCGGGCTCAGCTCGACGGACGTCACCGAGGGGAGGCGCTTGAGCTCGGCGAGGACCCGGCGGAGCGGGTGCCGGCGGTGGATGTCGTCGGTGCGGTAGGTGCCGACCAGGCAGACGCGCTCGCCCTGGAGCATCCGGCTGAGGAAGACCACCAGGTCGCGGGTGGACTGGTCGGCCCAGTGCAGGTCCTCCAGGATCAGCAGCACGGGCTGGGCGGACAGGAAGCCGAGCACCGAGCCGAACAGCTGCTGCTGGGTGAGGGCGGAGGCGCTCTCCGGCCCGGCGTCGGTGCCGCCGGGCAGCAGCCTGCCGAGGACGGGCCGCGCGTCGAGCGCCGCGCGCAGTTCTCCCCGCACGTCGCGCAGGGCGTCGGCCAGCGGGAGGTACGGCAGGGCGTCGCCGAGCTCGGCGCACTGCCCGACGAGTACGGCGAAGCCCTCCGCCCGCGCCCGTTCGGCCAGCTCCGTGACGAGCCGCGTCTTGCCGATGCCCGCGTCTCCGCCGACCAGGGCGACCCCGGCCGTCCCCTCGGCGGCGGCGCGTAGCACGGCGAGCAGGCGATCGAGCTCCCCCAGTCGCCCTACCAGCGTGCTTTGCACCTTTTGCGGCTCCACGTCGGCGAGTATCCCACGGACCACCGACGTCCGGATTGGTCCGCCGGGGGCGCTCCGGATTGGCCTTCCCCCCGATGGGCGTCCCGCGCCTATGGTCGGGGCATGGTCTCGTTCTCCACGCTCCTGCTGTTCTCGGCGGCGTCCCTGGCGCTGGTCCTCGTCCCCGGCCCGAACCACCTCTACATCGTCGCCCGCGGCGTCGCCCAGGGCCGGGCGGCCGGGATGGCCAGCGCCTTCGGCGTGGAGGTGGGCACCCTGGTGCACATCGCCGCGGCGGCTGCCGGGCTCTCCTACGTGATCGCCCGGTCGGCGACCCTGTTCAACGCGGTCAAATGGGCCGGGGTGGCCTACCTGCTCTACCTGGGGGTGCGGGCGCTGACGAGCCGGCCGGAGCCGGAGGTCCGGGAGACCGCCCCGCAGCCGCTGCGCTCGATCTTCCTCGAAGGGGTCGTCGTCAACGTCCTCAACCCCAAGGTGATCCTGTTCTTCCTGGCGTTCCTGCCGCAGTTCGTGGACCCGGCGGCGGGCGCGGTCCCGCTGCAGATCGCCGTCCTGGGCGGGACGCTGCTGCTCCTGGGGCTGCTCTCCGACATGGTCTACGCCGCGGGGGCGGGTGCGCTCGGGCGGCGGCTGCGGAGCCGGGCGAGGCTGCTCGGCCGCGCCAGCGGGGTCGTCTACCTGGGGCTCGGCGTCGCGACCGCGTTCTCCGGCCGCTCGGTCTGATCACCCCGATCCCCCCGAACCCGGCCGCAGTCACCCGAACCCGCCCACGGTCACACGCGGCTCCCCGGCCGCCCGGTCTGATCCGCCCGATCGCGCGGGGCCGGGTCCACCTGGTCGCACAGGTCGTCCAGCAGGCGGGCCAGCGGGCCGGGGGCGGCGAGCACCCCCAGGTGACCGCGGCGCGGGAGATGGATCAGCCGGCCGTTCCTGCAGGCCCGCAGGAAGGCCCGCTCGTCCGCCCGGAACGGGTCGCGGGCGCCGTTGACCAGCCACACCCGCCCCGGATACGCGGCCAGCGCCGCGAGCTGGTCGTGCCCGGCGACGGCCTCGACCACCTGGGGCGCGACCTCGCAGGACAGCCCGCCCGCCACGAGCGCCTCGCCCGCCGGACCCGGCAGCAGGCGGCGCAGGCCGTACGCGCTGATCCGGTTCGCGAGCCCGGGGTCGCGCGCGGCGAGGGACGCCACGGACCGGTAGATCCCGGCGCGGCGGCCCGGGAAGGCCGTGCAGCCCATCGCGACCAGCCCCGCCACCCGGCCGGGGAACCGCCCGGCGGCGGCGATCCCGACGTAGCCGCCGAGGGAGAGCCCGGCCACGACGGCCCGCCCGCCGCTCCCCGCGACGCCCTCGATCGCGTCGGCCACGGCCTGTACGGCCGACTCCATGGTGAAGGGCTCCCCCCTCCTGCTCCCGTGCCCGGGCAGGTCGACGGCGGCCGAGGGCCGGCCGAGACGGGACCTGACCGGGTCCCACATGGTCGCGCTGACCCGGATCCCGTGGACGAAGACGATGGGCACCATGACGGACCTCCCGCACCAAATAATGCAACGCACCGTTGCGTTGCTATTATCACCACATGGCACCGCGCAGGGAACAGGAGATCTTCTCGGCCACGCTCGGCCTGCTCGCCGAGAAGGGTTACGAGGGGCTGACCGTGGAGGGCGTGGCGGAGCGGTCGGGGGTGAACAAGACCACGATCTACCGGTGGTGGCCGTCGAAGGCGGCGCTGCTGGCCGCCGCGCTCATCGAGGCCGACGTGCTCACACTGGACCCGCCGGACACCGGGAGCCTCAGGGGCGACCTGGAGGCACTGGTCGGACAGGTCGCCGCGCTGCTCACCCGGCCTCCCGCCGCGGACGTCGCGGTGGCCGCGCTCGGTGCCGCCGTGCACCACCCCGAGCTGGCGGACGTCGCCCGCCGCTTCTTCGCCGACCGCCTCGCCCGCGAGGAGCGGGTGTTCGAGCGGGCCGGACGGCGCGGCGAGCTCGCCGACGGCGCCGACCCCATGATGATCATGGATCTGCTGGGGGGAGCGGTGTGGCTGCGGGCGGTCTTCCGGGGACTCCCCGTCGACGAGGGCTTCGCCGCCGAGGCGGTCCGGACCGTCCTCGGCGGAGTCTCCCCGGAACGCCCCCGGGACCTCGACTGAGTCTTCCCGGGACGCCCCCGAGACCCCGCCACCGGCAGCCGCCCCGAAACCGCGGCCGAGCCGCTCCGGAACGCCCCCGAGACCCCGCGACCGGCTGAGCCGCTCCGGAACGGGATCCGCGCGGGCCCGCCGGGAGCGCGCCGGGGACCCGGGCCGACGCGCGGGCCGTACGGGCTCAGCCCGTGAGCGCGCCCGGGATCCGGTCCAGGATCGGGTACGGCAGGAGCCCGTAGGCGAAGAAGTCGACCGCGCCGGCCCCGGCGGCCCGGACGGCCCGGACCTTCGCGGCGAGGCGGTCGGCCGAGTCGGTGTCGGGCGGACCCGGCCGGAGCACCACCCGCAGCTCCCGGTCCTTGCCGGTGGAACGCCGGTAGGCCGCCACGTCGTCGGCGACCCGGGCCGCGTCGCGGGCGTACGCCAGGACGCCGAGCGAGGGCACCAGGTCGCCCAGCGCGACCAGGTCCACGCCGAGCTGCCAGGAGTCGTGCGCGGCGAGACCGGAGGAGGGCAGCCCGTCGGCGTAGCCCTTCACCGATCCGGTGCCGTCCAGGAAGACCAGCCGGGAGCCCTCGGCCGAGACCGCCGCCGAGACCTCGGAGACCAGCGAGGTCACCGTCTCGGAGCGGGCCCGCGCGTAGGCCACCACCTCGGGCCCGGCGTAGGCGGTCAGCGCCGCCCGGGTCACCTCGCCCTGCGCGGGCGGGTCCCCGCCGAGCACGCCGTCCACGATCCTGGCGCACTCCTGGCGCGCGGCCTCGGCGTCGACGCCCAGGTCCGCGGCTCGGCGCAGGCAGAATCCGCAGAAGCAGAGCCCGAACAGGAAGGCGTCCATCGGCCCGAGCGGGACGGCGCTCCGGTCGTGCCGGCACCCCTGCCCGTAGGGCGCGAAGTGCAGGGCCTCGGCGACCACGCCGTCGACGCCCTGCCGGGCCACCGCCCGGCCCAGCGCCACCGCGTAGAGGCGGACGTCGGGGTGGGACGGGCACAGGTCCTCGGCCGAGGCCGCGTCGCCGAAGCAGTTGCGCACGGTCACGTCGGGGCAGGCCTCGCCCAGAGGGGCGCTGCGCAGGAAGGCGGCCCAGCCGTGCAGCCGGAGCCCCCGCTCGGCGGTGGCGCGCCGCAGGGCCGCCAGCGGCTCCTCCTCCGCCCCCGCCTGGACCGGCGGGACCAGGCGCAGGCCGCCGAAGAGGTCCTCGGGCGGGGCGAAGTGCGCGCCGTCGCCGCGGACCGTCACCCGGGACGAGCCGTGCGGGGTGACGTCGCGGGTCCGCCGGGAGGCCGCGGCCACGGTCACCCCGGTCACGCCGTACCCGGCGATCCGGTCGAGGACCTGCTCCGATCCCTCCCCCCGCACGTCCTCCACGTGGACGTACACAGAGCTGTCCAAGCCGCCTCCCGGTGCGCAGTCGCTCAGACTCTAACGCCCCTTGTAGGCCACGAAGTCGATCTCCACGAGGATGTCCATCAGCTGGGAACCGACGGTCGTGCGGACCGGGTAGGGCTTGGTGAAGTAGGACTTGTAGACCTCGTTGTAGGCGCCGAAGTCGCGCTTGAGGTGCTGCAGGTGGACCGTCGACTTCACCACGTCGTCGAAGCCCAGGCCGTGCGCGGCCAGGATCGCGCCGAGGTTGCGCATCACCTGGTGGGTCTGCGTCTCCACGTCGGTCCCGACGACCTCGCCCGTCACCGGGTCCAGCGGCCCCATGCCCGAGGTGTAGACGAAGTCGCCGACCACGAGGCCCTGCGAGTAGGCCCCGACCGGCGCAGCGCCCTCGTCGGTCCGCAGTTCGAGCTTCTCGCTCATGTCACCCGTCCTCAAGTCCGGAGTTTCAGAAATAGGTGTGGATCAGGTCGACGACCACGTGGTCGTCGTCCACCACCGGGATGACCCGCCACTTGTCGAAGGCGGTGCACGGGTGGGAGATCCCGAACGACACCAGGTCCCCGGGCCTCACCGGCGAGTCCGGGGCGGTCCGCAGGACCGCGTGCTGATCGTAGAGCCTGGTCACCTCCGCACCGGCGAGGACCCCCCGGGGGACCGGCATGCCCTCGTCGAACGGGGCGTCCCGCTTGCCGAGCCCGACCACGGCCAGGCCGGGCTCGGGCACGGAGAGCACGTGCGCCCAGACCTCCAGCGCCGGGCGCAGCTCGCCCTCGATCCGGTTGTACGGCGTGTGCTCGCGGTAGTGGCCGTCGTCGTGGGAGATGTAGGCGCCGCTGCGGAGCATGACGGTCGCCTGGCAGGCGGCGAGCTCGCGGCTGACCACGTCGAACCACTGGCTGCCGCCCACCGACAGGATCGGGCGGCGGACCCGCAGGTGCTCCAGCGCCTCCAGCAGCCGGTGCAGGAAGGTCCGCACCTCGGCGGCCGAGGCCAGCGTGCCCTCGTACCCGGCGACGCCCGCGAGCTCCACCCCGGGCTCGGCCTGGGCCGCCGCGGCGACCTCCAGGAGCCCTTCGAGGGTCCGGCACCCCGCCCGCCCGCCCTCGTGGCCGAGCTCGGCCAGCACCCGGAAGGGCCGGGGTCCGGCGTGCTTCGACAGCGTCTCGATCCCGGCCACCGAGTCGGCGAAGCAGAGCAGCTCGAACGACGGGTTCTCGGCGAGGTGCGCCGCGAGGGCGTCGAGCCCCGCCGGATCGAAGACCTGGTTGGCGATCGTGATCCGGGAGACGCCGAAGCCGCGCAGGATGAGCGCCTGGCTGGGGGTGGCGACGGTGAGCCCCCAGGCGCCCGCCTCCAGCTGGGCCGCCACCAGCTCGGGCGACATGGTCGTCTTGGCGTGCGGGACGAGCAGCATCCCGTGCCCGCTCGCGAAGGCCGCCAGCGTCTCGATGTTGTGCCGCAGCGCGCTGCGGCGGGCGGTCATCACCGGGAAGGTGAACGCCCCGCCGAACAGCGACGACCCCACGGCCGCGTCGGGATCCACGATCCCCTTCGCCAGTCCCTCGATCGGACCCTTCATCGGCCCTCCACCGTGCGAGCGGTGCTCCGTGCCCCGCTTTCCCGAGGACCCTATCCGGCTCCGGAAGCCGTCCGCGCCCGGCGCCGGAGGGATTTGGGCCCTCCGACCTATTGACCACGGCATGTCAGGAATGGTGCCATCTTCCTTTAATTAGGAATCTTTCCTAACCAGCTGAACAGCGCTGGCCGACGACAGAGAGGGCTCCCATGCACGCGAGACCGCTGCACGCGAGACCGCGCCCGCGGCGTCCCCGCCGCCCCTCGACCCTCCTCGCCCTGGCCCTGGGGCTGATCGCGCCGACTCTCGTGCTGACCGCGACCCCGGGCCACACCGCCGACTCCCTCCTCTCCCAGGGCCGTCCGGCCGCCTCCTCCTCGGACGAGGACGCCTCGTTCCCGCCCGCCAGGGCCTTCGACGGGAACACCTCCACCCGCTGGGCCTCGGCCGAGGGCGTCGACCCCCAGTGGCTCCGCGTCGACCTCGGCCGCTCCGCCGCCGTCTCCCGGGTCAGGCTGACCTGGGAGGCGGCCTACGCCAGGGCGTACCGGATCCAGGTCTCACCCGACGGCTCGTCCTGGACCGACGTCTACTCGACCTCCTCGGGCGACGGCGCCGTGGACGACCTCTCCGTCTCAGGCACCGGCCGCTACGTCCGGATGTACGGGACCGGCCGGGGCACCCCGTACGGCTACTCGCTGTACGAGATGGAGGTCTACGGCTCCACCGGCGGCTCCACGCCGGGTCCGAGCCCGACCCCGACGGCGGGGGGCCCGCGCGTGCCGTTCGGCGGCCACACGATCCCCTACGCCTCCGGGATGCTGCGCCCCGGCGGCAGCCAGGCCGCCCTCGACCAGAAGGTCGTCGACCACTACCGGAAGTGGAAGGCGGCGTTCGTCCGGCAGAACTGCGGCAACGGCTGGTACCAGGTCATCTCCCCCGACGCCGACCACCCCTACGTCGCCGAGGCGCAGGGCTACGGCATGGTCATCGCCGCGACCATGGCCGGAGCCGACCCCGACGCGAAGAAGATCTTCGACGGCCTGCTGAAGTACGTCCTCGCCCACCCGTCCTCGATCACCCCCGGGCTGCTCGCCGCCGAGCAGGACGCCTCCTGCAAGAGCGTCAACGGCGGCGACTCCGCCACCGACGGCGACCTGGACGTCGCCTACGGCCTGCTCCTGGCCGACCGGCAGTGGGGCAGCTCCGGCACGTACGACTACAAGCGGCTCGCGATCAGGCACATCAACGCGATCAAGGCCGGTGAGCTCAACCCGACCACCAAGCTGCTGAAGCTGGGCGACTGGAGCAGCTCCGGCGGCGAGCACTACTGGATCAGCCGGCCCTCCGACTGGATGATCGACCACTTCCGGGCCTTCCGGAAGGCGACCGGGGACGCGACCTGGGACACCGTCCGGGCCAACCACCAGAACCTGATCGCCTCCATGCAGTCGAAGTACGCCCCGGGCACCGGCCTGCTGCCCGACTTCGTGGTCGACACGAACGGCGGCGCCCGGCCCGCGCCCGGCGAGGTGCTGGAGAGCGCCAACGACGGAGACTTCTGGTGGAACGCCTGCCGGGTCCCGTGGCGGATCGCCAACGACGCGGTGACCAGCGGGGACGCCGGGTCCCTGGCCGCGGCGCGGAAGCTGAACGCCTGGATCAAGGCCAGGACGGGCGGCGACCCGGGCAGGATCGTGGCCGGCTACCGGCTCGACGGCGGCGCCCTGGCCGACTACACCTCTCCCGCCTTCCTCGCCCCGTTCGCGGCGGCGGCGATGACCGACCCCGGCAGCCAGGCCTGGCTGGACGCGCTCTGGAACCGGATGCTCGCCACCCCGGTCTCCACCGACAGCTACTACGCCGCCAGCATCCAGCTCCAGGTCATGATCACCGTGACCGGCAACCACTGGGTGCCCTGACCCGCACGCCCGGCCGTGGCCCCTCCCCGGGGAGGGGCCACGGCCGGGCCCGGATCAGTCCTGGTCGGGGATCAGGCGGGACGACGAGTAGCCGTCCAGGCACAGGACCGGCCCCGGCGGGACGGGCCGCGCGGCGAGCACCTCCCTGGCCCGGTCCCGCGCCAGGTTCCAGCCGTTCCACGGGTCCGGCCGGTCGAGCCGGTTGGCCCGGGTCACGTCCCTCAGCACGCAGCTGCGCAGCGGCTCCGGCAGCCGGTCCAGCGCCGGCACGGCCTCCGCCCCCAGGCCGCCCAGGTAGCGCTGGTCGAGCCGGTCCACGCCCCGGACGGCGAGCTGGGTCTCCGCGACCCGCAGGTCCGGGTTCCACACCGCGAAGGCCAGCAGGCCCACGCCCGTCATCAGGACCATCGTCCGGGGCAGCCATCCGGCCGGGCCGCGCCGCAGCAGCCGCAGCGCGCCCGCGGCGAGGACCAGCAGGAAGACGCCGCCGAGCCACCAGATGGCCGCCTGCACGGAGGCGCGGAGCCGGGTGAGGCCGTAGGCGTCGACGTACAGGTCCAGCCGGTACATCGCGGAGGCAAGGATCACCATGGTCAGCGCGCACAGCACGCCGAGCAGCCCGGCCATCAGCCAGCGCTCGCGCCCCTCCGTCTCGACCGCCCCCGACGCGATCGCCACGATCGCCAGCACGAAGACGCTGACCACGACCAGCTGGAAGAACCCGGAGCGGGCGTACTCGGCGTAGGTGAGGTCGGTGGTGGCCACCACCCAGCCGGCGTCGCCGAACAGCGCCGTCAGCTGCATCGCCACGAACGCGCCGAACAGCAGGTTGAGCGCCGCCAGCGGGGTCACCCACAGGCCGCGGCCGACGCGCAGGCGCAGGCCCGGCGCCTGCGGCTCGACGACCGGCCGCAGGCCCACCAGCACGGCCGCGGCGACCACGGCCGCGAAGACCGCGAAGACCAGGACGCGCAGCGGCAGCGTCTCCGCCCAGTCCTGCGAGAACAGCAGCCGCTCCACCGTACGGGCGAAGACCGCGTCCGCCGAGGCGAACAGCGCGCCGAAGATCCCGAGCAGCACCGCGGTCAGACCGAGCCCGACCAGTGTGGGCAGCACCCTGCGGGTCGCCATGCCCTTCACCGGCCCCTTCAGCGGCGCGGCCAGGAACCACGGCACCGGCAGCAGCCCCAGCACCACCGAGATCCCGCCCCTGGCCACCCCGAGCCAGCCGCGCCCGGCCCCCGACAGGGCGAGCGCGGCCATCCCGAACCCGGCGAGGAGGAGCAGCCCGACGAGCCAGTCGGCGTCCCGGAAGACCGCCACCGAGATCAGTCCGTAGGCGACCAGTCCCATCGCCGCCGACCAGGGGGTGATCCGCTTCCTGGCGACCGGCAGCACCGCCGCCCCCATGGCCGCCGCCACCAGCACGAGTCCCACTCCCACCGAGCTGTACGGCAGGGCCACCGCGGCGAGCAGCCCGACGACCGCGCAGGCGGCGAGCAGCCACCGCGGCGCGTCCGGCAGCTCGGGGCGGGGGAACACCGGCGGGGCCACGTACCCGCCGGGCGGCCCCTCCGCCGCCCTCCCCGCGGGAGCGGTCGTCCTCCCTCCTGCGGCCGGTCCCCGGACCGGTCCCGCCGCGGTGACGGCGGAACCCCCGCCCGCCGTCGCACCGGGAGGTCCTCCTGCCGTCCTCTCCACCGGTGCCTGCGGCGTCCGCCCCGCACCGGCCGGAGGCGGGCCGGCGGGAAGCGCACCCGCGGGAAGCGGACCGGCCGGAGGCGGGCCGGAGATCGGCTGGTAGCCCGTCCACAACCCGTCCGACGCCGTGGTGGCACCGATCACCGTGCCGACGAACGCCGCGACCAGCGGGACGCCGACTCCCACCAGGATGCCCAGCGAGGGCGAGACCGCCCCGAGCCCGAAGCCGAGGAGCAGGCCCGCGAGAACGCCGAGGAAACCGCCGAGCAGGACCCCGGCGATCGCTCCCGGCCAGTTCCGGACCGGGACTGGAACCGCTCCGGGGTGTCCCGGCAGGAACCGGGGGGCCGTGACCCCGGGGTGGATCGGAGGACGGGACGGCGTCCGGATCTCCCTCGCGGAGGCGGGCGCCCCCGCGGGCGCGGATGTCCCGGTGCGGGCGGGGTCCTCGACTGAGGCGGACGCGCCGGCGGGGACCGGGTCCGGCCGGGGAGCCGTCGCGTCATCGCCCTCCGCCGCCTCGCGGCTCCCCTCTTCGCGGCCTTCCGCCTCTTCGCGGTCTTCCGTTTCGCGGTCTTCCGTCATCTCGCGGGCCTCCGCCTCTTCACCGTCCGCCGCCGTTCCGCGGGCCTTCACCGCCTCACGGGCGGCCGGAGCAGCGGAGACGGCGGCGGGAGCAGGGCCGGAGCGGTCCTCGGGAGGGCCGTCCGGGCCGGGAGGCGCACCGGGGGCGCCCGGGCGACCACCGGAGACGGAGGTCTCCGGTCCACCGGCCCCTCCGGAGGGGGAGTCCTCCGCGGAGGTGCCGCCGGAGGCGGGAGGGAGGGTCATCGGGATCCTTCCTGGGAGGTCGACCGCTATCCGGCAGCCGACACCGTCTTCGACACGGATGGAACCGCCGTGGAGCTCGACGATCTCCTTCGTGATGGCCAGGCCCAGCCCGGCGCCGCCCTGGTCCGCCGCCCGTCCCGCGTCCAGCCGGGAGAACCGCTCGAACACCCGGGTCCGGTCCTCCTCGCGGATGCCCGGCCCCTGGTCGGTCACCAACAGCCGGACGCCGGACCCCTCGGGCCGGGCGGACAGGACCACGACACCGCCCTCGGGACTGTGCCGCACCGCGTTGTCGAGCAGGTTCGCCAGCACCTGCGCCAGCAGGTCGGCGTCGGCCCGGACGCTCAGCCCGCCGGACACCTCGCACCGGGCGGCCACCCCGTCCCGCGCCAGTACGGCCTCGCGCAGCGCCTGCTCGCAGAGCGGGCCGAGCTCGACCTCGTCCCGCTCGATCAGCCGCGCCCCGGACTCCAGCCGGGACAGGTCCAGCAGCTGGGCGACCAGCCGCCCCAGCCGCTCCGTCTGGGCCAGCGCCGTACCGAGCGTCACCGGGTCGGGCTCCGAGACCCCGTCCACCACGTTCTCCAGCACCGCGCGCAGGGCGGTGATCGGGGTCCGGAGCTCGTGGCTGACGTTGGCGACCAGTTCCCGCCGCTGCCGGTCGACCTCGCCCAGGTCCGCCGCCATCGCGTTGAAGGCCCGGGCCAGCTCGCCGACCTCGTCGCGGGAGGTGGCCGTGACCCGCAGGCCGTACCGGCCCTTGGCGATGGTCTGCGCGGCGGCGGCCATCTCGCGCAACGGCCGGGTCATCCCCCGGGCCAGCAACTGCACCATGACGAGCGCGAGCAGCACCGCCACCGCGATCCGGGTGTTCCTCGAGTAGCCGGCGTTGATGCCGACCTCGTTGACGACGAACGCCGCCACCACGGCCAGCAGGATCACCACGCCGAGCTTCGCCTTGATCCGGCCGAGGAAGTCGAGGGGCCGCAGCCACCGCCGCCCTCCCCGGGCGGGCCGCCCTCCCCGGTCCTCCGCCGGGGCGGCGGACGGGCGGGCCGCGTCCCTGCGGGACGGGGAGGGGGTGGAGAGACCGGTTCCCCGCCGGGCGGGCCGGGTGCTCTCCTCGTCGGGTCTCATCATGTTTCGCATTCCGGGGTGTTCGAGTGGCGGGAAGGGAAATCGGTTCGCCGGACCCCGGCGGGACCGTCGGCCTGCGGGACGGTCGGGGACGCACGAGGGCGTACCGGCCCCGTGGACGGTCAGGGCCTGACGAGGGCGTAACCGACTCCGTGGACGGTCCTGACGGCCCCGGGGCCGAGCTTGCGGCGCAGGGCCCGTACGTGGCTGTCCACCGTCCGGGTGGCCGCGGCCTCGGAGAAGCCCCAGATGTCGGCGAGCAGCCGCTCCCGCTCGAACACCTGGCCCGGGCGCTCCGCCAGTCGGCAGAGCAGGTCGAACTCGGTCCGGGTCAGCCGCACCTCCGCGCCCGCCACGTAGACCCGGCGCTCGGCGGTGTCGATCTCGACGTCGCCGACCCGCACCACCGAGTCGTCCACGGCCAGCTGCGAGGCGCGCTCCACCCGCCGCAGCAGCGCGTGCACCCGCGCCACCAGCTCGCGCATGCTGAAGGGCTTGGTCATGTAGTCGTCGGCTCCGACCCCGAGCCCCACCAGCAGATCGGTCTCCTCCCCCAGCGCGGTGAGCATGAGCACCGGGACCGGCCGGGCCGCCTGCATCCGGCGGCAGACCTCCAGGCCGTCGAGGCCGGGGAGCAGCCGGTCGAGGATCACCACGTCGGGTTCGGCCTTCGCGTAGGCCGCCAGCGCGCCCTCCCCGTCCCCGGCCACCCGCACGTCGAAGCCCTCCGCCGCGAGGCGGTGCCGTACGGCCCGCGCGATCGTCTCGTCGTCCTCCACCACGAGGACACGTCGTTGCTGGGGAAATGCCATACGAGGAGCGTAGAGGGACCCTGTGCAGATGACTTGGGGCGGATTGTGAAGATTCCGCGCACACCGGGAACGTGCTCCGCACGGATTACGGTGGTCGAGATGGTCTTGCGGCATGAGACCACGATCGTGACGGAAAGGGGAGGTCACTCTCGTTGGTCCCCATCCCGTTGAATGACTATCTTTTGAGCGCGACAAGCTGTCCGATACGGGCCAGTGGACCTTCCGAGCGCGGCAGCCGGTGAACGGGGTGAGCAGGATCGACACACGAGTGCTGGCGGGCCGTTACCGCCTCCTCCGCCCCCTCTCCGAGGGTGGCGACGGCATCGTGTGGCTCGCCGCCGACGAGGTGCTCCACCGCGACGTGGCGGTCAGGGAGGTGCGGATCCCGTCCGGCCTCGGGCCCGTGGCGCGGCAGACGTTCCATGCCGCCGCGCTGCGCGAGACCAACCTGGCCGTGCGGATCAAGCACCCTTCCATCGTCGTCGTCCACGACGTGGTCGTCGACGACGACCGCCCGTGGATCGTCATGGAGCTGCTGCACGGGGCCTCCCTGGAGGAGACCGTCCGGGGACGGCGGCCGCTCCCGCCGCGTCAGGCGGCCCGGGTCGGCGCGGGCGTCCTCGGCGCGCTGTCCGCGGTGCACGCCGCCGGGGTGCTGCACCGGGGGATCGCGCCGGGCAACGTCTTCCTCGCCGAGGACGGCCGGGCCCTCCTCACCGATTTCGGCATCGTCCTCACCGAGAGCGGAGGGGAGGCCCCGAGCACCGGCCGCCCGATCGGCGCCCCCGGTTACACCGCTCCGGAGCGGTTGCGCGGCGCGCTGGGCGACGCGCGCTCCGACCTGTGGTCGCTCGGCGCCACCCTCTACTTCGCCGTCGAGGGCACGCCCCCGCACCCGGCGGACACCCCCGCCGACACGATCAGGCGGACGCTCGCCGAACCGCCCCGGCGGCCGGAGCGTGCGGGCGCGCTGGGTCCGCTGCTGATGCTCATGCTGGCCCCGTCCCCCATCGCCCGGCCCTCCGCCGAGGCCGTCGCCCGGATGCTGGACGACGTCGCCCAGGGCCGCTCCACCGCCGCGCTCCCCCCGGCACCCGCCCCGGCCGGACCGGTCCCCTCCGGGGCGCTCCCCGCACCGGCCCTCGCCGAGACCTCCGTCCCCGGACCCCTCACGCCCGGACCCGCCGCTCCCGAAAGCTCCTTCCCGGGCCCGTCCACCTCCGCTCCCGCCTTCCCCGAGCCGTTGACGCCCGGGCCCGTCCTGCCCGCACCGGCTTCCTTCGAGACCTCCTTCCCGGGCCCGTCCATCTCCGCACCCTCTCTCCTCGGGCCCGCGGCCTCCGGGCACGGTCCTTCCGGGCACGGTCCTTCCGGGACCGCTGCCGGTGGGACCGACGTCCCCGGGTCGGTCCTGCCGGGGCGCGTGCTCCCCCTGCCCGCCCCCGCCCGGACCGGTGATCCCCGGCCCGGCGGGACCGGCCCCGATCTGGACGTGACCGGCGAGACCTCCGGGATCTCCCCGGAGCCGTCCCCCGGAACGGCCCCCTCCGTCCGGGCGCCGCTCCCCTCCCGGCCTCCGCGCGAGGACCGCGCCTCCGTCCGGTTCCCGCGCACGGGCGGGCCCCTGGTCTGGGCCGCGGCCGAGATCACCGCCCTGGCGGTGCTCGGCGGGGTCGCCATGGGCGTGACCGGCCTCGTCTCCTCCGGAGCGGACCCGGCCCCCGCCGCGGAGCTCAGCGAGCGGCCCGGCGCCTTCGCCTCCCCGGTGGACGTGTGCGGCCTGATCCCCGCGGACCGGGTCAGGCAGCTGCTCCCGGTCCTGGCGGGCGAGGGGAGACCGACCGACGGGGGCGGCTGCGAGTGGACCAGCCCCGGGACGGGCCTGAGGGTCGCCCCGGCCGGTCCGGCCGCGCAGTGGGGCAGGAGCCCGCAGCAGGCCCACGAGCTCTTCGTCAACCGGCGCAACGGCACCATCCCCGACGGCGGGCTCGTCTGGAGCCGGTCGAGCATCTCCGCCGGGATCCGCTCCGCCAGGAACACCGGCCCGCTGCCGGTGAAACCCGTCGGGGAGGAGGCGTTCGGCCACGACGTGTACGAGAACCGCACGACCGGCAGGCTGGAGCGGAGCCACGTGACGTTCCGGGTGGACAACCTGGTCGTCGAGGTCGAGTACACCGTGGTGGACGGCAGCAAGGACGGTCCCGCCATCCAGAGCGGGGCCCACACCGCAGCGACCTGGGTCGCGGACGCGTTGAGAAAGCAGAAGGCGGCAGCCGGATGAACCAGGCAGACACCCCCAGGCCGTACGGCAGGCACGCCGGCGCCGGATCGGGCTCCGGCGTCTCCGACGCCGATCCCCTCGGCCTCGGGCTCCCCGCGCAGACCTCCCTGGAACTCGTCATCGGACGCCACGGCCCGATGACGCCGGCCCAGGCCGCCCGGATCGGCCTGTCCGTGCTGGACCAGCTCATGAGCGTGCACCGGCACGGCATGGCCCACGGCGACGTACGGCCGGGCTCGGTCCTGATGGGGCCGCAGGATCAGGTGGTCCTGGCCGGGCCGTCCCTCCGCTCCCCGGTCTTCACCGCCCCCGAGGGCGTCACCGGCCCGGTCGCGGACCTGTGGTCCCTGGGTGCGACCCTCTTCACCGCCGTCGAGGGCAGGCCTCCTGCTCCCGGCGCCTCGCTGCAGAACGCGGGTCCGCTCGGCCCGATCCTGGTCGGCCTCCTCGCGGGCGACCCCGCCCTCCGCCCCGACCCGGGCGCGCTCCGTGACGGCCTGGTGGAGGTCTCCCAGGGCCGCCCCGCGCCGTTCCCCGCACTTCCCGTCCTCCCCGCCCCGCCGCCGGTCGGCCCCGGCGGCGCCTTCGCCTCACCGTCCACCTCGGACCCGGGCCACGCACTCCCCGCCTCACCGTTCACCTCCGACCCGGGCGGCGCCTTCGCCTCGCCGGCCACCTCGGACCCGGGCGGCGCACTCCCCGCCTCGCCGTTCACCTCCGACCCGGGCGGCGCCTTCCCTCTCTCGTCATCGGACTCCGCGCCGGGTCGCACGTTCCCCGGTCCGGTGCCCCCACTCCCGCAGCCGCCCTGGGCCGGCGCCCCGCTTCAGGCTCCGTCCGGATCCCCGTCTCCGGACCCTGGAGCGGCCCCCGGGTTCTCATCCCAGGAACCGGGTCCGGCCCCGGGATTCCCGTCTCCGGAGCACGGGGCCGCGCCGCCGCTCCCTGCCGGAGCGGCCGGTGCCGCGCCGTCCGGCCCCCCCGAGCTGACCGTGCCCTTCCGGATCCAGCCCTCGGCTGCTGCGGCACCCGGTGCCGCGGCTCACGCCTCCGCTTCGGCGGCCCCCTCAGTGCCGCCGGCACCCACACCGGCCTCCGCACCCGCACCGACAGTCCCCGCCACCCCGGCAGACTCCGCCACCCCGACCGGCCCCGCCACCCCGGCGGGCCCAGCCGCCTTCGCCGGTCCCGCCGTACCCGCCCCCGCGGACTCGGCCCCGTCCGATCCACGTCCACGGGAGGACGTGTCCTCCGTCCACCGGGACGTCTCCTCCCGCGGGGACTCCGGTCCCGTCGCCGCCGTACCTCCTGCCGCGCGCCCCGCCGGCCGGCCGGCCGGCGTCCTCGTGCCCCGCTCGATCGTGGCGCTGACCGGTGTGCTGATGGCGGGTATGGCGGTCACCATCGGGATCCTGCTCGTGCCGGTGCTGAGCGGTTCCGGTGAGGAGAGCACGGACCCCGGCGCCAAGGGCCGCTTCGCCGCCGCCCCGAGGGCCTGCGGCCTGCTCACCGACGCGCAGGCGGGGGAGGTCGTCCCCGGCTTCCGGAGCTCGGAGGTCGAGCCCGCCGAGTGCAACTGGCTCAACAGCGCCGACTGGCGCAAACCCGGCTCGGAGAAGTTCGACCTGCGGGTGCGCCTGGTCGCCCAGAAGCAGGACGGGTCGGAGGTGCGGCGGGCGCAGGAGTACCTCGCGGGCAGGAAGCAGGACACCCGCGACCGGAGCGAGCGCGCCACACCCGCCCCCCTCCCGCCCCAGGACCTGAAGGGCCTCGGGGAGGAGGCCTTCATCACCGGCGGCTACGGGCCGAGCAAGCTCTACGGCGGCTCCTACAAGGTGACCGTGGTCTTCCGCGTCAGCAACCTCGTCGCCGAGGTCGAGTACGAGCGGGGCAGCGTCAAGGAGGACGCCGACGGCAGGGTCGCGGAGAACGGCGCGAAGGTGGCCCGCTGGGTCGCCGAGGCGCTCAGAGCCCGCGGCTGACCCGCCGGGCCGCTCCGCGCGCCCTCCCGAACCGGCCCGCTCTGAACCGGCCCCGCCCTGAACCGGCCTCGCCGGGCGGCCCGGCGCCCGGGACGGCCCGGCGGGCCGCGGTGGGCCCGTCCCGGGAAACGAGATATATCTCAGACGGAACCCGGGTGGGTGGCCCGCTCGTTGACCGGGCGACGCAGAATGTCACCAGGCGGGGCGCGCGCTCCGCGTTCGGAGGATGTTGAGGATGTCGCCCATCCAGAAGTACGCGATCGGCGCCGGAGCAGCCGTGCTGCTCTCGTGGATCTTCCTGCCGGGCTGGCTGGCCCTGCTGGTCTTCCTCGGCGTCGTCGCCGCCCCGGCCGTCGGCTACATGATGCTCGACCCCTCCCAGCGGGAGCGGCTCAAGCGCGCCCGCAGGCGGGGCATCGGCCGCTGATCCGGCGCGGAGGCCCGCTCTCGGGCGGGCCTCCGCGGCACAGCGCTCCGGGGTCCCGCCCGACGGGATCTCCGTACGGCCCCGCCCCCGTCGCAGAGTCAGGCGAGGATCCGGGCAGGGGCCAGGTGGGGAGTCGGGCAGGAGTCAGCCGGGGAGCCGGGCCGGGGTCAGGCGGTCGCCGTCGCGGCGGCGGCCTCGATCTCCACGCGCCGGGTGACCTTGCGCTCGAAGACGAACGAGAGCAGCGGCACGGTGCCCGCGAGCATCACGCCCAGGATGTACTGCCACGACCAGCGGGCCTTCATGCCCAGGTTCATCGCGGCCACGAGGTACAGCATGTAGAGGAAGCCGTGGATCGGGGAGACGACCTTCGACGGGCCCTCGATGCCGAAGCCGTACCTGAGCACGATGCACACGGTCAGGACGAGCAGCATCACGCCGACGACGTACGCCAGGACTCGGAAGGGCTTGAGAGCGGATTCCACGGTCATCTACCTCGGGTCGGGGAGCGGGGACGTTCAACGATATGCGGGGCCGGACGGGGTGTACGCGGGACGGGGTGTACGCGGGACGGGACGGCCCCACGGGCGGATCCGGGGTCCGCGCCCGGGGCCGCCGGTCAGACGGCGGCCGGCCGGGACTCCGGCGCGGACCCGGAGTCCGCAGCGGAGGCGGGTTCCGGGTCCGGACCCGTTCCGCCCTCCGGAGCGGCTCTCCCGCCCCGGAGTGCGTCGCGCACGAAGTGCCACCACATGAAGACGGCGAACAAGCCGAAGATCCACCACTGGGCGGCGTAGGCGAGGTTGCGCCAGGTGAGCACGCCCTCCTGCGTCGGCGCGGGGGCGTGGACCGGCTCGGCCGCGACGGGCGGGGCCGGCGACTGGGCGGTGGCGATCACGAAGCCGTCGCGCAGCTTCACGCCCCGCCACAGGTTGACCAGCTCCGCCGACGACACCGTCAGCACCTGCCCCTGCGGGAGCTGCCGGGTCCTGCGCTGCACGCTGTCGGTCGGCTCCGACGCCTGCAGCCGCCCGGTCACGGTCACCTTCCCCGGCGGCACGGCCGTCGCCGGGTCTCCGGCGGCGGGCACCCGGCCGCGCACGACGGGGATCACCGTGCCGTCGCCCAGGTCGAGCGGGGTCAGCACCCACAGACCCTCGTCCCGCTGCGCCACCAGGAGCTGCCTGGAGGCGTCGAAGGTCCCCTCCGCCGTCACCCTGCGGCCGATCGCGTCGGCCGCCAGGTGGCGGCCGGCCTCGGTGAGCGTGCCCACCGCCACCGGGGCGGGGTCCCGCGTGGACTGGGGCCTGCCGGAGTCCTCGAAGACCCCGAGCTGCCAGCGGCCGAGCAGCCCGCACACGACGAGCGCTCCGACCGCGAGGAGGTGGAGCACCACCACGCGCGGAGAGAACAGGATCCGGAGCATGACACCACGCTATCCGCCCGCACCCGCGGTCCCGCCCCCAGGACCGCGCCACGCCCGCGGCGGTGCGCGGGCGACCCGGCGGAGCGCCGGAAACCGGCGGAGCACCGGGAACGGCCCGGGTACGGTCCGGGTACGGTCCGGGTACGGGAACCCGGGTTGAAAAGTCGCGATGTGTCGCTAAAGTCGACCCATGTCTGACCCTCAGATCGACCCGGCAGGGAACACCCAGCAGTTCCGCGCGTTCGCACAGCGCAAGGACCCGGAGGCCGTCCCGCAGCGGCGGTCTCCGATCGTCCCCGTCGTGGCGGGCGTGGTGGTGGTGCTGGTCATCGCCGCCGTCGCCGCCTACCTGATCCTCTAACCGCGCCTGAGCCACGCGGCAGGGCGGCGACCGCCCCGCCGTACGACCCGACGTATGTCCGCTCGCGCCGAAGGCCTCGCCCTCGGCGCTTTTCGCGTACCCCTGGGCCGATTCCGTACCGACCGGTCGGTTTCTCGGAGTGCTCCGGCGCCTTGGGGATGGACGGCACGCAGGCCCGCTCGTTACATTGGACTTCGCGTCCAATAAGGAGATGGGATGAGAACCTCCCCCGGGATGACCATCATCGGCTCGGGCTTCGCCGGGCTGTGCATGGCGATCAAGCTCAAGGAGGCCGGATACCACGACTTCGTGATCCTGGAGAAGGCCGGCGAGCTCGGCGGCACCTGGCGGGACAACACCTATCCCGGCTGCGCCTGCGACGTCCCCTCGCACATGTACTCCTTCTCCTTCGAGCTCAATCCCGGCTGGTCGCGGATGTTCCCGCCGCAGGAGGAGATCCGGGACTACATGCGCGCCTGCGCGGAGAAGTACGGCCTCGGCCCGCACCTGAGGTTCGGCAAGGAGGTCGTCTCCCTGGAGTACGACGACGCGGCCCGCGACTGGCGGGTCGGCACCGCCGACGGCGAGGTGTTCACCACCAACGCGGTCGTCTCGGGCGTCGGCGCGCTGCACGTCCCGTCGCTCCCGGAGATCGCGGGCCGCGAGCGCTTCCGCGGAGCGGCCTTCCACTCGGCCGCCTGGGACCACTCGGTGGACCTGACCGGCAAGCGGGTCGCGGTGGTCGGCACGGGCGCCTCCGCGGTGCAGTTCGTCCCCAGGATCGCCGAGCGGGCCGCGCACCTGACCGTCTACCAGCGCACCGCGCCCTGGATCCAGCCCAAGCCCGACTTCGCCTTCCCGGAGCGGACGAAGCGGCTGCTCGCCCTGCCCGGCGCGGCCCGGGCTCTGCGCAACGCGATCTACTGGGTGCTGGAGACCCGTGCGCTCGGCTTCACCGTCGACCCGCGCCTGATGAAGGTGCACGAGGCGGTCGCCCTGCGCCACCTGGAACGGCAGGTGCCCGACCCGGGGCTGCGGGCCAGGCTGACCCCGGACTACACGATCGGTTGCAAGCGCATCCTGCTCTCGGACGACTACTATCCCGCGCTCACCAGGGAGAACGTCGAGGTCGTGACCGACGGGATCAGCGAGATCCGGGAGGGCTCGATCGTCGACGCCGCCGGCCGGGAGACCGAGGTCGACGTGATCGTCTACGGCACCGGCTTCAAGGTCGTGGACGCGCTGAACGACCAGCGGATCACCGGCCGGAACGGCCGGAAGATCCAGGACGCCTGGCAGGACGGCGTCGAGGCCTACTACGGCGTCGCGGTCTCGGGCTTCCCGAACCTGTTCTTCCTCCTCGGGCCGAACACCGGCCTGGGCCACAACTCGGTCGTGTTCATGATCGAGTCCCAGGTGCGGTACGTCATCGAGTGCCTGCGGCTGCTCTCCCGCACCGGGGCCAGGGCGCTGGACGTCCGTCCCGAGGCCCAGCGCGACTTCAACGACCGCCTCCAGCGGCGCCTCTCCGCCCTGGTCTGGAACGAGGGCGGCTGCCGGAGCTGGTACCTCGACTCCCGCGGCGTCAACCGCACCCTCTGGCCGGGTTTCACCTTCGAGTACTGGGCTCGGACCCGGAAGGTGAGACCCGGCGCCTACCGGCTCATCCGCTGACCGCCCGAGGACGGCGGACGGCCCGGTCCCGGACCGGCGAGGCGCCGATCGCCTCCCGGGCCCAGGCCTGCGGCGCACCGGCCGCCCCCGGCTCCGGACCTGCGGCGCACCGGCCGCCCCCGGCTCCGGACCTGCGGCGCACCGGCCGTCCCCCGGCCGCGGCGGGCCGGGAGACGGCCGGCGCGGTCACCGCGCCGGGGAGACGACCAGCGCGCTGCCGCCGCCCCGGCGGGACGGCTCGGCGACCGCCTGCAGCCGGCCGCGGCCGAGGAACTCCACCGCGGTGGCCGCACCGATCTCCGGATTGAGGACCAGGCTGTGGCCGCGCCCGGTCAGCTCGGCGCCGTGGCGGTCGATGAACCCCTGCTCCGCCTGGGTCTGGGCGGTGTTGCGCTGGGTCGCCCGGGGTGCGGCGAGGGCCTCGGGCAGGGACATGCCGAGCTCCCAGCGGTTGACGAGGATCTGCAGCACGGTCGTGATGATCGTGGACCCGCCCGGCGAGCCCAGGGCCAGCAGCGGCTCGCCGTCGGCCAGGACGATCGTCGGGGCCATGGACGAGCGGGGCCGCTTGCCGGGACCGGGCAGGTTCGGGTCGCCGGGGGCCGGGCCGAAGGTGAAGTCGGTCAGCTCGTTGTTGAGCAGGAAGCCCCGGCCGGGGACGACGATGCCGTTGCCGCCGGTGGACTCGATGGTGATGTTGTAGGCGACCACGTTCCCCCGCCGGTCCGCCACCACCAGGTGGGTGGTCTCCGGGCCCTCGGGGGCGGCCGTGCCGGTCTCCGGGGCCGCCGGGGAGTCCGCCGGGCACGGTCCGTAGGCCCCGTCGGGCTCCCCCGCCGGGGCCGGGTGGGCCATCGCCCGCTCGGTGACCAGGCAGGCGCGCTCCTTGGCGAACCCGTCGGAGAGCAGCTCCGCCAGCGGCACGCCGGGGACGTCGCCGACGTACCTCCCCCGGTCGGCGAAGGCCAGCCGGGACGCCTCCAGGTACTCGTGCGGGCCGACCTCCGGCAGCGCCTCCAGGATGTTCAGCGCCTCGCCGACGGTGGAGCCGCCCGAGGACGGGGGCGCCATGCCGTACACGTCCATGCCCTTGTAGACGACCTTCGTCGGCGGCCGCTCCAGCGCCCGGTAGGCCCTCAGGTCCGGCAGCTCCATCAGGCCCGGCCGGACGTTCCTGGTGGAGCCGGGCGTGACCGGCGGCCGCTTCACGGTCGCCACGACCTCCTCGCCGAGCCGCCCGCCGTACAGCCAGCCGGGGCCCTTCCTGCCGAGCGTGCGGTAGGTCTCGGCCAGCTCGGGGTTGCGGAACGTGGAGCCGACCCGCGGCGGTGCGCCGCCGGGCAGGAAGAGCTTCGCGGTGGAGGTGAAGTCCGCGAACCGGGCCGCGTTGGCGGCGGTCTGGTCGTGGAACGTCTGGTCGACGGTGAAGCCGCGGTCGGCCACCTCGACGGCGGGCTGCAGCGCCTGCCGGAGCGAGAGCGTGCCGAACCGGCGCAGTGCCAGCTCCCACTGGGCCACGCTGCCGGGCACCCCGGCGGACAGCCCGCTGGTGACGGCCTCCTCGAACGGGACGCCCTCCAGCGAGGTCGCCGTCATCGCCTTCGGGGCCGTCTCGCGGCCGTCGATCGTGTGGACCTTCCCGCGCCGCGCGTCGTAGTAGAGCAGGAACCCGCCCCCGGCGAGTCCGGCCGAGTAGGGCTCGGTCACCCCCAGCACGGCCGCGGCCGCGACCGCCGCGTCGACGGCGTTGCCCCCGCGCCTGAGGACCTTCAGCGCCGCCCTGCTCGCGTCCGGATCGACGGTCGAGACCGCGCCGCCGTACCCTTCGGCGACGGGGACCTTCCCGGTCTGGCCGCCGCCCGGTCTCCCGGTCGTCGGCGAGGCGGCCGGCGCGACCGGCTGCGGGGTCGGCGGCGGATCGGCCCAGGCCGGCGGGGTGAGCACGGTGGAGCCCGCCACCAGGATCACTGCGAGGGGCGCGACAGAGCGATTAGTGATCATATGTCCTCCCGCGCTCAGCTTTACCCACCTCGGCAGGGTTGTCAGCCTCATGTACCGCCGAAGATGTAGCGGCGCCCGCGCCTCCGGGCGGACGCGCAGGTCAGGCGGGCGGGCGTAGGGTGCTGGCGTGCGCTCCCGACCCCGCTGGACCGACCGGATGCTCCCGCTGATCGTGGGAGCCGTTCAGGTCGCGACCAACCACGCGGCGCAGGGCAACCAGCCCGAGCGGCTCCCGGCGGACCCGCTCGGCGTCGTCCTGCTGCTCATCGGGCCGCTCGCCCTGTTCTGGCGGCGGCGCAACCCGGTGCTCGCCCTGACCGTCACCGTCGCCGCGATGATCGTCTTCATCGCCCGGGGCCACGCCTACGGCCCGATCTTCTTCAGCCCGGCCATCGCGCTCCACCAGGCCCTCGTCCTGGGCCACCGCCGGACCGCCTGGACGGCGGCGGCGGCGGCCTACACGTTCTTCCTCGTGCACACCACCTGGCTGGCGCCCGTCCCCAGCACAGGCCTGTGGCACTCCCTGGCGATGGCCGCCGTCATGGGGGTGCTGCTGGCCACGGGCGAGTTCGCCCGGGCCAGGCGGGAGCGCAAGGCCGAGCGGGAGCGGACGGCGCGGGAGGAGACCCGGCGGCAGGTCAGCGAGGAGCGGCTGACCATGGCCCAGGAGCTGCACGACGTGCTCGCGCACAACATCTCACTCATCCACGTCCAGGCGTCCACCGCGCTGCACCTGATCGACGACCACCCCGAGCAGGCCCGCACCGCGCTCACCACGATCAAGCAGGCCTCCAAGGACGTGCTGACCGAGATGCGCTCGGTGATCGGCGTCCTGCGCGACGACGCGCCGCGCTCCCCCACCGCCGGGCTGGACCGGCTGGACGAGCTGGTCGAGCGGAGCGGCCTCGACGTCACCGCGGAGACCTCCGGAAGCGTCCGGCCGCTCCCGCCGGGCGTGGAGCGGGCCGGATACCGCATCGTGCAGGAGTCGCTCACCAACGCGCGCCGCCACGCCCCCGGTTCCTCCGTCACGGTCCTGCTGGAGTACGGCGCCCGCGAACTGCTGATCCGGGTCACCGACTCCGGCGCCCGGGTCACCGCCGCGGGTCCGGACGGCCGTCCGGCGGGCGCGCCCGGCGGGGGACCGGACGCGGACCCCGGCGAGAGGCTGGGCGGCGGGAACGGGATCCCCGGCATGCGCGAGCGGGCCGCCGCCCTCGGCGGCACGCTGACCGCGGGCCCCTTCGAGCGGGGCTTCCGCGTCGAGGTGCGACTGCCCGTCCCGGAGCGGCCGGGTGACGCCCGCGCCGGGCGGGACGCCACCGCGTCCGCCCCGGGGAGGACACCGGAGAGGACACCGTGAAGGACGCCGGGAGGAAGGACACCGGAGGCCCCGGGGAGGACACCGTGACACCCGCGCCCGGCCAGAGCCGTGACGGCGCCCGCAGCCGGGTGGACGACGTGATCAGGATCGTCCTCGCCGACGACCAGGCCCTGGTCAGGGCCGGGTTCCGGGCGCTGCTCGACGCCCAGCCCGGGATGACCGTGGTGGCCGAGGCCGCCGACGGGGCCGAGGCCCTCGTCCTGGCGGAGGAACACCGGCCGGACGTGGTCCTGATGGACGTCCGGATGCCCGGCATGGACGGCCTGACCGCCACCCGGCGCATGCCCCCCGGACCGAGGATCATCATCCTGACCACGTTCGAGCTCGACGAGTATGTCTTCGAGGCCCTCCGGGGCGGCGCCAGCGGCTTCCTGGTCAAGGACACCGAGCCCGCCGAGCTGATCCAGGCCGTCCGCGTCGTCGCCGCCGGGGACGCCCTGCTCTCCCCCGGGGTGACCCGGCGGCTGATCGCCGAGTACGCCGGCCGTGCCAAGGAGCCCGTCGCCGGGATGGACCTGTCCGCGCTCACCGACCGGGAGCGCGAGGTCCTCGCCCTGGTGGGCACCGGGATGACCAACGACGAGATCGCCCGTGCGCTCTTCATGAGCCCCGCCACGGCCAAGACCCACGTCAGCCGCACCATGACCAAGCTGCACGCGCGCGACCGCGCCCAGCTCGTCGTGATCGCCTACGAGTCCGGCCTGGTCCGCCCCGGCTGGGCCTGAACTCCTCGCGATCCGGCCGGGCGTTTGCGATACTGAACGTGTTCACAAGAACACGAAGGGACACGCGACCATGGTCATGACGTCACGGCGGCAACCCGCCGACCTGCGCCCCACCCCCGAGACCGCGTCCCGGCCCCTGCCCAGCACCGCGCGCGAACTGTTCGACGCGCTCCCGCAGCTGCCCGGACTGCGGACCGAGGTCATCGACGGGAGTCTGATAGTGAGCCCGGTAGGTACCCCCGAGCATGCTCGGATCGCGATGCGTCTCTACTCCGCTCTGTTGCCGATCATTGAGGAGCGGGGCTGGGACGGTTTCAGCGGCAACGTCGACGTCTGCATCGACGGACCCCGCGACCCGGTCGAGCCCGACTTCGTGCTGGCCCCGGCCGACTGCCCCCGCTGGGGCACGCGTGAGCTGCTCTCCTCCGGCCTGTTCATGGTCGCCGAGATCGTCTCCCCCGGCAGCGTCATCGACGACCGCGACCGCAAACCCGACCTCTACGCCATGGGCCTGGTCCCCGTGATGCTCCTCATCGACCCCGTCGCCGCCCCCGCCACCGTGACCGTGTTCAGCGACCCCAAGGGCGGCGAGTACCACACGGTCTCCCGCGTCGCCGCGGGCAGCCCCCTCCACCTCCCCGCGCCCGTCGACTTCACCCTGGACACCTCGATCTTCGCCGACGCCCTCGGGTAGTCCGGACCGGCCCCGCCCCAGGCCCTCCGCCGTGGCGGCGGGTGAGCGAAGTGTCACTGTTCGCTCCGGCCGGGGGCGGTTAGCGTTCGGGGCGTGAGGACCCGGGCGGGGGGCGTTCGTTGAGCGCCGAGGTGATCACGCTGTTCACCGGCGGTCTGGCCGCCGGAGCGGTGGCGGGCACCGCGTCGTGCACGGCGGCGCAGGGCGGGCTGCTGGCCGGGCTGGTCCCCGGAGCCCGCCAGTCCGGCAGAGGCCGCGGAGCGCCCGGCGGGACGCCCCGTGGCGGCACGGCGCCCCGCAGGACGTCCGGTGGCCCGTGCTCCCCCGGGAGCGGCGGGGTGTCCGGAGCCGCGGACGGGGGGTGCCACCCGTCCCGCGAGCCGTCGGGTCCGAAGGCCGTCACCCTCTTCCTCGCCGGACGGCTCGCCTCCCACGTCGCCGCCGGGGTCCTGCTCGGCCTCCTGGGCTCCGCCGTACGGCTCGGCCCTCCGGTCCGGGCGGCGCTGCTCGTCGCGGCCGGGATCGCGGTCACCGGCTTCGGGCTCCGGCTGCTCGTCCGCGGTTCCGCCTCGTGTCCGCCGGACGCGTCCGCGTCTCCCGCCGATCCGACTCCGGTGCCACCGCCCGCTCCCGGCGGCCCCGCGCCCTCCGCCCGGCGGGCCGAACCGCGATCCGCCCGGCGGGCCGTGCTGCTGGGGGCGGCGACGGTCCTGGTCCCCTGCGGGGTCACGCTCAGCACCGAGGCGGTGGCGGTCTCCAGCGGTTCGGCGGTGGGCGGGGCGGCCGTCATGGCCGGGTTCGCGGCGGGCACCGCGCCCGCGTTCGCGCTGCTGGGGCTGGTGCTGCGGCGGGTGACCGCGACCAGACTGGCGGCGCTGGCCGGGGTGGCCGCGCTGGCCGCGGGCCTGTGGACCGCCGGTTCGGGACTCCGGCTGGGCGGCTGGCTCCCTTCCTCCGGCGGCGCGGCGGCCGCCGTGCCACCCGTGCGGCCGGTCGACGCCGACGGCGTGCAGCGGATCGACGTCTGGGCGACGGACCGCGGCTACCGGCCTGGCATCGTGACCGCCCGCGCGGGCGTGCCCACCGAGGTCTCCTTCCACCTCGCGGGGGCGCCGGGCTGCACCGGGACGGTCACCGTCGACGGCCGGGACCTGAGGCTGCCCGCCGCGGTACGGCTCGCCCCGCGGCGACCGGGCTCGCTGCGTTACGTCTGCTCGATGGGGATGTACGTCGGCTTCATCACCTTCCGCTGAGAAATCCCCGAGCAGAAGAGGTGATTACGCTCCGCTGTCAATCCGTCGCGTGCGAACCTGTGGCTTGGCTGCGAGGAGGTTGGACATGGGGTGGTGGCCGGACGACCCGGAGACGACCACGGCGGCGCTGGTGCCCGCGCCCCGGGGCACCGGGCACGACGCTCCGGACGGCGCGGGTGAGACGGGCGGCGCGGGTGAGACGGGCGGCGCGGGCAAGGCGGGCGAGTTGGTCGACGAGGCGGCCCTGTTGCGGGCCGCCGAGAGCGGTGACTCGCACGCCGCGCACCTGCTCGGCCGCCGCCACGCGCAGCGGGGCGACCGGTCGACGGCGCGGCACTGGTGGGAGCGGGCCGCGGCCGCGGGAAACCTGGACAGCGCCTACAACCTCGGCGTCTGGCACGAGAAGCACGGCAGCCTCGACGAGGCCGTGCGCTGGTACGAGCTGGCCGCGGGCGGCGGCGACGCCGAGGCCGCGCTCAACCTGGCGACGCTGCTGATGGAGCAGCACGGCGACCTGCCGGCGGCCCGGCGGTGGTTCGAGGCGGCGGCCCGGGCGGGTTCCCGGCCCGCGGCCCGGCGGCTGGCCCTGATCTGCGAGGACGCCGGCGAGGTGAAGGAGGCCGGGGAGTGGCACCGCAGGGCCGCGCTGGACGGCGACCCGCTCTCGGCCCACGATCTCGGCTTCCTCGCCTACTCCTCCGGCGCGGAGGACGAGGCGCTGCGCTGGTGGGAGCTGGCCGCCCGGAACGGCCACTCCGACGCGGCCTACCATCTCGGCCTGCTCATGGCCGCCCACCGCGATCCGGAGGGCGCCGAGGCGTGCTACCGGACCGCCGCCAGGAACGAGCATCCGGGCGCCGCCTCGCGGCTCGGCGGGATCGCGCTGGCCCGCGGAGACCTGCGCGCCGCCCGCGCCTGGTTCGAGCAGGCCGCGCAGGCGGGGCGGGTGGACGACCAGCGGACGGCCGGTTTCGTCTGCGTGGAGCTGAAGGACCCGCAGGCGGCCAGCCACTGGTTCGGGAGGGCGGCGGCCTGTGGCGACGCCGAGTCCGCCTTCAACTTCGGGCTGCTGCTCATCGCGGAGCTGAACGACCTCAAGGGCGGGCAGCACTGGTTCCGCCAGGCGGCCCTGGCCGGTCACCGCCAGGCGGCGGCCGAGCTGGCGGCGCTGCTCTCGGTGACCGGCTCGGCGCCCGAGCTGACCGAGCTCTACCGGAGCGAGCCGTGGCCGCCGGTCCCGCCCTCGTCGCCGTGGGACCGTACGGCCGAGCCCGAGCTGGTCGCCCGCGCCGAGCTGACGGCCGCCGCCGTGGGCCGCCGGGGCGGCGCCGCGCTCGCCCCCGGCGACCTGGCCGAGATCCTCGGCACCTGGGACCTGGTCACCCGGCCGCTGCTCGACCACACCGGCGTCGTGGACTGGCTGGCCGAGCGGAGCGGGCTGCACCGGGGCGCGGTCGAGCACCTGAGCGCGGTCAGGGCCACGCTGCTCCGTCCCGGCAGCGCCCCCTGGCCGACCCCGGCCGAGATCGAGCACGTCCTGGTGACCGCCCGCGAGCTGCGGAGCCGTCTGGAGACGCGCTGACGCCGCCCGCCGTACGCGGCGCCGGGGGGCGGGCGCGTACGGCGGGCGGCGGGACCCGGCGGGTCACGCCTGGGCGAGCACCTCGGAGACCGGTGTGAACGGCAGGCCGAGGGCGACGGCCACCTGCTCGTTGGTGAGCAGGCCGTCGTGGGTGTTGAGGCCCGGCGCGAGGGTCGCGTCCTGCCGCAGGGCCTCGCGCCAGCCCAGGTCGGCGAGCCTGACCGCGTACGGCAGGGTCGCGTTGGTCAGGGCGCGGGTGGAGGTGTTGGCCACCGAACCCGGCATGTTGGCCACGCAGTAGAAGATCGAGTCGTGGACCCGGTAGGTCGGCTCGGCGTGCGTGGTCGGACGGGAGTCCTCGAAGCAGCCGCCCTGGTCGATCGCGATGTCGACGAGCACGGAGCCCGGCTTCATCCGGGAGACCAGGTCGTTGGAGACGAGCGTCGGGGCCTTGGCGCCCGGGATCAGCACCGCGCCGATGACCAGGTCGGCCTCCAGGACCTCCTGCTCGATCGCGTAGGAGGTCGAGACCAGCGTCTTCATCCGGCCCTGGTAGACGGCGTCGACGAAGCGCAGGCGGTCGACGTTGAGGTCGAGAACCGTGACGTCCGCGCCCATGCCGACCGCGATCTGGGCCGCGTTGAGGCCGGAGACGCCGGCCCCGATGACGACGACCCTGGCCGGCGCCACGCCGGGCACGCCGCCGGGGAGCAGTCCCCGGCCGCCGTTGGACCGCATCAGGTTGTAGGCGCCGACCTGCGGGGCCAGGCGCCCGGCGACCTCCGACATCGGGGCGAGCAGCGGCAGGGTGCTCCCGGCCTGGACGGTCTCGTAGGCGATGCCGGTGACCCGCCGCTCCAGGAGGGCGTCGGCGCACGCGCGGCCGGCCGCCAGGTGCAGGTAGGTGAAGAGCACCTGGCCCGGGCGCATGCGGGGGTACTCCTCCGCGATCGGCTCCTTGACCTTGAGGACCAGGTCGGCCTCGCCCCACACCGCGTCGGCGGTGTCGAGGATCTTGGCGCCGGCGGCCAGGTAGTCCTCGTCGGGGAAGTGCGAGCCGAGGCCCGCGCCGCGCTGCACGGACACCTCGTGGCCGTGGCGGACCAGTTCGTGCACGCCGGCCGGGGTGGCGGCGACGCGGTACTCGTGGTTCTTGACCTCGGCGGGCACGCCGATCTTCATGGGGGGTTTCCTTTCCGGAGCCTGGACGGGACGGAGGCGATCAGAGCCGGTTCCATGCCTCGGTCAGCACGGAGCGGAGGATCGACTCCATCTCGTCGAACTCCTTGGGGCCGCAGATGAGCGGCGGGGCGAGCTGGATCACGGGATCTCCGCGATCGTCGGCACGGCAGTACAGGCCCGCGTCGTAGAGGGCCTTGGAGAGGAACCCGCGGAGCATCCGTTCGGACTCGTCCGCGGTGAACGTCTCCTTGGTCGCCTTGTCCTTGACGAGCTCGATGCCCCAGAAGAATCCGGAACCGCGCACGTCGCCGACTATCGGCAGGTCGAGGAGACGCTCCAGGGTCGCGCGGAAGACCGGCTCGTTACGGGTCACGTGACCGAGCAGGTCCTCGCGCTCGAAGAGGTCGAGGTTGGCCAGCGCCACCGCCGCGGAGACGGGGTGGCCGCCGAAGGTGTAGCCGTGGGCGAACATCTCGGTGCCGTTCTTGAACGGCTCGAAGAGGCGCTCGGAGGCGATCATGGCGCCGATCGGCGAGTAGCCGCTCGTCATGCCCTTGGCGCAGGTGATGATGTCGGGGACGTAGTCGAACTTCTGCCCGCCGAACATGGTGCCCAGCCGGCCGAAGGCGCAGATGACCTCGTCGGAGACGAGCAGCACGTCGTAGGCGTCGCAGATCTCGCGCAGCCGCTGGAAGTAGCCGGGCGGCGGGGGGAAGCAGCCGCCGGCGTTCTGCACCGGCTCGACGAAGACGGCGGCCACGGTCTCCGGGCCCTCCATCTCGATGGCGCGGGCGACCCGCTCGGCGGCCCAGTAGCCGTACTGCTCCGGGGTCATGCCGGGGACGCCGGTGATCTCGTCGGCGCGGTAGTGGTTGGTGTTCGGCACCCGGACCGAGCCCGGCACCAGCGGCTCGAACATCACCTTGAAGGCGGGCACGCCGGTGATCGACAGGGCGCCCTGGGTGGTGCCGTGGTAGGCGATCTGGCGGCTGATGACCTTGTGCTTGAGCGGCCTTCCGGTGATCTTGAAGTACTGCTTGGCGAGCTTCCAGGCGGTCTCGACGGCCTCGCCGCCGCCGGTGGTGAAGAAGACCCGGTTGAGATCGCCGGGGGTCTGCGCGGCCAGGCGCTGGGCCAGCTCGGCGGCCTTGGGGTGGGCGTAGGACCACAGGGGGAAGAAGGCCAGCTCCTGGGCCTGCTTGGCGGCGGCCTCGGCCAGCTCGCTGCGCCCGTGCCCGGCCTGCACGACGAACAGCCCGGCCAGGCCGTCGAGGTAGCGCTTGCCGTTGACGTCGTAGACGTAGGCGCCCTCGCCCCGCGTGATCATCGGCACGTCGGCGCCGGCGTGGGAGCCGTGCCGGGTGAAGTGCATCCACAGGTTGTCCTGCGCGGCCTTCATGACCGACGTCACGTCGGTGTTCTCGGGGTGCGTCATCGCCATCTTCCCTCGGTGAGCTGGGCTTCCCACAGTGTGCACACCAAGGCGGAGTCTTGACAAGTGAAAGCGTCGGACTCTGCAGGAAGAACGCCGGAATTCGCATCACAGTCGTCTAACGACAACGAAATCAGCGACGCCGGTCTTCTCCCTGACCCACCTCGGAGCGGCCCCGGGCCGGAGTACGGCGGAGCGGCCCGTGAGGTGCGGCGCCCGGACAGGACCGTGCGGCGGCTGTGCTCAAATAGGGAGAGGAACAGCTGTCGAGATGCGAGGGAAAGCGTTGACTCCTGACGAGATCGAGGGCGCCGTCGCCGCGGACCTGCCCCGGGCGATCGAAGAGCTCAAGCGGCTCGTCTCCATCCCCTCGGTGGCCTTCCCCGGCCACCCGGAGGAGCCGGTGCGCGCGGCCGCCGCGCTGACCGAGGAGCTGCTGCGCGGCGCGGGGCTGCCGCACGTCCGGCAGATCCCGGTGGAGGGCAGCTTCCCCGCCGTCTACGCCGAGGCCCCCGCCCCGCCGGGCGCGCCGACCGTGCTGCTCTACGCCCACTACGACGTCCAGCCCGCGGGCGACCCCGCCCTCTGGCGCACCCCGGCCTTCGAGCCGACGGAGATCGACGGGGCGATCCACGGTCGCGGCGCCGCCGACGACAAGTCCGGCATCATCTCCCACGTCGCCGCGCTCCGCGTCTTCCAGGGCCGCTTCCCGGTGGGCGTCCGGGTCCTCATCGAGGGCCAGGAGGAGTACGCCGGGGAGCGCCTGGAGGCGTTCGTCGAGCGCAACCCCGAGCTGGTCCGGGCCGACACGATGATCATCGCCGACACCGGCAACCCGCGGGTGGGCGACCCGTCGGTGACCACCTCGCTGCGCGGCATGGGGGCCTTCACCATCGAGGTGCGGACCCTGGAGGAGCCGCTGCACAGCGGCTCGTTCGGCGGCGCGGCCCCGGACGCCCTGGCGGCGCTCATCCGGATGCTGGCCGCCCTGCACGACGACCACGGCGACATCCGCGTCCCCGGCCTGCCGCGCGGCACCTTCCTGGGGGTCGGGCCCTCGGAGGAGGAGTTCCGGGAGACCGCCGGCGTGCTGGACGGGGTCTCGCTGGTCGGTTCCGGCTCGCTGGCCGACCGCCTCTGGGCCTCCTACGCCATCACCGTCACCGGCCTGGACGTGCCGACCGTCTCCGGGGCGATCAACGCGGTCCAGCCCGCGGCCAGGGCCCGCGTCACCGTGCGCGTCCCTCCGGCGGGCGACCCCAAGACGACCATCGAGGCCGTGGTCGGCTTCCTCCAGCAGGTCGCCCCCTGGGGCGTCCGCGTGGACGTCACCGACTACACCATGGGCTCGGGCTTCCTCGCCGACACGGCGGGCCCGGCCCGCTCCGCGCTCAACCGGGCCATGGAGCGCGCCTACGGCCGCCCGCCGCGCGACGTCGGCGCGGGCGGCTCGATCCCGCTGGTCTCCACGCTGGTCAGGCAGTTCCCGGCGGCCGAGGTCCTGCTCTTCGGGGCCGAGGACGACGGCGCCTCGATCCACGCGCCCAACGAGCGGCTCGTCATCGAAGAGCTCCGCCGCACGATCGTCTCCGAGGCGCTCTTCCTCCAGGAGTACGGCTCCACCGCGGCGGGCTGATCCGCCGCGCGGCCCCGCCCGCGGAGGGCGGGGCTTTTTCCTGTGCTATTTTTTGTACTGACCAGTCAGTTTTAAAAGTGGAGGTTCCGATGCCCGGAGGGGTGACGGTGCACGCGGCGGGGCTGTCCCTGGAGGGCGGGCACGGGCCGGTCTACCGGGACGTCGGCCTGGACGCCCCGGCGGGCAGCCTCACCGCCCTCGCCGGGCAGGCGGGCAGCGGCCGGACCAGCCTGCTGCTCACCCTGGCCGGGCGCATGAGGCCCACCTCGGGAGTGCTCACCGTCGCGGGGCAGTCCCGGCCGAGGGCGATCCGGCGGGTCGCCGCACTGGGCCTGGTCGACGGGGTCAACGACCTGGAGAGGTCGCTGACCGTCCGCGAACACGTGCACGAGCGGTCCCGGGGCCTGTTCTGGAACGCCCGGAACAGGGCCCGGGCCGCGGCGGCGCTGGAGCGGGCCGGGCTGGACCTCTCCCCCGACGACCGGACCCTGGTCCGCGCGCTCGGCCGCGAGCAGCGGGTACGGCTCGGCGTCGCCCTCGCCCTGCTCGACGGGCCGGGACTGCTCGTGCTCGACAACGTGGACGCCGGCCTCCCCGGCGACCGGCGCGACGCGCTCTGGGCGACCCTGGAGGACCTGGCCGCGCAGGGGCTGACCGTCGTCGCCGCCTGCACGGAGAGCCCCCTGCCCCGGACCCTCCGCCTGGGCGGCCCCGGCCTCCCGGAGCCCGCAGAGCCCGTGGAGCCCTCCGGGCCCGCAGAGCTCCCTGAGGCGGTGGGGCTCCTCGAAGCGGCGGAACCCCTCTCGGCGGTGAGAATCCCCGAGGCGGCGGAGCTCCCCGAGCCCACGGGGCCCACGGCTCCCAGTGCCGTCGAAGACCCCGAACACCCCGAAGACCCCGGTGATCCGGTGCGGACGGGGACCGCACCGGATCCCGGCGACACCGGGGCACGGGACCGGGACGGGAGCGGAGACGCGCCGAGCGAGGAGGGACGGCGGTGAGACCGGTCCGGCTGGGACGGCTGGAGCTGCGGCGCTTCACCCGCTCGCGGCTCACCCGGGCCGCGCTGGCGGGCGTGGTGATGCTGCCGCTGCTCTACGCCGGGCTCTACCTGTGGTCCTTCTGGGACCCGCAGGGGAGGCTGGAGAACATCCCGGTGGCGCTCGTCGTCGAGGACCGCCCGGCCGTGGCCGGTGACGAGACCGTCGACGCGGGCCGGGAACTGGCCCGGGAGCTCACCGAGCGCGAGGTCTTCGCCTGGCACCGGGTGAGCGCCCGCCAGGCCGCCGACGGCGTCGCCGACGGCTCCTTCTACCTCTCCCTGACGATCCCCGCCGACTTCAGCGCCCGGCTCGCCTCGCCCTCCGGCGACGGCACGCCGACCCCGGCGGAGCTGGGCGTCACCGTGGACACCGGCCGCAGCTACATCATGGGCACCATCTCCGACGCGGTGTTCGCCGAGGTCAAGGAGGCCGCGGGCCGTACCGCGCTCAGGGACTACTGGGACGGCGTCTTCGTCTCCTTCGGCGAGTTGCACGACGCGACCGCCAAGGCCGCCGACGGCGCGGAGAGACTCCACGACGGCAGCCGGAAGGCCCTGGACGGCACCGGCGCGCTCCGCCGGGGGGCGGGCGACCTGAGCGACGGGCTCGATCGGCTCAGGAACGGCACCCGGCGGCTCTCCACCGGCCTGGGCACCGCCGCCACCGCCACCGGGAAGCTCACCGCCGGGGCGGAGAAGCTGGCCGCGGGCCTGACCGAGGCGGAGGACGGCTCCCGGAAGCTGGGCCGCGGTCTCGGTGAGCTCACCGAGGGCGCCCGGCAGGTCGCCGACGGCAATGCGGAGGCCCACCGGCAGGTCCACGCCCAGGTACCGAAGATCGATCAGGTGGCGGACGCCACCGTGCCCGCCCTGGAGGAGGGGAGCACCCGGCTGCACGCCCTCGCCCGGGCGCTGGAGCAGGACGCCGCGGCGGCGGCCGCCGCCGGTGGTGGTGCGCAGGGGACGCCCCCTGAGGTGAGCCGGGAGGCCGGGCAGGCCCGCCGGCAGGCCGAGCAACTGCTGGGCCTGCTGGAGAGCGACCCCGGCGCCGACCCGGAGCTGCGGGCCGCCGCCCGGCGGCTCGTGCAGTCCACGGGCCGGGTCGCGAGCGACCTGACCGGCGGAGCGGCGGACGCCCCCGCGGGCGGTGCCGGAGAGGCCCTCGCCCGGCTCCGGCAGAGCGCCCCCCGCGCGGCCGAGGCCGCCCGGTACGCCGACCGGTTGGCCGACCGCGCCTCCGGCGCCGCACGCACGATCGACCAGGCCCGGAACGCGGTGAACCGGCTCGACGACGGGCTCGGCAAGCTGGCCGACGGCTCGGCGAAGGTCCACGGAGGCCTCCGCGACGCCTCGGCCGCCAACGGGAAGATCACCTCCGGCGTGGCCAGGCTCCGCGACGGGGCGGGAGAGCTCTCCGGCGGGCTCACCGAGTTCGGCGGCGGCGTGGCGAAGCTCCACGACGGGGCCGTCCGGGCCGACGCCGGGGTCGGCGCCCTGCAGAGCGGGGCCGGGAAGCTCACCGGCGGCGTCGACCGGCTCTCCGGCGGGCTCGGCGAGCTCGCTGACGGCTCGCGCGAGCTGAGCCGCAGGCTCGGCGACGGGGCCGGGGAGATCCCCGACTACGACGAGGAGGAGCGCGCCGGCCGTACCGCGATGATGAGCGAGCCCGTCACCCTGGCCGGCCACGTCGTCAACGAGGTGCCCAACTACGGCACCGGCTTCGCGCCGTTCTTCGTCCCGCTGGCGCTCTGGGTCGGCGCGATGGTCGTCTACATGGTGCTCCGCCCGCTCAACCCGCGCCTCCTGGCCGGCACGGCCCCCGCCTGGCGGATCGCCGTGGGCGGATGGCTGCCCGGCCTGGCCCTGGGCGCGGCGCAGGCCGCCGTGCTGGCGGCGGTTCTCCGGTTCGCCCTCGGCCTCCAGGCCGCGCACTGGGCCGGGACGATCGGGATCCTGCTGCTCACCACGGCGGCGTTCCTGGCGATCGTGCAGGCGATCAACGCCCTGCTCGGCGCGCCCGGCCGGGTCGCGGTGCTGGCGCTGCTCATGCTCCAGCTCACCTCCGCCGCCGGGACCTACCCGATCGAGACCTCACCGGGGTTCTTCCAGACGATCTCGCCGTGGCTGCCCATGAGCTGGGTGGTCAGCGCACTGCGGCGGCTGATCAGCGGCGGCGACCCGGCCGTGGTCTGGCAGGCCTGCGGGGTGCTGACCCTGTGGACCGCCCTGGGACTGGCGCTGAGCGTCTACGCCGTGCACCGGGGGCGCACCTGGTCGATGCGCCGCCTCCACCCCGAGCTGTCCCTGTGACTACCGTGGTCACCATGATGGCGAGCGGCCGGCGGGCCGAGACGAGGCTGCGGTTGTTCGGCGCGGCGGTGGAGCTGATCGCGGAGCAGGGATACACCGCGACCACCGTGGACGCGATCGCCGAGCGGGCCGGGGTCGCCAAGGGCACCGTCTTCTACAATTTCGGTACCAAGGAGGCCCTCTTCTCCGGCCTGCTCGAGCATGGGGTGGGGCTGCTGTCCACCGCCCTGTCCGGGGCGGCGGCCGGGGAGACCGCGCTGGACGCCCTGGACGCGGTGGTCATGGCGCAGCTGCGGTTCTTCGAGGAGTACGGCGCGTTCGCCCGGGTGCTGCTCGCCGAGATGTGGCGCACCGCCTGGCAGGACGCGGTGGCCAGGCTCCGCCGGGACGTGCTCGGGGTCTACGCGGACGTGCTGCGCCGGGCCGTGGCCGAGGGCGCGGTCCGCGGCGACCTGGACGTCGAGACCGCGGCGACCGCCGTGTTCGGGATGGTGCTGACCGTCGCGATCGAGCGCAGGGCCCTCCACCCCGACCGCCCGGTCGAGCGGGTCCACGCCACCCTGGTCGATCTCCTGCACGGCCGGGTCACCGGTTAGGCGTCCCCGGACCGCTCCCCGCCCGGTCCCCGCACCCGGTCTCCACCCGCCCGGCTCCGCGCGGACGGCGGACGGCGGACGGCGGACGGCGGACGGCGGACGGCGGACGGCGGACGGCGGACGGCGGACGGCGGACGGCGGAGCATGATACCGGTTCGGACCGGCTCAGCGTACGGGCAGGTCGTAGGTGCGCCGCACGCTCGTCGGCTCCACGCTCAGATCGGCTCCGTAGACGTGCAGGGAGATCGCCGTGACGTCGCCGACGTTGTGCACCCGGTGGATGTCGCCGGGCGGGGCGAAGCCGCTGACGTCGCCGGCGCGGTTGGCGGCGCGGCCGATCTCGGTCAGGTGGTCGCCCTCGTCGCGGTAGAGCGTCTCGTACTCCACGCCCTGCAGGACGCCGAAGGCACACCAGGCGATGTGGTCGTGCGGCCTGGTGCCCTGGCCGGGGCGCCACACCACCGCGACGACCGAGAAGCCGGGCTCGGTGTGCAGGGTGTGCCTGACGTAGGTCTCCGGGTCGCCGGCCCGCTCCTCCTCGGTGAGGATCTCCGGCGCGGGCAGCCGCCCGCGGAGCAGCTCCGCGACGGCGAAGGCCGTGGCGCGGGGCTCGGCCGGCCTGCTGAGCAGCTCCCGGATCCCCTCGACCAGCTCGGCGAGTCCGGGACGCGCGAGTGTCATGGTTCCCATGACTCCAGCGTGCGCCTCCCTGACACATAGCGTCCAATGCCTATCTTTCCGCTGATTCATAGATAATGTTGATAGGTGCTCGATGTCGTACGGCTCCGCGTGCTCGCCGCCGTGGCCCGGACCGGTTCGGTGACGGGGGCCGCGCGGGAGCTGCACTACTCCCAGCCCTCGGTCAGCCACCACCTCGCCAGGCTGGAGGCGGAGACCGGGGCCAAGCTGGTCCAGCGCGCGGGGCGGGGCATCCGGCTGACCGAGGCGGGGCGGCTGCTGGCCGAGCGGGCCGCCGAGATCATCGGCCGGGTGGACTCCGCCGCCGCGGAGCTCGCCGCCCATGTGGGCCTGCGCGCGGGCCGGGTCCGGCTGGCCGCCTTCCCCTCGGCCCTGGGCACGTTCGTCCCCGAGGCCGCCGCCCTGCTCGCCCGCGGGCACCCCGGCCTGGAGCTCCGGCTGACCGAGACCGAGCCGCCCGAGGCCCTGCGCATGCTCCGCGCCGGTTACGTGGACCTGGCGGTCATCTTCCGCTACGACGACACCGCCCCTGAGGACGACGGCATCCGGCTGGTCCACCTGCTGGACGACCCCAGCTACCTGGTCGTCCCGGGAGACGGCTTCCCGGTCTCCGCGGGGAGCGGGGGCCCGGGATCGGCCGGCCCGGGATCGGCCGACCTGGAGATGTCCGATCTGGGGATGTCCGACCCGGGAGCAGGCGGACCGGGAACGCCCTGCCCGGGAGCAGCCGGCTCGGAGCCGGGCCGCAGCGTGCCGGGCGGTGGTGTGCAAGGCGGTGACGGCGTGCCGGGCGGTGGCGTGCTGGGCGCCCGGCGTGACGCCCGGTGGATCGCCGGGTGCGAGCGGTGCCGCAGCCACCTGCTCGACCTGTGCGCCCAGGAGGGCTTCGAGCCGGTCATCGCCTTCACCACCGACGACATCGTGGCCGTCCAGGCGCTGGTCGCCGCCGGGATGGGGGTGACCGCCCTGCCCGGCCTGGCACTGCAGGCCCATCGGCACCCGGCGGTCGGCGCGATCGAGCTCCCCGGCTCGACCCGCCACGTCTACGCCGCCACCTACGGCGAGCCGCCCGATCCGCCCGCCACGACCGCCCTGCTGGAGGCCCTGACCTCGGTGGTCCGAGCGGCGCCGTACCGCCTCCCCGGCCCGGACGGTGCCCCGGACCGAGCCTTGGATCGAGCCCCGGACCGAGCCTTGGACGAGGACTCGGAGGAGGACTCGGAGGAGGACTCGGAGGAGGGCATGGGAGAGGGGCCGGAGGGGGACCCGGGAGAGGGTCCCGAGGGGAGGCCGGACGGCCGCCCCCGCTCCCGCCGCGGTGCGCCGCCGGAAAACCGGAGGTGATCAGGGCACGGCCCGGCTTACGATCCGGACATGCCGGATCTCGCGACCCTCGCCCTGTTCACCGCCGCCACCCTCGCCCTGCTGCTCGTGCCGGGCCCCGCGGTGGCCTACATCGTCACCCGCAGCGTCGCCCAGGGCCGCAGCGCCGGCCTGGTCTCCGTCCTGGGCATCCACGCCGGCTCGGTGGTCCACGTGGCCGCCGCCGCGCTCGGCGTCAGCGCCGTGCTCGCCGCCTCGGCCACCGCGTTCACGATCGTGAAGTACCTCGGCGCGGCCTATCTGGTCTGGCTCGGCCTGCGCAAGCTCCTGACGCGTGCGGACGCCGGCGAGACGGCCGGCACGCCGCTCGCGAGCAGGCGGCGGATGTTCTGGGAGGGCTTCGTCGTCAACGTGCTCAACCCGAAGACCGCGATCTTCTTCCTCGCCTTCCTCCCCCAGTTCACCGACCCGGCCGCGGGCCCGATCGCCCCGCAGATCGTGCTCCTCGGCGTGATCTGGATCGCCCTGGGCGTCGCCAGCGACGGCGCCTTCGCCCTGCTCGCCTCCGCGCTGGCCGGCCGGCTGCGCCGCTCGGCCCGCGCCCGCCGCCGTCTCGACGTCACCAGCGGCCTCGTCTACCTCGGCCTAGGCGCCGCCACGGCGCTCACCGGCGAGAGCGCGGCCGCCAAGGCCTGACCCCGGCCCGCCGCACGGGTCCGGAGGCAGAGAGTCCGGCGGCAGCGGGTTCAGGAGCCCGGGCCTGAGAATGCACGAGTCCGGGTCTCGGGCCCGGGGACCTGCGGGTTCAGGGCCGGGGCGAGGTGCGGGTCCAGCCCTTGCTCCAACCCCGGCTGGAGCGACCGGTCGCACCCTCGCACCTGCGGCACACCTGGCGCACCTCGGCGGCCGACCCGCCCGACTCCGGGAACGTCTCCGGCCACCGTACGTGGTGGAAGCGGTGCAGCCGCGACCGGCTGAGCGCCAAGCCGCACAGGGTCTGGTTCGTCCCCGGCCACCAGGCGTGCACCTCGCCCGCGGGCATGCGCACGCCGTCGTCGTCCACCCACTCCCCCGAGGCCGCGACCGAGGGCTCACCGCGTGCGGGCATGGCACACCTCCTCCTGGCGCCGCCCCGGACGCGGGCCGCGCGCCGTCCCCGGTCCCCTGCCCGTACCCGGCCGCTCCATTCGGCCGGGTACGGGCGGCACCGGATCACGTCATGCCCTTCACCCCCGCACGGACCGTGCCCATAATGGGTGATCTACGGCGTCTCCTCCGAGAACGGGACACCCCATGTCACGTGCCGCACCGCTGACCCCGTCCGACCCGCGGGAGCTGGCGGGATACCGGATCACCGGGAGGCTCGGCGACGCACGGCCGCAGGACGCCTACCTCGCCGAAGATCCCTCCGGCGCCCAGGCGGTGATCAGGCTGCTGCCCCCGGGTGCGGACCCCGAGCGGTTCCTGCGGACCGTGGAGCCGCTGCGCGGGGTGTCGGCGTTCGGCGTGGCGCAGGTGCTCGGCGGCGGATTCCACGGCGACCGGCCCTACATCGTGAGCGAGTACGTCGAGGGCCCCACCCTGGCCGAGGCGGTCGCCGCGGACGGGACGCTGCGCGGCCCGGCCCTGGACCGGCTGGCCATCGGCACGATGGCCGCGCTGGCCGCCGTCCACCGGGCCGGCGCCGTGCACGGCGGCATCCGGCCGGAGACGGTCGTCCTGGGCCCCGGCGGCCCCGTCGTCGTGGACTTCGGCCTCACCGGGGCGCTGGCGGCCGTGGAGGGCGCGCCGACCACGCCCGTCGGCCTGCCCGCCTACCAGGCGCCCGAGCAGCTGGACGGGGCCCCGCCCGCCCCGCCCGCCGACGTGTTCGCCTGGGCCGCGACGGTGGCGTTCGCCGCGACCGGCGCGGCCCCGTTCGGGGCCGGCACGGTGGCCGCGACGATCAACCGGGTCCTGCACGACGAGCCGGACCTGTCGGCCGTCCCCGGTGAGCCGGGCGCCCTGCTGGCGGAGTGCCTGGCCAAGGACCCGGCGGCCCGGCCCGCCGCCGGCGCGGTGCTGCTCCGGCTGGTCGGCGAGGAGTCGCTCCTGGAGACGGCCACGGCCATCGCCACCGGCCGGGTCACCGAGGAGCCGCCCACCCGGCCGTCCGGGGGCCGCGGTCGGCGCGCGCTGCTCCTGGGCGGGGCCTTCGTCGCGGTGGCGGCCGTCTCCGGCGCGGCGGTGTACCTGGCGGCGCCGCCGCGACCGGCGGAGGTCCGGCGGGCCGTCGCGACGGCCTCGCCCGGCGGCTCCCTGGCCCCGGCGTCCACCGCCGTCCCGGGCCCGGTCGCGACGGCGCAGCCGACCTCCGCGGCGTGGGAGAAGGTCGAGGAGCCGAGCGCGGAGGTGAGGCTCGACGGCACCTCGACCGTCGTGCACGAGCACCCGTCCGACCCCGTCAAGCTCAGTGCCTACCTGCTGGGCGGCCAGCCGTACACGTCCTACCTGCGGGAGCGGTCCGGCGGCTTCCGCAGGGTCGGCACGGCCGAGGAGGCCGTGCCGTCCCCGGACGGCAGGTGGGTCGCGCTGAACCCGTGGCTGAAGTTCCTCGACTCCGACCAGGACCACGTACGGCTGAGCGACCCGGCCACCGGGGAGCGGTTCACGGTCAACACGGTCAAGCAGCCGCTGCAGACGATGTTCCCGGTCTGGTCGCGCGACGGTTCCCGGCTGCTGATGTCGATCCACGACCCGGACAAGAAGCTGATCACCGGTTTCGTGCTCATCGACCCGGTCGCCCGCACCGCCGCCGCCGTGCAGGCCGAGTACTCCGACGACGTGGCGCGGCCGTTCACCTTCATGCCCGACGGCCGGATCGCCCGCGGGTTCTCGGACGGCACGCGGATCGGGATCAACGTCTACGACACGGGCGGCCGGGTGGCCAGGTCGCTGCACTGGGTGGGCAGCCCGCAGGGCACCTCCTGGTTCTCCCCGTCGGGCGACCTCTTCGCGACCTACTGCCCCAAGGGCGACGGGAGCGTCTGCGCCTGGAGCACCCGGGAGGGCGACCGGCGGGCGACCGTCACGCCGCCCGCGAAGGCGGAGCTGGTCGGCTGGTTCAACGAGCAGCACGTCATCGTGCGGGTCCCGCACGAGAAGGGCGTCCGCTTCCAGCTCGTGGGCCTCGACGGCGCCGTCGAGCGCCTGCTGGTCGACATGCCGAAGAAGAACGAGGCCGTCCTCAGGTTCGACCCGGCCGCCCCGCGCTGATGCCCTCCGCCGCACGCTCCCGCTCCGAGGATCCCGGGCTCCCGGCGGGGTACCGCGTGCTCGGCAGGCTCGGCGCGGGCGGGCAGGGCGTGGTGTACCTCGCGGAGTCGGCCGGGGGCGAGCGCGTCGCGGTCAAGATGCTCCACCGGAGCCCGGCGGGCGACCTGGGCCCGTTCCTCGCCGAAGCCGAGCTGATCCGCCGGGTCCGGGCGTTCTGCACCGCCCAGGTCGTGGACTCGGGGGTGGCCGACGGCCGGCCGTACCTCGTCACCGAGTACGTCGACGGGCCGAGCCTGGCCCGGGTGATCGAGGAGCGCGGCGCGCTGCGCGGACCCGAGCTGGTCCGGCTGGTCTTCGGCACGCTCACCGCGCTGGCCGCCGTCCACCAGGCCGGCGTGGTGCACCGGGACTTCAAGCCGGCCAACGTGCTGCTCGGCCGGGACGGGCCGCGGGTGATCGACTTCGGGATCGCCCGGGTGACGGAGTCCACCGCGGGGACCGACGAGCTGGTCGGCACCCCGCCCTACATGGCCCCGGAGCAGTTCGACGGGTCGGGCGCCGGACCGCCCGCGGACATGTTCGCCTGGGCCTCCACCGTCGTCTGCGCCGCCACCGGGAGCCCTCCGTTCGGGACCGGGCCGACGCCGACGGTGATCAACCGGATCCTGAACGAGCCCCCGGACCTGGGTGGGGCGGCGGAGCTGGACGGCGAGCTGCGCGAGCTGGTGAGCGCCTGCCTGGACAAGGACCCCGCCCGGCGGCCCACCGCCGCGGGCGCGCTGATGCGCCTGCTGGGCGAGCGGGTGCCCGCGCGGGAGATCCTCCCGGAGGGCAGCCGCCGCGCCGTACCGGGACCTCCGCCCGGGGAGGGCCCTACCGCGCCGGGGCCAGCCTCCGGGAAAGGCCCTGCCGCGCCGGGGCCAGCCTCCGGGAAAGGCCCAGGCTCGCTGGGGATACCGGCCGACGGGGGCCCCGCCGCGCCGCCGGACGTCCCGGGGCGGACACGGTGGCGGGGGCGGACGGCGGCGCCGGCCGCGCTGGCCGCCGCCGGGCTGCTCGCCGGGAGCCTGCTCACCGCCCGGCTCCTGGCCGCCGGCGACGTGTCCACCTCTCCGCTGCCCTTCTCCTCTCCGCTGCCGTCCTCCTCCGCCCCCGCCGCCCCGCCGACCATGGCGGCCGCCTCGACGACGGACACCCCCCTCCCCGGCACCGGGATCACGCTGCACGAGAACCCCGCCGACGGGCTCTGGGTCTCGTCCTACCAGGACTGGCGCGACAACCCGGACAGGAGCACGAAGGGCCTGCCCGGGTTCCTGCGGGATCCCCGCACGGGCGCCTTCCGGCCCGCCGGGGCGCTGCGGCTGACGGTGGCGGCCCCGGGCGGGCGCCTGGCCGCGTCGCTCTCGAACTCCCGCCTGATCGCATCCGATTACGACCGCATCACCGTCACGGACCGCGCCTCCGGCGCCTCCTACGACATCCGCACCGTGGACCGGCCGCTGATCACCTTCCATCCCGCCTGGAACGACGACGGCACCCGAATCCTGCTCACCGTCTACGAGGGGGTCGGCGGCGACGCGCCGAGCGTCGGCTTCGCGGTCGTGGACCCGGTCGCGCGTACGGCGCGCATCACCCGGATGCCCGCCGCCGGCCCCCATCCGTACGTGTGGGGCGTCGAGCCCGGCACCGTGATGCACCGGGGCTCCGGCGGGGCGGTCCGGGTACACGGACTCGACGGCCGGGAGCTGCGGGTCCTGCCCGGCGTGGGCGACCTGCACCCGGGCGGCGCCGTCACCACCGCCGAGGGGGGACTGTTCCTGACCTCCTGCCCGGACGCGCCCGAGGACACGTGCGTGTGGACCTATCCCGCGGGGGCCAGGAAGGCCCGGGTGCGGGCCGGCGGGCGGACCGCGGTGCACGGCTGGCTGGACGCCGGACACCTGCTGGCGGTCCGCCGGGGGGAGAAGACCTCCGAGATCGTGATGCTCGACCTGACGGGGAAGGCCGTCCGGGTGCTCGCCGACGGGCCCGCCGGGGAGATCGACGAGGTCGTGCTCTGGTACACGCCCCGTTGACGCGCTCCCCGGCTCCGAGGGGTCAGCCGAACCGGTAGACCGTGCCGGAGGTGAACTCCTCGCCGGGGCGCAGCACGGTGGAGGGGAACTCCGGCCGGTTCGGCGAGTCGGGGAAGCGCTGGGTCTCCAGGCACAGGCCCGCGTGCCTGCCGTAATCGGTGGCCACGCCGTCGAGCATGTTGCCGGAGTAGAACTGCACGCCCGGCTCGGTGGTGGTGACCCGCATGACGCGGCCGCTGACGGGTTCGCGGACCTCGATGTCTCCGCGCAGGACGTAGCAGTGGTCGTAGCCGCCGCCCAGCGCCGGGTCGTCGATCCGCTCGCCGATCGCGTGCGGCGTCGTGAAGTCGAACGGGGTGCCCGCCACCGGTGCGAGCTCGCCGGTCGGGATCTTGGTGGAGTCGACGGGCAGGTAGTGGTCGGCGTCGATCCGGACGACGTGCCCGAGGACGTCGCCGGAACCGGCGCCCGCGAGGTTGAAGTAGGAGTGGTTGGTCAGGTTGAGCACGGTCGGCGCGTCGGTGGTCGCGCGGTAGTCCAGGACCAGGGCGTCGTCGGTCAGCGTGTAGGTGACGCTCGCGGTCAGCGTGCCCGGATAGCCCTCCTCGCCGTCCGGGCTGACGTACTCCAGCGTCACGGCCGACCGCGAGGCGTCGGCGACCCGCCACACCCGCGAGGAGAAGCCGCCCGGCCCGCCGTGCAGGCTGTTGGGCCCGTCGTTGACCGGGAGCTCGTGGGCGGCCCCGTCCAGGGTGAACCGCCCGCCCGCGATGCGGTTGCCGTACCGCCCGACGACCGCGCCGAAGTAGCGGCTGCGCGTCAGGTAGTCCTCCAGGGTGCCGCAACCGAGCACCACGTCGACCCCGGAGACCTCCAGGGACTGCACGACCGCGCCGTAGCTCAGCACCGCGGCGCGCATCCGCCCGCTGGACAGGACGTGCCGCTCGACGGGCTCCCCCGACGGCGTGGTTCCGAAGTGCATGCGTGCGCCTTTCATCAGGAGACGGCCGGTCCCGGCGCCGGTCCGGTGGGCTCCCGGGCGCCCCGCTCGGGAGCCCCTCGATCGGTCCCATGGCGGCCGGGTCATTGTAGGCGAGCACGCCGGCCGCTCAGAGTAACGGACCCCTCAGAAGTAACGGGCCCTTCAGAAGTAACGGGGGCCGAGATCGGTGGCGGGCCAGGAGGCGACCTTGTTCAGGGCGGCGTTCATCCGGGAGCTGAGCACGTCGTAGTCGGGGGTGCCCTGCTCCTCGCGCCGGTTGAACAGCGCGGCGTAGGTGAAACCGTTCTGCAGGCGGGCCAGGTAGGTGTAGGTCCCGGGCATGCTGCCCGCGTGCCAGGTGTTGAGGTTCCCCGGGACCTGGCGCACGTACCAGCCGCACCCGTACCACCAGCCGTCCCCGCTGACACCGATCTCGGGCTTGGCGAGCACCTTCGCGATCGACGCCGCGCCGAGCACCGGGCCCGCGGCGTCGAAGACGCCGGCGAAGCGGACGAGGTCGACGGCGGAGGCCAGCCAGCCGCCGTTGGCGTCGTGGTTGGGCACGTTGAAGCCGCCGTAGGGGTACGGCACGGTGGTCCCGGTGTCGTCCAGGACGGTCTTGGCGGTGTACTGCGACGCGTAGGCCACCTCGCCCGCGGCGGCCTCCGACCGGAGGCTGCGGCCGATCCGCATCCGGGTGATGCCGAGCGGGGCGAGGACCTTCTCCTTGACGTACGACTCGTAGTCCGTTCCGGAGACCTTCTCGATGATCCGGCCGAGCAGCATGTAGCCGTAGTTGCTGTAGGCCATCCCCGTCCCGGGGGCGAAGTCCAGGGGCCGGGCGGTGGCGTACCTGATGATGTCGGCGTGGTCGATCGGCAGGGGCACGTCGAGCGCGGCGGAGATCGCGTGGTCGGACCAGAGGTGGTCCAGGGAGACGCTCCGGTCCCAGCCGCCCAGATGCTGCATGAGGCGGAGCACGGTCACCTGCGCCAGGCGGGGGTCGGCCTCGGCCGACAGGCCCAGCAGGGTGGTGACCGGGGCCGAGAGGCCGAGCCGGCCCTCCTGGACCAGGCGCATGACCGCGGCCGCGGTGACGGGCTTGCTCAGGCTGGCGATCCGGAACAGCGAGGTCGGGCTCACGGGCGGGACGTATCGCGCCTGGGACGCGGTGTAGTAGCCGCGGGCCAGCAGGAGCCTGCCCCGCTTGGAGATCGCGAGCTGCGCGCAGGAGATCTCGCGCTCCTTGACGAAGGTCTTCATCACCTCGTCGAACCCGGCGAGCTCCGCCGGAGCCGTACCGGTCGTCTGGAGCCCGGTGGGCGGCGGTGCGGCGGCGGCCGGGCGCGCGGTGAGCAGGGCCGGCGCCAGCGCCGCACCCGTCCTGATCAGGTTTCTCCGGCTGAACGTCGCCATTTCCGCCCCATCCGAACGACAGATCCTCACGAGAAGGGATCATGTTAGGGGATCATGCCCCCGAGTGATGATCTTTCGGCGGAACCGGCCGGCGCGGAGGCGGCGGGCCGCGCCAGGAGGCGGGCCGCGCCAGGAGGCGGGCCGCGTCAGAAGACGGACCGCGTCAGGAGGCGGCCGGTTCCGGGGCCGGTCCGGTGGACTCCCGGACGACCAGGCCGGTCGCCAGGGTGGCCAGGGTGGCGGTGCCGCCCTCGGCCACCGACTGGAGCAGCAGGTCCACGGCCATCCGCCCGGCGGCGGCCGTGGGCATGGCCACGGTGGTGAGCTTGGGCCGGTTCAGCCGGCCGGCGACGATGTCGTCCACTCCGACGACGCTGACGTCGCCGGGGACCTGGACGCCCCGCTCGTGGAGCCCCTCGATCAGTCCCATGGCGACCAGGTCGTTGTAGGCGAGCACACCGGTCGCGCCCGAGGCGGCCACCTCGGCGGCGGCGGCGAGGCCGCCCTGCTCGGTGGGGGTGTTGGGGCCGAGGAAGACCAGGTCGACCCCGTCCACCGCGGCGGCGGCCTCCCGCATCCGCTTGCTCGTCCACGACCCGCTCGGCCCGGAGACGAGGGCGACCCTGCGGTGGCCGAGCCCGGCCAGGTGCTCGATCGCGAGCCGGGCGCCCTGGCCGATGTCCATCAGCACCGTCGGCATGCCCTTGACCTCGCGGTTCACCACGACGAACGGCACGTCGGCGTGGAGCCGCTCGATGGCCCGGTTCGACAACCGCGGGCTGCACAGCAGCACCCCGTCGACCTGCTTGGCGAGGGCCTTGATCAGCTCCTCCTCCACCTGCGGGTCCTCGTCGGTGTCGGCCACGAAGACGTGGTAGTCGCGCGTCCTGGCGTGCGCCTGGGCCGCCTTGATCAGCGGCGGGAAGAACGGGTTGGAGATGTCGGCGACGATCAGCCCGAGGTTGTGCGTCCGGCCGGTGGTCAGCGCGCGGGCCGCGCGGTTCGGGCGGTAGCCGAGGTCCTCGGCGACCGCGAGCACGCGGTTGCGCGTCTCGGGGTTGACCAGATGGGGTGCGGAGAAGGTGCGGGAGACCGTGGAGACGTGCACACCCGACGCCTGCGCCACGTCCCTGATCGTCGCTGCCACTCTGCTCCTTCGCCGGGGTGCTCACCGGGCCCGGCAGCAGGGTAGTACAAACGGTTGCATCGCTGTCAACGCCGCGTGTCAGAGGCTTCGGAGGGGCGGGAACGGTTGCCATCCCGATGAATCCTGGAGCGGCACTTCCCCCCAGTTCAGCCGGGGTTTATCAAATTGCGCTCTTGACGTTGTGTTCTGGTATCCGCCATGTTTCACGCAACCGGTTGCAAGCCCCCAGCACCGAACGGGAAGGAGTCGGCCCTCCGATGGCAGTCGACGCGGCGGATCTCAGAATACGCCCCCGTCGGAGCCGCGCGGCGTGGACGCCCCGCCCGCCGGTCTCCCGCCTGGCGAGCGCACCGGCCGTCGTCGCGTCGACGAGGTACGTCCCGCAGAGGTGCCGCGGGCCGAGAGGTACGTCGGGTCGGGAGGTTCGAGAGCGTTGAGAGGTTCGAGAGCAATGACCACACGCTCCAGGCGTACGGCGGTCCTCGCCGCCGCACTCGTGCTCGGGACCGGCGCCGCCGCCTGCGGGTCCGGGGACCCGGGCGCCGGCCCCGACGGCAAGGTCGTGATCACCTTCTGGGACGACAACGGCGGTCCCGCCCGCACCCCGGTGTGGCAGCGCATCATCGCCGAGTTCCAGAAGGCCAACCCCACCATCGAGGTCAGGTACGTCGGCATCCCGATCTCCCAGGCGCAGCAGAGGTACGACGCCGCGATCGCCGGCGGTGAACCGCCCGACGTGGGCGGTGTCACCAGCGCGATGCTCTCCAACCTGGTGGCGCAGGAGGCGCTGGAGCCGGTCGACGACCGCATCTCGGACGGCGCGCTGAACGGCAGGCTGAACCAGCAGGTGGTCAACACGGTGAAGGCGACCGTGGCGGACGGCAGGATCTACATGGTGCCGCTGTCCACCAACATGGGCGTGTTCTGGTACCGGACCGACTGGTTCTCCGCGGCCGGCCTGGAGGTCCCGCAGGACTGGGACGACTTCTACGCCGCGGCCCAGCGGCTGACCCGCGCGGGCAAGGACCGCCACGGCTACACCATCCGGGGCGGCGCGGGCTCCATCGCGCAGCTGCTGGAGGTGCTGTACGCCCAGTCCGGCATCACGGAGATCTTCGACGCCGCGGGCCGGGCCACCGTCGACGACCCGCGGAACGTGGCCGCGCTGGAGAGGTACGCCGCCCTCTACAAGAGGGTCACGCCCGAGGCCGACTACAACAACGACTACGTGAAGATGGTCGCCCAGTTCGACGGCGGCGGCATCGGGATGATGCAGCACAACCTGGGCTCCTACAACGACCACGTCAAGACGCTCGGCGCGGACCGGGTCGCGGCCATGGCCGTGCCGAGGTCCGGGAGCGGCGTGCGCACGATCCTGTCGAACCCGGTCACCGGCATCGGCCTGTTCGCCGGCGGGGAGAAGCAGGACGCCGCCTTCAAGTTCGCCGAGTTCGCCGCCTCCAAGGCGGTGAACAGCCACTGGGCGGAGAAGACCGGCGTGCTGCCGGCCAACACCGAGGTCAACGACGAGCCCTGGATCAAGAAGCTGCAGCACGTCGACATGGCGGTCAAGGTGCTCAACGACCCGGCGACCAGGGTCGTGCAGATGCCGTACCACCTGCCGGAGTTCAACACGATCACCAAGACCGACGCGGAGCCGCAGTTCCAGAAGGTCCTGCTCGGCCAGCTGACCGCCGAGGACTTCCTGGGCGAGATGGCGGCCAGACTGACCGCGGCCCAGGCCGCCTACAGGCAGCGCCACAGCGGCTGACCCGCCCGCCGGGTCCCTCGCACGGACCCGGCGTCCGTTCTCCGCCCTCCGGCCCCGCCCTCCGCCCCCGGGCCCCTCCCCTGGGCCCCTCCCACGGACCCCGCCCTCCGCCCTCCGGCCCCGGGCCCCACCGCCTGACCCGGTGGGGCCCGGTTCTCCCCTGCGGTCTCCTCCCGCTCCGCGCCCGGAACGCCGCACTCCACCGGCGCCTCATCGGGATCTTCACCAAAACCGATATACCTCAACGTCACCGATCGATTACATTCTGAGGTCTTCCGTCGTATCCGACCTCTTCCCGCAGGAGCCCCCGTGCCCGCACCGACGATCGAGCAGGAGGCCGCCGTCGCCGCCTTCCGCGACGGCGAGGACCTCGCCCTGCAGGCCGGAGCGGGGACCGGTAAGACCACCACGCTCACGATGCTCGCCGCCGCCACCCCGCGGCGCGGGCTGTACATGGCCTTCAACAAGGCCATCGCCGTGGCCGCCGCCCAGGTCTTCCCGCCGACCGTGGAGTGCCGGACCACGCACTCGCTCGCCTACCGGGCCGTGGGCCACCGCTACCGGCAGCGGATGGCGAACGCCGTCCGGATCCCGAGCTGGCAGGTGGGCGCCCATCTCGGCATCGCCCCGAATCTGGCGCTGCGCATCGGCGAGCGCAGGATCACCGGCAGGACCGCGTCCATGGCCGCCCTGCAGACGGTCAGCCGGTTCTGCCACTCCGCGGCCCGGGAGATCACCGCCGGCCACGTCCCCCGGCTGCGCGGCCTGGAGGCCGACCCCCTGCACGCCGAGCTGGCGGAGCTCGTCCTGCCCTACGCCCGCAGGGCCTGGGCGGACCTGCAGAGCCCGTACGAGGGCGCGGTGCGCTTCGAGCACGACCACTACCTGAAGATGTGGGCGCTGACCGACCCCCGGATCGAGGCCGACTTCCTCCTGCTCGACGAGGCCCAGGACACCAACCCCGCGGTCGAGCGGCTCTTCACCGGCCAGCGGGACCACGCCCAGCTCGTCATGGTCGGCGACTCCGCCCAGGCGATCTACGGCTGGCGGGGCGCCCGCGACGTGATGTCCGGCTTCGACGGCACCCGGCTCGCCCTTTCGCAGTCCTTCCGGTTCGGCCCGGCGCTGGCGGAGGAGGCCAACCGGTGGCTGACCCTGGTCGACGCCCCCATCCGGCTGAGCGGAACTCCGGACGTCCCCACCGAGCTGGCCGCGGTGGAGCGCCCGGACGCGATCCTGTGCCGGACCAACCTGGGCACGATGGCCGAGATCATGGCCCTGCTGCAGACCGGCGGGCGGGTCGGCCTGGTCGGCGGCGGGGAGGGCCTGGCCTCGCTGACCAGGGCCGCCCGCGACCTCAGGGCCGGCCGCCGCACCTGGCATCCCGAGCTGGCCCTCTTCGAGACCTGGGGCGACCTGCAGGACTACGCGCAGTTCGACCCGGCCGGCCGCGACCTGCGGACTTTCGTCGATCTGGTCGACGAGCACGGCCCCGAGGTCCTCCTGGACGCGCTCTCCCGGCTGACCGACGAGCGCGACGCCGAGGTCGTGGTCTCCACCGCGCACAAGGCCAAGGGCCGCGAGTGGACGCGGGTGCGCATCGGCGGGGACTTCAGGGGCGGCGAGCCCGAGGTCTCGGAGGGCGAGGACGGCGAGCGCCGCCAGGGCCGGGTCGGCGACGCCGAGGCGCGTCTGGCCTACGTCGCGGTGACCCGGGCCCGCCACCGCCTGGACCTCGGCGGCCTGTCCTGGATCGACCGGTACGCCCCGACTCCGTGACCGGCACACCCCGGCGTCATGACCGGGGCCCGCGCCGCCGCCCGCACCGCCGGCCGAGGCCGAGGGCCGGGGCCGGGTGGAGGTCCCCGCCGCCTGACCCGGCGGGCCCGGTCAGTCCTCCCAGCGGCGCAGGCTCGGCCAGGCCAGCAGGCTGACCAGCAGGCGCAGCACGGCGCAGACGATCCAGGGGGCGACCAGCCCGAGGGCGTCGGCGACCAGGCCGCCGCAGACCGCGCCGAGCGGGATGGCGCCGAAGGAGATCATGCGGCCCGCTCCGCCGACCCTGCCCAGCAGCTCGGCCGGGATCAGGCGCTGGCGCAGGGAGGAGGCCATGACGTTCCACAGCGCCACGGCCAGTGAGAAGACGGTGAAGAGGGCCACCACCGTGACGGCGCTCCTGCCGACCAGGGCGATGCCCAGCCAGCTCAGCGGGATCACCAGCTGGACGCCGAGCGCGATCGGCCGGCCGCCGAACCGGACGACGACGCGCCCGGCCACGAGGCTGCCGGCCACGCCGCCGACCGCCATGGCGGCCACCAGCACGCCGTACCCTCCGGATCCGACGCCGAGCACGTCGCGGGCGAACAGCACCAGCGTGGACAGCGCCATGGTCTCGCAGAAGTTGCCGGCCCCGGCGATCAGCGTGAGGGTCCTGGGCAGCCGGTTGCGGGCCAGCCAGCGCAGGCCCTCCCCGATCTCGGCGAGCATGCGCCCGCGCGGCCGGGAGCGCTCGACCGCGCCGCCCGCGCGGATCCGGGTGATCATCATGAGCGCCAGCAGGAACATGGCGGCGTCCAGCCAGAACGGCAGCGGCATCGCCAGCGCGAACAGCGCCGAGCCGAGGGGCGGGCCGCCGAACTCCCCCAGGATCGATTCGGTGGCGACCCTGCGCCCGTTGGCGGTCTCCAGCTCCGACTTCGGCACGACGGAGACGATCAGCGCCTCGCCGGCCCCGGTGACCAGCAGGCCGGCCGCGCCGACGCCGAAGGCCAGGACGAACAGCATCCAGATCCGGGCCGCGCCGAGTGTCACCAGCAGCGCCAGCACGGCGATCAGGAACACGTGCGCGCCCTGGGCGGCCATCATCAGGCGCCGCCGGTCGAACCGGTCGACCCAGGCCCCCATCGGGAGGCTGAGCAGCAGCCACGGCAGGGTGGCCGCGGCGGTGACGCCGGAGACCAGCACGGGGTCGTCGGTGGTCGCGGCGGCGAGCAGCGGCATGGCGGCGACGAGCGCGCCGTCGCCGAGCGTGGACAGGGCCCCGGCGCCCCACAGGTGACGCCAGTCCCTGCCCAGGCCCCTCACGGGGGCCGGGGCGTCAGCAATGGTCATGCCGGACAGGGTGCGCCGCAGCGGGCGGGCGGCGTTATCGTTTAGCCGGTTCTACAACATCGGAGGCTCGGATGGCGGTCACGATCACGCTGTCCCGGACGGAGACGGCCCGCGTCCGGTTCGCCTACTCGCCTCTCGCGGAGACCGTCTTCGCCGTCAAGCTCCTGTTCCGCGACGGCGCGAACGCGGTGCACCACCGCTGGGTCCGGCAGGCCGGGAAGGCGGTGGCCGGCGATCCCGACCTGCCGCTCCTGGCCGACCTGACGTCCGGCTGCGTGGCGGCCTTCCTGCTGCCGCCGCCCTCCGGCCCGGAACCGGCCTTCGCCGACGAGCTGGAACGGGTGCGGCGCACCCCGCACGACCACTTCCGCACCGAGCTCGACCGGCTCTTCGGCCCGGGCGGGCGTCCTGAGCTGCGCGCCGATCCGGCGGCGGTCCTGGAGCGGCTGGCCGGCGCGCTGGAGCGCCACCACGACCGGCTGATCGCCCCGCACTGGGGGCGGATGCGGGCGATCCTGCTCGCCGACGTCGAGCACCGGGCGCGCACGCTGGCCGCCCGCGGCGTGGAGGGCCTCTTCGCCGCCCTGCACGAGAACATCACCTGGCGGGAGGGGGACCTCGTGGTGAGCGGGCGGCGCACGCCCGGCTCCTTCACCGTCGACCTGGGCGGCCACGGGCTCGTGCTGTTCCCGACGATCTTCTGCTGGCCGTACATCTGCATCGACATGGAGCCCCTGGCCGCCGGGTCCCTGCGGTACCCGGCACGCGGGCTCGGCACGCTCTGGGAGCCCGCGGGGCCGGTGCCCGAAGGGCTGGCGGCGGTGCTGGGCCGTACGAAGGCGGCGCTGCTGGAGGCCCTCGGCGAGCCGTGCCCCACCGGGGAGCTGGCCCGGCGCCTGGGCATCACGGCCAGCGCGGTCTCCCAGCACGTGGGCGCGCTCCGGGAGGCGGGGCTGGTGACCACCCGCCGCGACGGCCGTACGGCCCTGCACCTGCGCACCGAGCGCGGGACCCGGCTCACCCAGGTCTGAGCACCGGCGCCTCCGGCGACCGGCGCGGGCCGGCCGGAGGAGTGCGCGCGCCTCTCCGGCAGCGTGTGGTCCTCTCCGGCACGGAGGAGGGCAGGCCCGCCTCACCGACGTGCCGCGAGCGGACCGGGCGGCGGCACCGGGGCCGGTTCCCGGTGCCGGCGGCCGGGGATCAGAGGGTGAGCGTCCCGTCGACGCGGCGGGGGACGCCGAGCGGGTTGTCGTCGCGCAGCTCCGGCGGGAGCAGCTCGGCGGGCCAGTCCTGGTAGGAGGTGGGCACCAGCCAGCGGCGGATGGCCGCGGCGCCGACCGAGGTGTGCGCGGGGGCGGTGCTGGAGGGCCACGGGCCGCCGTGGTGCATGGCCCAGCGCACGGCGACGCCGGTCGGCCAGCCGTTCCAGATGACCCGGCCCGCCTTGCGGGTCAGCACCTCGGCGATCTCCTCGGCCTCGGCCGGGTCGGTCGCGTGCACGGTCGCGGTGAGCGAGCCGTCCAGCCGCTCCAGTACGGCGGGCAGCTCGGCCGGGTCGCGGTAGGTCACCACGATCCCCGCCGGGCCGAAGCACTCCTCGGCCACCCGCGGCAGGGCCGCGGCGAACGCCTCGAGACCGGTGGTGAAGAGCTGGGGGGTCACCGCGTAGGCGCCCTCGCCGGCCCGGCCCTCGGCCAGCCGGTCGAGCTCGGAGAGCCGCTCCAGCTCGTGCAGGAAGCCCTCCCGCATGCGCGCGGTCAGCATCGGCCCGCCGGTGGTGGCGGCGACCGCCTCGGCGAGGGAGACGAGCAGCCCGGCGTCCTCGGGCACGAACAGCAGGCCGGGGTTGGTGCAGAACTGGCCGACGCCGAGGGTGAGGGAGGCGGCGAACCCCTCGGCGAGGCCCTCGCGGCGGGCCGAAGGGAGGACGACCACCGGGTTGACGCTGCCCAGCTCGCCGTAGAAGGGGATCGGGTCGGGCCGCTCGTCGATCATGGCCTGGATCGCCTTGCCGCCGGGGATGGAGCCGGTGAAGCCGATCCCCACCACGTGGGGGTGACGGACCACGCACCCGCCGGCCTCGCGCCCCCGGACCAGGCCGAGCAGGGCCGGGTCGGGCAGGGCGCCCCGGACGACCTCGGCGGACAGCTCGGAGGTGCGGGGGTGGCCGTCGTGGGCCTTGACCACCACGGCGCACCCGGCGGCCAGCGCCGAGGCGGTGTCGCCGCCCATGACGGAGAAGGCGAAGGGGAAGTTGCTGGCCGCGTAGACGCCGACCACGCCGGACAGGGGGCGGTTCATCCGGCGCAGGTCGGGGACGGGGGGCTCGGCGGTGGCGTGGTCGATGACCGCCTCGGCGTGGCCGCCGTCGCGCAGCACCTTGGCGAAGAGCCGGAACTGCCCGGCGGCGCGGGCCACCTCGCCGCGGAGCCGGGTCTCCCCCAGCGCGGTCTCGGCGTCGGCGACCCGCCAGAGCTCCTCGACGTTCTTCTCCAGCGCCTCGGCCACGGCCTCCAGCACCTGGGCACGGGTCTCGCCGGAGCCGCCGGACAGCTCGCGGGCGCGTTCGGTGGCGGGCGTCTCCCGCCAGACCCGGCCGGCGGCGTGGGCCGCGCGGACGATGGCGTCCGCCTCCGCCGCGGAGTTCGCGGGGAAGGGCTCGCCGACGGTCTCGCCGGTCCGGGGGTCATATGAGTGGATCATCGTAAAGCCTTTCGTCACCGGGTCGGCCGCGGCGCTCGGGCACCGGCCACCTCCTAAGGTAAGCGCTTTCCGAACGGAGCGCCACCCGGGACGGGCCCGAGGTCGAGGGGGTCGGGGGTCTGCCGTGCCTGGTCTAGGTAAGTTGTCGGACACATATCCGGTGTGCGCCGGAACATCCGTCCCGCGGATCATCCGTCCCGCGGAACGTCCATCCCGCTCCGAGGAGACAGCGTGACCGAGATCGACGCCCCGCCGCATCCCTTCACCGCGGCCGTCGCCCTCACCCCCGCGGCCGGCGGCCGCCTGCGCGGCCGGACCCGGCCGGAGTACGCGAACATGGTCGGTCCCTTCGGCGGGGTCACCGCCGCCACCCTCGTGCGCGCCGTCCAGCAGCACCCCGACCGGCTCGGCGACCCGCTCTCCCTCACCGTCAACTACGCGGGCCCCGTCGCCGACGGCGACTTCGACGTCACCGCGCGGCCCGTGCGCACCAACCGGACCAACCAGCACTGGATGATCGAGCTGACCCAGGACGGCGCCGTCGCGACCACCGCCACCGCGGTCTTCGGCCTCCGCCGGGACACCTGGTCGGACACCGAGCTCGCCATGCCGTCCGTGCCGCCGCCGGACGCCGTCGCCGTGCACGGGTTCCCGGACTTCATCGCCTGGGCCCGCAACTACGAGATGCGGTTCGTCACCGGCGCCGTGCCGGAGCAGGGCGCCGGTGAGCACCCGGACTCGACCTCGACCCTGTGGGTGCGCGACGCCCCGGCCCGCCCTCTCGACTTCCCGGCGCTGACGGCGATGTGCGACGTGTTCTATCCCCGGGTGTTCCTCCGGCAGGGCCGGTACACGGCGGCCGGCACCGTCTCCCTCACCGTGTACTTCCACGCCGACGCCGCGGAGCTCGAGGCCTGCGGCGAGGACCACGTCCTGGGCACCGCGCGCACCCACCGCTTCTCCCGGGGGTACTTCGACCAGACCGCCCACCTGTGGAGCCGCGGCGGCACCCTGCTGGCCACCGCCCACCAGTCGGTCTACTTCAAGGACTGAGGGTCCGCGGCGCCGTCCCGGAGACGGCCGCGGGAGCCTCTCCCCCGGCGACCAGCCGGCCCGACGGCCCGACGGCGGTCAGTGCGCGACGGTGACCACGACCTTGCCGATCCGGGCGTCCGACTCCAGATACCGGTGGGCCTCGACGATGTCGCCCAGGTCGAAGGTGCGGTCCACCACGGGCCGGAAGGCGCCCGAGCGCAACCCGGAGGTCACGAAGGCGGCGGCCCGGCGCAGCCGCTCGGGCCGCCTGGCCGTCTCCAGCATCGTGTAGGTGCGCATGTTCAGCGCGGGCATGCCGAGCTCGAAACCCGGATAAGGGGTCTCCCGGCCGCTCAGCGCGCCGTACAGCAGCAGCGTGCCGCCCTCGGCGACCACCCTGGCCAGGTCCCGCACGCCCGGACCGGCGACGGCGTCGAAGACGTACTCCGCGCCCCGCCCCCCGGTCGCCGCGAGCACCCGCTCGGCCACGTCCTCCGACCCGCTGACGATCACGTCCGCCGCGCCCTCCTTCAGCAGCGCCTCCTTCTTGGCGGCGGTGCGGGTGACGGCGATCGGCGTGGCGCCGATCCGCTCGGCGACGTGCAGGGCGGCCAGGCCCACGCTGCTGGAGGCCGCGTTCAGCACGACGGTGTCCCCGGGACGCATCCCGCCGACCTCCACGAGCCCGCCGTAGGCCGTGAGGTACGGCATCCACACGGCCGCGCCCCCGACCGCGTCGAGCCCTTCGGGACGCCGTACCAGCGCCGCCGCGGGCACGATCGCCCGCTCGGCGTAGACGCCGTGGTCGTTCTGCGAGAAGGCGGGCACGGTGCTGACCGCGTCCCCCGGCCGGAACCCGGTCACGCCCTCGCCCACCGCCTCGACCGCACCGGCCGCCTCCGTGCCCAGCCGGGCCGGGAACCGCTTCACCGGCTCGATGTAGTGCCCGGTGCGGAACAGCACCTCCGCCCGGTTGAGGCCGATCGCGTCCACCCGGATCCGCACCTCGCCCGGGCCCGGCTCACCGACCTCCACCTCCTCCAGCCGCATCACCTCGGGCCCGCCGAGCCCGTGGAACAGCACCGCCCTGGTCATCGCCCCTCCCCCGTACCCGGGGAACGGCGACCCGTTCCCCTCCGCCGGGGGTGGACACCGCCTGCGCCGCGACGGCCGGCGGCCTCCACGCGCCCGCCGCCGGTGGCGGGCGGCGGGGCGGTGCGGGAGGCGCCGACGGCGGCTTCCTCGGTCATGTGGAATGTCATGGACCTACCGTCCACCACACGCCCGGACCGCCGGCAGTGGCCCGAATGCCGAACATCCGGAGGATCCGGCCAGCGCACCGCACCGTGCCCGTCATCGTGACGCGGGTCGAGAGCTCCGACGTGTCCGTCCCGTACACGGTCTCCGGCGGCGTGGTCAGGCGGCCCGCATCGAGGGCCCGCACCGGGAGGTCTACCGCGAGGCGGCCCGGGCCGTCTCCCGGGCCCAGCGGTAGTCGGCCTTGCCCGCCGGGGAGCGGACCATCTCGTCGACGAAGGCGAAGATCCGGGGGACCTTGTAGCCGGAGAGCCTCCTCCGGCAGTGCGCGTCGAGCTCCGCGGTCGTCGGAGCCGTGCCGGGGCGGGGCTCGACCACCGCGGCGACCCTGCTCCCCCAGCGCTCGTCCGGCACCCCGGTGACGACGGCGTCGAAGACCGCGGGGTGGCCCTTGAGCACCGCCTCGACCTCCTCCGGGAAGACCTTCTCCCCGCCGGTGTTGATGCAGCCCGAGCCCCGGCCGAGGAACGCGACGGTGCCGTCCTCCTCGACCGTGGCCAGGTCGCCGGTGAGCAGCCAGCGCACCCCCGCCGCGTCGGTGACGAAGGTGCGGCGGGTCTTCTCCTCGTCCCGGTGGTAACCGAGCGGGATGCGACCGCTCCTGGCGACCGTGCCGACCTCTCCGGAGCCGGGTTTCACCGGTTCCAGGGACGGGCCGAGCACCGTCAGGCCGACGGTGGCGTTCGGCTGGAAGCGCAGCCCGGTCTCCGGGGAGGAGCCGGGGGCCGCCGAGGCGGTGTAGCCGGACTCGGTGGAGCCGAAGCTGTCGACGATCATCACGTGCGGGACCAGCTCCTGGAGCCGGTCGCGGACCGCCCCGGTCAGGATCGCCCCGGTGGAGCTGAGCACCCCCAGCGACGACAGGTCGTAGGAGCCCGCGGCGAGCTCCTCGGCGAGCGGCCGGGCCATCGCGTCGCCGGTGATGCTGAGCGTGAAGGCCTTCTCCCGCTCGATCGCGCGCAGCACCGCGACGGGGTCGAACCGGCGGACGTAGACCATGGTGCCGCCCATCCACCAGGTGATGAAGGTGGCCATCTGGGCCGCGCCGTGCATCAGCGGCGCCGCCGTCAGCATGACCAGCGGCCCGGAGGCGCGCGCCTGCTCCACCACGGCCTGCGGGCTGCGCAGCGGGTCACCGTACGGGTTCCCGCCGCCGAAGGCGAAGAACAGGTCCTCGGTCCGCCACAGCACGCCCTTGGGCATGCCGGTCGTGCCGCCGGTGTAGACGATGTAGAGGTCGTCCCCGGAGCGGGCGGGGAAGCCGCGCGTCTCCGGCATCCCCTCCAGCGCCGCCTCGTACGGCACCGCCCCGGCGACCTCCGACGGGCCGCCCACCGCGACCAGGTGGGCGAGCGTGGGCACCCGGGGCGCGACGGCCGCCACCCGGTCTCCGAACTCCACGTCGAACAGGAGCGCCGCCAGCTCGGCGTCCCGGTAGAGGTAGAGCAGCTCGTCCTCGACGTAGCGGTAGTTGACGTTGACCGGTACGGCCCGCAGCTTCAGCGCCGCCAGCATCCCGGCGATGTACTCGACGCCGTTGTAGAGGTGGAGGCCGACGTGCCGCCCCGGCCCGACGCCGTGCGCGGCCAGGTGGTGCGCGAGCCGGTTGGCGTGCGCGTCCAGCTCCGCGTAGGTCAGGCGGCGCCCGTCGCAGACGACGGCGACGCGCTCCCCGATCGCGTCCGCGAGCCCTTCGAACAGATCTGCGTGGTTGAACTCCATCGGGGGCGCTCCTTCGACCGCTGCCAGGGTCCGGCCCTGCTCTGAGGGCTCTAGGGTCTGTCTCTGCCGACCATCCACATCGCGAAGAACTGCGCGCCTCCCCCGTAGGCGTGCCCGAGGGCCCGGCGGGCCCCGTCCACCTGGTGCTCGCCCGCCATCCCGCGGACCTGCAACGCCGCCTCGGCGAACCGGATCAGCCCGGAGGCGCCGATCGGGTTGCTCGACAGCACCCCGCCGGAGGCGTTCCACGGGATGTCGCCGTCCAGGGCGGTGGCCCCCGACTCGGTGAGCTTCCAGCCCTCCCCCTCGGCGGCGAAACCGAGGTTCTCCAGCCACATCGGCTCGTACCAGGAGAACGGCACGTAGACCTCGGCCACGTCGATCTCCCGGCGCGGGTCGGTGATCCCGGCCTGCCGGTACACGTCGGCGGCGCAGTCCCGGCCCGCCCGCGGGTCCACCGTGTCGCGGCCGGCCCGGAAGATCGGCTCGGAGCGCATGGCCGTGCCGAGGACCCAGGCGGGGGTGCCGGTGACGGCCTTCTCCGAGGCCAGGACCAGGGCGCACGCGCCGTCGCTGGACGGGCAGGTCTCCAGGTAGCGGATCGGCTCCCAGAGCATCGGGGTCGACTCGACCATGGCCCGGTCGATGCCGGGGATCCGAAGGTGGGCGTAGGGGTTCTTCAGCGCGTTGCGCCGGTCCTTGACCGCGACCAGCGTGCCGATGTGGCCGGGCGCCCCGGACCTGCGCATGTACTCGCGGATGTGCGGGGCGAAGTAACCGCCGGCGCCGACCACCAGCGAGGCGTTGAACGGCGGGTGCGTGGACAGGGCCCAGGTGGCGTTGGACTCCGACTGCTTCTCGAAGGCCACCACCAGCACCCGGTCGTGCACCCCGCCCTGGATGAGGGAGGCGCCGACCAGGGCGGTGGAGCCGCCGACCGAGCCCGCGGTGTGCACGCGCATGATCGGCTTTCCGGCCGCGCCGAGCGCGTCGGCGAGGTACGCCTCGGGCATCATCACGCCCTCGAACAGGTCGGGGGCCTTGCCCAGGACGACGGCGCCGATGTCCCGCCAGGTCAGCTCCGCGTCGGCGAGCGCGCGGGCGGCGGCCTCGCGGACCAGCCCGGCGATCGAGACGTCCCGCCTCTTGGTGCGGTACTCGGTCTGCCCCACCCCGATGACCGCGCAGCGGTTACCGCTCATGGTCGCTCACCACTCCTCGCTCGCTCCGCTCACCGCGCCGGATCCGCTCCGCCCCCATGGCTCAGCCCTCCAGCACGGCGACGAGGTTGTGCTGCAGGCAGGGGCCGCTCGCGGCGTGGCCGAGGGCGCGGTCCGCGGTGCCGCCGATGACGCGCCGGGCCGCCTCGCCGATCCGGATCAGGCCGGTGGCCATGACGGGGTCGGCGGCCAGCGGGCCGCCGCTGGGATTGACCTCGGTGGCGGCGGACAGGCCGAGGGCCTCGCGGAGGATGGGTTCTTCGTGGCTGAACCGGACGTGCAGCTCGGCCACGTCGACCTGAGCCTTGCCGGCCCCCGCCGCGCGTGCGGCTTCGGCGGCGGAGGCCGACCGGGCGAGATCTCTCATTCCCAGGTAATGGGAATCCATGCAATGGGCGATGCCCGTGATCCAGGCGGGACGCTCGCACACGCTCCGGGCGAGGTCCCCGGCCGCCAGCACCACCGCGGCGGCGCCGTCGGCGGGGGCCGCGACGTCGTACGGCCGCAGCGGCTCGACCTCGAAGGAGTCCCCTTCCGGGTCGGGCAGGTCGAGCGCGAAGGGGTTGGCCCGCCCGGCGGCGCGGCTGCGCCGTACGATCTCGTCGAGCTCGGCCCGGTCCGTCCCGCGCGCCGAGGCCTGCAGGGCGGCGTAGGAGACGTGGTCCAGGCCGAGTGGGGCCAGGTAGTACGGGTCGAGCTGGAGGGTCATGATCTGGTGCAGGTCGCCCTGGGAGGGCTTGCCGAAGCCGTAGACCAGCGCCGAGTCGACGTCGCCGTGCTGGAGCCGTACCCACGCCTCGTACAGCGCCCAGGCCGCGTCCATCTCCACGTGGCTCTCGGAGATCGGCGGCCAGGCGCCGACCGCGTCGAGCGCGGAGACGAACGAGAACGGCGCGCCCGCGAGATAGTCGCAGCTGCCCGAGCAGGTGAAGCCGAACGTCCGCAGGCCCGACGCGCGCCGCACCTCCTCGATCACCGGCAGGATCAGCTCCGGCTCGCTCAGCCCCTCGTCGACCGCGCTGTGCCGGGTCTGGGCGAACGCCACGACCGCCACCTCACGCATCCGCGTCCCCCTACAGCTCGGCGTCGGGTTCGCCGGTGGGGGCGAACCACTTGATGTTCGACATCGACAGCGGGGCCGGCGCCCACTCCTGCCGCGGGGCCCAGACCGCCCGCACCCGCATGCCCTGCCGCACCTCGTGCGCCGGGACGTCGCCGACCAGCGCGATCAGCGGCACGTCCGCGCCGTCGAGCAGGATGTAGGCCGAGACGAACGGCACCTCGGGGGCGCGGGGGTCGGGCAGGTTGTTGATCGCGAAGGTGGTGACCGTGCCGGTGTCCGGCAGCTCCCGCTCCTCGGTGATCGCGACGCCGCACTCGGGGCAGGACAGGCGGTAGGGCACGTAGACCTTGCCGCAGGAACCGCAGCGGCAGCCCAGCAGCACGCCCCGGGCCACGCCCTCCAGGAAGCGGGTCAGGGCCCGGCCGGGCCGCAGGCGGTACTCCGCGCGGACCGGAGAGACGATCTTCACGACCTCGGGCACGAAACTCTCGATGTCGGTGATGTGCCCGGTGCGCTCGGCCCGCCAGCGGGGGCGGACCCGCAGGCCGGGGCGCATGGCGCGGGCGTCGCCGGCGTCCACCGCGTGCACGAGCGCCGTGTCCGCGCCGTCCAGGCGGATCAGCGCCCAGGCGAACGGGCGGGAGAGGGGGTGCTCCGGGCGGGGGGCGCCCACCCAGGCCCAGCTCTGCACGGTCCCGGCCGGGCCGACCTCGGCGAACTCCCCGGTGACGTCCTCGCCGGTGGCCGGGTCGTACTCCAGCGGGGGCACCAGGACCCGGCCGTCGGCGGTGCGGACCCCGACGATCCGCGCGTCCCGCAGCTCGGTGAGGAAGCGCCCGATCACCGGCCCGGTCGTGCGCATGTAACCGCCGGGGAACTCCAGGACGTGGTCGACGACATGGTCGATGAGGGGGTCGACGACGGGATCTCCGGCGGGAACCCCGCCGGGATCCGCGGCGGTTCCGCCGGGGTCCGCGACGGCTCCTCCCGGCGGCGCGGTCGCCCCGGGCGGCGCCTCAGATGGCACGGTCATGTCCCTCCCAGTAGGGGTCGCGCAGCCGGCGTTTGAGGAGCTTGCCGTTGGGCTCGCGCGGCATCTCCTCGATGAAGTCGACGCTCTTCGGCCACTTCATCCTGGACAGGCGGCCCTCCAGGGAGGAGAGGATCTCCGCGGCGAGCTCCGGGGAGGGCTCCACCCCGGGCGCGGGCTCGATCACGGCCTTGATCTGCTCGCCCCACTCCTCGTCGGGCACGCCGAACACGGCCACGTCGGCGACCTTCGGGTGGACCGTCAGCTCGTTCTCGATCTCGGCCGGGTAGATGTTGGCCCCGCCGGAGATGATCAGGTCGGCCTTGCGGTCGCAGAGGAAGAGGAAGCCCTCGTCGTTCAGGTAGCCGATGTCGCCGACGGTGAAGAAGTCCCGCAGGCGATTGGCCTCCGTCTTGGCCGGGTCGCCCTTGTACTCGAAGGAGGCGCCCATCATCTTCATGTAGACGGTGCCGGGGGTGCCGGTGGGGACCGGCCGCAGGTCCTCGTCCACGATGAGCAGCTCGCTGATCGGCCAGGCGGTGCCGACGGTGCCCGGGTGCTTGCGCCAGCCCTCGGGGGTGGCGATCGTGCCGCCGCCCTCGGTCGCCGCGTAGTACTCGTAGACGCAGTCGCCCCACCACTCGAGCATCGCCCATTTGACGGGGACGGGACAGGGGGCGGCGGCGTGGATCATCCATTTGAGCGAGGACAGGTCGTAGGCCCGCCGGGTCTCCTCGGGCAGCGAGAGCAGGCGCTTGAAGTGGGTGGGGACCAGGTGCGAGTTGGTGACGCGGTACCGCTCGCAGAGCCGGAGCATCTCCTCGGCGTCCCACCGGTCCATGTAGACGAGCGTGTGGCCCATGTGCAGGGCCGTGCCGCCGAACTGGGTGACGGCGGTGTGGTAGCCCGGCGAGGTGACCAGGTGGACGTTCTCCTTGCCGGGGGTGATGCCGAACATCGACAGCAGGAAGGTCATCAGCTCGGCCGAGTCGTCCGGGTCCAGGCCGTTGAGCGGGCGGCGCACGCCCTTGGGCCGGCCCGTGGTGCCGGAGGTGTAGTGCATGGTGGCGCCCGCCGTACGGCCTGCGGGGGCGGTGTCCGGGCGGCCTTCGGTCAGCTCCGCCGCGGGCCGGGCGCCGTCCACCCGGCCGAAGGCGAAGACGCGGTCGGCGGGCAGGCCGGACCCGGCGGCGGCGCGCATGCCCTCCGCCGCGTGGCGCTCGTGCACGAAGAAGGCCCTGGCCTCGCTGTCGTCGATGATGTAGGCGATCTCGGGACCGGTGAGGTGCCAGTTGACCGGCGTGTAGTACCACCCGGCCTGCAGCGCGGCCAGGTAGAGCACCAGGCCGTCGGCGCCGTTGGGGACCAGGCCGCAGATCCCGTCGCCGGGCTCCAGGCCCAGCTCCCGCAGGCCGTGCACGAGGCGGTTCGCCCGGGCCAGCAGGTCTCCCGCGCGGTGTTCGGTGCCGTCCGGGTCCACGGCCGCGATCCGGTCCGGATCCGCCTGCGCCAGTCTCCAGAAGCCGAGCGTGCCCATCGCGGGTTCCCCTCTGGTCGGAAGGCACCCCGGCCGCCGGAGCGGTGCGCGTCCCCGGATCGCGGCACGGCACCGGCGGCATGGAAGCCCTCGAACGAGAACGTGTTCTTGTTCGCAGGGGCAGAGTAACCCGGCCGCGCTCGCCTAACAAGCGTTTGATTCGAGGGTGGATCCCGGCAGGCCCTTTACCTTTCCATCACCATTGGCACCGCCGTCGTCACGCATAGCTCATGAAAGGTAAGAAGAAAGTCAAGTTCATGGATGAAACTGCTTATTTGTCCCTTATGGGAACTTTGCTCGGTCAATATGGCTAGGCGAGAGGCGGCGTCCCCGAGCTGGGCTCATGTTGACCACCCGCCGTCTCCGCGATGGGGAGATCATGCGTTTCAACAAGTCCCTGGCGGCCGCCGGTGCTCTCGGCCTCGCCGTACTGACCGCTTCCCCGGCGTTCGCCGACGACATCGACGGCGTCCCGGCCGGTTCCGTCGTCGATCTGACCGAGGCGCGGGGCGACCTCGACGTCACCGCCTCCGAGGGGGTGACCCCCGAGGCCGCGCCCGCCGCCGCCCCGGAGGCCGCCGCCCCGGAGGCGGAGGCCGAGGCGCCCGCCGCGGAGCCCGCCCCCGCGGCCGAGGCCGACCCGGTCCCGGCGCAGGCTCCCGCCGAGGAGCCCGCCGAGGAGCCTGCCGAGAAGCCCGCGCCCGCCCAGGACCCCGTCCCGGCGCCGCCGGCGCAGGACCCCGCGCCCGCCCAGGGCCCCGGGTCCGCGCCGAACCCCCCGCCCGGCGACGTCGTGGAGGTCAAGCGGCCGGTCATCGACTCGGCCGTCGTCACCCCCGGCGCCATCGTGCGCGGCGGCGCCTACACCGTGACGGTCCGCACCCTGGAGGTGCCGAACGGCGCCCGCGTCTTCATCCGGGGCATCGGCGGCAGGAGCGCCGCGGGCATCATCCGCTCGGGCCGGGCCGTCATCGGGATGACCGTCCCGGCCGACGCCCGCCTCGGCGAGCACACCCTGCGCGTCAGCGTCACCCGCGCCGAGCCGGTCGAGACCTGGGCGGTCGTCAAGGCCGCACCGGTCGCCTCGCTGGACCTGCGCACCAGCCCGGGCAGCGTCCGGGCCGGGCAGACCTACCAGGCCGTCGTCAACACGAAGCGGGCCAAGCCCGGCACCGTGGTCACCGTCAAGGACCTGGCCGGCCGCCTCCACCGGGCGAAGCTCGACGCGCACGGCTGCGCGCGGATCACCCTGACCGTGCCCAAGGGCACCAGGCCCGGCCGCTACGCGGTCTCGGCCTCACTGCCGGACGGCGCCCGCGACTCCGCCGCGCTGACCGTCGTCAGGACGCCGCTGCCCGCGGGCCGGATCGCCCTGGACCTGACCCCGGACACGATCACCGCGGGCGGGAAGTTCACCGCGCTGATCGCGACCACGTACGTGGCCCCCGGCACCCGGGTCACCCTGGTCGACCCGGCCGGCCGCAGGTTCACCCTCAAGCTCGACCGGAACGGCGCCGCCATCAAGCGGTTCCACGTCCCGTCCAGCACCGACGCGGGCTCCTACTGGTTCACCGCCAAGCTGCCCACCGGCCAGAAGTCGTCGGCCCGGCTGACGGTCAAGAGCCCGCGGGCGCGCACCGGCGCGCACACGCACGTGCACACGCAGACGAACGTCTACACGAAGATCTACACCTACACCTACACCCCCCGGGGCGGCGCGCAGACCGGCGGCGGCCGCATCGAGCAGAACCTCGCCGCGAACACCACCGGCACCGGTTCATCCCCCCTCGCCGCGCTGGCGCTCGGCGGCACGCTGATCGCCGGCGGCACCGGCGCGGCCCTGTTCGGCCGCTTCGGCCGTCAGGGCTGAGGCTCCACCGGAGCCGACGCTCCATCGGGGTGCGGACCCGATCCCGGGTCCGCACCCCCGGCCCCCGGACGGCTTTCCCCGTCCCGGCCTCCCTCCCAGGCCGCACCCGGCCACCCGTGGTCGCCGGCCCGGTGACCGACCGTCTCCCTCGGACCCGATCCGACCACCCCGACCTGAGGCAGGTGTCCCGGCCATGTCCGGCTCCACTCCGTCCAAGCGCCGCATCGCCGTCACCACGGGAGCGGCCCTGGCGATCTTCTGCGGCGTACTCGTCACCGGAGCCGCCCTGGCCAACGACCCGCCTTCCGCCCTCCCGCTCCCGGGTACGGCCCAGGAGGACTCCGCCGGATCCGAGGCGCCGGAGTCCTCGGAGTCCGGAGGTTCCGAGGACTCCGCCAAGTCCTCGAAGGCGGATGAGTCCAAGAAGTCCGGCAGGTCATCCGGCACCGCCGGCAAGCCGGCGTTCACCACCGCCGAGGCGATGACCGGGTCCGAGCCGGTCAGCCTGGACATCCCGGCGATCGGGGTGAAGGGCGCGCCGATCGACCCGGTCGGCCTGAACGCCGACCGGACCGTCGAGGTCCCCGCACTGGACCGCCCGGAACTCGTCGGCTGGTACAAGCACCGTCCGACGCCCGGCGAGGCGGGCCCCGCCGTACTGCTCGGGCACGTGGACGCCTACGGCAGGCCCGCGGTCTTCGCCAGGACGCACACCCTCGAGCCCGGCGACACCGTCAGGGTCAAGCGCGCCGACGGCAGGACCGCCGTCTTCACCGTGGACGAGCTGGAGCGGGTGGACAAGGACGCCTTCCCCACCGACCGGGTGTACGGCGAGACCGCCACGCCCGAGCTCCGGCTGATCACCTGCGGCGGCGCCTTCGACCCGGCGACCGGGCACTACGAGGACAACATCATCGTCTACGCCCACCTGAAGGCCTGACCTCCGCCCCCTCGCGCTCCCCCGACCTCCTGAGAGCGCCGGGAGTCCCGCGGCTCCCGGGAACGGCCCGCGCACCCCGGATCCGGCCCGGCCGTCTGGCGGTCCGGGCGGCGGCCGATCTAGGATCACCTAGCAAGCGCTTGGGGCAACGACGGAGGTCGTCCGTGGAACAACTGCCGATCAGCACGCCGCACTGCCGGGTCGAGCGCGACGGCCACGTCGTCGTCGTGACCATGGACCGGCCCGAGGCGAAGAACGCCCTCTCCACGGACATGCTGGTCGGCCTGGCCGACGCCTGGGCCTACGTCTCCGACGAGCCGGAGGTCCGGGTCGCCGTGCTGACCGGCGCGAACGGCACCTTCTGCGCGGGCGCCGACCTCAAGGCCATGGGCCGCCCGTCGTCCGATCCGCGCGTCGCCGAGCGGGCCGCGCAGATCCCCGACTACCACTGGAAGGGCCTGCTGCGCGACTCCGGCGCGCTGCCGACCAAGCCGGTCGTCTGCGCGGTCGAGGGCCACGCCGTGGCCGGGGGCACCGAACTGCTCGTCGGCACCGACCTGCGCGTGGTCGCCGAGTCGGCCGTCCTCGGCCTGTTCGAGGCCCGCCGCGCGCTGTTCCCGATGGGCGGCTCCGCGGTCCGCCTCCCCCGGCAGATCCCCTACGCCTTCGCCATGGACATCCTGCTGACCGGCCGGGCCGTCACCGCGCAGGAGGCCCTGGCCATGGGCCTGGTCAACCGGGTCGTCCCGGACGGCACCGCGCTGGAGTCCGCCCTGGAGACCGCCGCGCAGATCGCCGCCTGCGGGCCGCTGGCCGTACAGGCCATCCTGCGCGCCTGCCGCCAGACCGAGGGCCTGCCCGAGCCCGAGGCCCTGAAGGTCTCCGACGCCATCGGCTGGCCGGTCATCGGCTCCGAGGACGCCAAGGAGGGCTCCCTGGCCTTCCGCGAGAAGCGCCCACCGGTCTACCGGGGCCGGTGATGTTCTCCCGGCCGACGAGTACGGACCTGTTCCGCCGGCTCATCCCGGTGCTCCCTCCCCGTCGGCCGTCCGGCCGGAGAGAGGGGCGGGCGGTCCCCGGCCAGGGAAGCCGACGGCATGACGGTCAGGGCCGGGGGCCGTCGCAGGTGACGTCCTCGGCTGGCAGGGTTCCCTTGATCAGGAACGCGACGGTGGCCTTGTCGGCGCAGGTCGAGCCGGTGCCGTAGACGAAGTGGCCGCCGTGCTCGACACCGAGGAAGCCGGCGCGGTCACCCAGGGCCCTGCGCATCCCCCGGCCCGCGGCCCACGGCGTGGCGTTGTCGCGGCGGTTCTGCAGGATCAGGATGTTACGCGGACCGTGCGAGGTGATCTTGACCACCGGCTCGATCGGCTTCTGCGACCAGAACGCGCACGGCAGGATGTTGTCGGGCATGCCAGCGCTCAGCGGGTACTTCGCGCGGGCGGCCGCGGTGGCGTCGGCGTAGGAGCCCACGTCTCGCGACCAGGTGGTGTCCCCGCAGAGCATGGCCAGGACCATGGTGGCCTGGTTGTCCACCGGCACGCCCTTCGCGGCCGGGGTGTCGGCGAGGATCCGCCGGAGCACGGCGACGTCCGCGTCCGCCGGGGCCTTGCCGGCGGACAGGTCGGCCGCCGCCTTCCAGAATCGGGTGAGCGGGGCGAGCATCTCGTTGCGCTGCAACATCTGGTACGTGACGCCGCGCAGCAGCGCCCCGCTGATGGCCACCGGTGTGCCCGGCATCATGACCGGTTTCCGGTCGAGGCGGTCGGCCAGCGCGAGGAAGGTGTCGGTGACCTCGCCGGCGGTGCCGCCCAGCCCGAGGCCGGCGTCGTCCGCCGCGGCCACGCGGGCGGCGTCCGGGAACCGGTCGTTCATGCCCTGGTTCCAGGTGTGCAGCATCTTCGCCCACACCTTGCCCGGGTCGACGTTGCCCTCCAGCACCATCCGGTCGGCGTTGCGGGGGAACAGCGAGGCATAGACCGCGCCGAGGTAGGTGCCGAAGGACTGGCCCCAGTAGGAGATCTTCCGTGCCCCGAGCGCCTGGCGGATGCGATCCATGTCGCGCGCCGTGTTCGCGCTGTTGAAGAAGCGGAGCCTGTCACCGATCGTGGCGCACTGCCGGGCGACGGCGCGCGCGGTGGTGACGTTGTCCTCGATCGAGCCGCCGGCGCCGGGGTAGGGGAAGACGGTGAGAAGACTGGTGCCGGACAGACCGCAGCTCATCGGGGTGCTGTGGCCGACGCCGCGCACGTCGAACCCGATCAGGTCGTAGGAGTCCAGCACCCCCTTCGGGAGCGTGAGTGCCATCTGGCCGGGCATGTCCAGGCCCTGCAGCCCCGGACCACCCGGGTTGAGCAGCAGGTCGCCGCGCTTCCTGCCGTGCTTGGCGGTGGCGATCCTGGAGACCGCGACGGTGATGGTCTCTCCGCCGGGGCGGCGGTAGTCCAGAGGCACCTCGACCGTGCCGCAGGTCTGCCTGGGGTCCCGTTCGGCACCCGGCGCGGGTTCCGGGCACTCACCCCACTTGATCGAGGTCTGGACGTGACCGGCGGTCGCCGCGGCCCGGGCGCCGGCCGGCTGCCCGCCGATCACCGCCCCCGCTGCCGCGACCGCGGTCAGGGCGCCGGCGACGACGACGCGTACGCGGATGGTGTTTCCCATGGTGCTGTCCTCCGAACTACCGATGTGCCGTGATCCGGCCTCGCGGTCGACCGTGGTCGCCGGCCGCTGATGAGAAAGGTAGGAGCGGAGGGCCCTGTCCCGAATCACTGCGTTGCGGACATTCCGTGTAGCTCACATGAGGGACAAGCACGGGAACATCGGGAATCAGAGATCGCTAGGCTCTGAGCCATGTCGGGGACCTGGGCCGGTGACCGCCTGCGGAGGTTGCGGGAGGTGTGGCGCGTCTACGACGCCACGGTGTGGGACCGGTGGCTGGCCGTCGTGTCCACCGGGCTGGCGTTCGTGCCGGCGCTGTCGATCATGAGCGTCCAGTTCGGCGACCTGTCGGGACGCCCGGCCGACGCGTTCCAGATCGTCCTGATCCTGGCCCAGACGGTGCCTCTGGCCGTGCGTACCCGATGGCCCGCCGCGTGTCTGGCGATCAACGGCACGGCTTTCGCGATCCACGAGACGCTCGGCTACCCGATGCAGTTCGGCACCGTGACGGTGTACATCGCGCTGTACTCGGCGGGCGCGCACCAGGAGCGGTTCCGGCGCGTCATCGCCGCCGCGGCATCGGCCGCGTACGTCGTGCTGTGCGCGGCCGCGGTCCTGCTCGGCTCACCGGTCCTGCAGAGCGAGTTCCTGGTGTTCTACCTGCTTTTCGCCGCGTGCTGGCTGGGCGGTGCCTTCGTACGCGGGCAGCGGCTCCAGGAGGCCGGGCGACGGCGGCTCGCCGCCGAGGCCGCGGCCGCCGCAGAGCGGGCGCGCATCGCGCGGGAGCTGCACGACGTGGTGACCCACCACGTCACCGCCATCGTCGTGCAGGCCGACGCCACGCAGTTCGTGGCCACGTCGCCGGAGCGCGTGGCCACGGCACTGTCCACGATCGGCGGCGCCGGCCGCCGGGCCCTGGCCGAACTGCGGTATCTGCTGGACGTGCTGGAGGCGACCGGAGAGTCGGCCACGCCCGTCGTGGGCAACGTGCGAGACCTGGTCGAACGGGCCCGGAGCGGCGGCCAGCCGATCGAACTGGTGGAGGACGGCGACCGGCCCCCGCTCCCCGTCGGCGTGGGGCTGGCCGTGTACCGGGTGGTGCAGGAGGGCCTGACGAACGCCGTCAAGTACGCCGAAGGCCGCCCCACCACCGTTCGCATCGGCTGCCGGGACGACCGCGTGGAGGTCGAGGTGACGAACGCCCCCGCCGCGGTCCCCGTCGGTGCGAGAAGCGGCCTCTCCGGCGGCCGCGGCCTGGCCGGACTGCGCGACCGGATAGGCGCGCTGGGCGGCGCGCTGGCCGCAGGCGAGCAGCCGGACGGCGGTTTCCGAGTCTCCGCGTCGATCCCCGTAGGCGGTGCCGAATGACCATCCGCGTCATGATCTGCGAGGACCAGGAGGTCGTCCGTACCGGCTACGTGACGGCGTTCGACGCGCAACCGGACATGGCGGTGGTCGGCGTGGCCGCCGACGGCCCGGCCGCGGTCGAGGCGGTCGCCGGCCTGAGGCCCGACGTGGTGGTCATGGACATCCACATGCCGCTGATGGACGGCATCGAGGTGACGAGGCGCATCGCCGGCCCCGGTGTCGCGGCGCCGCCGAAGGTACTGGTGGTGACCACGTTCAACGTGGACAAGTACGTCTACGAAGCCCTGCGTGCCGGAGCCAGCGGCTTCCTGCTGAAGGACGCCCCTCTACTGGAGCTGGTGAACGGCGTCCGCACCGTCGCCCGCGGGGAGTCCCTGCTGTCCCCCACCGTGACCCGTACCCTGATAGGTCGCTTCGCCGACCGCCTCCGCCCGGCCGTCCCCACCCCCGACGAGGATCCGCTGGCCGTCCTGGCCCCCCGCGAACGCGAGGTGCTGCGGCTGATCGCCCGTGGCCTCTCCAACGCCGAGATAGCCGCGGAACTGGTGATCAGCTTCGAGACCGTCCGGACCTACGTCTCCCGGATCCTCACCAAACTGGGCTTACGCGACCGCGTCCAAGCCGTGGTGTTCGCCTACCGCACAGGCTTCGCCGACGACGACCGCTGAAACCGGCGAGCGCATTCACCGCCCGCCGTCCACGGCGAACGGCCCAGGCCTCCGGCGGGCATGTCACACGCGAGCCCTGCGGCGGCCGATGACGAGCAGCCCGGCGCCTCCGGCGAGACCGGCGACCGCACCGGCGGCCAGGAGCTGCGCGCCCTGCGTCTGGGAGTCGTGCTCCTCCTGGTCGAGCTCGGCGAACTGCGCGCGCCGCCCGGCCTCGCCCGTCAGCTGCTCGTAGCGGGCCGGGTCGCTCTCCTTGACGGACTCGGCCTCGCGGAGCAGGTCCTCCGACGCCTGGAGGCTCGCGTCGATGCGCGCCGCGGTCTCACCGGCCCGGGAGAACGCGAACGCGCTCAGCCCCGCGGCGACCAGACCGACCACCAGCAGCCCGGCCCCGACCCACGACATCCACTTCACTGCGATCTCCTCCGTACGCGCTCACTCACGGCCCCGGTGACTCCGGGCCGCGCGCAGGCAAGGGTAGTGCCGCGTTTCACCTAGTCGCGCCCGCCGTACGGGTGACCCGGCCTCCCCCGCCCGGGTGACCCGCCGGCGTGCGACCGGGCCGGGGTACGGCCGGGCCCGGGCACGGCCGCCGTCCGGGCCGGAGACCGCGCGGCCGCCGCCGGGCCGGTCGGCCGATCCCGGACGCGTACCGGGCCGCGGCGCCGGAGGTCAGTCCCGCGTCAGGCGCTCCAGGCGTTCCATGGCCTCGACGTACTGCTCGACCATGCCGAAGACCACGTCGCGCGCCGACTTCACCTGGTTCATGGTCCCGATGATCTGGCCGGCCGGGAAGGTGGCCAGCTCCGAGGCGTCGGAGCGGCCGATCCGGCGCAGCGCGTCGGAGATCAGCATGAACTGCAGCGGCATCGGGAGCGTGCCCGGGGACTCGGCCGACTCCCAGGCGTCGGTCCACTCGTTCCTCAGCAGCCGGGCGGGCTTGCCGGTCCACGAGCGGGAGCGGACCGTGTCGCGGGAGGTGGCCGAGAGGATGCGCCGCCGGGCCGGTTCGGGGGTGTCGGCCTCCTCCACGGTCAGCCAGATGGACCCGGTCCACACGCCCTCGGCGCCCAGCGCCATGCCCGCCGCCATCTGGCGGCCGTCGCCGACGCCCCCGGCGGCCAGCACGGGCACGTCCACCGCGTCCACGACCTGCGGGACGAGCACCATCGTGGAGATCTCACCGGTGTGCCCGCCGGCCTCGGTGCCCTGGGCGACGACGACGTCCACGCCGACCTCGACCTGCTTGACCGCGTGCCGGGGGGTGGAGGCGAGCGCCGCCACCTTGACCCCCCGGGCGTGGGCGAGCTCGACGATGTCGGCGGGGGGCGGGCCGAGCGCGTTGGCGAGCAGCGCGATGGGATGCCGGAGCGCCACCTCGACCTGGGGCCGGGCGGTGGCGTCGGTCCAGCCGAGCAGGACCCGGCCCGCCTCGCTCCCCTCCGCCAGCGGCGGCACGCCGTGCGCGGCCAGCAGGTCGTCGACGAACCTGCGGTGGCCTTCGGGGATCATCCCGGCCAAGCGCCCCACCAGGTCCTCCGGGGAGTCCACGCCGAGGTCGGCCCCCGCGTAGGAGGCGGGCATGACCACGTCGACGCCGTACGGCCTGCCGTCGACGTGGTCGTCGATCCACTTGAGCTCCGTCTCGAGCTCTTCCGGGGTGAAGTAGAGGGCGCCGAGCACGCCCATCCCGCCGGCGCGGCTGACCGCGGCGACGACGTCCCGGCAGTGGCTGAACGCGAAGATCGGAAACTCGATTCCGAGCATGTCCGTGACACGTGTCCGCATGCGCCCACGGTACGACCGGCGAGCCGGTAACTGCAACGCGTTCTAGTACAGAATCTTCCGATGAAATTTCCGCCGTACTGACTGGTAACAGCGGCCAGAACAGGTTTCAGCGCGGCATTCTGCGCCAGACCGCCCGGGGCAGCACGCGCATCACCGCGAACATCGCCCGCAGCGCGCCCGGCACCCACACGGTCTCGGCCCCCGACCGGAGCCCCGCCACCACCGCGTCAGCGACCTGGCCCGGTGTCGAGGACAGCGGCGCGGGGGTCATGCCCTCGGTCATCCGCCCCACGACGAAGCCCGGCCGGACCACCATCACCCGGGCCCCCGAGCCGTGCAGCGCGTCGCCCAGCCCCTGCGCGAACCCGTCCAGTCCCGCCTTGGCCGAGCCGTACACGAAGTTGGCCCGGCGCACCCGGATCCCGGCCACCGAGGAGAGCACCACGAGCGTCCCGTGGCCCTGCTCGCGCAGCCGCCGGGCGGCGTACAGCCCGGCCGACACGTGCCCGCCGTAGTTGACCGCGACCGCCTCGGCGGCGGCCACCGGGTCGGCGTCGTAGTCCGCCTGCCGGCCCAGCACGCCGAACGCGGGGATCACCACGTCCAGGTCGCCGACCAGCTTCGCGGCGGCCTCGATCACCTCGCCGTGCGTCTCGGGACGGGAGGCGTCGAAGTCCAGCAGGTGGACCTCCGCGTCCCCGATCACCGGCGGCTCGCCGCCGGCCGCGCCGCGGGCGGCGAGCACGACCCGGCGGGCGCCGTCGCGGACCAGCCGCTCGACGATCGCCAGCCCGATCTCGCTCCGGCCGCCCAGCAGCAGCACCGTGTCCACCGAACCCAGCGCGTTCCTCACGGGACCGCTCTCCTCTCCGTTCCCGGCCGCCGGGGACCGGGATCCGTGCCCGGCTTCACAGCCCGAGCCTCCTGGCCAGATCGGTGCGGAACACCCCGTCGGGGTCCGCCTCGTCGCGGACCTTACGCCACTCGGCGAGCCGGGGGTACGTCGCGGCCATCGTCCCGGCCGCCATCCGGGAGTCCTTCGCCAGGTAGATCCGCCCGCCGGCCTCGGCCACCTGCGCGTCGAGCGCGCGCAGCAGCCCGGCCAGGCCCCGCTGCCCGGCGGGGATGTCCAGCGCCAGGGTCCAGCCGGGCATCGGGAACGAGAGCATCCCCGGCGTGCCGGGGCCGAAGCGCTTGAGCACCGTCAGGAACGAGACCACGCCCTCGGCCGAGAGCCGCGCGACGATCCGCCGCAGCGTCGCCTCCTGGCCGAACGGCACCACGAACTGGTACTGCACGAACCCGCGCGGGCCGTACGCGCGGTTCCAGCCGTCCACGAAGTCCAGCGGGTGGAAGAACGGCGCCAGGCCCTGGACGGAGGTCCCGGGCCTGGACTTGAGGTACCAGGCCTCGTTGAAGGCCCGGACGGTCAGCGGGTTCAGCAGGCCGTCCGGCGCCCACGGCGGGGCCTTGACCAGGGCGCGGGGGGCGAACTCCAGCGGGTCGGCGCCGCGCGGCAGCTCCTCGCGCGCGGCGTGGTCGCCGCGGGTGAGCACGCTGCGGCCCATCCGGCCGCCCCGGGCGAGCAGGTCGATCCAGGCGACCGTGTAGCGGTACCGGCCGTCGGTGGCGGCCATCGTCTCCAGCGTGTGGTCCAGGTCCCGGGTCCGCTCGGTGTCCACCCGGACCCGGGAGGTCTCGATCGGCACGCACCGGAAGACCGCCTCGACGATCACCCCGGTCAGCCCCATCCCGCCGACCGTGGCCCAGAACAGGTCGTCGGCCGGGGTCAGCGTCCGGATCCCGCCGCCGGCGGTGACCAGGGTCAGCGAGCGCAGGTGCGCGCCGAAGGAGGAGTCCACGTGGTGGTTCTTGCCGTGCACGTCCGCCGCGACGGCCCCGCCGACCGTCACGTGCCGGGTGCCGGGGGTCACCGGGACGAACCAGCCGCGGGGCACCAGGGCCGCCATCAGGTCGTGCAGGCTCAGCCCGGCCCCGGCGGTGACCAGGCCGGTGGCCTCGTCCAGGGACCAGGAGGTCAGCGCGGTGCAGTCGACCACCAGCCCGCCGGCGTTCTGCGCGGCGTCGCCGTACGCGCGGCCGAGGCCCCGGGCGGCGACGCCCCGCTCCGGCGCCCGGCGCACGGTCTCGGCGACCTGCTCGGCGGTGGCGGGCCGGACCAGCCGCGCGGGCGTCGGCGAGGTACGGCCCCAGCCGGTCAGGAAGGTCGTCCCGGGCGGCGCGGCGGAGCTCATGTCAGGTAGATACCGATCGTCAGGAGGGCCACGAGGGCCGCGATGAACAGCTGGATGGGCCGGTCGCGCAGGGCGAGCTCCTCCGGCTCCTCCCCGATGCCCCGGTCCACGAGGAGATTGTGCCGCAGCACGATGAGCACGAAGGGCACGATGCTCATCGAGTGGAACGGCCCGCCGGGGTGGTCGTTCAGCGCCCACAGGCAGTAGGTGACGATCATCGCGCCCGACGACATGGTGCGGACCTGCGCGAGGTAGGCGGGGGTGTAGGCGGCGAGGATGGCCCGGGTGGCGTTCCCGGTGGCGTTCTCCGCCGCGGCGCGCACCTCGGCCTCGCGCTTGCCCGCCACCAGCTGCAGGGAGCCGAGCGAGACCACCACCAGGAACCAGCTCGTCACCGGCACGTCCACCGCGATCGCGCCGGCGAAGGCCCGGATGACATGGCAGCCGGCGACCGCGACCAGGTCGACCACGGGCTGGTGCTTGAGCCAGAAGGTGTAGGAGAACGTCAGCGCCAGATAGCCGGCGACGACCGCGGGCAGCCGCCAGTCGCCGGGCAGCGCGGCGACCGCCGGGGCCAGGAGCACCAGCAGGACCCCTGCGACCCGGGCGAGTGCGACCGGGACCAGCCCCGCGGCGACCGGGCGGAAGCGCTTGCGGGGGTGCCGCCGGTCGGCCTCGACGTCGGCGGCGTCGTTGAGCAGGTAGGCGCCGCTGGCGGCCAGGCAGAAGGCGGCGAAGGCGACCAGCGCGCCCCGCAGGCCCGCGGCGGTGCCCAGCACCCCGGCCGCCGCGGGGGCGGCGAAGACCAGCGCGTTCTTCAGCCACTGGCGCGGGCGGCAGGCCCGCAGCAGCGCGACCGGGGAGAACCCCCGGGACGCGCGGACGGCCGCCGGCGGGTCCGCCGGCGGCCGCACGGCCGTTCTCTCCTCGCCGGTCACGCCTTGCCGTCTGCGCCGCGCGCCACGAAGAACCCGGTGACCAGCAGGACCAGCCCCAGCAGGAGCAGGACCAGCGGGATCGTCACCTTGATCATGGAGATCTGGTTCTTGCTCTCGGTGGCGTTGGACACCAGGTCGTTGACCGTCTCGGGGGTCATCCTGATCGTGGCCGCGAGGGCGGTGACGCTGTGGGCGCCGTCCTGGGTGCGCAGCACCTCGTCGCGCCGCTGCTCCTGCTTGACCGGCGAGCCGGTCACCGGCTCGATCCAGAACGTGTTCTTGCCCTTGTAGATCCGGTCCACCTGGACGTCGCCGGTGACGTCGGTGACGCCCATGACGGAGGCGGGCACGCTGCGCGTCTCGGTCTTGGTCTCCGGCACGTCCTGCTCGAACTTGTAGGCGGTCAGGCCGTTGACCTGCTCCTCGCCGACGAACCTGGCGTCGAACGCCCTGCCCGCCACGGAGTTGAAGACCTTGTAGGTCTTCTGCTCCACGTCGAAGGGCCACTTGTAGATCTGGCCCTCCATCGTGACCGGCCTGTCGTCGATGTTCACCGAGCAGCAGGTGACGCCCTCGCCGGTGTACTTGTTGAAGGCGCTGCGCCGCTCGGTGATCGTGATGTTGGGGTTGTTGTTCGTCACGTCGTTGACCGCGGTGAACTCGTCCCAGACGACCGTGTCGCCCTTGGCCTGGCTCACGTCGCCGCGGGTGGTGACCGTGACGCCGAGCTGGGCGGTCATGACCTTGAGGTCCCTGGCGCTGAAGTACTGCGCGCCCTCGGCCTCCAGCTTGCTGATCCCGTACTGTGCGGCGGGCGCGGCGACCAGGCTGCCGGCCACCTGGAACCGCACCAGTGGTGCCAGGACGATGAGAAAAGCTCCCAGGGCTAAGAGAACGATCCCGACTATTCGGCGCATTGATCCTCCTGGGGGGTCCCTGGATGGGCAGGTGGTCATGGGGGGTGAAATGTACTTAAATCGCGAGCTACTGGCCAGTATGTTAGTGACGCCGATCACCCACGTCACCAGGGATGCGGAAAAGTGACCGAAACAAGTTCTAGGTCGGTGCCCGCCGTCCGCCCCGCCGTCCGTCCCGCCGTCCGCCAGGAGGCGGCCGGTGCCGGCGGCCGTCTGGACGCCCTCGACGGGGTGCGCGCGGTGGCCTCGTTCACCGTGCTCCTCTACCACGTGGCGAACGAGACCGGGGCCGCGCTGCAGGAGGGGTTCGCCGGCGCGCTGCTGTCCCGCGGCGACGTGGCCGTGCCGATCTTCTTCGCGCTCTCCGGCCTGCTGCTCTACCGCCCCTTCGCCACCGCGGTCCTCACCGGCGCCCCGGCGCCCCGGGCCGGGGCGTACCTGTGGCGCAGGGCCGTCCGCATCCTGCCCTCCTACTGGCTGGTGGTCGCGGTCGCCCTCCTCCTCTGGTCGCGCGAGCACCTGGCCGACGTCTGGAACTGGATCGTCCTGCTCACGCTGAACCAGAACTACGCGGTCGAATCGTGGTGGCACGGCCTCGGCCCCAAGGGCCTGGCCCAGATGTGGAGCCTGTCGGTGGAGGCCGCGTTCTACCTGGCCCTCCCCCTGCTCGCGGCCGGGATGGCCGCGTTCGCCCGGCGCGGCGGCGCCGACGCCGACCGGCGGGCCCGGCGGCTCCTGGCCTGCCTGGGCGCGCTGGCCGCGACCTCCTTCGCCTGGACGCTGCTGGTCTACTACCCGGAGTACCGGCCCCACCTGAATCTCTGGCCGCCCCGCTCCGCGGTCTTCTTCGCCGCCGGGATGGCCCTGGCCGTCGTCATGGCGTGGGCGCGGGCCCGGCCAGACGGCCCCGCCGCCCGCTTCGGCCGGGGGGTCGCCGCCTCCCCCGGCTCGTGGTGGCTGGTCGCCGCCCTCGCCTACGCCGTCGCGGCCTCCCCGGTGACCGGCACCCGGTTCCTCGGCATCGACGGCGTCTGGTCGGGCCTGTTCGAGCTGCTCCTCTACACGGCCGTGGCCTTCTGCCTGCTCGCCCCGGCGGCGCTGCTCCCCGACGGCGGCTCCCCGGTCCGGAGCCTGCTGGGCAACCGGTTCACGGGCTTCCTCGGGCGCATCTCCTACGGCGTCTTCCTCTGGCAGTTCGTGGCGATCTACGCGTGGTACGGGTTCACCGGGCAGCAGCCGTTCACCGGCGACCTGCTCGCCAACCTGGTGCCCGTCACCGCCCTCACGGTGGGCCTGGCCACGCTGACCTACCTGCTCGTGGAGCGGCCCTTCCAGCGGCTGAACGCCCTGGTGAAACGCTGACCCGCCTGCTCGCGGAGCCGTTCTTCCGGCAGGTCCCCCGGCCGGAGCCCTCAGGCGGGCTCCTCGCCCTCCGCGACCGGGGTGCCCAGCGCCATGCCCGTCAGGCAGACCTGCGCGGCCGGGTCGTCGATGACGATCCGGACGCCCTCGCCCACGCCCCGCACCGGGAAGTGGATCAGGTCGCCCGGCGTCGCCCGCAGGCTGAGCGCGAGGCGCTCCTCCCCCACCTCGAACGTCACCGAGGCGGGCCGTACGGCCGAGTAGGACAGCGAGCCCGCGGTGGCCGGTCCGCCCGGGGCGGTCACGTCGGGGAAGACCACCGCGCCGTCGGTCACCGGCAGGCACCGCTCCCCCGGCCGCACGGCCTGGAAGAAGCCGAAGAGGCCCATGTCCGCCAGCCGGCCGTGCCGGTCGAACACCTTCGCGTCGTGGGTGGGCTCGGGATTGGCCATCCTGAACCGCAGGGCGGGGCGGGCCAGCGGGGCGAGCGCCCGGCTGCTGAGGCGCTCGTCGCCCAGCCACGGCACCATGACGGTGCGCGGCACCGGGGTCGGGTAGATCACCGCGTCGTCCGGCGCGGCGGCGAGCTCCGCCTCCGCGGTGGTGAGGTAGGCCCGGGCCAGATCACCGGTGAGGGTCGCCCGGTAGCCCTCGATCGAGACCGTCGACACCGCCAGGTAGGCCCCCGCGGCCAGCACCGCGGCCACGGCGCGCGAACGGCCCGCCGGCAGCGGGCGGCGGTACGCGTCGCGCTCCCCCTCCACCGGCAGCAGCGCGAACCCCAGGCAGAGCATGAGCATGACGACGGCGTCGGCCACGTAGCGGGGCTCGGCGCCGCTCACCGCCATGGCGCCGCCCCGGGCGACCACCGTGGGGACCGCGTCCGCGGCCAGCAGGTAGGCCCCCAGCAGCACCCAGGCCCGCAGCGCCCGCCGCCGGTAGGCCAGGCTGATCCCCACCAGGGCCGCGGTGACCAGCCAGGCGACCGCGACCAGGGCGTCGGGGGGCGCCGCCAGCCCGCCCGTCGCGCCGCTCCCCGTCCAGGTGAGCGGGCCGCCGACCGCGCCGGCGGGGAAGGTCCGCCCCAGCATGGTCCCGACCAGCTCCAGCGCGACGCCCGGCACGGGCGGACCGCCCCCCGCCTCGGCGGACAGGCTCCGCAGCACCAGGTAGAGCCCGGTGTAGGCGGCCATCACCGCCGCGTAGGCCCCCCAGAGCCGCCGGTGCCCGCGCAGTTCCGCGATCACCGACCGGGCCCAGCCCGTCTCCCGGTCGCGCAGGAAGGCGGTGGTGACACCGAGGAGCACGAAGCCGACGAAGATCCCCTTGGTGCTGAAGGCCATGCCCGCCACGAACCAGCCGAGCGCCCGCAGGCCGTACCGGACGCCCTCGCCGCGGGCGAACCGGACCTGGGCGGTCAGCGCGAGCACCAGCGCGAGCTGGAGCGGGACCGCGTTGATCGCCGCCGCCCACCAGCCGAACGAGGGGATCGTCAGCGGGCAGAACAGCAGCACCGCCAGGAGCGGCAGGATCATCGGGCGGGTGCCGAACAGGAGCCGGAGCAGCCGGAGGGCGAGCACGCCGAGCAGCGCCTGCGCCAGGAGCGTGACCCCGGCGGCCAGCGTCCAGTCGTAGGGGGCGACGCGGGAGAGCACCCAGGTCAGCGCGAGCGAGCCGGGCATGAGGTGGCCGCTGTGGATCCGCGTCACGAAGTCGAGCGTGAGCCCGCTCTCGTAGGCGTTGCCGACGAAGACGAGGTCGTCCTCGACGAAGTAGGAGTCGCCCAGGACCAGCACGCGCAGCGCGAGCGAGACCCCGATCAGCAGCCCCGCGGCGAGCACGACCGGATCGCGGAGCGCCGCCGTGCGGCCGGGCGGGGCGCCGCGCGCCGCACTCCCGAGTGGGACACCGCGCACCGTCCGCGATCCGCCCTTCGCCACTCCCACCGGCCCGTCCCTCCTCGGTCTCCGAATGATCACCCTACGGTCCGGTAACATCGCGCACAATACGGTGTTATGCTCCGGCGCACCCGATTCGTCCATCGCGGTGAGGAGCACCATTGGAGACTCCCCGGGCCCCGTTCCGCGCCACCCTGGGCCGGTCGGTCAGGCTGCTCGGCGCCTTCCGCAAGGAGCAGAGCGACCCGGACTTCTTCTACGGCCTGCTCGCCCGTGACACCGTCGCCCAGCTGGCCTCCTACGCCGACCTGAACGGCGCGCTGGTCGCCGACATCGGCGGCGGCCCGGGGTACTTCACCGACGTGCTGCGGGCCGCGGGCGCCCGGCCCGTCTGCGTGGACTGCGACGCCGGGGAGATGATGGCCCGCCGGGGCGCGGCCCCGGAGGGCGCGGTGCTCGGCAGCGCCCTGGACATCCCGCTGGCCGACGGCGCGGTGGACGTCTGCTTCTCCTCCAACGTGCTGGAGCACGTCCCGGACCCGTGGCGGATGGCCGCCGAGATGGTCCGCGTGACCAGGCCCGGCGGCGTGATCTACCTGTCCTTCACCAACTGGCTCTCCCCGTGGGGCGGCCACGAGACCTCCCCGTGGCACTACCTCGGCGGCCACCGCGCCGCCGCCCGCTACGCCCGCCGGTACGGCAGGCCGCCCAAGAACGTCTACGGCACCAGCCTGTACCCCGTCTCGGTCGGCGCGGCGCTGCGCTGGGCCCGCCGGCGGCCCGACGCCGAGATCCTGGACGCCCTGCCCCGCTACCATCCCCGCTGGGCCACCCCCGTCGTCCACGTCCCGGGCCTACGCGAGATCGTGAGCTGGAACCTGCTGCTCGTCCTGCGCCGCCGCTGACGGCGGCACCGGCCGGCGCAGCCGTACGGCGACCAGCAGCAGCACGGCCCCCAGCAGGCAGAACGCGCCCGGCAGCACGTCCCGGACCAGCAGCGCCCACCGGGTGAAGGCCCGGGCGGCGGCGACCTCGGCCGCGACGTCCTCGGGGGACATGACCAGGTCGGCCCGGAGGCTCACCGCGCGCTCGACGCCGTCCACGGTGCGCAGGGTCTGCCGGTGGCTCTCCATGGTCTTCACCGTCAGGCCGCTCTCCGGTTCGACCCAGAGGGTGCGGGTCACCTCGGCGTACCGGGAGACGCCGAGGGCCGGCCTGCCCGGCAGGCCCAGGGCCCGGCCGGGGAGCGACCCGGGCACGTCCTCGATCTTGATCGGCCCCACCGTGTAGCCGTAGCGGTGGGCGCGGATCCCCTGGACGTCCCCCTCGCCCTCGAACCGCAGGGTGACCGCCCGCCGCAGCACCGTGTCGTACATCGGGTAGGAGCGCGGCTCCGCGCGGAACGGCAGCCGGAAGGCCAGTCCCGACTGCCGCGCCTGGGCGTCCTCGTCGACGTACTCCCCGCAGCAGTTCACCGTCATCGCCGTCCTGCGGTCGAAGGCGGTCCGGCGCTCGTGGTAGTCGATCCGGTTCCCCCGGGCGTCGGCGAGCGAGGTGAACTCCGTCCACACCGCGGTGTCGCCGTTCCCCGCCGCGGGGTCGCCCTTCAGCGTGACCGTGGCCACGAGCGGGACGCCCTCCCTGAAGGAGAGCGTCCCGTGGTCGAAGTAGTCCCCGTCCGACGTGGCCAGGTGGTAGGTCCTGTCCTGCTCCAGCGGCAGCGCCAGGACGCCCTCGTAGACGTGGAGGCGGAGCAGCGCCGCGAGGGTGAAGAGGAAGGCGGCCGCGCCCAGGGCCGCGGTCCAGAGCATCCGCCGCGTCGGCCCGGACCCGCCGGACGCCACCGCCCCGCCGGCCGCGGCGATCCCGCCGCCCGCCACGGGCCCGCCGGACGCCACGAGTTCACCGGTCGCCGCAGGCCCGCCGGTGGCCGCCGTCCCATCGCTCGTCACAGTCCCACCGTCAGTCTCTCCGGCCGCCGCACGGCGGCGACGGGCTGCGGGTGCCGTTCCTCCGGGACGCCCTCGCGGGCGGGGACCGCCGCCAGCAGCCAGCCGATCCCGACGAGGCAGAGCACCTGGGGCACGGCCCCGAGGAGCGCGCTCTCGTCGAAGTGCCCGAGCGCCCGGCCGGCGGCGAAGGACGCCCCGGCCAGGCCGAGCAGGACCACCGAGGCCCACGGCGCGGTCACCGCGGCCGCGACGCCGGGCAGCGGCCCGCTCCGCGCGTGCCGGGCCCGGGCCACCCGGTCCAGCCAGGCGTGCAGGCCCAGCGCCGCGCACACGATCACGGCCCCGGCGAAGCCTCCCGTCCACAGCCCCAGCAGCGGGGCGAGGCCCCAGGCCCAGGCAGCGCGGACCGCGGCGGGGGCCGTGCCCGCCGGGTGCCGCGCCGTACGGCGGGCGGGCACGAGCGCCGCCGCGGCCACCAGGAGCACCAGGACCAGCCCGCCGAGCAGCGCCGCCCGGTAGGCGGCGTCGGGCTCGTAGCGCATGGTCACCACGCCCGTCGCCGCGGGCGCCTCCCAGGCCTGCCGCCAGCCGTCCAGCCGGACCGGGACCAGGGGCTCGCCGTCGAGGTAGGCCTTCCATCCCCGGTTGAAGTTCTCGTTGACCACCAGGTAGGACGGCTCAGAGGTGGAGATGCGCACGCGCCGCTCCGCCGGTCCCCACGTCTCGGTGCCGACCGGCGCCGCGTCCGCCTCCCGCGCGGCGGCCGTCTCCGGCGCGCGCAGGAGCACCGACTCGATCCGGAAGGCGTCGGTGTGCGCGGCGCTCACCCGGGCGGGCCCGGCGGCCAGCTCCACCGGCGCGCAGGAGCGGTACCCGAGCGGACGGCCGTTCAGCACGTCGTCCAGCGTGCCGGTCACGATCTCGGTGGGCACGGCGTTGCCGTTCACGGTGAGCCCCGGGCCGAACCCGCAGGGCAGCCGGATCGGGAAGGACGCCAGCGAGCCGAGCTTCCGCACGCCCGGGATGCCGACCTCCGCCACCTCGATCTGCCGGGCCGCGGAGGAGGTGAACGTGATCTCCAGGCGGTCGGCCCGCAGCGGGGTGAAGGTGATCCGGCCCTCCGCCCCGGTCCAGGCCCGCACCGTGCGGCCGCCGCCCCGCACGGTCACCCTGACCGGCGGCCGCCCCAGATAGGAGTCGGGAAAGAGCACCCGCAGCTGCGAGATGACCGTCTTCCTGCCGAGTTCCACGGTCAGGGTGGGGTTCCGGTCCGCGGGATGGGCGTACCAGAGCGTGCTCAGGTCGCCGTCCACGGCCGCCCGCCCGATGACCGCCGGATGGTCGGTGGCCGTGGAGGAGGCCGTCACCCTCGGGAAGACCCGGGGCAGGGTGGTGAGCCGCCGGGCCGCGACGGGGTCGGTCAGCACGGTCCGCCCGGTGACGGCCCGCGGACCTCCGGTCCTGACGGTGAACTCCCGGCTGAAGCCGTAGCCGTCCTCCCCCAGCACCTCCAGGTGCGGCGCGCAGGTCCACGTCTTGACCCCTCGCATGCAGGCGGACGCGGAGCCCTGGCGGGTGAGCAGCACCGTGCCGGGGTCGCGCTCGGCCGCCGGGGGGACGGTGATCCTGCGGCCCGCCCGCACCCCGGGGACGGTGATCTCGGAGATGCCGACGCGGTTGCCCACCGACATCCCCTCGCCGCGGGCCACCCCGGTCACCCGGATCCTCAGCCAGGAACTCCGGCCCGGCGGCGGGTCGACCGCCTGGGGATCGCTCGTCTCCCGCACCGGGACCCGGCGCGTCCCCGCGGCCGTCTCCACGGAGATCTCCGCCACCGGCGGCCCGACCGCCTTCTCGAACGCCACGGTGATCCGCGGGATCTCGATGCCCTCGACGAACCGCACCTCCAGCCACTGCCCGACCATGCCGTTCCAGCCGTCGGAGCGCCAGCTCGTGCGGTGGTCGCCGTCGATCGCCGCGTACGGCTGCCGCCCGGGATCCCGGTGCGCCCCGATCGCGGTGACGTCCGACTCGGCGGAGGAGGCGAGCACGTCGGCGACGCCCGAGTGGTCGGCCGTGGCGGTGGATCCCTGCCACGCCGGGTCCACCAGGTCGGAGGCGGTGTCGCGCCGCGGGGCCTGCCCCTCGGTGAGGGTGGCCGTGCCGGACCGGCGCAGGTCGCCGAAGACGATCTCGCGGCGGCGCAGCGTGTCGGTCGCCACCGTGTCGCGGGCGGGCAGCGCCCGCGCCCCCGGTTCGTCGCCGACCAGCACGGGCCGGTCGTCGGCCAGCAGCCCCTCCTCCGCCAGGGACAGGACCGCCTCCGGCGCCCCGGTGACGCGGACCGCGCCCTGGCGGGGCACGGTCCCGGCCGTGGGCGCGGGGTCGGGTACGGCGTAGACCTCCAGGGCCGGGTAGGACTGGTCCAGCCAGCCCGAGGCCGTCGGATGGGTCTCGGTGCCGGCCTGCGGCCCGAAGGAGGCGACCCGCCGCAGGCCGGTGGACTCCTCCAGGGTCTCGTGGACCCGGGCGGGCCAGGCCGTGCCGAGCGTCCCGCGCGCCAGGTCGTTGCGGACGAGCAGGTAGGTGACGCCGATCCGGCGCAGCGCGGAGGTCAGGCCGGGTGATCCCTTGCCGGTGGCGAAGCGCTCGTCGACCGCCTGGAGCAGCCGGGCCAGGCCGGGTGATCCCCAGGGCACGTTGGTGTGGGTGGCCCAGCGCACGGTCAGCAGCGACTGCATGGGCTCGTCGATCGGGCGTCCCCACACGTACTCGCCCCGGCGGGAGCCGGGCACGGCGAGCACCATCCCGTCGCCGGTGCGCTCGTTGAGCCAGTCGGCGGCCTGCCGCCAGTAGGCGGGCAGCTCGGCGAACGCCCCCTGCGGGGTGACCCCGGCGGAGGCGACGGGTACGGCGGCCAGCACGACGACGCCGGAGAGCCCGGCCAGGACGGGCCTGCGGAGCGGGAGGCGGACGGTCAGCGGGAACGCGGCGAGGCCGAGCGCGAGCGGGAGCCGTACCAGCGCGTCGAACTTGTGCAGGTTGCGGAAGGGCGCGAGCGGGCCGTCCAGCAGCGCCCGCACCTGGTCGGTCCAGGGGTGGGCCAGCGCGTCGGCGTGGCCGAAGGAGATGACCGCGACCCCGGCGAGCGCGGTCAGCACGAGGAAGGAGCGCTCGGGGGTGGTGCGGGCGGCGAGGCCCGCGACGCCGAGCCCGGCGGCGAGCGCGGTGGCCGCGATCAGCCACGGCACGGTGGCCTGCTCGAACGCGGCGGGCAGCCACGGGCTGCCGTCCACCGGCAGGAACGCCATCCAGCCGGAGGTGCCGCGCAGGATGTTGAGCAGCGAGGTGACGCCGGTGGTGGCCGAGGCGGTCTCGATGAACGGCAGGAAGGAGAAGATGTAGCTGCCCATCACCAGCAGCGGCACCAGCCACCACAGGGACACCGCGCCGACGCACGCCAGCCACCAGGCCAGCAGCCTGCGCCTGCGCGGCCCCCGGCGGCGGGTGAGCAGGTACAGCAGCGGGACGGTCAGCACGGCGAGCTCGGCCACCGCGTTGATCCCGCCGGCGAACAGGAACGCCAGCGCCGACAGGGCCGCCGCCCGGCGCGGGCTCACGTCCCCGGAGGCGGCGCGCACCAGCGGCAGCATGATCCACGGCAGCACGGCGCTCGGCTGGAACTCCGAGGAGTTGATCCCGATCAGCGCGACCGCGTGCGGGGCCAGCGCGTAGGCGAGGCCGGCCAGGATCCGGGTCGCGGGCGTGCCGACGCCCATCGCCCGGGCCAGCCGTTCCACGCCCAGGAAGGCGGCGCACAGCACGGCGGTCATCCACAGGCGCTGGATGTTCCACGGCGGCATGTCCAGCGCCTCGAAGAGGGCGTAGAACGGGCCCATCGGGAAGAAGTAGCCGTGCGCCTGGTTCTGCAGGTGGCCGAAGAACGCCCCGTCCCACAGGTGCACCGCCCTCGACAGGAAGCCCAGCGGGTTGAGCGCCATGTCGAGCTTGGTCTCGGAGATGATCCGGCCGGGCGAGGTGTTGAACGCGACGGCGCCCAGCAGCAGGCAGCCCGCCAGCAGGCGCAGCCGGTGCCGCATCCGCGCGGAGGCGGCGGCCGTGCTGTCAGGGGTCATCGGGAGGTCACCGCGGGGCTCACGCAGGGTCGGTCTCACTTACGGCGAGACGGAGGTCGGGGGCTCCGGCCGGCGGGCGGCCCGCGGACCGGCGTCGACGGTCAGCTATGGAGAGATCTGTGGTGATAAGTCTGGTTATCGTAGCGCCGGTCCGCCCCCAGGTGAACTCCCCCGCCCAGGCCCGGCACGCCCGCTGGATCTCCACCCGCCGCACCGGGTCGGACAGCTCCCGGATCGCCCGCTCGACCGCGGCCGCCAGCGTCTCCCCGTCCCGGACCAGCCAGCCGGTCTCCCCGTCGCGGACCGAGTCGCGCAGACCCGCGACGTCGTAGGCGACCGTGGGCACGCCGAAGGCCGCCGCCTCGATCACCGTCAGGCCCCAGCCCTCGAACTCCGAGGCCGTCACGTTCAGCAGGGCCGAGCTCAGCACGGCGTTCTTGTCCGGCTCGGAGAGGAAGCCGTGCAGGTGGACGCGGTCGGCGACGCCCCGCTCGGCGGCGAACGCGGCCAGCGCGCCGGACTCCGGTCCCCGCCCGACGACGTGCACGTGCAGGCCGGGACGGCTCTCCCCGAGTTCGGCGGCGAGACCGACCACGCGCTCGACGCGCTTGTGGCCGACCAGCCGACCCAGGTAGACCACGGCCGGGTCCCCCGGCACGGTCCGCTGCGTGACGGGCCGGACCGCCGGGCCGCCGTTGGGCACGACCTGGATCGGGGCCGTCCAGCGCAGCCTGGCGCGCAGGTCGTCCCGGGAGGACTCGGAGACGGTGACCGTCATGCGGCGGCGGTAGAGCAGGCGGGCCACCGGCCCCTCGATGAAGCAGCCGATCCTGGCCAGCCAGGCGGGGAAGAACGCGTAGAACTGCCGGTCGTGGACGTGGTGCACCAGGCAGATGACCGAGGTGCGGCGGCGCACGACGAGCGGGGAGAAGAACGGGATGCCGTTCATCGAGTCGATGACGACGTCGAAGGAGCGGCGCCGCAGCAGCAGCCAGAGCGGGACGAGCAGGTAGACCAGGTAGCGGTTGCCCATCCGGTGCAGCGTGATGCCGTCGAGGTGCTCGCTCCCGGCCTGGCCGGGTTCCCGGCTGGTCGCGAAGTGCACCGTCGCACCCTGGGCGACCAGGTGGCGGCTGACCTGCCAGGCGTACTCCTCCGCGCCGCCCGCCACCGACTGCTGCGGCTCCCGGAAGTTCAGCACCGCCACCCTGACGCCCTCCAGCGGGGCCGCGGCGGCCTCCCCCGTCCCGCCCCCGGCCTCCGTCCCGCCGGCCTCCAGGCTCAGCCGGGGCCGCGGTGCGGCCGGCGGGTACGACGCGGCCGGCCGGTACGGCGCGGCGGCCGCCTTCCCACGGGATAGGACCACGATCTCTCCTCCACTCCGCGCTCCGCGCACGGCCGGATCAGGGCATGGCGAAGCCAGGCCCCGAGCTGATCAGGGCATGACGAGGTCAGGCCCCGAACTGATCACTGATGTCCGGCCCCGCCTGGCCGGTGAAGAGGTGCCCTCGGGGGCCGCCGGACGGCCCCCGAGTTCACTTGTCGCCGTAGTTGTACAGCGGCCTGTTGGGCGGCTCCGGCGTGGGCGCGGCCACGTTGACTACTGCCACGGAGGCACCGACCGCAAGGACCGCTCCGACGGCCAGTGCTGCGAGCACGCGTATCACTGGGCTCTCCCTCACAGATTCGGACAGTGTGCCGAGAGTAGAACGTGATTCATCTCATAAGCCATAGGCTTAGTAAAACCGTGACAAAGCAAGTTACCCTCCGGTATGCCTTCCGGGGCCGCGTATTTCCAGGTCAGGACGGGTAATCGAGACGGAGAAGACGGAGCTCCCGACCCCGGAAAACGGGCATGCCGCCCTGGAACGCGTTCTCGGAAGAGTGTTCGAGAACGTATCGCACCCCGAGCCCGGCCAGGGCCGCGGCCCGCCGCTCCGGGTCACCGCGCAGCACCGCCCCGACCCGGACGGCCAGCGGGTCCTCCGCCGCCACCCGGATCCGGCCGCCGCCGGGCAACCCCACCAGCAGCTCGTCGTTCCAGACCACCCGCCGCGCGAACAGCTTGGTCGCCGGGTCCAGGACCACCCGCCCGCCGTTCCAGGCGAACGCCCGGTGCGCCCCCCAGGGCAGCGAGAGCAGCGCCCCCGGGACCGGGTCGGCGTTCACGATCGCCTGGACCCGCCGCCACTCCTCCGGATAGCCGACGGCCTCCAGCCGGCCGAACGCCCCCAGCGCGAAGGTGGGCAGCACCAGCACCGGCACCGCCACCGCGACGACGGCGGCGGCCCGGGAGGCGAGCAGCCGTACGGCCGACGCCAGGCCGAGGGCCTGCAGCAGGGCGAACGGGGCCAGGTAGAGCTGCCCGTCACGGAGCGGCCCGAACCCCGGCCACCAGCCGACCAGCGCCTTCAGCACCCCGGGCGCGAGGGCCCCCAGGCACGCGACGCCCAGCCCGGCCACCGCCGCCCCGGCCACCCCCGCCCGGTACGGCGGGGCCCCGCGGCCCTGCGTTCCGGCCGAGGAGCTCCTGACCCGGGACTCCGACGGCCCCGGGGAGAGCGCCTGAGTCCGGGACCCCGGCGCCGATGCTTCCGCGGCGGAGACCGGCGGCCCGTCACCGCGGAGCCGTACGAAGCCCCAGACGGCGACCCCGGCCAGCAGCAGCCGCACGCCCGCCGACCACCAGGACTCCTGTCCGGGCACCACCGCGTGCGCGTTCCAGATCCCGCCCAGTCCGAGCAGGCTGCCCACCACGCCGAGCGGGCCGTCCGCGCGGGCCGCGAACGCGTCCACCCCGGCGGGGTCGGTCGTGGCCCTGCTGAGCAGGGCGGGCACCAGCCACGGCAGGCTCAGCACGCCCAGGACGAGCGCCGCCTCCCCCGCCCTGCGGACCCGTGTCATCGCACCCGGCAGCGGCCGCGGGGGCGGCGGACCGCCCGCTGCGCGGTCTCCGCGGCCACCGCGCCCCGGGGAGCCCGTACCGCCCGGGAAGCCCGCAGCGCCGGGCAGCGTCACGGCGGTGGCGAGGACGACCAGAGCCGAGACCAGCATGGCCTGGAAACCGCCGACGGCCGCCGGGAGCAGGGCGGCCGCGAGCCGCAGCCGCCCGCCGAGCACCACCGCCCGCACCGCCCAGGGCAGCCCGGCCACGCCCAGCAGCAGCGCCCACTGGCCGAGCAGCAGCCGCTGGGCGAGATAGGCGTTCCAGGCGTAGAAGGCCGCGGCGGCCAGGCGCGGCCCGAGCCGCCCGGAGGGCACGAGTGCCGCCGCCCCCGACGCGGCCAGCACGAAGATCCAGAGCAGGAGCGCCTTCTGCACCGCCTGCCCGGGCAGCACCGCCGACAGCAGCGCGACCACCAGGTCGCTGGGCACGGCCCGGGGGAAGCCCTGCTCCGGAAGGGCGAGCGGCGGATCCGGGACGAACACCATGTCGTAGCGGAGCACGAACCCCGGGCCGAGGGCCGGTCCCAGCGCCAGCAGCCCGAGCAGCAGCCCGAGCAGCGCCGGCGCCAGCGCTTTAGCCCGATCTGTCCGCATATCGCCAGACCTTACGGTAGCCCCGGCAACGTCCGCAGAGGCCGCCGACACCGGTGGTACCGGCACGGTGTCGGCGGCTCCGGGCCTACTTGCCCGGCTCCGGATCGCGCGGCAGGCCGAGCATCCGCTCGGCGATGATGTTCAGCTGCACCTCCGTGGTGCCGCCGTAGATCGTCATGGCGCGGGTCGCGAGCACGGCCCGGTTCCAGAAGCCCGGGTCGCCGAGCTTGACGTCGGCCGCCAGCACCGCCGAGGCGCCCAGCAGCCCCACCGCGCACTCCGAGACGTGCTGCGCGTGCGAGGTCGACAGCAGCTTGCGGACCGAGGCGTCGGCGCCCGGCTCGGCGCCGGCGAGCTGCTTCATCGTCACCCGCAGGCTGAGGGCGTTGATCGAGTGTCCCTCGCAGACCACCCGGGCCAGCTCCTGCCGCTCGGCCGGGTTCAGCTCCCGGCCCAGCCGCCCGGCCAGGCCGAGCAGGTCGGGGACGGAGGCCCCGGTGCCGCCCGAGCCCGACGAGAGCGAGACCCGCTCGTTGGACAGGGTGTTGCGGGCGACCTTCCAGCCCTCGCCGACCTCGCCGACGACCAGGTCGTCCGGGACGAAGACGTCGTCGAGGAAGACCTCGTTGAACAGGTTCTCGCCGGTCATCTCGGTGAGCGGCCGGACGGTGACGCCGGGCGCCTTCATGTCGACGAGGAAGTAGGTGATGCCCTCGTGCTTGGAGCCCTCGGAGGAGTTGCGGGCGATGCAGATGCCCCACTCGGCGAAGTGCGCCACCGAGGTCCAGATCTTCTGGCCGTTGAGCCTCCAGCCGCCCTCGACCCTCTCCGCCTTCATCTGCAGCGCGGCGAGGTCGGACCCGGCACCCGGCTCGGAGAAGAGCTGGCACCAGATCATCTCTCCGGCGAGCGTCTTGGGCAGGAAGCGCTCCTGCTGCTCGCGCGTGCCGTACGCGGCGATCGACGGCACCACCCAGGCACCGATGATCATCTGCGGGAGCTTGACCCTGGCGGCCTTGAGCTCCTGGAAGATCAGCACCTGCTCCAGCGGGCTCGCGCCGCGCCCCCACGGCCGGGGCAGGTGCGGCATGACGAACCCGCCGTCGGCCAGCGCCCGCTTCTGCTCCCTGCCCTCCAGCCGCGCGATCGCGGCGATCTCGGCGCGGATCGACTCGCGCAGCACGGCCGCGTCCTCGGGGAGCTCGATCTCCATCTCGCGGGAGACGCCGTTCAGCGCGAGCTCGGCGACCGACTCGGCCCACTCCGAGCTCGGGCCGAGCAGGGCGCGCAGGGTGAGCGCGCGGCGGTAGTAGAGGTGGACGTCGTGCTCGTAGGTGTAGCCGATGCCGCCGAAGATCTGGACGGCGTCCTTGGCGCACTGCACCGCGGCGTCGGGAGCGGTCACGCCCGCGATCGCGGCGGCGTAGGCCGACTCGTCGCCCGCGCCCGCTCCCTCACCCTCGGCCGCGCCCGCTCCGCCCGCCGCGTCCGCCCGCCGCTCCGTGTCCGTCGTCGCCCGGGCGGCGTCCCAGACGGTGGCGCGGGCCTGCTCCAGTGCGACGAGCATCCGGGAGGCCTTGTGCTTCACGCCCTGGAACTGGCCGATCGGACGGCCGAACTGCACCCGCACCTTGGCGTACTCGGCGGCGGAGGCCACACACCACGACGCGACGCCCGCGGCCTCGGCGCCCAGCAGGATCGCGGCCAGGTTCAGGACCGCCGAGCCCTTAAGCCCGTCCAGCACCCGGTCGGCGGGCACGGCGACGTCGTCGAGCTCGACCCTGGCCACGCCGCGGGTGAGGTCCAGGGACCCGACCGGCGTCACGGTCGCCGCGGAGGCGTCCACCGCCACCCACACCTCGCCCCGGTCGGTGTGCACCGGGAGCACCAGGACGTCGGCGAGCGCCCCGCCGAGGACGAACTCGGCGGTGCCGCCGACGGTCAGCGCGCCGTCCGCGCCCCGCCCGCCGGAGATCGAGCCCCGCAGCGCGACCGCGCCGGTCAGCGTGCCGTCGGCGAGGCCGGGCAGCAGCTCGGCGCCGGCCTTGCCCTCGGCGGCGAGGATCGCGGCACTGGCGAGCACCGTCGGGACGTAGGGGCCGGGGGCGACCCGCTCACCCAGGGCCTCGACGGCCACGGCCGTCTCCAGCAGGCCGTACCCGCTGCCGCCGTGCTCCTCGGGGATGTGCAGTCCCAGCAGGCCCTGGTCGGCCAGGCCGGACCAGAAGGCGGGACGCGCCTCGCTCTCTGCCGCGATCGCGGCCCGTACGACCTCGGACGGGATGTTCCGCTCGGCCCAGCCGCGCACCGACTCGTGGAGCGCCTCGTGCTCCTCGCTCAACCCGATCGCCATGACAGCCTCCAGAAACGATTCAGTAGCAGAACCATATTCTAGAAGGTGCTTCCATCACAACGCGCGGACGCTCGTCACCAGAGGCGCGATGTCCGCCCACAGCCGCTTGCGGCCGTCCGGTACGGTCACCAGGAACACGGCCGGCTCGGCCCGGCGGGTCTCCAGCAGCGCGAGCGCCGCCTGCGAGCTGCGCCGGGCACCGCCGAGCCCGTAGTCGACGCGGTAGCCGAGCACCCAGCCCCGGCCCGCGGCGGGCCGCTGCGAGGCGGTCCACTCGACCCGGGCGCCCGGCGGATAGTGGTTGCGCAGGGCCCACCGCACCGCGCTCAGCGCCGCGGCGCGGAAACCGGCGTCGGTCCGCGGGCCGGTCCACGGCGTCCTGCCGGGCAGCGGGAGCGAGACGGCCAGCGTGCGCGGCAGGCGCACCCCGCCCACCCGCTGGCCCGCGGCGAACGGCGGCACCGGCCCGTCCGCCCACGGCCGCCCCAGCCTGACGTAGGTGATCCCGCTCCCCTGGTCGACGACCGCGCCGACCACCGGGCTCGCCCTGCCGGGCAGCGCCGCCAGGGGCTTGGACCTCGGCGGTTTCGGGAGCCTCGGCCGGACCGCCGCCGCGGGGGACGCGCTCGGCGGGGCGAGCCCGGTGGTCGGCGCCGCGTCCGGGACGGGTTGGCGCAGCGGCACCGGGTCGGCGGGCTCGTCGCCGGAGAACAGGGCGAAGACCGAGAAGATCGCCAGGACCGTCACGACGGCGGCCCCGGCGCTGTAGACCAGCCTGATCGGGATGTCGGCGATCCGCGCCCCCAGCCCGCGCCGCAGGACCCGCCCGGCGGGCGGGTCCTGCGGGAGGAGACCGCCGGCGGGGACCGGAGCGGCGGCCGGGGCCGAGGCGTCGGCGGAGGACCGGGTGGAGGCTTGGGCGACCGGAGCCGGGACGTCGACGGAGGACCGGGTGGAGACCTCGGCGGCCGAGGCCGAGGCCGAAGCGTCGGCGGAGGACCAGGTGGAGACCTCGGCGGCCGAGACGCGCCCGCGCGCGGGCGCGTCGGGCGGAGCCCCGACGCGGAACGGCCCGGCGGCGTCACCGCAGTCACTCGAACCACCGGAACCAGCGGAACCGCCCGAACCACCGGAACCGCCCGAACCACCGGAGTCACGGAAGTCACCGGAACCACCCGCGTCGTCGGCGTCGTCACCGCCGGACGCGGCCTTCGCGGAGCTGGCGGGTTCCGATCCCGACCGGCCGGGACCGGACACCTGGACGTCCGCTCTCTCCTGCGGCCGCCGGGGCACGCGCGGGGTGACGACCGGGTCCCCGTCCGGGCGGACGACGGGCATGGGCGTGGTGGGCGCCTCGTAGGACGGGACCCGCCCGTCCCGAGAGCGTCCGGAGGAGGTGCCGTCAGCGTCCGCCATGGCCGCCAGATTACGTCGGCTGGGTGGCCGACACACCGTTTCCCGCCACGCTTGTGCCGCGAGCACACGCCTCGCCGGAGGCGGCGACCCCCTCTTCCAACACCAGAATCTAGTTCTGTATGGTCGCGCTCATGAGGGGCTTCTACGAGATCGCCGCCGCCGACCCCGCACGCGCCGCCGTCCTGGGAAGCACCGCTCCCGGCCGCGACGCCGTGCCGGTGACGTACGGCGACCTGCACGACCGGGTCAACCGCGTCTCCCACGGACTGCTCGCCCGCGGCGTCACCCCCGGCGACACCGTGGTGACGGTCCTGCCCAACGGCGTCGACGCGATCACGATGATGCTCGCGACCTACCAGATCGGCGCCTACCTCGTCCCGGTGAACTGGCACTACACCGCCGAGGAGATCGGCTACATCGTCACCGACTGCGCGGCCCGCGTCGTGGTCGGCTGCGAACGGTACGCCGACGCCGTACCGGGCGGCTACGAGGAGGTCGACGCGCTCGCCGCCGGCCGCCCCGCCACCCCGCCCGCCGAGCGCCGGGCCGGATCGATGATGCTCTACACCTCGGGCACCACCGGCAGGCCCAAGGGCGTGCGCAAGCGGCTGATCGAGGTCACCCCCGAGGAGCTCTTCCCCATCCTGGTCCGCAAGAGCTGGCGTCACTTCCGGCTGCCGCCCGACGGCGTCCACCTGGTCCTGTCGCAGCTCTACCACTCCGCCCCGTACGGCCAGGCCATGATGGCGCTGCAGTACGGCCACTCGCTCGTGCTGACGGAGCGGTTCGACGCCGAGGAGGTCCTGGAGCTGGTCGAGCGGCACCGGGTCACGAACACCTTCATGGTGCCGACCATGTTCCACCGGCTCCTGGCCCTCCCCGCCGAGGTCAGGGGGAAGTACGACCTGTCGTCCCTGACGCACCTCTACCACGGGGCCGCCCCCTGCCCGCCCGCCACCAAGCAGGCGATGATCGACTGGCTCGGCCCGGTGCTGTGGGAGTACTACGGCTCGACCGAGGCCGCCGCGGTCACCATGGTCTCCTCCGCGGAGTGGCTGGCCAGGCCGGGCACGGTCGGCCGGGCGGTCGAGGGCATGCGGTTCTCCGTCGTCGGCGAGGACGGCGAGGAGCTGCCCCCCGGAGAACCCGGCCTCGTCTACATCGGCGGCATCAACCGGTTCGAGTACCACCGGGACCCGGCCAAGACCGCCTCTTCGATGCTCGGCCGCCTCTACACCGCCGGCGACATCGGTTACCTCGACTCCGACGGTTACCTGTTCCTCTGCGACCGGCGGACCGACCTGATCATCTCGGGCGGGGTGAACATCTACCCCGCCGAGGTGGAGGCGGTGCTCCTGGAGCACCCCGCGGTGGCGGACGTCGCGGTGATCGGCGTGCCGGACCCGGAGTGGGGGCACAAGGTCGTCGCCCTCGTCCAGCCCGCGCCCGGCGCCGAACCCGGCCCGGACCTGACCGCCGACCTGCTGGCCCACTGCGCCGGCCGACTCGCCAGGCTCAAGCACCCCCGGCTGATCGAGTATCGCGAGCGGCTCCCCCGCACGCCCACCGGCAAGCTCAGCCGCACCGGCGTGCGCGAGGCGTACCTGTCGTCCTGACCGGCCCTCCGGGTCTTCCCGGCCTTCCCGGCCCGGCGGGCGGCGGGCGGCGGGCGGCGGGCGGCGGGCGGCGGGCGGCGGGCGGCGGGCGGCGGGCGGCGGGCGGCGGGCGGCGGGCGGCGGAACCGTAATCTTTTCCCATGGGCCGGGAAGGTAAGCCCGCATGGAGAGACCGCTCGCGCATCTCGCGCTGCTCACCGCCGTCGCGGTGGCGCTCACCGGCTGCAGCGCGGACACCGGCGCCCGCCCCGCCGCAAGCCCCGCAAGCCCTGCCGCCACCGCCTCCCCCGCCGCCCCCGGAGGCGAGCCCGCCGCGCTGGAGGCCGCCTACCAGAAGGTCATCGGCGACGTCCTCCCGTCCATCGTGCAGATCAACACGAAGACCGGACTGGGCTCGGGCGTCGTCTACGACACCGCGGGCCACATCGTCACCAACGCCCACGTGATCGGCGAGGCCTCGCAGTTCGAGGTCACCCTGGCCAGCGGCGGCGCCCCCCGGCCCGCCCGGCTGGTCGAGGCCTTCGAGCTCGGCGACCTGGCCGTGATCAAGGTGGACGACCCCACCGGTCTCACCCCGGCGAAGTTCGGCGACTCCGGGAAACTCCGGGTCGGCCAGATCGTCCTGGCGATGGGCAACCCGCTCGGCCTGTCCGGCAGCGTGACCAACGGCATCGTCTCCGCGCTGGGCCGCACGGTCAGCGAACCCCAGACGCAGGGCTCGCCCGGCGCCACGATCACCAACGCCGTTCAGACCTCCGCCGCGATCAACCCGGGCAACAGCGGCGGCGCCCTGGTCAACCTGGCGGGCGAGGTCATCGGCATCCCCACCCTCGCCGCCACCAACCCCGAACTCGGCGGCGGCGCGGCCCCGGGCATCGGCTTCGCGATCCCGTCCAACACCGTGACCGACATCGCCGGTCAGATCATCAAGGGCGGCAAGGTCGTCAACACCCGCCGGGCCGCGCTCGGCGTCTCGGTGCAGACCGTGGTCGGCGGCCGGGGCGGCGCGGTGGGCGTCGGCGTCATGCGGGTGACCGAGGGCGGCGGCGCCGACCGGGCGGGCATCGAGCCCGGCGACGTGATCGTCTCGGTCAACGGCACCGAGACCCCGACCACACAGGCGCTCTCGGAGGTGCTCGCCACCCTCAGACCCGGGGACGAGGCCAAGGTGGGGCTCCTGCACCCCGACGGCTCCACCCCGACCGTCACCGTCACCCTGGGCGAGCTCTCCGAGGAGTGACCCCTCGCCCGTGCCGACCGATCGGGAGGGCGCCGGACCGGGCGCCCCTCCGACCGGCCGGGAGAGTGCCGGACCCGGCACCACCGCCGAAGCGGTGAGGACAGCGGACCCTCAGCCCTCCCGGCGGACCGAAACGGACCCTCAGCCCTCCCGGCGGACCGAAACGGACCCTCAGCCCTCCCCCGGCGGGCCGAAGCGGAGCCTCAGCCCTCCCCGCGGGCCAGGAGGCCGTTGATCTCACCGAACTCGACCCCTCCGGCCAGCGCCGTGTAGGTGCCCTCCTGGTACAGCTCCCGCGCCGCCCGCCGGGCGAGGCCGTAGGCGGCTGCGGCGAGGTCCGCGCCCGCGCTGACCCGCGCCACGCCGAGGGCGGCCAGCTCTCCGACGGGCGGCGCGCCCGGCCCGCAGGGGACGTTCAGCGGCAGGCCCACCCCCTTGACCAGGGCGGCGATCGTGCCGGAGTCGGGCGCGCCGATGACGAAGATCCCGCTGGCCCCGGCGTCCCGGTAGGCGGCGGCGCGCTCCAGCGTCTCCGCCAGGCGCGTCTCCGGGTCTCCGGCGCCGCGCAGATAGACGTCCACCCGGGCGTTGATGTAGAGGGGCACGCCCGCGGCGTCGGCCGCCGCGCGGGCCGCGGCGATCCGGGCCGCCTGCTCCCCGGCCGGGCGCAGCGCCGGGGTAGCCCCGTCCCGGACCGTGTCCTCGATGTTGACCCCCACCGCGCCCGCCTCGATCACGCCGCGGACGGTCTCGGCGAGCGCCTCGGGCGTGTCGCCGAACCCGCTCTCGATGTCGGCGGTGACGGGCACCCGCACCGCGGCGGCGATCCGCGCGACGAGGTCGAGGGCGCGGTCCCGGTCGAGCCGGTCGCCGTCGGGGGCGCCGAGGCTCCACGCCACCCCGGCACTGGTGGTGGCGACCGCCTCCGCACCCGCCTCCTCCACGAGCAGGGCGCTGGCGACGTCCCAGGCGTTGGCGAGGACCAGCGGACGGCTTTCCCGGGTGTGCAGGGAGTGGAAGAGGTCGGCCTTGTCACGGAGATTCGTCATGGTGATCAGTAAACCAGTGTGATCCGGCGGCTTCCGGACGTACCCGGCGGCACGCCACGGCATCTGGTCTCCCACCTTCCCTGGCCCCGCGGCTCGCCACGGCACCGGGCCCGCCGGTGCCTCCGTACCGCCGGGCCCCGGCAAGCCCGTCTCAGAGGTCCCGGAGGAGGTGCCGCTCCAGGAAGTCGCCGGAGAACTTCCCGGCCGGGTCGTACTCGCGCACCAGGTCCAGGAAGTCCGGCAGCCGCTCGTAGCGGGACCGCAGGACGGCGGGCGGGGTGGCGAAGAGCTTCCCCCAGTGGGGCCTGGCCTCGAACGGCTCCAGGACCTCCTCCAGCAGTCCGATCACCGGGAGCACCGCAGGGGTGTCCTTGACCCAGGTGAAGTGCACCGCGACGGTGTCCCTCCGGTAGGACGGGCTCATCCACAGCTCGTCGGCGGCCACCGTGCGGACCTCCGAGACCTGCAGGACCGGGGCGATCCGGTCCCGGACCCGGTCCAGCGCGCGCAGCGCCGCGACGGCGTGCCGCCGGGGCAGCAGGTACTCCGACTGCAGCTCCTCCCCGCTGCTCGGGGTGAAGTCCGGCCGGAAGTGCGGCAGCCGCTCGAACCACGGCCCCGGCACGCCCAGCTGCTCGGTGCAGTGGACGGTGGACATGCCGGGCACGGGGTGGCGCGGGCCGTCCGCCGGCCGCGCGCCGTACAGGTCTGTGAGCCGTGCGCCGTACGGGTCCGTCTCCGGCGCCGGACCGCCGTCCGCGCCCGCCCGGACCACCGCCGGTGCACCACCGGCCGCGCCGCCTGCGGCGGCCGCCCCGTCCGCGCCTTCCGGGCCGATCCGGTGCTTGACCCACACCTGGTCGATCAGCGGGCCGCTCCAGCGGGTGAACAGGCTCACGCTGTACGCGCCGGAGACGATCGCGTCGAAGTGGTCGTCCAGTGCCTCGAACGGCAGCCCCTCGTAGACGTACTGCCGCACGCCGAAGGCGGGCACGACGTCCAGCGTCATCGCGACGACCACGCCCAGGGCCCCCAGGCCCACGACCGCTCCGCGGAACCGGTCGCCGTCCGCGTCCCGGGAGAGGGTCACCAGATCGCCGTCCGCGGTGACCAGCTCGAGCGCGGAGACCGCCGTGGCGAGGTTGCCGTTGGCGTCGCCGGAGCCGTGGGTGGCCGTGGCGCAGGAGCCGGCGACGGAGATGTGCGGCAGGGAGGCGAGGTTGGGCAGGGCGTACCCCGCCTCGTGCAGGCGGCGGCCCAGCTCGGCGTAGCGCACGCTCGCGGCGACCCGCACCGTCCCGGTCCCGGCGTCCGTCTCCACCTCGGGCGGCAGGCCGGCGAGCGAGACCAGGTCGCCGGGCGAGTCGGCGATGTCGTTGAACGAGTGTCCCGTGCCCAGGGGCCGGATCCGCCCGCTCCGCGCGACCAGGGCCCGCAGTTCCGGGACGGAGGACGGACGGTGGACCCGCCCGGCACGGAAGGCTATGTTGCCCGCCCAGTTCGTCGCTGTCGTGGTCATCCTGCGGCCCCTTCCGGCTCCGGCGGGAACGGCGCGTCCCGGCCCTCCGCCTCGCACCTTAGAGCCGGCGCGCCCCCGGCCGATCACCGCCCTCGCACCTCCGGCTTCCGTTGGGCGTCCGGTTTCGTTCTGCCGCCCTCTACGAGGCCACCGGCCGCGCCACCACGCCTCTCAGCGTTCCGGTCTGAGAAGCGCACGGTCACGCGGACGCGACGACGGCGCATGAAGTGTTCCTCCGCCCCACCCCCACTCCCGAAAAGGAGTGCCACTTGATAGCACCATGTAGCACATAAGGCGTAGAGTCGGTGCATGAGCATGCCGGAACCCAGCGGTGCACCTGAGATATCGCAGCGCGACCTGCGTAATCGTTCAGCGGAGATCATGGACGCCCTTGAACGCGGCGAGCGGTTCGCCGTGACCCGGAACGGCCATCACATCGGCGACCTGGTTCCCATCCGCCGACGGCGACGCGCCGTCTCCCGCGCCGAGTTCGCCGCCATGTCACGGGGCATGCCGCGCCTCGACGATCGGAAGTTCCGCGCGGACATGGACCGTCACGTCAACGACGACCTCTACGACCCCTACGATCGCGCCTACGGCAGGGGCGAGTTCTCCGAGGAGCAGCGGTGACCCATCCGCTGGGACTGCTCGACACCGACATCCTCATCCTGCGGGCGGACATCGACCCCGACGAGCTGCCCGACGAGATGATGATCAGTGCGATAACGACGGCGGAGCTCTCCGTCGGGGTGCTGGTGGCCGACGGACCGCAGGAACTCGCCCAGCGGATGAAGATCCTGCAGGGCGCCGAAGCCGAGTTCGATCCTCTGCCGTTCGACGACACCGCCGCCCGTGAGTACGGTCAGCTCTGGATCTCCGTCGTCGCCTCGGGCCGCAAACCTCGCCCTCGGACCGCGGACCTGATGATCGCCTGCGTCGCCATCGCGAACCGGTTGCCGCTCTACACCTGCAATCCTGGAGATTTCAAAGGCCTCGACCATCTCCTCACCGTGGTTCCCGTGACCCGCCCGAGGCGTGAACCCGCGTGACAGGATGCCGCATCTCCCGGTCTTCGGAGAGACGGCGGTGCGCAGCCGTACCGCGTCCGGGAAAGCCGAAGGGCGGCCGGTCGGCGAGGTCGCCGGCCGACCGCCCTTCGGCGATCTGCTCCACACGTTTCGAATGCGGAGCGGGGGTGGAGGTGGCGGGAATCGAACCCGCGTCCTTCAACTCCAAGACAGGGCTTCTCCGGGTGCAGCCTGCTGTGCTTTTCTCAGCCCCGGCGATCACGCAGGCAAGACGCCGACGGGCTCAGCCACTGTTAGATTTCCCGCTCGACCCCGTGGCCGGGTCTCGCGGTTGAGCCTCCTAGCGATGCCGGATCCGGGCCGGAGGCGCTCCCGGGCCGACAGAAGCCACTCGCTGCTTAGGCGGCGAGGGCCAGGTTGCCCTGGCTCTTGACTTCGGAGTGCGTCTTATTGGCACTTATTGGTCGCGGTCACAGGATTAACGAGGTTATGTCCGCAGTCCTCGACCCGCTTCTCCTGACTTGCAAAGCCAAAGTCGAAACCAGTCACCCCCCTGTTGAGTTGTCAACCCGCTCCCCACGAGGAGGGGCGGACGATCCGAAGATACCGGTTACAACGCCGTCCGCGCCAACCGGATTCCCTCCGGCCGGACGGACCTTCGTCCGGGACGTCTTCGAAAGCCGTCGGGTACAACGCCTCCCGCGCCCGCCGGATTCCCACCGCACCCCTCCAGGACGGAGGAACGGCGAAGCCCCGGAGGCGCGGCGTCTCGCACGCGCCCCCGGGGCCGACCGGCAGGGTCGAGCCGGTCGTGACGGCAGGGCCTCCCCCGAGACGAAGCCCTGATCTCATCACGGCGACTGAGCCCGCAACCCCCCGAGCGGTGCTCAGTCACTGGGGAGGACGCACGGGGAGCCCCGGATGGTTGCTCACGGTGACGAATCTTCTTCCCGGTTCTTCCTCGGCTCGCATCCCGGCCGGGACTCGCACCCCGGCCGGGACTCACATCCCGGCGCGCAGGTTCCGGAAGAACCGGCCGGCGGCGACCGCCCCGGCCGTGGAGTCCGGGCTCTCCACGAGCGCCGCCACGGCCACGTCCCCCTGCCAGCCGACGAACCAGGACAGCGGCTTGTCGTCGGCGGACGCGGCGGCGGTGATCCCGTGGACCGGGTCGCCCGGCGCCGCGGCCGCGCGGGCGGACCCCGAGGTCACGCCGGCGCGCATGAGGGAACGCAGCGCGGCGGTCGTCTCCTCGTCGAGGTCGATCGGGGAGACCTGCCTGGGCGCCTCGGCCTCGTCGGACGGGTCCTGCGTCGCCGGCTCCTTGACCAGGATCGGCGGATGCCAGGTGCCGGAGGCCATCGCCCCCGCCACCAGCGCCATGGACAGCGGGCTGACCGAGACGTTCTGCCCGGCCAGGGCCCTGGCCGTGGCCGCGTCGTTCTTCAGCGGCTGCACCTTCCCGCTGAAGGACTTCAGCGGGAGCGTCCACGGCACGCCGATGCCGAACTTCGCGGCGGCGGCCGTCAGCGCGGTGCCGTCCACCCTGCGGGCGAGCGAGGCCAGGGCCGTGACGCATCCGCCGGCGAAGCTGGCCTGGATCGTCGGGGTGCCGCCGGCGGACGCGCCCGCCTGCCGGAACCGGATCCCGCCCACGGTCCGTTCGGCGGGGCAGTCGAGTTTCTGCTCCAGGTCGACCCGGGACTTGAGCAGCCCCTCCACGGCCATGACGGAGAACGCGGTCCCGGCGGGGAACTCCCCGGCGAAGGCGTGCTTCTCCTGGTGGTAGTCCTTGGTGCCGCCCACGGCCAGCACCTCGCCGGTCGAGCCCTGGACCGCGACCAGCATGCCCGGGCCGGTCGCGGCCAGCGCGGAGTCGGCCGCCGCCTGGGTCTTCCGGTCGAGCGTGGTGCGCACCGGCGAGGCCGTACGGCCGGGCCGCCACTTGGCGAGCTCGGTGACGGGCTCCAGCGTCTTGAGGTCCACGGTGATGACGCTGGTCTCGGTCGAGCCGGTCAGGTGCTCCTGGTAGGCCTTCTGCAGCCCGCTCCGGCCGACGGTGTCCCCGGCGCGCTGCGGGCCGCCGAGCTGCTGCTCGGTCTCCGGCGTGACCGCGGTGACGGTGCCGACGATCTGCGTGGGCGCGTCCGGCGCGACGGACGCCTCGCGCACGGAGAACTTCAGGCCGTCGATGGCCTCCAGCTTCGAACGGAGCTGGGCGAAGCGGAGCCGGCCGAAGGTGACCAGCGGCAGCTCCTCGCTGGGCGGGGCCGAGCGGATCCGGCTGAGCAACCGGTCCTGGGGGAAGCCGGTCACCGCGGCCAGCCGCTCGCAGAGCCCGGCCGCGTCCTGCAGCCTGGCCGGGGTGACGCTGGCCACGTGCAGGTTGGCGGGCTGCTGCAGGGGGTCGTTGTTGCGGTCCACGATCGGCTGGCGGTCCTCCGGATCGGTGTCCACCGCGAAGCGCTGGCCCTCGCGCAGCTCGGGGTGGAGCACGGCAGGCGACCAGCGCACCTTCCACCGGCCGTCCACCAGGCGGAGCGGGAGCCTGCCGTCGTACTCCCACAGGGGGTTGTTCTCCCCCAGGTCCACCTCGGCCTCGAAGGTCGCCTCGGCCTCGTCCCCGGTCCGGCGGACCCCCTTGAGACCGAAGCGGAAGGAGGCCGCGTCGAGCTGGATCCGGACGTCCTCCAGCGCCTGGCGCACCTTGCCCTCGTCACCGTCGGTACGGCGGGCGGCCATGGCGTAGTCACCGGTCTGCCAGCCGACCAGGAAATCGCGGACCGCGTCGTGGGCCGACGGCTCCTCGAAGCACCCGGACAGCATGGGGGCCGTCACCGCCAGCGCGAGCGCCGCCGTCACGGCCCTGCGAGCCCTCCCCGTCACGGTCACCGGTTCCGGTGCCTGACCGCGCGGGCCATCTCCCGCTTGGCCTGCTTCTCGGCCAGCGTCTGCCGCTTGTCCCAGTCCTTCTTGCCGCGCGCGAGACCCAGCTCGACCTTGGCCCGGCCGTCCTTGAAGTAGAGGGAGAGCGGGACCAGGGTCAGGCCGCCCTCCTTCGTCTTGGCGACCAGCTTGTCGATCTCCTTGCGGTGCAGCAGCAGCTTGCGGGTGCGCCGCGCCGCGTGGTTGGTCCACGTCCCCATGGTGTACTCCGGGATGTGGATGTTGATCAGCCACGCCTCGCCGTCCTTGACGGTGGCGTATCCGTCGACGAGGGAGGCGCGGCCCAGTCGCAGCGACTTCACTTCGGTGCCCTGCAGCACGAGGCCGGCCTCGTAGGTGTCCTCGATGTGGTAGTCGTGCCGGGCACGCTTGTTCTGGGCGATGACCTTCCGCCCGGTCTCACGTGGCATGCCTGGAGCCTACCGGGATGCCTTACACACGGAGGTAACGGCGGAGCGTGACGAAGGAGGCGAAGACACAGATGAGCACGCCGATGATCATCGTGAGGCTGATCGCCGAGGCGACGGTCTCCCAGGAGAGCTGGGCCGTCCCGCCGAGGTAGAGCTGCACGCTGTCGAAGAGGAACACCTTGCTGACGATCAGCAGGACCGCCGCGATCACGCCGCCGATCAGGCCGGCGATGACGCCCTCCATCACGAACGGGAGCTGGATGTACAGGTTCGAGGCGCCGACCAGCCGCATGATGCCCGTCTCACGGCGGCGGTTGTAGGCCGACAGCCGGACGGTGTTGCCGATCAGCAGGGCGGCCGCGAAGACCAGGGTGATCGCGATCGTCAGCGCCGCCCAGCGGAGCTTCTCCAGCAGGCCGAAGAACTTCTCCAGGATCTCCTTCTGGTTGATCACGTTGGAGACCCCGGGCGCCCCCTGCAGCCCCTCGATCACCGCGCCGTACTCGTCGGGGTTCTTGAGCTTGACCCGGAAGGACTCGGGCATGTCCTCGACCTGGATCGCCGAGATCAGCACGTTGTTGCTGGCGTTCTGCGCCTTGAAGTTCTCGTAGGCCTTGGCGGCGTCCTCGAACTCGACGCGCTCGACCTGCGGCATGGCCTCGATCGTCGCCTTCAGCGCCGCCTGCTCCTGCGCGTCGACGCCGCCGCTGCCCTTGCACTGGGGGAAGGGGTCGTTCTTCTTGCACAGGAAGACCGAGACCTCGACCTTGTCGAACCAGGAGTCCTTCATGCCGGAGATCTGGGAGTTGATCATCAGACCGACGCCCAGCAGCGCCATGCCGATCGCCACGGTCACGATGACCGCGATGGTCATCGTGAGGTTGCGGCGGAGGCCGATCCAGACCTCGGAGAAGATGAAGTTTGCCCGCATGCTCTTCCTGTCGCTGTCGCTTTCCGGGTTCCGGGACGTCCTGGGACTCAGTACGCCTGGCCGTACACGCCACGCGACTGGTCACGGACGATCTTGCCGTCCTCCAGTTCCACCACGCGTTTGCGCATGGAGTCGACGATGGCCGCGTCGTGCGTGGCCATGACGACCGTGGTGCCCGTCCGGTTGATCCGGTCGAGGACCTTCATGATGCCGATGCTCGTCGCCGGGTCGATGTTCCCGGTCGGCTCGTCGGCCAGGAGGATCATCGGCCGGTTGACGAACGCGCGGGCCATCGCGACCCGCTGCTGCTCGCCGCCGGACAGCTCGTCGGGCATCCGGTGGGCCTTGCCCTCCAGGCCGACGAGCTCGACGACCTCGGGCACGACCTTGCGGATGAACCGCCGCGGCTTGCCGATGACCTCCAGCGCGAACGCGACGTTCTCGTACACGTTCTTGTTCGGCAGGAGCCGGAAGTCCTGGAAGACGCAGCCGATCCGGCGGCGCAGGTGCGGGACCTTGAAGTTCGACAGCCGGGCAAGATCCTTGCCGGCGACGTGGATCGCCCCGGAGTTGGGGCGCTCCTCCTTCAAGATCAGTCGAAGGAAGGTCGACTTCCCGGACCCCGAGGGGCCGACGAGGAACACGAACTCACCCTTGTCGACGTCGACGCTGACGTGGTCCAACGCGGGGCGGTTCTGGTTCGCGTAGACCTTGGTGACATTATCAAAATGGATCACGGGCGCATCACGGCATGCCAGTCTAGGGGTTAGGACGGTCGCGGTAGTGGCAGAGGTCCACTTTCCGCCTCTCGCCGGCCGGGGGGCGCCGATCTTTACCTGGATCGACGTTCCGGTTGGCCGGAGCCCAGTCTAGGGGGAAGACCGGCATGGAAGGTCCATAACGGAAACAAAACGATTCGGCGCCCGGTAACGACCGCATAAAGTGGTTCCGACTCCGAAGGGGAGGACCCCATGAGCTGTGACGACCTGGTCTGCGCGCGGTGCGCCCATCCCGTCGCCGAGGGCCGCTGCCCTCTGTGCCGGGCCAACCGCGACCGGATGCACCAGGCGGGCCTGGGCGGGATGACCCCGGCGATGGTCTCGCTGGCACTGATCGTGCTCTTCTTCCTGACCCTGGTGCTGGAGCACCTGGCGAAGGGCTGAGCGGCCCGGGGGCCTCCCGGCCGCCGGGACCGCCCGGACCCGGTCTAGGCGTCGGTGCCCGCCTCCTGGCGGCGCAGCCAGCGGATCTCCGACTCGATGAACCCGTCGATGTCCCCGTCGAGCACCGAGCCCGGGTTGCCCGCCTCGGTGCCCGTCCGCAGGTCCTTCACGATCTGGTACGGGTGCAGCACGTAGTTGCGGATCTGGGTGCCCCACGAGGTGGTGGACTCGCCGCGGATCTCGTTGAGCGCCGCCGCCTCCTCCTGCCGCTTGCGCTCCAGCAGCTTGGACTGCAGGACGGCCATCGCGGTCGCCTTGTTCTGCAGCTGCGAGCGCTCGTTCTGGCAGGAGACCACGATGCCGGTGGGCAGGTGGGTCAGGCGCACCGCGGAGTCGGTGGTGTTGACGCCCTGCCCGCCGGGGCCCGAGGACCGGTAGACGTCGACCCGCAGGTCGTCCTCGTTGATGTCGATGTGGTCGGTGGTCTCGACGACGGGGACCACGTCCACGCCCGCGAAGGAGGTCTGCCGGCGGCCCTGGTTGTCGAACGGGCTGATCCGGACCAGCCGGTGGGTGCCGTGCTCGCCGCGGAGCGTGCCGTAGGCGTAGGGCGCCTTGACCGTGAAGGTCGTCGACTTGATCCCGGCCTCCTCGGCGTAGGAGGTCTCGTAGACCTCCGTCGGGTAGCCCTTGCGCTCGGCCCAGCGGAGGTACATCCGCTGGAGCATCTGCGCCCAGTCGGCGGCGTCCACACCGCCCGCCTGGGACTGGATGGTGACGACCGCCTCACGCGCGTCGTACTCGCCCGAGAGCAGGGTCCGGACCTCCAGGGCGCCGATGTCGCCCCTGAGGGACTCCAGCTCGCGGCCGGCCTCCTCCAGGGTGTCGGCGTCGTCCTCGGCCGCGGCGAGCTCGTAGAGCACCACCAGGTCCTCCAGGCGCCGCCCCAGGGACTCGATCCTGTTGACCTCGCCCTGCATGTAGGACAGCTTGCTGGTGACCTTCTGGGCCCGATCCTGGTCGTTCCACAGGTCGGGCGCGGCGGCCTGCTCCTCCAGCTCCTCGATCTGCTTGCGCATCGCGTCGAGGTCCAGCACGTCCTGGATGCTTCTCAGCGTGCCGGTAAGCTCGTTGATCTCTTCTGCCGGATCGATGACTGCCACGTCTGTAAAGGGTACGCGACCACCGCACCCCGTTGTGTACGGCACGGTTGTGTACGGCACGAGCCCTCACGACCGGACAGGCCATAGCATGGGCGCCGCGACGGGGACCATCGGGAGGTTGGCGTGCGGGGACACGGGCGACGAGGGCTGCTCGCGCTGACCGTGGCCGTGGCCGTGGCGTCCGCGGCGGCCTGCTCCGGGTCCGGCGACGCCGCCCCCTCCCCCAGAGCCTCGGCCGGCGGCACCGCCCCCGCGCCGACGCCCTCCGTGCGCCCGCAGGTCACGCTGGAGGAGGCGGGCCGGGCGCTGCGGGACCTCCTCTCCGCCGACGAGGTCCTCGGCGCGGCCGCGCCGCACCTGCTGGCCGACCGGCACCACCTGCTCAAGCAGGCCCGCGACGGGCACCTGGCGCTCACCCAGGCCGCCTACGACAGCGCGGAGGCCGAGGGCGGGGACCCGCCCCGCTACACCTGGGGCGAGCCGCGGCTGCTGGTCCCCCGCCTGGCGCGGGGGCCCGTCTGGTTCGCCGCCGTGGCGGACCGCCGGGACGCCGCCGGGCGCGCCCGCCCCGCCGTGCTGACGGTGGTGCGGCAGGGCGCGGACGACTGGCAGGTCAGCTCCCTGTCGCTGCTGGACGACGCGCTCCCCGAGATCGCCCTGGACGCCGAGGGGTACGCCACCGCCCTGGCCGAGGACGACATGACCGTGGCGATCAGCCCCCGGCTGATGGCGCCGCTCCACGCGACCACGGCGGAGGAGGGGGCGGCGGGCTTCTCCGCCGGGCTGATCGCCGAGGGCCCGCACACCACCGCCCACGCGACCGAGATCGCCGCCGCGCGCACGGCGGAGAAGCGGGACGGCTGCCTGGGCTACGACTCGATCTTCGCCGCGGCCGGCTACCCGGTCCACGCGCTGCGCACCGGAGACGGCGGGGCCCTGGTGATGTACTCCCTGGTCAGGACGACGACCAGGACGATCAAGGTCGATCCCTGCGCGCCGTACATCGCGGTCCCCCGGCAGGCGCGGGGGCTGACCACCGAGCCCTACGCCCGCAAGGAGCTGCGCACCGTGGAGACGCAGCAGTACGTGAGCGTGGTCCCGGCGAAGGAGAGCGGCGAACCGGCCAGGGTCGTCGGCTACCTCGGCGGCATCACCAAGGTCTTCGTGTCCTGACGCCCCGCCGGTCCCCCGGGGACGCGGCGTCTCCGGGGGACCGGCACCCGGACGCCCGGCCCGCTCCCCGAGGGATCGGCACGCGGACGCCCGGCCCGGTCCCCGGGGCCGGTCCCCCGGGGAGCGGCCCCGGGGACTCAGTCCTCCGCGTGCGGCAGGCCGGTGGAGGCCACCAGCGTCCGGACCGCGCGCAGCGCCACCGAGAGCGTCGCCAGGTCGAAGTCGTCGCTCTCCCAGATCTCCGAGAGCGTCTGCCGGGCCCGGGCGACCGCGGCCGAGTTCACCTCGCTCCAGCGGGCGAGCCTCTCCTCGGGCGAGAGCCCGGACTCGCTGCCCATCAGCACGCCCCGGGTGAGCGCGGCGTGCGCGGCGTAGAGATCGTCGCGGAGCGCGGCGCGCGCCATGGAGTTCCACCGGTCGTCCCTGGGCAGCGCGATGACGCGCTCCCGGAGCCCGGCCAGGCGGAGCCGGTCGGCGAGGTCGAAGTAGACCTCGGCGGCCTCGTCCACCGGGCGGCCGGTGCTCGTGGCGATCTCCACCAGGTCGAAGGTGGAGTAGGCCGGGACCATCGCGGCGACCCGCTCGGCCAGGTCGTCGGGGACCCCGCGGGCGATGAAGGAGTCCCTGCGGTCCTCGAACGCCGCCAGGTCGGAGCCGGTCAGCAGCTTGGGCAGGTGCGGGAGCAGGCCGTTCATGCCCTTGGTGAAGAAGCCCACCGTGGAGGCCAGGTCCAGCGGCGGCCGGCGGTTGCCGAGCAGCCAGCGGGTGCCGCGCTCGCACAGTTTGCGCGCCTCCAGCTCCATCGCGAGCTGGGTGGAGACGTCCACCTTGTCCTCCAGTTCCTCGACCGCCCGCCAGAAGCTCGGCAGGTCGAAGACCTCCCGGGTGACGAGGTAGGCGCGGGCGATGTCCGGGGCGGACGCGCCGCTCTCCTCGCCCACGCGGAACATGAAGGTGGTGCCGCTGGAGTTGACCAGGTCGTTCACCACGCAGGTGGTGATGATCTCCCTGCGGAGCGGGTGGTCGTCCATGAAGGGGCGGAACCGCTCGCGCAGCGCCGACGGGAAGTAGGAGACCAGCCAGGACGCCAGGTAGGGGTCGTCGGGCAGGTCGGAGCCGAGGATCTGGGCGTCCACCACCAGCTTGGTGTAGGCCAGCAGCACGGAGAACTCCGGCGCGGTCAGGCCGAGCCCGGCCTGGCGCCGCTCGGCGAGCGCCTTGTCCGACGGCAGGAACTCCAGCTCCCGGTCGACCAGCCCGTCCCGCTCCAGCCGGCGCAGGTAGCGCGCGTGGATGTGCAGCATCTCCGGCGCCTGCGCGCGGGCCGCGGCCAGCACCACGTTCTGGTCGTAGTTGTCGCGCAGGACCAGTTCGGCGACCTCGTCGGTCATGTCGAGGAAGAGCTGGTTGCGCTGCTTGTCGGTGAGCTCGCCGTCACGGACCACCCGGTCCAGCAGGATCTTGATGTTCACCTCGTGGTCGGAGGTGTCCACGCCCGCGGAGTTGTCGATGAAGTCGGTGTTGACCAGCCCGCCGCCCAGGGCGTACTCGATCCGGGCGAGCTGGGTCAGGCCCAGGTTGCCGCCCTCGCCGACCACCTTGCAGCGCAGCTCGGCGGCGTCGACCCGCAGGCCGTCGTTGGCCTTGTCGCCGACGTCGGCGTGCGACTCCGACGACGCCTTGACGTAGGTCCCGATGCCGCCGTTCCACAGCAGGTCCACCGGGGCCTTGAGGATCGCGCTGATCAGGTCGTTGGGCGCCATGGCGGCGACCCCGTCGGGGATGCCGAGCGCGGCGCGCGCCTGCGGCGAGACCGGGATCGACTTGGCCGTGCGCGGCCAGACGCCGCCGCCCGCGGAGATCAGCTCGGGCGAGTAGTCCTCCCACGAGCTGCGCGGCAGCGCGAACAGCCGGGCGCGCTCGGCGAAGCCGCGGGCGGCGTCGGGGTGCGGGTCGATGAAGACGTGCCGGTGGTCGAAGGCGGCGACCAGCCGGATGTGCTGGGAGAGCAGCATGCCGTTGCCGAACACGTCGCCCGACATGTCGCCGATGCCGACGACGGTGAAGTCGGTGGCCTGCACGTCCACGCCGAGGGTGCGGAAGTGGTACTTCACCGACTCCCAGGCGCCGCGGGCGGTGATGCCCATGCCCTTGTGGTCGTAGCCGACCGAGCCGCCGGAGGCGAAGGCGTCGCCCAGCCAGAAGCCGTACTCCTTGGCGACCCCGTTGGCGATGTCGGAGAAGGTCGCGGTGCCCTTGTCGGCGGCCACCACCAGGTAGGTGTCGTCGCCGTCGTGCCGGACCGTGTCGGCGGGCGGGACCACCTGCCCGTCGACGAGGTTGTCGGTGAGGTCGAGCAGGCCGGAGATGAACATCCGGTAGCAGGCGACGCCCTCGGCCTGCAGATCCTCCCGCCGGCCGGACTTCGGCGGGTTCTTGACCACGAAGCCGCCCTTGGAGCCGGTGGGCACGATCACGGTGTTCTTCACCATCTGCGCCTTGACCAGGCCCAGGACCTCGGTGCGGAAGTCCTCCATCCGGTCCGACCAGCGCAGCCCGCCGCGGGCGACCTTCCCGAAACGCAGGTGCACGCCCTCGACCCGGGGCGAGTAGACGAAGACCTCGATCTTCGGCCGGGGCAGCGGCAGCACGCCGATCGAGGGCGAGTCGAGCTTCACCGCGATGTACGGCTTGCGCTCCCCGTCCGCCCGCTGGAAGTAGTTGGTCCGCAGCGTGGCCTGGATCATCTCCAGGTAGGCCCGGAGGATCCGGTCCTCGTCCAGGGAGGCGACGTCGTCCAGCGCGCCGAGGATCTCCTCGTGCAGCGCGGCGGCCAGGTCCTGGCGGGCCTCCTCCGGGCGGGCCGGGTCGAGCCGGGCCTCGAACAGGCCGACCAGCAGCCGGGCGAGCCGTACGTTGCCCTGCAGCACGCGCTCGATGTAGTCCTGGCTGAAGGCGGTCCCGGCCTGGCGCAGATACTTGGCGTAGACCCGCAGGATCTCGGCCTGCTCCCAGGTGAGGCCCGCGGTCAGGACGAGCGCGTTGAAGCCGTCGCTCTCCACCCGGCCCCGCCACAGCGCGTCGAACGCGTCCTGGAAGAGCCGCTTGAAGACGTCCCGGTCCACCTCCGGCGAGGGGGTGTAGCGCAGGCCGAAGTCGTAGATCCAGGCGTCCTTCGTCGCCGGGTCGTTGTCGAGGTCGATCTCGTAGGGCCGCTCGTCGACCACCTCGACGCCCATCCGCTGGAGCAGCGGGAGCACCTGCGACAGGGAGATCGGCCGGCCGATCCGGTAGAGCTTGAACCGGCGCTCGCCCTCGGGCGCGTCGTACGGCTCGTAGAGGTTCATCCCGATCGCGTCGGACGGCTCCGGCGCGCCCGAGGCCGTCGAGGTCCCCGACGCCGCCGCCAGGGCCTCCAGCCGGCGCAGGTCCGCCACCGCCATCCGGGGCGGGAAGTCCGCCTTGTAGCCCTCGGGGAAGGCCGCGGCGTAGCGGCGGACGAGGCGGGGCGCCTCGGCCTCCGAGCTCAGGTCGGTGATGGCCGCGGCCAGGTCGTCCTCCCAGGAGCGGGTGGCGGCGGCCAGCACGGCCTCCAGCTCCCCCACGTCGACGGAGTCGGCCCCCAGCGTCCGGCCCCGCTCCCCGCGCACGACGACGTGCAGCCGGGCGAGGGCCGACTCGCCGATCATGGCGCTGTAGTCGAGGGAGGCGCCGCCGAGCGCCTTGAGGAGGATCTCCTGCATCCTGATGCGGATCTTGGTGGTGTAGCGGTCGCGCGGCAGGTAGATCAGGCAGGAGACGTAGCGGCCGTAGTCGTCCGGGCGCAGGAAGACCTTCACCTGCTTGCGCTCGCGGAGCCGGAGCACGCCGAGCGCGATCGGCAGGAGCTGCTGCACGGACGTCTGGAAGAGCTCGTCGCGGGGGTAGGTCTCCAGGATCTCGATGAGGTCCTTGCCGTCGTGGCTCTCGGCGGAGAACCCGGCCAGGTCGAGGGTCTCGGCCAGCTTGCGGCGGAGCACCGGGATGCGGGCGACCGACTCGTTGTAGGCCGCGTGGGTGAACAGGCCGAGGAACCGGCGCTCGCCGACGACCTCCCCCGCCGCGTCGAAGAGCTTGACGCCGACGTAGTCCAGGTAGGCCGGGCGGTGCACGGTGGCGCGGCTGTTGGCCTTGGTGATGATCAGCATGTGCTGCTTCTCGCGGGCCTTGGCCCTCAGCTCGGGCGGGAGCGCGGCGAAGCTGCCCGAGCCGGCCTTGTCGTGCCGGAGGATGCCCAGGCCGGTCCCGGGCACCGCGTGCAGCTCGTCGCCCTGCTCGCCGCGCTCCAGGCGGTATTCGCGGTAGCCGAGGAAGGTGAAGTGCCCGTCCGCGAGCCAGCGCATCAGCTCCAGGCTGTCCTCGACCCCGGCGGGGTCGAGCGGCGGCGGGTTCACCGAGACGTCCTCGGCGGTCCGCACGGCCAGCGCCCGCATCTTCGGGAAGTCCTCGACGGCGTAGCGCACGTCCGACAGGACCCGCTGCAGGTCGGTCTCGAGCCGCCGGAGCACGGCGGGGTCGCTCTGCCGGTCGATCTCGAAGTGCATCCAGGACTCGACGAGCATCTGCCCGGTGACGTCCTCCTCGCCGGAGCCGAGGAGCCTGCCCGTCATGTCCCGGCGCACCCGCATCTGCGGGTGGATGATCAGGTGGGTGCCGATGTCGTGGCGGTTGAGCTCCATCGTCACCGAGTCGACCAGGAAGGACATGTCGTCGGTGACCACCTCGACGACCGAGCGGCCGGGGTCCCAGCCGTGCTCCTCCAGGTTCGGCGTGTAGGCCCGCACCAGGGCCCGGCCCTGGGGGCGCCGCTCGGCGAGCTGGCGGTGGGCCGTCGCGGGGCCGTACACGTTGACCGGGTCGCGGTCCAGCAGGTCCTCCGGCGCGACGTGCCGGTAGTAGAGCCGCAGGAAGGCGAGCGCCTCCTCGGCGCTCCCGCAGTCGCCGCCGGGTGTGTGCGCACAGCTCGCGGCGGCACTCCTCAGCAGCTCGTCTTTGGCCTCTTCGAGCGGCATGTCGCTCTCACTCCTTTGTGAGGGGTATTGCTCATTTTTGACCGGATCTACACCAGATCCGCGGCGCCGTACAGGTGCCCGTACAAGGGGAAATGATGCTCGGTCCACGGGCACGGCGGTGACCATCCGCGCCGGTCATCGTCGACCGGTGCGCGGCACCGTTCCTGATACCACCCGAAAAGTTGCGAAACGTCAACGTGACGACCGGTCACCGTCACCCGGCCGCCGCCGCCCCGCCGCCCCGCCGCCGGCCCCCGGCGGGGCGGGCGGAATGAGGGCGCGGGCCGTCCCCGCGCGTTCTCTGCTCCCCGGCCCGCCCGATATACGGTCCCCGTCATCCGATATGTCGGCGCAAAAGCCAGCCCATTGGAAACTTGCCGCAGACGACCGGCAAACGCGTGGTCAGGTGCGAGATCGGCGCCGCTTCCGTCAGTAGCATCGAGAAGCTCGCAGGGGCCGAGGTTCTCGCATTCGGAGAAGGCCTGCGTCCATTACGGTCGAGGCATTCCGGAAATCACCGGCCGGCCTTCCGCGAGATCGGCGCGATATTCGCGGTGTCAAAATGGAACCGCCGAGTTGGGGGAAGCTTGACTGAATTCAGGCCGGTCGCGGAAAGAGAATTCGAATACGGAGGCACCGATGTCCGCGACCACCAGGGGTGAGCGGCTGTCCGGCGGCGCGGCCGGGACCGGCGGGGGCGGGACGGCCTCCCCGGCCGGACCGGCCGTACGGCCTCCCACCGGCCCGGAGAGCGGCACCGGCGCCCCGGACGCCATGCGGTACCGGCTCCCCACCCGGCGGGGCCGGCGGTCGCGCCGCGGCGCGCGGCCCACGATCGTGCTCGGCACCGGGCGGCACGCCCGGCGGCTCGCCTCGGTCCTGCTCGACCACCCTGAGCACGGGCTGGCGCCCATCGGATTCGTCGACGACGGGCCGGGAGCGGGACGCACGGCCGGGCAGGCGCCGGGCCGGCCGCCGGGGCGGGCACCGGACCGGGCGTCCGGACAGGCGCCGGAGCAGGCGTCCGACCGGCCCGAGCGGTTCGCCGCGGCACTGCGGGAGCACCGCGTCCGCGCGGTGATCGTCGCCTCGGAGCCCGTCCCCGGGGCGGACACCCCCGTGCTGGCCCGCATCGCCAGGGACTTCGGCTGCGAGGTCTTCCTCGCGCCGGAACCGGGAGGCCTGCTCACCGACTTCCTGCCTCCGCACGGCCACGTCCGCGGCTTCCCCCTGCTGCGGATGCGCCCCGTCCCCCAGACGCGGCCGTCCTGGCCCCTGAAGCGGCTCCTCGATGTCGCCGTCGCCCTCACCGGCCTGGTGGTCACCGCTCCGCTGCTCGCCCTGTGCGCCCTGGCGGTGCGCTGCGAGGGCGGGCCCGGCGTGCTGTTCCGGCAGAGCCGGGTCGGGCTGGGCGGCCGCCGCTTCGAGATGCTCAAGCTGCGCACGCTCCACCCCCGCGACCCCCGCGAGTCCGAGACGCGCTGGAGCGTCGCCGGCGACGAGCGCGTCGGCCGGGTCGGCCGGCTGCTGCGCAGGACCTCGCTGGACGAGCTGCCCCAGCTCTGGAACGTGCTGCGGGGCGACATGAGCATCGTCGGCCCCCGGCCCGAGCGCCCCTTCTTCGTCGACCAGTTCTCCCGCTCCCTGCCGCACTACGAGAGCCGCCACCGCGTCCCCGCCGGGATCACCGGGTGGGCGCAGGTCCACGGCCTGCGGGGGGACACCTCCATCGAGGACCGTGCCCGCTTTGACAACCACTACATCGACGGCTGGACCCTCCGGTCCGACATCAAGATCATCATCCGCACCGTCGCATCCGTGCTCCGGCCCAGTGGAGGTTAGGGAGGCGGACCCGCACGGCGCCCCCGGTCCGCGCACCGCCCCCGGTCCGCACGGCGCCCCCGGTCCGCACACCGCCGCGGGTCCGGTGCCGGGCGGCCCGGTGGGCGCGGTACGGCGTGCCGCCGGGATCGCGGCGCGGCGCGGGCCCGGCGTCCTCACCGCGGCGGTCGTGCTGTGCGTGTGCGTGCCCGACCGGCGCGACGACCTCGCCTCCGCCTTCCACGTGACGCCGGCCGACCTCGCGTCGGTCGTGCTGGTCGCGGCGGCCGCGGCGCGCCTCCTGGCCGGAGGGCGGCGGCTGCCGGTGCGCTTCCTGGTGCTCGTCCCGCCGGTGGTCGCCGTCTGCGCGGCCACCGTCGCGTCGCACGACGTCCTGGCGAGCCTTCCCGGCCTGGCCCGCTACCTTCAGGTGTTCGTGCTGGTCCCGCTGGCCGTCGCCGTCGCCCTGCGGGACCGGGCGGACCTCCGGCTGACCGGCGGGGCGGTCGTCTGCGCCGCCCTGGTCCAGGGAGCGGTCGGCTGCCTGCAGGCCCTCACCGGCACCGGCGCCTCCTACGCGGGCGAGAACGTCCGGGCGGTCGGCACCTTCGGCGCCCAGGACGTGATGGGCATGGCGACGGTCGTCAGCCACGGGCTGGTCGTCCTGCTCGGGGTCGGCCTGGCCCTGCGCGGACGGCCCCGGGCGACGGCCCTCCTGGGCGCCGCGCTGCTGCTGCCGCCGCTGGTCCTGTCACTGAGCCGGGGCGCGTGGCTGGCGACGGCGTGCGCGGCGGCGGTCATGGCGGCGCTGTCCGGCCGCCGCACCGCGGCGGGCGCCGGGCTGCTCGCCGCGGCCGCCGCCCTGCTCGTCGCCGGCTCGGCGGTGGGACCGGGGGGCCCGGCGGGACCGGCCGGATCGGAGACGGTCGGGCGGCGGCTCACCTCGATCGGCTCATCGGTCACGCAGCCGGACCGTTCGGTGAGCGACCGCTACGACCTGTGGCGGACCGCCGCGGGGATCTGGCGGGACCATCCCCTCACCGGGGCGGGACCGCGGGGGTTCCCCGCCTTCCGCGACGCCCACGCGCCCCTCGGCCTGTCGTCGGGCAGCGACACCGCCGACCCGGTGAGCGGTTTCCGGCGGCAGCCGCTGCTGTCCCCGCACAACATGTACCTCCTCGTGCTGAGCGAGCAGGGCCTGGCCGGGATCGCGGCCTTCTGCCTGATGCTGGGCTCCCTGGCGCTCTGGTCGGTCCGGCGCGTCCGCCGCGTCCGCCGCGTCCCCGGTGTCCGCCATACCCCCCGTGTCCGCCGCATCCCCGGCATCCCCGGCATCCCCCGCAGTCAAGGTGTCCTCCGTGCCCCCGGTGTCCTCCGTGCCCCCGGCGCGGCCCGCCCGCCGTACCCGCGCTCCGGGCCGTTCCCCCCGGACCGCGCCCTGGGGCTGGTCGCGGCGGGCTTCCTGACCTGGCAGCTCGTCGACTTCGCCTACTCCGACATCGGCGGCGCGCCGACACTGGTCATGTCGGTGATGCTGGGCGTCGCCCTGCGCTGGGCCTGCGCGGGCGCGCCCGCGGAGGCCCTCCCGGTGGGCCCCGGGCGGTGCCGATGACCCGGACGGCCCAGCCGAACCGGCCGCCCCGGACGGCGGAGAAGGCGGAGACGAACCGGGCGGCCGGGACTCCGGAGACGAACCGCGCGGCGGGGACTCCGGAGACGACCCGGGGGTCGGAGACTCCGGAGACGAACCGCGCGGCGGAGACCACGGGTACCGTCCGGCTCTCCGCGGCGCGCCACGCACCCGGCCGGTTCTCCCGGCTCCTCCCCGCGCGCCGCGCGCCCGGCCGACGGCCCGGCGGCTCCCCGCTCCTGCGCGCCGCCTCCGTCACGGCGGCGCTCGTCGCGCTCGGCTCCCTCCTCGGGTTCACCCGCGACCTCCTCCTCGCCCGCCTCTTCGGCGCGACCCACCGCACGGACGCCTTCCTGCTGGCGTGGACCGTGCCGGAGACGGCGGCGCCGCTGCTCATCGAGGGCGCGATGGCGTTCCTGCTGGTCCCGCTCTTCAGCCGGGCCGTGGAGCGGCGCGAGGACATCCGCCGGGTGGTCTCCGCCACGCTGCCGCACGTCCTCGCCGCACTCGTCGCGGTGACCGCCGCCACCTTCCTCGGGGCGCCGCTGCTCGTCGAGGTGCTGGCCCCCGGCTTCGCCGACCCGCACCTGGCCGTGCGGTGCACGCGGATCGTCTCGGTCACGGTGCTGCTGTTCGGGCTGGCGGGGTACCTGAGCGCGGCCCTGCGCGCGCACCAGGTGTTCGGCCCGCCGGCGGCGATCCACGTCGCCTACAACGTGGGAATCATCGCGTGCCTCGCCGCCTTCCACGACCGGCTGGGGGTGACCGCCGCGGCACTCGGGGTGGCGCTCGGCGGCCTGCTCATGGTGGCCGTGCAGGCGCCCGCCTTCCTGCGGCACGTCGGGCCGCCCCGCGGGCCGTCCGCCGCGGCGCTGGTCTCCCTGGGCGCGTTCGCGCCGATCGCCGCCTTCGCCCTGCTGCGCCAGGGCCAGGTCTACGTGGAGAGGTTCCTCGCCTCCTCGCTCCCGGCGGGCTCCATCTCGCACCTGAACTACGCGCAGAAGATCGCCCAGGTGCCGATGGTGCTCTCGCTCATCGTCGTCACGGTCTCGTTCCCCGCGCTCGTGCGCTCCATCACCGCCGGGGACCTGCCCGCGGCCCGCCGCCGGATCACCGGCGACCTCGGGCTGTCGGGCACGATCGTGCTGGCCGCCTCCGCCTTCCTCGTCGCGTTCTCCCCGGAGATCGTCGCGCTCCTGCTGGAGCAGGGCGAGTTCACCGGGGCTGACACGGAGGCGACCGCGCAGATCATGCGCGTCTACTCGCTGGGGCTGCTCGGCCAGACGGTCGTCGGGGCCGCCTCCCGGGTGTTCTTCTGCTTCGGACGCCCGCCCTGGTATCCCGTGGCCGCCATGGCCGCGGGCCTGGCCGCCACCGCCGTCCTGGCCGTCCTGGCCGTCACCGCCGCGCCCGCCAGAGGGACCGCGGGGATCGCCGCGGCCAACGCGGCGGGCATCACGCTCACCGCGGCGGCGCTCCTGCTGGGCCTGCGCAACTCGGAGCCGGCCCTGCCGGCGCGGGCCGTCGCGGCGGCCCTCGGCCGGCCCGTCCTCGCCGCCGCGGCGGCGGGCGCCGCCGGGCTGCTCCTGCGGCCCCTCCTCGGCGGCCTGCCGGCCCTCGCCGCCCTGGCCCTCGGCGCGGCCGCGGTCGCGCTCGTGTTCACCGTCGTAGCAGCACTCACCGGATCCAAGGAGATCACGCGAATGATCGGCTCCATGCCAGGAACGAGGCGGACGTGACCGGCAGAGCGGCCATGCCGTACATCCTGATGTACCACTCGGTGGACGGGTACGACAGCGACCCGCTGCTCGTCACCGTCTCCCCGCAGCGGTTCGCCGGCCAGATGGACTGGCTCCGGCGGCGCGGCCTGCGCGGGGTCTCGGTGCGGGAGCTGCTGGTCGCCGAGGCGTCCGGCCAGGCCGGCCGGATGGTCGGGCTGACCTTCGACGACGGGTACGCCGACTTCGCGTCCGAGGCGGTCCCCGTCCTGCTGCGGCACGGCTTCACCGCGACCGTGTTCGCGGTCGCCGGGCTGCTCGGCGGGCACAACGCGTGGGACCGGGACTGCCCGCGCAAGGCGCTGATGACCGCGGCGGACCTGCGCCGGGTGGCCGGCGCGGGCATGGAGGTCGCCTCGCACTCCGTCCACCACGTGTCCCTGACCGGCGCCTCCGACGCCGAGCTCGAGATGGAGCTCAAGGAGAGCCGGGCGGTCCTGGAGGACGTGCTCGACCGCGAGATCACCGGGTTCGCCTACCCCTACGGCCACGCGGGCGCCCGGGAGGTGGACGCGGTCCGCTCGGCCGGCTACTCCTACGCCTGCGCCGTCCGGCCCTCCGAGTTCAGCGGGCGGCACGCGCTCGCGCGGACCTACGCCGGCGACCGCGACGGGCCGCTGCGGCTGCGCGCCAAGCACCTCCGCCACGGCCTGCGCTGGGGGTGGAACCGATGAGGGGAGGGCAGCGGACGAGGGTCCTGCACGTCATCACCGGCCTGGCCGCCGGAGGGGCCGAGCAGCAGCTGCGGACCCTGCTGCCGCACCTGGACGCCGAGTGCGAGGTCGTCGCGCTGACCAACCCCGGGGTCGTCGCCGAGGCCGTCGCCGACACCGGCGTGCCCGTGCACTGCCTGGGCATGCGGGGCAACCGCGACCTGCGCGCCGTACGGCGGCTGGCCCGGCTGATGCGGGCCGGGCGCTACGACGTGGTGCACACGCACCTGTACCGGGCCTGCGTGTACGGCCGGCTGGCGGCGCGTCTGGCGGACGTGCCCGCGATCGTCTCGACCGAGCACTCCCTGGGCGAGGACCGGGTCGAGGGGCGCCGCGCGACCCGGGGGGTGCGCGCGCTGTACCGGATCAGCGAGGCGCTCGGCGACGTGACCGTCGCCGTCTCCGGGACCGTGGCCGACCGGCTCGCCCGGTGGGGGGTGCCGCGCTCCCGGATCGAGGTGATCCCCAACGGGATCGACAGCCAGGCCTTCCACTACGACCCCTACCTCAGGCACGAGGCGCGGGCCCGCCTGGGCATCCCGCCGGACGCGCACGTCGTGGGCGGCGTGGGGCGGCTGGAGCCCGGCAAGCGCTTCGACGTCCTGCTGGAGGCCCTGGCGGGCCTGGACGGGAGCGTCCTGCTGCTGGTCGGCGAGGGGTCCGCCCGCGGGGCGCTCACCGAGCGCGCCCGCGCGCTGGGGATCGCGGAGCGGGTGGTGTTCACCGGCGAGTCGACGGAGGTGCCCGCGCTGCTGTCGGCCATGGACGTGCTCGCCGCCCCGTCGGTGGAGGAGACGTTCGGGCTGGCCGCCGTCGAGGGCCTGGCGGCGGGGCTGCCCGTCCTCTACTCCGTCTGCCCCGCCCTGGAGGAGCTGCCGCCGGACGCCGCCCCCGGGGCGCGGCGCGTGCCCCCCGACCCCCGCCGCCTCCGCGCCAGGCTGCGCACGCTGGCCGCCGCGGGACCGGTACGGCTGCCGCCGCCGCGCGCCGTCTCCCACTACGACATCCGGCGGCACGCCGCGCGGACCGAGGCGCTGTACGAGCGCCTCCTCGAAGACGTCTCCCACTACGACGCCCGGCGGCACGCCGCGCGAGCCGAGGCGCTGTACGAGCGCGTCCTGGAGGACGTCCCCTCCGCCGTGCCGGCCGGGGCGCTTTCCGCCACGATGTACGACGCCCGCAAGGAGTACCGTTGAGAGACACGGCGCCGGCCCGGACCGGCCTGCTGCGACGCTGGTGGCCGCTGGGGGCGGCCGTGCTCGTGGGAACGCTGGCCGGGCTGGCCTTCTCCCTGGTCAGGGAGCCGGTCTACACCGCCGACGCGTACGTGGTCGCGGTCCCCGCCGACCGGAGCGACACCGCCCGGGCGGTGGACTTCGCGCAGACCTACGCCCGCGTCGCCACCCAGCCGGAGATCCTCGCCCTCGCCCTGGACGACGCCTCCCCGCCCCCCGGTCCGGACCCCGGTCTCCTCCCGCGGGGAACCTCCCCGGACACCGGTGTCCCGGCGGCCTCCGTGCCGGAGTCCTCCGTCGAGCGGCTGCGGCGCGCGGTGCAGGCGTCCGCCTCGCCGGACGCCCCCCTGGTCGGGCTGAGCGCCTCCGCGCCCGGCCCGCGGCAGGCCGCGGACCGGGCCAACGCCGTGGCGACCGCCCTGATCACGTATGCGAACTACCAGGCGGTCAACACCCGGGTCCGCCTCGTCCGCTTCACCAAGGCCCTCCCGCCCGCCTCCCCCTCGTCTCCGCCGCCCGCGGTCGGCGCCGCGCTCGGCGCGACCGGCGGCGTCCTGGTCGGCGCCCTCGTCTGCCTCACGGTCCCGGTCCGGTCCTCGGCCTCCTGCGGCCGGCCCCGTACGGCCCCGGCCCGGCCCGCCACGCGGAAGGTGACGGTGCGGGTGCGACCGGCCGAGCGCGAGGCGGCCCTGGGGGAGGTCCGGGCATGACCGCCTCCCGACGGGGCTGGCCCGCGGCGCTGGCCCCCTCCGTGCTCCACGTCAGCCGGCCCGTGGACGGCGGCGTGGCGGGCTACGTCGCCGCCCTCGCCGCCGACCAGGTACGGCGGGGCTGGAACGTGGCCGTCGCCTGCCCGGGCTCCGGGCGCCTGCCGGACGAGCTGGCCGCGCTCGGCGTCCAGTGGCTGCGCTGGGAGGCGTCCAGGTCGCCGGGGGCCGGCGTCCCCGGCGAGGCGCGGCGGCTCCGCCGGCTGATCGACGGGTTCGCCCCGCACGCCGTCCACCTGCACTCCGCCAAGGCCGGGCTGGCGGGCCGCGCCGTGCTCCGCGGCCGGATCCCCACGCTGTTCCAGCCGCACGGCTGGTCGTGGCTGGCCGCCCGGGGCGCCGCGGCGCGGGCGGCCCTGGCCTGGGAGCGGGCCGCCGCCCGCTGGGCGGGCCTGCTGGTGTGCGTGGGCGAGGGCGAGGCCGCGCTCGCCCGGGAACAGGGTCTGCGCGGGAACTTCACCGTGGTCCGCAACGGGGTCGACCTCGACCGGTTCCGTCCGGCCGGTCCCGGCGGCAGGGCGGCGGCCCGGCGGCTGCTCGGCCTGCCCGAGCACGCGCCGCTGGCGGTCTGCGTCGGCCGGGTCACCCGGCAGAAGGGCCAGGACCTGCTGGTCGGCGCGTGGGAGCGGGTCACCCGGGTCTGCCCGGACGCCCGGCTGGCGGTCGTCGGCGACGGCGACCTCCGGCCCGCCCTGGGTGCGGCGGCCGGGCCCGGCGTGGTGTTCGCCGACGCCGTCGCCGACGTCCGTCCCTGGTACGCGGCGGCCGACGTGGTCGTCCTCCCCTCCCGCTGGGAGGGGCTGCCGCTGACCGCGCTGGAGGCGCTCGCGAGCGGCCGCCCGCTGGTCGCCGCCGACGTCCCCGGCCTGTCCGAGGTGGTCACCCCGCGGGTCGGCGCCCTCGTCCCGCCGGAGGACGCCGGGGCCCTGGCCGAGGCGGTCGCCCTCCGGCTCCGCCACCCGGTGCTCGCCCACCAGGAGGGGGAGGCCGCGGTCGCCCGGGCCGCGGACTTCGGCATCCGGCCCGTGCTGGACCGGCTGGCGGCGCTGACCTGGCGCGTCATCCGGGACGTGCGGGCGGACGCGGCCGGGGCGCCGGCCGGGAGCGTCCCGGCCTCCCGGTGGGACGAGGGCGACGGGAACGACATGGACGGCGGAGACGGCGGAGACGGCGGAGACGGCGGCGGGAGGCTCCGGGGCGGCGCGGGAGCCGCCGGTGACGGGGACGGGCGTCAGGGCCGCACGGGAGCCGCCGGGGACCCGGTCCCGCCGCCCGGCCGCCCGGCCCGGCCCATCGACTCGCGGAACGCCTGAGCCGAGCGGGGGTTGTCCCGGCACTGCCAGACCCCGTGCGGGCAGTAGTCGGAGATCGAGTGGTAGGCCACGTCGTGGGTGCGGATCCACTCCAGCATCCCCCGCACGTACTCGGGGCGGTCGCCCCGGCGGAACAGCCCCCACTCCGGGAACGAGATCGGCTTGCCGCGCGCCGCCGCGAACCGCGCGTGGTGGCGCATGCCGTACGGCTGGTCGAGGTAGTCGTCGAAGGTCCCGCCGGGGGCCTGGTCGTAGCTGTCCATGCCGATGATGTCGACCACGTCGTCGCCGGGGTAGCACTCCGTCCACGGGATGGCGTCCCGGCCCCGGCTGGGCGCGAAGTCGAACCGGAAGCCCTGGCCCCTCACCGCCCGCATCACCGCGACGATCCGCCGCCAGTAGGCCTTCCAGGCCGCGGGGTCGGGCGCGCAGCGGCTGGAGTAGGTCGTCCCGTTCATCTCCCAGCCCAGCACGACGATCGTGTCGGCGGCCCCCGCCGCGACCAGCCGGTCCGCCAGCCGCCGGAAGACGGGGTCGAAGGCCCCCTTCGCGCCCGCGCGCAGCAGCCCGGCGACCTCGGCGTCGGGCAGCCGCCCCTCGTTGGGCGCGACCATGGGGACGTTGACCGCCAGCACGCGCCCCGGCGCGGCGGCGCGCCAGCGGGTCCAGGGGTCCAGGATGAAGTCCGGTCCCCGCAGGGCGGTCCAGTTCTCCCCCGGCAGGTACGTCCGGCCGACGGTCGCCCGGGGGCCGCCGAGCCAGGCCTCGAACCGGGGCAGCCGCTCGGTGCCGCGCGCGTCGGAGGCGAGGAACACTCCGAACGGGACCGCCGCCGCAGGCCGTACGGCCCGCCCGCCGCCGCCTGCGCCGGCGTCTCCACCGGTCGGGGGCGGCTCCCCCGGCGGTCCGGAGACCGCGAGCACGGCGAGCATCCCCCAGCCGAGCGCCTTCACCCGGCTTCCGCGCCCCGTCCTCATCGCCCCGGCCGCCCCCGCCATCACGCCGTCCCCGTCCTCGTCCCCCGGCCGCCCCGTCGTCTCCGTCGCCCCCGGCACCGCCTCCCGGTGGCCGCCGTCCGCCGGACCCGGCCCCCGCCGGCCGGCGGGGATCCGCACGGCCGCCGAATGAATGCGCACAACGTCCGGATTTTTCAGTGAAAGCCATGTTCGGAGCCGGTTATCGGAGGGGGTCCGATATTAATCGCACATATCGAGGAAACGCCTCCCGCGGTTCACCGTTATCCGCGGGAAGCTTATATAGTGAGCGGCGGACGACGACGGGTCCAGATTAATCAATTCATGTGGCGGGCGTATTCATGAGCACGATCGAGCCGGTGGAGAGCGGTCTGCCGCACGCCGGCCGGCCGCACGCGGTCCGGCTGGACCCGGCCGTCCCGGCCCTGGTCCTCCGGCTGGACGACAACGTGCTCCACCACGGCACGCTGGCGGCCGTCCGCTCCCTGGGCCGCGCCGGGGTGGAGGTGCACGCCGTCCTCGAAGGGCGGCACGCCCCGGCCTCCCGCTCGCGCCACCTCGCCCGGACGCACGTCTGGCCGGACGGTCCGAGGACCCCGGAGGCGCTGACCTCCGCGCTGGAGGCGATCGCCTCGGTCATCGGGCGCCGCGCGGTCCTCCTCCCGATGGACGACGCGGGCGCCGTCTTCGCCGCCGAGCACGCCGCTGCCCTCACCCCCCTCTTCCTGCTGCCCGGGCAGGTCCCCGGGCTGCCCCGCCGCCTGGCGGACAAGTCCTCCCTGGCCGCGCTCTGCGCCGGGCTGGGCGTCTCCCACCCGGAGACGCACGTGATCGCGACCGCGGTCGACGCCGCGGCCGCCGTCCGCAGGCTGGGCCTGCCGCTGATGGCCAAGTGGGCCAGGCCCTGGCTGCTGCCCCCCGGCTCCGGACTGCGCAGCACGACGCAGGTCCGCACCGCGCAGGAGGCCGCACGACTGGCGGCGCGGACCGGCGGACCCGGCGGCGACCTGCTCTTCCAGCGGTTCGTGCCCGGCACCGCGGGCTCCGACTGGTTCTTCCACGGCTACTTCGGCGACGGCTCCTCCTGCCTGTTCGGCGGCGCCGGCCGGAAGGAGCGGGCCTACCCGCCCCGCGCCGGCCTGACCACACTCGGCCGGTGGCTGCCCAACCCCCGCGTCGAGGCCGCGGCGCGCTCGCTCGCCTCCGGGCTGGGCTACCGGGGCGTCCTGGACCTGGACTTCCGGTACGACGCCGCCGCGGACGCCTACCACCTGCTGGACTTCAACCCCCGCCTGGGCGCGCAGTTCCGGCTGTTCACCGACGAGCGGGGCCTCGACCTCGTCCGCGTGCTCCACCTCGACCTCACCGGTGCCCCGGCGTCCCCGGGCCGCCCCGCACACGGCCGCACATACCTGGTCGAGAACTACGATCCGTTCCCCGCCTTCCAGGACCGGCGCGCGCACCGGCTGACCTATGCCGGCTGGCTCCGGTCGCTGCGCGAGGCCGACGAGTTCGCCTGGTTCGACGGCGACGACCCCCTTCCTTTCCTGACCATGGCGAGACAGACAATGAAACGAGGCTTTAACCGCCTCGCCCGCCGCCGCCGGAGCCTTCCCGCGGCACCGCGTTAGAATTTTCGAAGCATTCGGAGAACAAGGGATCAGCCGCGGGTCGATTCCTTTACGGGGGATTTTAAATGAGCAAGGAGAAAGCATGCGCACGCCGGTAATCGACGTCGCCGTCGTCGGTGCGGGCCCCTACGGGCTCTCCGTCGGCGCCCATGCCGTCGCGGCCGGGCTGGACGTGCGCGTCTACGGCCGCCCCATGGAGTCCTGGGAGCGGCACATGCCCCGGGGGATGCTGCTCAAGTCGGAGCCGGCCGCGTCGAACCTCGCCGACCCGCACAGGAGCTACGGCCTGGACGCCTACTGCCGCCCCCGGGGCCTGTCGTGCGCCTACGGCGAGCCCGTGCCCGTGGAGACGTTCGTCGACTACGGCAAGTGGTTCCGGGCCCGGACCGTCGGGGAGGCCCTCGATCCCTCCTCCGTGACCGAGATCCGCCCCCAGGGAAGGCTCTTCGCCGTCGAGCTGTCGACCGGGGAGACGGTGATGACCCGGACGGTGGTCCTGGCGCTGGGCTTCCTGCCCTTCGCCCACCGCCCCGCCGTGCTCTCCGGACTGCCCTCCGAGATCTGCACGCACAGCTCCGAGCACCACGACCTGTCGGCGTTCGCGGGCCGCGACGTCACGGTGGTCGGCGCCGGGCAGTCCGCCCTGGAGACGGCGACCCTGCTGCTGGAGGCCGGAGCCCGGCCCCGGGTGGTGGCCCGGGTGAACACCCTGCTCTGGAACAACGTGCCGGAGACCCGCGCCTCGGCGCTGCGGCGGCTGCTGTCCCCGGTCTCCGGCCTGGGCACCGGCTGGCGTTCGTGGATCTGGTCCGAGCTGCCCGGCAGCGTGCGCCACCTGCCCGTCGCCACCCGTCACCGCATCGTCCGCACGACCCTGGGCCCGGCCGGGGCGTGGTGGCTGCGCAAGCGGTTCGACGGGCACGTCCCGGTGGTGCTGGGGCAGACGCTCGCGGGCGCGGTCCACGGCGACGACGTGAGCCTGACGCTCCGCGACGAGAACGGGAGCATCAGGACCGTCCGCACCGAACACGTGATCGCCGCCACCGGTTACCTGGTGGACGTGGAGCGGATGGACGTCCTCGACGGCAACCTCCGCTACGCCATCCGGCGCACCGGGACCTCTCCCCTGCTGACGAGGGACTTCGAGACCTCGGTCAGCGGCCTGTTCGCCGTGGGGCTGGCCGCGGCCGGCACGTTCGGCCCGGTCATGAGGTTCGTGCACGGCACGCACTTCGCGGCCCGCCGGGTCACCCGCGGCCTGGTCGCCGCCGTGCGGGCGCGCTCGATGCTCTCCGGGGTCTCCGCGCGGCCGGCCCGGCCCCGCGAGTACATCGGCTGAGGCTCCGCATCGGACCCGCACGGCCCCGCACGGCCCTCCCGGGCTCCGGCGCCGCCGTACGGCCCCGGCGGCCTCACCCCGTACGGCTCCGCGCGGCCACCGGGAAGTGACGTCTTCGTGACGAACCGGGCGGGCCCGGCGCGCGTCTCACCAGGCGGACGACACGGGACCCTCGGGGAGAAGACCATGGAACGCACTCCGGACCGGCGGACATTCCTCCGGATCGGCGGCCTGGCCGCCCTCACCGCGGGCGCCGGGTCGCCCGCCCGCTCCGGTCCCGGCCCGTCGGACTGGAAGGCGCTGGGCCGCGGGCTGGACGGCAGGCTCGTCCGGCCCGGCGACGGCGCCTACGACGCCGCCCGCCGCCTGTTCAACCCGGCCTACGACGGAGTGCGGCCGGCGGGCGTCGCCTACTGCGCGAACCCCTCCGACGTGGCCGAGTGCGTGAACTTCGCCCGCCGGATGAGGGTGCCGCTGGCCGTGCGGTCCGGCGGGCACTCCTACGCGGGCTGGTCCACCGGGCCCGGGCTGGTCGTCGACGTCTCGCCGATGAACACGGTCGCGTACGCCTCCGGGCGGGCGACCGTGGGGGCGGGCGCCAGGCTCGTCGACGTCTACGACCGGCTCGCGGCCCGCGGGGTGAGCATCCCGGCGGGCACCTGCCCCACCGTCGGGGTGAGCGGGCTGGCGCTGGGCGGCGGGATCGGCGTAGTGTCCAGGAAGTACGGCCTGACCTGCGACGTGATGGAGTCGGTGCGGATCGTCACGGCCGACGGGCGGCTGCTGGACTGCGACGCGGACCACGACCCCGACCTGCTGTGGGCCTCGCGCGGCGGGGGCGGCGGCAACCTCGGGGTGGCGGTCTCCTTCGGCTTCCGGACCCATCCCGTCCGCGAAGTCACGGTCTTCACCCTGCGCTGGCCGTGGGCGAGGGCGGCCCGGGCGGTACGGGCCTGGCAGGCGTGGGCGCCGTCCGCCCCGGACGCGATGTGGTCCACCCTGCACCTGAGCCGCGACGGCGGCGGCACGGACGTTCGGCTCGTCGGCCTCCACCTCGGGAGCCGGGCGGAGTGCGAGCGGCTGCTCGACCCGGCGGCCGACCGGATCGGCCCGGCCTCCTCCGCCTCCGTCAGGGAGGTCCCCTACCGGCAGGCCATGATGATCATGGGAGGCTGCTCGGACCTGTCGGTCTCCCAGTGCCACCGGGGCGGTTCCCTGCCCGGTCAGACCCGCGACGGCCGGCTCTCCCGGGACCGCTTCTCGGCCAGGTCCCACCTGGCCTACCGCCCGCTGTCCGAGGGCGGGGTCAGGAAACTGGTCGCCGAGGTGGCGAAGACCGGCGACCACACCGTGCTCCTGGACGCGCTGGGCGGCGCGGTCGGCCGCGTCCGCCCGGACGCCACGGCCTTCCCGCACCGGGCCGCGCTGTACAGCGTGCAGTACTACGCCCACCGCTCCGGGGCGGCCGGCTGGACCCGCGCCGCGCGGGCCGCGATGCGCCCGCACTTCGGCGACCACGCCTACGTCAACTACGTCGACCCCGAACTGGCCGGCTGGCGCACCGCCTACTACGGGGCCAACTCCGCCCGGCTCGCCCGGATCAAGGCCGTCTACGACCCCGGCCGCCTCTTCCGGCTCCCGCAGGGCATCTGAGCCGCTCCCCGGTCCGCACCCGGCCCCGGCTCTGCTCCCTGGCCCCGCTTCGCGACCGGGACCCGCCCTGCTTCCGGGCCCGGCGCTTCTCCCGTGCCCCGCTTCGCTCCCGGCTCCGGGTCCGGGTCCGCTCCCGGCTCCGGGAACCGGAACCTGAGCGGAAGCGGATGCGGGCCGTGTCCCGGGACACCGTCCCGTCCCTTCCGGGCGCGGGCGCGGGTACGGTGTGCCCGACCGGACCCGGAGGAGCAGTGATCACAGCGGCGCGCATCGCCTGGGCGGCCTGCGCCCTGACGCTGGTCCTGATCGCGTGCGCCGCGGTCCTGGCCGGGCTCAACGGCTACGAGCCGATCACCCAGAGCCACCTGCTGCTCAACGTGGCGTGCGCGCTGGCGGGCGGGCTGATCGGGGCGCACCGGCCGGGGCATCCGGTGGGCCGGCTGCTGGCGCTCAGCGCGCTCTGCTTCTCCCTCCTGGAATCCTGCGGCGAGTACGCCGTCTACGGCGCGCTCACCCGCCCGGCCGCCTCTCCCGGCCATGGTCCCCTCCCCCTCGCCGAGGCCATGGCCTGGCCGCAGACCTGGCTGTGGATCCCGGCCAACTTCTCCCTCACCCTGGTCCCCCTCTTCTTCCCCGGCGACGCGCCGCCCTCGCCCCGATGGCGGCCGTTCGTGCGGGCGGTGGTCGCCGTGGCGGCGGCGGGCGCGGCGGTGAACGCCTTGCGCCCCGGGACGAACGAGCAGGTCGGCCCCGGTCCCGGAGTGCCGAACCCGCTCGGGGTCGCGGTGATGGCCGGGCCCGCCCAGGTCATGGAGACGGCGCTGGTGGTCCTGCTGGCGGTGGTCTTCGCCGCCGGGGGGATCGACCTGCTGGTGCGGGCGCGGCGCAGCACCGGCCGGCAGCGCGCGCAGGTCAAGTGGCTGGCCTACGCGGTCGCGCTCAGCCTGCTGGCCGCCCACGCGCGGCTGGCCGCGGGGCTGGCCGACGACGACCCCCGGCACATCTACCCGCCGGTCCACTCGCCCTGGGAACTGGTCGGCGCGCTGGCCACGGCGCTCATCCCCGTCGCGATCTGCATCGCGATCCTGCGCCACCGGCTGTTCGACATCGACCTGGTCGTCAACAGGACCCTGGTCTACGCGCTGCTGTCGGGCTGCGTGACCGGCGGCTACGTCCTGGTGGTCGGCTACCTCGGCGCGGTCCTCCCCTCGGCCGGCCTGCCGGCCTCCGTGCTGGCCGCCGGCCTGGTGGCCCTCGCCTTCGCCCCGCTCCGGCAGCGCCTGCAGAGCTGGGTCAACCTGCTGATGTACGGCGAGCGGGACGACCCCTACGCGGCGCTCACCCGCCTGGGCCGCCGCCTGGAGGCCAGCGGGGCGCCGGACGCGGTGCTGCCCGGGGTCGCGCGCTCGGTGGCCGAGGCCCTGCGCCTGCCGTACGCGGCGGTGGAGACGGCCGACGGCGAGCGCCACGCCTGGGCGTCCGCAGGGGAGGGTGTTCCGGGCGGCGCGGTACGGCTGCCGCTGACCTATGACGGCGCGCGGGTCGGTGATCTCGTCCTGTCCCCGCGGCCGGGCGAGAGCGGCTTCGGCCCGCGTGACCTGCGGGTCCTGTCCGACCTGGCCCGGCAGGTGGCAGTGGCCGCGCACGCCGTACGGCTCTCCGCCGACCTGCGCCGCTCGCGGGAGCGGCTGGTGATGGCCCGAGAGGAGGAGCGCCGCCGCCTCCGGCGCGACCTGCACGACGGGCTCGGCCCCACGCTGGCCGCGCTCACCATGCGGGCGGAGGCCGCGCACGACCTGGTCACCGACGAGCGCGCCCGGGACCTGCTGGCCGGCCTCGTCCGCGACGCCGAGGCGGCGACGGCCGACGTGCGCACGCTCGTGGACGGGCTGCGCCCGCCCGCGCTCGACTCCCTCGGCCTGCTCGGCGCGTTGCGCGCCCACGCCGCCCGGCAGCCGCCCGGCCTGCGGGTGACCGTCGAGGCTCCGGACGAGCTCCCGCCGCTGCCCGCCGCCACCGAGGTCGCGGCCTACCGCATCGCGGCCGAGGCGCTGGCCAACGTCGGCCGGCACGCGGGCGCCGCCGGTGCGGAACTGCGGATCGCGGTGGCCGGGGACAGCCTCGTGCTGGAGGTCCTCGACGACGGCGGCCTGCGGCCCGCCGTACCGGGGCCGGACGCCCCGCCGGGCGCCCCGTCGAAGGCGTGCCGGGAAGGCGGGCGTGAGGACTCCAGGCGGGAGGGCGTAGAACCGAAGGATGCCGGGCCGGAGGGTACCGGGCGGGAGGGCGCCCGGCGGGAGGGCGTCGGGCTCGTCTCGATGCGGGAGCGGGCCGCGGAGCTGGGAGGATCGTGCACGGTGGAGGAGCGCGCGGAAGGCGGGACCCGGGTCAGGGTCGTGCTGCCCGCGCGGGAGGAAGGGAGGCGGCGGTGATCCGGATCCTGCTGGTCGACGACCACGCCGGGTTCCGGGCCGGGCTGCGGGCCCTGCTCTCGGCCGCCGAGGGGATCGAGGTCGCCGACGAGGCCGCGAGCGGCGAGCAGGCGCTGGCCCTGGTCGGGCGGGCGCAGCCGGACGTGGTCCTCATGGACCTGACGATGCCCGGCATGGGAGGGGTCGCCGCGACCGAGCGGCTGACCCGCGACCACCCGCACGTCCGGGTGGTCGTGCTCAGCATGTCGGACGACGACGATTCGGTGTTCGCCGCCATGCGGGCCGGAGCCCGCGGCTACGTCCTCAAGGGCGCCCGCAAGGCGGAGCTGGTCCGGTCGGTGCAGGCGGCGGCCGAGGGCGAGGCGATCTTCAGCCCCGCCATCGCCGCCCGGATGACGGCCTACTTCGCCGAGCGCGAGCGGAGCGAGCCGGCGCTGCCCGAGCTGACCCGCCGGGAGCGGGAGATCCTCGCCCTGGTGGCCGAGCACCTCACCAACCCGCAGATCGCGGCCCGGCTCGGACTGAGCCAGAAGACCGTGCGCAATCACGTCTCGGCGGTCTTCGCCAAGCTCCAGGTGGCCGACCGGGCCCAGGCGATCATGCGGGCACGGGAGGCCGGGCTGTGAGCTCCGGCCGGTCCCACTCCGCCTGGGGCGCGCGCAGCACGCGGAGTCCGATCCAGCCGTAGGCCGCCAGTTGGAACAGCGCGCCGACGGACTGCACGGCGGGCGGCCGGTCCATGGTCGCGAACGGCACGACCGTGCCGGCGAGCGCCGCGACCGGCACCCACCAGGGCGCGTACCTCGTCGCGGCCAGTCCGATGAGGAGCGTGAACAGCCCGACGTGGGTGAGGAAGGCGGGCAGCAGCATGCCGTACAGGAATCCGGGCAGTTCGCCCGCGCGCGCGGTCACCTGCTCGGCCTGCACGGCGGGCAGGGTCTGGGCGAGCGCCAGGTCGTAGAAGTCGGTGGTGAACAGGGTCAGCGCGTGCCCGGCGCCGATCAGCCCGAGCGCCGCGCCGATGCCGCCGGTCCGGGGTGCGCGGTGCTTGAGCAGGTGGGCCAGGCCCAGGACGACGGGGATGAAGGCGAGCGCCGCCCAGAGGTAGAGCAGTGCGCTGACCTGTACGGCCCCCGGGCTCTCCCGGAAGATCCCGGGATCGTGCTCGGCGCCCGGGGGCGAGGTCAGGAAGGCCAGGAAGAGCAGTACCGGCCAGCCGAGCAGGGCGGTTCCGGCGACCATCCGGCGGAACGAGTCAGGATTTTTCAGCATGTGGCGGAGTCAACCCGCCCGCTGTCCCGGTCCACCTGAGTGGTTGTCCGGCCCGCCCGGGAGGAATGTCCCGAGCGGGCCGGCGCGTCCCGCGGACCCCCGCCCCGGGTTTCCGGCGTCACCGGAGGGGGTGGGGCGGCCCAGCAGGGGCGGCTCAGTAGGCGACGGTGATGCGGCGGCCGACGGCCTGACCGGTCTCCAGCTCGTCCACCAGGGCCACGGCGTAGTCCTCGGCGCTGATGAAGCTCCGGCCGTCGGCGTCGGCGAGCACCTGGTCGCCGCCCCGGCGGTAGGAGCCGGTGCGCTCGCCCGGCTCGATCTCGATCGCGGGCGAGACGTAGGTCCAGTCCAGGTCACCGGCCTGGGCGCGGACCAGTTCCAGCAGCTCGGCCTGGGCCAGCGCCTCGCCCTTGTAGACGGCGGGGAACTCGGGGGTGTCGACGAGCCGGACGCCCGGCGCCGCCTCCAGGCTGCCCGCGCCCCCGACGACCACCAGGCGGCGCACCCCGGCCTTGCGCAGCCCTTCCAGCACCGCGCGCCCGGCGGCGAGCAGCGGGGCCGACGGCTCCGAGCCGTCGCGCGGCGGGGCGATCGCCAGGACCACGGCGTCGTGGCCGGCGGCGAGCTCGGCGACGGCCGAGGGATCGCCCGCGTCCGCGCTCCGGGTCCCCGCCGTGCCGCTCCGGGTCACACCGGTGACCTCGTGCCCGCGGTCCCGGGCCTCGGCCGCGATCCGGCTCCCGATCATGCCGGTGGCGCCGATCAGCAGAATCCTCATGACACAACCTCCCGTGGAGTCATCGTGGGCTCGACGGTATCCATCAGATACTGGTTACTTCAACGTGCCCTTGGTACCCTCTGGAAACCATGATGAACGGCGACGCCTTCGACCCCGACTGCCCGACCCGCCTGATCCTCGACCGCATCGGCGACAAGTGGTCCGTGCTGGTCGTGCTGAGCCTGCGCGACGGCCCGCGGCGGTTCACCGAGCTGCGCGACGCGATCGGCGGCGTCACGCCCAAGGTCCTCACCCAGACCCTGCGCGCGATGGCCCGCGACGGCCTGCTGACCCGGCACGTCTTCGCCGAGGTCCCGCCGCGCGTGGAATACGAGCTCACCCCGCTCGGCCAGTCGCTGCACGCCCCCATCCAGGCCGTCGCCGACTGGGCCGAGAGCCACGTGAACGAGGTCATGGCCGCCCGCCAGTCCGCCACCGGCTGACCCGGGCACCGTCCACCGCCTCACACCGGATCACCGGTGGACGGAGGGTTCGAGCGCGTCAGCCGTACAGGATCGGCAGGTCCACGAGAAGGACCTGCCGATCCCTGTGCGCTTCTGCGCGGAGGTCCTTATCAAAACCCGCGCCGCTGTAGCAGGCGAGCACGGCGTCCTCGGCCCGGTGCCCCTGAGCGATGAGCAGATCCCTGGCCCGGCGGAGCCTCTCCAGATGCCCAAGCCCCATAACCTTGTCCCACTTGACCTCGCCCAGCGAGAGCACTCGTTGCCGCTCCTCGAGAAGCGCGGGCGTCATCACCACGACGTCAAGCTGGATCTTGTTGTTCTCCCTCCTCGAATGGTCGACCAGGAGGGCCGATCCGACCTCGCCCGGCGGCTCGTCGAAGAAGTCGTCCGCCAGGATCGCCCAGTCGCGGCAGATCTGCTCGAAATCCGGGCCGACGACCTGGGAGAGAAAACGCGGCTTCGACCCTCGCCACACACGTTCGGCCTCCCCCAGTTCGAGCGCCGCCCAGCGGGGCCGCATCACCGCCTGGTAGAAGGTGATGAGGGGCTCGGCGATGCGGTAGACGGGCTTCTTCCGCTGGATGAGATCGCGATCCTTGACGATCAGTTGGCAGTCCTCCAGCACGTGGAGCGGATGGGCGATCTCCGCAGATTTCCGGCCGACGTAAGCGGCGATCCCGCCGTTGGTGGCGTTACCGGCCGCGATCGCACCGAGGACGGAGTGGTAGAGCCCGGGGTCACGCGCTTCCACCTCTTCCGCGAGGAGATAGCGCGCCTCCCGGAAAAGCGGCGTCTGCGGGTTGAGGACCGTACGGCAGACCCAGTCGTCGAAGTCGGCCGGCCCGCCCGGGGTGTCGTTGCGCACGAACTGGCGGCCGTAGGCGGGTGTGCCGCCCACCACCGCGTGCAGGAGCGCCGCGAGTCCTGGATCGTCCGCCCCCCAGAACGCGGCGGCGGAGCGGTAGCGCAGCGGCTTGACGACCAGTTCGAGGCCCGCGCGCCCCCGGAGCGGCGCCTGGCCGGCGAGGAGGCGCCCCATCACCGACATCGCGGAGCCGCAGAGCAGGACCCGCGCGAAACACGGCTCCCGGTCGACGTGCCATCGTCTGTCGAGGTGCCGCTGGAGGATCGAAGGCAGCTCCGGGCTCGCCTTCATCAGCAGCGGGAACTCATCGATGATCAGCGGGATGGGCCGCTCTCTCGCCAGCGAGAAGAAATGATCGAGAGCGTCGTCCCAACCAGCGAACATGATCGACGCAGGAGCACCGGTGAAGCGTGCCAGGGCGGCCCCGAACAGGCGGAGCGCCTCGGCCCCGGTGGACTCGTCCGCCCCGAAGTAAAAACCGCCCGTCTCCTCGGCGAGCGCCGTCAGCAGGTATGTCTTCCCCTGTCGCCGCCGACCGCTGACCACGCCCAGCGCAGGCTCCGGAACGGCGTGCTCGACGAACGAGACGAGCGCCCTCCAGTCGGCGTCCCGGTCGAAGATGCGCTCGGGCTTCATGATCGGCATGCGCCGATTCTACTAAACCACACTTGACTCAACTGTAGTTTAGTTACTTCGATCATGTGTTTTTTTCCGCTATCGAGGATCACCCGTTTCCCCCTGTCCGCCCGTCGCGCCACGGGGTCCGAGAAATCCGGTGGATTCTCCTTGACTGCGCGGGCAGGATCGGCAGGCATGCGGCGCTTTCCCGTCTTCCGGCTCCGGGTGACCACCCCCCGCCTCGAACTGCGGCTCCCGTCCCTCGACGACCTCGACGCGCTCGCCGATCTGGCCGCTCAGGGCGTGCACGACCCGCAGGGGATGCCGTTCGCCGTCCCCTGGACCGACGCGGAGCCCGCCGCGCGCGCCCGGGGCACGATCCAGTGGCAGTTCGGCCAGTGGTCGGCCTGGTCGCCGGAGAAGTGGAGCTGCTCCTTCGTCGTCGTCCGCGAGGGACAGGTCCTCGGGACCCAGGAGATCGCGGGCACCGACTTCGCGGTCACCCGCCAGGTCTCCACCGGCTCCTGGCTGGGGCGGCGCTTCCACGGGCAGGGGATCGGCACCGAGATGCGCACCGCCGTACTCCACCTGGCCTTCGACGGGCTGGGCGCCCGCCACGCGCGCTCCGGCGCGTTCGCCGACAACCACGCCTCGGCCGCGGTCTCCCGCAAGCTCGGCTACCGCGACGACGGCTTCGAGATCCTGAACCGCCGGGGCGAGGCCGCCGAGTCGCGGCGGTTCCGCCTGTCCCGCGACGACTGGACCACCCCGCCGGGATTCGGGATCCACGGCCTCGGACCGTGCCTCCCCTTCTTCGGAGCCGGCGGGGCGCCGGATCAGCAGGCGTCGTAGACGTAGTTGCGCTGGCCGGCCTTGCGCAGCGGCACGTCGCGCAGCATCACCGACAGGCGCGAGCCGAACCGCTTGCAGGTCTTCGTGAAGTCCGCCCGCCGGTACTCGACGACGATCACGTTGGAGCCGTACTCGCCGACGTAGGTGCCGCACTCGTCGTAACGGCCGCACTCCTCGGCCACCGCGAAGTCGAAGCCCGCCTTCCGGCCCGCCCCGGCGATCTCGGCCGAGTTCTTCTGCGCGATCGCCAGGCCCTCGGCGTGGGCGGCCTTGATGAGCAGCCCGGCGAACGCCAGCGCGTGCTCCTGCTTCACCAGCCCGCCCGAGCGGGAGAAGGTGTCCAGGTTGTCGATCTCGACGGCGTCGTAGCCCTTGTCCGCGCAGCCGGCGATCCAGCCGCCGACGATCCCGGCGAGGGCGGCGCGCTTGGCCGGGGTCCGGACGTCGAGCAGCAGCTCGCCCCACTCCTCGTCCTCGACGTGGGCGCCGCCCGCGTCCTTGAGCAGGAGGTCGTCATGGGTCCGCTTCCACCAGGCGGTCTCGTCCGGCTGGGTCTGGAAGCCGTTCACGTAGCAGATGTTGTAGAGACCCGCGGCCGGAGCCTCGGTCCGGTCGCGCGAGACGATCCGCGTCCCGGCGGGAGGGGTGTACCCGCCGCCGAGCTGGTAGTCGGCCTTGGCGTTCGCCGGCGGGAGGACGGGCGCGGAGGCCGCGGCGGCGCCCGCCGTACCGGTGGGGAGCACGGCGCCGAGGAGGGCCGCGGTCGCCGCCAGGAGCGCGGCGCTCCGGCGGAAGCGGTGCGTCGGACGCGTCGTCGCTCGGGGGAAGGGCACGAAGAGGTTCTCCTGTACGGCTCGGCGCCCGCCCCGCACCCCGCACGGCGGGCATGCCGGAGGGCCGGTGGCCGGACGCGGACGGATCCACTCCGCCTCCGGCCGGGGACGCCGGCCGGAAGCGGCCATCAGGTGCGGCAGCACGCTAACAGACGGACGCCTTACCGGCCGGCCCGATTCACCACTTTTAAACGTCTTATAAGGATATACGTATTGTAATTATCTGATAACATATCGCTGAACGTGCACATCCCGCCTTGTCGCGGCTGCCGCTCGGCCCGGCCTCAGCCGTACAGCACGGGCAGGTCCACGAGGAGCACGCGGTCGTCCCCTCGAGCGGCCGAGGTGAGGTCGGCATCGAAGCCCGCACCGCTGTAGCACGCCAGGACGGTGCGGGAGGTGTCGTAGCCCTTGGCGGCGAGCAGGTCCCGGGCCCGCCGCAGGCGCTGCAGGTGCCTGACCCCCATGACCTTGTCCCACTTCGCCTCCCCCAGGGAACGCACCGCGCGGGCCTCGTTCGGGTAGGCGGGGCCGAGGACGGCGACGTCCACCTGGATCTGCTTCCTGGTGGACGGGTCCACGACGGTGCCCGCCGCGACCTCGCCCACCCCGCCCTCGAAGACCTCGCGCGCGTGACGGGTCGCGAACTCCCGGCAGAGGTTCTCGAAGTGCGGCCCCATGACCTTGGAGAGGAAGCGCTGCCGGGACCGCTCCCACACCTCCTGCGCGTGGCCCAGCCCCAGGTCGGTCCATTCGGGGCGCATGACGGCCTGGTAGAAGGAGATCAGCGGTTCGGTGATCCTGTACTGCGAGGCGGACTTGAACGCGTCCTTCTCCTTCGCCAGGAGCCCGCAGTCCTCCAGCACGTTGATCGGGTGGGCGATGTCGGATGACTTGTAGCCGATGTGACCCGCGATCCCGCCCCACGTGCCGTTCCCCTCGGCGACCGCGGCCAGGACCGAGTGGTAGAGCGCCGGGTCCCGGATGTCCGCCTCCTCGGCCAGCAGGTAACGTCCCTCCCGGAAGAGGGAGGTGCGGCGGTTGAGGACCGTGCGGACCACCCAGCCGTCGAAGTCCTCCAGCGAGGCGGGGAGGTCACCGGCCGTGAACTCGTCCCGGTAGGCGGGCGTCCCGCCCACGATCGCGTGCACCAGCGCGGCCAGCCGGGGGTCGGAGATCCCCCAGAACTCCGCGGCCTCGCGGAAGCCCAGCGGCTGGACGAGCAGTTCCAGCCGGGCGCGTCCCCGCAGCGGAGCCTGACCCGACAGGATATTCCCCATCACGGAGAGCGCGGAACCGCAGATCAGCACCCGGGCGAGGCTGCTCCCCCGATGGGTCCGCCCGCGCAGGTCGATCTCCTGCTTGAGGATGGACGGCAGCGCGGGCTCGGCCTTCATCAGGTAGGGGAACTCGTCGATGATCAGCGGGAGCGGCCGGTCCTTCGGAAGGGAGAAGAAGAACGCCAGCGCGTCCCGCCAGTCCGCGAAGGGGTAACCCACCGGCGATCCCGAGTATCTGGCCATGGCCATGCCGAAGAGCCGGAGCAGCTCGATGCTCGTCCCCTCGGCCGCCTCGAAGTAGAAGCCGCCCGTCTCCTCGGCGAGCGCCTTGAGCAGGAACGTCTTGCCCTGCCGGCGTCGGCCGCTGACCACGCCGAACGCCACCTCGGCCTGCGTGCCCGCGGCGAAGGACGCCAGGGACTCCCACTCCCACGCGCGGCCGAAGACGTGGTCCGGCTTCTCGACCATGGATGCCTCCGCATATCACTGGAGTACAGACCAGTGGACTGTACTCCAGTGATATGCGGTCGTCTCAGGATTCGGGAGTGAAGGCGAAGAGCACCTCGGGGTTGGCCATGGCGTCGAGGTTGGCGGCCTGCTCGGGCGGGACGCCGAGGAGGATCTTGCGGATCGGGACCTCCAGCTTCTTGCCGCTCAGCGTGCGGGGGATGCCGGGCACCTCGGTGATCTCGTCGGGGACGTGGCGCGGGGAGAGCTCGGTGCGCAGGGCCGTACGGAGGCGGGCCACCAGGTCGCCGGTGAGCTCCGCGCCCTCGGCCATGGCGACGTAGAGCAGCAGGCGCCCCTCCTGGCCGAGCTGGCCGGTGTCGATGACCAGGCTGTCTGCGATCTCCTCGAAGCGCTCCACCACCCGGTAGAACTCGCTGGTGCCCATCCGCACTCCGCCCCGGTTCAGGGTCGAGTCGGAGCGGCCGTAGATGACGCAGCCGCCGTCGGGCAGGATCTTGATCCAGTCGCCGTGCCGCCAGACGCCGGGGTAGTCGTCGAAGTAGCTCTCCCGGTAGCGCGAGCCGTCGGGGTCGTTCCAGAACATGACCGGCATGGACGGCATCGGCACGGTCAGCACCAGCTCGCCCACCTCGCCGGCCACCGGCTGCCCCGACGGGTCGAACGACTCCACCTTCGCGCCCAGGCACCGGCACGGAATGACGCCCGCGCGGACCGGGAGCAGGGGGACCGCGCCGACGAAACCGGTGCACACGTCGGTGCCGCCGGAGAACGAGCCGAGCTGCACCTCCGGGAGCGTGTCGTGCACCCAGGCGAAGCCCTCGGGCGGGAGCGGCGAGCCGGTCGAGCCGAGGCCGCGCAGCCGTTCCAGCCCGCCCGGCTCCAGCCCCGCCTTCATCGAGGCGGTGATGTACGGCGCGCCGGTCCCGAAGTAGGTGACGCCCTCCTCGGCGGCCAGCCGCCACAGGGCGCCGGTCTCCGGATGGGTGGCCGAGCCGTCGTAGAGCAGCACGGCCGAGCCGACCAGCAGACCGCCGACGAGGTAGTTCCACATCATCCAGCCGGTCGTGGTGTACCAGAAGAACACGTCGTCGGGGCCGAGGTCCTGGTGGAAGGAGAGCGCCTTGAGGTGTTCCAGGACGATGCCGCCGTGGCCGTGCACGATCGGTTTGGGCAGGCCGGTGGTGCCGGAGGAGTAGACGATCCAGAGCGGGTGGCCGAAGGGGACCCGCTCGAAGGCCAGGGGGCCGTCGGCCGACCGCAGCTCCTCCCAGGTCAGCACGGTCGCGGGGCCGCCCGGGGTTCCGTCCCCGTCCACCGCGCCGCCCGCGCCCGCCGTACGGCCCGCGTCCGGCGTGTCTTCCGTGCCCCGCGTGTCTCCCGTGCCCGCCGTACGGCCCGCGCCGGGTGCGGGCAGGCGGACCAGGGCGGCGAGCGTGGGAAGCCGCGCGGCGATGTCACCGGCCACGCCGGACCGGTCGAAGTGCCTGCCGTTGTAGTCGTAGCCGTCCACCGCCAGGAGCACCTTGGGCTCGATCTGGGTGAAGCGGTCGATCACACTGGGCGCGCCGAAGTCCGGGGAGCAGGAGGACCAGATCGCCCCCAGGGAGGCGGTGGCGAGGAAGGCGACGAGCGTCTCGGGCACGTTGGGGGCGTAGGCGGCGACCCGGTCGCCCCGGCCGACCCCCAGGGCCGCGAGCCCGGTGCGGACCCGGGCGACCTCGGCGGCCAGCTCGCCCAGCGTGAGCGTCCGCCGCCCGCCCGACTCGTCGCGGGAGACCACCGCGAGCCGCCCGGGCTCCGCCTCGGCGCGGCGCAGCGCGTTCTCCGCGTAGTTCAGCGCCGATCCTGTGAACCATTCGGCCCCGGGCATCGTCCCTGATATGACGGGCCCGTCACCACGCTCCCCCACCACGCCGAAGTAGTCCCAGACCGACGCCCAGAACTCCTCCGGAGCCTCCACCGACCACTGCCAGAGCGCCTGGTAGTCGACCGGCCGGCCGAGCCACTCCATGTATGCGGTGACCTTGGCGTTCTTCGTGACGTCCGGGGTGGGTTCCCAGAGCAGCGCACCTTCCTTGACCATGCTCCCATCCTTCCCGCGCCCCGCTCGGATGTCATCCCCCGGACCCACACACCCGCACCTCACGGCATGTGGACCTCTCACACGACCGTGCCCGCGGCGCCGAGACCGCGACCTCAGGCGGCTCGAGGGGGCTTGAGGAGCCGGGAGCGTCCCGGGAACCGGACGCACCCGAGCCGGAGGCGCGTCAGGAGCGCAGCCGCTCCACGGCGATCCGGGCGGCGGTGCCGATCACCGCGTCGGCGCGCGGCTGGTTCTGCGCGGTGCCGTACGAGCGGGTGAAGACCGCCACGGCGTAACGGCCCCCGTCGGGGTACTCCACCACCCCGGCCTCGTTGCGGAGCGTCGGCAGCGTGCCGGTCTTCCCGCTGACGGCGACGTCGTCGTACGGGAAGCCCGAGGCGAGCCGGTGCGGCCAGACCTGCAGGCCCAGCAGGCGGCGCATCCACGCGCAGGACTCCGGCGAGGCGGCCTCGTCCCGCCAGATCATGCCGAGCAGCCGGGTCGTCTCGCGCGGCGTGCTGCGGTTGGTGCGGGCCGGGTCGAGCACGCGCAGCCGGGCGACCACCGCCGGGTCGGTCGGCATGTCCTCCTGCCCGGCGTCCTCCACGATGCTCGCGAACAGTCCGGCGCAGTCGTGCTCCAGCCACGTGCCGGCCAGGCCGAAGGAGGCGAGCATGGTGTTGACCGCCGCCAGGCCGACCCGGCCGATCAGGGTGTCGGCGGCGGTGTTGTCGCTCACCGCGATCATCAGGTAGGCCAGGTCCCGCAGGGAGATCGTCACGTCGTCGGTCATGGCCGACACCCCGGTGGGCCCGGGGGTGTGGCCGTCCGCCACGATCCTGACCCGCTCGGCCGGATCCAGCGCCCCCCGGTCCGCCTGCCGGAAGAACTCCACCAGCAGCGCCACCTTGAACACCGACGCCGTGACCACGGCCTGGTCCGCCCCGTGGGCGATCTCGGCCCCGGTGTCCAGGTCCACGGCGTGCAGGAACCCGGTGACGCCCGCCGTGCGGAACAGCCCGTCGAAGTCCGTCACGCCCGCACCCTCCGTGCCCGCGACGTCCCGAGCGTCCCGGACGTCCTCCGTGCCCGCGACATCCCGGGCATCCCAGGCCTCCTCCGTGCCCGCGACATCCCGAACACCCCAGGCCTCCTCCGTGCCCGGCCCGCCGGGCGGGCGCCCGTCATGCCAGGAACCCCGTGGCGGGGCGGGCCCGCACCCGCCGCACCGGCGCCGCGCCGTCGTCCGTCATCCCGGCATTCTCCTTCAGCACCCGTACGGCCACCGCCCCGAAGACCTCGGCCGCCGGTCCCGCCTCCCCCCGCCAGGCGGTCGAGACCCGCCAGGCCAGCGGCTCGCCCAGCAGCGGCCGCCAGCGCAGGCCGGGCAGTTCCACGCGGGGCCCGAAGGCGATCGCGGTCCCGGCGATGACCAGCCCCAGGGTCTGCGCCTCGTGCACCTCCTCCGGGACGAACCCGTGGCGGCGGCACTCCGCGAGCGTCTCCTCCTGCAGCCCGGGCTCCCCGGGGAACAGGACGAGCCGGCGGCCGGCCAGGTCGGCCAGGTGCACCGACGGCCGCTCCGCGAGCGGATCCGACTCGGTCAGCACCACTCCCGGACGCTGGACGAGCACCGGGCCGAAGCTCAGGTCGGCGGCGGCGACCGGATGCCGGACCACGCCCACGTCGAGGGTGCCCGCGGCGAGCCCGGCCGCCTGATCGGTGCTCCACATCTCGGCGGGCGCGAGCCGCACCCCTCGGTCCGCCTCCCGGAACCCGTCGATCAGCGCGGCGATCACCGCCGAGCCCAGGTCCGGGGGGACGCCGACCCGCAGGACCTCGCCCTCGCCGCCCTCGCCGCGCTCGGCGAGGGCGCGCAACCGCTCGACCCGGGCGACGATCTCCTGTGCCTCGGGCAGGAGCGCCTGCCCGGCCGCGGTCAGCCGCACCCGGCGATTGGACCTGTCGAACAGCCGCACGCCCAGTTCCTCCTCCAGCCGGCGGATGCGCTGGCTGAGCGGCGGCTGCGCCATGCCGAGCCGGACGGCGGCGTTGCCGAAGTGCAGTTCCTCGGCGACGACGGTGAAGTAGCGCAGGTGCTTCACCAGGTCCATGGGCAGCGATGATATCTCTCCCGCTATCAATTCCTAACATATATCGATATTGGACACACAGGCGTCTCCTCTGGTCTCCTCTGCCGATGAAGACAAGGGGGAACGCTCATGAAGCCGAGAAACCGCGTCATCGCCGCCGCGGCGGCCCTGCTCGTCCCGGCCGTCGCGGCCGGCGGGGCCGTGTGGGTCCTGCGCACCCAGGGCTCACCCGAGCAGACGGCCCGGGACTTCCTCACCGCCTGGGAGCGGCAGGATCACTCGGCGATGCGGGCGCTCACCGTGGGCCCTCCCGCCGACTTCGACCGCTGGTACCAGCGGTTCCGGACCGACCTGAAGCTGACCGGGGCCCGCTTCGAGGTCACCGGCGCATCCGGCGGCACCGACGGCAGCGGCGGCCCCGGCGGCGCGGCCGTACGCTTCCGCGCCCACCTGAAGGGGGCGGTGGACTGGAGCTACGACGGCTCGCTGACACTGGTCGAGCACGAGCGGGCCTGGCGGGTGAGGTGGAGCCCGGCCGCCGTCCACCCCCGGCTCGGCCCCGGCCTGCGGATCAAGGCTGTGACGGTCGAGGCCCAGCGGGCACCGGTCCTGGCCGCCGACGGCACCCGCATCGACACCGCCTCCGCCCCCGGCTCGGTGCAGCAGCTCGTCGAAGCGCTCACCGAGACCTACCACGACCGCCTCACCGGCTCCGCCTCCGCCCGGGTGGACCTGGTGAAGAGCCGGACGAAGGTCGCCACCCTGGCCATCGCCGAAGCCAGGCCCGGCCGGGAGCTGAGGACCACGATCGACCTGCGGGTCCACCGCGCCGCCGCCGACGCGCTCACCGCCACCGGCAAGCCCGCCTCCCTGGTGGCGGTCCGCCCCTCCACCGGGGAGATCCTGGCGGCGGCCAACAAGCCGGGCGGGTTCAACCGGGCCCTGCTCGGCCACTACCCGCCGGGATCGACGTTCAAGGTCGTCACCGCCTCGGCGCTGGTGGCCGGCGGCATGACCGCCGAGGAGCGCACCGCCTGCCCGGCCGAGCAGAACATCGGCGGCTTCCCCTTCCACAACGCCGGTTTCAAGGACTACGGCACGCCCTCGCTGCGCGAGGCGTTCGCCCACTCGTGCAACACCACGTTCGGGCGGCTGAGCGTCGACCGGCTCGGCGGGGAGCGGCTGGCCGAGGTCGCCGCGGGCTTCGGCTTCGGCGCCCCGGTCCAGCCGGGCGTGCCCGCCGTACGGGCGGAGTTCCCCGCGCCGAAGGACGACACCGACCTCGCCTCGGCCTCGATCGGCCAGGGCCGCGTGCTGACCAGCCCGCTGAACATGGCCGCCGTCGCCGCGGCCGTCGCCGACGGCTCCTGGCGCCCGCCCCGGCTGGTGGACCCCGGCCTGCTTCCCCCCGCCGAACCGCGCGAGCTCGAACCCGAGGTGGTACGGGCCCTGCGCACGCTGATGCCCGCGGTCGTGGTGGAGGGCACCGCCAGCGCGGTCTCCTTCCCGCCCGGTACGGCGGGCAAGACCGGCACCGCCGAGTACGGCTCCGGCGCCGAACCGCCCTCGCACGCCTGGTTCATCGGCTACCGGGACGACCTGGCCTTCTCCGTGATCGTGGAGGGCGGCGGCTCGGGTTCGGCGGTGGCCGCCCCGATCGCCGCCCGCTTCCTGACCGCCCTGGCGGACTCCTGACCGGCCGGGCGGACTCCTGACCGGCGGGTCTCGACTCTGACCGCCCAGGCGGACTCCTGACCGGCCGGGCGCTGCGAGCGGGCGGCAGGACGGCTGGCGTCAGCCGGTCCGGGCGGAGGCGGTGAGGCGGGTCACCGCCTCGACGAGCCTGACCGGGTCGGACAGGTCCGGCAGGACCACGTCCGCGCCCGCCTCGTGCAGCTCGGCCGGGAGGGACCGCCCGGTGGCGACCGCGATCATCGAGGCCCCGGCGATCCGGGCGGCCTGCACGTCCCGGGCCGAGTCGCCGATCAGCACGGTGTTGCTCCCGTCGAAGACGGCGCCGTGCCTGCGTCCCGCGCGGCCCTGCGCCACCTGGAGCAGGCTGGCCTTGGGGTAGACCTCCTCCCCGTAGCCGCCGATCTCGAAGTCGACGTAGCGGTCCAGGCCGAACGCGGTCAGCTTGTGCACGGCGTTGCTCCTGATCGTGCCGGTGAGCACCGACTGCACCGTGCCGCCGAGCCGGGCCACGGCCTTCAGCGCGTCCTTCGCCCCGGGCATCGCCCTGCCCTCCTTGGCCAGCCGCCTGCGCCGGGCGCCGAAGGCCTCGGCCAGCGCGTCCAGGAACTCCGGGAGGTGCTCATCGGAGGCGACGACCCCGTTGATCGCCAGGGTCTCGAAGACGATCTCGGAGTCGGGCCGGCCGTTGTGCTGGGTCAGCTTCACCAGCGGCCTCCCGGTGACCCGCCGGAAGGCGTCGGCGTACGCGTCGCGGGTGACGATGGACACGTCGACGAGGGTCAGATCGACGTTCCAGAGAACGAGGCGGTTGATCGTGGCCTCCGGAAATGGGTGGGATGCCAGAGTACGGCCGCCGCCGTACTCCGGCCGCCCCCGATGCCGAAACCATCCGGGACCGTCCGGTGCGGACGGCCCGGTGCGGACGGCCCGGGAGGAACCAGGAGGACCCGCTCAGGCGTGGTCGACGGCGTCCGCGAGGGTGTCCACCACCGGGACGCCCAGCGCCTGCAGGTCCCTGCGGCTGGTCATGCCGCCGGTGTAGAGCACCGCCCGGGCCCCGACGTGCTGCGCGGCGTGGGCGTCGTCCACGCTGTCGCCGATCACGAGCACGTCGGCCGGGTCGACGCCCAGGGCCTTGATATGGGCCACCATGGACTCGGCCTTGTGCCCGCCGGGCACGCTGTGCAGCAGCCCGTCGACGCGGGTGAAGTGCCGGTCGATGCCGTACTCGGCGACCTTGGCGACCAGGCGCTCGTGCCACCACATCGACAGCAGCGACTGGCTGCCGCCCGCCCGCTCCCACTCCCGCAGAGTGGAGAGCGCGTCGGCCGTCAGGCCGCACTCCAGCATCAGCCGGTGGTAGTGGTCGTGGAAGCCCTGGTCCATCAGCTCCCACTCGCCGTCGGCCAGCGGGCGCCCGAGCATGCGCTCGTAGGCCGTCCAGATCGGGCGGGTGTAGACGGCGCGGAAGCCGTCGGCGTCGTAGGCGCCCACGCCGTACGGCTCGAAGACCGCGTTGGTCGCGCCGACCACGGCCTCGATGTCGTCGAAGAGCGTGCCGTTCCAGTCCCAAACGATGTGTCTCATATCGCCACCAAGACTAGTCAGCGCTCCGCGTGCCCCTCACCGGGATAAAACCGGGGCAGGGCTTCAGCCGACCAGGTCGGGGATCTCCTGGGTGGCGTACCACAGGAGCTCGTGGGCCTCGGCGCCGTCCACGGTGAAGCGCGCGTCGTCGTCGCCGGCGTCGGCCGCGGGCAGCGCGGCGACGGCGGCCTCGACGTCGGCGGCCGCCGACTGCTCGTCGACGTGGACGGCGGCGATCTCCTCCAGCGCGACCGCGCGCGCGAGCCGCACCCGCGACCGCTCGGCGAGGTCCGCACCCACGGCCACGGCCTCGTCCGGCACCTCCGCCGCGATCACCACCCGGCGCGCGGCGACCTCCACGCCGTCGGCGCGGTCGGCGGCCAGCATCCGCAGGGACGCCCTGGCCGCGTCGGTCAGGGCGACGTACTCCAGTTCCTCGGTGTCGCCCGAGGCGTACCACTCGATCAGCGCGGGGGTCACCGCGTAACCGGTCAGCGGGGCCGGGCCGAACTCCTTCGCGGTGGCCACGCGGGCCAGCGCCGGGAGCGTGGCCGGCAGGTAGACGCGCATCCGTTCCTCGATCTGCTCATACGATCTCTGCTGCGGCGCGGCGGCGAAGGCCGGCGCCGGATGACACCCGAGTCTGCCAGTCCCCTCGGCCCGTCCGCGAGATCCGGTCCCCCGGCGGCGAGCCGGGCTCCGGACGGGTCCCGGGAGCACCGCGGGCACGGCGGCCCCGCGAACACGGCGGGCACGGCCCCTCGCGCGACACGCACGGACACCGGGCACGGACACCGGGCAGGCCGCCCTCAGCGCAGGGAGACGCCGAGGAGCCCCTCCAGCTCGGTGATGGTCGTCTCGGCGTCCCTGTGGTGCACCCCGGTGATCCCCAGCGCGCGGGCCGCCGCGATGTTGGCCTCGATGTCGTCCACGAACACGCACTCGGGGCCGGAGAGCCCCACCAGGTCCAGGGTGTGCCGGAAGATCCGCGGCTCCGGCTTGCGCATGCCGATCTCGCCGGAGATGACCACGTGGTCGAAGAGGTCCTCCCACGCGTCCCGGGGGTAGTCGTTGGCCCAGGAGTTGGAGAGCAGGCAGGTCTTCAGGCCGGCGGCGCGGGCGGCGGCCAGCATGTCGTACATCGGCTGGACCGGCTGGAAACCGGCGAACATCCGGGTCAGCAGCCCCTCGGCGACCGGCGGCACGCCGTCCAGCGTGAGCAGCCTCCTCGCCAGGTCCTGCTCGAAGTCCAGGGCGGAGATCTCGCCGCGCTCCAGCGCGTGGATCGTGTTCTCCCCGTCCGCGGCGCCCTCGTAGGCGTGCATGATCAGCTCGCGCATCACGTCGCGGTAGCGGTCCGGGTCGATCCGCTCGGCGGCGATCCACACGTCGATCGCCTCACGCAGCCCGGTGGTGAGAACGCCGCCCCAGTCGATCAGCACGCCCTTGAACATCCCGCCTCCTCGTCTGGAACGGGTTACAGGTTAGGCGCAGCCGCCGGGGAGGCGGAACCGGGCGGGTGCCGGTGGGGGGATCGGGGCGGGGCCTACGCCCTCACCCGGCCCGCCCGGGACTCCAGGTAGCGTCGCTCGGCGAGGCTGGCGGTGGCCTTCGCGGCGCGCCGGTAGTGCTCGTACGCCCCGGCCGTGTCGCCGGTCTTCTCCAGCAGGTGCGCCCGCACGGACAGCAGCCGGTGGTGCCCGGCCATGCGCTCGTCACCGTCCAAGGCGGACAGCAGGGCCAGCCCGGCCGCCGGGCCCGCGGTCTCGGCGAGCGCGACCGCCCGGTTGAGGGTGACCATCGGGTTGGGCGCGATCCGTTCCAGGACCAGGTAGAGGGCGTGCACCTGCCGCCAGTCGGTCTCCCCGGCCGTGGCCGCGTCGGCGTGCGTGGCGGCGATGGCGGCCTGGAGCAGGTACGGTCCCAGCGCCGGGCCGGCCAGCGACGCCTTGACCAGCTCGAGGCCCTCGTCGATCAGCCCGCGGTCCCACTCCGTACGGTCCTGCTCGTCCAGCGGCACCAGGTCGCCGGCCGCCGTCGTCCGCGCCTTGCGGCGGGCGTGGGTCAGCAGCATCAGCGCGAGCAGCCCGGTCACCTCACCGTCCTCGGGCAACTGCGCGTGCAGCATCCGGGTCAGCCGGATCGCCTCGTGCGCGAGGTCGACCCGGTGCAGCTCGCTGCCCGAGGAGGCGGTGTAGCCCTCGTTGAAGATCAGGTAGAGCACGTGCAGGACGACCCGGAGCCGTTCCTCGCGCTCCGCGCCGTCCGGCAGGCCGAACGAGCTGCCGGCGGCCCTGATGCGCTGCTTGGCCCGGCTGATCCTGGCCGCCATCGTGCCCTCCGGCACCAGGAACGCGCGGGCGATCTCGGCCGTGGTCAGACCGCCGACCGCCCGCAGCGTCAAGGCGGTCTGGGAGGCCGCCGTCAACGCCGGATGGCAGCACAGGAACAGCAGGACCAGCGTGTCGTCGGTGTCCGGCACCTCGGGTGCCGCCCTGGCGGCCGTCGCCGACTCCCGTTCGCGGCGCGCGTGGTCACTGCGCATCTGGTCGATGAGCCGGCGGGACGCGACGGCCACCAGCCAGCCCCGCGGATTGTCCGGCAGGCCCTCGGCCGGCCACTGCACGGCCGCGGCGAGGACGGCCTCCTGCACGGCGTCCTCGCACTCCTCGAACCGGCCGTACCGGCGTGCCAACGCGCTGAGGACCTGCGGCGTGAGCTCGCGCAGCAGGTCCTCGATGGCCGATGCCGTCATGCCTCCAATTGTCCGTCAGCGAACATCACCTGCCGCACCTCGATCCCGAGACCCTCGATCGCGGCGTCCGGGATCCGCGCCGCCAGCTCGATCGCCCGCTCCCTGTTCTCGCAGTCGATCAGGTAGAAGCCGCCCAGGTACTCCTTGGCCTCCAGGAAGGGCCCGTCGGTCACCACCGGCTGACCGTTGCGCACGGACACCACGGCGGCCTGCGACGGGTCGGCCAGCGCCTGTGTGGTGATCAGCTCGCCGGACCTCTTCAGCGCCTCGATGAACCTGCCGTGGCCGTCGCCGATCGCCGCCTTCTCCTCGTCGGTCAGCGCGTCCAGCACGGCCGGGTTGATGTGCATGCCGATCAGGAACTTCATCTCGCACCCCTCGTGGTTCACGGGCCCCGGACCGGGCCCTTCGACCGGTCGGTCGGAGCGGTCATCGCCGTCTTGACATCCCCTCCGGAACTTTCGCACGGATTCTCTTCCCGCCGATGTCAAGAAGCCCCCGCCCGCTCCGACCGACCGGCGAAACGTCGAGAGAACAGAGAGCCTCGGATATGCGAATCAACCGGGCATGGCTGGGAGCGGCCCTCCTCATGCTGCCGACATTCGTCGTCGCGGTGGACACGACGGCGCTGCTCCTCGCGCTCCCGCAGCTGAGCGCCGACCTGGGCGCCACCGGCGTCCAGCAGCTGTGGATCAGCGACGGCTACGGATTCCTGGTGGCCGGCCTCGTCATCACGATGGGCACGCTCGCCGACCGGATCGGCCGGCGGCGGCTGCTGATCATCGGCGCGGCGGCGTTCGCGGTGCTGTCGGTCGTGGCCGCCTTCGCGACCGACCCGCTGCTGCTGATCGTCGCGCGTGCGCTGCTGGGCGTCGCGGGCGCGACCCTGGCGCCGTCCACACTCGCCCTGCTCACCGGCATGTTCCACGAAGAGCGGGAGCGCGGGAGGGCCATCGCGATCTGGGCGGCCTGCCAGTTCACCGGCGGCGCGCTCGGACCCGTCCTCGCCGGTTTCCTGCTCCAGCACTTCTGGTGGGGATCGGTGTTCCTGGCCGCCGTGCCGGCGATGGCGCTGCTGGTGCTCGCCGGGCCGGTCCTCCTGCCGGAGTTCCGCAGCGACCGGGCCGGCCGGCTGGACCCGGCCAGCGTCGGGCTGTCGCTCGCGGCGGTGCTCCTGACGGTGTACGGCGTCAAGCAGCTGTCCGTCGAAGGCGCGCGGGCGGTGCCGGTGGCGGCCCTGGTCGTCGGCGCGGCCGTCGGAACGCTGTTCGTACGCCGGCAGCTACGGCTGGAGACGCCGCTGCTGGACCTGCGGCTGCTGCGCAACCGCCGGTTCACGGCCGTACTCGTCGCACTGGTCGGCGCCGGCATCGCCATGGCCGGTACTGGCCTGCTGGTGACCCAGTACCTGCAGAGCGTGCTGGGCTTCTCTCCGGTCGCGTCGGCGGCGCTGTTCGCACCCATGGGCCTGGGCGTGGCGGTCGGCACCATGACCGCGCCGGCGCTGGCCCGGCGGACGGGGCGGACGACCGCGATCGCCGGCGGGATGGCGGGATCGGCGCTGGGCAGCCTGCTGCTCGTCGGTGTCGGCGGTACGGGTTCCCTGCCGCTGGTGATGGCCGGCATCGCCGTACTGGCGCTGGGCACCGGCCCGCTGTTCGCGCTGGGCACCGGGCTGGTCGTCGGGGCCGTACCGCCGGAGCGGGCCGGCTCGGCGGCGTCGATGTCGGAGACCGGCAACTACCTCGGCGGCTCGCTCGGCTTCGCGCTGCTCGGCGTGGTGGCCGCGGTGGTCTACCGCAGCCGGATGGGCGGCACGTCCGACTCACTGGCCGACGCGGTCGCCGCCGGCCGGCACCTGCCCGCCGGTCAGGGCGCGGAACTGCTGCACACCGCGCGGGAGGCGTTCACCGCCGGCCTGCACGTCACCGCCGTCGTCGCCGCACTCGTCTTCACCGGGCTGGCCGTACTGGTCCTGGCCATGCGCCCGGCCGTCCCGGCCGCGCTGCCCGGCTACGAGGCGACCCGGTCGTAGAACCCGCCGGGGCCGGCGCTCCCCGCCGCGGGCGGCCCGGCGGCCGGCGGAGCGGGCCGGGAGACCGGCCCGTCAGGCCGCCGGCGACGGGCCCGCCGCCGGTCCCGCCCGGTCCTCCCTCCACCATGGCCGCTCCCTCTGAAGGCCGGGCTCAGGACAGGGCCTACCGGGCCCTGGAGGTGATCAGCGAGGCGACCTTGCGGTGCGCGGCCGAACGCAGCACCCGCTCCGCCTCGGCCGGGTCCGCCACCGGGGCCTTCGCCAGGAGGCCCCGGGCGGCCTTCAGCTTCAGCAGCCGCCGCACGGACTCGTCGAGCCGCTCGCCGGAGATCCGGCCGGACCGCACCGCGGCCAGCACCGCCCCGTGCGCCTTCGGGTAGTCCGGCGGCATCAGCAGCAGGTCCGCCCCGGCCAGGACGGCCCGCACGGCCACCTCGCCGTCGCCGTACTTCTCGCGCACACCCGCCATGTTCAGCGCGTCGGTGGAGACGACGCCCTCGAAACCGAGCTTCTCGCGGAGCAGCCCGGTCAGGATCGGCTTGGAGAGCGTGGCCGGGTCCCCCGACGGGTCGAGCTTCGGCATGACCACGTGGGCGCTCATGATCGCGTCGACGTCCGCCTCGATGGCGGCGGCGAACGGCGGCGCGTCCAGCTTCGACCACTGGGAGCGGGAGTGCTCGATCACCGGGAGGCCGGTGTGGCTGTCGACGCTCGTGTCGCCGTGGCCGGGGAAGTGCTTGGCCGTGGCGGCGACCCCGGCGTCGTGGAAGCCCCTGACCGCGGCGGCGACCATCGGCGCGACCTTCTTCGGGTCCGAGCCGTAGGCGCGCGGACCGATCACCGGGTTGCGGGGGTTGACGTTCACGTCGGCGACCGGGGCGAAGTCGAGGTTGACGCCCAGCGCCCGCAGCTCGGTCCCGGTCACCTCGGCGGCTCTGCGCGCCAGCGAGGGGTCGCCGGTGGAGCCGATCACCTTCGCCGCGGGCAGCTCGGTGACCAGCGGCGCGAGCCGGGAGATCTGCCCGTTCTCCTGGTCGGCGCCGACGAGCAGCGGGATCTCCGGCGAGGCCTTCTGCATGCCGTTGGTCAGCGCGACGAGCTGCCGGACGTTCTTCACGTTGTCCGCCCAGGGGAACAGGATCACCCCGCCGGGCCGGTATTTGGCGATCACCTTGGCCGGCGTGGCCGCGCCGAAGCGGGCCTGGTTCTCCCCGGACGAGGCGGTGGCCGACGAGCCGTACAGGACGGGCATGAAGAGCTGGCCGACCTTCTCCTCCGTGCTCATCCCGGCGAGCACGTCCTCCACCGAGGAGGACGAGCGCGCCGAGCCCTCGGAGGTCGCCTCCGGCCGGGCGGCGGCCGTCTCCCGCACCGCCGGGGCGGCCTCGTTCGCCCTGCCCGCGGAGGGGCCGCCGGAGGCCTGAGAGGCGGCCCCCGAACCGGCGCAGCCGGCCGCCATCGTCACGATCACTGCAAGACCCGTCGTACGAATGCACCGAACCATGGCGACCACGCTATCCGCGCGGGCGACCGGACGGCCCGGCGCTTCGCCGTCTCTTTAGCTCCCGCCGGTCCCACCGGGCCCTCCGCGCCCCGGGCCGGACGTCCCCGTCCTGAAGGCCCCCACCGCCCGGAGCGTCCCGGACGCCTCAGAGCCCCAGCCCGGACAGGCCCGGCAGGTGCGCCCGAGCGGCGTCCCGCGCCTGTGCGGGCGAGGCGGCCGCCCGCGCGGCCCGCGCGGCGAGCCGGCACTGCTCCCGGCTGTGCCGCGCCAGGGCCGCCCGTACGGCGGGCAGCGCGGGAGCGCTCATCGACAGCGAGGCCGCGCCGAGCCCGACCAGCACGCAGGCGAGGACCGGGTCCCCGGCGGCCTCTCCGCACACCCCGCACGGCCGGTCCCGCCCGGCGGCCCCGGCCGCGGCCAGGGCGACCAGGTCGAGCAGGGCGGGCTGCCAGGCGTCGTGCAGCGCGGCCAGCGCGGCCACCTGGCGGTCGGCGGCGAAGGCGTACTGCGCCAGGTCGTTGGTGCCGACCGAGAAGAAACCGGCCTCGGCGGCCAGGTCGGCGGCGCGCAGGGCCGCGGAGGGCACCTCGATCATGACGCCTGCGGACGCCAGGCCCGCCTCCCGGCACGCGGCCGCGAACAGGGCCGCCTCCTCGGCGGTCGCCACCATCGGGGCCATCACCCGGAGCACGGCCGTACTCCGGGAGGCCGCCCGCGCCAGAGCGGCCAGCTGGGTCTCCATCACCTCGGGGTGGAGCCGCAGGAGCCGTATCCCGCGCTCCCCCAGCGCCGGGTTCGGCTCCTCGCCCGGCGGCGGCAGGAACGCCAGCGGCTTGTCCGCCCCCGCGTCGAGCGTGCGCACGACGACCTGCCCGCCGGGGAACGCCTCCAGCACCTCCAGGTAGGCCGCCTCCTGCTCCTCGGCCGACGGCGCCTCCGCCCGGCCCAGGAAGAGGAACTCGGTCCGGTAGAGCCCGACGCCCTCCGCGCCGTGCTCCAGCGCGTCCGCCAGGTCCTGCGGCCCGCCGATGTTGGCCAGCAGCGGCACGGCGTGCCCGTCCGCGGTCGCGCCGGGGCCGGTGACCGCCGCGAGCGCGGCCCGGCGGGCGGCGGCGGCCCCGCGGGCGGCGGACACCTCCTCGCCGGAGGGCGCGAGCCGTACCAGGCCCGAGGAGCCGTCGGCGAGCACCGGCGTGCCCGGGGCGACGGCGGTCGCGCCGGGGCACGCCACCACGGCCGGCACGCCCATCGCCCGCGCGATGATCGAGGTGTGGCTGGTCGGGCCGCCCTCCTCGGTGACGAACGCGGCCACCTGGTCCGGGGAGAGCAGCGCGGTGTCCGCCGGGGCCAGGTCACGGGCGACGAGCACGTACGGCTCCGCCCCGGCGGGCGGCGCGTCCGCCACCGGCCGGCCCTCCAGGACCGCGAGCGCGCGGTCCCGGACGTCGTCCAGATCGGCGACGCGGGCGCCCAGATAGCCGCCGGCCTCGGCGAGCATGCTCCGGTAGCGGCCGAATCCCTCGTAGACCGCGCGGGCGGCGCCCTTCCCGGCCCGGACCAGATCGGCGACCCCGTCCGACAGGCCGGGGTCGCGCGCCATCAGGGCCTGGGCCTGAAGGATCTTGCCGCCCTCGCCGCCGGCCCGCTCCCCCCGCTCCTGGAGGTCCGCGGCGACCCGTTCCAGCGCCAGGAGCGCCCGGTCCCGCTCCGCTCCGGCGTCCCCGCCGTGCGGGACGTCGGCCGGAGGCGGCGGGACCGCCCGGGACATCACGTGGGCGGGTCCGAACCCGGCGCCGGGGCTCACTCCGATCCCCTGGAGCGTCCCGCTCATGGCGCCGAGGCGATCTCCGCCAGCCGGTCGAGGAGTTCCTCCGCCCCTTCGCCCTCCGCCCTGATCACCACGGTGTCGCCCTGGCGGACGTCGAGCGAGAGGACGCCGAGGATGCTCTTGGCGTTGACCGGCTTGCCGCCGGCCTTGGCGACCGTGATGTCCAGCGCGGCCTTGGCCGCGGTCTGCACGAACGTCGCCGCGGGGCGGGCGTGCAGACCGACCTCGGCCTTGACGATGACGTGACGCTCGGGCACGGGCTCCTCCTGAAAGATCCGGCCGGGTGGTCTAGACCGCCCGGCTCGCCGTATGGCCGGGGAGGGCCGGTCGGCCCCGCCGGACCACGGCCGCGGGACGAGCCCGCGGCCTCCGGCGCTTCCACCCCGCGCCCCGATCTCCCTCCTCCGCGAGACCGGGTCACGGGGCCTCGTTCCCCCCGAGAGCGCGAATTGCACTTAAGTCCTATTCTTCCCGAAGATCCACTTTCCGCCTCCACCGCCGTCGCACCCGGGCCTCAGGCCCATCGGAACAGCTCGTCCCCGGCGTCCACGACCCCGTCGGCGATCTCCGTGACGGCCTCGGCGAACGCGTCCAGCGCCACCACCGGGCAGACCGGGGAACGCCCCCCCGCCTCGATCCCGGCGGGGTTCCAGGCCACCACGGGCTGGCCCGCGCTCACCCGGTCGCCCTCGGCGGCCAGCAGCTCGAAGCCCTCCCCCCGCAGCTGCACGGTGTCGATGCCCAGGTGGACCAGGATCCCCCGGCCGTCGTCCCCCACCACCACGAAAGCGTGCGGGTGCAGCTTGTGGATCCGCCCCGCGATGGGCGAGACCACCCGGCCGGGCCGGCGCACCGGGTCGATCGCCGCCCCCGGCCCGACCAGCCCTTCGGAGAACACGGGATCGGGAACCGCCGTGAGGCCGACGGCCGTCCCCGCGACCGGGGCCAGAACTGCGGTCATCACCCTCCCTCGGGCCGTACGTGCCCGCGCCGGCGGGGACGGTCCACCGCGCTCCTCGACCTGCACCGCACTCCTCGGCCCACGGACCCCGGCGGCTCCGGCGGTCCGGGCGGACCCCGACGGTCCAGCCGCCCCGACGGTCCGGGCGGCCCCCGGCGGCTCCGGGCGGGCCCGCCGGAGCGGGCCCCCGCCGGGCCCTCAGCCGATGATGTCCTCGATGTCCCCGGCGATGGTGTCGGCCTGGGGCCCCACCACCACCTGGACGACGTTGCCCGCGGCCATGACCCCGTGGGCGCCGGCCGCCCGCAGCGCGGCCTGGTCGACCTTCGAGGCGTCGCGCACCTCGGTCCGGAGCCGGGTGATGCACGGTTCGATGTCGATGATGTTCTCCGCGCCACCGAGCCCCGCGATGATCGCGTCGGCGTCTGCCGCCATGTCGTCCTCCTGCTTCGACGGTCCCCGACCAGACTAGGTCCGGGCGTCAGTCCGTCTGGGTCACCTTGTTGAGGCCGCGCGGCGCGTCGGGGTCGATCCCCAGCCGCCGCGAGAGCGCCTCGGTGAGCAGCTGGCCGGGGACGACGAGGCCGAGCGGGGCGACCCACTCGGGCAGGTCGGGCCCGTTCAGCGCCGCCGTGCCGGCCGCCGCGAGCCGGGGGCCGCCGCCCACGGTGAAGGCCGCGGCGCCGGCGCCGACGACCCGCTCGGCGAGCGCCACCGTGCCGTCCAGGGTCGGGCCGTCCCCGGCCGCGACCAGGATCGCCGGAGTGTCGGCGTCCACCACGGCGATCGGGCCGTGCAGCAGGTCGGCGTAGGACAGGCCCATGGCGTGCAGGTAGCAGGCCTCCTTCAGCTTGAGCGCCGTCTCCAGGGCGGTGGAGAAGGCCAGCCCGCGGCCGGAGACCACGACGCCCGGCTTGTCCGCCAGCCCCTCCACGACGTCGTCCAGGTCGCCCGGGTCCCCGATCAGCTTCTCCACGGCCTCGGGGACCCGCCGCAGGTCGCCGGGGTCGACGTCGGCGCCCAGACCGAGGCCGAGCACGGCCAGCGCGGCGAGCTGGGTGGTGTAGGTCTTGGTCGCCGGGACGGCCTTCTCCTCGCCCGCCAGGGTGCACAGGGCGAGGTCGGCGGCCTGCGCCAGCGGGCTCTCCTCACCGCCGTTGGTGATCGCCACGGTCCTGGCGCCGCAGTCCTTCGCCCAGGCGAGGGTCTCGACGATCTCCTCGGTCCGGCCCGACTGGGACAGGCCGACGGCCAGCACGCCGTCGAGGTCGAGCCGGCGCCGGTAGGTGGTGGCGATCGAGGGGGCGGCGAGGGTGGACAGGCGGCCCGTGTGCGCCTCGGCGAGGTATCGGCCGTAGACTGCGGCGTTGTCGGAGGTGCCACGGGCGACGAACAGCAGCTGCCGGGTCTCCCGCGCCAGGCGCTCCACCTCCCCGACCCTGGGGAGAAGGGCGTCCAGCGTGGCCTGCAACGCAGCGGGCTGCTCGGCGATCTCGCTGCGCATCTTGGTCGTCATCTCGCGCTCATCCTTCGGCTCGGACAGGCGCGATCGGGCCGTTATCGATCCGTCGCCGGTCCGTACGTTGACACCCTTTTCCGGCCTGTGGTCTAGTCCGGACTAGACCAGTACGAACCATAGCCCATCAGACATTCCATATCGAGAGGGGGCGGAATCCCATGGCGCAGATCGATCCGGACAGCCCGATCCCGAAGTACTTCCAGCTCCGCGAGATCCTGCTCGACCTCATCGACAGCCACGAACTGGCCATCGGCACGGCGATCCCGTCCGAGCGCGAGCTCTGCCAGCGCTTCGGGCTCTCCCGCATGACCGTACGGCAGGCGGTCGACCACCTGGTCTCCGAGGGCAGGCTGCAGCGCGTCGCGGGCAAGGGCACCTTCGTGGCCCGGCCCAAGATCGAGATGCCGCTCCGGCTGACCTCGTTCAGCGACGAGATGCGCGCCCGCGGCATGGAGCCCGGCTCGCGCGACCTGGACCGCCGGGTGGTGCGCGCCAGCGCCCACCTGGCCAGGGAACTGGGCATCCAGGCGGGTGACGAGGTGCACTTCATCGAGCGGCTGCGCACCGCGGCCGGTGAACCCATGTGCATCGAGCGGGCCCACATCCCCGTCTCCCTCGCGCCGGACCTCGCCGCCCACGACCTGACCGGCCGCTCCCTCTACGCCCTGCTGGAGACCCGCTACGGGCTGATGCTCGACGCGGGCGAGCTGACCATCGACGCGGGCATCGCCGACCCCGGCGACGCCGACCTGCTGAAGCTGCCGCGCGGCGGGGCCGTCCTGCTGCTCCAGCGGCGCTCGTTCGCCGGGGGCGTCTGCGCCGAACTCGGCGTCTCCACCTACCGTGCCGACCGCTACCAGCTCCGCACGGTGCTGGAGACGCCGGCGCGCCGCGCCTGACCCCGCCCCTCCCGGCCCCGCCCGCCCACCGGGGAAACACCCGGTCACACGCTCCCGGCCCGAGGGCGGGGATCTGCACGCTGGAGGCAATCGATGAGCTCCACCTCAGCGGGCGCGGCGGCGTCCGGGTCCGGACCGGGTCCCGGCTCCGCCGTGATGGGCGCGCTCCAGCGGCTGGGCCGCTCGCTCATGCTCCCGATCGCGGTCCTCCCCGCCGCCGGTCTGCTGCTCCGGCTGGGCCAGGACGACCTGCTGGGCCGTACGGACAACGCCTTCCTCGACGACGCCGCCCACGTGCTCGGCACCGCGGGCGGCACCCTCTTCGACAACCTGCCCGTCCTGTTCGCGATCGGCGTGGCCATCGGGTTCGCCCGGAAGGCCGACGGCTCCACCGCGCTGGCCGGGCTCGTCGGCTACCTCGTCTTCCACGCCGTCAGCATGAAGATGTTCTTCACGCTGTTCGACGACGGCCTGAAGAAGTCGATCACCACGCAGGTCTTCGACCCGGCCACCCCGGGCGTACCGAAGATCGTGCTCGACCTCGGCGCGCAGAACCCGACCGGGGTGCTCGGCGGCATCGCCATGGGCCTGGTCTCCGCGACCCTCTGGCAGCGCTTCCACCGGACGAAGCTCCCCACCGCGCTGGCGTTCTTCAGCGGCCGCCGCCTGGTGCCGATCCTCACCGCCTTCGCCGGACTGGTGATCGGGGTGGCCGTCGGCTTCGTCTGGCCCGTCCTGGGCGGCTGGGTCCGCGCCTTCGGGGTCTGGCTCGCCGAGAACAGCACGCTCGGAGCCGGCGTCTACGGCATGGTCAACCGGGCGCTGCTCCCCCTCGGCCTGCACCACATCGTCAACAACATCGTCTGGACCCAGGTCCCCGCCTGCGTGACGGAGACCGGCAAGCGGCTCGCGGGCGACCTGGTCTGCTTCAACAACGGCGTCCAGGGCTACGGCGGCTTCGAGGCCGGTTTCTACCCGGTCCTGATGTTCGGCCTGCCCGCCGCGGCGATCGCCATCTGGCGGGCCGCCCCGCCGCACCGGCGCACCGCGGTCGGCTCCATCATGGTCTCGGCCGCGCTCACCGCCTTCCTCACCGGGATCACCGAGCCGATCGAGTTCGCCTTCATCTTCGTGGCGCCGGTCCTGTTCGTCGCGCACATCGTCCTGACCGGCGTCTCCCTGGCCGTCGCCTCGGCGCTGGGGGCCAAGCTCGCCTTCGGCTTCTCCTCCGGCCTGATCGACCTCGGCCTGTACGGCACCGCCCCGAACGCGCACGGGGTGCCGGTCCTCATCGCCATGGGACTGGTCTACGCGGTGGTCTACTACGCGGTGTTCGGCTTCCTGATCAGACGCCTGGACATCATGACGCCGGGCCGCGAGCCCGAGCCGGACATGGACTCCGGCGGCTCCGGGGACGCGTCGCCGGGCCGCGCGCCCGAGCCGGACATGGACTCCGATGGCCCCGGCGGCTCCGGCGATGCGTCGCCGGGCCGCGCGCCCGGAGCCGCCGGCTCCTGACCGCCCCCTCCCGGGAACCCCACCGTCCTCCGGCCCTCTCCTCCGGGGAACCCCGGCCGACTCCGTGAAACCGGTTCCGGTCATCCTCCGGAAACCGCGAACGCGTCCGGAACCCGTCTCCCTGTGGGCGGGAACCACTCCAGCTTGAGGCGATCTTCTCCGCACAACGGACGGAACGGCCGCGGTTCTCCGGAAAGCTGGTGCGCGACGTATCTGGGCGGGGGACCGGAAACTCCTAGAGGTGTCAGTTCCGCACCGACCCTTCGAACCGGAGTCGCCATGTCCCCCGCGCCGTCCCCCGTGCCACTCCCCCGGATCGCCCCGTCGCCCCTGGCCGAGCCGCCCGGCGACGACGAGCGGGCCGTCCGCACGTCTCCGGCCGCTCCGCCGTACGTGCAGGGCACCCTCGCCCTCGCCCACGAGCCGGAGCCCGCCGCCCCCGCGATCCGGCGGCCGCTGGTCTGGGGGCCGCCCGGCGCGGCCCCGGACGAGCGGCGGCTGCGGGCCCTGGCGCAGGCGGTGGCCGAGATCCTGGCCGGACGACGGCCCCCGGCGAGCGTCGCCCGCCACCTGACCCGCCGAGCCCACGCGGAACTGATCCGCACAGGGAAGATCATCGACTGTCCCCGGCCCCCGCTGGTGGGCGCGCCGCACGTCTCCCAGCCCCGGGACGGGGCGGTGGAGATGTGCGTGCTCGTACGCTGCGGCGAGCGCTCCCGCGGGCTGGCCCTCAGGCTGGAGCGCCGGGGCGTGCAATGGCTGTGCACCGACTTCGAGACGACCCCCTGACTCGCCGTTCCCGGCCCCCGTACCGGGGGCCGGGAGCCCCGCGGGAGCAGTGTCCCGCGGGAGGATCCACCGCCCGGGTCAGCAAGCGGCCCGGGTCAGGAAGCGGCGTGGGCGCTCAGCCGGGCTCGTGGCGCCGGAGAGCCGCCGGGCGCGCACGCACCCGGGCCTTGTCGCCCTGCGGGCCGAAGATGTGGAGGATCTCGACGGGGGTGTCGCCGCTCGGGCCGAACCAGTGCGGCTCGGCCGTGTCGAACTCGGCCACCTCGCCGGGGCGGAGCGTGAGCTCGCGCTCCCCGAGCACCAGCAGCAGCTCGCCCGCGAGGACGAAGAGCCACTCGTAGCCGGCGTGGGTGACGAGTTTGCGGGGCTTGGGGGCGATCACCTGTTTGAAGACCCGCAGACGGCCCGGATACTGCGTCAGCGGCACCAGGACGCTCCCGTTGCGGTGCCGCCGCGGGGTCAGGTGGACCCGCGGGTCGCCGGTCGCCGGGGCGGCGATGAGCCGGTCGAGCGCGACGCGGTGCGCCCGCGCGATCGGTATGAGGAGTTCGAGGGTCGGGCGTCTCCTGCCGGACTCGACCCGCGACAGGCCGCTGACCGAGATGCCGGTCGCCGCCGACAGCGCCTCAAGGGTCATGCCGCGGTCACGGCGCAGCGCGCGCAGGCGCGGACCGATGGCGGCGAGCGTCTGCTCCAGTTCGGCGTCCATGCCCGGCAGTCTGGCCGGGCCCGCGGGTTCTTTGCAATCTTCGCAAAATTCCTACCCGATCCGTTCCCGGCGGCCCGACATTGTCATCCGGGCCCGCGGGGCCCCGAGGCCGCGAGCGTCTGCGCGGCGCCATGTGAGGAGTGATCATGAAAACGGAATCCGGCGTGCCTGGGCGTTGGACGGTGCTGGCGGTCTGCTGCCTGAGCCTGTTCCTGGTCGGGCTGGACACGACGGCCGTGAACGTCGGCCTGCCGTCGATCGGCGCCGGCCTGCAGGTGGGGACCCGCGGGCTGGAGTGGGTGGTCGACGCGTACACGCTCGTGCTGGCCGGCCTGCTCATCTCGTCCGGCGCGCTGGCCGACCGCATCGGACGGCGGCGCGTGTTCCGGCTCGGGCTGGCCGTCTTCGGCGCCGCGTCCGCGGCGTGCGCGCTCGCACCGACCGTCGGCGTGCTGGTCGCGGCCCGCGCGGTGCAGGGGGTCGGCGGGTCGATGCTCAGCCCGGTGGCGCTCGCGATCGTCGTCAACGTGATCACCGAGCCGAGGGAGCGGGCCCGCGCGATCGGCGTGTGGGCGGCCGTCTTCGGCGCCAGCATGGCCGCCGGACCCGTCGTGGGCGGCGCGCTGGTCTCGGAGTTCGGCTGGCGGTCGGTCTTCTGGATCAACGTGCCGATCGTCGCCGTGGCCCTGGCGCTGACGGCGGTCTTCGTGCCGGAGTCCCGCGCGGAACGGCCGCGCCGGTTCGACGGCCCCGGGCAGCTGCTGCTGACCGTCGTGGTCGGGGGAGCGGTCGCCGTGCTGATCGAGGGGCCGCACATCGGGTGGGACTCGCCCGCGGCGGTCGCCGGCTGCGTCGTCACCGCCGTCGCGGCCGCCGCCTTCGTACGGATCGAGTCGCGACGCGCCGAGCCGCTCGTGGATCCCCGGCTGCTCCGCCGGCCGCCGTTCGCCGCCGCCGTCGTCGGCGCGGTCACCGTCTTCGTCGCCCTCAGCGCCACCCTGCTGCTCACCACCCTCTACCTCCAGGACGCCAGAGGCATGACCCCGCTGGCCGCGGGGGTCGTCACGCTCCCGATGGCCGTCGCGGCGACCGTCTGCGCGCCGCTCTCCGGGGTGCTCACCGGACGTTTCGGCGCGCGCCCGCCGCTGCTGCTCGCGGGGGGCTTCATCACGGCCGGCGGTCTCTGCCTCGTCGGCACCGGCGACCACACCGACGTCCGGTCGCTCTCCCTCGCCTGCCTCCTCGTCGGCGTCGGATTCGGGTTCGCCAACGCGCCGATCACCAACACCGCGGTCAGCGGCCTGCCGTCCGCCCGTGCAGGCGTCGCCGGCGGGATCACCTCCACCGCCCGCCAGCTCGGCTCGGCCCTCGGCATCGCCGTCGCCGGCGGCGTCATCGCCGACACCCCGCCCGCGCAGCTCACTCAGGCGGCGCGTCCCGGCTGGCTCCTCGTCGCCGGCTGCGGGCTGGTCGTGCTCGCCGTGGCCACGGCGGCCCCGGCCGCCGGTGCGCGCCGGAGACCGCGGGCGGGCGCCGAACCGGGCGGGGACAGGAGGGCGGCGCACGTACGCGCGGACGCCGAACCGGACCGGGACACGCGAGCAGTGCGGATCCGCACGGGCGCCGACCCCGGCAGAGGCTGACGGAGAACACGGATGGCGGCGGCGGACCGAAGTCCGCCGCCGCCACCGGCCGCTCTCCTACCGCCCGGACGCCGGGCTCACCGGATGTCCCGTGGCCGCAGGATCAGGCCCCCGCGTGCTTCGGGTCGCCGTGGCAGCGCTTGTACTTCTTGCCGGAGCCGCAGGGGCAGGGGGCGTTGCGCTCGACGTCGCCGTAGGCGTCCCGCTCCTCCTTCGTGCTGACCCGGGTGTGCTCCACCTCGCCGGTCTCGCCGGGCGCGGTGTACTGCAGCTCGCTGGGCCGCTGCGGACCGCGCAGACCGCGGGCGATGATGGAGCGGGCCTCCGCGACCGACTCGTCCTCGTCGGCCGCCGCCTCCTCGACGATCGGGCTGGTCTGCACCTCGACCTCGAGGTTGAACAGGTAGCCGACCGACTCCTCCTTGATGCCCTCGAGCATCTGGGAGAACATGTCGAAGCCCTCGCGCTGGTACTCGATCAGCGGGTCGCGCTGGGCCATCGCGCGCAGGCCGATGCCCTCCTGGAGATAGTCCATCTCGTAGAGGTGCTCGCGCCACTTGCGGTCCAGGACCGACAGGATGACCCGGCGCTCCAGCTCGCGCATGGCCTCCGGCCCGAGCTCCTCCTCGCGGCGGTCGTAGGCGGCCAGGGCGTCGGCCTTGACCTTCTCGGCGAGGAACCCGGCGGACAGCTCCTCGCGGCTGCCGGCCTCCTCGACGACGCCGTCGACGGTGAGGGTGATCGGGTAGAGCTGGCCGAGCGCCTTCCACAGCTTGTCGAGGTCCCACTCCTCGGCGAAGCCCTCGGCGGTGGCACCGGCGATGTAGTCGTCGATGACGTCGCCCACGAAGCCGCGGATCTGCTCGTGCAGGTCCGCGCCCTCCAGCACGCGGCGGCGCTCGGCGTAGATCACCTTGCGCTGCCGGTTCATGACCTCGTCGTACTTCAGAACGTTCTTGCGGATCTCGAAGTTCTGCTGCTCGACCTGGTGCTGGGCGGAGGCGATGGCCTTGGAGACGATGCCCGACTCGATCGGGACGTCGTCCGGGATGTTCAGCCGCGTCATGATCATCTCGACCCGGGCCGAGTTGAACAGGCGCATCAGGTCGTCCTCGAGCGAGAGGTAGAAGCGCGACTCGCCCGGGTCGCCCTGCCGGCCGGATCGACCGCGGAGCTGGTTGTCGATGCGGCGCGACTCGTGCCGCTCGGTGCCCAGGACGTAGAGGCCGCCGAGCTCGGTGACCTCCTCGTGCTCGGCCTTGACGGCCGCCTTGGCCCTCTCCAGCGCCTCGGCCCAGGCCTTCTCGTACTCCTCCGGCGTCTCGACCGGGTCCAGGCCGCGGCTGCGCAGCTCCTGGTCGGCGCGGAACTCGGTGCTGCCGCCGAGCTTGATGTCGGTGCCGCGGCCGGCCATGTTGGTGGCGACGGTGACGGCGTGCTTGCGGCCCGCCTCGGCCACGATGGAGGCCTCACGCGCGTGGTTCTTGGCGTTGAGCACCTCGTGCTTGACGCCCCTGCGCTTGAGCTCCCTGGACAGCCGCTCGGACTTCTCCACGCTCGTGGTGCCGACCAGGACCGGCTGGCCCTTCTCGTAACGCTCGGCGATGTCCTCGACGCAGGCCTGGAACTTGGCGTCCTCGGTCTTGTAGACCACGTCCGGCTGGTCCTTGCGGATCATCGGGCGGTTGGTCGGGATCGGGACGACGCCGAGCTTGTAGGTCTGGTGGAACTCGTTGGCCTCGGTGGCCGCGGTGCCGGTCATGCCGGCGAGCGTCTCGTAGAGGCGGAAGTAGTTCTGCAGCGTGATCGTGGCGAGAGTCTGGTTCTCGTCCTTGATCTTGACGCCTTCCTTCGCCTCGATGGCCTGGTGCATGCCCTCGTTGTAGCGGCGGCCGTGCAGGACGCGGCCGGTGAACTCGTCGACGATCAGGACCTCGCCGTCGACGACGATGTAGTCCTTGTCCTTCTTGTAGAGCTCCTTGGCCTTCAGCGCGTTGTTGAGGAAGCCGACCAGGTGGGTGTGCTCGGGCTTGTAGAGGTTGTCGATGCCGAGCCAGTCCTCGACCTTCTCCACGCCGGACTCGAAGATGCCGACCGTGCGCTTCTTCTCGTCGACGGCGTAGTCGCCGGTGCTCTCCTCGCCGTCCTTGCCCTCGGTGCCCCTGCGGAGCCGGGGGACGATCTTGGCGAACTCGCCGTACCACTTGCCGGACTGCTCGCCCGGACCGGAGATGATCAGCGGGGTCCGGGCCTCGTCGATGAGGATCGAGTCGACCTCGTCGACGACCGCGAAGTTGTGGCCGCGCTGGACGCACTCCTCCAGCGACCAGGCCATGTTGTCGCGCAGGTAGTCGAAGCCGAACTCGTTGTTCGTGCCATAGGTGATGTCCGCGTTGTACTGCTTGCGGCGCTCGTCCGGCGGCATGTTGGCCAGGATCACGCCGACCTCGAGCCCGAGGAAGCGGTGGACGCGGCCCATCTCCTCCGCGTCGCGCTTGGCCAGGTAGTCGTTGACCGTGATGACGTGCACGCCCTTGCCGGACAGCGCGTTGAGGTAGGTCGGGAGCGTACAGGTCAGGGTCTTGCCCTCACCGGTGCGCATCTCGGAGATGTTGCCCATGTGCAGGTTGGCCCCGCCCATGATCTGCACGTCGAAGTGGCGCATGCCCAGCACGCGGCGGGCCGCCTCGCGGACGGTGGCGAAGGCTTCGGGAAGCAGATCGTCGAGGGACTCGCCGTCGGCGTGGCGCTGCTTGTACTCCTCGGTGAGCGCGCGCAGCTCGGCGTCGGTGAGGCTCGTGAAGTCGTCCTCGATGGAATTGACCTGGTCGGCGATCCGCTTGAGCTTACGCAGAAGCTTGCCTTCGCCTGCGCGAAGAATCTTGTCGAGAAAGGCTGGCACTTTAGGTAAAGCTCCTCGCAGGTCTTCCGCGGCCGGACAGGCCCGGATGAGGACGAGACATGGTTCTCCGCTGCCATCGTAGGCGGTTCCACCACCGGACACATCCACCATGGATGACGCGCCCCGCGGCCGCGGTGTTCCCGGAGCGTTCCCGCGTCCCCTTCGCGGGGAGTACGGCCCAGCGTGGAGGGGTAGGTCGCCTGCTGTCGCACATCGCACGAAAAAGACGGCGGACGCGCCACCCTGCACGAGGAGACGTGGAACGTGACCGAGACCGCACCCGGCCCAGCGCCCGAGACCGGCCACGGGAGCGGCCACGGCCGCGACGGTCGCGGAGACCACGGAGACCGCGGAGACCGCGGAGACCACGGCGGCCGTGACGGCCACGGAGACCACGGCGACCACGGCGACCGGGGGCACGGGGGTTCCGGCGGCGGCCACGGAGGCAGGGCCTCCTCCTGGCTGGCCGTGACGGTGAGCGTGCTGGGCTTCGCCATCGGGGGCGTCGGGCTGACCGCCGGTCCCGACTGGTTCGTCTTCTGGCTGGGCGCGGCGGTGTGCGCGCTGGGCGGGGTCCTGCTACTGGCCTTCGGCGCCTTCGGCGACGTCGTCGTCGACGCCCCCCGCACCCGGGCCGGACGGCAGGAGGGCGTCCTCGGCTGACCGGAACACCGCCGTAGTGTTCTCGTCGGTGTGAGGCGTTAGCCTCGCCTCATGCTGATGCGGTGTTTTCATCGTTCCCTCCTGGATCCCCGCGGGGGGCGGCCGTGACGGTCACGCTCCCCGCCGACGAGGCCCGCCGGATCATCCTGCGCGCCCAGGGTCTCCTGGGCGCCGACGCCCGCCGCGGCGGCGCCTCCGCCGCCCTGCGCCGCCTGGGCGCCGTCCAGCTCGACACGATCTCCGTGCTGGCCCGTTCCCACGAGCTCGTCGCCTACGCCCGTCTCGGCGCGGTCGGCAGGCGGCAGGTCGAGCAGGCCTACTGGGACGTCCCGCCCCGCGCCTTCGAATACTGGTGCCACGCCGCCTGCATCCTGCCCCTCGACGACTGGCCCCTCTACGCCTTCCGGCGGCGCGCGTTCCGGGAGCGGAAGTACCGCTGGCACGAGGTCCCGCCGGTCGTGGACAAGGTGCTGGAGCAGGTGCGCGAGAGCGGCCCCGTCACGACCACCGACCTCGGCGGCGCCAAGAACGGCGGCCCCTGGTGGGACTGGTCCGACACCAAGATCGCCATCGAGTGGCTGCTGGACACCGGGGAGGTGGTCTGCACCCGGCGCGTCGGCTGGCGCCGCGTCTACGACCTCGCCGAGCGGGCCGTGCCCGCCGCCCTGCTGGCCGAGGACCCTGCCGACGCCGAGTGCGTCGCCCGCCTCGCCCGCACGGCCGGCCGCGCCCTCGGCGTCGCCACCCGGGCCGACCTCGTCGACTTCCTCCGCCTGACCGGCCCGCACGCCGCGCTGCTCGACGCGGCGCTGGCGGACGGCGCCGCGGGACTCGCCGAGGTGCGGGTCGAGGGCTGGACCGGTCGTTCGGCGGTGGCCTGGGCCGACCCGGCGGCGCTGGCGACCCCGGCCCGGGGCCGCCACCGGACCACGCTGCTCTCGCCGTTCGACTCGCTGGTCTGGGACCGCGCCCGCACCGCCCGCGTGTTCGGCTTCAACCACCGCCTGGAGGCGTACGTCCCCAAGGACAAGCGCGTCCACGGCTACTTCGCGATGCCCGTGCTGAGCGGGGGGCGGCTGATCGGCCGGGTCGACCCGGCGCGCGAGGGCTCCACCCTGGTCGCCCGCCAGATCGGCGTCGAGCCGGGGATCGACCCGCGCAGGGCGGTCGAGCCGCTGGCCGAGGCCCTGCGCGAGGCGGCGGGCTGGGTCGGCTGCGACGCCGTCCGCGTCGAGCGCGCCGAGCCCGCCCTCCGCCAGGCCCTCGCCGCGGCGATCCCCTGACCTGCGGGGCGCCGCGGGCCGCGCGGCGGCCGGGACCCGGCCGCCGCGCGGTCAGGTGATCTCGAGCATCCGCTCCCGGACCGCGTAGACCACCGCTTCCATCCGCGAGTGCAGCTGGAGTTTGTCCAGGATGTTGCGGACGTGGTTCTTCACGGTGTTCTCGGAGATGAACAGCTGCTTGGCGATCTCGCGGTTGTTCATCCCCTTGGCCACCAGGCGGAGCACCTCCATCTCCCGGTCGGTCAGCCGGGGGACGGGGAGCTGGGGAGGCCGCTCGGCCTCCTTCCGGCTCATGGTCGCGAACTCGTTGATGAGCTTCGTGGCCATCGCCGGGTTGATGAGCGACTGCCCCTCATGGACGCCGCGTACGACCTCGGGGACCTCGTCGAGCTGGACGTTCTTCAGCAGGTAGCCGGTGGCCCCCGCCTTGATCGCCTCGAAGAGGTCCTCCTCCTCGTCGCTCACGGTCAGCATGATGATCCGGATGCTCGGCGCGGAGGCCTTGATCTCGCGGGTGGCCTCGATGCCGCTGCGCCGGGGCATCCGGACGTCCATGAGCACGACGTCGGGGGTGAGGCGGTCGGCGAGCTCGACCGCCTCCTGACCGTCGCTCGCCTCGCCGACCACCTCGATGTCCGCCTCCGCGGCCAGAGCCATCTCCAGGCTGCGGCGGATCAGCGCGTGATCGTCGACGATCAGCACGCGGATCGGGTCGCCGCGCTCGGCAGCGCGGGCCGCCTCGTCGGGTTCCGTCACGCCTCCTCCTCGGGGGGCCAGAGCCGTTGGACCGCCATGATTACACGGGTTCAGGGTCCTCGGGTTGGTCGGAGAGGATCTTCGAACGCTGCGGTCAGGGCTCCACGAGCCGCAACACGCCGTAGTTGTAGCCCTTGCGCAGATAGACGACGCTGGGCAGGCCGCTCTCCTTGTCGCGGAAGAGGTAGAAGTCGTGGCCCACCAGCTCCATCTCCAGGAGGGCCTGGTCGATGGTCATCGGGTCGGCCTTGTGGAACTTCTCCCTGACCACCAGGGGGCCGTCGCCCTCCATCTCGATCGGGACGATGGTCTTGTCCTCGAGGACCTCGCCGCCGGCCTCCGGCTCCTCCTCGGCCGTCTGCAGCCGGATCCCGGCGCCGTCGGCCTCGAAGGACTCGGCCACCGCCGTGGCGGTCAGCTCGGCGACCGACGTGCCGTGGTGCACCTTGCGCCGGTCGGCCAGGCGCCGGAGCCTGCCCTCCAGCTTGCCGAGGGCGATGTCGAGGGCGGAGAAGCGGTCCTCGGCCGAGGCCTCCGCCCGGACCGCGGGACCGCGGGAGTGGATGGTGAGCTCGACCCGCTCACGCTGATCGGCCATGCGCGGGTTGCGCTCCTTGGACACCTCCACGTCGACGCGGATGAGTTTTTGGTCCAGACGCTCGATCCTGGCCAGCTTGGTCGTCACATGGTCGCGGAATCGGTCACTCACTCCGGTGTGCCGACCCTTGACGATGATGTCCATGCACAGCCCCCCTTAGGCTCTCGACTGTGGTACTGCTGCGGCACCCGCCCGGCCGACCTGGTCTTCGTCCCCACATCCGCCTGCTGAGGGTCTCGCAGCTCTTTGCCACTACTGCCCTTCTCTTCTGGCGAGGAACATCTGGCTCCTCGGGAAGGCAGGACTTACCTCTAAGCCGCACCGTGATCGGTCGACAAAAAGTCGCCTTACGTGGACCGTTTCGCCTGCGGCTGGCATCGGCTAGCCGGACCGGCCCCCTTGCGGGAGTCGATCCGGTGCAACCACGGACCCGGGCGGGTGCCATGTCTCGACGCTATCCGTATCGCGACCGAATGTCAGCCTGGCAACCGTCCCGAGGATCACTTTGGGTGATTCATCCAGGGGTTCGGGGCGCCGGAGATGACCGCTTCCGCCATGCGCCATCCCTTACGTGAAGCCTTCTCATGTCCTCCAAAGGGCACCGGAGCTGCGATTGGGACACGGAGGCGGGGTCCGCGGGCGGGACCGATACTTGACCCGCCTTTTACCGTGAGTGATCGTCGCGCGCCCGCCCCCGTCGGCGTGTCGCCGCCACCGTGACGGCGACCGCCGGTTCGGCGCCCGCCGCGCGGAGCGTCCGCGCGGCCTCCGCGAGCGTCGCACCGGTCGTCACGACGTCGTCGACGAGCACGATCACCGTCCCGCTCTCCAGGAGGGCCGCCATGGACGCGCCGCTCCCGGGGGCGAGGCGGAACGCCGAGGAGAGGTTCTCGGCTCTCTGGATCGCGTTCAGCCCCGCCTGGTCGGCGACCCGGCGACGCTGGGCCAGCACCTGCGCCGCGCTCGCGGGCCAGCCCGCGGCCCGGAGGTAGCCGGCCGCGAGCACGGCCAGCCGGGCCACCGGATCGTGCCCGCGCCTCCGCAGGGCCGGGCGGGCGCTGGGCACCGGGACGAGGACCACGGGGTGCCCGCCCACGGCGGTGCCGACCGCCAGCGCCAGGGCCCCGGCCAGCGGGTGGGCCAGGGCCGTGCGGCCGTGCTCCTTGTAGGCGAGGATCGCCCGGCGCGCGGCTCCGGCGTAGACGGTGGCCGACCAGCAGTCGGGCAGGCCGGGCGGGGACGGGACCGGCATCCGGCGGGCGGGCTCGCCGCGCAGCTCCGCCGTACAGCGGGCGCAGACGAGCACGCCGGGCGCGTCGCACCCGGCGCAGCGCGGCGGCAGGACGAGGTCGAGCAGAGCGGTCGTCACGTACACCAAAATGCCAGGTCCCACCGACAGAACCGGGGGCCGGGCGGTGCCGCGGGGCCCCGGCCACCCCAGGGGGAAGGCCGGGAAGGCGGGGCCCGGGCTACCCCAGGGGGAAGGCGGGGAAGGCGGGGCCCGGGCTACCCCAGGGGGAAGGCGGGGAAGGCGGGGCCGTCCCCGCCGAGGACGGCGGCGCCCTTCTCGTCCTTGACCTGCGGCTCCCAGGTGTCCCCGTCCCAGTAGAGGACCTGCAGCTTGCCGTCGTCGTCCTCGACCCCGGCCAGCAGCGAGTTGTTCTTGTTCAGGGCGGCGATGCTCCGGATCCCGGGGGGCGACGGGATGCTCTGCGACGGCTCGGCGATGAGCGAGGCCTCGAACAGCTCGGACTTGCCGGTCAGCACGTAGAGGGCCGTGCCGTCCTTCCAGGCGATGTCCTCGATGGTCTGCTTCTCGTCGCCGTCCATCGCGATCTGCAGGTTGCCGATGCGGCTGTCGGCGCGGTCTCCGACGATCGCGCCGATCATGACCTTCTCCCCGGTGCCGTCCTTGACCGCGACCGCGACCCGGACCCCGTCCCGGGCGACCTTGAGCGCGGTGACCTCGACCGTGTCCAGCTCGGGCGCGGCCACCCGGTACTGCCGCCTGTCGTCGGCGTACTGGCGCAGCACCACCGAGGTCTGCGGACCGGTCCGGTCCACCGTCCACATGGAGTCGTAGCGGTCCCAGGAGGGCGGGACGAGGTCGTTGCCGACGGTCCACTGCTCCCACTGCCCGTCGGGGGTGAGCGGCGCGACGGAGATGCGCCTGCCGTCCTCGGACACCGCCGCCACGTGCCTCGGGGCGGACCCGCTGATCGCCGGAGCGGCGGCGGGCGAACCGGTGTACTCCCGCCCGGCGCCGCCCGGCACCGGGCCGCCGACGTTCTCCTTGCCCAGCACCCGCAGGGCGCCGTCCTGCAGGTAGTACGGGGCGGCGTCCACCGCCGCCATCCACCGGTCGAACCTCAGGTGCTCCTGGGCGTCGATGTACAGCGGGACGCCGGAGCGGTACGGCTCGCCGTTCACCCGCACCTCGAAGCTCGAACCGCCGGCGAGCTTGGAGAGCGTCCCCGCCAGCTGGGCGGACATCGCGGCGGCCCGGTCGGCGGGCACCCCCTCGGTCAGGTCGACGACGACCCGGTTGTTCTCCGTGGTGACGTCGATGAGCCCGGTGCCGGTGTCGAAGGCCGTCTCCACCGCGCCCCGCAGGGACCCGCTCGGCCCCTTGATCAACCGCTCGACCGTCGTCTTGGCGAGGGTCGAGGCCGGGTCGACGGGCATCTGGACCCGGTCGATCACCAGGCCCTGCCGCTTGGTGTCCAGGAAGTACAGGTCCACCGGCTCGTAGGCCCGCTCGACGTCGGCCTGCGAGAGCAGCAGCCCGTCCGGGCCCGCGCTGATCCGCCAGCCCTTGGGCCCCTTGACGAGGGTGAAGAGCTCGTCCAGCGTGCCGCCCCGCGGCCGGTACTGGCCGTCCTGGTCGATGCTCGCCGTCACGGCGCCCTTGAGCGTGACCCTGGCCTCCGTGGCGCCCTCGGCCAGCGGCGCCGTCACGGACGGGGCCGGCTGGTAGACCGTCACCCCGGTCTCCGGCTTCCACCGCGCGGCGAAGTCGTCGGTGAGGTACCGGCGGGCGGCCGCGTACCGGACGTCGCCGATGCTCGCCATCGCGGCGCGGAACCCCGTGACGACCTGCTCGGGCGTCCAGGAGGGGTTCGGCTCCATGGCGATCACCCGGGCGTACGGCGGGTCGAGGGGGTTGCCCTGGTCCCGGTCCTCCACGACCGTGGACCGGCCGGTCGGCACGACCGAGCAGGCGGCCGCCGACCAGGACAGCGCGGCGGCCAGGAGCACGGCGCCCGCGCGCCGCCGCATCCGGCTAGTCCGCATCCTGTCCTCCGTCCGCCGCCGCCGGAGAGAGCACCGGCGTCATGTGTCCGCGCCACGTCCGCCGCATCTCCACCTCCGGCGGGACCAGCGGCAGCGGCGACCCCCGCAGCGGGACCCCGGCCGTCCGGGGCAGCGAGAGCCGGAACTGCGACCCCTCGCCCGGCGCGCCCCACGCCTGGAGCCAGCCGCCGTGCAGCATCGCGTCCTCGCGGGAGATGGCCAGGCCCAGGCCGGTGCCGCCGATGGTCCGCGCCCGGGACGGGTCGGCCCGCCAGAACCGGTCGAAGACCATGGTCTCCTCGCCCGGCTTCAGGCCCACCCCGTAGTCCCGCACCGCCACCGCGACCGCGTCCCGGTCGGCCCCGACCGAGACGACGACGTCCCTGCCCTCGCCGTGCTCGATCGCGTTGAACAGCAGGTTGCGCAGGATGCGCTCGACCCGCCGGCTGTCCATCTCGGCCATGCACGGCTCACCGGGCAGGCGCAGGTCGAAGCGGGTGGAGTGGCGCTCGGCCAGGGCCTCGGAGTCGGCGACGGCGCGCAGCACCACGTCGCGCACGTCGACCGAGTCGACGTCGAGCGTCGCGGCCCCCGCGTCGTAGCGGCTGATCTCCAGCAGGTCGGCCAGCATCGACTCGAACCGCTCCAGCTGGTTCTGCATCAGCTCCGCCGAGCGGGCGGCCATCGGGTCGAAGTCCTCGCGGGCGTCGTAGAGCAGGTCGGCGGCCATCCGCACGGTGGTGAGCGGGGTGCGCAGCTCGTGCGAGACGTCGGAGACGAACTGCCGCTGGACCTGGGAGAGCTCCTCCAGCTGATGGATCTTGAGCGCCAGGTTGGCCGCCATCTCGTTGAACGAGGTGCCCAGGCGGGCGAGGTCGTCCTCGCCCCGCACCTTGAGCCGCTCGTCCAGCTTCCCGGAGGCCAGGCGCTCGGCGGCCTGCCGCGCGAGCCGTACCGGGATGACCACCTGCCGGGTGACCAGCGAGGCGATCGCGGCGAGCAGCAGCACCAGCCCGGATCCGACCACGATGAGCATCTGCTGGAGCGACCCCAGCATCTTCTCCTCGCGGTCCAGCGGGACCAGGTGGTAGATCTCGTAACCGCCGTCGAGCCGCGGCGCGCCGATGGTGTCCAGGCGCGTGCCGATCACCACTCCGGGGACCGCGTCGGCCCTGCCCTCGTAGTACAGCGGGAGGAACCAGGGGGCGTTCCGGCCCGGCTCGTTCTTCTTCACCTCGGCGCGGAGCCGGTCGGGCACGCTCCGCGGGTCGATGTTGGTGGTCCCGAAGAACTCCCCCGGCAGGTTCTCGTTGCGGATGATCACCGAGTAGCGGCTCGCCGAGCCCGCCCGCTCGGCCAGCGCCTGGGTGGCCCGGCTGAGCGGGCTGTCCCCTCCGCCCTGCGGCGCCTCCCCCTGGTCGGCGGGGCGCTCGGAGGTGTCGTTCTCCGGCTGGGTCAGGAAGCCGAGGACCGCGTTGCGGTCGGCCTGCGCCTCGCTGATCGCGGCCCGCACCCGCGACTCCAGCACCGACTGCTGGATCTGCTGCATGAGGAAGACGCCCAGCACCGCGACCACCACGATGGAGATGACCATGGTGCTGGTGACCACGCGCAGCTGCAGGGAGCGCCAGAAGACCCGGCGCAGCCGGCCGGCGGCGCGGCGGGTGCGCCGCCGGACCCCCCGCACCAGCTGGCGCGGGGTACGGCGGTGCTTCTTCGCGGGGACCATGTCGGATTCCGAGGGGAGCGGTGAGGAGCCGGGGGGCTCGTCAGGCGGGTCCGGCCTTGTAGCCCACGCCGCGGACCGTCACCACGATCTCCGGGTGCTCCGGGTCCTTCTCGATCTTGGCGCGGAGCCGCTGGACGTGCACGTTGACCAGGCGGGTGTCGGCCGCGTGCCGGTAGCCCCAGACCTGCTCCAGCAGGACCTCGCGGGTGAAGACCTGGCGCGGCTTGCGGGCGAGCGCGACCAGCAGGTCGAACTCCAGCGGGGTGAGGTTGATGGTCTCCTCCTCCCGCTTGACGGAGTGGCCGGCCACGTCGATGGTGATGTCGCCGATCTGCAGGATCTCGGGCGTCGGCTCGTCCGTGCGGCGCAGCCGCGCGCGGACCCGGGCCACCAGCTCCTTGGGCTTGAACGGCTTGACGATGTAGTCGTCGGCGCCGGACTCCAGGCCCAGCACCACGTCGATGGTGTCGCTCTTGGCCGTCAGCATGACGATCGGGACGCCGGACTCCGCGCGGATCCTGCGGCACACGTCGATGCCGTCGGCGCCGGGCAGCATCAGGTCCAGCAGCACCAGGTCCGGCCGGGTGTCGCGGAACGCGTCGAGCGCCTTGTCCCCGTCGGAGACGAAGGAAGGTTCGAACCCCTCTCCGCGCAGCACGATGCCGAGCATCTCGGCGAGAGCGGCGTCGTCGTCGACGACCAGCACGCGTCCTTTCATGGCCCCTCATTCGTTTTACGCAGTTAGGGAGTATCTATGGCAAACCACACGATTACTGAAGGTTACCCTTGTCCGGCCACCAGATGACACGATCCACCATTCGGCCGCCCGGGTGCTGAATCTTAGGCGTATCGCCACGTGGAACACACGGCGATCCCCCACCCCGTCGGCCGCCTCCGCCCCGGCGACTGCGGGCGCCGGGGGACGGGGACGGCCTCCTTCCCAGTCTGCGGCAGACGACGGCGTCTCTGCCATCCCTCCGGCATCTCCCGCCGGGTCCCGCCCGGGAAAACACGGCGGGATCCCCCGAACGGCCCGATGCGGTAGCCGACATGCCAGGATTGGGATATGTCAGACGGTCACGGCTCCAGTCCCGACACGCCATCCGGCTGGGCGTCCAACCAGCCGCCGCCGTACGGCGGGCAGGGCCCGGCGCCGTGGGCCGCGCCCGGCGCCGGCGGGACGCCCCCTCCCCCCGGACCCCCGCCCCAGCAGGGCCCGTACGGCCGGCAGCCCCCGCCCCCGGGCGGACAGCCGTACGGCCAGCCCCCGCCCGCCGGCCAGCCCTACGGCGGGCAGCCGTACGGGCAGCAGGCGTACGGCGGAGCACCGTACGGACAGCAGGCGTACGGCGCGGCGCCCGGGCCCTACGGCTACGGGACCCCGCCCGCGCTCAAGCCCGGCGTCATCCCGCTGCGGCCGCTGACCCTCGGCGACATCTACAACGGCGCGGTCCAGTTCATCCGCGACAACCCCAAGGCGACCCTCGGGCTCTCGGCCGCGGTGGCCGTCGCCCTGCAGGTCATCTCTCTGATCATCACGGTGGTCGTCCTCGGCTCCCTGGCGGTCACGCTCACCGAAATGATCACCTCGCAGGGCCGGTCAGGTGACCCCGACCAGGTGCTCGCCGTGATGGGCGGCGCCATCGCGGGCGTGTTCGCCCTCGTCTTCGTCACCCTCGTCATCCAGATGCTGGGGACCGTGCTACTGAGCGGCATGCTGACCAGCGTGCTGGGGCGCGCGGTGTTCGGCGAGCACATCTCGATCGGGGAGGCCTGGCGGCTCACCCGCGGCCGGGTGCTCCCCCTGCTGGGTCTGGCCGTCCTGTCGGCCGTGATGGTCTACGGCGCCTTCATCGCGATCTTCCTCGTCGGCAACGTCCTGCTCGCCGTCCTCATCGCGGCGAACGGGCCCGCCTGGCTCGCCATCCTGCTCTTCATCGCCTGCCTGCTGGGGGCCGTCGTCGTGGCGGCGTTCCTCTACACCAAGCTCAGCCTGGCCGGACCGGTGGTCGTGCTGGAGCGGGCCGGGGTGGGCGCCGCGATCGGCCGCTCGTTCCACCTCGTCAAGGGCGACTTCTGGCGGGTCTTCGGCATCCTCCTGCTGACCGCGATCGTCACCGGGCTGGTCGGCATGGTCATGGGCCTGCCGTTCAGCTTCGCCGGCGAGGCGATCAGCCCCGCCGACCCCCTCACCGGGCTCCCCACGGGGATCGCCGGCCTCACGCTGACCGGGCTGGGCGGCATCATCGCCTCGACGATCACCTACCCCTTCTCCGCCGCCGTCACCGCCCTGCTCTACGCCGACCGCAGGATGCGCGGCGAGGCGTTCGACCTGGTGCTGCAGACCGCCGCCACGGACCGCGGGCGGGGCCTCGGCACGTCCCCCGAGGACCTGTGGCACCCGTCCCACGCCGCGAGCCACCAGGCCCACGGCTACGGAGCCCCGCAGGCGTACGGCCACCCCGGTCACGGAGCCCCGCCCCAGGGTCCCGCACAGGGCTACGGCGGGCCCGAGCAGGGCTACGGGGGCGGCTACCCGCCCCAGGACCCCGGGCAGGGCTACGGCCACCCGCCCCAGGACCCCGGAGCATGGCCGCGGTGACCGTTCCGCCCGTCGTCCCGCTGACCGACGGCGTCCCGGTCGACATCGCCCGCGACGCCGCCAGGGAGGCCGCCGTCCGCGAGCTGGCCAGGCCGATCTACCCGAGGGAGTCCTGGTGGGAGCGGATCTCCGGCGCCGTCCGGGACTGGCTGGAGGACCTCCTCGACGCCGCCTCCGGGCTGCCCGGCGGATGGTTCTCGATCCTCCTGCTGGCCTTCGTCATCCTGCTCGTCGCCCTCCCCGTCCTGTCGATGGCGCGCCGGGCGACCCGCGCCCGGACCGTCCGCCGGGGCGAACTGTTCGAGGCGGCGGCCCGCCCGGCCGCCGAGCACCGGGCGGAGGCCGAGCGGCACGCGGCCGGGCAGCGGTGGGCGGAGGCGATCAGGGAGCGCCTGCGGGCCGTCGCCCGCGACCTGGAGGAGCGGGCCGTCGTCGAGGAACTGCCCGGCCGCACCGCGGACGAGCTGGCCGCCGAGGCGGGCCGGGCGCTGCCCGGCTTCGCCGGTGAGCTGGCGGCGGCCGCCCGGCTCTTCGACGACGTCACCTACGGCGACCTGCCCGGCACCGCCGAGGGCTACGGGCGCCTGGCCGACCTGGACGACCGGCTCCGCACCGCCAGGCCGGTGCTGTCGGGGCACCCGGGAGGAACCGCGTGACCGCCGGCACCCCCGCCTCCCCGCACGGGACCCCGGAAACCTCCCCGCACAGGGCCCCGGAAGCCTCCCCGCACGGGGGCCCGGAAGCCTCCTCGCGCGGGACCGCCGACGTCGCCGTCCCCGGGCAGCCCGTGCCCGGGGACGGCGTCCCCCCCTCCCCTGACCGGGCCCCGAGCGCGCCCGCCTCGCCCCGGGTGCGCGACGCCTGGGCGCGCTGGCGCGGACCGCTGGGCGTCCTGGCGCTCCTGGCCGCGTTCGCCCTGGTGACCGCGCTGGTCACCCGGCCGGGCACCGGCGGCTACCTCAGCGCTGAGTCGACGACCCCGCGGGGCGCGCACGCCCTCGCCCAGCTCCTGCGCGACCAGGGCGTCGACGTGCGGCCCGCGGGCACCGTCGAGGAGGCCCGCGAGCTGACCGGCCCCGACTCGCTGCTGGTGGTGGCGCAGAGCCAGTTCCTCGCCGACGAGGCGCTCCTGCGCGACCTCGCCGCGCTGCCCGGCGACCGCCTGCTCGTCGAGCCGGTGACGCAGGCGCTGCAGGCGCTCGCCCCCGAGGTCGGCGCGGGTGCGCTGACGGACGTGGAATCGCGGGCGCCCGACTGCGACCTGCCCGCCGCGGTGCGGGCGGGCACCGCCGTGACCGGCGGCGTCTCCTACAACCCCCCGCCCGGGGCGCGCAGCTGCTACGGCGGCGCCCTGGTGAGCTTCTCCTCCGGAGGCCGGACCGTCACCGTGGTCGGCTCCGGCGAGTTCATGACCAACGAACGGCTGGCCGACGACGGCGACGCCGCCCTCGCGATGAACCTGGCCGGCACCAGGCCCGCCGTGACCTGGCTGGCCCCCTCGCTGCCCCAGGCCGGAGCGGCGGAGGGGAAGGCGTCCGTGCAGGACCTGATCCCGCCCGGCGTCACCTGGGCCGCCGTCCAGCTCCTGGTCGCGATCGGTCTGCTCGCGCTCTGGCGGGCCCGCCGGCTCGGCCCGGTCGTCACCGAGCGGCTGCCGGTCGTGGTGCGCGCGGCCGAGACCGTGGAGGGGCGGGGACGCCTCTACCGGTCCCGCGGGACGCGCGACCGGGCGGCGGCGGCGCTGCGGGCCGCGGCCCTGGACCGCATCGTCCCCCGCCTCGGACTGACCGCCGACGCCACCCCCGCCGAGGTGGTGGCCGCCCTCGCCGTGCGGACCGGGCAGAATGCCCAGCAGGCGGGCGCCGTCCTGTACGGCGCGCCGCCCGCCGACGACGCCGGTCTCATGGCCCTGGCCCGGCACCTGGACATCCTGGAAAGGCAGGTATCTAACGCGTGAGCGAGCACAGCACCTCCGGGGAGGGGAACCCGTGACCACGCCCGACTCCCCGCGGCGGCCGTCCGACGAGCGGCCGGTCTGGCCTCCGGCGGACGCCGCGCCTCCGGCGGGCCCCCCGGCGGACGCCACCCAGCCGATGGGCCCCCCGTCCGCGCCCCCTCCGACCGGTCCCCCGGCGGCCGCGCCCCCGCCCGCCGGTCCCCCGGTGGCCGGGCCTCCGCCGGCGGCGGACCCGCGGCCGGTCGCCCCCGTGCCCGCCGAGAGCGAGGAGAGCCGGGCCGCCCGCGCCTCGCTGGGCGCGCTGCGCGCCGAGGTCGCCAAGGCCGTGGTCGGCCAGGACGCCGTGGTCTCCGGGCTGGTGATCGCCCTGCTCTGCCGGGGCCACGTGCTGCTCGAAGGCGTCCCCGGCGTCGCCAAGACCCTGCTGGTGCGGACGATGGCCGCCGCGCTCTCCCTGGACTTCAAGCGCGTGCAGTTCACCCCGGACCTGATGCCGGGCGACGTGACGGGCTCGCTGGTCTACGACGCGAAGACCTCGGAGTTCGAGTTCCGCGAGGGGCCGGTCTTCACCAACCTGCTGCTCGCCGACGAGATCAACCGCACCCCGCCCAAGACCCAGGCCGCCCTGCTGGAGGCCATGGAGGAGCGGCAGGTGAGCGTCGAGGGCGAGGCCCGCAGGCTGCCCGACCCGTTCATCGTGGCCGCCACGCAGAACCCGATCGAGTACGAGGGCACCTACCAGCTGCCCGAGGCCCAGCTCGACCGGTTCCTGCTGAAGCTCACCGTCCCGCTCCCGGCCCGCGAGCAGGAGATCGCGGTGCTGGAGCGGCACGCCCTCGGGTTCGACCCCCGGGACCTGTCCCACGTCAAGGCCGTGACCTCGGCCGAGGACCTGGCGGTGGGCCGCGCGGCGGTCGCCCGGGTGCACGTCGGTCCGGAGGTCCTCGGCTACGCGGTGGACGTCGCCCGCGCCACCCGGCAGTCGCCGGCCCTGCGCATGGGCGTCTCCCCGCGCGGGGCGACCGCGCTGCTGGGCGCGGCGCGGGCGTGGGCGTGGCTCTCCGGCCGCGGTTACGTCACACCGGACGACATCAAGGCCCTGGCCCTGCCCGCGCTCCGGCACCGGATCCAGCTGCGGCCCGAGGCCGAGCTCGAGGGCGCCACCCCCGACGGCGTGCTCGACGGCATCCTCGCCTCCGTCCCCGTACCTCGCTGATGGCGCTCACCGGACGCACGGGGCTGCTCGCCGCCCTCAGCGCGCTCGTGGTGCTGTTCGCCCCCCGGCCGGAGGCCGCCGCGGCCGGGCTGCTGCTGGTGCTGGCCGCGCTCGTCACGGTGGACCTGCTGCTCGCCGGGAGCGTCCGCCCACTGCGGCTGGAGCGCTCGGGGGAGCACAGGGTACGGCTCGGCGACTCCGCCCGGGTGACGCTAACCGTGACCAACCCGGGCACCCGCCGGGTGCGCGGCCTCATCAGGGACGCCTGGGCGCCCAGCGCCGGCGCCCGGCCGAGGGAGCAGGCCCTGGACGTCCCGGCCGGGGAGCGCCGCCGGGTGGCCGTCACGCTGACGCCGCTGCGGCGGGGCGACCGCGACTCCGCCGTGGTCACCGTACGGTCGGTCGGGCCGCTGGGCCTGGCCGCCCGGCAGGGATCGCACGCCGTACCGTGGACGGTGCGGGTGCTGCCGCCCTTCCTCAGCCGCCGCCACCTGCCCGCCAAGCTCTCCCGCCTGCGCGAGCTCGAAGGCCGCAACCCCGTCTCGATCCGCGGGCAGGGCACCGAGTTCGACTCCCTGCGGGAGTACGTCCCGGGCGACGACGTGCGTTCCATCGACTGGCGGGCGACCGCCAGGCGCAGCGACGTCGTGGTGCGGACCTGGCGTCCGGAACGGGACCGGCGGGTGCTGATCGTGCTCGACACCAGCCGCACCTCCGCCGGACGCGTCGGCGTCGACCCGGCCTCCGGCGACCCCTCCGGCTGGCCCCGGCTCGACTGGTCGATGGACGCCGCGCTGCTGCTCGCCGCGCTCGCGGCCCGGGCGGGCGACCGGGTGGACTTCCTCGCCCACGACCGGACCGTCCGCGCCTGGGTGCCCGGCGCGTCCCGCACCGAGCTGATGTCGGTCCTGGTGAACGCCATGGCGCCGCTGGAGGCGGAGCTGGTCGAGGCCGACTCCGAGGGCATGGTCGCGGCGATCCTGGCCCGGGCCCGGCACCGCTGCCTGGTCGTGCTGCTCACCGACCTCAACCCGGCCGCGCTGGAGGAGGGACTGCTCCCGGTCCTGCCCCAGCTGGCCGCCCGCCACCAGGTCCTGCTCGCCGCCGTCTCCGACCCTCGGGTCGCCGCCATGGCCCGGGGCCGCGACACCCTGGAGCAGGTCTACGACGCCGCCGCGGCCGAGCACCTGCGGAACGGACGGCGGCGGATGACCGCACGGCTCCGGCGGCACGGCGTCGAGGTCGTCGACGCCGCCCCCGAGCACCTCGCCCCCGCCCTCGCCGACGCCTACCTGGCCCTGAAGGCCGCAGGACGGCTCTGAGCGGGTGTCCGGGTCAGGCCGCCGAAGAGCGGCCGTCCTCGGATGCCTCGTCCGGGTGCGGACGGTGATGCGGGGTGAAGACGAAGGTCGAGTCGTCGTCCAGCCGGACGGTCAGGGAGGCGTCCAGAGCACCGGCGAGACGGGTCAGCAGGGCCAGGGTGGGCACGGAGTCGCCGCCTCCGACGGTGGAGATCCGCAGTCGGGGCATCTCCACGCGGCGGGTCACCTCGGCCGGGCCGGAGACCGTTCTCGTCAGTGGTCCGCTTCGTCCGTCTCACCGAACAGGTCGTGCACGGACCGGACGGTCACCGCGCGGGTCGCCCAGGACTCCAGCCGAGCGAGGTCGGTGCAGGCGGTGATCCGGGCGCGGGCGTCGTCCGGCACCTGCAATCCGCGGGTGTCCAGCACCAGCAGCACCAGCCGGGCCGCCTCCTCGGCTCTGCCTTCCGCCTTGCCCTCGATTTTGCCTTCTTCCAGGCCGCGGCCGTAGTGCTCGCGGGCGAAGGGGCTGTAGACCGGCCAGGTGGTGGACGTCATGATCTCCTCCAGGAGGCGCCGCACCTCGGGTGCGGACATGCTGTATGCGTGTTCATAGTACTTCGGAGCGTGATCGTCGGGCAGTTCCGCGAGCGCCGCGGCGAACGCCTCGACGACCTTGCGCTGGCGGCCGTGCACCATGACCGCCATCGCCGCCAGCTCCGGCCGGGCCGCGGCCTGCTGCGGGTCGGTGATGACGGGGATGCCGTCCGGTCCCAGCACCTGGGCCTGCAGCCGGTAGCCGGGCAGGCCGGAGTCGATCGGCCGGGCGTAGTAGTCGGCGGTCCTGGCGTCGGGGCAGACGACCATGACGGTGACCGCGCAGCGCAGCAGCAGCCAGAGCGCGGCGGCGTAGCGGGCGAGCTGCCGGGGGTCCTTGGAGGTGTCCTGCTGGATCTCGACGATGATCGCGTGTGCGGGGGCGGTCGGCGGCCCCAGGACGATGACCAGGTCGGCTTCGATGTCGTCGGAGGGCCGGGTGTTGAAGGTGGTGTTCTCCAGCCGGACCAGCGGAGTGGCGGGCAGGTCCTGTCCCAGCAGGTCGCGCAGGATTTCCACGGCCAGTTCGGGGCGGTCGCGGAACAGGTTGATGAGTGAGTCGTGTCGGGGAGATGGCACGCGACTGATTGTGACATATCAATCACACAAAGCGATCAAATCTGCGATGAAACGTGTGCTCGGGCGACCGCGCCGCCTCAGCCTTCCGGCGATCGCACAGACCCGCGGTGCGGTCCCGGGGCCGGCCGTACCGGTTCTCCGGGGTGTCAGGCCGCCGGGGCGACGTCCGGGGCGCGCTCGACGTCGCCGGTCTCGCCCTGCCGTACGGCGCGGCGACCGAAGTACACCACGTAGCCGAGGAAGGCCGCCTCGGCGAGCACGCCGATGCCGATCCGCGCCCAGGTGGGCAGCGGGGAGGGGGTTACCAGGGCCTCGATCAGGCCCGAGAGGAACAGCACGGCGACCAGGCCGAGGGCGACGCTCACGATCGCGCGGCCCTGCTCGGCGAGCGCCTGGCCGCGCGGGCGGTGGCCGGGGTCGACCGCGGTCCAGCCGAGTTTCAGGCCCGCCCCCGCCGCCAGGAAGACCGCGGTGAGCTCCAGCAGCCCGTGCGGGGTGATCAGCCCGAAGAAGACGTCGCTCTTGCCCGCCGCCGCCATCAGGCCGCCCGTGACGCCCACGTTCAGCGCGTTCTGCAGCAGGACGTAGAGGATCGGCAGGCCCAGCAGGATGGAGAAGGCGATGCACTGCGCCGCCACCCAGGCGTTGTTCACCCACACCTGCGCGGCGAAGGACCCGGCGGGGTTCGCGCTGTAGTAGTCGGCGAAGTCGTGCTCGACGAGCTGCCTGATCTCCTCGGGGGTGCCGACGGCCGCCTGCACCTCGGGGCTGCCGGCCACCCACGCCCCGAAGGCCACGGCGACCGCCGTCGAGGCGACCGCGGCCCCCAGCCACCAACGCCAGGCGCGGTAGGCGACGACGGGGAAGGAGACCGTCCAGAACCTGGCGAACTCCCGCCAGAGGGGGGCGTGCGCCCCGGTGACGGCCGAGCGCGCCCTGGCCACCAGGGAGGAGAGCCGCCCGACCAGCAACGGGTCGCGCGAGGACGAGCGCACGATGGACAGGTGCGTCGAGACCCGCTCGTAGAGCTCGACCAGTTCGTCGACCTCCTCCCCGCGGAGGGACCTGCGCCGCCGCACCAGCTGGTCCAGGCGGTCCCAGGTCGGCCGGTGCACGGTGACGAAGGCATCGATGTCCACAGGAAAAGAGCCTATTCGCCCCGGCCGGGACACCGCCACGCGGCAGAACCGCACGGTACGGCGGGCGGTAGGGTCGGGGCATGTCCGATCTGGTGACCGGTGACGCCGTCGTCCTCGACGTCTCGACCGCGCAGCTGCCGATCCGGGCGGCCGCCTTCCTGATCGACCTGGCCGTGCAGGCCGCGGCGGTGGTCTCGGTCTTCCTGCTCGTCGCCAACACCGCCAGCGTCACCGACTCGGCGCTGCTGACGGCCTTCATGATCCTGTTCGTCGTGCTGGTGTTCGTGGGATACCCCGTGCTGGTGGAGACGCTGACCCGGGGGCGGAGTCTCGGCAAGCTCGCCCTCGGGCTGCGGGTGGTCGGCGACGACGGCGGACCCGAGCTGTTCCGCCAGGCGCTCTTCCGGGCGCTGGCGGGTTTCGTCGAGCTCTACCTGCTCACCGGCGGCCCGGCCGTCATCTGCTCGCTCCTGTCCCCGAGGGGCAAGCGGCTCGGCGACGTCTTCGCCGGGACGATGGTGATCTCCGAGCGCGGCCCGCGGAGCCCGGCCGCGCCTCCGGAGATGCCGCCCCAGCTGGCCGGCTGGGCGGCGACGGTGGAGCTGTCCCAGCTCCCGGACGACCTGATCCACACCGCCCGGCAGTACCTCTCGCGCAGGGACGACCTCTCCCCCGCCGTCCAGCAGGAGATGGGCGCGCGGATCGCGGCCCGGACGGCGGCCTTCGTCTCCCCGCCCCCGCCGCCCGGCGTGCCGCCGCACGTCTACGTCTCGGCGGTCCTGGCCGAACGGCGCCGCCGCCACCTGGAGCGGCTGACGCTGCGGGCGGAGGCCCGGCGGGCCGCGGCCGGGCAGGGGGTGCCGCGCTACGCCGCGGCGGTCTACGCGCCCGCACCACTCCACACCGCCGCGCCGTACGCTCCGCCGGGTGCCGCGGTCCCCGCGACCCACGCGCCGCCCGGTACCGCCGCCCCGCCGGTGCAGGCTCCCCCTCCCGCTCCCGCTCCGGCCTCCGCCGCCCGCCCCGGCTCCGCGTCCGGGTCCGGGTCCGGGGCTTCGGCCGGCGGTTTCGCCCTCCCCTCCTGACGGCCCCCGGACGCCCCGTCCCGGCCGCCCTCCGGCGTTCCGGGACGCGCCGAGGGGGCGGCGGGAGTTCCGCGCCGCCCCCTCGGGGTCGTCGGGTCGTGGTGATGCCCGCGATCAGTGGTGGCCGTGGCCCCGCTCGCGGTAGGACGCCTGGGTCTGGGCGTTCAGGATGTCGAATCTGACGCCCTGGGCCGACCTCGTGCGCGGGTCGTTGATCTTCAGGATGTCGAGTCCGAGGTTGAAGTCGCTGCCGTAGATGTAGCCGTTGTAGTAGTACGCCGACCAGTGGCCGCCGCTCAGCGCGGGGGCGGTGGTGTCGGGACCGCGCTCGAAGTAGGCGATCTCCTTCGGGCTGGCCGAGTCGGTGAAGTCCACGACCGAGATGCCGCCCTGGTACCAGGCCTGGACCATGATGTCCTTGCCCTTGACCGGGATCAGCGAGCCGTTGTGGGCGACGCAGTTCTCGGTGTCCGCCTGGTGGCGGGCGATCTTGAAGTAGCTCTTGAAGACGAGCTGCCCGTCGACGATGTCGAAGTAGGCGTTGGCTCCGCGGTTGGGGCCGATGGCCTCGTTGCAGGTGGCCTGGGTGCCGCCGCCGAGCTCGTCGGTGAAGACGACCTTGGTGCCCTCGTTGTTGAACGTCGCCGAGTGCCAGAAGGCGAAGTTCTCGTCGTCCCGGACGGTCGCGGTGACCTTGGGGCTGACCGGGTCGGAGATGTCCATCAGGATGCCCTCGCCCATGCAGGCGCCGGCGGCGATGTTCTTCTCCGGGTAGGCCGTGATGTCGTGGCAGCCGCTGGTGGCCGACGTGCGCTCGGGGTACGGCAGGCCGTCACCGGGGTTGCCGCCGTCGGGGAAAAGGTTCGGCGTCGCGACGACGGCCGCCGCGGTGGGGTTGCGCAGCGGCACCTTGATGATCGAGATCAGGTCGTGCGGCGGCTGGCAGTCGGGGAAGGTCGCCGACGGGTTGTAGGAGGAGACGTAGACGTAGACGTTCCGCCGGTCGCGGCCCTTGCCCGGCACCAGGGTCAGGGTGTGCGAACCGCAGTTGGTCTCGACCGACTTGATGTACTTGGGGTTCTTCTTGTCACTGATGTCGAAGATGCGGACGCCCTCCCAGGAGTCCTTGTTCGACGCGGGCTGCGCGGTGCTCTGACAGGAGTCGTCGCTGCGGGAGGAGTCGACCGCGCCGAAGAGCAGGTTCCCGTAGACCGAGACGTCCATCTGGCCGCCGGGGCAGACGAGCGAGCTGACCGGGGTCGTCCTGTTGGGCCGGCGGATGTCGTAGATGGAGAAGCCGCTGTAGTTGCCGACGTAGGCGTAGTCGCCCTGGAAGGCCATGTCGGTGTGGATGTCCGTCAGTTCGGCGGGCCTGGGCACGTTGCGGACGTGCTCGATGTTGGCGCTCTTGACGATCTCGCCTGGAGCCGGGATGTCCGCCGCCTGGGCGGGAACGGTGGACAGCGCCGTCAGCGCCGCGACACCGGCTGCGATCAGGAGGCGCCTGGTGAGGCGTCTTCCGTGCGGGGTGAACACTCGCGAACCTCCTTGTCATGCGCTCCGTAGGAGGCGCATAAATGACTGAATCGTTCATCCCGAACAACCAGCCCGACAAGGTGTCATAGTGTCAGTAGATACTTCCGACCTGATCCCTTTACTCCGGAGATAGGGCGGTATTAGTGTTTTCCGGCACGAGTCCCTCCCCGAAAGGAGAACGGGTGCGCGCCGCCCTCCTCCTCCTGGCCGCCGCCCTCTCCCTCACCGCCTGCAGTGCCGGGTCCGAGCCGCCCCCGCGGGCCTCCGGACCGACCGTGCCGATCATCGTGCCGGGCAGGCCCGGAGAGGACGCCAGGACCGTCGGCCCGGCCGAGGCCGCCACCCTCGTGCCGACGCCCACCGCCAACGCGGCGGACGTGAAGTACGTCCAGGACATGATCGTCCATCACCGGCAGGCCCTCGACATGGCGGACCTGGCCCCCGCCCGCGCCCGGTCCGTCCCGCTGAAGGGCCTGGCCTCGCGCATCGCGGACTCCCAGGGACCGGAGATCCAGTTCATGACCTCCTGGCTCCAGCAGCAGGGCCAGCGGGTCCCGGACCACCACGCCGGCCACGAAGGCATGCCGGGGATGGCCGCCCCGGAGCAGTTGGAGTCGCTGAAGGCCGCCTCCGGCGAGGACTTCGACCGGCTCTTCCTCGACCTCATGATCGCCCACCACCGCGGCGCGATCACGATGTCCGAGCAGGTCCTGGGCGCCGGGTCGCACATCAAGATCGAGGAACTCGCCAACGAGGTGTCCGTGACCCAGGGCGCGGAGATCCGCCGCATGCTGGAGATGCGGGCCGCGGCGGGCTGACCGCCGCCCGTCGTCCGCCTGCCGGACCGCCGGCCGACGGCACGACCGCCCGCGGAACGGCACGGCCGCCCGTCGTCCGCCTGCCGGACCGCCGGCCGACGGCACGACCGCCCGCGGAACGGCACGGCCGCCCGGCGAGCTCGCAGGCCGCCTCACGAGCCGGCCCGAGCCGGCCGCGGCGTCTACGAGCCGGCCCGCCAGGAGCGGAGGTAGCGCTCCTGGTCGGCGGTGAGTTCGTCCACCTCGATGCCCGCCGCGGCCAGCTTGAGCCGCGCCACCTCCGCGTCGACCTCCTCGGGCACGTCGTAGACGCCGGGCGCCAGCAGCTCGTGCTCCCGGACCAGCCACGCGACCGCGAGCGCCTGCGCGGAGAAGGACATGTCCATGACCGCGGCCGGATGCCCCTCCGCGGCGGTCAGGTTGACCAGGCGCCCCTCGGCGAGCAGCAGCAGGCGGCGGCCGTCGGCCAGGACGTACTCGTCGGTGCTGGCCCGCACCCCCCGGTGCACGGCCTGCGCCAGGTCGTCCAGGGCGCGCACGTCGATCTCGACGTCGAAGTGGCCCGCGTTGGCCAGGATCGCGCCGTCCTTCATCACGGCCAGATGCTCGCCCCTGATCACGTCGCGGTTCCCGGTGACCGTGACGAACACGTCCCCGGCCTGCGCCGCCGCGGCCATCGGCCGCACGTCGTAGCCCTGCAGCGAGGCGTCCAGCGCCTTGACCGGGTCGATCTCGGTGACCACCACCCGGGCGCCGAGGCCCCGGGCCCGCTCGGCCACGCCCCGGCCGCAGTAGCCGAACCCGGCGACCACCACGGTCTTGCCCGCCAGCAGCGTGTTGGTGGCGCGCATGATGCCGTCGAGCGTGGACTGGCCGGTGCCGTACCGGTTGTCGAACATCCGCTTGGTCCGGGTGTCGTTGACCGCGACCACGGGGAAGCGCAGGGCCTCCTCCGCGGCCATCTGCCGCAGGCGGATGATGCCGGTCGTGGTCTCCTCGCAGCCGCCGCGGACCCCGCCGAGCAGTTCGGTCCGCTCGGTGTGCAGGATGTTCACCAGGTCGCAGCCGTCGTCGAGGACGAGATCGGGGGCGATGTCGAGCGCCTGGTGGATGTGCCGGTAGTAGGCGTCCCGGTCGGCCCCGGCCCTCGCGTGGACCGCGATCCCGTAGTCGCCGAGCGCCTGCGCGACGTCGTCCTGGGTGGAGAGCGGGTTGGAGGCGGCCAGCGCTATCTCGGCGCCGCCGGCCCGCAGGGCGCCCATGAGCACCGCGGTCTCGGCGGTGACGTGCAGGCACGCGGCGATCCGCCAGCCCTCCAGCGGGCGCTCCGCGGCGAACCTCTCGCCGAGCGCCGTGAGCACCGGCATCGCCCGCGCCGCCCAGCCGATCCGCCGCTCCCCGGCCTCCGCCAGCGCCCTGTCCACGTCTTCTCCCCCTGATCGCCCGAGGGCCCCCGCAGGTCTGCGGGGGCCTGGGTGGAGCCGTCCTCGGCGCCCCGGCCCGCGACGGGCCGGGTCGGGGTCTCTCAGTAGCGGTAGTGGTCGGGCTTGTAGGGGCCCTCCACCGGCACGCCGATGTAGTCGGCCTGGGCCTTGGTCAGCTCGGTGAGCTTCACGCCCAGGGCGTCGAGGTGGAGGCGGGCGACCTTCTCGTCGAGGTGCTTGGGCAGCACGTAGACGCCGACCGGGTACTCCTCGGTCTTGGTGAAGAGCTCGATCTGCGCGATCACCTGGTTGGTGAACGAGTTGGACATGACGAACGAGGGGTGGCCGGTGGCGCAGCCCAGGTTCATCAGGCGGCCCTCGGCGAGCACGATGATCGAGTGGCCGTCCGGGAAGGTCCAGGTGTGGACCTGCGGCTTGACCTCCTCCTTCACGATGCCGTCGATCTTCGCCAGGCCGGCCATGTCGATCTCGTTGTCGAAGTGGCCGATGTTGGACACGATGGCGTTGTGCTTCATCCGCGACATGTGGTCGGCGGTGATGATGTCGAAGTTGCCGGTCGTGGTGACGAAGATGTCGGCGATCTCGACGACGTCCTCCAGGGTGGTGACCTGGAAGCCGTCCATGGCCGCCTGGAGCGCGCAGATCGGGTCGATCTCGGTGACGATCACCCGGGCGCCCTGGCCGCGCAGCGCGTCGGCGCAGCCCTTGCCGACGTCGCCGTAGCCGCACACGACCGCGACCTTGCCGCCGATCAGCACGTCGGTGGCGCGGTTGAGGCCGTCGATGACGGAGTGGCGGCAGCCGTACTTGTTGTCGAACTTCGACTTGGTCACCGAGTCGTTGACGTTGATCGCCGGGAAGAGCAGCGTGCCGGCCTTGAACATCTCGTACAGGCGGTGGACGCCGGTGGTGGTCTCCTCGGTGACGCCCTTGATCTGCGAGGCGATCTGCGTCCACTTCTTGTCGTCGGAGACGGTGCGGCGGAGCAGGTCGAGGATGACCTTCCACTCCTCCGGGTCGTCCTCGGCGGCGCTGGGGACGGCCCCGGCCTTCTCGTACTCGGCGCCCTTGTGGACGAGCAGCGTGGCGTCGCCGCCGTCGTCGAGGATCATGTTGGGGCCGTCACCGCCGGGCCACAGCAGGGCCTGCTCGGTGCACCACCAGTACTCCTCCAGGGTCTCGCCCTTCCAGGCGAAGACCGGCACGCCCTTGGGCTCCTCGACGGTGCCCTCCGGGCCCACGACGACGGCCGCCGCGGCGTGGTCCTGGGTGGAGAAGATGTTGCAGCTGACCCAGCGGACCTCGGCCCCGAGCGCGACCAGCGTCTCGATGAGCACGGCGGTCTGGATGGTCATGTGCAGCGAGCCCATGATCTTCGCGCCGGCCAGCGGCTGCGCGGCGGCGTACTCCTTGCGGACTGCCATCAGACCGGGCATCTCGTGCTCGGCGAGCCGGATCTCCCTGCGCCCGAAGGCGGCCAGGGAAAGGTCGGCGACCTTGAAGTCCATGTGCTGTTACCCCTCTACCGGATGGTCGACGGATGCGAGTCTAGACGCGCGCGGTTACCAGACGCACACCTGAAGCGGGGAAACTGACATAAGATTGTCAGAATGCGAATCATGGAGGCCGCCCGGCGGCTGGGCATGTCCCCCCGGATGCTCCGCTACCGCGAGGCGCTGGGCCTGCTCCCCCCGGTCCGGGGCCGGGGTGCGCACCGGCGCTTCGGCCCCGAGGAGCTCGCGGCCGTCGCGCAGGGCGTGGAGCTGGAGAAGCGGTTCGACATCTCCCCGAGCGAGCTGGCCTTCGCCCTGCGGGTGCTGAGCGAGCCGGCGGTGGCGCAGGCCGTACGGGACCTGGGGCTGCGGATCGGCCGGTTGCAGGCCCCCCGGCGGGCCCTGGACTTCGAGAAGGAGAAGGCCCTGCGCCTGCTCCAGGGCCGCCCGTAGGGCCGGGGGCACTCGGGGGCCGCCCCGCGGGGCCGGGCGCGCTCCGGGAACGCCCCGGGGAGCCGTTCTCCGGCGGACGGCGGACGCGTTCCAGGGTCGCCTCCGGAGAACGGCGAACGCCGTACCACCCGCCGCGGAGGAATCCGGCGGCGGGCGGTACGGCGTTCGCGGACCCGGACGGGTCCCGGGCGAGAGGGCGGGCGGAGGGGCCTGCTACGGCGTCCGCCCGGCAGAGGGCGGGCGGAGGGGCCTGCTACGGCGTCCGCCCGGCAGAGGTCAGGCGGAGGGGCCTGCTACGGCGTCCGCCCGGTAGAGGTCGGGCTCCAGGTAGATGACGCGGGCCTCCGGGACGGCGGCGCGCACCCGCTTCTCGGCCTCGTCGATGCCCTTGGCGATCTCCGAGGCCGTGTCGTCGTTCTCCACCGCGATCTTGGCGGCGACCAGGATCTCCTCCGGGCCCAGGTGCAGGGTGCGCATGTGGATGACCCGGCTCACCTCGGGGGTGCTCTCCAGGGCCGCGCTGATCCGGTTCTCGACCTCGGGGCCGGCGCCCTCGCCGATCAGCAGCGACTTGGTCTCGACCGCCAGGATGACCGCGATGACCGCGAGCAGGACGCCGATCATCAGGGTGCCGATGCCGTCCCAGATCGGGTCGCCGGTCACCACGGCCATCGTCACGCCGAAGAGCGCGAAGATCAGGCCGAGCAGCGCGCCGAGGTCCTCCAGGACGATGACCGGCAGCTCGGGGGACTTCGACCGGCGGATGAACGCCCACCAGGACTGGTCGCCGCGGACCGCGTTCGACTCCTTGATCGCGGTGCGGAAGGAGAACGCCTCGGCGATGATCGCGAAGATCAGCACGCCGAACGCCCACTGCGGGGTCCGTAGCGCCTCGGGGTGGGAGAGCTTGTGCCAGCCCTCGTAGAGGGAGAACAGCGCGCCGATGGTGAACAGCACGACCGCCACCACGAAAGCGTAGAAGTAGCGCTCCCGGCCGTAGCCGAAGGGGTGCTCCGGAGTGCGCGCCCGGGTCGCCCGCTTGCCGCCGAGCAGCAGCAGCGCCTGGTTGCCCGAGTCGGCCACGGAGTGGATGCCCTCCGCGAGCATGGCCGACGAGCCGGTGAAGACGAACGCGACGAACTTGGCCGCCGCGATCGAGAGGTTGGCGGCCAACGCCGCGATGATCGCCTTTGTACCGCCGCCCGCGCTCACGGCAGCCTCCACTCATGTATCAGGAAAAACAGGGACACGATCCTATTGGGAAATTCTCGTCTTGAGTTCCGTGATCGCCGACACCGGGGTCGGGTCGATGCCGTACCCCAGGGCGAGGTAGGTACTCGCGTAGTCCCCCAGCTCGATCAGGGAGGCCAGCCGCTCCAGCGGATGCGTCCCCTCGGCGGCGATCTCGGTGACCGGCACGTTCCGGTCGTGCGCCAGCCGTACGGACGCCTCGCGCCGCTTGGCCACCTGCGGGTGCTCCTCCGTGTCGCGCAGCACGAACAGCCGGAGCGACCGCCCGGCCTCGTCGGCGAAGATGTCCCGCTCGGCCAGCGGCCCGTCGAAGGTCACCACCTGGTTGTGGCCGGCCTCCGGGATCTCGCCCCAGATCGCCGGATACTTGCCGTTCTCGTTGAGCTGGCAGGCCCACCGGTGGGCCGCGACCGCGGCCAGCGGCGACGACCCCCAGACCATCGGGATCGTCTCGGCCAGCTCCATCGCCAGCGACTTGCCCGGGTTGATGAACGACTCGCTCGCCGGGCGGCAGCGGTTCGCGATCTCCTCCAGCCGCCCCGCCACCGTCTCGAACGTCTCCTCGTCCACCCGGAGCAGGCCGAGTTCGGCGGCGGCGGCGAGCAGCGGGACCGAGAGCGCCCACACCCCGGCGCGCGGCTGCCCCCCGGAGGTGACGGGCACGAACGGCGCCCCCGCCTGCCGGGCGATCGCCTCCAGCGCGGAGCCGGGACCGCCCACCGCGAGCAGGCGGCACCCGCGGCGCACGGCCTCGGTCGCCGCCGCGAGCGTCTCCTCGCTGGATCCCGAGCACGACACCGCGATGACCAGGTCGGTCGCCCCGACCCAGCCGGGCAGCCGGTAGGAGCGCACGGTCACGATCGGCAGCGGCGCCCCGTGCCCGCACACCGCGGCCAGGACGTCTCCCGCGATGCCCGAGCCGCCCATCCCCGCGACCACGACGGCCCGGGGGCGGCCGTCGCGGGCCAGCGACGACACGCCCGCCTCACGGGCCGCCCGGTAGGAGGTCCGTATCTGGGCCGCGGAGGAGGCCACCGCCCGCAGCATGCCGGAGGGGTCGCCCTCCTCCAGCCACCGGGGGTCGTCGAGACGGCCGGCCTCCCAGCTCACGGCTTGCGCGCCTCGTCCACCAGCAGCACGGGGATGTCGTCGCGGACCGGGTAGACCAGCCCGCACTGCGCGGAGGTGCAGGACAGCTCGTCCGCCTCCGGCTCGGCGCGCAGGGGGGACTTGCAGTTCGGACAGGCCAGGATCTCCAGCAGCCAGTCGTCGATCTTCACGCGTTCAGCTCCTCACGACAGCCAGGACCTCGTCCCTGATCGCTGCCATCTGAATCTCGTCGGCCGCCTCGGCGTTCAGCCGGAGCAGCGGCTCGGTGTTGGACGGACGAAGATTGAACCACCATCCGGGGCCGGACACGGTCAGGCCGTCCAGCTCGTCGAAGGTGACGCCGTCGCGGCCGGCGAAGGCCGCGCGGACGCGGCCGGTCGCGGCGGCCTGGTCGGCGACGGTGCTGTTGATCTCCCCGGAGGCGGCGTAGCGGGAGTAGGCCGCCAGGACCTCCGAGAGGGGCCGGTCCTGCTCGCCCAGCGCGGCCAGCACGTGCAACGCGGCCAGCATGCCGGAGTCGGCGAACCAGAAGTCCCTGAAGTAGTAGTGGGCGGAGTGCTCCCCGCCGAAGACCGCGCCGGTCCTGGCCATCTCGGCCTTGATGAAGGAGTGGCCCACCCGGGTGCGGACCGGCTCGCCGCCGTGCTCCGCGACGATCTCGGGCACGCCCCGCGAGGTGATCAGGTTGTGGATGACCACGGAACCGGGGTGCTTGGCCAGCTCGCGTGCGGCGACCAGCGCGGTGACCGTGGACGGCGAGACCGACTCGCCGCGCTCGTCGACCACCCAGCAGCGGTCGGCGTCGCCGTCGAAGGCCAGGCCGATGTCCGCGCCGGTCTCCAGCACGGCCTGCTGCAGGTCGCGGAGGTTCTCCGGCTCGATCGGGTTGGCCTCGTGGTTGGGGAAGGAGCCGTCCAGCTCGAAGTAGAGCGGGACCAGCTCGATCGGCGCCCCGGCCCGGCGGCCCAGCACCTCGGGGACCGTGTGACCGGCCATGCCGTTGCCCGCGTCGACGACCACCTTCAGCGGTCGGACGCCGGACAGGCCGACCAGCGTCAGCAGGTGGTCGGCGTAGCCCGCCAGCAGGTCGGCCCGGGTGACCCGCCCCGAGCCGCCGCCGCCGGGACCGCCGGCCGCCAGGATCTTCGCGGCCCGGTCGCGGATCTCGGTCAGGCCGGTGTCGCGGCCGATCGGCACCGCGCCCGCGCGGCACATCTTCATGCCGTTGTAGCGGGCCGGGTTGTGGCTGGCGGTGAACATGACGCCGGGCAGCTCCAGGTGGCCGCTCGCGTAGTAGAGCAGGTCGGTGGAACCGAGGCCCGCGTGCACCACGTCGGCGCCCCGCGAGACCGCTCCCCGCGCGAAGGCCGCGGCCAGCGGCTCGGACGAGGTGCGCATGTCGTGGGCGACCACGAGCCGGTCGGCCCCGGTCACCTCCACGAAGGCCGCGCCGACCGCCTCCGCGGTCTCCTCGTCGAACTCGTCCGGCACGACACCGCGAACGTCGTACGCCTTGAAGATCCTGGCGAGATCGCCCACTCCAGCTCCGCCCCCCTTGTGATGTCTGCTGGTCCCCAGCCTAGGGGGTGACCGGTGTCCGGGTCAGCGATCGCGCTGGGGCTGCGCCGAACGGAGCACCCGCAGGTGCCCGCGCCGCCCGACCTCGACCCCCTGGCCCACCGGCTCGGTGCCGCTCCCCGGCGCGGGGCGGGCCGCCTCGCGCACGGCGTTGGCGAGGGCCTCCAGGTCGTCCGTACTGGGCGGGGCGCCGTCGGTGGGCAGGCGGACGACCTCCCAGCCGCGTGGCGCGGTCAGGCGCTCGGCGTGCTCGGCGCACAGGTCGTAACAGTGCGGCTCGGCGTACGTAGCCAAGGGCCCGAGGACTGCGGTCGAATCGGCGTAGACGTACGTGAGCGTGAAAACGGCAGGCTGACTGCACGCGGTGCGGGAACAGCGGCGGACGGGGCTCACGGTGGGACCGTATCCGGTAAGCGTCCGGGGCGCCACTATCTGGACGCTCTTAACGAGCGTGTCGCCACAATTCGGACACGTGTCGCGGCTTTTGCCCAGGTGTTCGGCTTCCGCACTCCGCGGTCCCCGCGGTCGCCGGAACCATGCGTCCCGGCCGCCTCCCGGGCGTGCGTCCCGGGGCCGTCCCCGCCCCGCGGGACGCGTCCGGCCGCCTCCCCGACGCCCGCGCGTCCCGGGCCGTCCCCGCCCGGGGCGCATCGGTCGCCTCCACCCCTCGCGGGCCCTTCCCCGGCGCGTCTAAGCTTTACAGGTGAGTTCGGCACCCGGAAGACCCCGCCCGCCGCGCAGGCGCGACCGGCACGGCCGCGGCATGCGCGGCCCGCTGGCCCCCTCGCACGTGCCGATCGCCAAGTCCCGCAGCGAGCGCTTCGACGACCTCGTCCTGGACGCCGTGGACCGGCTCAAGCCCCGGTGGGGCAAGCAACTGGCCGTCATGGAGTTCGCCGTCGAGGAGGTGCCGCCCGCCGACGACCTGGGCGACGGCCCCGGATCGCTCACCGGTGAGCCGATCCCGTTCGGCCGGGCCGAGCCCGCCGCGGCGGACCGCCCCGCCGTGGTGATCGTCTACCGGCGGCCCCTGGAGGCCAGGGCCAACGACCGCGACCAGCTCGGCGCGATGGTCCACGACACCGTGGTGGAGCAGGTCGCCGGGCTCCTCGGGCTCTCCCCCGAGTCCGTCGACCCGGGCTACGACGAGCGCGGCTAGGCCGTGCCCGCCGTCGGCGGGGCCCTGCCCGTGCCGGTGTCCGCCGGCCCGGGCGGCCCCTGTCGCGCGTCAGGTGAGCTGGTTGATGCGGATGAGGTTGCCCGCCGGGTCGCGGAAGGCGCAGTCGCGGATCCCGTAGTCCTGGTCGATCGGTTCCTGGACCACGTCGGCGCCGGCGGCCTCCAGACGCTGGAAGAGGCCGTCGAGGTCGTCGGTGGCCAGGGTGATCGCGGCGTAGGTGCCCTTGGCGATCAGTTCCAGGACGGTACGGCGCTCCTCCTCGGTGACACCGGGGTCGGCGGCCGGCGGGTGCAGCACGATGGAGGTCCCGGGCTGCCCGGCCGGCCCGACGGTGATCCAGCGCATGTCCTCGTAGCCGACGTCCTTGCGGACCTCGAAGCCGAGGACGTCGCGGTAGAAGCCCAGGGCGGCCTCGGGGTCGGTGTGCGGCAGGAAGGCGTGGTGAATGGTGATGTCCATGCCGCTCACGCTAGGCGCGGCTACGGAAGGGGCGCTTCTCGATTCCTGACCGGTCTGGTCACCTGCTTGGCCAGGCACGGCGGGATGCCCGCCGCCGCCTGCGAGTGGTCCTGGCGGTAGACGCTCGGCGGCACGCCGACCAGCTCGGTGAACCTCGTGCTGAACGTCCCCAGCGAGGACGAGCCCACCGCGAAGCAGACCTCGGTGACGCTGAGGTCCCCCCGGCGCAGCAGCGTCATCGCCCGTTCGATCCGCCGGGTCATCAGGTACGAGTACGGCGACTCGCCGTAGACGCGGCGGAACTCCCTGCTCAGGTGCCCGGCCGACATGTGCGCCCCGCGGGCCAGCGCCTCGACGTTCAGCGGCTCGGCGTACTCGCGGTCGATCCGGTCGCGGACGCGGCGGATGGCGGCGATGTCGCGCAGCCGCTGCTCGTGCGCGCGCCTGTCGGACATGGATGCCATCCTCCCACGCCTCGCCCCGGGCGCACCGGCCGGGGAGAGGGTCGCCCCTCGCCGGGCAGGCCGCGCGCCGGACCCCACCGGGGTCCGCCCGCGTCACCACCGATGAGAGCCGTCAGGGCACGACGGTGGCGACCGACTCGGTGATCGGCGGCACCAGCGCCCACATGCGGGCGGCGGCCAGCGGCTGGACGGTCAGCGCGAGCCCGTCCTTGATCCGCTCGTCCATCACCCGCGCGCCGTACACCGGGCCCGAGCCGGGCAGCGGGAGCACCACCACCGCGAAGGAGCCGTCCATCTCGGGCAGCTTGACCTCCTTGACGCGGGAGGCGGCGATGCCCAGCTCGAACGCCTCCGGCGCGTCGCCCGAACGCGGCAGCACCTGGACGCTCACCTTGCCCTCCGCCTCCGGCGCCGCCAGCACCAGCCGGGATCCCCGCTTCCCGTCCGTGCGGTTGTCGGCCACCACGCTGCCCAGGTCGATCGGGGCCGCCCCGGCCGTGAAGGCCACGTCGGGCTTCTTCCCCGTCCCGGTGGCGGCCAGCCCGGCCACGACCGGCGTCTCGGAGGTGAGCACGAGGGCGGCCGGCTGCCCGCCGATCCCGGTGGACAGGTCGACGGAGACGACGGACCCGGCGGGCACGTCGACCAGCTCGCGGCCCTTGAGCGCGTAGGTCCCGTCGGGGGTCAGCACCTTGACCTCGACCAGCGTGTCGACCTCGGCAGGGGAGGCCACCAGCAGTTCACGCTTTCCGCCTCCGCCGGGGACGCCCGGCACCACGACCCGGGTGGCCGGGGCCGCCGCGGCGGGCAGCCAGTCGACGCCCCGACCGCCGTTCATGATCGCGCGGGCGGCGGCGGTGACCCGCCCGGTGGCGGTGCGCACCTCGACCGCCATGACGAGCGGCGACGGGGCCAGCTCCTTCAGGTCGACCGTACGGCTCCCGCCCGGCTCCAGGACGATCGTGCCTCCCGTCCCGCCCGCCACCGGGCCCTCGCCGGAGTAGACCAGGACCTCGACGACGGCCCGGGCGGGATCGGGGTTGGACAGGTACAGCCTGACGTCGGCCGCGGCCGGGCCCGGACCCACCAGCCAGGTGCTCGCGGCCGGCTCCACGCACCGGACCCCGGCCAGGCCCCGCTGCCCGCCGGAGGTCTCCCGGCGCGTCTGCGCCGACTCCAGGCCCGCCGCGCTGCTCCCGGTGGCGGTGACCGTGATGGGACCGCTCCCGGCGGGGACCTCCTGCTGCCAGAGCCTCCCCGGCGTGTCCAGGGTGTCCAGGACCTTGTCTCCGGCGGCCCCGGCGGTCCCGGTGTCCCCGGCGTCCCCGCCTCCGGTCCCCTCGGCGGTGATCGTGGCCGTCCCCGGGCCCGCGTCACCGCCGTCCGGCGGCGTGACGACGCCGACCCGGGTGTCCGCCGGGGCGGGGCAGACCGTCGTCACCGAGGAGATCGGCACCCTGCGGGGTTCGGGCGCGGCCGCCGCACCTCCGGCGGCCGTCCGGTCCGGGCGGGTGGCCGCGGCCGTGCCGTACAGCGCCAGCAGCGCCACCAGCACCAGGACGAGGAGACCGAACCGGTTCTCGATCAGGGACTTCACCGGGCCGCCAGCTCCCTCTCCGTCTCGGGCTCGTCCTGCGGGAGCTCCTCCTCGCTCCGCGAGCCGGGCGCCGCCAGGACCGCCACCACGCACACCAGCAGCGCCTGCACCCAGAGCCAGCGGGCGTGCCAGGGGTCACCGGGCGGCACCGGGGGCATCCCGACCGGCTGGGTCAGCCGCCACACGCCGAGCTCCCGGGACAGACTCATCCTGGCCAGCGCGGGCTGGGAGTCCAGGGTCCGGCTGATCTCCGGGCCCACCGGGCTGGCCACCACCACGAACCGCACGCCGTGCGCCGCCAGCACCCGGGCGTCGTCGCCCCCCCTGCCGGAGACCAGCCCGGCCGCGGCGACGCTCACCAGGTCGCGCGGTCCCCCGGGCGAGGGGATGTCGGCCTCGCCGATCAGCGGCATGCGGCCGCGCAGCACCGTGAAGGTCAGCGCGCCGTCGCGGGAGCGCAGCAGCAGGGTCCGCTCGCCCCCGCCGGAGTTGGCCGCGACCAGCGCGGGTACCGCGTCGCGCGCGTTCCCGCTGATCGGTCCGGGGGTGCCCCGCGCCATCCACATGCCCGCCGCGAGCAGCGGGGTGGAGAACGCGACCGCCACGACCAGCAGCGCGGCGATCCGGCGCAGCCCTCCGGCGGCGCGGAACTCGGCGACCCGGCCCGCGGTGAGGGCCGCCACCACGAGCATGCCCAGGGCCGCGAAGGCCAGCGGCACCCCCGGCCAGGCGGGGGCCTCGGTGTCGCCACCCGGCGAGGTGACCGTGATCCGGCCCGCCAGCACCGCCACCAGGACGCCGAAGAGGGCCACGCCCCAGCCGATCGCGATGACCATCCGGTTGCGGCGCATGAGCAGCGCCGCCAGGCACGCGGCGATGAGGCCGGCGGTCACCCAGAACGGCGGCATCCCGGGACCGCCGGGACTGAGCAGGAGCAGGGACTCGGCCGGCAGCGCGGGATCGACCAGCTCGGGCCGGTGGAGCCCGGCCTCCAGCAGGAACCGGCCGGGGTCGGCGACCAGCTGGACCAGCCAGGGCAGCAGCAGCACGACCGGGACGCCGAACGCGACGGCCACCGAGACGCCGAGGCCCCGCCGCGGAAAGGCCAGCACGGCCAGCGCGCCGAGGAGCAGCGTGAGCGGGTAGACGACCGGGGCGAAGGCCGTGCCGACCGCGAGCAGGAGCCCGAGCGCCCAGGCGGCGCGGCGGGCCCGGCGGCCCTCGCCGGAGAGCAGCGTGGTGGCCAGCGCCGCGTAGACGGGCAGCAGGACGAAGACCACGGCCGTGCCGAGCCGCCCGGCGGCGACCGCGCCGGTGGCCACGGGGAGCAGCGCGTAGGAGGAGGCCAGCCAGACGCGGGTCCACCGGCCGGAGACGATCCTGCGGGTCGCCGCGTAGGCGGAGAACCCGGCCAGCGGGACGCAGCCGAGCAGCAGCACGGAGACCGCCAGCCAGGTCTTGCCGAGCAGCACCGACGAGAGCGCGGCCAGCACCGCGACGTACGGCGGGGCCCAGGCGTCGCTGCCCAGCCCCGTCGGGTGGTACCCCTCGGTGTACAGCCGCCACAGGTCGGCGGCCCCGCCGGTCACCGGGACGAGCGCGCCGCCGCCCAGCCTGGTGCCGCCGACCAGGCCCCGCTCGGCGATCAGGGTGACCGCCAGCAGCGCCAGGAAGAGCAGCACGCCCGGGTTGCCGAAGACCCGGCGGGTCGCCCCGGCGTCGTCGGTGAGCAGTTCCTCGCCGTCCTCCTGCGCCCGGACGACGGCGTGGTGCCGTCCGGCGGACTCCACCGGACCGCCGGACAGGTAGTTCTGGATCCGGTCCACCAGCCGCCGGTAGCCCGCGCCCGGTGGGGTGAGCAGGCGCTTGACCGCGTTGTAGCGCTGCTTCCTGCCCTTGGCGCGGGCGCGGCGCGCCCGGAGCAGGCGCCAGGGGTGGGCCAGCACCGAGCCGAACGCCACGACCTCGTCCAGCGCGTTGGCGGGCTGCTTGGCCAGCAGGAACATGGCGGCCCGGAAGAGCGATCCGGCCAGGTTGCGCAGCAGGGCCCGGAGCAGCGGCCCCGTCGGCAGGTTCGCCAGGACGACGAAGATGGCGTTGCGGCGGTCCAGCCGCCGGGGGTGGGCGCCGCTGACGGTGATGCGGCGGCGCCGCCGGGAGGCGGCCTCGGCGTGCCAGGCGACCGCGCGGGTGACGTTCTGCACCCGGTGGCCCGCGTTCCTGACCCGCCAGCACAGGTCCAGGTCGTCACGGAAGATCCGCAGGAAGGGGTCGAGCCCGCCCACCTCGTCCCAGACGTCGCGGCGGATGAGCATCCCGGCGGTGGAGACCGAGAGCACGTCCCGGACGCCGTCGTACTGCCCCTGGTCGAACTCCCTGGCCTCCAGGCCGGTGTCCCTGCGGCCCGTCCGGTCGACCGTGACCCCGACCTCCAGCAGGAGCCGCCGGTCCAGCCAGTCGCGGAGCTTGGGGCCGAGCACCCCCGCCTTGGGGTCGGCGTCGGCGGCCCGGAGCAGGTGCTCCAGCGCCCGGGCGTCCGGCGCGCAGTCGTCGTGCAGCAGCCAGATCCACTCGTTGCCCCCGGCGGGCTCCAGCCTCTTCAGCACCTCGGCGACGGCCTCGCCGAAGCCGGTGGAGCGCGGCAGGGTCAGCACCGCGTTCGATCCGAGGGTCCGGGTCAGCAGGTCGGCGCCGCCGTCGCGGCTGCCGTTGTCCGCCGCGACGACCCGGTCGACCGGCCGGGTCTGCCGGAGCAGCGCGTCGAGGGTCTCCCCCAGCCAGCGGGCTCCGTCGTGGGAGACGACGATCGCGGTGACGGTGTGGGGCGTGCGGGGGGAGTCGGTGATGGACATGCGTCCCGTGGTCCAGGAGTGGGTGATCGGCGGCGACCACGATACGGCACCTTATGTCCGTATATACCGGCGGCACGAAAAAAGGCCACGCGGCCGGCAGCCGCGTGACCTCATCGAGATATCGTCGAGCGCCCCGGAGGGCGCCTTGGATTTCTTCAACGCGTCGGACGTCGTCCCCTCAGACGGCCTGACGCTTCATCCGGCGACGCTCACGCTCGGAGAGCCCGCCCCAGATGCCGAACCGTTCGTCGTGCTCGAGTGCGTACTCCAGACACTCGGCACGCACCTCACAGGAACGGCACACCTTCTTGGCCTCCCGAGTCGATCCCCCCTTCTCCGGGAAGAACGCCTCCGGGTCGGTCTGCGCGCACAGCGCGCGTTCCTGCCAACCAAGCTGCTCTTCAGCGCCGCCGTCCTGTGCGATGACCAGGTCGGCCACTGCACACCTCCTTGCCGCCCGCAATGGAGCCCCCTATGAACGCCTCCCCCTTACCCACCCGGAGGGAGACGTAACAACACGCCTGTAATTACACGCGCGTGGCTGGTGTGGCGTCAAGCGGCATGCCGCTATCCGGGGAAAGACCCGCTCTCCCCGGCTCTGAGGCGTGTGCCTGCGACGATGGCAATTGCCCCCGGCGATCGTGAAGATCGCCTTGGGCCTTCAGTGCTCTCGACGGTCGGAACCGTACCAGGACATGTTCGGCTCCTGACCAGGTCCCGTCCTCTCCCTGTCGAGGTTTTCCTCTCCCGTTGCCTGGCCCGGGCGCTCCGGCGTGTAGATCGCCGTGGGGTCGATGGGCTGGGAGTCCCAGCCCCGGCCCGCCGTACCCGCCTGGTCCCCCGGGCCGGGGGCGTTGAGCGGGTCGTTCCGGTAGGCGCCCGGGTCGAACCTGAGCGTCGCCTCCGCGGGCGCCTCCCACGGCTGCCCCTGGCCCGGCTGCGGGGCCTGCGGCTGAGACTGGTGGGCCTGCGGCTGAGACTGGTGGGCCTGCTGCTGGGCCTGCTGCTGGATCGGGGACGCCTGCGGGGTCTGCGGGTGCCCGAACGGGTCGTCGTATCCGGCGCCCGGCGAGGAGGTGTACTCCGGCACGCGCAGCTGCGGCTCGGTCCCGGATGACTGCTGGTAGCTCTCCGCCTGCTGGTACGCCTGGGCGATCTGCTGGGAGCGGGGGTCGGCCGGGTCGGGGTACGGCAGGCCCGGGTCGCTCTGCCGGGCGAACTCCGCCCCGGAGTAGCCGGTGAGCGGCTGGCCGTAGTTCTCCGGCGGCTGCGGGAACGCCGATCCCTGCGGCTGTGCGTCGAAGGACAGGCGCGGCCGGCTGTCGGCCGGCGTGTACGGCGCGGGCTGCGACGCGGGGAACGGGTCCTGCGACAGCGGGTGGGACTGCGGCTCGCCCTGCGGCTGGGCGTAGGACTCAGCCTGCTGCCCGTAACCGGACAGCAGCGGGTCGGTCGGCTGCGGCACGTAGTTCGACGGCGAGGAGTCGCCGTACCCCTGGGACGCGCCCTGCGACTGGGCGGCGTACCCCTGGACCTGGGCGGACGACTCGTATCCCGGGGACTGCGCGTGGGTCTCGTAGCCCTGGGACGGGGACTGCGCGGGCGGGAACGGCTCGGCGGGGGCGGCGTAGGCCTGGGCGGGCGGCTCGTAGGAACCCGCCGGAGGCTCGTAGGGCGCCGGGGCCTGGGGCTTGACGTCCGCCGCGACGTACGGGCTCGGGGTGTAGGCCTGCGGCTCGGCGTGCTGGGCGGGGACCTGGTCGTAGCCGGGGGACGGAGCCCCGTAGGGCCGGCTCTCCGCGGCCGCGCCGAACGGGTTCTCCGAGGCGGTGCCGAACGGGTTCTCCGGGTTCGTGCCGAACGGGTTCTCCGGGGCGGCACCGTACGGCAGGCCGCTCTCGGCGGACGCCGCGCGGCGCGGGTCCTCGCTCTGACCGCCGTACGGCAGGCCCTCGTTCTGGCCGCCGTAGGGCGATCCCTCGGCCACCGCTCCGTGCGGCCTGCCCTCCGTGCCGTAGGCGGACGCCTGGCCGGTGTGGCCGTCGCTCCCCTGGGGGGCGTAGCCGTTCTCCTGCTGCTGCGCGGCGTGGGAACCCTCCTGCGGCGCGTACGCGCTCTCCGGCTGCCGGCCGTACTGGTCGGAGGGGGCGGGCGGGAGCGCCGGGGGGCTCGGCGGGCTGTACTGCGCCTGCGGGGCCGGGGCTTCGGGGAAGGCGTGACCCTGGGCGGGGGTCTCAGGGAAGGCGTGACCCTGGGCGGGGGCCTGGTGCGCGGGGGTCTCGGCGAAGCCGTTCCCCTGGACGGGCGTCTCGGGGTGACCGTGGCCCGGAACGGGAGCGCCCTGCGGCGCCCGGTCCTGCGGCTGGTGGAAGGGGGCCTGCGGCACGGACTCGTGCGGCTGGGGGCCCGCGCCGTACGCCGGGGCCGCGCCGTACTCCGCCGGCCGCCCGCCGAAGCCGCCGTCGGGGCGGAACCCCGGGGTGTCCCAGGACTGCACGGGGCGGGCCGCGCCCGCCGGGGCGTTCGCGGCCTTCGGGAGCAGGAAGAGCGCGGCGAGCACGGCCAGCGCGAGCACGGGCACGTTCAGGAGGAGGAACTCCACCTTGCCCATGAAGCCGGTGTCACCGGCGAACACGCCGCCCAGCAGCCCGATGGCGCCGAAGAGGACGGCGAGGCCGAGCGTGGCCACGGCCAGGTACACCATCGGCTTGAGCCGCGCGGACGCCGGGCCGGAGCCGCCCGCCAGCAGGACCGCGCCGACGAGCAGGGCGATGGTCACCGGCGAGACGAGCTGCTGGAGGAAGACCGCCGCGCGCAGCGCGAAGGACGACCCGCCGAGCGACGAGCCGAACAGCAGCCGCTCGATGCCGACGAGCACGCTCCCGGACGCCGCGGCGACCATGAGCCACGCGGCAGGCTCCCGGAGCCGGCCCGCATCGACGTTGATCACAATTACCCCCATTAGGGTCCTTGGGTAAACCCGGGCCAAGTTTTACACATGGCCGACTTCAGCGTCGGTGGACCCAGGAAGCTCATGAATCCCACAAGTGTCCCATTACTCGGTATTCACCGCGAATTGAGGCGCGTCGTGAGAGGGTCCCGCCGTCCGCCGCCTGCCCCGGGATGATCTGCGGAAGCCGCTCCCGCCCTGGTCTCCCGGTGGATCCGGACCTTCGGACCGGAGCGTCGCGAGCCGGTGGGAGACTGGACGACATGCGCATCGTGTCCCTCGCCGGCGGCATCGGCGGCGCCCGCTTCCTGCGGGGTCTGCTGGCCGCCGCCCCCGACGCCGAGATCACCGTCATCGGCAACACCGGTGACGACATCACCCTCTACGGCCTGCGGGTCTGCCCCGACCTCGACACCGTGATGTACACCCTGGGCGGCGGCATCGACGAGGAGCAGGGCTGGGGACGGCGGGACGAGTCGCACGTCGTCAAGGAGGAGCTCGCCGCCTACGGCGTCGAGCCGCAGTGGTTCGGCCTGGGCGACCGCGACTTCGCCACCCACATCGTGCGCACGCAGATGCTCGACGCCGGCTATCCCCTCTCGCAGGTCACCGAGGCCCTGTGCGCCCGCTGGAACCCCGGCGTGCGGCTGATCCCGATGAGCGACGACCGGACCGAGACCCACATCGTGATCAACGACGGGCAGGGCCGCCGGGCCGTGCACTTCCAGGAGTGGTGGGTGCGCATGCGCGCCTCCGTCCCGGCAGAGCGCATCCTCCTGGTCGGCGCCGACGAGGCGAAGCCCGCGCCCGGGGTGCTCCAGGCCATCGAGGAGGCCGACGCGGTGATCCTGCCGCCGTCCAACCCGGTGGTCAGCATCGGCACGATCCTGCAGATCAGGGGCATCCGCGAGGCCCTGGAGGACAAGACCGTCGTCGGCGTCTCCCCCATCGTCGGAGGAGCCCCGGTCCGCGGCATGGCCGACGCCTGCCTGACCGCGATCGGCGTGGAGACGACCGCCCAGGCGGTCCTGGAGCTGTACGGCGCGGCGCTCGTCGACGGCTGGCTGGTCGCCGAGGAGGACGCCGGGGTCCGCCTGGACGGGGTCCGGGTCGAGGCCCGGCCGCTGATCATGCACGACACCGGGTCGGCCGCCGCCATCGCGCGGGCCGCCCTCGACCTCGCCGCCGAGCTCTCCGCCGCGCGGACGCGACCGGATGGCGGCGCCGACGCCGAAACCGGCAACGGCGGAGGCACCGGCACCGGCGGGGACACCGCTGGCAGCGGGGACGCCGGCCTCGGCGGCGGCGCCGGGGAGGGGGGCCGATGAGCAGGATCCGGCGCTTCCGGCAGGACGAGGCCGAGCTTTCCGAGGTCCGCATCGAGGTCTTCGCGGTCGACGGCATCCCCGAGGTGCGGGAGGGCGACGACGTCGGCGCGCTGATCGCCGCCGCCCGGCCCGACCTGCGCGACGGTGACATCCTCGTGGTCACCTCCAAGATCCTGAGCAAGGCGGAGGGCCGGGTCCGCCGCGGAGCCACCCGCGCCGAGGCCATCCGGGACGAGACCGCCCGGGTCGTGGCCCGCCGCGGCGAGACCGTGATCGCGCAGACCGCGCACGGCTTCGTCATGGCCGCCGCCGGCGTGGACGCCTCCAACACCGAGCCCGGCACCATCGTGCTGCTCCCCGCCGACCCCGACGCCTCCGCCCGGGCCGTGCGCGCGGGCGTCCGGGACCGGCTCGGCGTCTCGGTCGGCGTGGTCGTCTCCGACACCTTCGGCCGCCCCTGGCGCAACGGCCAGACCGACATGGCCGTCGGCGTCGCCGGGGTGCCGCCCATGCTCGACTACCGCGGCCTGTCCGACGACCACGGCAACGCGCTCGAGGTCACCGTGACCGCCATCGCCGACGAGTTCGCGGCCGCCGGCGACCTGGTCAAGGGCAAGCTCGCGCAGACCCCGGTGGCGGTCGTCCGCGGCATGGCCGAGTACACCACCGAGGACGACGGTCCCGGCGTCCGCGAGGTCGTCCGCCAGTCCGAGGACGACATGTTCCGGTACGGCTCGCGCGACGTGGTCTTCGCCCGCCGTACGATCCGGGAGTTCTCCGCCGAGCCGGTCGACGGCGCCAAGGTGCGGCGGGCGGTGGAGGCGGCCATCGCCGCGCCCGCGCCGCACCACACGACGCCGTGGCGGTTCGTGCTGCTGGAGTCGGCGGGGGTGCGGGAGAAGCTGCTCGACGCCATGCGCGAGGCGTGGATCGCCGACCTGCGCGGGGACGGCTTCTCCGAGGAGTCGATCGCCAAGCGGGTCCGCCGCGGCGACGTGCTGCGCAACGCGCCCTACCTGGCCGTGCCCTGCCTGGTGACGGACGGCTCGCACACCTACCGCGACGAGCGCCGCAACGCGGCCGAGCGGGAGATGTTCGTGGTCGCGACGGGCGCCGGGGTGCAGAACTTCCTGGTCCAACTCGCCGTGGAGGGCCTGGGCTCGGCCTGGGTGTCGTCCACCATGTTCTGCCGCGAGGTGGTCCGCGAGGTGCTCGGCCTGCCCGCGGACTGGGACCCGATGGGCGCCGTCGCCATCGGCCGCCCCGCCGCCCCGCCCCGCGACCGCGCCCCCCGCGCCGCCGCGGACTTCACGATCGTGTTGTGAGCCGGCTTCCCCGGAACTCCCGCACAGAAGTGTAAATCGGCTTACGTTGTTCGACGCTAACCGATTTACACTTCTGTGCGGGAGGTCATCGTGGAGAAGCCCGCGAACATCGTCGGCAGAGATCGGCAGTGGCGGACGGTCGAGCGCTTCCTCTTCGAGGGGGGGCAGACCGACGGGCCGCTCCGGCTGGGGCTGGTGTCGGGGCGCCGCCGTACCGGCAAGACCCAGCTGCTGACCGCCGCCTGCGAGGCGGTGGGCGGCCTCTACACCGCGTGTGTGCAGGATGAGGGGGACCGCGCGGCCAGGGCCAGGTTCACCGCCGCGATGACGGAGCACGCCGGACTGGGGACGGTGCTGAGGGGCGAGCCGGAGTCATGGGACCGGCTGTTGCGCGCCGTCCTGGAGACCGCGGCCCGCACGGCCTCCGCCGGGTCGCCGGGGCTCGTCGTCATCGACGAGTTCCCCTACGCGATGGCTCACGCCCCGCAGCTGCCCTCTCTCATCCAGCATCTGTACGACGACTCCCAGAACGGGCGGGCGCCCGGAGGGCGGCTGGTCCTCTGCGGTTCCGCGCTGAGCGTCATGCACAGCCTGCTGTCGGGGACCAAGCCCCTGCGGGGACGCGCGATGCTGGACATGCGCCTGTCCGCGCTCGACTACCGCGAGGCCGCACGACTCTGGGGGATCCGGGATCCGGATGTGGCACTGCGGATGCACGCCTGCGTGGGGGGGATCCCCGGCTACCGCCCCCTCATGGCGAGCGTCCCCGCGACGGTGGCGGACTTCGACCCCTGGGTCGTGGAGAACCTGCTCGCGGTGGACGTCGGCGTCTTCACCCGGACCGAGGTCGACTACCTCCTGCGGGAGGACCCGAGGATCACCGCCCGCGCCGTTTATTACGACGTCCTCAGCGCGGTCGCGGCCGGCGCGCACACCCCGTCCAAGATCGGTGCGGCCATCGGCAGGGACAACAACGCGGTGCGCTATCCGATCGACGTCCTGGAGTCGGCCGGCTATCTGACGAAGACCCACGACCTGCTCCGTTCGCGGAAACCTGTGATCACCGTCTCCGACCCGGTCATCCGCTTCGACCGCCTGATCACCGCACCGTACCTCGGGCAGCTCCAGCTGGGACGCGCCGAGCAGGTCTGGCGGGCCACCGCCCCGACCTTCCGGTCCAACATCCTCGGCCCGCATTTCGAGGAGCTCGCCCGCGAATGGGTCCGCCGCTTCGCCCCGGACGAGCTGGGCCGGCCCGAAGGCTTGGGCGAAGTCGGGTTCGCCAGCGTCCAGGACCACAGCGGCAGAGCGAAGCACGAGATCGACGTGATCGCCCTCGACGGCAGGCGGGTCCGCCTCCTCGGTGAGGCCAAGGCAACCCTCGCCCGCCGGGGCCTTCCCGACCTCGAACGCCTCGACGGCATCCGCGGCCTGCTCGAACGGGAGGGCTACGACACCTCGGAGACCGTCATCGCGCTGTTCTCCACCACGGGCTTCACCTCCGACCTCGAACAGACGGCGGCCGCCCGCCCCGACCTCGAACTCGTCGACCTCGACCGGCTGTATCAGGGCACCTCCTGACTTCACCGCTTCAGAGCGACTGATCAACTATGGTGACCGGTCATGAGGTTCCTCATCGTCGGCGGCAGCGGTCTCCTCGGCGGCGAACTCGTCCGGCGGTGCTCGGCGGCCGGGCACGAGGTGGCCGCGACCTACCTGACCCGGCCGGGAGAGACCGCGGGTGTCGAGTGGTCGCCGCTCGACGTGCGCCGACGGGAGGACGTCGGCGCGCTGATCGGCGCGTTCCGCCCGGAGGCGGTCGTCAACGCCGCGTACCGGCAGGCGGACTGGACGACCACGGCAGTCGGAGCCGCGAACGTGGCTCTCGCCGTCTCCGCGGCGGGCGGGCGCCTGGTCCACGTCTCCAGCGACGCGGTCTTCTCCGGTGCCGCGATCCGCTACGACGAGACGTGCGTCCCCGACCCGATCACCCCGTACGGCGCGGCCAAGGCCGCCGCCGAGACGGCGGTGACCGCGATCGCGCCGACCGCGGTGATAGCCCGGACATCCCTGATCATCGGCGACGGCGGCTCCCCGCACGAGGCGCTGGTGCATTCGCTGGCCACCGGCCGCGAGCGGGGAGTGCTGTTCACCGACGACGTGCGCTGTCCCGTGCACGTCGCCGATCTCGCCACAGCCCTCCTCGAACTCGCCGCGTCCGGGCATCACGGCGTCCACCACGTCGCCGGAGCCGACGCGGTGAGCCGGTACGAACTGGGGTTGCTCATCGCCCGGCGCGACGGACTCGACGTGGACCGGCTGCCCTCAGGCCGGCGAGCGGACTCCGGCGTGCCCGGCCCGCTGGACGTGCGCCTGGAGTGCGGCACGACCCGGCGACGGCTCCGCACCGAACTGCGCGGCGCGCGGCGGTTCCTGCGGTGAGGCGTTCACCGGCGACCCCGGCCTTCGGCAGGTGGAACTCGCCGCTGCCGGATCCCGGCCGGGCCGGGCAGGTCAGGCCTTGCGGCAGGTGGGGTGGCAGAGGCGGCGGGCGAGGGCGGAGAGGAAGACGTCGATGATCTCACCGGGCTCCCGGGCGACGTGCAGGGAGCCGTTGGTGATCGAGGCGACCTGGTCGAGGGTGGCCCGGTCGAGGTCGTCGCCGAAGGCCAGCACGACGACCTGGACGGGGTACTGCGGGTCCCACTCCTCGCGCAGCTTCTCGGCCAGCTCCCCGCCGGAGATCCCCCTGCCGTCGTCCTTGCCCGCGGTGATGACCAGGAGCGTGTTGTTCATGCCCTCGTCGTAGGCCCCGGTCAGCTCGCGGAACCCGGCCAGGATCGAGTCGTGCAGGGAGCTGTCCCGCTTCGCGTCGGCGCGCAGGGTCCGGGTGAGCTCCTCCAGGCGGCTGCGCCGGACGACCTGCCCGTCCTCGGCCTCGGTGATCGGGCCGAGCCCCACCCGCTCGCGGTGGTCGCCGCCCGTGCCCCTGGCGTCGGCGAACTCCCACATGCCCATGTGGGTCGAGTTCGGGAAGAGCTGCAGGCCCAGCCGGGCGGCGTCGAGGGCGACCGTCAGCTTGGTCCGCCCCTTGTCCCCCCTGATCGGCTCGGCCATGTGCCGGGAGGCGTCGGCCAGGACCAGGATGTTGGTCGGCGGGGCCAGCCTGCTCCACGCCTCCAGCGCCTCGTCGATCACCGCGGGCACGATGGTCGGGCGGGTGCGGGGCGCCGCGGTGGGGATCTCGGGGCCGGGCGCGTAGGGACCCAGGCTGCCGTCGGCCGAGCGGAAGCCCGCCCGCCGTACCGCGTCCTGGGTCTCCGGGGCGCGGAGCCAGGAGGCGAAGGCCCGGGAGCCGGCCGCCTTGGCCGGGTCGCCGGAGGTGACCACGTAGGGGTAGTCCAGGTTGATGGTCCCCTCGCGCGGGTGGAGCGCGACCAGCGGGTCGGCGGAGGGCCGCTGGTTGTGCTCCCAGACCGACTGCTCCGGGACGATCACCACGGGCCGTTTCCAGAACGAGCGCTCGTCGATCGCGTCGAGCATGCTGCGGTAGTCGGGCGCCGCCCCGGCCTGGGCCCACCGGACGAACGCGGTCAGCGCCCGGTCCGCCTCGGCGCCGCTGCCCACCACGTCCCTGGCCGCGGCCACGGTGGCGATGCCGGCCCCGGCCAGCGACGGGTCGGGGACGCGGACCACGTCGGGCTCGTTCTCGGTGGGCTGGACGCGGCCCCGGGTGGTCGGCGGGAAGACCATCCGCCAGTTCATCTCCGTCCTGCCGACCGCGAACCGCTTCGCCAGCGAGGTCCGGGTGGCGAAGACCAGGGGCGAGGTGGCCATCACGGTCTCGGTGCCCGCCAGGTCGGCCGCGCCCTGCTTGCGGGCCAGCCGGATCCAGGCGGAGGAGTCGGAGATCCAGCCGTCGGGGCGGGCGGCGAGCACGCCCGCGGTGTCCCCGATCAGGGTCCGCAGCACGGTGGCCGGGGGCCGCTCGGTCACCTGCACCAGCACGCACCGGCCGTCGGCCTCGGTCCTGCTCGCGTTGAACCGCCCGGCCGCCTCCATCACGGTGGGGGCGATGTCCACCGCGGCGGCGACGTCCACCAGGACCGGCTCGCCGGAGCAGTCCGCACCGATCCGGTCCGTGATCACCACCACGGCTCCGGCGGCGGCGACCGCCAGGGCCACCGCGGCGAGTGAAACACGTGTCAGCGCCTGATGCCGGCGCCTCTCGGCGCCGGCGGCCACGCGATGTCGACCGGAGGAGGGCACGCTGGGACCTCTCGCTTCAGGGGAATGACAATTCTCCCAACACCCCCCTTACATAGCGCAAGTCAACAGAGAACTTGTTATAGACGCTCAAGCGGCACGAAGTTACGCACACTTTGACAAACGCCGTCGCTGGTCGCCGCGGCGGCCAGCCGTTCCGCGCCCGGCACGCCGTACGAGGTGGTCCGCTGCCGCACCGGCCGGCCGGTCGGGGCGACCATGGCGGCGAGCTCGGTGATCGTCTTGAACGAGCCGTTCTCCGATCCGGCCATCCGGCTGATCGTCTCCTCCATCAGTGTGCCGCCCAGGTCGTTGACCCCGCCGGAGAGCACCTGGCGGCACAGGTCGTCGCGGAGTTTCACCCAGGAGCACTGGATGTTGCCGATCGCGCCGTGCAGCAGGATGCGGGCCAGCGCGTGCACGGCCCGGTTCTCCCGCGCGGTCGGGCCGGGGCGGGCGATCCCGGCCAGGTAGATGGGCGCGCTGTGGTGCACGAACGGCAGCAGCACGAACTCGGAGAACCCGCCGGTCTCCTCCTGGATGCGGCGGATGAGGCGGATGTGCCGGACCCAGTGGGCGTGGGTGTCGACGTGGCCGTACATCATCGTGGAGGTCGTCGGGATGCCCAGCCGGTGGGCGGTGGTGATGACCTCCACCCACTCGGCGGCGGGCAGCTTGCCCTTGGTCAGCACCCAGCGCACGTCGTCGTCGAGGATCTCCGCCGCGGTGCCCGGCAGGGAGTCGACGCCGGCCTCCTTGGCCGCGGCCAGCCAGTCCGCGACGGACAGGTTCGTCCGGCTGGCGCCGTTGACGACCTCCATCGGGGAGAAGGCGTGCACGTGCATCTCCGGCACCCGCGCCTTTACCGCGCGGGCGATGTCGAAGTAGGCGGTGCCCGGCAGGTCGGGGTGGATGCCGCCCTGCATGCACACCTCGGTCGCCCCGGCCCGCCAGCCCTCCTCGGCCCGGTCGGCGACCTGGTCGAGCGAGAGCGTGTAGGCGTCGGCGTCGGTACGGCGCTGCGCAAAGGCGCAGAACCGGCAGCCGGTGTAGCAGACGTTGGTGAAGTTGATGTTCCGGTTGACGACGTAGGTCACCTCGTCGCCCGCGGCCTCGCGGCGCAGGCCGTCCGCGATCCGGCAGAGCTCGTCCAGCCCCGCGTCGTCGGCCCCCGCTCCGTCGGGCCCCCCGGCCAGACCGAGCAGGGTCAGCGCCTCGGCCTCGGTCAGCCCCGCGGGGTCGGCCTCCGCCCGGCGCAGCGCCCGCAGCACGTCACCGGAGACGGCGCGACCGCCTCCGGAGCCGTCCGACTGCGCGGCGGCGGGCAGGCGCTCCTTCAGCGCCTCCCAGTCCCCGTAGACGTGGTCGAAGTCGTCGCGGCGGTCGGCGGTGCGCCCCTCGGCGTCGACGGCGGTGTGCAGGTCGGTCCGGCCGGAGGAGGCGAAGCCGCCGTCGGGCTCCTGCCAGGGGCGGCCGGTGATCTCGGCGCCCTCCCTCGCGAGCCCCGTGGCCGGGTCGGCGAGGGCCGCGACGTGCGCGGCGAGCCGCGGGTCGAGCCAGGGCTCCCCGGCGAGCACGTACTCGGGGTAGATCGTCAGCCGCTCGCGCAGGGTGAACCCGGAGGCGGCCGTGCGGGCGGCGAGCTCGTCGATCTGCGGCCAGGGGCGCTCGGGGTTGACGTGGTCGGGGGTCAGGGGCGACACCCCGCCCCAGTCGTCGATCCCGGCCCGGATCATCAGGTCGTACTCGGCGTCGACCAGGTTCGGCGGGGCCTGCAGGCGCGTCTTCGGCCCCAGCACCAGGCGGGCCACCGCGATCGTGGCGGCCAGCTCCTGCAGGTCGGCGTCCGGCATGCCGCGCATCGCCGTGTCGGGCTTGGCGCGGAAGTTCTGGACGATGACCTCCTGGATCCCGCCGTACTCGCGGGCCGTCTTCCGCAGCGCGAACAGCGACTCGGCCCGGTCCTGCACCGTCTCGCCGATGCCGATCAGGATGCCGCTGGTGAAGGGCACGTTGGAGCGTCCGGCGTCCTCCAGCACGCGCAGCCGTACGGCGGGGTCCTTGTCGGGCGAGCCGTGATGGGGCTGCCCCTTCTCCTCGAACAGGCGGCGCGAGGTGGTCTCCAGCATCATGCCCATCGACGGCGCGACCGGCTTGAGCCGCTGCAGGTCGCGCCAGGTCATCACGCCGGGGTTGAGGTGCGGGAGCAGGCCGGTCTCCTCCAGCACCCGGATCGCCATGGCCCGCACGTAGGAGAGCGTGTCGTCGTAGCCGTGCGCGTCCAGCCACTCGCGGGCCTGGTGCCAGCGGTCCTCGGGCCGGTCGCCCAGGGTGAACAGCGCCTCCTTGCAGCCCGCGGCCGCGCCCTGCCGGGCGATCTCCAGGACCTCGTCGGGGCCGAGGAAGGCGGACTCCAGCTTGTGCGGGGCGGTGGCGAACGTGCAGTAGCCGCACCGGTCCCGGCAGAGCCGGGTCAGCGGGATGAAGACCTTGCGGCTGTAGGTGATGATCCCCTGCCGCCCGACGGCCTCCAGCCCCGCGTCCCTGACCCGTCCGGCGTGGCCGAGCAGGGTCTCCAGGTGGGAGTCCCTGGCGTGCAGCAGGACGGTGGCTTCGGACGGGTCGAGGGCTTTGCCGTCGCGTGCCCGGGCCAGGGCCCGGCGCATCGCGGTGTCGGTGGGAGTGACGCTCATGTACGCACATTAGGTCAACGCCGCAGGACCGGAGTCCCTGGCCTCCGCCCGCCGGTCCCCGGCCGGGCCGGAAATCGGCGGCAGCACATGATCCCGTCTAAAAATAATAAGAATTGACATAGAAGGCGCAGGGATGGTCTGCTGGTGTCATGCCGCCGGACACACTTCGGCCGGGCGGTGCGGGACCCGGGACGCCACCCCGGCGGGCGTCCCGGGTCCCGGCGGCCGCTCCGGCGCCGGAACGGCCGGGCACCCGGGCGCGGAGCGACCGGGTGCCCGAGCACTCCGGCATGGACAGTTGAGCATTGCTAAACGACCGACGCAAGCAAGTCTCGATGGACGTAAATGCTTGTGCTTGCATAGATTAGAGACATCGCACCGGAACCTCCCCCAGGAGCAGAAAATGATCTGGTTCTTCGTCGTCCTCGCCGCCGTCGCCGTCCTCGCCCCGCTGATCGGAGCCGACACGCGCGACGGTCGTGACTGGAGACCGTCCGACCCCGAGCCCTACGGACCCGGAGCCCGCGGTTTCAGAACGATCGGTAGTCCCGTGCCGGCATCCGCGGCCCGCGAGCGGGCGGCCGCGCACCGGCCAGCCTCAGCAGTCGGCTGACCCGGTGGCGGTGCCCCCGGTAGGGGGCCAGCAGCCGGAGCATGCCCGCGTCGTCGACCCTCTCCCCCGCCAGCGACCATCCCACCAGCGACGGCAGGTGGTAGTCGCCCACCGAGACCGCGTCGGGGTCGCCATGGGAACGCTGGCGCACCTCGGCCGAGGTCCACACCCCGATCCCGGGCAGCGCCCGCAGCAGCCGGTCCAGCTCCGCGCTGTCCCCCGCCGCCTCCAGCTTCGCCGCGTGCCGGGCGGCGTTCGCGATCGTCCTGGCCCGTACGGCCTCCGCGCCGGCCCGGTGCCAGTCCCACGACGGGATCGACCGCCAGACCTCGGGCTCGGGGAAGACCCGCATGCCCTCGGGGGCGGGCCCCGGCGCGGTCCCGCCGTACTTCAGGAGCAGCCACCGCCACGCCCGCCGGGCCTCGGCCAGCACGACCTTCTGCTCCAGCACGGCGGGCACCAGCGCCTCCAGCACCCGGGAGGTCCGGCAGATCCGCAGACCGGGGTGGCGCCGGGCCGCCTCGCGCAGCACGCGGTGCCCGGGGACGAACCCCGACGGGTCGTCCTCGGCCCCCAGCAGCGCGGGCAGCGTCTCCAGCAGCCATTCGGCCCCCGGCCCCCAGGCGGTCCCCACCACCTCCCCGCCGCGCCGGGCCATCCGGAGCGTGCCGGGGCCGTCGGGCGTCCGGCAGGTCCGCCAGACCGCCCCGTCGGGCGTCCTCCGCCAGGCCGGGTCGCCGCTCCCGCGCCGGCACGGCCGCAGGACCAGCTCGAGGTCGAGCGGCCCGTCCCAGCGCAGGCACCGCTCGGTCGCGGTGACGCTCACCGGCGGCCTCCGAACGTCGCCGGGGAGGCCGGGCCGCCCGCCCGCGGCGCTCCGGCACCGCCGGTGAAGCGGTGACGCCCGTCCATCCCGCTCAGACGTCGCTGGAGAAGCGGACCGCGCACTCGGGGAGCACGACGCCGGGCCAGACCCGGCTGCCCGCCAGGAGCTCGTTTCCGGCGCCGACCACGGCGCCGTCGCCGATGACCACGTCGCGCAGGACCGTCCCGGACGAGACGCGGGCCCCGATGCCGACCACCGAGTCGACCACCTCCGCGTCGGCGTGGACCACGCAGTCGTCGCCGAGCACGCTCCCGGTGATCCGGGCCCCGGACTCCACGACCGCGCGGGCGCCGACCACCGACCCGCCGGAGACCTTGGCCTCGGGCGAGATCATCGCACCGGGCAGCGCGAGGAAGTCACCGGGCGGACCGGGCAGCGCGGGCGAGGCCAGGCGGCCGAGGACCAGGTCGCGGGAGCCCTTGACGAAGGCGGCCGGGGTGCCCACGTCCAGCCAGTAGGACGCGTCGGCGTAGCCGAGCACCAGGGCGCCGTCCTCGATCAGCCCGGGGAAGGTCTCCCGCTCGACCGAGACGACCCGGCCCGCCGGGATGGAGTCGATCACCGAGCGGGTGAAGACGTAGCAGCCCGCGTTGATCAGGTTGGTCACCGGGTTCGGGGTCTTCTCCAGGAAGGCGGTGACCCGGCCCTCCTCGTCGGTCGGCACGCAGCCGAAGCGCGAGGGGTCGTCGACCTCGGTGAGGTGCAGCGTGACGGCGGCCCCGCGGGACACGTGCCGGGCGACCTGGTCGCCGATGTCGTGCCCGGACAGGATGTCGCCGTTGAGCACCAGCACGGGCGCGTCCGGGCCGCAGGTCAGCGCCTCGGCGGCGTTGCGGATCGCGCCGCCGGTGCCGAGCGGGGTCTCCTCTGTCATGTACTCGATGGAGAGCCCGAACGCCGAGCCGTCCCCGAACGCCTCGGAGAACATCTCCGCCCGGTAGGACGTGGCGAACACGATGCGGCCCACGCCGAACGAGCGGGCCCGCGCGAGCTGGTGCGCCAGGAAGGGGACCCCCGCCGTGGGCAGCAGCGGCTTGGGGGTGCCCAGCGTCAGGGGACGCAGCCGCGTCCCCTGTCCTCCGACGAGGAGGATCGCCTCAAGATCCGACAAAGGGGTCTCCGCCATTCCGAGAGGTTAGCCCACTATTCGACAGCGCGTTGATAGGAACCGGTCCCGCCGCCGACCGCGTGGGACCCGACCTTCCCGCTCCGATTCACCCTACGGGGAGAGTCCCCGGAATCGTGGGATCAATCGCATGTCTTTTCGCTGGTCGCCAGGGCGCTCGGATCCTCCGTACGGCGGGCCGCCAGCCCGGCCGCGCCCGCGCAGACCAGGTCGCCGAGGACGATCACGATCCGCGAGCAGAGCGCCGCGGTGATGGCCGATCCCCGGTCCAGCACGGGCGCCAGCACCGCGACCATCGCCACCTCGCGCACCCCGGCCCCGGCCGGGACCACGAACGTCATGATCCCCAGGCACCAGGACAGCGCGAAGGCCCCGACCGAGAAGACCGCCACCGACGGGCCGGACGGGCCCAGCTCGTACAGGATCGCGGCCAGGTGCAGGCCGTACGCGGTCCAGCCGAGCAGCGCCCAGCCCAGGGCGGTGAGCATCCCGCGCCGGGTGAGCGGACGCTCCAGCGGCTCGCGCCCGAGCCGGCGCAGCCCGAACCCGATGACCGCGTTGACCACCCGCGGTTCGAGCGCCACCGCCAGCACGGGCACCAGCAGGAACGCCCACGCGTACGGCGCCGCGGAGCCCGGCGGGGCGGCGAGCAGCGTCACCGCCGAGACGAGCAGCCCACTGCCGAGCTGGACCGGCATCGTCAGGAAGAACGCCGCGGCGCTGCGCGGCCGGGGCACGCCCAGCTCGCGGCCCATCTCCATCTGGGCGACGACCGGCCAGAGCGAGCCGGGGATGTACTTGCCGAGCTGGCCGACGAAGAAGACCTTCGCCGCGGGGCGGAGCGGCAGCGGCGAGCCGAGGTCGGCCAGCAGCGCCCGCCACGTCATCATCCCGCCGCCCAGCGCCGCGACCACCGCGACCACCGATAGCGCAAGCGCCGGCCACGACAGCCGGGCGAACCCGGCCCGCACGGCCTCCCACTGCCCCGCCACCGCCCACGCGCCGAAGCCCAGCGCGACGAGCAGGAACGCGATCCGGACCAGCCGCTTCACAGCGGGACGACCGGGTCCGGGGGCTGCGGCAGGCGCGCCCCCGCCGGGCGCCGGGTGCTCTTGGTGGCCACCCACAGGTAGGTCGGCACCACCGGCAGCAGGGCGCGCAGCACGGCGCGGGGCAGCCGGGACAGCACGGCCTCGGCGGCGCGGCCGACGGCGCCGGGGAACAGCTCGGAGCCGGCGAAGGCCGCCGGGGTGGCCAGCACCGGGAACGTGTAGTCCCAGACCCGCAGACCGCGGACCATCTTCCGCAGGCCGCGCCGGGTCCGGTAGCGCTCGTAGTAGCTGTCGGCCCGGCCGGACAGGCGCACGTAGCGGTCGGCCAGCGCGGGCGGCAGATAGGACAGGAACGGCAGCCTGTAGTGCGGCTCCATCACCCCGAGCCGGTTGCCCAGGCCCAGGTAGAGCACGCCCTCGTCGGACAGCACCCGGCGCATCTCCGCCATGATCGCGTCGGGGTCGACCACGTGCTCGTAGATGTGGTTGAAGACCAGCACGTCGATCGAGCCGTCCGGGAAGGGCAGCGCGGTGCCGTCCGCGCAGACGAACTCCACCCGCCCGCCGAAGCGCGCGGCCGCCTTGCGCAGGCCCGGCACGTCGATGTCCACGCCGAACGTGCGGGCGGCGCCCGCCTCCGCCAGCTCGTCGGCGATGAACCCCGCCGAGCAGCCGATGTCGGCGACGGTCAGCCCCTTCAGCACATCGGTGTCCCGGCCGAGGAAGTGGCCGAGCACGGCCACGATCTTCGCGGCCTTCCTGCGGCGCTTCTCCTCGTCCAGCATCGCCGCCTGGAACTCGGAGTACTCCAGCTGCGCCTGCCGCTCCGCACCCGCCCTGCCCGTCGCCATCCGCTCCACCGTTCCTCGTCCGCCTGCTTGCGCGCGGTGCCCAAGGCTACCGGCGAGCCGCGACCCTACCGCCGGGTAACCTCCACGTCGTACCCTGAGCGGATGCTCAGCCGTCTGCTCAGCCGCCTGCGGACCAGCCGCCTGCTCCGGGTCCTGCTGGCCCTGGTCGCCCTGGCCTTCGCCGGGTACGGCCTGCACCGCAACTGGGACGGCACCGTCTCCGCGCTCGCCCGGCTGTCCTGGTGGTCCCCCGCCGGGGCGTGCGCGGCGACGCTGGCCGGGGCCGGCCTGCTGATGGTCGCCTGGCAGCGGGTCGTCGCCGGGCTCGGCTCGCCGTTCCCGCTCGGGGTGGCCGCGCGGGTGCTCTTCGTCGGCCAGCTCGGCAAGTACGTCCCCGGCTCCGTCTGGGCCTACGCCGCGATGATGGAGCTGGGCCGCGACCACGGCTGCCCGCCCCGGCGCACCTTCAGCGGCACCTCGATCGCGCTGGTGGTCTCGCTCGGCTGCGCGGTCGCGCTGGCCGCCGCCACGCTGCCGTTCACCGCCCGGTCGGTGGCCGAGCAGGCGTGGTACCTCGCCCTGGTCGTCCCGGTGATCGCCGTCTGCCTGCACCCCAGGGTCCTGACCTGGGGCCTGAACCTGGTCCTGCGCCTGGCGCGCAGGGACCTCCTCGACGAGGTGCTGCCCGGCCGCGCCCTGCTGGGCGCCGTGGCCTGGACGGTCTCCGGCTGGCTGGTCTACGGCCTGCACGCCTGGCTGGTCATCGGCGACCTGACCGGCGACCTCTCCGCGTCCGCCTACCTGCTCGGCGCCGGGGCCTACGCGTTCGCCTGGGCGAGCGGCCTGCTCGCCGCGTTCGTCCCGGCGGGCGTGGGCGTGCGCGAGGGCGCGATGGTCCTCGTGCTCGCACCCTCGGTCGGCACCGGCAACGCGGTGGTCGTCGCCGTGCTCTCCCGCCTGGCCTTCACCTTCACCGACGTGGCCTGGGCCGGGATCGGCTTCCTGCTGGGCCGCCGGGCCGCTCAGGCCTCCCCGGAGGAGGCCGCCGAGACCAGCGCCTCGACGTACGCCGCCCAGTAGGGCCCGGGATCCACGGCCTTCACCCCGGCGCGCAGCCGCTCCGGCTCGCCGGGCGCGTAGAACCGCGCCAGGACCTCGCGCAGCGACTCCACCGAGCCCGGCTCGGCCAGCAGGCCGTCCACCCCGTCGGTGACGTGGTCGCCGAGCGTGCCCACCCTGGTGGCGATCACCGGCACGCCCTGCTCGTGCCCGAGCCACACCTGCTGGCTGGCCGTACCGCCGCGGTAGGGCAGGACCAGCGCGTCCACGTCCTCGAACAGGCCCGGCACGTCCTCGGCGGCCACGTAGCCCGGCCGCAGCTCCACCCGGCCGGTCAGCCCGAGCTCGGCGACCAGCGCCTCCGTCTCCGCCTGCCCGCCCCAGAACTCCCCGGCCACCCGCAGCGCGACGCCCTCGGGCAGCGCCCGGATCAGCACGTCGAGCCCCTTGTACGGCCGGACCAGCCCGAAGAAGAGCAGCCGCCGGTGCACCCGCCGCCCGGCGTCCGGCTCGGCCCGCTCCCGCGCCCCGGCCGGCAGGTGCGGCGCCATCTGCGCCGTCGTCACCGGCGCGGGCGCCAGCGCGCGGGCCAGCTCCGCCTGCGCCGCAGAGTGGACCAGCACCCCGTCCACCCGGCGCAGCAGCGCCCGCATCAGCGGCGTGTCGTACGGCTTGCGCTCGTGCGGCAGCACGTTGTGGCACAGCGCCACCACACGGGGGGCCGCCGCCTCCGCCCGGCGGCGCAGGCCGTACAGGATGCCCAGGTACGGCGGGACCTGCACCGGGCTGAGCACGGCCAGGACCACCAGGTCGGCCGAGCGCAGCCGCCGCCCGCAGGCGACCCAGCCGTCCGGGCGGCGCCAGTCGAGCACCCGGCGGACGTTCCCGAACGGCTCGCCGTCGGGGGTGTCGGCGGTCTGCCGCCCCGGATAGAGGAACGAGGGGTACTGCGCCCGCCACGACTCGATCACCACGTCGTGCCCGGCGGCCCTCAGCCGGTGGGCGAGCTCGGTGGTGTGCGCGGCACCGCCGCCCTTGTAGGGGTAGGTCGGCCCGACGATCGCGATCCGCATGCCGCTTCCGCCCCTACTCGCTGCGGGAGCGCACGATGAGGTCGGCCAGCAGCGCCAGCGAGCCGATCAGCAAACCCGTGACGAAGATGATGATGGTGTTGTTGGCCAGGTAGAACGGGGTCTTGACGTTGTCGTAGACGCCCTTCGCCAGGCCGATGCAGACCAGCCAGATGGCGGGCGGCATGAGGACCTTGAGCGGGTTGAAGTACATGACCATCCGCAGCACCTGCAGGATGTAGCGGTAGGCGTCGGAGACGAAGCTGAACTTCGACTTGCCGGCCCGCTTGCTGTACTCGATCGGCAGGTAGTGGACGTCGTGCTGGTTCGACAGGAACGACAGCGTGATCGTCGTGACGCAGGAGAACCCGGGCGGCAGCAGCCGCAGGTACGGCCTGGCGACCGACTTGCGGAAGGCCCGCAGGCCCGAGTTGAGGTCGGGGATCCGCTGTCCGGCCAGCCACTCGGCGATCTTGCGGATGACCCACTTCGCCGGGACCCGCAGGAACTTGTGCGAGCCCTCCTCGGTGGTGCGCGCGCCCACCACCTGGTCGATCCCGGGGTCCTTGTCGAGGATCTGGACCAGCTCGGGGATGCGCTCGTTCGGGTAGGTCATGTCGGCGTCGGTCCACACGACGATCTCGCCGCGCGCCTCCTGGCTGCCGATCCGGCGGACCGTGCCCGACCCGCCGTTGCGGTGGAACGCCCTGATCCGCATGTGCGGGAAGCGCGGCGCCGCCTCCTTCAGCCGGGCCAGGGTCTCGTCGGTGGAGCAGTCGTCCACGGCCACGAGCTCGTAGGTGTAGCCGCTGTCGTCCATGGCCCGGCAGATGCGCTCGACCTCGTCGATGACGTGGTCCTGCTCGTTGTAGCAGGGCAGGACGATCGTGACGTACGGCGTTGCGTCCACAGCTGGTCCACTCTCGGGGGTCTCGGGCGTGCTCACGGCAGGCGAGGATACTCTGCCCGGCCGGACCCCGGACCCACATCACCCGCTTCGGGCGATCCCGGCGCCGTCGTCGGCGGGCCGCTACTTCCCGGGTTCGACGCGGTACACCGTGCTGACCCCCGGCAGCGACTTCAGCGCCTCGGCCGCGGCGGGGAAGGCGGCCGGGTCGGAGAGCTTCACGTAGAAGGTCTCCCTGGACAGGTCGACCCGGAACAGCCTGCCGCCGGCCGGCTCCTCCGGGTAGTAGTGGCGCATCAACCGGGCGTGGTGCTCGCGGTCCTGGAGGTAGACCGTCTCGGCGTCGGGCAGCGCCCAGATCCGGTCGAGGACCGCCTGTCTCTCCGCCGCGCTCACCGCGCCGGTGACCCCGGCGGGCCGGTTCTTCGGGCACGCGTACCGGGACCAGTCGTCCGTCCCGCACAGGACGACGGCGAGGTCGGCCCTGCCCCACCAGAAGTCCGTGGGATCTCGCTCCACCCGGTCGACCTCGGGCATCGCCTTCACCCGTTCGGCCACCGCCGCGAAGTCGCCGCTCCGGCGGAGGACGGCCCTGACCGTGGGGAAGGGCGTCACCTCCCCCGAGGGCTCCTCGCCCAGGTCGGCGTAGTAGGCCAGCGTCTCGCGGCGGTTCTGCTCACCGCTCACGAAGACGACCTCGGCCAGCTCCGGTATCGCCCGCATGCGCTCGGCGACCGCCCGGCCCTCGGCGTCGGTGGCCTTGCGCCGCCCGGGGCAGCGGCCCCCTCCTCCGGGACCGTAGCCCTCGCACAGGAAGACCGTGAGCCCCCGTTGCTCGGGGAACGCCGCCTCGGGCGGGGGCAGCGGCTCGAACGAGCGCTCGTACAGGTACCGGCCCCCGATCCCGGCCGCGCCCAGCACCAGCAGCACCGCGGCGCAGACGGACAGCATCCTGACCGGCCCGGCGTGCGCCCGCACCCACGCCTGGAGCCACGGCTCCCGGTCCGGATCACCGCCGCCGAAGGAGAGCTCTTCATGACCCGACGACATCGCCGCCCCGCCCCTCCGCGAGCGAGTGCCCCTCGGGGTGCCCCTCGGCGCGGACCGGAGCCACCGACCGGACGCCGGGCAGGGACTTCAGCGCCGCGGCGGCCGCCGGGAGGTCGGCCGGACCGGAGAAGCGGACGTAGAAGGTCTCGTAGGACCTGTCGAACCGGAACAGCGGGTCGCCTGCCGGGCGCTCGGGGTGGTAGTGCCGCAGCAGCCGGATCCGGTGGTCGCGGCTCTCCAGGTAGACCGTCTCGGCGCCGGGCAGCGCCCAGATCCGGTCCAGGACCGCCCGCTTCTCCACCGGACTCGCGGAACCCGTGGCCCCGGCGGGCCGGTGCTTCGGGCACGCGTACCGGGACCAGTCGTCCGTCCCGCACAGGTGCACGGCGAAGTCGGCCCTGCCCGCCCAGAAGTCGGTGGGGACGCGGAGCACCCGGTTGACCCCGGGGAGCTCCCTGAGCCGCTCGGCCACCGCGGCGAAGTCCGCACTCCGGCGGAGCGTCCCCTCGACCCGCGCGTGCAGGAACGCGAGCTCGATCTTCTCCGGCTCGCCCGCGTCGGTGTAGTAGGCCAGCGTCCTGCGGCGGTCCTCCTCCTTGCTGACGAGGACCGCCTCGGCCAGCTCGGGCATCGTCCTCATCCGCGCCTCGACCGCCCGGCCGTCGGCCTCCGTCGCCTCGCGCCGCTCCCGGCACGCCCACGCCTCCGCGCCCAGGCCGCACAGGTGGGCCGCGATCCGCACCTGGGCGGGGAACGGCGCGTCCGGCGGGGGCAGCGGTTCGCGGGACCGCTCGTACAGGTGCCGGCCCCCGGCTCCCGCCGCCACCAGCACGGCCGCCACCGTGAAGCAGACCGTCAGCGCCCGGGCGTGCGCCCGCACCCACGCCTGCAGCCACGGCTCCCGATCCGGATCACCGCCGCCGAAGGAGATCTCTTCATACCCGGACGACATTCAAGAAACTATGCCTAATCGAGGAGAGAATCACCATACGGACATCATTCATCAGGTGTGATCGCTCGCCGGTCCCGTCGGACTCCTCCGCTCCGTCAGGGCACGGCCGTCCAGACGTCGACCGACAGGGACCAGGTGCCGTTCGGCGCCTCGGTGAGGGAGCGCTCGTCCTGGCGGGTGCGCAGCGCCATCGCCCGGACCGGCGTGCCGTACGGCGCGAGCTGGCCCGCCTCGGCGGCCAGGAGAACCGGCGTACGGCCCGCCGCCCGGATCCGGCCGATCAGCCGGGTCACGTCGGCCGGGGACGGCAGGTCGGTGCCGGGGACGACCTCGACCCGGGCCGCGGGCACCCCGCAGACCCCCCGGACGAGCTGGGTGAACCGGTCGGCGGTGACCCGCTCCACGGTGAGCACCGAGGCGTCCCGCGGAAGGGACGCGCACAGCGACCCGACCGCCGCGCGCTCCCCCCGCCCGACCGGCGTGAACGCGGTCCCGATGGAGGTGACGGCGGCGGGCGCGACCAGCAGCACCGCGCCGAGGACGGCGGCGCCCCTCCGCGCGCCGGGGCCGTGCCCCCGCTCCCGGACCGCCCGGAGGATCCGCTTCAGGCCCCAGACCGCGAGCAGGATCAGGCCGGGCAGCACGACCGGGACCAGCCGCCGGGCGGCCCACGGGTGGTCGGGGGTGATCGCCGGGCGGTAGAGCGTGGTGACCGTGGTCCAGCCGATCACCGCCAGCGGGAGCAGCCACCCGCCCGCCCTCCCCCGCACCAGCCTGCGGGCCAGTACGGCGGCGGCCAGCGTGGCCAGCAGCACGGCCGGGACGCCGACGTACCAGGCCGCCCAGTGCAGCGAGTCCTCGTAGTAGAGCCTGGTGCCGTCGGCGGCGAGCCCGTTCGCCACCTGCGTCTTCTCGATGAACTCCGCGGTCGTCCGGTCCTCCTCGGTGACCGCCCGGCGGGTCACGGTCTGCAGCCACGGCCGGACCGCGAAGGCCGCCATGACCGCCGCCGCCAGCCCGGCCGCGGCCTCCGGCAGCCACCGCACCCGCGCGGCCCGCCGGAGCGGACCCGCCAGCCGGGGCGCGAGCGCGGCGGCCGCCAGGGTGAGGAGCAGCACGGCGCCGCAGACGGCCAGCAGGGGCTTCCACGACGCCTCGAGATAGTCGAGGTACGGCTCGGCCAGCAGGAACGCGGCGGCGAAGCCGAGCCCGGCCCCCGCCAGCAACCCGCCGAGCAGCGGCGGACCGAGCCTCCCGCCCGGTGCCCCCGCCCGGCGCAGGGCGATCAGCAGCCCCGCGTAGGCCAGCACCGGCAGCACGTCCCGCAGGCCGTCGATCCGGACGAGCACGGCCAGCCCGAAGACCAGCCCGGCCAGCGCGGCCCCGAGCCGGGAGCGCGCGTCCAGCAGCAGCGACAGCCCGCCGAAGAGCAGGATCAGCGACGGGATCTCGCTGAAGGTGGTCCGCGAGGTGTAGAGGACCGGCAGGCAGACCGCGAGCGCCAGCGCGGCGAGCGGCGCCCACCGGGCCCCGGCCAGCCGGGCGGCGGTCCCGGCGAACACCAGCACGGCCAGCGCCCCCAGCACCGGCGGGGTCAGCAGGAGGCCGGGCAGCCCGCCCAGCCAGTGGCCGATCGCGTAGACCATCGGCGGGCCCGGCATGAACTGCGGCACCACCGCGCCGCCGTGGTCGAAGAAGCCCACGCTGTCGAAGCGGAGCGCCGCGTCCGGCCCGCCGAAGGCCGCCTCGCCGTACGGGATCGGCAGCGCGCCGCGGGTGGCCAGCCAGACGGCGTACTGCGCGTAGGTGGCGGGGTCGCGGCGGACGACCAGCTGCTCGCTGTGCAGCAGCGCGTTGAGGACGCCCGAGCCCGCCGCGACGGCGAGCACCCCCGCCACCTGCCACCGGGTCGCCCCCTCGACCCCGGGCGCCCTCCCCGGTTCGGACCCGCGCCCGGACCCGTCGCCGGACGCGGAGCCGGTCGTGACCCCGGCCCCGGACGCGGCTCGGCTCCCGGGTCCGGACCCGGCCCCGGGCGGGCGGCGCAGGCCGTACCGGCACAGCAGCGCGGCGGCGGCCAGGCCCAGCGGGACCGCGGCGAGCGGCCGGAACCAGCCGAGCAGCAGCAGCGGGAGCCCGGCGAGCAGCCAGCCCGCCAGCACGAGCGCGGGTGCGGCCGAGGCCACGGCGAGCACCCGGCCCGCCGAGGGCCTGCGCACGCGTTCCGGCCAGGTGGTCCTCATGATCCTCTCCGCAGGGTAGTCGCGACCCGCCGGTACGGCCCCGCCCGCCGGAGCCGATAGCGTACGCGCAACGCGCGAAGGGGGCGGTGGGTGGCCGGAGTGGCACGGGGACGTCGGTGGCTCACGGGCGGACGCGCGGCCCGGGAGCACGAGCCGGTCCCGGAGGCGCCCGACCGCACCCGGAGACGCCGGTGGTCCCCGTGGGCGCCGGGCCGCATGCGGGAGCACCGGTGGTCCCCGTGGGCGCCGGGCCGCGCGCGGGAGCACCGGTGGTCGCCGGAGGTCCGGAACCGCGCCCGCGAGCACCGGTGGTTCCTGGGGGTGCTGGGCCTGGGCGCCGTCCTGCGGGTGATCACGATGCTCGGCTACCGGCCGGCGATCTGGTTCCCCGACTCCTACACCTACGTCGTCACCGCGCTGAAGCCCCGCCCGGACCTGGTCCGCCCCGCGGGATACTCCATGTTCCTGCGCCTGCTGGAGCCGCTGCACAGCTTCGCCCTCGTGGCCCTGGTCCAGCACCTGGTCGGGCTCGGGATCGGAGTCCTGGTCTACCTCGCCGCCCGGCGGCTGCGCGCCTCCGGATGGGCGGCGGCGCTCGCCTCCGCGCCCGTGCTCCTGGACGCCTACCAGATCGAGCTGGAGCACCTGCTGGTCTCCGACACCCTCTTCGCCGCGCTGGTCGTCGCGGCGGTCCTGCTCGCCCTGTCCCGCGAGGTGACGCGGCGTACGGCGTGCGGGATCGGCCTGCTGGTCGCGGCGGCGACGCTCACCAGGACGGTCGGCCTCCCGCTGGCCGCCCTCTTCGCGGGCTGGCTGCTGTACCGGGCGCGGGGCCGCACGGTGGTCGCCGGGGTGATGCTGGCGGCGGCGGTGCTGCCGGTCCTGGGGTACGGGGCGTGGTTCCACGCGACCTACCAGCGGGTCGGCCTCGTCGGCGCGAACGGCGTCTTCCTCTACTCCAAGACGATGGCGTTCGCCGACTGCGCGGTGATGAGGCCCCCGCCGGACCTGGCGGTGCTCTGCGACCCCCGGCCCCCGGCCGAGCGGCCTCCCTCCCAGGAGTACATCTGGAGCGCCGACGCCCCGCTGGTCCGGCTGCCCGGCATCACCTTCAGCCGGGAGAACGACGCCCTGGCCGGGCGGTTCGCCTCACTGGCCCTGCGCAGCCAGCCGCTCGACTACCTGGGTTCGGTCGCCGGGGAGCTGGCCCGCTCCTTCACCTGGGACCGCCCGGTCTACCCGGACGCGGAGGTCTACGGCTACTACGAGTTCCCGGCCGAGCCGCCCCCGCCGCCGGGCCGCTACCCCGCCACGGTGGGCGCCGAGTTCGCGCAGCGCTACGAGCGGGGGCCGATCGGCACGGAGATCGTCGAGCCGTACGCCGGCTGGATGCGGGCCTACCAGGACGCGGTCCGGCTGCCCGGCACGGCGCTGCTGGCGATCCTGGTCGCCCCGCCGGTCCTGGCGGGCCTGCGGCGGTGGCGGCGGAGGGCGGCGCGGGAATCCGGGCGGTCGGCCTGGGCGTTGCCATGGGCGGTGGCGCTGCTGCTGCTGGTGATGCCCGCGGCGACGGCGGAGTTCGACTACCGGTACGTGCTCCCGGCGGTGCCGGTCGCGTGCCTGGCGCTGGTTCTCGCGGCCGGTAAACCTAATTTGCCAAACATTCCATGAAATGTCCGAATTTGAGTATGCTGGGCGACCGGATCATCACGGTGGCGAGCAAGAGGATGGGCATGACCAAGTTCAGCCCATCACAATCCCTCGCACCGGCAGTGTGTCCTACTCTTTGGGCGCGATGAGCGAGCAGAGGCAGCACGACGCGTTGCCGCCAGTCGAGGAGGGTGCATGAGCGACCACCGGCATGTCGCCGTGAAGGACCGGACGCCTCCGTCCGGCCCGGGTCCCCGCCGCTCCCGGCGCGGCGGCGACGACGGCCCTCCCCCGGCGGAGACCTCGCCGGGCGCCGCACCCCCCCGCGGCAAGAGCCGGTCCGCCAGGCGGATCGGCGCGGGCGGCTGGGCGAGCATCGGCCTGACGGGCCTGCTGGTGCTGGGCACCCTGGGCGGCTACAAGGTCTACCGGGACACCTTCGGCGGCATCTCCACGGTCGACGTCAACAAGAAGCTGGGCGAGAACCGCCCGGTGAACGCCACCGGCGCGCTCAACGTGCTGCTGGTCGGGTCGGACACCCGCGAGGGCGACAACCTCAGGTACGGCCAGAAGATGCTCAACGCGGGCAAGCGCACCGACACGATCATCCTCATGCACATCTCGCCCAACCGAGACAAGGCGACGCTCGTCAGCTTCCCCCGCGACTCCATGGTGGACATGCCCGCCTGCGAGGGCGACAACGGCAACCAGGTCGCCGCCCGGCACGCGATGATCAACACCGCCTACAACGACGGCGGCATCACCTGCACCATCGCCGCGATCGAGCACCTCACCGACATCCGCATCGACCACTTCGTCGAGGTGGACTTCACCGGCTTCAAGAACATCGTCGACGCCCTCGGCGGCATCCGGGTCTGCCTCAAGACGCCGGTGGACAGCAAGAAGGCCAAGCTCACCCTGCCCGCGGGCTGGTCCAACCTCAACGGCGAGAAGGCCCTGGGCTACGTCCGGCTGCGCGACTACGGCGACAACAGCGACATCCAGCGGATCAAGCGCCAGCAGGTCTTCCTCACCCAGGTCGTGAAGAAGGCCACCAGCAGCGAGCTGCTCACCGACGTCGGCAAGCTCACCGGCTTCATCTCCGAGGCCACCAAGTCGGTCAAGATGGACCCGGAGCTGGCCGACGACCAGCAGGCCCTGATCGACATCGCGATGAGCGCCAAGGCGCTGACCGCCAGCGGCGTCAAGTTCATCACCGTGCCCTGGGGCGCCGACCCCGCCGACAAGAACCGCGTCGTCTGGCGGCAGCCGGCGGCCAGCGAGCTCTTCGAGTCGATCAAGAACGACACCGAGGTGACCCCGACCGCCTCCCCCACGGCCTCCGCCAAGCCCGCCGTCAAGCACGAGCAGGTCCGGGTCCAGGTCCTCAACGGCACCGACAAGCCGGGCCTGGCCTCGGAGGTCGCCGGCAAGCTCGCCGCGCAGGGCTTCGTGGTGACCCAGGTCGGCAACGCCCGCCCGGCCACCGGCAACGTGCCGAACACCTCCGTCCGCTACGCCAAGAAGGACGCCGCCGAGGGCCCCGCCTACGCCGACGCGCTGGCCGCCCGCCTGTCCGGCGAGAAGCTGCCCGCCACCGCGGGCAAGGTCAAGCCCATCAGCGCCGACAAGTACTCCCCGGCCACCGCGATCACCCAGTCGCCCACCGGCCCGGTCGTCCAGCTCGTCATCGGCGACGACTGGAAGGGCGTCCGGGTCCCCACCAAGATCCCCGACTCCCTCAAGGACCAGGTCGTCGACACCAAGACCAACCCCTGCCAGTGACGGGCGGGGCCGTACCGGAAAGCGCGGATTCCGCCGTCTCCGGAAGGGTCACGATTTCCCGCGAACCCCGGGGAACCCCGTTCCTCGTGCGACAGGTGGCGCACGGTCGGTTTATGGTGGGCAGGTCGGCGAGGAGAACCCACGGGGCCCACGCGGCCGCATCCTCCGGGGCGTCCCCGCCAGCGCGTCCGACCCCCGTCTCCGACAGATAGCTGAGCGTTTCCCCCGTGAGCGACACCCGATCCTCCTTCCCGGTTCCGGCCTCCAGGGACGACGGCGCCCAAGGCGCCGCCCCCGCGGGGCCCGCCGACGGACGTGGCCGGACCCCCGCCCCGTGGCCGATGCCCGGACACGCGCAGCCGTCTGCGACGCCCTTCCCGCCGTCCGACGCCTCCTGGCCGGATCCGCCGGACTCCGGGCAGCCCGCCTCCGGCTGGGGGAGTCGCCGCAGGCCCGCCGAGGAGGAGCCCGGCGAGGTCACCGCGTGGGGCTACCCGCCGTACCGCGAGGCCCGGCCCGGACCCCGCGAGCCCCAGCCGCCCGCGCCCCGCGACCCGCTGGACACCGGCACGGCCCCGCCTGCGGCCCCGTCCGCCCCTCGGCCCGCAGGACCCGCCCCCGTGCGGGGACAGGAGCGCGACGCCGTACAGGCCCCCGAATGGGCCCGGGGGCGGGAGCACGACGCCCTGCAGACCCCCGAGCGGGCTCCCGCGTGGGCGCCGCAGCCGTCCCCCCGGCAGGCTCCCCCGGAGCGGCCCTTCTCGGCCTGGGAGACCTCTCCCGGGCAGGAGGCGGGTCCCCCGTTCGCGGGCGCCGCCGCGGAGCGGCCTCCCGGCGGGGAGGACCTGCCCGCCGACGAGCCGGCGGCCCCTCCGGCGAGGAAGAAGCGCGAGCCGTACCTCGACAACGTGAAGTTCGTCCTGATCGCCCTGGTCGTGGCCGGGCACTCGCTGGTCCCGACGATGGACGCGCACTCGGCCAAGTCCGCGTACATGTTCATCTACACATTCCACATGCCGGCGTTCGTGCTGATCAGCGGCTACCTCGGCCGGAACTTCTGGAACTCCAACGCGAAGATCAACAAGCTCGTCGACACCATGCTGGTGCCGTACGTGGTCGTGGAGATCGGCTACGCGGTGCTCCGCTACGCGCTGGGCCAGAAGTGGACGCTGACCATCATCGACCCGGCCTGGCTGAACTGGTATCTCCTGGCCCTGGTGCTCTGGCGGATCTCCACCCCGATCTGGACCCGGATGCGGCAGCCCCTGCTGGTCGCGGTGGTCATCTACATGGTCGCCGGCTTCTCCGAGATCTCCGGCGACTTCAGCATCGACCGCTTCTTCGGCCTGCTCCCGTTCTACGTGCTCGGCCTGATGCTCAAGCCCGAGCACTTCGACCTGCTCAAGCCGCTCTGGGTCAGGATCGTCTCCGGGGTCGTGGTCGCCGGCGGCGCCGGGGTCGCGATCTTCCTCGCCCCGCACGTCAACCTCAAGCCCGTCTACTTCCGCTACAGCTTCAAGTCGATGGACATGAGCTGGTGGGTCGGGCTCGGCGTGCGCGGGGCCATGCTGGTCGCCGCGCTGGCGCTGTCGGTCGCGCTGCTGGCGCTGGTGCCCCGGCGCGAGACCTGGTTCTCCGACCTCGGCACCCGCACGCTCTACGCCTACCTCCTGCACGGCGTCGTGGTGCTCATCGCCAAGGACCAGGGCTGGCTGGACGTCTCCTGGCTGCACGGCCCCCTGGGCGTGCTGGCCATCATGTCGAGCTCCGTCGCCCTGGCCATCGTCCTGTGCCTGCCGGAGACCCGTACGGCCTTCAAGTGGCTGCTGGAGCCGCGCCTGGTCTGGCTCTACCGGCGGCCCGCGGAGTCCCGGGGCACCGGCGGGGAGCCTCCGGCGCCCCGGGAGAGTTCAACCCCGGTTCCCCGGTAGTTCACGCGACGCACCCGGTGACGACGGAACCACCGCTCAACATCGGGATATGCGGGTATGTTTCGGGACGGTCGTCCATCACCCCGAAGACGCCCGGATCATGCATCGGCAGATCCGGGCGCTCCTCGACGCCGGGCACGAGATCACCTACGTCGCGCCCTTCAGCGACTGCAACGTCACCCCCGATCCGCGGATCCGGGCGGTCGATGTGCCCCGCGCGGCCGGCCGCCGCCGACGGCGCGCGCTGGGAGCCGCCCGCGCGGCGCTGGAGCGCGGTGTCGAGGGCGCCGACCTGCTGGTCGTGCACGACGTCGAGCTGCTGCTCCGGCTGCCCCGGCGCCGCCCCGCCACCGTCTGGGACGTGCGGGAGGATCCCCGGGACCTCACCGCCGACCTGGCCGCCGACGCCCGCCTCCCGGCGGGTCTGTTCCGGTCCCTGCCCGCGCTGGTGCGCCGGATCGAGTCCCGTGCGGAGCGCCGCCTCCACCTCGTCCTGGCCGGGGAGTCCCATCAGGAGCGCTTCGCCGGCCCCCATCCGGTCGTCCCCGACACCGCGCGCGTGCCCAGGCGTCCTCCGCTGCCGCCCGGGCACCAGAGCCGGGTCGTCCACCTCGGCCGGATCTCGCACTCCAGGGGCGCGGCCGAACTCGTCGAGCTCGCCCGCCGGCTCGCCCCGCACGGGATCAGACTGGACCTGATCGGTCCCGCCGACGGCGGGACCCGGCCGCTGCTGCGCGACGCGCAGCGCGCGGGCCTGCTCGACTGGTACGGCCACGTCCCCGACCGGCACGCCCTGCGGATGGCCGAGGGCTCGATCGCCGGGCTCTCGTTCCGGCACGACTCCCCCGGCCGGGAGCGTCCGGCGCCCACCAAGATCATTGAATACATGTCCCGGGGGATCCCGGTGGTCACCACCCCGGTCCCGGCCGCGGCCGCCCTGGTCGACCGGGTCCGCTGCGGTGCGGTCGTGCCCTTCGGGGACGTCGGCGCCGCGGTGCGGGCCGTGCTGGCGCTGCGGGACGACCCCTCCGGCGCGACGGCCATGGGCGCCCGCGGGCGCGCCGAGGCGGCGCTGCACCACGACTGGTCGGCCCACGCCGCGGCCTTCGTCAACCTGCTGGAGGAATGGGCCGGGGAACCGGTGACGGCGGGCCGGGAGCTTGGTTCACTGGAACCATGGCACGCCATCTGATCCAGGGACGCGACGTGAGCATGCCCGTGCGCGTCCGGGACGCCACGGTCTGCAGCGCTTCCTATCTGGTGCGGGCCGACGCGGCCCGGGCGGTGCTCGCCTACTCGGGGCTGGACGCCGCCGAGGTCCTGCCCGGCAGGGCCCTGTGCACGCTGGCGTTCGTCGACTACGCCGACGGGGACCTGGACGCCTACCACGAGTTCGGCGTCGCCTTCATGATCCGGCCGCCCGAGGCGGGCCCGCCGCCGCGCCGGGGGCTGCGCGCCAACCTGGCCGAGCTGCGCCGCTCCGGGGCCGGGTTCTTCATCCACTGGCTCCCGGTGGACCAGGGCTTCACCCTGGAGGCGGGCCGGTCGATCTGGGGGTTCCCCAAGGAGATCGCGGACATCGACCTGCGGCTGGCCTCGCCGTACAAGCGGTGCATCGTCCGCAAGGACGGCCGCCTGGTGCTCGACCTGCTGGTCAGGCCGGGGTTCCGAGTGCCGGCGCCCGGCGCCGCGACGCCCGCCGACGCCTACAGCCACCTCGACGGCGTGACCCGGCGCATCCCCTGGTCGGTCTTCCCGCGCGGGGTGCGGGCGCGTCCCGGCGGCGCGCTGGTCCGCCTGGGCAACCACCCCGTCGCCAGGGAGCTGAGCGAGCTCGGCCTGCCCAAGCGGGCCCTGATGACCCTCACCGTCGACCACACCGCCATGGCCTTCGGCGAGGCCAAGGCGCTCTGAGGCGGGTCGGGAGGCGGGTCGGGGCGCTCCGGGGCGTCCGGGCCCTCCCCAGGGGGCTCCGAGCGCTCCGGGGACGACCCGGTCCGGCAGGACCGGGCAGGTCAGACGATGGGCGGGCGGCCCAGGCGGAGCATGCGCCAGGCGGTCTTCCAGCCCATGGGGCGGCGCTCGCCGGCGGGCTCCCGCAGGCCCTCACGGAACCCCTGGAACCAGGCTTTCAGCGCCGGGCGGGAACGCTCGCGGACCAGCGTGAGGACGACCCAGTTGAGCAGGTAGAGGAACGCCAGGGGCCAGGGGAGGTTGCGGCGGGCCAGCCAGACGCGGTTGCGCGCGTTGAGCCGGTAGAAGTCAGCGTGGCGGGTCGGCGGGACCTGCGGGTGGTACATGACGGTCTGCGCGTCGTATTCGATGCGGTAGCCCTCGCCGAGCAACCGCCAGGCCAGGTCGGTCTCCTCGTGGGCGTAGAAGAACCGCTCCGGCAGGCCGCCGACCTGGAGGAACGCCGAGCGGCGGATCGCGCAGGCGCCGCCCAGGAAGGTGGTGACCGGGGAGGAGCGCTCGGGGTCCCCCGCCCGCAGGCGGGGGACGTGGCGGCGCTGCCCGGCGCCGCCGTCGGGGTCCATCACCCGGAAGGAGACGACCGCGAGGTCGTGCTCGGTGGAGAAGCGCTCCCGCAGATGGGAGACGAGGGTCCGCTCGCCGTACCAGCCGTCGTCGTCGAGGAAGAGCACCACGTCGCCGGAGCACTCCTCGACGCCGCGGTTGCGCCCCGCCGGGATACCCGCGTTGTGCGAGAGCCGGACCGTCTTGATCGTCGCCGACGAGCCGGGGGGCACGCCGACCGAGAGCTCGGGGACGTCCGCGCCGTTGCCGACGATGACCACCTCGACGTCGCCGTCGTCCTGGTTCAGCGCGGACTCGACCGCCCGGTCCAGCTCGGGGATCCGGTTGCCCATGGTGAGGATGACGCACGAGATCTTCAACGGGTCATCGCCTTGACGCGTCGAGAGCACGTGCGGGACATACTTTCATGATCACCGAGTCTGCTGGGGCGGACGATTGTGGCTGAACCGCGGTCTGGCGATCCACCAGGGGACAAGCGTATCGGAAGCGTCGGCGAACACCCACCGAACGGCAAGGTGTCCGCACCTACGACGCACCGGGACGCCGTCCGGTTCCTCATGACAGCCGCCGGGACGCCAGGATGCTGACCAGGTGCAGGACCATCTGCAGGGCCGCGACCGCCACGCAGGCCACCGCGAGCACCCGCGTCGCGGCCAGGCCGCCGCTCACCAGGTCCCAGACCGCGGCCACCACGACCAGCAGCGAGAGCTCGACCGCCTGCACGACGCGGTGGAACTTCAGCGCCGCCGCCGCCTTGCGCGCCAGGCCCAGGCCGCGCGACCGGAACTGCTCGGCCGAGGACTCCGTCGCCGCCACCAGACCCGAGCGGGCCCGCGCCACGTCGACCAGATCGGTCTCCGCCTTGATCAGGATCGCGCCGAGCGCCGCGCCGAAACCGGCCACGGTGTACCAGTCGGGGAGGGTCTCCGAGGCCCGGAAGCCCAGCCCGATCAGCAGGGCCGCCTCGGCGAAGTAGTGGCCGACCCGGTCGAGGTAGACCCCGGTGATGGAGGTCCGCCGCGTCCAGCGGGCCAGCTCCCCGTCGGAGCAGTCGAGCAGCAGGTAGACCTGGACCAGCAGGGCCGCGCCCACCGCCGCCCCGAGACCGGGCAGCGCCAGGACGGCGCCCGCCGCCAGGCCGCACAGGATCATCAGCCAGGTGGTCTGGTTGGGCGTGATCGGCGTCTTGGCCAGCACCCAGGTGACGTAGATCGACAGTTTGCGCATGTAGAGCACGCCGGCCCAGTGCTCGCCGCTGTTGCGCTCCATGGTCGAGTGCGGCTGGGCCACCGCGCGGAGCTCAGCGACCGACGGCCCGGACATAGTCCTCCACCCGATCCCTGATCTCCGACTCCGACAGGCGCAGGTGCTCCAGGATCGTGTAGCGCCCGGGGCGGGTCGAGGGCGCCAGCTCGACCGCCGCCGTGAACTGCTCGGCACTCAGCCCCACGTCGCCGGGGGTGACCGGGAGGTCGTGCCCGCGCAGGCAGTCGACGACCTGGGTCAGCCGCACGGGGTCCTCGCGCAGGAAGAAGCAGAAGGCCGCTCCGATCCCGGCGAGTTCGCCGTGATTGGAGGTGCCGGGATAGAGCTGGTCCACGGCATGAAGGATCTCATGGTCTCCGCCGCTCGAGGGACGGGACGACCCGGCGACGACCATCGACATCCCGGACAGGATGAGCGACTCGGCCAGCACGGTCAGGAAGGCGTCCGACTCGATCGAGTCGCGGCGGCCGATGACGGCCTCCGCCGAGGTGCGGGCCATCGAGCAGGCCAGGCCGTCGATCGGCTCGCCCCGCTCGGTGCTGCCCAGCTGCCAGTCCTCGATCGCCGAGAGGTTGCTCACCACGTCGCCGACCCCGGAGCGGACCAGCGCCGGGGGCGCGTCGTGCACGAAGTCGAGGTCCACCATGATGGCCAGCGGCATGGGCACGCCGAAGGAGCCCTTGCCGCTGTCGTGGGTGAGCGAGGCCACCGGCGAGCAGATCCCGTCGTGCGACAGGTTGGTGGCCACCGCCACCATCGGGATGCCGGCCAGCGAGGCGGCGTACTTCGTCGCGTCGATCGTCTTGCCGCCGCCGATGCCGACGACGGCCTCGTAGGCGCCCTTGCGCAGGTCCGCGCCGAGCGTCACGGCGGCGTCGACGGAGCCGTCGGGCACCCGGAAGACCTGGGCCTCGCCCAGGGAGGGCGCGATCACCGAGGCGATCCTGTCGCCCTGGCCGGCGCCCACCGCCACCGCCACCCGCCCGGAGGTCGCCACCCGGCTGTCGGCCAGCAGCGAGCCGAGCTCCGCGATGGCGCCCCGCCGTACCTCCATGGTCAGCGGGGCGGGGAGCATCCTGGCTAGTATCGGCACGCGATCTCCCGCGCCTTCGCCAGGTCGTCGTGGTTGTCGACCTCGACCCACGGGACGTCGCCGATGGGGGCGACCGCGATCTTCTCGCCGCGGGCGACCAGCTCCTGGTAGCCGTCCTCGTAGTACAGCTGCGGGTCGCGCTCGAAGGTGGCCTGCAGCGCGTCGGCCAGGCGCGCGCCGACGCCCGGGCGGATCAGGGTCGCGCCGATGTACTCTCCCGCCGCGGAGGCGGGGTCCATCAGCTTGGTGATCCGCTCCAGGTGGCCGTCGCCGTCGAGGACGACCTTCATCTCCTCGTCGGCCAGCTTCTTGACGTCGTCCACCGCGAGCAGGATGTCGCTCGTGGCCGGGGCCGACAGCAGCGTGTGCTCGACCGAGACCGGGTGCACGGTGTCGCCGTTGACCAGCAGCACGCCCTGGTCGAAGTAGTCGCGCGCGCACCACAGGGAGTAGGCGTTGTTCCACTCCTCGGCCTTGTCGTTGTGCACGAGGGTGAGCTTCACACCGTGCCGCCGCTCCAGCTCGGCCTTGCGCTCGTGTACGGCCTGCGCCTGGTAGCCGACGATGACCACGACGTCACGGAGGTCGGCGGCCGCGAGGTTCCGCAGCGAGATGTCCATGATCGTGGTGTCACCGTCGACCGGCACGAGCGCCTTGGGCAGCGTGTCGGTGTACGGCCGCAGGCGTCGTCCGGCCCCGGCGGCCAGCACCATTCCCAGCAACGTGCACTCCTCATCCAAGTGAGACCCTCGGCGGGTTCTCCTGGCCCCAAAGGTTAGTTCCCTTTGACCCCTGATCGTGTAATCCGGGGTTCACCAGGCATTCTCCTCCCGGCGCCCGGCCTCCGCGGGGCCCGTTCCGGGGCGCGGGACCGCCGCCCAGTAGGTGAGGCTCTCCCAGCAGAACAGCCCCCACAGGTAGAGCGAGAGGAGCACCAGGAACGGCGTCGCCTGGCCGATGAGCCCGCCCAGGGCGACCAGCAGCATCCGCCCGTCCCAGCCGAGGCCGGCCGCGGCCAGCCAGGGCGGCGGATGGGCGTCCTGGCGCACCCGGTTGACGACGTCGTAGTGGTGGAAGGCCACCGCGCCGAGCAGCGCGAAGACCAGCCACGGCGGCACGTCGTGCGCGAACCCCACCGAGGCGGTGAAGCCGTACTCGGTCAGCCGCAGGATCGGCGGGACCAGCCAGTCGAGCCGCCCGTCGTGCCGGTGGGAGCTGCCCGGCCCGGCCAGCAGCAGCACCACGACGGGGGCGAACACCGCCAGGTCGTCGCTCCCGGCCACGCCGATGCTCAGCAGCACGCCGGTCACGAACATCCCGACGAGCGCGGGCGGCAGCGGCGGGATCTGCCCGGACACCAGGGCCCCCATCCCCCGGGACGGCACGCCGTCGTCGCGGTGGGTCGCCACGGTGCCGCGCGGCGGGGCCGTGCGCGGAAGCGGCCCCGGAGCGGGGCCCGCGGGGGAGGCGTTCATCGCGCCATCGACCTGCCCATCCGGCCTCCGAGCATGTAGAGGGTGGCCAGGCCGCCCCAGGCGAGCAGGGACAGGAAGGTCACCCGGGCGTCGAACACCGCCGCGGTCACCGCGATCAGCGCCATGCGCTCCCCGATCGGGAGGACGATCGCCCTCTTGAGCCAGCGGGCGAAGGCGTCCCGCTCCAGGCGGCGCGAGAGCCCGGCGACACCGCCCGCCTCCCGTCCGGCGTCCGGCCGTCCGGCGCCCCGTCCCGTGTCCGCGTCCTCGTCCCCGGGCGCGCCGGAGGGCGGGCCCGGGGCCGGGGCCTGCGCGGGGACCAGCGGCGGTCCCGTCCCGGCGCGGACTCCCGGCAGGGCCCGGCCGGCGGCCGCGCGGGCCGCCGCGTCGGCGCGGGCGCCCGAGTAGGCGGAGTCGACCATGTGCCGGAGCACCTGCAGGACCAGCGCGGCCACGGCGAGCGTCCAGATGTCACGCACCGCGGCGGCCCGGGCGGCCCCGCCGGCGGCCACCGTACCCTCCGCTGTGCCTCCCAATGTGCTCACTGCCGTGCCCGCGGCGTATCCGGCGGCGAGGCCCGCGTAGACGGCGTACTCCTTGACCCGGTCGAAGGTGGCGTCCAGCCACGAGCCGAGCGGGGAGAACGCGCGGGTGTAGCGCGCCAGCTGGCCGTCCACGCAGTCGAGCACGAACGACAGGTAGAGCAGGACCGCCCCGGCGACCCGCGCCTCGCGCGTCCCCGCCGAGAACCAGACGGCCGAGAGCGCGGCCAGGCCGACGGAGAACCCGGTGACCGCGTTCGGCGTCAGCCGCAGCCCGGCGGCCAGCCGGACCAGGTGCGGCGACCAGGAGCTCACGAAGTAGGTGGTGAAGAAGCCGTCGTCGCCCTTGACCGCCGCCTCCAGGCGGGCGCGGTCCTCGTCCACCTCGGTCAGGCGCCGCACGGCGGCCTCGGCCGCGATCCTGCCGGCCACCCGGTCGCAGTGGAGCCGTCCCGGCCCGGCCGCGCGCACGGCGACGCCCGAACGGACCAGACCGGCCAGGAGCAGCTCGCCCGCCCCCGCGCCGCCGGGCCCGGACCCGCTGGGACCCCCGGGTCCCTCGGCCTCGGCCCGCGCGGCCAGCTCCTCCGCGACCTCGGCGAGGCTCGCCAGGTCGCCGTCGCCCACCTGGAGCACCCCGCGGAAGGTGCCGTTGGCCCCGGCGACGCGCCGCCCGGGGAGACCCGCGGCCACCACCCGGCCGTCCTCGACCCGGACGGGCGGGTGCAGCGGGCCGTCGCCGTCCTCCTCCACCGCCACCACCGCCCCGGTGCCGCGCGCGGGATGGTCCAGCAGCACGGCCAGCGACTCGGTGTGGGCCACCAGGTCGCCCGCCAGCACGGCCACCGGCCCCGTGGCCTCACGCGCCACCCGGGCGATGCGGCGCAGGTCGTCGGCGAGCCCCGCCGAGCCGTGCGACCCGATCAGGTGGGTGCCGTCGGAAGCCCGGATGACGGCGCCGGACCGGCCCACCACGTGCACCTCCCGGACCGGGAGCGTGCCGAGCTGGGCGGTCAGCCGGTCGACCAGGGTGCCGTCGCCGCAGCGCAGCGACGCCGCCGCGGTGGTGGCCAGGATGACGGCGGTCGTCGGGGAGGTGCCGGAGGGGGGTGGCGGAGACGGGGGGACAGGGGTGGAGTCGCGCAAGCCGGGCTCCTTCGCATCCGACGGGATCACCGTGCGAATCGGGGAGAGCGCACCCAGCGTAGCGAGATCCTGACGGGATATCACGGGAGCGCGACCGGCGCGCCCAACCGCTAACCTCGCTCTACGCGCATCACCGGAGGATTGCCGCCTTGACCGTTCCTGAACCACGCCGCCCGGCCGTCGCGGTCGTCCTCGCTGGCGGGGTCGGCCAGCGGGTCGGCCGGGGCACCCCCAAGCAGCTCATCGAGATCGCCGGAAAGACGATCATCGAGCACGCGATCGCCGTGTTCGACGCCGCTCCGGAGATCGACGAGGTCCTCGTGCTGATGACCCCCGGCTTCACCGCGGAGGTGGAGCGGCTGGTCGCCCGCAACGGCTTCGGGAAGGTCGGCCGGGTGCTGGAGGGCGGCGCGAGCCGTACCGGGACCACCTGGCGGGCGCTGGAGGCGCTGGGCGACCGGGACTGCGACGTGCTCCTGCACGACGCCGCGCGCCCGCTGCTGGAGCCGCGCATCATCACCGCGTGCGCGGAGGCCCTCCGGGTCCATCCGGCCGTGGAGGTGGCCGTCCCGAGCTCCGACACGATCGTGGTGACCGCGCCCGGGCCGTACGGCGAGACCGTCGGCGACGTCCCGGACCGGTCGCGGCTGTGGCGGGCCCAGACCCCGCAGTGCTTCCGGCTGCCGGTGATCCGCGAGGCCTACGAGCGGGCGCTGGCCGACCCCGGCTTCGCGGACCGGCCGGCCACCGACGACTGCGGCGTGCTGCTGCGCTACCTGCCGGACGTGCCGATCCACATCGTGCCCGGCAGCGAGCTCAACATGAAGGTCACCCATCCCGTGGACGTGCTCGTCGCCGAGACGCTCCTGAGGTTCGCCGCCGGTTCCGCCCACCCGCCGCAGACGCCCGCCGCGGGGGCCCCGGAGGCCTGAGACCCGCCGGACGCGGAGACCGCCCGCTCCGGAAGCCCGCGGACCGGGTCCGCGGATCAGCGCTCCGGCCTGGCCAGGCTCGCCGGGCTCGTCAGGAAGCCCCAGCCCCACGAGACGTGCATGGTGGCGTAGACGAGCGGGAGCCGCAGGAGCGCGCCCGGCGGCAGGCCGCTTCCGGTCACCGCCGAACCGGCCACGATCGCCGCGACGTAGCCGCCGGGGATCAGCAGGCCCGGCCAGAAGAACGGCGAGACCAGCAGGCCGGCCAGCATGGCCAGCACCGCCATCGGGGGCGCCAGGTAGCGCAGGTTGATCGTGCCCTCGTGGGTGCGGGCGACCACGCGCCGCCAGCGGCCGTAGTGGAAGTACTGCTTGGCGAGGGCCCTGATGTCCGGCCGCGGCCGGTAGGAGACGCGCATCCGGGGCTGGAACCAGACCAGGCCGCCGGTGGAGCGGATGCGGTGGTTCATCTCCCAGTCCTGGGCGCGCTGGAAGTGCTCGTCGTAGCCGCCCACCCGGTCCAGCGCCTCGCGCCGGAACACGCCCAGGTAGACCGTGTCGGCCGGGCCCGCGGTGCCGCCGGTGTGGAACCGGGCGCCGCCCACACCGATCTTGGAGGTCATGGCCCGGGCCACGGCCTGCTCGAAGGGGGTGGTCCCCTCGGCGGCCATCACGCCGCCCACGTTGTCGGCGCCGGTCTCCTCCAGCGTCTCCACCGCGACCTGGAGGTAGTCCTCCGGGAGCATGGCGTGGCCGTCCACCCGGGCGATGATCCCGTTCCTGGACGCGGCGATGGCGGCGTTGAGGGCGTTGGGGGTGCGGCCGGTCGGGTTCGGGACCACGGTCACCCGGGGGTCCTCGGCCGCGATCGCGTCGGCGACCTCCTGGGTCCGGTCCCGGGACGGGCCGATCGCCAGGACGACCTCGATGGGTCCTCCGTACTTCTGCGAGAGGACCTGGTTCACCGCCTCCCGTAGGTGGCGCTCCTCGTTGAGCACCGGGATGACGACGGAGACGGGGGGCCAGACGCGTGTCTCGGGAGACGACGCCGGCGCGGGCGAGTCGGGGAACTGCTTCATGGCGTCGCTCACGCTACTGTACGAACGGGTACCTCATCGACCCAGTCAGAGCTTAGGGGGGCTGATGCGCGACCCGGAGGACGAGGACTCGGGTGTGCACGTGGGCGGCGACGCCTACGGAGGCGTCCGGGTGGCTCCGAGGCGCGACCGCAGGTCCGCCAGGGGCGCTCGCTCCCGGCGGCGCAACCTGGTCGCGGCCGGGGCGCTCTCGCTCCTGGTCCTCGCCGGCTCCGGGGCCGCCTGGGCGCTGACGGACTTCACCACCAGGAAGATCACCCCGGTCGACGCGGGCGTCCCGGGAGCGCGCTCCACCGGCGCGATGAACATCCTGCTCGTCGGCGTGGACCGGCGCGACGACCTCACCCGCAAGCAGCAGAACCAGCTCAAGCTGGGCCGCGAGTCCGGGCAGCGGACCGACACCATGATGGTGATCCACCTTTCGGAGGACCACCGCAGGGTCACCGTGGTCAGCCTCCCCCGCGACACCTGGACGACGGTCCCCGGCAAGGGCGAGCACAAGATCAACGCCGCCTACCAGCTCGGCGGCCCCAAGCTCGCCGTGCGCACGGTGCAGAACGCCACCGGTCTGACGATCCACCACTACGTCGAGGTCAACGTGCTCGGCTTCATCAACGTGGTCGACGCGCTCGGCGGCGTCTCGGTGTGCACCCCGGTCGCGATCAACGACCCGAAGACCGCCCTCGCGCTCCAGCCGGGCACCTACGAGCTCGACGGGGTCAAGGCCCTCGCCTACGCCCGCACCCGGGCCACCGCCCGCTCCGACCTCGACCGCATCGACCGCCAGCAGCAGGTCATCTCCGCCCTGCTGAACCAGGCGCTGAGCAGCGACACGCTGACCAACCCCGCCAGGCTCGCCGGCTTCCTCGACACCGCGCTCTCCACGATCCGCGTCGACGACGCCCTGCGCCAGGACCTGCTCGGCCTGGCCGAGCAGCTCAAGGACGTCTCCACCGACGACGTCGCCTTCGCCACCGTGCCCATCGCCGACGTGGACCACAAGACCCCGACCGGCGAGTCCGCCGTGCTCTGGGACACCGCCGCCGCCCGCGCGCTCTTCCGCCGGATCGCCGCCGACGAGCCGCTCACCGGGCCGTCCGGGCCCGCCAAGGCGGCGACGCCGAAGCCCACCCCGGCCGCCACCCCCTCGGCCGGCGCGCTGACCGTGCCGCCCTCGCGGATCTCCCTCAAGGTGCTCAACGGCACGACGGTCACCGGTCTGGGCGCGCGGGCCAGGGACGCCCTCCTCAAGGCCGGCTTCCTCGTCCCCCAGGCCGCCGGGAACACCCAGCGCAGGGACCACGACGCCCCGGTCGTCCGGTACGGCCCCGGCCGCGAGGACTCGGCCCGGACCGTGGCCGCCGCCCTCCCCGGCGCGGAGCTGCGCCTCGCCGAGGAGCTCGGCGACGGGATCGAGGTCATCGTCGGCCGGAAGTACTCAGGCGTCCGGGAGGTCGCCGTCACCGAGACCTCGACCACCCCGACCACCCCGGCCAGCGCCGCCCCCACCGCCTCGCCCACCGCCAGGACCGCGACGCAGAACATCTGCAAAAAGTGACATACGACGCATAGCAGCCCTGATCTCGGGCAGTGGGAAGCCGGCGGAGGTGATGATCGTGGTTCCTGCACTCAACGTCCGGACATGGCGCGACGACTCCTGCACGGTGATCAAGGCGGAGGGCGAGCTCGACATGGCGTCCGCTCCCCGGTTCCGGGCCGCGATCGACGAGGTGCTCGATCCTCCGGGCAGGCCCTGCCTGGTGATGGACCTGACCGAGGTGCCCTTCTGCGACTCCGTGGGGCTCGGCGTCCTGGTGGGGACGCTCGCCCGGGTGCGGGACGCCCGGGGCCGCCTCGTCCTAGTGACCGCCCCCGGGATGATCACCCACCTGCTGACGATCACCAACCTCGACCGCCACTTCGAGACGTGCGGCAGCCTGCACGAGGCCCTCGCGACCTTCGACGCCGCGGCCTGACCCCTCCGCCCGCGGAGCCCCCGCTCTCCGGGCGGACGCCCGGCTCCGGGCGGCACCCTCTGGTACGGTCCCGCCTCGCCGCGTCACGGCGACGGCCCGGTGAGCGAACGGATACGGGACGTCCCCGTTCCGCCCCCGCTCCGCGTCGCACGGATCGGGGACGGAAGAGAACACTTCGGAGATCGCCCCGCCGTCGAGGAACGATCCCGGCGGGAAACGCGCTTCCGCCGCCCGGCCGCCTACTTCAGCAGCTGGCGGGCCATGACCATGCGCTGGACCTGGTTGGTGCCCTCGTAGATCTGGGTGATCTTGGCGTCGCGCATCATGCGCTCGACCGGGAACTCGCTGGTGTAGCCGTACCCGCCGAGGAGCTGGACCGCGTCGGTGGTGATCTCCATGGCGGCGTCGGACGCGGCGCACTTGGCGGCGCTGGAGAAGAAGGTGAGGTCGGCCTGGGGCTCGCCGTGCATGGCCAGCTCGGACTTGGCGGCGGCGGCGTAGGTGAGCTGGCGGGCGGCCTCGAGCTTCATCGCCATGTCGGCGAGCATGAACTGCACGCCCTGGAACTCGGCGATGGCCTTGCCGAACTGCCTGCGCTCCTTGACGTAGCCGACCGCGTAGTCGAGCGCGCCCTGGGCGATGCCGAGCGCCTGGGCGGCGATCGTGATGCGGGTGTGGTCCAGGGTGGCCAGCGCGGTCTTGAAGCCGGTGCCGGGGGCGCCGATCATCCGGGACGCCGGGATGCGGACGTCCTCCATGATGACCTGCCGGGTCGGGGAGCCCTTGATGCCGAGCTTCTTCTCCTTCGGGCCGAAGCTGACGCCCTCGTCGCCCTTCTCCACGACGAACGCGGAGATGCCCCGCGCGCCGGCGCCGGGTTCGGTCACGGCCATCACCGTGTAGTACTCCGACACCCCGGCGTTGGTGATCCACATCTTGGCGCCGTTGAGCACGTAGTGGTCGCCGTCGGCCACCGCGCGGGTCTTCATGGCGGCCGCGTCGCTGCCCGCCTCGGCCTCGGACAGGGCGTAGGAGAACATCGCCTCGCCGCGCGCGACCGGCGCGAGGTAGCGCTGCTTGAGCTCCTCGGAGGCCGACAGCAGCAGCGGCACGGTGCCGAGCTTGTTGACGGCGGGGATCAGCGAGGACGACGCGCAGGCACGCGCCACCTCCTCGATGACGATCACGGTCGCGAGCGCGTCGGCGCCGGCGCCGCCGTACTCCTCGGGCACGTGCACGGCGTGCAGGTCGGCGGCGGCGAGCGCCTTGTAGGAGTCCCAGGGGAACTCGCCCGTCTCGTCGGCCTCTGCGGCCCGAGGGGCGATCTTCTCGTCGGCGAGGGCACGGACGGTCTCCCGGAGCATCTGGTGCTCCTCGGGCAGCGCGTAGAGAGGGAAGCTCATGGGAAAATACTAGGACGTCCAACAAAGTGGGCACCGACCGGACGTCTGTGATGTGCGCCGCTGCGCCCCGCAGGTCGGGCGGCAAAATTCCGGTCAAGGATGCCGATACCCTGTCCGGGTCGGATTGGGCAGAACCGAAAGGATCCACCGTGGCCTATCGCCTGACCGTGCTGGGGACCGGATACCTGGGTGCCACGCACGCGGCGTGCATGGCCGAGCTCGGCTTCGAGGTGCTCGGCCTGGACGTCGACGCCGCCAAGGTCGCCAGCCTCCAGGCGGGGAACCTGCCCATCCACGAGCCCGGCCTGGAGGACATCCTCCGCCGCAACCTGGCCAACGGCCGGCTCCGCTTCACCTCCTCCTACGAGGAGGCCGCGGACTTCGGCGACGTGCACTTCGTGTGCGTCGGCACCCCGCAGAAGAAGGGCGAGTACGCCGCGGACGTCTCCTACCTCGACGCCGTGATCGAATCGCTCGCCCCGCACCTGAGGCGCGACTGCCTGGTCGTGGGCAAGTCCACGGTGCCGGTCGGCACCGCCCAGCGCCTGTCCGACAAGCTGGCCCGGCTCGCCCCCGTCGGCGAGGCGGCCGAGCTGGCCTGGAACCCGGAGTTCCTGCGCGAGGGCTTCGCCGTGAAGGACACCCTGCACCCGGACCGCATCGTGCTCGGCGTGCACTCGGAGAAGCCCGAGAAGATCATGCGCGAGGTCTACGCCTCCATGCTCGAGCACGGGACCCCGCTGGTGATCACCGACTACCCGACCGCGGAGCTGGTCAAGGTCGCCGCCAACGCCTTCCTGGCCACCAAGATCTCCTTCATCAACGCCATGGCCGAGGTCTGCGAGGCCGCGCACGCCGACGTCAAGCAGCTGTCGCTGGCGCTCTCCTACGACGAGCGCATCGGCGGCCGGTTCCTCAACCCGGGCCTGGGCTTCGGCGGCGGCTGCCTGCCCAAGGACATCCGCGCCTTCATGGCGCGCGCCGGGGAGCTGGGCGCCGACCAGGCGCTGACCTTCCTGCGCGAGGTGGACGCGATCAACATGCGCCGCCGGGCCCGCATGGTCGACCTGGCCCGCGAGCTGTCCGGGGGCTCCTTCCGCGGCTGCACGATGGCCGTGCTGGGCGCGGCGTTCAAGCCCAACTCCGACGACATCCGCGACTCCCCCGCCCTGGACGTCGCCGTGAAGATCGCCGAGCAGGGCGGCAAGGTCACCGTCTACGACCCCGTCGCGCAGGAGAACGCCCGCCGCGCCCACCCCGAGCTGAACTACGGCGCCTCCGCCCTGGAGGCCGCGCGCGGCGCCCACGTCGTGCTGCTGCTGACCGAGTGGCAGGAGTTCGTCGACCTCGACCCCGAGGAGCTGGGCTCCGTCGTCGCCTCCCGGAAGATCGTGGACGGCCGCAACGCCCTGGACGCCGAGACCTGGCGCGCCGCCGGCTGGCACTACCGCGCCCTCGGCCGCCCCTGACCCCGGCCCGTTACGCCCCTCGGGCCGCCCCGGCCCGCACCCCCACCTCTCGCCCCTCGGCCCCCCACGAGGGAGGACCCCGCGTGTTCGTCCTGGAACTGACCTACCTCGTCCCCGCCGAGGAGGCCGACGCCCTGCTCGAGGCGCACGTCGCCTGGCTGGACCGGCAGTACGCCGCCGGGTTCTTCCTGGCCTCGGGCCGCAAGGTGCCGCGGGACGGCGGGATCATCCTCGCCACGGGTCTCGACCGGGCCGGGGCGGAGGCGCTGGTCGCGTCGGACCCGTTCGTCACGGCCCGGATGTGCGCCTACCGCATCACCGAGTTCGTCGCCACCAGGACCGCCCCCGCCCTGGAGCCGTACCGCGAGCCGCCCGCCTGACGACGCCCCGACGAGAGCTCACCGGGTATGCCGCGGCGGGGAAACAGGAGGCGTCCTACTTCCCCGCCCCGGGCCCGTACCACTGGAGCGCTTGGCCGGTGACCGCCGCGATGCGGTCGAAGTCGTGATCGCGGTGCAGCAGGGTGAGTCCGCGCAGCTCGGCCGTCGCCGCCACCACCAGATCGACCGGTCCGCCACTGCGATGCCACCCCTGCGTCGTGAGCATGCCTTGGACCTGCCACGCGCGGTCGTAGGCACGATCGTCGACGGGCACCCAGCCGAACAACTGCCGCATGTCCTCGATCCCGCGCTCGCGGTCCGCCTGTGATCGTGCGCTGTAGAAGAACTCGAGCTCGGTGATCGGACACACGGCGACCAGCCCCGCCGCGACCGCCTGGTCCCAGCCGTAGCTCTCGGCTTCCTTCCGCATGAGCCCGGCCAGCGCGCTGGTGTCGATGAGGAACTGCGCGGGACTCACCGCCGGTAGTTCCCCTTCTCTCCGAAGAGTTCCAGATCGAAGCCGCCCTCGGCCGCGGCGCTACGCAGCCGTGCCAGTGCCAGCGCGCGCCGCCGGTTCTCCAGCACCTCGCGCAGAGCGCTGTTGACCGTCTCCTTCTTCGTGCTGGTCCCCAGAGCCTTCGCGACCTCGGCCACCAGCTCGTCATCCAGGTCGATCATCGTTCGGCTCACGACACTCCTCCAGGCATATTGGAATGCATCCAAGGTACATCGGCATATGCCTAAGTGGCCCGTCCTTCCCCAGAACACTCCTCGCGGCGTCCGAGCATGCCGGATCCCTCGGGTGAGGCCCCTCCCGACCGGAGAGGCCGCTCCGCGGTCAGCCGCCGAGCCGGGCGGCCTCCTCGCGGAGCCGGGCGCCCTTGGCGTGGGCCTGGTCCCGCAGCTCCCCCTGGAAGCGCTCCATCTTCGCGCGCAGCTCCGCGTCCGCCGCCGCGAGGATCCGTACGGCCAGCAGCCCCGCGTTGCGCGCACCGCCGACGGCCACGGTGGCGACCGGGACGCCCGCGGGCATCTGGACGATCGAGAGCAGGGAGTCCATGCCGTCGAGGTACTTCAGCGGGACGGGGACGCCGATCACCGGGAGCGGGGTCACCGAGGCGAGCATGCCCGGCAGGTGGGCGGCTCCCCCGGCCCCGGCGATGATCACCTTCAGGCCGCGCTCCGCCGCCCGGGCGCCGTAGGCGATCATCTCGTCGGGCATGCGGTGCGCGGAGACCACGTCGGCCTCGAACGCCACCCCGAACTCCGCGAGCGCCTCGGCGGCGAGCCGCATCACCGGCCAGTCGGAGTCGCTGCCCATCACGACGCCGACGGCCGGAACGGCCGCGCCGTCCTGTGCGGTGCTCACGTGTAGGTCCCTTCGCAGAGGTAGACGGCGGCGTGCCGGGCGCGGGCGCGGACCTCGTCGAGGTCGGTGCCGAGGGCGGTGACGTGCCCGATCTTGCGGCCGGGCCGTACCTCCTTGCCGTAGAAGTGGACCTTGATCCCGGGGTCGTGGGCCATGACGTGCTCGTAGCGGGAGAACACGTCCGGGTCCTCGCCGCCCAGCAGGTTGGCCATCACCACGACCGGCGCGGTCGGCGCAGGCGAGCCGAGCGGGAGGTCGAGCACGGCGCGCAGGTGCTGCTCGAACTGGGAGGTGCGGGCCCCCTCGATGGTCCAGTGACCGCTGTTGTGCGGGCGCATGGCCAGCTCGTTGACCACGAGTCCGGAGGCGGTGGCGAACATCTCCACGGCCAGCAGCCCGGTGACGCCGAGGTCCTTGGCGATCCCCAGGGCGATCCGCTGGGCGGCCGCGGCCGCCTCCGGGTCGAGGCCGGGCGCGGGCGCGAGCACCTCCACGCAGATGCCGTCGCGCTGCACGGTCTCCACCACCGGGTAGCTGACGCCCTGCCCGTGCGGGGAGCGCGCGACCAGCACGGCCAGCTCCCGCTCGAACGGCACGAACGCCTCGGCCAGCAGCGGCACCCCGCTCGCCAGGACCTCCGCGGCATCGGCGGCCGACCGGCAGATCCAGACGCCGCGGCCGTCGTAGCCGCCGCGCACGGCCTTGAGCACGACGGGCCAGCCGTGGTCGGCGGCGAACCCCTCCACGTCGGCGGCGGTGGCGACGCGCCGCCAAGCCGGGCACGGAGCGCCGATCGCGGTCAGCCGCTCGCGCATGACGGCCTTGTCCTGGGCGTGCACGAGCGCCTCCGCGCCGGGGTGCACGGCGAAGCCGTCCGCCAGCAGCGCCTCGATGTGCTCGGTGGGCACGTGCTCGTGGTCGAAGGTGACCGCGTCGCACCCCTTGGCGAAGTCGCGCAGGTCGGACAGGTCACGGTGGTCGCCGAGGCGCACGTCGGCGACCACCCGGGCCGCGCTCTCGTCCCGGGACCCGGCCAGCACCCGGAGCTCCACGCCCAGGGCGATGGCCGCCTGCTGGGTCATCCGGGCCAGCTGGCCCGCTCCGATCATGCCGACGACGGGCCCGCCGGGACCGCTCAAGGAAGGGCTGCTCACGTCCGCCGAGCTTACCGGCCCCCGGTACGCCGCCGGGCACGGGCAGGGGCCCGCACGGGCGGCACCCCGGCACCGATGCCGCCGGTCCGGGCTGTGCGGTGCGGAAAAGGTCCGGGCGGGCGGGCCGTCGGGACCGGCCGGGCCCCGGTACGGCTCCACCCGATCCCGCCGCTTCCGTGGTCGGGCCGGGCGCCCGGGCCGGGCCCGTCACTTCGCGGTCAGGTCGGCCAGGGCGCGCCGGGAGGCGACGGTCGAGACCTCGCCGTCGTCCCCGACCTCGGTGACGAGGAGGACGATCTCGGTGCCGGTCAGTTCGGCGGCCCTGGACCTGCCGGTGAAGGCCCGCAGTTCCGCGCCGCCGTGGACCGGCCGGGAGAGCGAGGAGCGGCCGGGCCGGGGCCGCTGCCGGTACTCGATCTCCAGCGCGTGGACCACCAGCGCGCCCCCGCGCAACGGGAGCACCCGGCGCGGGCCGACGACCAGCCGGACGTCGGTGGTGAGCCGGTCGGGGGCGGCCGCCGTCCGGCGCGCCCCAAGGTCCGCACGCAGGACGGCGGCGGCGTCCCCCTTGGGGAAGGTCACCCCGCTCACCCCCGCCGGGTCGGTGAGGTAGGTCAGGTAGCGCTGCGGCACCAGGCGGGCCCTGACCCCGGTGCCGGAGGCGACGGCGGTGGACCCGGAGGAACCGGCGGCGGTGTCGGGGGCGGCCTCGGAGGCGGTGTCCCCGGTGGCCGGAATGGGCCCCGCGCCGAGCCGCCAGCCGTCGCCCTCGTCGACGAACAGGAAGTAGGCGGGATCCGGTTCGCGGGCCAGGGCGACGAACCAGCGGTCCTCGCCTCCGGAGGCCGGCAGCAGGAACTCCGGTCCGGCGTACTTCCCCACCGTCCCGGCGGAGGCGGGGGCCGGGCGGCCGTTCCGGGTCGCCTCGCAGGCACGGCCGCCCAGCGTCTTCTCCGCCCAGGCGGTCAGCCTCCCGACCGCCGCGCAGTCCCGGTCCCGCCAGGCGTCGCCGAGCCCCTGGAGCAGCTCGAACGCCTGGGCCGCCTCGGCGGCGCCGACCGCGCCCGCGGACGCCTCGGCCGACGGTCCGCTCCCGGAGTCCCGGTAGGCCGGGGTCCGCCCGTCGCTCCGCGCACCGCAGCCGGTCAGCAGGGACAACCCGAGGATCAGGGCGAGCAGTCGGCGAGGCACGGGAGGTCCTGGGGAGTCCGAGAGGGCCGGCGGCCCGGTGGTCCGATGAGCCATGCCGTGTACGGCGGGCCGTACACGGTGATCACGGAGAGCGGACCTCCCCCGGGGGCTCCCCGCGATCGACGGGATCAGCGTAGCCTCAGCTCTACGGATTTATCCGGTTTTACACGACATTTGCGGAAACGTTCTTTGGGTAATGGGATGTCCGTCCGGCCGACCGCCGGGCGGGCCCCCGAGGGCTCCCGGTAGCCTGAGGGAAACGCCCGAGGTCTCGCCGCGTGGCGGATCCGCAGCCGACCCGAGAAAGGATCGTGCAGGAAACGTGCGGTTTCTTCGACACGCCTACGAGCGGTTCGCCGATCTGTTGCACGAGCTCGCGAAGTTCGGGACCGTGGGCGCCTTCGCCTTCGTCATCGACGTCGGCGGCTTCAACCTGCTCCAGTACGGCCTGCAGTGGGGCACCTTGACCTCCAAGGTCGTCGCCACCGCGGTCGCCACCACCTTCGCCTACTTCGGCAACCGCTACTGGACCTACCGGCACCGGGAGCAGAGCGGGCTGACCCGCGAGTACTTCCTGTTCTTCCTGCTCAACGGCGTCGCACTGCTGATCGGCCTGCTCATCGTCGGCTTCACCCGCTACACCCTCGGACTGACCGACCCGGTGAGCATCAACGTCGCCAACCTGTTCGGCATCGGCCTGGGCACGCTGTTCCGCTTCTTCTCCTACAAGAAGTGGGTCTTCCTGGCCGCCACCGAGGACCTCGACACCCCGCGCGAGCTGCCCGAGACCGACGGCGCCCGGACTCGCGAGACCCGCTGAGCCGGGGCCCTCGCGACCCCGCCCGCCCTCACCGCAACAGGCCGCCCCGGCTCCGCAGGATCCGGCGCCGGGTCCACGTGGTCCGCCTGCCCCGCCCGCTCTGCCGGCTCACGCCGGCCCGCTGACCACCCGGTTCCTTCCGGGGTCGCCGACCGGGCGCAGGAAGATCGCGAAGGCCGCCGGGCGGGGCCGTACCAGCTCCAGGCGGCCGCCGTCGGCGGCGGCCAGCGCCCGGGCCAGGGTCAGCCCCAGGCCGGTGCCCCCGGCGCCGCTCATGTTCCGCTCGAAGACGCGGGGCGCGAGGTCGTCGGTGATGCCGGGCCCCTCGTCCGCGACCTCGATCACGATGGACTTGCCGGTGTTGCTGGTGGTCACCGTCACCGGGCCGCCGCCGTGCCGCAGGGAGTTCTCCAGCAGCGTGGAGACCACCTGGCTGATGCCGCCTCCGGTGCCCAGGGCCCGCAGGCCGCGCGTGCCGGACAGCACCAGCTTGCGGCCGTCCCGGCGGAAGGCCGGACCCCACTCGATGAACTGCTGGTCCAGCAGGGCGTCGAGGTCGACCACCGCGGTCTGGGCGTGGCGCTGCCGCCGGGCGGCGGCGAGCAGCTCGTCGATGACCGCGGTGAGCCGCTCGGCCTGCACGATCGCCGCCTCGCCCTCCTCCTTGACGACGCTGGGGTCGTCCGCGGCCGCCACGATCTCCTCCAGCCGCATCGTCAGGCCGGTGAGCGGCGTCCGGAGCTGGTGGGAGGCGTCGGTCGCGAACTCCCGCTCCCTGGCCAGCAGGTCGGCGATGCGGGTCGCGCTGCGGTCCAGCACCTCGGCCACCCGGTCGAGTTCCTGGATGCCGTAGCGGTGCTTGCTCGGCCGGGCCTCACCGGAGCCGAGCCGCTCGGCGATCATGGCCAGATCGCGGAGCGGGAGCGTCAGGCGGCGCGACTGGACCACCGCCAGCCCCACCGCCACCGCCATGGCGGCCGCCGCGAGCGCCAGGATGAGCAGGAGCCAGGCGCGGACCTGCTGCTCGACCTGGGTCTTGTCCCGGCTGACCGAGACGTAGACCCCGCTCTCCGACTGGGCGTCCGCGCTCATCTTGCGGTCCTCGGGAGGCTCCGCGCCCACCGTGGTCACCTGAGGAGGGGTCCCCCGGGCGTAGATCTGCACGTAGCGCTCGGGATACTTCCTCCCCAGCTGCTCACGGGTGATGGGCTGCTCCTGGATCCGGGCGTACTCCACCTCGTTGAGCAGGCTCTTCGCCTCCCCCGACAGCTCCTGGATGGCCTCCTCCTGGATCAGGCGGTTGACCGCCACCCCCAGGGGGATACCGAGCAGGAGCACCGCGATGACCGCGACGAGCAGGGTCGAGGAGAGCAGGCGGCGGCGCATTCCCTACTCGCGTTCGAACCGGAAGCCGACCCCTCGAACCGTCGTGATGTAGCGCGGCTTGGCCGCATCGTCGCCGAGCTTGCGGCGCAGCCAGGAGATGTGCATGTCCAGGGTCTTGGTGGAGCCCCACCAGTTGGTGTCCCACACCTCGCGCATGATCTGCTCGCGGGTGACCACCTTGCCGGCGTCGCGGACCAGCACCCGCAGGAGGTCGAACTCCTTGGTCGTCAGGTGCAGCTCCTTGTCGCCCATCCACGCGCGGCGGGAGTCGGCGTCGATGCGCACGCCCTGGACCACGGGCGTCTCGGAGGTGCCGCGCCGCAGCAGGGCGCGGACCCTGGCCAGCAGTTCGGCGAGGCGGAACGGTTTGGTGACGTAGTCGTCGGCCCCGGCATCGAGGCCCACCACCGTGTCCACCTCGTCCACGCGGGCGGTGAGGATGAGCACGGGCGTGCCGTGCCCTTCGGCGCGGATGCGCCGGGCCACTTCGAGGCCGTCCATCTCGGGCAGGCCGAGGTCAAGAACGATCAGGTCGATGCCACCCGATAGAGCTCGCTCCAGGGCCTGCGGGCCGTCGGGGCTCACCTCCACCTGATAGCCCTCGCGGCGCAGCGCACGCGCCAGTGGCTCGGAGATCGAGGTGTCATCCTCGGCGAGAAGTACGCAGGTCATGTTGAGGATCGTAGGACCTTAAGCGATCGTTTCCCGGGCACAGCGCGCGGTTTGACTCGCCGTTGACCTATCTATTGACCTGGGCAAACACTGATAAATCCCGGACAGACCTCCGGCAGCGCGGCACGGCGGGGGAGTACGGCCCCGCCCGGGGAGCCGCCGGAGGGGGATGCGCCCCGGGAGGACCCCGCGAGCTCGGGGACAAAACAGAACACGCCCGACCTGAGTGAACTTGACGGGCGTGTTCCGGCGATTCGCCTCAGGAGGCCGACGGCGGCTCCGTGTAGCGGGCCAGGTAGAGCTGCTCGCCGAGGCTGTCGATCAGCGACAGCTCGGTCTCCAGGTAGTCGATGTGGTGCTCCTCGTCCTGGAGGATCTCCTCGAAGAGACGGGCGGAGGTGATGTCGCCCTTCTCCCGCATCAGGGCGATCCCCGGCTTGAGCCGCTGGACGACCGAGAGCTCGATGTCGAGGTCGGCGCGGAGCTGCTCGGCGACGGTCTGGCCGATGTGCAGCGTGCCCAGCCGCTGGTAGTTGGGCAGGCCTTCGAGGAAGAGGATGCGGTCGGTCAGCTTCTCCGCGTGGCGCATCTCGTCGATGGACTCTTCGCGGGTGTACTTCGCGAGCTTGGTGTATCCCCAGTTCTCCTGCATCTTGGCGTGCAGGAAGTACTGGTTGATGGCGGTCAGCTCGGCCGTGAGCTGCTCGTTGAGAAGTTCGATTATCTGCTTGTCGCCCTGCATGGCGGGCTCCTCGTGCTATGCGGTCGGCATCAGGTCTTCAGACCGTTTCAGGATCGCACAGATCCTCCGGACGCAGGACGCGCAGTCCCCTCCCGCCCCGGTGGTGTCGCGGATCTGCCTGGCGCTCCTGGCGCCGGCGGCGATGCAGTCGTGCACCTCGTTCTCCGTGACCGCACGGCAGACGCATACGTACATGGCGGGCGAGGCACCTCTCGGGAAGACGATCGCATAGGTAAGGCATGCCTAAGGTAACTCACTTTGGTTAGGCTTGCCTACCTGACGGCCGACATATTTTCGTACCTCTTCATGCCAAGAAGGCGTGGATCATCCGTTCCACGCCTTCCAGGGGCAGTACGTACCTTTTCCCGGAGTTCAGCAGCCTCGCGGCCGCCGTCAGCGCTTCAGCCACTCCTCCAGGTGCGGGGCCTCCGCGCCGATCGTGGTGGAGTCGCCGTGCCCGGTGTGCACGACCGTGCGCTCCGGCAGCGTCAGCAGCCGGTCGCGGATCGAGTCGATGATCGTCTCGAACGAGGAGAAGGACCGCCCGGTCGCGCCGGGACCGCCCTGGAACAGGGTGTCGCCGGTGAAGACCGCGCCCACGTCCGGCGCGTGCAGGCACACCGCGCCCGGCGCGTGACCCGGCGTGTGCAGCACGGTCAGCTCCACCCCGCCCGCCGTCAGCACCTGGCCGTCGTGCAGCGGCGTGTACGGCGCGCCGGGATGGACCATCTCCCACAGCACCTGGTCGGCCGGGTGCAGCAGGATCGGCGCGTCCACCCGGGCGGCGAGCTCGACGGCGGCGTTGACGTGGTCGTTGTGCGCGTGGGTGCACACGATCGCCGTCACCGACCGGCCGCCGATCCGCTCGGCGATGGCGCCGGCGTCGTGGGCGGCGTCGATCACGACGACCTCCTCGGCGGAGCCGACCAGCCAGACGTTGTTGTCGACGTCCCAGGTCCCGCCGTCGAGCGAGAACGTCCCGGAGGTGACGACCCTGTCGATCACAGGACCACCACCGAGCGCAGGACCTCGCCGCGGTGCATCTTGGCGAACGCGGCCTCGACGTCGCCGAGCCCGACCGTCTCGGTGACGAACCCGTCCAGGTTCAGCCGCCCCTGCAGGTACAGGTCGATCAGCATGGGGAAGTCGCGGCTGGGCAGGCAGTCGCCGTACCAGGACGACTTCAGCGCGCCGCCGCGGCCGAAGACGTCCAGCAGCGGCAGCTCCAGCGTCATCTCCGGGGTCGGCACCCCGACCAGGACCACCGTCCCGGCCAGGTCGCGGGCGTAGAACGCCTGCTTGTAGGTCTCCGGGCGGCCGACCGCCTCGATGACCACGTCCGCGCCGAAGCCGCCGGTCAGCTCCCGGACCGCCTCCACCGCGTCGGTCTGGCGCGAGTTCACCGTGTGGGTCGCACCGAAGCCCTTGGCCCACTCCAGTTTGCGGTCGTCGACGTCCACCGCGATGATCCTCGCCGCACCGGCCAGGGAGGCGCCCAGCACGGCCGCGCTCCCCACACCGCCGCAGCCGATCACCGCCACGCTGTCGCCCCGGCTCACGCCCCCGGTGTTGATCGCCGCGCCGATGCCCGCCATCACCCCGCAGCCGAGCAGGCCCGCCACCGCCGGGGCCGCCGCCGGATCCACCTTGGTGCACTGCCCGGCCGCCACCAGCGTCTTCTCCGCGAACGCGCCGATGCCCAGGGCCGGGCTCAGCTCGGTGCCGTCGGCCAGCGTCATCTTCTGAGTGGCGTTGTGGGTGGCGAAGCAGTACCACGGCCGGCCGCGCAGGCACGCCCGGCACTGGCCGCAGACCGCCCGCCAGTTGAGGATCACGTGGTCGCCGGGCTCCAGGCCGGTCACCCCCGCGCCGACCGCCTCGACCGTCCCGGCGGCCTCGTGGCCGAGCAGGAACGGGAACTCGTCGTTGATCCCGCCCTCGCGGTAGTGCAGGTCGGTGTGGCAGACCCCGCAGGCCTGCACGTTCACCACCGCCTCACCGGGCCCGGGATCGGGCACCGTGATCGTCTCCAGCGAGACCTCCTGCCCCTTGCCGCGTGCGACCACGCCCTGCACGGTGTACGGCATACGCACCTTGCCCTTCGAGTCTTGATCCCGGCTACCGGCGACAGCCTTTTTCATGGCCCGCCCCGAGTCAATCCCTATCAGACCCGGCCCCGCGCACCCGGCTCCCGGACGCTCCTCAGGGCCGTCGCAGGACGTACGGCTGCACGACGCCCAGCCCCCGGGCGGGCCGGCGCCGGATGCGGCGCACCTCGATCCCGGCGGTCCCCTCGACCGCTCCGGCCAGGGCCTCGTCGGCGACGACCGAGCCGGGGCGGGCGATGGCCGTCAGCCGGGCGGCCAGGTTGACCGTCGTCCCGAAGACGTCGCCCATCATGGGCAGCACCGGCCCGTAGGCCAGCCCCACCCGGACGTCGGGTCCCTCCCGCCGGACCGCCTCGCCGAGCTCCAGCGCGATCTCGGCGGCCGTGGCGGGCTCCGCCGCGGTGAACAGCACCTCGTCGCCGATGGTCTTGACCAGCCGCCCGCCGTGCGCGGCCACCACGTCGGCGGCCCGGGACTCGAAGCCCTCGACCAGCTCGGCGAGGCCGTACTCGTCCAGCTCGCGGGAGACCCGGGTGAAGGAGACCAGGTCGGCGAAGCCCACGGCGAGCGTCAGCCGGGTGGGCGGGGCCGGCTCCTCGGCCAGGTCGGCGATGGCGAGCAGCCGGGTGCCCGCGGCGGCGAGCTGGGCGCGCCAGACGTGGACCAGCACCCGCTCGAAGTCGGGCAGCAGCTCCCGCGCGAGCTCCATCACCGCCGCCAGGTCGGCGTCGGCGGGCGGCCGGTCCGGGTCGAGCATCGCACCGATCACGATCTCGGCCTGCCACTGCGCGAGCCTGGCGGTGGTCTGGCCGAGCGCCCGGGTCATCCGGATGACCGTGGTCTCGTCCAGCAGGCCGCTCTCCATCATCGCCCGGACCCGCGTGAGGACGGCCACGTCGGCGTCGGTGAAGGCCACCTCGTCATCGGGGAGCGTGGCGAACCCCAGCGCCCGCCAGATCCGCTCGGTGAACGCCTGGGGGATCCCGGAGATCTCGGCGACCTGGATCCTGGTGTACCGGGGCGGCGGGCCGACGAACAGACGCTCGATCTGCTCGGCCGTCGGACGGCCCGTCACCTCCGCCGCACCTCCTCGTCCGGTTCACCGTCGGCGGCGTCGTCCAGCGCCTGGAACAGCTCGGCCCGCACCTCCTGGATGCGCGGGATGTCGCGGAGCGTGATGCGGCCCTGCTCGCCCGCCGACTCGACGTTGAGGGTGCCGCAGCCGAAGAGCCGCTCCCAGAGGGTCTGGTCCGCGCTGACCGTGTTGACCTTGCTCATCGGGATGTCGTCGTGCGACTTGCTCAGCACGCCCGTGCTGATCGTGAACCGGTGCGAGGTGAGCACATACGAGGTGTTCCGCCACTGCAGGTACGGCACGAACGTCCACACGGTGAGCAGGCCGACGGAGACGACGGCCACGGCCGCCCGCGCGTACCCCTCGTACTCGAAGGCGGGCATGAAGTACATCGCGGCGCCGGAGGCGGCGGCGATGAGGAGCAGCGCCAGGAACGGGACGGCCAGGCACTTCCAGTGCGGGCGGAACGACCGGATGCGCCGCTCCCCCTCCGTCAGGTGGTGATCGGGGAGACCCATGGGACGAATCGTGGCACGACCCGGGGTCCGGCGTCAGGACTCCCGGGGGCGGACGTGCACGACGTCGCCCGCGCTGAGCGTGTGCTCCCGCCCGTCCGACTCCACGACCAGGTGCCCGGCCGGGTCGACGCCGGCGGCCAGGCCGGTGAGCATCCGCTCCCCCGGCAGCTCCACCCTGACCTGCCTGCCGACCGTCGCGCTGACGCCCAGGTAGGCGGCCCGCAGCCCGCACGCGTCGGCGTCGCCGTCCGCCTCGGACCACTCTCGGTAGTGCGTCTCGACCTCCCGCAGCACCGCCCGGACGAGGGGGTCCCGGTCGGCGCAGACGGCGTTCTCCAGGGCGAGCGAGGTGGCCGTCTCCACCGGGAGCTCGTCGGCGCGCAGGCTCACGTTGAGCCCGACGCCGACGATCACCGCGTCGCCGACCCGCTCGGCGAGCACTCCGGCGAGCTTGCGCTCCCCGACCAGCAGGTCGTTGGGCCACTTCAGGCGGACGTCGACCTCCGCCACCCGGCGCACCGCCGACGCCGCGGCCAGGCCGACGAGCAGCGGGAGCCAGCCCTGGCGGGCCGGGGACGGGCCGGGCCGCAGCAGCATCGAGAAGGTCAGGCCCGCGCGCGGCGGCGCCGACCAGAGCCTGCCGAGCCTGCCGCGCCCGGCCGCCTGCGACTCCGCGATGACCACGGTCCCCTGCGGAGCGCCGTCGCGCGCGGCCTGCGCCAGGTCGGCGTTGGTCGAGCCGGTCCTGCCGACGACGGTGATGCCGGACCAGAGCCCGCCGGGACGGACGAGCGCGCGGGTGAGCGCCGCCTGGGAGAGGGGCGGGCGGTCGAGGTCGGTGAAGGGGGACGCCGGAGACGCCGGAGACGCCGGAGACGCCGGAGACGCCGGAGACACCGGAGACACCGGGGACGACGAGGACGACGAGGACGCTGTCACCTCTCCATCTTCCCTCCCCGCACGACCGCCCGGTGCCCGCCGAGGGCGGCCGCCGACGGATTCCGCGAACGTATATTGGGCCGGCGGACGGGTCCCGGCCGCCCGTACCTGCCGGAAGAGGGCGAAGAATGGAACGCATGAGGAACGCGCGCACCCGGAGACGTCTCGACCCGCGCAACTGGGCGAGCTGGAAGCCCTTCGGGATCGGCGAGCGCAAGCCGAACAACTACCTGGAGCTGGTCAAGGCGTTCCGGTCGGTGAAGGGCAACCGCCGCTACGCCTGGCGGCTCCTCACTCAGGGGACCTGCGACGGGTGCGCGCTGGGGACCAAGGGCATGCGCGACTGGACCATGGACGAGGTCCACCTGTGCAACATCCGGCTCCGGCTGCTCAAGCTGAACACCATGCCCGCCCTCGACGTCTCGCTGCTGGCCGACGTCTCCGGTCTGGAGCGGATGCGCAGCGCGGAGCTGCGCGACCTGGGGCGCCTGCCGTACCCGATGCTGCGGCGGGCGGGCGAGCCCGGCTTCACCAGGATCGGCTGGGACGAGGCGCTGGACCTGGCCGCGCCGCACCTGCGCGACGGCTCCCGGTTCGGGGTCTACCTGACCAGCCGGGGCGTGCCGAACGAGAACTACTTCGCCGCGCAGAAGGCGGTGCGGGCGCTGGGCTCCAACTCGGTGGACAACGCGGCCCGCATCTGCCACTCGCCCTCGACCGTGGCGCTGAAGCAGTCGATCGGCGCGGCGGCCACCACCTGCTCCTACACCGACTGGATCGGCTCGGACCTGATCGTCTTCATCGGCTCCAACCCGTCGAACAACCAGCCGGTCGCGATGAAGTACCTCTACCACGCCAAGAAGGCCGGGACGAAGGTCGCGATGGTCAACGCCTACCGCGAGCCCGGCATGGACAAGTACTGGGTGCCGTCCAACGCCGAGTCCGCGCTGTTCGGCACGAAGATCACCGATCACTTCTTCGGGGTGAACGTCGGCGGCGACATCGGGTTCCTGAACGGCGTGCTCAAGCACCTGATCGAGGACGGCCGGGTGGACGAGGCCTGGGTGGCCGAGCACACGACCGGTTTCGAGGAGGTGCGCGAGGCCGTCGCCGGGCAGTCCTGGGAGGAGCTGGAGGCGCTGTCGGGCGCGACCCGGGAGCAGATGGCCGAGCTGGCCGGCCTGCTGGGCGAGGCGAGGTCGGCGGTGCTGGTCTGGTCGATGGGCATCACCCAGCACACCTACGGCGAGGACAACGTCCGGGCGATCGTGAACCTGGCGCTGGCCAGGGGCTTCGTCGGCCGCGACCACTGCGGACTGATGCCGATCCGCGGCCACAGCGGCGTGCAGGGCGGCGCCGAGATGGGCGCCTACGCCACCGGCCTACCCGGCGGCCTGCCCGTCACCGGGGAGAACGCCCGGCGCTTCGCCGACCTGTGGGGCTTCGAGGTGCCCACCACGCCCGGCCTGACCGCGACCGACATGATCGACGCGGCCCACGCCGGCGAGCTGGACGCCCTCGTCTCCAGCGGCGGCAACTTCCTGGAGGTCCTGCCCGACCCGGCCTACTGCCGCGAGGCCCTGTCGCGCCTGCGGCTGCGCGTGCACGTCGACATCGTCCTGTCCTCGCAGATGCTCGTCCCCGCCGAAGACGGCGACGTGCTGCTGCTGCCCGCCCAGACCCGCTACGAGATGGCCGGCGGCGTCACCGAGACCTCCACCGAGCGGCGGATCATCTTCTCCCCCGAGGTCGAGGGCCCCCGGATCGGCGAGGCCCGGCCCGAGTGGCGGATCTTCACCGAGCTGGCCGCCCGCGCCCGGCCGGAGCTGGCCGACCGGCTCCGCTACTCCGGCACCCCGGAGATCCGCGCGGACATCGAGCGGGCCGTGCCGTTCTACGCGGGCATCGCCGGGCTGTCGGAGTTCGGGGACAACGTGCAGTACGGCGGGCGGCACCTGTGCCCCGGCGGCCGGTTCCCCACCCCCGACGGGCGGGGCCGCTTCGCCCCCGTCGCCCTGCCGGCCCTGGAGCGCCCGGACGGGTCGTTCATGGTCGCCACCCGGCGCGGCAAGCAGTTCAACAGCATGGTCCACGAGCGGCGCGACGGCTTCAACGGCGCCACCCGCGAGGCCGTCCTGATCAGCGCCCACGACGCCGACCGGCTCGGCCTGGCCGACGGCGATCCGGTGGAGCTGCGCTCGGTCGCCGGGGAGCGGGCGTTCCGGGGCCGGGTGCTGCGGGCCCCGCTGATGCCCGGCAACCTGCAGATCCACTGGCCGGAGGGGAACGTCCTGCTGGACGCCTCCCGCCGCTCCCCCGACGCCCGGATCCCCGACTACAACGCCCTCGCCACGATCACGAAGCTCCCCGCGTGACCACCGGCGACGGCGCCGTCCGGGGCGGGCCGGGCCCGTCGCCCGGCGGGGACGGTGCCCCGAGCGGAGGGCAGGAACCGCCGGTGGACGAGGCCGGACACCTGACCGGGGAACGGGAACCGCAGGTGGACGAGGCCCGGCCGCCGGGGCCGACCACCCGGGTGCGGATCCGGGAGTTCTCCGGCGGCGCCGTGCGCGACCGGCGCGACGACCTGTCCACCGAGGAGCCGCTGGAGATCCGCCTGGCGGCGGGCGGCGAGCGCCGTACCGTCGCCGTCACCATGCGCACCCCCGGCCACGACTTCGAGCTGGCCGCCGGGTTCCTGCACGGCGAGGGCGTCGTCCCCACCGGAGGATCCGCTGAGGGATCCGCTGAGGGATCCGCCGGCGAGCCCGGCGGCATCGCGTCGATCTCCTACTGCACCGACGCGGACGTGGCGCCCGAGGCGCGCCGCAACACGGTCACCGTACGGCTGCGCGGCGCGCGCCTGCCCGCGCTGCCGTCGCTGGAGCGGCACTTCACGACCTCCAGCGCCTGCGGCGTCTGCGGCGCCGCCGGCCTCGACGCCCTGCACTCCCGGCACCCGGCCCCGGTGACCGAGCCCGGCCCGCTGCTGTCCCCCCGGACCCTGTACGGCCTGCCGGACGCGCTCCGGCGGGCCCAGGGCGTGTTCGGCAAGACCGGCGGCCTGCACGCGGCGGGGCTGTTCACCCCGGACGGCGCCCTGGTGGCGCTCCGCGAGGACGTGGGGCGGCACAACGCGGTGGACAAACTGGTCGGCCGGGCCCTGCTGGACGGCCGCCTGCCGCTGACCGGGCACGTGCTGATGGTGAGCGGCCGGACCAGCTACGAGATCCTGCAGAAGGCCCTGGCCGCGGGCCTGCCGGTGGTCTGCGCGGTCTCCGCGCCGTCCTCCCTGGCGGTGGACCTGGCCCGCGAGTTCGGCATCACGCTGGTCGGCTTCCTGCGCGGCGAGCGCTTCAACGTCTACTCCCGCCCCGACCGCGTCCGCGCTCCCGCGCCCGGCTGCTGATCCGCCCGGTTTCCCAGACCGAGGCCGGCCGACTTCCTCCATCATGACGACTCTGAGAGAAGTACAGTTCTGATAACTGCACTTCTCTCAGAAGGTGAGCGGATGCGGAAGCCGGAGGACATGTTCGACCGCGACCGCGAGTGGGCGGCGCTGGTGAAGTTCGCGACCGACGAGCAGCCGGGGGCCACGCTGGGCGTCGTCTCGGGCCGCCGCCGCCAGGGCAAGAGCTTTCTGCTGGAGGCACTCTGCCAGGAGCTCGGCGGGTTCTACTTCTCGGCGCAGGAGGCGACCGACACCGAGTCCCTGACGCTCATCGGGGACGCCCTGACCAGGCATCTCGATCCGGTGATCCCGTTCACGCCGTCGAACTGGTCCATGGTGATCGATGTCCTGCTGCGGATCGGGCAGAACCGCCCGGTTCCGGTGGTGATCGACGAGTTCCCCTACCTCGCCCGCGCCAACCCGGCGCTGCCCTCGATCATCCAGGGCGCCTACGCTCCGCGCCGGGCCGAGCGCACGTCCTCGAAGACGCGCCTGCTGCTGTGCGGCTCGGCCATGTCGTTCATGGGGAGGCTGCTCTCCGGCAACGCGCCGCTGCGCGGCCGGGCGTCGCTGGACCTGCCGGTCAACACCCTCGACTACCGGCTCGCCGCGCGGTTCTGGGAGCTGGACGACCCCCGGCTCGCCCTGATGGTCCACGCCGTCGTCGGCGGCACGCCCGCCTACCGCACCGAGATGATCCGTTATGACGCGCCCCGCGACACCGCCGACTTCGACGACTGGGTCGTCCGTGCCGTCCTGTCTCCGGGCAGCCCGATGTTCCTGGAGGCACGCTACCTCCTCGCGGAGGAGCCCGATCTGCGGGACGGTGCCCTGTACCACTCGGTGCTGAGCGCCATCGCCGAAGGCAACAGCGGACGGGGCGGGATCGCCGGGTACGTGGGCCGCAAGAGCAACGAGCTCTCCCATCCGCTGACCGTCCTGGAGGACGCCGGACTCATCGAGCGCGAGACCGACGCCTTCCGCGGCAACCGCACCGACTTCCGGATCAAGGAGCCGCTGCTCGCCTTCTACCACGCGATGATGCGCCCCTTCTGGCCGCAGCTCCTGCGCGGCACCGCCACCGAGCGGATCTGGCAGCGCGCCCGGCAGCGGTTCACCGGGAACGTGCTCGGGCCGCACTTCGAACGGGTGTGCCGGGAGTGGACGCTGTACTTCGCCGAGGAGCGCTTCGGCGGCTGGCCCTCCCAGGTGACCGCCGGGACCGTCAACGATCCGGCCGCTCGGACCACGCACGAGGTGGACGTCGCGGCCGTCGGCCACGCCGAGGACGGCAGACCCCCGCTGCTCGCCATCGGCGAGGTCAAATGGGGCGAGACGATGGGACTCGGGCACCTGGCGCGGCTTCGGAACATTCACGGGCTGATCCGCCGCAACGACAGATACGACAGCTCACAGACCCGGCTGGTGTGCTATTCCGGGGCCGGATTCACCGAGGAACTCCTCCAGGCGAGGGACCGCGGAGAGGTCGACCTGGTCGGGCTCGACGACCTGTACGGCTCGGCCTGAACCCACCCGACCGGACCGCCCCGGGGCGTTCGGGAAACCACTCGGTTCCGTCAGCAGCGAAACCCGGCCGTTTCCCGAACAGACGGCTGTTCCGCGAACAGAGGAAGCCAGAAAGGCATGGGTGTTCCGGAGCGGACGGCCTGCGGGGGCGTGAGGCGCCGTACGGCCCTGTGGCGGGGGCCGTACGGCGCGGTCCGGGTCAGCCGGTGTTCTGCAGGCCGGCGGCGACGCCGTTGACCGACAGGAGCAGGAGCGTGGACAGGCGGTCGCGCTCCTCGTCCGGCAGGTCGTCGGCGCGGAGCCGGGACAGGGCGCGCAGCTGCAGGTGCGAGAGCGCGTCCACGTACGGGTCGCGGAGCTGGACCGCGCGCGACAGCACCCGGCGGTTCTCCAGCAGGCGGGTGTGGCCGGTGACCTCCAGGACCAGGCGGCGGGTCAGGTCGTACTCGGTGAGGACCTGCTCCAGGAAGTCGTCCCGGCCGCCGAGGGCCAGGTAGCGGGAGGCGATGTCCCGGTCGGTCTTGGCCAGGGACATCTCCGCGTTGTCCAGCAGGGAGGCGAACAGCGGCCACTCGCGGTAGGCGGCGCGCAGCTCCTCCATTCCGGTCTCGGAGGCGACCGCCGCCAGGCCGCTGCCCAGGCCGTACCAGCCGGGCAGGTTGACCCGGGTCTGCGCCCAGGCGAACACCCACGGGATGGCCCGCAGGTCGTCCAGCGACTTGGGGGCGCCCAGGCCGCGGCGGGCCGGGCGGGAGCCCAGGCGCAGCGAGCCGATCTCTTCCAGCGGGCTGACCAGCGAGAACCACTCGGGGAAGCCGGGCGCCTCGGTGAGCGAGCGGTAGGCCTTCTCCGAGGCGGAGGCGACCTGCTGGGCCAGCGTGCGGAACCGCCCGGCGGCCTGCGCCGTGCGGGCCTCGACCGTCGGGGTGGAGGCCAGCAGCACCGCCGAGGTGACCTGCTCCAGGTGGCGGCGGGCGATGGCCTCGTGGCCGTACCGGGCGAAGATGACCTCGCCCTGCTCGGTGACCTTGAACCGGCCGCCGACCGAGCCGGGGGCCTGGGCGAGCACCGCCCGGTTGGCCGGGCCGCCGCCCCGGCCCAGGGCGCCGCCCCGGCCGTGGAAGAGCGTCAGCTTCACGTCGTGCTCGGCGGCCCAGGCGGCCAGCGCCTCCTGCGCCTCGTACAGCTTCAGGGTCGCCGCGGCCGGGCCGAGCTCCTTGGCGGAGTCGGAGTAGCCGAGCATGACCTCCAGCCGCCTGCCGCTCGCCGCGAGGCGGGCCTGGACGGCGGGGATCTCCAGCATCCCGGAGAGCACGGCGGGCGCGGCGGCCAGGTCGGCGCCGGACTCGAAGAGCGGCACCACGTCGAGCACCGGGGCGCGCTCGCCGAGCGCGTGCGCGGCCAGGTCGTAGACGGCGGCGATGTCGGCGGCCGAGCGGGTGAAGGAGACGACGTAGCGGGAGCAGGCGGTCACCCCGAACCGCTCCTGGATCCAGCCGATCGTCCGGATGGTGGCCAGGACCTCCTCGGTGCGCTCGGAGGTCTCGCCCTCGGCGATCTCGGCCAGCGCGGCGGCGTGGACCTGGGAGTGCTGGCGCACCTCCAGCTCGGCCAGGTGGAAGCCGAAGGTCTCCGCCTGCCAGATCAGGTGCTGCAGCTCGCCGTAGGCCTGCCGCCTCGCCCCGGCGGCCGCCAGGGAGTCCTGGACCAGGCGCAGGTCGGCCAGGAACTCCTCCGGCGAGCGGTAGGCCAGGTCGAGGCCGCGCTGCCGGGTGGCGGCGATGCGGGCCGCGACGAACAGCAGCCACTGGCGGTGCGGCTCCCGGGGGGAGCGGGTCGCCATCTCCGAGACCAGCTCGGGGTGGTCGTGCTCGGCCTGGGTCAGCGCGGCCCGCAGCTCCGGCGAGGCCGGGGTGTACTCGGCGGTCACGGTGAGGGTCCGGCCGATCCGCGAGGTGGCGTTCTCCAGCGCGATCAGCACGTGCTCGGCCTGGATGAGCACGGCGTCGCGGGTGACCCGGGCGGTGACGTTGGGGTTGCCGTCGCGGTCGCCACCGATCCAGCTGCCGTAGCGGATGAAGGGCCGGGCCAGCGGCTCGCGGGTGCCGCTGCCCTCGCCGAGCGCGGCGTCCATCGTCCGGTAGACCTGCGGGACCATCCGGAACAGGGTCTCGTCGAAGGCCGCCATGGCGGTGCGGACCTCGTCCAGCGGGTCGAGCTTGGTGTGCCGGAGCTGGGCGGTCCGCCAGAGCAGGTCGATCTCCTCCAGCAGCCGCCGCCGGGTCTCGGCGCGCTCGGCGGCGCCCCGCTCGGGGCTGTTGTAGGCGGCGAGCTGGGCGCTGATCCGCTGGATCGCGGTGACCACCGCGCGCCTGCGCGCCTCGGTGGGGTGCGCGGTCAGCACCGGGTGCAGCCGCAGGTCGCCGACCAGCTCGGCGACGCGCTCGCCGCCGAGCTCCTGGACGGCCTGGGCCAGCGACTCGGGCAGCGGCTCCTCGCCGGTGTCGCGGACGCGGAGCGTGCGGATGCGGAAGTGCTCCTCGGCCAGGTTCGCCAGGTGGAAGTAGCAGGTGAAGGCGCGGGCGATCTTGACCGCCCTGCTGACCGGCCATCCGGCGACCATCGAGGTGATCTCGTCGACGGAGATCTCCCCGCGGCGGGCCGCGATGACGGCCTTGCGGAGGCGTTCGACATCGGCGAGCAGGTCGTCGCCGCCGTGCTCGGCGATGACCTGGCCCAGCAGCCCGCCGAGCAGCCGCACGTCCGCGCGGAGCTCGTCGGGCATCTCGGTGACAGCGGAAGAACGTTCTGCCTGGTTGGGCGCGCTGGCGGACATGCCGACAGGGTATCGAGTCCGTTTTCCCCCGCGACGACCGGTCTCACCTATTGGACTAGACCAATCGCGGGCCGCTCAGCCGGGCTGGGAGATCGACCCCAGGATCTCCGGATACCGGGCGAAACCGAGGTTCCCGGCGATCCTGCGGCCCACCGCGGCGACCAGCACGCCGTACGGCACGGCGACCGCGCAGACCCAGGTGACGCCGAGCAGCACGGGCAGCGCGACGGGCAGCGCGAGCAGGGCGGTGCCGATCATCGTGGCGAACGACCCCGCGAAGGCGATGCCGCCCTGGCCCGGGGCCGCGCCGGTGAAGGCGTTGAGCCGCTCGGGCACCGTGTACGGCATCAGCACGCTGCTCAGCGCGCCCACGCCCAGTCCCACCCCCAGCACGCCCCAGGCGGTGAGCACCGCGGGCACCGCCCAGAGCGGGTCCCCGGCCAGGAAGCCCGCGACCACGGCCAGCACGGCGAGCGCGGGGACCGCGATCACGGCCACGGCCAGATGCCGCCCGGCCAGGTCGGTCCGCCAGTCCCGGGCGGTGCCGTAGACCATGGAGTTCATCCACAGCGAGCGGCCGTCGATGCCGAAGGAGTTGCACGACTGCAGGCCGATCATCAGCGCGCCCAGGCAGGCGGGGCCGATGGCGAGCGCCGGGCCGGGGGTCGCGCCCTCGCCCCCGTTGTTGAGGGAGAAGGCCATCACGCCGGTGACCGCGAGGGCGGCGAACCAGCCGACCCGGCCGCGGGGGTCGCGGCGGGCGTACCTGAGCTCCTTGGTGGCGACCGCGGCGAGCGGGCCGTCGGGCAGGAAGCGGGCCAGCAGGCCGCGGGAGTTGCGGACGGAGGCCCCCTCGGTGGAGGCGTCCGTGGTGACCATGGCCCGGCGCAGGGCGGCGATCCACAGGAAGCCGAGCCCGGCGGTCAGGAGGGCGAGGAAGGCGACCTCGGCCAGGGCCGCGGGCCCGCCGTCGGCGACGGCGTGCGCGGCCATGCCGGGCGGGGTCCAGCGCAGCACCGAGGCGATCCCGTGCAGCATCTCCCGCGGATTGCCGGAGAAGCCCTGGTTGAGCAGGAGGTTGGGCAGCTGGGCGGCCAGGATGAAGAAGACCACCGAGACCGCGAGCACGTCCCGACCGCGGCGGGTGCGCAGCACCCCGGAGAGCGAGGTGGTGACCAGCCGCGAGGTGACGATGCACAGGGCGAACTGGAGCAGCACGGCCAGCGTGCCGAGCAGCACGCCTCCGGCGCCCGCCGCCAGGCCGGCGATCGCGCCGAACGTGACGAACAGCGTGGCGGCGGGCCAGACGCCGGTGACCGAGGCGGTGAACATGCCGGCCGCGAGCCGGCCCGTGGTCAGCGGGAACAGCGCGAGGCGGGACGGGTCGAGCGTGTCGTCCAGGCCGAAGGCGAGCAGCGGGACGACCACCCAGCCGACCAGGAGCATGGTGAACAGCACGGTCACCGCGTCGGCGGCGATCTGCGGGGGCGCCGAGCGGAGCATGGCCATGGCGGAGAAGCCCAGGGCCGCGACGACGAGCGCGGCCAGCAGGGTGAAGATGAAACCGAGCAGCCGGGTGGTGTCGCCGCGCAGGTTCCCGGCGATCAGCCGGAGCTTGAGGCGGGCGAACACCGCGGGCCCCACGGGGACGGCACCCGGACCCGCGGCCGTGGTCACGCCGGATCCGGTGGCGGCACCCGAGCCCGCGGCCGCGCCGGGGCCCGTGGCCGGGGCCCGGGCCGCATCGGGACCCGTGGCCGCGGCCGTACCGGAGCCCGCGGCCGCCGTGTCCGGGCCCGCGGCGGGGCCGGTGGGGCCGTCGCCGCTCACGCCGAGGTCGCGCCCAGCCACGAGAGCCCCTCCTCTCCGCCGCCGTGCTCGGCGTGCGCGCCGACCAGGCTGAGGAACGCCTCGTTGAGGCTCCGCCCGCCGCGCACCTCGTCCAGCGGGCCCTGCGCGACGATCCGGCCGCGGCTCATCACCGAGACCCAGTCGCACAGCCGCTCGACCAGCTCCATGACGTGACTGGAGAAGACGACGGTGGAGCCGGAGGCGGTGTAGCGCCGCAGCACCTCGACCAGCGTGTTGGCGCTGACCGGGTCCACGCCCTCGAACGGCTCGTCGAGGAAGAGCACCCGGGGGTTGTGCAGCAGCGCGGCGGCCAGGCCGATCTTCTTGCGCATGCCGGTGGAGTAGTCGACGACGAGCTTGTCGGCCGACTCCGCCAGGTCCATGACGCGCAGCAGCTCCTCGGCGCGCCGCGCCACCTCGTCCTTGGGGATGCCCCGGAGCTGGCCGTTGTAGGACAGCAGCTCGCGACCGGACAGGCGCTCGAACAGGCGCAGCCCCTCGGGCAGGACGCCGATGCGGGCCTTGACCGCCACCGGGTCGCGCCAGACGTCGGCGCCGCCGATCCACACGCCGCCGCCGTCCGGGCGGAGCAGACCCGTGACCATGCTCAGCGTGGTGGTCTTGCCGGCGCCGTTGGGACCGACCAGCCCCGCGAAGCTGCCCTGCGGCACCACGAGGTCGACACCGCCCACGGCCACCTGCTGCCCGAATCTCTTCAGCAGCCCCTGCGTCCGTACCGCATCCGCAACGTCCACCATGGCCCCTAATTTGCCGAATTTACGGTTTACCCAGCCTATCCCTACGGCGTGCGACGAACGGGCGCCCCCGTTGGTTCTGGATGTCAGCGAGCGGTTACCCTGCTGCGCATGGACCTCCGGAGATGCGAGCATGGAGCCGCCGAATGAGCGCCGAGCCGGTTTCCCCCGGGATCGACATCCACACCACGGCGGGCAAGATCGCCGACCTGGAGCGCCGCCTGGACGAGGCCGCCCACGCCGGTTCCGCCCGCGCGGTGGAGAAGCAGCACGCCAAGGGCAAGATGACCGCCCGCGAGCGGGTCGCCGCGCTGCTGGACCCGGGCAGCTTCGTGGAGTTCGACGAGCTGGCCCGGCACCGGTCCACGAGCTTCGGCCTGGAGCGCGAGCGTCCCTACGGCGACGGGGTGGTGACCGGCCACGGCACGGTGGACGGCCGTCCCGTCGCGGTCTTCGCCCAGGACTTCACCGTGTTCGGCGGGTCCCTGGGCGAGGTCTTCGGCGAGAAGATCGTCAAGGTCATGGACCACGCGCTCAAGACCGGCTGCCCGGTGATCGGCATCAACGACTCCGGCGGGGCCCGCATCCAGGAGGGCGTCGTCTCCCTCGGCCTCTACGCCGAGATCTTCAAGCGGAACGTGCACGCCTCCGGCGTGATCCCGCAGATCTCGCTGGTCATGGGCCCGTGCGCGGGCGGCGCGGTCTACTCCCCCGCCCTCACCGACTTCGTCCTGATGGTCGCGGAGAAGTCGCACATGTTCATCACCGGGCCGGACGTCATCAAGACGGTCACCGGCGAGGAGGTGACCTTCGAGGAGCTCGGCGGCGCGCACACGCACAACTCCCGCTCGGGCGTGGCGCACTACGAGGCCTCCGACGAGGCCGACTGCCTGGAGTTCGCCCGGGCGCTGCTGTCCTACCTGCCGTCCAACAACATGGACGAGGCCCCGGCCTTCGACGCCGACCCGGTCCTGGAGGTCACCGAGGCCGACCGCGGGCTCGACACGCTGATCCCGGACTCGGCCAACCAGCCGTACGACATGCACACGGTGATCGAGTCCGTGCTGGACGACGGCGAGTTCCTGGAGCTGCACGCCCAGTTCGCGCCCAACATCCTGGTCGGCTTCGGGCGGGTGGAGGGGCGCTCGGTGGGCGTCGTCGCCAACCAGCCGATGAGCTTCGCCGGCACGCTCGACATCGCGGCCTCGGAGAAGGCCGCGCGGTTCGTGCGCACCTGCGACGCCTTCAACCTCCCCGTGCTGACGTTCGTCGACGTCCCCGGCTTCCTGCCCGGCACCGACCAGGAGTGGAACGGCATCATCCGCCGCGGCGCCAAGCTGCTGTACGCCTACGCCGAGGCGACCGTGCCGCTGGTCACGGTGATCACCCGCAAGGCGTACGGCGGCGCCTACGACGTCATGGGCTCCAAGCACCTGGGCGCGGACGTCAACCTGGCCTGGCCGACCGCGCAGATCGCGGTGATGGGGGCGCAGGGCGCGGTCAACATCCTCTACCGGCGGGAGCTCGCCGCGGCCGCCGATCCGGACGCCGAGCGGGCGCGGCTGGTCACCGAATACGAGGACACGCTCGCCAACCCGTATCTCGCGGCCGAAAGAGGGTATGTGGACGCGGTGATCCGACCGTCCGACACCCGGGTGCAGATCGTCAGGGCACTGCGCGCGCTGCGCAACAAGCGCGCGGCCCTGCCGCCGAAGAAGCATGGGAACATCCCGCTATGACCCACCTGAAGATCGTCCAGGGCGACGCGACGCCCGAGGAGGTCGCCGCGCTGGTCCTCGCCCTGACCTCGCGCAGCATTTCGCCCGAGAAAGTCACACGAAAATCAGAAAATTGGCGTAATCCCGCCCATCGAATGCGAAAGCCGCTTCCGGTCGGACAAGGCGCGTGGAGATCGAGCGGGCTGCCAAGATAGATCCCCGGAACAGGGTGTCAAGTCGCTTGAGAGTTGGGACCATCTAAGAAATGGGCGCATATAGTCAGCCGATCAGCTAGCCACGAGGCCTGGAGGACGACATGGCCATCCTTGACCTCACCGCTCACCCCGTCGCCGCGAAGTACGCCGTGCTGGTCGACGTGGGTTACCTGTACGCCGCGGCGGGCGAAGTGCTGCTGGGCGCCAAGGAGCGCAAGGAGTACAAGGTCGCCGCGGACGAGCTGATCCAGGCACTGCAGAAGCACGCCGAGGCGCGCATCCACGGCGAGCTGCTCCGGATCTACTGGTACGACGCCGCCCGTGACCGCGTGCCCACCGTCGACCAGCGCGTCATCGCCCAGCTCCCCTGGGTCAAGGTCCGCCTGGGCAACCTCAACGCCCGCGGCCAGCAGAAGGGCGTGGACGCGCAGATCAGGAGCGACCTGGAGGCGCTGGCCCGCCACCACGCGGTCAGCGACACGATCCTGCTCGCCGGGGACGAGGACATGGTCCCCGCGGTCGAGGCCGCCCAGGCCTACGGCGTGCGCATCCACCTGTGGGGCGTCGAGCCGCCGTACGGCACCAACCAGGCCGAGCGGCTCGTCTGGGAGGCCGACACCGTCGAGATCCTCAGCGCCGACTTCCTGCGCGACTTCTTCAGCCGCGCCCCTCAGCCCGTCCCGGTCCCACCGGCCGCCCCCTCCCCCGCGCAGGTCTTCGCCGGCCGCACCCCGGCCGCGATCAAACCGAAGATCCCGGCCGGTCAGGTCGCCAAACTCGGCCCCAGCCGCCCCCGCGTCGAGGAGGTCGGCGAGCACGTCGCCCAGAAGTGGATCCTCACCCGCGGCCGCGACAACATCCGCGACCTGCTCCCCGGCCCGATCCTGCCCACGGTCATCGACACCGAGCTGCTGATCGAGGCGGAGAAGGAGCTCGGCCACTCCCTGCGGCCGTTCCCCGAGGCCCGCGTCTGGCTCCGCGACGGCTTCTGGGCCCGCGTCTACCGCGAGTTCGACCTGGGGGTCGGCATCTCCTCCAAGTGATCGCGACGCGAACGGTTCCGGTCCGAGCGGGCACGATCCGAGCGGGCACGATCCGGGAGGGCACGATCCGGGAGGTTGCGGCCGGCGGTGCGGACACCCGCCGCCGGCGTTCCCGCCGCGGTCACGGTCGCGTCCGATTCCCGCCAGTCGTACGGCGTGCGCTGCGGATAGCGTCGTAGACGTGTCCGTGAGAGAGCTCGACTTCGATTCCTGTTACCGTGCCGTCGCCGCGCGGGACGCCCGGTTCGACGGGCGGTTCTACACGGCGGTCACCTCGACCCGGATCTACTGCCGCCCGATCTGCCCGGCCCGCACGCCCGCCTCCCGCAACGTGCGTTTCTACCGGCACGCCGCCTCCGCCGAGGCGGCCGGGTTCCGGCCCTGCCGGCGGTGCCGCCCGGAGCTCAGTCCCGGCGATCCCGGCTGGGACCACCGGGGCGACCTGATCGGCCGGGCGCTCCGGCTGATCGACGAAGGTGTGGCCGACGATGCCGGGGTGGCGGGGCTGGCCGGACGGCTGCACGTCACCGAACGGCACCTGCGCCGGCTGTTCACCGCCGAGCTGGGCACCGGCCCGCTGGCCGTGGCCAGGACCAAGCGCCTGCTGCTGGCCAAGCAGCTGCTGACCGAGACCGGCCTGCCGATCACCGACGTGGCGTTCGCCTCGGGATTCGGGAGCGTGCGGCAGTTCAACGCGACGATGAAGGAGACCTACGGCTTCACCCCCGGCGACCTGCGGGCCGCGGCCGGGCGGGCGGGTCGACCGGCCGGGACCGGCGTCCCCGTCGGCGGAGGCGGAACGGGCGCGGCGGGCGGCGGATCCCGGGCCGCCGCTCCCGTCGGCGGGTCCGGCGACGCGCTGACGCTCCGGCTGCACGTGCGGGAGCCGTACGACGCCGGGGCGCTGATGCGGTTCCTGGCCGGCCGGGCGATCCCGGGCTTGGAGCGGGTCGCCGGCCCGGGCGGCGCGCACGGCCCCGGCGCCTCCGTCGCCTTCGGCCGGGAGGGCGACGCCGGACCGGGCGGCGCGGGCGGCTGGAGTTACACCCGCGCCGTCCCCGGAGGGGTGATCACCCTGACGCCCCTGCCCGGCCACGTGCGTCTCGACGCGCGTCTCGGCGACACCCGCCACCTGGCCCGCGTCGTCGCCCGCTGCCGCCGCCTCCTCGACCTCGACGCCGACCCCGGGGCCATCGCCTCCGCCCTCGGCGAGACCGCGCTGGGCCCGCTCGTCGAGGCCCGTCCCGGCCTGCGGGTGCCCGGCGCGTGGGACGGGTTCGAGGTCGCCGTCCGCGCGGTGGTCGGTCAGCAGATCTCCGTGGCCGGGGCCCGCACCATCCTCGGCCGCATCGCGGCCCGGGCCGGGCGGCCCGCCGTACCCGGGATGGAGGGCGGCCCGCCCGGAGCGGACGCCCCGGAGGTCCACCACCTGTTCCCCACCGCCGGGGAGCTCCTGGAGGCCGACCTGGACGGGCTCGGACTGACCGGGCGGCGCATCGCCACACTGCGGGCGCTCGCGGAGCGCGTCGCGGGCGGCGAGATCGACCTGGACGGCGCGCAGGAGCCCGGCGAGGCCGTGTCCGAGCTGCTCCGTGTGCCCGGGATCGGGCCGTGGACGGCCGGTTACGTCGCGCTGCGGGCGCTGCGCGACCCCGACGCGTGGCCCGAGGGCGACCTGGGGTTGCGCCGGGCCATGGCGTGCCTGGGCATCCCCGACGACCACGTCGAGCGGTGGCGCCCCTGGCGGGCGTACGCCGCCCTCCACCTCTGGAGTTCCGAATGACCGCCTTTCCCACGACCGAGGAGCCACGATGATCCAGGCACAGATCCTGCCCACCCCGGCCGGACCGCTCTCGCTGCTGTCCCACGAGGGGGTGCTCGTCGCGGCGGGCTTCACCGCCGACCCGGACGAGATGCTCGCCCGGCTCTCACCCGCGCTCCGGGCCCTGGGCATGACCCGGGTCGACGACCTCGGCCACGCCGCGCAGGCCGTACGCGACTATCTGGACGGCGACCTGAAGGCGCTCGACGGCGTGGCGGTGAGCCAGCCCGGCACGCCCAGGCGGCAGCGGTTGCTCACGGCGCTGCGCGAGGTGCCGCCGGGCGCCACGGTCACCTACGCCGAGCTGGCCGAGCGCGCGGGCATGCCCCGGACGGCCGCCAGGGCCGCGGGCGGGGCCTGCGCGCAGAACCTGATCGCCCCGTTCGTGCCCTGCCACCGCGTCCTGCCGTCCACCGGCGGCTACGGCGGCTACTACTACGGCACGCCGGTCAAGCAGTGGCTGCTCGCCCACGAGGCCGGGACGCTCTGACCGGCCCCGGATCCCTCGCACTCCTGGGCGCGACACCCGGGGATGCGTCCGGAGTCCGGCGCGCGGCAGGCCGCCCGAGCGTCCCGGAACGGCCTCAGGGTTCGACCAGTCCGGCCCGGATCGCGTACCTGGTCAGTTCCAGCCGGTCGCGCATGCCGAGTTTCTGCAGGATGTTCGCGCGGTGCCGGTCGACCGTCTTGACGCTGATGAACAGCGTCTCGGCGATCTCCTTGGAGGAGTTCCCCTCGGCGATCAGCTTGACGATCTCCTCCTCCCGGGGGGTCAGGATGCTCTCGGGCAGGCGCCCGCCCTGCCGGTCGCGCTGCAGGTACTCGCGGATGAGCGCGGTGACGGCGCCCGGATAGAGGAAGGGCTCGCCGCGCATGGCCGCCCGGCAGGCCTCCAGCAGGTCCCGGTCGGCGACCGACTTGAGCACGTAGCCCGAGGCCCCGGCCTTGAGCGACTCGAAGAAGTACTGCTCGTTGTCGTACATGGACAGCATCAGGATGCGGATGCCCGGAGCCCGCCGGGAGATCTCCCTGGCGGCCTGGATTCCGGTCATCCGGGGCATCGCGATGTCCAGGATCGCCAGGTCGACCTCCGCCTCCGAGGCGGCCTCGACCGCCTCGGCGCCGTCCGCGACCTCCGCGACGACCGCCAGGTCCGGCTCGGCGTCGAGGATCAGCCGCAGCCCGTGCCGGACCAGGGCGTGGTCGTCCGCCAGCAGGATCCGCGTCGGGGAAGGGTTCACCGGGTTCATCTCCGATCCGCCGCCACAGGCACGAAAGGGTTCACCGGGCTCATCCCCGGTCCGCCGTCACAGGCACCGTCACAGGCACGAAAGGGTTCACCGGGCTCATCCCCGGTCCGCCGTCGCGGGCACGACCAGGCGCACCTCGGTGCCGCCCCCGGGCGCGGGGGCGAAGGTCAGGCGGGCGCCGATGAGGAGCGCGCGCTCCCGCATGCCGCGGATGCCCGCGCCCTCCCTGAGCTCCCCTCCCCGCCCGTCGTCCGTGATGCGCAGGACCACCGCGCCCTCCTCGGCGGTCAGCGAGAGCTCCGCCCGGGTGGCGCGGGCGTGCCTGGCCACGTTCGTCAGGCCCTCCTGCGCGATCCGGTAGAGGACGAGCTCGGCCGCGGGCCCGAGCTCGGGCAGGTCGGCGGCCAGCTTGCGGACCACCCGCACACCGCTGCCCTGGGAGAACTCCGCCGCCAGGCTGTTGAGCGCGCTGAGCAGCCCCAGGTCCTCCAGCACGCCGGGGCGGAGCCTGCGGGCCACCTGGCGCACCTCGTCCAGACTGGCACGGACCGTCTCCTGCACGGCGTGCAGCTCCTCCCGCAGCTCCTCCGGCGCGCGGTCCACCACCCGCTTCAGGCCGAGCAGCACCACGGTGAGGCTCTGTCCGATCTCGTCGTGCAGCTCCCGGGCGATGCGCTGCCGCTCGCCCTCCTGCGCGGCCAGCGCGTGCGCGCTGCTCGCGTTGCGCTCCGCCTCCAGCCGGTCGAGCATCGCGTTGAAGGCGTCGATCACGTACGTGAGGTCGCCGTTGCCGCTGTCGGTGAGCCGGTCGCTCGGCCTCAACAGGTCCACCCGCTGCATGAGCGCGGTGAGCGCGCCGAGCGGGGCCAGGCTGGTGCGGAGCAGCAGCGCGTTGGCGGCGAGGATCAGCGCCAGCCCGACCGCCAGGACGGGCACCTCGGTGAGCAGGACCGGCGAGGAGACCGTGGCGGGCGAGAGCGCCAGGACGAGCGTGCCGACCGTGAACACCAGGCCGTTGATCGCGAACAGCCTGCGGAACAGCGCCTGCGCCGGTGTCCTCTGGGAATCGCCCATGTCTCCAACCTCATCGCGACCGGGCCCGTCCGTCCATGCGGGGCGCCCCCCACAGGGCCGCGCCTCCTCCCATTCCCACCTGGTCCCTCTACATGTCGTCCCCCACCGGAGATGGGTGTCGGCCCCGATGGTCTCGCGAGAGGGTCCGGCACACAATTGAAACAGGGCGATTTGCGCAAAATGTCCAAAACAGGGCAGTCAGTTCAGGGGGACGTCATGACCGTACTCGGAAACGGCCCGCAGGCGGGGCTCGCCGTCGAGGCGCTGCCCGCCTGGATCGTCGCGGGCACCGTGGCGCTGGGCGCGCTCGCGGCCCTCGCCGCCTGCTCGGTCCGCCTCGTCCGCCCCGGCGAGCGCCTCGTCGTGTTCAGGCTCGGCCGTCCGGCCGGGGTGCGGGGTCCTGGGATCGTCCTCGTGCTGCCGCTCCTGGAGCGCGGCGTACGGGTCCCGCTCCGTCCGGTCCGCATCGACCTGCTCTGGGTGGAGGCCACCACCCGCGACGGCGTGGCCGTGACGGTCAACGGCGCCGTGCTCGCGGCGGTGCGCGACCCGGTCCGCCACTGCCTGGCCGGGGACTCTCCGCTCTCCGCGGTGACCACCGCGGCGGAGGATGAGGTCCGCCGCCACGTCGCCGGGCGCGACCTGGCGGAGCTGTACGCACCGCCCGGCGGTGAACTGCGCGAACCGGCCTCCCGGATCACCGGCAGGACCCGGGAGCAGGGCGTCGAGGTCACCCGCGTCGAGCTCGGCCGGATCGAGGTCCCGCTCAGCACGGGTCTGATCCGCTGGGCGGAGGGCTTCCGCGCCCGCACCCGCCCGGCCGCCCGCAGCCGGCCGTCCACCGCCCGCATCCGCCCGGCCGCCCGCGGCCGGCCGGTCCGCACCCGGCAGGAGCGCTCCCGAGCGGACCGCGTCCTCCACCCGCGCCCCTGACCCGTCCTTCTCCACTCCGCCCACACGAACGGAGGCACAACATGGACATCACCCACACCACCGTCCCGGGCACCGGAACCGTGCACCACTTCGAGACCAGGAACGGACAGCGGTTCTGCGTGCTGGTGGACGAGAACGACCGTCTCTCCCTGATGATCTACGGCCCCGACGACCCCGACCTCGCGGTGGAGTGCGTCGTCATGGAGCGCGACGAGGCCGCCCAGGTCGCGGAGATCCTCCAGCCCCGGCCCATCGCCGACCGGATCGCCGACCTCGAACACCGCGTCGCCGCACTCACCGGAGGGCCGTCGTGACGAGAACGGGCAGGGAGGGCGCGCCTTTCCCGAGGACCCGGGAGAGGCACTTCCGGATCCCGGCGGCGCACGCCCCCGACACGAAACGCCACCGCCCGGAATCGGGCCGCACCCGGAGAGCCCGGAGGGACGGTGTCATGCAGGCACGCGATATCGCCGTGAAACTGCCCACGGTGACGATCCAGGACCCGGTCACCAGAGCGGTGCGGGTGATGACACTGGCCCGCCTGCCGGGACTGATCGTCGTCGACGACGACTCGCGGCCCCGCATGGTGCTGCCCGGCACCCAGGTGCTGCGGATGACGGTCCCCGGCGCCTACCAGGAGGACCCGGCGCTCGCCCGGACCGTCGACGAGGCCCGTGCCGACCTGTTCTGGCAGGAGCAGGGCGATCTGACGGTGGGCGACTGCCTGCCGCGCCAGCCCGTCAAGCCCGCCACGGTGGCCCTCGACGCGACGCTGCTGGAGGTGGCGGCCCTCATGGCACGCCTGCGCAGCCCGCTGGTGGCGGTGGTCGACCACGCGGGGGTCCTGTTCGGCACGATCACCCTGGACCGCCTGCTCACCAGCCTGGCCCTGGCCGGTCCGGACGACTGACCCCGCCGGGGCGCTCCCGGACCGTCCCGCACGGAGCGCCCGGACGACCTTCCCGGCCGGAACCTCACCGACCGTCCCGCACGGACCGCCCCGGGCGGTCTTCCCGGCCGGAGGCTCGCGGAGCGCCCCGGCCGGGCCTTTCCCGCCCGCCGCACACCGCCACGGTCCTCACCCGCCCGCCGTACACCACCGCGGTCCTCGCCCGCCCGCCGTACACCACCCCGATCCTGTTCCGCCCGCCGTACACCCCGATCCTGTTCCGCGCGCCCGGGATCCCGCACGCCCCGCGGGACCCCTCACACGCACACGCCGTTCGGAGGCTTTCCCATGCACGACTTCCGGCGACGCCCTCTGGGCATGCCCCGGCCCTCGACACCGTCCCGCCGGACCCGGCCCACCGTCCCGGCCGTGACCCGGACCGGACCGCCGGGGCGTGGCCGATGAGCGCCCTCGCCGCGCTCGCCGTCTTCGTGGTGGCGTTCTTCTACATCGCCACGGAGAAGGCGGACAAGGTCAAGGTGGTGCTCATCGCCGCCGGGGTCATGGCGGTGCTCGGGCTGATCCCCGGCTCGGAGGTGTTCTTCTCCGAGCACGAGGGCGTCGACTGGAACGTGATCTTCCTGCTGCTGGGCATGATGATCATCGTGGGGATCCTCAAGCAGACGGGGGTCTTCGACCACCTCGCCATCTGGGCCGCCAAGAGGTCCCAGGGCAGGCCGTACCGGCTGATGGTGATGCTGATGATCATCACCGCCGTCGCCTCCCCGTTCCTGGACAACGTCACCACGGTCATGCTCGTCGCCCCGGTCACCGTCGTCGTGTGCAACCGGCTGGGCGTCCCGGCCCAGCCCTACCTCATCGCCGAGATCCTCGCCTCCAACATCGGCGGCGCGGCCACGCTCATCGGCGACCCGCCCAACATCATCATCGGCAGCCGGGCCGGGCTGACGTTCAACGACTTCCTCGTCCACATGGCGCCGATCGTCGTGGTGACCTTCACCGGGTTCGTGCTGCTGACCCGCGTGCTGTTCAGGAAGTCGTTCCGCTACAACCCCGACCGCGTGGCCGCCGTCATGGCGCTCCAGGAACGGCGCGCCATCACCGACCCGCGCCTGCTCACGCGCTGCCTGGTCGTGCTCGGTCTCGTCATCGCCGGCTTCGGACTGCACTCCGTCCTGCACGTCGAACCGTCGATCGTCGCACTGGTCGGCGCCGGAGTGATGGTCCTGGTGTCGGGCACCGACGTCTCGGAGACCCTCCGCGAGGTCGAGTGGCCGACCCTGGTGTTCTTCACCGGCCTGTTCGTCATGGTCGCCGGGCTGGTGCACACCGGTGTCATCTCCACCGTGGGCGGCTGGGCGATCGACGTGGTGGGCGACGACTTCTTCGGCGCGGCGACCGCGCTGCTGTTCGGCTCCGCCGCGCTGGGCGCCTTCTTCGACAACATCCCCTACGTCGCCACCATGGCGCCCGTCGTCGAGGGGCTCGTGGCCCAGGCGCCCGACCCGGCCACCGGGCAGGCGCTGTGGTGGGCCTTCGCGCTGGGCGCCGACTTCGGCGGGAACGGCACCGCGGTGGCCGCCAGCGCCAACGTCGTCGTCATCGGCATCGCCGCCCGCTCCGGCCATCCCATCTCCTTCTGGCGGTTCACCAGATACGGCATCCTCGTCACGGCCCTGAGCTCGGTGGTGGCCTGGGTCTACGTCTGGCTCCGCTACTTCGCCTGAGCCGGCCGGGACACCGCCGGGACACCCCGGGCGCTCAGTCGCCCCGGACGACGCTCTGCACCTCGCCCACCGGGACGTCCCGGGTGGCGCCCACCTGGACGGGGTCGTAGGGGTCGAACGCGAACGGCGCCACACCGCTCTGGTCCTGCCCCTGGGCCGTCACCTCCCACACCGAGGTCACCGTCAGCTCGTAGACCCCGCGCGGCTGATCGACCGAGGCCCGCAGGTAGCGGACACCGCAGGTGAACTCCTGGCCCCTGGCGTACGGCCTGCCGCGTGCGCCGCAGTCCTTCCGCACCTCGGCCCGGTCGGCGGTCGTACCGGGATCGATCTCGATGTCGTCGAGCGTGGCGGTCACGGTCGCGCTCATGACGCCCGGGAGCGTGGCCGTCACCGACCGCGTGGTCGCCCCCGCCCCGTCCAGCCAGACCCAGGTCGGCAGGTTGACGTAGCTTCTGACGTCCGGGTTCAGCCTGATCCTCGGCTCGGGCACGGTCAGCGCGGCGCGGGCGATGTCGGCGAGCTCGGCCATGGTGATCCCGCCGGGCGGGGGCGGGGAGCCCTCCGGCACCCACACGTAGGAGTCCAGCCCCTGCGCGCACGCCAGCCCCGCGGGGTCGCCCTCGTTGTGGGCGGGCAGCCACCAGCGGCCCTTCTCGCCGGCCTTCTCCTTGAACTGCTCGACGAACTTCTGCTGCGCCTTCGCGTTCTCCCGGTCGCGCGTCCACCACGCCTTGCCCCGCTGCTGCTGCGCCAGCATGTCGAGGCCGTCCAGGGACGGCTCGTACCAACACGGGCGCTTGAGGCGGTAGCCGTCACCCTTCCCGGCCCCGGCGCCGTTCCCGCTGATCACGATCCGGGAGTTCTTCAGCCAGACACCGGCCCGCTTGCCGTCCTGGGTCACCCCGCCCGACGGCGGGTCGCCCGCCGCCGCGCGGGCCGCCGTGCCCCCGGCGGCGTGTGCCGCCCCCACCGTCGCCAGGGCCAGCAGGATCGCGCCGGCGGCTCTTCTCACGGTCATCGCAGACATCTCTTCGCATCCTCGCTGGGGTACAGGGCGTGACTGAAGGACTGGATGCGCAGGACGCCGCCGTCCTCGCGCAGGTCGGCGGCGTGCAGGAAGGGCTCGGCCATCCACGCGTCCCGCGGCGTGGCCTCCCTGCCCGTGCGCGTGTCGACCGTCCGCGTCCCGGCCATGTCCACACACGCGCTGAGCCGTACGCCGCCCTGCGCGAGCGGCTCGGTCGCGAACCCGTACAACCGGACCGTCCCGTGCAGCGCGTGGTGGTCGCGCCAGTAGGAGGCCACCCAGTCGTAGTCCTGGCGCACCGCCTCCTCGCCGAGCAGGTCGAGGTAGGCGGTCTCGCTCCCGGTCGGGTCCCGGTCGCCGAGGGAGACGATCCGCAGGGACCCGGCGTAGTAGGCGCGGAAGGCCGCGACCGCCCCGGCGGTGGCCGCGTCGGCCGCGACCGGCGGCTCGACCACCAGCCGCATGTCCGGCCCGGCCTGCACCGTCTCGGCCCGCGGGCTCCGCCCGGCCCGCGGTGTGCCGTCCGCTCCCGGCGTTGGGGCGGAGGGTCCGGACGCCGCAGCCGTACCCGCCGCTCCGTCCACCGGGACGAACGGCTCCGCGGCCGACGGGGCGCACCCCGCGAGCGCGAGCGGCACCAGCACGGCCGCCGCGGCCAGGATCCCGCGCCGCACGGCCAGGATCCCGCACCGCACGGCCGAGAACCCGCCCGGGACCGCCGCGATCCCGTGCCGGACCGCCCCCGGCGTTCCCCGCGGCCCTTTCCGCGGGATCTTCCGCGGACTCTCCGCCGAGGTGTCCATCCCTGCCTCCGTCCCGGTCCGCCCGCCGCTCATGCCGACGGCGCCGAGCTCATCCGCCACGCGGGCAGCAGCTCGTCGATGAGGGCCTCGGTCTCCGGGGCCATCCCGCCCCCGTAGGGGTGGGACTCGGCCCGCCGGTGCAGGGCCTCGGCCACGGCCCGCAGGCGGGCGGGGTCCCCGGTCCGGTGGGTCGCCCGGAGCAGGTCCCGCCAGAGCCCCTCGTCGTCGGCGGCCAGCAGCAGCCCGGCCCGCACCGCGGCCACCGCCCGGCCGGGTTCGCCGGCGGCCAGCCACACCTCGCACGACCGGTGCGCCGCGTCGGCCACACCCGCCGCCACGTCGTACTCCAGGTCGTCGGCGGCCAGCCACGCGTAGCGGCCGCGCGGGCGGCCGCTCAGCAGCGGGCCCCGCACCAGGCCGAGCGCCTGCTCCAGCAGTACGGCACGCGCCGCGGCGTCCGCGTGGGACCGGCGGACCAGCTCCCGGAAGAGCATCCAGTCGGTGCGCACCTCCGGACCGAGGCGCAGCCGCCCGGACTCGTCGGCGTACAGGTTGGGCCTGCCCTCGGAGTCGGCGCCCAGCCAGGCGACGACGCGGGCGATGGTGGCGTCCCTGACCACGGCCTGCACGCCGCGCGGCCACAGCACCCCGCCGAGCACGACCGGGTGCACGCCGCCCGGATGGGTCGCCAGGTAGACGACCATCTCGACGGCGAGCCCGGCCCGGCCCTCCTCCATCGGCGGCGGGCCCGCGATCTCGATCGGGCCGAGGATCCGCACCTCCACCGACGGGTTCGGGGTGACGGGCCCGGCCTCGTCGTCCACGGGCTCGCCCTCCAGCCGCCGGGCGGTCGAGAACAGCTCGACCAGGGCCCGGTACTGGCGGCGGGGCAGCAGCTGCGCGGCCACCTCGAAGCCGAGCGCGTCCACCCGGAGCCGGCCGTCCCCGTCGATCTCCCAGTTCCACGTGGCGTGCGGGACGTCCCCGGCGATGACGTACCCGGCGGCCGTCCGGGCGCCCGTGCGGGCCAGCACCGCCAGCCTGCGGGCCTCCTCGGCGCTCGGCGGGACCGCCGAGAGCAGGTAGTGCGGCGACCAGACGGGGTCGCCGGCCCGGCCGTGGATCCGCCCGGTGAGCACCTCGGCGCCGTGCCCCCGGTCGGCCGCCGCCCGGGCCTCGGCCTCCAGCTCGGGCAGGACCTCCTCCAGGCCGCTCGCGCACCTGATCCGCTCGGGCGCGATCACGGTCAGCTCCTCGCCGAAGCCGACGAGCGTGACGCGCATCCGGTCCGACCAGCGGTTGGTGGCCAGTTCCACGGCGAGCGCGGCCAGGGCCGCGGTGGTCTGCGCGCCCCGGACGGCGATCAGGCCGTGGGCGGCCTCCAGGTCGACGAGCACCCGCCCCTCGCCGTCCCCGCCCAGGGAGACCAGTCCCGGGTAGGGCGCGGGCGCGTCGGCCAGCGCCGCCTCGTCCAGCATCCGGCCCTCGTGGGCGGGGAGCCGCCAGACCTGGCCCCCGTCGTGGGCGGCCCACGGCGCGGGGGCGTCCGGGTCCGGAGGATGGATCCACAGGTCGAGGTGGCGCGGGGACAGGTGCGCGGCGTAGACCGTCGGGGGGACCCGCCCGGCCGCCGCCAGGGACCGGCCGAGCAGCCGCAGCCCGATGTCCAGCATCCGGCTCCCGGGGGCGTCCGCGCCGAGCCTGAGCGCGAGCTCGGCCTGGGCCGCGTCCTCCCGGGGGCGGACGATCCGGCGTCCGAACGCCCGGTGCCAGAGCTGCTCCCTGCGCCTGCGTCCGAGCGCCGCCAGCAGGCCGGCCGCGGCCAGCGAGGCCCCGGCCAGGTAGTCGAGCATCCCCAGGCCGGACTCGCCGGACTCGCCGGAGCCGCCGGAGCCGAAACCGGGTTCCGCCGACTCCGCCGAGCCCGCGGAACCCGGTCTCTCGGACCCCGGACCCTCCGCCCCCGGGGAACCGGTGGAGTCCCCGGACCCCGGGGAACCCTCCGCCTCCGGAGCGGCGGGGGCCCGGTCGGCCTCCGCGGGCGGATCGGCCCGCTCAGGGACCGGCTCGGGCCGTACGACCGGCCGTTCCGGGACCGGCTCGGGCCGTACGGCCGGCCGCTCCCGCGACTCGGCGGGAGCCTCCGCGGGGAGGTCGGCCCCGCCCGGGACGACGTACCGGGTCCGGCCGTCGAGCTCGGCGGGCCTGCCCGGATGGTCGTCGAGGGTGTCGGGCCGGGGCTGGGCGGCCGGCACGATGTGGACGTTGCGCGCGTCGTCCGGCATGTCGAGCACCCAGCCGGGCCTGATCAGGTCCGCGATGCGCAACCGGCTCCCGTCGGGCTGCTCCTTGTGCTGGTTGAGCCGGTAGATCTCCGGGTAGCGGCGCCCGTCCCCGAGGCACTTCTCCGCGATCTCCCACAGGCTCTCGTGGTGCCGCCCGTGCGGCGGCTGGACCACGTAGACCTTCTTGGCCTTGCCCACCGGCACCAGCGGCGCCCGCTCCGCGGTGGCCGGCGCGGCCAGCGGGGACGTCCCGGCCGCGACGGCGGCCGGGCGGTCGGCGGGCGGACCGGCCGGCCGCAGGAGCGGGACCGCCACCGCCGAGACCGTGAACAGCAGCAGGACCGCCGAGACCAGCCGGTTGGCCAGCGCCTGCGTGCCCCCGGCCAGCGGGACCCGGGCGGGCATGCCGACCCGGCGGATCCCGGCGTACAGCTCGACGAGCACGCACACGACCAGCTGCAGCCAGGCGAGCCAGACCAGCAGCACCAGGATCGCCACGATCGTGCCGGTGCCGACCCGGCTGGTCAGCAGGTCGAGGTCGAGCAGCTCAGGGGTGAGCGGCGGCCCGGCGAGCCGGAGCAGCGCGTACGGGACGCCGCCGAGCAGCGCGACCAGCACCGCCAGCGCGCCGAGCCCGGCGAGCAGGTCGCCGGTCGTGCGCCTCGGCCTGATGCGCATGGGCTGTCGCGTCGGCATGCGTCTTCCTCCGTGTCCAGATTCGTCGTCCTTCACCCGCTCGGCCAGTGGTTCGGCGCATTCGGTCTAGGTCTGTTCGCCGATGTCGGGACCGGCGGTGACCGAGGCCTCCATCGCCGAACCCGGGAAGCCGAGCGCGGCCAGGAAGAACGCCTCCCAGCGGACGGAGACGGTCACCTCCACCTGCTCGCCACCGGGTTCGCACGCGACCAGCTCGACGTCGCCGCCGCCGTGCGCGGCGACGATCTCCCGGGCCTCGCCGCAGACGGCGTCGCCCTCCAGCAGCCGGGCCTGCCCGGTCTCCCGCAGGTGCTCGACGTCGATCCGGTCGGCGGCGGCGCGGGCGGCCTGCTCGGCGACGTCGGCGGCCCGCAGCCGCGCGTTGATCGCGGCCCCGCCGTCCACCAGCAGCCCGGCCAGCAGGAAGACCACCGCGGAGAAGAGCACCGTGAAGACCGCCATCGACCCCCGGTCCCCGTTCACTCCTCCACCCGCCTGAACTGCTCCAGCGGGACCACCGAGTCCCCGCTGACCTCCTTGGCCGCGCCGAAGCCGAGGAAGCCCAGGTCCAGGGAGCAGGTCACCTCGACCCTGACCTGCCCGCCCGCCTCCCAGCCGTCGTCGGACACCTCGACCGAGGGCTCGCACTCGCCCTCCAGCGACGCCCCGGCCGCCTCGGCGGCGGAGGCCTGCGCGTCGGCGCGCGTGCGCTCCACCGACGCGGCCCGCGCCGCGTCCCTGGCCGCGCCGTTGACCTCGCCCTGGGCCTCCACGAGGCGTCCCGCGCCGACCAGGAAGAGCAGGAAGAGCAGGAACACCGGGGCGAGCAGCACCGTCTCGGCCGAGAGCGACCCGCGTTCACCCCCGTACCGGCGGCTCTCGGCCGAGAGCGATCCGCGTCCGCCCCCGTACCGGCGGCTCACTGGCAGTCCTCGCCGCCGTCGTCGGGGCGGAAGCACTCGACGGGACCTCCGAATCGCGCGGTGACGGTGAACGTGGTGGACGGCAGCAGCGGGACGACCTGGACGGCGGTGGCGGTGATCTCGACTCCGCGCCGGTCGCCCTCCTCCCAGGCCGTGGCGGTGGCGCCGGAGAGCAGTTCCGGGCCGACCGCCCGGAGCACCTCAGCGGCCCGCGCCTCGGCGTCCTGCTGCCAGGAGTCGGTGTCGAGCCGGGCCAGCCGGGCTCCTTCGCGTGCGGCGGCGTCGGCCACCTGGCGGCCGTGGAACCAGAGGGCGAACTGCACGACGAGCAGGATGACGACCAGCACCACCGGCATGATCATCGCCAGCTCCACGGCGGTGGCGCCCCGCTCCCGGCCACCGCCTCTCCGGGCGCCGTACGGCCGGGCCCGCCGCTCCGGATCGCGGGAGACCGGATCACGCCGCACCGGATCACCGGGCGGCCGGTGCCCGGGCGGCCGGTCACGGCTCGGTGGAGCCACCGCCGCCACCTCCGGTGTCCCCGCCGCCACCGCCGCCGCCGCCGAACTGGTCGGAGATCTCCGCCTGCTTGTCCTGGACCAGGGTCCTGATGAGCGTGGCGAGGCCGAGGGCGACCCCGGCGATGATCGCGGTGATGATGACCCACTCGACGGCCGAGGCGCCGCGGGTGGGGGCGCTGCGCGCCCTGTCGATGCGCACGTTCAGCAGGGCGACCGTGTAGACGATCCACGGATGGTTGATCATGGTCATGACCCCAACATCTTCATAGCGGCCGGGAAACTCAGGAAGATCACGAAGCCCGCGCAGAGCAGGAGCTGGGCGACGAGCATCGACTGGGACCGCTCCCCCGCCTGGCCCTCCACCTCGGCGAGCTCACGCCGGCGCAGGGTGGCCGCGCGGGCGGTCAGGGAGGCGCGGACCTTGGCGCCGTCGTCGGCGACCAGGCCGAGCGCGGCGGACAGGTCGCGCAGCTCGTCCACGTTGATCTCGTCGCCGAGCTGGCCGAGCGCCTGCCACGGGGTGATGCCGACGATCCTGGCGTTGCCGAGCGCCTCGCGGATCCGGGCCATCGCCCAGTTCGCCCCCTCGCCGGAGTCGGGCGCGCCCCCGGGGCCCCCCGCGCCCCCGGCGCCGGGCGCGCCGGACGCCCCCGGCGTGCCGACGGAGACCGCCATCATCAGCGCCTCGGGCACGCCGCGCCCACCGGCCAGGTTCATCGCCACCAGGTCGAGGAAGGCGCCGACCACGTGCCGGAAGTCGCGGCGCATCCGGGCGGCGTCCCGCCTGATCTGCAGGTCGGGCAGGAAGAAGAAGACCACGGCGACGGCGAGCGCGGCCCACAGCGGCACCGTCGGCGAGACGCCCCACCCCATCAGCGCCAGCCAGCCGGCCAGCAGCGGGAAGGCCAGCAGACCGGAGGCGGACAGCAGCGCCTTCGTCGCCAGGAAGCCCTCGAAGGACTTGCCCAGCAGCGCCAGGTCGGCCCTGGCGGAGCGGACCTCCCAGCCCCGGGCCGCGTAGAAGCGGGCCAGCCGCACGCCCAGGCCGCGCCGGAACGCGCTGACCTCCTCGTCGGGCAGGACCAGCTGCATCCGCGGGGCGTCGGTGCCCTCCCGGGCCGCGTCCAGCGCCAGCAGCCGGGTCACCAGCCCCGGCCGCGCCGGGAACAGCGCCCGGACCAGCAGGAACAGGCCGAGGCCGAGCACCCCTCCCGCGAACAGTGCCTCAGTCATCGCGCCCCCCGCCTCCCGCGAGCAGTGCCTCAGTCATCGCGCACCTCGCCTCCGGTGGACAGGCCCAGCAGGCGGGCGGGTTTGTCGAAGCGGGCCAGGCGGCGCATCCAGGCGAACCCGGCGCCGAAGAAGGCCGCGACCACGACCAGGACGGCCTGGCCGAGGGCGTCGTCGTACTCGGCGACGTAGTCGGGGTTGAACACCACCAGCATCGCCGCGAAGGCGACCGCCGTGCCGACCACGATCTGCACGCTGCGCCGGGTGGAGCGGCGCTCGGCCTCGACCCGGCGGCGCATGTCGAGCTCCTCGCGGGCCGAGACGGCGAGCGCGCCGAGCACGTCGCGCAGGCCGGGACCGCGGAGCCGGGAGTTGAGGATCAGCGCGGCCACCACCAGGTCGGCGGAGGGGTCGTCCAGCTCGTCGGCGAACAGGCGGAGCGCGTCGGGCAGCGGCATCCGGGTGTGCAGGCGGTCCACCAGCCCGCGCAGGTGCGGGCGGAGCGTGGGCGACGCGGCCCGGATCGACGACGGGATCGCCTGCTCCAGCCCGGAGGCCCCGGCGATGGTGTCGCGCAGGGACTCGGTCCAGGCGGCCAGCCCCTCCAGCCGGTGCATCGCCGTGCGCTCCTCGGCCGCCCCGCCGGACAGGCCGCGCCAGCCCAGGGCGAGGAGTACGGCGCCGGCCGCCATCACCGGCCACCCCGTCACCAGGAGCACCGCCACCCCGGAGATCGCCCCGGCCGCCGTCCGGGTGGACAGGGCCCGGAGGAACTCGCGTCTGGCGGCCTTCCGGCCGGGGGCGGCGGGCCGGGGGCGCACGCCGTACAGGGCGAGGCCGAGCAGGAACAGGCCGCCGCCGACCGCCGCCCCGGCCAGCAGCGCCAGCGGGTCGAACAGCCCCGGCGGGACGGGGATCATGCCCACTCCCCGGGGTCGTAGCCGTGCCGGGCGAGCTCCTCCAGGCAGGACAGCGGCGCGTGCGGCAGGACGCGGCCGTCCGGGGCCGCGGCGAAGACCTCCGAGGAGAGCACCCGGCCGTCGACCCCGGCCACCTCGCGCACGCTCGACACGAAGCGCCGCAGCGTCCCGCCCCTGGCGTACTCGTTGCGCTTCTCGATGAAGACCACGAAGTCGATCGCGCCCGCGATCAGCATGTGGGTCGCGTCGATCGGCAGACGCTCGGCGGCCTGCAGCGCGTAGGTCGCGATCCGGTTGAAGACCTCCATCGAGGAGTTGGCGTGGATGGTGGAGAGCGAGCCGTCGTTGCCCTGGGTCATCGCGTTGAGCATGGTGACGATCTCGTCGCCGAGGACCTCGCCGACGATCACCCTGGAGGGGTTCATCCGCAGGGACCGGCGGACCAGCTCGGCCATGCTGATCTCGCCCTGGCCCTCGGAGTTGGGCAGCCTCTGCTCGAAGGCCACCACGTTGGGGTGGAGCTCGGGGAACTGGTCGAGGCCGAGCTCCAGCGCGCGCTCGACGGTGATCAGCCTCTCGTGCGGCGGGATCTCGTTGGCCAGCGCCCGCAGCAGGGTCGTCTTCCCGGCGTTCGTGGACCCGGCGATCATGATGTTCTTCCTGGCCGCCACGGCGGCCGACAGGAAGCGGCCCAGCTTCGGGGTGAGCGTGCCGTTGCCCACCAGGTCGCTGAGGAAGACCTTGCCCAGCCGGGCGCGGCGGATGGAGATCGACGGGCGGACCGTCACGTCCATGACCGCCGAGAGCCGCGAGCCGTCCGGCAGCCGCAGGTCCAGCTGGGGGTTGGCGGTGTCGAACGGCCTGCTGGACAGGCCGCTGTAGGCGGCGAGGACCTGGATCAGCTCGACCAGCTCGTCGTCGGACTCGGCGACCGGCTCCCCCATGAGCTCCTGTCCGTCGGCGTAGCCGATGAAGACCCGGTCGCAGCCGTTGATGTCGATGTTCTCGACCTCGGGGTCGTCCAGCAGCGGCTGGAGCCGGCCCACGCCGAAGAGCGCCGCGTGGATGCCGGAGGCGAGCGCCTCCTCCTCCTCGGCGGTGGGCGGGGTGCGGCCGACGCCGATCTCACCGCGGGCGTACTCCTCCAGCACCTGCGCGATCAGTGCGCGGGCGAACTGGCGCTCGTCCTCTCCGGTCATCGGGGGCAGGCCGCTCGCCTGGTCCAGCCGCCGCTGGTGGGCCAGCCGGTCGCCGACCTCCTGCCGGAACCGCTTCACCAGGGTGTGGTCGATGCTCATGCGACCCCCTCCGTCGGCCGCGCGGGTGCCGCCGCACCTCCGGTCGGCCCGCTCACGTGCCCTCCTCCCGCCATCCGGCCGGTGCGGGGTACGGGGTCGGGGCGCCGTTCGGGGCGGGGGCCTCGCCGTACGGGCCGGGGGCCGTGCGGGGAGCCGCGGCGGCCGGGCCGGTGCCGTGGGCGGCCCCCAGGCCGGTGCCCGGGAGAGCGCCCGGGACCGCGCCCCGGAGGGTGCCGGTTCCGGGATCCCGGTCGGGAGAGGTACGCGGCGCCGCGCCGGGGATCGGGCGGTGCGGCGCGTTCGGGGCCGCACCCGAGATCGTGGCCGGGACCGTTCCCGGTGCGGAGGCGGCGCCCCGGATGCCGGGCGGGGCCGTTCCCGGTGCCGGGACGGCGGTGCTCCGGGCCTCGCGCGGGGCCGTCTCGGCGGCCAGGCGGCCGGCGAGCTCCCGGGCGGTGCGGATGAGCAGTGAGCGGTCCAGGCGGCCGCCCCACTGGCCCCGCAGCAGCTCCGCGCCCTTGGGGTCGTGCGCCAGCCCCGCCACGAAGGCGACGTCCTTGCTGGTGGCGGCCACGATCCGGCGGACGTCCTCGATCGTGCCGCGGTACTGGCGGGGGTCGGCGATCACCACGACCCCGACCCGCGCCCCCCGGGGCATCACGTGCAGGCGTTCGCGCAGGTGCGCGACGTGGTCCAGGCTCCCCCGGGTGAACAGCACCACCAGTCCCGCCTCGGCGATCAGCTCCCCCAGCTCCGGGTGCCCGCCCAGGCGCCCGCAGTCGGCCAGCACGTCGGCACCGGGCAATGCGGCCAGCGCTCTGCCGAGCGGCCCCCAGAGCCAGGTCAGCCCGGCCGCCTGCTCCCCGTGGGTGAGGCCGGCCAGCACGTCCAGCCCGCCGACGATCTTCTGGGTGTGCTCGTGGATCAGGGCCGTCGTCAGGCCGCGGCGGGCCGTGGCCCCGAGCGTGAGCAGCCCCCGCCCGGGGTTGAGCACTCCCCCGTCGGCGGCCGGCAGCCGGTAGGCGACGTCCCCTCCCGCGGGGTCGCACTCGGCCAGCAGCACCGGGCGCGGCCAGACCGCGCCGAGCGCCGTGGCCGCCGTGGTCACGCCGGGCGCTCCCTTGTCGGCGGCCAGCACGATGAGCGCCACGTCAGCGCGCTCCCGGCAGCTCGGCCAGGGCGATCTCGCCCCGGGCGGCGTAGGTCACGACCGTGGGCGAGATGGTCGCGTCCACGATGATCGTGATCTGCCCGGCGGAGCCGTTCCGGCCCGACGAGCCGACGCCGTGGACGAGCGCGCTCTGCGCGAGGATCCGCCCGGCCGCGGCCTCGGAGTCCCCGCCCCGGCCCGGCACGTGGACGACCTGGACCCGGTCGCCGGGGCGCAGCGTGCCGGGCAGCTGGCCGGGCTTGAGCGCCAGCCCCACCTGGGCCTTGCCCGGACCCAGCTCCTCGCTGGAGGACAGGACCATCTCCCTGGTCAGCAGGGTGCCCGGAAGCAGGGTGACCCGGGCGAAGTTCTCGGCGACGCGGGCGCGCTCGGCGTAGGGCACGTACCCGATGCCGGTGTCGGCGATCTGCACCTCCCGCATCGCGGTCTGGGCGATGGGCTGCCCGGTGCCGACCTGCTGGACGATCTGGATCGCGGAGACCCGGTCGCCGCTGCGCAGCACGAGCAGGGTGGTGGCGAGCGCGCCGCCCAGGATGAGCAGTACGGCGAGCGCCGCGAGCGCGGGCTTGCGCTCTCTGGGGGAGACGGGCAGTTTGCGTGACGCCGGTCCCGACAGGGTGCCCGCCGGAACAGGCCGGTCGGCGTTCGCCGGCGCGCGGCTGGATGGCTTCTCGCTCGTCCTCATGGGCGTGGGGGCTCCCAGAGTGATCATTTTGTGGGTTACTGATCGAATTTACGCCATTATGCGCACCTTGCCGATGTCCCGTGGGGCAAAAGCGAGGACCAATGCTCGTTTGGTAGGAACGGGTTTGTCAATGGAGATCCACTGAAACCTTACGCTTCCGGCAGGTGACATCTGACTTATCCGGATGATAAGGACAGCAACAAATCCCGATAACAACCGTCACAATGGTTTCAGCCGTCATTCGGCCCACGGGCCGGACGCCTTCACACCCTCGGGATCGGCGGTTGTGCACCGCTTTTCGCGGTGATTCATCCTGAACCAGTTCAAAAAGTGGCACTCTGGAGGCATGGGAACGTGGTTCGGGCGGATCCCGCCGGGCTCGGGACGGTTCCGCCTCGCCGTCCGGAAGGCCGCCGCACGGTTGCGCCGCGGAGGCGTCCGGACGCCCTGGCGTCCGCCCGTCGTCCGGGTCACCGAGCGGACCGCCGTGCGCTTGCACCGGGCGGCGGCCGGACTGGCCGAGGCCACCTCCGAGGTCAACGCCTATGCGGAGCTGCTGGAGGAGAAGGCCCACGAGCTGCGGGTCCGGGCCCGCAACCGGGAGCGCGCGCCGGGTCCGCCCGCTTCCCGGGAGTTTTCCACCGAGTTTTCCACAGGCCGGCCTGGCTGCTCCCCAACTGACGGGAGGCTCCCATCGCGGTGACGCCCCACATGAACCGCCATAACAACTCGGCATCGACCGGTGGTTATCCACAGGTTGCCGCGTTTTCCACATGCTGCCCCCGAGGCCGCACTTCTGCCGCGAACACCCCTTCCCCTGCCGTTCCCAGTCATTAGGTTTGGGCGCAGGGCCGGACCGAGGAGAGCGGCGATGCGGATCATGCTCACCGTGCTCAGCGAGCACGCCGACCGGGACGTCCTGGTCGAGGCCGACGAGTCGACCACGGTCGCCCGGCTCGCCGAGGCGCTCGCCGGGCAGCCTCCGGGCGAGCGCTCCGGCAACGTGGTGCGGCTGACCCGCACCCGGGCCCCCTACGGCCTGGGTCGCGCCGGCGCCGGGGCCGCGCCCCCCGACCTGTGGCTGGACGGCCGGGTCCTCCCCGCCGACGCCCCCGCGCTCGGGCTCCTGCGCGACGGCGACCTGGTCACCCTGGACCGGCGCCTGGCCGTCTCCACCTTCGCCGAGGAGCCCGCCGGCATCGTGGAGATCCGGGTGTCCGGCGGGCCCTGCGCCGGGTCCGTGCACCGCCTCGGCTTCGGCGTGCACACCATCGGCTCCGATCCCGCCTGCACGGTGGCCCTGCGGGATCCCTCGCTCCCCGGGCGGGCCGCCGTGGTGCGGCTCACGCCCGACGCCATCACGGTGGAGCCCGCCGTACCCGGCGCCGCGGGGCCCGCGCTGGACGGCGAGCCGGTGGGGGAAGCGGTGGACTGGCCCGAGCACGCGGTGCTCACCTGCGGTTCCTCGGTGCTGACGCTGACGGCCGTCGAGCCGCCCGACGCGCACCTGGACGACCGGCCCGACGGCGGGCTCGCCTACAACCGGCCGCCCCGGATCCGTCCCCCGGAGCCCGCACGGCGGCTGGAGGTGCCGGTGGAGCCCCGGCGCGCCGAGGGCATGCGACTGCAGCTGCTGACCGCGTTCCTGCCCCTGGTGCTGGGCGTGGGCGTGGCCTGGGCGCTGCAGATCTGGTACTTCCTGCTGTTCGCGCTGCTGAGCCCGACGATCATGATCGGGCAGTGGTGGAGCGACCGGCGGCACGGCCGTAAACGGCACCGGCAGCAGATGAAGGACTACCGGGAGCGCCTGGCCGTCTTCGAGGCCGAGCTGGAGCGGGCCCGCGCCGCCGACGAGGCCGCCCGCCGCGCCGCCGCGCCCGACCCCGCCGAGGTGCTGCTCACCGCGACCGGCCCGCGGCGCAGGCTCTGGGAGCGCCGCGACCACGACCCCGACGCCCTCCGCCTCCGGGTCGGCCTCGCCGAACTCCCGGCGGCGCTGGAACTCGTACCGGAGCGCGGCGCCCCGCCGGACTCCCCGCTGCCGGAGCCGCCGGCCTGCCGGGCGGTGCCGGTGGCGCTGGCCATGCGGCGGCTCGGCGTGGCCGGTCTGACCGGCCCGAGGGAGACCGTGTCCGGCCTGGCCCGCTGGCTCGTCGGCCAGGCCGCCGCCCTGCACAGTCCGCGCGACCTGGCGATCGTGGTGCTGTCCGCGCACGGCGACGGCGAGGAGCGGTGGAACTGGGTGCGCTGGCTGCCGCACTGCGCCCCGCACGGCGGCGAGGACTGCCTGGCGCTGGTCGGCGCGGACCCGGAGGCCGCGGCCCGCCGGGTCGCGGAGCTGACCACTCTGATCGACGAGCGCCTGGGCGAGGGCGACGGGCCGCTCAGACCCGCCGCTCCGCGCGTCCCGTCCGGCTGGGGCGGTCTCGGCGGCGACTCCGCCGATCCGCCCCGCTACGACGAGCGCCCCTACGACGTGCTGGTCCTCCTGGACGGCGCGCGGGTGCTGCGCGCGCTGCCCGGCATGCCGCAGGTGCTGCGCCAGGGGCCCCGCGCGGGCGTCCACACCCTGGCCCTGGACGACGAGCAGCGGCTGCTGCCCGAGGAGTGCGCCACCGTCGTCCAGGCGGGCGCGGACGGCCGGCTCCGGCTGCTCGGCGGCGGCATGGAGAGCCTCGGCGAGATCCTGGCCGACCAGGTCCCGGCCTCCTGGTGCGACCGGCTCGCCCGCTCGCTGGCCCCGATCCGCGACGTCAGCCGCGACGAGGCGGGCACGGCGCTGCCCGGCTCCGCGCGCCTGCTGGACCTGCTCGGGCTCCCGTCCGCGGGCCCCGCGGGCTCGCCGGACCCGCTGGGCGGCAAGATCCTGGCCGGGCGGTGGGGCCGCTCCACGGCGGCGGTGATCGGCGCCGGACCGGACGGCCCGTTCTCCGTCGACCTGAGCCGCGACGGGCCGCACGCCCTGATCGCGGGCACCACCGGCGCGGGCAAGTCGGAGCTGCTGCAGACCCTGATCTGCTCGCTCGCGGCGGCCAACCGGCCGGACGAGATGACGTTCGTGCTGATCGACTACAAGGGCGGAGCGGCCTTCAAGGAGTGCGTACGGCTCCCGCACACGGTCGGCATGGTCAGCGACCTGGACGGCCACCTGACCCAGCGGGCCCTGGCCTCCCTGGCCGCCGAGATCCGGCGCCGGGAACGGCTGCTGCTGGCCGCCGGGGCCAAGGACATCGAGGACTACCACGCGCTGCGCGACGCCCAGACGGCCCGCGCGTCCCGCGACCTGCTGGTGGCGGGCGGCCCCTCCCCGATCGGCGCCCCGGCCGGGGCATCGGCCGGATCCCCGGTCACGCCGCTGCGGGGGCGGGGCGGCGGCCCCCTGGCGCCGCTGCCCCGGCTGGCGCTGGTGATCGACGAGTTCGCGGCGATGGTCAGCGAGCTGCCCGACTTCATGACCGGGCTGGTGGACATCGCCCGGCGGGGCCGGTCGCTGGGCATCCACCTGATCCTCGCCACCCAGCGGCCCGGGGGCGTGGTGACCGCCGACATCCAGGCGAACACGTCGCTGCGGATCGCGTTGCGGGTGACCGAGGCCGCCGAGTCCACCGACGTCATCGGCACCCCCGACGCGGCGCACATCTCCAAGTCCACGCCCGGCCGGTGCTACGTGCGGTCGGGGACGGGCACCCCGGTGGCCGTGCAGACCGCGCGGATCGGCGGGCGGAGCCCGGCCGCGAGCGAGGCCAGGACGCGGGTGACGGAGGTCGGCTGGCGGGCGCTGGGACATCCCCCGGCCGCGCCGGAGGCCGGACCGGAGGGCGCCGCCGCCACCGACCTGTCGCTGCTCGTCGACGCCCTGGTGGACGCGGCCCGCGTCGCCGGGATCCCCGAGCAGCCCAGTCCCTGGCTGGAGCCGCTCCCCGGCCTCGTCGTGCTCCCCGGTCTCCCGGACCCGTCCGGCATTCCGGGTCTTCCGGATCATCCGGATCGCTCGGACCGCTCGGATCATCCGGATCGCTCGGACCGTCCGGACCGCTCCGATCGCTCGGGCCTCTCCGGCACCGGCGGGTCCGGCCGGACGGGCGGAGTGCGGGGGGCGGCGAGGACGTCCCGGGACGTGGCCGGCGGCGCGCCGCCGTACCGGGCGGGGAGCGAGGAGGTGCCGCCGCTGCCGTTCGGGGTGACCGACCTGCCGTGGGCGCAGGACCGGCGGGCGCTGACGCTGGACCTGCCGCACGGCGGGCACCTGCTCGTCGCCGGTACGGCTCGCAGCGGCCGGTCCACCGCGCTGCGCACGCTGGCCGGGGCGATCGCGGCGGGCGCCTCCCCGCAGGACGTGCACCTCCACGCGATCGACTGCGGGTCCGGGGCGCTGCTGCCCCTGGTGGCGATGGCGCACTGCGGCGCCGTCGTGACCCGGGACCAGCTCGACCGGGTCGAGCGCCTGCTGACCCGGCTGCGGGCCGAGGTGGGGCGGCGCCAGCAGCTGCTGGCCGAGGCCGGATACGCCTCCCTGGCCGAGCTCCGGGCCGCCGGGGGGACTCCACGACTGCCCTGGATGGTGCTGATGCTCGACCGCTGGGAGGGATTCGTCGCCGCGTTCGAGGGCTACGACTACGGCCGGTTGATCGACTCGATGCTGCAGCTGCTGCGGGAGGGCCCGGCGGTCGGGCTCCGGGCCGTGGTGACCGGCGACCGGTCCGCGCTGATCGGGCAGATCTCCACGGTCTTCGACGACCGGCTGGTCCTGCGCCTCGCCGACCCCGCCGACTACGGCCTGGCCGGGCTGCCCGTCAAGGACCTGCCCGCCTCCCTCGGACCCGGCCGGGCGCTGTCCATGGGCGAGCACGGCCTGACCGAGAGCCAGATCGCCCTGCTCGACGACGACCCCTCCGGTCCCACCCAGGTCGCCGTGGTGCAGTCGCTCGCCCGCACGGTGCCCGCCAGGTTCCCCGGCACGGCCGGAGCCGGGGGGCCGGACGAGATCGCGGGGGGCGTCGGAGAGGTCTCCGGGAGGCCCGGTACGTGGATCTGGGACGGCGAGCCGCCGCTGCGGGTGGACCCGCTGCCCACTCGGATCACCGCGGCCCAGGCGATGGACCTGGTGCCGTCCTTCGAACCGTCCTCCCCCCTGTGGGCGCTGCTCGGCGTCGGGGGCGACTCGCTGACGCCGCTCGGCGTCGACCTGCTCGCCCAGGGCCCCGGTGCGGTCATCGGCGGCCCGCCCCGGTCCGGCCGCTCCTCCGCGCTGCTGACGGCCGCCCGGTCGCTGCTCTCCCGGGGCACCCCGGTGGTCCTGGTCACCCCCCGGCGCAGCCCGCTGCGCACCCTGGAGGGCGTCGAGGGGGTGCTGGCCGTACTCGACGGCAGCGGCGACCTGGGCCAGGCGGTCGCCGGCCTGGAGCGCTACGTCGTGCTGGTCGACGACGCCGAACTGGTCTCCGTCGACAGCCCGCTCGGCACGGCCCTGGAGCAGGTGCTGCGCACCGGGCGGGACGGCGAGCACGGCTTGATCGTCGCCGGCGCCACCGGCGATCTGACCACCGCCTACCGGGGATTCGCCGCCGAGGCCCGCAAGTCCCGCACCGGGCTGCTGCTCTCGGTCCAGAGCCCCGCGGACGGGGACCTGTTCACCGTACGGCTGCCGCGCGGCGCGGTCGGCGGCCCTCCGGGACGGGGTCTGCTCCTCACCCTGGGCACGGTGACCCCGGTGCAGACGGCACTGCCGGGGTGAGGCGCCGTGGGCGATGAAACGCCACGGCGCCGCCCCGGCAGCAGTTCAGTGCCAGGGCGGCGCCGTGGCCGCGCGGATCACTGCGTGGCGGCGCGGGTCACTGCGTGGCGGAGTGGATCTGGCTGCGGTAGGACTTGATAACCCTCGATGCCTCACCGAGCTCTTCCGCCATGCGCTCGAAGGCGACCCTGTAGTTCTGCCATGCCTCGCCGAACCGCTGGGCTCCCGGACCGGTCCAGGCGACGCCGACCTTGCTCGCCTCGTTGTTCAGGGCGGCCACGATTTCCCGCACCTGGTCAGCCCTCTGCTGGAACTGGCCGGCCATGGCCTCCATTTCCTCCAGGTTGCCGCCGACCATGGGATGACTCATGCCGTCTCCTTCGGGGTCAGTATCAGGGGGACACTAAAACAAACTCACGGTACGCGCATGGATCACTCGCTATCAGCTTTATACCTATCGGTTATGATCTCCGCCAGCTATCGTTGCTGTTTTTATTGACTTATGCATATATGAGGGACTATCGCAATGCGTGAGATCGTGGTGACCGGTGGAGGGACCGGGATCGGTTACGCCGTCGCGGCGGCCTTCGTGGCCCAGGGCGACCGGGTCACCATCGCCGGGCGGCGGGAGCACGTGCTCAAGGAGGCCGCCGACCGACTGGACCCCGGCCGCACCGGGCTCGTCGCCGCGGTGGCCTTCAACGCGGCCAACCCTGTCGCCGTGGGCGAGGCGCTGGACAGGCTGCCGTCCCGGGTGGACGTACTGGTCAACAACGCGGGCGGGAACACGGACCTGGACCGCCCGGCCGACGACGGCGACCTGATGGACGTGGCCGAGGGCTGGTGGGCCAACCTCAACGCCAACCTGATGTCGGCCGTACTGGTCACGAGCGCGTTGATCCCCCGGCTCGCCGACGACGGCCGGATCGTCACGATCGGCTCGATCGCGGCCCGGGGCACCGGGTCCGGCTCGTACGGCGCGGCCAAGGCGGCCGTGGAGGCGTGGACCGCCGACCTGGCCGCCGAGCTCGGCCCGCGTGGCGTCACCGCGAACGTCGTCTCCCCCGGCCTGGTCGTGGACACCGAGTTCTTCCGGGGCCGCCTCACCGAGGAGGGGGTCCGGCGCCGGGTGGAGAACACCAGGAACGGGCGCGCCGGCACGCCCGAGGACGTGGCGGAGACCGTGAGATTCCTGGCCTCTCCGCAGGCACGCCACCTGACCGGACAGGTCGTCCACGTCAACGGCGGTGCTTATCTCGGCCGTTGAGCGGTCCCCGGCAAGACCTGGACATCAGGAGACGCTTACACTCCCTGGAGGCTCGCAGCCGCCTGCTCGCGTGTACGAAGGGAACGATCCGGTGCAGAAGGTCCTGATCGCCAACCGCGGTGAGATCGCCGTGCGAATCGCCCGCGCCTGCAAGGACGCCGGCCTGACCGGCGTCGCCGTCTACGCCGACCCCGACCGCGACGCCCTGCACGTCCGCGTCGCCGACGAGGCCTACGCACTGGACGGCCACAGCCCCGCCGAGACCTACCTCGACATCACCAAACTCCTCACCGTCGCCACCCGAAGCGGCGCCGACGCCGTCCACCCCGGCTACGGCTTCCTCGCCGAGAACGCCGCCTTCGCCCAGGCCGTCCTCGACGCCGGCCTGACCTGGATCGGCCCGCCCCCCGCCGCGATCACCGCACTCGGCGACAAGGTGCAGGCACGCCACATCGCCCAGGCCGTCGGCGCCCCCCTGGTCGCCGGCACCCCCGACCCCGTCTCCGACGCGGACGAGGTCGTCGCCTTCGCCACCGAGCACGGCCTGCCCATCGCGATCAAGGCCGCCTACGGCGGCGGCGGCCGCGGCCTCAAGGTCGCCCGCACCCTGGCCGAGATCCCCGAGCTGTACGAGTCGGCGGTCCGCGAGGCGGTGACCGCCTTCGGCCGCGGCGAGTGCTTCGTCGAGCGCTACCTGGACCGGCCCCGGCACGTGGAGACCCAGTGCCTGGCCGACGCCCACGGCAACGTCGTGGTGGTCTCCACCCGCGACTGCTCGCTGCAGCGCCGCCACCAGAAACTCGTGGAGGAGGCCCCCGCCCCGTTCCTGACCGACCAGCAGCTGGAGCTGCTGTACGCCTCCTCCAAGGCGATCCTGCGCCAGGCCGGCTACGTCGGCGCGGGCACCTGCGAGTTCCTCGTCGGCCAGGACGGCACGATCTCGTTCCTGGAGGTCAACACCCGGCTGCAGGTCGAGCACCCGGTCAGCGAGGAGGTCGCCGGCATCGACCTGGTCCGGGAGATGTTCCGGATCGCCGACGGCCAGGAGCTCGGCTACGGCGATCCGGTGCTGCGCGGGCACTCCCTGGAGTTCCGGATCAACGCCGAGGACGCCGGGCGGGGTTTCCTGCCCGCCCCGGGCACCATCACCGCGATGCGGACCCCGTCGGGGCCGGGCGTGCGGCTGGACGCCGGGTACGAGACCGGGATGACCGTGCCGCAGGCGTTCGACTCGCTGGTGGCCAAGCTGATCGTGACCGGCGCCACGCGGGAGCAGGCGCTGCAGCGCGCCCGCCGGGCCCTGGCCGAGTTCACCATCGACGGCATGCCGACCGTGCTGCCGTTCCACCGGGCGGTGGTGGAGGACCCGGCGTTCGCGCCGGTGGGGGATGAGCCGTTCGCGGTGCACACGCGGTGGATCGAGACCGAGTTCGACAACACCATCGCGCCGTACGCCGGGGAGAGCGGCGTCTCGGAGGAGGCGGGCGAGCGGGAGCGGATCACGGTCGAGGTGGGCGGCAAGCGGCTGGAGGTCGTGCTCCCGGCCGGGCTGGGCCTGCCCGTTGCGGGAGCGGGCCGTGCTTCCTCGGCCGCGCCGCCGCGGCGGCGCGGGGGCGGCGGCGCGGCGAAGAAGGCCGTCGGCGGGGATGCGCTGGTGAGCCCGATGCAGGGGACGATCGTGAAGGTGGTGGCGGCCGACGGTGACGTGGTCGCGGCCGGGGACACGATCGTGGTGCTGGAGGCGATGAAGATGGAGCAGCCGTTGACCGCGCACAAGGCGGGCACGGTGACCGGGCTGGGCGCGCAGGTGGGGCAGACGGTGACCTCCGGTGCGGTGCTCTGCGACATTAAGGACGCCTGACCCGGATCACCGTGCGGGCGGGCCGTCCGGCCGGGTTGAGCCGGTCAGACGGCCCGCTCGCGCCGCTGGGTGGGCCTCGTGCGGCCCATCGGGCGCCGCCCCCGTGCTCAGCTTGCCCACGCCGCGGAGCGAACCTCGGATCCTCGGATGTTCTGCACGGATGTCCCGCCTCCGCGCCCGATCCCGGGATGAAGGGGATACGGTCGGGTAGTAGGGAACTCCGATGTCCGCTCATTCGTCCTTAAGGGACGAAGGAGGCAATCTGCCGTGACCACCACAAAGTTCGCGCCAGGTCGTCTCGGTGCCGCGATCGCCGCGATGTTCGCCGGGCTCCTGGCCATCCTCATGACCGCCCCGCCGGCCCACGCGGCGGCGCCCGACCCCGACACGATCGTCTCGGCGTGGGCCCAGGATCCCCTCTACGTGGAGTCGGGCTCGCCCCTGACCGGAGCCGAGCAGTCCGCCATCCGCGACTCCATCAAGGGAGCGAACCCGCCGATCTATGTGGCCGCACTGCCGGATGGCACGGTCACCAGTGGGTCGGCCGCGGGTGAGCTGATGACGAAGATGGGCACCCAGCTCAAGTCCGGAGGCACGGAGAAGGCGACCATCGCCCTCCTCGACGGCAAGACCCTGTTCGCCGCGTCCAACTCCCTGCGTGGCGGTGTCGCCGGCCGGATCGCCAACGCCGCCGTCGCGAGCAACAGCGACGTCGCCAGCGGGATGCAGGACTTCGTCCGGCGAGTGGAGCTCGCCGAATCCGGCAAGACCAGGGAGGCCGTGAGCGTCGGCGGTTCCCGCGGCTCCGAGGGCTCCTCCAGCGGAGGCGGCTCCGGCGCGGGCGTGCTGGTCGGCATCCTGGTGCTGGCCCTGGCGGGCGGTGGAGGCCTCTTCCTCTACTCCCGCAAGAAGAAGAAGGAGCGCGAAGCTCGCGAGGCCGCTGAGCTGGCCGCCGTCAAGCAGACCGTGGACGAGGACGTCACCAAGTTCGGCGAGGAGATCACCGCGCTGGACATGGACGTCAAGATGCTCGCCGACGGCGGCGACCACCAGGACGACTGGGCGCGCGCGCTCGACTCCTACGAGCGGGCCAAGGTGGAGCTCGAGGCGGTCAAGCGTCCCGACGAGCTGCGCGGTGTGACCACCGCGCTGGAGGAGGGCCGCTACGCCCTCGCCTGCGTGAAGGCCCGCGTCAACCACCTGCCGCTCCCCGAGCGGCGCTCGCCGTGCTTCTTCAACCCGCAGCACGGCCCTTCCGTCCGCGACGTGCGCTGGGCCCCGCCCGGCGGCGCGGTGCGCGACGTCCCGGCCTGCGCGGCCGACGCCGAGGCCATCGAGCGCGGCTTCGAGCCGCAGACCCGAGAGGTCATGGTCAACGGCCAGCGCCGCCCCTACTACGACGCAGGCCCGGCCTACCAGCCCTACGCCTACGGCTACTACGGCGGCTTCGGTGACGTGATGAGCGGCATGCTCGTCGGCACGATGCTCGGCAGCATGATGGGCGGCTGGGGCATGGGCGGCTACGGCATGGGCTACGGCGCCGGTTACCAGGAGGGCGTCTCCGACGCCGGCGGTGACTGGGGCGGAGGCGGCGACTTCGGCGGCGGTGGTGACTGGGGCGGTGGTGACTTCGGTGGCGGCGACTTCGGCGGCGGCGACTGGTAGTCGCGGCTGAGAGCCGAGGACGGTCGCGTCTCCCCTGGGGGCGCGCGACGGCCGAGAGCCGATCACTCCGGACCTCGACCACTCCGAGCGCGGCGAGGCCGCGCGGACTCTTCCCTCACATTCGGACCCGCATCTGGAGCCGAGGGAAGGCCCGCGCGGCCTTTCGCCTATTACGGCCGCTTCATTAATAGTCATGCCGGACAGCCGAGAATTCGCATAAATTCTGCCGTCACCGCCGGATATGGCGGGACGATGCGCGGTTGTGACAGGGTGATGATCAGACTCTTGTGACCATTACCGTCCACCGTGCCGGGTGTCAGCGAAGTCCGGCCCGTGCGACGGGTGAGGAGGCTGACGGTGCCCGATCCCAACCGGCTGAGCGCGAGCGATCCGCAGCAGATCGGTGCATACCGTCTGGCGGGTGTGCTGGGCGAGGGCGGTCAGGGCACGGTCTACCTCGGCCAGACCTCCTCGGGACGGCGGGTCGCGGTCAAGGTACTGCACACCCGGATGGCCGCCGAGGCCTCCGTCCGGGAGCGGTTCGAGCGGGAGGCCGCCCTGGCTCGGCGGGTCGCGGTGTTCTGCACCGCCCAGGTACTGGAGGCCGGCGTCAGCGACGGACGACCCTACCTGGTCAGCGAGTACGTCCCCGGACCGTCGTTGCAGCAACTGGTCGCAGGCGAGGGACCCCGTACCGGCAGCGGGCTGGAGCGCCTGGCCGTCGCCACGGCGACCGCGCTGGCCGCCATCCACCGGGTGGGGATCGTGCACCGGGACTTCAAACCGGCAAACGTGATCATGGGTCCGGAGGGGCCGGTGGTCATCGACTTCGGCATCGCCCGCATCCTGGAGGCCGGTGTCACCAGCTCGGCGCTGGTGGGCAGCCCCGGCTACATGGCCCCCGAGCAGCTCTCCGACCAGCCCGCCGGACCGGCCGCCGACATGTTCGCCTGGGCCGCCACCATGGTCTACGCAGCCACCGGACATGCCGTTTTCACGGGGCAACACCCGGCCGCGGTGATGAACGCCGTACTGCGCGGCGTGCCGGACCTGACCGGGGTCCCCGATGGATTGCGGCCCTTGCTGGCGGCGTGTCTCGCCAAAGATCCCGCGGCCCGTCCCACGGCCGAGCGGGCGCTTTCCACGCTGACCGGCCACGGCAACGCTCCCATCCCCCTCAACGGGAACGGGTCACAGACGGTGGGCCGTACCGTGCCAGGGGTGGTGAGGCAGCCTCCGTACGGCCAGGGATCCAAGGCGTCCGATCGAACTCTCGGCAACCGAGGGAGCGCCGTACCCGGTCCCTCCGATGGCGGTGACGTCGAGGATGACGTGACCCGATACGGTTTTTCCGGAAAACGCAGCTGGGACGTGTCCGCGCAGCCGGATGCTCTCACCGTGCCCGCGCACCCCCACCTTTCTCCACCGCCGCAGCCCGCGATGAACCATGCTGGTGCGAGGACTCCCGTACCCGACCGTGACATCGCGGCCGGCGTGCCCCGCGGGACGACCGTGGCAGGGGCCGCAGCGCCATTCGTCCCGGCAGCACCACCGCACCGTCGGTCCCGACTCCTGTGGGGCGTCGTCGCTGCAGCGATAGTGGTCACCGCCGCCGCTCTCATCGCGGTCATCGTCTTCCCCTCACACATACCGTTTCTCGGCACGGAGACCTCCACTGCGCCGTCCACCGCCGCGGCCTCCACCCCGACGCCGTCTGTGGAGCCGAGTTCTTCCCGCGCGCTGTTCACTGGTCACGCCAGGGCGGTGAACGCGGTGGCAGTAACGGAGCTGGACGGCCGCTCGGTCGTCGTCTCCGGCAGCGGGGATCAGACGGTGAGAGTATGGGATCTGGCCACGGGCAAGCAGCTAGGACAGCCGATCACCGATCCAGCGGGTCCCATCGTCGCGCTGGCGGTGACAGAGCTGGACGGCCGCCCGACCGTCGTCTCCGGCGGATACGGCGAAACCATGCGAATCTGGGACCTCACCACGGGCAAGCAGCTAGGACAGCCGATCAAAAACTCCTCTGTCGAATCACTGGCGGTGACAGAGCTCGACGGCCGCCCTGTCGTCATCTCAGGTAGTCAGGATGAGACAGTCCGGCTTTGGGACCTGGCCACAGGCAAGCAGCTAGGACAGCCGTTCGAAGGCCACAGCGGTACGATCTCAGGGCTGGCGGTGACAGAGCTGGACGGCCGCCCGACCGTCGTCTCCGGCAGCATCGACAAGACCGCTCGAGTGTGGGATCCCACCACGGGTGAGCAGGTGCGCCAACCACTCACCGACAGCAGCATTTCTCTGAATGCAGTGACGGTGGCGGAGTTGAATGATCAGCCGGTCGCCATCACCGGAGGCGGCGTTCTCGATCGTGAAAGTGCCGTATGGGTCTGGGATCTGGTCACCGGATCACCTATTGGACAACCGTTCAAAGGTCACACTGATGAGGTCAGATCAGTGGCGGTGACGCAACTGGAGGGCCGTCCGGTCGTCATCTCCGGCAGCCTCGACAAAACCGTACGGATCTGGGACCTGGCCACGAGGGAGCCGATCGGTAAACCACTGACCGGCCACGACCGCGGGATCCACTCGATAGCGGTGACGAAGCTGGACGGTCGGCCGGTCATCGTCACCGGCAGCGGGGACGGCACGATCCGGGTGTGGGACCTGCCGACGTCCTCCGGCGGCAACTGATCTCCAAGGTCCCACCCCGGCCCGCTCAGGTGCTGGCGCGGACCGTCAGGCGCGGAGCGAGCAGGGTGCCGTCCGGTACGGCGCGGCCCTCCAGCTTGTCCATCAGCAGCCGCACGGCCTCCCGGCCGACGTCCTCGGCCGGGATGAGCACCGAGGTCAGGGCCGGGCTGGAGCGTTCCGCTATGTCGTCGGGGCAGATGGCGACCACCGCGACGTCCTCCGGGACCCGCCTGCCGTGCTGGCGCAGCGCACCGAGCACGTGGTTGACCGCGGCCTCGTTGTGCACGACCAGCCCCGTCAGACCGGGCCGTTCCTCCAGCAGCCCGCCCACCGCGTCCGACACCTGGTCGAAGGTCTCCTCGCAGGGCAGCGCGATCCCGGTCACGCCGTGGGCCGCGGCGGCCTCGGTGAAGCCCTCCCGCGTCCGGCAGGCGTAGCCGGTGCCCCGGTCGTAGACCACGGCGGGCGCACCGAGCAGCGCGACCTCCCGGTGGCCGCGGGCCGCCAGGTGCTGCACGCACAGCGTCCCGGCCCGGGCGAAGTCGAGGTCCACACAGGTCAGCCCGGTGGTGTCGGCGGGGAAGCCGATGAGCACGCTCGGCTCGGCCAGCTCGCGCAGGAGCGGCACCCGGGTGTCGTGCAGCTCCACGTCCATGAGCACCAGCCCGTCCACCAGCGCGCTGGCGGCGGCCCGGCGCAGCCCGTCGGGTCCCTCGTCGGCGGTGAGCAGCAGCACGTCGTGGTCGTAGCGCCGGGCGGCGGTCACCACCGACGTGGCGAACTGCATCAGCACCGGGACGTGCATCCCGGCCCGGAGCGGCAGCACCAGCGCGATCACGTTCGCCCGTCTGCTGGCCAGCGCCCTGGCTCCGGCGTTGGGGTGGTAGCCGAGCGTCCGCACGCTGTCGAGCACGCGCCTGCGCGTGTCTGCGGAGATCGCGCGCTTCCCGCTGAGCACGTACGAGACCGTGCTCACCGCCACCCCGGCGTGCCTGGCGACCTCCGTGATCGTCACCGCTCTGCCGCTCATCCGCTCCACGCCCCCTCACCCGGCGGCCCGGAGTCCGCATCCGTGAACATCCCGCGCCCGTCGACCCGCCCTCCCACCCGTCCGCTCATCCGTTCTCGGCGGAACCGAAGGCCAGGCGGGAGACGGTGATACCGGCATTCTCGAACACCACGTACAGATCCTGCACTCCCCGGGCCCCCTCGACTCCCCCGACGAGCCGCGACAGGTCGTAGCGGCCGGCCCGCGGGACGGGCACGGCGCCGAGGACGGGGCCGTACAGGGGGTCGCCGAGGCGCAGGGTGACCACGCCGCCCTCGGTGCTGGTGGCCTCGATCGCGCAGGCGGCGGCCCCGCTCCCGAAGTCGACCCCGCGGAAGAGGATCCAGGCCCCTTCGGCCGTGGAGCGTACGGCGTCGCCGGAGACCCGGGAGGCGTCGGTGAACGCCACCGCGTCGTACTCGTCGTGGTCCACCGCCGGGATCGGCGCGGCGAGGGCGTCGCGGGGCGGGATGTGCTCACCGGTGACGTGGATCGTCGCGCAGAGGCGGATGTCGCGGGCCGAGCGGCCCACCATGATCTTGTGGGGCGCGTCCTCGACCGCGAACCGGTTCCTGGTCACGTCCCAGAAGGCCAGGTCGGCGACGTCGAGGGTCCAGCGGACCACGGCGCTCTCGCCGGGCTCCAGCCGGAGCTTGGCGAAGTTCCGCAGGCGGCGCAGCGGCTGCTTGACGCGGGAGCGCTGCTGGTGGGTGTAGAGCTGGACGACCTCCGTGCCGGGCCGGGGGCCGGTGTTGGCGACCGTCGCCGAGACCGTGATCCGCCCGTCCGCGACCTCGGCGGTCAGGTCGCGGTGGTCGAAGTCGGTGTAGGACAGGCCGTGGCCGAAGGGGTAGAGCGGGGTGCCCCGGTAGTACTGGTAGGTGGCGTCGGCGGCGATGATGTCGTAGTCGAGCAGGTCGGGCAGCTCGCACGCCGAGCGGTACCACGTCTGGGTGAGGCGCCCCTCGGGGTCGGCGTCGCCGAAGAGCACCTCGGCCAGCGCGTGGCCGTACTCCTGGCCGCCGTGCGAGGACCACAGCACCGCGGGCAGGTCCCGCTCCGACCAGGTCATCGGGTAGCCGCTGCTGATCACCATGACGGTCCTGGGGTTGGCCGCGCGCACCGCCGCCACCACGGCCTCCTGCGCCGCCGGGAGCGCCAGGTCGGTGCGGTCCTCGGTCTCGCGCCCGTTGACCAGCGGGTGGTCGCCGACCACGACGACCGCGACGTCCGCGGCGGCGGCCAGCGCCGCGGCGCTCTCGGCCCCGCTGACGACCGTCTCCGCGGTCAGCCAGACGGCCGCGTCGGCGTCGTCCACCAGCCGCAGGGCCGCGCCGTCCGGCAGCGCGGCGGACGCCGTACCGTCCGGCACCGCAGCGCCCGGGTCGGCGGCCAGCCCGACGTAGCGGCCGGTGGAGATGTGCCGGAGCACCAGCGTGCCGCGCGGCCGGTCCTCCAGCCGGAAGGTCTGGCGCACCTCCCAGCCGTTGGGTCCCGGCTGGTCGTTGACCAGCGTGCCGGAGTCGTCCACCGAGACGTACCGGCCGGTCGCCGCGGCCCGCAGGGCGTAGGACCCGCCGCCCCAGTCGAACAGGTCGAACAGTCCCTCGGCCGTGCCCGCCTCCGCGGTGAGCCCGAGCGGCCCGCCGCCGGGGTCGGCGACGACGTGCCCGCTCTCGGCGGTCAGCGTGATCCGGTCCACCGCCTCGCAGAACACCGTCTCACACCGCTCGGCGAGCCCGGCGCGGGCGGTGACGGCGTACGGCAGCGTGCCGGAGTACCAGTCCTCCATGAGGGTGTCGCCGAGCTGGCCGATGACGGCGATCTTCGTGACCCCGGCCAGCGGGAGGATGCCGTCGTTCTCCAGGAGCACGATCGAGCGGCGGGCCGCCTCGCGGGCCAGCACCTGGTGCTCGGGGCAGTTGACGACGGCCTCGGTCACGTCGTCGTACGGCGTGGCGGGGTCGAACTCGCCGAGCCGGAACCGGATGGAAAGCGCATGCCTGACGGCCGCGTCGACGTCCGCCTCGGTGAGCAGGCCCCGCTCCAGCGCGTCGCGGATGTGCCCGAGGACGGCCTCGGTGCGCTCGTCGTCCTGGGTGAAGCTGTCGAGCCCGGCCTTGATCGCGTGCGCGTAGGCCTCGGCGGGGTCGTCGTGGTAGGCCTGCAGGCCGGTGAGGTTGCCGGGGGCGTAGGCGTCGCTGACCACCAGGACGTCGTCCGGGGCCCAGGCGCGCAGCACGTCGTTGATCAGCGGGCTGAGGTGCGCCGGGCGGCCGTTGACCAGGTTGTAGGAGGGCATCACGGCCACCGCCGCGCCGCTCTCCAGTGCGGGCCGGTAGGCGGGCAGCTCGTACTCGTGGAGCACCCGGGGCGGCAGGTCGCTGGAGGTGGTGCAGCGGTCGGTCTCGTTGTTGTAGCCGAGGAAGTGCTTGAGCGTCGGCGCCGTCTTCAGCACCCTGGGGTCGCTCCCGCGGAGCCCGGAGGCGTACGCCACCGCCATCACGCCGGTCAACCACGGGTCCTCGGAGTAGCCCTCCTCGTTCCGCCCCCAGCGGGGGTCGCGCAGCGGGTTGACCACCGGCGCCCACACGTTCCGCCCCGCCCCCGCCGGGTCCTTGTGGTGGAAGGCCAGGACCTCGTCGGACGTCGCCTCGCCGACCCGCCGGACCAGCTCGGGGTCCCAGGTGCTGGCCAGCCCGACCGCCTGCGGGAAGACGGTGGCCGGGCCGAGCCAGGCCAGGCCGTGCAGGGCCTCGGTGCCGGTGCGGAACGGGCCCACGCCCAGCCGCTCGACCGGGGCCTGGTACTGGTGCAGCAGGGCGACCTTCTCCGCCAGGCTCAGCCTGCCCTGCAGGTCGGCGATGCGGTCGGCGAGCGGGAGCTCGGGGTCGCGGAACGGTTCGTTCATCGGGGGGACCATCCCTCTGGTGAGCGTCGAAGCGCTTCGACAACGGGGCGAGAAAACGCGCCTCTGTCGAAGCGCTTCGATATTCGGTCCAGGAAAACTCCGCCCGTTACACGAATGTTTCGAGCAGAGTTTCCCTGAAGGGTGCCTGGCCGTGAGATCCAGGTCAAGACCTGCGGAGAAAATCACGGATCATTCTTCGGTTCCGGATCATCCCGGAACGCCTCCGTGCCGAGGTCAGGAGACCCGGGGCAGCCGGCCGGAGTCCACCGAGTCGAGCACCCGGGCCGCGCCGCCCAGCGCCGCCGCGTCGTAGCCGAGGGTCGAGGCCACCACCCGGCAACCGCCGCCCTCGGGCGCGATCGTACGGCCGCGCGCCTCGTCCTCCACCGCGGGCAGCAGCCAGGGCGCCAGCGGCACGTAGTAGCCGCCCAGGATGACCACCTCGGGGTTGAGCAGGTTGGCCACCACCGCCACGCCCTTGCCGAGCTGCCGCCCGACCTCCGCCAGCAGGCCGAGGGTCCGGGCGTCGCCGGCCCGGGCCAGCCGCGCCACCTCGTCGAGCTCGATCTCGACCTCCGCGGGCGAGAGCGGGGCGTGCCGGAGCACCGCGCCGATCCCGGCGACGGCCTCCAGGCAGCCGGTCCGCCCGCACCGGCACTCGGCGCCGAGCGGGTCGAGCTGGATGTGGCCGATCTCGCCGCCGTAGCCCCGGCCGCCCCGGCGGATGCGGCCGTCCAGGATGATCCCGGCGCCGACCCCGATCTCGCCGGTGAGGTAGACCAGGTTGGCGGTCCCCGCCTGCGAGCCGAAGCGGTGCTCGGCCAGGGCGGCCAGGTTGGCGTCGTTCTCGACCTGGACGGCGAAGCCGGGGTCGCGCAGCGCCTTGGCCAGGTCTCCGGCCAGGTCGGCGTCGCGCCAGCCGAGGTTGGGCGCGATGAGCACCGTGCCGTCCGTGCCGACCAGGCCGGGCACGCCCACGGTCAGGCCGAGGACCTGGCGCTCCTGCTTGGCCATCCGGCTCACCACCCGGCGGACGATCGCCGCGACGGCCGCCACGGCCTGGCCGGTCGAGCCGTCCGGCCCGGGGAAGGAGCGCCGCCACGACAGCAGCCGCTCCCCCGCCAGGTCCACCGCCACCGCGGTGACGTAGTCGACGTTGACCTCGACGCCGATCGCGGCGTACGGCGAGCCGTCGAGCACGAGCATCGTGGCCGGGCGCCCGACGCGGTTCTCGGTCAGCCCGGTCTCGCGCACCAGGCGGCGGTCGATCAGGTCGGCGACCAGGCTCGACACGGTCGCCTTGTTGAGGCCCGTGGAAGCCGCGATGTCCGCCCGCGAGCACGGCGCGTGCTCGCGCACGAACCGCAGCACCACGGCGAGGTTGGTGGCCCGGACGTCGGCGAAGTCGGCCGGCTGCGGATTCGTCGTAGATGTGATCAAGGTCCGTCCCGTCCCGATCGGCCCGGGCTCCGTCTTGCGAACGGCCCCCGGCTGGCCCCATCATGCCTCACCCGCCCCGAGGACCGCGATCGTCGGCCCCTTGTGGCGAGAGTGCCCCTCGACTAATTTGTTTGGTCAAAAGACGAACTAACTCTATCTCGGACCCATCCTCTTAGGACAACCCCCGCCCGTCCATGGACAACGAAGGGAACGCGCCGTGAAAACTCCCCCCGAGGGCGCGACGACCAGCCGCCGAGGCTTCCTCGGCCTGGTGGGACTCAGCGCGGTCGCCGCCGCGAGCGGCGGCCTGCTCAGCGCCTGCTCCACGCCGAGCGGCCCCCGGCCCGGCTCCGGAGGAGCCACGGCGGCCGCTCTCGACAAGCTGACCTCGCAGGTGCCGGCGTACGTCCCCTACGCGGGCGTCACCCCCGACATCCCCGGGCAGAACGGCGCGCCCGGCGGCTTCACCAAGTATCCCGCCTCGCTCGTCGACGCGGTCACCGCCAAGCCCGGCAAGGGCGGCCACTACAAGGCCATGACCCCGCTGTGGGGACCGCTCCCGCCGCCGCTGGGCGAGAACCCCTACTTCGACGCCGTCAACGCCGACCTCGGCGCGACCATCGAGTTCAACATCCTCGACGGCATGACGATCATCGAGAAGATGAACGCGATCATCGCCGGCGGCGACGTCGTGGACATCACGATGATCCCGAGCTGGACCGTCAACCAGATCCCCCAGTTCGGCGAGGCCGTGGGCCGGCTCTTCGAGGACCTCACGCCCTACCTGCAGGGCGACGCCGTCAAGAAGTACCCGCTGCTGGCCAACATCCGCACCGACGCCTGGAAGTGGGGGGTCTTCAACGACAAGCTGACCGGCATCCCCGGCAGCTACACCTTCCCGATGGGCGTGGTGCTCCTCTACCGCAAGGACCTGTTCGACAAGAACGGTTGGACCGCTCCCAAGAGCGCCGACGAGATGCTCGCCCTGGGCAAGGAGATCAACGACCCCAAGCAGAAGCGCTGGGCCTTCGGCGACATCAAGCTGATGGCCTACCAGATCTTCCGCGCTCCCAAGGAGTGGGTCCTGTCCGGAGGCAAGCTGGTCCACCGGTACGAGACGCCGGAGTTCGAGGCGGCGGTCGAGTTCATGCGCAAGCTGTACGAGGGCAAGCTGATCCACCCCGACATCGTCAGCAGCAAGGGCGCCAACGCCAAGGAGCTGTTCAAGTCCGGCCAGATCCTCATCACCCAGGACGGCTTCGGCGGGTGGAAGGAGATGCTGGAGCAGATGATCCCCACCAAGCCCGACTTCTGGATCGAGGCGGTGCCGTCCTTCGGCCACGACGGGGGCGCCCCCGCCTACCACAAGAGCGAGGAGCCAGGGCAGTACACCTTCATCAAGAAGGGCCTGGGCAAGGAGAAGGTCGAGGAGATCCTCTCCCTGATGAACTACCTGGCCGCGCCGTTCGGCACGCAGGAGCACATGCTGTCCGTCTACGGCGTCGAGGGCAAGCACTACACCAAGACGGACGCCGGAGCCCCCAAGCGGACCGATCTCGGCCTCAAGGAGGCCCCGCCGACCTACTTCTTCCTCAGCGGCCGGCCCGACGCGATCACCGAGAGCGAGCTCCCGAAGTACGTGGAGACCGCGGCCAACTGGTACAACGAGGCCGCCCAGCACTGGGCGCCCAACCCGCACGAGGGCATCCGGATCCAGCGGCCCGCCGAGTACGCCGCCCTGGAGCAGCCCACCGAGGACAAGATCCAGGACGTCGTCCGCGGCCGCCGCCCGCTCAGCGAGCTGAAGAAGGTCGTCGACGAGTGGCGCAAGGACGGCGGCGACAAGAGCCGCGAGTTCTACCTGAAGGTGCTGCAGGACAACGGTCGTGCTTGACAACGCCGAGAAGGCCGGAAAGGACGCGAGCACCGGACCGGCGGGTGACCTGACCTCACCCGCCGGCGCCGGCGCTCCCGCGAAGCGTAGCAAGGCCGGTCAAAAGCCCGGCGGAAAGCCCTCGCTGGGCAGCAGGCTGCGGCACGACTGGCAGCTGCTGCTGATGACCGTGCCCGCGGTCGGGCTGCTGGCGGTGTTCCACTACATCCCGACGCTCGGCAACGTGATCGCCTTCCAGGACTACTCCCCCCACGTCGGGATCGCGGAGAGCCCCTGGATCGGCTTCACCAACTTCCAGTGGCTGCTCACCGACCAGAGCTTCTGGGACGCCACGCTGAACACGCTCACCATCACGGCGTTCCAGCTGGTGTTCTACTTCCCGCTGCCGATCCTGCTGGCGGTCCTGCTCGACAGCGTGATGAACCCCCGGGTCCGGCTGTTCGTGCAGAGCATCGTCTACATGCCGCACTTCTTCTCCTGGGTGCTGGTCGTCACGCTGTTCCAGCAGATCCTGGGCGGCGCGGGGCTGATCTCCCAGCTGCTGCGCGCCAACGGCTACGACGGCATCGACCTCATGACCGACCCGGACGTGTTCCTGCTGCTGGTGACGGCGGAGTCGGTGTGGAAGGACGCCGGCTGGGGGACGATCATCTTCCTTGCGGCGCTGGCGGCGATCAACCAGAACCTCTACGAGGCGGCGGCGGTGGACGGCGCCGGCCGGTGGCGGCGGATCTGGCACATCACCCTGCCGGGGCTGCGCCCGGTCATCGTGCTGCTGCTGATCCTCCGCCTCGGCGACGCGCTCAACGTCGGCTTCGAGCAGTTCTTCCTCCAGCGCGACGCGGTGGGCCGGGAGGCCGCGGAGGTGCTGGACACCTTCGTCTACTGGCGCACGCTCGTCACCGGGGAGTGGAGCTACGGCGCCGCGGCCGGCCTGGTCAAGGGCGTGGTCGGCCTGGTCCTCATCCTCGTGGCCAACAAGGTCGCCCACCGGTTCGGCGAACAGGGAATCTACAAACGATCATGAGTACACGTCCCGCGTGGGAGGAGGCGCCGAGCGTGCCGGGCAGGCTGGCCAAGGGCCTGACCCTGACCCTCATCTCGCTCGTCGTCCTCTTCCCGATCTACATCGTGGTGCTCACCAGCCTGTCCCCCGCCTCGGCGGTGAACGAGGCCGGCGGCCTGGTGGTGGTGCCCAACGGGTTCTCCTTCGCCGCCTACCAGGAGCTGTTCTCCGGCGGCGTGGTCAGCCGGTCGGTGCTGGTGAGCCTCGGCGTCACCGCGGTGGGCACGGCGGTGAGCCTGGTCTGCACGGTGCTCGCGGCCTACGGCCTGTCCCGGCCGGGCTCGCTGTTCCAGCGTCCGCTGCTGTTCATGATCCTGCTGACGTTCCTGTTCACGCCGGGCATGATCCCCAGCTACCTGATGGTCAAGTCGCTCGGCCTGATCGACAGCTACTGGTCGCTGATCCTGCCGGGCGCGATCAACGCGTTCAACCTCGTGGTGATGCGGGCCTTCTTCATGAACATCCCGGAGGAGGTGCCCGACAGCGCCCGGATCGACGGGGCGAGCGAGTTCCGCATCCTGATCCGGATCATCCTGCCCATGTCCAAGGGCGTCACCGCGGTCATCGGCCTGTTCTACGCCGTCGGCTACTGGAACGCCTTCTTCAACGCCATCCTGTACATCAACGACAACACCAAGTGGCCCCTCCAGCTGGTGATGCGCCAGTACGTCCAGCAGGGCCAGTCGCTCACTCTCGGCTCGGCGGTGGACACCTCGGTGGCCGGCGCCCTCCCGCCCAACCTGGCCATCCAGATGGCCATCGTCGTGCTCGCCCTGCTCCCCGTGCTGTTCGTCTACCCCTTCGTCCAGAAGCACTTCACCAAGGGCGTCATCATCGGCGCCGTCAAGGGCTGACCCTCCCCGGCCGCCCGGCGCCGCCCTCCCGGCGCCGGGCCCCGCCGTACGCCCCGGTGCGCCGCCGTACGGCGTGCGGTTCCCGGAGAACGGCCACGCCGCGTAGGGCACCTGGACCAAGAAGTACAGCGGTGCGTACTCGCCCTCCTCGGGCAGCCTCGCCTTTACTGATCACCCTTCCTGTCGACGATGGCTATGTACAATATGTTTGTATGTGACCAACATCAGGAGGGGAAGCATGACCGTCACCCAGATCGACATCGACGACGAGGCACTCGCAGAAGCCATGCGCATGCTCGGCACCACCACGAAAAAGGACACCGTGAACGCGGCCCTGCGGGAATACGTCGCCCGCGTCAAGCGCATCGAGGCGCTGGAGAAGCTCTCCGCCCGAGCGGCACGCGGGGAGTTCGACGAGGCCGTCGCCGCCCACGAGAAGGCCAAGCAGGCGCGGAAAGACGCCTTCTCTTGACGGGCTACCTCATCGACGCCTCAGCGCTGTGGCACCTGTTCCGCACACCGGAGACGCAGGAGGCATGGGCGGATCGGATCACTTCCAGAGCGCTGAGCATCTGTGAACCCACCCGGACTGAGTTCCTCTACTCGGCGACCGGCCCCGACCACCGGGACGAGCTGGAGACCGAGCTGAACGACCTCTGCCGACTCGCCGCCGTTCCCAAGAACGCATGGCGCTGGGTCGAGCAGGCACAGTACAAACTCACCCTTAAGGGGCAACATCGCTCAGCAGGAGCGATCGACCTCCTGCTCTGCGCCACCGCCGTCCACCACGGGCTCACCCTGCTGCACGTCGACAACGACTTCGTCACGGTCTCCGCGGTCATGACCGAGCTCCGGCAACGAGATATCCGTATCCCCTGATCCTCCGCTCCCGTCACCCCGGATCGGGCCGGAACCCGCCCACCGGGTGGAGCCTCGCCGCCGGTTCCGGGCTCGACGGCGGGCCGTACGAGGTCCGGTCACACCCACCCCGTACGGCCGTGCACCCGGCGTCACGAACCGGATCACCTATTGACCGTGACCTCCGGGTAGCGCGCGGAGGCCCGGTCGAGCAGCGGCCGCGACCGCCCGCGCAGGTGCAGGTCGAAGAAGGCCCCGACGTACTTCCGGGTGATCTCCAGCGAGCGGGCGCCGGGGAGCGTGCCGAACATCTCCTCGTCCTTGATCACGTCGGCCAGGAGCGGTGCGTAGTCGGTGAGGGCGTTGTGACCCATGCCCTTGACCGTCACCCAGCGCTTCCAGCCGGTCATGTTCTCCCAGTCCCGTCCCCAGGTGGGGTCGGCCCCGCCCTGCGCGTGGAGCTCGCCGGCCCCCAGCAGCATGAACGGCTTGCGGAGTCCCGTGCCGGGGATCGGGATCCAGAAGGTGCCGTCCATGTTGACCCCGGCGCGCACCCGGGGATCGGTGAGCATGGTGTGCGTGGCGCTGTTGCCGCCCAGGGAGTGGCCGGCCATGCCGATCCGGGACCGGTCGATCAGCCCGGCGTGCTCCCAGGCGGGCCTCTTCCCGGTCAGCCGGTCGAGCACGAAGGAGACGTCCGCCGCGCGGACCCGGGTGCTCTTCTCACCGAACTCCGGGGTGCCCCCGGACTCGCAGGTGGTGCAGGGGGTGGTCCGGCCGTCCGGGAAGGTCGTGGGGGACTCGTGCGTGTGGTCGATGCCCACCACCGCGTAGCCCCGGCTCGCCAGGTCCTCCGACAGCGCCGTCAGCGAGCTGCGGGGCATGCCGAACCCGGGCGAGAGCACCACGAGGGGCAGGCCGCGCCGCCGTCCGAGCGGCGCGGCGCCGGTGACCGCGTTGGTCCGCGTCCCGGCCAGCGCGTTCACGACCTCGGCCCCGGCGCCCTGCTCCTTCAGCAGCAGCTCCGCCTCCTTCGCGGTCATGTACGGCGCCCGCTCCCCCCTGGCGGTCCTGGCCGGATACCAGATCGAGACCATGAGCTCGCGCGGCTTCCCCGACACCCAGGGGTCGGTGCGGGAGCCGTCCACCAGGTGCAGCGTGGTCGTGCCCACCGCGTGCGGACCGGTCGGCCGGGGCAGGGCGAGAGCCGGAGCCTGCTCCGGCGCGGCGGCGGCCGGTGCGCCGAGCGGGTACGGCGCGGCCGGTGCTCCTGCCTGGTTCGGCGCGGCGAGCGCGGCGGCGGGCGTGGCGAGGACGAGAAGCGCGGCGGCGGCGGCGAGCGCCCCGCGAAGTGGTGATCGTGACATGGCACCACCTTCGCGGCACCCCGATGACCTGCGCTTCAGCCGAAAAGGCACTCGGAAGGTACGACTTCCGAAGATCTCCCTACGCCGAAAGTTGCAACCGCGCCACCGGCACGAGTGACATGGGCCCACGCCGCCGGACCTCCCCGTCGCGCCCGTACGCGGTTACAGTGGATCCCGAGCCGTGACCGGCGCTTAGGCGGAGCACCACCGGGGAGCGGCTCGGCGATCCCGTCACCGCCGTGCGCCTGGGCATTCCGCAGCGACCCGCAGGAGCGGCCCATGACCCGGACGCAGACCGCCCGCCTCATGGACGGCACCACCCCGGCCCGCCGCATCACCGAGCGCGCCGCCTCCGCGGCGGCGGACCTCACCCGGCTGACCGGCACGGCGCCGTGCCTGGCGACCGTACTGGTCGGCGACGATCCGGCCTCTGTCACGTAGCCGGATACAACCCCGGCAACGTCGGCGACGTGGACTTCGAGAGCTGCCGGGCCCGGGCGAGCCTGATCACTCCGGTTCCGGGCGGTGTCGGTCCCATGACCATCGCCCTGCTGCTCGAACAGACCGTGACCGCGGCCGCCCGGCAACTGGGCCTCACCCCGCTTCCGTAGCACAGTGGTGATCCTTCCCCGGGAAGTGCACCGTTCTGCGGTCCATACGGCGTGCACTTCCCGGGAAAGGATCACAACCGGTCGATCGGATCAGGCCGGGCGACGATCCGTCGGCGGCTTCTGAGCCGTGCGGATCGCCGTACCGGGGACAGGGTGGCATGGGAGGCTCCATCGCGTGCTTCCCGAAGCGTTGCGCCATGGACCGTTCCGGACCGGAGACGCCTTGGCCCTAGGGCTGACCCGCCGCCAGCTGCAGGGGTCCAGGTTCCGCCGGATATATCGCGACGTTTACGTTTCCGCGGAGTTACCCGACTCCCTCCGGCTCCGTTGTCGGGCCGCGTTGCTCCTCCTGCCTCCGAGTTCGGTGTTCTGCGGCCTCACCGCCGCCCGCCTGTACGGCCTGCCCGTTCCCGAGTCCGGAAACCTCGATGTCGCGCCGCCCCCGGCACTCGGCAAGCATCCCGAGATCCTCGGCATCAGGGTTCACCGCTACACCCACTGGGGGCGGGACGATCTGCGGCGCCTGGACGGACTGCTCGTTCCCCGGCCCGAGTCCTTGTTCCTGGAACTGGCGATCAGGCTGTCCCGGATCGAGCTCATCATGGCCGGTGACCAGCTCGTCCGCTCCTGGACCTCGGTTGCGGCGATCGGCGATCGGCTGTCCCAGGTGCGGCGGCGCCGAGGGCTGCCCGCCGCCCTGGCGGCGCTCCCCCAACTGGAGCCGGAGACCTACTCCCCCATGGAGACCCGCCTCCGGATGCTCCTCGTCGACGGCGGGCTTCCGCGCCCCGTCGCCAATCCCCACGTCTTCGACGACACCGGTCAGCGGATCGCCCAGCCCGACCTCTACTATCCTCAGGCCCTGCTGACGATCGACTACGACGGCTCCCACCACGATCGCGACCCCCGCCAGATCAGGCAGGACCGCGAGACCATGCGACTGCTCGCCCTCAACGGTTATCTGTCCTTACGCTACGACGCGCGCATGGTCCTCGGCTTCCCTCGAGAGATCGTCTCCGAGGTCCGCAACCTCCTCGCCGAACGGCATCACTGATCCTTTTCCGGGAAGTGCACGCCGTACGGCCTGCGGAACGGTGCACTTCCCGAAAAAGGATCATGATTCCTCGGTTGTGTCACCCCCGTGGGCGGCGCGCATGCGGGCGATCTCGGCCTGCAGGTCGCGGACCTGCTGCTGGAGTTCGAAGATGCGGCGGACGGCGGGGAGGGTCATGCCCTCGTCGATGAGGCGGATCGCGTCCTGGAGGCTGCCGATCTCGTGCCTGCTGTAGCGCCGCTGCCCTCCGGCCGAGCGGGTGGGCCGGACCACCTCGTGCTCGTCGAGGCGGCGCAGGAACGCCTGCTGCACCTGGAGCATGTCGGCCACCTGACCGACGGAGTACAGCGGTGCGTGCTCGTCCTCGAACGGCAGCCGCGTCATCGTCGTCTCCTTCTCGGCGTCGGGGGGAAGCCGACGGGGCGGGCACCGTCCTCATGGTGCCCGCCCCGTCGCGGCCCGCCTCGGGCGGGTCAGGCCTTGATGGACTTCTGGTCGACCTGGTCCACCTTCTGGATCTCCACCTTGCGCGGCCGGGCCTTCTCCAGGACCGGGATGCGCACGGCCAGGACGCCGTTGGAGTAGGCGGCGTCGACCTTCTCCCCGTCGAGGTGCTCGGAGAGGTAGACGCGGCGGGTGAAGGTGCCCATCGGGCGCTCGCGGACGAACAGGCGGTCCTCCTCGCCGTACTCCTCCTCGCGGCCGGCGCTGACGGTCAGCACGCCGCGGTCGACGGTGACCTCGATGGAGTCCGGGTCGACGCCCGGCAGGTCGAACTTGAGGAGCACGTCGTCCTTGCGGCGGACGCCGTCCAGCGGCATGGCCCCGCGCGCGGCGTTCTCGCCCCAGCCGAGCGTCTGCCGCGCGATCCGGTCGAACCGGCGGTCGAACTCCTGGACGAACGGATCGATCGACGTCAGCAGCATCGATAACCACCTCCGTTGAATCTTGCAGGGTTCCTCAAGCCCTGCTTCCTAGAAACCTCACACTCCATTTATAGGTATCCTCCCGCGGAGATGCAAGCCGCTGCGGGGAGGTTTTACCCCCCGCTGCCGGTACGGGCCCCTCCGCCTGCCGACGCGGCCTCCGCCTGCCGCCCCCGGCCCCACCGACTGCGGGTACGGGTCCACCGGACCGCGGACCGCCGAGTCCTGCCGGTACGGGCCCACCGGACCGGCGGGCCCCGGGCGGTTCCGTGCCGCCGGGGCCCGCCGGAGGGCTCCCCCGAAGGCTCAGCGGGTCAGGACGGCGTCCTTGAGCCGCAGGTCGCCTCGGGCGACCAGGTAGACGTCCTGCCGTCCCGCAGCCCGTGCGAGCGCCGCGGTGGCCGTCGACCACCGGTAGACCCCGCCGGTGGCGGCCACCCGGACCGTGCCCAGCAGCCTGCCGGCCGGCGACCCGGTCCTGACCTCCACGGAGGCGGCCTCGGCCGCCGCGACCCCCAGCGTCGCCCCGGTCGCGCCCCGGCCGAGGTCGACGTCGGCGAAGGAGATCCACTCGCCGGAGGAGAGCGCGACCGCGTCACCGCTCGCCTTGGTCTCGTCGACCAGTTCCGCCCCCGAGTGGTCGTCGAAGTCAGCGGCCCGGACGGCCCGCGTCAGGTCGCGGGCGGGGATGCGCTCCCCGTCCACCCGCAGCGTGGCCCGCTGCCGGATCCGGTCCGAGGAGGAGCCGACGAGCACGTCGTGGGTGGACGGCTCCACCGCGAAGCGGCCCCGGGTCACGTCCCACAGCGCCAGGTCGGCGGTCTTCAGCGGGAACGTGACGGTCTTCGACTCGCCCGGCGCCAGGTGCACCCGCTCGAACCCGCGCAGCTGCCTGACCGGCTGCCGCACCCGCGAGGAGCGCTGGTGGGTGTAGAGCTGGACGACCTCGTCACCGGCGCGCGACCCGGTGTTGGTCACCTTGACGCTCACCTCGAAGCCGTCGCCGCCGCGCCTGGTCTTCAGCCCCTGGTAGCCGAAGGTGGTGTAGCTCAGACCGTGCCCGAAGGCGTAGAGCGGCTCGTCCTTCGAGTACAGGTAGGTCGAGCCGGTCTTGACGATGTCGTAGTCCAGGATGTCCGGCAGCTCCGCGCCCTCGCGCGGCCAGGTCTGGGTGAGCCGGCCGGCCGGGTTGGCGTCGCCGTACAGGATGTCGGCCAGGGCGTGGCCGGTCTCCGCGCCGGCGTGGGTGGTCCAGAGGACGGCCGGGACCTTCTCCGCCAGACGGTCGATGGTCGTCGGGTAGCTGTTCTCCAGGACGACCACGGTGTTCGGGTTGGCCTCGCGCACCGCCTCGACCAGCGCCTCCTGGCCCTCTGCGAGGCCCAGGTCGGTGCGGTCGTGGGCCTCGCGGCCGTTGATGAACGGCATGCTGCCGACCACGACGACCGCCGTGTCGGCGCTCTTCGCCGCCGCGACGGCCTCGGCGATCCCGCTGCGCACGGTCTCCCTGGTGAACCGGGTGGCGTTCTCCGCAGTGGTGAGGGAGAGCGTGCCGTCGGCGGCGGCCCGGACGTAGACGTTCGGGCCGAACCACGGCTCGGCGGTCTCGTAGCCGGCGTAGCGCAGCAGCACGGTCCCGTCGCCCTGCGACTCCAGCTTGAACTGCTCCTGGACGAACCAGCCGGCGGGCTGCTCCTGGGTGTTGGCGAGGGTGGACCAGTTGGCGCGGCTGACGTACCTGCCGTTGGCGACGCTGCGCAGGGTCACGATCCCCTGGCCCCAGTCGAAGACGTCGAACTGCTCGGCCTCCCCCGCGGTGGCGGCGGCGAGCCTCAGGTCGCCGCCCGCGCCGGCCGGGGCGGTGAGGTACCTCCCGCCGGCCTTGAGCGCGATCCGGTCGGCGCCCTCGGTCGCACCGGTGACGGCGGCCCGCTCCCTGATCCCGTCCAGCGGGGTCACCTCGTACGGCAGGGCGCCGGAGTACCAGTCGGTGTAGAGGGTGTCGGCGAGCGGGCCGATGACCGCGACCTTCTTCGCCGGATCCAGCGGGAGCAGCGCACCGGGCTTCCCTGAGCCCTCGGCGGCCGGGCCCTCGGGGCCGGTGTTCTTGAGCAGGACCATCGCCTCGGTGGCGGCCCGCCGGTTCAGCCTCCGGTGCTCGGGGCTGTCCACCACCGCCTTGGTGATCTTCCCGTACGGCCCGCCGTCCGGGTCGAACTCGCCGAGCCGGAACCGCACACTGAGGATGTTGCGCACGGCCCGGTCGACGTCGGCCTCGGTGAGCAGCCCCTGGGCGAGCGCGGCGTTCACCGAGGCGACCGTCGGAGCGCTCCTGGTGTCGTCCACGGTGAAACTGTCCACGCCCGCCTTGATCATCGCGGCGGCCGCCTCGGGCTGGGTGGCGAAGTAGCGCTGCGAGCCGGTCAGGTTGTTCGGCCCGCCCGCGTCGGAGACGTTGAAGAGCGTCCGGTCGGTCCACCGGCGCACGCTCGCGTTGAGGTCGGTGACCGTGGCGGGGCGGCCGTTGACCAGGTTGTAGGCGGTCATCACCCCGGTGGCGGCGTCGTTCGCGAGAGCCGTCCGGAAGGCCGGGAGCTCGTACTCGTGCATGACCCGGGGCCGGATGCTGGAGTTGGTGGTGTCCCGGCGGATCTCGTTGTTGTTGGCCATGAAGTGCTTGAGCACCGGAGCGGCCCGCAGGTGGTCGGGGTCGTCGCCCTGGATGCCCCTGCCGTAGGCGGTGGAGATCGCGCCGGTGAGCAGCGGGTCCTCGGAGTAACCCTCCTCGTTGCGGCCCCAGCGGGGGTCGCGGAGCAGGTTGACCACCGGCGCCCAGAGCTGCAGGCCCCACACCCGCGGGTTCTCGGCGTGGTAGCCGCGGGCCTCGGTGCCGACGGCCTCGCCGACCTGCTCGACCAGGTCCGGGTTCCAGGTGCTGGCCAGGCCGACGGCCTGCGGGAAGACGGTGCCCCTGGCGGTGACGACGTTGCCGCCGTTGTCGACGTCGGTGGACCAGGCGATGCCGTGCAGCGCCTCGGTGCCGGTCTTGAACAGGCCGATGCCGAGCCGTTCCACCGCCGGCTGGTACTGGTGCAGCCAGGAGACCTTCTCGGCCAGGGTCAACCGGCCGAGCAGGTCGTCGACGCGCTGCTGGAGCGGGAGCGACGGGTCGCGGAAGGGGTGCTGGGGGGCCGCGTGCGCCGGGGCCGCGCACAGGCCGAGGGCCAGGGCGAGCACGGCGCCGGCGGCCGCGGACCTGCGCAGGTGCGCGCGCGGTGACGGACGGGGGGACACGCGTAAGCGCATTCGGGGCGGACGGAAGGACGTGCGGAAGGACACCATGCCTCCTACTTGATCGCGCCCACGGTCACGCCGCGGGTCAGGGTCCGCTGGAAGATCAGGAAGAAGACGACGGCCGGGAGGATGCCGAGCAGCGCCGAGGCGCTCGACATGGTGGCGTCCATCATCTTGTCCCCCTGGAGCACGCCCAGCGCGACCGGGACGGTCTGGTTCTCGTTGGAGATCAGGAAGACCAGGGGGAGGAAGAACTCGTTCCAGGTCCAGATGAAGAAGAAGATCAGCAGCACCGAGAGCGTGGGCCTGCTGACCGGGACCACGACCCGCCAGAGCGCCCGCCACTTCCCGGCCCCGTCGAGCGCGGCGGCCTCCAGGATCTCGTGCGGGAACCGGCCGAGCACCGAGGCGAGCAGGTAGGTGCCGAACGCGCTCTGGATGACCGTGAAGATGATGATCACGCCGAGCCGGGTGTCGTAGAGGCCGGCCTCCTTGGACAGGTAGTACAGCGGGTAGACCAGCGCCTCCTGCGGCAGGGTGTTGGCCACCAGGAAGACGACCAGGATCCAGGTCCGGCCGCGGACCCGGCCGATGCCGAGCGCGTAGGCGTTGAGCACCGAGAGCACGACGGCGAGCACCGCCACCGAGCCGCTGATCAGCAGGCTGTTCCACAGCTTCCCGCCGAAGTCGACCCGGTTCCAGAACTCGACGATCCCGTCGAGGTGGAGGCCGTCGGGCAGGCTCAGCGGGCCGTTGGCGGAGTAGTCCGCCGGGGAGCGCACCGCGTTGAGCGTGACGATGGCGAACGGCACCAGCATCACGACGGCCAGCACGGCCAGCGAGACCAGGACCGAGTACTTCCGGATCATCGAGCGCTCCTCGGGCCGGCCGGACGCGGGTGTGCCGGATGCGGATATGTCGGATGTGAGTCGGCCGGACGCGGGCGGAGCGGACACGAGCGGGGCGGACACGGACGAGGTGAACGCGGGCGGGAGGTCACGAGTCGCCTTCCTCCCCGTCCTGGATCCGCAGGAAGAGCACCGTGACCACGATGATCAGGAGGGTCAGCACGGTGGCGATCGCGGCGCCGTACCCGACGTTGGCCTTCTCGAAGAAGTTCTGGTAGCTGAAGTAGGACGGCACGAGCGTGGCGCCGCCGGGACCGCCCCGGGTGAGCACGAAGATCGGCCCGAAGACCTTGAGCGCGGCGATCGTGCAGGTGAGCAGGACGACGTAGATCTCGGGCCGGATCTGCGGGACGGTGATGTGCCGGAACCGCCGGGCCCATGAGGCCCCGTCCATCTCCGCGGCCTCGTACAGCGCCGGGTCCACGCGCTGCAGTCCGGCCATGAAGATGACCACCGGGTAGCCGATCTGGAACCAGACCATGATCATCATCACGCTCGGCAGCGCCCAGTCCGGGTCGCCCAGCCAGCCGCGCGGCTCCATGCCGAACAGCGCCAGGAACTCGTTGAGCACGCCGAACCGGGGGTGCATGATCCAGCCCCAGACGATCCCGGCGATCGCGACGGGCAGCACCTGCGGCAGGTAGTAGGCGGCCCGCAGCACGCTCGCCGTACGGGGGCCGAACTTCTTGCCCACGTAGTCGAAGAGGGTCGCCGCCAGGACGAGCCCGATGAGCGTGGGGACGATCGCCATCGCCACGATCAGCGCCGCGTTGTTCCGGAACGACGTCCAGAACCGGGCGTCGGCGAACAACCGGGTGTAGTTGTCGAGCCCGAGCCACCTCGGGTCGCCGATCCCCTGCCACCGGGTGAAGGAGATCCCGATGTTCATCAGGAACGGCACCAGGATCACCGCGGTGAACAGCACCGCGCTGGGCAGCAGGAACACCCAGTAGCCGCCGGTGCGGCGGCGCGGGTGCGGCTCCGGTCCGCGGACCGCCTTCGGCCGCGCGGCCGGAGCGTGCACTGCCATCTTTCCTCTTTCCGACTGTCGGTCGCCGATGTCCTTCCGGCCGCCGGGGCCTTCCCGGGGCCGCCGGTCGCCGAGGCCTGCTCCGCGGGTCAGTCGCCGATGTCGGCGAGGTTCTCCTCGTACGGCGCGGCGAGCTCGTCGAGCACCTCGGCGGGCTTCTTCGCGCCGTTGATCAGGTTCTGCACCCCGGCCACCAGCACGTCGTAGTAGCCCGGGGCGGGCCAGTCGGGGTAGAACGCCAGCCCGTCGGCGGTCGAGAGCTTCGTGAAGTTCTCGATCAGCTCCTTGCTCTTCGGGTCGGTGATCGCGGCGGGGTCGGCCGCCACCGGGATGCCGCCGGAGTTGCCGAGCAGGTTCTGGATCTCCTTCTTCATCGTGATGTCGATGAAGTCGTAGGCCAGGTCCTTGTTCTTCGCGTTCTCCGGGACCACCCAGATGTTCCCGCTGGAGCCGGCGTGCAGGGTGTTGCCCGGCCAGAGGAACGAGCCCCACTCGAAGTCCTTGATGTCGGTGGCGAACCGGCCGTACCACCACGATCCGGTGACCACCATCGGGTACTTCCCGCCGATGAAGGACAGGCCCATGTCCTCGGCCTTGATCCCGGCGGAGTCCTTGGCGATGTAGCCCTTCCTCACCCAGTCGGCCGTGGTCTCGGCCGCGTAGGTGAACTCGGGCCCGTGGAAGTCGACCTTGCCCTTGTAGAGCTGGAAGCCGTCCACCCACGGCCGCTGCGCCTTGCTCAGCGCGAGCTGGTAGAAGATCTGCTGCGCCGGGTACTCCGCGCCGCCGACCGCGAGCGGGGTCACTCCGGCCTTGGCGAACGTGTCCATGGCCGCGGTGAACTGCTCGAACGTGGTCGGCACCTCGACCTTGTGCTTCTCGAACAGGTCCTTGTTGTAGTAGACCATCACGTACTCGGCGTAGTTCGGGATGCCGAACCACTTGCCGGAGCCCATGACGCCCCGGTCGTCGTACTTCGCGGTGGTCTGCAGCGACGGGCTGAGCAGCTTGTCCCAGCCGCGCTTCGCGGCCTCCGCCGACAGGTCGGTCAGCAGGCCCTGCTTGGAGAGCAGCCCGGCGGTGGCGTTGCCCTTGTTGTACTCCATGACGTCGGGGGCCTCGTCCGAGTTGAGGATCATGCCCGCCGACTGGCGGATCTGCTCGAACGCCTTCTCCTCGAACTGGACCTTGACGCCGGGGTGGGTGGCCTCGAACTGCTTGATCGCCTCGGCCCAGGCCTTGCCCATCGCCCCGTCGGCGCTCTCGTAGTGCCAGAGCTTGAGCGTCCGGGGACCGCTCGCGGCGGGCTCCGCGCCCTCCTGCCCGTCGCCCCCGCAGGCGGCCAGCGCCGCCAGCATGACCGTCGCGGCCAGCACGGCCGCCCCGGTTCGCATTGTGAACATGCTCGTCTCCCATGGATGGTGGCGGCCGTGCCGCCCCTGGCGGCGGTCCGGCTCCGGACCGCCCGGCCGCGCTCGGCGGCCGTCGTACTTCAGGCGGCCCCGGACCGCCCGGAACCGGTGACCCTCACGCGGCCCCGAACCGCCCGGAGCCCACGGCCCTCAGGCGGCCCCGAACCGCTCGAAACCCGTGACGCGCGCGGGACCGTCCACCCGGATCCCGCCCGCCTCCACGGTCGCCGTGGTGTCGCCGTCGACGTCGGAGATCACGGCGGTCCCCGCGTCCGTGCCGTAGCCGACCAGCGTGATCTCCCCGAACGGCCCGTCGCCGACGGTCTCGCCGGGCTCGGCCAGGACCGGGACGACCGCGCCGCGCCGGACGAACAGGGGGATGCGCGAAAGCGGCGCGGACACCGTGACGTGCCGCCCGCCCGCGAGCACCTCGCCCGTCCAGTGGTCCACCCACTCGCCGGCCGGGAGGTAGACCTTCCGGACGCCGTCGGGCGAGGTCATGGGGGCCACCAGCAGGTCGCGGCCGAGGAGGTACTCCAGGTCGGCCCGCCAGGCCACCGGGTCGTCCGGGTGGTCGACGCACAGGGCCCGCATCATCGGCGCCCCGGTCCGCGCGGCCTCGACGGCGGCGGTGTAGACGTACGGCATGAAGCGGTAGCGGAGCTTCAGCGCCGCCACGGCCTCGGCCTCGACCTCGGGGAACTCCCACGGCTCGCGGCTGGTGGTGCCGTGCAGCCGCAGCAGCGGGGAGAAGGCGCCGAACTGGGTCCAGCGGACGTACAGGTCGTCGGTGGGGCGGCCGGTGAAGCCGCCCGCGTCGTGGCTCCAGAACGGGATGCCGGACAGGCCGTGCGCCAGCCCGCCGCGCAGGGTGCTGCCCATCGCCGGGTAACCGGTGTAGGTGTCGCCGCTCCACTGGGCGGCGTGCCGCTGCCCGCCGAGGAAGGACGAGCGCGCCCAGACCATGCCGTGCCCGGCGACCTCGCGCGTCACCTCGGAGACCACGTCGTTGAAGAGCAGCGTGTAGACGTTGTGCAGGTCGGTGCCGGTCATGCCGTTGGCGGCGACCGCGTCGCGCGGCACGCCCTCGGCGAAGTCGGTCTTGAAGACCTGCACGCCCTGCTCCAGCAGCGGCCGGAGCAGCCCCCGGAACCACTCGACGGCCTCGGGGCTGGTGAAGTCGACGATGCCGCACTCGGGGTAGGAGCCGTGCCAGGAGTCGGCGACGTAGACCTCGCCGCCGGGCCTCCTCAGGAAGTACCCCTTCTCCGCCGCCTCGGCGAAGGCCGGGCTCAGGTGGGAGATGTACGGGTTCATCCAGAGGCAGACCTTGAAGCCCATCTCCTTCAGCTCCGCCAGCATCCCGGCCGGGTCGGGGAAGTTGCCCTCGTCCCAGCGCAGGTCGGACCAGTGGCCGTCGGTCTGCCAGTAGGTGTCCAGGTGCAGCACGTCGCAGGGGATGCCGCGCTCGCGGATCGTCCGGGCCCGGTTCATCACCCGCTCCTGGGTGTCGACGAAGAAGCCCGAGGAGATCCAGGTGCCGAACGCCCACTTCGGCGGGAGCGCCGGACGGCAGGTCAGCCGGTCGAAGCGGTCCAGGATCTGCGGCGGGGTCGGCCCGGCGATCACGTAGTAGTCGATCAGGTCGTCCGGAACGACGATCTGCACGCAGCTGTGCGTGGACTGGCACATGTCGAACTCCACCGGGGCGCCGCTGTCGACCAGCACGCCGTAGCCCCGGCTGGACAGGTAGAACGGCACGTTCTTGTAGGCGCGCTGGGACTCGGCGCCGAAGGCGTCGAAGTTCCACATGACCGGCCGCTGGCCGCGCTTGTCCAGCGGGGTGAAGGACTCGCCGAAGCCGGTGAACGCCTCGTCGGCGGGGGCGGCGAAGCTCTCGTGGTAGCCGGCCACCTCGCCGCCGGCCGTGGAGCGGCCGAACGGGAGCGTGCGCAGCCGGCCGCTGATGTCGACGTGGCCGGCGTCCTGCTCCAGCAGGGTCCTCCCGGCGGCGTCGGTGAAGCGCAGGTGCCAGGGGGACAGGGTGATCTCGGCGCGGAGCGACCCGGCGTCGACCACGACCGTCCCGCCGCCCGTCTCCACCCGGGCCCCGGGGAACCCGCCCGGTGTGACCATGGTGATCGCCCGCGCCGACCGGGTGCGCGCGTCGGCGTCCTCGCCGAGCCGTACCCGGATCACCCCTTCGCCCGCCACGCCCACGCAGGCCACGAGCGTCTCCTCGGCCGAGGTGGTCGCCTTCAGGACCACTCCGGCCGCGTCCGCCGCCACCAGCTCCGCCGCCGTCAGCGCCGAGAGCCCGCCCTCCCCGTGCGAGCGGACGGGCAGCTCCGGCGGGTCGGCGACGAAGTACTCATGCGCGATCAGCGGGGGACGGTAGGGCATGGGGGCTCCAGCGCTTCAGGCTTCCAGTTGCTGAATTAGTTTTGCGTCCAAACCAACAAACGTCAATGGCAACGCCTCCCCGGGCAGCACCCGCGCGCTCTGGATGCCGCAGGTGACCAGGAGCGGGGCCCAGGCCCGCACCACCGCCTCCACCCGGCCGGGCTTCCAGGTCAGCCGCTCGACCGTGCCGCCCCGCACCACCAGCCCGCGCGCCTCGCCCCGCGGCCAGGCCTCCGGGAGCGCGGGCAGCAGGTCCACCCGCCCGTAACCGGCGCCGGGCAGCGAGGAGCGCACCAGCATGGCCGCGACCAGCGCGGGCAGCCCGCCGCAGACGTCCACGTTGAAGATCGCGTCCCGGTTGTGGGTGGAGACCAGGTTCTCCTCGCGCCAGTAGCGGGTGGCCAGCAGCGTGAGCGTCTCGTGCGCCTCCTCGGCCAGGCCCAGCGAGGCCGCCGCGAGCCCCAGCTGGACCAGCCCGAACGCCATCTCGTCGCTGCCCTCGCCGCGCCACCACTCCAGCCTCCGCCGGACCGCGAGCTCCGCGGCCGCCGCCAGCCGGGGGTCGTCGAAGGCGGGGTCCCGCTCGTACCAGAGCGGGTAGAGGTGCGAGGCGTGCCGGTGCGCGTGGTTGTCCGCCGGAAGGCCCCCGCCCCCGCCTCCGCCCGTCCCGCCCGGGGAACCGCCGTCCGCGCGCCCGCCCGCGCCGCCGCCCGCGGTGCCCGCCGGAGCGCCGTCCGCGAGGTGCCGCGGGCCGATCCACTCGGCCAGTTCCCCGGTCGGCGCGATCCGGTACACCGGGAGGCGTTCCAGCAGCCGCCACCACCGGGCCGGGTCCAGCCCCAGGAGCTCGCACGCGCGGACGAGGTTGCGCAGCAGGTCCCGGACGACCGCGACGTCCATGGTCGCGTTGACGCACGCCTGCGAGTCGCCCCCCGCCGGGGTGTTCTCCGGCGAGTAGGACGGGACGAAGTCGCCGCCCCCGTCCAGGAAGTCCTCGTAGAACAGGGCCGCCTCGGTCATGAACGGCAGCGCCCGCTCGCGCAGGAAGGCCAGGTCGCCGGTGTGCGCGTAGTGGTCGTGGTAGAGCCGGGCCAGCCAGCCCGCGCCGGCCGTCCAGAAGGTCAGGCACCAGACCGGCCCGAAGTGGTTGTGCAGGCCGTGCGTGGACAGGTGCGCCGGGACCAGGATCCCCCGGCAGCCGTACAGCCTGCGCGCGTTCTGCCGGAAGTCGTCCATCATCGCGTCGGCCAGGTCGAAGACCGGGAGCATGAGCTCCGGGGTCCCGGTGCAGGGCAGGGCGGCCACCGCCGAGGCCAGGTTCCCGTCCATGGTGAAGCCGCTGCGCCACGGCGGGTCGTAGGTCCCGGTCCACACCCCCTGCAGGGTCGGCGGGAGCTCGCCCGAGCTGGAGATCACCGCGTACCGCCCGGCGGTGAACAGCCGCTCGACCGGCCCGCCGTCCGGCAGCCGGACCTCCGACCGGGCCAGCAGCCCTCCGTGCACGGCCGCGTGCTCGTCCAGCAGCCGCCCGAAGTCGGCGGGCAGCCCGTCCAGCGGGTACGGCTCGCCGCCCGCCCGCCCGACCCCGTGCACGACGGTGCGCACCAGCACGAGCGCCTCACCCCGGACCGCCAGCCCGTCGGGGAGCGCCTCCGCCTCCCCGTCGACCCGGCACTCGACGGTGTAGCCCGTCATCGCGCCGGGCCGGCACTCGGGCAGGTCCGCGCGGAGGACCAGGCGGCCCGGGGCCGTCTCCGAGGTGAACCGGACCGGGACCGGCGGCTCGCCGTCCGGCGGCAGCAGCCGGAGCAGCCCTCCGGCCCCGGAGAGGCGGACCGCCACCACGTCGGCGGGGCGGGAGGCGAACACCTCCTGCCGGGCCGGGCCGTGCTCCTGCGTCACCAGCCCGGTCGTGAAGTCGCAGGTCCGCCGGACGCCGCCGGGCGCGCGGGTGGAGAAGGCCAGGGTGGCGGCGGGGACCAGGGGGTCGATCCAGCGGGTCTCCGCGTAGCCGGGGTGCTCCTCGGCCGCGAGGCCGGCGACCCGCTCGGCCGCCTCGCGGGGGCGCCCGCCGTACAGCAGGGCGTGCAGCTCGGACAGGACGCGGGCGGTGTGCGGCGGCGGCAGGGGCTCGGTGACGGGGAGGAAGAGGCGTTCGTGGGAGAGGGTCACCCGGAACTCCCCCGGCTCCCCGTACACCAGGGCGCCCTGGCGGCCGTTGCCGGTGATCAGCGCCCGCTCCCAGTCTCCGGTCGCGGCACTTGAGACGACTCCATGATCCATGGATAATTAGTTTAGTTTCTGTACGAACAAAGGATCCAGAGTGAACTGGCCGAAAGGGCTGGAAGGCCTGTGCTACGGCGGGGACTACAACCCCGAGCAGTGGCCGGAGAAGGTCTGGGAGGAGGACGTCGCCCTGATGCGGCAGGCCGGGGTCAACCTGGTCAGCGTCGGGGTGTTCTCCTGGTCGCGCCTCGAACCCGCCGAGGGGGCCTACGACTTCGGCTGGCTGGACCGGGTGCTCGACCTGCTCCACGAGGGCGGGGTCCGGGTGAACCTGGCCACCCCCACCGCCTCCCCCCCGCCCTGGTTCTCCCTGGCCCACCCCGACGCGCTGGCCGTCACCGCCGACGGCGTCCGGCTCACCCACGGCAGCCGCGACACCTACTGCGTGGCCGCCCCCGCCTACCGCGAGGCCTCGGTCCGCATCGCCCGCGCGCTCGCCGGGCGCTACGCCGGCCACCCGGCGCTGGCCATGTGGCACGTGCACAACGAGTACGGCACCGGCTGCCACTGCGACCACGCCGCCGCCGCCTTCCGGGCCTGGCTGCGCGCCCGGCACGGCTCGCTGGAGGCGCTGAACGACGCCTGGACCACCTCGTTCTGGAGCCAGCACTACTCGGCGTGGGAGCAGGTCATGCCGCCCCGCGCCACCCAGTACCTGCCCAACCCCTCCCAGGTCCTGGACTTCCGCCGCTTCCTGTCCGACGAGATGCTCACCCATTTCCGCGAGCAGAAGGCGGTCCTGCGCGAGCTCACCCCGGACGTCCCGGTCACCACGAACTTCGTCTTCGGCGACTGGGTCCCGGTGAACCAGTGGGACTGGGCGGAGGAGGTGGACCTGGTCGCGATCGACCACTACCCGTCGGAGAACCCGCCGGAGGAGACCGCGTTCGCCGCCGACCTGGCGCGCGGCTGGGCGGGCGGGCGGCCGTGGCTGCTGATGGAGCAGGCCGTGGTGACCTACACCGGCCCCCGCATGGCCGCCAAACGCCCCGGCGAGATCACCCGGCTGAGCCTGTCGCACATCGCGCGGGGCTCGCGCGGGGCGATGTTCTTCCAGTGGCGGGCCTCGCGCGGCGGGGCCGAGCTCTGGCACGGCGGGATGGTCCCGCACTCCGGGCCGGACTCGCGGATCTTCCGCGAGATCCGCGACCTCGGCGCGCTGCTGCCCGCCCTCGCCGAGGCCTGCGAGGCGCCGGTCGAGGCGTCCGCCGCGATCCTGTGGGACCCCGAGTCGGGCTGGGCGCTGCAGTCCCCGGGCTTCCCGTCCACCGAGACCGGTTACCTGGAGGCCGTACGGCAGGCGCACCGGGTGCTCTACCGGCACGGCGTCACCGCCGACTTCGTCCGCCCCTCGGCGGACCTGTCGGCCTACGAGCTGGTGATCGCCCCGAGTCTCTACCTGCTCTCCGACGACGACGCCGGCAACCTGCGCCGGTACGCCGCCGGCGGCGGCCGCCTGGTGGTCTCCTTCCTCAGCGGGATCGCCGACGAGCACGCCCGCGTCCGGACCGGCGGCTACCCCGGGGCGCTGCGCGACCTGCTCGGCGTCCGGGTCGAGGAGTTCCTGCCGGTCGCCGGCCCGGTGACGCTGGACGACGGCGCCACCGCGACCCTGTGGACCGAGCACGTCCACCTGGCCGGGGCCGAGGCCCTGGCCCGCTACCCGGACGGCACCCCCGCGGTCACCCGCCGCGACCGGGCCGTCTACGTCTCCACCCGGCTGGACGACGACGCCTACGCCCGCCTGCTCGGCCTCGGCCCCGCCGCCCCCGTCGAGTCGGTACGGCGCGGCGACTGGGTCTTCTCCGTCAACCACGGCGACCGGGAGCAGGCGGTTCCCGGTAACCTGCTGCTGCCCCCGGGAGGGTACGCGGTGGTCCGGGTGCCTCGCTGAGGCGGGGCGCGGCCACCGGGGATCAAGCGGGTGTCCAGCGGACTGCAATGGGCCGCTGGCACGCTCGGGGCCGTAGTCGAAGGAGGCTCCCGTGCGTCGTTCCATCTCCCTGGCGCTCACCGCCGCGATCGTCGCGGCGCCGGGGTTCGCAGCCCTGCCCGCCCACGCCGCGCCCGCCCAGGGCCAGGCCCGCGCCTCGGCCGGAACCCCGGCGCGGCCGATTCCTGCCGGGTGGGCCCCGGCCGGACGGGGCTCGGCCGAAGCGGCCTCGGCCGGCCCGTGCCGGCCCGGTCAGCGGGCGAACCTGCGCGGCCGGGACTTCACCGGGGGCGCCCAGCTCCCCTCCAGCCTGCGCTGCGCCGACCTGACCGGCGCCAAGCTGGACGGCCAGCAGCTGACGCAGAAGGACCTGACCGGGTCGATCCTGCGTGACGCCTCGCTCAAGGAGGCCGACCTCACCCAGGCGACGCTGAAGTACGCCGACCTGCGCGGCGCGAACCTCACCGAGGCCGATCTGGGCCAGGTCAGGGCCGACCACGCCGACCTGCGCGGCGCGATCCTCATCGACGCCGAGGCGGGGCAGGCCGAGTTCCCCTACGCGGACCTGTCCGGGGCGAAGCTGACCCGGGCCGAGCTGACCCAGGTGGAGTTCACCAGCGCCAAACTCGTCGGCGCCGACCTCACCGAGAGCACGCCCGGCCAGCTCAAGGCCCGCAAGGCCGACTTCACCCGGGCCAAGCTCCGGGAGGCCCCGCTGACCCAGGCCAACCTGCGCAACGCCGTCTTCGTCGACGCCGACCTGACCGAGGCCGAGTTCACCATGGCCGAGCTCGCCGGGGCCGACTTCACCGGGGCGACGGTCGAGAAGGCGTCCTTCACCATGGCCGACGACGCGAACCTCGAGGGCGCCAAGGGCACCCCCACCGGCCTGGCCGGCCTGCCGACCTCCTTCCCCACCTCGCTCCCCCTGGGCGGCGAGGAGGCGCCGGAGGACGAGCCGTCCACGGCCGCGGCGCCGGACCAGGGCGGCGGGATCTCCGTGGGCCTCGTCATGGTGGTGCTCAGCGCGGTGGGCCTGGCGGTCACCGTGGTGGCCTGGGGCGTCAGCGCGCAGCGGCGGACCAGGCGCAACGCCCGCTTCACCCTCATGCGCCGGGGCGCGGAGGAGGACATCACCCGGCTCGGCGAGGAGATCGACCGGCTCGACTACGAGTTCCAGATCAGCGGGCGCGGCGGGATGACCGCCGACCACGACTGGCGGCAGGCCCTGGACGCCTACGAGGCCGCGAAGAACGCCCTGGTCATGGCCAGGCGGGAGCAGGACCTGCACCTCGTGGCGCGGGCCGTGCAGGACGGCCGGAACGCCCTGGGACGGCTCCGCGGCCGCGTGCGCTAGCCGGTCAGATGCCGCTGGGGGTCATCGGCTGCATCAGGCGGCGGGCCGCCTCGGTGACGGACCCGGACAGCGAGGGGTAGACCGCGAAGGTGTGCGCGAGCTGGTCCACGGTGAGCCGCTGCTGCACGGCGACCGAGACCGCCAGGATCAGCTCGGAGGCGCGCGGGGCGACCACGACGCCGCCGAGGATGATGCCGGTGTTGGGGCGGCAGAACAGCTTCACGAAGCCGTCGTGGAAGCCCTGCATCTTCGCCCGGGCGTTGGTCGCCAGCGGGAGTTTGACCACGTTGGCCTGGATCTCCCCGGACTCGATCGCCTTCTGCGTGATGCCGACCGCGGCGATCTCGGGGTCGGTGAAGATGTTGGAGGCCACGGTGGCCAGGCGGAGCGGCTGCACGGCCTCGCCGAGGGCGTGCCAGACGGCGATCCGGCCCTGCATCGCGGCGACGGAGGCGAGCATCAGCACCCCGGTGCAGTCGCCGGCCGCGTAGACGCCCGGCGCGGAGGTGCGGGAGACCTTGTCCACCTGGACGAACCCGCCCCGGTCGAGGGTGACGCCGGCCTCCTCCAGGCCGATCCCGGCGGTGTTGGGGACCATGCCGACCGTCATCAGGCAGTGGCTGCCCTCGGCGGTCCGGCCGTCCTCCAGGGTGACGACCACGCCGTCGGCCGTGCGCTTGACCGACTCGGCGCGGGAGCGGCCCATGACGTTCATCCCGCGGCGCCGGTAGACCTCCTCCAGGACCTCGGCGGCGTCGGCGTCCTCGTTCGGCATCATCCGGTCGCGCGACGAGACGAGGGTGACCTCGGAGCCGAGCGAGCGGTAGGCGCCGGCGAACTCCGCGCCGGTGACGCCGGAGCCGACCACGATGAGGTGCTCGGGCAGCTCCTCCAGGTCGTACATCTGCCGCCAGGTGAGGATGCGCTCCCCGTCGGGCTCGGCGGTCGGCAGGATGCGCGGGGTCGCGCCGGTCGCCACGATGACCACGTCGGCCCGGATCGTCCGGTCGCCGGCCCTGACCACCTGCGGGTCCACCAGCCGCCCGGGGGCCTGGACCACCTCGACGCCCTCGGCGGCGAGCCGCGCCGCGATGTCGGTGGACTGGGCCCGGGCCAGCTCCTTCACCCGCAGGTTGACCAGCGGCATGTCGGCCACCGGGGTCCCCACGTCGCCGTCGGGGCCCCCGCTGTAGTGCACGCCCAGCGCGGCGGCGTCGAGCAGCGCCTGCTTGCGCACGGAGGTCGCGATCAGGGTCTTGGAGGGCACGCAGTCGGTGAGCACGCAGGCGCCCCCGGGCCCGTCCTGCTCGACCACGGTGACCTGCGCGCCCAGCTGCGCCGCCACCAGTGCCGCCTCGTATCCGCCGGGTCCGCCACCGATGATCACGATCCTTGTCACTACCCCATTCTCCCGCATCCCCGGACCAACCACCGCTCGGGTCCCCCTCGAAAACCGGGGAAAGCCCTTGCCCTTCGAGGAAATCGACGACATGACATCACGGGAGGGGCATGCGGGCGATCTTGGATTAGTCTTGGGCACCGTGCCTGTCTACGCCGCCTACGGCAGCAACATGGACCCCGAGCAGATGGCCCAGCGGGCCCCGCACTCCCCCGTCCGGGGGTCGGGCTGGCTGCAGGGCTGGCGCCTGACGTTCGGCGGGGACGACCTCAGCCGGGAGGGCGCGCTCGACGGCGCGCTCGCCACCATCGTCGAGGACCCCGACGAGCACGTCTTCGTCGTCCTCTACGACGTCCCCGAATGGGACGAGACCTCCCTCGACCAGTGGGAGGGCGCCACCCGCGGCCTCTACCACAAGGTACGGCTGCGCGTGCAGACCCTGGACGGCGAGGTCGTGGCCTGGTTCTACGTGCTCGACGGTTACGAGGGCGGCCTGCCCTCGGCGCGCTACCTCGGCATCCTGTCCGACGCCGCGGAGAAGGCCGGGGCCCCCGACGACTACGTCAAGGCGCTGCGCAACCGCCCCTGCACCTCCTTCGGCGGCTGACGCCCCGTCCGCGGCGGGCGGTGGCGGGCCGCATCCGCGGGACCGGTGACGCCTCCCGTCTGCGGGACCGGTGGCGGGCCGCGGCCGGATGCTCGGCAGGTCGGAGGCGTAGCGGCGGGTCGCGGCCGCCGGAGTCATGGCGTGGACGGCCCGGCGAGTACGCTCGGTGAGGTGACCAATGACCCTTATGCACTCGCCACGGACGCCGCGACCGCACTGCGGAGCGCCACCGGAGTCGAGTCCTTCGACGTCGCGCTGGTGATGGGGTCGGGCTGGGTCCCGGCCGCCGACGCGATCGGTGAGACCGTCGCCGAGATCCCGGTGACCGACCTGCCCGGTTTCGCGCCGCCCGCCGTGGCCGGCCACGCGGGCAGGGTCCGCGCCGTGCGGACCGAGTCGGGCAAGAACGCGCTGATCTTCCTCGGCCGCACCCACCTCTACGAGGGCCGGGGCGTCGAGCCCGTCGTGCACGGCGTGCGCACCGCCGTACGGGCCGGGGCCCGCACCGTCGTGCTGACCAACGCCGCCGGCGGCCTGCGCCCGGAGACCCAGGAGGTCGGCGAGGCGGTGCTGATCAGCGACCACATCAACCTGACCGGCGCCAACCCGATCACCGGCGCCACCTTCGTCGACCTCACCGAGGTCTACTCCCGGCGCCTGCGCGACCTGGTCCGCGGGGTCGAGCCCACCATGACCGAGGGCGTCTACGTCGCCTTCCGCGGCCCGACCTACGAGACCCCCGCGGAGATCCAGATGTGCCGGATCCTCGGCGGCGACATGGTCGGCATGTCGACCGTGCTGGAGGCCGTCGCGGCCCGCGAGGCCGGCGCCGAGGTGCTCGGCATCTCCCTGGTCACCAACCCGGGGGCGGGCCTGGTCGGCAAGCCGCTGAACCACGAGGAGGTGCTCCAGGTCGGCCGCACCACCGCGGCCCGCATGGGGGTCCTGCTCGCCGGGATCGTCAACAAGCTGTAGCGCCCGGCCCCGCGGGTCCCCGGAGCGGGACCCGCGGGCGGGCCGGTAGGGGAAACCGGCGGGGACACGCCCTCCCCGCCCGGAGCGTGAGGTGATCATGAGCAGCGATCTCGTACGGCTCGCCCAGGACTGGCTGGCCCAGGACCCGGACCCGCGGACCCGGGAGGAACTCCGGGAACTCCTCGACGAGGGGGACGAGGAGGCGCTGCGCGAGCGGTTCGGCGCCAAGCTGGAGTTCGGCACCGCCGGTCTCCGCGGCGAGCTGGGCGCCGGACCCAACCGGATGAACCGGGTCACCGTCATGCGCGCCGCCGCCGGGCTGGCCGCCGTCCTCGGCCCGGACCGGCACGTGGTGATCGGCTACGACGCCCGGCACAACTCCGACGTCTTCGCCCGCGACACCGCCGCCGTGCTGACCGGCGCCGGGCTGCGGGCCTCGCTGCTCCCGGCCCCCCTGCCCACCCCGGTGCTGGCCTTCGCCGTCCGCCACCTCGGCGCCGACGCGGGCGTGACCGTCACCGCCAGCCACAACCCGCCCCGGGACAACGGCTACAAGGTCTACTGGGGCGACGGCTCCCAGATCGTGCCGCCGGTCGACGCGGGCATCTCCGCCGCCATCGACGCCGTCGGCCCCGTCTCCGCCCTGCCACTGGGCTCTCCCGACGACCCCGGGTGGGCCGACCTGGGCGAGGAGATCGTGGCCGCCTACCTGGACGCGGTGACCCTGCTCCCGCTGGGCGACGCCCGCGAGCTGAAGGTCGTCTACACGCCCCTGCACGGCGTCGGCGGCGTCACGCTCACCTCCGCGTTCCTGGCCGCCGGGTTCGCGAGCCCGGTGACCGTCGAGGCCCAGGCCGACCCTGACCCCGACTTCCCGACCGTCGCGTTCCCCAACCCGGAGGAGCCCGGCGCGATGGACCTCGCCCTGGAACTCGCCGGACGGGTCGGCGCGGACCTCGTGCTGGCCAACGACCCCGACGCGGACCGCTGCGCCGTGGGCGTGCCCCTGCCGCAGGGCGGCCACCGGATGCTCACCGGCGACGAGGTCGGCGCCCTCCTCGGCGAGCACGTCATCCGGCACACCTCGGGCGACGACCGCCTGGTCGCCACCACCATCGTCTCGTCGTCCCTGCTCGGGAAGATCGCCGCCGAGCACGGCGTGGGCTACGAGGAGACCCTCACCGGCTTCAAGTGGATCATGAAGGCCGGAGGCGGCCACGGGAAGCTCGTCTACGGCTACGAGGAGGCGCTGGGCTACAGCGTCGGCTCCGGCGGGGGCCTGCCCGTCCACGACAAGGACGGCATCGGCGCGGCCCTGACCGTCGCCGGCCTCGCCGCCCGGGCCAAGCGCGACGGCCGCACCCTGCTCGACCTCCTCGACGACCAGGCCCGCCGGTACGGCCTGCACGCCACCTCCCAGCTCTCGGTCCGGGTGAACGACCTGTCCCTGATCGCGGGGGCCATGGCCCGCCTGCGCGGCGCCCCGCCGGTGGAGCTCGGCGGCCGCAAGGTCGAGTCGGCCGAGGACCTCAGCCTGGGCTCGGCAGGCCTGCCGCCCACCGACGGCATCCGCTACCGCCTGGCGGGCGGCGCCCGTGTCGTGGTCCGGCCCTCGGGGACGGAGCCCAAGCTCAAGTGCTACCTGGAGACCGTCGTACCGGTGACCGGCGAGGTCGCCGACGCCCGGGCGCAGGCCGTACGGGAGCTGGGCGCGCTGACGGCCGATCTGTCGGCGGCGCTGGGCCTGTGACGCGCCCGCCGGGCCGTGGCCCGGCGCTCCGCCTGTGCCGCGCGGCCTCGGGCGGCGGCTCGGCGGTCTCCCCTGCCACGGGCCGCGCCCTGCCGCCCGCGGGTCGCGCGCCCGCGGTCCGCATGCGCTCAGACGCGGAACCGGTCGACCAGCGTCCGCAGGTCGGCCGACATGCGGGCGAGGTCCTCGGCCGCGCGCCGGGCCTCGGTCACACCGTCGCTGGTGAGCCGGACCGCACCGGCCACGTCGGAGACGGTCTCGGCGATCCGCCCGGTGCCGGAGGCGGCCTGGGTCACGCCGCGGTTCATCTCCCCGGAGGTGGCGGTCTGCTCCTCCACCGCGCCGGCGATGGCCAGCTGGTAGTCGTTGATGCGGGTGATGATCCCGCTGATCTCGCTGATCGCCGCCACCGCGTCGCCGGTGTCGGCCTGGATCGCCTCGACCCGCCGGGCGATGTCCTCGGTCGCCCTGGCGGTCTCCTGCGCCAGGTCCTTGACCTCGCCGGCGACCACGGCGAAGCCCTTGCCGGCCTCCCCGGCCCGGGCCGCCTCGATGGTGGCGTTCAGGGCGAGCAGGTTGGTCTGCTCGGCGATGGACGTGATCGTCCTGATGACCGAGCCGATCTCCGCCGACGAGGCGCCGAGCCTGGCGACGGTCCCGCTGGCGGAGGCGGCCACGGCGACGGCCTGCGAGGCGACGCCGGCCGCCTGCCCCGCGCTCTGCGCGATCTCCCCGATCGCCGCGCTCATCTGCTCGGATCCGGCCGCGACGGAGTGCACGTCGCCGGAGACCTGCTGGGCGACGGCGGCGACCGCGCCGATCCGGGCACTGGCCTCCTCCGCTCCGGCGGCGATCCGGCCGCTGGTGACGGTCAGTTCCCCGGAGGCGGTGGCCAGCCCGCCCACGGAGGCGTCGATGGTGCGCACGGCGGTGCGCATGTGCTCGATCGCCTGGTTCAGCGCCTGGGCCATGCGGCCGAGCTCGTCGCGGGAGGCGACGTCGGCGCGCGGGGTGAGGTCGCCCTCCGCCACCGCGGCCAGGACCCGGCCGATGCGGCGCACCGGCCGGGAGATGGAGCGTCCCAGCGGAACGCAGAGCGCCACCAGCAGTACCACCCCGCCGATCCCCACCAGCAGGGAGAGCAGGCGGGTCTGCGCGACGGAGGCGTCCATCCCGGCGCGGGCGGCCTCGATCTCGGCGTCCACCCCGGCGTGCACCGCCTCCAGCTTGCCGTCCACCACGCTGTTGCGCTCGGCGATCTGCTGCCCGCGCTCCCGCGCGGCGGCCCGGTCGCGTCCGGCGTCGGCCACGAACGCCGACACGAAGGCGTTGAACTCCTCGATGTCGGGCCGCACCGACTCCAGCCGCTCCCGCACCCGCTCCGGCAGGGCCAGGGCGTCCAGGTCCGCCACGGCCTGCGTCACCGACGCCACGTCCTCGGGCAGGTCGGCGCGCACGTCGCTGAGATCCCGCTCACTGATCGCCCGGTAGGCGTCGACCTTCAGCTCGGCCTCGCGGGTGTCGAGGTGGTTGAGGATCGCCTTGGCGTGCTCCATGCCCCGCAACCGGTCGGCGTCGCCGATCAGCCGGCTCTGGGAGTACATGCCGATGCCGACGACGGAACCGACCGTCACCGCCCCCGCGGTGAAGATCAGCGCCAACCGCTGCGTGACGCTGAGGTTCGTCACTCGTGCCGCCATGGCTTCCTCCAAGGGGTCGGCGGGATACCCGCCCCATCGGCGCGGTGCCGCCCGGGCTGAGCATTCCGCCGCCGGACGGAGCCCGCCGGGCGCTCCGGTGCCGGGCACCGGACGGCCCGCTCCCGGACAGGCCTCCGCACGCGGCTCCCGCCAGGTCCCGGAAGGCTTCCGCATGCGGGTCCGCGGAAGGCTTCCGCATGCAGGTCCCGCACGCGGCTCCCGGCGGGCGCGGCGGCGTGGACCGCGCCGTCGGCGTCTCCGGAGGGGGCGGCCGCCGTGACCGCAGGCGTACGACTCTCCGGAACGGGAAAGAGTCGGCCTCGGAACCTCCATATCAGGCCTGCTCAGCGGTGAGGTGCCAGATTACGGGCACATCGGACAGAAGAGTCTCGCTGCTGAGACTCTCATCAATGAGACCCTCGGGGAGCGATGGCCCGGTTCATCGGCAGGGAGCACGAGCTGTCCAGGCTGGAACGCCTGCTGGGCAAGGTCGCGACGGGCGGCCGGGCCGGCCGCCCGGGCCGGGCGGTCCTGGTGCGCGGCCGCCGCGGAGCCGGCAAGTCCCGGCTGCTGGAGGAGTTCGTCCGGCGCGCGGACGTCCCGTACGTCTTCCACACCGCCGTCCGGGGCACGGAGGCCGAACAGGTGGCGGGGCTGCTCGCCGAGGGCGCCGCGTCCGCCCTCCCCGGCGCCCGGATCCTGGCGGAGCGGTCCGCCGGATCGTGGGAGGACGCGCTCCGGCTCCTGGCGGTGGCCGTCCCCCAGGAGTCGCCGAGCGTCGTCGTGCTCGACGGGCTCCCCGTGCTCCTGGCGACCGCCCCCGAGTTGGAGGGCGTGCTGCAGGTGGTGTTCGCCCGGGAGCTGTCCCGCCGTCCCGTGCTGCTCGTCCTCGCCGGCTCGGACCTGGAGACCATGGAGGCGGTGAACCGGCCGGGGCGGCCCTTCTACATGCGCGCCACCGAGCTGGTCGTCCACCCCCTCACCCCGGCGGACGTGGCGGACGCGACGGGGCTGCCCGCCGCCGAGGCCGTCGACGCCTGCCTGGTCTCCGGCGGCCTGCCGCTGATCTGCCGGGAGTGGCCCCCGGGACTGCCCGTGCGGGAGCAGCTCCGGCGGGCCCTGTCCGACCCGGTCTCCCCCCTGGTCGTCACGGGGGAGCGCGTCCTGGCCGCCGAGGCGCCGCCGGACACGCAGGCGAGGACCGTCCTGAACGCCGTCGGCGCCGGGCACCGCACCCACTCCGCGATCGGCCGCGCCGTGCCGGGGGTGCCCAGGGCCTCGCTCAACCGGGCGCTGCAGTCCCTCGTGGAGCGACGGCTGGTCACCGCCGCGACCCCGCTCTCCACCCGGCCGTCGCGTGAGACCCGCTACCACGTCACCGACGCGCACCTGCGCTTCTGGCTCGCCTTCGTCGGCCCCGGGCTGGCGGAGATCGGCCGGGACCGGGGCGACCTCGCCCTCGCCCGCCTCCTGCGCTCGTGGGACGCGTGGCGCGAGGCGGCCGTCAAGCCCCTGGTCCGGGAGTCGCTGCGGCGCATGGGCGGGCTTCCCGGCGGGACGGGCGCGATCGGCGGTTACTGGACCCGCACCGACGACCCGGAGATCGACGTCGTGGGGACGGACCTCGAACCGGTCGGGCGTACGGTGACCCTGCTCGGCTCGGTCGTGTGGCGGGAGGACCGGCCCTTCGGGCGGGGCGACCTGGACGCGCTCATCGTCCGCCGCTCCCGGATGCCGGGCGCGACCCCCGGCACGCCGCTGCTCGCCGTCTCCCGGAGCGGCTCGGCGACGGCGGAGGTCGCCCTGGTCACCCCGGAGGACCTCGTCGCCGCCTGGCGTCCCGGCCCGTCCTGAACCCGTCAGGTCCGGGGCCGCGCCCTCCTGCCGCACGGGCCCGGGCCGTGTCAGGTCAGGAAGGCGGCGACCACCAGGGCCAGCGCGACGCCCAGCGCGGCCAGGGCGCCCGGCGCCCAGGTGATCCTCATCGTCGCGGGCCCCTCACCGGTCCCGGCGGCTCCCGGCCCCGCCCCGGCCTCGGCTCCGGCCCCGGTCTCGATCGTCGCGGACCCCTCACCGGCCTCGGCCCCGGTCCCACCGGTCCCGGCCCGCGGCCTGGCGGCCTCCGCGCGCCGCCTGATCTGCTCGGCCGCCCAGTCGGCGTGCGTCCTGCCCGCCAGCGCCTCGGCCGCCGCCTGCTCCCCCCGGCTGCGGGCGGGCTCGGCCGCCGGACCGCCGCCCTCGGAGCCGGAGCGCCCGCGCCGTACGGCCGCCGCCCGCTCCCGCGCGGTGGTCTGCGGCGTCCAGCAGCGGACCGCCGCGTCACCGGAGGTGATCGTGATCGCGTGCGAGACCGCCACGCCGTCCACGGCCGTCCAGGGCACGAAGGCGTCCCGGAGCGGGTTGCGGACCAGCACGCCCTCGTCGGTCAGGACGACCGCCGGGCGGATGCACGTGACGAAGACCAGGGCCGTCAGCACCGCCAGGACCGCCCCGGCGTCCAGCGAGGACGGCCCGCTGTAGCGGACGACCAGGTCGGCCGCGTTCGCCGCGGCGAACGCGACCCACACCCAGCCGAGGACCAGTGCGGCCTTCGACCGGAACACCTCTCTCATCGCGCCCGTCCCGCTCCCGCCGCCCCGCTCACGCCTGCCACTTCAGACGCGCGAAGCCCGGCTTGATGACGCCGTTGATGAGGGCCAGCCGGTCGTCGAACGGCAGGAACGCCGACTTCATCGCGTTGACCGTGAACCACTGCAGGTCGTCCCAGTCGTAGCCGAACGCCTCCACCAGTTTGGCGAACTCCTCCGAGACCGTGGTCCCGCTCATCAGCCGGTTGTCGGTGTTGACCGTCACCCGGAAGCTGAGGCGGCGGAGCAGGCCGATCGGGTGCTCGGCGATGGAGGGCGCCGCCCCGGTCTGCAGATTGGAGGTCGGGCACATCTCCAGCGGGATGCGCTTGTCGCGCACGTAGGCCGCCAGGCGGCCGAGCTTGGGCTCGCCGTCGCCGGACACCGCGATGTCGTCGATGATCCGCACGCCGTGGCCGAGCCGGTCGGCGCCGCACCACTGGATCGCCTGCCAGATCGACGGGAGACCGAACGCCTCACCGGCGTGGATGGTGAAGTGGGCGTTCTCCCGCTGGAGGTATTCGAAGGCGTCGAGGTGGCGCGTGGGCGGGTAGCCCGCCTCGGCCCCGGCGATGTCGAACCCGGCCACGCCGACGTCGCGGTAGCGGACCGCGAGCTCGGCGATCTCCATGGACCTGGCCTGGTGCCGCATCGCGGTGAGCAGCGTGCCCACCTTGATCCCCCGGCCCTCCGAGCCGATCCTGAACCCCTCCAGGACCGCCTCGATGACCTCTTCGAGGCTCAGGCCCCGCTCGGTGTGCTGCTCGGGCGCGTAGCGCACCTCGGCGTAGACCACTCCGTCGGCCGCCAGGTCCTCCGCGCACTCGGCGGCGACCCGGACCAGCGCCTCACGCGTCTGCATGACGCCGACCGTGTGGTCGAAGGTCTCCAGGTAGCGCTCCAGCGAGCCTGAGTCGGAGGCCTCCCGGAACCAGGTGCGCAGCGCGTCGGGATCGGTCGTGGGCAGTCCGTCGTAGCCGGTCTCACGGGCCAGGTCGACGATGGTCCCGGGCCGCAGACCGCCGTCGAGGTGATCGTGGAGCAAGACCTTCGGAGCCCGGCGGATCTCCTCGAGGGTGGGTAGCTGCTGGCTCATCTCGTCATCCTACCGTTCGGTATCATCCGGCGATCTTGCGGAGACCGCCGGAGGCCGCGCGGGCTATCCGTCACGGCGTGCCGTCTCCGGGGAGAAGGCGGGCAGGCAGACGGCGACGTACTCGGCGCCCTCGGGGCCGCAGCTGTAGCGGACCTTCTCCCCCGGCTCGCAGGCGAACGCCTGGCCGGCGTGCACCTCGGTCGTGCCCTCGGCGTGCTCGACGACGACCGTTCCGGAGAGCACCAGGGTGTACTCCGCGAACTCCGGCGTCTGGGCCGGCTCGTCCCAGCCCGCGGGGGCCTTCATGTGCGCGATGGAGATCCCGGCGTCGCCGCTGTTGACCCGGCCGACGTACTCGTCGATGATCTTTCCCCCGGGTACGGGGATCCGCGTCGCGCTGTCGATTTTCCTCACCATCGGACCATCTTGCCACCGGGCCCGGGCCGCGGGTTCAGTGGGCCACGTCGATGACCAGGCGGTTCGGCTGCTTCTGCTCGGTGACGCGGAACCCGGCCCTGCGCTCCAGCACGATGCCCACGCCCACCACGGCCTCGAAGTCGCCGGTCTTCACGACGCTGCGCACGTTGCCCAGCCCGGCCTGGAGGATCGGCCCGCCCGTCAGGGTGGGGGTGCCCGACTCGGTGTGCGCGTTCGCCGGGAGCATCGTCACCTGCAGGTAGGCCCCGCCCTCGACGTCGATCGGCTCCCCCGACCCGTCCTGGACCAGCTCGGGCACCCAGTCCACGGTGTATCCGGGCAGGTCCCCCCTGAAGTCGATCACCACCCGGTCGTAGCCCCCGTGCTCGGCGAAGCGCACGCCGGTGACGAGCGGCGGCTCGTCGGGGTGCCGCTCGACCCGGACCGCCGCGGTGCTCGTCGGCGGCTCCGGCCCGGTGGGCGGCGCCTGCGGGGCGGAGGTCCTCCCCTGCGGGGTCCGCGCGCCCGGAGAGTCCTGCGCGGCGGGCGGGTCCTGCGCGTCGGGTGGGGCCGATCCGGTCCCGGCGTCGGAGGCGACCCCGGAGGACGGGGAGCCGGTGATCCCGGTGGTCCGGCCGGCCGGGTCCGCCTGACCGGTCGAACCGCCGCAGCCGGTCAGCAGGGCGAGGGGAATGATCACGAGTGCGGCGCGAGAGCGGTTCATGTGGGCCTCCTGCCAGGTTAGATGCCCAGGAACCCCCGCGGGTTCACCGCCCCGGCCGCCCCTCGTCGCGCGGAGATCCGCACCCGCCCCCATGGGCCCCTGATTCGTCCATGGGGGCGCGGGCGTCCCCGGCTGATCTTCCGTCCCCGGGCCGGTTCCGCCCACGGGCGGCTCCGCCTCCGAACGGTCGGCTCCGTCCTCAGACCGGCTCCAGGACCGGCTCCTCCTTCCGCTCGGCGGCGGCCGTACGGGCTCCGCGCAGCCCGGTGAGGGCGATCACCAGACCGGCTAGCGCGAGGATGCCGGAGACCGCGATCGCGGCGCGGAATCCGTCGAGCGGGTCGGCGCTCGTGCTGGAGGTCAGCACCGCCGTCACCACCGCGAGCACGACGGCGCCGCCGACCTGGCCGGAGGTGTTGAGCAGGCCGGAGGCCAGGCCCTGCTCGTCGTCGGCGACCCCGTTGGTCGCCTGGATGTTCAGCGACGGGAAGGACAGCGCGAAGGCGACGCCCAGCAGGACCATGCCGGGGATGACCAGCGTGGCCAGGTCGGGCGCCCCGTCCACGCGGAGGAAGAAGGCGTATCCGGCGGCCAGCGCGGCCGAGCCGATCACGATCAACCGGGCGGTGCCGAAGCGGTCGGCCAGGTCGCCCATCTTCGTCGAGGTGACGGCCACCAGCAGGCCGGCCGGGAGGAAGGCCAGCGCGGTCTCCAGCGGGGACCAGTGCAGGAAGTTCTGGAAGTACTGCATGGCGACGAACTGGAAGCCGACGTAGGAGCCGAACAGGATCACCAGGCCGAGGTTGGCCCGGACGATGGGGCCCGAGCGCAGGATGCCGAGCCGTACCAGCGGGTGCCTGACCCTCCGCTCGGTCACCACGAAGGCGGCCAGCAGGGCGGCGGCGGCGAGCAGCGAGCCGACGGTGCGCAGGGAGCCCCAGCCGGCCTCGGGCGCCTCCACCACGGCGAAGACCAGCAGCAGCATCGAGGCGGTGATGGTCACGGCGCCGACGAGGTCGTGGCCGCTCTCGGCCCGCTCCTCGGGCCGCTTCGGCAGGAACCGCAGGGCGGCGACCAGGGCGATGACCGCGACCGGGACGGGCATCAGGAACGTCCAGCGCCAGCCGAGCTCGGTCAGGAGCCCGGAGATGACCAGGCCCAGGGAGAACCCGCTGGCGCCGGAGGCGGTGAAGATGCTGAGGGCCCGGTTGCGGGCCGGTCCCTCGGCGAACGTGGTGGTGATGATGGACAGGGCGGCGGGTGCGGTGAAGGCGGCGCTGATGCCCTTGACGAACCGGGCCGCGATCAGCAGGGTGCCGTCGTTGACCAGGCCGCCGAGGAGCGAGGCCACGGCGAAGACCGCCAGGGCCACCAGGAAGACGCGGCGCCGGCCGAGGAGGTCGGCGGTGCGGCCGCCGAGCAGGAGCAGGCCGCCGTAACCGAGCACGTAACCGCTGACCACCCACTGCAGGGAGTCGGTGGACAGCCCCAGGTCCGCCTGGATGGACGGGAGCGCGACGCCGACCATGGAGACGTCGAGCGCGTCGAGGAAGACGACGGCGCACAGGACCGCCAGGGCGGCCCACAGGCGCGCGTCCCAGCGTCCTTCGGTGGAGGAAGGGATCATGAGGCCCAACAATACATGCAGACGCATCTAATGCAACAGAATTTAATTACCATGCATTTGATGTTCACGCATGCTAGGATCCGCGGCATGAGCGAGGAGTCCGCCGTCCGCGCCTGGCGGGAAGTGCTGGCCAGGCATTCCGTGACCGCCTGCGCGCTGGAGCGGGAGCTCTCCGACAGGCACGGCCTGGGCATGAGCGAGTTCGAGGTCCTGGAGCGCATGGTCGAGGGCGGCCGGCCGAAATACCGCGTCCAGGAGATCGCCGACGCGGTGCACCTGAGCCAGAGCGCCTGCTCGCGGGTGGTCGCCCGGCTGGAGAAGGCGGGCCTGGTCAGCCGGGGCATGTGCGAGGCCGACCGGCGCGGCATCTTCGTGTGCATCACCGAGGACGGCCGCGCCCGCCACGCCGCCGCCCTGCCGACCCACCGCGCCGTCGTCGCCGGGATCTTCGACTCCGCGGAGGCGTCCCTCCCCGCCTGAGCACGCACCCCGAACACGCACCCCGAGCGCGCACCCCGAACACGGTGGCGGCCGGCCACCGCCGTGCGGTGACCGGCCGCCGCGCCGATCGCCGGAGACCTCCGGCCGGGACCTCGAGGGTCAGCTTCCGACGCTCACGCCCTGATGCGGTCGATCACCAGCGGGAGCAGGTCCACCTCGCCGGCCTCACCGATCGCGTAGGCGCCGTCCAGCGCGGCCAGCGCGCGGTCGAAGCGGGCCGTCTCGTCGGCGTGCAGGGTCATCAGCGGCTGGCCCTCGCGGACCGCGTCCCCCGGCCGGGCGTGCAGCATGATGCCCGCGCCGAAGGAGACCGGGTCCTCCTTGCGCTCCCGGCCCGCGCCGAGCCGCCAGGCGGCCAGCCCCACACCGTAGGCGTCGAGCCGGGTCAGCACGCCCGTCGCGGGCGCGACGACCTCCATCGTCTCGGCGGCCCTGGGCAGCGCCGCGTCCGGGTCACCTCCCTGGGCGCTGATCATCCGGCGCCAGGCGTCCATCGCCGAGCCGTCCTTCAGCGCCTGCTCGGGGTCCTTTCCGCCGTCCAGCCCCGCGGCCTGGAGCATCTCGCGCGCCAGCCGCACGGTCAGCTCGACCACGTCCTCGGGGCCGCCGCCGGCGAGCACCTCGACGGACTCGGTCACCTCCAGCGCGTTGCCCACCGCCCGGCCCAGCGGCCGGTCCATCGCGGTCAGCAGCGCCACCGTGTTCACCCCGGCGTCGGTGCCCAGCTCGACCATGGTGGTGGCCAGCTCCCGCGCCCGGTCCACGGTCTTCATGAACGCGCCCGAGCCGACCTTGACGTCCAGCACCAGCGCGCCGGTGCCCTCCGCGATCTTCTTGGACATGATCGAGGAGGCGATCAGCGGGATCGCCTCGACCGTGCCGGTCACGTCGCGCAGCGCGTAGAGCTTCTTGTCCGCCGGGGCGAGCCCCTCGCCCGCCGCGCAGATGACCGCCCCGGCCTCCCGCAGCACGCCGAGCATCTCGTCACTGGAGAGCGAGGCCCGCCAGCCGGGGATCGACTCCAGCTTGTCCAGCGTGCCGCCGGTGTGGCCCAGGCCGCGGCCGGACAGCTGCGGGACGTACCCGCCGCACGCGGCGACCAGCGGGGCCAGCGGCAGCGTGATCTTGTCGCCGACGCCGCCGGTGGAGTGCTTGTCGGTGGTACGGCCCGGCAGCCCGGACCAGTCCATCCGGGTCCCCGACCGGATCATGGCCTGGGTCCACTCGGCGATCTCCCGCCGCGTCATGCCGTTGAGCAGGATCGCCATGGCGAGCGCGGACATCTGCTCGTCGGCGACCACGCCCCCGGTGTAGGCGTCGATCACCCAGTCGATCTGCGCGGTGGACAGCTCGCGGCCGTCCCTCTTGGTGACGATGACGTCGATCGCGTCCACAGGTCTCAGGCCCCCCGGCTCAGGTCGTCGGGTCCGAAGGCGTACGGCAGGATCTCCGCCATCGGCTTCGGCCCGTCCACGGTCTCCATCAGCAGCTCGGGGCCGCCGAACTCGAACAGCAGCTGGCGGCAGCGCCCGCACGGCATGAGCAGCTCCTCGTGCCCGTCCACGCAGGTGAAGGCGACCAGCCGGCCGCCGCCGCTCGCCTGGAGCGCGGAGACCAGCCCGCACTCCGCGCACAGCCCGACGCCGTAGGAGGCGTTCTCCACGTTGCAGCCGGAGACGATCCGCCCGTCGTCCACCAGCGCGGCGGCGCCCACCGGGAACTTCGAGTAGGGCGCGTAGGCGTTGCCCATGGCCCGTACGGCCTCGGCCTTGAGCGCGGCCCAGTCGACAGAGACGCTCATTTCGCCTGTCCCTTCCGGTACGGCACGCCGTCGGCCGCGGGCGGCCGGAGCCGCTGCGCGGCCAGCGAGAGCACCAGCAGCGTGGTGATGTGCGGGGTGACCGAGGTGAACTGCGCCGGGATGCTGTCGGTCAGCGCGAACAGCGCGAACACGATGACCGCCCCGGCTCCGGTGAACACCGCGGCCTGGGTGCGGCTCTGCTTGACGAGCTGGTAGACGGCCACCCCGGCGAGCAGGACGGCCACGAGCAGCAGCAGCGCGTGGACCGACTCGCCGCCCCGGCGGAGCTGGAGGGCGTCGGTGTAGCCGAACAGTCCCGCACCGGCCGCCAGCCCGCCCGGCCGCCAGTTGCCGAAGATCATGGCGGCGAGGCCGATGAAGCCGCGGCCCGCCGTCTGGCCCTCGCGGTAGGCGCTGGAGGCCACCAGCGACAGGAACGCGCCGCCCAGGCCCGCGAGCGCGCCGGAGACGACGACCGCGACGTACTTGTAGGTGTAGACGTTGACGCCGAGCGACTCCGCGGCGACCGGCCGCTCGCCGCAGGAGCGCAGCCGCAGGCCGAACGCCGTCCGCCACAGCACGTAGAACGTCAGCGGGACCAGCAGGATCGCCAGGACGGTCACCAGCGAGACGTTGGTGGTCAGGCCGCGCAGGATCCCCGCCAGATCGGAGAGCAGGAACCAGCGCTGCTCCTCCAGCGACTTCAGCGGCTCGCCGATCCCCGGGATGCTGACGGGGTCCAGCTTGGGCACCGGAGGCGACTGCGTGTCGCCGCCGCCCTTCATCTCGGCGAAGGTCACCTTGGACAGGAACTGGGTGATGCCCAGGCCCAGGATGTTGATCGCGACACCCGAGATGATGTGGTCCACCCCGAACGACACGGTGGCCACCGCGTGCAGCAGGCCGCCGAAGGCCCCGCCCAGCAGGCCCACGAGCACGCCCGCCCAGGGGCTGCCGAACTGGATGGCGCCCCAGGCGCCGCCCCAGGTGCCGAGGATCATCATGCCCTCGAGGCCGATGTTGACCACGCCGGCCCGCTCGGACCACAGGCCGCCGAGACCGGCCAGGCCGATCGGGACGGCCAGGGCCACGGTCGCGTTGATCGCGCCCGCGGAGGTGAGGTCGACGGCCCCGGTGACGAACCGGGTGAACGACAGCAGCAGGACCAGCGCGCCGAGGGCGAGCAGGAGGACCTTCCAGGTGAAGCGGAACTTCGACGGGACCCGTTCGACCTGCTCCACCCGCATCTCTGCGGTGGTGTCCCTCTCTTCGGTCATGCCGATGCTCCTTCAGCCTGGGGCGGGGTCCCGCTCGCCAGTTCCTTGCTCACCCGGCGCTGCTCGGCCGCGATCTGATAGCGGTGGACCAGCTCGTAGGCGATGATGACCGAGAGCACGATGGTGCCCTGCATGATCTGCACGATCTCGGGCGCGATGTCGTGGAGCTGGAGGATCCCCGCCGACGTCCCCAGGAAGGCCCAGAGCAGGGCGCCGAACGCGATGCCGACGGGGTGGTTGCGGCCCAGCAGCGCGATCGCGATGCCGGTGAAGCCGAGACCGGTGGGGAAGTCCAGGCTGTAGGAGTAGGACGCCCCCAGCAGCTGCGGCATGCCGATCAGGCCCGCCGCCGCGCCGGAGAGCAGCATCGCCATGACGATCATCTTCTTGACGCTCACGCCGCTGGCGACCGCGGCCGTCTCCGACCGTCCGGTGGCCCGCAGGTCGAAGCCGAACCTGGTCCGGTTGAGCAGGACGTGGTAGCCGATGCCCACGGCGATCGCCAGGAAGATCAGCCCGAACACCTTGCTCTCCGTGCCCGGGATGAGCGCCAGGCCGGGCACCCGGCCGGACTCGGCGATCGGCTCGGTGCCGATGTTGTTGCTGCCCGAGACCTCGACGGCCAGGCGCTCCCGGTTGAGCAGCCACGAGCCCAGCGCGGTGGCGACGGCGTTCAGCATGATCGTGGAGATGACCTCGCTGACGCCTCGCTTGACCTTCAGCAGCGCCGCGATCGACGCCCAGCCGGCGCCGACGAGCATCGCCACGAGGATGACCAGCACGATGTGCAGCGGGCCGGGCAGGACGACCGCGCCGCCCACCGCGGCGGCGATGAGCGCCGCCAGGCGGTACTGGCCGTCGACGCCGATGTTGAACAGGTTCATCCGGAACCCGATCGCCACCGCGATCGCGGCCAGGTAGAAGGTCGTCGCGTCGTTCAGCGTCAGCACGATCGAGCGCGGCTGCACGCCGTACTCGCCCATGATGGCCAGCGTGTCCAGCGGCGGGGCGCCGGTGGCCAGCAGCACGATCGAGGTGATCAGCGCGGCGAAGAGGATCGCCACGACGGGCGCGGCGAGTGAGAGCAGTCCGCTCAGCCGTACCCGCCCGAGCAGGCGGTCGGCGAAGCTCGACTCAGCGGGTTTCATGCGATGGCTCCGGATCCGGCGTACGCCGTGTGGATGTTCATGCCGCCTCGCCCGCGCCCGTCATGGCCGACCCGAGCCGCTCGGGCGTCACGTCCCGCGGGTCCACGTCGGCGACGATGCGCCCGCGCAGGATCACCTTCAGCGTGTCGGACAGGCCGATGAGCTCGTCCAGGTCGGCCGAGATCAGCAGTACGGCGAGGCCCGCGGCGCGGGCGGCGCGCAGGTGGTCCCAGATCGCGGCCTGGGCGCCGACGTCGACGCCCCGGGTGGGGTGCGACGCGATGAGGAACACCGGGTCCCCGCTCATCTCCCGGCCGACGATCAGCTTCTGCTGGTTGCCGCCGGACAGCGCGGCGGCGTCCACGTCGATGCCGGGGGTGCGGACGTCGTACTGGTCGACGATGCGCCGGGTGTCCTCGCGCGCTCCGGCCCGGTCGATCCAGGGGCCCTTGACGTTGGGCCGGCGGGTCTGGTGGCCGAGGATGCGGTTCTCCCAGAGCGGCGCCTCCAGCAGCAGGCCGTGCCGGTGCCGGTCCTCGGGGATGTAGCCGATGCCGGCCTCGCGGCGGCGGAGCGTCGTCCAGGCGGAGATGTCCTCCTCGCCCAGCCGGATCTCGCCCTCGGCGGCGCGCATGCCCATGATGGCCTCGACCAGTTCGGCCTGGCCGTTGCCCTCGACGCCTGCGATGCCGAGGACCTCGCCCTTGCGGATGTCGAAGCTGACCCCGTCCACGATGCAGCGCTCGTCCGCCGAGTGGACGGACAGGTCGCGCACGGACAGGGCGACCACGTCGGTGACGGTGGACTCGCGGGTCTCCGGGCTGGGCAGTTCGCTGCCCACCATGAGCTCGGCCAGCTGCCGGGCGGTCACGTCCCCGGGGTCGACGCTCGCCACGGTGGTGCCGCGCCGGATGACGGTGATGGCGTCGGCGACCGAGAGCACCTCGTCCAGCTTGTGCGAGATGAAGATGATCGTCAGCCCTTCGCGGACCAGCTCGCGCAGGTTGCCGAAGAGCTCCTCCACCTCCTGGGGCACGAGCACCGCGGTCGGCTCGTCCAGGATCAGGATGCGGGCCCCGCGGTAGAGGACCTTGAGGATCTCCACCCGCTGCCGGGCGCCGACGCCGAGGTCCTCGACCACGGCGTCGGGGTCGATGCCCAGGCCGTAGGTGTCGGAGATCTGCCGGATCCTCCTGCGCGCGGTGCCGAAGTCGATGGCGACGCCCGCCCTGCGCGGCTCGCTGCCGAGGATCACGTTCTCCAGGACGGTCAGGTTGTCGGCCAGCATGAAGTGCTGGTGGACCATGCCGATGCCGACCCCGATGGCGTCCGCGGGGGAGCGGAAGCCCACGGCCGTCCCGTTGACGCGGATCTCTCCCTCGTCGGGGCGCTGCATGCCGTACAGGATCTTCATGAGCGTGGACTTGCCCGCGCCGTTCTCGCCGACGATGGCATGCACGTGTCCCTGCTGCACGGACAGGGAGATGTCGCGGTTGGCCACGACGCCGGGGAACCGCTTGGTGATCCCCTCAAGCTCGACGGCCGGTGTCGAGGTGCTGATGACGGCCTCCTCCATGACGGATGGCCAGGGTTGGTTTACCGAGGGTGAGAAGAGAGCGAAGGGCCCGGGGACTCGTCCGCCGGGCCCTTCATTGATATCAGGTCAGGAGGTCTTGGCCGGAACGGTGATCTCCCCGGCCGAGATCTTCTGCTTGTACTCGTCGAGCTTGGCCTTGATGTCGTCGACCTGGCCACCGGTGGTGGAGTAGTCGACGCCGCCGGCCTTGAGGTCGTAGACCGTCGGACCGGCCTTGGCGCTGCCCGCCGCGGCCGCCTTCAGGAACTCGAAGACCGCCACGTCGACCTTCTTGATCATGGAGGTCATGATCACGGACTGCAGCTCGGGGGCCGCCGTCTTGGCCTGGTCGGAGTCGACGCCGATGGCCTTGGCGTTCGCGGCCTTGACGGCCTCGAACACGCCGCCGCCGGAACCGCCCGCGGCGTGGTAGATCACGTCGGCGCCGCCGTCCAGCATGCCCTCGGCCATCGTCTTGCCCTTGGCCGGGTCGTTGAAGCCGCTGAAGTCCGGCGGCTCGCTGAGGTAGTCGGCGTCGACCTTGATGTCGGGCTTGACCGCCTTGGCACCGGCGGTGAAGCCCGCCTGGAACTTGTCGATCAGCGGCGTGCGGACGCCGCCGACGAAGGCCACGTGGTTCTTCTCGGACTTCAGCGCCGCGGCGGCGCCGACCAGGAAGGAGCCCTCGTGCTCGGCGAAGACCAGGTTGGAGATGTTCGGCCCCTGCGCCGCCTCGTCGTCGACGATGGCGAACTTGACGTCGGGGAACTCGGTGGCGACCTTCTTCACCGGACCGGAGTAGGCGAAGCCCACCGCGATGATCGGGTTGAAGCCGCCCTGGGCGAGCAGGCGGAGCCGCTCCTCCTTGGCCGCCTCGGTCTCGCCGTTCCCGGCCTCGAGCTCCTTGGTGTCGGCCAGGCCGAGCTCGGCCTTGGCCTTGTCCAGGCCCGCGGCGGCGGCGTCGTTGAACGACTGGTCGCCGCGGCCGCCGATGTCGTAGGCCAGACCGACCTTGGGGCCGGTGGCGGCCGGAGCCGCGCTGCCCGTTCCCGCACCCGGCGAGGCCGTGGTGGCCGAATCATCGCTGCCGCCGCACGCGGCGGCGCCCATGAGCATGCTGCCCGCCAGTGCGGTCGCGGCCAGCTTGCCGAGTCGGTTCTGAAGCAAGATGGACTCCCTTCGCGTTTCAGTGCACGCGCGAAGAGACGCACGGCAACTCTGCACGGAAGATAGTTGTTCGGTGAGCACGGACCAAACCGGCACACAGGTCCGCAATAGGTCCGTTACCCAGCTCACGCCACCTTGTGACACATGAGGGGGGCCGAATATACCCGGCGGTAGGATTTCCCGGCGTAACGATCCGATCACGTAACGCTCACCGCGACGGCCGCCCGCCCCCAGCGGCGGGCTCAGGTGTCCAGGTTCACCACGATGAGCGGCTCCTCGACGGTGGGCTGCCGCTCCTCCCAGAGGGCGGTCAGCGCCGTCCCGACCAGGAAGCGCACGCCCGCGCCGATGCAGCTCTCGTCGACGTCGAAGGTGCCCTGGTGGATGTCACCGGCGTGCACCGTGCCCGGCGTGCGGGTGCCCAGGCGGGCGAACGCCCCGGGGACGGACTCGAGGTACCAGCCGAAGTCCTCGCCGCCCAGGCTCTGCTGGGTCGGCACCGAGGCCCCCTCGCCGAGCATGCTCTCGGCCGCCTCGGACAGCATCTGCACGCTGTCCTCCTCGTTGACCACCGGCGGCACCCCGCGCACGTAGTCCAGGTCCACCTCGACGCCGTAGGCCCCGGCCACCGACTCCAGCAAGGACTTGATCATGTCGGGGGCCGCGTGCCAGGCCTCCTCGTCCAGGCAGCGCAGGGTGCCCTCGGCGAGGCCGTCGTCCGGGATCGCGTTGGCCACCGAACCGGCCTCGACCCGGCCCCAGACCAGGCTGAGCGACGAGCGCGGGTCGACCCTGCGGGAGAGCGCGGCGGGCAGCTCGGTGAGGATCTTGGCGAGCGCGAAGACCAGGTCCACGGTGAGGTGGGGCCGGGCGGTGTGCCCGCCGGGGCCGCCGACCCGGATGTTGACCCGGTCGCAGGCGGAGGTGATGGGCCCGGCTTTCAGGCCGACCTTGCCCACGTCCACCTTGGGGTCGCAGTGCAGGCCGAAGATCCGGTCGACCCCGCTCAGGCCGCCCGCGGCCAGGACCTCCAGCGCCCCGCCGGGCAGTTCCTCGGCGGGCTGGAACAGCAGCCGGACCTTGCCGGGCAGCAGTCCCGCCCTCGCCTGCTGGGCGAGGAAGAGCCCGGCGCCGAGCAGGATCGCGGTGTGCACGTCGTGGCCGCAGGCGTGGCAGACGCCGGGGACCGTCGAGCTGTAGGGCACGTCCTTCTCGTCGGGCACCGGGAGCGCGTCGATGTCGGCCCGGAGCGCCACCGTCGGTCCCTCGCCGCTGCCGATCTCGCAGATCAGGCCGGTGCCGCGCGGCAGCACCGTGGGCACGAGGCCGGCGGCGCCCAGCCGCTCGGCGACGCGCTGCGTCGTGCGGTATTCGGCGAACGCCAGCTCGGGGTTCATGTGGAGGTCTCGGCGGAAGCCGATCAGCTCCGCCTCGCGCTCGGCGAGGAACGCGTCGAGTTCCCCCCGCAGATTACGCCCTCGCATTGGTCACCGTCCCATCCGCGCCAGCGGTCTGAATCCTCGACGCACGTGCCACTGCCCAGAATCACCCGATCCATGGGGCAGTCCTGTTGGAAAGCGGTCGCCGCACGGAAGGGCGCGGGCGGGTGCCCCGGACGGGCATCGCGGACACACCGCCGTGGACGACGGATCGCCGGCGCGGAGTCGGCAGGCCGAAGCGAGGCCACCGGCGCGTTGACGATGACATCGACTTTATCCCTCCTCAGCGGCCCCGCGCCGACATCTGCACCAAATGTTTTGTCGCCCCATACCCGTCTCCTGTCCCTCCTGACCCATCCGAACCATGACGAATGACTCGGATTAGCCAGGGAACGGTAGTCCTACCGGATGACGGGCACCTGGCACCCCGGGCCGCGGGGGGTTGAAACATCGCCCGACCTGGCAACTTCCATGACCTCGAGGTACCGCTCATCGAACCCGGCGGACTGATGCAACCGGAAAGAATGCGTGGTTCACTCCGCTTATGATCACTAATATCCCATTTGGGGAGAAGCACTCCAGATTGAGCATCTTCGAACCTAACGAGGGAACCGTGGTGGTCATCCCCTCGCTCTCACTGCCCCAGGACGAGCTCCGGATCATCACCGGGGCGCGCTGCTACGAGGAGCGGCTGCTCTTCCTGCTCTTCACCCTGAAACGGCCGGAGGTGAAGGTCGTCTACCTCAGCTCGGTCCAGGTGGACCCGGCGATCGTGGACTACTACCTGGGCTTCCTCGACGACCCGGGCGAGGCCCGCGGACGCCTTGAAATGATCAGTTTGGATGATCCGCGCCCCCTGCCGCTCACCGACAAGATCCTGAGCCGGCCCGACGTCCTGGCGCGGATCCGCAACGCGCCGGGCGACGTCCGGGACGCGTGGATGGTGCCCTTCGTGGTCAGCGAGTCGGAGGAGCGGCTATCCGGGCTGACTGGGCTGCCGGTCTACGGCCCGGCCACCGCCCTGGCCCACCTGGGTTCCAAGAGCGGGAGCCGGATGGTCGGCGACGAGGCGGGGGTCCCCCTCGTCCCCGGCTTCACCGACCTGCGGTCGCTGACCGAGGTCGAGCACGCGGCCCGCGCGCTCGGCCGGGGCGGCCGGCTGATGGTCAAACTCAACAACAGCTACTCGGGGCTGGGCAACGCCATCGTGGTCAAGGACGACCCGCGCCTGACCGCCTGCCGTACGAGCTTCTCCGCCGCCGAGGAGAACTGGGCCACCTTCGCGGAGAAGATCGCCGCGCGGGGCGCGGTGATCGAGGAGTTCATCGAGGACCGGCCGCTGCGCTCCCCCAGCGCGCTGGCCAGGATCACGCCCGGCGGCGCCTACGACGTGGTCGCCACGCACGAGCAGGTCCTCGGCGGCCCGAACGGCGACGTGTACCAGGGCTGCACCTTCCCCGCCAGCCAGGACTACCGCGCCGAGGTGGGCGAGTGCGCCGGGCGGATCGCCGCGGTGCTGGCCCGCCGGGGCGTGGTGGGGCTGTTCGGGATGGACTTCTTCGCCGTGAAGACCGACGGCGGCTACCGGACGCTGCTGTGCGAGATCAACCTGCGCATCGGCGGCACCACCCACCCCTTCGGGGCCGCGCTGCTCACCACCGGAGCCGTCTACGACCCCGGGACCGGCCTGCTGATGTGCTCGGGCCAGCCCAAGTACTACGTCGCCACGGACAACTGCGCCGTCCCCCGGCTGCGGGGCCGCAAGCCGCGGGAGGTCGTCGAGCTCCTGCGCGACCGGGGTCTCGGCTTCGACGGCGAGGCGCGGACCGGGAACGTGCTGCACCTGCTGGGCGCGATCCCCGAGTTCGGCAAGCTCGGCTTCACCAGCATCGGGAACTCCGCGGAGGAGGCCGCCGAGCTACACCGGCGGACCCTGCGGACGCTGCACCCCGCCGCGTAGGCCGCGCAGTCCCCGAAGTCCCCGAAGTCCCCGCAGGCCGCCCAGCCCGCGCAGGCCGATGAACCCGAGCACGAGCCCGAGCCCGACGTTGACCGCGACCAGGACGCCGTGCACCACGTAGAACGCCGTGGGGTGGCCGTCCTGCAGGTTGAACCCAAGGTTGATCCACTCGACGATCATGAAAGCGGCAAGCGCGACCAGAAATCCGGCGATCTTTCGCGACATTTGCATTATGTCCGTATCCCGCAGCGTGGCTCGTCCCGGGGCCGGGGATGAGCTCCCGCATGCGAACGCAGGCGAATCACCACAAAGCTACCCTGAGATCACTATGGGGATGAAACACGTCGCACCCGCAGGGGTGCTGCTCGCGACGGTCACCTTCCTGGGCGCGCCCGCGCAGGCCGTACAGGCCGCGCCGCCCGCGCAGAGCGTACAGGCCGCACCGCCCGCGCAGGCCCGGACCGCACAGGCCGCACCGTCCGCGTACGGCGCGCCGGCCGGGGCATGGGACCCCAGCGGCCGTGAACCCGTCGGCGGCGTGCGCCTGGGCGAACGGGGCATCGTCTTCCCCACCGGGCTGAAGGCCCCGCCCAAGACCTCGGCGAAGTCCTACGTGATCGCGGACGCCGACACCGGCGAGGTGCTCGCCGCCAAGAACGCGCACGGCCGCTACCTGCCGGCGAGCACGCTCAAGGCGCTGACCGCCCTGGCCCTCATCCCGAAGCTCGACAAGGCGAAGAAGGTCAGGCCGAGCAGGAACGCCGTCAACGTCGAGGGCAGCGCGGTCGGGCTGGTGCCCAAGCCGCTCTACACCGTCGAGGACCTGTTCAAGGCCCTGCTGCTGGTCTCCGGCAACGACGCCGCGGTGGCGCTGGCCGAGGCCAACGGCGGCCTGGACAGGACGCTCGCCGACATGAACGCCGAGGCCCGGCGGCTGCAGGCCTTCGACACGGTGGCCAAGACGCCCAACGGGCTCGACAAGCCCGGCCAGAGCAGCTCCGCCTACGATCTGGCGCTGATCGCACGCGCCGGCCTGGCCAACCCCGACTTCCGGCGGTACGTCAGCCTGAAGACGGACAAGTTCCCGGCGCCCAAGGGCTACTACGAGATCGGCAACCACAACAAGCTGCTCTGGCGCTACAAGGGCATGATCGGCGTCAAGAACGGCTGGACCTCCAAGGCTCTGGCCAGCTTCGTCGGCGCGGCCAAGCGCAACGGCCACACCGTCATCGTGACGATCATGCGGCACGACGGCTACATGTGGGAGGACATCGCCGACCTGCTCGACTGGGGCTTCGCCGCCCGCGGCAGGGCCGTCCCGGTCGGCCGCCTGGTCGAGCCCGTCCCCGAGCCGGCCCCGCTGCCGACCGCCCAGGCCCAGGCCGCGAACCCGCCCGCCCAGGGCCCGGCCGCGGCGCGGGAACCCGCCGGGGCCGCACGCCCCGCCGGGGATTCCGGCTCCGTGCTGCCCTACGCGGCCGCGGCCGCCGTCGCGGCCCTGCTCGGCGGCGCCGCCTGGCTGGTGTACGGCCGCCGCCGCTCGTAGTCCACGGAGCTTCCCCTCGGCGGCGCCGCCTGCCCGGTGTACGGCCGCCGCGGCTCGCAGTCCGCGGGGCTTCGCCGGAGCACGGCCCTCTCAGTCTCCGGCGGCCAGGGCGTCCCCGCCCGGCACCGGGGTCGGATCGGGCGGCGGGCCGAGGGAGGCGGTGGCCGTCCAGGCCGCGGTGTACATCACCACCCGGGCGGAGAAGTTGATCCAGATCAGCAGGCCGACCATCACCGCGAAGACCCCGTAGAGGGCGTTGTTCAGGGTGAACGAGAGCAGGAGCGCGGCGAGTTGCTTGAGCAGGGCGAAGGCGACCGCGCCCAGCAGCGCGCCGCGCAGCACCACCCGGAAGGGCTGGGTGGAGCGGCCCAACCAGCCCAGGACGATGAGGAAGACCACGGTGTCGGCGGCCACGCTGACCGCCAGTCCCGCCGCCCAGACCGCACCGGCTCCGGTGAGTCCTTCCGACCGGCCCAGCCACCGGGCCACGCTCCCGCTGGCCTGCGTGGCGACGCCGCCGACCGCGACCGAGAGGAGCATCGTGAAGCCGACCAGGACCAGGGCCGCCAGGTCGCGGAGCTTGCCGGGCAGGAAGCCGAGCGGCGGCTCGGTGGTCATGGAGATCTCGCGCAGCGCCCCGCGCAGGGCGTCGATCGCGCCGAGACCGGCGTAGAGCAGGCCGAGCAGGCCGAGCAGACCCGCACCGGCCTTGGCCTCGGCGATCTGGTCGATCGGGAGCTTGGCGGCCAGGCCGGGGAGGTATTCGTCGATGGCCTTCCGCAGGGTCTCCTCGGCGCCCGGCCGCTCCGACAGCAGGAAGCCCGCGACGGCGAAGGCCAGCGCGATGATCGGGAAGAAGGACAGGAAGGCGAAGTAGGTCACCGCGCCGGCCAGCCGGTCGCCCGACTGGATCTGGTAGCGCTGCACCGTCCGGATCAGGTGGTCCAGCCAGGGCCACCTGATCCGGTCGGTCTCGACCTCGCGCCCGCCCCACTCGCGCAGCGCGCCGATCCGTTCCCGCAGACCCGTCACGCCGCCTTCCTACCCCGGCGGCGGGCGGGAATCGCTCAGGGAGCGGGGAGGAACCCCGCCCGGTCGCGGACCTTCGCCATGGTCTCGGCGGCCACCGCACGGGCCCGCGCGGCGCCGGCGGCGAGCAGCTTGTCGAGCTCGTCCTCGTCGGCGAGCAACTTCTCGGTGCGCTCCCGGATCGGCGTGAAGGTCTCCACGACGGCCTCGGCGACGTCCTTCTTGAAGGTGCCGTAGCCCTGCCCGGCGTAGCGGGCCTCCAGGTCGGGGATCGGCGTGGCGGTCAGCGCCGACAGGATGCGCAGCAGGTTGGCGATGCCGGGCTTGTTCTCCTCGTCGAAGGCGATCTCGGTGCCGGTGTCGGTGACGGCCCGCATGACCTTCTTGCGGAGCGGCCCCGGCTGCTCCAGCAGGTCCAGGATGCCCGCGGGAGAGGAGGACGACTTCGACATCTTGGCCGTCGGCTCCTGCAGATCGGTGATCTTCTCGACGCCCTTGACGATGTAGGGCTCGGGCAGCGTGAAGGTCTCGCCGAAGCGGTGGTTGAAGCGCTGCGCCAGGTCGCGGGTGAGCTCCAGGTGCTGCTTCTGGTCGGCTCCGACCGGGACCTTGTCCGCCCCGTAGAGCAGGATGTCGGCCGCCTGCAGGATCGGGTAGGTGAACAGGCCGACCCCGGCCGAGCTCTCGCCGTACTTGGCGGACTTGTCCTTGAACTGGGTCATCCGCCCGGCCTCGCCCATCCCGGTGAGGCACATCAGGACCCAGGCCAGCTCGGTGTGCTCGCGCACGTGGCTCTGCACGAAGACCGTGGACCGCTCCGGGTCCAGGCCGACGGCGAAGAGCTGGGCCGCGGCGATCCTGGAGCGCCGCCGCAGCGCCTCGGGCTGGTAGTCCACCGTGATCGCGTGCAGGTCGACGACGCAGTAGAAGGCGTCGTGGCCCTCCTGCAGCGCGACGTACTGCCGCACGGCACCCAGGTAGTTGCCCAGGTGGAAGGAGTCGGCGGTGGGCTGGATTCCGGACAGGACACGGGGACTGGCCATAGTCGGTAATTCTGTCAGGCGCCGGGAGTGCTCGGGGACTCCGACGCGGAAGCCGTACCGGAATCCGCGGTCGCCGATCCGGAATCGGGGGAATCGAGAGGAAGATCCGGGGCGGGCGGGCCCTCCTCGGGGCGGCGTTCGATCCGCACCCGTGCCACCCTGCGCCCGTCCAGCTCCGTGACCGACAGCTCGAAGCCGGGGACCTCGACCCGCTCCCCCACCGCGGGCAGGTGCCCGAGGGCCGCCATCACGAACCCGCCGAGGGTCTCGTAGGGCCCGTCGGGCAGCCGGATGCCGGTCTCGCCCGCCACCTCGTCGAGGTTCGCCAGTCCGTCGAGCTCGACCTGCCCGGCGGGCAGCACCGCCTGCTCGCCGGTGACGTCGTGCTCGTCGCGGATGTCGCCGATGAGCTCCTCGACCAGGTCCTCCAGCGTGACGATGCCCGCCGTGCCGCCGTACTCGTCCACCACGATCGCCAGGTGCTGCCCCTCGTCGCGCATCTCCGACAGCGTGTTCAGCACCCGTTTGCTGGCGGGCACCAGTTTGACCGGCCGGATCGGCACCAGCTCGCCGATCGGCTCGATCGACCCGGTCAGGACCGGGTCGAGCAGGTCCCTGATGTGCACGAACCCGATGACGTCGTCGTAGGAGTCCCGGTAGACGGGGAAGCGGGAGTGCGGCATGGCGGCGGCCAGGACGGCGGCCTCGGCGAGCCGGGTGTCGACGGACATGAACTCCACCTCGGTGCGGGGCAGCATCACCTCGCGGAGCTGCCGCTTGCCCGCCGCGAAGACCTCCGCGATCAGGCTGCGCTCGTCCTCGGCCAGCTCCTGGTGGCCGACCACCATGTCGCGCAGCTCCTCGGTGGACATCTCCTCCCGGTCCGCCTCGGGATCGCCGCCGAGCAGCCTGACCACGCCGTCGGTGGACTTCGACAGCGCCCAGATGACCGGCCGCGACAGCGCGGCCACCCGGTCCAGGAACGGCGCCACCAGGAGGGAGAGCCCTTCGGCCCGCTGCCGGGCCAGCCTCTTGGGCGCCAGCTCGCCCAGCACCAGGGAGAAGTAGGAGATCACCAGGGTCACCAGCACCAGCGCGGCGGGTGCGGCGACGGCGGCCGGCGCGCCCCAGCCGGTCAGCACGGGCACCAGGTCCTTGGCCAGGGTGTCGGCGCCGAACGCCGCCGACAGCATGGTCGCCACGGTGACGCCGATCTGCACGGCCGACAGGAAGCGGTTGGGGTCGCGGGCGAGCTTCGCGGCCCTGGCCCCCCTGCGCCCCCGCGCGCCGAGCCTGCGCACCTGGCTCTCCCGGAGGGAGACCATGGCCATCTCCGCGCCCGCGAAGAATCCACCGATCAGGACGAAGAGCAGGACCAGCGCGATGTTGGCCAGGACACTGTTCACGACACCCGCTCCGTCATGGCCGTCGCCCGTTCCGACTCTCGCCGATATTGGATGAGCCAGCATATGCTGGCGGTAGGCTTACATAAATAAACATCTTCAAACACCATCAAACAGGAGGGCTCGTGAAACTGCTGGTCACCGGGGGAGCCGGCTACATCGGGAGCGTCGTGGCGGCCCAGCTCACCGAGGCGGGCCACGAGGTCACCGTGCTCGACGACCTCTCCACCGGCCACGCCGACGCGGTGCCGTCCGGCGCGCGCTTCGTGCAGGGCTCCATCACCGACGCCGCCGCCGTGCTGGAGGGGATGGACGGCGTGCTGCACTTCGCCGCCAAGTCCCTGGTCGGCGAGTCCGTGGAGAGGCCCGGGCTCTACTGGGCGCACAACCTGGGCGGCACCCTGGCCCTGCTGGACGCCATGCGCACCGCCGGCGTCGGCCGCATCGTGTTCTCCTCCACCGCCGCCACGTACGGCGAGCCGGAGCGCTCCCCCATCGTGGAGACCGACCCGACCCGCCCGACCAACCCCTACGGCGCCTCCAAGCTCGCGGTCGACACCGCGCTCACCGCCTTCGCCGGGATGTACGGCCTGGCCCCGGTCAGCCTGCGCTACTTCAACGTGGGCGGCGCGTACACCGCGGCCGACGGCCGGGTCTACCGCGAGCGCCACACCGTGGAGACCCACCTGATTCCCAATGTCCTCGCCGTGGCGCTGGGACAGCGCGAGTCGGTCAACGTGTTCGGCACGGACTACCCGACCCCCGACGGGACATGCGTGCGCGACTACATCCACGTGTCCGACCTGGCCCGCGCCCACCTGCTCGCGCTGGACGCCTGCACGCCGGGCGAGCACAAGGTCTACAACCTGGGCAGCGGGGCCGGCTTCTCGGTCCAGGAGGTCGTGTCGGTCTGCCGCGAGGTGACCGGGCACCCGATCCCGGCGGTCGTGGGCGGGCGCCGCGCCGGGGACCCGGCCGTGCTGGTGGCCTCCTCCGAGAAGATCCAGCGAGAGCTCGGCTGGAAGCCGGAGCACCCGGAGGTGCGGGACATCGTCGCCGACGCCTGGGCGGCCCTGCCCCGCTGAACCGGCGCCCCGGCGCCCCGGCGCCCCGTGCGGGTCACCGCGCGCCCCGCCTCGTCACGGGGGTCACCGTGCGGACCGCGTTGTCGGTCTCGTCCCCGTCCACGACCCGGGAGGAGAGCACGGCGGTGGCCCGCAGCGGGCCGCGCGCGCCCGGCCGGACCACCCCGGTGATCGTCACCTTGCCGTCGCCTCCCGCCGGCACGTCCCGGCGGGAGGCGCAGACCACCTCGCGCGCCGACCGGCCGGGGCGGCACTCCGCGACGTCGACGTAGCGGATCCGCACCGCCTTCGGCAGCCGGACGGTGAGCACGGGCAGCACCGCGTCGCCCGGCCCCGAGTTGCGCACCCGCACCCGGTAGACCAGCCGCCGCCCCGGCCGCGCGCGCCGCGGCGACGCCTCCATGCGCACGGACAGGTCCGCACCGCCCCACGCGGCCCTGCCGGCCGCCGGAGCCGCCCCCGGTTCCACGGCGCCCACCCGCGCCGTCCTCTTCTCCGCGGCCCCCGCCGTCGCCGCCTCCGGCGCTCCCGCGAGAACCAGACCCATCACTCCGGCGACGACCCGCGCCGCACCATGCACCTTCAACACCGCTCCCCCGACGATCAGTGATCATTGAACGCGTTGATCATGATCGGCGGGCCGAACGACACGTCATGGCTCCGCCATCACCGGGGCATCTGACACCCTCCTCCGCCTGAAAACGGAGGATTTCGATCTGATCCCCGAGGAGGGGACCACGTTGAGGTTCGCGGGTGACACGAAAGAGCCCCGGACCGCGGAGGTCCGGGGCTCCTGCCGTACGCCCGCGTCCTCGCCCGGATCAGACCGGGGCCCGGACGGCACGCGGACGGCGTCGCGCTCAGGTCAGGCGTCGCGCTCAGATCAGGCCGAGGGCGCGGACGGCGTCGCGCTCCTCCACCAGCTCGCGCACCGAGGCGTCGATGCGCTCGCGGGAGAAGGCGTCGATCTCCAGGCCCTGGATGATCTCCCACCTGCCGCCGCGCGAGGCGACCGGGAAGGACGAGATGAGGCCCTCGGGGACGCCGTAGGAACCGTCGGACGGGATCGCGGCGGAGGTCCACTCGGTGCCGTTGACCCAGTCGAAGACGTGGTCGATCGCGGCGTTGGCGGCGGAGGCGGCCGAGGACGCGCCCCGGGCCTCGATGATCGCGGCGCCGCGCTTGGCCACGGTCGGGATGAAGGTGTCGCGCAGCCAGGCCTCGTCCACCTGCTCGGCCGCGATCTTGCCGCCGACCTCGGCGTGGAACAGGTCGGGGTACTGGGTGGCGGAGTGGTTGCCCCAGATCGTCATCTTCTTGATCTCGGTGACCGGGACCTGGAGCTTGGCCGCGAGCTGGGAGAGCGCGCGGTTGTGGTCCAGCCGGGTCATCGCGGTGAAGCGCTCGGCCGGGACGTCCGGCGCGTGCTGCTGCGCGATCAGGGCGTTGGTGTTGGCCGGGTTGCCCACGACGAGGACGCGGATGTCGTCGGCCGCGTTGTCGTTGATGGCCTTGCCCTGCGGGCCGAAGATGCCGCCGTTGGCCTCCAGGAGGTCGCCGCGCTCCATGCCGGCCTTGCGCGGCATGGCGCCGACCAGCAGCGCGACGTTCGCCCCGGCGAAGGCGACGTTCGGGTCGTCGGTGATCTCGATGCCGCTCAGCAGCGGGAACGCGCAGTCGTCGAGCTCCATCGCGGTGCCCTCGGCGGCCTTCACCGCCTGCGGGACCTCCAGCAGGCTCAGCTTGACCGGGACGTCAGCGCCCAGCAACTGGCCCGACGCGATGCGGAACAGCAGCGCGTAGCCGATCTGACCGGCGGCGCCGGTGACGGTGACCTTTACGGGAGTCTGGGCCATGACCTTCCCCCACTCGAAGGATGAATTCTGACGCTGGGGATGTTACTCCGCGGGCCGGGGCGGCCCTCCGGCGAGTGCCCCGATTCGCCCGCCGGGCAGTGCCAGCAGTGCGGCCAGGGCGAGCACGGCCCCGGCCACGGCGAGCCAGGGGACGACGGCGGCCGTCGCGGCGGCGTGCGCCGCCTCCGGGCCGTGCGACGCGGCCTCGTCTCGGACGACCGCGGTGTAGAGGCCGCCCGCCAGGGCCAGGGCGACGGAGCCGCCGATCTGCCGGAAGAAGGTCAGGTTCGCGCTCGCCGTACCGATGAGGCGCGGCGGGACCGCGAACTGGACCGCCACCGTGAGGCCGGACAGCATGGGTCCCATACCCAGGCCGAGCAGGGCCATCCAGCCGGCCAGGGCGAGACCGGAGGTGGCGGTCGTGAGCCCGGCGCAGAGCAGCCCGCCGACCGCGATCAGGAAGGGGCCGGCGACCAGCCAGGGCTTGTACCTCCCGGTCCTGGAGATGAGCGCGCCGGTGACCACGCTGCCCGCCACCATCCCGAGCATGAGCGGGTAGATCCGCAGGCCCGACTCGGTGGCGCTGAGCCCCAGCGCCTCCTGGAAGTAGCGGGGCAGGAATACCACCCCGGCGTAGAGGCAGAAGGCGGTGAGGAACGAGGCGGCGTTGGCCAGGGCGTAGGTCCGGTCGCGGAACAGCTCCAGCGGGATGATCGGCTCCGCGGCGCGCCGCTCGACCAGGACGAACAGCACCAGGCCCGCGGCGGCCACCGCGACCGGCCAGAGCACCGGGGCGTCGGTCCACGACTGGTCGCCCCGGCCCTTCTCGGTGAGCCCGACGAGCAGCGCCCCGATCGCCCCGGTGAACACGGCGATGCCGAGGTAGTCGGGACGGGCGCCGCGGCCCTGCCCGGCCGTGTGCGGCAGCCGCGCCACGACGATCGCGAGCACGGCCAGGCCGATCGGCAGGTTGACCAGGAACGCCCAGCGCCAGCCGGCCGTGTCGGTGAACACCCCGCCGAGGAACGGTCCGGCGATGTAGCTCAGCGCCATCACCCCGCCCAGCGCGCCCTGCACCCGGCCGCTCCGGCCGGGCGGGAACAGGTCGGCGACCAGGGCCAGTGAGAGCGGGAGCAGGGCGCCCGCGCCGAGCCCCTGCAGACCCCGGAAGGCGATGAGCTGGGTCATGTCCTGGGCCGCGCCGCACAGCGCCGAACCGGCGAGGAACAGCCCCACGCCGACGATCAGGAGCGGCTTGCGGCCGTAGACGTCGGAGAGCCTGCCGTACAGGGGGACGGTGATCGTGGAGGTCAGCAGGTAGGCCGTGACCACCCAGGTGTAGAGGTCGGCCCCGCCCAGCTCCTGGACGATCCGGGGCAGCGCGGTGCCGACGATCGTCTGGTCGAGCATCGCCAGGAACATCCCGCCCAGCACGGCAAGCAGCAGCAGCCCGTCGCCGGGGCGGGTCTCCGCGGGGGGAGTCGATATGTCAGTAGCCACATGTAGATATTGATATGTCACTTCTTACATGTCAATCCGCGGCTAGGATGGACGGCATGTCCCTGCGCATGGCGCTCCTCGGCCTGCTGACGGCGTCAGGCCCGGCGAGCGGCTACGACCTCACGAAACGCTTCGAGAGCTCGGTCAACCACGCCTGGCACGCCGGGCACAGCCAGATCTATCCGGAGCTCGCCAAGATGGCCGCCGACGGCCTGGTGACGGTCGGCGAGGAGGGGCCGCGCGGCCGGAAGACCTACACGGTCACCGAGGAGGGCTCCCGGCGGCTGCACGACTGGCTGGTGACGAAGGAGCACTTCCGCCCGGTCCGCGACGAGGGGGCGCTGCGCGCCTTCCTGCTGCCCATGCTGGAGCCGGAGGAGTCCGTGCCGCTGCTCCGCAGGGAGGCGGGGGTCTACGCCGCCAGGCTGGCCGAGCTGGAGGCGCTGGAGGCGTCCAAGCCGCGGGAGCGGGAGACCCGCTTCGGGAGATACGCCCTGGACCTGGGGATCCGCCAGATGCGGATGATGCGGGACTGGGCCGAGGAGACCGCCGACCGGATCGAACACGCCGCCCGGGGTTAGCCGCGGCGGGAGCCCGCGACCGGTCCCGGCAGCCGGTCGCGGCCGGTCGTGATCGGTCCCGGCCGGAATCGCCGCAGGTCACCGCCTGTCCCGGCCGGGGGTCTCGGCCGACCGTGACCGGTCCCGGCCGGTCCCGTCAGCCGCAGTCGGCCATGGCGGGCTGCGCGTCCTCCCGCGTGGGGAACTCGACGCCGGGGAAGTGCTCGTCGAGCATCTCCTTGATCCTGCCCTCCCGGTAGAGCCCGGCGATCACCGCCCGGACGGCCCGGCAGGCGCGCTCGTCGCCCTTCTTCAGCGCCACCGCGTAGCGCTCGTCGGTGAGCTTCAGGCCGAGCACCCTCTTGGGGGTCGCCTCCCGCGCGGGATCGGCGTATCCGGCCAGCACCAGGTCGTCGCCGGGGACCGCGTCGACCTCGCCGGTCAGCAGCTTGTCCATGCACTGGGCGTAGTTGCCCGCGGGGACCGGCCTGAGGCTGGGCACCGCGTCCCGCACCACGCCCACGGCGGAGCTCCCGGCCGGCGCGCACAGCCGCCGGTTCTCCAGCCCGGCCAGGGAGGCGATCGGCGAGTCGTCCCTGACGAGCACGTCCACGTGGGCGAGGTAGTACGGCCCGGCGAACGTGACGTCGCCGTCCTCGTCGATCGGGTAGGTCGCGACGACCATGTCGACCTCTCCGCTCGCCAGCAGCCCCGGCCGCTCCTGCAGGCGGGTGGCCCGGAAGGTGACGCCGCCGGCGGGCACCCCCAGCTCCCGGGCGATCTCGGTGGCGAGGTCCACCTCGAAACCGGCCCACCTCCCGCCGCTCTGCAGCGCGACGCCGGGCAGGAAGTCCCGCATCCCGACGGTGAGCCGCTTGGTCACGGCCACCCGGTCCACGAGCGAGTCGCCCTTCGTCCCACCCTGCCCGCCGGTCTTCTCGGGCCCGGGTCCGGAGGCGGTCCCGGTGAGGAACGACGGACGCCAGCCGGTGGCGTAGGCGGTCGCCGCCCCCCCGATCAGCAGCACGGCCACCACCAGGGCGATCCAGCGCGCCCGGCGCGGACGCCCGGAGGCGCCGGCGGCCCCCGGCTCCTCGAGCGGGACGGGACGGGTCGCCTCCCAGCCCGGCGGCCCGGCGTCGGAGGACGGCGGACGGTCGAACCGCCCGGGACCCGACGGACCGGGCGGACGGTACGGCGCCGTCTGGTCGGAGACGTACGGCACGGGCCGGTCGGAGCCGTACGGCACGGGCTGATCCGGCGCGAAGCGCGGATCCCGGACCGGCGGATCCGACGCGAAACGCGGGTCGCGGAACCCGGTCGAGGGCACCGCGGGCGGCTGCGGGCGCGAACCGGGGACGCGCATGACGCTGGTGGCCTCGCCGGCCTCCCCGTCCTCGTCCCCGTGCCCGTCCGGGGTCCCGGCGGAGCCCTCCCCCGGGCCGGTCCCCGCCGGCCCGGCCTGAGGGCGGGTCCCCGTCTCCGGATCGGGCCCCGTGCCGGGCTCATCACCGGAACCCGCGGGGACCGGTGCCGCCGGGCTGGCGAGCTGCACGCCCCGGGTGAGCACCGCCGGGGAGGCGTCGCCCGCCTCGGGGTGGCCGAGCAGGCGCAGCAGGACCCGGTCGGCCGAGGGCCGGGCGGCGGGGTCCTTGGCCAGGGCCGCGCGGACCGTGCTCCGCAACGGCTCCGGCATCATGCCGACGTCGACCTCCTGGGTCAGGATGCGGCTCAGCACGACGGCGATGGAGCCACCGCCGAAGGTCATCTCACCGGTCGCCGCGTACGCGATGGTCGCCCCCCACGCGAACACGTCGGTGTACGGTCCGACGTCGTCCCCGGAGACCTGCTCCGGAGCCATGTAGGCGGGGGTGCCGACGGCCCGGCTGGTGATCGTCCCGGTGGAGTCGATGATGCGGGCGATGCCGAAGTCGACCACGCGGGGGCCGTCGGCGGCCATGAGCACGTTGTCGGGCTTGAGGTCCCGGTGCACGATCGAGGCGTGGTGGATCGCGGTGAGCGCGGTGGCCGTGCCGACCGCCAGCCGCTGCAGCGGGGCGCCGCTGAGCGGGCCGTCGGCCTCCACGACCTGCCGCAGCGACCTGCCCTCGATGTACTCGCTGGCGATGTAGGGGGTGTCACCCTCCAGATCGACGGCGACGACGGCCGCCGTGCAGAACGAGGCGACCCGCTGCGCCGCCCGCGCCTCGCGCGCGAACCGTGACCTGGCGATCGCGTCACCGGAGAACTTCACGTGCAGCAGCTTGATCGCCACCCGCTCCCCGGCCGCGTCCGTCCCCAGGTAGACGACCCCCTGACCGCCCTCCCCGATCCGCCCGACGACGCGGAACGGGCCGAGCTGGCGCGGCTCCCCCGCTCCCAGTGGCTCGATCTGCGGCATCTTCTTCCCTACGGTCTCGCCCGGCTCCGATGGGAAAAACTTTACGTCCCGGCGAGGGCCCGTCCCTCCGCGTTACCCCGACGTGACCTCGCCGACGCCCGGTCCCGGCGCCCCGGCGCGGGGCCGCCTCCCGGGCCAGGCGACGCCGACGGGGGCACACGGACAGGAACGCACCGGTACGCTTCCAACCGGCCGACTATTGACAATCGTCCCGATTTGGCGCTCCGGCCACCTGGATCGCTACCGTTTGATCTCCCCAACCATGCGGAGTAAGGCCCAATGCGCCGATATATCGGTTTTCGCGACTTCGTCCAGCGCGATCAGCGTTCCCTCGTCGGCACCGGACTCCTGCTCACCGGCAGCCACGAGCAGGCCATCCGGCTGGCCCTGCGCGCCTACCGCACCGTGGGCCTGGCCTGGCCCCCCACGCCGTGGGAGAACCCCGCCACGCACGCCCACACGGCGCTCTACCGCGCCTTCCTCCGCAGGCCGACCGCCGCCGGCGCCACCGCCCTGGTACGGCTCCCGCCGCGCCGCCGTCTCATCGCCGTCGCCTGCCTCCACGACGGCAGGACGCCCGAGGAGATGGCCGACGTCCTCGGCCTGCCCGTGGAGACCGTGGAGTCGGAGCTCACCGAGGCGCTCGACACCCTCACCAAGGGGGACCGCAGGCGCCTGGTCAACCGGTTCGCCACGCAGGCGGGCGAGGCCTCCGTCCCCGACCTGTCCGACCGGTCGCTGGCGGACCTGCGCCGCCGCGGCAGGCGCAGGGTCCTGCTGACGGCCGCCGTCCTCACCCTGCTGGTCGGGTTCATCGTCACGCTGACCCCGCAGGGCCAGGTGTGGACCACCGCGCTGGCCGCGGGCGACCGCGGCTCCGGCGCCTCGGCCGCGGTCCCGCAGGCCGCCACGGCCTCCTCCGGGCCGTCCGCCCCCGGATCGGCCTCCGCCTCGCCCTCTGCGGAGCCCTCCGCCGGAGGGACCGCACAGCCCGCCGTACCCACCGCGTGGAAGGCGCCGCGCACGTCCTACGTGATCCGCTACGCGGTCCCCGGCGAGTGCCGGGGAGCCCGTCCCGCGACGCCGTACGCGGGGAAGGTCCTCTGCTCGGGCTGGACCCTGGCCATGACCTCCGACCGCCCGTCGAAGGACCGGCCCGGTCTCCCCAAGGCGACCTGCGAGCCGGGCGGCTGCAGGGCCACGCTCCACGTCCCCGACGCGGTCCAGGACCTGGGATACGGCGACGACCGCTCGCGGGAGCTCGGCCCGGCCGTCAGCCGGGACGGCCGGCGCCTCGCCTACCTCAGCGCGGCGGAGCTCCGGTACGTCGCCCACGACCTGCCGAGCGGGACGAAACGCTACCTGTCCCCCGCGCTCACCCCGGCCGACCTCGAGCACACCTCCGTCGCCGTCTCCCCGGACGGCCGCCACTTCACCGTGCGCCTGGCCGACCGGCGGCTCCGGACCGACTTCGCCACCGGTTCGACCTCGCCCGTGCCCGCCGGGGAGACGACGCCCGCGGAGAGGTCCGCGGGCTGGCTCGACGAGGAGTACCCGGGCTGGACGGCCTCTCCCAGCGGGAAGTACGCCGCGGCCGCCGTCTCGGGAGAGCCGGGGAACGACAGCCTCCACATCTTGGACGCCGCCTCCCGGCGGGTCGTCAAGCGCATGCCGCTGCCCCCGCTCGGCGAGCCCGTCGCGGCCGAGGCCGTGCACTGGCTGAGCGCCCGCGAGGTCGTCGTCGAGCTGACCGGCCGGACCAGCCGGGACATCCTGGGGTTCTACCGGGTCGACGTGCGCAACGGCCGGATGCACCGCCTGGCCGGGCTCCCCGCCGACGACCGGATCGCCATCGGCGCGGCCGCGGACCGCTGACACGCCGGCGCGGAGCGGACGGCACGGACTACCCGAGCTCGCAGACGGACGTGACCGGACCGCGGATCCACGGCGGTGCGTCCTCGGCGAAGGGCCCGCCCGCCTCCGCCGTCCCCCACCACCGATCCGCCCGGACCCGTAGATCGATCGTCTCGGGGGCCGTCCCGCAGTCGGTGACGGCGTAGGAGAGCGCCAGCCGCAGCGTCTCCGCGATGCCGCTACGGCCCGGGCCTGGATCCGCAGGTCCCCGCCTGCTCCGGCTGGCGGCTGGCCGTGCGGTCCGGGGAGGCCGTCGAGGGCGCGGAACCGGTCGAAGGGAACGGCGCGCTCCGGTCGATCGAGATCCCCGACGCGGCCCGGCAGCTCAGCGTCCTCGGCGGTCCCACGCTCCAGCCCTCGCTGCGGGTGAGCGGCGATGGCCGCCGGGTCGCCTGCGGCACTGGGGGCACCTTACGGCCCTCATCACGGCCGAGAAGGCCCGACGCGGGGCCGTGCCTGCCTTGCCCCTTTTCGGCGGGCTCAGGTTCTTCACTCCGGAGATCGGAACCCGAGTCGGCCCTGTGTTCCGTATGGAGATGCCGGGGACCGGTAGATAACGGTTCATCACCGGTTTCTCCTGCACAAATAGGACGATTATGCACATAACGCCCAAATCGCCACAAAAGGGAGAACGTGATGAACTTCCAGCGATCCGCCGGACTCTTCATCGGGGCGACCAGCACGTTCATCGCCATACTCGGCGCCGCACCGGTCACCGCGACCGCGGACCCCGCCACCACCGCCAGGGCGGAGTGCACCTACCAGGTGCAGAGGGTCAGGACCTTCCTCTCCGTGCGCGAGAGGCCCACAGTGAACAGCAGAGAGATCGACCGCCTCTTCCCCGGTGACTACACCGTCGGCCGCTGCAAGAACTACAACGGCTGGCGGTACGTGGAAGGTTCGCGCTACGGCCTCAACGGCTACTCGGCCAACTACTACCTGAAGCTGGTCATCCAGCGCTGAGTCGGACGCCCCGTCCCCGGGTCCGGCCCGGAGACGAGGAGAGGGCCGCCCCGGACGGGCGGCCCTCTCCCTGTGCGTGGTGCTCAGCGCGGCCGGGGAGCGGGAACCGCCCTCCCGTGCCGCCGGACGGTCGTCGTCAGAGCGCCATCTTCCGCTGCAGGTTCTCGTCCAGGGCCGCCAGGAAGTCCTGGGTGGTCAGCCACTGGGCGTCGCCGCCGACGAGCAGGGCGAGGTCCTTGGTCATCTGACCGCCCTCGACGGTCTCGATGCAGACCTGCTCCAGCTTCTCGGCGAAGTCGGTCACCGCGGGGGTGTTGTCGAGCTTGCCGCGGTGGGCCAGGCCCCGGGTCCACGCGAAGATCGAGGCGATCGGGTTGGTGGAGGTCGGGTTGCCCTTCTGGTGCTCACGGTAGTGACGGGTCACGGTGCCGTGGGCGGCCTCGGCCTCGACGGTGCGGCCGTCGGGCGACATCAGGACCGAGGTCATCAGGCCGAGCGAGCCGAAGCCCTGCGCGACGGTGTCGGACTGCACGTCGCCGTCGTAGTTCTTGCAGGCCCAGACGTAGCCGCCCTCCCACTTCATCGCCGCGGCGACCATGTCGTCGATCAGGCGGTGCTCGTAGGAGATGCCGGCGGCCTCGAAGTCCTTCTTGAACTCGGTCTCGAACACCTCGGCGAAGATGTCCTTGAAGCGCCCGTCGTAGGCCTTCATGATCGTGTTCTTCGTCGACAGGTAGACCGGGTAGTTGCGGGCCAGGCCGTACCGCATCGAGGCGCGGGCGAAGTCGCGGATCGACTCGTCCAGGTTGTACATCGCCATGGCGACGCCGGCGCCCGGGAAGTCGAAGACGTTGAGCTCGATCGGCTCCGAGCCGTCCTTCGGGGTGAAGGTCAGCGTCAGCGAGCCCTCGCCGGGGATCTTGACGTCGGTGGCGCGGTACTGGTCGCCGAAGGCGTGACGGCCGATGACGATCGGCTTGGTCCAGCCCGGCACCAGCCGCGGCACGTTGGACATGATGATCGGCTCGCGGAAGACCACGCCGCCGAGGATGTTGCGGATGGTCCCGTTCGGGGACTTCCACATCTTCTTGAGGCCGAACTCCTCGACCCGCGCCTCGTCCGGGGTGATGGTGGCGCACTTGACGCCGACGCCGTACTGCTTGATGGCGTTGGCGGAGTCGATCGTCACCTGGTCGTCCGTGGCGTCGCGGTGCTCGATGCCGAGGTCGTAGTACTTCAGGTCGACGTCGAGGTAGGGGAGGATCAGCTGCTCCTTGATGAACTGCCAGATGATCCTCGTCATCTCGTCGCCGTCAAGCTCGACGACGGGGTTCTCTACCTTGATCTTGGGCATGCGTGTGGTTCCCCTTCTGAACTAACACGGGCCAGACAGTCCTTTTGAGGCTCACTGGCCGTTGAGGCTATCGGACGGGTGCGCGCGGCCTGAGGGCCACCCGGTCATCCGACGACTTATCGCGGCATGAGCCACGGATACTCCAGCAGCAACGACCCGGCCATCAGCGCGGCGCCGAGGACGGCGAGCGTGACGGCGTCGGTCGTCTTCTTCCGTACGGCCAGCCGTCCGCCTCCGGCCAGCCTCGTCGCGGCGCCCAGCATGATGACGGCGCCGAGCGCGAATCCCCCCCACTCGACGTCGACCAGCACGGCCGCGGCGACGGCGAGGACCGCACCCGCAAGCACCAGCGGGTACGGTCCCCAGCGGTCGTCTGTCGTCCTGGTGTTCACCGCTCGCCGATCGGCTTCCACTTCTGGTCCCGCTCGCCGATGTACTCGCTGTCCGGACGGATCAGCCGGTTGTCGGCGTGCTGCTCGATGACGTGTGCGGTCCATCCTGACATGCGGCTGACCGAGAAGACCGGAGTGAACAGGTCGGTCGGGATGCCGAGGTAGTGGTAGACCGTCGCGGCGTAGAAGTCGACGTTCGGGTAGAGGCCCTTCGTCTCGAAGACGACCTCCTCCATCTCCTTGGACATCCGGTAGTAGGTGTCGTCCCCGGAGGCCTCGGCGAGCTCCTGCGACATCTTGCGCAGGTGCGTGGCACGCGGGTCCTCGGTCTTGTAGACGCGGTGCCCGAAGCCCATGATCTTCTCGCCGGCCGCGAGCCTGTCGCGTACGGCCTGCGCCACGCCGCTCGGGTCCAGTGCCTCCAGGGTGCGCATGACCTGCTCGTTGGCGCCGCCGTGGAGCGGGCCCTTGAGCGTGCCGATGGCGGCGACGACGGCCGAGTGCATGTCCGACAGGGTCGCGGCGCAGACGCGGGCGGCGAACGTCGAGGCGTTCATCGTGTGGTCGGCGTGCAGGACGAGGCAGGCGTCGAAGATCTCCACGGCGCGGGTGTCGGCGGCGCGGCCGGTGATCTGCAGCAGGAAGTTCGCCGCGACGCTGAGCGCCGGGTCCGGCTCCGGGATCCGCGTGCCGGTCCTGGCCGCGTGGTAGCGGGCCACCAGGAGCGGCTGCTGCGCGGTCAGCCGGGCGGCCTTGCGCCGGTTGGCCTCCGGAGCGTTGGAGTCCTTGTCCGGATCGTCCGCGCCGGCGAGCGAGACCAGCGTGCGCAGCGCCTCCATGGGCGCCTGCTTCGCCGCGACCTCCGCGACGTTGGCTTCGACGAGGGCGCCGAGCGTGCGCCCCCGGACCAGCTCCGCGCCGTAGGCGGCCAGCTGCTCCCGCGTGGGGAGCGTGCCGCACTGCAGCAGGTGCGCGGTCTCTTCGAAGGTGGTACGGCCGGCCAGATCGTGGATGTCGTATCCGCGATAGAAGAGGCGACCGGCCTGACCGTCGATGTCACTGAGCGCTGTGGACGCGGCTACGACATCGGCGAGGCCTTTGGTGGGCTTGTCCGCCATGAGTGTTTCCTCCGCTTATCTTCCCCGGAAGTCTACCCGTGAGCAGGGGAAACCTTTTCGAGAGGTCCAGACCAATTTCACGAAGGATTCTGCTTCTGGCAAAGGAGATTCCGCATCCCCTCGTTTGGGTAAGCCGGAGCTGTAGTAACAGTTACGGCGGGCTACCTGGGGAGGAACTGCCGTGGAGGGGCCGTTCATACGCATCGAGGACACCGGCGAGGTGGTCCCGCTGCGCCCCGAGATCACGACGGTCGGGCGAGGCCGGGGAGTCGACATCCGGCTCACCGATCCGAGCGTGTCCCGGCTGCACGCGGAATTCGTCCGGCGCGGACCCTACCTGTACGTCGTTGACCTGGGCCTGTCCCGCAACGGCACGCGGGTGAACGGCAGGCCGATCGCCCGGAGGGTCCTCGACGACGGCGACGTCGTCTCCTTCGGCGCCGCGCGGGGCCGGATCGGCGGGGTCCCGCGCGAGGACTTCGTCCCCGAGGTCGAGCTCCGCCGCGCGGCGGCGCCGGAGCTGACCAGGCGGGAGGTGGACGTGCTGACGTCGCTGTGCCGGCCGGCGCTCTCGGACGAGGCGTTCGTCGCCCCGGCCACGGCGCGGGAGATCGCGGACGATCTGGTGGTGACGGAGGCGGCGGTCAAGCAGCACCTCCTCCGCCTTTACCAGAAATTCCGGATTCCGGAGGGCACCAACCGGCGCACCAGGCTGGCCAACGAGGTCGTGGCCCTGGGGCTGGTCAGGCCCACCCCGGTCGTGCCGCCCCAGCGGGCGACCGGCGGCGGCGCCGAGCCCTCGCCGGCGGCGACCACCGTGGGCCGCCGGGCGTCCTAGCCGATCCCGGCCTGGCGCTCGGCGGCCTCGACCACGTTGGCGAGCAGCAGGGCCCGGGTCATCGGGCCCACCCCGCCGGGGTTGGGGGTCAGGAAGCCCGCGACGTCCGCCACGTCCGGGGCGACGTCACCGGCGATCTTCCCCTCGACCCGGGAGACGCCGACGTCGAGCACGGCCGCGCCGGGCTTGACCATGTCCGCGGTGATCAGGTGCGGCACGCCCGCGGCGGCGACGACGACGTCGGCGCGCCGGGTGTGGGCCGCCAGGTCCTGGGTGCCGGTGTGGCAGAGGGTGACGGTGGCGTTCTCCGAGCGGCGGGTCAGCAGCAGGCCGAGCGAGCGGCCCACCGTGATGCCGCGGCCGACCACGACGACCTCGGCGCCCTTGAGCGGCACGCCGTACTCCTGCAGGAGCAGGACGATGCCGTGCGGGGTGCAGGGCAGCGGCGCGTCGACCATGTGCACCAGGCGGCCCAGGTTGACCGGGTGGAGGCCGTCGGCGTCCTTGGCCGGGTCCATCCGCTCCAGGAGCGCCTGGGTGTCCAGGTGCCGGGGCAGCGGGAGCTGGACGATGTAGCCGGTGCACTCGGCCGAGGCGTTGAGGTCGTCGATGACCTCCTCGACCTCCGCCTGGGTGGCGTTGTCCGGCAGGTCCCTGCGGATGGAGGCGATGCCGACCTCGGCGCAGTCGCGGTGCTTGCCGGCGACGTAGATCTGGCTGCCGGGGTCGTCGCCGACCAGGACCGTGCCGAGCCCGGGGGTGATCCCCCGCTCCTTCAGCGCGGCCACCCGCTCCGCCAGACTTGCCTTGATCTTCGCCGCGGTGGCCTTGCCGTCCAGAATCTGCGCGCTCATGATGCCAACTTTCTCATGAGATCGTCCGTGCCCGGCCGTCGGCACCGCCTGCCGGACCGGCCGAGCCGGGGCCGCGGACCGCCGGTGGACCGCGCACGCGCCGTCCACCGGAGCGGCCCCGCGGACCGCGTGCCGTACGGCGGGTCAGCCGCGCTCGGCCGCCTCGGCCTCGCGCCGCTCGATGATCCGGCGGGTGAAGGGGATGACCTCCACGGCCTTGGCGCCCAGGTAACCCGCACCGAGCGCGAGCGCCACCAGGAAGACGGGGCTCTGCCAGAAACCGGCGATCATCACCAGCGCGGGGAGCAGGAAGTCGAGCACGGCCATGCGAGGTCTCCAAGGGAAAGAGAAGGGATGACACAGGCTAAGCGCGCGCCAAACCTTTTCGAGCCGAAAAATTGTGTTCAACTCGCCACTCTTTTGTCTCCTGTCCCAGTGACCTGTCTCACCCGGCCGGTCCGGGGCCCCGGGGTTCCGGAGAGGAGCGGCCGTGCGGCGCCGGCCGGAAGGCTTCGCGCGAGTGGCACCACCTGTATCGGCGGGCGGAGCCTCCGCCGTAGGGCTTTCCGGAACTTCCCCGCCCGGTCCCCCGCCCGGTCGCTCCGGTCGCCCCACGGGCTCACCGCGTGCGCGGCCGTACGGGCTCGCCGCGTGCGCAGCCGTACGGGCTCCCCGGCTCGGATTCACGGCCCGCACGGGCGGCGGAGGACGGCACGCGGCGGAAGACGGCGCCGGCGGGGAGCAGGAAACGGACACGGCCGCCGCGGAACGCGACGGCCGTGCGGACGGAGAGGGCCCCGAGGGCTCCCGCCGGGGCTCGCAGGCGGGAGCACGGAGGCCCCCACCGGGACTCCTAGTGGAAGAAGTGGCGGGTACCGGTGAAGTAGAGGGTGACTCCGGCGGCCTCGGCCGCGGCGATCACCTCGTCGTCCCGGATGGAGCCGCCGGGCTCCACGATCGCCTTCACGCCCGCGTCGACGAGCACCTTGAGCCCGTCGGCGAAGGGGAAGAACGCGTCGGAGGCCGCCACCGACCCGGCGGCGCGGTCACCGGCGCGGGAGACCGCGAGCTGGGCCGAGTCGACCCGGTTGACCTGGCCCATGCCGACGCCGACGCTCGCACCGCCCGCGGCCAGCAGGATCGCGTTGGACTTCACCGAGCGGCACGCCTTCCAGGCGAAGGCCAGGTCCGCGAGGACCTCCGCCGACGCCGCGGGGCCCGCCTTGAGCTCCCAGGCCTCGGCCGCGTCGCCGGGGGCGTCCACCCGGTCGGCGGTCTGCACCAGCAGGCCGCCGTCGATCCGGCGGAACTCGGCCGGGTTGGCCGGCCCCTGGGGGCAGGCCAGCAGGCGGAGGTTCTTCTTCTCGGTCAGTACGGCCAGCGCCCCGGCGGTGAACCCGGTGGCGACCACGACCTCGGTGAAGACCTCGGCGATCTGCCGGGCCAGCGCCTCGGTGACCTCGCCGTTGACCGCGATGACGCCGCCGTAGGCCGAGACCGGGTCGCAGGCGTTGGCCTTGCGGTGCGCCTCGGCGACGTCGGCCCCGACCGCGATGCCGCACGGGTTCTGGTGCTTGATGATCGCGACGGCGGGCTCGGCGAAGTCCCACGCCGCCCGCCAGGCCGCGTCGGCGTCGAGGTAGTTGTTGTAGGACATCTCCTTGCCGTGCAGCTGCTCGGCGCCGGCCAGCCCGCCGGTGCCCGCGGTGTAGAGCGCGGCGCGCTGGTGCGGGTTCTCCCCGTAGCGCAGGGCGGCCGACAGCTCCCAGGAGGCCCCCATGAAGGCGGGCCAGGTGCCCTCCTCCGCCGTGTAGACGTCGGCGAACCAGGAGGCCACGGCGGTGTCGTAGGAGGCGGTGTGCGCGTAGGCGGCGGCCGCCAGGCGGCGGCGCTCGGTGAGGGTGAAGCCCCCGGCGGCGACCGCGGCGAGCACGTCGCCGTAGGCGGCCGGGTCCACCACGACCGCGGCGGTGCCGTGGTTCTTGGCGGCGGCGCGGATCATCGCCGGGCCGCCGATGTCGATCTGCTCCACGCACTCGGCGTCGGAGGCGCCGGAGGCGACGGTCTGCTGGAACGGGTAGAGGTTGACGACGACCAGCTGGAACGGGTCGATCTCCAGCTCCTCCAGCTGCGCGACGTGGGCGGGGTTGCCGCCGTCGGCGAGCAGTCCCGCGTGCACGCGCGGGTGCAGGGTCTTGACCCGGCCGTCGAGGCACTCGGGGAACCCGGTCAGCGCCTCCACCGGGGTGACCGGGACGCCGAAGGAGGCGATCTTCGCGGCGGTGCCGCCGGTGGAGACGATCTCCACCCCTGCGGCGTCGAGCCCGCGTGCCAGCTCCTCCAGCCCGCTCTTGTCGTACACCGCGATCAACGCGCGCCGGATGGCGATGCGGGTCACTTCTCGGTCCTCCTGTGTCGGTTCCGGTTCTTCCGGGGGCGCCCGGCTCATCCGCCGGGTCGCCCGGCCGCCTGGTCGGCGGGGGTCGAGCGGGTGCCGGGCGGCTGCCGGGCACGTATCGGGGCGCGTGTCGGCCGAGTCAGCCGACGGCGGCGGGCCGGCCGAGGCGGACGGTCCGGCCGGTGACCGTCCAGCCCTCGCGGGCCATCCGGCCGACGGTGTCGACGAGCAGCCCCCGCTCGACGGTCTTGATGCGCTCGTGCAGGGTGTGCTCGTCGTCGCCGTCGTAGACGCGGACGGCCTCCTGGGCGATGATCGGGCCGGTGTCGACCCCGGCGTCGGCGAGCATCACGGTGCAGCCGGTGACCCGCACGCCGTACGCGAGGGCGTCGCGGACCCCGTGCGCGCCGGGGAAGGCCGGCAGCAGCGCGGGGTGGGTGTTGAGCACGGGGAAGGCGGTCAGCGTCGGCGCGCCGAGGATCTTCATGAACCCGGCGCAGACCACCAGATCGGGTTCGTGCTCCGCGATCCCGGCCGCGAGCGCCCGGTCCCACGCCGCGCGGTCGGGATGGTCCGCGACGCGCTCGACGAAGACCGGCACCCCGGCGCGCTCCGCGCGGGCCAGTCCTTCGATCCCGTCGCGGTCGGCGCCCACCGCCACGATCCGGGCGCCGTAACCCTCGTCTGCCACGGCGTCCAGCAGGGCCTGTAGGTTTGTTCCAGATCCGGACACGAGAACCACAAGCCGAGCGGCCTGGGATGACACCGACGCACTCCATTCGGACGGGGACTCACGCCGCTGCAAGGGTATAGGTCCGTCCGCTCGGGCGACGCAAGGAGGTTGGCATGGCGACACCCGTCCAGCTACGGCCGGCGGAGAGCGCGGGGCGGCGGGCCCTGTGGCTCGCGTTCGCGTCGGCGGTGATGACCCTCATGCTCCCGATGGCGGGGCTGGTCATGTCGATCTTCGCGCTCGTCGTCTCGATCCGGGCGATCCCCGCGCTCAGGTCGGTCTCCAAGCCGATCGGCACGGCCGTCGCCGGCATCGCCATCGCGTCGGCGGCGCTCCTGTTCTCGATCATGGCGTCGGCGTTCCAGTTCTACCTGCGCGACGAACTGTCCGCCTACGAGGAGTGCCGCCGCGGTGCGAGCACCGTCACCGCCCAGGACGAGTGCCTCAACCGACTGGAGGACTCGATGAGGAAGAAGCTCCCCTTCGTCGAGCCCGGCCAGCTGCGCTTCCCGTTCGGCCCCTGACCCGGTCGCAGGCTCAGTCGCGGTTGACCCGGTCGCAGGCTCAGTCGCGGTTGACCCGGTCGCAGGCTCAGTCGCGGTTGACCCGGTCGCAGGCTCAGTCGCGGTCCCAGGCGTAGGGGTCCACGTAGATCACGTGCCCGCCCTTGTCGTCGCTCTCGTCCACGATGTCGCGCCGGGGCGGCCGGGGCGGCTCCGGACGCCGGTTCCGCTGCGGCTTCTCCGCGGCGGCGGAGGCGTGCTCGTCCTCCCAGTCGTCCCGGATGACCGGGATCGGCTGGGTGTCGCACTCGGTGGCGTCCAGCCAGTGCCCCGGGAGCGCGCGGTGCTCGTCCGCGTCGGCGGCCCTGGCCCGGCCGGTCACCGACCCCGCGGCCATGGCCAGCTTCGCGCCCGCCTTGCGGACGGGCGCCGCCGCCGAGGCGGCCTTCGCCGCAGCCCTGGTGACGGCGGTGTTGTGGCCCCGGAAGATCAGCCACCAGTTGGCCAGTCCCGCCGAGATGCCCGCGGCGACCCCCGTCTCCAGCGTCACCGAGAGCATGACCTCCCAGGCCGCGGGACCCATCTCGACCAGCCTGCCGCCGCCGAGCGCACCGCCGGACAGCGCCGCCAGCGCACCGGCCGCGCAGCCGGTGGCGATGCCGCATGCGAAACCCCACAGCGGCGCGCCCTCGTAGGTGGGAGAGGGCGCGATCCTGACCAGCACGACACCCGCCACCGCCCCGGCGACGAACGGGACCGCGATCACCGACATGAGCCAGGCCGGGGTCGGACCCGCCTCGGGCAGCGCACCCAGGATCGGCAGGCTGGGCACGGTGCCCAGCTGCACCCCGGTCGGGGCGATCAGCGTGCCGGTCCCGACCGCGAAGCCGGGCCCGGCGATGTAGGCCATCCCCCAGACGAACGCGTTGAGCAGGTAGAGCCCCTGGACCAGCACGAGCAGCAGGCCGCCGACGACCCCGGGGGCCAGCACGTCCGTCAGGTGCCGGACCTCGTCGAATCCCGCCACGACGGCGCCGAGCACCAGCAGGGCGCCCGCCAGCAGCATGATCCCCAGGGCGGCGGCGGTGCCGCCCGCGACCGAGCGCAGCCGCTCGGGCAGCAGGCGCGGCATGACCCGCCACGGCCCGATCGCTCTGACGGTCGCCAGCGAACCCGCGACGAAGGCCAGGATCAGGTGGCTGATCAGCGCCTCCCCCAGGAACGGCTGGGTGACCGGGTTGCGGGCGACGAGCGCGACCACCCCCGCCAGCAGCGCGTACGGCGCCGCCAGCGAGACGCCCGCCTGCGCGATCAGGACCAGCTGGGCCCGCCGCCGGGCGTTGGCCTGCTCCTTGGGGCTGTTCCTGGGCAGCCGGGCGGGCAGCCGCAGCCGCAGGTCCGCGTCGCGGGCCATCCAGATCCCGGCGCGGTAGAGCAGGAAGGCGGGCAGGGCCACCAGCCCGAGGGGGATCAGCCCGACCGACCCGCCGGGGATCGCGAACCCCGCGTGGTGCGCGGCCAGCCAGAGCTGCGCCGCGGTGCGGAAGACCTCGGGCAGGCCGCCGTCGAGCGTGCCCCGGGGAGCGGCGATCCAGCCGACCAGGGTGAGCGTGGTGAGCACCGCGAGGCCGACGCCGAGCGTCCAGGCGGCGGCGAGCATTCCTGAGACGGGGAGCGGCCTGCGGACGTCGTCGTCACCCGTGGCGCCGGGCAGGGGGATGCGACTGAGGACGGTTCGGGGAGCCGTCCGGAAATGGTCGAGAAGGGCCGTCACAGTACCCGATGGTCTCACCGATCTTCCGGTAGGCGGGCGCTCATCGGTCCGCGTGTCGCACGCCGTACGGGAGGAATGCCGCGAGTCGGACCGGTCTCCGGGAAGGCGGAGCCCGCAGGCGCTTCCCGGGAGGCGCACCCCTGCGGGCGCGAGGGAGGACCGGGACGCGTGGGACGTGAGGGAGGACCGGGACGTGAGAGAGGCGTCCGGCGGAACGCGCCGGACGCCTCTGTCGAATCACTTCTGCCGAACCGCTGGAGAACCGCCGAGACCGCCGGATGGCGGCCGGGCGGCGGTCGGACCGCGCCGTACGGCGCGGTCCGGCACGAGCGGTCAGCGGGACCGCATGACCTCGCGCATGAGGCGGGCGGTCTCGCTGGGGGTCTTGCCGACCCGCACGCCGACCTTCTCCAGCGCCTCCTTCTTGGCCTGCGCGGTCCCGGCCGAGCCCGACACGATCGCGCCCGCGTGGCCCATGGTCTTGCCCTCAGGCGCGGTGAACCCCGCCACGTAGGCCACGACCGGCTTGGTCACGTGCTGCTCGATGTAGGCCGCGGCCCGCTCCTCGGCGTCTCCGCCGATCTCGCCGATCATCACGATCGCGTCCGTGCCCGGGTCGGCCTGGAAGGCCTCCAGCGCGTCGATGTGCGTCGTGCCGATCACCGGGTCGCCGCCGATGCCCACCGCGGTGGAGAACCCGAAGTCGCGCAGCTCGTACATGAGCTGGTAGGTCAGCGTGCCCGACTTCGACACGAGCCCGATCCGGCCGGCGGTGGTGATGTCCGCCGGGATGATCCCCGCGTTCGAGGCGCCCGGCGAGGCGATGCCCGGGCAGTTCGGGCCGATGATCCGCGTCTTGCCGCCCTTGGCCACCGCGTACGCCCAGAACTCGGTGGTGTCGTGCACCGGCACGCCCTCGGTGATCACCACGCAGAGCGGGATGCCGGCGTCGACGGCCTCCTTGACGGCGTCCTTGGTGAAGGCCGGCGGCACGAACACCACCGACACGTCCGCACCGGTCTCGGCCATGGCCTCGGCCACGGTGCCGAACACCGGCAGGCCCTCGTGCACGGTGCCGGCCTTGCGGGCGTTGACGCCGCCCACCACCCGGGCGCCGGCGGCGAGCATGCGGCGGGTGTGCTTGGTGCCCTCCCCGCCGGTCATGCCCTGAACGATGATCTTGCTGTTCTCGGTCAGCCAGATAGCCATTACGCACCTACCGCAGCGAGCTCGGCGGCGCGCTTGGCCGCCTCGTCCATCGTGTCGACCAGCTCGACGCCGGCAAGCTTGGCGTCGGCCAGGATCTGCCGCCCCAGCAGGGCGTTGTTGCCGTCCAGGCGGACGACCAGGGGGCGGGTGACGGCCTCGCCGCGGCTCTCCAGCAGCTGGAAGGCGGACACGATGCCGTTGGCGACCGCGTCGCAGGCGGTGATGCCGCCGAACACGTTCACGAAGATCGACTTCACCGACGGGTCGGAGATGATGATCTCCAGGCCGGCCGCCATCACCTCGGCCGAGGCGCCGCCGCCGATGTCCAGGAAGTTGGCGGGCTTGGGCTGCCCGGGGAACGCCTCGCCCGCGTAGGCGACGACGTCGAGGGTGCTCATGACCAGGCCCGCGCCGTTGCCGATGATGCCGACGCTGCCGTCGAGCTTGACGTAGTTGAGGTCCTTGGCCTTGGCGGCGGCCTCCAGCGGGTCCTCGGCGGCCTTGTCGGCGTAGGCCTCGTGCTCGGGCTGGCGGAAGGCGGCGTTGTCGTCGAGGGTGACCTTGCCGTCGAGGGCCTTCACCTGGCCGTCGGCGGACAGGATCATCGGGTTCACCTCGACCAGGGAGGCGTCCTCGTCGACGAAGGCGGCCCAGAGCTTCTCGATGAGCTCGGCGGCGCCGTCGAGCGCCTTCTCCGGCAGCCCGCCGGCCACGGCGATCTCACGGGCCCTGGCCCGGTCGACGCCGGTGAGCGGGGAGACCGGGATCTTCGCGACCTTCTCGGGGGTGTTGTGCGCGACCTCTTCGATGTCCATTCCGCCGGCGGCGGAGCAGATGGCGAGGAAGGTGCGGTTCGCACGGTCGAGCAGGAAGGAGAAGTAGTACTCCTCCGCGATCGCGCTGGCCTCCTCGATCAGGACCTTGTGGACCGTGTGGCCCTTGATGTCCATCCCGAGGATGTCGGTGGCCTTCCGCTCGGCGTCGGCGGCGTCGTCGGCGACCTTCACGCCGCCCGCCTTGCCTCGGCCACCGGTCTTGACCTGGGCCTTGACGACGACACGGCCGGTCAGCTCCTCCGCTGCCGCGCGTGCCTCCTCCACGGTGTGCGCGACGATGCCGCGCGGCACGGGAATGCCGTACTCCGCGAAGAGCTCCTTCGCCTGATGTTCGAACAGGTCCACGAGGGTCCGTCCTTGCTTGTCCGGCTGGTGTACAGATGTCGGCGGTCCGGCTCCACGACAGTGAGGGGAGCCTCGCGATTTTTGCGCCAATGAAGCCTAGCCTCCCCAGCGCCCCGGCGAGGTCACCGGGGCCGTGCTGCGGCTCACATCGTGGGCGCGACGGCCCGCACACGGCCGCCGGCCCACCCGCGACCGGCGCGGCGATCCGGGCACGGTCGGAGTCCGCAAACGGCCGGGGTCCGCGGGCTACCGCCGGTCCGCACGCGATCGCCGGTCCGCACACGACCGGCGGCTCACCGGCGACCGGCGGCCCGTACGGCGGGGAGGCGGGTCAGACCCGGGCGGGAACGGCGCTCCGCACCCACTCGACGATCTCCTCCGTGGTCGCCCCCGGCGTGAAGATCCGGGCGACGCCCATCCTCTCCAGCTCGGGCATGTCGTCCTCCGGGATGATCCCGCCGCCGAACACCACGATGTCACCCGCGTCGTTCTCCCTGAGCAGCTCGATCACCTTGGCGAAGAGGGTCATGTGAGCCCCCGACAGGATCGACAGGCCGACCGCCGCGGCGTCCTCCTGCACGGCGGTGCGCACGATCTGCTCGGGCGTCTGGTGCAGGCCGGTGTAGACGACCTCCATCCCGGCGTCCCGCAACGCCCTGGCCACGATCTTCACGCCCCGGTCGTGGCCGTCCAGCCCCGGCTTGGCGATGACGACGCGGATCCTCGGCTCGGCATCCATGACAGACCTCCTCGTCTGCGTCCCGCCCACTCGTGGGCGGCGGCTGTCCGCAGCGTAACCGGCCCGGCGGGGCCGGACTCCCCGCGCCCGGAACCTTGCGGGGCGCGGAACCCGCGAGACCAGGCCCCGCGTCCCCGGGGTGCGGAACCCGGACTCACAGGTGATCGTTACCTGACAGAATGTTTTCCCCTCATATCTACATAAGGACGGCTAATTCCATGAGGCGATCGATCGCCCTGACCGCCGCGGTGCTGGCCGCGCCGGCACTGGCCACCGCCACCTCCGCCGCCGCGCACGCCGCCCCCACCGCCACCGCCGTCGCCACCGCCGCTCCCGCACCGGCGGACGCGCTCAAGCGGCAGTTCCAGACCGGCCGCGGCGTCCGGATCGCCCAGACCGCGCACATGTTCTCCGGCAAGACGACCCTGCTGAAGGCCGAGCTCAAGGGCAGGCTGGGGTTCGGCCCCACCGGCCCGGCCGCCTACGACCTCGCCATGCGGATGACCTCCGGGAAGGGGTCCGGCAACGACTCCTACCGCGCGATCAACGTCAAGAACCGCCTCTACGCCTCGGGTGACGCCTACAACGGCCTGCTCCCCGAGGGCAAGAAGTGGGTGAGCGGCAAGGGCGGCCCCCTCTTCCTCCAGCACCCCGACGTGCTGGAGCCGGTCGTGCTGGCCGCCCTGGTGAAGGACCCCTCCGGCAAGCACTCCCGCGACGGCCTCCGGCACCAGGGCACCCTGACCTACGCGGAGCTGTACAAGCTCTCCGCGGGCTTCCGCGCCACCCTCCGCACCAAGCCGACCGGTGAGTCCGCCGAGGCCGAGATCTCCTGGCGGCTCTGGCTCGACGGCAAGGGCCTGCCCCGGCGCGCGGCGGTCTCCGAGACCCTCGCCATCGGCAAGTCGTCGCTGACCAGGACGTCCGACACCCGCTTCAGCGGCTGGGGCTCGAAGGTCACCGTCACCGCCCCGCCCGCCGACCAGGTCATCGACGAGAAGGACCTGCCCTCCGACGCGCCCGAGCCCAAGGAACTCGTCAACACCCTGGGTTCGCACCGCAACGGCGGCTGACAGGGTCCGGGCCGGAGGCCCGGGCGGGGTGCGGCCCGCGTACGGCATGCCGTACGCGGGCGCGGCCGGGAAACGGCCGGGAGCGGCGGAAACCGCTCCCGGCCGTTTCCCGTAATGGGCACCCCACCCCGCGAGGCGGCCTTTCCATGACCGGTCCATCCGTCGCCGCGTCTCGCGCCCTCATGCAATCAGTGAACGGTCCTCCACCGCGCGAATATCGCGCGGAACATCGATATCCCGTGGGCATGCATCACCTCCGCCCTCCCCCGGAGAACGCGCCGTTTCCCCATCGGCGGTCCGGTTCCCGGGGCGTTCCCGACCGGAACGGCTCATCCCCGCGCAAAGCCGGAAGGCGGAGTTGTCAGCCCGCGGCATAGCCGCGCGGGCGCGGGTGGCCTAGCTTGGCGGATCCCGGCTTCCGGTGAGAGGGATGCGATGAGACGGTGGGCCGTTCCGCTCGTCACGGTGGCACTGGCCACCGCGCTGCCACAGCCGGGTACGGCGCAGGCCGGGACCGTACGGGCCGATGCCTCGGCCGGGGTGGTCCCCGCCTCCAGGGCCGGAGGAGCCTTGACGGCACAGACAGCACAGACGGCATGGACGACGCAAGGGGCGCCGCCACCCGTGACGGCGCTGAGACGGCACTTCGTCGAGCACACGGGGCTGCGGATATCCGACGTCGGACGGGTCTACCGGGACGGCAGGGCGGTCGTCACCATCTGGCGCAGAGGCCGGGTGGAGTTCGACGCCTCCGGGGTGTACGCCACGGACACGACGGGGCGCACGGAGGCGGGACGCGGGGCGATCCGGGAGTTCGAGGGCCTGATCGGGCGGCGGCTCGGCTCGACCCGGGTGATCTGCTTCCCGAACGAGGCGTACCTGTCCGGGCCCGGTTACGAGACCTGGCTGCCCGAGGGCAAGAGCTGGCTCGGGCTGATCGGCCCGGCGAACATCAAGCAGACCGCGGCGCTGCCGCAGATCGTGAACGTCTTCGAACCGGCCACCCTGGGCGTCCTGCTCTCCCACAGCTCGGTGAAGCGGAAGTCGCCCTCCGGCACGTACCACCAGGGCACCGTGACGCTGCGCACGCTCTACCGCGTCTCCCCCTCCTTCCGCGACCGGCTCGCCGGGCCGCCGAAGGGCCGGAGCGCGAAGATCACGGTCGGCTTCCGGCTCTGGCTGGACCGGTCGAACCTGGCCCGCCGCCTGACGACCACCTGGAAGCAGCCCGTCCCCGGGACGCCGAAGCGGCCCACCATCACGGTCGCGGACACCCGCTACACCGGCTGGGGCTCGGACGTGACACTGGCGCCCCCGCCTCCGGAGGACACCGCCGACGCGGGCCGGGTCGGCGGCGATCTCTCCCCTCCTCCGACGCTGCCGGTCGGCTGACCGTTTCTCTCCACCCCCGGAACCGCCGGTCACCCGACCGACTCTCCGTCCCCGAACCGCCGCTCGACCGGACCGCGGCGTTCTGCACGGAATATCCATCGCTAATTCGACATATACCGCATTTAACGAGACTTCATTGTGATCTGGATTCGGAAGGATGTCCGGGTCCCTCCCGAACGGGGTGGAGGGAATACACGGGAGAATCCACTTGAAGCGTTTCATCGCCGGTCTGGCCTGTGCCGCAGCAGCAGGTCTGGCCGTCCCCACGCTCGCCTCGGCCGCCCACGCGCAGGCGCCCGCCGATCCCCTCGCCGCGCTGCAGGGCAAGCTCGGCGCCGGCCGCGGGGTGAGCTTCTCCGACAGCCTGAAGCTGGCCGAGGGCAAGAAGCGCACGGTCGTCATCACCCGCAAGGGCGTGCTGCAGTTCGGCGGTTCCGGAGTCGTCGCCTCCGACCACACCAGCCGGCCCCGGATCAAGTCCGGCGACCTCGACGAGCTCGTGGTCGCCGGCCAGAACTCCTACGACGAGAACTCCAAGGCGTTCGCCAAGGCGCTCAACGGCATCGCCAAGCCCGAGCGCACCGTCCGCATGAAGAACGTCTCCTACATCTCCGGCGGCATGTTCGGCGAGTTCCTGCCCGAGGGCAAGAAGTGGGTCCGCTATCCCGGCTCCATCAACGGCGTCCTCGACAGCCTCGGCGGGCTGCAGCCCCAGCTCGTGAACGCCGCCGAGCCCGGCACCCTCAAGGCCCTGCTCGCGCACGCCGTCAAGCAGCCGGGAGGCTACACCGGGAAGATCAGCCTGGGTGAGCTGCACAAGGTCTCGCCGTGGTTCCGGGCCTCGATGCCGCTCAAGCCGACCGGCGCCCAGGCGAAGCAGGTGCTGAGCTGGAGGCTGTCCGTCGGCCCCGACGGGCTCCCCACCCGGCTGACGAGCACCTACGCCGTCGGCGGGTCGAGCTCCTCCGTCACGATGGAGACCGACTACAGCGGCTGGGGCGCCAAGGTCTCGGTGAAGGCCCCGCCGGCCGGCGAGGTCGTCGCCTTCGAGGACCTCGACCTGGACGCGGCCGACGTGCCGGTCCCGCTGCTCGCCAAGTGATCACGGTCCGTCCGTCACCGGCCGTCCGGCCGACCGGACGGTGACGGGCGGCGCCGCGGAGCATCGCCGTAGAACGCCGTCCGCCCGGCGTCCCATGACCCGGGCGGGCACCGCGGGAACGCCGCTCCGGTCGCGGACCGCTAGAGCTTCTCCAGCGGCGCGTAGGCCAGCATCAGGGTCTTGGCCCCGCCGCTGCCGAAGTCGACCTTCGCCTTGTCGCCGTCGACCGAGACGACCGTGCCCAGGCCGTACTGGTCGTGGGTGACGCGGTCCCCCGGAGAGAGGTCGGGGATCTTCCGGCCGCCGGGCTTGCGGGCGGGGGCCGTACGGGAGGGCTCGCGGCGGGTCGCGGCGGTCCAGGCGTTCTTCTTCGGGTCGCTGCGCCAGTCGACCAGCTCGGACGGGATCTCGGAGACGAAGCGGGAGGCCGGGTTGAACGACGGGGAGCCCCACGAGCTGCGGACCGCCGCCCGCGAGACGTACAGGCGCTGCTCGGCGCGGGTGATGCCGACGTAGGCCAGGCGGCGCTCCTCCTCCAGCTCCTTCGGCTCGCCGAGGGAGCGCATGTGCGGGAAGACGCCGTCCTCCATGCCGGTGAGGAAGACCACCGGGAACTCCAGGCCCTTGGCCGTGTGCAGGGTCATCAGCGTGACCACGCCCTGCCCGCCGTCCTCCGCCGGGATCTGGTCGGCGTCGGCCACCAGCGAGACCTGCTCCAGGAACTCCACGAGCGTGCCCTCGGGGCTGGCCTCCTCGAACTCCGAGGCCACCGAGACCAGCTCGTCCAGGTTCTCCAGGCGGCTCTCGTCCTGCGGGTCGTCGGAATTCTCCAGCTCCGCCCGGTAGCCGGTGGTCACCAGCACCTCCTGGGCCAGCGCCGACGGCGGCATGCCCTCGGCCTTGACCGACAGGTCGTCCAGGAGCGCGACGAAGTCCCTGATCGCCTTGAGCGAGCGGGTGGCCATGCCCGGCGCCTCGTCCGCCCGGCGCAGCGCGTCGGCGAACGGGATGCGCTCGCGCGCCGCGAACGCCTCCACCATCGCCTCGGCCCGATCCCCGATGCCGCGCTTGGGCACGTTGAGGATGCGGCGCAGCGAGACGACGTCACCGGGGTTGGCCAGCACCCGCAGGTAGGCCAGCAGGTCGCGGACCTCCTTGCGCTCGTAGAAGCGCACCCCGCCCACCACCTTGTACGGCAGGCCGGTCCGGATGAACGTCTCCTCGAAGACGCGGGAGGCGGCGTTGGTCCGGTAGAACACGGCCACCTGGCCGGGGACCACGTCCTCGGTGTCGGTGAGCCGGTCGACCTCCTGCGCGACGAACATGGCCTCGTCGTGCTCGTCGTCGGCCACGTAGCCGACGATCTTCGGTCCGGCCCCCTGGTCGGACCAGAGGTTCTTGGGCTTGCGGCTCTCGTTGCGCGAGATCACCGCGTTGGCCGCGGACAGGATCGTCTGGGTGGAGCGGTAGTTCTGCTCCAGCAGGATCGTCTTCGCGTCCGGGTAGTCGCGCTCGAACTCCAGGATGTTGCGGATCGTCGCGCCCCGGAAGGCGTAGATCGACTGGTCGGCGTCGCCCACCACGCACAGCTCGGCCGGGGCGATGCCTGACGTGCCCTCCCGGACCAGGTCGCCGTCGGCGGTGCGCAGCTCGGGGCGGCCGACGAGCTCCCGGATCAGGGTGTACTGGGCGTGGTTGGTGTCCTGGTACTCGTCGACCATGACGTGCCGCCAGCGGCGGCGGTAGTGCTCGGCCACCTCGGGGAAGATCTGCAGCAGCGTGACCGTCAGCATGATCAGGTCGTCGAAGTCCATCGCGCCGGCCTCGGTCAGCCGCTGCTGGTAGAGCTTGTAGGCCTCGGCGAGCGTGCGCTCCATGTGCGTGGCCGCCTGGGCCGCCGCCGTCTCGTAGTCGACGAGCTCGTTCTTGAAGTTGCTGACCTGGGCGGAGAAGGAGCGCGGCGGGTAGCGCTTGGGATCGAGGTCCATCTCCCGGCAGACCATGGCCATGAGCCGCTGGGCGTCGGCCTGGTCGTAGATGGAGAAGCCGGAGGGGAAACCCAGCCGCTTGGCCTCGCGCCGCAGGATCCGCACGCACGCGCTGTGGAAGGTCATCACCCACATCGCCGCGGAGCGGGGCCCGACCAGCCGGTCGACCCGCTCCTTCATCTCCTTGGCGGCCTTGTTCGTGAAGGTGATCGCCAGGATCTCCTGCGGATGCACGCCCCGCTCGGCCAGCAGGTAGGCGACGCGGTGGGTCAGCACCCGCGTCTTGCCCGAACCGGCGCCCGCCACGATGAGCAGCGGGCTGCCGTGGTGCACGACGGCCTCGCGCTGCTGGGGGTTGAGCCCGTCGAGCAGCGGGTGGGTCAGGGAATCGGCTGGGATCGGCACCTCCCTAGGTTAAGGCGGCTCACCGACAACCGGGTCCACACCCGGACGAGGAACACCGGGGGACGGGCGGCCGTCACGGCCGGACGAGGAACACCGGGGGGCGCACGGGCGGCCGTCACGGCCGGATGAGGAATGCCGGGGGGTGCGCGGGCGGTTGTCACGGTCGGGCGGGACGCCGATCACGGTGCCGGCCGGAGGAACCGAAGGCAGGAAGGGCCCACATGCTCCCCGAGAACGAGATCAGCCGGGTGCTCGCGGTGACCGCGCACCCGGACGACGTCGACTTCGCCGCCGCGGCGACCATCGCGCGGTTCACCGACCGGGGTGTCGAGGTGGTCTACTGCGTGGTGACCGACGGCGACGCGGGCGGTTCCGACCGCGAGCTGGACAACGGCGGCATGGCCGAACTCCGCCGGGCCGAGCAGCGCGCCGCCGCGGAGATCGTGGGCGTGCGGGACGTGCGGTTCCTCGGTTACCGCGACGGGACCGTGGAGCAGAGCCTGGACCTGCGGCGCGACATCGCCCGGGTCGTCCGCCAGGTCCGCCCCGACCTGGTGATCACCCACACTCCCGAGCGCAACTACTCCTTCATCGCCCCCAGCCACCCCGATCACCGGGCCGTCGGCGGTGCCGCCCTGGACGCCGTCTACCCCGACGCCCGCAACCCCTACGCCTTCCCCGGACTGCTGCAGGACGAGGGCCTCGCGGCCTGGACGGTGCGCGAGGTCTGGCTGAACGGGCACGAGACGCCGGACCACTACGTGGACGTCACCGAGACCTTCGAGCGCAAGCTCGCGGCGCTGCGCGCGCACAAGAGCCAGACCGGCCACGTCCAGGGCCTGGAGGACGCCCTCAGGGAGCGCTTCGCCCTCATGGCGCAGCACGCCGGGTTCGGCGCCGACCGCTACGCCGAACCCTTCAAGCGGGTCGTCACCACCTGACGGCGCCCCACCCGCGGTCCCTTCCCGTCCCGTCCCCTGTCCCGCGGTCCCATCCCGTCCCCTGTCCCGCCCACCGCCCCGGCCCGACCGACCCGACCGACCCACCGCCCCGGCCCGCCGGTAGGACATGCTCTTCCCGTGAGCGCCATCGCCCTGTCCCCGGCCACCGCCGCCGTCGTCGTCGCCCTCGCCCTCGCGGGCGCCGCCGTCGCCCTGCTCGGCCGCCTCGGGCACGGCCGGGCCGTGCTCACCGCGTGCCTGCGCGCCGCCGCGCAGCTCGGCGCGGTCTCACTGGTCATCGTGTGGGCCGTCGAGCGACCGGCGACGGCGGCCGCCTTCGTCCTGGTCATGTACGGCGTGGCGAGTCTGACGGCGGGACGCCGGATCACCTCCGGGGCGACCGCCTGGTGGGCGGCCGTGCCCGTCGGGACGGGAACCCTGCCGGTCTTCCTGTTGCTGGCCGGCACCGGGACCGTCCCGCCCGAGGGCATCGCGCTGATCCCGGTCGCGGGCATCCTGCTGGGCGGCTGCCTGACGGCCACGGCGCTGGCGGGCAGGCGCGCGGTCGACGAGCTGACCCAGCGGCGCGGCGAGGTCGAGGCGGCGCTCTCGCTCGGCTTCTCCGGCCGGGACGCGGCCCTGGAGATCTGCCGTCCGGCGGCGGCCCAGGCGCTGGTGCCCGCGCTGGACCAGACCAGGACCGTGGGCCTGGTCACCCTGCCGGGGGCGTTCGTCGGCATGCTGCTCGGCGGGGCCGATCCGCTGCACGCCGGCGTGGTCCAGCTCGTCGTCCTGGTCGCGCTGGTGGCCGCCGAGGCGGTGGCCGTGCTGGTCACCGTCGAACTGGTGGCCCGGGGGCGCTTCTCCCCCGCCGCGCGGTGACGTCTCACCGGGGAGGCGGCTCTGGGCTCGCCCGCGGACGATGACGTGCGGCTCACCGGCCGGATGACGACTCACCGCGGAGGCGGCTCCCCGGGGGCGATCCGGGCGAACAGATAGCCCAGCGAGTTGGTGGCGACGTGGAGCAGTGCGGGGGCCGCCAGACCGCCCCGCCGGCGCAGCCCGCAGAAGAGCGCTCCCGCGATCCCGGTGGAGACCACCGAACCGGCCACCACCCGGGCCGTGTCCGCCGCGGACGGCGCTGCCGACGGCCCCGGAGGCGCCGGAGCGGACGGAACCGCCGGAACCACCGGGGAGCCGGGGGTCTCCGGCGGGCGAGCGACTTCGACGGAGGCGGAGGCGGACGCGGAGGCAGACGCGGAGGCAGACGCGGAGGCGGGGGCCCCCGGTGCGGCCCCGCCGGGCGCCTCGCCCGCGGCCAGGGCGCTCAGCGCGGGGTTGGCCGCGGCCATGTCGATCGCCGGGAGCACGTGCCAGAGCCCGAACAGGGCCGAGGAGACGGCGACGGCCGCGGGCGTCCCGTGGGAGCGGGCGAGCAGGCCGTACAGCACGCCGCGGAAGCCGACCTCCTCCAGCAGTACCGTGCCGACCGGGACCTGGAGCAGGGCCTCCTCCAGCGCGCGGGCGCGGGACAGGGAGAGGGCCCGCTCGTCGCGGAAGAACCGGCGGGTGGCGGGGATCGCGATGCCCGCGCCGTAGGCGACGGCGACGGCGGCGGCGAGCGCGCCGCCGATCCGCAGGCCGCGGCGGCCCTCGGCGAAGCCGAGCTCGGTCCAGGAGAGGCCGGACCGGCGGGCCAGGGCCAGCAGCGCACCGGTGGCCGCGGCGGAGGTCAGCGGCGCCAGGCGCGGCGCCACGCGGTTGTTGAGCACGTTGGCCGCCGCCAGCACGGCCACCGCCCCGGCCAGCGCCGCCGTCCCCTCCCGGCTTCCTCCGGTGGCGACCGCCGCCGTGGGTCCCCCGATCCCCCCGGCTGCCGGCACCGCCACAGGTCTCCTGTCCACCGCGCGCATCCCGCCCCCCCTCGTTCCGGATCCGTCCCCCTCGTTCCGGGTCCGACCCTACGCGCCGACCGGTCAGCCCGCGGCGCGCCGCCATCCCGGCGGAAACCGCAGCCCGCGCCGCTCGCGCACGGTGAGCCCGCCCCAGATCCCCTCCGGTTCCCCCGCCCGTACGGCGTAGGCCCGGCAGTCGGCCAGCACCGGGCATCCGGCGCAGACCGCCTTGGCCCGTTCCTCCTGCTCGGGCGAGGACGCCACCGGGAAGAACAGCTCGGGATCGCTCCCCCGGCAGGCACCCCGTACGGCCCAGCCGATCTCGCGGACCGTCCTGCGCATCGCTCACCCCCTGGTGGTCACCGGCCCTCAGACTAGGTCGCCGCCGGGAGTACGGCATCAGCCTTCCGGTGGATTCGCAGGTCACCGCCACGGCGTATCCCGCGGCTCCCGACGACGGCCGGGAGTGTGACGTGCCTCACCCCGACGGTGCTCAGCTCCCCGGGCGACCGGCCGATCCTCAGGGAGCAGGCCTCCGGAGCACCTGTCGGGGGCGGGCTCCCGACGACGGCCGGGAGCGGGTTCCCAGACACACGGAGACAGCGGAATGCGAGCCAGCGGGCTCCGGCCGACCGGGGTGGAGCGCACGTTCGACCCCGGCGAGATCATCGTCACCAAGACCGACCTGCAGGGGCGCATCACCTACGCCAACGACGTCTTCCTCCGGGTCTCCGCCTATCCCGAGGAAGAGACGCTGGGCCGTCCGCACAACATGATCCGCCACCCTGACATGCCCCGCTGCGTCTTCGCCCTGCTCTGGGAGACCCTCAAGCAGGGGCGGGAGATCTTCGCCTACATCGTGAACCTCGCCGGCGACGGGGCCCACTACTGGGTGTTCGCGCACGTCACCCCGAGCACGGATGCCCGCGGACAGGTCGTGGGCTACCACTCCAACCGGAGGGTCCCCGCCAGGAGCGCCCTGCGGCGGGTCGAGCCGCTGTACGCGTCGCTGGCCGCCGAGGAGCGGCGCCACGCACGTCCCGCCGAAGCCGTCGCCGCGGGCACGGCGCTGCTGGAGCGGACTCTCGAGGAGCAGAACATGTCGTACGAGGAGTTCGTGTGGTCGCTGGCCGGACAGGGGGCGGCGCGATGATCGCCCTGCCGGGCCGGGAGAAGCGGAACACCGCCGCCGAACCGCCGGACTCCGCGGTCGTCGGCGAGGCCGTGGCCGAGATGTTGCGGGTGTGCAGGCTGGGCGCGGCCGGCGACTTCGAGGCCCGGGTCCGCCACGTCCCCGGCAGCGAGGAGCACCCGGAGCTGGTCGAGCTCAGGCACGAGCTCAACCGCATGATCGACCGCATGGACGCCTTCGTCAGGGAGGCCGCGGCATCCCTGCGGGCCGCCAGCGAGGGCCGCTTCCACCGGCAGTTCCTGCTGGAGGGCATGCCCGGATCGTTCCGCACCAGCGCCGAGGCCATCAACCGCGCCCGCGCGACCATGGCCGAGTCCGCGGCCCGCGCCGCCTCGGCCGGGCAGACCCGGCTGAGGCTCGCCGACGAGTTCGAGTCGACGGTCATGTCGGTGGCCGAGCAGGTCGCCGCCGCCTCCACCGAGCTGAGCACCTCCGCGGCCAGCCTGGCGGCCTCGGCATCGGCCTCGGTGCGCGAGGCGGAGTCCGCCAAGGAGGCGGTCGGCCTGATGGAGGACTCCTCCAAGGAGATCCAGCAGGTCGTCACCCTGATCTCCCAGGTCGCCGGGCAGACGCGGCTGCTCTCGCTCAACGCCACCATCGAGGCCGCCCGCGCCGGGGAGGCCGGCCGGGGCTTCGCGGTCGTCGCCTCGGAGGTCAAGCAGCTCGCCACCCAGACCGCCGACGCGACCGGGCAGATCGCCCACCAGGTCGCCTCGGCCCAGTCCGCGGCCAGGGAGGGCATCGACGTCATCGAGACCATCGGCCGGACCGTCCGCGACATGGACACCCTCGCCCACGCCATCGCCGCCGCCGTCGACGGCGGCAGCGGCGGGACGGGGCAGGGCGACGGGATCGGGCAAGGCGACGGGGTCCGGCGACGCCGCGGAGCAGGGGAGGGCCACGCAGCCGGGGACGGCCGGGGGGCCGACGCCCGGGGCCTGGCGCGCACGGCCGAGCTGCTCCGCTCCGAGGTCTCGCACTTCCTCGCCGTCATGCGGGAGGGCTGACCGGCCCGGACGGCCCGGGCTCCTAACGGGCCCAGACCGTCCGGAAGGGCCCAGACCGTCGGAAGGATCCAGACCGCCTGGAGGGTTCCAGACCGTCGGGAAGGGTCCGAGCCGTCCGGGAGGGCCCCGGCGGAACCGTCAGACCAGTCTGCGGGCGGTGGCCCAGCGGGAGAGCTCGTGGCGGTTGGAGAGCTGGAGCTTGCGCAGGACGGAGGAGACGTGGGTCTCCACGGTCTTGACCGAGATGAACAGCTCCTTGGCGATCTCCTTGTAGGCGTAGCCCCGGGCGATCAGCCGCAGGACCTCCCGCTCCCGCTGGGTCAGCGAGTCCAGCTCGGGGTCGATCGCCGGGGCCTCGGAGGAGGCGAAGGCGTCCAGCACGAACCCGGCCAGCCGCGGGGAGAAGACCGCGTCCCCGTCCGCCACCCGGCGGATCGCGTCGGTGAGCTCCCGGCCGCTGATGGTCTTGGTGACGTAGCCCCGGGCGCCGCCGCGGATCACGCCGATGACGTCCTCGGCGGCGTCGGACACCGACAGCGCGAGGAAGCGGACCTGCGAGCCGGAGCCCAGGACGCGGCGGAGCACCTCCTGCCCGCCGCCGCCGGGCATGTGCACGTCGAGCAGGACCACGTCGGGCTGGAGCTCGGCGATCGTCCGCACCGCCGACTCCACGTCCTCGGCCTCCCCGATCACCTCCACCGCGTCGCCCAGCTCGGCGCGGACGCCGGACCGGAACAACCGGTGGTCGTCGACGATCAGAACCTTGATGGCGCCCATGTGCTCCCTCACCGCTCCTCGCTCGCTCCGCCCGGCCCTGGCTCCGGGACCTCCGGGGTTCCCGGCCGCGTGCGGCTCACGAGCCCTCGATCTTCATCGTCAGCATGACTTCCGTACCCTCGCCCGGTTCGGTCCGCACGCGGGCGCTGCCCCCGTTGCGCTCCATCCTGCCGATGATCGACTGGCGGATGCCCAGCCGGTCCTCGGGCACCTCGCTCATGTCGAACCCGACGCCCCGGTCCCGGACGAAGACCGTGACCTCCCCCGGCTCCACCTCCGCGTAGACGGAGACGACCGGAGACCCGGAGTATTTCGCGGCGTTGACCATCGCCTGCCGGGCCGCCTGCACCATCGACGACAATTCCGGCGTCAGCGGGCAGTCTCCCACGCAGACGACCTCGATCGGCACCCCGTGGGAGTCCTCCTCCTCGGCCGCGACCCGCCGCACCGCCGCGGCCACCGACGCGTCGGCGTCCTGCTGGGGCTGGTAGAGCCAGTTGCGCAGCTCGCGCTCCTGGGAGCGGGCCAGCCGCGCCACCTCGCGGGAGTCGTGCGCGTTGCGCTGGATCAGCGTCAGCGTGTGCAGCACGGAGTCGTGGACGTGCGCGGCGAACTCCGCCCGCTCCTCCTGCCGGATGCGCTCGCGGCGCTCCCGCTGCAGTTCCTTCCACAGGCCCGCCAGCCAGGGGGCCGCGATGAGCGCGACCCCGCCCACGACCACGAGCGTGAACACGATGCCGGGGCGGGCCTTGCCCAGCTCGTTGTTGGCGGCGAGGAACCCGATCGCGCCGATGACGACGAGCACCAGGCCCGCGAACGTGCGCACCCGGTTCTTGCGCGCCTGCCCGACGGTGGAGTCCATCCAGCGCTGCCGCCGGTCCGGGTCGGCCTGCTGCCACAGGATCAGTGAGCCGATGCCGCCGGCCGCGATCGGCCACGCGCCGATCCCGCCCGTCGAGGCGCCGGTGATCCAGCCCAGCGCCAGCAGCGCCAGGCCGATCGCGCCGTAGGCGGTGACCTGGCTCCAGTCCCGCGCGGGCTCCCTGCCCTCGTACGGCACGCGCGAGGTGAACATCCACAGCGCCGCGTACGCCACGGCGCCGATCCCGTCCAGCACGGTCAACAGCACGAAGGCCAGCCGCAGCACGACCGGGTCGAGCCCCAGCTGGGCGGCGGCCCCCTGGGCCACCCCGGCCACCAGGCGCCCCTCCACCGGCCGCACGAGCCGGGGGAAGCCGGGTCCCTCCGGCCCCTCGGCGGCCGCGGGCACCGTGCCCTGAGGATCCTGGGCCTGCGGGGATGTCGTGTCCGCGGCGGGTCCGCGCGTCGTCTGTCGGTCAGCCATCGGATTCCCGGCGCCCGCCGCCGGTCGTCCGGCCGGCGGAGGGCGCCGTCGCTCCTCTCGAGTAGAGCTCCCGCCGTTCCACCGGCCGGGGTCCGGCCGTCACCGGCCTCGGCCGGGGAGGGCGAGAGGCCGCCCCCCGGAGGGAGCGGAAGAACCACATCGCCAGCATCGTCACATGCCCGCGGTGCCCGGCGCATCGGGCGTCCCCCTGACCCGCCCCTGAGAAAGGGCGCGCCCCTCGGGGACGACTCAGGGGTGTCCCGGATGCGGCCGGGCCCGCGCAGGGGCCACGATGAGAACATGAACGACACCGGTAGCCCCCAGGGCCCGGCGAGCACCCCGCCCGACTCGCCGTCCGCCACCGCCACCGCCGCCGGCGTGGGTGAGAGCGCGGACGGACGGCGGCGGCTCCGGCGCGACGACGAGGGCCGCATGCTGACCGGCGTCTGCTCGGGCCTGGGACACCACTCCGGAGTGGACCCGGTGCTGTTCCGGGTCGGCTTCGCCATGCTGGTGTTCGCCTCGGGCGCCGGGATCATGCTCTACATCGCGGCCTTCCTGCTGATGCGGGAGCCGAACGGCGGTCCGGGTCACCTGGAGCAGTGGACCCGGCGCGACTTCGACGGCGAGACCGTCCTGGCCCTGCTGGCCGCGGTCTTCGCCTTCGGGCTGATCGTCAACGTGAGCTCCGGCGGCATCGGCACTCCCAGCGTGGTGGCGGGCACCCTGTTCGCGGTCGCGCTCCTCGCGGCCCACTCGCGCGGGGTCGACCTGCTGGCCCTGACCCGGTCCGTGCCCGAGCGGCTCCGCGGCAGCCGCCGGGTCGCGCCCCGCACCGAGGAGCCGCCCGCCTTCCCGTCCACCGGACTCCCGTACTCCCCGCCGGGAGCCGGTGATCCGCACGCGGGGACCCGGCCGCCCGAGGGCGCGCAGCCGTACCGGGCCGAGCCGTATCCGGGGACCCGGCCGCCCCACGGGACGCCGTACGCGCAGGCGCCGGACGTCCCGTCGCAACCGGCGGAGCGGAGCAGCGCCGTCGAGGAGGCGATCGCGGCGGCGAAGGCCCGGATGGCCGCGGCGCAGGCCCGCGCCGAAACCGGCCGGACCTCCGCGGAGGAGACCCGCGCGGAGACCGGCCGGGCCCCCGCGCAGGAGACCCGTGCGGAGGCCGGTCAGGCCTCCGCGGAGGAGACCCGTGCGCCCGGGACCGCTCCGGCCGGAGCGCACCCGGCGGGAGCCGGCGTCACCGCCCGCCTCCCCCTCCCGCCGCACGACGCCCCAGCGCACGAGACATCACCGCACGACACCCCGGCGCACGAGGCATCGGGCCTCCGGCCGCACGAGGCCCCGGCACCGGCCTTCCCCGCCACGTACGACGCGCCGCGGGACGTCCCGCGCACGGACGCCCCGCCGCACGGCGTCCCGGTGTCGGGCCTGCCGACGGGCCCGCGCCGCACGGCCGTGCCCTCGTTCGACTCCTCCGGCGCGCCCTTCGCCCCGCACGGGCCCTACCGACCGCTGGACCCCCGCAGGCGGCCGTCGCCGTACGGCGCCGCCCCCTTCGACCTCGCCGGGTACGGCCCGCCGCCGCGACCGGCGCCCCGGCCGAAGCCGCCGAGGGCTTTCGTCGGGGTCGTCACGATGTTCCTGGCCGTGATCGTTGGAGGCATAATCATGGCGGTCCAGTCCGCTACCGGCTCGGTCAACATGACCTCCGTCGGCGCCGCCGCACTCGTCACCATCGGCGCCGGGCTCATCGTCGCCGCCTGGTTCGGGCGGGGCGCCGCCCTGGTCGCGGCGGGCACCGTCGTCGCGCTCTCCCTGGTGGTGGGATCGGCGGTGAGCGACGTCCCGAAGAAGTTCGGCACCTACGACTGGGTCCCGGCATCGGTCTCGCAGCTCTCCCGCACCTACGAGGTGGGCGTCGGGGAGGGCCGGCTGGATCTCGGCGACCTGACGTTCCCGCCGGGCTCGCGGACCGTCGTCGAGGCCACGGTGTCGGTCGGCGAGATCACCGTCATCCTCCCTCCCACGGTCCGGGCCGAGGTGGACGGATACTCCAAGCTCGGCGACGTCAAGATCGACCATGTGGTGCAGGGCGGCGCCGACATCCACCACGAGAGGGTGCTGGAACCCGAGGTGCCGCCGGAGGGCGAGGTGGCGACCATCGTGCTGAACGTCAGGGCGGGCGTCGGAGACGTGGAGGTGCGCCGTGCGGCCTGAGACGCGACCCGGGCTCCGGCCCGAGCCGGGGTCCGGGGCGGACCGCCCCGGCCGGTGGCACCGGACCGACTGGATGGCCCTGCTCAGCGGCCTGCTCTTCCTGACCGTCGGCATCCTCTACCTCAGCGTGCCGAGCCTGCACCCGGGCGTCATGCTCCCGGTCGTCCTGGGCGGCCTGGCCTGCGCGGGGTTCGTCGCAGTCATCGCCCGTGCGGTCCGGCGGTGACCGCGCGGGAGTCCGGGCCGCCCGGCGGTGACGGCGCGGTCCGGCGGTGGCCGTGCCGGCACGGCGGCCCTAACGGCTCCGGGCGTTAGAGTCGGGGCATGTTGGCTCTGGAGTTCGTCAGCACCGTCCGCGCGACGAGGAGCGGCCTGGTGGACGTGCTCTCGGACCTCCCGGGGATGACCGGGTGGGGCCGGACGCACGCCGCGGAACTGGGGCTCGGCCCGGACTTCACCGCCACCGAGGATCTCCGGCGCGAGGTGGTCGAGCTCCGGCAGGCGGCACGCGCCCTGTTCGCCAGGGCCGTGGCGCCCGGCCCGCCGAGCGCCGCCGACGCCGATCGCCTGCCGGACTTCGCCGCCTCGCTCGACCTGGTCAACGCCGCGGCGCTGGCCGTGCCGTCGGCGCCCCGGCTGGAGTGGCCCGAGGACGGCTCCCCGTTCGCGGTGAACGTCCCGGCGGGCGGGGCGGACGAGTCCTCCCGCGTCCGCGCCGCACTCGCCTCGGCGGTGATCTCCCTGCTGGCCGGGCCGGAGCGCGAGCGGCTCCGCACCTGCCCGGCTCCGCGCTGCGTGCTGTATTTCATCAAGGAGCACGGACGCCAGGAGTGGTGCTCGGTCGGCTGCGGCAACCGCGCCCGCGCCGCCCGCCACTACCGGCAGCACCGGGTCGGCTGACCACCGTGCGGGCTGCGCCGGACCGGCCTCCGGTCCGCACGGACTACCTCGCCGACCGGCCCCAGCGGAGCAGGTGGTCGCGGACGGCCGCCACCGCCCGCTGCGCCGCCGCCCCCTCCCTGACCGCCAGGAACAGCGTGTTGATCGGCGGCAGCTCGGGTTCGGCCAGCCGGACGAGCGTCCCCTCGGCCAGCTCGTCCTCGCACAGGTAGAGCGGCAGAACCGACATCCCGGCGCCCGCCACGACCGCGCCGCGCACCCCGCGCAGGTCCGGCATGACCAGGGCGGCGGACATCGCCGGCCGGGTCCCGAACACCGTCCGCCAGTATCGCCGGATGACCGGGAGGTCCTCCGCGTAGGCGACCACCGGGACCCCGGCCAGCCGGAGCGCCTCCGGGACCCGCGCGACGCCCGTGCCCTCGCCTCCGCCCGTGCCCCCGCCCGCTCCCGGCTCCGCGGCCGTGCCCTCGCCTCCGCCCGTGCCCCCGCCCGCTCCCGGCATCGCGGCCGTTCCCGGACCCTCCGGTGCCGTGCCCCCCGGTACCGGAGGGGGCGAGCCGGGAAGGCCGGCTCGGGCGGCCCAGTGGGGAGCCGCCACCAGGACGAACTCCTCGTCCACCAGGGGTGTCGCGTGCACGCCGCGGCGGCGCGGGCGGACCGCGGAGACCACCAGGTCGAGTGTGCCGGCGGCGAGCCGGTCCAGCAGGTCGTCGGCCAGTCCCAGCTCGACGCGGAGCCGCAGCCCGCGGGCGACCAGGGGTGCGAGCACGTGCACGACCCGGGTGGAGACCAGCTCGGCCGGGCCGCCCAGATGCACCGCGCGGGCCGACGCCTCCGGGTCCAGATCTGCGGCGACCGCCTCTGCCAGTGCGTCGAGGGGCGCCGCGAGCCGCCGGGCCAGCTCGTCGGCCGCCGGGGTGGGGGCGACGCCGCGCGGGAGGCGGTCGAACAGCCTGCGGTCCAGCGCGGCCTCCAGCGCCTTGACCTGCGCGCTCACCGCGGGCTGGGACAGCCTGAGCGTGTGGGCGGCGGCGGTGACGGACCCGGTGCGGTGTACGGCGAGGAAGGTGCGGAGCAGGTCGAGCGATACGGTCACCCATCGATCCTGCCATCACATTCATGATGACATGACATGCGTTCGGCTATTTGTCGTGATGGCAGACGAACGGTGATGCTCTTGCCATGACTTCTACGGCAAAGCGCATCCTCACCGTTCTGACCAGCCACGACCGCCTCGGTGACACCGGCCGGACCACCGGGTTCTACGTCTCGGAGGCCGCCCATCCGTGGGAGGTCTTCCGGAAGGCCGGCTTCGAGGTCGAGCTGGCCAGCATCGCGGGCGGCGAGCCCCCGCAGGACGGCCACGACCCCGCCGACCCCGTGCAGCGGGAGTTCACCGAGGTCTTCGGCGAGGAACTGCGGAAGACCCCGCGGCTCGCGGACGTCGACCCGGCCGGATACGACGCGGTGTTCTTCGCGGGCGGCCACGGGACCATGTGGGACTTCCCCGGCGACGAGGACGTCGCCCGGGTGGCGCGGGCGGTCTACGAGCGCGGCGGAGTGGTGGCCGCGGTCTGCCATGGCCCGTCCGCACTGGTGGACGTCACGCTCTCGGACGGCTCCCACCTGGTCTCGGGCAGGCGGGTCGCCGCCTTCACCAACGCCGAGGAGGCCGCCGTCGGCCTCACCGGGGTGGTGCCGTTCCTGCTGGCCGACGCGCTCACCGAGCGCGGCGCCCTGCACTCGGCGGCCCCGGACTTCACCGGGCACGCGGTCCGCGACGGCCGGCTGGTGACCGGCCAGAACCCGGCGAGCGCCGTCCGCGTCGCGGAGGAGGTCGTCGCGGCCCTCACCGGGAAGTGACGCGCCCCGTTGTCTTCTAACGGTTGCATCCGTTAAGTTGTCCTCGGACATCTAACGGATACAACCGTTAGAAAAGTGATGGGAGAAACACGATGACCCTCCGTACCGGCCACATCGGCCTCAACGTCTCCGACCTCGACGCCTCCCGGGACTTCTACCGGAAGGTCTTCGGCTTCGAGGTCGTCGGCGAGTCGCGCGAGGACGGCCGCCGCTACGCCTTCCTCGGCCGCGACGGCACGCTGGTGCTGACCCTCTGGCAGCAGAGCGAGGGCCGCTTCGCCACCGGCCTGCCGGGCCTGCACCACCTGTCCTTCGAGGTGCCCGACATCGAGGCGGTACGGCGGGCGGAGGCCGTCGTCCGCGAGCTCGGAGCCGTCCTCCACCACGACGGCGTCGTCCCGCACGGCGAGGGCGCGTCCTCCGGCGGCGTGTTCTTCGAGGACCCCGACGGGATCCGGCTGGAGATCTACGCCCCCGACGGCGCCGGCGACCGGCCCGCCCCCACCTCCGGGGCCCCCACCTGCGGCTTCTTCTAGCCCGGCACGCCGGTCCCGGACGGAGGAGGAGACGATGAGGCACGAGGGGGAGGCCGCGGTGCAGCGGCGGTCAGGGGTTCGCCGCGCGGACTGGGGGTCGGCCCGCGCCCGGCCGGAGATCCCGGCGGTGGCGGGTGACTTCCTGCGTGCGCAGCGCATGATCGTCATCGGCGCCGCCGACGCCTCCGGCCGGGTCTGGGCGAGCGCGCTGACCGGGCCCGCCGGGTTCGCCCGGCCCGCCGGTGAGCGGACCGTGGTGGTCGGCGCGCTGCCCGGCCCGCACGACCCGCTGGCCGCCCTGTTCGGCGGCGGCGACGGACACCGTACGGCGACGCCCGCCGGCACCGTGGGCGGCACCGGGCAGGACCCGGGCCACGGCGGCGGGCACGAGATCGGGATGCTCGCCATCGAGCCGGCGACCCGGCGGCGGATGCGGGTCAACGGCCGGGCCCGCCGGGACGGCGACCGGCTGACGATCCGCACCGACCAGGTGTACGCCAACTGCCCCAAGTACATCCAGACGCGGGAGATCATCGGAGAGACCGCGGGCCCGCCCGGCGAGGCCGGCGGCGCGTCCGCCGCGGAGGCGCTCACTCCCCGCCAGCAGGCGTGGATCGGCCGGGCCGACACGTTCTTCGCGGCCACCCGGGTGGAAGGGCTGGGCGCCGACGTGTCCCACCGCGGCGGCGGCCCGGGGTTCGTCCGGGTCCTCGGCGACCGGAGGCTGGTCTGGCCGGAGTACGCGGGGAACCTGATGTACATGACGCTCGGCAACCTGGAGCTGGACGAACGCTGCGGGCTGCTCTTCCTCGACTGGGAGAGCGGAGACGCGCTGCACCTGACCGGCCGGGCGCGCGTCGGGGAGGACCCGGGCGGTGTCCCCGGCGCGGAGCGGCTCGTCACGTTCGACGTGGACGAGGCCGTCCAGGTCGGCGGGGCGGTCCCGTTCCGCTGGACGTTCGGGGAGTACTCCCGCCACAACCCGCCCGTGGCCGCGTCCCACCAGGGAACCCGCCACAACCCGGCCGTGGCCCCGTCCGGCCGCGGGACCCGCCACGGCCTCCCGGAGGCGCGGCCGGAGCGTGCCGGACGATCGGCCGCGCACACCTGACGGACGGAACGGGCCCGCACGGGCGGCACCGCGAAAGGAAGCAGCATGTCCGAGAAACCGACCGGGATGTTCACCGAGGAGACCGCCCGGGCCAAGGTCCAGGCGGCCGAGGACGCGTGGAACACCCGCGACCCGGAGCGGGTCTCGCTGGCCTACACGCCGGACTCGGTCTGGCGCAACCGGGACGAGCACCTCACCGGCCGGGAGCAGATCAGGGAGTTCCTGGCCCGCAAGTGGGCCAGGGAGCTCGACTACAGGCTCCGCAAGGAGCTGTGGGCCTTCACCGGGAACCGCATCGCCGTACGGTTCCAGTACGAGTGGCACGACGCCGGCGGCCGGTGGTGGCGCAGCTACGGCAACGAGCTGTGGGAGTTCGCGGAGAACGGGCTGATGCGGCGCAGGGAGGCGAGCATCAACGACGTCCGGATCGACGCCTCCGAACGCCGGATCCTCGGCGGGCGCGCGCCGGGGCGGCTGCCCGTCTTCTGAGAACGGGCGGCCGGCCCGGGACTCCGGGAACGGGCGGCCGGCCCGGGACTCCGGGAACGGGCGGCCGGCCCGGGACTCCGGGAACGGGCGGCCGGCCCGGGACTCCGGGAACAGACGGTTGACCCGGGGCGGCAGAGGCGTACGTTCGTGGTGGATCCGGCTCTCACTTCCCCTGCCCCCGCGGGTGAACCTGGAGGACGTATGCCCAGAGTCACCGTCACCGTCGACGGAGTCGCCTACGAGGAGGAGGTCGAGCCGCGCCTCCTCCTCGTCCATTTCCTGCGGGACCGGCTCGGCCGGACCGGCACCCCCGTCGGCTGCGACACGGGCAACTGCGGTTCCTGCACCGTGATGCTCGACGGCAGGAGCGCCAAGAGCTGCTCCGTGCTCGCCGTACAGGCCGACGGGAGCGACGTGGTCACCGTCGAGGGCCTCGCCTCCGGCGGCGAGCTGCACCCCATGCAGCGGGCCTTCCACGAGGAGCACGCCCTGCAGTGCGGATACTGCACCCCAGGGATGATCATGGCCGCGATCGACCTGCTCCGGGACGACCCGGACCCGTCGGAGGAGGCCGTCCGGCAGGGGTTGAAGGGCAACCTGTGCCGGTGCACGGGCTACTGCACCATCGTCCGCGCGGTACGGCGCGGCGCCCGCGCGATGTCCGGCGAACCGCCCGGTGAGACGGCCGGTGAGGCAGCCGGCGAACCGGTCGGCGAGGGGGTGGCGGCGCCGTGACCGAGCAGCTCGACGCGGGCCTCGTCGCCCGCCGGATCGCCGAGAGCGACCAGGTCGGCGAGCCCAGGGACCCCGCCGGGGGCCGCGAGGTCGGCCGCGCCCGCAGGCGCCGGGAGGACGCCCGGCTGATCACCGGGCGCACCCGCTGGACCGACAACATCCAGCTCCCCGGCATGCTGCACGTGGCGTTCCTGCGCAGCCCGATGGCGCACGCGCGCCTCACCCGGGTGGACGTCTCCGCCGCCCTGGCGATGCCCGGCGTGGTCGCCGCCTTCTCCGGCCGCGACTTCGACGGCGAGCAGGGCAGCCTGCCGTGCGCCTGGCCGGTCAGCGAGGACGTCGTCATCCCCGACCACCCGCCCATGGCGGTCGACCGGGTCCGCTACGTGGGCGAGGCCGTGGCCTGCGTGGTCGCCACCGACCGCTACAAGGCCGCCGACGCGCTGGAGGCGGTCGAGGCCGACTACGAGCCGCTGGAGGCGGTGCTCGACATGACCGAGGCGCTCGCCGACGGCGCCCCGGCCGTGCACGAGGCCGGCAACCAGGCCTTCACCTGGAAGTTCTCCGGCGGCGACGCCGGCGCGGCGTTCCGCGACGCCCCCGTGGTGATCGACCGGACCTACGTCCAGCAGCGGCTCATCCCCACCGCGATGGAGCCCCGCGCGGTGGTGGCCGCCCCCGAGGGCGAGGGCTTCACGCTCTACTCGGCGACCCAGATCCCGCACATCCTGCGCGTCATGCTCGCGCTGACCACCGGGATCCCCGAGCACCTGCTGCGCGTGGTCGCCCCGGACGTGGGCGGCGGCTTCGGCTCCAAACTCCAGGTCACCGCCGAGGAGGTGCTGGGCCTGCTGCTGGCCCGCCGGCTCGGCAGGCCCGTCAAGTGGACCGAGTCCCGCTCCGAGGGCAACCTGACCGTGCACCACGGCCGCGACCAGATCCAGCGGATCTCCCTGGCGGCGGAGCGGGACGGGCGCATCCGGGGCGTGCGGGTGGACCTGCTGGCCGACATGGGCGCCTACCTGATGCTGGTCACGCCGGGCGTGCCGCTGCTCGGCGCGTTCATGTACAACGGCATCTACAAGATGGACGCCTACGACTTCACCTGCACGGGCGTCTTCACCACCAAGATGCCGACCGACGCCTACCGGGGCGCGGGCCGCCCCGAGGCGACGTTCGCGATCGAGCGCGCCGTCGACGAGCTCGCCGCCGAGCTGGGCCTGGACCCGGTCGAGGTACGGCGCCGCAACTGGATCTCCCGCGAGGAGTTCCCGTACACCACGGTCGCCGGGCTCACCTACGACTCCGGCGACTACGAGGCCGCCACCGAGCGGGCGCTGGCCCTGCTCGGCTACGACAAGCTCCGCGCCGAGCAGGCCGACCGGCGCGAGCGGCGCGACCCGGTCCAGCTCGGCATCGGCGTCTCGACGTACACCGAGATGTGCGGCCTGGCGCCGTCCCGGGTGCTCGGCTCGCTGAGCTACGGGGCGGGCGGCTGGGAGCACGCCACGGTCCGGCTGCTGCCCACCGGCAAGGTCGAGGTCGTCACCGGCACCTCCCCGCACGGGCAGGGGCACGAGACGTCGTGGAGCCAGATCGCGGCCGACGCGCTGGGCGTGCCGTTCGAGGACGTCTCCGTCCTGCACGGCGACACCGCGGTCTCGCCCCGGGGCATGGACACCTACGGCTCGCGCTCGCTGGTCGTCGGCGGCGTCGCCGTGCTGGCGGCCTGCGAGAAGGTCAAGGAGAAGGCGAAGAGACTCGCCGCGCACCTGCTGGAGGCGGCCGACGACGACATCGAGTTCGCCGACGGCGTGTTCCGGGTGCGCGGCACCGGCCTCGGCGGGGCGGGCCGGACCGTCCAGGAGCTCGCGCTGGCCGCCTTCGCCGCGCACGACCTGCCGGACGGCTTCGAGCCGCGGCTGGACGCCGACGCCACCTTCGACCCGGAGAACTTCTCCTTCCCGCACGGCACCCACCTGTGCGCGGTGGAGGTCGACACCGAGACGGGGACCGTCGCGATCCGCTCCTACGTGGCCGTGGACGACGTGGGCCGCGTGGTGAACCCGCTGATCGTCGAGGGGCAGGTGCACGGCGGCATCGCGCAGGGCATCGGCCAGGCCCTCTTCGAGGAGGCGGTCTACGACCCCGAGGGCAACCTGCTCACCACCACGATGGCCGACTACCTGATCCCGTCCGCGGCGGACCTGCCGGACTTCGTCACCGACCGGACCGAGACCCCGGCGACCAGCAACCCCCTCGGTGTGAAGGGGGTCGGCGAGGCGGGGACGATCGCCTCCACCCCCGCCGTGGTCAACGCCGTCGTCGACGCGCTCCGCCCGTACGGCGTGCACGACGTCCCGATGCCCTGCACGCCCGAACGGGTCTGGCGCGTCCTGGCCCGCTCCGGCGCGTCCGCGGACCGCGCAGGACCCACCGACACCGGGCCCACGGGCACCGGACCCGCCGATCCCCGCACCGGCGCCGGAGCGGCGGACCGGGCCGGAGCCGTCCGGCGCGACGAGAACGACGGAGGTGCGCAGTGATCCCCGCCCCGTTCGACTACGTCCGGCCCTCGTCCCTGGACGAGGCCTGCCGGATCCTCGGCGCGGCCGACCCGGCCGAAGGCGACGTCAAGGCGCTGGCCGGGGGCCAGTCCCTGCTGCCGCTGCTGCGCCTGCGGCTCTCCTACCCGTCCGTGCTGGTGGACCTCGGACGCCTGGAGGAGCTGCGCGGCGTGCAGGACCGGGGCGACCACGTGTTCATCGGCGCGCTCACCACCCACGACGAGGTGCTGCGCTCCCCGGTGGTCCGCGAGCACGCACCCCTGGTGGCGCTGGCCACCGCCACGGTCGCCGACCCCGCCGTACGGCACCGCGGCACCTTCGGCGGCTCCCTGGCCCACGCCGACCCGGCCGGTGACCTGCCCGCCGTCGCGCTCGCCCTGGACTGCGTGCTCGTCACCGCCTCCGGCGCGGGCGGACGGGAGATCCCGGCGGCCGGGTTCTTCACCGGCTACCTGGAGACGGCGCTCGAACCGGGCGAGGTGCTGGCCGGCGTCAGGGTGCCCAAGCTCGGTGACGGCTGGGGCTTCCACTACGAGAAGTTCCACCGGACCGCGCAGGCCTGGGCGGTGGTCGGCGTGGCCGCCGCCGTACGGCTCGAGGCGGGGACCATCGCGCAGGCCCGGATCGGGCTGACCAACATGGGCCCCGCCCCGGTGCGGGCGCGGACCGTGGAGACGGCGCTGCGCGGCGTGACCCCGCCGGCCGCGGGCGCCGGCGCGGACGGCGGCCGCGACCCGGTCAGGGACGCCTGCGCCTGGGCGGACGAGGGCACGGCGCCCCCGGCGGACCTGCACGCCAAGCCCGACTACCGCCGCCACCTGGCCCGGGTGCTGACCCACCGGGCCGTGCGGGCCGCGCTCTCCTGAGCCTCGTCCCGCCGGCCGCGCCCTCCCGAACGGCGGGCCGGCGGGGCACCCGCTCTGGCGGAGTCCCCGTCCGTAGTCGTACTGTCACAGGTATTGCAGGTGCCGCGGGCGCGGTCCCGCCCGGCCGACCTCGAACAGGAGCGGATCGATGGCGATGCGGTTCGAGCACGAGTTCACGGTTCCGGTGCCGGTCGAGCAGGCGTGGGCGGTGCTGCTCGACGTCGAGAGGGTCGCCCCCTGCCTGCCGGGGGCCGTGCTCGACACCGTGGAGGGCGACTCCTTCACCGGCCGGCTGAAGGTGAAGGTCGGCCCGATCACCGTCACCTACCGGGGCTCGGCCGCCTTCGAGGACGTCGACAAGGACGCGCACACCGCCGTCCTCAAGGCCTCCGGCAAGGAGGCCCGGGGCTCGGGCACGGCCGCCGCCACGGTCACCGCCCGGCTCCTCCCGGAGGGGACGGGCACCCGGGTCGCGGTCGGGACGTCCTTCAACGTGACCGGCCGCCCCGCGCAGTTCGGCCGGGGCGTGATGGCCGAGGTCGGCGCCCGGCTGATCGACCGGTTCGCCGCCAACCTCTCCGGCCTGCTGAGCGAGCCCGCCGCCGGGGAGCCGTCCGCTCCGGACGGGACCCCGGCCGCCCCCGCGCCGGAGGCGGCGGAGCCCGGCGCCACCGGCGGAGCGGGCGCGACGGTCGCGCAGCTGCCCGGCGCCACCGGCGAAGCGGGCCCGGCGGTTCCGGAGACGACCCGTGGAGCGGGGGCGGCGGCTGCGGAGACGACCCCTGGAACGGGCGCCGCCGGGCCGGACGGCCCGCCCGGGACGGTCCGCCCCATCCGCCGCCTGACGGCGGTGCCCTCCCCCGGCGAGACGCCCGCGATGGAGGAGGCCCGGCAGCAGGACGTCCACCCGGCCGGGACCGCCCGCACCTCCCGCACCCCCGACGAGGAGGCCCTCGACCTGCTGGAGGTCGCCGGCGTCCCGCTCCTGCGCCGTGCCGCCCCCTTCGTCGCCGCCCTGGCGGGCCTCGTCCTGCTCGTCTGGCTCGTCCGCCGCGTGCTGACCACCCGCCGCCAGGCCCCCCGCCGTTAGCCCCGGCCCGTCGCCGGGCCCCCGCCGTTGCCCACCTGCCCTGGCCTGCCCGCCGCGGGACGCGCCCCGCGTAATCCCGTGCATCAGGACATACCTCGCACGACCCGCACGCCGGGACCTGCCCATGTGGCTCCGCATCCCAGGTCCTGCTCACATGGCCCCGCATCCCCGGGCCGACCCTTCCCCGAGCCCTCGTGGCCGCCGGTTCCGGCCGCGGGAGTCCTCCGGCTGCGGGCAGGCACCGGTAAAGACGAAGACATGACTTCACAAGCCGGGCAATTCCGAATTTATTCATGGGAATACCTCAAATCGTGATCAATGAGCCGGACTGCAGTGTGGTCGTCATCGCGTACAACGACGCCGCCCGGCTGCCCCGGGCCGTGCGGTCCGTGCTCCGCCAGTCGTTGCGCGCCGTCGAGGCGGTCGTGGTGGACGACGCGAGCGACGACGGCACCGAGCAGGTGGTGCGGGCCCTGATGGAGGAGGACCCCCGGGTCCGCTACGTGCGCAGGGAGCGCAACAGCGGAGGGTGCGGGGCGCCGCGCAACGACGGGGTGACCGCCGCCCGCGCGCCGTACGTCATGTTCCTCGACAGCGACGACCGGCTCCCCTGGCACGCCTGCAAGAGCCTGCTGGAGGAGGTCGAGCGGACCGGCGCCGACTTCGTCACCGGCCAGATCACCCGCTTCTACGAGGGGAGCCGCAGGAGCCGCCGCTACTACCCGGAGCTGTTCGCCCGGCGCAGGACCGTCGAGGGCATCGCCGCCGAGCCCGAGATGTTCCTCGACTCCTTCGCCACCAACAAGCTCTACCGGGCCGAGCTGCTCCGGCGGATCCCGTTCCGGGAGGACCTGCACTTCGAGGACCACGTCTTCACCGCCGAGCTGTACTGCGCCGCCCGCAGGTTCGCGGTGGTGCCGTGGACCGTCTACAGCTGGCACCGGGCCCGCGCCTCCGCCGCGCCCGCCTCGATCTCGCTGCGCTACGCGGAGCTGGACAACGCCCGCCAGCGCGTCCGGGCGGCCCGCCTCAGCGACGAGGTGCTGCGCGCCCACGGCCATGGCGCGCTGGTCCCCGAGCGGCACCGCCGCTTCCTCCGTCAGGATCTGCGCGTCTACCTCAACACGCTGCCCGCGCGGGACCCGGCCTGGATCGAGGAGTTCGTCTCCGTCGCCGGGCCGTACCTCGCGGAGATCGACCCGGCGGTGTTCGACCGGATCGACCCCGTGGCGCGGGTCTGCTGCTCGCTGATCCTCGACGGCCGCGCGGACGAACTGGCCGTCGCCGCCCGCTCGCTCAACGGCCCGCAGGCCCCGCCGCGCACCGCCGTACGCGAGGGCGGGCGGACCTACTGGGGCACCGTCCCGTCCCCCGGGACGGACATCACCGCGCTGCGCCTGGCCGAGCTGCCGTTCACCGCCAGCCGGCTCCGGCACGAGGCGGCCCTCGCCGTGGACGGGACCCGGCTCACCCTGACGGTCCGCACCTACGACCCGTTCGGGGTGCTGGCCGCCCACCCGGGCTGGACCGCGACGCTGAAGCTCTGGTCCGCCAAGGTACGGCTGGCGCCCCGCCGCCAGGCCGACGGCAGCCACGCCAGCGCGGCCACGGTCGACCTGGCCGCGCTGCGGCACGGCGGCCGGACGGGCTTCGACGGCCGCTACGAGCCCAGGGTCGTCGTCGCCCGCCCCGACGGCCGGACCACCTCCGACGTGCTGCTGCTCGACCCGGCGGCCGGGCCCGTCACGGTCGCCGTCCCCGGGCACACGGTGACGATCCGGCCGGACGGGCACGCGGGCGTACTGCGGCTGACCTGGCGGCGGCGGGGCGTGCTGCGCGCGGTGCCCCGGCTGGCGCGGGCGCGGGCGCGGATCATCAGGAGGCTGAGCACCCCGGAGCTCAAGCTCCGCGTCTACAAGGGGCTGATCCGCGTCCTGCCGCAGCGCCGGGACCTGGCGCTGTTCGAGTCCGACGTCGGCGCGGGCTGCACCGGCAGCCCCCGCTACGTCTACGAGGAGCTGCGCCGGCGCGGGGCGCCGATCCGGGTGGTCTGGTCGGTCGCGCGCAACCGGCGGAACTTCCCGAAGGACGCCCGGCTGGTCCGCCGGATGAGCTGGCGGCACATCTGGACGATGGCCAGGGCCGGTTACTGGGTGGACAGCCACGGCCTGCCGCTGGACTACCCCAAGCCGCCCCGGACCCGCTACCTGCAGACCTGGCACGGCCAGGGCATCAAGTCGATCGGCTTCAACTCGCCCGACCTGCGCGCCGACTTCCCGGGGCCGCGCGCGCGGTGGCGGGCGGCCGTGGCCCGCTGGGACGCGCTGGTCGCGCCGAGCGCGGAGTTCGAGCGCATCTTCGTGCCGTCCAACGAGTACGGCGGGCCGGTGCTCCGGTTCGGCTCGCCCCGCTGCGATGTGCTCGTCCACGGCGACCCGGCTGCGGTGGAGCGGGTCCGGGACCGCCTGGAGCTCCCGCCGGACCGCCGGGTGCTGCTGTACGCGCCCACCTACCGGGACCAGGCCAAGTTCTCCGGCAGGTCGATCCGGGCCGACCTGGAGGCGATGGCCGAGGCGCTGGCCGACGAGTGGGTGGTGGTGCTCCGCCCCCACCCGGTCGAGCGCTACCGGGTCCCGCAGCGGCTGCGCCACTTCGTCCGCCCCGCCGGGGCGTATCCGGAGATCAACGACCTGATGCTGGCCTCCGACGCGCTGCTGACGGACTACTCCTCGGTGATGTGCGACTACGCGGTGACCGGGCGGCCGATGCTGTTCCTGATCGACGACTGGGACGAGTACCGCCGCGTGGAGCGGGGCGTCTACCACGACCTGCCGGCCATCGCCCCCGGGCCGTGCCTGAACACCACCGGGGAGCTGATCTGCGCGCTGCGCGACCTGGACGCCGTCTCGGCCTCGTTCGCCGCCAAGTACGCCGCGTTCCGCGAGCTGTGGTGCGCCGACGAGAAGGGCGAGGCGAGCGCCCGGGTGGTCGAGGCGTTCTTCGGCCTGCCCCCGGCCCCGGCGCGGGCCCGCCCGCCCGCCTCCACTCGGCCGCTGATCCGGGTGACCGTACCGGGGCGACTGCGTTGAGCCCGGAGTGAACCCGACGCAGGGAGCGCAGCGAGTGAGGAGTGGTGAACGACCATGAGCACGGAGTGAGCCCGACGCAGGGAGCGCAGCGGCCGGCCGAGGAACGAGGCCGTCCGCGCAGCGAGTGAGGAGTGGTGAACGACCATGAGCACTGTCCTGTTCGCCTGCCTGGACGCCGACACGCTGGGCGGGATCCAGCGGGTCACCCACACCGTGGCGCAGGGCCTGGCCGAGCGCGGGCACGACGTTCACGTGGTCGGGCTGCACCGGGCCGAGCACCCGTTCCGCTACGTGGAGCGGCCCCGCTACCGGCGGCACGTGGTCCACCGCACGCCGCCGGGGCGGCTCTCCCGTACCGCGGCCCGGCACGAGCGCCGCCGCCTGGCCGAGCTGACCGGCCGGCTGGCACCCGGCTTCGCGGTGCTGTCCTCACCGAGCGTGGTGGCCCGGCTCAGATCCCAGCTGCCGCGGCACCTGCTCCCGATCGGCCAGTACCACGGCTCCTACCAGCACGCCTGCGGCTCCTGGCACCTGCGCTCGGTCCGCGGCCACTACGGCCGCCTGGAGAGGGCGGTGTTCGTCAGCGAGGACGACGCCTGGCTGTTCTCCGAGCACGCGCTGCTGCCCAACACCTGGTCCATCCCGAACCCGCTGCCCGCCTGGCCCGCCGGGACCGCCGACCTCACCGCCCGCCGGGTGCTCGGCGTCGGCCGGCTGGAGGGCGTGAAGCGGTTCGACCGGCTGATCTCGGCCTTCGCCATGGCGTGCGGGAGCGGGCCGGCCTGCCGGGGTCCGGCCGACGGGGTGCACGGCCGGACCCCCGGGGACGGGGCGGACAGCCCGGCCCCCGGGAACGCGGTGGACGGCCGGACCCCCGGGAACGCGGTGGACATCCGGGCCCCCGGAGGAGGAGCGGACGGATGGGAGCTCCACCTGATCGGCGAGGGCGCCGAGGAGGAGCGGCTGCGGGCGCACGCCCGGGCGTGCGGGGTGGCGGACCGGGTGGTCTTCCGGGGCGCGGTGCCCGCGGCGGAGATGGGGCGCGAGTATCTCGGCGGTTCCGTCCTCGGCCTCTCCAGCGAGCACGAAGGGCTGCCGCTGGTCGTCGCGGAGGCCGCGTCCTACGGCGTGCCGTCGGTGGCGTTCGACGTCTCGGGCGGCGTGCGGTCGCTGGTCCGCGACGGGGAGACCGGGATCCTGGTGCCCCCGGCCGACGTGGACGCCTTCGCCGCGGCGCTGGCCGGGCTGATGTTCCCGGCGGGCGCGGCGGCTCAGGCGGGCGGACCGGTTGCGGCGGGCACGGCCGGCGCGACGGACGGGGCCGGCACGGCGCACGGGAGCGGCGCGGCGGACCCGGTGGGCGAGAGGCGGCGGCTGGGCGCCGCCGCCCGCGCGCACGCCGAGACGTTCCGGCTGGAGCGGGTCCTGGACCGCTGGGAGGAGCTCTTCGATCACGTCACCCGGTGAGCCCGTCCTCCGGTGACGGCGGTGACGACGGGAACGCGCCCCGTCCGGCGAGGACGCGCTCGTCCTCCGGTCCCGGGAGTCCGGCCAGCCGCAGCTGGGCGGAGGTGAGCCGGGCCGCGACCGGGTTCGGCTCGCGGAGCCGTACCAGCCGGTCGAGGGCGGCCCGCTTGGTCCGGGCCAGCCTCCGCATGGTCGCGGTCCGCTCGTAGGCGAGCAGCTGCGTCCTCGACGCCTTGGCCGCCCCGCTGAGCTCGTAGCCGAGGCCCTCCAGCCGGTCGCCGAGCACGCTCTCGCACAGGGAGACCTCCCACGGCTCCAGCCGGTCCCGCCACGAGCCCGACCGCGCGGTCGTCACCTCGCCGTGGGTCCGCGCGTGCCAGGTCTTGTGCCCGGGTACGGCGATGCCCGCCACCCGCTTCGGCTCGCACATGACCGGGTCGAAGTCCTCGCCCAGGAAGGCGCAGAGCCCGCGCAGCTGGGTCTCGGGGTCGCGCGTCAGGTCCTCGTAGCGCAGCTCGTGGTAGCTGCCGGCGGGCAGCCTCGGCGCGCGGCCGCGGGAGAAGTCGACCGCCTCGGCCCAGACGGAGACCGAGCTGTGCACGGTCCCGGTGTGCCAGGGCATCTCCTTCAGCGACGCCACGCAGTCGCGGCCGTCCCGGATCAGGTGCACGAACTGCGCGTCCGGGAAGAGCCGGAGCAGCACGTCGACGTTCTGGAAGTAGGAGGGCCGCTTGTCGCCCCAGCGCGGCTTGCCGAACCGGGCCGCGTAGGCGCGCAGCACGATGCCCAGCGCCGAGCCGAGCGTGCCCGGACCGTCGACGATCTCCCGGGTCACCTCGGCCGCGTCCAGCCCCAGCACGTGGAAGCGGGACTGGCGGCGGCCCACCAGCCACTCGGCGAACTCGCGGCGGCAGACGGGTGCGGTGAAGTCACCGAAGTGGAGCCGCCGCTGGTAGGCGGAGATCATGAAGCGGGTCTCCGGCGGCACCGCGATGCGCGGGTGCGCGTGCAGCATGAGCTGCAGCATCGTCGTCCCGGAACGCGGGCAGCCGATCACGAACACCGGCCGGTCGGACTGCATGGTCACACCCTCGCCAACTCGCCCAGCTGCCGGACGGTGAGCTGCGCGGCCACCGGGCCCCGCTCGCGGAAGCGGTTGATCCGGTCCCGGACCTCCTGCCTCCGGCGGGCCCGGCGGCGGCGGGCGGCGATCTCCTCCACCGCGGCGACGTGGGCCCGGTCCGCCGCGGGCGCACCGGTCGGCTCGTACCCGAAGGCGGCCAGCCGCTCGCCGAGCACGGTCTCGCAGAGGGAGACCTCCCACGGCTCCAGCCGCGAGGTCCACGAGCCGGGGCGCAGCGCGACCCCCTCGCCGCGGGCGTTCGGGTACGGGGACCTGGCCTGCGGGATCACCCCCCTCGCCACCAGGCACGGCTCGGCCATTGCCGGGTCGTAGTCCTCACCGAGGAAGGCGCAGAGCTTGCCGAGCTCGATCTCCGGGTCGGCCATCAGGTCCTCGTAGCGCAGCTCGTAGTAGCCGTCCGCGGGGAGCCTGCGGGCCCGGCGTCCGCAGTCGGCCGCCTCGGCCCAGCTGTTCACCGCGTGGAAGACGTCCCTGGTGTACCAGGGCATCTCCTTCAGGGACGCCACGCAGTCGCGGCCGTCCCTGACCAGGTGCACGAACTGCGCGTCCGGGAACAGCCGCCGGATCACGTCCACCTGGTGGTGGTGGCCCGACCGCCGGTCGGCCCAGCGCGGCCTGCCGTGCCGCGCGGCGTAGGAGCGGAAGGCGATGCCGATCGCCGACCCCAGCGTGGGCGGCCCGACGACGACGTCCTCGACGAACCGGTCCCCGTCGAGGCCGAGCTCCTCGAACCCGGTGTCGCCGTCCCGCACGATCCACCGGCCCAGCCGCCGCCGGTTGGGCTCCTCCCGCAGGTCGCCGAAGGCGAACCGGTAGTAGTAGGCGGGCACCGTGAAGCGGGTCTCCGGCGGCACCGCGATGCGCGGGTGCGCGTGCAGCATGAGCCGCAGCATCGTCGTCCCGGAACGCGGGCAGCCGATCACGAATATCGGACGGTCGGACTGCATCACAACGAACCCCCGTGAAAGTCGGCGGACGGCCCGGTCCCGCGGCGGATCCCCCGATCCGGCCGAGCAGGCCCTCGTCCTGCCAGCATGGCGACCCCGCGCCCGCCGGAACCGGCTCTCTGCGACTAACGGAACATCTCCATACCTGTCCTTGACCTTCTTTACCCGCGGACCGCAGCAGGCCGCGCGCCCTTCAGGACGGTGAGCGGACCGGCCCCCGGCCCTCGTACTCCTGGATCCGGGGCGGGCCGCCGATCCGGAGCGAACCGCCGGGCCCCGGGGCGGGCCGCCGATCCGGGGCGGACCGCCGGGTCCCGGGGCGGGTCACCGGTCGACGAGGACGGGCTTGTCCTGGGCCTTCTCCGGGGCGAGGAGGGGCAGCCCGGCCAGCCGCAGCTGGGCGGAGGTGAGCCGGGCCGCGACCGGGTTCGGCTCGCGGAGCCGTACCAGCCGGTCGTGGGCCGCGCGCTTGGCCCGGGTCAGCCTCCGCACGGCCGCGGCCTGCCGGTAGGCGAGCAGCTGCGTCTTCGACGGCTTCGGCGCCCCGCTGAGCTCGTAGCCGAAGTCCTCCAGCCGGTCGCCGAGCACGCTCTCGCACAGGGAGACCTCCCACGGCTTCAACCGGTCCCGCCACGAGCCCGACCGCGCGGTGGTGACCTGCTCGTGGGTGTTCACGTGCCAGGTCTTGTGCTCCGGCACGGCGACGCCCGCCACCCGGCTCGGCTCGCACATCGCCGGGTCGAAGTCCTCGCCCAGGAAGTCGCAGAGCCCGCGCAGCTCGGTCTCGGGGTCGCGGGTCAGCCGCTCGTAGCGCAGCTCGTGGTAGCTGCCCGCCGGCAGCTTCGGCGCGCGCTCGCGGGCGAAGTCCATCGCCTCGGCCCAGATCGCGATCGCGTGGGAGATGTCCTTGTTGTACCAGGGCATCTCCTTCAGCGACGCCACGCAGTCACGGCCGTCCCGGATCAGGTGCACGAACTGCGCGTCCGGGAAGAGCCGGAGCAGCACGTCGACGCTCTTGAAGTACGACGGCCGCTTGTCGCCCCAGCGCGGCTTGCCGAACCGGGCCGCGTAGGCGCGCAGCACGATGCCCAGCGCCGAGCCGAGCGTGCCCGGACCGTCGACGATCTCCCGGGTCACCTCGGCCGCGTCCAGCCCCAGGTCCTGGAAGCGGTTCTGCCGCCGCTCCACCAGCCACTCGGCCAGCTCGTGGCGGCGCGTCGGATCGTCGAGGTCGCCGAAGTTGAGCCGGCGCTGGTAGGCGGCGAGCATGAAGCGGGTCTCCGGCGGCACCGCGATGCGCGGGTGCGCGTGCAGCATGAGCTGCAGCATCGTCGTCCCGGAACGCGGGCAGCCGATCACGAATATCGGACGGTCGGACTGCATCACAACGAACCCCCGTGAAAGATGTGGTCGAACAGGTGTGCCGGGCGGCCGGGCAGGTGCCGCCGCGATGGTCGGAGTCGGGCCGGTGCGCCGGGCGATACCGCCGCACCGGTCGAGGTCGGGCTGTGCCGGACGGATACCGCCGCACCGGCCAGGGCCCGGTCGTGCCGGGCGGATACCGCCGCGGCCGGTCAGACAGGCAGGTGCTGCGGTCTCCGCGGAGCCGGTACGGCGGGCACCGCCGTCCGGGTGAACCGCCACAGCCGGCAGATCAGATACGCCTCGTTCAGCAGGAGCATCCCGCCCGCCGCGGCCGAGACGGGCAGCAGCGCCCAGGAACCGAAGAGCGGGGCCACCACGAAGACCGCGGCGTGGAACTCGATGCCGCTCATCAGGTGGGTGCGCACCCGGTAGCGGGCCAGGAACGGACCGATCAGGCGGTACCTCCCGATCGCCCGGCGGGCGCCCCGGTACGGCCGCCGCGCGGAGGACCGGCCGATCAGCGAGCCGGCCTCGTCCAGGACGGCGGTGATCTCCGCCCTCGCGACGGGGGCCTCCCCCTCGCCCCGGGACTCCCGGATCTCCCTGACCACCTCGCGCACCCGCCGCATCTGCGCCGCGTTCACGTAGCGGAAGAGGTCCAGCACCGTCACCCCGGCGCCGAGCAGGATGTAGGCCACCTCACCGGTCGCCGCGTACTGGCCGAACGCCAGGCCGGCCGCGCAGCAGACCTCCCGGATCCGGTCGCCCACGAAGTCGACCCAGAGCCCGAACGGCGTGCCCGTGCCCTTGAGCCGGGCGATCTTCCCGTCCATGCAGTCGACCAGGAAGCTCAGGTAGAACAGCGCGGCCCCCGCCGCGAGCCGTCCCGCCGCGAACGCGACCGCCGCACCCGTGCCGAGCACCAGCGAGAGGCCGGTGAGCCCGTTGGGCGTGACGTCCGTGCGGTTGGCGACGACCAGGGCCAGCCGGCACGCCACCGGGTCGACCAGGAAGACGGTCCACCAGGAGTCCTTCTGCTTGCACGTGGCACGGACGTCGTCCAGCGAGTAGACCCTCATGCAGATCAGCATGGCGACCCCCCGGTTACCGGAATTGACGGTCTGTAACCAACGGAAGGTCTCCATGCCACTTCTTGACCAACCTCCGGAAAGGGCATCGACTGCTTTGACCTTCTGACGGCCGAGCGGGGGGTCATCCGGGTACCGCCCGTCCGGGACCCCCTCCGTCACTCACCGTGCCGATCAAGGATCGGAGGCCGCCGCTCAGGGACCGAAGACCGCCTCGACCACCCGGGCGGCGGCGGAACCGTCGTCGAGCCCGCAGTACTCCGCCGCGAAGGACGCACGGCGCTCCGCGTACTCCCCGGCGACCGCGTCGAGCCCGCACAGCGCGGCGGCCACCTCCTCGGTGGTGCGCAGCAGCGGCCCGGGGGCCCGCGCGAGGTCGAAGGGGCAGTCGAGGCCCCGGTCGCGGCGGCGTTCCAGGTCATAGGTGTAGAAGAGGATCGGCCGGCCGGTCAGCGCGAAGCCGAAGACCGCCGGGGAGTAGTCCGTGACCAGGACGTCGGCCACCAGGAGGAGCTCCTGGACGTCCGGGTAGGCCGAGACGTCGACGGTGAAGCCGTCATCGGCGCCGGGCACCCCGCCCACGGCGTCGGGATGCCTGCGGACCAGCACCACGTGGTCCGGGCCGAGCCGTTCCCGCATCCGCGCCAGGTCCAGCCGGAGGTCGAACCGGTAGCGGTCCTTTCCCCGGGGTCTGTCCTCGCGGAGGGCGGGGACGTAGAGGACGGCCCTCCTCCCGGGCGGCAGGCCGATCCGCCTCCGGACCCGCGCGGCGAGCTCCTCCCGCCCGGGCCGCACCAGCACGTCGTTTCGCGGGCGGCCGGTCTCCAGCACCTCCCCGGTGAAGCCGGGGGCACCGCGCAGCACGGGCGTGCACCAGGGGCCCGGCGAGACCAGGTAGTCCCACTGCGCGGCCTGCCCGGCCGGCCGCTCCCGGTCGGCGGCCGTCCGTGACGGTCCCGCGGCGCCGGCGCCCGGGTGCCCGGCCTCGCCGTCGTGCCGGGTCTGCAGGACCGTCTGCCCGTCCCTGTGCTCGAACCACGGCGGCAGGTGCACGTCGGTGACGACGTAGCGGCAGCGGGCCAGCGCCTCGTAGTGGTCGGCGCCGCCCCTCCGGACCGGGGTCACGTCCGGCGGCAGCTCCACCTGCCCGTCGCGGACGACCCACAGCGTCTCCAGGCCGGTCCCCCGCCTGCGCAGTTCCTCGTAGACGGCCTTCGGGTCGCCGGCGAACCGTCTGCCCGCCTGGCCGTCGAACAGCACGGCCTGCCGCAGCGGCTCCCCGCGCCAGGCCTGGTAACGCCCGGTCCGCAGCCTGCGCTGGTTCTCCGCGCCCCGCTCGTCGTCGGCCAGGTCACCGTGCACCGTCAGCACGGCGTGCCCGGTGCCGTCGGCCTCGAACGCGAAGCGCCGCCCCGCCGCGCCGCACCCTGCCGCGCCGCGCCCCGCCGGGCCTTGCTCCGCCGGGCCTTGCTCCGCCTCACCGTGGCCCGTCTCCAGGGGCAGATCCCGTCCGGCGGTGCGCAGGGCCAGGCCGTACCGTCCCTCGGGGAGCGGGAGCGTGCCCGCCAGGGATTCCGCCGCGGCGGGGGTGACGACGGCCTCGAAGCGATCCCCCGCGCAGCGGACCGGGAACGACCACTCGCCGTCGCGGTCGGCGGAGAGCACGACGAGCCGCTCCGGCGTCTCACCGGCGTCGGCGAAGCGCCCGGCGAGCAGCAGCCGCGCCCCCGTGGCCGCCGTCGCCCCTCCGGCCGCCGTGAGTTCCCCGGCGGCTGTGGCGTCCGCGGTTCCGGAGGACCATTCGGCGCGTTCCACCGTGGCCGCCGGGGGCTGCACCCGTAGCGTGAGCTCCCCGGCCGGCGACGGCGCCACGACGACCTCCCGGCCGCCCCGCACCCCGCGCCACGCGCCGAGGCCGTCGAGGACCGGCCAGGTCTCCCCCGCCTCCCCGTCGGCGATCCTGGCCCGCCACTCCACCTTCGTGTCCAGGGCCGCGGCCTCCGGACCGGCGGGGTCGAGCCGGGGCAGCCGCTCCGGGAGCACGTCCCGCAGGTCGAACTCGGCCCTGAAGGAACCGGAGGACCCAGGAGAGCCGGAAGGACCGGAGGAAGCAGGAAGATCGGAGGAACCGGGAGGACGACCGGAGGAGGCAGGAGGACCGGGAGGGCCGTCCCCGCCGAGGAGCGGGTAGGACAGGACCGTCCCGCCGGGCTCCCGGACCAGCTCCAGGACGGGTGCGACCGGGGAGCCCGAGGAGCGGCCGGTCAGCCGGAGCCGGTCCCCGGACACCGTCCGGCCGGTGAGCCGGAACCGCTCCGGTTCCAGCCGGATGGTGAAGGCGTCGTCCTCGGCCCGGCCGGTGACCATCCGCGTCCCCGGCGACACCTCGAAACCGAGCTCCGGGACGTTCCGCGGGACGTCCCGCCTGGCGCTCTCCGGCCCGCCGAAACGGAGCCGATCGCGCCGCACCATGCCCCGGTGGACCACCAGCAGCTCGACGTGCCAGGTCGACGCCTCCGGACCGCCGGACAGCCTGCCCGGGTCGACCACGAGGCGGAAACCGCCCCAGTCGCGCCGCCGGGAGCTGCCGCGCGGGTATTCGATCGGGGCCGCCCGCACCGCGGTGACCGGCACCCGGATCCGCCGCCCGTCGCCGGACCGGACCAGCGAGGCGAAGACCTGCTGGTGCACCCGCTGCTCCGGCCGGAGGTGCCGTACGGTGGCCCGCCCCTCGACGACCAGGCGGCCGCCCTCCCGGCGCACGTCGTCCACCCGCTGCAGCAGGGCGAGGTCGTCCCGCAGCCGGGTCACCTCGGCGGGCACGCCGTCCACCGGGGCCTTGAGGTGGTAGCGGCCCCCCCGGCGGACGGCACGCGGCTCACCCGTGCGCTCCCAGACAAGCGCTTCGAGGACGTCGGCCAGGCGGCCCTGCCGTACCAGGTGCCAGAGCACCCGGCGCGGCGCGGGCAGCGAGGCCGGCACCCCGGGGCCGGCCTCGTCGAGGTAGGCCCCGGCCAGTTCCATGAAGCGCCGCCGGAAGTCGTCATCCCCCCTGGGCAGGGCCTTCATGAAGAGGAACAGGTCGCTGTCGAGGACGGTGCGGTCCCAGGCGGGGACGTGCTCGGCGAATCCCGAGGAGAGCAGGAAGCCGCGCACCGACCGCACCGCGGCGAAGCGGTCCTCGACCCCCTTGACCCGCGCGCGGTCCTGGGTGATCGACTGCTGCTCGCCCTCGCGGTCCCGCCACAGGTAGACGTCGGCGGTCAGCACGTCCACCGCCTTGGCCAGGAAGTGCGCCGGCAGCGCGACCCCGATGTCCTCGTAGAGCACCCCCTCGGGGAAGGCGAACCCCTGCTCGTCCCAGAAGGAGCGGCGCCAGAGCTTGTTGGTGACCAGCCTGTCCCGCATCAGCGCCTCGTACGAGGCGATGTGCGCGCGCCGCAGCGGGCGGGCGCACACCGTCCGGTGCATCGCGGACCGCCGCAGCCCCCGCCCGCTGAACCGCTTCACGTTCCCCGACACCAGGTCGGAACCGGTCTCCAGCAGGCTGCCGGCCATGGTCTCCAGCGCGTGCAGCGGGAGCATGTCGTCGCTGTCGAGGAACGCCACGAACTCCCCCGACGCCCGCCGCAGCCCCGCGTTGCGCGCCGCGCCGAGCCCGGCGTTGGGCTGGCGCAGCAGCCGGAAGCGGGGGTCCCGCTCCCGGTACTCCTCGGCGATCCGGGCGCCGTCGTCGGTCGAGCCGTCGTCGACCATGACGACCTCCAGGTCGCGCCAGGTCTGCGCCGCGAGGGACTCCAGGCACGCGCCCAGATAGGGCTCCACGTTGTAGACCGGCACTATGACGCTGAGCAGGGGCATGTCCCGTCCTTGTCCCGTTCTCGTCCGGGCCGCGGGGCGTTCGCTCCCGGCCGCTCCGCCTGCGCAGCCCGCGGGGTCAGCGGCCCCCCGCGCCCGCGGCGGCGGTTCCGCCCGCGGCGAGGGGGCCCGTGACGAGGGCGTCGCCTTCCATCTCCATCAGTGCGTTCGCGTACAGCCCCCGCCACTGCTGGCGGTACTTCTGCAGGAACCTGCTGAGCGGCTCCTGCCACGTGTGCCCGGACAGGCTCCGCCGGCTGACGAGGTAGTTGAGGCCGTGGCAGCGGTAGATCCTTCCGCCCGCCGCCGAGACCGACTCCAGCAGCTGGCCGTCCACGGTCCGGGAGATCGGCCGGAATCCCCCGACGCCGTCGAACACCCCCCTCGACACCAGGATGGAGCTGCCGGCCACGTGCTCGGAGTAGAGCTCCGTCCTGAACTCGCGGCGGACGGTGGTCCCGATGGGGGCCAGGTAGAAGAACTCCGGCGCGGCCCCCACCAGATCGGCGCCCGAGTAGCTCTGCGCGAGCAGCAGGTCCGCCAGGTGGTCCGGGCCGTACCAGTCGTCGTCGTCCATCTTGGTGAGGTACTGGCCGGACGCGCGCCGGGCCGCCCGGTTGAGCACGTCGCCGAACACGACGCCGGGGTCCTCCTCGATCACCGTGATCACCCCCGGGTAGGACGACACGGCCTCCGCGACGCCGGGCAGGTCCGCGGTGAACCCGTGCAGGGTGAGGACCACCTCGGTCTCCACCCCCCGCTGCCGTGCGATCTGCCCCAGCGCGAACCCCACCAGCTCGGGCCGGCGCGTGCACAGCAGCACGGAGACCGTGGGCGGGTCCGGCGGCCGCAGGCCCCTCGCCACGGCGAGCGCGCGCCACCTGGCCGCCACGCTGTGCAGCCCGAGCGCCGACCGGCGCAGCCGGATGCTGAACTGCTCCCGGGTCAGCGGGTCGGACAGCCCCGCCGGATCGAACCCGTTCAGCAGCGCCGCCAGCTCCGCTCCCAGCACTCCGCTCCACCGCGACCCCGGCCTGGCCACGACGGGCACCCCCGCCGCGGCCAGGCCGCAGACGACGCGCGCGACCCCGTACGGCTCGGCCCAGTCGCCGTCGAGGTCCACCGCGACGCCCGTGAGTTCGCGCACCCGGGCGACGTCCGGCTCCGTGAGGGCCCCGGACGGGGCGATCAGCGTGGCGACCTCGCCGCGGGCGGTTATCTCGTAGGTCCCGCTCCCCTCGCGGAGTTCGCCGAGGGGCCCGTCCACCACGGCGGCGAACCCGATGGGACACACGGAGAGCTCGTCCACCGGCGGGAGGTCGTCGACGGAGAGCAGCGGGCCGGCACCCCTCCCCCCGTGGACCTGCGGCGGAGTCTGGGCCGGGACCAGGTCCCGGGCCGGGGTCCGGGGCGGGATCGCGCCGAGCCCGCCGGGGCCTTCGCCGGACACGGGCCGGTCGATCGGCGCCGGCCCCCCCTCCTCCTCCTGCCAGCCGGGGGCCTCCGCCCCCGGTGTCCGCAGCACGAGGTCGCACCCCGGCGCGGCCCGTCTGGCGGGGACGGGACCCGTCACCGGGGCCGGCACGACGTTGGGGTCGCCGGGCCGCCAGTGGTGGGAGCCCACGCCCGCGAGGGAGACCACCGGCTTGTACAGCACGCCCCGCTGACCGCCGGCCAGGCCGCGCGCGAGGGCCTTCAGCACCCCTCCGGACGGCACCGCCCTGGCGAAGTCCGTCTCTACCCTCCAGGAGTCCCCCTGTCCTCTGCGGACCCGGAGGTCGAGGAGCCTGCGCCAGTACTGCGCGTTGTCGGCGACCGGCACGGGCGCCGGCCGCCAGCGCGGCGATTCGGAGACCACCACGACGATCGTGCGCGCCTCGGGGAGCAGCGCCGCGAGCGGAACGGCCCGACGCAGGTCGGCGGGCGTCCTCGCCAGGAGGAGGAAGCGCTCCACCTCCGACTCCGCGATCGGGCGGTCCGTCGGGGCGCCGTCCAGATCCGTCCACACCTCGTCGGCGCCCTCGCGCAACCGTGCCAGCGGCTCCGGATACCCCTCGAAGCCGATGTGGCATCCCAGGACGGGGATCGCCTTGCCCGGATCGGTGTTCACGTGCGGCTCCTCATGAATGTGTCCAGTCCCTTCTCACCCCGGTGGCGGGAACGGACGAGTTCGGGGAACTCGGCGGCCCACCGGTCGCTCACCGCCCGGTCCTGCTCTCTGGCCGCGTCGTCGAGGAAGACCGCGACCGTCTCCGCGCACAGCGGCAGGAGGAGGGGGAGGGCCGGGTAGCGGGCGGTGGGTCCCGTGGCGCCGGGAGGCCCGTCCACGAAGATCAGTCCGATCTCGGCCAGGCCCGCCAGGGCGTCCCGCGCGTACCACCGCCACGTCTCCCCGCCGCTCTCCCATTCCTCGAGGGGGGCGAGGCGCACCTCGACGACGTCGGAGAGACCGTGGGCGCGGACGAGCTCACGGGTCGCCCTCGCGTGGTCCGCGTCGTGTTCGAGCGCGACGACCGCCGAGCCGGTCCGCTCGGCGATGTAGCCCAGCCACACGCTGGACGACCCGCTGCCGCACTCCACGATCGTCTTGGGCCCGTTGTCGAGGATCCAGCCGATCATCGGCCGCAGCACGCCGGCCGACGCGGCCCAGCCGCCCAGCGCCGGGAGGGGCGCCCGGGGCTGGACGAGCGCGCGCAGGTCGACGAACGCCTCGGTCTGCGCGTGTGTGTCGTGGACGGCGCGGTCCAGGGAGGAGAACCTCTTCTCGACGAGCCTGAACTCCTGCTCCATCCGGGCTCGGGAATCGGACACGGCTCTGAGGCACTCCTCGTGCCGGGACTCCCCCAGTTCCTCCCAGGAGGCCGTCCTGCGCTCGACGCGGTACAGCTCCTCGTGCAGCCGCTGGATGCGGTCCGTGTTCCTGTCGGTCCTCCGCAGGATCGCTCCCGTCCGGGCGAACACCGCCAGGACGGTCGCCGTCGCCACCACGGAGAACAACGACAGGAACGGCCGCTGCCCGATGGCGCCGAGGCCGTACGCGGCGGCCAGGGCCGCCTGGACCGCACCGGCCGACAACAGGGCCGAACGGCTGGAACACCTCACCGGTGGAACTCGCACAGGGTTCTCCGAATGCCTTCAGAACGGCGCTGAGGCCGCTGCATGCCTATTCGCTGGAGATCGGGAGGCACCCGGGTCCGCGACCCGGCTCTCCGACCGGGTCAGCCTGCCGCGGACCGGGTGCCTGGCGTTTCAGAAGCATCGAGGCGCCGGCCGGCGGGATCCGGCGCCGGTTCACCGCGTCAGTGCGCGGGGGCGGGATCCGCCCCGCCGCCGCTCAGCCGGGCGTGCCATCCGCTGGACGTCAGCCGGTGCTCCGGCCAGGCCGCGAGTTCGGGCGCACCCGCGTCGGCGTCGTCCCGGTAGACCGCGATGACCGTGTAGCCCTCCGCCGGCTTCGCCAGGACGGACGCCGGCGTCGCGGGCAGCGGGCTTCCGCCCGCCGTGCCCAGCGCCTCGCAGCCCAGCGGGTGCGCGATCTGCGGGGCGTGCCATCCGTAGACGAGGCACGGACGGCGGTGGCCGAGTCTGCCGAGCGCCTCCGCCACCAGGGCGTCCTGGGCGCGGGAGGACGTCATCGGGCCGACGTTCACCGCCAGATACGCCTTCTGCAGGTGGAGGTGGCCTCCCACGACGAGGACGCAGCACGCCACCGCGGCCGCGAGCCCGGCCCGCCGCCGGGCCTCCCCCGCCAGGCTCAGCAGGCCCTCCGCGGCGGCGATAGCCCACAGCCCCAGGACGGGCAGCATGTAGCGCGGTGCCGTCACGCCGCCGTAGTAGAGGTAGGCGACGGCGAAGCACGCCCCGACCGCGGCCGGGACGGCGATCGCGGTCCGGCACTCCCTGCGCCAGGCCGCCAGGAGGCCCGCAACCCCCAGCAGGACGACGGCGGCCAGCCACACGGGCCCTCCGCCGGGAACCGGTCCGCAGCTCTCCGGGGCCCGGCAGAGCGTCGGCCCGTCCAGAGCCCGCAGATGGTGGTCGAGGAGCCACCGCGGTGCGCTGAAGTTCTGGGTCGCGCCGTCGAGCCGCTGCGCGACGCCTCCGTACTCCAGCACCGCCTCCAGCAGCCACTGGCCCCACCCGGCGGCCAGGCCGGCGCCGAGCGCGGTGAGCGTGATGAGCATCGGCCCCCACCGCCGCCCGCGGGCGAACAGGAGGACCGCCGCCGCCAGGGCCAGGGCGACGACCGTGGCGTCGGTGGGACGGAACAGGGTCATGGACGCCGCGACGACCGCCACCGCGACCGGCAGCGCCCTGCCGACCGGTCCCGCGGCGGTGACCGCCCGGAGCACCAGGCCGGTGAGCGCGACGGAGCCGAACGCGGTGTAGAGGTTGGGCATGGCCGCGTTGCCGTAGAACACCGTCGACCAGCAGCCCGCGTAGAGCGCCGCCGCCAGGGGGACGGTGTAGCCGGGCCGTACCGCGAGCCAGATCCGGAACGAGCCGAACAGCAGCAGGGACGAGACGACCGTCAGGTAGACCCGGAGGGCCGCCACCGAGTTCGTGATCATCACGACCGGCGCGACGACGAGGGACGTGCCCCAGCCCCGGGAGGGGTGGAAGTCGAGCGGGGTGTCGTTGGCGGAGAACTGGCTGAGGTAGACCGCCTCGTCCCAGCCGATCTGGAAGTCCACCGACACCAGGACGACCTGGGCGGCGGCGTAGCAGAGTGCGACGACCGCCAGGAGGGCCGCCGGGCTGAGCCGGCGCCGGTCCTCCGGTGCGGCCCCCGCTCCCGCCGGGACTCCGCCGGGCTCTCCCGCCCCCTTCGGCCCGGGTCGCTGCAGCCCGGTCATCGCACCGCCTCCTTGAGAGGGCGCCACCAGTCCTGGTGGTCCCGGTACCACTTCACGGCCTCGGCCAGTCCTTCGCCGAAGTCCACCCGGGGCTCGTAACCGATCGCCCGGATCTTGCCGCTGTCCACGGAGTACCGCAGGTCGTGCCCGAGCCGGTCGGGAACGCGCACGACCATGTCCCACCCGGCGCCGAAGGCGGCCAGCAGCCGCTCGGTGAGCTCGACGTTGGTGAGCTCGACGCCTCCGCCGATGTTGTAGACCTCTCCGGGGCAGCCCTTCTCCAGCACGAGCTGGACGCCCCGGCAGTGGTCGTCCACGTGCAGCCACTCGCGGACGTTCCGGCCGTCCCCGTAGAGGGGGACCCGGTGGCCGTCGATCAGGTTGGTGACGAAGAGCGGGATGACCTTCTCGGGGTGCTGGTAGGGGCCGTAGTTGTTGGAGCAGCGGGTGATCCGCACGTCGAGGCCGTGCGTCCGGTGGTACGCGCGGCACAGCAGGTCTCCGGAGGCCTTCGCCGCCGAGTAGGGCGAATTGGGCAGGAGCGGCTCCGACTCGTCCCACGAGCCTTCGGCGATCGAGCCGTACACCTCGTCCGTGGAGATCTGCACGAATGTGCCGACGCCGGCTTCGAGCGCGGCCTGCAGGAGCCGCTGGGTACCGAGGACGTTCGTCGTCACGAAGTCGCCCGCTCCGGTGATCGACCGGTCGACGTGGGACTCCGCGGCGAAGTTCACCACGACGTCGTGGCCCGGCACGACGTCCGCGAGGAGCCGCGCGTCGGTGATGTCGCCCCGGACGAAGCGGTGGTCGCGGTGGTCGGCCACCGGGGCGAGGTTGGCGAGGTTGCCGGCGTAGGTGAGCTTGTCGAGGACCGTGACGCGGGCGCCCTCCCAGCCCGGGTAGGCGCCCCGCAGCAGGGACCTCACATAGTGGGAGCCGATGAAGCCGGCCCCTCCGGTGACGAGGATCCTCATGCGCGCACCTGGATCCTGCTGTGGTCGCCGACCATGAGCCCGTACGTGTTGGGCGTGCCCTCCGCCCGGCTCACCTCGACGTTGCGGCCGATGAGGGAGTGGGCCAGCCGGGAGACGCCGTGGACGGAGGAGTCGTCGAGCACGATCGAGTACTCGACCTCGGCGTCCTGCACGACGCAGCGCGGCCCGATCGAGGTGAAGGGCCCGATGTACGAGGACTGGATCTTCGCGTCCGCCCCGACCACGATCGGGCCGCGCAGGACGGAGTCCTCCACCACGGCCCCGGGTTCGATGACGACCCGGCCGGTGACCTCGCTCAGCCCGTCGACCGTGCCCCGGTTGGCCGGTTCCACCGTCTCCAGGATCATCCGGTTGCACTCCAGCAGGTCCTGCAGGCGCCCGGTGTCCTTCCAGTAGCCGGTGACCATGTGCGAGTGGACGGAGTAGTCGTTCTCGATCAGCCACTGGATCGCGTCGGTGATCTCCAGCTCGCCGCGCGCGGACGGGGTGATCGCCCGGACCGCCTCGTGGATCGCGGGAGAGAACGAGTACACCCCCACGATGGCCAGGTCGCTGCGCGGGTGGGAGGGCTTCTCCTGCAGCCCGACGATCTCCCCCGTGGCGCCGAGCTCCGCGACCCCGTAGAACCGGGGTTCGGCGACCCTCGTCAGCAGGACCTGGGCGTCGTACCCGCCGAGGCGGAACGCGCCGACGAGGTCGGCGATCCCGCCGACCAGGAAGTTGTCCCCGAGATACATGACGAACGGCTCGTCGCCGAGGAACTCCCGCGCGATCAGGACGCAGTGCGCCAGGCCGAGCGGGGCCTCCTGCGGGATGTAGGTGATGTCGAGCCCGAACCGCGAGCCGTCGCCCACGGCCTCCCTGACCTCGGCGCCCGTGTCGCCGGTGATGATCCCGACGCTGGTGATGCCCGCCGCGCGTATCGCCTCGAGCCCGTAGTAGAGCACCGGTTTGTTGGCGACGGGGACCAGCTGCTTGGCGGAAGTGTGTGTCAGCGGCCGTAGTCTGGTGCCCCTTCCACCCGCCAGGACAAGCGCTTTCACCCTTTTTTCAACTCCCTATGCTCCGGACGCGGCGACCGGGTCGGCCACTGCCCTCAGATTGTGATAGGGGGGTGATTCACCCATCCGCCGCTTTACGCCTCGGCGCCTTTCCCCTTACCAACGCTTTACCTTCGCCGGATCCCGGAAAGCCCATGACCTATTGATCGTATAGGCGAGGACGGTGCTCACCGGAATCACCAGCGACTGGGCCAGGAGAACGGGGACGCCGGCGAGCTCGACCAGGAGCGGGAGCCCGATGACGGAGGTGGCCAGAAAGCTCAGGCCGACCAGGTAGAAGCGGGCCAGGCCGGTGAGCCAGGAGCCCGTGGAGACGCGGAAGACGACCAGCCGGTACCACGGGTAGACGGTCGCGACGGCGAGGAGGTGGCTGACCACGACCAGGAAAAGGTAGGGAACCCGGTCCTCAAGGATCAGCAAACCGAGGGCAAGAAGACCAAAATAGACCGCGACCGTCATGACACCTCCCATCAAATATGTGATGCGCTGTCCACGGAGACCCGATGTCAAATCCCTCATCGGGTGGTCGGGTCGGGGTCGGGGAGCGGTCCGTACGTCCAGTTCAGTCATCCGGTGACACCTCCAATGATTGTCGAGAATGGTCGCCGAAGAATTCTGAAGGATCGTACAGGGTTCATGGACATTCACGGTCGATAGTCGGGAGAATAACGTGTCCGTTTCGGTTGTCATTCCGTGTTACCGTTCGGAGATAACCCTTCCGCCGCTGGTCACCAGGCTCGTCTCGGTGCTGCGTGACATGTCCGTCCGGCACGAGGTGATCCTCGTCGTCGACGGGAGCCCGGACGGCACCTGGAACGTGGCGGAATCACTCGCCCGCCGGATCGACGTCGTCCGCGCGATCCGGCTGTCCCGCAACTACGGTCAGCACAACGCGCTGGTGGCCGGCATCAGGGAGGCGAGGTTCGACGTGGTCGTCACGATGGACGACGACCTGCAGCATCCTCCGGAGCAGGTCCCGCTGCTGCTGGCCGCCCTCGAAGGCGACCGCCTGGATCTGGTCTACGGCGTGCCGCACCAGGAGGAGCACGGGTTCCTGCGCAGCCTCGCGTCGCGGTCGGTGAAGACCGGGATGTCACGGGCCCTGGGCATCCGCAACGCACAGAAGATCAGCGCGTTCCGCGCCTTCCGCACCTGCCTGCGCGACGGGTTCGAGGATCTGTCCGGACCGCACGCCTCCGTCGACGTGGCCCTCTCGTGGGGCACCGCCCAGATCGGCTCGGTCGGGGTGCACATGAACGACCGAGAGGTCGGGGAGTCGAACTACAACGTGCGGATGCTGGTGCGGCACGCCGTGAACATGCTCCTCGGCTACAGCACGGCCCCCCTGCGCATGGCGAGCTACCTGGGGTTCCTCACCGGGATCATCGGGCTCCTGCTGGGCGGCCTGGTCCTGTGGCGCTTCGCCACGGGCGACACCACCGTCGCCGGATTCACCACGATCACCTCGATGATCGCGATCTTCTCGTCCGCCCAGCTGATATCCATCGGGGTCCTCGGGGAGTACATCGGCCGCATCCACGGAGGCGGACTGGGGCGGCCGACCTACGTCGTCCGGGAGAGGGTCGGCCTGTCGGCCGCCGTGGACGTCCCGGTCCAGCCGACCGGATCACGCTGACACCGCCCCCGCGCCGGGGCCTCCGCGCGGAAGGCTCCCGGCGGGTGCGCGGTCTCCGTGGACCGCCGCCCGCCGGGAGCCTTCGTGCCGTTCGTGCCGTTCATGGCGCTCACGGCGCTCACGGTGTTCCGCCGGACGGTCAGTCCGGGATCAGCTCCAGGAAGAGCCGGACGGTGCCGCCGTCGGGCGTGCGGAGCCGTACGCAGTCGTCCCGGTTGAAGCAGCGGGCGCGCAGGATGTCGATCAGCCGGCCCACGGGCATCGACCGGTCCGGGTCGAGGTGGGCGAGCTCCTGGAACTCGGTGATCGGGTGCCCGGTGGCCCTGTCGTGGTCCTGCTCCACCGGTGCCAGCGCGTTCTCGCACAGCGCCGGCCACGACCGCAGGAACAACTCGACGGCGGCCTCCTCCAGCCTCCGGTAGAGCGAGCTTCCGGTGTCGTGCGGACGGACCGCCACCTCCTGCTGGGCGAGCAGCGGCCCGGTGTCGATCCCCTCGTCGATCAGGTGCAGGGTCACCCCCGCGGGCGTCCCGTCGATGATCGACCAGACGGCCGGCTGCCGCCCCCGGTTGTACGGCAGCAGCGACGGGTGCAGGTTCACGATGCCCCGGGGGAACGCCTTCATCAGGGCCGGGGTGAAGATGTGCGCGAAGAACAGGGAGATCCCCAGTTCGGCGCCGAGCCCTTCGATCCGGCGCACCGTCTCCTCGCTCCTGAGTGTGTCGCCGGTGAGGACCAGCCCCAGGCGGTCCAGGTCGGGGAAGAGGCTCCTGATCTCGTCCGCGCGGCGGGGGCGCCGGTCGGGGGCGTTGAGGACGACGGCGGCGATGTCGGCGTCGGGCCGGCCGCGAAGCCAGGTCGCGATCTCCAGGCCGCTCCGGTCGTTGCAGAACAGGACGACGCGCATGATGCTCCTTATCGGCTTGTGGGGATCCCCGGCCGTCTCCCGGCGGGATCGGGACTCGGACGGGGAGTGCGGGAACCCGCGGACAGCCGGGCTCCCCGGTCTCTCAGACCACCTCGTACGCCCGGACGGCGTCGATCACACGCTCCGCCTCCGGCAGGTCCAGATCCGCGAAGAGCGGCAGACGCACCAGGCGGTCGGCGACCCTCTCGGTGACCGGGCAGCCCTCCGCCGCCGGGCGCCCGTACCGGATCCCGGCGGGCGCGGTGTGCAGCGGCTGGTAGTGGAACGTCGCCTGCACCCCGCGCTCCGCCAGATGGGCGATCAGCGCCTGCCGGTTCCGCAGGTCGGGCAGGAGCAGGTAGTACAGGTGCGCGGGATGCGCGCACTCGTCCGGCACCACCGGCTGGGAGACCTCGCCGGCCGCCGCCCAGTCCGCCAGCCCTTCGTGGTAGGCGTTCCAGACCGCGTGGCGCCGGGCCTGGATCGCCGGGAACGACTCCAGCTGAGCGGTCAGCTGAGCGGCGAGCAGGTCGGACGGCAGGTAGCTCGACCCGATGTCGACCCAGCGGTACTTGTCGGTCTGGCCGCGGAAGAACTGGCTGCGGTTGGTCCCCTTCTCCCGGATGATCTCGGCCCGTCCGGCGAGTCCGGGATCGTTCAGGACCAGTGCGCCGCCCTCGCCGCACTGCACGTTCTTCGTCGCGTGGAAGCTCTGGGCGGCCATCCGGCCGAACGACCCGAGCGCCCGGCCCCGATAGGAGGCGCCCAGGCCGTGGGCGTTGTCCTCGATGACGGCCAGGCCGTGCCGCCGCGCGATCTGTCCGATCTCGTCCATCCGGCAGGCGACACCGGCGTAGTGGACCACCACGATCGCCCTGGTCCGGGATGTGACCTCCGCTTCGATCAGCCGTTCGTCCAGGTTCAGGGTGTCGGGCCTGCAGTCGACGAACACCGGGACCGCTCCCCGCAGGGCGAAGGCGTTCGCCGTCGACACGAACGTGAACGACGGCATGATGACCTCGTCGCCCGGCCGGAGGTCGAGCAGGAGCGCCGCCATCTCCAGCGCGTGGGTGCAGGACGTGGTCAGCTGGACCCCGCACGCGCCGGTCAGCTCCTGAATGAGCGCGCTCGCCCTGCGGGTGAACGGGCCGTCCCCGGCGGTGAACCCTCCCTCCAGCACCGCGGCCAGATATCCGAGTTCATTTTGCGAAACGTAAGGACGATTGAATGGGATCGTCGTGGATTTGTTCTCGCTCACGCGTGCAGTCAACAGCGGCACTTCACCGCGTACACCGCTCTTATCTTTTTCTTTGTTTTCCCATTACCAGGGTCCTTCACCTGCCCGCGGCCTGGAGGCCCTCCTGCCCGGGACGGCGTAGACGGAGTAGTCTCCGGACCTGAAGCGGAGCTTCGCGAACTCCCCCACCTTCGCCCGGTCGGACCTCCTCTGGCGCTCGTCCACGAAGAGCCAGCGCACGCCGTACCGCTCCCGCAGGTGCCGGATCGCGGCCGCCGAAGGGCTCTGGAAGGCGTTCTTGTTGGCCTCGAACCTCGGCTGGTCCCAGAACGGCAGCTGCAGCGACTTCCCGGGAGTCCAGTTCCTGAGGTTCGTCGGCGTGTACCCCCAGCCCTCGATCAGCACGCGCCGCTCGCTGAACGCGGTCACCCAGAACTTCAGGGTCTCGCACTGGTCCTCCAGACGCCACCAGCGGCAGTGCACGGCCGTGGCGACCAGATCGTCCGGGTGCGAGTGCGCGCGCAGCCACCGCAGGGCCGCCAGGGCGTCCGCCGAGACCCGGTTGCTCACCGCCTGTTTCCGGAGGATCACCTTCGTGTTCTGGTGGCCGAGGCGGTCGCGCACGTTGCCGGGCAGGCTGAGCGCCATGAGCACGACGACCGTGACCGCCCAGGCCCGCCGCGCGCCGACCTTGAGGAGCAGGACGCAGACCATCGCCCCGACGGCGAGCGTGAAGGCGATCTGCGGCGGGTACAGGACGCCGTCCCGGCCCTCCTCCAGAGGAAGCGTCACACCGAAGAGCGCGGGGAGAGGCAGGGACGCCGCCGCCCCGGCGACCGCCGCGAGCACCGCGGCCCGGCGTGACACCCGCGCCCACCTCAGCAGCACGATGAGCCCGTACACCGCGACGACCACCACGTACGGCACCGCGCCCATGAGGAAGAAGAGCTGGCTGAAACCCGGGTGGCCGAACAGGAACGCGACGCCCAGACCCGCCGCGCCGATGCCGAGCATGAGGCAGACCGCGGGCCGCGCCAGCAGCCTCGGCCGGGCCAGCAGGCCGAAGACGCCGGACCACGCCACGGTCCAGCCCAGCACGTACAGCAGCATCAGGCCGAGCACGGACAGCTGGGAGGGCTCGAGCCGGCCCCCCATGCCGCTCATCCGCATCCAGCCCAGCCGGAACAGGGACAGGGGATCGATGGTCATCCCCTGCTTGGCGCCGTCGAAGAGCACGAACTGCGCGAACAGCAGGCACGCTCCCGTCGCCCCGAGCACGGTCAGCGCCGGCCAGGGGACACGGCGCCTCCTGACCGACTCGACCGCCGCCACCACGGCCAGTCCCGCGCCGAGCAGGGGCAGATAGGTGGCCTTGGCCCCGGTGACCGCCACCAGGAAGATCCCGGTCAGCACCCACCGGCCGGTGTCGCGCCGCCGTTCCAGGACGTCGATCAGGAGCAGGACCAAGGGCGCGAACAGCAGCGCCCCGTAGGTCTGCGTGGGGCTGCTCCAGGTGATGTCCTGCAGTCCGCCGTAGGTGAGGACCCAGTTGTCGCCCTGGTAGAGGTTGGGCGCCTTGAGGAAGACGGTGCCCACCACGGCGAGCAGCCCGCCCACCCAGGACCCGGTGACCCGCCGCCCCGTGCTCCCTACCAGGACCAGCAGGGCGATGAGCATCGGCAGCATCGCCAGGCGGAACAGCAGGACCATCGGCTCCAGCCCGGTCACCCAGCTCGCGGCCGCCAGGTGCGCGTAGACGAACCAGTGGTAGAGGAGCGGCTCGCCGGCGACCGCCGGCACCGTGGGAGGCATGTGGTACTTCAGCTCGGCGATCAGCGACAGGTGGAACGGCAGATCGGCCCCCGCCGACCAGCTCCCCGGCTGCGTGATGTCGTACTTGGTGAAGAACACCACCCCGGGCCGCAGCACCATGAACGCCGCGACCAGCGCGAACGACCACGACCACCACAGCGGCGTACGCGGGCGGGGCCGCCCCCTCCAGTGCCCGCGCAGTCGGGGGACGGTGAGGAAGACCGCGTAGACGGCGACCGGCCAGGCCGCCACGAGCAGCGGCGCCCCCACCGTCCGGGCGGCGATGTAGGCGACCGACTCCACGGCGTACCCCAGTGCCGCACCGAGCGCGATCTCCTCGACCAGCGTCTTGCGGCCGCTCCACAGCGCGCGGATCATCAAGGTGCCCGGGAGCACGACGCCCAGCACGAGGTAGAGCCCGAAGACGGCCGTGTCCCGGACGGAGACGCCGTAGAGGCCGAGGACCGTCAGGATCAGGGCGACCGCGCAGACCGCGGGGAGCCATCCCGTCACCCGCGTCCGGAACCCCGTCCGGCTTCGGGCGGAGCGCCGGGACCCGGTCGTCCGGACGGCCGCCGCGGTTCCGGAGAGGCCCGATGGGGAGTCCGCCGCGGTTCCGGAGAGGCCCGATGGGGAGTCCGCCGCGGTTCCGGAGAGGCCCGATGGGGAGTCCGCCCCGGGGGGAGCTGTGTCCATACGGAGAGTCTGGTGAGGCGCCCCCTCAGCGCAGGGAGGGTGCACCCATGCTTGGCCGGGGCTTTGCGGTTCCCTTACCCGCCCCTTCCGGGCCCTGGCCGGACCGGATGGGGGATCGGACGGAGGCGGACCGGACGGACCGGACGGCCCGGGCTCAGGCGCCGCCGGACGGAGAGGCGGCCGGCTTGCGCGCGCGGAGGAAGATCGAGACGCCCCGCATGGACTTCACCGGCAGATACCGCTCCAGGACGATGATGGCGGTGAGGCCCGCATTGACGATCCAGGGCAGCTCGGTCAGGTCGTTGCCCTCGCTGTTCTTCCGGCGGCGGGCCACGACGGGCCTCAGGAGCACGTTCCAGCTCCAGACCCGCTCGACGACCAGGCCGGCCTTCTCCATCAGGCCGACGAGCTCCTCCCGCGAGTACCTGCGGACGTGTCCCACCGCGTCGTCGTGCGCGGACCACAACGCCATGTCGCAGGGGACGGCGATCAGGGCCGTGCCTCCCGGCTTGAGCACCCGGGCGATCTCCGCTGCGGCGAGGTGGTCCTCCACGATGTGCTCCAGCACGTCGAAGGCGGTGACCACGTCGAACCGCCCGGATTCCAGCGGCAGGTCCCGGGCGTCGGCGTGGATGGCCTTCAGCCCCCGCTCCCTGGCGACCTGAACCGCCGCCTCGGAGTAGTCGGCCACCAAGGCCTCGTAGCCGAGTCCGGCCAGCACCCTGGTGTTGCCGCCCCCGGCCGCGCCGATGTCCAGCGCCTCCCCCCGGGTGCGGGAGCCGCGCAGCTCGCGGCGCAGGATCGCCCGGCGTTCACGGAACCACCAGTGGCGGTCCTCGATCCCGACCATGAGAGAGATCTCCGTGTCCTGCATAATCGCTCATCCGTCCATCGCGCGCGGCCGTGTCGGCCCGGGTGGTCTGGTCCCCGTGGCCCAGCCACAGTGTTCTCGGCGGGGACGGTGCGGCACCGGGGCTTCAGGCTCCGCCTACCGGCCGATGACCGGGCTTTTACCGAAGTCCGCGGGGGGCCTCGGCCTCCGAGCCGGGGAGCGGGTCGGCGGGGACGGGCGGGAGGCTGGGAGGAAGCTCAGAGGAACCTGACCATCGGCTGACAGGTGAGCCGATCCGGGCACCTTGGGGCGATTGTCTATCTACGATACGTTTTCTATACCGACAGCCTCATCCGCAACTCTCGGAGTCCCCCTCATGAAGTCCTCCACCCGAATCGTCCTAGCGGGCAGCTGCGCCCTGGGCCTGCTGTCCGCACCGACCACCGCGTGGAGCGCGGAGCAGCACAAGCCGACCCCCACCCCCAAGCCGACGGCCACGGCCAAGCCGACGGCGAAGCCCACCCCCGCGCCCAAGCCGGTGGACTGCACGAAGGTCAAGTGCATCGCGCTGACCTTCGACGACGGTCCCGGCAAGTACGCCGACAAGCTGCTCGCCACCCTGAAGAAGCACAACGCCAAGGCGACGTTCTTCCTCGAGGGCCAGTACGTGAAGTCGCGTCCCGCGTTCGCCAAGCTGATGGTCACCGAGGGCCACGACATCGGCAACCACAGCTACACCCACCCGAAGTTCACCGAGAGCTCCATCGAGAAGATCCGCGAGGAGCTCAAGAAGACCCAGGACGTCGTCAAGAAGGCCACCGGCAGGTACCCGACGACGATCCGCCCGCCGTACGGCCTGCTCGACGACGACACCAAGACCGTCGCCGCCGAGATGAAGATGCCGATCGTCCTGTGGAACGGCGGTTCCCGCGACTGGGCGACCAAGAACGAGAAGGCCATCTACGACGAGGTCCTCAAGAACGCCAAGCGCGACGGCGTCATCCTCATGCACGACTGGGTCGCCCAGACCGTCACGGTCATGCCCAAGCTCCTCACCGAGCTGAAGAAGCAGGGCTACCACGTCGTGGCGGTCTCCTCGCTGCCCGGTTTCAAGACCCTGAAGCCGGCCGACGTCTTCCCCGCGGCCGCCGCCCAGGACAAGGACCTGTCCGCCGACTCGCCCACCGGCGACCCGGACGACTTCGCGCAGTCCCCCGAAGACGGCAACTGAGCCGCCACCGGCCGCCCGCGGGATCGCTACGGCCTGCGGGCGAGCCGCCTGCCCAGGTTCTGCATCGGCAGCTCGACGTAGCGGTAGGTGAGCCGGCTCAGGCCCAGCACCGCCGCGACGAATCCCGCCGTCACCGCCGCCTGTACGGCGGGCGGCATGGACCGCGTGTCCCCCACCACGGCGTGCGTCAGCCGGAGCAGCGGGTGGTGCAGCAGGTAGACCGAGTAGCTGACCAGGCCGAGCCAGACCAGGAAGCGCGGCAGGCGGCGCCCGCGCAGGGCCATCGCGCCCGCGAACGTCGCCCCGGCCAGGGCGATCGTGGTCGTCCACACCCCCGGCCGGACCCACCACCAGCCCGCCTGCTCCGCCCAGACCGGGGCCGCCGCCACCAGCGCGGTCGCGGCGGCCACCGGCCAGAGGGTGCCGGTGCCCTGCTCCCAGCGGCGGACCGCGGTCCCGGTGAACATCACCGCGAGGATCGCCGCCCCGAACCACGGCACGAAGCCGGCGAAGAGCAGCAGCACCACGGCCATCACCCCGAGCACGCAGGCGGCCGTCCTGCGCAGCCTCCCGGTGACCAGGCAGACCATGCCCGCGGCGAACACCACCCCCGAGACGTAGGCGGGCCAGAAGCCCGTCAGCAGCGGCGCGGTGAGCACCAGCCCCGTCCCTACCGCGACCGCGCCGAACCCCACGGCGAGCGTCCCGCTCCTGCGGTGCAGGCCGTACACGAACAGGGCGGTGACCAGCAGGTAGAAGACCATCTCGTAGGAGAGCGTCCACATGGTGTCGGCCAGGCCGCCCAGGTGGACCACGTCCAGCAGCATCGTCAGGTGCGCGGAGACCGAGGCGACGTCGCGCGGCACCTCCTGGCGGACCGGCAGCCAGAAGGCCATCACCAGGACCCCGGCCGCGACCAGCAGGTAGATCGGGTAGAGGCGGAAGAACCGGCTGATCCAGAAGGCCCGGACGTCCCCGCGGCCCTCCAGCGAGACCGGGATGATGTACCCGCTCACCATGAAGAACACCAGGATTCCGTACAGCCCCAGGCTGAACCAGTAGGGTCGCAGCTGCGGCATGAACCAGGGCAGCGCGTGCTCCAGCAGCACCGCCGTCGCGCCGAGCCCGCGCAGCGCGTCCAGCCAGGCCAGCCGGGTGGAGGTGCCGGGGCGGGCGGTCCGGGTGCTGGCAGCGGTCGTCGACACCCGCCCCAACATACCGGGCATCTCATCCGGTAAAGGGAGTTATCCCCATTTAGTGACGGACGATCGCCCCTGAACCGCCCCCGGTACGGCGAGGCGTCCGGTGACGGACGATCGTCCCTGAACCGTCTCCGGTACGGCGAGCCGTCCGGTGACGGACGATCGCCCCGGGACCACCCCGGACGCGGCGGCGGGGCCCCGGGGGGGGCGGCCCGGGGGCCCCCCCCCCCCCGCGCGCCCCCCCCCCGGGGGGGCCGGCGGCCCCGGAGGATCTCCTCCGGGGCCGCCGCCGCACGCCGGCTACTCCCACTCGATGGTGCCCGGCGGCTTGCTCGTCACGTCCAGCACCACGCGGTTGACCTCGCGGACCTCGTTGGTGATCCGGGTGGAGATGCGGGCCAGCACGTCGTACGGCACGCGGGACCAGTCGGCGGTCATCGCGTCCTCGCTGGAGACCGGGCGCAGCACGACCGGGTGCCCGTAGGTGCGGCCGTCGCCCTGGACGCCCACCGAGCGCACGTCGGCGAGCAGCACCACCGGGCACTGCCAGATCTCCCGGTCGAGCCCGGCCCGGGAGAGCTCCTCGCGGGCGATGGCGTCGGCCTCGCGCAGGATCTCCAGGCGCTCGCGGCTGACCGCGCCCACGATGCGGATGCCGAGCCCGGGGCCGGGGAACGGCTGGCGCCAGACCATGGCGGCGGGCAGGCCGAGCTCCTCGCCCGCGCGGCGGACCTCGTCCTTGAAGAGCGCGCGGAGCGGCTCGACCAGCTGGAACTGCAGGTCGTCGGGGAGCCCTCCGACGTTGTGGTGGGACTTGATGTTGGCGGTGCCGGTGCCGCCGCCGGACTCGACGACGTCCGGGTAGAGGGTGCCCTGCACCAGGAAGTCGACCGGGCCGTCGGCGATGATGGCGCGCTGCTCGTCCTCGAAGACCCGGATGAACTCCCTGCCGATGATCTTGCGCTTCTCCTCGGGGTCGGTGACCCCGTCGAGCGCCTTGAGGAAGCGGTCGGCGGCGTCGACGACGCGGAGCTTGACGCCGGTGGCGGCGACGAAGTCGCGCTCGACCTGCTCGGCCTCACCCTTGCGCAGCAGTCCGTGGTCGACGAAGACGCAGGTCAGCCGGTCGCCGATGGCCCGCTGCACGATCGCCGCGGCGACCGCGGAGTCCACCCCGCCGGACAGGCCGCAGATCGCGCGGCCCTCGGGGCCGATCTGGGCGCGGACCGCCTCCACGGCCTCCTCGACGATGTTGAGCATCGTCCAGGAGGGGCGGCAGCCGGCCGCGTCGAGGAAGTGCTTGAGCACGCTCTGGCCGTGCTCGGAGTGGAGCACCTCGGGGTGGAACTGCACGCCGTACAGGCCCTTGACCGGGTGCTCGAAGGCCGCGACCGGGGTCTCGGGGGTGAACGCGGTGACGTCGAAGCCCTCGGGGGCCGCGGAGACGCTGTCGCCGTGGGACATCCAGACCGACTGCTCGGCGGGCAGGCCCGCGAAGAGCACGCCCTCCCGCGACACCTCCAGCCGGGTCCCGCCGTACTCCGCGACGCCGGTCCTGGCCACGGTGCCGCCGAGCGCCTGCGCCATGACCTGGAAGCCGTAGCAGATGCCGAAGGTCGGCACGCCGGTCTCGAACAGGCCCCGGGGAACCGGGGGCGCGCCTTCGGCGTAGACCGACGAGGGCCCGCCCGACAGGATGATGGCCTTGGGCTTCTTGGCCATCATCTCCTCCACCGGCATCGTCGAGGGGACGATCTCGGAGTAGACGTGGCACTCGCGCACCCGCCGCGCGATCAGCTGCGCGTACTGCGCGCCGAAGTCGACGACCAGGACGGTGTCGAACAACGGGTCGGACAACGGGTCGAACTCTGACACCAAGACCCCCAAAGGAAACCACAGCGGTGAGTCCAGTCTATCGGCGACCGGTCCTGCGCCGGGGACCGGGAGCGGCCGGGCGGGCGGACGCCGTCCCGCTGGTCGAGCACAGGCCCGCTGGTCGAGCACAGGCCCGCTGGTCGAGCACGGGCCCGCTGGTTAAACACGGGCCCGGCCGCGGTAAAGGCGGCGCCAACGAGCGGTTTCCGGGTGGGGGCGTGGCTAGATTCCAACCGAGGTGATCCCCGTTGCGTCTCCGACGTTCCTTCGCAGCGATCCGGGGGGGCCGCCGGCTACGGGCATCGGCAGGGCGGGGAGTCCCACGCACCCGCTGACGGAGCAGGAGGGTCCTCTCCCGACGCGAAGCGTCGCACCGCGAACGACAACGCCGCCGCGAGAAAAGGACGAGTGATGGACGTGTACGCTGCGAGCGCACCGGCGACCGGGATACCGAGACCGCGGATCCGGCTGAACGACTTCGGCTGCCTGACCCCCCCGGAACTGGGTGCGTGGACGCCCCGGCGCAGCGTGAGCGTCGTGATCCCGGCGTACCGGTGCGAGGAGACCCTGTCCCTCACCCTCGCCAGCCTCGCCGGTCAGAGCTACCCGGGTCACCTGCTCGAAGTCGTCGTCGTCGACGACGGCGAGGGCGAGGGGGAGGCGCCGTTGCGCCTGCCCGACCTGGTTCCGGAGAACACCCGGGTCGTCCGGCCCGAGCCCGGCTGGGGCATCGCCAACGCCTTCCACAGCGGGGTCAAGGTCGCGGACGGCGAGATCGTGCACCGGGTCGACGCCGACCTGGTGCTCTTCCCCGAGCACGTCGAGGCCCAGATGCGCTGGCACCACCTGGCCGACTACCTGGTGCTCCTGGGCAACCTGCGGTTCAACGAGTACGCCCCGGGCAGCATCAGCCCCCTGGAGGTGCACGCCGCCGTGACCGCGGGGACCGTGGACAAGCTCTTCGGCGACGACGGCGTGCCCCAGTGGACCGAGGCGAAGTGGGACCGCACCGGCGATCTGCGCCAGGCCGGCCTGGCCGCCTGGCGCCTTCTCGTGAGCGCCACCGCGTCCATGCCGAAGGAGCTGTACCTGCGGGCGGGCGGCATGGACACCTCGCTGCGCCGGGGGTCGGACACCGAGATCGGATACCGGCTCGCCCAGGCCGGCGCGGTCTTCGTCGGCGACCGGGAGTCGCGCTGCCGCCATCTCGGCGAGTCCACCGTGATGCGCCGCCGGGACGAGGTCACGCGGTACACCCGGCCGTACATGAACGAGCGGATCCCGGGCTTCCTGGAGCGGAAGGCGAAGACCTCCAGCCGGCAGTACCTCGTGCCGACGGTCGAGGCGGTGGTCGACGCCGAGGGCCGCACGCTGGAGGAGGTGCGGGCGACCGTCAACGGCCTCCTGTCGGGATGGATGGCCGACGTGTCCGTCGTCCTGACCGGTCCCTGGCACCTGCTCACCGACGAGCGCCGCCCCCCGCTGGACGACCCGATGCTCGACCTCCGGCTGATCAGGGAGACCTTCCGGGGGGAGAACCGTGTCCGGTTCGTACGGAAGGCCGCGGAGAGCGCCTTCCCCGTGCCGTTCCGGTTCGAGTGCCCGGCCGGCTGGGTGCCCGCCCCCGACTCCCTGGTACGGCTGGTGAAGTTCGCCGACGACGAGACCGCGGGGCTGGTCTCGCTGGTGCTGGACGAGCACGAGGAGCTGACCACGGCCAGGCTGGAGCGGACGTCCGCGGTCAGTCGCGCGCGGTTGCTCGTCGAGCCGGGAGACAGCCTGGAGGAGGCGATCCACCAGGTCTCCGGCACGCTCTGGGAGGACGGCCGCAAGTGGGGGATCCTCCCCCCCGGTGACGAGACCTCCGCCTCCGCGGCGGCGCTCGCCTCCCAGGTGGAGTACTGGCGGGATCGGGCGGAGAAGTGGGAGGGCCAGGCACGGCGCTGGAAGCGCAAAGCGCGCGAACGCCGGGTGGAGCGGGTCGAACGCGCGTCGGCGCAGCGGCTGCGCCGGGCCGTCGGGAAAGGGCTCCGGATGGTCGGGGTGACCCGCGCCCGCCGGTGAGTCGTATCCGCCGGTGACCCGCGCCCGCCGGCGAGTCGTTCCCTTCGGCGACCCGTACCCGCCGGTGAGTCGTTCCCTTCGGCGACCCGCGCCCGTCGGCGAGTCGTTCCCTTCGGCGAGTCGTCTCCCGGCATCCCTCAAGGCCGGTCCGTCCCCGCCGATGGGAACGCGATGACAGCCGACGAGCGCAGGGGGCCCTGGCCGATGAGGCGTTTTCTCCGACTGCCGTTGATCCTCGTTCTGGTGGCGCTGGGGACGCTGCCCGTGGTGCGGGCGGTGCAGTCCTCCTCCGAGCACCTCCTCCCGGCCGCCGTGGTCTCGCTCGCGCTCACCGCACTCGCGCTGGCGCACGTCGTCGTCTCGGCCCGGCGCACCCTCGCTCACGCCCCCGCCCGGACGGCGCTGCGCAACTCGATCCTGTCGCTGACCGCCGGCGTCGTGCTGCTGGTCCTCCTGCCCCTGGCCGGGCTGGCCTACCTGTCGGTGCAGGAGAACACCGGCGCGGTGCGCGCCGAGGTCGAGCGGCGGCTGGTGACCGGCGCCGACGTCAGCGCCGGCTACATCGGCAGCCGGATGAACGCGACGCGGGAGCTGGTCTCCTCCTACGCCCAGCGGCCGTCGCTGAGGAAGGCCATGACCGCCGGCGGCGACCTCGACCGGCACCTGGCGGAGCTGCAGGCGCACGACCCGTCGCTCTTCGGCGCGTGGGCGCTGGACGGCTCCGGCACGCTGCTGGCGATCAGCCCGTCCTCCCCGGTCACCGGGACGGACTTCTCCGGCCGCGACTACTTCCAGGGCGTGCTGCGGACCGGCAGGCCGTACGTGTCGGAGGCGTTCGCCACCTCGGCGGCGGACGACCACCGCGTGGTGGCGGTCGCCGCGCCGGTGAAGGACGGCGAGGGCCGGATCGTCGGAGTCGTCGCCGCGGGCTACCCCGTGCAGGTCCTGACCGCGTTCACCGACCGGCTGGCCGGCGTGCAGCAGGTACGGCTGACGCTGGCCGATCAGAAGGGCACCCTGCTGTCCGGCGGCGACGACGGGTCCGGGCTGCTCATGGGCACCCGAGACGAGCACGTCTGGGCCGCGCTGGCCGGAGGCAGCGGGACCGGGCGGCGGCTGGAGGGCGGCGCGTACCGGGAGGTGGCCTACCGGCCCCTCCCCGAGCTGGGCTGGGCGGTGAGCGCCGAGATCCCGACCGCCGAGGCCTTCGCCCCCGCGGACGCCTTCGCCGGGCGGATGACGGCCGCCGCCCTGGCGCTGACGCAGATGCTGATGGGCGGGCTGGTGCTGACGGCGTACGCCGAGCGCCGCCGCCGGTTCGCCGAGGCCGACCTGGTCCGGCGGGAGGAGCAGGTCGGCGCCATCCTCGACGCGGCCGGCGAGGCGTTCCTCGTCGTCGACCGCAACAGCCGGATCATCCGGTGGAACCGCCGGGCGGAGGCGACCTTCGGCTGGTCGGCCGAGGAGGCGCTGGGCCGGAATCCGGTCGAGCTCACGATCCCCGAGGGGCAGCGCGCCTACCACTCCGCGGCGCTCGCGCGGGCGCTCGCCGGCGGCGCGCTGCCCGCGACGGGCAGCTACGTGCAGCTCGACGCCCTCCGCCACGACGGCACGGTCTTCCCCGCCGAGATGACCGTGTGGTCGTCCTCCACCGACGACGGCGTGACCTTCAACGCGTTCATCCGCGACGTCACCGAGCACCGGCGCGCCGACGCCGAACTGGCCGCGGCCCGCGACGAGGCGCTGACGGCCTCGCGGATGAAGTCGGAGTTCGTGGCCAACATGAGCCACGAGATCCGCACCCCGCTGAACGGCGTCATCGGCATGACCACCCTGCTGCTGGACACCGGACTCGACGACCGGCAGCGCGACTACCTGAACACGGTGCAGAGCTCCGCCGACGCGCTGCTCAACGTGATCAACGACATCCTCGACTTCTCCAAGATCGAGGCGGGCAAGCTCGACATCGACCCCGTCGACTTCGACGCGCGGCTGCTGGTCGAGGACGTGGTCAGCCTGATGGCCGCTCCGGCGCAGGCCAAGGGCCTGGAGATCGCCGCGGCCGTGAACCCGGCCATCCCGCCGGCGCTCCGCGGCGACGTGCACCGCATCCGGCAGGTGCTGACCAACCTGGTCTCCAACGCCGTCAAGTTCACCGAGCGCGGCGAGGTCGTCGTCGAGGTCGGGGTCGGCCCCGCCGAGGACGGCTCCGGGATCCGGCAGGTGCTCTTCGCCGTCACCGACACCGGGATCGGCATCCCCGCCGACCGGCAGGACGGCCTGTTCGACGCCTTCACCCAGGCCGACACCTCCACCACCCGCCGCTACGGCGGCACCGGCCTGGGCCTGACCATCAGCCGCCAGCTCGTCGAGCTGATGGACGGCACGATCGGCCTGTCCAGCACGGCCGGCGAGGGCAGCCGCTTCTACTTCACCCTGCCGCTGCCCGGCGCGGCCGCGCTGCCGGCCGTGCCGCAGCACCCCGCCGCGGACCTGACGGGGGTGCGGGTGCTGGTGGTCGACGACAACCTCACCAACCGCCGGGTGGTCAGGGACCTGCTCGCCGGCTGGGGCGTGCGGGCGCACAGCGCGCCGGACGCCCGCAGCGCCCTGGCCGTCCTGCGCGAGGCCGCCGAAGCGGGCGACCCGTTCACCGTCGCCCTGCTCGACATGCGCATGCCCGACCTCGACGGCCTGCGGCTGGCCCGAGCCATCGTCGCCGACCCCGCCCTGGACGGCACCCGGCTGGCCATGCTGACCTCCACCAACCAGGCCGGCGAGGCGCAGGCGGCCCGGGAGTGCGGCATCGAGGTGTACCTGACGAAGCCGGTGCGCGCCGCCCAGCTGCGCGGCGGGCTGCTGCAGCTGCTCGGCCGCGGACCCGCTCCCACGGGCACGGCTGCCCCCACGGGTACGGCCGGCGCCGCGGGATCGGGCGCGGTCCCGGCTCCGGAGGCCGCGCCGTCCACTCCGTCCGCTCCGTCGGTGCCGGGCGCGCCGTCCGCGGTGGACCGCGCGGGCGGGAACGGCCTCCGGATCCTGGTGGCCGAGGACAACGAGGTCAACCAGCAGGTCGTCGTGGAGATGCTCGCGGGCCTCGGCTATGCCGCCGACGTCGCCGGAGACGGCGAGGAGGCGCTGCGCCTGCTGCGGGCGGGCCGGTACGACGCCGTGCTCATGGACTGCCAGATGCCGCGTCTCGACGGCTACCAGGCCACCGAGCGGATCCGGCTGCTGCCGGCCCCGCTGAGCACCGTCCCGGTCATCGCGCTGACCGCCTCCGCCCTGGCCTCCGACGAACAGCGCTGCCTGGCGGCCGGCATGGACGCGTTCCTCACCAAGCCGCTGCGCAGGCAGCAGCTCGACGCCGTACTGCGCACGGCCCTGGCCGGACGTACCGGCGGCACGGGCAGTACGGACGGCACCGGCGGCACGGGCGGCGGACCGGAGCACCCGGTCGTCCCGGCCGCACGCCCCAGCGAACCGGAGCACCCGGTCGTCCCGGCCGCACGGCACGGCGGCGCCGCCGCGGAACCGGAGGCTCCGGCCGCCGGGTCCGGAGACCCCGCCGACGCCGAGGACCTGCTCGATCCGGACGTGCTCGACGAGCTGCGCGACATCGGGCCCAAGCTCACCGAGAAGTTCCTCCCGTCCTACCTGCACAACGCCTCGGCGGCCAGTGCCGCCATCGTCGACGCGGCCGACCGCAGGGACCTGCGGGAGCTGGCCCGGCTCGCCCACAAGCTCCGGGGCAGCAGCGCCGCCTTCGCCGGGCGGCGGCTCTCGGCGACCTGCACCACCCTGGAGGAGGCCGCCAACGCCGGCGACGCCGACACCGCCGCGGCACTGGCCGGCACCGTGGCCCGCCAGGCCGACGCCACCTCCCGCGCGCTGGTCGCCACACTGGCGTCGTCCGGGCACTGAGCGGTCGTCGTCCGGGGCGAAGCCCTCCTCGACGCAGAGTTCCTCGGCGTAGTGCGCCCAGCCCTCGCAGAACGCCAGCGACATCAGCGTCCGGCGCACGTCGGAGGACGCGCGGCGCAGGGCCCGGCCGTGCGAGAAGTGCCCGGGGGCGACCTCGTGCACGTTGATCGCGGGCAGCGTGGTGGCGCTGAAGACCTCCAGCCACTCCTCGATCTCCTGCTCCGGCCAGGAGGGGTCGGGCGGGGTGATGTGGTACCAGGACGGGCTCTCGGGCTCGCCGGGCGCGGCCCAGCTGATCATCGCCATGGCCCAGCGGCGCGACTCGGGCGCCAGGCCGACCAGGCACTCGCCGTCGTGGTAGGGCACCAGGTCCTTCTCCCGGGTGAAGGCGATCGCCCGCTCGGTGCCCTCCCGGGCGGCGTCGATCACGCCGTCGATGCCGGGGTGGTCGCGGACCAGCTCGCGGCAGACGTCCAGCGGCGGCCGGTCCCCGCGCCCCAGCTTCGCGCACGACTCGGCCAGCCGCGCCATCAGCCGGTCGCGCTCGGCGTCGGCCCGCCCGGCGAGCCGGCCCAGGTCCACCGTGAGGCCCTCGCCCGCGCCCATCAGCCGGGCCAGGCCGTCGGCCCCGAGGGAGGCGTCGGGGTCTCCGGCGCGCGCGGCCTCCTCGACGTGCTCGGCCAGGCGGGCGTGCGCCTTGAGCGCCGCCTCCCGCACCGCGTCGTCGACACCGTGCCGCGGCACCCCGGCGGCCAGGCCCCGGACGGTGCCGAGCAGCGCGGTGGCGACCGGCGCGCTCAGCCGGTCGAGCGCGGCGATCGCGTTGTCCACCGCCTCGGGCCAGCGGGCCAGGTGGGCCAGCCGGGCCGCGGCCCGCTCCTCCGCCGGGGCGTACTCCCGGTCGTAGCAGGCCAGATCGAGGCTCTCCAGGTGCTCCATGGGACTGCGCCGGTACAGCTCCAGTTCGCCGTACGCGACCCGGGCGTGCTCCTCGAAGATCTCCAGGTGGGCGGCGTCGTAGGGGTCGTCCGGGAGCGGTCCCCGGCCCAGCGCGGCCAGCCCGGCGCGCACGCCCTCGGGCGAGAGGTCCTGGATCCGCCCGTCGTACTCGTGCCGGCCGGCCATCTCCCGGACACCGGCCACGGACAGGTCGCACACCGCCCGCAGGCGGGAGTCGAGTTCGCTCATGCGGCTGACGCTATCCCACGGCGCCTCGCGACGGCCCGCTCCGGCCGGGACGATCGCGGAAGGTCCGCCGCCCCTCGTCCACAGAGAGCCCGCGCCTCCCGTCGTCCCCTCCCCGGCCACGACGGAACCGCGAGGTCCGCACGCCGCCGGTGGGATGTCGGTGGCGTCTGGCACCGTACCGCCATGGCGCAACCTCTCAAGGAGATGATCAACCCCGCTTCGGCGGGCGTGCTCGCCGACGGCGTGGCGGCGGTCTGGGCGGCGTTCCCCCGGGACCGGTTCGTCGCGGAGGCGTCCGCCGGGCTGGACGGCCTGGAGCTCAAGGAGCGCGTCCGGCACGTCGCGCGGGCGCTCGGCGCCGCGCTGCCGCCGGGGTTCCCCCGCGCCGCGGAGATCCTGCGGGAGAGCGCGGCCCGCGTCCGGCTGGACATGTGGAGCGGCTGGCCCGCCACCGAGTACATCGCGGTGCACGGCCACGACCACCTCGACGAGGCGATGACCGCGCTCGCCGCGCTCACCCCGTACGCCACCGGGGAGTTCGCCGTCCGCCCCTACCTCGACCGGCACCGCGGCGACGCCATGAAGATCATGTACGGCTGGGCGGAGTCGGACGACGAGCACCTGCGCCGGCTGGCGTCGGAGGGGTCGCGCCCCCGGCTGCCCTGGGGTTCCCGGGTGCCGTGGCTGATGGAGCCCGGACCGGCGCTGCCGATCCTCGACCGGCTCCGCGACGACCCCAGCGAGTACGTCCGCCGCTCGGTGGCCAACCACGTCAACGACATCGCCAAGGACCACCCGGAGGTCGCGGTCGGGCTGCTCGCCCGCTGGCGCTCCGAGGGCGGCTCGCACGTCGAGAGGGTGCTGCGCCACGCGGTGCGCGGCCTGCTGCGCACCGGTCACCCCGGCGCGCTGGAGCTCGTGGGCGCCGCCCCGGGCGGCGGCTCGGTCCGGGCGCTGGTCCTGGACGCCGACCGGGTGGCCGTCGGTGACCGGCTGCGCTTCACGGTCACCGTCTCCGCGGACGCCCCCGGCCCGCTCGTGCTCAAGTACGCCGTCCGGCGCGACGGCTCGCGCCGCGTGTTCCACCTCGGCGAGCGCACGGTCGCCGCCGCCGGCCAGGAGATCACGGTGTCCAGGTCCCACTCGTTCCGGCCCGTGACGACCCGGACCGAGCCGCCCGGCCCGCGCGTCCTGGAGATCGTCGTCAACGGCGCCGTCCGGGCGAGCGCCCCCTTCACCCTGACCGGCTCGTGACCCGCCCCCGCCGCCCGACCGATCCGGCGGTCACTCGTCCCCGCCGCCCGACCGGCCGTGACCCGTCCCCGCCGCCCGACCGGACCGTGAGCCGCGCTCTTCCCCGCTGCCGTCCCCGTCAGCCGGGCTGGGACGCGGCGGCGATCTCCAGGGCGGAGCGCGGGGCGCGGCCGAGCAGATCGCGCAGCTCGCCTCCGGTCCCCGACAGGAAGCCGCCCGCGACGGCGGAGTAGGTGCCCACCAGCATCGGGACCTGGAAGGGCGCCAGCCCGAGGGCGGTGAAGGCCTCCCGGGCCTGGGCGAGGGTGCCGGGCTCGTAGGCGACGGCGGTCCCGGTGGCCGCCGAACGGGCCCGGGCGAGGTCGGCCCCGCCGACGGCCTCCTCGCCGACCAGTTCGCAGATCCGGCCCGCGCGCGCCGCGGCGTCGGCGGCCACCAGTGCGGCGGCCTCGGCGAGGTCCTCCCGGGCGACCGCGGCCAGCCGCCCGTCCCCCAGGGGCGCGGTGATCGCGCCGTCCACGACCGGGGTGAGCGTGGCGAGCAGTTCCGCGTACAGGCCGTTGCGCAGGATCGTCCAGCCCGCCGTACCCGAACGGAGCCTGCGCTCGGTCCAGCGGTGCGCGAGCGCGTAGGGCAGGTGGTCCCCGGCGGCGCTGAGGCTGGTGTAGACGATGTGCCCGACCCCGGCCTTCTCGGCGGCGTCGATCGCGGCGCCGTGCCGGGCGATGACGGCGTCGTCCTCGCCGTATCCCGCGGAGACGAGCAGCAGCGTGTCCACCCCGTCGAAACCGCCCGCCAGTGAGGCCGGGTCGTCGAAGTCGATCCGGCGCACCGGCACCCCCGCCGGGACGCGCTCCGGATTCCTGGTGCCCGCGACGACGTCCGGCGCCTCTGCCGGACGAGCGGCCAGATGCTCGATGACGAGCCTTCCCAGGGCGCCCGACGCGCCGGTGACAAGGATCATGCGATTTCCTCCTCGATCGAGTGGTTATTTCCGGTAACCAGGACCATCATCGGAAACCGGAACGGATCACATAAGGAGGCACTTCGATGTCAGTGGGGCACAGCGGGGTAACCACGGAGCCGGTCGTCTCCTGCGGCGGCGAGCACGAGGACTGCGGCATCCGCGAGGTCCTCGACCGGATCGGGGACAAGTGGTCGGTCCTGGTGATCGTGGAACTGGCCCAGGGCGTGCGCCGGTTCCGGCAGCTCCAGCGGGCGGTTCCCGGCATCTCGCAGCGCATGCTCACCCTGACCGTCCGCCGCCTGGAGCGCGACGGCCTGGTCTCCCGGACGGTCCACGCCACGGTCCCCCCGCAGGTGGAGTACGAGCTGACGCCCACCGGCCACAGCCTCACCCACCTGGTCAGGGCCCTGGCGGACTGGTCGGCCGAGCACCGCGAGGGCATCGCCGCCTCCCGGCGCGCGTGGGACGCCGCGAACCCCGGCTCCGGCGTCCACTGAGGCGCCCTGCCGGGGCGCCTCGCCGAAGCGTCCGCGAGCCACCCCGGAGAAGACCTCGGAAAGACCGTGAGGAGTCCTCGGGAAGCCCCCCGGGAGTCCTCGGCGAGGACCGCGGCGAGTCCTCGGCGAGGAGCGGACCGCAGGGGCCCACGGGAGACAGGCCCGCAAAACTCTCGCAACGGGCGGAACCGGACTGGGACGATGTCCGGATGACCCTGCGGATCACCACCCTCGCCGAACGCCCGGAACTCGCCGACGCCATGTGGTCGATGGAGAACTCCTGGCCGGAGTTCATGATGCGCGACCCGCTGGCGAACCTCTACTACGAGGTCTGCACGAGCCGCTACCCGGAGTTCGTCCTGGTCGCCGACGACGACGCCGAGCCCGGGCGGATCGTGGCCAAGGCGTTCAGCGTGCCCTTCGTCCCCCGCCGGGAGGAGCTGCCGGACGGGGGCTGGGACTCCGTGATCCTGTGGGCCTGGCACACCCGGAGACTGGGCGAGGTGGCCACCGCGGTCTCCGCGCTGGAGATCACGGTCCGCAGGGACCTGCTCGGCACCGGCCTGTCCCCGATCATGCTGGGCGCGCTCCGGGACAACGCCGCCGGCCGGGGCTTCACCGAGCTGATCGCCCCGGTGCGGCCCAACGCCAAGCACCTGGAGCCGCGCACCCCGATGGCGGAGTACGCCGCGCGGACCCGGCCCGACGGGCTCCCGGCCGACCCGTGGCTGCGGGTGCACGTCCGGGCGGGCGGCGAGATCGTCAAGGTGGCGCCCCGGTCGATGACGGTCTCCGGCACGCTCGCCGAGTGGCGCGAGTGGACCGGCCTGCCCTTCGACGCGGCCGGCCCCGTCGAGGTGCCCGGCGCCCTGGTCCCGGTCCACTGCGACACCGAGCAGGACCACGCCGTCTACGTCGAGCCGAACGTCTGGGTACGGCACCCGCTGACCTGATCGAGCAGTGACTCCAGGGTCTTGTCGTCGGTGGCCGGGGCCATGACGGTCGCGCGCAGGTGGCGGACGCCGCCGATCTCGGCGGAGGTCAGGTGGAAGGAGCCCTCGGCCATCAGCCGCTCGCGGATCTCCAGCTGGTCGCCGGTGCCGTACCGGAAGCAGACGATGTTGCTCTCCGGCTCGTACGGGAACGTGAAACCGGGCCGCTCCCGGCCCAGTTCCCAGAGGCGGCGGGCGGTGGCGTACTGCCGTGCGACGTAGTCGCCGAGGCCGCGCTCACCCCGCCAGGCCAGGTTGAGGAAGACCTTCAGGCCCAGCTCGGCCTTGCTGCACTCCACGGTCCGGCCGATCGAGTCGATGCCCCGGCCGCCGCGGGCGCCGGAGTCCCGGCCGCCGGAGTCGCCGTCGCCGTGGGGGTCACCGTAGAACAGGTAGCTCGCCTCCTGGCGGAAGGCCGCGTCCAGGTCGCTCCCGCGCCGGGTCAGTACGGCGGCGGCCAGGCTGGAGGTGCGCAGCATCTTGTGCGCGTCCCAGATCAGCGAGTCGGCCAGCTCCACCCCGTCGAGCCGGTGCCGGTGCTCGTCGCTGAGCAGCGCCGACATCCCGTGGGCGCCGTCCACGTGGAAGCGGACGCCGTGCTCGGCGCAGAACTCCCCGATCCCGCGCAGATCGTCGTGGAGGCCGGTCCCGGTGGCGCAGGCGCTCGCCACCAGGGCCATCGGCCGCCGCCCGGCCCGGCGTACCCGGTCCAGGGCGTCGGGCAGCCGCGCGACGTCGATCCGGCCGAGCGGGTCGGTCTCCAGCGGCACGACCGCCCGCTCGCCCAGGCCGAGGATCGCCGCGGCCCGGGTGAGCGAGTAGTGCGCCGACGCGGGGGCGAGCAGGGCGAGGTCGCCGGGGACGCCCCCGGTCCAGGCGTCCGGCGCGACGGCCGCCCGCGCGGCCAGCAGCGCGGTGAGGTTGGCCAGCGACCCGCCGTGGGTGAGCACGCCGCCGCCCGCCGCGCCGTACCCGGCCTTCTCCAGCATCCAGCGCACGACCTCGTGTTCGACGGTCGCCGCCGCGGCGCCCATCTCGTAGACCGCCATCGGGTTGTTGGCCGCGCCGTGGACGAGGTCGGCGAGGGCGGCGGGGAAGTCGGGCGCGGCCACCTGGTGGCCGAGGGAGGCCGGGTGGTGCAGCCGGGTCCCCTCCTCCAGGTAGGCGGCCAGGAACCCGGCGTGGTCGTCCGGGGTCATCCCGCCCTCGCGGATCCACCGGGCCAGGCCGAGCCGCTCGGCCAGTTCGCCCGGCGGGCGGCGGGCGATGACGGGCGGCAGGCCGCGCTGGCTCTCGTCCACGTAGGCGGCCAGCCGCTCGACGGTCGCGCCCGCGGCCCGGGTGAACTCCTCGACGTTCCAGATCACACGGGGATTCTGCCGGACGGTCGTCCGGCGCCCCGGGGCGGGACGGCGCTCGAGACTCCGGGCTCCGCACTCGGAACTCCGCGCTCCTCACTCGGGCGAGCGGGCGGGGCGTACGGGCGGGGGCCGCTCCGCCGGGCGGTCAGGTGATGCCGACGATGGGCAGGCGCAGGGCGCCGGGGGCGGCGGCGGGGACGACGGGGTTCTTCGGTGCGACGGGGGCCAGCCGTACGTAGGCGGAGCCCGGAGCGGGGCGCGGATCGGGTTCGCCCTTGTTGGGCCACAGGGCCATGGCGCGCTCGGCCTGCGCGGTGATGGTCAGTGAGGGGTTGACGCCCGGGTTGGCGGAGACCGCGGAGCCGTCGACGACGTGCAGGCCCTCGTGGCCGTGGACGCGGTGGTAGGGGTCGATCACCCCGGAGGCCGGCGAGTCGCCGATGGCGCAGCCGCCGAGGAAGTGCGCGGTGGCGGGGATGTCGAACAGGTCGAGCCAGGAGCCGCCGGGCATGCCGCCGATCTCCTCGGCCGCGTGCCGGACGAACTCGTGCCCGGCCGGGATCCAGGTGGGGTTGGGCTCGCCGTGGCCCGGCCGGGAGCGGAGCCGCCACCCTCCGAGCGGCCCGCGGCTCGGGGACAGGGTGATCGAGTTGTCCTTGGCCTGCATGACGAGGGCGATGAGGGCGCGCTCGGACCACCTGCGGTGGTCGAACAGCCTGGGCAGCAGGTGCGGGCGCCGGGCCGCCTCTCCCAGGAACCTCAGCCAGCGCGGCGTGCCACCGCCGGTCCCGCCACCGGCCGCGCCGCCGGTCCCGCCGTCGGTCCCGCCGTCGATCAGCAGGGTGCGGAGCATCGCCATCGCGTTGGAGCCGTCGCCGTAGCGGACGGGCTCGATGTGGGTGTGCGCGTCGAGGTGGACGGAGGAGGTGATCGCCAGGCCGCGGTTGAGCTTGTCGCCCTCGGCGGACAGGCGCTCGAAGCCGAGCAGCGCCTCGGAGTTGGTCCTGGTCAGGGCGCCGAGCCGGCCGGACAGGCGGGGCAGCGCCCCGGTGGCCCGCATCCGGTGGAGCAGGCGCTGCGTGCCGTACGTCCCGGCGGCGAAGACCACCTGCCCGGCGGTGAGCCTGCGGCGCCGCCACGGCGCGCCCGTCTTGCGCACCTCGACCGCGTAACCGCCACCGGACCCGCCGCCGGCCCCGCCGTCCCGCCGCAGGGGGCGGACCGAGGTGACCGTGGTCTCCGGGTGGACCCTGGCCCCGGCCTTCTCCGCGAGGTACAGGTAGTTCTTGGTCAGCATGTTCTTGGCGCCGTGGCGGCAGCCGGTCATGCACTCGCCGCACTCGGTGCAGCCCCGGCGGCGCGGCCCGGCACCGCCGAAGTACGGGTCGTCGGCCTCCGCGCCGGGCGTGCCGAAGAAGACGCCGACCGGGGCCCGGTGGAAGCTGTCGCCCACGCCCATCCGCTCGGCGACCTTCTTCATGATCTCGTCGGCGCGGGTGACGGTCGGGTTCTCCACCACGCCCAGCATCCGCCGGGCCTGGTCGTAGTACGGCCCCAGCTCGGCCTTCCAGTCGGTGATGCCCGCCCACTGGGGGTCGGCGAAGAACGGGTCCAGGGGCTCGTAGAGGGTGTTGGCGTAGACCAGGGAGCCGCCGCCGACCCCGGCGCCGGCCAGCACCATGACGCCGGTGCCCTTCTTCCCGCGCAGCACGTGGATGCGCTGGATGCCCTTCATGCCCAGGGCGGGCGCCCACAGGAAGTCGCGGACCCGCCAGGAGGTCTTCGGCAGCGTGCTCTCGTCGAAGCGCCGCCCGGCCTCCAGGACCCCGACCCGGTAGCCCTTCTCCGTCAGGCGGAGCGCGGTGACGCTGCCGCCGAACCCCGATCCGATCACCAGCACGTCGTAGTCGAACACCCCGGGCACTCCCTCCACTCACCGTCCCGCCCCGCGCCGGGCGCTCACTTCAGGTGCAGCGCCTTCATGACCTTGAGCAGGTTCACCACCACGTCGGTGTACCGGTCGTAGGCCATCCCGGGCAGCGGTTCCAGGCCGAGCCAGGTGGCCTGGGAGGCGATGGTCTGCGCCTCGGTGTACTTCAGCAGCCCCTCGGCGCCGTGGCGGCGGCCCAGGCCGGAGGACTTCATGCCGCCCATGGGGGCGTCGTAGGAGGCGAAGGCGGCGCCGTACCCCTCGTTGACGTTGACGGTCCCGGCCTTGATCCGGGCGGCCAGCGCGCGGCCGCGCGGCAGGTTCCGGGTCCAGACGGAGGCGTTGAGGCCGTAGACGGTGTCGTTGGCCTTGGCCACGGCCTCGTCCTCGTCGGAGAAGCGGTAGAGCGACACGACCGGGCCGAAGGTCTCCTCGCGGCACAGGTCCATGGTCTCGTCCACGTCCGCCAGGACCGTGGGCTCGTAGAACAGCGGTCCGGCGTCGGGGCGGGCCCGGCCGCCGGCCAGCACGCGGGCGCCCTTGGCGACGGCGTCGTCCACGTGCGCGCCGACCGCCTCCAGCTGCCGCCGCGAGGTGAGCGAGCCCATCTGCACGTCCCAGTCGAGGCCCGCGCCGAGCTTCATGTTCTTCACCAGGCGGACGAACTTCTCGGTGAACGCGTCGTACACCGCGTCGTGGACGTAGAGCCGCTCGATGGAGATGCACAGCTGCCCGGCGTTGGTGAAGCAGGCGCGCAGGGCGCCCTGGGCGGCCACGTCGAGGTCGGCGTCGTCGAGGACGATCATCGGGTTCTTGCCGCCGAGCTCCAGGGAGCAGCCGATCAGCCGCTTGGCTGCCTCCTCGGCGATCTTCCGGCCGGTCCGGGTGGAGCCGGTGAACGCCACGTAGTCGGCGTCGTCGAGGAGCGGGTCGCCGATCTCGGCGGGGTCGCCGAGCACGACCTGCCAGATCTCGCGGGGCATGCCCAGGGAGACCAGCAGGTCGATCGTCCACAGGGTGGACAGGGCGGTCTGGGTGTCGGGTTTGTGGACCACCGCGTTCCCGGCGAGCAGGGCCGGGACGACGTCGGTCACGCCGAGCGAGAGCGGGTAGTTCCAGGGCGAGACCAGCGCCACGACGCCCTTGGGCCGCCGCGCCTCGACGGCCTTCGTCGCGAGCGGGAACAGGCCCGCGCGCCGCTTGGTCTCCAGCAGTCCGGGGGCCCGCCGCGCGTAGTAGAGGCTGCAGCCCGCGACGTCGGCGACCTCCTCGAAGGCGTGCCGGCGGGCCTTGCCGGTCTCCCACTGGACGACGTCGAGGATCTCCTCGCGGCGCTCCAGGATCGCGTCGTGCAGGCGGAGGAAGGGCAGGGCGCGCGCCCGGGCGGGCAGCGCCGCCCACGCCGCCTGCGCCTCGCGGGCCCGGGCGTGGGCGGCGCGGACGTCGTCGGCGGTGGAGAGCGGCAGCTCGGCGAGGGGTTCCCCGGTGAAGGGGGCGGAGACCTCGCGGGTCCTCCCGCTGGAGGTCACCTGCCGGACGACGCGCTCGATCATGTCCCGGTCGAGGGTCCGGATCGCTCCGAGAGTGGCAGCCATGCCGGAAGGGTATTCGGTAGAACGGCGTACGGCTACTGGTCGGTAGGAGGCCGAGCCCGCCGATCGGCGGGCGGCTGAACCGGACGCGCCCCCGATCCGTCGTAGGGGCATGAGGACATCGATTCGCACGGCCGGCGCGACCCTGGCCGCCGCCGCCCTGCTCGCCACGGCGTGCACCGCCGCCCCGGGGGGATCGGGCGCGGGCCGTACGGCGCCGGTGGAACTGGGGGACGTGCGACTGGTCGCCTACAGCGGCTGCGACGACCTGCTCGCCGGGCTGCGCGCCGCGACGGCGGAGCACGTGGGGCCGTGGGGCCTGGGCGGGCCGGTCACGTACACGCTCGAGGACTCGGCCGCCAGGAGCGCCAAGCAGGAGGCTCCCGAGCACTCCACCACGAACACGCACGAGGCCGGGGTCGACGAACCCGACCTGGTGAAGACCGACGGCAAGCGGGTGATCACCGTGAACCGGGGGGTGCTCCGGGTGGTGGACGCCGCCACCCGGAAGGTCACCGGCACGCTCCGGCTGGTCGACGCCGAGCAGGCGTGGGCCCCGGCCGATCTGCTGGTCAGCGGCGACCGGGCGCTGGTGCTGTTCTCCGGGGGCGGGATCATCCCGTACGGCGCGATGGCCAAGATCGCCCCGAGCCCGGGACCGCGCTACGTGCTCGTCGACCTGTCCGGCGAGCCGGAGGTGATCGGTTCGATCACGCCGGACGGCTCGCACGTGGACGCGCGCATGGTCGGCTCGACGGTGCGGCTCGTGGTCCGCAGCCAGCCCGCCATCACCTTCCCCGACGCCGGGCCCGACGCCACGGACGCCGAGCGGACCCGCAGGAACGTCGAGGCGGTGAAGACCGCGCCCGTCGAGGCGTGGCTGCCGACCTACCAGGTGACCGGCGCGGACGGCCGGACCGAGAAGCGCACGGTCGACTGCGGGCGGATCAGCCACCCGCGCGAGTACACCGGCACCTCGGTGCTGACCGTGCACAGCCTCGACCTGGCCGGCGGCGGGCAGGCGCTCGCGGAGACCGCCCCGATCGGCGTGGCCGCCGACGGCGACACCGTCTACGGCACCGGGTCCAGCCTGTACGTCACCAGCAACCCGCGCTCGTGGTGGGGCAGGCCGATCGACAGCGTGATCGTCGAGGAGGAGCCCGAGCCCCGCCCGAGCTCCACGATCGTGGAGCAGGAGCCCAAGCCGCTGCCCGACTCCACCGCCCAGAGCCCCGCCCCGCCCGGCGGCGCCGCTCCGGAGGTCGAGCCGACCCCGGCCGAGGAGACCGTCACGGTGCCCCCGCGGACGGAGACGTCCGCCCCGGCGACTCCCCCGGCCGCGCCCCGGACCACGGCGCCCGTGCCGGAGACCACCCCGGCCGCGCCGGAGGAGACCTCCCGGCCCGCGGAGCCGGAGAGCACCCCGGTCCTGCCGCCGGAGGAGACCGAGATCCACCGGTTCGACGTCACCGCGCCGGGCGCGCCGCGCTACGCCGCCTCCGGCAGGGTCCCGGGGAGGCTGCTCAACCAGTACTCCCTGTCCGAGCACGAGGGGCACCTGCGGGTGGCGACCACCCTGGAGACCGGGAAGACGAGCTCCAGCACCGTGTACGCGCTCAAGGCCGACACCCTGGCCGAGGTCGGCCGGGTCGGCGGCCTGGGCGAGGGCGAGCGGATCTACTCGGTCCGGTTCATCGGCCCGACCGGCTACGTGGTGACGTTCAGGCAGGTGGACCCGCTCTACGTGCTCGACCTGCGCGACCCCGCCGCGCCGCGGAAGACCGGCGAGCTGAAGATCACCGGTTACTCGGCCTACCTGCACCCCGCGGGCGACGGGCGGCTGATCGGCATCGGCCAGGAGGCCAGCGAGCAGGGCCGCACGCTCGGCACCCAGGTCTCCCTCTTCGACGTCCGCGACCCGGCGAACCCGCGCCGGCTGGCGCAGTTCTTCCAGAAGGACTCCGGCTCGGAGGCCGAGTGGGACCCGCACGCCTTCCTGTACTGGGCGCCGACGGGCACCGCCGTACTGCCGCTGAGCACCTGGAACGGCACCGAGCAGACCAACGGCGCCGCCCTGGTCCTGACGGTCGGCGACGCCGCCGTCACCCGGGCCGGGACCGTCGTCCACCCCGCGCCCAAGCCGGTGGAGAACACCCGGATCGCCCCCTACGACCCGGGCATCCGCCGCTCGGTCGTGATCGGCGACGCGCTGTGGACCGTCTCCGACCTCGGCCTGGCGGTCAACGCCCTGGACGGCCTGGACAAGCGGGCCTGGATCCCGTTCGACTGACCCGCCGCGGCCGGGCCCGTGCCGTGCGGCACGGGCCCGGCCGCGGGACGCGGCCCCGGCGCAGGACCCTAGGCGGCATCCTGCCTCTCCAGCCACTTCAAAATCACCTGGTTCGTTTCTTCCGGCCTCTCCTGCTGGATCCAGTGACCGGAATCAAGGCTGACCACCTCCACGTCGGGCACGAACTCCGCCAGGTTCTCACCCCGTGCGACCAGGTCCCTGTCGCCATAGATCATGAGTGCGGGCTGCCGGATGACCGGGTCCACGTCCGCCAGCAGGTGCCAGTTGCGGTCGAGGTTGCGGTACCAGTTGATGCTCGCCGTGAATCCTGTCGATTCGAAGGCGGAGGCGAAGACGGCCAGCTCACCGTCGCTCATGAGAGGCTCACCGAGCGGTGTCCCCGCTCTGGCGAGGTTGATCATCGCCATTCCCGGCTGAGGTTCGCCCGCGGGCTCGTTCTTCCGGAAGATGTTGCGGAGGAACCGGGACGTGTGTTCTTCGAGCACCGCGTCCGCGACGCCCGGCCGTCGGTTGAAGTGGACGAAGTAGAAGTCGCCGCCGAGCGCGGCCTCCATGGATTCGACCCACGGCCGCTCTCCGCGCTCGGGATAGGGCAGGCTGAGCGCGACCACTCCGTTCACCCTGTCCGGATGCAGGAGGGTGAGTCCCCACACCACGAACGCCCCCCAGTCGTGACCTGCGAAGGTGGCGTCTTCGTACCCGTAGTGGTCGAGAAGTGCGACGAGATCGCCCGACAGGTGTCCGATGTCGTAGTCGGTGACCTCGCCGGGCCGGGACGAATTGCCGTAGCCCCGCTGGTTCGGGACGATGACGTGGTAGCCGGCTGCGGCGAGGGCGGGCATCTGGTGGCGCCAGGAAAAGGCGTGCTCCGGCCAGCCGTGACAGAGCACGATGGGTTTCCCGGCGTTTCGCCGGCCTGCTTCGAAGACTTCGAGTTCCACACCGTTGACCGGAACGAGGGTGGGCTCAGGGAAGTCTGCTGGATCGAACATTGAGTTTCCTCTCTGTCTTTTTCGGGGTGATCAGGCGGCGGAGGTTCCCGAAGCCGGCGCCGGCGCACCCCAGGCAGGCCGGGGGTCGGTACGGTCGCGGACGGCGGGACTCGCCGGTGAGGTGATGTCGCCATCCTGCCGACCGGAACCGGTCACCCCATGACCGGTTTCGTGTGAAAGTGTGGCCGGCGTGCGAACCGACCGGCTGGTGGCCGTCCTCCTGTTGCTGCAGCGGCGCGAGCAGGTGACGGCGGCAGAGGTCGCCCGGGAGCTGGAGGTCTCCGAGCGCACCGCCCGCCGCGACCTCGACGCCCTGGCCATGGCCGGGGTGCCCGTGTACTCCGTGCAGGGCCGAGGCGGCGGCTGGCGCCTCGTGGGCGGCGCCCGCACCGACCTGTCCGGGTTGACCGCGAATGAGGCCCGCGCCCTGTTCCTGGTCGCCGGCCCGGCCGCGGCTGCGACGCCGACCGTGAAGGCGGCTCTGCGCAAGCTGGTCCACGCCCTGCCGGAGCCCTTCCGGGTGCAGGCCGAGGCGGCGGCGTCGTCGCTGGTCATGGACCCGCAGCGATGGGGGTCGAGCCGGATCGAGCACCGGCCCCCTCGCTTCCTCGACGAACTCCAGGACGCGGTGATCCGCGGCGTCCAGGTGCGACTCGGCTACGTCGACCGCGAAGGCGCCGAGACCGAGAGGACCGTCCACCCGCTGGGCATCGTCGCCAAGGGTCCGTCGTGGTACCTCGTCTCCGGCACCGAGGCCGGCCGGCGGACGTTCCGGATCGACCGCGTGTCGTCCGTCGACCCGACCGGCGACCCCGTGCACCGGCCCGAGGGATTCGACCTCGCCGAGAGCTGGAGGGAGATCGCCGACGAGGTCGACCGCAGGCGAACGCCCCTCGAAGTCCGGGCCGTGTGCACTCCCGAAGGGATCGGCAAGCTCCGGATGGGGCTCGGGGACCGGCTCGAGGTCGGGGGTTCCACGGTCGACGGCCGCATCGAGGTCGTCATCCGCGGCTACAACGAGTACGCGCTCGCCGGTGAGCTCGCCGGGCTGGTCGAATGGCTCGAGGTGACCGGCCCCCCGGGTGTGCGAGACCAGCTGGCCTCGATCGGTAACGCGCTCGCCGAGCGATACGGCTGAGACCGTTCCGTGGTGATGCGCGCGGGTGATCGCGGGGTCCGCGCCGACGCCCTAGGCGGTCCACCCGGCCTTCTCACCGTGCCGCCCCCCTCGGAGTCCTTGGCGGGCCGGGCAGCGGCAGGACCTATTACACCGACATATCACCCTTTACAAGATCTTGTCAGACTGTGTGAACCGGTGTTACCTCTTGCGCAGCACACGTGATCCACGCGTGGCATGGCCAACGACGGCCAGCTCCCCGCAGGAGGCCCGGTGTCGACCAAGACCTGGTCACGCATCACCGTCATCGCCGCCGCTACGGCGTCCATCGCACTCCCGTCCCTCGCCCTCCCCCTCCCCGGAGCCGCCCAGAGCGGGCCCGCCGGGCGATCCCCCGACGTCCACGACTTCCAGGCCGAGCAGCACGCCAAGCCCGACGTCGACAACCGGCGCGGCGCCGTCGCGCCCCCGGCCGCCGCGCTCGCCAAGCAGGCCGGCGCGGCCACGATCCGCTGGAACGCCCTCGGCACCCCCGCCGTCGTCACCGGCTCCGCCCCGCTCGCCGAAGGGCTCGGCGACGACCCCGAGCGGGCCGCCCGCGCCTACCTCAAGGCCAACGAGAACCTCTTCGGGCTGAGCCCCGAGGCCGTCGACGCGCTGGAGAAGGTCGCGGCCAACCCGATCGGGGACGGCCACGCCGTACTGCTCCGGCAGAGGTTCGGCGACCTGCCCGCGGGCGTGGACGGGCAGGTGGTGGTGGGCGTGACCGGCGGGAAGGTCGTGCACGTCACCTCGACGCTCTCCCGGTCCGCCGCCGCCCCGCCCGCCGCCGCGCTCACCGGTCGGCAGGCGCTGGAGGCCGCCGCCCGCGACGGCGGGATCGACCTGGCCACCGCCGCCGTCAAGCAGGCCACCGAGGTGGCCGTGCCCGCCCCCGACGGCGTCCACCGGGCCTACCAGGTGGTGCTGATCGGCGGGGGCCCGGGACAGGAGGCCGAACCCGCCGCCTACACCACCCACGTGGACGCGGTCAGCGGCGAGATCCTGACCCGCGAGAACCTGGTGGACCACCACCACGAGCCGGACGGCCCGCAGTGGGAGGCCTTCCCCGCCAACCCGCCGGCCGACTACTCCTCCGCCGACACCCGCTCCCGCTGGTGCTTCGCGGCCGGGCCCGGCTGCGACCTGGTGACCGGCGGCGACCCGGCCACCGGCAGGGCGTGGGACGTCGACCACACCACGGGCGCGCCGACGGGCACCAGCCTCGGCAACGCGGCGCGCACGTTCGAGAACCGCGCCAGCGGCGACCCGTACACGGTCGGCACCCGGAGCGGCGCCCCCGCGCCGGACCGCAAGCACGCCCATCCGTGGAAGAACACGTGGTACACGGCCAAGTGCGACCCGGCCGTCTTCGACCTGCCCGGCGAGGCCGACCTGGAGGCGGCGATCACCAACCTGCACGTGATGCACAACCGCATGCACGACTGGTCCTACCGGCTCGGCTTCACCGAGACGGCCTGGAACATGCAGGCCGACAACGGCGAGCGCGGCGGCCTCGGCGGCGACCCCGAGCAGGGCAACGCCCAGGCGGGCGCCCGGGTGCCCAACGTGCGCGACAACGCCAACCAGATCACCGGCCCCGACGGGGTCGCCCCGATCACGAACATGTACCTCTGGCAGCCGGTCGCGGGCTCGTTCTACTCCCCCTGCGTGGACGGCGACTACGACATGTCGGTGATCGGCCACGAGTACGGTCACGCGATCTCCGGCCGCATGGTCGGCGGCCCGAACGCCGGGTGGAGCGGCGCCCAGCCGGGCGCGATGAACGAGAGCACCTCCGACCTGCTGGCCATGGAGTACCTGGCCGAGTACGGCTTCCGCCCCGCGGGCGACACGCCGTACGTCACCGGCGCGTACGTCACCGGTGACCGGAAGGCCGGCATCCGCAACCACGACATGTCGAAGTCCCCGCTGAACTACGGCGACGTCGCCTACGACATCGTCGGCCAGCAGGTCCACGCCGACGGCGAGATCTGGAGCGCCACCCAGTTCGACGTGCGCGAGGCCTTCGTCAGGCGGTACGGCAAGGGCACGGCGGCCCTGCAGCGGGCGTGCGCCGACGGGAAGGTCCCGGTGGGCAGGTGTCCCGGCAACCGCCGCTGGGCGCAGCTCTCCTTCGACGCCCTGCTGCTGATGGCCACCGGCGCGGTCAGCTACGTCGACCACCGCGACGCGCTGCTCGCGGCCGACGCGCTCCGCTTCGGCGGGAGGAACCGGGACATCATGTGGCGGGCTTTCGCCTCCCGCGGCCTCGGTGAGGGCGCGGCGAGCCTGAACCAGAACGACCCCGACCCGACGCCGAGCTTCGTCGACCCCGAGGGGAGGAACGGGAAGATCCGCCTCAAGCCCCTCGCCGACGCCTCCGGCGCCGCGCTCCGGCTCTACGTCGGCCGCTACGAGGCCCGCGCCGTGCCGGTCGCCGACACCGACCCGGCCACCGAGCTCGGTGACACGGTGGAGATGACCCCGGGCCTGTACGACTTCGTCGTCGCCGGCGGCGGCTACGGCCACACCCGGGTGAGGTTCGCGGTGCTGCCCGGCGTGACGCTCCCCCTCCCGCTGCCGCTGACGGAGAACGTCGCCTCGGCGGCGCTGGGCGCCACGGCCGCCGGCGACGGCGTCAACCACGCCAAATTGATCGACGAGACCGAGGCCACGAACTGGGCCTCGCTCACCGGTCCGGTCCGGGGCAGGACCGTGACCGTGGACCTGGCCGGGTCCGACCCGGTGAAGATCCGCCGGGTCCAGGTCAGCGCCATGCTCCGGCCGAACGTGAACGACCCCGCCGACCCCGGCGGCCAGAACCGCTTCAGCGCCCTGCGCGCCTTCGAGGTCCTGGCCTGCGACGCCACGAAGAAGGACTGCTCGCGGCCCGAGTCCTTCTCCGTCGCCTACACCAGCCCCGCCGACGCCTTCGACACCCGGCTGCCCCGCCCCCGGGGCGCCGACCTGCTGATCGAATCGTTCAGGATCCCCACGACGACGGCCACCCACCTGGCCCTGCGCGCGGTCTCCACCCAGTGCACCGGCAACCCGCGCTACGCCGGCGAGCAGGACGCCGACCCCGGCTCCGCCACCGACTGCGCCACCGCGAGCCCGGCCCGCGACCACCTCCGCGCCGCCGAGTTCCAGGCGTTCACCCGATAAGCCCGCCCGGTACGGCTCCCGCCCCGGCCCGGGCGGGAGCCGTACCGCTCTTCACCGAAGTGAACGATCCTCGCGAATCCCGAATCGATCACTATCCGTATCGAATCGGGTTCTCCTTGCTACGTTCGGCTCCTCCGTACCACCGGCGAAGGAGTCTCCCGTGACACCTGTCCTCCGTGCGTCCCTGCTGGCCTGCACCGCCGTCCTGGCCGTGCCGCTGACGGCGGGGCCCGCTGCGGCGGCCCCACAGGGCGTGCCGAAGGGGGCGCAGAAGGTCGTCGTCGTGAAAATCGTGGACGGCGACACGGTCGACGTCCGCCCCGGCCGTACCGGCCCGGTCTTCCGCGTCCAGCTCCTGGAGGTCGACACCCCCGAGCGCGGCCGGTGCTGGTTCAGGACCTCGTCCGCCCGCACCGCGGCGCTCCTGCCCGTCGGAAAGAGCGCCTACCTGCTGAAGGACAGGGACCCGAAGGACCGCTACGGCCGCCACCTGCGCTACGTGTGGGGCGCGACCGGCACCTTCGTCAACCGCAACCTCGTACGCTTCGGGTACGGCAGAGCCGTGCTGTACAAGCCGAACGACCGCTACATCGACCTCATGCGGGCCGAGCAGGCCAAAGCACGGCGGGACGGGCTCCGGATCTGGTCGGGCGGCTGCGACGGCACGGGTTCGACGCCCGCACCGGCCCCCACCCGGACCCCGCCCCCGGAGCCGCCGTCCACCGGGACCGATCCGCGCTTCCCCACCTGCGGCGCGGCCAACGCCGCGGGCCACGGACCGTACCGGCGGGGCACCGACCCGGAGTACGCCTGGTACCAGGACCGCGACGGCGACGGCCTCGTCTGCGAACGCTGACTCTCTGACCGCCGGATCAGGCCAGGTTGGTCTCCGGGGCGGCGACGGGGACGATGTCGGGGGCGCCGAGGCGGATGGCGTCGGCCTCGTGGTCGGTGTCCTGCTCCTGGGAGAGCCGCTCGGCCTCCACGCGCTTGGTGTAGTGCTCGATCTCCCGCTTGACCTGCTCGTCGTCCCATCCCAGCGGGCCGGCGAGCAGTCCGGCGGCCTCCTCCGCCACGGCCAGGCCGCGGTGGAAGGTCTCCATGGCGATGTGGGTGCGCCGGGTCAGCACGTCGTTGAGGTGCCGGGCGCCCTCGTGGGTGGCGGCGTAGACGACCTCGGCCCGGAGATAGTCGTCCGCCCCGGTCAACGGGCGGGCGAGCGCCGGATCCTCCTCGATCAGCGCCAGCACCTCGCCGATCATGGAACCGTACCGCTGGAGCAGGTGCTCGATCCGCGCCACGTGCAGCCCGGAGGAGCGCGCCAGCCGCTCGCGGGAGTTCCACAGCGCCTGGTACCCCTCCGCGCCGGCCAGCGGGACGCGGTCGGTGCAGGAGGGCGGGACCCGCTGGTGCAGGCCGTGCGCGACCGCGTCCACCGCGTCCTTCGCCATGACCCGGTAGGTGGTGTACTTGCCGCCGGCCACCATGACCAGCCCCGGCACCGGGTGGGCCACCACGTGCTCGCGCGAGAGCTTGGAGGTCTCCTCCGACTCCCCCGACAGCAGCGGCCGCAGCCCCGCGTAGACGCCCTCCACGTCGTCGCGGGTGAGCGGCACCGAGAGCACCGCGTTGACGTGCTCCAGCACGTAGTCGATGTCGGAGCGGGAGGCCGCCGGGTGGACCTTGTCCAGGTCCCAGCGGGTGTCGGTGGTCCCGATGATCCAGTGGCGGCCCCAGGGGATGACGAACAGCACCGACTTCTCGGTCCGCAGGATGATCCCGGTGTGCGAGTGGATCCGGTCGCGCGGCACGACCAGGTGCACGCCCTTGGAGGCGCGCACGTGGATCTGCCCGCGCCCGCCGACCAGCTCCTGGATCTCGTCGGTCCACACGCCGGTGGCGTTCACCACCTGACGCGCCCGCACCTCCAGGTCGGTCCCGGTCTCCAGGTCGCGCACCCGCACCCCGGTGACCCGTTCCCCCTCCCGCAGGAAGCCCGTCACCTGCGCCCGGGAGGCGACGTGCGCCCCGTAGCCGGCGGCGGTCCGCAGCATGGTCATCACGTAGCGGGCGTCGTCCACCTGCGCGTCCCAGTACTGCACCGCGCCGGAGAAGGCGGTACGGCGCAGCGCCGGGGCCAGCCGCAGCGCCCGCCTGCGCGACAGGTGCCGGTGGCCGGGGACGCCGCGGTTGAGCCCGGTGGAGAAGCCCAGGGTGTCGTACATCACCAACCCGGTGCCGACGTACGGCCGCTCCCAGCCCAGGTGGGTGAGCGGGAACAGGAACGGCACCGGCCGCACCAGGTGGGGGGCGATCCGCTGCAGCAGCAGCGCGCGCTCCTGGAGCGCCTCCCTGACCAGGTCGAAGTTGAGCTGCTCCAGATAGCGCAGGCCGCCGTGGATCAGCTTGGAGGAGCGGGAGGAGGTCCCCGAGGCGAAGTCGCGCGCCTCCAGCAGCCCGACGCTCAGCCCTCGCGTCGTCGCGTCGAGCGCGACCCCGGCGCCGACGACCCCGCCGCCGATCACCACCACGTCGAGCTCGGCGGAGCCCAGCTGCGCCAGTGCGGCGGACCTCTCGGCAGGGCCGAGCCGTGCGGTGCCCATGCGCGCCGTCATGCTGCATCCCCCCGGGGTACGCGGATCGTCGTCTTGTCCGGGATATGTACCCCCGCCCCCGGATGTCACTACCAGCCGGTAGTCGTGCTCGCGGTGATTCGCGCCACCGTCCGCCGCCCCGGTCAGGCGCGGACGACCTTCACGCCGGCGTCGGCGAAGCGGGCCGCGTCCTCGTCGGTGAGGCCCTCGTCGGTGACCAGCGTGCCGACGGCGTCCAAGGCGCAGATCCGGGCGAAGGCGCGACGTCCGATCTTGGAGGCGTCCGCGACCACGACGACCTCGGCGGCCCGGCCGATCAGCAGGCCGTTGACGCTCGCCTCGCCCTCGTGGTGGGCGAAGGCCCCCGTCCCGGCGTCGATCGCGTCGACGCCCAGGAACGCGACGTCCAGCGTGATCCGGTCCAGCACCTCCGAGGCCAGCGGCCCGATCAGCTCGTAGGACTGCGGCCGCGCCACCCCGCCGGTCACCACGATCTTGACGTTCTGCCGCACGGTCAGCTCGGCGGCGATGTTCAGGGCGTTGGTGACGATGGTGAAGCCGAGCTCGGGATCGGCCCGTACGGCCAGCGCCCGCGCGACCTCCGAGGTGGTGGTGCCGCCGTTCATGCCGACGATCGCGCCGGGCGCCGCCAGCGCGGCGGCCGCCTCGGCGATCCGCTGCTTCTCCCCGGCGTGGCGCGCGGTCTTGTAGCGCAGCGGCAGGTCGTAGCTCACGCTCTGCGCGACGGCCCCGCCCCGCGTGCGCATGAGCATCTGCTGCTGGGCCAGCTGGTCGAAGTCGCGCCGGATCGTCGCGGTGGAGACGTCCAGCCCCTCGGCGGCCTGCTCGACGGTCAGCCGGCCCTCCCGGGCGAGCAGTTCGAGGATCGCGTTCCAGCGCTCGTATCGGCTCACGGTCAACAGGGTGTCACAGCGCAGGATCAAAACCCACCTCTGCCCAAACATGCTCACTTCTGCTATAAATCACTCATAAATGAGCCAAACCGGGAGGCGTGTCGTGACCACCCACACCGAAGCAGAGATCGCGTCCCAGCCGGACTGCTGGCGCCGCGCCGCCGCCGCGGTCCCGGCCGACGCCCTCCCGCAGCCGGGCGAGCGGGTGGCCGTGGTCGGCTGCGGGACGTCCTGGTTCGTCGCCCAGGCCTACGCCGCGCTGCGCGAGCGCGCCGGGCACGGCGAGACCGACGCGTTCGCCGCCTCCGAGGCGCCGGCCGGCCGCTCCTACGACCGGGTGCTCGCGCTGACCAGGTCCGGCACCACCACCGAGGTGCTGGACCTGCTGCGCGACACGGGCGCCCGGACCACCGCGATCACCGCGGACCCGGACACCCCGGTCATGGCGCTGGCCGACCGGGTCGTCGTCCTCGACTACGCCGACGAGCGGTCGGTCGTGCAGACGCGGTTCGCCACCACCCAGCTGGCCCTGCTCCGCGCCCACCTCGGCGAGGACCTGACCGCCGCCGTCGCCGACGCCGAGCGCGCGCTCGCCGAGCCGCTTCCCCCCGAAACGCTCACCGCCGAGCAGATCACCTTCCTGGGCCGCGGCTGGACCTACGGCCTGGCGCTGGAGGCGGGACTGAAGATGCGCGAGGCCTGCCGCGCCTGGACCGAGGCCTACCCCGCGATGGAATACCGGCACGGCCCGATCAGCATCGCCGGGCCCGGCCGGATCACCTGGATGCTCGGTGACGCCCCCGAGGGGCTGCGCGAGGAGGTGGAGGCGACCGGCGGCGCGTTCCTGGCCGGCGGCCTGGACCCGATGGCCGAGCTGGTACGCGTCCAGCGGGTGGCGGCGGCGAGGGCCCTGGCCCGGGGGCTCGACCCGGACCGGCCGCTCCACCTGACCCGCTCGGTGATCCTCCCCGCCCGGGAGTCCCGGTGACCGGCCCCGCGACTACCGGGTCCACCACGGCCGCTCTCCGGACCGGCGCTCTCCCGGCCTCCACCCCCGCCGCGGCCGGCCCCGCCACCCCCGATCCCGCAGCGACCGCCCCCTCCGCGCAGGCGGGAGAGGATGGGGCCATGAGCCTCACACTCGCCGACGCCCGCGTCGTCACCCCCGACGGTGTCCACGACGGCTGGCTGACCATCGAAGACGGCCGCATCACCCACGTCGGCCGGGGGACCGCGCCCGGGCCGGGCCGCAGCCTCGGCGGCCGGTACGTCGTGCCGGGTTTCGTCGACATCCACAACCACGGCGGGGCGGGCGGCTCCTTCCCCGCGGGCGACCCCGAGCAGGCCGTCCGGATCGCAGCCCTGCACGCCCGGCACGGCACCACCACGCTCATGGCCAGCCTGGTCACGGCCTCCCCCGAACACCTGGCCCGGGCCGCCTCCGCCCTGGCCGACCTGTGCGAGGACGGCCTGCTGGCCGGGATCCACTTCGAGGGCCCCTACATCTCCAAGGCCCGCTGCGGCGCGCACAACCCCGCCCTGCTGCGCGAGCCCTCCCCCGAGGAGCTCCTCGGCCTGCTCAAGGCGGGACGCGGGCACGTGCGCATGCTCACCATCGCCGCCGAGCTGCCGGGCGCGCTGGACACCATCCGGGAGGCCGTCGCCAACGACGTGATCGCCGCCCTCGGGCACAGCGACGCCGACTACGGGCGGACCCTCGCCGGGATCGACGCGGGCGCCCGCGTCGCGACCCACCTCTACAACGCGATGCCCCCGCTCGGGCACCGCGACCCCGGACCGGTCGCCGCCCTGCTGCAGGACGAGCGGGTCACGGTGGAGCTGGTCAACGACGGCGTGCACGTGCACCCCGCCATGCTCCGCCTGGCCTGCCGGGCCGCCGGGCCGGGCCGTACCGCGCTCGTCACCGACGCGATGGCGGCGGCCGGGGCCGGGGACGGGACCTACGACCTGGGCCCGCTCAAGGTCGAGGTGGTGGACGGCGTCGCCCGCCTGGCGGGGGGCGGCTCCATCGCGGGCTCCACCCTGACCATGGACGCCGCCTTCCGGCGCGCCGTCCGCGAGCTCGGCCTGTCCCTGCCCGAGGCCGCCGAGGTCACCTCCCTCACCCCCGCCCGGGTCCTCGGCCTCGACGACCGCCTCGGCTCCGTCACCGCCGGCAAGCGGGCCGACCTGGTGGTCCTCGACGGTGACCTGGAGGTCGCCGGCGTCATGAAGCACGGAAGCTGGATCACGGAACCCTGATGAGCCCCGCCCCTCCCCCCGCCCGAGGCCCGATCCTCACCGTCACCCTGAACCTGGCCCTCGACGTGACCTACACCGCCGACGGCGTCGACTGGGACGGCGTCAACCGGGTGCGGGCCATGCACCGCAGGGCGGGGGGCAAGGGGGTCAACGTCGCCCGGGTCCTCGCCGGGCTCGGCCGCGACGTCCTGGTCACCGGCCTTTCCGGCGGCTCCAACGGCCGGGCCGCCGAGGCCGACCTCGCCGGGGCCGGGCTCCCCGCCGCACTCACCCGCATCGGCGGGGAGTCCCGCGCCACCCTCGCGGTCTGCGACCTGCACCCGTCCGGGCCGCGGCGCACGGCCCTGTTCAACGAGCCGGGGCCCGTGGTGTCGGGCGGGGAGCTGGCGGCGTTCCTCGCCGGCTTCGAGGCCCGTCTCGGCACCGCCGCGGCCGTGGTGGTCTCGGGGAGCCTGCCTCCCGGCGTCCCCGCCGGCTTCTACGCCGTCCTCGCCTCCCGCGCCCGCGAGCGCGGTGTCCCGGTCATCGTGGACGCCGACGGCGAGGCGCTCCGGCACGCCCCGGCCGGCCGGCCCTCGATCGTCAAGCCCAACGCCGAGGAGCTCGCCCGCGCCCTCGCCGCGCCGTCCGGCGGCGGACCCGCCCGGCGGGGGACGGCCTTCCGGCCGGAGGGCCGCGCGGGCAGGCGCTCCGGGGATGTGCTCGGCGGCGCCGAGGCGCTCCAGGAGGGCGGGGGCGTGCCCGGCGGCACTGGAACGTTCCGGGACGACGGGGACGTGCTCGGCGGCGCCGAGGCGCTCCGGGAGGCGGGGGCCGGGGCGGTCGTCGTCTCCCTGGGGGCCGGCGGGCTGCTGGCCGTGACCTCCGAGGGCTCCTGGCGGGCCGCCATGCCGTACCGGGTGGAGGGGAACCCGACCGGGGCCGGCGACGCGCTGGTAGCCGGGCTGGCCCTGGGCCTGGTCGAGGGCTCCTCCTGGCCCGACCGGCTGCGCCGTGCCGCGGCGCTGGGCGCGGCGGCGGTGGCGGCTCCGGTGGCCGGGGAGATCGATGCGGACGTGTTCCGGGAGGTCCATCCCCTGATCCGGGTCGAGACCGCGGACCCGTAGTCACACCTCCGATCCCGGACCCGGACCTCCGCACCCGCCCCGATCCCGGACCCGGACCCGGACCTCCGCACCCGTGCGGGCCCCGGCTCGCCGGGGCCGCCCCGAAAGCACCCCGTCACCCCTGAAAGGCCCCGTCCCATGCCCCTCGTCGGAATCGGCGACATCATCCGCGACGCCCCGGCGGGCGTCGGCGCCTTCAACGTCGTCCAGCTGGAGCACGCCGAGGCGATCGCCGCCGGAGCCGAGCGCGCCGGAGCACCGGTCGTGCTGCAGATCAGCGAGAACTGCGTGCGCTACCACGGCGCCCTCGCCCCCGTGGCCGCCGCCTCGCTGGCCGTCGCCCGGGCCTCCTCGGTGCCCGTGGCCGTCCACCTCGACCACGCGTGCGACCGCGCGCTGGTCGAGGAGGCCGTGGAGCTGGGCATCGGGTCGGTCATGTTCGACGCCTCCGCGCTGCCCGACGAGGAGAACGCGGCGCTCACCGCGGAGGTCGCCGCCTGGTGCCACCGGCGGGGCGTGTGGGTGGAGGCCGAGCTCGGCGAGATCGGCGGGAAGGACGGCGTGCACGCGCCCGGGGCGCGGACCAGGCCGCACGAGGCCGCCGGCTACGTCGCCCGCACCGGCGTCGACGCCCTCGCCGTCGCCGTCGGCAGCTCCCACGCCATGACGACGCGCGACGCCGTGCTCGACCTCGCCCTGATCGCCGAGCTGCGCGCCGCCGTCCCGGTCCCGCTCGTGCTGCACGGCTCGTCCGGCGTGCCGGACGACACCCTGCGCGCCGCCGTACGGCACGGCATGAAGAAGATCAACATCGCCACCCACCTGAACAGGGCGTTCACCCGGGCGATCCGCGACCGCCTGGCCGCCGCCCCGGAGGCGGTCGACCCCCGCACCTATGTGAGGGCGGGCCGCGACGCCGTCGCCGCCGAGGTCGCCCATCTCCTCCGCGTGCTCGGCGGCTGACCCGGTGCCCGGCGGGCGCGCGGCCCGCACGGGCGCCGGGACCCTCCACCGCCGCCGGGTCAGCGCTGCGGGGCGACGACGACCTCGACCCGCTGGAACTCCTTCAGGTCGGAGTAGCCGGCGGTGGCCATGGTGCGCCGGAGCGCGCCCATCAGGTTCATCGAGCCGTCGGCCACCGAGGAGGGGCCGTGCAGGATCTGCGCGAGCGTGCCGACCGTGCCGAACTCGACCCGCTTGCCGCGCGGCAGCTCCGGGTGCTGGGCCTCGGAGCCCCAGTGGAAGCCCCGGCCGGGCGCCTCGACGGCGCGGGCCAGCGGCGAGCCGACCATGACCGCGTCGGCGCCGCAGGCGATGGCCTTGGCGATGTCGCCGGAGGTGCCCATGCCGCCGTCCGCGATGACATGGACGTACCGGCCGCCGGACTCGTCCATGTAGTCGCGGCGCGCCGCGGCCACGTCCGAGATCGCGGTGGCCATCGGCACCGCCACGCCCAGCACCGTGCGGGTGGTGTGCGAGGCGCCGCCGCCGAAGCCGACGAGCACACCGGCCGCGCCGGTCCGCATCAGGTGCAGCGCCGCGGTGTAGGTGGCGCAGCCGCCGACGATCACCGGGACGTCGAGCTCGTAGATGAACTGCTTGAGGTTGAGCGGCTCGGCCCGGCCCGAGACGTGCTCGGCCGAGACCGTGGTGCCGCGGATCACGAAGATGTCCGCGCCCGCGTCGATGACGGCCTTGTGGTACTGGACCGTGCGCTGCGGGGAGAGCCGGGCCGCCGTGGTGACCCCGGCCGCGCGGATCTCCTCGATCCGGCGGCCGATCAGCTCCTCCTTGATCGGCTCCTCGTAGATCTTCTGGAGGCGCTTGGTCGCGGGTTCGCCCTTGAGCTCGGCCACCTCCTCCAGCAGCGGCATCGGGTCCTCGTAGCGGGTCCACAGACCCTCCAGGTCCAGCACCGCCAGACCGCCGTGCCGGCCCACCTCGATCGCGGTCTGCGGCGAGACCACGCTGTCCATGGGGCTCACCACGAGGGGCAGCTCGAACCGGTAGGCGTCGATCTGCCAGGCGATCGAGACCTCCTCGGGGTCGCGGGTCCGCCGGGAGGGGACGATGCCGATCTCGTCCAGCGCGTAGGCACGGCGTCCGTTCTTGCCGCGGCCGATCTCCACCTGAGTCATGTTCCGTATCTTTCCCATCTCACGCGCGTACGGCCCACGCCTCCCGGCGTGGGCCGTACCTGTGTCCGACCGGCCCGCACGCCGATGTTCAGCGGCGGTGGTAGTTCGGCGCCTCGACCGTCATCTGGATGTCGTGCGGGTGGCTCTCCTTGAGTCCCGCGGCGGTGATCGGCATGAGTTCGCACCTGTCGTGCATCTCGGCGATCGTGCGGCACCCGGAGTACCACATGCCCTGGCGCAGGCCGCCGACGAGCTGGTGGGCGACCGCGGATACCGGGCCGCGGTAGGGCACCTGGCCCTCGATGCCCTCGGGGATGTACTTGTCCTCGCCGCCGACGTCGGCCTGGGCGTAGCGGTCCTTGCTGAAGGACGCCCCGCCGCGCTCGCGGTTGCGGACCGCGCCGAGCGAGCCCATGCCCCGGTAGGACTTGAACTGCTTGCCGTTGATGAAGATCAGCTCGCCCGGGGACTCCTCGCAGCCCGCCAGCAGCGAGCCCAGCATCACCGTGTCGGCGCCGGCCGCGATGGCCTTGACGATGTCGCCGGAGTACTGCAGGCCGCCGTCGCCGATCACCGGCACCCCGGCCGGGCCGCAGGCCAGCGAAGCCTCGTGGATGGCGGTCACCTGCGGGGCGCCGACCCCGGCGACCACGCGGGTGGTGCAGATGGAGCCGGGGCCCACCCCGACCTTGACCGCGTCGGCGCCGGCGTCGATCAGCATCTGGGCGCCCGCCCGGGTGGCGATGTTCCCGCCGATCACGTCGACCCGGCTGTTGGCCTTGATCTTCGCGATCATGTCGGCGAGGCCCTTGGAGTGGCCGTGCGCCACGTCCACGATGATCACGTCGACGCCGGCCTCGATCAGCGCCGCCGCCCGCTGCTCGGCGTCACCGCCGACGCCGATGGCCGCCCCCACGACGAGCCGGCCGTCGGCGTCCTTGGTGGCGAGCGGGTACTGCTCGCTCTTGGTGAAGTCCTTGACCGTGATCAGGCCGTGCAGCCGCCCGGCCGCGTCGACCAACGGAAGCTTCTCGATCTTGTTCTTCCGCAGCAGCGCGAACGCGTCGTCCCTGGAGACCCCCACCGGCGCGGTGACCAGCGGCATCGCGGTCATGACCTCGCGCACCGGCCGGCTGTGGTCGGTCTCGAAACGCATGTCGCGGTTGGTGACGATGCCGACCAGCACGCCGTTCACATCCGTCACCGGGACGCCGGAGATCCGGTAGGTCGCGCAGAGGCGCTCGACGTCGGCGAGCGTGTCGTCCGGCGAGCAGGTGATCGGGTTGGTGACCATCCCGGCCTCGGACCGCTTGACGAGGTCGGCCTGCCCGGCCTGGTCCTCGACGGACAGGTTGCGGTGCAGGATGCCGATGCCGCCCTGACGGGCCATGGCCACCGCCATCCGCGCCTCGGTGACCGTGTCCATCGCGGCGGAGACGAGCGGGATGCGCAGGGTGATCCCGCGCGAGAGGCGGGTGGTGGTGTCCGCCTCGCCCGGCTGCAGGTCGGAGTAGGCGGGGACGAGGAGCACGTCGTCAAACGTCAGCCCCGGCTCGGTGAACTTGGCCATCATTCTCCTGGCGAGGGACTGCCGGGGTCGTCCGGCAGGGGAATCGCTTCCCTTTGCGGTTCTGGCGGTCGGAACGGTCAGGGCGCGAGGACGCGGCCGTCACCGGCCTTCCTCAGGGGCGGCGGGGTGGCCGCCTTCCGCTCCTGGAGCGGGGGAGCCGCCTGCGACCCTCCGGCCACGACGCGCTCTGTGGGAATCCCGGGTGGAGAAAGCCGCCCCCGGCACAGTTTAGGGTCTGCCCCCCGGAGCGCCGAACGGCAGGGGGAGGCGGGACGGAGCGGACGGCCGGATACGCCGCGGGAGGCCGAGCGGTCGGTGACCCGCTCGGCCTCCCGTCACCGGCAGCGTCGCGATGCGCCCGGATGCCGCCGGACCCCCCTCCGTGTCCGAGCGGCGGAGCGCCCCGCCCGCGGTGCCGACGCCATGTCATGGTCGCCCCGCCTTCCACCGCGCGCAATGGTCGAAGCTGCAACTGCACGAAGCTGCACCCGGATCCGCCGATCGCGCCAAGGCCCGGACAGGAGCGGGACGCCGGGTTATCCTCTCGACACGTCCTGTTCATCCCAGGAGCCCCCGTCGATGCCTGCCGACACCTCCGACCCGCTCGCCGCCCTGGGCCTGACCCCCGCCCAGACCGCGCTGTACGACGCGGTGCTCCGCCTGCACCGCGCCACCTGCGCCAAGCTGGCCGAGGCCATCGGCGACCCCCCCGAGTCACTGCACCGCGAGCTGACCACCCTGGTACGGCTGGGCGTGGTCGACGAGCAGGCCGGGGAGTACCTCGCGCGGCACCCGGCCGCGGCCCTCGGCCGCCTGATCGCCGACCGGCTGGACCACCTCGCCGAGGAGAGCCGCAGGATCGACTCGGTGCTGGGCTCGATCCGCCACCTCATCCACCAGTACGACGCCGGCCGCGACCAGCAGACCGGGCAGTTCCCGGTCGAGCTGGTCGGCGGGGCCTACGAGCTCTACGAGAGCGTGATCGGCATGGCGGTCCAGGCTCCCCCGCTGCGGCTGCTCACCGCCGTCCCGGACCGGCGGACGATGAGCGACTTCACCCAGCGCTACGCCGACCAGTGGATCGCGGCCCAGCACCGGGGCCTGCTCTCCTGCCGCGCCCTCATCCCGGCGGACCTGCTGCAGATGCCCGGCCTGCCGGAGAAGCTCGCCCGGTTCGAGCGCGCCGGGGCGCGGATCCGGACCGTCGGCTCGGTGCCGAGCTGGTTCCTCGTCGCCGGGGACGACGTGGCGGGCCTGCCCGCCCGGTGGGGCGGCGCCCTGGCCGAGAGCGCCTACCGCTTCCACCTGGTCCGCGCCTCCGTCGTGGTGGCCGCGCTGCGCACGCTGTTCGAGGAGCTGTGGGCGCGGGCCTCGCCCCTGCCGTGGGCGCACGCCGACGACGGCGTGGTCCGGGTGCTCCGGCTGGCCTCGCAGGGCGTGGGCGACGAGGCGATCGCCCGGCAGCTCGGCGTCTCGGTCCGGACCGTCCGCGCCCGCTTCGCCGACGCGATGGCCCGGCTGGGCGCGCAGTCCCGTTTCCAGGCGGGTGTGGAGGCGGCGCGCAGGGGGTGGCTCGCGGAACGCCCGGGTTCGCACCCTGCCCGGCACCCCTAGGCCATAAAGTGGAACCGTGCTGGAAGACGTCCCTCGCGACCCGTTCGCGGACGACCCCGACGACCCGGCCGCCGCGCTGGGTGATTCCGACGCCCCCGAGCCCCTGACGCCCGCCGAGCGCGACGAGGCGGTCACCGATCTCGCCGATGTGGAGGTCTTCCGCTCCCTGCTCGAACCCCAGGGGGTCTTCGGACTGGTCCTCGACTGCCCGGAGTGCGGCGACCAGCACTATTTCAACTGGGAGCTGCTCCGCGGAAACCTGCGCCAGATGATCGACAACGGCAAGCCGCAGGTGCACGAGCCCGCCTACGAGCCCAACCCCACCGACTACGTGAGCTGGGACTACGCCCAGGGCTACGCCGACGGCGTGATCGACACCGAGGAGAGGCGCTGACCGGCGGCGAGGTCGTGGTCGACGTCCTCGATCAGCGCTGACAGCAGCCGGACGACGTCGTCGGCCACCGGGACGGGCTCCCTCCGGGAGAGCGACTGCAGGAGGGCCTCGGTCCCGGCCACGGCCGGATCCCCGTCCGGCCCGTATCTCCTGGCCGGACGCCGCGGATGAACCGTGGTCAAGCTATCGACTCCAGCTCGGCCAGTGCCCGCAGCCTGGCGAGCGCACGATGCTGGGCGACGCGAACCGCACCGGGTGACATACCGAGTACATTACCCGTCTCCTCGGCCGACAGGCCCGACACCACCCTGAGCATCAGCAGCTCGCGCTGGTTGTCCGGGAGGCGGGAGAGCAGCCGGCGCGCGTGCTCGGCCTCGATGTAGCGCACCACGGTCTCCTCCGGCCCCGGGCCCTCGTCGGGCCCGTCGGGGAGGTCCTGGGTCGGCACGGCCGAGCGCACCGAGCTGCGCAGCGCGTCGGCCACCTTGTGGGAGGCGATGCCGAAGACGAAGGACGCGAACGGGCGCCCCATGTCACGGTAGCGGGGCAGGGCGGACAGTACGGCGATGCACACTTCCTGGGCCACGTCGTCCGCAATGTGATATTGGCCGGAAACCCGGCCGAGGCGGGCGCGGCAATAGCGCACCACCATCGGGCGCAACTGCGCGAGCAAGGATTCGATCGCGGTGCGATCCCCCTGAACGGCGAGGCTCGTCAGATCCTTGAGATCGTCTTTGTGGACGACCCCGTCAGATCTCGTCGCAAGCCTTACCCCACTCTTGGCGTCGGCGACGCATCCCTCGGTCACGTAGGCATGATGCCCGCACTGATCGGACCTGTCGTCATGGCAAACGGCTACGGATTGGTCACATTGAGGCGGCGGCAGCGAACGGTAATCAACCGGCTACACTGAGATTTTTCACCTCGCCGGAAATTTCTGTGGATTGCCAAATATGTCGGTTATTCGTTATATGGCCCGCAAGCCGTAACACCGGCCGTGCCGGACCCTTTGCCGCACTTTCGGATTTCCCCGGAAAACGTACGGCCCGCACCCCGGGAGGGGTGCGGGCCGTACCGGGTCCTGACGGAGATCAGTGGCCGTGGCCGTGACCGTGGCCGTGACCGCCGGCGGCCGGGGCCTCCTCCTCGGGCTTGTCCACCACGAGGGCCTCGGTCGTCAGCAGCATGCCGGCGATGGAGGCCGCGTTCTGGACGGCCGAGCGGGTGACCTTGACCGGGTCGATGACGCCCTGGGCGATCAGGTCGCCGTACTCGCCGGTGGCGGCGTTGAGGCCGTGGCCGACGGAGAGCTCGGTGACCTTGGAGGTCACGACGTAGCCCTCGAGGCCGGCGTTCTCGGCGATCCAGCGGGCCGGCTCGATGAGCGCCTTGCGGACCACCGCGACACCGGTCGCCTCGTCGCCGGTGAGGTCCAGGTCGCCCAGGACCTTGGCGACGTGCACGAGCGCGGAGCCACCGCCGGAGACGATGCCCTCCTCGATCGCGGCGCGGGTCGCGGAGATGGCGTCCTCGAGGCGGTGCTTCTTCTCCTTGAGCTCCACCTCGGTGGCCGCGCCGACCTTCAGCACGCAGACGCCGCCGGAGAGCTTCGCGAGGCGCTCCTGGAGCTTCTCGCGGTCCCAGTCGGAGTCGGACTGCTCGATGGCGAGCTTGATCTCCTTGACGCGGTCCGCGATCGCCTGCGCGTCACCGGCGCCGTCCACGATCGTGGTGTTGTCCTTGGTGATCACGACGCGGCGGGCGGTGCCGAGCACCTCGGTGCCGACGTGCTCCAGCTTGAGGCCGACCTCCTCGCTGACGACCTGGCCGCCGGTGAGGATGGCCATGTCCTGCAGCATCGCCTTGCGGCGGTCGCCGAAGCCCGGCGCCTTGACGGCGACGGAGGTGAAGGTGCCGCGGATCTTGTTCGTCACCAGGACCGCGAGGGCCTCGCCCTCGACGTCCTCGGAGATGACGAGCAGCGGCTTCTTCGTCTGGGCGACCTTCTCCAGCAGCGGCAGGAAGTCCGCGACGGAGGTGATCTTGGCCTGGTGGATCAGGATGAAGGGGTCCTCCAGGACCGCTTCCATCCGCTCCTGGTCGGTCACCATGTAGGGCGACAGGTAACCCTTGTCGAACTGCAGGCCCTCGGTGAACTCCAGCTCCATGCCCATGGAGTTGGACTCCTCGACGGTGATGACACCGTCCTTGCCCACCTTGTCGAACGCCTCGGCGATCAGCTCACCGATCTTGGCGTCCTGCGCGGAGATCGTCGCGACGTGCGCGATCTCCTTCTTGTCCGCGACCGGGCGGGCGGACTCGATCAGCTTGTCGCTGACGGTCCTGGCCGCGAGGTCGATGCCGCGCTTGAGGGAGAGCGGCTGGGCCCCGGCGGCGACGTTGCGCAGACCCTCGCGGACCATCGCCTGGGCCAGGACGGTCGCGGTGGTCGTGCCGTCACCGGCGATGTCGTTGGTCTTGGTGGCGACCTCCTTGGCCAGCTGGGCGCCGAGGTTCTCGTACGGCCCCTCCAGCTCGACCTCACGCGCGATGGTGACACCGTCGTTGGTGATGGTCGGCGCACCGAACTTCTTGTCGATGACGACGTTGCGGCCACGCGGGCCGAGGGTCACCTTGACGGCGTCCGCCAGGGCGTTCACACCACGCTCGAGAGCGCGGCGCGCGTCCTCCTCGAAAGACAGGATCTTCGGCATGACAGTCCTCTCTGAAAGCACGTCGGCGCATCAAAGCCCCGGGCGCAGAGAGCGGCCCGGGGCTCGATACGTCATCTCAGGTGAAGCGTGAACTACTTCTCGATGATCGCGAGCACGTCACGGGCGGAGAGCACGAGGTACTCCTCGCCGCCGTACTTCACCTCGGTGCCGCCGTACTTGCTGTAGAGAACGATGTCGCCCTCGCTCACGTCGAGCGGGATGCGCTTCTCGCCCTCCTCGTCCCAGTTGCCCGGACCCACCGCGAGGACCTTGCCCTCCTGCGGCTTCTCCTTGGCGGTGTCCGGGATGACCAGACCGGAAGCGGTGGTCTGCTCTGCCTCGAGCGGCTGGACCACGATGCGGTCGCCGAGCGGCTTAACGGGAACCTTGGTGGCGGTCGTCACGTCGGACCTCCCCTTCAGATATGAATGATCTAGAAGAGGCGACCAGCGGTCTGCCGTCGCGGGTGCCAGACCTGACCTCGTCGCATGGATTGGCACTCTCAAGGGGAGAGTGCCAATACGGAACAGTATGCAAGGAGGCCTTGACAGTCAACACGAACCGCCCTGTCTGCGCTTCGGGCGAACGCCGCCGCCCTCCCGGCGCCCCGCGACCGGCGGTTCCACCCGTCCGGGCCGGCGACTCCTCCGCCCGCACCGGCGGCTCCCCGCATCGCGGACGATCCCCGCACCCGCACCCGCACCCGCACCCGCACCCGCACATCGTGCCGTCCCGCCATCCGCCACCGGACGGCATCCCGAACGGCGTCCCCGGAGAAATCGCGGGCGGAAAACACACCTCCCTTATCCGTCACCACAATCACCGGACGACCGGTTCACACATATGAAACACACGCGAACACCGGTCATGGGCCGGCGTACGGATTCACACCCTTTTCCCCGCGACAGGCATCCCCGGACCGTGCGACCTCCGAGTTTTCCTTCTGAACGGCAAAGATTCGACAAGACGAAACGATCCGGAGCCCCCGGAGCCCTCCACGGGTGAATTCCCGGGGCACCGCGGAGGTCCGGCGCCCCCGCCCGCACGGAACCCGGAGCCGCTCTCGCTCCGGCATGCCTCACATCACGACAAAGAAAGGCATATCCGCATCATGAAACCCGCCCCCATCCCTGACCGCGCCGCCCGGATCGGGGGAACATACGGGGAGACGACCGGGCACCGACGGGAATGTGACCTGATGACCACGAACGGTAACGGGAAAGACGCTACGGTGAACGACATGACCGGCACGATGAGCGACGCGTTGGCCACGGTACGCGACGCCGACTACCTGCTCGCCGACTGGCCGCACCCCCCGCCCGGCGGCTGGACGGCCGATGACCTCGACAACCTTCCCCAGGACGGGCCCCACGGCGAGCCGGGCTTCTTCAGACGCGTCGAACTCCTCGATGGAGCACTCATCTTCATATCCCCCCAGAAGCGCTTCCACGAACGACTGATCCGCGGGCTCACCGACCGCCTCGACGCCCAGGCTCCGGAGCACCTCGCCGCGGTCAGCCAGATGGACATAAAGATCAACAAGTTCCAGCGCCCCTGCCCGGACGTACTGGTGATCGATGCCCGCGTGGCCGACGACAACAGCCGGACGTCCTACACCCCCGCCGAAGTCCACCTGGCGGTCGAAGTGGTCTCACCCGAGTCGAAGTTCCGCGACCGCAAAATCAAGCCGGAACGCTACGCAGCGGCAGGAATCACTCATTTCTGGCTCATCGAAGATGAGAGCGACAAACCGGTCGTGTACGTGTACGAGCTCGACCCCACCACCCAGTCGTACGTCCCCACCGGCATCCATCATGGTCGGCTCTCCCTCGAAGTGCCCTTTCCCATCGATGTCGACCTGGTAGGCCTGCTGAGCCGGGGCGGCGCCTCCGGGTGATCGGTCGCGTCTCCCCGCGGGCATGAGGCGGTAGCGTCGGGCGGCGTGGACCTTGACGCATTCCGTGAGCTGCTGACGCCGCGCGGCCAGGAGGCCCTGGAGGCCGCGGCCGAGCTCGCCGGGGACGACCCCGTGGCGGCCGTGACCCGGCTCAGGAAGACCTACGACGCCGATCTCACCTCGGCGGCGCTCGGCCAGGCCGTGCTCAGGCGGCGGGCCCGGGAGAAGTTCGGCGCCGACGCCGACCTGATGTACTTCACCCCCCATGGCCTGGAGCAGGCCACCCGCCGCGAGGTCGCCGACCACCGCGCCCGGCGGATCCCCGCGGGCTCCCGGGTCGCCGACGTCTGCTGCGGCATCGGCGGCGACCTGCTCGCCCTGGCCAGGGCGGGCTGCACGGTGGAGGCCGTGGACGCCGACCCGCTCACCGCCGCCGTCGCCCGGGCCAACGCCGACGCCCTGGGGTTCGGCGACCGCGTCACGGTCCGCGCGGCCGGCGCCGACACGGTCGACCCGGCCGCCTTCGACGTGCTGTTCGCCGATCCGGCCCGCCGTACGGCGCGCGGCAGGACCTTCGACCCCCTGGCCTACTCCCCGGCCTGGCCCGAGGTGCTCCGGATGGTCGCCGCGGCCCGGGCGGCCTGCCTGAAGGTGGCCCCCGGCATCCCGTACGAGTTCATCCCCGCCGGGGCCGAGGCCGAGTGGGTCTCCCACCGGGGCGAGGTCAAGGAGGCCGTGATCTGGGCGGGCGCGCTGGCCGGCGAGGTGGAGCGGCGGGCCACGATGCTGCCGTCCGGCCTGACGATGACGCCCGGCGCCGGCCTCGGCCCGGCGGAGGTCGGCCCCATCGGCCGCTACGTCTACGAGCCGGACGGCGCGGCGATCCGGTCCCACCTCGTCGCGGAGGTCGCCGCGCTGGTCGGCGGGCGCCTGATCGACCCGCACATCGCCTACATCACCTCCGACGCCCTCGCGGAGACCCCGTGGGCGTCCCGCTACGAGGTGCACGAGGTGCTGCCGTTCTCGCTCAAGCGGCTGCGGGCGGTGCTCCGGGAGCGCGGCGTCGGGAACGTGACGATCAAGAAACGTGGATCCGCGGTCGACGTCGAGCGGCTCCGGAAAGACCTCCGCCTTTCCGGAAAGAAATTCACAACGGTTATTCTCACCCGAGTCATCGACAGGCCTTTTGTCCTTGTTTGCGACCCGTGCTGATCTGCCCGGAACCGTAAATCCGGGAAATCCGTCGACAATCGCGATCTTTTAAAGCCGGATTCGAAAAACCTTGATCCAGGCGCTATCGTTGCGCCCCGGGAGTCGTTCCCGTCAGCGGTTCGACCGCGTTTAACAACAGCCGGACCAATCCCACCGCGCGGCTGACCGTCGGCGAGTGAAGGAGCTTTTCGGTGGATCACTCCAATCAGACCCTGCTGCAGGCCGGCGGCCAGACCGCCATCTCCGACCGGATGCGGGAGCTCCTCGCCCGCGCCGCCCAGGACCACGTCTACGAGCAGCGCACGCAGGGTGCGGTGCTGGACGAGATCCGCCAGCGGCTCGAAGGCATGGAGTGGCTGCTGCGCGAGGTCAGGGAACGCGAGCTCGGCGGGCTGAACGGCACGCTGGAATCCGTCCACGGTCGCCTGGACGACATCGCCGTACGGCCTCCGACATGGGCGGAGGGACTCGCCCAGCACGTCGAGGCGGTCCGCGACCACGTCGACGCCGTCGGCGAGCGCGTCGGCTCGGTGGGGCAGCGGATCGACTCCGTGGGCCAGCGCATCGACACCGTCGGGGAGCGGGTCACCCCCGTCGAGGAGCTGCCGAGCCTCTGGGCCGACCTCGGCACCGTCGGCGAGAACATGGACGAGGCGCTCACCCGCCTCCAGTCGGTCCTCGACGGCACCAGAGGCGTCGGCGACCGGATGGACGAGTTCGCCGGGCGCCTCGGCCAGTTCCAGGAGAACATGGAGGCCGCGGCCGGCCGGTTCACCCGCCTGGACAAGTCGCTCACCGAGCTCTCCCAGCGCACCGAGCGCGTGGAGAACGGCCTGGCCGAGCTCGCGGCGGGGGTGCGGGAGTCCGTGGACGCCGCCGTCGGCCGCCTTCTCGACGCGATCGGGCAGGTGAGCGGGAAGGTCGAGCAGGCGGTGGTCCGGGTGGACGACCGGGTGGACGGCGTCGAGAGCCGCATCGACCGGGTCGACACCCGCCTGACCTCGGTGGACGGCCGCCTGGAGACCGCCGACGGCCGCCTGGCCGGGATCGGCGACCACCTGGCGGCGGTGGACGGCCGCCTGGTCTCGCTGGACGGCCGCCTGGCCTCGGTGGACGGCCGGCTGGAGACCACGGACGGCTGCCTGGCCGACATCGACGGCCGGATGAGCGGCGTCGAGACCCGTCTGGGCGGTGTGGACTCCCGCATCGCCTCGGTGGACGCCCGGATCGGCGAGACCGGCACCCGCCACGACGGCCGGCTGGACGGCCTCGACGAGCGCCTCGACGAGATCGAGGGCCGCGTCACGAGCCGGATCGACGTCGTCGACGCCCGCCTGTGCGCGCTGGACAGCCGCGCGGAGAAGGCCGGCGAGCAGCTGGAGGCCGTCGACGACCACGTCGAGGCCGTCAACCAGCGGGTCAGCCAGCTCCCCGCCACCCTCAACATCAGCGAGGTCCACAAGCGCGTCGGCGAGCTCATCTCCGCCCAGACCGACGGGCAGGAGCAGCGCTTCGACACCCTGGACGAGCGCCTGGCCCAGGCCGAGGCCGCCCTCGCCCCGCTGGCCGACATGCTCCGCGCCCAGCCCGACCGCGAGCAGCTCGCCGAGGCCCTCGGCGAGATCGTGGACCCCGTCCGCACCGACCTCACCCGCCGCCTCGGCGCGCTGGAGGAGACCATGCTCGCCCTGGCCGAGGCGCTCCTGCGGCCCACCCGCACGAAGGACTGACGTCCGGGCACCGCTTCCAGGCCCCGGTCCTCACGGTGGAGGACCGGGGCCTTCCGCTGCCGGAGGCCGGAGCCGCCGTCGGCGAGCCCGCAGGCGGGAGCGCTGAGAGCCCGCGGCAGAGGTGCGGCGCGCAGGCGGAAGCGCTGAGAGCCCGCGGCAGAGGGCGCAGGCCCCGTCGTCAGAGGCCGCAGGCCCCGTCGCCGGACATCGCCTCGGGGCAGACGTTCTCCCGCACCGTGTCCAGCAGCGAGAGCAGCGTCTCGACCTGTTCGGGGGTCAGCCCGCGGGTCATCCGGCGGTGGAGCTCCGCCGCGACCCGTTCCACCTCGGGACGGAGGGCGTCACCCGCCGGCGTCGTGCTCACGATGCTGATGCGGCGGTTGGCGGGGCAGGGGCTCCGGCTGACGAACCCGCTCCGCTCCAGGCGCTGCAGCATCTTGGTCATCGTGGACACGTCGATGCCGAGGATCCTGGCCAGCGCGTTCTGCGACTGCGGCCCGTTCTCCCACAGGGCGCTCAGGGCGCGGTCCTGCCCCGGGTAGAGGTCGATCTCCGCCAGCAGCGCGGCGAGCAGCACCCGGTGGCCCCGCGCCGTCTGGGCCATCATGCAGCTCAGCCCGTCGAGGCCCTCCGTGCCGCACGCCGTCGGATGGACCGCCCCCTCCACCGTCATCGGCTCCGCCATGTCGCCCCTCCCTTTCCCGGATCAGCCTACCGCTTGCATATTGGTCGACCAAGTTGTAGAACTAACCATTGGTCGGCCAAGTTGGTCGTCCAAGAAAGGAAGAGCCATGCCGTTCAGCGCCTTCGAACTCGGTCGCCTCCAGCTGCCCAGCCGCCTGGTGATGGCCCCCATGACCCGGTCCCGGGCCTATGTGGACGGGATCCCGTCCTCCCTCACCGCGCTCTACTACGCCCAGCGCGCGTCGGCCGGTCTGATCGTCACGGAGGGGATCCAGCCGAGCCCGGCCGGCAAGGGCTACATGAACACGCCGGGGCTGCACACCGACGAGCAGGTCGCGGGCTGGCGCGAGGTGACCGACGCCGTCCACGCGGCGGGCGGGCGGATCTTCGCCCAGCTCATGCACGCCGGCCGGATCGGCCATCCCGACAACACCGGCACGCTCCCCGTCGCGCCCTCGGCCGTGCCGGCCGCGGAGCAGATCTTCACCCCGAACGGCATGCAGGACCTCCCCGTCCCGGTGGAGCTGACCACCGCCGAGGTCGAGGCGACCGTGCAGGACTTCGCGGACGCCGCCCGGCGGGCCGTGGACGCCGGTTTCGACGGGGTCGAGCTGCACGGCGCCAACGGCTATCTCATCCACCAGTTCCTGTCGCAGAACGTCAACCTGCGCGACGACCGCTTCGGCGGATCCGTCGAGGGCAGGATCCGGTTCGCCGTGGAGACCGCCCGGGCGGTCGTGGAGGCGATCGGCGCGGACCGCGTCGGCATCCGCATCTCCCCCGCCACCGGCGTCCAGGGCATCGTGGAGGACGACGCCCACGTGGTCTACCCGGCGCTGCTGTCCGCCCTCGCCGAACTCGATCTCGTCTACGTGCACCATCTGGCGGGCGGGTCCGAGGAGATCGACGGGCGGATCCGCGACCTGTGGCCGAACGCGCTCATCGTCAACGACCCCTCGGCCGCCCACCCGGCCGAGGCCGCGGACCGGTGGCTGGGCCGGGGCGCGGACCTGGTGGCGCTGGGCAAGTACTTCCTGGCCAACCCCGACCTGCCGCTCCGCCTCCGTCTGGGCGCGCCGCTCAACGAGCCCGACTTCAGCACGGCCTTCGGCGGCGACCACCGCGGCTACACCGACTACCCGGCGCTCTCCCTCCACCCGGCCGGCGAGCCCGCCCTCGGCTGAGAGCGGGCTCCGGGGCGGAGCCGGCCCGGAGCCGGGACGGGAGCTCGGACGACGCGGAGGGCCCGCCGCGGACGGTCAGGTCACGGGCGGCCACACGGCTGGTCAGGTCACGGCCAGTCAGGTCACGACCGGTCGGAGGCGGGCGGTCGGAGGCGGGCGGTCGGCTCAGACGTGGACGGTGGTGATCGGCAGGGAGGAGTCGGCCGGGATGTCCAGCGGGGACGGGGACACCCCGGCGGCGACCAGGTCCGAGCCCAGAGCCGCCACCATGGCGCCGTTGTCGGTGCACAGGCCGGGACGGGGGACGCGCACCCGGACCCCCGCCGCCTCGCAGCGTTCCTGGGCCAGCGCCCGCAGCCGCGAGTTGGCCGCCACGCCGCCGCCGATCAGCAGGTCGGTGACCCCGTGCTCCCGGCAGGCCGCCAGGGCCTTGCGGGTCAGCACGTCGACCACGGCCTCCTGGAACGAGGCCGCCACGTCGGGCACGTGGACCGGCTCACCGGCCTTCTCCCTGGCCTCGACCCACCGGGCCACGGCCGTCTTCAGGCCGGAGAACGAGAAGTCCAGGGTCCCGTCGTCGTACTTGCCCCGGGGGAACGCCACGGCCGTGCCGGACCCCTCCCGGGCCACCCGGTCGATGTGCGGCCCGCCCGGGAAGGGCAGCCCGAGGACCCGGGCCACCTTGTCGAACGCCTCGCCTGCCGCGTCGTCCACCGTGGAGCCGAGCGGGATGACCTCCCGCGCCACGTCCGGTACCAGCAGCAGCGAGGAGTGCCCACCCGAGACGAGCATCGCGATGCACGGCTTGGGCAGGGCGCCGTGTTCGAGCTGGTCCACGGCCACGTGGGCGGCCAGGTGGTTCACCCCGTAGAGCGGCACGCCCATGCCCAGCGCGTAGGCCTTCGCCGCCGCCACGCCCACGAGCAGCGCCCCGGCCAGGCCGGGACCGGCGGTCACGGCGACCGCGTCGATGTCGGACAGGCGCAGGCCGGACTGCTCCAGGGCCCGCTCGACGGTCGGCGCCATCGCCTCCAGGTGCGCGCGGGAGGCCACCTCGGGGACGACTCCGCCGAAGCGGGCGTGCTCCTCGACGCTGGACGCGATCGTGTTGGCCAGCAGGGTGTGGCCCCGCACGATGCCGACGCCGGTCTCGTCGCAGGAGGTCTCGATCCCCAGGACCAGAGGTTCGTCACGCATTGAGATCCTTCTTCATCATGATCGCGTCGGTGCCGTCGGAGTAGTAGCCCCGGCGCAGGCCGATGCGCTCGAAACCGAACCGGTCGTAGACCGCCTGGGCCTCCGGGTTGTCGGCGCGGACCTCCAGGAAGACCGAGCGGGCGCCCCGCCGTACGGCCTCCGCCAGCAGCTCGGCCAGCATGGCGCCGCCGATCCCGGCCCTGCGGTGGCCCGCGGCGACGGCGATGGTCTGCACGTCGGCCTGGTCCCCCGCGGCGGCCAGGCCCGCGTAGCCGACGATCCTGCCGCCGGCCAGGGCCACCACGTAGTGCCGGGTCCGGGGCTGGTCGGCCAGCTCACCGCGGAGCATGCCCTCGCTCCACGCGTCGGCGGGGAAGGTCTCCCGTTCGAGCTCCATCACCGCGGGCAGGTCGTCGGCGGTCATCCGCCGGAGCACCGCGCCCCCGGCGCCTACGGCGAACCCGGTGCCCTCTCCGCTCCCGGCGCCCTCGGCGGATCCGGTGCCCTCGCCGCTCCCGATGTCCCCACCGTGGGCCGCACCCGTGCCGGGCCCCTCGCTCACCTGGTGACCTTCTTCGGCGCGGAGGGCACCTGGGCGTCGGGACGGCGCAGGTAGATCGGACGGGGCGGGCTCAGCACCGGGTGCGTGCCGGCCGCCACGACCTCCGCCAGGTCCGGCTGCCCCAGCTGGGCGACGGCCAGCGCGGCCAGCGCCCCCGCACCGGGGTACCCGGGCGCGTCGGCCAGCCGGGAGGCGCCGACGACCTCGGCGTACATCCGCGCGCCGGCGCCGACGACCGGCAGGTCGCCGGGCAGGTCCTGGGGCTTGTCCACCGCGGGCCCGGACAACCGGGTCCGCGCGTCGGCGTAGTGGCCCCAGAAGACCTCCCTGCGCCGGGCGTCGGTGGCGACCAGGAACGGCTCGGACAGGCCGCTGCCGTAGGCGAGGGCGTCGAGCGTGCACACGCCGTACGCGGGCACCCCCAGGGCGGTGGCCAGGGCCTGGGCGGTCACCAGGCCGACCCGCAGGCCGGTGTAGGGACCGGGGCCGGAGCCCGCCACGATCGTCGTGACGTCGGCGAGCGAGGCTCCGGCCTCCGCCATGACGCGTTCGATCGCGGGCACGAGCAGCTCGCCGTGGCGGCGCGCGTCCACGGTGGTCGACTCGGAGAGGACCCTCGTGCCGTCGTGCAGCGCTGCGGTGACGGCGGGGGTCGCGGTGTCAAAGGCCAGGACCAGCACGGTCGTCAAGCCTAGCCCGTCGTACGGCGCGGCCCGCACCGAAGACCGGATGCGGGCCCGCTGCCGGACCCCGGTGCGGGCCCGGCAGCGGCCCGTGCGCAGGTTCACGCGCAGGTCCTTGCGGAGGTGATCCGCCGGAGGGCCGCCCCTCCGGCGTCAGGTCCCGGGGTCGGCGGGCTTCACCAGGGTGGCGTAGACGATCACGTTGTCGGCGTACTCGTTCCGGTCCCAGTCGAACCGTCCGCCGCAGGTGATCAGGCGCAGGCCGTCCTCCACGTAGACCTTGTCCGCGGGGAAGTCGTTCTTGGAGACCTGCTCGATGGAGTCGACGCGGTACTGGGCGGTCCGGCCGTCGCTCCGCGCGACCTTGATGACCTGGCCCTCGCGCATGTTCTTGAGCTTGTAGAAGACGGCGGGGGCGTCCTTGGTGTCGACGTGCCCGAGGATGACCGCGGGCCCCTCGTCGCCGGGGACCGCGGTGCCGGTGACCCAGCCGGCGACGTCCGGCTTCTCGTACGGCGGCAGCTCGACCTCTCCGTCGGTCACGCCGAGCTTCATCAGCGGCGCCTTGACGCCGAGCGACGGGATCTCCAGGCGGCTGGGCACCACCTTGGCCCGCACGGGCTCGTCGTCCTCGGTGCCGCCCTTGCCGAACGCGACCATGACGGCGCCGGTGAGGACTCCGGCCACGATGATCCGTGACCAGCGGGGGGAATCGGCCATCGAGACCTACGAACGGCGGCGCCGCACGACCGCGAAGCCGACGCCGCCCGCCAGGGCCGCCGCCAGCAGCAGACCGGTGGTCCCCATCGGCATGCCCGAGTCGTCCGGTCCGCCGGCCGCGGTGCCGCCGCCGCCGGTGTGCGGGGCCTTGGTGCTGACGGGCTTGCGGGTCGTGGTCGGCTTGGCGCTGGGCGTGCTGTCCGCCACGATCCGCAGGTCGGCCGTACCGGTGTCGTTGGTCCCCTCGCACCGGGCGTTGACGTCGTAGACGCCGGGCTCGACGCCGTCGGCGATCGTGGCCTGCCCGCGGACCCAGGGGCGGGGCGTGGGCGTCGCGGTGCCCTCGGGGGCGGGGGTGGGCGTCACCAGGATGGGGTCGAGCGTGACGGGGGTGCGGAAGATCTCCGAGGAGGCGGTGCCGCGGTGCTCGGGGCCGCCCTGGGGGATCGGGCAGTTCGCCAGCACCCAGACCTTGTCACCCGCCTCGGCCCGGGCGGGCTGGAGCTGGATCTCGATGTCGACCCGGCCGGCCCCCGTCGCGGAGGCGGCGGGCGAGGAGGTCGCCGCGGCGTTCTCCGTCTCCGGCTCGGCCGTGCAACCGGTCATCCCGATCAGGGCGATGGCCCCGAGAACAGCGACACGCTTGACCCTTGGCACCGTCGCACTCCACTCCGCAGTCCGGCCGACGACCCTCGGCTGACACGACTTCCCGCCTGCTCCCCATTAAACATGGGCAAGCGCGTCAGAGTCGATCATCGGACATGATGATCTATACCAAGTGGGAGGGAACCGTCTCCCAGCGGGCACCGATCCCGCGGAGCCGTACCGTGCGCTCGTCGTCCGCCTCCCCCCGGTCGATCCGGATCTCCAGCCGGTCCTCGGTGAGCCCCTCGACCAGGCCCTCGCCCCACTCGACGAGCGTGACCGAGTCCTCCAGCGAGGCGTCCAGGTCCAGGTCGTCGACCTCCAGGTCGCCGCCGAGCCGGTAGGCGTCCACGTGCACGAGGGCGGGGCCGTCCACCAGCGAGGGGTGCACCCGGGCGATCACGAAGGTCGGCGAGGTGATCGGGCCGCGCACCTTGAGCCCTTCGCCGATGCCCTGGACCAGGGTCGTCTTGCCCGCGCCCAGCGGGCCGGAGAGCACCGCCAGGTCCCCCGGCCGCAGCAGTCCGGCCAGCTCCGCGCCCAGCTCCCGCATCTCCTCGGCGGTCGCCACGATCCTCACCGCTCACTCCCCTCTGCTCACATCGCGCCTCTGCCCGTGCCGGGCCGCTGCCCATGTCGCGTCTCTGCCAGTGCCGGGCCGCCGCCCGTCCACGTCCGGCCGTTCCCCGGCGGACCGGTCCCTCCCGGACCGGAGGCTACTGCTCCGCGGCGTCCTCGGCGTCCGCCGCCACCCGCTTCAGCAGGTCGCGCAGCGCGTCGTTGACCGCGCCCGGCCGCTCCAGCTGCACCAGGTGCGAACTGTCCGGCACCTCGGTGTACCACGCGCGAGGCAGGGCCGCGGCCATCGCCTTGCTGTGCTCCACCGGCGTCAGCCAGTCGCCGTCGCCGACCACGATGGAGGTCGGCACGCCGTCCAGGACGCCCAGCGCGCTCAGTTTGTCGTGCGACATCAGCGCCGGATAGAAGTCCGCGATCACCTCGAAGGGGGTCGAGCGGATCATCGACTCGACGAAGTCGACCACGGTGGGGCTGACGTTCTCGGAGTCGCCGAAGCCCAGGTGGCGCAGGACCAGGAAGGCCACGTCACTGCCGGCCTGACGGCCCTTGTCCACCAGCGAGCCCCGGCGGCCGAGCAGCGCCACCGTGCTCGGAGTGATCATGTGCACCGCCTTGGAGAGCAGCGCGGGCAGGCCCAGCGAGACCTCGGCCAGCTTGCCGGCGGAGGTGGAGATGAGCGACACGCCCTTGATCCGGTCGCCGAACAGCTCGGGATGCCGGTCCGCGAGCGCCATGATCGTCATGCCGCCCATGGAGTGGCCGACGAGCACGCACGGCCCCGGGGCCAGTTCCTGGACGACCTCGTACAGGTCCTCGCCCAGCCGGTCGATCGTGGAGTCGTCGACCCGGGTGCGCTGCGAACGCCCGTGGGAGCGCTGGTCCCACAGCACCAGGCGGTAGGAGTCGCGCAGGTCGCGGCGCTGGTAGTGCCAGGAGTCCAGGTTGAGCGTGTAACCGTGGCAGAGCACCACGGTCAGCGGGGCGTCCTCGGGCCCGTCGACCTCGGCGTGCAGGAAGACGCCGTCGGAGGTCGTGATCGTGACGGGTCTGCCGCGCAGCTCGCCCAGCGGCTCGCTCGCCTCCAGGTCGGGACGGAGCCTGATCCTGCCCACGGCGTACCGCTTGGCGAACGCGGCCGCCGCCACTCCGGCGGACGCCGCACCGAAGACCGCACTCGCGATCCCGACCCTGCGTCGTGTCGTGGTAGCCATCGCGCACCCCCTTTACCGGTAAACGCGCGGTACGCGTGAACCGATCCCGGTCACGATCTCATACGTGATCGTGCCGAGGGAATCCGCCCATTCCTGCGCGGTCGGCTCGCCCCGCGAACCGTCGCCGAACAGGACCACCTCGTCTCCCTCCGTCACCGGGTCGTCTCCCACGTCGATCACGAACTGGTCCATGCAGACCCGACCGGCGATCCGCCGCCGGCGGCCTCCCGCGAGCACCTCCGCCCGGTTGGTGGCGTGCCGAGGGATGCCGTCCGCATACCCGAGGGGGACAAGGCCAAGCGTGGTTTCACAATCTGTGACATAAAGGTGCCCATAGGACACTCCGGAACCCTCCGGCACCCTCTTGACCAGCGCGAGCCTCGCCACCAGCGTCATCGCCGGGCGAAGCCCGAAATCCCCCAGCTCCGGGATCGGGCTCAGGCCGTAGACCGCGATGCCCGGCCGGACCATGTCGTAGCGGGCGCGCGGGACCGCCAGCGCCGCCGCGGAGTTGGCGATGTGCCGGATGACGTGCGAACCCCCCGCCCCCGCCTTCTCCGCCACGGCCAGCGCCTCGTCGAAGGCGTCGAGCTGGGCCGCGACGGACGGGTGGCCCGGGATGTCGGCGCAGGCGAGGTGCGACCAGAGACCGGTGATCTCCACCGTCCCCTCCGCCTGCCGGGCCAGCGCCCGGTCCAGCAGGGCGGGCCAGTCCGCGGCGGTCGCGCCGCCGCGGCCGTTGCCGGTGTCGGCCTTCAGGTGCACCCGGGCCGGGCGCCCGGCCCGGCCCGCCGCCTCCGCGATCTCGTCCACCAGCCACGGCGCGCCCGCGGCCAGCTCCACGTCCCGCGCCACGGCCTCCTCCAGCGGCTCCCCCGGCGGGATGAGCCACGACAGGACCGGCGCGGTGACGCCCTCGGCCCGCAGCGCCAGAGCCTCCCGGACGGAGGCGGTGCCGAGCCGGTCGGCGCCGCCCTCCAGGGCCGCCCGCGCGCAGGCCGCCATGCCGTGCCCGTAGCCGTCCGCCTTGACCGTGGCCATGACCTGGGCACCGGACGCCCCGTCCCGCAGCAGCGCGGCGTTCGCCCGGATCGCCGAGAGGTCCACCCGCGCCTCGGCAGGGGTCATCGGGAAGCTCATCCTTCCAGTCTGGCAGCTCCGTCCTCGTGCCGGAGCCCGTTCAGCACCCGCCTCACCGCGCCCGGAAGCGCCTCCGCGACGTCCCCGGCGGCCAGCGGCCCGTCCTGCCCGGCGACGCCGTGCAGGTACGCCGCGCACGAGGCCGCGTCGTAGCAGTCCAGCCCGGCCGCCAGCAGTGCGCCCGCGAGCCCGGCCAGCACGTCGCCGGTGCCGCCGGTGGCCAGCCAGGGGCTGCCGGTCGGGTTGACCCGGACCGGCCGTCCCTCCTGCGCGACCAGCGTGGTCGACCCCTTCAGCAGCACGGTCGCGCCCAGCTCCGCGGCGGCCCGCCGCACGTGCTCCAGCCGCCGCTCCTCGATCCGCGCCCGGTCCACGCCCAGCAGCCGGGACAGCTCTCCCGCGTGCGGGGTGAGCAACGTCGGGGCGTCGCGCCGGAGCAGCGACCGGTCCTCGGCGAGCAGCGTCAGGCCGTCGGCGTCCACCAGCACCGGGAGATCGCCCGCCAGCACCGACCGGGCCACCGCGAACGCGTCCGCGTCCGTGCCGAGCCCGGGCCCGAGCACCCAGGCCTGCACCCGGCCCACCCCGCCGACCCCCTCGCCCGGAGCCAGTTCGGTGACCACGGCCTCCGGCCAGCGGGCCCGCACCCCGGCCACCGGCTCGGCCGCGCCCGCGTACCGCACCATCCCGGCCCCGCCGCGGACCGCGCCCCCCACGCACAGCACCGCCGCGCCCGTGTAGCGGCGGCTCCCGGCCACGATCCCGACGACCCCCCGGCGGTACTTGTCGGACCGGGCGTCCGGCCTCGGCAGCAGCAGCGCGACGTCCCCGGCGGTCAGCGCGGCCACACCGGCGTCCGGCAGGTACGGCTCCAGCCCGATGCCGACCGGCTCCAGCCGGCCCGCGTACCCCGCACCCGGATCGACCAGCAGCCCGGCCTTGAGTGCCCCGAAGGCGACCGTGACGTCCGCCCGGACCGCCTCCCCCTCGACCCGCCCGTCGTCCGCGTCCACCCCGCTCGGCACGTCCACCGCGACGACGGGGCAGGCGGCGCCGGCGGTGATCCGCGCCAGCGTCGCGTACGGCTCCCGCAACGCCCCCGTCCCGCCGATGCCGACCAGCCCGTCCACGACCAGATCCGCCGCCCCGGCCAGCGCCCGGACCCGCTCGAACCGGCCGTCGAGCACCCGGCCGCCGGCCCGGCGCAGGGCCGCCAGCCCGGCCGAGTGCACCCGCGACCCGGCCAGGACCGCGTCCACCCGCGCGCCGCGGGCCGCCAGCCGGGCCCCGGCGTACAGGGCGTCGCCGCCGTTGTCGCCGCCGCCCACCAGCAGCACGACGCGCGTGCCGTACACCCGGCCGGCCGTGCCGCCGAGCGTCCGGGCGCAGACCGCCGCCAGCCCGGCGGCCGCGCGTTCCATCAGCGTGCCCTCGGGCAGCGTCGCCATCAGCGCCGCCTCGGCCGCCCTGATCTGGTCGGAGGTGTATGCCGTCCGCATTCCGCCCAATCTACGGGGCCCGGCCCTCCGCGATCACGTAGGCGACCGCGACGCCCCCGTCGTGGGTCAGCGAGACGTGCCAGCGGACCACGCCCAGGATCGCGGCGACCTCGGCGGCCCGGCCGGTCACCCGCAGCTCCGGACGGCCGTGCTCGGCGGTCACCACCTCGGCCTCCACGTGGAGCAGCCCGGGCGGGGCCCCCAGCGCCTTGGCGACGGCCTCCTTGGCCGCGAACCGCGCGGCCAGGGACTCCAGCCGCAGCTCGCGCTCCCGCTCGGTGAACAGCCGCGTCCGCAGCGCGGGCGTCCGCTCCAGCGTCGCCCCGAACCTGGCCACGTCCACGACGTCCACACCGATCCCCACGATCACCCGCCCAGGCTAACCGGCCCCCGGGAGGCTCCCGCCCGGTTTCCCCCGCCCCCGGCCCGCTGACCGCCGCGTACCCGGCCGCCGTACCGGTCCGGCCCTGCCGTCCCCGACCGGTACGGCGGACCGGGTCGCGGCCGCCCGCCCTTCGGCCGGGCGGCGGTGCCGGGCGCTAGAAGCCGCCGCGCCGCCAGGGGCCCCAGATCGCGTAGCTGACGCCCTGGGAGGACTGCACGTTGACGTAGAGGGTGTGGCCGCCGGGACCGAAGGTGGAGCCGGCGAACTCGGCGCCGGCGTCGCCCGCGACGGGGGCCAGCCGGGCGAAGTCGAAGACCTCGCCGTGCCGGGTCAGGCCGCGCAGGTAGTTGTCACCGCCTCCGTCCTCGCACAGCACCAGGGTGCCCCGCGGGCTGGTGGTGACGTTGTCGGGGAGGTCGAGGACGACCGAACCGGGGGACTCGTAGACCAGCCGCAGCAGGCCGCTCCACGTCTCGTACGCCCAGACCTGCCCCCGTCCCTTGCCGAACCCGCCGGGCGGGCTGTCGCCGGAGGCGGTCGCGCCGCCCTGGGTGGAGACGAAGTAGATCGTGCCGTGGTGGTGGACCGCCCCCTCCAGCCGGGAGAACAGCGCCGCGCCCCGGGCCCGCCCCTGGTTCCCGACGGCCTGGATCGCGGTGTCGTTGCCCGGCCTGCCGGTGAATTCCGGGTCGGGGTCCTCGATGTCCACCCAGGAGGTCCGGTAGCGGGCCCCGGAGGGCTGCCCGAGCGAGAGGTCCCTGCCCGGCTCGCCCCGTACGGCGAGCATCTGGAGCCGGCCGCCGTCCAGGATCCGCCCGGCGCGCAGCGGATGCCTCGGCGGCAGGTAGCGGTAGAAGCCCGAGGCGAAGGCGAAGTTGTCCTCGGTGAGGTAGACCGCCCCGCTCGACGGGTCGAACGCGGCCGACTCGTGCGCGAACCGCCCGGCGCTCCTGATCGGCCCGCCCGCCCGGCCGTCGAGCGGCACCTCGAAGATGTAGCCGTGCCGGCGCTGAAGCCTGGTGTTGTCCTGGCCGGTGAAGTCGTCGCCGACGTCCGGCCCGTTGACGGTCTCCTCGCAGCTCACCCAGGCGCCCCAGGGCATCGGCCCGCCGGAGCAGTTCATCTGGGTCCCGGTCAGGCTGGGCCCGGACCGGAGCACCCGGCCGTCGCGGGTGACCTGGAGCGTCGCCGTGCCCCCGCCCGCCGCCGGGTCGTAGGCCTTCGCCGGGTCGCCGAACGCCCCGACCGGACCGTTGACCTCGTGGTTGCGGACCAGGATCGCGGTCCCGCGCGGCCCCCGGAACGCGGCCATGCCGTCGTGCCTGCCGGGCGTGGCCGTGCCGTCGGTGAACGCCTCGCCGGCCGGGTTGAACGAGCGGTACCGGAACCCCTCCGGCAGGTGCAGCCGGACCGCGCCGTCCCGCTCGTCGGGGACCGGGGTCAGCGGCCCGTACCCGCCCCCGGGACGGAGCTCCCCGTTCCGCCCCGCCCGGGCGACCCCGGCGAACGGACCGGCCGCCCCTGCCACGGTGAGGGCTGTTCCGGCGAGGAAACGACGACGGTCCATGGCGCGACTCCCTGGGTCCGGAGGGTTCACGCCACGTTAATCCCGAGTCATCGGCCGGTCATAGGGCACATGTCGACAATCGGCCGGGGCGGCCGGGAAACCCGGCGGAGCCCGGCGGCGGGGCGTGCCCGACCGGTCAGTAGGCTTTCGGACCATGGCAGGTGGGTGGGACGCGGCGGTGCCGTACGTGGAGCTGAGCCGGGAGCAGTGGAGCGAGCTCCGCAAGAACACTCCCCTCACGCTCACCGAGGACGAACTGGAGGAGCTCCGGGGCGTCGACGACCCGATCGACCTGGCCGAGGTGACCGACGTCTACCTGCCGCTGACCCGGCTGCTCAACCTGCACTTCACCGGGGCCAGGCAGCGCAACGCCGCGGTCAACACCTTCCTCGGCGCCGGCCGGGAGCCCGCGCCGTACATCCTCGGCATCGCCGGGAGCGTCGCGGTCGGCAAGTCCACCACCGCCCGGCTCCTGCACACCCTGCTGGCCCGCTGGCCGGAGCACCCACGGGTCGAGCTGATCACCACCGACAGCTTCCTGTACCCGAACAGGGTCCTCGCCGAGCGGGACATCATGCACCGCAAGGGCTTCCCGGAGAGCTACGACCGGCGGGCCCTGGTCAGGTTCGTGGCCGACGTCAAGGCGGGGCTGCCCGAGGTGACCGCGCCGGTCTACAGCCATCTGGAGTACGACATCGTGCCGGGCGCCGTGCAGACCGTGCGCCGGCCGGACATCCTCATCGTCGAGGGCCTCAACGTCCTGCAGCCCGCCCCGCCGACCGCGCTGGCGGTCAACGACTACTTCGACTTCTCGATCTACGTGGACGCCAAGGTCGAGCACATCCGCGACTGGTACGTGGACCGCTTCCACAAACTCCGCCGAACCGCCTTCGAGGACCCCAAGTCCTACTTCCGGCACCTGGCCGAGATGTCGGACGCGGAGGCCACCGCGTTCGCCAGGGACATCTGGCGCGACATCAACGAGCGCAACCTCGTCGAGAACATCGCCCCCACCCGGGGCCGCGCCGGCCTCGTGCTCCGCAAGGGCGCCGACCACTCGATCAGCCGGGTACGGCTGCGCCGCGTCTGACCCCTGCCCGGATCAGGGTTCTCCCCGACCTTACGGACGAGGGTCGGGTCGTCCGGACGGCCGAGGCGGCGGCGGCCCCCGGCGGATATCGTCCGATCATGACTATCCTCGCCACCGAGGGGCTCAGCAGGCGATTCCCCCGGGTGACGGCACTCGACCGGCTCACCGTCACCGTGGGTCCCGGGGTGACCGGACTGGTCGGCGCCAACGGCGCGGGCAAGTCCACGCTCATCAAGATCCTGCTGGGCCTGCTCGAACCCTCCGAAGGGGCCGCGCAGGTGCTCGGCATGGACGTGACGGCGCAGGGTGCCGAGATCCGCCGGGTCGTGGGCTACATGCCCGAGCACGACTGCCTGCCCCCCGACCTGTCCGCCACCGAGTTCACCGTGCACCTGGCCCGGATGTCCGGGCTGCCGCGCACCGCCGCCCGTGAGCGCGCCGCCGACGTGCTGCGCCACGTGGGGCTGTACGAGGAGCGCTACCGCGCGATGGGCGGCTACTCCACCGGCATGAAGCAGCGGGTCAAGCTGGCCCAGGCCCTCGTGCACGACCCGAAGCTGGTCTTCCTGGACGAGCCCACCAACGGGCTCGACCCGCAGGGCCGCGACGAGATGCTCGCCCTGATCCGCCGGATCGGCACCGAGTTCGGGATCAGCGTGCTGGTCACCTCCCACCTCCTCGGCGAGCTGGAGCGGATCTGCGACCACGTCATCGTGATCGACGGCGGCACGCTGCTGCGCTCCTCCGCCATCTCCGAGTTCACCCAGACCACGCGGACCGTCACGGTCGAGGTCGAGGAGGGCCGGGACGTGCTCGCCGCGCACCTGGCCGGACTGGGTGAGACCGTCACCGCCGCGGGCCGCACGCTCCTCGTCGAGGTGCGCGCCCCGGAGACCTACGACACCGTCCGCGACGCCGTCTGCGACCTCGACCTCAGCCTCATCCGCATGGAGCAGGGCCGCCAGCGCATCGAGGACGTCTTCAGGGAGCCCGCCGATGTCTGACCTCTCACCCGGGACCCCGAGCCTCGGCGGCGCCCCCGCGGGCGTCATCCACGACATCGGGTACCGCCACTACGACGGCCCGCGCACCGGCCGCGGACCCGCCACCGCGGCGCTGGCGGTGCACACCCTGCGCGGGGTCTTCGGCCTCGGCCGCCCGGCCCGCGCGAAGATCATCCCCTTCCTGCTGGTGGGCACCATGATGCTGCCGGCCGTGGTCTCCATCGCGGTCATGGCGGTGGCCAAGCAGAAGATGGCCGGCTACACCGAGTACGCGGTCATCATGCAGGCCGTGCTCGCGATCTTCCTCGCCGCGCAGGCGCCGTACACCGTGGCGCCCGACCTGCGCTTCCGCGTGCTGCCGCTCTACCTGTCGCGCCCGGTGACGCTCTGGGACTACGTCGGGGCGAAGCTGGCCGCGATGACGGCCGCGATGCTCCTGCTGCTGGCCGTACCGCTGACCACGCTGTTCATCGGGGAAATGGTGGTGGACCTGCCCGGTCCCCCGGACACCGGCGGCTACCTGACGAGCATGGCGGGCGCCGTCTGCTACGCGGTGCTGCTGGCCTGCGTCGGGGTGGCGGTCGCCTCGTTCACCCCCCGGCGCGGCCTCGGCGTCGCCGCGGTCATCGCGCTCTACCTGCTCGCCTCCGGCGTCTCGACCGTCGTCGCCGCGGTGATGGAGTCGGTCAACGACTACGACGCCGCCGCCTGGGCCTGGCTGATCAACCCGTTCTTCCTCGTGGACGCGGCCGTCCAGGTCGGGATCTTCGGCGCCGAGCCCTCCGCCCCCGGTTCCTACCCGACCGGGATCGGCGTGGCGGCCGCGATCACGATCATGCTCGGGCTGATCGCACTCTCGGTGACCGCCCTGGTCATCCGCTACCGGAAGGCGGCCTCGCGATGAACATCGAACTGGCCCAGGTCTCCCGCTGGTACGGCAACGTGGTGGCGGTAAACGACGTCACCATGACCATCGGCCCCGGCGTCACCGGCCTGCTCGGTCCCAACGGCGCGGGCAAGTCCACCCTGCTGCACATGATGGCCGGTTTCCTCGCCCCCTCGGGCGGGACCGTGACCCTCGACGGCACCGCGATCTGGCGCAACCACGACGTCTACCGCTCGATCGGCCTGGTGCCCGAGCGCGAGGCCGTCTACGGCTTCCTCACCGGCAGGCAGTTCGTGCTCTCCAGCGCCAGGCTCCACCGCCTGCCCGACCCGGAGGGCGCCGCGGGCAAGGCGCTGGCGCTGGTCGAGATGGAGGCCGCCGCCGACCGCAGGATCGAGACCTACTCCAAGGGCATGCGCCAGCGGGTGAAGGTCGCCGCGGCGCTGGTGCACGACCCCGCGGTGCTCCTGCTGGACGAGCCGTTCAACGGCATGGACCCGCGCCAGCGCATGCACCTGATGGACCTGGTCCGCTCCATGGGAGCGGAGGGCAGGACCGTCCTGTTCAGCTCGCACATCCTGGAGGAGGTGGAGCGGGTCGCCCAGCACATCGAGGTCCTGGTCGCCGGCCGGCACGCCGCCTCCGGCGACTTCCGCGAGATCCGCCGCCGGATGACCGACCGGCCGCACCTGTTCCGGGTCCGCTCCAGCGACGACCGCCGCCTTGCCTCGGCCCTGATCGCCGACGCCTCCGCCGGGTCCGTCTCCCTCACCGAGGCCGGCCTGGAGGTCCACGCGGTGGACTTCCGGCGCTTCACCCGGCTGCTGCCCCGCCTGGCGCGGGACGCGGACGTGCGGATCTGGCAGGTCTCCCCGGCCGACGAAGACCTGGAGAGCGTCTTCTCCTACCTGATCAACAGGAGCAGCTGACATGAACGGTGTCATCGCCGAGATCTCCTACCGGGCGCTGCTCGGCCGCCGCCGGGTCTGGCTGCTCGTGCTGCTCCCCGCGGTGCTGCTCGCCCTGGCCGTCCTGCTGCGCGTGGTCGACGCAGGCGGGGAGCGGGCCGCGGTCATGCTCCTGCAGACCTTCGCCGTCGGCACCATGCTGCCGCTGCTGGGCCTCATCGCGGGCACCGGTGTGATCGCCCCGGAGATCGACGACGGGACGGTCGTCCACCTGCTGGCCAAGCCGATCTCCCGGCCGGTGATCGCGCAGACCAAGTTCCTGGTCGCCGCCTCGGTCGTCGCGGTCTTCGCCGCCGTGCCGACCTTCGCCGCCGCCTACCTGCTGATCGGCCTGGAGTCCGGGGTGGCGTCCGGCTTCGCCCTGGGCGCCCTGATCGGGGGCGTCGCCTACGCGGCGGTGTTCATGCTGCTGGGCACGGTCACCCGGCACGCGGTCACGATCGGCATCGCCTACGCGGTGATCTGGGAGGGCGTGGTGGGCAACTTCGTCCCCGGCGCCCGCCGGTTCTCCATCCAGCAGTGGGCCCAGACGGTGGCCGACCAGGTGTCGTCGTCCGCCTTCCTCACCACCGAGATCACGCTCGGCTTCGCCGCGGCGGCCCTGCTGCTCGTCACGGCCGGAGCCGTCGTCTGGGCGGGACAGCGCCTGCGGAGCTTCTCGCTCACCGGCGACGAGTGATCCGTCGTCTGGGCGGGACAGCGCCTGCGGGGGTTTCTCGCCTGGCGAGTGAGCCGTACGGCCCCTCGGCCGGCTCGCCGCCGCTCGCGCACCGGCGACGGGTGAGCCCCACGCCCTCTCGGGCGGTTCGTCGCCCGAGGGGCGATCGGCCCGGTTTGGTTAACATGCGCAGATGCGGGCGACGATGGCGGCACTGGCGGGCCGTGCGGGCAGGACGAGCCCTCACACGGTGGACGCGGTGCTCGCCGTCGCGCTCACCGCGTTCACGCTGATCTGGGAGGCGAACGACCGCAGCGGCGGATGGCGGGGGCCGGACGCGGTATCCGCCGCGCTGACCTGCGCGGCCAATCTCCCCGTCGCCGTGCGCAGGCGGGCCCCGCTGACCGTGCTGCTCGGCTGCGTCGCCGCCGCCGCGGTCCACCACGCGCTGGGCTACCGGCCCAGCGCGGACAACTTCTCCTGCCTGTTCGCCCTCTACACCGTCGTCGTCCAGCGCCCGCTGCCGGCCGTACTCGCCGGAGCGGGCCTGGCGACGGCGCTGTGGTGGTGGGCCGGGGTCATGGCCGCGGACGGCGCGGTGCTGCTCAACGCCGCCCAGGGGCTGGCCTTCTCGGTGGCCACCTGCACGTTCGGACTGGGCAACCGCAGACTCGCCGATCGCAACCGGCGCCTGGCCGAGCTGACCGAGCAGCTCCGGCAGGAACAGGAGGACCGCGAACGGCGGGCGGTCACCCGGGAGCGGGTGCGGATCGCCCGCGAGCTGCACGACATCGTGGCCCATCACATCTCGGTGATGTCGGTACAGGCCGGCCTCGGTTCCTACGTCGTGGACTCCGACCCCCGGACGGCCCGGGAGGCGCTGACCACGATCGCCGACACCGGGCGTGAGGCCATGGAGGAACTGCGCCGCCTGCTGTCCCTGCTCCGCGTCGACGGCGGCGGCAGCGGTGACAACGACGGCGGCAGCGGCAGCAGCAGCAGCGGTGACAACAGCGGCGACGGCGAGAAGTACGCCTCCGCACCCGGGGTCGGGCGGCTGGGCCCGCTCGCCGAACGGCTGAGGGCCGCCGGCGTGCCGGTGGACATGCGGATCACCGGCGAACCGCGACCCCTGCCGCCGGGGCTGGATCTGTGCGCCTACCGGATCGTCCAGGAGTGCCTCACCAACGTGCTCAAGCACGCCGGCCCCGCGCGGGCCGAGGTCACCCTGGCCTACGGCGCGGACGAACTGACGGTGCGCGTCGCCGACGACGGCCGCCCGCCCGCCCGGCCCGGGGCGTCCCGCGGGCACGGCCTGGTCGGCATGGCCGAACGCGTCAAGCTGTACCGGGGGACGATCGGTCACGGCCCCCGGCCGGACGGCGGCTTCGAGGTCGTGGCAGCGTTCCCGCTGGCGCCCGCCTCCGGGGGAAGCCGGTCCGCGACCCCTTGACGGCAGGACTCGCATCCGGTGACGGCACTCGTCGTCGGCGGTCGGCGTCCTGCCCGTACCGGCCGCACCGGTCCACGCGGTCCCCCGACCCGGACCAGTGGACGAGGCCGCCGGCGAAGAGGTGACCGGGGACATCGCGGCGGCCGCCACCGCCCGGTTGAAGCGAGCCGGTTACCGCGCCGGTTGCACACCGGCTCATGACTACCGTCAAAGTCACGGTGAATGTCAATCCCATGATGGATGTGCGAGTTGATCTACCTACGGTTTCCTTGCGGCATCACTCACCCGCCCGCGGCGGGCCTCGCGAGGCTTGAAGCCGTATGCGAGCCCATGCGGAGCACGCAGGAGGAAACTGCATGCCGACCAAGCGCGATGCCGAATCGAGATCCGCCCACGGAGCCGCCGTTCCGCACCGGACGCCCAGCCGGTCCGGGAGAACGAGAGGACCCGGCCGGGCGACGGTGGCGCTCACCGCCGCGCTGCTGGCCGCGGTCGCCGCGGTGCCCGTCGCACCGGAGCCCGCGGCGGCGTCCGCGCCGAACTACGTCGGTGATCCGACGCATTACTGGAACACCACGCTGCTCCAGGTCTTCCGCGAGCTCAACGGCCCGGACGCGGCACCGGGCAGGCTGGCGCGAGCCGCGGCCATGATGAATGCGGCGATCTTCGACGCCGAGACCATGTACCACGACAAATGGCGCACCAGGCGTTACGAGCCGTACCTGAAGGCGGGCAGTTACTTCTCGTTCATCGAGACTCCGGACGAAGAGGAGCGGGTGATCGGACGTACGGCCTACAACGTGCTCCTGGACCTCTTCGGCCCCGGCACCAACCCGAACAGCCCTGATCAGACCAGCTACCTCGACCGGCGCTTCAGGGAACGATTCGGAACGGAGCCCACCGCGGACGACTACCTGGACATCCAGGTCGTCAACTCGGTCGTCACCAGGATGCGGAACTTCCGCGCGAACGACGGCTCCACCGACGCCACGGTCTACACCTTGGACAACGAGCCCGGCGCGTGGCGTCCCACCGGTGCTCCGGGAAGTTCCTGCAGCACGGCCGGTGATGCGGTGACGCCCCGCTGGGGAGAAGTCCGGCCCTTCGCCATCTCCTCCGGCTCGAAGTACCGACCGGCGACACCGCAGGCGTTCTCCACCTACCGGGAGCTGCTGAGCAGTCCGGCCTACGCCGCCCAGGTCGACCAGGTACGCCGGCTGGGCGGGGCCGCTTCCACCGCGGCGACCCCCAGCGAGCGCACCGTCGAGCAGACCGCGGCCGCCTGGTTCTGGTCCAACGACCTGGACGGCACCTACAAGCCTCCGGGGCAGCTGCTCGACCACACCCGCCTGGTGGCCGAACAGCGCGGGGTCTCCGGCAAGTACGAGAACGCCCGGCTGTTCGCCCTGGTCTCGCTGGCGTTGGCCGACGCCTCCATCGCCGGGTGGGACGTCAAGTACCGGACCCCGATCGACCTGTGGCGACCGGAGTCGGCGATCCGGGACGGAGGGCTGGACCGCGACTGGCAACCGCTGTCGGCCGACCGCAACGGCACCCGCTTCTCGCCCTGCTTCCCGGCGTGGGCTTCCGGCCACGCGACCTTCGCCGGAGCCTGGGCCGAGATCATGAAGAAGTACTTCGGCACCGACGCCGTCACCTTCACCGTCACCACCGAGGATCCGCACGCGCCGGTGCGGAGCAAGACCTTCACCAGCTTCCGGCAGGCCGCTCAGGAGAACGCCGACAGCCGCGTCTACCTGGGAGTGCACTATCCCTGGGACTCCACGGACGGCCTGGAACTCGGCAGGAGGATCGCGGCGGACGTCTATGCCAGCAAGCTGACGCCCATCGCCCCCTAGAGGAGCCGACGCGGCCGCACCGCCCGCAGAACGGCCCGCTCATCCAGCACACCGGCCGACCGGATCGGCACCGCGGCGACCGCTTCGCGGTGCCGTCCTCTCCCCGGGCAGATCATCCCTGACGGCCCGGGCCGGACGGCGCCCCGAGCCGTCCGGCGGGGAAGGGCCGATCCGTCAAGGATCCGCCCTCGCCGTCTCGTTCCGATCCGGCGATTCGCGCCATCCCCATTGAAGATCATCGACTCCTTCCGACTCCGAGCCCAGGAACTGCAGAATGACATTCACCAGTCGCTTCCGTACGTCCGCGGTCGCCGTCACCCTGCTCGCCGTCACCTCGGTCTGCGGGGGCTGCGGCGCCGGAGGAGCAACGGCGGCGCGGATCTGCGACATGGCCGCAGAGCTCCACGGCAAGGTGGACGACGTTCCCGCGGACGTTCAGGACCGACATCTCGGAGAGTGGCATGACCTGATCGACACCGCCGTGGGCGCCGACGACTCCGGACTGGCCGCCTTCGGCGAGCACCTCGACAGGGAGGAGCGCCAGGACGTCTCCTCGGCACGGGTCGAGGATCTCCGGGAGTTCGCCTGCGAGGGCGAAGTGCCCCGGGAGCTCACCTCCCCCGAACCGTGAACGGGTACGGCCCGCACGAAGCACGCGCGGGCCGCAGAGAAGGGGGTACGGCCCGCACGGAGCACGCGCGGGCGTACGGGGACGGGGACGGGGACGGGGACGGGGACGGGGACGGGGACGGGGACGGGGGCGGTTACGCCGGGAAGTCCTTCGGGTTGACGCCGGTGGTGCGGGCGTTGCCGCCCCGGACGGGGTTGAGGGTCAGCGTCCAGATGGTGGCGCTGGTGGAGGTCGTGGTGAACCTCAGCCGGTCGTCGAACCTCTGGTAGGAGGCGCCCCGGGCGAACCTGCCCTTGGAGACGCTGAACCGGTAGCCGCTGGTGAAGAAGATCCGGTAGGTGCCGTCACGGACATCGTTGATCTTCGCGGTCGACCGGGCCCGGACGTAGACGCTGATCGCCTTGGTCCTCCCTCGGACGAGGGTGACGACCGCGTCCCGCGACGTGCCGTTCTTGACCTTCAGGGTGCCCTGGCCGCCACTGATGCGGTCGTAGAGGATCCTGCCGTTACGGGGCCGTGCCGCCGCCGTCGCCGGCGTCGCCGTCCCGGCCGCCTCGGACCAGGAGACCGCTGCGGTCGTGGAGGGCGCGGCGCTGGCCGGTGCTGCGGTGAAACCGGTCAGAAGTGCGGAGGCAAGGACCACTCCCGCGAGGGGACGTAGAGAGACCATATCGGCAAATATGTCGAATTCACGGTCGACTCGTCAACGCGGTTCCATCTTCCGGGAACGTTCCGGAGCCCTTCCACCGGAGCGGGACCGGCCCCCGCGGAGGGCACCGGTCCTGCTCATCGGGGTCACACGCAGGCCGTACGGACGACGTCCGCCAGGCGGCCCGCCATCTGCTCGGCCTGTTCCGCCGAAGCCGCCTCGACCATGACGCGGATCATCGGCTCGGTGCCGCTCGGCCGGATCAGCACCCGGCCGGTCTCGCCGAGCTCCCTCTCCGCCTCGGCCACGGCCGCGGCCAGCTCCGGCACCGAGGCCTTCGCACGGTCCACGCCCTTGACGTTGATCAGCACCTGCGGGAGCCGGGTCATCACCGAGGCCAGCTCCGCCAGCGGCCTGCCCTCGCGGACCACGGCCGACAGCAGGTGCAGCGAGGTCAGCAGGCCGTCCCCGGTGGTGGCGTGGTCGAGCATGATCACATGTCCGGACTGCTCGCCGCCGAGGTTGTGGCCGCCCTCCCGCATGGCCTCCAGGACGTAGCGATCGCCCACCGCGGTCTCGATCACGTCGATCCCGGCGTTCCGCATCGCCAGCTTGAAACCCAGGTTGGACATGACCGTGGCGACGACGGTGTCACCCGCCAGCCGGCCTTCGGCGTGCATGGCCACGGCCAGCACGGCCATGATCTGGTCGCCGTCGATCACCTCGCCGGTGTGCGCCACCGCCAGGCAGCGGTCGGCGTCGCCGTCGTAGGCGATCCCGACGTCCGCGCCCCGGGAGACCACGATCTGCCGGAGCTTGTCCAGGTGGGTGGAGCCGACCCCGGCGTTGATGTTCAGCCCGTCGGGCCGGGCCCCGATGGTCTCGACCTTCGCCCCGGCCCGGATCAGCGCCTCGGGGGCCACCACGTGGGCGGCGCCGTGGGCGCAGTCGAGGACGACGCTCAGGCCGTCGAGTCGGCCGGGCAGGGTGGACAGCACGTGGGACACGTAGCGGTCGGCCTCGCCGTACGCCTCGCGCACGCGGCCGACCGCGGCGCCGACGGGGCGGTCCCACTTCTCGCCGAGGCGCTGCTCGATCTCGTTCTCCACCGCGTCGGGCAGCTTGAAGCCGCCGCGGGTGAGGAACTTGATCCCGTTGTCCGGGGCGGGGTTGTGGGAGGCGGAGATCATCACGCCCATGTCGGCTCCGAGAGCCGTGGTCAGGTATGCGACCGCCGGGGTGGGCAGCACGCCGAGCCGGAGGACGTCCACGCCGGACGACGCGAGGCCGGCGACCACCGCTGCCTCCAGGAATTCTCCTGAGGCGCGGGGATCCCGGCCCACGACGGCGATCGGGCGGCCCGGTGAGGCACCGGGCCGCCCGTCGGCGGCGCTGAACGCCCCGGCGTCGCCGAGGACATGAGCTGCGGCCACGGACAGGTCCATGGCGAGCTCGGCCGTGAGGTCGCGACCCGCGACCCCACGTACCCCGTCGGTGCCGAAAAGGCGCCCCAACTTAACGCTTGCTGTACTGGGGGGCCTTACGGGCCTTCTTGAGACCGTACTTCTTGCGCTCGGTGGCGCGGGCGTCACGGGTCAGGAAGCCGGCCTTCTTCAGCGGCGCGCGGTTGACCTCGACGTCCAGGACGGCCAGCGCACGGGACAGGCCCATGCGCAGGGCGCCGGCCTGGCCGGTGACGCCGCCGCCGTCGATGCGGGCGATGACGTCGAACTGGTCCTCGGCGCCGAGCGTCACGAAGGGCTCGTTGACGATCTGCTGGTGGACCTTGTTCGGGAAGTAGACGTCAAGCGGGCGACCGTTGATCGTCCACTTGCCGGTGCCCGGCACGATGCGCACGCGGGCGACGGCCTCCTTGCGGCGGCCGGTGCCGTACGAGTTGCCCACGGTGATGGGCTTGCGCACGGCCTCGCCGCCGGCGGCGGCGGAGGACTCGCTGGTGTACTCGGAGGGGAACTCCTCCGCGTTGTAGTCGTCCAGCTCGCCCTCGACGGGCGTCTCGACACCGGTGGGCTCAGCCACGGTTCTCCTCAAACTTTCCTACTCGGCGCCGGCCGACGGCCGACGCTGCTGCTGATGCGCAGCTCGTACGACTACTGGGCGATCTGGGTGAGCTCGAACGGCACCGGCTGCTGGGCCTGGTGCGGGTGCTCGGAGCCGGCGTAGACCTTGAGCTTCTTGATCATCTTCCGGCCGAGGGCGTTCTTGGGCAGCATGCCCTTCACGGCCTTCTCAACGGCACGGTCGGGACGCTTGTCCATGAGCTCGGCGTAGGTCACGGAACGCAGACCGCCGGGGTAGCCCGAGTGACGGTAAGCCTTCTTCTGCTCGAGCTTGTTGCCGGTCAGCGCGATCTTGTCGGCGTTGATGACGATGACGAAGTCACCGGTGTCGACGTGGTTCGCGAAGATCGGCTTGTGCTTACCGCGAAGCAGGGTCGCGACGTGGCTGGCCAGCCGGCCGAGCACGATGTCGGTGGCGTCGATGACATACCACTGACGCTCGACTTCAGCAGGCTTGGGTGTGTACGTGCGCACGGTCGTATGCCTTCTTTGATCGCATCTCGGCGCTGTCGGAAGCGACAGCAACATGGTCGGTAGGTGCGGGCGCACGACAGCCCGGACCTTCCGTCTCCCTAGATGCGAGGAGATGACGCCGGACGCGCCGCGTATCGGTCTGCAGAGGAGACCGATTCGCACACAACGAATTAGCAGAATACAGGCCTCGAGGAGGGAGGGTCAAAACGACACCGCCCCAGGCCGGTCTTCGCGAGGAGTCTACCGTGCGGAAGGGATGCGGCGCGGCCGCCGGCCCGATGCAGGACCGCGCTCGGCCGAACGTTTGCAACTCGTTCCCGACATTCCCTTCTTCAACTATCTCAACATCTCTATCGTTGATAGCAGTATGTGGCAGTCCCCTTACCCCGGGCATACCCAGCGGGCCGCCTTGCGCCGCGCCGGGTTGTTCGCCTGCCTCGCCGCGGTCCTGCTCATCGGGTTCGTCCTCGGCCGGGGAAGCCGTGACGAGGAGGCCCCCGGCCACGTCTACCTGAACGAGGCGGGTCCCGCCGATCCCTCGCCCGTTCTCGCGACCGGACGGGGCGGCGCCCTCGACGAGCGGGCCCCGCTCCGGCGGGTCGCGCGCCCCTCCCCTTCTCCCTCCCCTGCGGCGTCCCGGCAGCGGCGTCCCGCCCCGCGCGCCTCCGGCGGCCCGCGCAACGTCGTCGACGGCTCCGCCGACGACGACCCCCAGTACGTCCTGCGGGGGGACGGCGGCCGCGGCGTGCCCCAGGCGCTGAGCGCGATGGAGAGCGAGGTCGTCCGCCTCACCAACATCGAGCGCCGCCGGGCCGGCTGCGCCCCCCTGCGCATCGACAGGCGGCTGGTCCGGTCGGCGCGGGCGCACTCCTCGGAGATGGCGCTGAGCGACGCCTTCTCGCACGACTCCCCGGGCGGCGGCTCCCCCTGGGACCGCATGGAGGCCGCCGGCTACCACGCCGGGGGCGCCGAGAACATCGGCCGCGGCTACACCTCCGCGGAGGAGGCGGTGCGCGGCTGGATGGCGAACCCCGGCCACCGGCACAACATCCTCAACTGCGCGCTGACGGCCACCGGCGTCGGAGTCGTGGAAGGGCTCGGCGGTCCCTGGTGGACACAGGACTTCGGGTATTCGTGAACTGATCCGCCCTGATACGGAGTTAATCTCAGCGCATGGGTTTTCCCGGGGATTCACCGCGCCGCCAGCCGTACGTCCAGCCCGGCGGGCAGCAGCCGCCCTTCCACACCGGCGGGCCGCAACCGCCGTCCGCATGGGACGACCAGGCCGGCGGACGGCCGGGCGGACCGGGCGGCGGTCAGCCGCACGGACAGGGCGAGAGCTGGTTCGGCCCGCCCGCGCAGGGCCCGGGACCGCAGTCTCCGGCCGGGTTCGGCTCCACACCCCAGGAGCCCCCGCGACAGGCGCCCGGATGGCAGGCGCCTGCCGAGCAGACGGCGGCCGGGCAGACGGCGGCCGGGCAGGAGAGGCCCGGACCCGGGGCCTTCACCCGCGAGACGCCCGAACCCACGGAGCCCGGGCGGCGGCCCAAGAAGCAGAAGCAGGCGTGGAGCCCCTACGAGGAGGGCCCCCGCGCGCTCCTGCCCACCTTCGTCGCGGTCGGCGTGATCGGCATGCTCGTCGCGGGCGGCATCGGACTGGCCGTCTTCGCCAGCTCCGGTGACGACTCCCCGGCCGGCGCGGCGGACGCCCCGGCGCCGACCGCCACCAAGCCGGTGATCCCCGCCAACCCCGGAGGCACGTTCGGCTTCGCCGAGTCCCGCAAGACCGACCCGGGCAAGCTGACACTGGACGAGCTCTTCAAGAGCCGGAAGGCCAGGCACAAGGGTCAGACCTACCTGATGACCGCCCGCAGGAACGACAAGAAGTGCAAGGACGCAGTCGTCGGCTCCGGCCTGCAGAAGGCCCTCACCGCGGGCAGGTGCAACCAGCTCGTCCGCGCCAGCTTCCGCGACGCCTCAGGGAAGATCATCGGCACGCTGGGGGTGGCCAACCTCGACACCTCCTCGGCCGCGGCGAAGGTCGTCAAGGCCACCAGGGGGAAGGAGCCCCAGCAGTACCTCAAGGTGCTGCCCGGCAAGGACAAGGTCACCAAGCTCCTCGGCACCGGGGAGGCCTTCGTCGGAGGATGGCGCCACGGCCACTACGCCGTACTGGTCTGGTTCCAGTACAAGGACGGCCACCTGCCGAGCAAGGCGGAGGCCAAGAAGCTCAACGCGGCCGCGTTCGGGGTCGCCGACGCGACCGTCACCCCGGCGCTGGAGTCCCGTTCGCTGACCGGGAAGCGTCCCTGAGCAACACCCCATCTGGGACTTTTCAGGCATGAAACCGGCGGGCGATCCGGCCAGGAACGCACATACTCACATGCCGATCTCCGGCTGTCGCTACGCTGCCAGGTATGCGTGGCCAGGAATCCGGATCCGAGCACGAGCGCGAAACCGACGGTTCGGTCGTACCGGCGACGCCGCCGCCGAGCTTCGGCCAGCCTTCGTCGCACGTGCCGCGGATCGATCTCGCCGGAGGCGAGCAGTCCCATGTCCCTCCGGCGCGGCCGGAGCCCGAGCCCGCGGCCGGCCGGCCGTGGGCGGCTCCCGACGACGGCGGGACCTCCTACGACTGGCTCGCCCCGACCGGGGAGGAAGACGTCCTCGCCCCTCCCCCCGGCGGGCCCGCCGCCCCGGCATGGCAGCCGCCGCCGGCCTTCACCGCCGCCGCCGCCGGCATCCAGGTGTGGCCCTCACCTTCCGCGGACGCCCCCGTGCCCCCTCCGTGGCCCGCTGCCACGGGAGAACCCGTCGAGGAGCTGTCCTGGCCCGACTCCGACGAGGGCGCCCGTCCCGGTGAGGCCGGCCGTCCCACCGGCCGGCCGTCCCACCTCGGCTCCCCCGCCACCGACAACCCGGAGAAAACCGTCGACACCCGCGTCCCCGCTCCCACCGCGCCCGACCCGCAGGAGCCCCTTCCTCCGGTTGCGGACCCGCAGGCGGCCGGTCCCGCCGGGGCCGACCGGCCGGACCTCCCCCCGCCCGCTCCCGGCGGCTCTCCGTCCGCCCCCGGCGGCTCCGTCCCCGCTCCCGGCGGTCTCGCTCCGGCCCCCTCCGGCCCGGCGCCGACCGGTCATCCCGGACATCCCGGACCGCCCGCAGCCGAGCACGCCGTACCGACCGCACCGACCGCACCGACCGCACCCCAGGAGCTCACGGCCGGCCACGCCGTGCCACCCGCATCCGTACCTCAGCCGTCCACGGCCGAACACTCCGCGCCAGCCGCGGTTCAGCCGCCCGCGGCCGAGCCTCCGGTGAACCTGCCCGCGGCGCTCCCGGCTCCGGGTCCGGTCCCGTCCCCGGCCGACCAGCCGACCCCTCCGGGCGGTTTCCCGGTCGTCCCCCCGCCGTTCCCGCCGCCGGTTCCTCCCGGCGGAGAACCCCCCGCGCTCGCGGGCCCGGCCGTGGAGCGCGGCCCGTTCGAGCCGCCCTCGGCGATCGCGTCCGGGCCCCCGGCCCCTCCCGCCGCCGCTCCCGTGACCCCGGGCCGGGGCCGGATCATCTTGGTGGCCGCCGCGGTCGCGGTCGTGGTCGGCGGCATCGGCACCGGCGCCTTCTTCGCCTACCGGTCGTTCAACGCAGCCGATCCGCAGCCCGTCCGGCCGACCGCCGTACCGGAGACCGGGGATCCGAGCGCGGAGAGTCCCGAGAACATCCCGACCGAAGAGCTGATCGACACCACGCTGCTCAACTCCGAGCTGACCGACCCGGGCAAGATGACCCTCGCAGACGCCTTCGCCAGGAAGGTGACCCTCTCCGGGACCACCTTCACCCGGGTCAAGACCCATCTGACCCAGGACTGCGACAAGGCGGCGGCGGGCACGTTCGCCACGGCGCTCGAGGACGGCGACTGCCGCCGCGTGCTGCGGGCCACCTACGTCGACCGCAAGAAGAAGTACGCCGTCACCACGGGCGTCGCCGTACTGCCCACCCGCGAGTCGGCCGTCAAGGTCGACCAGGCCAAGAACCTCGAGAAGAACCTGTGGTTCCGCGGCCTGCGCGGCGCCTCCGGCAGCGGGGCCGAGCGCATGCACATCGCGGGCGGCTACGCGGCGGGGCTGGTGTGGGGCCGCTACATCGTGTTCAGCTACGCCACCTTCGCCGACGGCCACACCCCCACGGCGAAGGAGAAGAGCCTCGGCAAGCTCAGCGGGGCCTTCCGCGACCAGACCTCCAAGGTCGTCGAGCGCCGCCTGACCCGCTGACGGCGTCCGCCCCGCGCGCCGCGGAGAAGGCCCCGCCGCCGGGCACGCGCCTGCGGCGGGGACGCCCCGGTCCCCGGCGCGCGTGCCCGGCGGGCCGGCCCCCGCCCCGCGGCGGGGCCGTCGCCGCCCTCGACACGCGTGTCCGACAGATCAGCACTCGGCACGCGGCGGGACCGTCTCCGCCCCGAGCACACGCACCCGGCGGGTCAGCGCGGCCCGCAGGGCCAGCTCCTCCGCCCCGGGGTAGCGCACCTCCTCCAGGCAGAGCCCGTGCGCCGGCGCGACGTGCACCCCGGAATCCCGTACGGCTCTCGCCAGCACCTGCCCGGGCCACTCCACCCCGAGCCGCCCCTCCCCGACCGCCAGCAGCGATCCCACCAGCGCCCGCACCATGGAGTGGCAGAACGCGTCGGCGACCACCGTCGCGACCAGGAGGCCGTCCCGGCCGCCCTCGCGGACCCAGTCCAGCCGCTGCAGCTCCCGGATCGTCGTGGCACCCTCGCGCTTCTTGCAGAACGCCGCGAAGTCGTGCTCGCCGAGCAGCCGCGCCGCGGCGGCGTTGAGCCGGTCCAGGTCGAGCGGGCGGGCGTACCAGAGGACCTCCCGGCGGCGGAGCGGGTCCACGCCCCCGGGCGCGTCGCACACCCGGTAGGCGTACCGGCGGGACAGCGCGGAGAAACGCGCGTCGAACCCCTCGGGAGCCACCGTGACGCGATGGATCCTGACATCCGGGGGAAGCACTCCGGCCAGCCTCCTGCGCAGGGCCGAGAGCCGTTCCTCGAGCCGCTCCCGCGGTCCCTCCTCCCCGGCCTCCCCTGCGGCGGCCGCGGCGCCCCCCGCTGCTCCCGCGGACCGCCCGCGCCCGCGCGCGTTCCCCTCCACCGCCGCGAGCGCGTCCTCCGCCACGTCCAGGTGCGCCACCTGCCCTCGCGCGTGCACCCCGGCGTCCGTCCGGCCCGCCACGGTCAGCGCGGGAGGCTCACCGAGCCGCAGGACCCTGGCGAGCGCCTCCTCGATCTCCCCCTGGACCGTCCGCCTGCCGGGCTGCCGGGCCCAGCCGGAGAACTCCGTGCCGTCGTAGGCGAGATCCAGGCGCAGCCGTACCACGTTGTTCCTCCCGGAGAACGGGAACGGGCCCGGTATCCCCGATGCGGGGATGCCGGACCCGTTCACTCAGCCTGAGAGATCAGGCGTTGTCCTTCTTGTCCTCGGTCTCCTCGGCCGGAGCCTCGGTCGCCTCGTCGTTCTTCTCCGCGGCGGGGACCTCGGCGCTCTCCTCGGCCGGAGCCTCGGTGGTCTCCTCGGCCTTCTCCGCGGCGGGAGCCTCGGCGGCGGCCGGAGCCTTGGCGACGCGGACCGTGTTCAGCGGCTCGGACACCAGCTCGATGACCGCCATGGGGGCGGCGTCGCCCTTGCGGAGGCCGACCTTGGTGATCCGGGTGTAGCCACCGGGACGCTCGGCGAAGGTCGGGGCGATCTCGGTGAAGAGGTGGTGGACGACACCCTTGTCGCGGACGACCGTCAGCACCTGGCGACGGTTGTGCATGTCGCCCTTCTTCGCCTTGGTGATCAGCTTCTCCGCCAGCGGGCGCAGGCGCTTCGCCTTCGCCTCGGTGGTCTTGATCCGGCCGTGCTGGAACAGCTGGGTGGCGAGGTTCGCCAGGATCAGCTTCTCGTGGGCCGGGCTGCCGCCGAGACGGGCACCCTTGGTGGGCCTGGGCATTTCGTTCTCCTTGAGAGTGAACCCGCCCCGGCCGTGTCAGGTACCGGGGTCGGGCCACGGGAACCGCTCGCGGCTCCCGTGTGGCGATCAGTCCCGGAGGGGCCACGCCCTCCGGGGGTCACGGGGGCGGAGCCCCCGCGGAATCAGTACTGCTCGGTCTCGACGTACGCGCTGTCGTCGTCGTCGTAACCGCCGCCGGCCACCGCGGTCGGGTCGAACCCGGGCGGGGAGTCCTTCAGCGCGAGCGACATCTCGTGCAGCTTCTGCTTGACCTCCTCGATGGACTTCGCACCGAAGTTGCGGATGTCCAGCAGGTCCTGCTCGCTGCGCGCGACGAGCTCGCCCACGGTGTGGATGCCCTCGCGCTTGAGGCAGTTGTAGGAGCGGACCGTGAGGTTCAGCTCCTCGATCGGCAGCGCCAGGTCCGCGGCCAGGGCCGCGTCCGTCGGCGACGGGCCGATGTCGATGCCCTCGGCCTCGACGTTCAGCTCGCGGGCGAGGCCGAACAGCTCGACCAGGGTCTTGCCGGCGGAGGCCACCGCGTCGCGGGGCTTCATCGCGGCCTTGGTCTCGACGTCCAGGATCAGACGGTCGAAGTCGGTGCGCTGCTCGACACGGGTCGCCTCGACCTTGTAGGTCACCTTGAGCACCGGCGAGTAGATCGAGTCGATCGGGATGCGCCCGATCTCCTGGCCCGGCTGCTTGTTCTGCGCCGCGGAGACGTAGCCGCGACCGCGCTCGACGGTCAGCTCCATCTCCAGCTTCGCCTTGCCGTTCAGCGTGGCGATGCGCAGCTCGGGGTTGTGCACCTCGACACCGGCCGGGGGCGCGATGTCGGCGGCGGTGACGTCGCCGGGGCCCTGCTTGCGCAGGTACATGACCACGGGCTCGTCGTGCTCGGAGGAGACGACCAGCTCCTTGAGGTTCAGGATGATGTCGGTGACATCCTCCTTGACCCCCGGGACGGTCGAGAACTCGTGCAGCACGCCCTCGATGCGGATGCTGGTCACGGCCGCGCCCGGGATGGACGACAGCAGCGTGCGCCGCAGCGAGTTGCCGATGGTGTAGCCGAAGCCCGGCTCCAGCGGCTCGATGACGAACCGGGAGCGGGTCTCCTCGATGGTCTCCTCGAGGAGGGTCGGGCGCTGAGCGATCAGCATGTGGGTTCTCCCCTTGACGTGCGGCGCCCGCTATTTGACGCCGCTCGATAACAACAGCATAGGTGCCGTACGGCAAGCCGCACGGCACCCGTGAAGAGCCGCTACTTGGAGTAGAGCTCGACGATCAGCTGCTCCTGGACCTGGGTGTCGATCTGCTGACGGACCGGGAGCTGGTGGATCAGGATGCGCATGGCCTCCGGGGCGACGCCCAGCCACGCCGGGAACGTCTTGTCACCGGCGGTGGCGCGCGCCACCTCGTAGGGCAGCAGGTTGCGCGAGCGCTCGCGGACCTCGACGATGTCGTGCTCGCGGACGCGGTACGACGGGATGTCGACCTTCTTGCCGTTCACCAGGATGTGTCCGTGGCGGACCTGCTGGCGGGCGGCGTCGCGGGACTCGGCGAAACCGGCGCGGTAGACCACGTTGTCGAGACGGCTCTCCAGGATCTGGAGGAGGTTCTCGCCGGTCTTGCCGCCCTTGCGGTTGGCTTCCTCGTAGTAGTTGCGGAACTGCTTCTCGAGGACGCCGTAGATGCGGCGGGTCTTCTGCTTCTCACGAAGCTGGAGCTGGTACTCAGACTCCTTGGGACGGCCGCGGCCGTGCTCACCCGGCGGGTAAGGACGGATCTCGATGGGGCACTTCGCGGACTCGCACTTCTTGCCCTTGAGGAAGAGCTTGACCTTCTCCCGACGGCAGAGCTTGCAGTCCGCACCCGTGTAACGAGCCATTTTCTATCTTCTCCTGGGGCTCAGACGCGACGGCGCTTGGGCGGGCGGCAGCCGTTGTGCGGCACGGGGGTGACGTCCTGGATGGAGCCAACCTCCAGGCCGGTCGCCTGCAGCGAGCGGATGGCGGTCTCGCGGCCGGAACCCGGGCCCTTGACGAAGACGTCGACCTTGCGCATGCCGTGCTCCATGGCGCGGCGAGCGGCGTTCTCGGCGGCCATCTGCGCGGCGAACGGGGTGGACTTGCGAGAGCCCTTGAACCCGACGTGGCCGGCGCTGGCCCAGGAGATCACGTTCCCGCTCGGGTCGGTGATCGAAACGATCGTGTTGTTGAACGTGCTCTTGATGTGGGCGTGCCCGTGAGCGACGTTCTTCTTTTCCTTGCGGCGCACCTTCTTCGGTGCACCCTGGCGGCTCTTAGGAGGCATTGTTTGCCTTCACTCCTGAGGTCTTCGGTCCTGCGGCTGCGCGGACTACTTCTTACCGGGCTTCTTCTTGCCGGCGACGGTCTTCTTCTTGCCCTTGCGGGTGCGCGCGTTGGTCTGCGTGCGCTGGCCGTGCACGGGAAGACCGCGACGGTGCCGGATGCCCTGGTAGGACTGAATCTCGATCTTGCGACGGATGTCGGCCTGAATCTCGCGACGGAGGTCACCCTCGATCTTGAAATTCGCCTCGATGTAGTCACGCAGCGGCACGAGCTCTTCGTCCGTGAGCTGGTGCACCCGGAGGTCGCCGCTGACGCCGGTGGCCTTCAGGGTCTCGAGCGCGCGAGTGCGGCCGATTCCGAAAATGTAGGTGAGAGCGATCTCCAGCCGCTTGTCGCGGGGGAGGTCGACGCCAACCAGGCGAGCCATGGTCGGGCATTCTCCTTCTTTGTGGCGGAGGTCCTACGCTTCACTTCCCCTCCCCATGCCCGGGGTGAGGGCCCCGGCCTCCGACCGGGGGTCTCCTGCGGGGTACGGCCTCGTCGGCCGCCTGCGCAGGTGTGGAACGCGATTACCGTTCTTCCGGGCGGGACCCGCCTCGCCTCTCCGCCGCGGGGAGCGTCTCCGCTCGCCTCGCCGGACCGGCGCGACCGCCTTCGCCCGATGGGCCCCACATGGATCGAGTCCGCCTCTTGCGAGCGGACTCCGTGAGACCTTCTGCCGCGACTAGCCCTGGCGCTGCTTGTGGCGCAGGTTGTCGCAGATCACCATGACACGACCGTGCCGGCGGATCACCTTGCACTTGTCGCAGATCTTCTTGACGCTCGGCTTGACCTTCATAGTCCTTATTCGTCCCTCAGACGCTTACTTGTATCGGTAGACGATCCGCCCACGACTGAGGTCGTAGGGGCTCAGTTCGACGACAACCCGGTCGTCGGGAAGGATTCGGATGTAGTGCATGCGCATCCGCCCGCTGATGTGGGCCAGGACCTTATGGCCGTTGTCGAGCTGGACCCGGAACATTGCGTTCGGGAGCGACTCAACCACAGTGCCCTCGATCTCGATGGCGCCGTCTTTCTTGGCCATGTCCCTCGCGTTTCACTGATCGGTCGTCTGAGGCTTCGGAACACTAAGCAGCCGCGACCATGCGCTTCCAGGAGAGGCGGCGGTAGCGACACCGCTGAGGCGCAATGGTCATAGTGAACCGAAGAAGGAGTGTACGGCACCGGGCGAGGAAATGCGAAACCGTCGGCCGGTGCTTGACACAACCACCAGACAGCATACCTCCCCGCCGAACGGAAAGCCCGCCGGTGACCGTGTCACCGGCGGGCCCGTGTCGATCGGCCTTCCCGGCCGCTCCTAGAAGGCGTCACCCCAGCCGCCGCAGTCGTCGAAGCGGTTGTCGCCCTCGCAGACGCGGATCTTGAAGTCGTCGAAGCCGTTGCTCTTCTTGAAGCCGCCGAACTTCGTGAAGTGCCTGCCGCCGAACGTCTTGTAGTACTTGGTGTGGGTGCCGAACTTGTCGTGCCACCTGAACCAGACGTAGCTGTACTCGCGGTCGCGGTCGCGGTCGAACAGGTCCCCGTGGAACCAGTAGCGGCCGTCCTGCTTGATCCAGTAGCCCTTGAAGTAGGAGCGCTTGCCGAAGCCCTCGCCGCCGCCGAACTTCGAGTAGTAGGGGCCGAAGAAGTGCTTCGACCCCTGTGCCTCCTGGGACGCGGCGGCGGTGGCCGTGCCGGCGGTCGAAGCCTGGGCCGGAGCCGCGGCCAGGCCGGCGGCGAGGGCCCCGGTGAGGGCGGTGGTGGCGAGAAGGGTGCGGGCCTTGCTCATGTCTTCCTCCTGTGAAGGGGTCCGTCGTTCGGACACCGCTCACGTTAGGAAGCTTCGGCCCGCTCTTCTGCGGAGGAATGCACACTCACCGCCGAGCGTGCACTATTACGGCTTCCGGCCGTCGCCGAACTTCATCAGGACGGTCGCGACCAGCAGGATCGCGCCCCAGGGCCCCATCACCCACAGCGGCCAGGGATAGGGGAAGTCGAAGTCGTCCCCCAGTCCGATGGCGAACCAGATGCCCCAGTTGATGCTGACCGCCAGGGCCCAGGGGGTCCACATGGCGAGCAGGCGCCCCTTCTCCGTCTCCTCCTTCGCCGGCGGGCGCGGGGCGACCTCCTGCATGGTGCGCAGGTCGACGTCGGGCAGGTCGGAGGTGAGGGTCGCGAGCTCGCCGTACGTCCTGCTCGCGTAGAGCTGCTCGAGTCGCTCGTCGAACTCCTCGACGGTGAGGCGACCCTGCGCGTAGTGCTCACGGAGCACCGAGGCGACCCTGTCCCTGTCGTCGTCCGACGCCCGCATCTGCGGACCAGCCGCCATCATCGCTCACATCCGCTCGCCACGGCGGGCCGCGTCGCCGCTAGCCCGCACTCTCTCCCAGTACGCCGGCGAACCGCTCTTCGCCGCCGTCGAGCGCGGTCAGCACCCAAGGTCCATTATGTGTCACCGCGACGCTGTGCTCGAAGTGCGCGGAGGGCTTGCCGTCGATGGTGACGACGGTCCAGTCGTCGGCCAGCACCTTGGTCCGGGCGGTGCCCAGGTTGACCATCGGCTCCACCGCGAAGCACATGCCCACCTCCAGCCTGGGCCCCTTGCCGGGCTTGCCGTGGTTGGCGACCCAGGGGTCCATGTGCATCTCGGTGCCGATCCCGTGCCCGCCGTACTCCTGCGGGATGCCGTAGCGACCCTGGGAGCGGACGTACTTCTCCACCGCGTGCCCCACGTCGGACAGGTGGCCGCCCGGCTTCAGCGCGGCGATCCCCTGCCACATGGACTCCTCGGTGACCCGCATCAGCTCGGTCAGCGCGGGGTCCACCTCGCCGACCGGGACCGTGACGGCCGAGTCGCCGTGCCAGCCGTCCAGGATGGCTCCGCAGTCGATCGAGATGATGTCGCCCTCGCGCAGCTTCCGGCGGTCACCGGGGATGCCGTGGACGACCTCGTCGTTGACCGACGCGCAGATCGTCGCCGGAAAGCCCTGGTAGCCCTTGAAGGAGGGGATCGCACCCTCGTCCCGGATCGCCTTCTCCGCGATCGCGTCGAGGTCCAGCGGCGTCATGCCCGGCTGGACGCTCTCCTTGAGCAGCTGCAGCGTCCGCCCGACCACCAGGCCCGCGGCACGCATCTTCTCCAGTTGCTCCGGCGTCTTGATCTGAATCCCGTGCCGGTTCTTCTTGAACACGTATGCACCCCCTGGGGTGATTAAACGGGCGATTCGGGAGCTCAATTCCCCCGATTGTGCCCTAGAAGCCTCTCCTAACGACAGCACGCCACCTGCGGGGCGCTTCCCGCGGGTGGCGTGCCGGATGAGAATCGCTAGTCGACGTAGGGCGCCAGGGCCTCCATCGCGCGGCGGGTGACCTCTTCCACCGGGCCGGCCGCTTCCACCCCCACGAGGATCTTCTCGTCGGCGTAGAACGAGACCAGCGGAGCGGTCTGCTCCTGGTAGACCTCCAGCCGGCGCCGGACGGTCTCCTCCTTGTCGTCATCCCTCTGGTAGAGGCTGCCGCCGCAGGCGTCGCAGATGTCGTCCTTCTTGTCGTCGAAGTCGACGTGCCAGATACGACCGCACTGGCCGCAGGTCCGGCGGCCCGCGAGACGGCGGACCACCTCCTCCTCGTCGACCACGAGCTCCAGGACGACGTCCAGCGCGACCCCGAACTCCGCGAGCATCTTCTTCAGGATCTCGGCCTGGGGCACGTTCCTGGGGAAGCCGTCGAGCAGGAAGCCGTCCCGCGCGTCGTCCTCGGAGAGGCGGTCGCGGACCATGGCGATGGTCACCTCGTCGGGCACGAGGTCGCCGCGGTCCATGTACTCCTTGGCAAGCTTGCCGAGCTCCGTACCGCCCGAGACGTTGGCACGGAAGATATCCCCTGTCGAGATCTTCGGGATTGACAGGTTCGATGCGATGAACTGGGCCTGAGTCCCCTTACCCGCTCCGGGGGGCCCCACCAGGACGAGGCGCACTACTTCAGGAAGCCTTCGTAGTTGCGCTGCTGCAGCTGGCTCTCGATCTGCTTCACGGTGTCAAGACCGACACCCACCATGATCAGAATGCTCGTGCCTCCGAACGGGAAGTTCTGGCTCGCTCCGACCAGCGCCAGCGCGACGATCGGCACCATGGAGATCAAGCCCAGATAGAGCGATCCCGGAGCCGTGAGTCGCGAGAGCACGTAGTTCAGGTACTCGGCCGTCGGGCGTCCCGGGCGGATGCCCGGGATGAAACCACCGTACTTCTTCATGTTGTCGGCGACTTCAACGGGGTTGAAGGTGATGGACACGTAGAAGTAGGTGAAGAAGACGATCAGGAGGAAGAACGTGATCATGTAGGCCGGGGTGTCGCCGGTGACCAGGTTCTGCTGGATCCACTGCACGACCGCGTTCGGCTCCTCCGTGCCGCTGAACAGGGTCGTGACCAGCTGCGGCAGGTAGAGCAGCGAGGAGGCGAAGATGACCGGGATGATGCCGGCCTGGTTCACCTTCAGCGGGATGTAGGTGGAGGTCCCGCCGTACATCCGGCGGCCGACCATGCGCTTGGCGTACTGCACCGGGACCCGGCGCTGGGCCTGCTCGACCATCACGACCAGGGCGATCATCGCGATGCCGACGACCATGACCACGGCGAAGACGAACGCGCCCTTCTGGCGGCCGATGTTCAGCAGCTCGGACGGGAAGACCGCGATGACCTGGGTGAAGATCAGGATGGACATGCCGTTGCCGACGCCGCGGTCGGTCACGAGCTCGCCCAGCCACATGATCACGGCGGTGCCCGCGGTCATCACCAGGACCATCGTCACGATGGTGAAGACGTTGTCCTTGTCGAGCAGGACCTCCTGGCGGCAGCCGGGGAACAGCTGGCCGCTGCGTGCGAGCGCGATGAAGGCGGTCGACTGCAGGATCGACAGGCCGATCGTCAGGTAACGCGTATATTGAGTGATCTTGGTCTGGCCCGCCTGCCCCTCCTTCTTGAGGGCTTCGAGGCGGGGGATGACCACGACCAGGAGCTGGAGGATGATGCTCGCGGTGATGTACGGCATGATGCCGAGCGCGAAAACGGACAGCTTCAGCAGCGCGCCGCCGCTGAACAGCTGCACCATCCCGTAGATATTGCCCGCATCGCCGGCCTGCGCCTCCTTGAGGCACAGGGCGATGTTTTCGGTGTGAACACCCGGAGTCGGAAGAACCGAGCCGAGACGGAACAGCGCGATGATGCCCAGTGTGAAGAGCAACTTCTTACGCAGGTCCGGCGTACGGAACGCTCGGGTAAACGCGGTCAGCACGGTCCCTCCTGCGCGCCTGAAAGGCGAGGTCGGTCAGCGATGGTGCGGGGGTGATCCATCTTGGTATCTCAAGTCAACGAGTCCGTGGAAATGAGTTGACACTCATTGTCCAGCGAACTCTAACGCACCGCGGGCGCGGAGGCCCAGAAGGGCCCCCGCGCCACGTGATTGATGCCTACAGCTCGGAGGCGGAGCCCCCGGCGGCGGCGATCTTCTCCTTGGCGCTGGCGGAGAAGGCGTGCGCCTGCACGTTCAACGCCACGGAGATCTCGCCGGTTCCCAGAACCTTCACGAGCTGGTTCTTGCGGACCGCACCCCGGGCGACCATGGCCTCGACGGTGACGTCGCCACCCTCGGGGAACAGCTCGCCGAGCCGGTCCAGGTTGACGACCTGGTAGGTCGTCTTGAACAGGGCGTTGGAGAAGCCCTTGTACTTGGGCAGACGGCGCTGGAGCGGAACCTGGCCGCCCTCGAAACCGAGGGGGACCGTGTTCCGGGACCGCGTGCCCTTGGTGCCACGACCGGCGGTCTTGCCCTTGGACGCCTCGCCGCGGCCCTTGCGGACCTTCGACTTGTTGGCGCCCGGAGCCGGCCGCAGGTGGTGGATGCGGAGCGGAGTGTTCTCTGCCATGTCAGTCGACCTCTTCCACGGTGACCAGGTGCGTCACCACGGAGACCATGCCGCGGATCTCCGGGCGGTCCTCCTTGACGACGACGTCGCCGATGCGCTTCAGACCCAGCGAGCGCAGCGAGTCGCGCTGGTTCTGCTTGCCGCCGATCTTCGAGCGGACCTGAGTGATCTTCAGGCGTGCCATCGACTAGCTCACCGCCTTCGCCGCCGCGGCCTCCGCGATGCCCTCGGCGCGAGCCTTGAGCATCGCCTTGGGGGCGACGTCCTCGATCGGCAGGCCGCGGCGGGCCGCGATCTCCTCGGGGCGGCTGAGGCCCTTCAGAGCGGCCACCGTGGCGTGCACGATGTTGATCGGGTTGTCCGAGCCGAGCGACTTGGACAGGACGTCGTGGATGCCGGCGCACTCCAGCACGGCGCGCACCGGACCACCGGCGATGACACCGGTACCCGGCGAGGCCGGACGCAGGAAGACGACGCCGGCGGCCTCTTCACCCTGCACGATGTGCGGGATGGTGCCCTGGATGCGGGGCACCCGGAAGAAGTGCTTCTTCGCCTCTTCGACGCCCTTGGCGATGGCCGCGGGGACTTCCTTGGCCTTGCCGTAGCCGACACCGACCATGCCGTTACCGTCACCGACGATAACCAGGGCGGTGAAGCTGAAGCGACGACCACCCTTCACGACCTTGGCCACCCGGTTGATCTTCACGACGCGCTCGATGTACGAGACGCCCTTGTCAGCGCTGCCACCGCGGCGGTCGTCACGACGACCGTCACGCCGCTCGCCACCGGCGGCGCCACCGCGACGCGGAGCTCCGGCCATCAGTGGTTCCTCTTCTCATTCGTCATACGGGCCATCAGTTGCGATCCTCGGGACGGAGTCATCAGAACTCCAGCCCGCCTTCGCGTGCGCTGTCCGCGAGGGCCGCGAGGCGGCCTGCGTAGCGGTTGCCACCGCGGTCGAACACGACCGCGGAGATACCGGCAGCCTTGGCCCGCTGAGCGATGAGCTCGCCGACCTGCTTCGCCTTGTCGGTCTTGGCGCCCTCGGCCGTGCGCAGCGAGCTCTCCATGGTGGAGGCGCTCACCAGCGTGTGGCCCTGGGTGTCGTCGACGATCTGCACGAACAGGTGTCGGGTGGAGCGGTTGACGACCAGGCGCGGACGCGCGGCCGTACCGACCACCTTCTTGCGGACTCGGCCGTGGCGGCGGGCCCGCGAGACGGCGCGGGCGGCCGTGTGCTTGCCGAACGCAGTCTTGCCAGCCATGCCTACTTACCAGCCTTTCCGACCTTGCGGCGGATAACTTCACCCTGGTAGCGCACGCCCTTGCCCTTGTACGGGTCGGGCTTGCGCAGCTTGCGGATGTTCGCGGCGATCTCGCCGACCTTCTGCTTGTCGATGCCGTCCACGTGGAACAGCGTCGGCTTCTCGACGCGGAAGGTGACGCCCTCGGGGGCGTCCACGATCACCGGGTGACTGAAACCGAGGGCGAACTCGAGCTGAGTCGGGCCCTTGGCCTGGACGCGGTAACCGACGCCCACGATCTCCAGGGTCTTGGAGAATCCCTGGGTCACGCCCGTCACCATGTTGGCGATCAGCGTGCGGGACAGACCGTGGAGCGCACGGACCTTGTTCTCGTCGCTGGGACGCGTGACGGCGACAGTGCCGTCCTCCGCCCGAGCGACCTCGATCGGCTCCGCCACCGTGTGCGAGAGCGTGCCCTTGGGGCCCTTGACCGTGACATCCCGACCGTCGATGGTGACGTCGACGCCGCTCGGTACAGGGATGGGCAGCCGTCCGATTCTCGACATGCTGTATGCCTCCCTTCTACCAAACGTAGGCGAGGACTTCCCCGCCCACACCACGCTTGCCGGCCTGCTTGTCGGTCATGAGGCCGCCGGACGTCGAGATGATCGCGACGCCCAGTCCGCCCAGGACTCGAGGCAGGTTGTCCTTCTTTGCATAGACCCGCAGGCCGGGCTTGGAAACCCGGCGCAGGCCCGCGAGCGAACGCTCACGGTTCGGCCCGAACTTGAGCTCCACCACGAGGTTCTTTCCGACCTTGGCGTCCTCGACGCTCCAGGCCTGGATGTAACCCTCCTGCTGGAGGATCTCGGCGATGTGCGCCTTGATCTTCGAGTACGGCATCGCCACGGTGTCGTGGTACGCCGAGTTCGCGTTTCGCAGACGCGTCAGCATGTCTGCGATCGGGTCGGTCATCGTCATGGCCGGTGGCCTTCCTCACCGCGGTTTCCCCAGGGGACCTACGGTGCGGTCATGGGCGCTTTCTTCGAACAGCGCCCGGTGAATATGACTTCTCTGGTACGGCCGGCGCCGCGCGGCCCCGCGACGGATCGCGGGGACCGCGCGCGACTACCAGCTCGACTTGGTGATGCCGGGCAGCTCGCCCCGGTGCGCCATCTCACGGAAGCAGATGCGGCACAGGCCAAACTTCCTGAACACGGCGCGGGGACGACCACAGCGCGAGCACCGGGTGTAGGCCCGGACCTCGAACTTGGCCTTGCGAGCAGCCTTGACCTTGAGCGACGTCTTCGCCATGATCAGGCCTCCTTGAAGGGGAAGCCGAGGTGCTTCAGCAGCGCCCGGCCCTGGTCGTCGGTCTTGGCGGTGGTCACGACCGTGATGTCCATGCCACGCTGCCGGTCGACCTTGTCCTGGTCGATCTCGTGGAACATGACCTGCTCGGTGAGACCGAAGGTGTAGTTGCCGTTGCCGTCGAACTGCTTCGGCGACAGGCCGCGGAAGTCGCGGATACGGGGAAGCGCCAGGGACAGCAGACGGTCCAGGAACTCCCACATGCGGTCGCCGCGCAGCGTGACGTGCGCGCCGATCGGCATGCCCTCGCGCAGCTTGAACTGGGCGATGGACTTGCGGGCCCGCACGACGGCCGGCTTCTGACCGGTGATGACCGTGAGGTCGCGGACGGCGCCCTCGATCAGCTTGGAGTCGCGGGCCGCCTCACCGACACCCATGTTCACCTTGATCTTGGTGATCGTGGGGATCAGCATGACGTTCTCGAACCCGAACTCCTCCTGCAGCTTCGCGGCGATCTCCTCGCGGTAACGCTGCTTGAGGCGAGGGAGCGTGCGCTCTTCAGAGGTGGCAGTCATCAGTTGTCCTCACCCGACTCGTCGGCCTTCTTGTCGGCCTTCTTGGCGGGCTTCTCGTCATCCTTGAGCTTCTTGACGTTGCTCACGTGGATGGGAGCCTCCATGGTCTGCACGCCGCCGGTCTTGGCGCCGCGCGGGCCCTGCAGGCTCTCCTTGGCGTGCTTCTTGATCATGTTGACGCCTTCGACCACCACGCGGTCCTCGCGCGGGAGGGCGGCGATCACACGACCCTTGGCACCCTTGTCCTTGCCGGCGATGACCTGGACCAGGTCACCCTTCTTCACATGCAGCTTCGACATTTACAACACCTCCGGCGCGAGCGAGATGATGCGCATGAACTTCTTGTCACGCAGCTCGCGGCCGACGGGACCGAAGATACGCGTGCCGCGAGGGTCACCGCTGTCCTTGATGATGACGGCGGCGTTCTCGTCGAAGCGGATGTAGGAGCCGTCGGGCCGGCGGCGCTCCTTGACAGTGCGGACGACGACGGCCTTGACCACGTCGCCCTTCTTCACGGTGCCGCCGGGAATGGCGTCCTTGACAGTGGCGACGATGATGTCGCCGATACCGGCGTAGCGCCGACCCGAGCCGCCGAGCACCCGGATGCAGAGGACTTCCTTCGCACCCGTGTTGTCGGCGACCTTGAGTCGCGACTCCTGCTGGATCACGTCTACTCCTGTTTGTCTCGCCGGTTCTCGCCCCGGGCGGGCGAGCCTTGCGGAACCTACTGTGGTCTTTTTCCCCCGGCGACAGCCCGTCCGCCCGGGTCCGCCGCGCCCCTCAGCCGGTCCGTCGTGTGACGCACCGGCCCGTCCGGGGCCCGGTCTCCCTGGCCGGCGACCGCCGCCGCAGGCGGTGCGGGGGCGAGCCCCCACACCCTTGGACGCCGTCGTGGGGGGTGGACCTGCCACCCCCCACGAGGCGCGTTGCTACTTGGCCTTCTCGAGGATCTCGACGACCCGCCAGCGCTTGCTGGCCGACAGCGGCCGGGTCTCCATCAGGAGGACGCGGTCGCCGACGCCGCAGCTGTTGGCCTCGTCGTGCGCCTTGTACTTGGTCGTCCTGCGGATGACCTTGCCGTACAGGCGGTGCTTGACGCGGTCCTCGACGGCGACGACGACAGTCTTGTCCATCTTGTCGCTGACGACCAGACCCTCGCGGGTCTTGCGGTAGTTCCGCGCCTCGGTCGTGCTCTCAGTTGCTTCAGCCATCGCTCGACTCCTTCTCAACCGTCACAATGCCGAGCTCCCGCTCGCGCATCACGGTGTAGATACGGGCGATCTCGCGGCGGACGGCGCGCAGCCGCCCGTGGCTCTCCAACTGGCCGGTCGCGGCCTGGAAGCGGAGGTTGAACAGCTCCTCCTTGGCTTCCTTCAGCTTCTGGACCAGGGTGTCCTGGTCCTCCACCCGCAGCTCACCGGCGGTCAGGCCCTTAGCCATCACGCCTCACCCACTTCACGCTTAACGACCTTGCACTTCATCGGGAGCTTGTGGATCGCCCGCTTCAGCGCCTCACGGGCCACCGGCTCGGCGACACCGGAGAGCTCGAACATGACGCGACCGGGCTTGACGTTGGCGATCCACCACTCCGGCGAACCCTTACCGGAACCCATGCGGGTCTCGGCCGGCTTCTTGGTGAGCGGACGGTCCGGGTAGATGTTGATCCAGACCTTGCCGCCACGCTTGATGTGGCGGGTCATCGCGATACGAGCCGACTCGATCTGGCGGTTGGTCACGTAGGAGTGCTCAAGCGCCTGAATGCCGTACTCGCCGAACACGACGCGCGTGCCGCCCTTGGCGGCGCCGCTGCGGTCGGGCCGGTGCTGCTTGCGGTGCTTGACCCTGCGCGGGATCAGCATGGTCAGCTCCCTTCAGCACCCGGCTGCGCAGCCGGGCCGGTCTCGGGGGCGGCCTGCGAAGCCGCCTCGGTCCTGGGTGCACGGTCGCCGCGGCCGCCGCCACGACGGGGACGGTCGCCACCGGCGCCGCCGCCACGACGGGGACGGTCGCCACCGGCGCCGCCGCCACGACGGTCGTCACGCTCGCGACGCTGGCCCGCACGGGCGCCGGCGGCAGCCGCCTCACGCTCGGCGCGGCTGGTCGGAGCCTCACCCTTGTAGATCCACACCTTCACGCCGATGCGGCCGAAGGTGGTACGGGCCTCGTACAGGCCGTAGTCGATGTCCGCGCGGAGCGTGTGCAGGGGCACGCGGCCCTCGCGGTAGAACTCCGAGCGGGACATCTCGGCGCCGCCCAGACGACCGGAGCACTGCACCCGGATGCCCTTGGCGCCGCTCTTCATGGCCGACTGCATGGCCTTGCGCATGGCCCGCCGGAACGAGACACGGCTGGACAGCTGCTCGGCCACGCCCTGGGCGACGAGCTGGGCGTCGATCTCGGGGTTCTTGACCTCGAGGATGTTCAGCTGGACCTGCTTCTTGGTCAGCTTCTCGAGGTCGCCCCGGATCCGGTCCGCCTCGGCGCCGCGGCGGCCGATGACGATGCCCGGACGGGCGGTGTGGATGTCGACCTGAACCCGGTCGGTGGTCCGCTCGATCTCGACCTTGGAAATGCCGGCCCGCTCCATGCCCTTCTTCAGCATGCGGCGGATCGCCACGTCCTCGGCCACGTACGACTTGTAGAGCTTGTCGGCGTACCACCGGCTCTTGAAGTCGGTCGTGATGCCGAGGCGGAACCCGTGCGGGTTGACCTTCTGACCCACTAGCGGGTCCTCCCCTTCGGCTCGCGGGACTCCACGATCACGGTGATGTGGCTGGTCCGCTTGTTGATCCGATAGGCACGACCCTGGGCGCGGGGACGGAACCGCTTCAGGGTGGGGCCCTCGTCGACCCAGGCACGGCTCACGACGAGCGTGTCACGGTCGAGGTTGAAGTTGTGCTCCGCGTTCGCAATGGCGCTGGACAGCACCTTGTACACGGTCTCGCTCGCCGACTGGGGAGCGAACTGCAGCACGGCCTGCGCCTCCGAAGCGGGCAGCCCGCGAATGAGGTCCACCACGCGGCGGGCCTTCATGGGCGTGTGGCGCGCGAATCGCACCTGAGCCCTGGCTTCCATCGCTTACTCCTCTTACCTTCTGCTTCGTATGGGGCGAGTCCGCCTCGCCTCGCCCGACCGGTACGGCTCTCGCCCCCGGCCGTTCGCGGCTCGGCTTCCTCTCCCCAGGCGCTTATCGCCGGCTGCGGCGGTCTTCCTTGACGTGGCTGCGGAAGGTCCGCGTGGGCGCGAACTCACCGAGCTTGTGACCGATCATCGCCTCGGTGACGAACACCGGGACGTGCTTGCGGCCGTCGTGGACGGCGATCGTGTGACCGATCATGTCGGGCACGATCATGGAGCGCCGCGACCACGTCTTGATGACGTTCTTGGTGCCCTTCTCGTTCTGAGCGTCCACCTTCTTCTGAAGGTGGTCGTCCACGAAGGGACCCTTCTTAAGGCTACGTGGCATTTCGGCTGCTCCTACCGCTTCTTCCGCTTGGTCCGACGACGGATGATCAGGCGGTCGCTGGCCTTGTTCGCCGCACGGGTCCGTCCCTCGGGCTTGCCCTTGGGGTTGACCGGGTGACGACCGCCGGACGTCTTGCCCTCACCACCACCGTGCGGGTGGTCGACCGGGTTCATCGCGACACCGCGGACGGTGGGGCGCTTGCCCTTCCACCGCATGCGGCCGGCCTTACCCCAGTTGATGTTGCCCTGCTCGGCGTTGCCGACCTGGCCGATGGAGGCCCGGCAGCGCACGTCGACCTGGCGCATTTCGCCGGAGGGCATACGCAGCGTGGCGTACTGGCCCTCCTTGGCGAGCAGCTGGATCTGCGCACCGGCGGACCGGCCCAGCTTGGCGCCACCGCCCGGACGGAGCTCCACCGCGTGGATGAAGGTACCGGTCGGGATGTTGCGCAGCGGGAGGCAGTTACCCGGCTTGATGTCGGCCGCGGGGCCGTTCTCGATCTTGTCGCCCTGCTTGAGGCCGGTCGGGCAGAGGATGTAGCGCTTCTCCCCGTCGGCGTAGTGCAGCAGCGCGATCCGGGAGGTGCGGTTCGGGTCGTACTCGATGTGAGCGACCTTGGCCGGGATCCCGTCCTTGTCGTGGCGCCGGAAGTCGATGATCCGGTAGGCGCGCTTGTGACCGCCGCCCTGGTGGCGGGTGGTGACCCGGCCGTGGACGTTGCGGCCGCCCTTGCTGTGCAGCGGGGCGAGCAGCGACTTCTCGGGCGTGCTGCGGGTGATCTCGGCGAAGTCCGAGACACTCGAGCCGCGGCGACCCGGGGTCGTCGGCTTGTACTTACGGATGCCCATCTTTTTCGTTCATCCTTTGTCGGTTGATCCGGCCGAATGCCCCCGCCTCCCGGCGGGGGCGCTCGGCGCGTCACTTACTGGCGAGCGGTTCAGCCCTGACCGAAGATGTCGATCCGGTCGCCCTCGACCAGGCTCACGATCGCACGCTTGGTGCTCGGGCGCTGGCCGTAGCCGAACTTGGTCCGCTTGCGCTTGCCCTGGCGGTTGATGGTGTTGACGCTCGCCACCTTGACGCCGAAGATCTGCTCGATGGCGATCTTGACCTGCGTCTTGTTGGCCGTCTTCCGCACCAGGAACGTGTACTTGTTGTGCTCGTCGATCAGGCCGTAGCTCTTCTCGGAGACAACCGGCTTGATGATGATGTCGCGCGGGTCGGCGATCTTCTCCATCAGGCGTCTTCCTTCCCGCTCTTGCTCAGACGCGTGACGACCTGGTCGTACGCCTGCTGAGTGAAAACGACGTCGTCGTAGCAGAGCACGTCGTACGTGTTGAGCTGCCCGGCGTCCAGCAGGTGGACCTCCGGGGCGTTGCGCAGGCTCATCCAGGTGAGCTCGTCGCCCTCGTCGACGACGACCAGGACGCTACGAGCCTGCGTGATCTTCCGCAGCGACTCGAGGGCCGCCTTGGTCTTGGGGGTCTCGCCGGAGACCAGGCCGCTGACCACGTGGACGCGGCCGCCGTTCGCCCTGTCGGAGAGGGCGCCGCGCAGCGCGGCGGCCTTCATCTTCTTGGGGGTCCGCTGCGAGTAGTCGCGCGGGACCGGGCCGTGGACGGTGCCACCGCCGGTGAACTGCGGGGCGCGGGTCGAACCCTGGCGCGCGCGGCCGGTGCCCTTCTGGCGGTACGGCTTCTTGCCGCCACCGCTGACCTCACCGCGGGTCTTGGCCTTGTGGGTGCCCTGCCGGCGAGCGGCGAGCTGGGCCACGACCACCTGGTGGATCAGCGGGACGTTGACCTTGGCCCCGAAGATGTCCTCGGGCAGGTCGACCGAGCCGGCCTTCGTGCCGCTGGCGTCGAGGACGTCAATGGTGCTCACTTGGCAGCCCCCTTCTTGGCAGCGGTGCGGATGAGGACCAGGCTGCCGTTGGCGCCGGGAACCGCACCCTTGATGAGGATGAGGCCCTTCTCGGCGTCCACGGCGTGGATCTTCAGGCTCTGGATGGTGGTGCGGACGTTGCCCATCCGACCGGCCATGCGCAGGCCCTTGAAGACGCGGCCCGGGGTGGCGCAGCCACCGATGGAGCCCGGCGAGCGGTGCTTGCGCTGGGTACCGTGCGAGGCGCCCAGACCACCGAAGCCGTGACGCTTCATGACACCCGCGAAGCCCTTGCCCTTGCTCTTGCCCGTCACGTCGACGAACTGGCCGGCCTCGAAGGCGTCGGCCGCGATCTCCTGGCCGATGGTGTAGTCGGCCGCGTCGTCCGTACGGATCTCCGTGAAGTAACGGCGCGGGGTGATGTCGTGCTTGCGCAGGTAGTCGCCGAGCGGCTTGTTGACCTTCCGCGGGTCGACCTGTCCGAAGCCGAGCTGGACGGCGGAGTAGCCGTCCTTCTCGGGGGTGCGGACGCGGGTCACGACGCACGGACCGGCCTCGACCACGGTCACCGGGACCATGCGGTTGTCCGCGTCGAAGACCTGGGTCATGCCGAGCTTCTTGCCCAGGACGCCCTTGATCTGCTTAGCCATGTCAGTGCGTTCCCTCAGAGCTTGATCGAGATGTCAACGCCGGCGGGGAGGTCGAGTCGCATGAGCGAGTCGACCGTCTTCGGCGTCGGGTCGATGATGTCAATCAGCCGCTTGTGCGTGCGCATCTCGAAGTGCTCGCGGCTGTCCTTGTACTTGTGCGGCGAGCGGATGACGCAGTACACGTTCTTCTCCGTCGGCAGCGGAACCGGGCCCGCGACCTTAGCGCCAGTCCGCGTCACCGTCTCGACGATCTTCTTGGCCGAAACGTCGATGACCTCGTGGTCATAGGCCTTGAGCCGAATGCGGATCTTCTGTCCCGCCATAATGGCCTCGGTGTCCTTCGCTGTCGTCTGAAAAAGTTACATGCGGCCGGCGGCCGCTATATGCGGATCCGGGCCCGTCACGCCTTCCGGCGGTCCGGCCCGTCTCCTGTCCCCACGTAGCAGACGTTCGAGATCTGCGCTTTCTTCCGTGATCTGGCAGTCGCTTCGGTCACATCCGGCCGAAGCAGCTGCGAGATCACGGTTCGTGGGTCGCGTGCGGAGCCACGGGAGCCCCGCGCGGCGCGGCGACCGGCCTCTTCTTGCGAGAGCCGGCCGCCGCCCCGTGGTCGTACTACTTGAGGATCTTGGTGACGTTGCCCGCACCGACGGTGCGGCCACCCTCACGGATCGCGAACTTGAGGCCTTCCTCCATCGCGATCGGCTGGATGAGCTGGACGGTCATCTCGGTGTTGTCACCGGGCATGACCATCTCGGTGCCCTCGGGGAGGTTCACGACACCGGTCACGTCAGTCGTACGGAAGTAGAACTGCGGACGGTAGTTGTTGAAGAACGGCGTGTGGCGGCCGCCCTCGTCCTTGGCCAGGATGTAGACCTGGGCCTCGAACTCGGTGTGCGGGGTGGTCGTGCCCGGCTTGATGATGCACTGGCCGCGCTCGACGTCCTCACGCTTGATGCCGCGCAGGAGCAGACCGACGTTGTCACCGGCCTGGCCCTCGTCGAGCAGCTTGCGGAACATCTCGACGCCGGTGACCGTGGTGGTGGTCTTCTCCTGCTTGATGCCGATGATGTCGACGGTCTCGTTGACCTTGACGATGCCGCGCTCGATACGGCCGGTCACGACGGTGCCGCGGCCGGTGATCGAGAAGACGTCCTCGATCGGCATCAGGAACGGCTTGTCGACGTCACGGGTCGGCTCGGGCACGTTCTCGTCGACGGCGGTCATCAGCTCGATGATGCTGTCGCCCCACTTCTGGTCGCCCTCGAGGGCCTTCAGAGCGGAGACGCGCACGACCGGCAGGTCGTCGCCGGGGAACTCCTGAGCCGAGAGCAGCTCGCGGACCTCGAGCTCGACGAGCTCCAGGATCTCCTCGTCGTCGACCATGTCGGCCTTGTTGAGGGCCACGACGATGTAGGGGACGCCGACCTGGCGGGCCAGGAGGACGTGCTCCTTCGTCTGCGGCATCGGACCGTCGGTGGCGGCGACCACGAGGATCGCGCCGTCCATCTGGGCCGCACCGGTGATCATGTTCTTGACGTAGTCGGCGTGACCGGGGCAGTCCACGTGGGCGTAGTGGCGCTTCTCGGTCTGGTACTCGACGTGGGCGATGGAGATCGTGATACCACGAGCCTTCTCCTCGGGCGCCTTGTCGATCTTGTCGAACGGGGTCGCCTCGTTGAGCTCAGGGAAACGCTCGTGGAGCACCTTGGTGATCGCCGCGGTCAGAGTGGTCTTGCCGTGGTCGATGTGCCCAATGGTGCCGATGTTTACGTGCGGCTTGGTCCGCTCGAACTTGGCCTTGGCCACTGGTCTGTCTCCTTAGAGATTCTGACTTGACTTTCGTCTTTTCACTCGGGTTCGGGGAGGCCGGCCCCGGAGGGGCCGGCCTGGCAGAGAACTACTCGCCCCGGACCTTCGCGACGATCTCCTTGGCGATGTGCTGGGGCACTTCCGCGTAGGAGTCGAACTGCATGCTGAAGCTCGCACGTCCCTGCGTCTTGCTACGGAGGTCGCCCACGTAGCCGAACATCTCAGAGAGCGGCACGATCGCCTGGACGACACGGGCGCCTGCGCGCTCGTCCATCGCCCGGATCTGCCCGCGGCGACCGTTGAGGTCACCGATGACGTCACCCATGTAGTCCTCGGGGCTGATGACCTCGACGGCCATCACCGGCTCCAGGATTACGGCGTCCGCCTTGCGCGCGGCCTCCTTGAAGGCCATCGAGCCAGCGATCTTGAAGGCCATTTCGGACGAGTCCACCTCGTGGTAGGCGCCGTCCTGCAGGGTGACCTTCACCCCGACCATGGGGTAACCGGCGAGAACACCGAACTCGGCGGCCTCCTGGGCACCCGCGTCGACCGACGGGATGTACTCCCGCGGGATGCGGCCACCGGAGACCTTGTTCTCGAACTCGTACCCGTCGTTGCCCTCGCCCAGCGGCTCAATGTCGATGATGACCTTGGCGAACTGGCCGGAACCACCGGTCTGCTTCTTGTGGACGTAGTCGACCTTCTCCACCTTGCGGCGGATGGTCTCCCGGTAGGCCACCTGCGGGCGGCCGACGTTGGCCTCGACCTTGAACTCGCGACGCATCCGGTCGACGAGGATCTCCAGGTGAAGCTCGCCCATGCCCCAGATGACCGTCTGACCGGTCTCCTCGTCCCGGCGGACCTGGAAGGACGGGTCCTCCTCGGCCAGCCGCTGGATGGCGGTGCTGAGCTTCTCCTGGTCGCTCTTCGTCTTGGGCTCGATCGCGACGTTGATGACCGGGGCCGGGAACGTCATCGACTCCAGGACGACCGGGTTGGCCGGGTCGCACAGGGTGTCACCGGTGGTGGTGTCCTTCAGGCCCATCACGGCGACGATCTGACCGGCGTGCGCGGACGGGCGCTCCTCGCGCTTGTTCGCGTGCATCTGGTAGATCTTGCCGATCCGCTCCTTCTTGCCCTTCACCGAGTTGACCACAGCGGTGCCGGTCTCGAGCGTGCCCGAGTAGATGCGGATGTAGGTGAGTCGGCCCAGGTGCGGGTCGCTCATGATCTTGAAGGCGAGCGCGGAGAACGGCTCGTTCACGTCCGCGTGACGCTCGACGACCTGCTCCTCGTTGCCGGCCGCGTGGCCCTTGAAGGCCGGGATGTCGGTCGGCGCGGGGAGGTAGGCGACGATCGCGTCGAGCAGGGGCTGGATGCCCTTGTTCTTGAACGCGGTGCCGGTCAGGACCGGGTTGATGGCGCTGGCCAGCGTGGCGCGGCGGATGGCCGCGACCAGCTGCTCCTCGGTGGGCTCGACGCCCTCGAGGAAGAGCTCCATCAGCTCGTCGTCGTTCTCGGCGACGGTCTCGACGAGCTTGTCACGCCACTCGCGGGCGGCCTCGGCGTGGTCCGCCGGGATGTCCACGGTCTCGTACATCTCGCCCTTGGCCGCCTCGGCGCTCCAGAGCAGGCCCTTCATCTTCACCAGGTCGATGACGCCCTTGAAGCCGGCCTCGACGCCCCAGGGAAGCTGGATGACGGCGGGCGTGGCGTTCAGGCGGTTGACCATCATGTCGACGCAGCGGTGGAACTCCGCGCCGACCCGGTCCATCTTGTTGACGAAGCAGATGCGCGGCACGCCGTAACGGTCGGCCTGACGCCACACCGTCTCGGACTGGGGCTCGACACCCGCCACGCCGTCGAACACGGCGACGGCACCGTCGAGGACGCGCAGCGAGCGCTCCACCTCGATGGTGAAGTCCACGTGACCCGGCGTGTCGATGATGTTGATCGTGTGGCCGAGCCATTCGCAGGTGGTGGCAGCGGAGGTGATGGTGATACCACGCTCCTGCTCCTGCTCCATCCAGTCCATGGTGGCTGCGCCCTCGTGGACTTCACCGATCTTGTACGTGATACCGGTGTAGAACAGGATGCGCTCGGTCGTCGTGGTCTTGCCCGCGTCGATGTGGGCCATGATCCCGATGTTGCGGACCTTGGCCAGGTCAAGAGCGGTCGTGGTGGCCACTTCTCTCGCGTCCTCGTCGTCTCGTCGAACCCGCTGTTACCAGCGGTAGTGGGCGAAGGCCTTGTTGGACTCGGCCATCTTGTGGGTGTCCTCGCGCTTCTTGACGCTCGCGCCGAGGCCGTTGCTGGCGTCGAGGAGCTCGTTCATGAGGCGCTCGGTCATGGTCTTCTCGCGGCGGGCGCGGGAGTACTGCACCAGCCAACGCAGGGCCAGGGTGGTGCTGCGCGCGGCGCGCACCTCGACCGGGACCTGGTAGGTCGCGCCACCGACACGGCGGCTGCGGACCTCGAGGGTGGGCTTGACGTTGTCCAGCGCGCGCTTCAGGGTGACGACCGGGTCGTTGCCCGTCTTCTCCTTGCACCCTTCCAGTGCGCCGTAGACGATCGACTGCGCGATGGAGCGCTTGCCGTCCAGGAGCACCTTGTTGATGAGCGCGGTGACCAGCGGCGAGTTGTGGACCGGGTCAGCCATGAGCTGACGACGGCCAGGAGAACCCTTGCGAGGCATTCTTACTTCTCCTTCTTCGCGCCGTAACGGCTACGGGCCTGCTTGCGGTTGCGGACACCCTGGGTGTCGAGCGAACCACGGATGATCTTGTAGCGAACACCCGGCAGGTCCTTCACACGACCACCGCGGACGAGCACGATGCTGTGCTCCTGGAGGTTGTGACCGACACCCGGGATGTAGGCCGTGACCTCGATGCCGTTGGTGAGCCGGACACGCGCGACCTTGCGGAGCGCCGAGTTCGGCTTCTTCGGGGTCGTGGTGTAAACGCGCATGCAGGTGCCGCGTCGCTGGGGGCTGGCCTTGAGCGCCGGGGTCTTGGTCTTGGTGACCTTGTCCTGGCGGCCCTTGCGGACCAGCTGCTGAATCGTAGGCACCGCGTCTCCGTTCGTGCTTGCCGGTAATTCGAATGGTCGTTCATTTCGCAGGTACTGCCGGTGTCATGACCTGCTGGTTTTCCGTCCACTCCGACCCACGCGGTCGGGCGTGTCGCGCTCTTGTCGCGCCACTCCCGAGCTAGGCCGGCCCAGTGGAGGAGACCACACGGCGCCTCCGTCGACTCCCCGTGGGAAACCTGCCGACGCGCACGCGTGAGGGCCCATGAAGCCACGGGCACGAAGATAGAGACTACCCAGTCAAGCGCAACACGTCAAAACCGCTGCACCTGCCGGGCGCTGTCGCAAGCGTCCGAATCCGTGTCATGGCTCCCGCGACCGGTTTCCGGCCGATCGCTGTCGGGTCCCCGCATGAGTTTACCCGTTGCGGACGACCTCTCCGGCCGTTCTCCTCATAACGTACAGCTTCCGCCGCAAAGATCAGGTCAAGCCGTACCAAGAGATACGGCGCCCGGGTCCCCGAAGGGACCCGGGCGCCGCTCAGGACCTGCCCGCGACCGAGAGGTCAGCGGTTGTACTGGCCGAAGTCGTACTCCTCCAGCGGCACGGCCTCACCCGAGCCCGAGCCGAAGGTGTAGTCCGCGGCCGAGCCGTCGTAGCCGCCGACGGTGTACATCGCGGCCTTGGCCTCCTCGGTGGGCTCCACCCGGATGTTGCGGTACTGCGGCATGCCGGTACCGGCCGGGATGAGCTTTCCGATGATGACGTTCTCCTTGAGACCGAGGAGCGAGTCCGACTTGGCGTGGATCGCCGCGTCGGTGAGCACCCGGGTGGTCTCCTGGAAGGACGCCGCCGACAGCCAGGACTCGGTGGCGAGCGAGGCCTTGGTGATGCCCATGAGGACCGGACGGCCGGAGGCCGGCGTGCCGCTCTCCGCCACGCACTCGCGGTTCATCCGCTCGAAGCGCGGCCGCTCGACGAGCTCACCGGGGAGCATGTCCGTGTCACCGGACTCCAGCACGTTCACGCGCTTGAGCATCTGGCGCACGATGATCTCGATGTGCTTGTCGTGGATCGACACACCCTGCGAGCGGTAGACCTGCTGGACCTCGGCCACCAGGTGCAGCTGCACGGCCCGCGGGCCGAGGATGCGCAGCACCTCGTTGGGGTTGACGGCACCGGCGATCAGCTGCTGGCCGACCGAGACCCGCTGACCGTCGGAGACCAGCAGACGCGACCGCATCGACACCGGGTAGGCGATCTCGTCCGAACCGTCGTCCGGCGTGATCACGATCTTCCGGGTCTTGTCGGTCTCGTCGATGCGGACCCGGCCCTCGGCCTCGCTGATCGGGGCGACGCCCTTGGGGATGCGCGCCTCGAAGAGCTCCTGCACACGGGGCAGACCGTGGGTGATGTCCGCACCCGCCACACCACCGGTGTGGAAGGTCCGCATCGTCAGCTGCGTGCCCGGCTCACCGATCGACTGGGCGGCGATGATGCCGACCGCCTCGCCGACGTCCACCAGCTTGCCGGTCGCGAGCGAACGGCCGTAGCAGGTGGCGCAGACACCGATCTTGGCCTCGCAGACGAGCGCGCTGCGGGTCCTGACGGTCTCCACACCGGCCTCGACCAGCGCGGTCACGTGGCTGTCGTTGATGTCGACGCCCGCCGACGCGATGACCTTGCCGTCCACCTCGACGTCCTCGGCCAGGATGCGGCCGTGCACGTTGCTCTCGGCGTTCTCCGCCTTGACGAGGTTGCCGGAGGCGTCGCGCTCACCGACGTGCAGCGGGACCGCGCGGTCGGTGCCGCAGTCGATCTCGCGGATGATGACGTCCTGCGCGACGTCCACCAGACGACGGGTCAGGTAACCCGAGTCGGCGGTCCGCAGCGCGGTGTCCGCCAGACCCTTCCGCTGTCCGTGGGTGGAGATGAAGTACTCCAGCACCGACAGGCCCTCGCGGAACGAGGCCTTGATCGGCCGCGGGATCGTCTCACCCTTGGTGTTGGACACCAGACCGCGGATGCCGGAGATCTGGCGGACCTGCATCAGGTTTCCTCGGGCGCCCGACTGGACCATCATCCAGACCGGGTTGGTCTTCGGGAACGCCTTCTGCATGTCGTCGGTCACGTCACTGGTCGCGTGCGTCCAGATCTCGATGAGCTCCTGGCGGCGCTCCTCGTCCGTGATGAGACCGCGCTCGTACTCCCGCTGGACCTTGTCGGCCCGGCGCTCGTACGACTCCATGATCTCGGCCTTGTTCGGCGGCGCGATGACGTCCTCGATGGAGATCGTCACACCGGCGCGGGTGGCCCAGTAGAAGCCCGCGTCCTTGAGCGCGTCCAGCGCGGCCGCGACCTCGACCTTCGGGTACTTCTCCGCCAGCTCGTTGACGATGACCGAGAGCTGCTTCTTGCCGACCTGGAAGTTCACGTACGGGTAGTTCGCCGGCAGCGTCTGGTTGAACAGGCACCGGCCCAGCGTGGTCTCCAGGCGGTAGGAGTCGCCCGGCTCCCAGCCCTCGGGAGCCGCCCAGCCGCGAGGCGGCGGGACGTCGCCCTTCAGCCTGATCTGGATCTTGGCCTGGATGTCCAGCTCGCGCCGGTCGAAGGCCATGAGCGCCTCGGAGACCGAGCCGAAGACCCGTCCCGCGCCGACGGCGTTCTCGTCGTCGTCCTTGATCGTGGTCAGGGAGTAGAGACCGATGATCATGTCCTGGGTGGGCATGGTCACCGGCTTGCCGTCGGCCGGCTTCAGGATGTTGTTGGTGGACAGCATCAGGATGCGGGCCTCGGCCTGGGCCTCGGCCGACAGCGGCAGGTGCACGGCCATCTGGTCACCGTCGAAGTCCGCGTTGAACGCGGTGCAGACGAGCGGGTGGATCTGGATGGCCTTGCCCTCGACCAGCTGCGGCTCGAAGGCCTGGATGCCCAGGCGGTGCAGGGTGGGCGCGCGGTTGAGCAGCACGGGGTGCTCGGTGATGACCTCTTCGAGGACGTCCCACACGACCGGGCGGGCCCGCTCCACCATGCGCTTGGCCGACTTGATGTTCTGCGCGTGGTTCAGGTCGACCAGGCGCTTCATCACGAACGGCTTGAACAGCTCCAGCGCCATCTGCTTGGGCAGACCGCACTGGTGCAGCTTCAGCTGCGGGCCGACGACGATGACCGAACGGCCGGAGTAGTCGACTCGCTTGCCCAGGAGGTTCTGGCGGAAGCGGCCCTGCTTGCCCTTGAGCATGTCACTCAGGGACTTCAGGGGCCGGTTGCCGGGCCCGGTGACCGGACGGCCGCGGCGGCCGTTGTCGAACAGCGCGTCGACGGCCTCCTGGAGCATCCGCTTCTCGTTGTTCACGATGATCTCGGGCGCGCCGAGGTCGAGAAGCCGCTTGAGGCGGTTGTTCCGGTTGATCACCCGGCGGTACAGGTCGTTCAGGTCCGAGGTCGCGAACCGGCCACCGTCGAGCTGCACCATCGGGCGCAGGTCCGGCGGGATGACCGGGATGCAGTCGAGGACCATGCCGTTGGGCGAGTTGCGGGTGTTCAGGAAGGCGGAGACGACCTTGAGACGCTTGAGCGCGCGGGCCTTCTTCTGGCCCTTGCCGCTGCGGATCGTCTCGCGGAGGTTCTCCGCCTCGGCCTCGAGGTCGAAGTTGGACAGGCGCTCCTGGATGGCCTGGGCGCCCATGCCGCCGCGGAAGTAGCGGCCGAAGCGGTCGCGCATCTCGCGGTAGAGCAGCTCGTCGCCCTCGAGGTCCTGGACCTTGAGGTTCTTGAAGCGGCTCCAGACCTCGTCCAGCCGGTCCAGCTCGCGCTGGGCCCGGTCGCGGAGCTGGCGCATCTCGCGCTCGGCGCCCTCGCGGACCTTGCGGCGCTGGTCGCCCTTGGCGCCGGCGGCCTCCAGCTCGGCCAGGTCGGACTCGAGCTTCTTCTGCCGGGCCTCGACGTCCGCGTCGCGGCGCTGCTCGACGTGCTGGCGCTCGACGGAGATCTTCGCCTCGAGCGACGGCAGGTCGCGCTCACGCAGGTCCTTGTCGACGTGCGTGATCATGTAGGCCGCGAAGTAGATGACCTTCTCGAGGTCCTTCGGGGCCAGGTCGAGCAGGTATCCCAGCCGGGACGGGACACCCTTGAAGTACCAGATGTGCGTGACGGGCGCGGCCAGCTCGATGTGGCCCATCCGCTCACGCCGCACCTTGGCACGGGTCACCTCGACGCCGCAGCGCTCACAGATGATGCCCTTGAAACGGACGCGCTTGTACTTACCGCAGTAGCACTCCCAGTCCCGGGTCGGACCGAAGATCTTCTCGCAGAAGAGTCCGTCCTTCTCGGGCTTGAGGGTCCGGTAGTTGATCGTCTCGGGCTTCTTGACCTCACCGTGCGACCACTGGCGAATGTCGTCGGCCGTCGCGAGGCCGATCCGAAGCTCGTCGAAGAAGTTGACGTCCAGCACTTGTATTCCCCTCCTCAGCTTCTAGATCAGACCTCTTCGACACTGCTCGGCTCGCGCCGGGACAGGTCGATGCCGAGCTCTTCCGCCGCGCGGAAGACGTCCTCGTCGGTGTCCCGCATCTCGATGGACATGCCGTCGCTGGAGAGCACCTCGACGTTCAGGCACAGCGACTGCATTTCCTTGATGAGGACCTTGAACGACTCGGGGATGCCCGGTTCGGGGATGTTCTCGCCCTTGACGATGGCCTCGTAGACCTTCACCCGGCCGAGGACGTCGTCGGACTTGATCGTCAGCAGCTCCTGGAGGGCGTAGGCGGCGCCGTACGCCTCCAGCGCCCACACCTCCATCTCGCCGAACCGCTGGCCGCCGAACTGGGCCTTACCGCCCAGCGGCTGCTGCGTGATCATGGAGTAAGGACCGGTCGACCGCGCGTGGATCTTGTCGTCGACCAGGTGGAGCAGCTTCAGGATGTAGATGTAGCCGACCGAGATCGGGTGCGGGAACGGCTCGCCGGACCGGCCGTCGAACAGCCGGGCCTTGCCGTTCTCGCCGACCATCCGCCCGCCGTCCCTGTTGACCAGGGTGCTGTCGAGCAGACCGACGATCTCCTCCTCGCTGGCGCCGTCGAACACCGGGGTGGCGACGTTGGTGCGCGGGGCGACCTGGCCGAAGCCCTTGTCGCGCAGCCGCTCGGCCCACGCCTCCTCGATGCCCGAGATGTCCCATCCTCTGGCGGCGATCCACCCGAGGTGGGTCTCCAGGACCTGGCCGACGTTCATTCGGCCGGGCACGCCCAGCGGGTTGAGGATGATGTCGACCGGCGTGCCGTCCTCGAGGAACGGCATGTCCTCGACCGGCAGGATCTTGGAGATGACGCCCTTGTTGCCGTGGCGGCCGGCGAGCTTGTCACCGTCGGTGATCTTACGCTTCTGGGCCACGTAGACGCGGACCAGCTCGTTGACGCCGGGGGGGAGCTCGTCGCCCTCCTCGCGGCTGAACACGCGGACGCCGATGACCTTGCCCTGCTCGCCGTGGGGCACCTTGAGGGAGGTGTCACGGACCTCGCGCGCCTTCTCACCGAAGATCGCGCGGAGCAGGCGCTCCTCGGGGGTCAGCTCGGTCTCGCCCTTGGGCGTGACCTTGCCGACGAGGATGTCGCCGGGGACGACCTCGGCGCCGATCCGGATGATGCCGCGCTCGTCGAGGTCGGCCAGGACCTCCTCGGAGACGTTCGGGATGTCCCGGGTGATCTCCTCGGGGCCCAGCTTGGTGTCGCGCGCGTCGACCTCGTGCTCCTCGATGTGGATCGAGGAGAGGACGTCGTCCTGGACCAGGCGCTGGGACAGGATGATCGCGTCTTCGTAGTTGTGGCCCTCCCACGGCATGAACGCCACCAGGAGGTTCTTGCCGAGCGCCATCTCGCCGTTGTCCGTGCACGGGCCGTCGGCGATGACCTGGTTGACCTCGATGCGGTCGCCCTCGGCCACGATCGGCTTCTGGTTGAAGCAGGTGCCCTGGTTGGAACGCTTGAACTTGGCGACCCGGTAGGTGGTGCGGGTGCCGTCGTCGTTCATGACGGTGACGTAGTCGGCGGAGACCTCCTCCACCACACCGGCCTTGTCGGCGGTGATGACGTCGCCGGCGTCGGTGGCGGCGCGGTACTCCATGCCGGTGCCGACCAGCGGAGCCTCGCTCTTGAGCAGCGGCACCGACTGGCGCTGCATGTTGGAGCCCATGAGCGCGCGGTTGGCGTCGTCGTGCTCGAGGAACGGGATCATCGCGGTCGCCACGGACACCATCTGGCGCGCCGAGACGTCCATGTAGTCGACCTCGGTCGCCCGCAGGGACTCGAACTCGCCGCCCTTCCGGCGGACGAGCACGCGGTCCTCCAGGAAGCCGCCGTCGGAGCCGATCGGCGTGTTCGCCTGGGCGATGACGTACCGGTCCTCCTCGTCGGCGGTGAGGTAGTCGACCTGGTCGGTGACCCGCCCGTCGACGACCTTCCGGTACGGCGTCTCCACGAACCCGAAGGAGTTGACCCGGCCGAAGGAGGCCAGCGAGCCGATCAGACCGATGTTCGGTCCTTCCGGCGTCTCGATCGGGCACATGCGGCCGTAGTGCGAGGGGTGCACGTCACGGACCTCGAAGCCCGCGCGCTCACGGGACAGACCGCCGGGGCCCAGTGCGGACAGGCGGCGCTTGTGCGTCAGCCCGGCCAGGGGGTTGGTCTGGTCCATGAACTGCGACAGCTGGGAGGTGCCGAAGAACTCCTTGATCGACGCCACCACGGGGCGGATGTTGATCAGGGTCTGCGGCGTGATCGCCTCGACGTCCTGGGTGGTCATCCGCTCGCGGACGACGCGCTCCATGCGGGCCAGGCCCAGGCGGACCTGGTTCTGGATGAGCTCCCCGACGGTGCGCAGGCGGCGGTTGCCGAAGTGGTCGATGTCGTCGGTCTCGACGACGACCTCCCGGCCGGAGGCGCCGTTCATCGAGACCTCGCCCGCGTGCAGCTTGACGATGTACTCGATGGTGGCGACGATGTCCTCTTCGGTCAGCGTCCCCTGCGTGATGTCGCTGTCGGCCCCGAGCTTCTTGTTGATCTTGTAGCGGCCGACCTTGGCCAGGTCGTAGCGCTTGGGGTTGAAGTACAGGTTCTCGAGCAGGGTCTGCGCCGACTCCCTGGTCGGCGGCTCGCCCGGACGCAGCTTGCGGTAGATGTCCAGCAGGGCGTCGTCCTGGCCGGCCGTGTGGTCCTTCTCCAGGGTGGCGCGCATCGACTCGTACTGACCGAAGCGCTCGAGGATCTGCTCGTTCGTCCAGCCCAGCGCCTTGAGCAGGACCGTGACGGCCTGCTTGCGCTTGCGGTCGATGCGGACGCCGACGCTGTCGCGCTTGTCGATCTCGAACTCGAGCCAGGCGCCCCGGGAGGGGATCACCCTGCAGCCGTACAGGTCCTTGTCGGAGGTCTTGTCGATGCTGCGATCGAAGTAGACGCCCGGGGACCGGACCAGCTGGGAGACCACGACACGCTCGGTGCCGTTGATGATGAAGGTGCCCTTCCCGGTCATGAGCGGGAAATCGCCCATGAACACGGTCTGGCTCTTGATCTCACCAGTGGTGTTATTGATGAACTCCGCCGTGACGAACATCGGGGCGGAGTAGGTCATGTCCTTGTCTTTGCACTCATCGACTGAGTACTTTGGCGGCTCGAACCGGTGGTCCCGGAACGACAGGGACATGGTTCCGGAGAAGTCCTCGATGGGACTGATCTCCTCGAAGATCTCTTCGAGACCCGACTGGGCCGGAACGTCCTTGCGCCCGGCCTGGCGAGCCGCCTCGACCCGCCCCTTCCACTTCTCGTTGCCGAGCAGCCAGTCGAAGGACTCGGTCTGCAGGGCGAGAAGGTCAGGAACTTCGAGCGGCTCCTGAATCCGTGCAAAAGACACACGACGGGGACCAGCGGGTACGGCGGAGGCGTTGCGCGAGGCTGCCAACAGATGTCCTTCCGAGGGCTCGCGGCGGACTGACTACACGCACGCCAGACGACCATGCATCAGAGCACCAAAAGAAGCGGGTCGTCAAAGGGCAGCGCAAAGGGGCAGTGTAGCCGAACGGCACACGCCTGTCCACTTCAGTCTCGCTGCATGCTCCACGTTGGTCGCAGCATCGCTCGTCGGAGCCGAAACGTCAAGCCCGGAATCCCGCCTTCCAGCCGTGGAACCGCCGGGACGCTGGGAGTTCTCCCTCCGGCCGGCCGGGCACACCGTCGGCTTCCAGACGATGCCCGCGCCCCGGAGAGGTTAACGCCCGGACGCCCGGCGGCTCGACCTCCAGCCGATAACCGACCGACGATCGACGCTGCCGTGGTGGGTGTACCCCTGACCGCAGGTTTCTCAAACACAGGATTTACCAACAATTGGGTAACGCGCCATGCCCGGACGGGGAGATCACGGCGGCGGAGGATCTCCGAGCAGCGTGGACAGCTCCGCGACCAGCCACCTGGAGCCCTTCTTCACCATCACGAAGCGGGCCCGGCTCTGACTGACCTGCCTGCGCGGCGCCTTCTCCCCCGCCGGGGTCTTCACCGTGCTCACGTTCATGAACAGCAGCACCTCGACCCGGTCGCTCCCGGCCGACTCCACCGCCGCGCCCGAGACCGCCACCGACTGCACCGCCTGCTGCCGCCTGGCCGTCGGCGCCAGGGTCGTGGAGAGCCTCCTGTAGTGCTCGGTGAGCTCTCCCGTGGCGTAGCCCGCGGCCCTCGCCAGATCCTGCTCGATCGTGCGGTGGTCGTAGGACAGCATGTCCGGGGCGACCGACCGGACCGCCGCGAGCGCCTCCCTCCCGGCCTCCTCGTCCGCGCGGAGCCGGTCGAGGTCGACCAGCATGACGCCGACCGCCCCCGCGAGCACCAGCGCCACGGCGGTCAGTACCCCGCCGACCACCAGGGAAACCCTCGTCACGGGACCAGCTCCGCCCTCGACACGAGCCACTTCCCCCCGGTCCGGGTGACTTCCATGGTCCAGCGGTAGAACCGCTCCTGTGGAGCGTTCTTGCTCCCGTCCCACTCGATCACGGCGTCCCCGACCACCATCACCCGGGCGGTGTCGCCGCTCAGCGAGACCAGTCCCACCGCGCGCAGGGCGCCGGTCTGCACCACCTTCTCCTCCGTCGTGGTCCTGCGCAGCGCCTCGGCGGTCCTGACGTACTCGGCCCTGGCCGGTCCGGTGGAGGTGTCCAGGATGCGCCCGACGTCGGCGTCGACGGTCCGGTAGCCCACCGAGAGCAGGTTCATCGCGTGCGTCCCCGCGGCGCGCAGCGCCGCCTCCCGGTCGTCCGCCGCCGCCTGCGCGTCCCTTAGCTGCCCGCCGATCCACAGGGCCGCCGCCAGCAGCACGGCGATCAGCACGCCGAGCACGAGCCCGGCGACCCTCAGCGGGCGAGACGGCCTGCCGGCCCCCACTGCCATGCTCGTCTCCCGTCACGCGGCCGGGCGGTGGACCGGAGATCGCGTACGGCCCCGCCGTACCCGACCGGAAGGTCCCCGATCGCCGGATCATAACCCGGCGGGCGGATCCTCATCGGACCTTTCCGAACCTCGCCCGCGCGGCGCGGCCGTCACCGCCCACCCGGGGACACCGCCCCGCGGCGGGTGACCGTACCCCGCGCAGGCGGCCGCGGGACGGCGCCCGCTCCCCGGGGGCCGGCGTCAGCCCTTCCCGCGGGCACGGCGCCCGCTCCCCGGGAGAACGGCGTCATCCCTCCCCGCGGGCACGGGCCGCGACGAGCCGCGGGTACTCCTCCAGCCAGTTGCGCCCCCGCTCGTCCACGAACGAGTTCGGCGGCGGGATGACGCCGTTGGCCGCCAGCCACGCGCCCGGGGGGCGCTGGGTGCGGCGCATGCGGTTCCCGCTCGGCATGAGCTGCGGCGGGATCGGCGGCAGGACCCCGGGGTCGTGCCCCAGCTGCGCCTCGGCCTCCAGCTCGGAGACGTCCTTCTCCTCCGACATGCCGATCGGACCGTGCCTGCGGGCGTTGAGGAACTGCCGCACCACCGGCTCGTCGCTGGAGAGCAGCATCTCCCGCGGCCCGAACATGATCAGCTCTCGCCGGAACAGCAGGCCGATGCCGTCGGGGACCGTTCTGGCGGTGTTGATGTCGTGCGTGACGATGAGGAAGGTCGCCTCGGTCTCGGCGTTGAGGTCCACGATCAACTGGTTCAGGTAGGCCGTGCGGACCGGGTCCAGGCCCGAGTCGGGCTCGTCGAACAGGATGATCTCGGGGTCGAGCACCAGCGCCCGCGCCAGGCCCGCGCGCTTGCGCATGCCGCCGGAGATCTCTCCCGGAAGCTTTCCCTCGGCGCCGACCAGGCCGACGAGATCCATCTTCTCCATCACGATGCGGCGGATCTCGGTCTCGCTCCTGCGGGTGTGCTCGCGCAGCGGGAAGGCGACGTTGTCGTAGAGGTTGAGCGAGCCGAACAGCGCCCCGTCCTGGAACAGCACGCCGAACAGCCTGCGGAGCTCGTACAGCTTGTTCTCGCTGCAGTTGGCCAGGTCGTGCCCGTCGATCCAGATGTGCCCGCGTTCGGGCCGCAGGAGGCCGACCAGGGACTTGAGGAAGACGGACTTGCCGGTGCCGGACGGCCCGAGCAGCACCGAGATCTCACCGGCGGGGAGCGTCAGCGTGACGTCCTCCCAGATCACCTGCCTGCCGAACGACTTCGTCAGACCCTCGACCACGACTTCCACGCCCACGCGCCGTCCTCCAGCAGACCGGTCCGCCCACTCCGGCGGCGGGCCGCCCCACCGGCCGGACCGGCCGGCCGCCCACCACCCGTTACGGCATGGCTATCAGACCATCAGTCCAACAACAAGAGGTGAAGGGCGTCACCACCCGGTCCGCGGGGGCTCCCAAGTCCTGAACCGGGGGCACGGACAGCCCGCGAGGGGCTTCCGGACCGAACCGGGGTACACGGACAGCCCGGCGAAGAGGCTTCCCGACCTGAGCGGGGGCACGGACAGCCCGGCGAAGGGCTCCGGCGCCCGGGCCGCGACGCGCGGCGCCGTACCGCGGACGCGAAAAGGGCGGGTCCACCGGCACCTGGTGGACCCGCCCTCTTACGGTGAAGCGAATTACTTGACGCTGACGGTGGCGCCGGCGGCCTCGAGGGCGGCCTTGGCCTTCTCCGCCTGCTCCTTGTTGACCTTGTTCTCGAAGACCGGCTTCGGAGCGCCGTCGACCAGGTCCTTGGCCTCCTTGAGGCCCAGGCTCGTCAGGGCGCGGATCTCCTTGATGACCTGGATCTTCTTGTCACCGGCGGCCTCGAGGACGACGTCGAACTCGTCCTGCTCCTCGGCCTCCTCAGTGGCGGCACCGCCACCGGCGGCGGGGGCGGCGGCAACGGCGACCGGGGCGGCGGCCTTGACGTCGAAGGTCTCCTCGAAGAGCTTCACGAAGTCGGACAGCTCGAGGAGGGTCATCTCCTTGAAAGCGTCGAGCAGCTCGTCGGTGCTGAGCTTCGCCATGATTTCCTCCGTATGGATCTAACTTATGAGAATTGGGACCGCGGTACGTATGCGCTAATCCCCTGGGACCGCGTGCGCGGACCTACTCGCCGGCCTCCGCGCGCTTCGCGCGCAGAGCCTCGGCCAGCTGAGCCATGTTGGTGGGCAGCGCGTTGAAGACAGCGGCCGCGTGGCCCTGCTTCGCCTTCAGAGCGCCGGCCAGCTTCGCGAGGAGGACCTCGCGCGACTCGAGGTCGGCAAGCTTGCTGATCTCGGCCGGGGTCATCGCCTTACCGTCGACGACACCGCCCTTGATGACCAGGAGGGGATTGGCCTTGGCGAAGTCACGCAGACTCTTGGCAGCCTCGACCACGTCGCCCTTGACGAACGCGATCGCCGACGGGCCCGCGAGCAGGCTGTCGAGCTGGCTGATCCCGGCCTCGTTGGCCGCGATCTTGGTCAGCGTGTTCTTCACCACGGCGAAATTCGCATTCTCACCGAGAGCAACGCGCAGCTGCTTGAGCTGGGCGACGGTGAGACCGCGGTACTCGGTCAGAACGGCAGCGCTGGAGCCTTCGAAGCTGCTCTTCAGCTCGGCTACAGCCGTTGCCTTTTCCGCCTTCGCCATGGGCCTCCTTCCAGATGTGCCGCCGGCAAAGGCCCATAAATGAGAACAAGCCCCGGCGCAGGCGCACGGGGCTCACATAAGGAAATCAATCCAGATGAAAACTCACATCACACCTGCGCAGGCCGTCCACTGATGTGGATCCTTGGGCCGCCAGGCCATGAGGCCCGACGACGACCGGCGGTCTTCGGCGTTGTACAGCTTACGCGCCCGGGGAGAGGATGCCAAATCGCGGGGCCGGCACGGTCCCGGCCGTGCCGAAACGGCTCCGGGCACATGCACGGCCGCTCCGAGAACGACCGGACAGGCCGGCGCCTCCGGGAACGGCTCCGGACACGCGTACGGCCCGCGTCCCGTCCGGACAGTTCCGGGGCGCGGGCCGTACGCGGGGCTCAGTTGCCGCCCGTGCTCTCCCGCGGCTGCTCGCCGAGGTTCTTCGGCAGGTCGCCCACCTGGTCGGCGGGCGGGGCCGCGATCGTCACCGGCTCGTTGAAGCCCTGGAAGTGCGCCGCCATGGTGAACGAGGCGCCCTGCTCGGTGCCGCTCAGCGTGACCTTCCTGGGCAGGCTCTGCGCGTCGGCCCACAGGTCGAACTTCACGTTCTTCGCCTCGGCGAACCGGCCCTGGAGCTGCTCGCGCTCGGCCGGGTCGAGCGCCTTCGCGGCCTCGGCCACCGGGAAGGTGCCGCTGTAGTGGGTGGTCTCCACCCCGCCGACCGTCTCCGTGCCGACGGCCTTGACGTCCTTGGAGGCCGTCAGCAGCCTGACCGTGCCGGGCAGGTCGAACTGCTGGGCCTGGTCCATGAGCCCGCGGACCTCGGCCTGGTCCCCGGCGTCCAGGTCGGCGGTCGACACCTTGACCCACGGCTTGTCGCCGCCGGTGAACCGGGTCAGCAGGCTCGACTTCACGTAGACCGTGTCACCGAGCAGGATGGCCCGCGCCCCGCCGGGCACGTTCTGCTCGCCGAAGGAGATCACGTCCAGCGTGATGTCCGTCGCGAGCTGGGGCTTGCTCTGGTAGACCATGCGGCCCTGAATCTTGCCGGCGCCGTGCTCGCCGTCCTTGGCGTCGAGCACCAGGTCGGCGGAGTAGGAGGTGACCTCCTCGGCCTTCTGGGCGCTCTGCTGCACCGCCTCGGCCGCCGCCAGCTTCACGTTCCCAAGGGAGGCGGTGCCCTGCGCACCGCATCCCGCGACCCCGATCAGCGCGGCCGTTCCCAGCGCCAGCGCGGAAGCCAATCGGCGCATTCCGTCCTCACACCCCTTCGTAATCCCCCATCGGACTTGGCTACGAGACTATGCGCCGGGGAGCCGGGCCGCTTCGGCCACAAGAACGAAGAAGGGCCTCGACCGAATGGCCATTCGGTCGAGGCCCGCTACGACGGACGTCTGATAGATCAGGCGTCGAGGTCGGCGGTCATGCCGCGCGTCACGTTCGGGTCGACCGGGATGCCGGGGCCCATGGACGTGGAGAAGGTGATCTTCTTGAGGTAACGGCCCTTGGCCGCCGACGGCTTGAGACGCAGCACCTCGTCGAGGGCGGCGGCGTAGTTCTCGATGAGCTGACGCTCACCGAACGACACCTTGCCGATGATGAAGTGCAGGTTCGCGTGCCGGTCGACACGGAACTCGATCTTGCCGCCCTTGATGTCGGTGACGGCCTTGCCGACCGCCGGGGTGACGGTGCCGGTCTTGGGGTTCGGCATCAGACCGCGCGGGCCGAGGACGCGGCCCAGACGGCCGACCTTGCCCATGAGGTCCGGGGTGGCGACGACCGCGTCGAAGTCGAGGCGGCCCTTGGCGACCTCGTCGATCAGGTCGTCGGCGCCCACGATGTCGGCGCCCGCGGCGCGGGCCTCCTCGGCACGGTCACCGGTCGCGAAGACCAGGACCCGGGCGGTCTTACCGGTGCCGTGCGGGAGGTTGACGGTGCCGCGCACCATCTGGTCGGCCTTGCGGGGGTCGACGCCCAGCCGCAGGGCGACCTCGACGGTCGCGTCGAACTTGGCGACGTTGGTCTCCTTGGCCAGCTTCGCGGCCTCGGCCGGGCTGTACAGGCTCTCGCGGTCGATCTTGGCCGCTGCGTTGCGGTGGCCCTTGCTGCGCTTCACTTGATCACTCCTGTGGATCCGAGTGTCCGTGGTACGGGCCAGCGCCTGGCCCCTCCACTCGCTTCGAGGTTGGTGGTGGTGAACGCCTAGTCGGCGATCGTGATGCCCATCGACCGGGCGGTGCCGGCGATGATCTTCTCCGCCGCCTCGATGTCGTTGGCGTTGAGGTCCTGCATCTTCGTCTCGGCGATCTGACGCAGCTGCTCCCGGGTGAGCTTGCCGACCTTGTCCTTCTGCGGGACGGCCGAGCCCTTGGTCACACCGGCGGCCTTCTTGATCATCTCGGGCGCCGGGGGCGTCTTCGTGATGAAGGTGAAGCTGCGGTCCTCGAAGATGGTGATCTCAACGGGGATGATGTTGCCGCGCTGGGCCTCGGTGGCAGCGTTGTACTGCTTCACGAAGTCCATGATGTTGACGCCGTGCGGACCGAGGGCGGTACCGACCGGCGGAGCGGGCGTGGCCTGGCCAGCGGGAAGCTGGACCTTGACCAGTGCCGCGATCTTCTTCTTAGGAGGCATGGTTCTCTCCGGGTCCTAATCGGGGTGATGCGGCTCCCACGCAGACGCGGGGAGCGTGCCGACGGGCCGCGCTTCGCGAAGCGCGGCCGCCGAACGTCTTAGTTTATGTGACGGGTCAGATCTTCGAGACCTGGTTGAACGAGAGCTCGACCGGGGTCTCGCGACCGAAGATCGAAACCAGCACCTTGAGCTTCTGCGACTCGGCGCTGATCTCGCTGACCGTCGCGGGCAGGGTGGCGAAGGGGCCGTCCATGACGGTGACCGACTCGCCCACTTCGAAGTCGACGGTCGCCGTGGTGGCCTTGGCGGTCGTCTTCTTGGTCTCCTCGCTGGGCTCGGGGGCCAGCAGCTTGGCGACCTCGTCGATGCTCAGCGGGCTCGGCTTGTTCGACAGTCCGACGAAACCGGTCACTCCGGGCGTGTTGCGCACCGCGGACCAGGACTCGTCGGTGAGCTCCATCCGGACCAGCACGTAACCGGGCAGCACGCGCTCCTTGACGAGCTGGCGCTTGCCGCTCTTCACCTCGGTCACGTGGTGCGTGGGCACCTCGACCTGGAAGATGAAGTCCTCCATGTTGAGGGACTGCGTGCGGGTCTCGATGTTGGCCTTCACGCGGTTCTCGTAGCCGGCGTAGGAGTGGATGACGTACCACTCGCCGTACTGGCCGCGCAGCTGGCGCTTGAACTCCTCGACCGGGTCGACGTCGGGAAGGACGTCACCGTCCTCGTCGACGGCGCCGGCCGGGACCTCTTCGGCCTCGCTTCCGGCGGCGTCGGCGTCGGCGGACTCGTCACGAGCCTCCCCGGACTCGTCGCGAGCTCCGGACTCGTCGACCTCTTCGGACTCGCCGAGCGAATCCTCCGCGGCGTCGACGGCCTCTTCCGGCTCGCCCTCCCACTCTTCGCGGGACTCGCCGGCCGACTGTGAAGACTCGGACACGGTGGCTCTTTCTCTTTTCGTCGATGGGCTGACTGGACTTGCGGAGGGGCTGGGGTCACGGCGGGACGACCCGCCGAATGCCGGCTCAGGCGCCGCCGAAGATCCTCAGCACGCCCTCGGTGAACAGCGCATCGAGCCCGGCCACGATCCCGACCATGATCAAAACGAAGACCAGGACGATGATGGTGTAAGAAATGAGTTCCTTGCGCGTGGGCCAGATGACCTTGCGCAGCTCGGCGACGATCTGCCGATAGAAGAGGGCAGGAGAAGTGCGCTTCGGCTTCTTCTCACCGCTCGGCTTGTCTGCGGTTTCGCCGCGCGTGTCGATCGCCACAGTCCTCACCTGATCCGTCGTATCCAACGCATGTCTGCGGCGCGCTAGACGCCCTGATGCGCGGACCGCTCCTCGCAGGGCACGAGGGACTCGAACCCCCAACCGCCGGTTTTGGAGACCGGTGCGCTACCAATTGCGCTAGTGCCCTAAGACATGAACCACCATACCTCGGTTGACCCGAAGTTTGTCCGCGGCTCACCGGTCTTGACCGCCGAACACGCATACGGCGGAAAGACCACGCCGGAGTCTACGGGGGAATGGGCCCCACGTCGAACCGGAAACCCGCATCGCAGGTCACAGGGCGGGCAACGGAACGGTCACGGGAGCTCCTCCCCGCCCGTACGGGGCCGCCGCGGACGGTCCGCATGCCGGATGGAGGACGGAAACGCGGCGACGGGTCTGTAACCATGGAGGTATGACCCGTCCTCGCATCTCCGCCCGCATCTCCGCGATCTCCGAGTCCGCCACGCTCGCCGTGGACGCCAAGGCCAAGGCGATGAAGGCGGCGGGCCGCCCGGTCATCGGCTTCGGCGCCGGCGAGCCGGACTTCCCGACCCCGGACTACATCGTCGAGGCCGCCGTCGAGGCGTGCCGCACCCCCCGGTTCCACAAGTACACGCCGGCCGGCGGGCTCCCCGAGCTCAAGCAGGCCGTCGCCGACAAGACCCTCCGCGACTCCGGCTACCGGGTCGGCGCGTCCCAGGTCCTGATCACCAACGGCGGCAAGCAGGCGGTCTACGAGGCGTTCGCCACGCTGCTCGACCCGGGCGACGAGGTCCTGGTCGTGGCCCCCTACTGGACGACCTACCCCGAGGCGATCAAGCTGGCCGGCGGCGTCCAGGTCGACGTGGTGACCGACGAGACCACCGGCTACCTGGCGAGCGTGGAGCAGCTGGAGGCCGCCCGCACCGACCGCACGAAGGCCCTGCTGTTCGTCTCCCCGTCCAACCCGACCGGCGCGGTCTACAGCCCGGAGCAGGTCGAGGCGATCGGCCGCTGGGCCGCCGGGCACGACCTGTGGGTCGTCACGGACGAGATCTACGAGCACCTCACCTACGGCGACGCGACCTTCTCCAGCATCGCCACCGCCGTGCCCGAGCTGGGCGACAGGGTCGTCGTGCTGAACGGCGTCGCCAAGACCTACGCGATGACCGGCTGGCGGGTGGGCTGGCTGATCGGGCCCGAGGACGTCGTCAAGGCGGCGGCCAACCTGCAGTCGCACGCCACCTCCAACGTCTCCAACGTGGCCCAGGCCGCCGCCCTGGCCGCGGTCACCGGCGACCTGTCTGCGGTGACCCGGATGCGGGAGGCCTTCGACCGCCGCCGCCGGACGATGGTCCGCATGCTCAACGAGATCCCGGGCGTGGTCTGCCCCGAGCCCAAGGGCGCCTTCTACGCCTACCCCTCGGTCAAGGGGCTGCTGGGCAGGGAGTTCGGCGGGAGGCGGGCGCAGACCTCCGCCGAGCTCGCCGAGATCATCCTGGAGGAGGCCGAGGTCGCGCTCGTCCCCGGTGAGGCCTTCGGCACCCCCGGCTACTTCCGCCTGTCCTACGCGCTCGGCGACGAGGACCTGGCCGAGGGGGTCGGCCGGGTGGCCAAGTTCCTGGGCGAGGCCCGCTAGCCGTACCGGCCGCCGCCGAGCCGGGACCCGCACGATTCGGCCCGGCGGCGGCCGCGGGCGGTCGCGGACGGCCCCCGCGGCCGCGGGCGGCGTCCCGTACGGCGGTGCGGCACGCTGCCGGGTTCCCTGCGCCGTGCGGCGGGTCCCGCACCGGACGGCGGGCCCCGTCAGAAGACGAGCCCCTGGAGGGCGTGTTCCACGGCGGTCAGCAGGTCCGTCGAACGCCCCGTCCCGATGAGCCGGTCGTGCTCCTCCTTGTCGTTGCGGGCGAGCAGCCTCGCCTCGGAGCGGCGGAGCAGCTCGGTCAGCACGGGCGAGCGCAGGGACGGCGTCCCGGCTTTCTCGCGGGCGGTGGCCGCCGCGCCGAGGAGGAACAGGGCGAGGGTGTCGTGCGCGTCGCCCTCGGCGATCACCGCGAACACCTCCAGCCCCTCGGTGAGGCAGACGCCGTCGTCGAACATCCGGGCGCCGCGGAGCGACTCGCGGACGGACGCGGTGGCCGCCGCGGTGTTGTCGAGGACGTGCTCGGCGAGCCCGAGGATCAGGTCGAGGCGGGCGAGGGTCCAGTAGTCGCGGTAGGAGGCGCAGAGCTCGCGGCCCTCCCGCAGGACGGCCGTCGCCTGCGCGTACTCGCCGGAGAGCATCATGCCGGTGGCCACGACGATGTAGGTCGGCAGAAACCCGGGGAAGACGTCGCCGGACGAGCGGTGGCGTTCCCGGGCGTCCCTGATGAGCCACAGGGCCTTGCCCACGTCGCCCCTGGCGACTGCCAGGTGCGACCGGAAGTGGCTGACGTAGGGGACCAGGTCCACGGCCCCCTCCCAGTCGCTCGCCGCGCACTCGGCGAGGGTGCGCTCCGCGTCCTCGACGTCCCCGCGCTGGATCGACATCCAGGTCTGCACCCACAGCGCCTTGAGCCGCTCGGCGGAGGGCCGGCGCTCCAGGTCCAGGCCGCGCCGGAGCAGTTCGTACCCGAGCGCGGCCCGGCCGCAGCAGACCCAGAGGAACCACAGGTTGCTGACCAGTTCCAGGCCCTTGCGGCGCTCCTCGGGCCTGGCGTAGCAGCCCTCCACCGCCTCGCGCAGGTTGGCGAGGTCGGGCAGGACCCGGTGGTACCAGCCGAGCTGGTCGCTCCGCCAGCCCGTGGTGGCGCGCGCGGTCAGGCCCAGGAAGTGGTCGCGGTGGCGGCGTCGGGCCTCCTCCGCCTCGCCGAGGTCCTCCAGCAGCGCGGCGCCGAACGCCCGGACGGTGTTCGGCAGCCGGTAGCGGACACCGCCGCCGTCCTTCTCGCAGAGCAGGACGGACTTGTCGGACAGGCCGCGGAGCGCACCGAGGACCTGCTCGACGGTGAGGCCTCCGTAGGCGCACACGTGCTGGGCCGCCTCGGCGTCGAAGCCCTCGGAGAAGACCGACACGCGGGCCCACACCAGGCGCTCCTCCCGGCCGCAGCGGTCGTGGCTCCAGCCGAGCGCGGCGCCCATGGAGCCGTGCCGCCGGGTGTCCCGGCGGACGTCCCGGCGGTCCGTGAAGAGGTCGGCCGCGGCGGGGTCGGGTGCCTCCGCGGCCAGCTCGATCGCCAGCGGGAGGTTGTCCAGCCGCCGGCAGATCCCGGCCGGGTCGGCCCCGCCGAGCCTGTCGCCGGCCAGTCCGGTGAGCAGCTCGACGGCCTCGTCCTCCGACAGGCCGCCGAGCTGGTAGGTGTGCTCGCCGGTGAAGCCGAGCCGCTGCCTGCTGGTGGCCAGGACGCGCAGCACGCCGACCTCGCGCAGCAGCCGGTCCGCCAGGACCCCGGCGGTGCCCGCGACGCGGTCGCAGTCGTCCAGGACGAGCGTCCGCGGCCGGGAGAGCAGTTCCACGGCCACGGCGTCGAAGGCGGACGCGCCGGGGCGGACGCGGACGCCGAGCGCGCGGGCGAGCATCCCGGTCAGGCCGGGGAGGTCGTCCGGCGCCTCGGACAGGTCCAGGACGCACACGGATCCGGGGGACGCCTGCTCGATCGTGTCGGCCAGGCGTCTCGCGAGGGTGCTCTTCCCCGCTCCGGCGGCGCCGGTCAGGGTGAGGTGGCGCCGCCTTCCGAGGAGGCCGCGGATCTCCGCCGACTCCGCGCGCCTGCCGACGAAGAGGTCCGCTCCCACCGCGTCTCCGGCACCGTCCCGACCGCTCATGCCGCCCAACTCTCGCACGGGGCCGGGGCCCGGTGAAAGCGTTCGGGAAATTCCGTGATCTTTTCTGTCCGTCACCGTCCGCAGTCACGGTCCGCCGCTCCGACGTGCGGCTCCGGCCCCGGTCCCGGCCCCGGAGCGGCGTCCGGATCGGCCGTCCTCGGGCGGCGAGCCGCCGGGGTCCGTGGACGCGCCCGGGGTCGAGTCCCGCCCGGGCCAGGATCGCGGTGCGCAGCAGCGCCGTACTCCGTGCGGCCAGGAACTCGTCGAAGGCCGCCTCGTCTTCTTCCGTCATCAGCGAGGTCCCCTTTCGCCCCTCCCGACGCACGGACACGCCCGCGGGTTGAGAGGGTCCGGCCCGCCGGACCGCGAGGGTACGGCACCATATGGAAATGCCACGTCCGCTCAGCGCCCTGCCCAAGGCCCACCTGCACCTGCACTTCACCGGTTCCATGCGGCACGCCACCCTGATCGAGCTCGCGCGGGAGCACGGGCTGCACCTGCCGGACGCGCTGGTGCAGGACTGGCCGCCGAAGCTGCGGGCCACCGACGAGCGGGGCTGGTTCCGGTTCCAGCGGCTCTACGACATCGCGCGCTCGGCCCTGCGGCGCCCGGAGGACATCTACCGGCTGGTGCGGGAGACCGCCGAGGACGAGGCCGCCGAGGGTTCGGCCTGGCTGGAGATCCAGGTGGACCCGTCCGGGTACGCCCACCGGTTCGGCGGGCTCACCGCGACGATGGAGCTGGTGCTCGACGCCGTGCACCGGGCCGCCGCGCACGCCGGGATCGGGATCGCGGTCGTGGTCGCCGCCAACCGGACCCGGCACCCGCTGGACGCCAAGACGCTCGCCCGCCTGGCCACCCACTACCTGGACCAGGGCGTCGTCGGGTTCGGGCTCTCCAACGACGAGCGCCGGGGGCGGGCCCGCGACTTCGACGGGGCGTTCCGGATCGCCAGGCGGGCCGGGCTGCTGGCCGTACCGCACGGCGGGGAGCTGCTGGGCGCGGCGAGCGTGGCCGAGTGCGTGGACGACCTGGGCGCCGACCGGGTGGGCCACGGGATCCGGGCGACGGAGTCGCCGCGGCTGATGGAGCGGCTCGCCGACCGGCAGATCGCCTGCGAGGTCTGCCCGATGTCGAACGTCGGGCTGGGGGTGACCGAGCGGGCCGAGGACGTGCCGCTGCGGCGGCTGTTCGACGCCGGGGTGCCGATCGCGCTGGGCGCCGACGACCCCCTGCTGTTCGGCTCGCGGCTGCTGCCCCAGTACGAGCTGGCCCGGCAGGTGTACGGCTTCCGCGACGCGGAGGTGGCGGAACTGGCCCGGCAGTCGATCCGGGCCTCGGCCGCCCCCGAGCAGGTGCGCAAGGAACTGCTGCAGAGGGTGGACGCCTGGCTGGCCGCGCCCGGTGATCAGCCGGGCGCGTAACCGGAACCGGCCGGCCGGGCCGGAGAGGGCCGCGGGGCCGACCGGATCCGCCGGGGCCCGGCGGGAACGGCAGACCCGGCGGGAACGGCAGGACCTGGCGGGGCCCGGCGGGGCCCCTCCTGCTCAGTCGAGGGCGTAGGCCACCGCGGAGTCGGGGTCGTCGTCGTGGCCCTCGGCGAAGACCGTGTCGTAGGCGTCGTCGCCGAGCAGCTGGCGGGCGGTGCGCTCGGCGACGGTCCGCGGCTCGGACATGCTCTCCGAGCCGAACCCCCGCAGTCCGAACGTGGCCCACAGCCGCATGCCGGACCCCTGGAGCCGCGCCGTACGGTAGCCGTCGCCCTGGACGGCGGCGATGACCGCCAGCTGGTCGAGGGCGAGCGCCACGCCGGTGGTGTCCCGGAGCCGCCACTTGGCGGCGAGCGACTGGCGGGCGGCCAGCTCGGCCTCCTCCAGCCGGCCGAGGCCGAGCTGGGCGATGGAGAGCACGTAGTCGCCGGTGGCGCGGGCCCAGCGTTCGCCGTGGTCGTCGCAGAGGCGCTGCACCTCCTGCAGCACGGTGATGGCCTTGGCGAAGTCACCGCGCCACGTGGCCGCCATGGCTGCGGTCACCAGGGCGAGCGGCTCGCTCACGGTCATGATCTGCGCCCTCCGGAAGTACTCGATGACGAGCTTGACGCCGGGTTCCACCTCTTCGAGGGCCCCGACGCACAGCGAGCGGACCGCCAGGCGGAGCCGCGCGTGCCCCGCCGCCTCGTAGTCGCCCCACTGCAGGGCCACGGCCAGCGCGGTCTCGGCCCGGCGGCGGCCGGACTCCAGGTCGCCCTGGGCCATGGCCACGCAGCCGTCGGCCCACAGGAGCTTGGGCAGGCCGGGGTCGGTGGGGGACGAGGCCTCGATGGCCCGCCGCATGTAGTAGCGGCCCTCTCGCAGGCGGCCCAGGCAGAACCAGAGGATCCAGAGCGCCCCGGCGAGCTCGACGGAGGCGGGGACGGGGATCCGGCCGGAGACCGCCGCCCCGGCGGGGGAGCCGGAGTCGAGGACGACGCGGAAGTTGGTGATCGCGGAGTTGAGCCGCCTGGCCCACGCCTCCTGGTCGGGGCCGTACCAGCCGGCGTCGGCCCGGCGGGCCAGGTCGAGGTAGTAGCAGCGGTGCCGCTCGGCCAGCCGGTCCTCCTCCCCGAGCCGGACGAGCTGCTCCCTGCCGTACTCCCTGATCGTGTCGAGCTGGCGGTAGCCGCCGGGCACCCTGATGAGCAGCGACTTGTCCACGAGGACGGCCAGCAGGTCCGGCACGCCGGCCAGGTGCTCGTCGCCGCAGACCCAGTCGGCCGCCTCGGCGTCGAAGTTTCCGGCGAAGACCGACAGGCGGGCCCAGAGCAGGCGTTCGGCCGGGGTGCAGAGCTCGTGGGTCCAGCCGACCGCGGTGCGCAGCGTCTGGTGCCGGGAGACGAGGGCCCGGTTGGCCGAGAGCGCGGCGAACCGGCCGTCCAGCCGCTCGGCGAACCGCTCCACCGGCATGCTCCGCAGCTGCCCGGCGGCCAGCTCGACGGCGAGGGGGATGCCGTCCAGCCGCCGGCAGATCCGGGCGGCGGCCTTCAGCTGCGCCTCGTCCATGGTCAGGCCGGGCACGGCGGTCCCGGCCCGGTCGAGGAAGAGCCGGAGCGCGTCGTCCTCCAGCCCCGCCCCCGGCCCGGCGGGGTCGGGGGTGCGGAACGGCTCGACGGACAGGAGGGTCTCGCCCGCCATGCCGAGGGGCTGGCGGGAGGTGGCGATGATCCGCACGCCGGGTGCGCGGGCCAGCACCCGGCCGAGGAGGTCGCGGCAGGCGGGCAGGAGCTGTTCGCAGGTGTCCAGCAGGAGCAGGAGCCGTTTCCCCGCCAGGAACTCCACCAGCACCTCCGTCTGGGAGCGGGTGGACTCCTCGCGGAAGCCCAGGACGGCCGCGACGGTGTGGGCGAGCAGGTCGCCGTTGCGCTCACCGGAGAGCTCGACCAGCCACACGCCGTCCAGATAGGCGTCCCGGCACTCCTCGGCCGCCTTGACGGCGATCCGCGACTTGCCGACGCCCTCGGGACCGGCGACCGTGACCAGCGGCGCCTCGGCCAGGAGCTTCACCAGCTCCCGCACCTCGGTCTCGCGGCCGACGAAGCTGCTCGTCTCCACAGGGAGGTTCCCACGCCACCACGGGATCGATTCCATCGGTTCCAGCTCCTTCCGCGTACCAGGAATAACATCCGGTCAAGGTCACGGGCCGGACATGAAACCGTTTCAGGGTGCGGATTTTCCCCCTCGGAGGAAATCACTCCTCCATTGCGGGATTGAATCTTCTCCCGGGTGTCGAGAATGCTTATTGTTAACTTCATTTAAATGCAGATGACCACTAAATACCCATAAATGGCGCAAAAGGATAACTGTGATGATCGGTTCGGGCCGAGGGGGCTCACCGGCCTCCCGCTCCGCTCCTCGGCGGCCCCTCGCGCGGGGCCGCCGGATGTCCTCTTCGGGGAGTTTGGGGGGCCGGTCCAGGGGAACGGCTACTAGACTCTGCCTGTCCGTAGCCGTGGCCGTGGCGCCGCGGTCTTCTGCGAGCTGGACGGAACCGCATGTCTGGGTATGACCGCGTAGTGCAACCCGCGGCCGGCGACGAGGCCCTGGAGAACCACCTCGGTGGGGACGAGGCCAAGAACTACCGCCAGTACGAGTTCGACATGGTCGCCCCGCACGTGGGCCGCTCCATGCTGGAGATCGGCTCCGGCCTCGGCCACTTCGCCGAGCAGTTCCTGCCCCGCCTGGACCGGCTGGTGGTCAGCGACTTCGACCCCTACTGCGTGGAGCAGCTCAAGAAGCGCTTCACCGGGCGCGACGACATCGACGTGCTGCAGTTCGGCCTGCCGACCGAGATCCCCATCGGGGAGAAGGTCGACACCGTCGTCATGATGAACGTCCTGGAGCACATCGAGGAGGACGTCGAGGCCCTGCGCTCGCTCGCCGCCGTCACCCTGCCCGGCGGCCGGATCGTCATCTGGGTCCCCGGCTACATGCAGCTGTACGGCGACTTCGACCGCAAGGTCGGCCACGTCACCCGCTACACCCCCGCCACCCTGCGCAGCACGGTCACGAAGGCCGGCCTCGACATCGACGTGCTCAAGCCGATCAACTTCCTCGGCGGCATCGCGTGGTGGGCGGCCGTGCGCCGCGGCGGCGTCGGCTACCCCGACCCCCGGCTGGTGAAGATCTACGACCGCACCGTCGTCCCCGCCACCCGCTTCATCGAGCGGTTCGTCCGGCCTCCCTTCGGGCAGACCGTCTTCTGTGTGGCCCGCGTACCGCAGTAGCGCGGCCGCCGGGCCGCCCGCTGGACGCCGCCCCGGCCGCCGGTGTCTTCTCGGGCCTGCCGCCCCGGCGTAGCGTCGGAGGCATCCGCGTCCGAGGAGGTCACGATGACGACCGATTACGCCAAGGCACGTGCGGTGGCCGAGCAGGCCCGCGAGAAGGAGTGGACCCGGCCCAGCTTCGGCAGGCAGCTGTTCCTGGGCGACTTCCGCCTCGACCTCGTCCATCCCGCCCCGGCGCTGCCGGAGGCGGAGGTCCGCCGGGGCGAGGACTTCCTGCACGCCCTGCGCAGGTTCCTGGAGGGCAAGGTCGACCCCGCGCTGATCGAGCGGACCGCGCAGGTGCCCGACGAGGTCGTCAAGGGCCTGGCCGAACTCGGCGCCTTCGGCATCACCATCAAGCGGGAGTACGGCGGGCTGGGCCTGCCGTACCTCTACTACGGCCGCGCCCTGATGCTCACCGGCTCGTACTGCCCGGCGCTGGGCACGCTGCTCTCCGCGCACCAGTCGATCGGGGTGCCGCAGCCGCTGAAGCTGTTCGGCAGCGAGGAGCAGAAGCGCGCCTTCCTGCCCCGGTGCGCCAAGGGTGAGATCTCCGCCTTCCTGCTGACCGAGCCCGACGTCGGCTCCGACCCCGCGCGGCTGGCGACCACCGCGGTCCGGGACGGCGACGACTACGTGATCGACGGCGTGAAGCTCTGGACCACCAACGGCGTCGTGGCCGACCTGCTGGTGGTGATGGCCCGCACCGGGTCGAAGATCTCCGCCTTCGTCGTGGAGGCCGACAGCCCCGGGATCACCGTCGAGCGGCGCAACTCCTTCATGGGCCTGCGCGGCATCGAGAACGGCGTCACCCGGTTCCACCGGGTCCGCGTCCCCGCCGCCAACCTGATCGGACGCGAGGGCCAGGGCCTGAAGATCGCCCTGACCACGCTGAACACGGGGCGGCTCTCGCTCCCCGCCGCCTGCGCGGGCAACGCCAAGTGGGCGCTGAAGATCGCCCGGGAGTGGGCCGCCGAGCGCGTCCAGTGGGGGCGCCCGATCGGCGAGCACGAGGCGGTCGCGGGCAAGCTCGCCTTCATCGCCGGCACGGCCTACGCCCTGGAGGCGGTGATGGACCTGACCTGCCGGCTGGCCGACGACGAGAGCAACGACATCAGGATCGAGGCCGCGCTCGCCAAGCTGTACGCCTCGGAGATGGTCTGGAAGGTCGCCGACGAGCTGGTCCAGCTGCGCGGCGGGCGGGGGTACGAGACCGCGGAGTCGCTGGCCGCCCGGGGCGAGCGCGGGGTCCCGGCCGAGCAGCTCCTGCGGGACGTCCGGATCAACAGGATCTTCGAAGGCAGCACCGAGATCATGCACCTGCTGATCGCCCGGGAGGCGGTGGACGCGCACCTGTCGGTGGCGGGCGAGCTGGTCGACCCCGCCGCGGCGCCGCGCGACCGGGCCCGCGCCGCCGCCCGCGCCGGCGGGTTCTACGCCCGCTGGCTGCCCACCCTGGTCGCGGGTGCGGGGAACCGGCCCGGCTCCTACGCGGAGTTCGGCCCCCTCGCGGCGCACCTGCGCTACGTCGAGCGGACCGGCCGCAGGCTCGCCCGCTCCACCTTCTACGGCATGTCCCGCTGGCAGGGCGGGCTGGAGCACCGGCAGGGGTTCCTGGGCCGGATCGTGGACATCGGCGCCGAGCTGTTCGCGATGACCGCGGTCTGCGTGCGGGCCCGCGAGGAGGAGGCCGAGCTGGGCCGGCGCCCCGCGGAGCTGGCCGACACCTTCTGCCGCCAGGCGCGGCTGCGCGCCGAGGCGCTCTTCGACCGCCTCTGGGACAACACCGACTCCGGTGACGTACGGCTGGCGAAGCACCTGTTGAGGGGCCGCTACGCGTTCGCGGAGGAGGGCATCCTGGACGCCTCCGTCGACGGGCCCTGGATCTCCCCGTCAGAACCCGGCGCCTCGGCCGCCGAGAACCTCCGCCGGCCGGTCCACTGACCCTCGGCCGTCCCCTGCCCGGCCGGTGCACTGTCCCCCGGCCGCCCTCCGCCCGGCCGGTGTACTGACCCCCGGCCGGCGGAGGACGCCGGCCCGTTGATCCCGGCTGCCTCGCCGCCGTCCCGTGACGCCGGTGCCGGTTCCGGAACCGGTGCCGGTGCCGGTGCCGGTGCCGGTGCCGGTGCCGGTCCGGCGGCCACCGCGACATGCGCCCGGAATCGATGGAAACAAACCGAAATTAAATGGCTTGCACCGACCCGATCCGGGCGCGTACCGTCATCGTCATGTGGATTTTCTCCTAGAAGCCGGCATCGATCAGCCATCGGCTGATCCGCCCGCACTCAGCCCTCTGGCCCCGTAGTCCTGACGCGGCAGCTGAGTTTCCGGCACGGCCCTTCGCGGCGCCGCGTCGTCACCGTCTTCGAAGGAGAGTCCATATGCGAATTCGCGCAGCCGCAAAGCGTTCCGGAAAGACCCGGACCCGCACTCCGCTCCCCGAGCGGACCCTGCCCTCCATGCCGCCAGTGCCCCGGCAGATGCCCAGACCGCACCTGCCGGTGAGGCCGACCCAGCAGCCGCGCCGGATCCCCGGCAAGGGCGGCCGCTGAAGGGAAGGCGCCGCGGTCCCTCCCACTAGGGGACCGCGGCGCCTTCCGCCTTCCGTCTCCGCCCGCGCCGTAAGGCGCGCGGCGCGGGCGCGTCCGCCCTACAGGCGCTCGACGATGGTGACGTTGGCCTGGCCGCCGCCCTCGCACATCGTCTGCAGGCCGTACCGGCCGCCGGTGCGCTCCAGTTCGTGGAGCAGCTTGGTCATCAGGATCGCGCCGGTGCCGCCGAGCGGGTGGCCCAGGGCGATCGCGCCGCCGTTCGGGTTGACCTTGGCCGGGTCGGCCCCGATCTCCTTGAGCCAGGCCAGCGGGACCGGGGCGAACGCCTCGTTGATCTCGGTGACGTCGATGTCGTCGATGGACAGGCCCGACCGCTTCAGCGCCTTGCGCGTGGCGGGGATGGGCGCGGTCAGCATGTAGACCGGGTCGTCTCCGGCGAGCGTCAGGGTGACGATGCGGGCGCGCGGGGTCAGGCCGTGGTCGCGGACCGCCTGCTCGGATGCGATCAGCAGCGCGCCGGAGCCGTCGGAGACCTGCGAGGAGGTGGCCGCGGTGATCCGGCCGCCCTCCTTCAGGGTCTTCAGGCCCGCCATCTTCTCCAGGGTGGTGTCGGGGCGGGGGCCCTCATCGTCCTCGACGCCGTTGACCGGGGCGATCTGGTCCCTGAAGTAGCCGTTCGCGACGGCCTTGGCCGCCCGCTGGTGGCTCTCGTAGGCGTACCGCTCCAGCTCCTCGCGCGACAGGTCCCACTTCTCGCACATCAGCTCCGCGCCGCGGAACTGGGAGATCTCCTGCTTGCCGTACCGCTCGACCCAGCCGTCGCCGAACGGGAAGGGCATGCCCTTCTCCAGCGCGGCGGTGATGCTCGCCCCCATGGGGACGATGCTCATCGACTCCACCCCGGCGGCGACCACGAGGTCCTGGGTGCCGGAGAGCACGCCCTGGGCCGCGAAGTGGATCGACTGCTGGGAGGAGCCGCACTGGCGGTCGATGGTGACGCCGGGGACGCTCTCCGGCAGGCCCGCCGAGAGCCACGCGTTACGGGCGATGTCCATGCTCTGCGGGCCGAACTGCATCACGCAGCCCATGATCACGTCCTCGACCGCGGACGGGTCGACGCCCGTGCGGTCGATCAGCGCCTTGAGGGTGTGCGCGGCCAGGTCGGTGGGGTGGACGGCGGACAGCCCGCCCTTCTTCTTGCCGACCGGGGTACGGACCGCCCCCACGATGTACGCCTCTGCCACAGTGCCTCCTGGGTCCCGTCCCGATGAAACCGAGCATCATTCTGTCAGTAGGAGGTTACCTCAGAACCTCCGCCCGCGCCCTCCCGAGGATTCCAGGGGGGCGGGCCCGAAAACGGGGAAGGGCTCCCGCCCGAGCCGGGGCGGGAGCCCGGTGCGGGCTCGCGCGGCGGTGCCGGGCCCTCGTGCTGTCACGCCGGGCCCGGCGCGTGCGGACGCCGTACCGGGTACGGCGGGCCCGGTACGGCGTCCGCACGGGTTCAGCGCACGTAGACGTTGGGCCGGGGCGGAGCCGCCATGCCGTCGCCGATGAAGAAGCCCGGGTGCGGCGGCTGGTTGTAGGCGGTGTTCTGCCAGGCGATCGCGGTGCGGTACTGCGGGTCGTGCATCAGGGTGTGGATGCGCCGGTCGGTCTGGTGCGGGGTGCTGTAGATGCGCAGGGCCCGGTTGTCGGCGGTGGGCCAGACGACCTCCTCCCGCCAGTCGCCGAACAGGTCGGCCGTCAGCGAGGGGGTGGCCTTGGTGCCGTTGTTGGAGTGCACCCCGGAGGCGGTCAGCAGCCGGGTCTCCCCGCTCGTGCCGTACTTGTCGATCCGGGTCTGGTCGACCAGCTCGCGGACCGGGTCGCCGTCCCACCAGGCCAGGAAGTTGATCGAGGACGGTTCGCGGCCCAGGGAGGCGCCGCCGGTGCTGCGCAGCGTGGTGTCGGCGGCCGACCACGATTCGGCCCCCGGGCTGCCGGCCCAGATGTCGGCCGAGACGCCGCGGCCGTTGTCGGTGCCGGAGGCGGTGGACCACAGCACCTGTCCGGTGCGGGCGTCGGCGAACCACGAGCCGGGCTTGGACTTGTCCTCGCTCACCTTGAAGTACTCCAGGCCGGGCCGGGCGGGGTTCAGATCGCCCAGATGCCCCGCGTCGCCGTGGCCGTGGCGGGTGTTCCACAGCCCGGTGCCGTTGTCGTCGACGGCCATGGCGCCGAAGACGATCTCCTGCCTGCCGTCGGCGTCCACGTCGGCGATCGTCAGGCTGTGGTTGCCCTGCCCCGCGTAGGCGGTGTTGGAGTTGGAGTCGAACGTCCAGCGCTTGGTCAGGGCGCCGCCCCGGAAGTCCCAGGCGGCGATCACCGTCCGGGTGTAGTAGCCGCGCGACATGATCAGGGACGGGCGCTGCCCGTCGAGATAGGCGGTGCCGGCCAGGAAGCGGTCCACCCGGTTGCCGTAGGAGTCGCCCCAGGAGGAGACGGTCCCGCGCGGCGGATCGTAGTTCACCGTGGACATCGCCGCGCCGCTCTGCCCGTTGAACATGGTCAGGTACTCGGGCCCGGACAGCACGTAGCCGGAAGAGTTGCGGTGGTCGGCCGAGGCCGAGCCGATGACCGCGCCCCGGCCGTCGCGGGTGCCGTCGGCGGTCTTGGCGGCCACCTCGGCGCGGCCGTCGCCGTCGTAGTCGTAGACCTGGAACTGGGTGTAGTGCGCGCCCGCGCGGATGTTGCGGCCCAGGTCGACGCGCCAGAGCCGGGTGCCGTCCAGCCGGTAGGCGTCGAGGTGGACGTTGCCGGTGTAGCCGGACTGGGAGTTGTCCTTGGCGTTGGACGGGTCCCACTTCAGGACGATCTCGTACTGCCCGTCGCCGTCCAGGTCGCCGACCGAGGCGTCGTTGGCCGCGTAGGTGTACGCGACGCCGTCGGGGGTGGTGCCGCCGGCCGGCGGGGAGATCGGCACGTCCAGGTAACCGTTCGCCAGGCGCAACGACGCCGGCGAGGCGGCCTGCTCGGTGCCGTTCACCACGGCCCGCACGGTGTAGGAGGCGTCGACCGGGGCTCCGGAGTCCAGGTGGTTGGTGGAGCCGGTGATGGGCGCGGAGTTGACCTTGGTGCCGTTGCGGTAGAGGTTGAAGCCGGTCGTGGCGGCCTCGGTGCCCAGCAGCCGCCAGGACACCAGGTTGGCGCCGCCGGAGCGCACGCTGATCACACCGCGGTCCAGGTCCTCGGCCTGCTTCGCGCCCGCGGGGATCGCGGTCGGGGTGACCGTGGGCGTGGCCGTCGGAGTCGCCGTCGGGGTGACCGTGGGCGTGGCCGTCGGGGTCGCCGTCGGGGTCGCCGTGGGCGTGGCGGTGCCGGTGCAGGCGGTGCCGTTGAGTTCGAACGCGGCCGGAACGGGGTTGGCGGAGCCGTCCCACGTCCCGTTGAAGCCGAAGGCGACCGTGGCGCCGGTGGCGACGGCCGCGTTGTACCCCGCGTCCCGGACGCTCACCTTGGCGCCGTCCTGCGCCGCCGTCGCGTTCCACGCCTGGGTGATCCGCTGCCCCGCGCCGAAGGCCCAGGTGAGCGTCCAGCCGTCGACCGGGTCGCCCAGGTTGGTGATCCTGACGTCGCCGGTGAACCCGCCCTGCCACTGGCCGGACACCGCGTACTCCACCCGGCAGCCCGCGGCGGCCTGCGCCGCCGCGTTCCAGCCGCCGAGCACCGAGCCCGCCGCCAGGACGGCCGCCACCGCCGCCGCTCCCCGGCGCGGCCGGGGCACCGACTGTTTAAAACGTTTCATTTCCAGCTCCGATCCGAACCCTCGAGGAACAGGTTGAGGAGGTTCGCCGACCACCGCGTCCGAGCCGCGCCGGCACCCGGTACGGCCGCCGGAGGGATCGCGGGACCCGATCCGCACGGCCGTTCGCGGGGTTCCGGGATCCCTGAGGAATACGCTTTCCCGGAACCTAGAAGGTAGGACGTGCGGTGCAGCGCGTCAACCAGGGCGAATGCCGGTCATCCCGCCACCGCGCACCGGGCGGGGAACGTGTCAGGTCAGCGTCCCCGGCGCCGCGGAAGCCCCCCTCGCCGTCCGCCGGAGCCGGCTGAAACTTTCAACCGCACGGCCCGCGGTTCAGGAGGGCCGATTCAGCACGATGTAGCCATCCCTCTCGAAGACCGGGCGGTAACCGCTGCGCAGGGCCTCGTCGACCCGCTGCCGCTGGAGCTCGTGGGCGCCGAACGGGAAGGACCAGCGGTCCACGTCGGCCACGATCCACGGCGCGTCCCGGGCCACGGGCCCCCAGAGCAGCACGGTCGTCCGCGAGGTGAGCGCGGGTCCGACGTGGTTGACCGCCTCGACGACCACCCCGTCCGGCACCGCGGCCACCGCCTCCCGGGCCGCCGCGACGTGCGGGTCGCCCTCGTAGAAGGACCACTCGACCAGGTTGCCGAGCGCGAAGCGCGGGATCAGCGTGATGGCGATCACACAGACGCCGACCGCCCAGTAACGCCCCGCCTCACGCCGCGTGTCCCGGCCTGCGCCCCCGGGGCCCGCGTCCCGGCCTGCGCCCGCGCCCGCGCTCTCCGTCCGGTCCGGACTCCCCACCGTGTCCGGTCCCCGCTCCGCGCGCCGGTTCCGCAGGCGCCGCCCCAGCCGGTCCACGCCGTCCACCCCCGCGCACAGCAGGGTCGCCACGATGAAGGCGTTGTAGTGGTGGTCCGGTCCCCACCACTGCGGCCGGTCGCCCAGGAAGCGCTCGGCGATCATCGGGAGCGCCATCAGGGTGAGCGGTGAGAACAGCGCGGTCAGCAGCACCGGCCAGAAGAGGAAGGCCAGCGTGTCGACCTTGATCTCCGGGCTGACGAACTGCCACAGCGCCCCCAGCGGGTCGCGTGCGAGCCCGGCCGCGGCCTCGCCCACGGTCGCCCCCCACCGGCCGTAGGCCCAGTGGAAGCCCGTCTCGCCCGCTCCCGCCAGCGGCATCAGGACACCGCGGATCGTCACCAGCGCCGCGAGCGCGAGCAGGACGAACGCGGTCCCCTCCAGCCTGCGCCGCGTGACGAGCAGGTAGACGCCGAAACCCGCGACGAGCAGGCCCATGTCCTCCTTGACCAGCAGCAGGCCCAGCGCGGCCAGGACCGCCACACCCCGGCGGCCCGCGTCGAAGCGCTCGATCATGATCGCGCTCAGCAGCGGGACGAACGCCACCTCGTGGAAGTCGAACCCGGCGGTCTGCGCGACCGGCCACGACACCGCGTAGGCCACGGCGACCAGGTGGGCGGGGACCGGGCCGAGGCGGCGCGCGGCGTAGTGCCAGACCGGGACCGCGGCCAGTGCGAGCAGTACGGCCTGGGCGACGATCAGGGTCTGCGGCCCGTCGTGGATCCAGTACAGCGGGGCCAGCACGGCGAGGATCGGCGAGAAGTGATCGGCGAGCTGGAGGAAGTCCATGCCCAGGCCGTAGTTCACGCCCACCGCGGGCGCCGCCGGAGGACCGAAGCCCGCGTATCCGCGCACGGCCTGGTCGAAGATGACCAGGTCGAAGATGCTCGCCCGGAAGGTGGCCAGCTTGACCAGCCCGAGCACGGCGTAGGCGCAGGCGGCCAGCAGCACCGTCGCGCCCAGCGCCAGCGGGTGCGCCCGCCGTCGCAGGAACCCGTCGGCACGCCCCACGAATCCGGCGGCCGGTTCCGTCTCCTCCGCTCCGGTTCTCCCGGGCCCGGGGCTGGTGTCCGCGCTCATGTCCGGCGGGTGCCCGTCATCGTCGCGTAGGCGATCACGTTGTCGGTGTAGTGGCCCGTCGCGTGGTTGTAGGTCCCGCCGCAGGTGATCAGGTGGAGCTGCGGCACGGCCGACTCGCCGTACACCCGCTGCGTCGGGAAGACCGACTTCTCCGCCTGCTCCAGCCCGCCCACGGTGAACACCGCGATCAGGCCGTCCTGACGGTGCACCTCGATGACGTCGCCGTTGCGGATCTCGTGGAGGCGGCTGAACACCGCGCTCCCCCTCCGGGTGTCCTTGTGCCCCAGCATGATCGACGGGCCCGCCTCCCCGGCCGTGGGGCCCGAACGGTACCAGCCGACGAGGTTGGGGTCGCCCACCGGCGGCACCTCGATCGCCCCCCGCCGGTCGAGCCCGACGGACTTGATCGGCGCGTTGACGCCGAGCTTCGGGATGACCAGGCGGACCGGGGTCGAGGGCTGCAGCGGCGGGGCCGCCGGCAGGCTCGGCTGCGGCGGCGGCGCCGTCGGAGCCGCCTGGAAGTACTGCTCCGCCCCGGCCGCGCTCGGCTGCACCCGCGGCGGCAGGGTGGTCCGCTGGTCGGCGAGGCCGTACTGCTCGGGTGCGGAGACCATGAGGATCATCCCCACGAGCACCGTGACCACCCCGGCGATCCCGGCGAGGATCAGCACCGACCGCAGCACCCGGCCTCCGGCGGGGTCGACGTACGGCTCGCCGTACCCGGGCGGGAGGCCCGGCTCGACGTACCCGGGCGGAAGGTGCCCCGCCTGGCCGTACCCGGACGGCGGGTGGCCCGTCCGGCCGTACCCGGGCGGGACGTGACCCGGCCGGGGGTGCCCGTACGGCTGCGCGGGCCGTCGCGGTCCCCCACCGGGCGGGACGGGCCCCGGCCGCCGGCCGTCCGGAGTGGGCGTGGTCATCCGGCCACCCCGGTCAGCCCCGCTGCGCGGTACGGCGCCGCAGCACCAGCCCGCCGGCTCCGGCCGCCGCGACCAGCAGCGCGCCGCTCAGCATGATCATGCGGGCGTCCGGACCGGCCTCGCCGCCGCCGCCCGTGGACGCCGCGCCCTCGGGCGTCTCCTCGATCTGCCGTGTCTTGGGGCTCTTGATGGTCTTGGTGCTCTCCGTGGCCTCCGGCGTGATGGTGGCGGTGACGGTGATCGTCGGCTTCGGGGTCGTGGTGGTGGGGGTGGCGGTCGGCGTCGGAGTGCCGGTCCCCGTGCCCGTGCCGGCGCCCGACGGCTGCACCGTGATCAGCAGACCGGCGGCGGTGACCTCGGCCGGGGACGCGGGTGTGCAGTCGTACAGGTCGCCGAGGGTGCCGGTGCCGCTGGCCGGGCCCACCGCCAGGATGAAGGAGCTGGGCTGGATGCCGATGACGCCGGTGGCGGTCGGCACCACTGTGATGAGCACGGGAGGGGCCGTCAGCGGGTTGCCCTGGGCCACCGCGCCGGGGGCGGCCGAGACCGTGGCGAAGGCGGTCGAGGTCTGCGTGGGCAGCGGCGAGCCCGTGACCAGTGCCTCCGCCTCGACCACGAGGCGCTCGGTGGCGGCGATGGCCGAAGGGGCGAGCAGGCTCGGTCCCGGAGGGGAGGGCTGGCCGATCTTCCAGGTGGCCACGACCGTGGAGTTCGGCGTCGGCGCCAGCGGGCCGGTCAGGTCCATCTGGAACTTGTAGGGGCTGGGGGCGGCGCCCGCGACCTGCGACTCGCAGTTGTAGGTGACCGCCTTGGGGGCCGCCGTCATCGACGCGATCGCCGGGACCGCTCCGAAGAGGACACCTGCGCCCGCTGCGCAGATGGCGGCCGTCTTGGCCACGACGCGCCTGCGCGTCTTGGACTTCAGCACGGTCTCTCCCGGTTGGGTGCGGTTGCGCGGTGGGAGGGGGTGGCTGCTCGGCATTCCCACCGATGGTCAAGTCTTGTCACAGATCTTATGGAGACCGGACAGCGACTGGGAACATCTCGGCAAAACGGGCACAAATTCCCTACCGCCCCAGACCTATGCCCTCTTGTCCGGACGACCCTCAAGCCGGAAAACGGACGCCTTCTCTGTAACCAAACACAACCGCAGTAGTTACTAGTACACTAGTTATAATTACACTTACATATCAGGAGAACAAGCATGATCCGGAAGCCTGATCGGGTCTTCAACCGTGACGGCGAGTGGGCGGAGTTGGCCGCCTTCGCGGAGTCGACGAGTCCGCATGTCCGGCTCGGCGTGATCAGCGGCAGACGACGCCAGGGGAAGACCTATCTCCTGGAGGCCCTGGCCGAGGCGACGGGGGGCTTCTACTTCACCGCGCAGGAGGCGACCTCGTCGGACTCCCTGCGCGAGTTCGGAGCGGCACTGGCCGACCACTCCGGCGGACGCGCGCCGTACGCACTGGGGAGTTGGGACGACGCGCTCCGCGCACTCTACGAGACCGTGCCCCGGGGACTCGTCGTCATCGACGAGTTCCCCTACCTCATCAGAGCCCACGGACCGATCCCTTCGCTGGTGCAGCGAGCTCTCGACCCGCGCGGCTGGGCTCATCAGGGCAGCGAGACCCGGCTGCTCCTGTGCGGCTCAGCCATGTCCGTGATGGGAAAACTGCTCGCGGGAAACGCTCCGCTCCGCGGCAGAGCCGCGCTGGAGCTGGTGGTCAGGCCCTTCGACTACCGTACGGCAGCGCGATTCTGGGGCATCGACGATCCGCGACTCGCCGTCCTGGTCCACGCCGTGGTGGGCGGCACGCCCGCATACCGGCACGCGTTCGTCCGTGAGGACGTCCCCGCGGGCCTGGCCGACTTCGACGACTGGATCATCCGGACCGTGCTCAATCCGAGCGTGCCCCTGTTCCGGGAGGCACGCTACCTCCTGGCAGAGGAGACCGACATCAGGGAGCCGGCGCTCTACAACTCCGTCCTGGGCGCCATAGCCGCGGGCAACACGACCAGAGGCGGCATCGCCGGTCACATCGGCCGGAAGGCCACCGAGATCCTGCACCCGCTCAACGTGCTGGAGGACGCCGGACTGATCACGCGCCAGTCGGATCCGTTCCACGGAAGACGCTCCAGCTTCCGCATAGCCGAGCCGCTGATCGCCTTCTACGAGGCGGTGATGCGCAGGGAGTGGACCCGGCTGGAGCGGGGGAACCGCGTCGCCGCCTGGGGCAACTCCCAGGCCACCTTCCTGGCACAGGTCGTGGGGCCGCACTTCGAGTGGCTGTGTCGTGAGTGGGCGATGGACGCCGGCCCCGAGGTCTTCGGCGAACTGCCCGGGGAGGTCGCCGAAGGGGTGGTCGCCGACCCGGTCAACCGCACGCAGATCCAGGTCGACGTCGCGGTGCTGTCCTCGGCGCTGCCCGGAGAGAGACGCCGGATCCTCTCCCTCGGCGAGGCCAAGTGGGACAAGCCGATGGGGATGCGCCATCTCGACCGCCTCCGGCGGGCACGCGACCTGCTGAGCGTCAAGGGCTACGACACCTCCGCCACCATCCTGGCCTGCTACGGCGGCGCCGAGTTCGACGCCGACCTCCGCGCCGCCGCCGCGGACCCCCGAATCCTCCTGGTGGACCTGGCCACGCTGTACGGCTGACTCCTCACCAGGAACCGGCACGTGCCCAGAGCGGCAAGGCCCTGAGGCGCTTTCCGAAGCAGGGCCGGCCTGGCGTGAGACGTGCAGCGTCTCGTCACGGGGTGAACGCCCGGGTCAGCGTGAGGACGCCTTGCCCGTGGCGGAGAGGGTCGCGTAGACGATGATGTTGTCGGTGTAGTGGCCGGTCCTCTGGTTGAGGACGCCGCCGCAGGTGATCAGGCGGAGGGTGGCCTCGCCGGTGTTGCCGTAGACCCGCTTCGACGGGAACGCCTGCTTGCTGACCTGCTCGACCCCGTCGACGGTGAACTCGGCCACGGCCCCGTCCGAACGCGACACCTTGATCTTGTCTCCGCGCCTGAGCTCCTTGAGGCGGACGAAGACCCCGGCCTTGCCGTTGCCGTTGACGTGGCCGAGGACGACCGAGGGTCCCTGCTGCCCGGGGACGGGACCGTGCCTGTACCAGCCCGCCAGGTGGAGCCTGTTCAGCGGAGGGGTCTGGACCCGCTGCTTCTTGTCGACCCCGAGCGTCATCAGCGACGACAGCACGCCGATCTTCGGGATGGCGATCCTGCGCGGGGTCACCCCCTCGCTCCTGAGCGGCTCGGGCGGCATCACGACGGGCAGCGGCGGCGCGGCCGTGGGCGCGGCGGCCGTCAGCGGGACCTCCAGTCCGCCCGGACCCACCTCCGCGGGCGCCCCGGCCGCGCCCTGGTCCTGCGGCTGGACGGGCGGCGGCTGGTTCTGCGCCGCCGCCTGGGGCACCGGAGGCCCGTACATCTCCTCCTCGGAGAGCGGGGCCAGGTAGGTGAGCAGCCCGGCCATGACCACTCCCACCCCAGCCAGCGACCCGGCGACCAGGAGAGCAGGCAGCAGCCACTTCCGGCCCCCGCCGGGCGCGGGTGCGCCCCTCGGATGGGCGGAGCTGTCACCCGGGTAGCCGGAGCCGTCATTCGGAAGAGGCCCGGACCCCTCCTGCGGCGGCTCCGGGTACATTCCGGCGTTCATGCCTACTCCCCGCTCCGCGCGTGCCCCGCACGGCGCCGGACGAGTGCCACGCCGCCCAGCATGCCGCCGAGGACCATGGCCGACCCGGCTCCGACGAGGCCCAGCCCGGAACGCTCACCGGGCCCTCCGCCCGTGTCCGCGCCGCCCTGGGGCGTCACCACGACCTGGGGGGTGGTGGGCGTCGCCCGCGTGGGCGTGACGGTCACGGTGGCGGTGACGGTCGGCTTGGGCGTGGTCGTGACGGTCTTGGTCGCGGTGGGCGAGGCGGACTTGCTGGTCTGCCCCTGGGGTGACGGAGTCGTGGGGCATACCGGAATGGGCGTAGGCGTGCGCGAAAGAGTCGGCGTCGGCTTAGGCGTGTGCGAAAGAGTCGGCGTCGGCGTCTGGGAGGGTGGAGCCCAAGGCGTGCACGAGGGCGTCACGGGCGGGAAGGTCACCGTGGGCGTGACGGAGATCGTCGGCGTCACTGAGGTCGTCGGAGTGACGGACGTCGTCGGAGTGACGGACGTCGTCGGAGTGGACGTGACGGTGCCCGTCGGGTCGGGCGAGGGCGATCCGCCCGCGCCTCCGATGGTGACGTCCACCGACACCGGCGCGCTGTCGAGCGTGCAGACGGTCCTGTACTCGTCCGGCGGGTTCACCAGCTCTCTCGTGATCACCCGGAAGGCGTCGAGGGTCGCCTCCTTGCCCTCGTCCAGGTTCGTGACCTCGATGGTGTGCTGGCCGTAGGCGAGACCGCGGAACCTCCAGAGCGTCAGCCCGCCCCTGTCGTCGTCGTTCGAAGGCGTGCCGTTGGGCAGCTTCGAGGCGTCCACATAGGCGGGCGTGGCGTCCTGGCCGTTGATCTTGAATCCGACCCGCCCGGCGTCACTGTCACGCCGGGCGACGTACTCGATCCCGGTCCCGGTGAAGGTGAAGGTGGCCTTCGCCCCCGCCGCCGTGGTGCGGTGGACGTCGTGGTGGTGGTCGTTGTTGTTCTCCGGCTGGTCGTCGAGGCTCGCCCAGTCGCCGTCGTACTTCACATCCGGATGGTCGTCGTTGACCATGGCCTCACCAGCGGGCGGGGTGAAGTCCACGACCAGCCTCTGGGGCGTCACCTTGACCTTCGCCGCCTGGGTGGTGTGAGCGGCATCGGAGATCCCCTCGGGAAGCCTCAGAATGGTGCCTGGTTGGAGCTGGTTCGGCTGCTCCACGCTTCCTTTCGGCTGGAGGACGCCCTGCCAACCGCCGGAGAGCTGCACGTTTCCGGTGACCGAGACCTTGCCGCCCGGGGCGAAGTAGGCCGGTGAGCCGAACCTGGCCGGGAACTGGTTCCGGTAGCCGAGGGCCCAGCCGATGCTGAGAGGCTCGCCGACCGAGAGTGTCGTGGGAATCGACACCTTGGTCCGCAGGCTTACCGGGCCGCTCTGTGTGAGGCCCCCGGTGCACGTGTAGTCGACCACAAGCTCGGCGTTGTTGGCCGCGGCCGTACCGGACGACAGCACGACCAGCGCGCCGCTCAGCAATCCCAGCATCGGGACCGCAACCGCCGTACGGAGCCCTGTCGTCCACCGCGCCACTGGTCACTCCGCTCGTAAAACCTGGACACAGAAATGGTCATTTCATCACAACCGGTCCGGATCGTACTGGTATGCGGCAGCACCCCGCAGGGGGTTCGGCGGGACTCCCAGGGCACTGTGGCGCAGTTGTGATCTCGCGAACGTTCCAAGCGGGGAACCCGGCACCCCCGACCACCTGTACCTCCTGGTAACAGAATCGTATTCTGTTACGCGGAGACCCTAAGGAGGCAGTCCATGCAGCGAGACCTCTTCGAGGAGGAGCACGATCTCTTCCGGGAGACCGTGCGCGAGTTCCTGGCCCGGGAGGTCGTGCCGCACCACGACCGGTGGGAGAAGGACGGCATCGTCCCCCGCGAGGTGTGGAAGAAGGCCGGCGAGGTCGGGATGTTCGGCTTCGGGGTGCCGGAGGAGTTCGGCGGGGCGGGGATCAAGGACTTCCGCTACAACGCGGTGATCGTCGAGGAGATCATCAGGGTCGGCGCGTCCGGCCTCGGCTTCTCCCTCCACAACGACGTCATGGCCCCGTACTTCGTCGACCTGACGAACGACGAGCAGAAGGCCCGCTGGCTGCCCGGGTTCGCGAGCGGCGAGCTGATCACCGCCGTCGCGATGACCGAGCCGGGGGCCGGGAGCGACCTGCAGGGCGTGCGGACCACCGCCGTTCGCGAGGGCGACCACTACGTCCTCAACGGCTCCAAGACCTTCATCACCAACGGCATCAACTCCGATCTGGTGGTGACCGTCGCCAAGACCGACCCGGCCGCGGGCGCCCGGGGCATCTCGCTGCTGGTCGTGGAGCGCGGCATGGAGGGCTTCACCCGGGGCCGCAACCTGGACAAGATCGGCATGCACGCCCAGGACACCGCCGAGCTGTCCTTCGAGGGCGTCCGCGTCCCCGCCGCCAACCTGCTCGGCGACCAGGAGGGCCAGGGCTTCTTCCAGCTCATGGGCAACCTGCCGCAGGAGCGCCTGTCGATCGCCGTCGCGGCGGTGGCCGCCGCCGAGACCGTGCTCAAGGCGACCATCGACTACTGCAGGAACCGCCAGGCCTTCGGGCGCAGCATCGGCACCTTCCAGAACACCCGGTTCGTGCTGGCCGAGCTGGACACCGAGGTCGAGATCGCCCGGCACTACCTGGACAAGTGCATCCTCGCCCTCAACGCGGGGCGGCTCACCGTCGTGGACGCCGCCAAGGCCAAGTGGTGGACCACCGAGCTGCAGACCAAGGTCATCGACCGCTGCCTCCAGCTGCACGGCGGCTACGGCTACATGATGGAGTATCCCGTCGCCAAGGCCTGGATCGACAGCCGGGTCCAGACGATCTACGGCGGGACCACCGAGATCATGAAGGAGATCATCGGCCGCTCCTTCGGGTTCTGACCGCCGCCCGCCGCCGATCGCTCCTGAGACCGCCGTCCGCCGCCGATCGCCCCTGGTGGCTTCTGTCCACGGACGCCGTCCGCCGATCACGCCCGCACAACGATCACGCCCGCACCCCGGGGCACCCCGGTGCGGGCGTGATCGGCGACCGCCGCGTCAGTTCCTGACGAGCTCCTCGATCTTCACGACCAGTCCGTCCTTGATCGTCACCTTGGCGTACAGCGAGACATCTCCCTTGAGCGCCTTCTTCAGCTGGTCCACGCTGCACCGGTGCGGGACCGGCCCTTCGTCGCAGATGCCGCCCTGCACGTCGAGTACCTCGGTGAACGGCACGAGCTCTGCGGTGCGGTCACCGGAGTCGTCCCCTGTGACCAGGATGGAGTCCGCCCCCTTCATGGTGACCTGGCCCAGCACGTCCTCGTCGAGGCCTCTGCCACCGGACCCCTCAGGGCTCGGCGGCGCCGAAGGCGCGGACGTCGCGTGGAACGGGGGCGACGTTTCGGTCGCCTCCCCCGACGGCTCCGGGGTGGAGCCGTCGGGGGAGGCGGCCTCCGGGGCGGATGCCGAGGCGGAGGGCGCGGATTCCGAGGCGGAGGGCGCCGCGGGGGCGGCGGACGGGTCCGAGCCGCCCTCCCCCGCACAGGCGGAGAGGCACACGGCGAACGCCGCCACCAGCAGGACACGCGTTGTCTTCGACGTTCTGTTCACGACGGCCACCCTGCCACGAACCGCCGCGCTGTACGCACCTGCCATGTCCGGGAGGCGCTCACGGAACCTCCGCATCCGGCGGTCGGAACCTCCGCATCCGGCGAACGGACGGCGCATACTGGTCAGCGAGGCTCCCCCGAGGCGGTGACGATGGACAGCGGACTGATCCTGCTGGTCTTCCTGGCGTTCCTGTTCGCCTGGGGGCTGAACCGGGTGCGCCGGGCACTGCGGCTCGGCCCTCTCGCCTACGCGGGCGTCATGATCGCGTTCGCCGTCGTGATGCTCGCCGTCTGGGGACAGACCATGCGCTGACGCGCGGTGCGCCGCACCGCGCCGGACGTCACCGGGGACGGACCACACGCCGACGCGTTCCCGGTCCGGCCGCGCTAACCGGCGGACGCCTCCAGCAGCACCCGGGCGACCAGCTCGGGGTCGTCGCTCATCGGCAGGTGACCGCAGCCCCGCAGCAGCTTCACCCGCTGCCCGGACCAGCGCGCCGCCCGTACGGCCTGCCGCCGGAGGAGCAGCCGGTCGTGCTCGCCCCAGGCGATCGTGACCGGCACTTTTGGCGGCGCCGGGGGCATCAGCCACGCGAACGAGGCAAGCATCTCGTCGAACCCCCTGGCGCCCCGCAGGGCCTCCCCCGCGGCGAGCACCGCCTCCTCGGAGAGCCTGCCCGGGTGCGCCACCATCACGCCCGTCGACAGCGCCCTCGTGACCGGGTTCCGCGCCGTCGCCTCGGCCCGCTCCGGCGGGAGGGCCAGCGCCGCCGCCCTGGTCGCGCGGAGCACCGTCTGGAGGTACAGCAGCTCGCTCCGGCTCCAGAACCCCGCCGGGGACAGCGCCGCGGCCGTGCGGACGACCCCCCGGGAGGCGAGCTCCAGCGCGACGTAGCCGCCGAGCGAGTTGCCCGCCACGTGCGGCTCGCGGACGCCGAGCATCCCGCAGAAGGACTCGACCGCGTCCGCGAGCGTCTCCGCGGTGTACGGCGTGCCGGGCGGCAGCGGCGGCGAGACGCCGAAGCCCGGGAAGTCGACGGCGATCACGTCCCGCTCGGCGGCGAGACGGTCGAGCACGGGCAGCCAACCCTGCCAGTGGTGCCCGATGCCGTGCAGCAGGATCAGGGGCGCTCCGGCCCCGCGCCGTTCGAAGGCCAGCTCCATGCAGACCACTCAAGCACCGATCGGCGGCCGAGCCCAGAGCCGCCGCCGAACTCCTCAGCCGCCCTCCGTCCGCGCCGATGGGCGATCGACGGCTCAGGGAGGAGCCGACCGACGGCTCAAGGAGGAAGCCGGTATGGAAGAGCGAACGGGCCGCCCGAAGAGGGCCCCCGTGTACAGAAGACGAGCTCTGGTGGCGGTCCCGGTGGCGCTGGCCCTCGTCGCGCCCGCGGTCCCGGCCACGGCTGCGGGGATCTTCGACGTGGCGGCGTACGGAGCGCGGCCGGGCGACGGGATCGACGACACCGCGGCCTTCAGCGCCGCCCTCGGCGCGGCCGCGGCGGCGCGGGGCGGCACGGTGCGGGTGTCCTACGGCGTCTACGACGTGCGGCCGGACCGGCTGGGAGTGGGGGCCGGGGTGACCCTGGCGGGCGCCGGTCCCGGCACCGTCCTGCGACCGGTCGACCACGGGTTCAACCTGGTCGCGGTGGGGGGCGGGGCCACCGTCAGCGGCCTCACCGTCGACGGCGACGACAAGGTGGTCCGCGGCGTCACCGTGGCGGTGGGCGCGACCGGCGTCAGGCTGACCGACATCACGGTCCGCTCCATCGCCCCACCCCGCGAGCCGGGCGCGACGGGGTACGCGGTGAACGCCACGCAGTCACCGGCCGCGATCCACGTCTCCGGGAACACCGACGGCGTGCTGCTGGACCGGGTCACCGTCGACGGGGTGCGCGCCGGTGCCACCGCCAGCCCGAACGTGCAGTTCACCGGGGCCTTCGAAGGCGCCAACCCGACCTTCGGGTGGCGGCGGCACAACGCCAACGACTATTACCTGCAGGAGACGCCGCGGCCGTCGCCGTGGGCTTGGCAGGCGGTGACCTCGCCCTCGCCGGTCCGCGCGGGGGACAAGGCGCTCCGCAGCGAGCTGCGCCGCGAGGACCGCCCGGTGTACGGAGGCAACCGCTCTGAGGTGCTCCTGGACCCCGAGCGGCCGCGCGAGGAGCACTGGTACGGCTTCAGCATCCTGCTGCCCAGGGGTGGCGACGAGGACTACGCCGCCGACCGGTCGGCCGAGGTCCTCGCCCAGTGGCACAGCAGCCCGGACGAGTGGGAGAGGAACGAGCGGATCTCTCCGCCCCTGGCGCTGTACACCGTCAACGGCACCTGGGAGATCCGGCGCCTGTGGGACCACCGGACGTGGTCCAGCAACGCGAGCATGGAGGCCGCCGGGCAGCGCGAGACCCGTTCCCTCGGCTCCTACGAGGCCGACAAGGGGCGCTGGACCGACTGGGCGTTCCATGTTCGGTGGGGATGGCTGCCGGAGCACAGGCCGCTGCTGGAGATCTACAAGAACCGGCGGCTGGTGTACCGGACGACCGGGCCGAACACGACCAACGACGTCGTCGGCAACTACTTCAAGATGGGCGTCTACAAGTGGGACTGGTCCGACGGCCGGGCGTCCGACACCACCCGCAGGGTCGTCTACCACGACGAGTACCGCGTGGACGACGCCTCCGGCAGCCTGGACGCCGTCTCCCCGCCCGTCCCGCCGCCGCCGCCCGGCGCCTGGCCGTACCCGGTCGCGCGGGGTGTGCTCGTCTCCTCCGCGCCCGGTCAGACGATCCCGCGCAACGTGACGATCCGCGCCTCGGCGTTCCGCAACGTCGGTCCGAAGGACGACGGCGACTGCGTCGTCCTCCAGGGCAACGGCGCCGCCGTCGAACCGGACGCGAACCTGGTGGTCACCGGGAACAGCTTCACGGGCTGCGCGAAGCGGGCCGTGAAGATCCAGTCCCCCGGGGCCGCGGTGACGTACAACACCGTCGACAACCCGTTCCTCGGCACCAACCCCTACGTGTTGCGGCCCGCGGGCATCGACACCACGGACATGTACGCCGGCGTCTCGGTCTACGCCTCCCGGGTGAAGGTGCACGGCAACAGGCTGAGCGGAGTCGGGAGCCACTACGCGGGCATCGACGTCAACGGGAACGGCGTTCCGCTGGAGGACGTGACCCTGACCGGGAACACGGTCGCCAACGGTGCCGCGTCCCGGATCGGCCCGTCCTCCCTCATTCGCGTGCACAGCGCGGTGACCCGGCTGGCGGTGCAGGGCAACTCGATGCAGTACGGCACCTGGGGGCTGCGCTGCGACGTGCCGCCGACGGCGCCGTCCTACAGCGGGAACACGGTCCGGGACACGGCGACGCCCTACCTCGGCTGCCTGCCGGCGCCGCAGGTCGGCTCCGCGCAGATGCTGCGCGCCGCCGGAGGCGACCCGCTGACGATCACCGGGACGGGCTTCGGCGCCACCGCGGAGGCGTTCCGCGACGCCCGGATCACCGTGACCGTCGACGGCAGATCGGTCCCGGTGACGTGGGTGGACGACACGACGCTGCGCGTCACGGCACCGCCCGGCCGACCCGGGGCGCGACCGTCGCTCGTGCTGGCACGCGGAGGGGTGGCCGCGGTGCCCGTACCGGCGCCCGGCCGGTACGCGGCGAGCGTGACCCTGCTGTCGCCGACCGCCGTACGGCTCTCCGGAGGCGTGACCGGCACCGTGTGGGGCACCGGGTTCCGCGGTTCCACCGGATGGAGGCTCGACGGTGCCGCGGTCTCGGCGCTGCCGCTGGTCGCCACGTCGGCCGAGCTCTCGGGGCTCCCGGCGGGCATCGCCGTGCTGAGCGACACCTCGGCCGTCGTCAAGCTGCCCGCGGCACCGGACGCCGACGGTGACGGCAGGCCCGATCCGGGGGCGTACACGCTGTCCTTCAGCCCCGCCGACGGCGCGCCGTACCTGCTCACCGCGGGCGTGCGGCTCGTCTACCGCTGACCCGCGGGCGCGTCCCGGCCGGGGGCGGACGGTGCATCCGCCGCCCGCTCTCCGGCCACCGCCTGTGCCGGCGTCCGGGGACCGCCCGCGGCACCGCCACGACCGAGGCGCGCGGGCGGATGCCCCCGTCGCCGCCGGACCGGCGCGACCGGGTGGGAACCGCCCGGGCTAGCGCGACCGGGTGGGGATCTCGAACCAGACGGCCTTGCCCTCCTGCGTGGGACGGGAGCCCCAGCGCCTGGCGAGCTGGTCGACGAGGTAGAGACCGCGGCCGCCCTCGTCGTTCTCCCCGGCGCTGCGGATGCGGGGAAGCCGCAGGTCCTGGTCGAAGACCTCGACCCAGACGGACTCCCGGCCCCGCCGGATCCGGAGCGTGAACTCCTTCTCCGCGGCGGCCTCGCCTTCGTCCTCGTCTTCGAAGCCGGGCAGGTCCCAGGACTCGTCGAAGTCCAGCGCGCCGCCGTCCATCACCAGGTCCCGGCGGGGGACGCCGGAGTTGGCCGCGTGCAGCACGACGTTGGTGACCACCTCGGAGACGAGCAGGCAGGCGAGCTCGGCCCGCTCCTCCGGGACGTTCCACCCGGTGAAGGCCTCCGCCGCCATCCGGCGGGCCTCGCTGACCATGATCGGCTGGGCCGCGAAGGTGCGCTCCTCGACCTCCAGGTCGGCGGCGGAGGACCTGACCACCAGGATGGCCATGTCGTCGTCGATCTCACCGGGCACCGCGACCGTCGCGGCGTCGGCGATGCGCTCCACCGAGCCGCCGGAGCACTCGACGAGCTTGTCGCAGAGCAGCGCGAGGTTCTCCTCGTCGCTGAGCGGGTGGCTGCCGGAGTCGCGCAGCGGGCGGCGGTCCACCAGGCCGTCGGTGTAGAGCAGCAGCGAGGCCCCCGGCGGCAGCGTCCGCGTCTCCTCCTTGTAGACCAGGTCGGCGTGCACGCCCTTGGCGCGGACGCCGAGCGGCTGGCCGACCTCCTTGATGTCGAGCTCGACGCAGGTGCCGTCGGCGAGCAGCAGCGGCGGGGCGTGCCCGGCGTTGGCGAAGGACAGCTCGCGCGACCACGCGTCGTACACGAGGTACTGACAGGTGACGATGGGCGGGACGCTGATGTCCTCGCCGCTGTCGTCCTGCTCGGGGGTGGCGATGATGCGGGTCCACTCGTCCAGGCGGGCGAGGATCTCCGCGGGCGGCTTGTCGTCCTGGGCGAAGGCGCGCAGCGCGGCCCGGAGCTGCCCCATGACGGCGGCGGCCTTGGCGCCCCGGCCCTCCACGTCACCGATGACGATGCCGACCCGGCCCGCCGAGAGCGGGATCACGTCGTACCAGTCGCCGCCGACCTGGGTCTGGATGCCCTGGCCGTGCGAGGCGAGCGGCGCGGCGGGGTAGTAGCGGACCGCGATCTCCAGCCCGTCGAGCTGGGGCAGGGCGCGGGGCAGGAGGTATTTCTGGAAGGACTCGGCGGTGTGCCGCTCCTCCTCGAACAGCAGCGCGTTGTCCACGGCCAGCGCGACCCTGGTGGCGATGGCCCCGACGAAGTCGCGGTCGAAGGTGTCGTAGTGCGGGCTGCGCCGGTCGGTGAGGTTGGACAGCCCGAGGTACATCAGGCCGAGCGTCTCGCCGCGCACGCACAGCGGGGCGACGATGGCCGACGTCAGGCCGACCTCCGCGGCCAGCCGGGTGCTGCCCTCGCTCGGGCTCGGGTAGCTGGTCCGGGCGAAGTCCTCGACCAGGACCGTCTCCTGGCGGCGCAGCGCGGTGTCGGCGTAGTGGCCCGCGGGGTAGCGGATCTCGGCGCCGAGCGGCGCCCAGGTGTCCGGCGGCGGGTTCCAGCCCTGGACGTGGGTGGAGACCCTCCGGGTCAGCCGCTCGCCCTCCATCAGCTCGATGAAGCAGTGGTCGGCGAACTGCGGGACGAGCATCTCGGCGACGCGCTTGAGCGTCTCCTCGACGTAGAGGGAGCCGGCGAGGCGCTCACCGATCCGCTCCAGCAGGCCGAAGCGGTCCTTCTCCCGCTCGTTGCTCCGCATGGCCTCGCGGGCGGTGATGACGATGCCCGTCACCGCCCCGGAGGAGTGGCGCAGGGGCACGGCCTGCGCGCGGACGTAGATCATCGTCCCGTCGCCGCGCTTGACCTCGAAGGTGCCCTCCCAGACGCCGCCCTTGAGCACCTGCTTGGCGGCCTCGACCGCGAGCGGGTGGTCGGCCTCCATGAGGCTCGGCGTGAGCCCCCGCGGCTCGGGGGAGCCCGGCGGGCCGGAATGGCCGAAGAGCTTCTCGGCGAACGGGTTCCAGTAGAGGAGATTGCTGAAGCGGTCGGTGACCACCACCGCCATCTCCGCCTGGTCGAGGACGGCTCCCGCCGAAAGGTGGTCGGCGGCGTCCTGCGGAAGATCCCCCCACCGCTTCATCCGGTGACCGCCCCTCGGTAACGGGTGTGCGCAAAGCGAACCACGGTTGCTCCTGCTGCAGTCTCGGCCGGGGAGTGGAGGGATTTCCCCGTGGGATCCAACCGAGCGAGTGCGCGCCGGTCAGCGCGCGGAGACGAAGACGTGGGCAGCGACCTCCCGCGGAAGGTCCGCAAGAGCGTTGCCCGTCGCATCGTCACCTATCACCCGCACACCGTAGTCGCTCGCCGCGAGCGTGACCTCGCGTCCGGGTTGTATCCCAACTTGCTTGAGTTTAAGCATCACAGCGGGATCGCTTTGCACTTGTTCGCTAATTCGACGGACGACAACGGGTACGTCCCTGGGTCCGGCCGCCTCCGCCATCGACGGCAGCGACTCCCATTCGGCTCCGGTCGCGGTGACGCCGAGCTCCTCCAGGCCGGGGATCGGGTTGCCGTGCGGGTCCCGGACGGGGTTGTTCAGCAGCGTGACCAGGCGCGCCTCGACGGACTCCGACATCACGTGCTCCCAGCGGCACGCCTCGATGTGCACCTCCTCCCAGGGCAGGCCGATCACCTGGGTCAGCAGGCACTCCGCGAGGCGGTGCTTGCGCATGACGCGGGTCGCGAGGGTGCGGCCGAGGTCGGTCATGGTCAGGTGCCGGTCGCCCTCGACCCGGACCAGGCCGTCCCGCTCCATCCGCGCGACCGTCTGGCTGACGGTCGGGCCGCTCTGCTGGAGCCGCTCGGCGATGCGGGCCCGGAGGGGGACGATCCCCTCCTCCTCCAGTTCGAAGATCGTGCGGAGATACATCTCCGTGGTGTCGATCAAGCCGTGTGCGGTCAAGACCCCTCCCTTCCTGTATCGGTGCCGTGTCCGCTCCGCGGCGTCCCGCGGGTCGCTCCGGACAGGGCTGGATTCGCAAAAAGGTCTTGGGCTACGACCCTATTGGGAGAACCGCCCGCGATGGCCCCGAGATGACAAAGGAGGGCAACACCGCGCGCCCGGGAATGCTTCCCGACCGGCCTGCACGCCCCGGACGCGCCACCCGGACGGAGCCGCCCGGCCGCCCGGACCCGTCCCGATCCGGCCGGGCGCCGGACGCGGCAGGGCCGGTCACGCCCCGGTCCCGCCGGATCCGCCGTCGGGTGCCCCGGTCCCGCCCGCCCGGTAGTTCCGGAACGCCGGTACGGCCAGCCCCGCGGCGAGCACCGCGGCCGCGCAGGCCAGCCCGCCGCCGACCCAGGCGCCGGTGGCGCCGAACCAGGTCGCGGTGGCCCCGGCCCGCAGGTCGCCCAGGCGGGGGCCGCCGGCGACCACCACCGTGAAGACGCCCTGCATCCGGCCGCGCATCTCGTCGGGCGCGTGGGTCTGCAGGATGGTCTGCCGCCACACCGCCGAGACCATGTCCGCGGCCCCGCCGACCGCGAGCAGCGCGACCATCAGCCAGAGCTCGCCCGCCAGGCCGGAGGCGGCGACGCTCGCCCCCCACACCGCGATCGTGAACGTGAGGGCCACCCCCTGGCGCCGGACCCGGCCCACCCAGCCCGACAGCAGCCCGCCGGCCACCGATCCGATGGCCATGCCCGCCGAGAGCCAGCCGAACGCGATCTGCGAGCCGCCGAACCGCTCCGCCGCGATCTCCGGGAACAGCGCCCGGGGAAGCGCGAACGCCATGGCGATGACGTCCACGACGAACGACATCAGCACCACCCGGTTGCCCGCGATGTAGCGCAGGCCGTCCACGACGGACCGCAGGCCGGGCCTGGTCACCTCTCCCAGCGGGGCGAGTCTCGGCAGCCGCAGGGCGGCGTACAGGCTCGCGCCGAACAGCACCGCGTCGGCGAGGTAGGCGACGGCGACCCCGCCCCGGGCGAGCGCCACCCCGGCCAGCAGCGGGCCGATCACCGCGCCGATGCTGCTGACCAGGAAGTTGAGCGTGTTGGCCGCCGGGACCTGCTCGGCGGGGAGCAGCCGGGGGATGATCGCGCCGCGGGTCGGGCTGGTCACGGCGAAACCGGTGGCGTGCACGGCCACGGTCGCCAGCAGCAGGCCGACGCTGGCCGTACCCGTCCAGGCCTGGACGAGCAGGGCGAGCGTCGCCGCCCAGGCGACCAGCGCGCCGCCGATCAGGAGCCGGCGCCGGTCGACGGCGTCGGCGACCGCCCCGCCCCACAGGCCGAAGACGACCAGCGGGACGAGGTTGGCCGGGCCGAGCATGCCGACCCAGAAGGACGAGCCGGTGATGGCGTAGATCTGCGCGCTGACCGCCACCGAGGTGAGCTGGAACCCCAGGTAGGAGACGCCCTGCCCCAGCCAGAGCCGCCGGTAGGCCGGGACGGCCAGGGGCCGGACGTCGACCAGATGCCTGCGCCCCAACTGCAGCAGCCCCACGCCTGCCCCCTCTTGCTCATCCGAATAACCGGATATATCAGCAAAAAGGAGGTGAGGTGGTCAGGGAGCCAGGCGCTCGACGACCCAGGAGTCCCCAGCGCGGCGGTAACGCAGGCGGTCGTGCATGCGGTCGAGCTGGCCCTGCCAGAACTCCACCTCCACCGGCACGACCCGGAACCCGCCCCAGAAGTCCGGCACCGGCGGGTCCTCCGGCCAGCGCTCCGCCAGCCTGGCGTACCGCTCGTCCAGCTCCTGCCGCGAGCCCACCACCGCGGACTGCCGCGACGCCCAGGCGCCGATCCGCGAGCCGTACGGCCGGGACCTGAAATAGGCGGCCGACTCCTCCCGCGACAGCCTGACCACCGGGCCCTCCACCCGCACCTGGCGGCGGATGGAGTGCCAGGGGAACAGCAGGCCGGCCCGGGGGTTCTCCGTCAGGTCCCGGCCCTTGCGCGACTCGTAGTTGGTGTAGAAGACGAACCCGGTCTCGTCGTAGCCCTTGAGCAGCACGGTCCGCGCCGTCGGCCGCCCGCCCGCCGAGCACGTCGCGACGACCATCGCGTTCGGCTCGGGAAGCCCGGCGTCCACGGCCTCGCCGAACCAGGCGGCGAACTGGGAGATGGGATCGGGTGCGAGGTCCTCCTCCAGCAGGGGATGACCCTCGTAGGTGCGTCGGAGCCCCGCCAGCGACGGCGGGCGCGAGGTGGCGTCCACGGGACGGTATTCTCGCGTGCTTGACGGCCGCCCACGCGCACCGCCCCCCACCTGGGGCTATCGCGTTCCGGCGGGACCGGCGGCAGGCCTCCTGAACACAGGGGGTTGAATATGACTCGCCGGTATCTCGACATCAAGGCTTTGACTTCAAGAAAGGGAGGCGGCCGAGAATGTCCGACTTCAAACCCGGGCTCGAAGGCGTCGTAGCTTTCGAGACGGAGATCGCGGAACCGGACAAAGAAGGGGGCGCCCTCCGCTACCGGGGCGTCGACATCGAAGAGCTGGTCGGCCGCGTCTCCTTCGGGAACGTCTGGGGCCTGCTCGTCGACAACAAGTTTCAGCCGGGCCTCCCCCCGGCCGAGCCGTACCCCATTCCTGTCCATTCCGGTGACATCCGCGTCGACGTGCAGAGCGCACTGGCCATGCTGGCCCCCGCCTACGGCTTCAAGCCGCTGCTCGACATCGACGAGGACGAGGCGCGCGACAACCTCGCGCGCGCCAGCGTGACCGCCCTCAGCTTCGTCGCCCAGTCGGCGCGCGGCCTCGGCCTGCCGATGGTCCCGCAGAAGCGCGTCGACGAGGCCCAGAGCATCGTCGAGCGGTTCATGGTCCGCTGGCGGGGCGAGCCCGACCCCAAGCACGTCAAGGCCATCGACGCCTACTGGGTGTCCGCGGCCGAGCACGGCATGAACGCCTCCACCTTCACCGCCCGCGTCATCGCCTCCACCGGCGCCGACGTCTCCGCGGCGCTGAGCGGTGCGGTCGGCGCCATGTCGGGCCCGCTGCACGGCGGGGCCCCCGCCCGCGTGCTGCACATGATCGAGGGCGTCGAGCAGGTCGGCGACGCCAAGAAGTACGTCCAGAGCGAGCTGGACAAGGGCCAGCGGCTGATGGGCTTCGGCCACCGCGTCTACCGCGCCGAGGACCCCCGGGCCCGCGTGCTCCGCCGTACCGCCAAGGAGCTCGACGCGCCCCGCTACGAGGTCGCCGCGGCGCTGGAGAAGGCCGCCCTGGAGGAGCTGCACGCCCGCAAGCCCGACCGGGTGCTCGCCACCAACGTCGAGTACTGGGCCGCGGTCATCCTGGACTTCGCCCAGGTCCCCTCGCACATGTTCACCTCGATGTTCACCTGCGCCCGCACCGCGGGCTGGGCCGCGCACATCCTGGAGCAGAAGCGCACGGGCAGGCTCGTCCGCCCCAGCGCCGACTACGTCGGCCCGGCACAGCGCTCGGTCAACGACGTCCCCGGCGCCGCCGAGGTCATCGGCGCGTTCTGACGCGCCCCGAGCCGGTACGGCCGTCCCCCGGGTCTCCGCAGGGCGGCCGTCTCGTTCTCCACCGGTACGGCCGTCCCCCGGGTCTCCGCGGGACGGCCGTCTCGTTTTCCACCGGTACGGCCGTCCTCGGGTGCCCGCGGGGCGGCCGTCTCGTTCTCCAGTAATCCCCGTCTCAAATCCCGGACCCGGGTCCGGGCCGGAGGACGGGCTCAGTAGGCTGGTCAGGTGGCTGACATCGTGATTCCCTCTGACCTCAAGCCCGCCGACGGCCGTTTCGGCTGCGGGCCCTCGAAGGTGCGCCCCGAGCAGATCTCGGCTCTGGCCGCCTCCGGCGCGAGCGTGCTGGGCACCTCCCACCGCCAGAAGCCGGTCAAGTCGCTCGTCGGGCGCGTCCGGGCGGGTCTGTCGGAGCTGTTCTCCCTCCCCGAGGGCTACGAGGTCGTCCTCGGCAACGGCGGCACGACCGCGTTCTGGGACATCGCCGCCTTCGGGCTCATCCGCGAGCGGTCGCAGCACCTGCACTTCGGCGAGTTCTCCTCCAAGTTCGCCTCCGTCGCGGCCAAGGCTCCGTGGCTGGGCGACCCGAGCGTCATCAAGTCCGAGGTCGGCAGCCACCCCGAGGCCGTCACCGAGGCCGGCGTGGACGTCTACGCGCTCACCCACAACGAGACCTCGACCGGCGTCGCGATGCCGATCAAGCGCGTGGGCGAGGACGGCTCACTCGTGCTGGTGGACGCCACCTCCGGCGCCGGCGGCCTGCCCGTCGACATCAGCGAGACCGACGTCTACTACTTCGCGCCGCAGAAGAGCTTCGCCTCCGATGGCGGCCTGTGGATCGCCCTGATGTCCCCGGCCGCGCTCGCCCGGGTCGACGAGATCGCCGGCAGCGGCCGCTACATCCCCGAGTTCTTCAGCCTGCCCGTGGCGATCGACAACTCCTCCAAGGACCAGACCTACAACACCCCGTCGGTCGCCACGCTCTTCCTGCTCGCCGAGCAGATCGAGTGGATGAACGGCAACGGCGGCCTGTCCTGGACCACGGCGCGCAGCGCCGACTCGGCGAGCCGGCTCTACACGTGGGCGGAGAAGACCTCCTACACCACGCCGTTCGCCGCCCCCGAGTTCCGCTCCAACGTCGTCGGCACCATCGACTTCTCCGACGGGGTGGACGCCGCCGCGGTCGCCAAGGTGCTGCGCGCCAACGGCATCGTCGACGTCGAGCCCTACCGCAAGCTGGGCCGCAACCAGCTCCGCGTCGCGATGTTCCCGGCGATCGACCCGGCCGACGTCGAGGCGCTGACCCACTGCATCGACCACGTCGTCGAGCGCCTCTAGTCACATCCGGCTCACCCCCGGCGTGAACGCCGCCGGGCGCGCGGTGCCCACCGCGCGCCCGGCGGCGTCGCTTTCAGCGATCCGGCCATTCCGCGCGCGCCACCGCGAGCTCCTCATCGGTGACGGGTCCGTGAACGGCTTCGGGTTCTCTCACGAGATCGCCCGGTGGATCGTCTCCGTGCCGTGATTCGTCCACTAGCCGGTCCTCCCGTAAGGGGAGATCGCGGGGCGGCGGCGGCGGACGATCCAGGCGGCCAGGACGCCGCCGAGCAGGCCGAAGAGGTGGCCCTGCCAGGAGACGCCCTCCTGGGTGGGGAGCACGCCCCAGATGATCGAGTAGTAGGCCGCCGCGACGCCGACGCCGATCACGATGTCGAGCAGGCGGCGGTCGAACAGGCCGCGGGCCACGACCAGGCCGAAGTAGCCGAAGACCAGGCCGCTCGCGCCGACCGTGACGAACCTCGGGTCCGTGGTGAGCCAGACGCCCAGGCCGCTGACCAGGATGATGATCAGGCTCGCGATCAGGAAGCGGCCCAGGCCGCGCAGGGCCGCCAGGAAGCCCAGGACGAGCAGGGGCAGCGAGTTGGCCATCAGGTGGGCGAAGTCGGCGTGCAGGAACGGGGCGAGGAAGACGCCGGTCAGGCCCTCGAGGTTCCAGGCGCGGATGCCGTAGTCGTCGAACTCGCCGGGCAGCACGTAGTCGGCGACCTCGATCGCCCACATGCCGGCGACCAGGAGGATGACGAGCATGCCGGCCCCGGCGGCCCCCGCGGCCAGGCTGCCCGCGCTGCGCCGGAGCCGCGCACCGGTGGATCGGGTGGGAGGGGTCGCCCCCGGGTGGTCGTACATGCGCTCTCCTGGCCTCATGGAGCCGTCACCGTGGGCCTGTCCCGTGCCCACGCCGCACGCGCCCACACCTTCACCGTACGCACTCCGGAGGCGTCGCACGCGCCCCGGCGCGAACGGGCCGGGACCCGCGGAACGGGCCGGGACGTACGGCCTTCCGGACGCGGACGGGCCGGGCGCGATCCTCCGGGGATCGCGCCCGGCCCGGCGGGCGGACCTCACGAAGTCCGCGGGGCTCCCGCTCCGGATCCGGCACGGAGCCCCGCGAGCGGCGCGGGGACGGTCACTCTCCCTTCCACTGCGGAGCGCGCTTCTCGGCGAAGGCCGCCGCGCCCTCCATGGCGTCCTTGGAGCCGAACACCGGGTTGACGATCTCGCCCTGCTTCTTGAACATCTCGTCGAGGCTCCAGTCGGCGGACTCGACGATCACGCGCTTGGTCGCGGCGAGCGCCAGGGGGGCGTTCGCCGCGATCCTGCGCGCCAGCTCCAGGGCCTTGCCCAGGGCCCCGCCCGCGGGCGTGAGGTGGTTGACCAGGCCGACCTCGTACAGCCGCGAGGCCGGGAAGTGGTCGCCGGTCAGCGCGATCTCCATGGCGATGTGGTACGGGATGCGCCGCGGCAGCCGCATCACGCCGCCCGCTCCGGCGACCAGGCCGCGCTTGGGCTCGGGCAGCCCGAACCTGGCCTCCTCGGAGGCGACGATGATGTCGCAGGCCAGCGCCAGCTCGCAGCCGCCGGCCAGGGCGTACCCCTCGACCGCCGCGATGAGGGGCTTGCTCGGCGGGGCCTCGGCGAGGCCGCCGAACCCCCGGCCCTCGACGACCGGGAAGTCCCCGGTGAGGAAGCCCTTGAGGTCCATCCCCGCGCAGAACGTGCCGCCCGCGCCGGTCAGCACGTAGGCGGAGACGTCCTTGCGCTCCTCCAGCTCGTCCAGGGCCGCGGCGATGGCACGGGCCACGACGCCGTTGACGGCGTTCTTGGCCCTGGGCCGGTTGATCGTGATGACGGCGACGCCGCCGTCGACCTCGACGAGGACTTCGTCGGGGGCCGTCTTGGCGTCGGGAGAGACGTCGGACACCGGTGACTCCTACTTGGGCTGGAAGCGGATGCCGCCGTCGAAGCGGATGGTCTCGGCGTTCATGTAGTCGTTCTCGATCAGCGAGCGCACCAGGTGGGCGAACTCGGAGGCCAGGCCCATGCGCTTGGGGAAGACCACCGGAGCGACCAGCTTGGCCTTGAACTCGTCGGCGTTGGGCGAGAAGCCGTAGATCGGGGTGTCGATGATGCCCGGGCAGATCGTGTTCACCCGGATGCCCACCGCGGCCAGGTCGCGGGCGGCCGGGACCGTCATGCCGACGATGCCGCCCTTGGACGCGGAGTACGCCACCTGGCCGACCTGGCCCTCCAGCGCCGCCACGGAGGCGGTGTTGATCACCACGCCGCGCTGGCCGTCCGCGTCGACCGGTTCGGTCCTGGCGATGGCCGCGGCGCCGATGCGCATCAGGTTGAAGGTGCCGATCAGGTTGACCTCGATGACCTTGCGGTAGGAGGCGAGGTCGTGCGGCGAGCCGTCGCGGTTCACCGTACGGGTGGCCCAGCCGATGCCGGCGCTGTTGATCACCACGCGCAACGGCTTGCCGGTGGCCACCGCGGCGTCCACCGCCGCCTGCACCTGCTCCTCGTCGGACACGTCGGTCTTGACGAAAACCCCGCCCAGCTCGTCGGCGAGGGCCTTGCCGCGCTCCTCGTTCAGGTCGGCGACGACCACGGTCGCACCGTGCGCGGCGAGATCGCGGGCCGTGGCCTCGCCGAGGCCGCTGGCACCGCCCGAGATGATTGCTGCTGCTCCGTTCAGGTCCATGAGCGGACTTTAACGCGGAGACCGAATGAAGTTCTACTCGGGGTGGGGTAAATCTCGCCCGGGGAACGCCAGGGAATCGTCAGATCGGGTCACAGCTCCCCGACCGCGGTGCCGACGTCGGCGAAGACCTTGATCCGACGGTCGAGGCCGGTCGTGCGCAGGATCCGCGCCACCGGCGCCTGAGGGGCGGCGAGGGCCACGCCCCCGCCCTGGCTCGTCGCCAGCCGCCACGCCTCGATCAGCACCGAGAGCCCACTGGAGTCCATGAAGGACAACGCGGTCAGGTCGAGCACCAGCCGGGAGCCGTCGATCTTGATCGCCTCACGGACCTCGTCCCGCAGGAAGGGCGCGGTGAACAGGTCGAGCTCTCCCTCGACCGCCACCACCACGGCGTCGCCGACGGCCCGGCGAGCCAGCCGTAGTTTCATCGATCCTCCTAGTCGAGCACGAGAGGCAGACCTACTTTACTTCGCCATCGCCGTACGCGTGCTCACGCGGTCCGGCGACCCCCTCCGGCGCGACAGGGGACGCTCCGTGCGGCACGGCCGGGAGGAGCGCACGGCTCCGAGGTCGTCGGAGGAATCGCCCCCGTCGGCCGCCGCCTCCTCCTCGCGCGCCCGGGTGATCGCCATCCGCATAGGAAAGCGCTCTCCATCGACCTGCGGGAAAGTCCCTCCGGCAACGACTGGCCGATAACGGCCAGGACTGATCGGATGTATGCGGGTTTTATGGCTCATATGTTTACCTGAGGCAATGAGGTTCACCGGAAGCCCCGAACCTGAACGGCTCGACGCGGACGGGTGCGCCCGCCTGCTCGGCGTCCCGCCGAGCCGGACGCGGCGGGCGGTGGACGACGGCGTCTTCGCCAGGCTCGCGGGATACGACGCCTGCGGCCGGCCGTACTGGCACGCGGAGGACGTCTACCGGTGGGCCGCGCGGACGGCCCCCGAGCTCCGCGACCGCGTCCCGATCGGCTACTGGCCCGCCGCCCGCCGACCGGCGCGGTACCTCGGCACGGAGACCGTCGTGGACTGGTCCGACCGCTCCGCGACGGCGCTGGGCTGGCGGACCGCGGCCGGGCCGGTGTGGGTGGTGTGGGACCACCCGCTCGGCGGGGACGACACCCTGGCCGAGGCCGCCCGGAGGCTGCCGTCCGCCGCCGCGATCACCGCCGTGGGGGGCGACTTCGGTTTCGACGGCCCCGCGCTGCGCGGAGTCCTGCCCGCCTTCCCCGACCGCGTCTACGATGTGCCCTGGTCCGCGTTGTCGCGGGCGGTCGGCGCGCCCGTCCCCTTCTGGCCGTTCGAGTTGCGCGTCCCCGAACTGCTGAAGGCCTGGCACCCGGGCGCCCCGCCCGTCGTGGCGCCGGCCGTCCCCGTCCAGAACCACGTCCCGGTGCTGTGCCTGGCCTCCCTGGTCGAGCCGGGCAGCCCCGCCCAGCGGGTGCTGACGAACCTGGCCCGGATCTGGCAGCACCGCGCCGCCGAGGCGGCCGCGCGGGACCTGGCGACCCTCGACCGGATCCAGGTTCCCGGGACCACGGTGGTGGCCGCCGTCCCGCTCCCCGTTCCCGACACCGTGCCGGACGACGTGGACCGCTCCGTCCGGCGCGCCGGATGGCTGGAGATCCTCTCCCGCGACGACGTCCTCGCCTCCGCCTGCGTCCGCCAGGCCATGCTGTGGGACGGCGGGGCCGACTTCCCCTTCGGCAATCCCGAGACCGTGGAGCCCGACAGCGCTCCGGGCGCCGAGTGGACCGAGCGGCTGGTCCCCGCGCGCCGCACCGCCGCCTTCACGCTCCTGGACCCGGACCGGTCGGCGGTCGAGACGCTGCTCGACCCCGAGACCGACGCCCCGGTCATCCGCACCGGGAACGGGACGCTGCACGTCGCCGTCCCGCAGCGGCTGCCTGCCACCAGCCCTCTGGCCGAGGTGATCCTGGACTCCCCCGTCTGGGTGCGGACCCGGGACGGCGTGCTCTACCCCGCGCCCATGGACCGGCGCCAGAGGCTGAGCTGGGGCTACCGCGGATCCGGCGCCTCGGCCCTGGCGCTGCTGGCCGACCGGCTCCTCGCCGACGTCAACGCCCTGGCCCCCGAGGGCGGCGAAGCGGCGCCCCCGGGCCTGGAGGAGCTCATGGCGACGGGATGGCCCCGGGGCACGGTCCTGACGCGGGGCCTGCTGGAGGCCGCCAGGGCGGGCCGGCCGTACACCGGGCCGGCCTGAGCGGGGACGGCCCCGGCGCCCTGCCGATCGGCCTGCCGCCGCGGGCTCCGCGGCGCACCGGCCGGCGGTCCCGCGGCATCCCGGACGGCGCCTCACGCGGTGGCCGGCGCCTCAGACAACGGTGAAACCGTACGGAAGCTCCAGCCGGTGCGCGGCCAGCAGCTCGGCGTCGGCCAGCAGCTCCCGGGTCGGCCCGTCGGCGGCGATCACCCCGCCGGACAGGATGAGCGAGCGCTCGCACAGCTCCAGGGCGTAGGGCAGGTCGTGGGTGACCATCAGCACCGTCACGTCGAGGCTCCGCAGGATCTCGGCGAGCTCGCGGCGCGAGGCCGGGTCGAGGTTGGACGACGGCTCGTCCAGCACCAGGATCTCCGGCTCCATGGCCAGCACGGTCGCCACCGCCACCCGACGGCGCTGGCCGAAGGACAGGTGGTGCGGGGGGCGGTCGATCGCCTCCAGCATGCCGACCTGCTCCAGCGCGTCCTCGACCCGCTGCTGGAGCTCCTCGCCGCGGATCCCCAGGTTGGCGGGACCGAAGGCGACGTCCTCGCGGACGGTCGGCATGAAGAGCTGGTCGTCGGGGTCCTGGAAGACCAGGCCGACCCGGCGCCGGATCTCCAGCAGGGAGTCCTTCGCGACCGGGAGCCCGGCCACCGTCACCGTGCCGTGCCCGGCGGTCAGGATGCCGTTGAGGTGCAGCACCAGGGTGGTCTTGCCCGCGCCGTTCGGCCCGAGCAGCGCGACCCGCTCCCCGCGCTCCACCCGCAGGTCCACGCCGAACAGGGCCTGCGTCCCGTCCGGGTAGGCGTAGGCGAGCCGGCTCACCTCCAGCGACGCCGCCGCGCCGTCCCCCGGTCGCCGGGAGGCCACCGCACCGTCCTCCGATCGCCGGGACGCCGTCATGCCGTCCCCCGGTCGCCGGGACGCCGCCGAGACCTCCTCCGGTCGCCGAGACGCCGTCATGCCATCCCCCAGTTGCCGAGCAGCGCCACCAGCGCCGCGCCCGGCAGCATAGCCGCGACGAGCCATTGCCGCGCCGACGCGGCCAGGTCGACGACGACCGGCATGGAACCGGTGTAACCGCGGCTCAGCATGGCCAGGTGGACCCGTTCGCCCCGCTCGTAGGAGCGGATGAACAGCGCCCCCGCCGACCGGGCGACCACCGGCAGGTGCCGGACGTCCCTGGCGGCGAACCCCCGCGACTCCCTGGCCACCCGCATCCGGCGCATCTCGCCCGCGACCACGTCCATGTAGCGGAGCATGAACATGGCGATCTGCACCAGCAGCGGCGGCAGCCGCAGCCGCTGCGCGCCCAGCAGCATCAGCCTCGGCTCGGTGGTGGCCGCCAGCAGGATGCTCGCGACCACCCCCAGGGTGGCCTTGGCCAGGATGTTCCACGCGGCCCACAGGCCCGGCACGCTGAGCGAGAGCCCCGCGACCGCCACCCGCTCCCCCGTCCCGATGAACGGGATCGCCACCGCGAACAGCACGAACGGGATCTCGACCGCCATCCGGCGGAGCACGAAGCCGGGCGGGATCCGCGCGGCCAGGGCGACCCCCGCCAGCAGCAGCGCGTACGCCCCGAACGCGGCGAACCACTCGCGCGGCGTGGCCACCACGGTCAGCGCGAACGCGGTGACCGCGGCGAGCTTGCACTGCGGCGGCAGCCGGTGGACGAGCGTGTCGCCCGGCCGGTGGAGCCGGTGCCCGTGGCCCGCGCTCACCGGTGGCGGCTTCCGGGCTCCGCCTGCCGTACGGCGGGCATCAGGCTGTGGTCCCGCCGGTCCCGCCGACCTTGGCGGCCCCGCCGACCTTTCCGGCCTCGGCGGCCTCGGCGGACCCGCCGGTCTTGGCGGCCTCTGCGGCCTCGCGGGTCCCGCCCGGCGTGCCGTCCTTCCGGCGGCGCGCGGCGTACGCGACGGCGCCCGCGACGAGGAGCGTGATCCCGACCCCGACGGGTCCGACGACCCAGAGCGGGACGCCGCCCACCTCGCCGTAGTCGGCCAGCGCCCACGAGCCGAGCGCGTGGTCGGTGGCCTGGCCGAGGAAGCCCTCGTCCTCGGCGACCCGCTCCAGCCCGTCCGGGTCTCCGGAGGCGAGGTGGGAGACGCCCCCGGCGAGCAGCAGCGTGACGCCGGCGCCCGCCAGCAGGAACGGCAGCGCCGGGCGCGGGGCGGCGGCCGGAGCCGGGGCCTGCGGGGCCACCGTGCTCTCGCCGCCGGGGCCGCGCAGCACCAGCGGGGCGGCCAGGCCGCGCGCGCCGTACACCAGGTCGGGGCGGGTGGCGAGCACGGTGCCGACGGTGACCGCGGTGATCAGGCCCTCGCCGATGCCGATCAGCACGTGCACGCCGCCCATGGCGGCGGCGACCGTGCCGATCTCGACGGGCGCCGTGCCGCCGATCCAGAACAGCAGGGCGAAGGCCAGTGCGGAGGCCGGCACCGAGACCAGCGCGGCGGCGAACGAGGCCGCGGTGATCGCGGTGCGGCCGCGCAGACTCCGGGTGATCAGCCGGAAGACGCCCCAGCCGGCCAGGACGGTGACCAGGCCCATGAGCGTGATGTTGACGCCCAGCGCGGTCAGGCCCCCGTCGGCGAAGAAGAAGCCCTGCACGAGCAGGACCACCGCCATGCACAGCACCGCGGTGTACGGCCCGACGAGTATCGCGGCCAGCGCCCCGCCGAGGAGGTGGCCGCTCGTCCCCGCGGCGACCGGGAAGTTCAGCATCTGGACGGCGAAGACGAACGCCGCCACCAGGCCCGCCATCGGGGCGGTCCGGTCGTCGAGCTCGCGGCGGGCGCCGCGCAGGCAGACCGCGACCCCGGCGGCCGCGACCGCCGCCGCCGAGACCGACACGGCCGCGTTGAAGAAACCGTCAGGAACGTGCACGACAAGCCTCCGATGGGCGGATTTGCTCTCACCCTAAGCCATCGGCTTGCTGTTGCAACATGCAGGCATTAACGGAGCATGCGCCGGACCAGGGTGCGCAGCGGGACTGCCCTGACCACCATGCTGAGCCGCCCCTTGCCCGCCGTGCCGTACGGCTTGGCGGTCCGCCGGACCGTCCCGCGCCACCACGTGCGCGCCGGTGCGATGAGCTCCGCGGCCGCCTCGACACGGAAGCGCACCGGGGGACCGCCCAGGTCCAGCTCCAGGTAGGCGTCCCAGGTCCCGGCCGCCGCCCGCCCGGCCGCCGTCCGCGCGGTGAACCCGCCGTCCGGCCCGGCCGTGACCGGCGTGTACAGCTCGCGCCCGGAGTGCCGGTCCCGCCACACCAGCCGCCGTACGGCCCGCGGCCCGGCCGGGACCGGCCGGTGCCGGCCGACCGTCACCTCGCCGGTCAGCGCCAGCCGGTGCCCGGCCGCCCAGTGCGACCGGGTCAGCCGTGCCGTGCCGGGCACGGTGAGCACGTGACCGCCGACGTCGATGCTGAGGTTGCCGTGGGGCCGGGTGAAGTAGGGCAGGACGATCGTCCCGCCGACCACGCGGGGCTCCGGCCGGGCGATCGTCCCGTCCCGGTCCGCGCCGAGCCGTGCCGTGCGGACGATCCCCTCGCACTCGACGGCCACGTGGACGTCCCACACCCCGGACGACAGCCCGGTCAGGTCGATCGTCCCGGTGATCTCCCCGCCGTCTCCGGCCGTGGGCACGACGACGTCGGCGCGGGGCGGCTCCCCGTCCGGCCGCGGGCGCAGCACCAGGGTGACGCCGTCGACGGCGAGCTCCGGCCTGCCCGCCGTGCCCAGGGCGTCCAGCGCGACCCGGCCGGAGACCGTCAGCGCGGTCGCCCCGGCGTCCCAGCGCAGTCCCGTGAGCTCTCTGCGGACCGCGGCCGACTCGATGTGCGCCAGCCGTACGAGGCGGTCGATGTCCTCCAGCGCGGCGATCCGGTGCCGGTCGACCGGGGGGAGGCGCTCCCGCACGCCGTCGGTCAGCCAGCGCTCGCACAGGTCGGCGACCTCGGCCGCGATCTCCTTGCGCTCGATCTCCCCCGCCTCCAGGAAGGACCTGCCGAGGTGGGCGAGGGCGTCCAGCCGGAGGTGGCGGCGGAGCAGGTGGTCGCGGAGCGGGCCGGGCTGCACGTGGGCGGCCACCAGCTCGATCGGCCTCCTGATCATCCGCATCCAGGAGATCGGGTCGCGGCTCCCCTTCCGCTGCATGATGCTGGTCCCGTCGGGCCGGTCGACCAGGTGGTAGCAGTCGTAGTCGGCGACCACCGAGATCACCTCGGCGTGGCAGTAGGCGTGGGCGGTGAAGACGATGTCCTCGCCGACCGTGAGCTTCTCGTCGAAGCGGACGCCGTGTCGCTCGATCATCTCCCTGCGGAACAGCTTGAAGCAGCTGAGGCTGTTGTAGACGGCGCTGTCCTCCAGCGGCACCCGTTCGGCGTTCTCCTGGAACATGGAGACCGGGGCCCTGCGCCCGTGGCCGACGATCTTCCCCAGGACGATGTCGGAGCCGTTGCGCTCGGCCATGGCCAGCATCCGCTCCAGCGCCTCCGGGCCGAGGTAGTCGTCGGCGTCGCAGAAGAAGACGTATCTCCCCCGGGCGACGGACAGGCCCGTGTTTCGCGGGCGGCCCGCGCCGCCCGAGCCCTCCTGGTGGACGACCCGGACGATCCCGGGATGGCAGGCCGCGTAGAGGTCGGCCAGTTCCCCGCCACCGTCGGTGGAGCCGTCGTCCACGACGACGATCTCCTTGTCGACCCGCTGGACCAGCAGCGAGGTCAGGCACCGGTCCAGGTAGGGCCGGCAGTCGTGGAGAGGGACGATCACGCTCACGTCGACGGCGGACCGGCCGGCGCCCGCCGCCGCCACCGGCTCCCCGCCGTGCCCCGTACGGACTCGCTGGAGGATCGCCCGCGTCACCGCACCGCCCCTCTTCGGTCACATAGCGCATACGTCGCGCTTCAGTATGTGACGAAGAGCGGCCCTCGCGTGGCCGATCCATCCGGTTGGTCCGCTCACCTCCACGCTGAGGTTGCCGTGCACGGTGAAGAACAACCGGTTCGTACGGCTTGCGCCCTCGATCCTCGGTGCGCCGTGCCGGTCCGCGTTGAGCCGCACCTCGCGTGTGAGTCCCCGGCAGCCCACCGCCACGGACACGTCCCACGTCCCCGGCGGGACCCCGGCGACCACGGCCCGGAAGCCTCCGTCGGCCGGGGCGGGAAGGGCGCCGCCGGACGGAGCGGGAGGTCCGCCGCCGGCCGGGAGGGGTGATCCGGTTGCGCCCGGCGGGAGCGGGCGGGCCGGCTGCGGGCCGTCGCCCGGCGGGAGCGCGAAGGCGAGCCGCAGGCCGTCGCCGCGCCGCCGCAGGACGAGCTCCGCCTCGGCCGGCAGCCCCTCCGGTTCCAGCCGCGCGACGCCCTCCAGCGTGAACCCGTCCCGCCCGGCCCGGAGCGCCGCCAGCCGGACCACCGGCCGCACCCTGCCGGTGATCTCGAACAACCGGTCCGGCAGTCCGGCGCGGAAACCCGGGTAGGCGGCGAAGACCCGCCCGCCCTCCACGACCGCCGCGCCGTACGCCCGTCCGGCCGGGAAGCCCGCGACCTCGTCGAGCTCCCGGCGCAGGCCGTGGCGGATGCAGTGGGCACGGAGCGCGTCCGCCGGCGGGAGGCGGTCCATGATCCAGGCGGTCGCCCAGCGGTCCACGATCGGCCGGGCCAGGCCGGTCACCCGGTCCCGGGTCCGGCGGTCGAACGACCGCCACCGCGGGCCGAACCCGCTGAGCACCTCGCACCGGAAGTGCCGCATCATCAGCCGGTCCCGCTCCTCACTCGGCGGGGTGTGCCGCTCGACCAGCTCCATCACCTCGGCGACCTGCGGGAGCCGCTCCAGGGGGTGGACCGCGGACCGGCTGGCGTTGCGCACGCCCTCGCGGTAGGTGAGGTAGTAGCAGTCGTAGTCGGCCACCACCGAGATGACCCGGGCGTTGAGGTAGGCGAGCGCGGTGAAGGGCTGGTCCTCGCCGGTGCGCAGGTGCTCGGGGAAGCGCAGGCCGAGGCGCTCGACCAGGTCGCGCCGGAAGAGCTTCTGCGCCGAGAGCGTGTAGTAGACGCCGTCCCGGTAGAGGTCGGCCCGGTCCCGGTTGCGGGCGAACGGCGTCCTCGGCACCCGGCGCCCACCGACCCCGGCCATCCTGCCGAGCACCACGTCGGAGCCGTTGCGCTCGGCCGCCGCCACCAGGCGCTCCAGTGCCTGGGGCCCCAGGTAGTCGTCGGAGTCGAGGAAGAAGACGTAGCGTCCCCTCGCCAGGCCGAGCCCGGTGTTGCGCGGGCCTCCCGGCCCCCCGGAGGCGGCCTGGTGCACCGCTCTCATCTCCGGATGCCTCATCGCGTAGTCGTCGAGCACGGCTCCGCTGCCGTCCGTCGAGCCGTCGTCGACCGCGACGACCTCCAGCCTCTCCAGCCCGATGCTCTGCCCGACCACCGAGTCGAGGCACTCCCCCAGGTACGCCTCGACGTCGTGCACGGCCACGATCACCGAGACCACGGGAACGTCCACGTTCTCTCCCGACCGCCCTCCGAACAGGAGATGCCCCGGGACCCGGACGGTGATCCCTCCCGCGGCGGAATCGGGCGCCCCCCTCGGGCACCGCGGCCGGGTTCCGGCCGTCCGGCGCGGGTCGCGCCGATTCCGGGCGGCCGATTCGGGGGTGACCGATTTGCAGGCGACCGATTTGCAGGCCGCGTAGAGGGCGGGAGCGTTCTCCGGTGAATTCCCGAGGTAGATCTAGCACATAGCGGGCATGCGGGCAGGCATGGGTGAGCGTTCAGAGGACTTCGACGTCAGCGCGGACGACTTCGGGGACGGCCCCGGACCCCGGCGGGGGGATCTGGACAAGCTGGCCGTCGGCCTGGCCATCTCCGAATCGCTGGCCAACCACGGTCATCACGCCCTGGCCAACGCGCACAGGTCCGCCGCCGACTCCCACCGCCTGCTGGCCGAGGCCGAGGCCGGCGACGTCGGGGAGCACCGGCGGCTGGAGGAGTGGCACCGCTGGTGCGCCCTGGTGGAGAGCCAGCTCGCCGACGAGGCCGACGAGCTGACGCCCACGCGCCGGGACCGGGAGGAGTGAGGCCGTCCGGTCAGCGGCTGCGGTTCGTGCGGACCGGCTCGCCGATCGACCGGCACCGGGGCGTGACGCGCCCCGCACAGCGGTACGGCCCGCGCCCCGATCGGGGTGCGGGCCGTACCTGTTCCCCGGCGGGAGGTCCGCTCAGCGCAGGCGTCCGGCCCCCGCGCGCGCGGGGACGGTGCCGCGCAGCGTGTGGGCGGGGTCGATCCGGGTGAACAGGGTGGGCGTCCAGCCCGCGTCGGCGCCGAGATCGGGGTCGTGCGCGGCGTTGTGGGCGGCGACCAGGTCGGTCGGCGCGCCGCCCACCAGGTTGTCCCTGGCGGTGATCGCGGTGCCCTTCAGGACCGAGAGCACCTTCTCGGCGGGGATGCCGTCGAAGGCGTTGCTCTGCGCGTAGACCTGCGAGCCCGCGCCCACGCCGATGCTGTAGAGGTAGTTGTCACCGCCGGTGTAGTAGTTGTTGTAGATGTGCACCTGGCCGAAGCGCACCCGCGGGGTCCGCTGGCCGAGGCCCTCGAAGAAGTTGTGGTGCAGCGTCACCTTGAGCTTGTCGGTCTCGCCGTACCGGGTGCCGTTGTCGGTGTTGCCGATCAGCGTCACCTTGTCGTGGCCGCTCAGGTGGTTCCACGACATCGTCACGTGGTTCGCACCGCGCACGATGTCGAGCAGCCCGTCGTGGACCTGGTACGGCCGGCCGAAGTAGGACGGCTGGTTCGAGTCGGGGTTGTCGCCGTCGTTGAGGGTGTTGTGGTCCAGCCAGACGTGCGTGGCCCCGGAGACCTCGACGTTGTCGAAGGAGGCGTTCCAGTTGCCCTCGTCGCCGTCGGTCGGGTCCCACTGCGGGAAGCAGTCGGAGGTGTCGGTGATGGTGAGGTTGCGGACGATGACGTTGTCGACGTTCGTGATCCGGATGCCGAAGCTCTTCAGTGCGGCGTCGGAGCCCAGGCCGACCAGGGTGACGTTGGAGCCGACGTTGATCGTGACATGCTGGGCCATCTTGTCGTAGGAGGCCTTGCGGGCCTCCTCCAGCGGGCCGGAGGGCACCCTGTCCCTGCCCCAGACCGCCGGGTCGTAGGCGGCCAGGTACGCCTGCAGGCTGTAGCCGTTCACCGCGTAGGAGTCGCAGGTGAGCGGGTTGCCCGCGGCGTCGGTGTCGGCGTCGATGGCGCCCTTGACGTAGATGATCTTCGGGGTGTTGTCCGCCGGGTTCCCGAGCGCGGCACGGAGCTGCGCGGCGGTGGAGACGGTGTACACGTTCTCCGGGCGGGCGGCCGAGCCGCCGGTGGTGCCGGCGCCCTCGGCGGCCCAGCCGTCGTTCTCGGGCAGCACCTGGCGGCCGAGCCGGTTGTCGGAGCCGGTGGGGAAGCTGCGGAACGGGTCCCAGCCGTCGGCGCCCCTGAGATAGTCCTCCGGGTCGTGCTGCCTGGCCTGCTCCCGGGTCAGCTGCGGCCGGTCGCCGTTGACCGCCGCGCCCGGACCGCGGTTGAGGTACTCGGCGAGCCGGGCCTCCCGCCAGTTCAGGCCGGACATGTCGGTCCAGGGGGCGTCCTTGAACTGCTGGCCGAGCCAGGACTCGCGGATCAGGACCTGGCCGCGGGCGGTGGCCGAGCCGCCGGCCGGCCACGGGCGGCCCAGGTGGACGGTCTTGGCGGGGGCGTCGCTGACCAGGTGGCTGCGGTAGATCATGAACCCGTAGGGGTTGGTGATCTCGGTGCTGGCCGCGGTGACGTAGCCGTTGTTGCCGTCGGCGGCGCCGCGGCTCAGGGACTTGATCACGCAGTTGTGGAAGAGCGCGGTGGCCCGGCCGAAGATGAAGTCGACGTCGCCCTCGACGTAGCAGTTGCGGAAGTACTGCCGGGCCGTGGTGGTGGCGCTGGGGGTGTTGGCGTAGAGGGTGTCCTGGTTGCCGATGAACCGGACGTTCTCGTAGACCTGCCGGTCGCCGGTGGTGCGCACCGCCACGGCCTGGCTGCCGCCGCCCGCGGCCTCGTCGTAGGAGTTCTCGAAGGTGAGGTTGCGGGCGGTGAAGTCGGGCGCGCTGATCACGTAGGAGGCGCTGCCCGAGGTGCCGTAGGTGCCCGAGCCGTCCGGCTTCGGGGTCTTGGCGGCGGCGTCGAAGGTGAGCACGACCTTGCTCGGGTCGGCGGTGTCGCCGACCAGGGAGATGTACGGCTTGTCCGCGGGGATGACCACCTGCTGCTTGTAGGTGCCCTCGCGGACCTTGATGGTGACCGGCCTGGTGTTGCCGGCCTGGACGGCGTCGACCGCGGCCTGCACGGTCGTGTGGTCGCCCGAGCCGTCGGCGGCGACCACGATGGTGCCGGGACGGGATGGGGCGGTCTCGGCGAGGGCCGGCGCGGCCGTCGCGACGACCGTGAGCGCGATGACCGTGGGGAGTGTCAGGAGTCGCATCTGCAACCTTGAGGAGGAAGCGGCAATCGGTTGCATGAAACGCTGACGTAATCCCACATTCACGTCAATAGCCTTGAGGAAATCGCTTTCCCTGATTACAAGCGCTTGCAGGAAAAGCCGGAAAAAGGGCACGCCGACGGCCCCGGAGGGTGGGGGGAGGGCCCTCCGGGGCCGTACGGGCCGCGCCGCCGGAGCGGCGGGGCCGTCAGGGGGGTGCGGCGCGGGGTCAGGGCGGCGTGAGTACCCCGTTCACCCGGCGTGGCAGCCGCCACGGGTTGTCGTCGCGCAGCGCCTCGGGCAGCAGGTGCGGCGGGCAGTCCTGGTACACGACCGGCCGCAGGAAGCGGAAGACCGCGGCCGCACCGACCGAGGTGGTCGTCGGCTCGGTGGTCGCCGGGTACGGCCCGCCGTGCTCCTGGGCCCAGCCGACCGCCACCCCGGTCGGGTAGCCGTCGAAGACCAGCCGCCCCGCCCGGTCCCGCATCACCGCCACCAGGCGGGCGGCCAGCTTCTCCTCCTCCGGCTCGCTGTGCAGCGTCGCGGTCAGGTTGCCGGGGGCCGCGGCCAGCGCCTCGACCAGCTCGTCCTCGTCGTCGTAGGTGAGCACGACGGTCACCGGCCCGAAGCACTCCTCCATCAGCAGCTCGGAGTCGTCCAGGGCGGAGACGGGCCCGGTGAGCAGCCGGGCCGCCACCTGCCTCGTACCCTGTCCCGCCTGGCCGGCCGCCGCCACGCGCAGGCCGGGTACGGCCTCCCGGGCGGCCGCGCCCTCCTCGAACCGCTCCCGGATGCCGTCGCCGAGCAGCACCTGCGGGCCGAGCCCGGCGAAGTGCCCCGCCATCGCCTCGACCAGCCCGGCGCCCGCGGGGGCCAGGACCAGCCCCGGCTTGACGCAGAACTGTCCCGCGCCCAGCGTCGCCGAGGCCGAGAGCCCGGCCGCGATCTCCCCGGTACGGCGGGCCGCCGCGCCGGGGGTGACGACGAGCGGGTTGAGGCTGCCCAGTTCCCCGTAGAACGGGATCGGCTCGGGCCGGGACTTGGCCAGGTCGTGCAGGAAGCGGCCGCCCGCGGTCGACCCGGTGAACCCGACGGCCTTGACCAGGGGGCTGGTGACCAGTGCGATCCCGGCCTCGTGGCCGTGGACGAGCTGGACGACCTCCTCGGGCAGGCCCGCCCGGCGGGCGCCCTCCTGCAGCGCGGCCAGGGTCAGCTCGGAGGTCTCCGGGTGCAGCGGGTGGGCCTTGACGATGACCGGGCAGCCCGCGGCCAGGGCGCTGGCGGTGTCGCCGCCGCCGACGCTGAAGGCGAAGGGGAAGTTGCTGGCGGAGAAGACCCCGACGATGCCGAGCGGGACGTTCATCCGGCGCAGGTCCGGCCCGCCTCCACCCGTCCCGGCGGCCCCGCCGCCGGTGTCGATGCGCGCGTCGAGGAAGGAGCCGTCGCGCAGCACCTCGGCCATGAGCCGGAGCTGGCCGCCGGTCCGGGCGACCTCCCCGGTCAGCCGGGGCAGGCCGAGCGCGGTCTCCGCGTCCGCGGCGTACACCAGGGTGTCCACCCGCTCGTCCAGCACGTCGGCCATGGCCTCCAGCAGCGCGGCCCGGCCCGCGGGCCCGGCCGCGTCCAGGGCCGGGAGCACCGCCTCGGCCTCGCGGCAGGCGCGGCCGACCTCCTCCCGGCTGGTCGAGACGTACTCCCGGCGGCGCTCGCCCGAGCGCGCGTCGACGCTCCAGACGGGCTCGGCGGGCCGCCACTCCAGCCGGGCGGCGTCGGGCTCGCGGACGGCGGCGGGCAGCAGCTCGCCCGCCGCCTCCAGCAGCAGCCCGGCCACCTCGATCGCGCCGCGCGCGGTGAAGTGGGTGTCGTCGGCGCTGCCCCTGGGGTAGTTGGGGTGCGGGTCGAGCCAGAGGAACAACTCCCTGGTCGCCTCGGGGCCGAGCTCCCGCCAGCGCCGGAAGCTCACGGCCTGCAGGTCGATCAGGGGCACCCCCTCGGCGGCGGCCAGGTCCCGCATCGCGTCGGGATAGCGGCCGTGCGTGCCCTCCGGGCCGAAGGCGCGCCGTTCGACGGAGGTGACCAGCACCGGGCGCGCGGCCCGCTCACGGGCCCCGCGGACGTAGCGGCGCAGGTAGTCCTGGTAGCCGCCGTACGGCGGGGCGAAGCGGCCCTGCTCGTGCTTGCCGTCGTTGTGGCCGAAGCAGATCAGCAGGTGGTCGCCCGGCCCGATGGCGTCCATGATCCGCTGGTACATCCCCAGGTGCTCGACCGAGGTGCGGGCGCTGGCCCCGGGGATGGCCTCGTTGACCACCGGCACGTCCCAGAAGAGCGGGAGCGCCTGGCCCCAGCCCGCCTGCGGGGCGAGCGTGACCGGGTAGGCGGCCGCGGTGGAGTCCCCGGCGATGAAGACCGTCACGGCGCCTCCCCGGCCGATTCCGCCGGGGCACCGGTCCCGGCCGCGCCCGCTGCCACCCCGGGGGTCCCGGTTCCGGCCGGGTCGGCGGTGCCCGCCGTACCGGCGGCCTCCGCCAGGCGCGCGGCGGCGGCCCGGTCGAGCCGACCGTCCGCCACGACCGTGACCACCCGCCGGGTCAGCGTGTCCGCGACGGGCAGCGGGCGGTCCCAGGCGAGGGCCGGGCCGACGCCGGGGTACTCGGCGACCCGCACGAACCACGGGTCCACCGCGCCGACCTGGACGAAGACCAGGCTCCAGGCGTCGGACACCAGCGCCAGCCAGGGGGTGACGCTGCCGTGCACGGCCTGCTCGCCCTCGGCCTCGGCGGTGAACACCGCCAGGTCCGCCGACTCCTTGGGCGCCCGCCAGAAGAACCCGCCGTACCCGGCGCCCGGCCGCCCCTTGCAGGCCGAGCTCTTGATCTCCAGCGGCTCGCGCACGGTGAGCTCGAAGGCGAAGTCCAGCGCCCAGGCCCCGCCCGGGTCCGGTGCCCCGGTCCTCGACTGGCCGGGTGTCCCCGCCGCATCCTCCGGAGCCGGCAGTGATACCGGCACCGGCACCGCCAGCACGGTCCGCCGCTCCCGGGCGACGGTCGCGCCGTCGGGCCCGATCCAGGTCAGCTCCTCGGCGAACCCGCCCTCGACCTCCTCGAAGGCGTCGTGCCGCTGCCGGCCGTGGTCGTCCAGCCAGGTCGCGCCCTGATCGCGGACGAAGGTCCGGCCGCCCCAGAAGTTCACCGCGCCGACGTCCGCGATGGCCAGGCTGACGCCCAGGTGGTGGACGTGGTCGTCGGGGCGGAACTCGGTGACCGGCACCCCGCCCCGGGTCCGCACCGGGTGCAGGTACGGCCGCGGCGAGTCGGCGGCGGGCAGGTCGGGGCGCCACACGTAGGACGCGACCGGCGTCCCCGCCACGCTCAGCTCCCGCCGGGCCGCCCAGGCCACGCCCAGCTCGGAGAAGAGGGCCAGCCGCTCGGCGCTCGCGTCCGTCAGCGCCTTGATGCCCGGCAGCTCCCGCCGGTCGGGGTGGAGCACCTGGTGCTCGTCCGCGATCGGCAGCGGGTCGGGCGCCAGCCGTACCGCCTCCATGAACTCCATGAAGGCGCCGGTGCGGACCAGCGGCACCAGCAACTCCACCCCGGTCCTGACGTGCTCGACCAGGTTCTCCAGCAGGTTCGCCCGGGGGTGGACGGTCCCGTCGAGCTCGTCGGTGGTGTAGGTCAGCCGGGCGGTGCCCGCCGAGCCGTGCACGATCAGGTACGGCTCGGTGCGCCCCGTCGAGCAGAGCGTCACGGCCACGGTGATCACCCGGCCGTCCGCCAGGCGGATCCGGGCCGTGGAGGTGTCGTCCGCCTCGATCGGGTTGGCGTGGAACATCTCCAGCTCGACGGAGGCGACCGCGCCGCGCTCCTCGGCCCCGGCGACCGCCAGCGCGGTGGCCGTCGCGTGCGCGAACGGGTTGGTGAGCGCGCCGTCCACCACGTCCTGGCCGTCCAGCCGCCGCCGGCCCGACCAGGCCGAGCGGGTGTAGTAGTCGGCGGGCCGCTCCCAGGCTCCCGCCACCCCGATGCCGCGCACCTCGCCGAGCTCGCCGGAGGCGATCCGCTTGCGCAGCGCGGGGATCGCGGCGGAGGCGAGGCTCTGGAAGCCGACCTGGCAAGCCAGCCCGGTCTCCGCCACCGCCGCGGCGATCCGCTCGAAGGCGGCCAGCGAGGCCGCGGGCGGCTTCTCCAGCAGCAGGTGCGAGCCCGCGCCCAGCGCGGTCACGGCGAGGTCGGCGTGGGTGTTGATCGGCGTGCACAGGATGGTGACCTCGGCGCCGGTGCGCTCGATCAGTCCTGCCAGGCCGTCGGGGCGCACCTGCTCGGGGGTGCCCAGGCCGTGCAGCCAGTCGGCCTCCACCGGGCGCACGTCGCAGACGCCGACCAGCTCGACCAGTCCCCGGGCGGACAGCCCGCGCAGGTTCTCCAGGTGCGACCGGCCGTGGCCGTACACGCCCGCGAGCACGACCCGGGTCGCCCCGCCGTCCGCCGCTCCCGCGGCCCTGCCCGTCCCCGGGCCCGTTCCCGAGCCCGTTCCCGAGCCCGTCCTCGGGCCCGTTCCCGAGCCCGCCATCGGGTCCGTCATCGGGTCCTTCCCGTCCTCCGTCACCCCGCCCATGTCAGCCCCAGTCCCGGACGGCCCGCCGAACGCAGCTCCGCGCCGGTGATCTCCACCGGGTACGGCGCGGCCAGCAGTCCCAGATCCGACAGGGAGGCGTCCTCCACCAGCTCCACCATGACGGGGTGGTGCAGGGTGAGGGCGAGCTGCCCGGAGAGCTCGGTCAGCAGGTGCGGGTAGACCGGCACGTCGAAGGCGCGGGCCAGCTCGGCCACGCGCAGGAACGGGGTGATCCCGCCGACCCTGACCACGTTGGGCTGGACCACGTCGCAGGCGCCCGCGGTGAGCAGGTCGCGGAAGCCGTGCACGGTGTAGACGTTCTCGCCCACCGCCACCGGTACGTCGATGCTCCGCCGCAGCTCCACGTGGGCGGCGACGTCGTCGGCGGGCAGCGGCTCCTCGATCCAGTGCAGGCCGTACGGTTCCAGCGCGGCGATCGCGCGGCGGGCCCGGTGCAGGTCCCAGCGCTGGTTGGCGTCGATCATCAGGATCGTGCCGGGGCCGACGGCCTCGCGGACCGCGGCCACCCGCTCGACGTCCTCGGCCAGATCGGGCTTTCCCACCTTCATCTTGACCGCAGGGTAGCCCGCGGCCTTCCAGCGGCCGGCCTGCTCGACCAGTTCGTCCAGGGAGTAGTGCAGGTTGACGCCGCTGCCGTACACCGGGAGGCTCTCCCGGCGCGGGCCGAGCACGTCCACCAGGGAGGACTCCCCGCAGCGCAGGTCCCACAGCGCCAGGTCCACCCCGGCCATCGCGACCGTGGCCAGCCCGCCGCGCCCGGCCTCGCTCAGGTGGACCGCGAGCCGGTCCCAGACCACGCCCGGGTGGGCGGGCAGGCCGATCAGCGCCTCGCGGACGTCGTTGTCCAGCAGGGCCCGCACGGCGTGCGCGCCGATCTGCGGCGTCCAGGAGAAACCGGTGCCGGTCCGCCCGTCCTCCAGCGTGACCTCGCACACGATCACGTGGTTGTACGGCACGTCCGCACCCCAGGGCCGGCGCAGCGGCGCCGACCGCAGGGTGGTCTTCAAATCCTTGATCATTCGGACACCAGGGCGAGGCCGCGCTTGATGATCTCGTCGAGCTCCGCCAGGTGTTCGGGGGTGAGGTCGGTCAGCGGCGCCCGGACCGGGCCGACGTCCAGGCCGCGCAGCCGCAGGCCCGCCTTGACCAGCGCGACCGCGTATCCCGGGCCCTTGCCGCGCAGCTCGACCAGGGGCGCGTAGAACTCGGTCAGCAGCCGCTCGCTCAGGTCGCCGCCGTCGAAGTAGGCGGTGGCGATCTCCGGGGCGAAGGCGAAGACGGCCGAGGAGTACAGCTCCACGCCGAGGCCGCGGTAGGCCGGCATGGTGAGCTCGGCGGTCGGCAGGCCGTTGAAGAAGGTGAAGTCCGGGCCGATCTCCCGCCGGACCGCCAGCACGGTGCGCTGGAAGCGGTCGATGTCGCCCAGCCCGTCCTTGAGTCCGATGACGCCGGGGATGCGGGCCAGCTCCACCACCGCGTCGGGCTCCAGCACCAGCGCGCCGCGCTGGTAGACGATGACGGGCAGCTCCGCGGCGATCGCGCGGACGTACTCGGCGAAGCCGGCGCGGCTGCCGAGCATCAGGTAGGGCGGCATGAGCAGCAGGCCGTCGGCGCCCGCGGCGCGGGCCGCGCGGGCCTGCTCCAGTGCCGCGCCGAGCGGGCCGCCCGCGCCCGCGAGCACCGGCACCGCGCCCTGGACGGTCTTGACCGCCACCTCGACGGCGCGGGTGTGCTCGGCCTGGGACAGCGCGGAGAACTCCCCGGTGCCGCAGGCGACGAAGACGCCGCCCGGGCGGTGCTCCAGGTTCCGGCCGATGTGCTCGGCCAGCACGTCCTCGGCCAGCGCGCCCTCGGCGTCGAACGGCGTCACGGGGAAGAACAGGACTCCGCTGAGATTCATGGTCGGTCGTTCCCTTCGGGAAGGCTCTGCTTCGGGAAAGTCTGTTTCGGGGGAGGCCCCGGCTCCGGGCCCGGACTTCGGGCTGGACCCCGGGCTTCGGGCCGGGCTCCGGACCTGGACTCCGGGCTCCGGACCTGGACTCCGGGCTCCGGACCTGGACTCCGGGTTCGGGCTCGGCTCCGGGTCCGGGGAGGCCCGGCTTCAGGCGAGCTCGGTGCGCCAGCTGCGCTTGGCCTGCCAGCCCAGCATGCGCTCGGCCTTGGCGGACGAGAAGGCCGGCGCGGTGCCGGTGAGACCGGCGGCGAGGCCCGCGGTGGAGGGCATGACCTGCGGCAGCAGCTCCGCCAGCGGCTCGCGGGCCAGCGCGTCGGCGGCCCCGGCGAAGAAGGTCTCGCCGTTCGGCAGATCGGGCAACCGGTCCAGGAGGGTGATGAACAGGTCGGCCGCGTCGCGGGCGTCGATGTAGTTGAACAGCGAGACCCCGGCGATCTCCGGCCGGTCCAGCCGCTCGGTCACCGTGTGCCCCGACTGGGTCGGCGCACCCTCCCACTCCTCCGGCGCGATCACGAAGCAGGGCCGCACCGCCGCCAGCTTCGTCGCGGCGGTGCGCGCGAAGGAGCGCATCGTCTCCTCCGCCACGTGCTTCGACAGGTTGTAGGCGTTCCACGGCTGCGAGGGGTGGTCCTCGTCGAGGGGCAGGTAGGAGGGGGTCCAGCCGCCCGGCGAACCGTACCCGACGACGGTCGGGCTGCTGGCCACGACCACCTTGCCCACGCCCAGCGCCACCGACGCGTCGCAGACGTTGAAGGCCAGTCTCGTGTTGGTCTGGAAGATCACCTGGTCGCTGCGGCTGAACGGGGTGGCGATGGCCGCCAGGTGCACCACGGCGTCCGGCCGGAACCGTGCGATCACCTCGTACGCCTCACCGAGATCGGTCAGGTCGGCGGGGAGGCTGTCGGCGGCGTCCGCCGGGGTGCCCGGCATGCTGTCCACGCCGATCACCTCGTGACCGGCGGCGGCGAGTGCGGACACGACGCTGCGCCCGAGGCGCCCGGCGCTCCCGGTGACAAGAGTTCTGCTCACGGGTGTCTTTCCCTTCTGGCAGTCACGGGCGAGCCCGAGGACTGCAACCAGTTGCACCAAACAGTGTCGTCAACTCCGGGAAACGTCAAGGGAGCAATTTGCGCTACAGCTCTGAGCTGGTCATATGCGATGAAGGCATGCAGCGATCATCACAACCGGTCGCAGCAAAATGGCGGTCGACCCCCTGCTGAAGGCTGGTAGCCGTGCGATCGCCTGCGTTACGGTGCCGCGGGCGGGACGCCCGCACCCCGGTGCCGACGAGCCCGCCTTCCAGGGAACCGACGCAGAGAGCGAGCCCACCGTGAGATCCGAGACCACCACCCCCGCCGCCCCCGAGGTCGCGAGATTCGGGACCACCCCCGCCGGAGAGGCCGTGGACCGGCACGTGCTGTCGAACGGCCGGCTCCGGGTGGGCGTCCTCACCCTGGGCGCGATCATCCAGTCGATCGAGCTGCCCGACGGGACCGACGTCGTGCTCGGCCTGCCCACCGTGGCCGACTACCTGACCCGGAGCCGCTACTTCGGCGCCGTGGTCGGCCGGTACGGCAACCGCATCGCCGGCGGGCGCTTCACCCTCGACGGCGCCGAGCACCGGCTGCCGCTCAACAACAACGGGCACAGCCTGCACGGCGGCGAGACCGGGTTCGACAAGCGGGTCTGGCGGGCCGAGGCGGACGGCGGGCGCTCCGTCCGGCTGGTCCTGGTCAGCGCGGACGGCGAGGAGGGCTACCCGGGCACGCTCACCGCCTCGGTCACCTACACCCTCACCGACCTCGACGAGCTGCGGATCGACTACCGCGCCACCACCGACGCGCCGACCGTGCTCAACCTGACCAACCACTCGTACTTCAACCTCGCGGACTCGGGCGACGTCCTCGGTCACGTCGTCACCATCGAGGCCGACCACTACCTGCCGGTCGACGAGGGGAAGATCCCCCTGCCCGGGGCGCCCGCGCCGGTGGCGGGCACGCCGTACGACTTCACCCGGCCGGCGGCCGTGGGCGCCCGGCTGGAGGGGTGCTACGACCACTGCTACGTGCTCCGGCCCGGCGGCACGATGCGGGTCGAGGAGCCGGTGAGCGGCCGGGTGATGGAGGTGACGACCAGCGAGCCGGGGGTCCAGTTCTACACCGGGCACATGCTCGACGGCGTCGCCACGCCGTACGGCAGGCACGCCGGGCTCTGCCTGGAGACGCAGCACTTCCCCGACTCGCCGAACCGGCCGGACTATCCCTCCACCGTGCTCCGGCCCGGGGAGGAGTACGCCTCGACGACCGTCTACCGCTTCACCGGCTGATTCAGGTCCGGTTTACCGCTAGAAAGAGTCTCGTGACCGATTTTTTCCCCGAGACTCTCCGGAGATTCCCATCCGGCAATGGATTCATCCTATGACCGGCTGTGTCGCTCCCCCCGCTGCAACCGCTTGTAGCAACTCAGCAATTGTTACAAGATCCTTTATTCTCCGAAACCTTGCGTTAACCGTTTTACCTGCGAAAACATGGTTGTCGATATATCGATAACGATGAAGTAACGCCTGCAAAGGGTTGACGCAGGCTTTCCCCGAGCTATAGGAAAGCGCCATCCAATCACGTCACATCGGGAGGTCCCGTGATGACGAGTGAATCGAGAAAAGCCCGGCTCCGATCCGTTCAGGGGTATCGCCGTGGTTGATTCGCTGTCGCTGAAGAAGCCCGTGGTCACGGCCCCCGCACCCCAGAACGGGCGCCGGCGGGCCGTCAACCGCTCTCGTCGCGAGACGCTGGCGGCCTACACGTTCCTCGCACCCTGGTTCGTCGGCCTGATCTTCATCACGATCGGCCCCATCATCGCCTCGTTCTACCTGTCCTTCACCGACTACAGCCTCCTGGAGGAGGCCAAGTGGGTCGGGCTGGACAACTACACCAAGCTGCTCTCCGAGGATCCGCGGTTCTGGACCTCGCTGAAGGTCACCGCGATCTACGTGGTCGTCTCGGTGCCGCTCCAGCTCGGTTTCGCCCTGCTGCTGGCCCTCGCGCTGGACCGCGGCCTGCGCGGCCTGTCGTTCTACCGGTCGATCTACTACCTGCCCTCGCTCCTCGGCGGCAGCGTCGCGATCGCCATCCTCTGGCGGAAGATCTTCGGTGCCGACGGCCTCGTCAACGGCGTGCTGGCGATCTTCGGCATCGAGGGCACCAGCTACGTCAACAACCCCGACACCGCGCTGGGCACCCTGATCCTGCTGCACGTCTGGACGTTCGGCGCGCCGATGGTCATCTTCCTGGCCGGCCTGCGGCAGATCCCGAGCAGCTACTACGAGGCCGCCCAGATGGACGGCGCCGGAGTCGTCCAGCAGTTCAAGTCCATCACGCTGCCGCTGCTCACGCCGATCATCTTCTTCAACCTCGTGCTCGAGGTGATCAAGTCCTTCCAGTCGTTCACCCAGTCGTTCATCGTCAGCAACGGCACGGGCGGTCCGACCGACTCCACGCTCTTCTACACGCTCTACCTCTACACCAAGGGGTTCAAGGACTACGAGATGGGCTACGCCTCGGCGATGGCCTGGGTGCTCGTGGTCATCATCGCCGGTCTGACCGGGGTCAACTTCCTCGCGTCCAAGTATTGGGTCTTCTATGGCGACAGCAAGTAGCCGGCCGCCGGTCCTCTACCGGCGCCGCATCTCCCGGGGTGCCAAGCACCTGCTGCTGATCGGCTTCGGCCTGGTCATGCTCTATCCGCTGCTGTGGATGATCTCCAGCTCGCTCAAGCCGGAGGAGCTGATCTTCCGCGAGCCTGGCCTGATCCCCAGCGAGGTCACCTTCAGGAACTACACCGAGGGCTGGGACGCGCTGGCCCACCCGTTCGGCTACTACCTGTGGAACTCCGCGGTCATCACGGCACTGTCGGTCATCGGCAACCTGATGGCGTGCTCGCTGGCCGCCTACGCCTTCGCCCGGCTGAACTTCCCGCTGCAGAAGCTCTGGTTCGCGCTCATGATCGGCACGATCATGCTGCCGCTGCACGTGGTGATCGTCCCGCAGTACATCATGTTCTCCCAGCTGGACATGATCAACACGATCTGGCCGCTGATCCTGCCGAAGTTCCTGGCCCACGACTCGTTCTTCATCTTCCTGATGGTCCAGTTCATCAGGACGCTCCCGCGCGAGCTCGACGAGGCCGCCTCGATCGACGGAGCCGGATACTGGCGCACGTTCTTCCGCGTCATCCTCCCGCTCTGCACCCCCGCGCTGACCACTACCGCGATCTTCACGTTCATCTGGACGTGGAACGACTTCTTCAGCCAGCTGCTCTACCTGAACAACCCCGACAACTTCACCGTTCCGGTGGCGCTGCGCACCTTCCTGGACTCCAGCGGCGAGTCCTCCTGGGGCCCGATGTTCGCCATGTCGATCATCGCCCTCGGTCCGATCTTCGGCTTCTTCCTGGCCGGCCAGAAGTACCTGATCCGCGGTATGGCCACCACGGGTCTCAAGTAAGTCCTCTTCAACCCCCCCTAATGATCAAGAGGAAGGACCGGGAGATGCGTTCTCTCAAGACTGCAGCCCTGCTCGCGGCGGCGGCCCTCACCCTGACGGCCTGCGGCAGCGGTGACGGCGGTGGCGACGCCGCCTCCGACGGCAAGACCAAGCTCCGCTTCTCCTACTGGGGCTCCGACTCCCGGCAGAAGATGACCGAGCAGGCCATCGCGGCGTTCGAGAAGAAGAACCCCACCATCGACGTGGTCGGCGAGTTCTCCGACTGGCCGAGCTACTACGAGTCGCTGGCCACCAAGGTCGCGGCCAACGACGCGCCCGACGTCATGACCCTGGAGATCCGCGGCCTGTCCGAGTACGCCGGCCGGGGCGCCCTCGCCGACCTCACCGGCAAGGTCAACACCGCCGATCTCGACCAGGGCGTGCTGCCCGCGGGCCAGGTCGACGGCAAGCAGTACGCCATCCCCACCGGCGTCAACGTCTTCGCGATGCTCGCCAACAAGGCCACCATCGAGAAGGCGGGCGAGAAGATGCCCGACGACAAGACCTGGACCTGGGACGAGTACATCGAGCTCTCCTCGAAGATCACCAAGGGGGGCGACGGCTCGGTCTACGGCACCGAGTACACCTTCAACCCCGCCTACCTGACCATCTTCGCCGCCCAGCGCGGCGAGTCGTTCTACAACAACGGCAAGATCGGCATCACGCCCGAGACCCTCAAGGCCTGGTGGGCGAACTTCGACAAGCTGATCAAGGAGAAGGGCTCGCCCGACGCCGCCAAGATGGCCGAGACCGCCGCCGCCGGCCAGGAGCAGTCGCTGATCGCCACCAACAAGGGCGGGTTCGGCATGTGGTGGACCAACCAGCTCGGCGCCATGGCCAAGTCCTCGGGCCAGGAGCTGACCCTGCTCCGCCTGCCGAAGACGCCGGACGCGCAGAAGTCGGGCCTGTTCCTGCAGCCCGCCATGCACTGGACCATCTCCAGCAAGACCGAGCACCCGGCCGAGGCGCAGAAGTTCGTCGACTTCCTGCTCAACGACCCGGAGGCCGGCGCCATCCTGCTCAGCGACCGCGGCCTGCCGATCAACAGCAAGGTGCTGGCGGCGATCAAGGACAAGCTGCCCCCGGCCGACACGCAGAGCCTCGAGTTCATCGAGTCCATCAAGAGCGACCTCGACGCCGTGGTCGTGCCCCCGAAGGGCGGCGGCAAGATGGAGGACATCATCCGCCGCTACTCCGAGGCCGTGACCTCCGGCCAGCAGACCCCCGACGAGGCGGCCACCAAGCTCCTCGAAGAGGCCAACGCGGCCATCGCCGGCTAGCCCGCGCCACCGGCGGGCCCGTCCCGGCTGATCCGGCCGGGACGGGCCCGACACCGTCGGGGAGACACCCTCACGCCTGCCGTACGGCTCGCTGCGGAGCCGCGCGAGCCGTACGGCACACCAATCGGCGGGCCGCACGGCGCACCATCGGGAAGCCGCACGGCGCACCATCGGGGAGAAGGAAATGAGATACGCATTCGTCGGGCTCGGCCACCGCGCCCAGATGTACGTCGACGCGCTGCTCGGCGACTGGCGGGACACCGGCACCATCGTCGCCCTGTGCGACACCAACCGGACCCGGATGGACTACTACGTCGAGCGCATCGGGGAGAAGGTGCCCTGCTTCGCGCCGGACGACTTCTCCGAGATGCTCGAGCTGTGCGACGCGGTGGTCGTCGCCACGGTCGACGCCACGCACGCCCACTACGTGGTCACGGCGCTGGACGCGGGCAAGCGCGTCATCGTGGAGAAGCCGCTGACGATCGACGCCGAGGGATGCGCCGCGATCGCCGCCGCCGCCGAGCGGAGCACCGGCTCGCTGATCGTCACCTTCAACTACCGCTACTCGCCCCGCAACTCCGCGGTCCGCCGCCTCATCATGGAGGGCGCGATCGGCGAGGTCACCTCCGTGCACTTCGACTGGGCGCTGGACACCATCCACGGCGCCGACTACTTCCGCCGCTGGCACCGGGACAAGGCCAACTCCGGCGGCCTGCTGGTACACAAGTCCACCCACCACTTCGACCTGGTCAACTGGTGGCTGGACGCCGCGGCGCAGAGCGTCTACGCCCAGGGCGAGCTGCGCTTCTACGGCGCGGAGAACGCCCGGGCCCGCGAGCTCGACGCGCGGCCCGAGCGCGGCCAGGGCGCGCCCGGCCTCGGCAGCGACCCGTTCATCCTGGACATCTCCGCCGACCCGCGGCTCAAGCGCCTCTACCTGGACGCCGAGCACGAGGACGGCTACATCCGCGACCAGGACGTCTTCACCGAGGGCGTCACCATCGAGGACAACATGTCGGTCCTGGTCCGCTACGACAACCGGGCCCTGCTCACCTACTCGCTCAACGCGCACGCCCCCGCCGAGGGCTACCGCGTCGTGTTCAACGGCACCGGCGGCCGGATCGAGCTGGAGGTGTGCGAGCGCGCCTGGACGCCGCCGCACGCCGCGATCGACCCCACCGCCGCCTCCAAGGAGCACGCGGCCGGCGCCTGGGAGAGGCTCACCCTGCACCAGCACTGGCAGGAGGCCAGGGAGATCCCGATCGAGCAGGGCGAGGGCGGCCACGGCGGCGGCGACCGGCTGCTGCTGGACGACGTCTTCCGCGGCCCCGACGGCGACCCGCTGGCCCGGCAGGCCGGCTACCTCGACGGGATCCGCAGCGTCATGGTGGGCGCCTCGGCCAACGAGTCCATCCGCACCGGCCGGCCGATCCGCCTGGTCGACGGGGGCACCCGTATGGCGGACAGCTGAGCCGTGCTGTCCGATCCTGCCGGCGGCCCGCGCCGCCTGCGGCACCTCGGCGAGTTCTCCGGGCTCGCCGGCCTGGCCATCGAGCAGCGCGGGCTGTTCCCCGCCCCCGTCCCCGGGCCCGCGCTGCGCGAGCGGGCGCGTGACGCCGTCGGCGTCCTCGACCTGACCGCCGCCGACGTGCGCACCGAACGCACCTGGACGGCGGGCGACCTGTCCGGTGAGGAGGTCTCCTGGGACGTCGGGTTCGGCCCCCGGACCCGCGCCTACGTGCTGCGCCCCCGCGAGGCGGGCGGCGCGGCGCTGCCCGGCGTGCTCGCGCTGCACTGCCACGCCGGGATGAAGTGGGCCGGCAAGGAGAAGATCGCCGACGACCCGGAGGGCCCCTCCCCCGAGGTCGCCCGGCTCCGGGCCGAGCTCTACGGCGGCCGGGCCTGGGCGGGGGAACTGGCCCGGCGCGGCTTCACCGTGCTCGTCCCCGACGTGCTGGGCTGGGGAAGCCGCCGCGTCCCGCTCGCCGACATGCCCGACCGGGTCCGCGGGAACCCCGTGCCCGGCCCCCGCGGGACCGGACCCGGCTCCGGTGAGGCGGGCCCCGGTGAGGCGGGCCCCGGCGATCCAGGCCCCGGTGAGACGGATCCCGGTGAGGCCGGGCTGCTCAGCGAGGCCGACCGCTACGACGCCGCGGCCGCCCGGCACGAGCACGTGCTGGCCAAGTACTGCACCGTGCTGGGCACCTCCTTCGCCGGCGTCGTCGCCGGAGAGGACCTGGCCGCCGCCGCCTACCTGCGCTCCCGCCCCGACACCGAGACCGGGGGCGTCGCCGCCGCCGGGCTGTCCGGCGGCGGACTGCGCGCGGCCCTGCTCGGCGCCTTCGACCCCGGCCTGGCCGCGGTCGCCGTGGTCGCGATGATCTCCTCCTACCGCGACCTGCTGGACGGGTACGTCGCCTCCCACACCTGGATGCTGTACCCGCCGGGCCTGTCACGGCTCTGCGATCTGCCCGACCTGGTGGCCTGCGCCGCCCCCCGCCCGCTGCTGGTCTGGTACGGCGAGCACGACGCGATCCTCCCCCCGGAGGGGATGCGCCGCGCCCACGCCATGATCGAGAAGCACTACCGGCGGACCCCGGCCGGTTACACCGGCGTGTTCGGTGACGCGGGGCACCGCTTCGACCTCCCCACCCAGGAGCTGGTCTTCGACTGGCTCGCCCGCCATGTGACAACGGCCCGCCCCACGGGAACAGCAGTCCGTCCCACGAGAACAGCAGGAGGTGAGCCGCGATGGTGACGATCAGGGATGTGGCGCAGGCGTCGGGAGTCCACGTCTCGACGGTGTCGCGGACGTTCTCCGCGCCTCACCTGGTCAGCGCGGAGACGCGCAACCGGGTGCTGGCCGTGGCCGAGGGGCTGGGCTACCGGCCGAACCGGGCGGCGCGGGCGCTGACCACCGGGCGGACCCACAACCTGGGGCTGATCGTCGCCGACATCGCCAACCCGTTCTTCCCTCCGCTGATCAAGGCGGCGCAGGCGCAGGCACGGGAGCGGGACTACCACGTGTTCGTCGCGGACACCGACGAGAACCCGCTGATGGAGCAGGAGCTGATCGAGACGCTCTGCAAGCAGGTGGACGGGGTGCTGCTGTGCAGCCCGCGCCTGTCGAACCGGGTGATCGAGCGGCTGCGCGCGCAGGTGCCGTTCGCGGTGGTCAACCGGCGGGTGAAGGGGCTGCCCACGGTGCTGATGGACGTGGGGCAGGGAGTGCGCGCCGCGGTGGGGCACCTGGCGGACCTGGGCCACCGCCGGATCGCGCTGCTGTCCGGGCCGAGCGGCTCGTGGACCAGTGAGGAGATGCACGCCACCGCCACCGACGCCGCGGCCGAGGCGGGCGTGGAGCTGACCGTGCTGCGGCCGAACGAGCCGACCGAGCAGGGCGGGCTGGCGGCCGCCGCGGCCGTCGCCGGGTCGGGGATGACCGGCGTGCTCTGCCACAACGACCTGGTCGCGCTGGGCCTGATCGAAGGGCTGCGCGAGCGGGGGCTGAGCGTGCCCGGCGACCTGAGCGTCATCGGCGTGGACGACAGCCTGCCCGGCCGGCTGAACCGGCCCAAGCTGACGACGATCACCATGCCGACCGCGGCCGCCGGACGGATGGCGGTCGACCTGCTGCTGGCCGCCGTCAACGCCGGGGACTCCGGGACCGCGGCGCTGGCCCGGCTGGAGACCACCCTCATCGTGCGCGAGTCCACCGGTCCCGTGGCGCCGTCCGCGCTCCCGGCCAGACTCCCCGCCAGCCCAGCCGTACGGTGACCGTCCGCGAGCCGCCCTCCTGGTCGGCGAGCCGGCCGAAGGCGAGCACGAGCCTCGCGCCCGTCCCGGCGCCCGTCAGGAGCGGCGGCGCGCGGAGCACCTCGGCGACCGGCCGGTCCCAGGTCACGGTCAGCGCGTCCAGGTCGCGCCGGGGGTCCGCCACGGTCAGCGTGGCCGTACCGTCACCGCGCTCCCTGACCAGGACCGCGCACGGCGCGGAGGCGGCCAGGTCGCCGGCGGCTCCGGCGGTCCAGAAGTTGACCGCGGTGATCCCGAGCGACGGGACCCGGACCGCCTGCTGCCGGGCGGTGTTGGCGAGCACCCGCACCCGGCCCGGATCGGCGGCGCGGGCCCGGGTGCCCGCCAGGTCCGCACCGGGCAGGAGCAGGTAGACGTAACCGGCCGAGACGGGATCGACCCCGTGGTCGAGCCATAGGGTCGTGTAGCTCCGGGTCACCGGGTCCGCGCCGCCGTCATCGTCGTCGCCACCGGTGCGGCCGACGCGGCCGGTGCGCTCCTCGCGCAGCGTGTGCAGCGGAGCGCCGCCGACCAGGACGTAACCGCCGTGCCCTTCGAGATGCGCCCAGGCCGCCCCGCCGCCCCCGGTCTCCTGCGCAGCGCCGTACACATCCCCGTGCGCAGCGCCGTCCGCGTCCCCCTCCGCGTCCCCGTGCGTGACCCCGTCCGCGTCCCCGTCCACCGCACCGCCCACCGTGAGGGGCGCCCCGGTCCTCCGGTTGTCCACGATCGTCTCGACCCGCACCCCGTCCGCCGCGGTGATCCCGGCACCCAGGCAGACCACCGCGTCGTCGAGGAAGAACCACGACTTGAAGGCCTCCAGCGTGCTCCCGAAGCCGTTCAGGTGCTGGCCGACCGCCGCGTACACGCCGTCGGTGGCGCCGCCGACCCAGCGCGCCGGCGGGCGGGTGTCGCCCCACTCCCCACCGGCGCCGTCGGCCAGCCGCAGCGTGGAGACGGTCGTGCCCGGCAGGCGGTAGGGATCGACGGTGGCCCAGAAGAAGTCGGAGTACTGGTCGCCGTGACCTTCGGCCCACCAGTGGAGCATCCCGGCACCGGTGTGCCAGCCGCGCAGGTTCTCGCCGTTTCCGTGCTCGTAGTGGCCGATCCGGTCGGAGGCCATGCTGAGCCCCGCGCACCAGCCCGGTCGGCGGTGGACGGCGCGGGCGCTCATCGCCGGCAACCGGTGGCCGTCGGGTTCCCCGGCCGCCGGGATCCCGTCGTCGTGCAGGACCCCGGCCAGGCGGGCGTGGAATCCCAGGTCGCTCCGCTCCGCGGCCCGGAGCATGGGCACGCCGGTGTCCCGCAGCGCCCACCCCTTGACCATGGCCCGCCACCGGGCCCGCTCGGCGGCCGAGGCCGACTCCCCCAGCAGCAGGACCGCCGCCGCGATCGCGTGCCCCCTGCGGTGGTCCTCGTACGGCCGCCTGCCGATCCCCCGTCCTCCGGCGAGGTCCATGCAGAAGCCGTCGTGCACGACCGGGGCGAAGGACCTCTCGACCATGTCGAAGACGATCCGCCGGTCCGGGTCGGTCACCTCCCACGGCGAGCCGCGCAGCACCGCGAAGAGCGTCGCGAGACCGGACAGCAGCACCACCCCGTACCCGCCCTGGTAGGGGACGGACGTGTGCTGGACGAACGAGCCGTCCCGGTAGAAGCCGTCCCCCTCCCTGACGTAGGGGAAGACCGGCGAGAGCGCCGACACGGCCAGGGCCGCCCTCCTCGGATCCGACCCCAGGACGGCCCGCAGCAGCGTCACCGTGCACAGGTCCACCCGGTTGGCCCCGGTGCTGGTCCCGCTGTAGTCGTCCAGCACGCATTCGGGGACGAAGTGGTCCACCGCGTCCAGCAGCGCCCCGCGCGGCGCCTCCCCCAGATGCGGGCCGATCAGCACGGCCGCGTCCAGCAGCCTCCGGGGGACGCCGATCCGCCAGTCCCACCAGTTGCCGACCGGGTCCGCACCCGCGGCGTACACCCGCCGCCGGTAGTGGTCGACGCCCGCGGCCACGGCGGCCGCCAGCGCGGCGTCACCGGTCAGCCCGGTCCCCGGCAGGGCGTACGCGCGGGCCATCGTCCGCAACCGCGCCGGGGTCGCGGTGAAGGAGGGGAAGTCCAGTCCGGGCCAGAGCGACGCGCCGGTCGGTGCCATGGCGTCCCGATAGGCGGCCGCGACCGCCCCCAGCTCCGCCAGCCGGCTCCGGTACGGCTCGGCCGCCGGGTCGAACCCCGACCCGGCCGTCACGTCCCGCCAGCGCCGGCGCAGCAGGGCGAACGGGCCGTCCCCGGTGGACGCGCCGGGGCCCGCCCCGCGCGGGACCATCCCGTCGGAACATCCCGCCGGGATCAGCGCTCCGGCCGCGGCGGCACCACCGAGCCAGAGGAAGGACCGCCTGGAACGTCCGATCATGCGTAGATTATTACGTCGATCCCGGCTCTGTAAGCTGACCGGCATGATCGACGAGCAGGACGATCCGGTGCAGTCCGCGATCTCCGGCGAACTCCGCCTCCTCGATCGGGAGGTCCGTTCCTCGGCAGCGCTCATGGGCGAGCTCATGGACCCCGAGTTCAGGGAGATCGGGGCCTCCGGACGTCTCTGGGACCGTGACTCCCTCATCACCGCGATCTCCCAGGACCCGGATCCGCTGACGGCTCCGATCGCGGTGAGCGACATGGAAGGCCGGCTTCTCGCCCCCGGGCTCGTCCACCTGACCTACGTCTCCGAGTACGACGGCCGCCGGGCGCGCCGGAGCTCCGTCTGGCGGCACTCGGAGCACGGATGGCGGCTGTACTTCCACCAGGGGACGCTGAGCACCTACTGATCGCGATCGTCGCCTCACCGCGACCGCCGCAGCCTTCTTCCGGGGCCGGAGGTTCTGCGTGAGCGGGCTTGAGTCTCCAGTAAGGGGAGACGGGAAGGTGGGGGCATGGACGGCGACGCGCTCTACTCGATCGGTGACCTGGCCCGGCGGACCGGACTCACGGTCAAGGCCATCAGGTTCTACTCCGACTGCGGGATCGTGCCGCCGGCCGACCGCAGCCCCGCCGGCCACCGCCGCTACGGCATCGACGCCGTCGCACGACTGGACCTCGTCCGCACGCTCCGCGACCTGGGAGTGGACCTCCCCACCATCCGGAGGGTCCTGGACCGGGAGGTCTCCCTCCCCGAGGCCGCCGCCGCGCACGCCGCGGCCCTGTCGGTGCAGATCCGGACACTGCGCCTGCGGCGCGCGGTGCTGACGGCGGTGGCCGAACGCGGCTCCACTCCCGAGGAGATGAGTCTCATGCACAAACTGGCCAAGCTCTCCGAAGACGAACGCCACCGCCTGATCCGCGATTTCCTCGACAGCGCCCTCGGCGACCTGGACACCGGCCCGGGATTCACCGGGATCATGCGCTCGATGACCCCAGAACTGCCCGACAACCCCACGGCCGAGCAGGTCGAGGCATGGGTGGAGCTGGCCGAGCTGTCCCAGGACCCGGATTTCCGTGCCCTCATGCGGCGTACGGTCGAGCAGCACGCCGCCGAGCGCCTCCCGGGCGGGTCCCCGGCCCTGCGACGCGACACCGTATCGATCGTTCCAGAGCAGGCGGGCCCGGCCCTGGCCGCCGGCGTCGACCCCGCATCGCCCGAGGCCGACCCGATCGTCGCCGCGGTGACGACCCGGTGCGCGGACCTCGTCGGCCGTCCCGACGACGCCGATCTCCGGCGCCGGCTGCTGACCCGGCTGGAGACCGCAGGCGACCCCCGCCGGGATCGGTACTTCCGGCTGCTCGCAGTGATCAACGGCTGGCCTGCCCCGGAGAGCCTGGCACCGGTGTCCGACTGGTTCGTCCGGGCGCTGCGCGTCCGGCTGCCGGAGAGCACGCCGGACACGCCGACCTCCCGCTGAGCCCGCGAGGGGTGCTGATCCACTGACCGTTCCGCACCGCCCGGCACGGTCCCGGTTCGTCGGGATCGTGCCGGGCGGTCTCCCGGACGACCGGTTCGGCGGGGCCGTGGACCGCCCGGCGGCCTCCCGGACGACCGGAAGACGGCCGGGCGGTCGCCCGGCTCAGGCCGCACCGACTCCGGACACGTGGTAGCGGAGCACTTCGGCGTCCCGGATCGCCACCGTCTGCTCCTCTTCCGGCCCCGAGCCCCGGAACGCCTCGAGAGCCTCCTCGGACTCCCACCGCTCATAGACGTTGATCCGCCCCGCGTCGACCAGGTCGGCGCCGAGCACGAAGTCCAGGCAGCCGGAGGCGGCGCGCGCCTGCTCGACCACACCGGCGCAACCCTGCAGGTAGGCGTCCCTGTCATCGGGATCGACGACGAGCCGGCCAGAAATGATGATCATGCCGTGATCGTAGGGCTCGCCACCGACGGAATCCGCGATGCGCGCCGGCGTGCCCGGTACTCCCGGCGGAGAGATGCCGGCCGGTCTACGCGGGCCATGGTGAACGGCGAGGCTGTCGGGGCAGGTTTCCGGACAGCAGCCGAGGCAGCAGGTCCGGCAGGATGACGGGGAAGACCAGGTCACTGGTGGCGTGCAGCTCCGTTGCGCTCCTCACCCGGCGGCCAGGCGGCGCCGGAGCTCCTCCTCCGAGACGTCTTCGATGTGGGTGAGGAACACCCAGATGTGCCCGGACGGGTCCTTGAGGATGACGGTGCGGTCGCCGTGGAACATGTCCTTCGGCGGCTGGAGGATCTCGGCGCCGGCGGCCTCCGCGCGTTCCGCCAGGCTGTCGACGTCCGGCACGAAGACGTGCAGCGTGACGGACGTGCCTCCGCCGAGCGAGCTCGGCGCGGCGAAGGAACCGGCCTCCGCCTCGTCCACGCTGCCGTCACCCAGCATCAGGACCGACCGCCCGATGGTGATCTCGGCGTGCAGGATCCCACCGCCCGGAGCGTCGATCCTGAAGTCCTCGCGGGCGCCGAACGCCCGCTGGTAGAAGTCGATCGCCGCGGCGGCGTCGTCGACCATGATGTGCGGGATCACCGCGTAACGGTAGCGGTCGGGGATCTCGGTGTGGGCTGTGCTCTCGGTCACGGCGAACCTCCTCGGAAAAGCACCGCCGGCCGGTTCCTGCGGTCCTGAGAAGAACCTAGAAGCTCAAGTTTGGTTTAGGTCAATCACCGGGGCGGCTCCGCCTCGCAACGCCGGAGGCACGGCGGGCTCCGCCGCGGTTTCCGGGTCCTGCCGGGCGGACAGCAGCCGGTGGCGCCCGACGGCACCGAGGGCAGCGGCTGACCCACCGGAAGCAAGAAGGCCCCTGACGGCGTGCCGCCCTCTTCTCGTGCATTCGGACACCATGGCGGCATGCCCGGCCTGTCCTCGGTTCCCTGAACCGCCCGGAGTCCTACGGCTGCCACGCGGCCCCGATGCTCCTGAAGAGGTGTGGCGGGCTCCCCGCTCATGGTGCGGGCGCGGAGCCCGGCAACCGGCTATTCGCCCGCGGCCGCAGTCGGCAGCGGCACCTCGGCGACGAAGAACAGAAAACTGATTTTGGTCGAAAAGTCATGGAAATCGTCGGGGGACAGCTCACGGCCGGCCGGGTCGGGCTGCGGCTCGCTGATGACGGCAAGGCGGAAGCCGGCGGCGGTGAGGGCGTCGGTCATCGCGTGCAACGGTCTGCGCCAGAAGACCATTGGGAAGGACCGCCCGTTGAACGTCCATTCGTCGGTATAGCTGGTGGTCGCGTGATAATCGGGCCGAGGATCCTGGAGCGCGTAGTCCGCGAACGGGTGGTTCACCGAGGCGATCAGCCGTCCGCCCGGCCTGAGCACCCGGCGTATCTCGGCCAGCGTCGGCCCCCAGTCCTGCAGGTAGTGCAGCACCAGGGACGCGACCACGTCGTCGAACGCGCCGTCGGCGAACGGCAGGCGGTCGCTCAGGTCGGCCACGTGCAGGTCCGCGTCGTCACCGAGCCGCCTCCCGGCCAGCGCCAGCATCTCGACACTGGCGTCGATGCCCGTGACGACGGCACCGCGCTCGCGCAGTACGGCCGACAGGGGGCCTGAGCCGCAACCTGCGTCCAGGACCCGGCGGCCGGCCACGTCTCCGGCGAGGGTCATGATCGCGGGCCGCGCATAATACGCGTTGATGAAGCTGTTCTCGGTTTCCGCCGAGTACGCCTCGGCGAAGCTGTCGTAGTCATTCACCCGGACCGTCGGATCTACAGCCCGGGTTGCGGTCGAAACCCAGGCGGGCCTCGATGATGCGCGATTCTCGGGCACGTCGGCTACGCGTTCCATGATCGCAGCCTAACCCGCCGTCGGCGGACGCAGCATGATCGGTCCACTGTGCAGGCGGCACGGAGCCGGCGGCTGGGAAGGCGGGGTACATCACGCCGGCCCTTGTCCTGGGCGCGGCCCCCCTTCTGCTCGCCGACTGGTTCATCGCTGCGGCGATCCTGGGACGCGACTGTGTGGTGTTGTACGGGGGGCGGCAACATAACAGAATGCGGCGGCGGGCTTTCGGAGGAGGAGATGTCCGCCGCGTCAGGACTGATCGCACTGGTGATGCTCGCCGTCCAGCTAGGGTTGATCGTCCTGGTGAGACGGCGCATCCGCTCCGGCCTGCGGTGAGACCGTACGGCCGGCGACGGCACGCGTTGAGGCGGACGCGCGACCGGAAACGCCGCTTCCTCCCGCCCGGCTCCACGACCTCCGCCACGTCCACGCCACCACGCTCCTCCTGGCGGGCGTCCCGGTTCACGTCGTCGCGGCTCGCCTCGGCCACGCCGATCCGGCGATCACGCTCCGGGTCTACGCCCACGTGATGCACGAGCAGGCGGTGACGGCCGCCGACGTCTTCGCCAAAGCGATCGGAGAAACCCTCTGGAACACTCCCTCATCAGAGGACTCCTGCCCGACCAGCCGGAGTCCTCTCGGCGTTTCCGGCATCACTGACCTGTGCCTGCCGCCCCGATTGGGAGAAACCGTGCGTTCGAATATCAGCTTGGATGAGCTGGCCGCGGAACTCGCCCGGCTCAGCGAGCATGCGACGATCACGCCCCTGCCAGAGGCGATGGTCGACACCCTGGAAGAAATGATCGGCGCACCGCTCCCGGAGGAGCTCCACTCCTTCCTGCTCCGGCTCGGTCCCGGAGTCGCCCCCGGCCCGCTACTCAGCCTGGACTGGATCATCGAGGAGACCCGCTACGAGCAAGAGGGGTTCTTGGAAGAACCGGGCATCGCCGCTCATCCTTGGGAACCGTTCCCCATCTCCCAAGCCGATGTCCTCCGGCTTCGACAGCTCGCCGACGAAGGCCGCAATCCCCTACTGGCATTGGGCAAGCCACTCCCCGGCACCATGTTCCTGCGCAGCCACGGGTGTTCGTGGATCAGCATGCTCGCCATGAACGGGGAGTTCGCCGGCACTGTCTGGCTTACCGAGATGGGGTGGGTGGAGGACATGGGGTGTTGGCCCTCGGCTCCCTGGCTCGACGCGAACGGCCCAGGTCCCTTGTACAGCGGCTGGACCGAGCCGGTCCCCTTCCTCGACCGGTACATCCGCTGGACGAGACGGGACGCCATGCGGCCCCAGGGTTGGCGTCGTCAGCAAGAGTGTTAGCAAGATCGCGATATTGCTGGAACAAGCAGAAGGCCCCCGACGGCGTATCGCCTGTTCAGGGGCCTTTCCGTTACAGAGCCGACGAGGGGAATCGAACCCCTGACCTTCTGTTTACAAGGTCCCCAAACGGCCTCCAGGATCGTTCAGGGCCGTTCGCCGCGCTGCTCGCCGGGACTCCGGTCGTTCAGATCCGTCCGGCTCGATTCGTGATCGTCCGTTTGGGTGGCTCCCAGCGTGGCTCCCGAAATCGGCCGAGTCTGGGAGCTCTCCACTGGCGATCACCATGGAGCCGTTGCGCTCCTGTCGGAGGCATGAAGGCTGGTGGGCGACTACTGGATGGTCAGGCGGTAGCCGTGTTCGACAGAGCGGGGGCAGAGGAAGATAGTGAGGGCTCCGGATCGTCCGAGAGCGAGCGTGGTGGGTTCGACGGTCTCCTCGCATTCGGGCGTCCCCCATTCGAGGTGGCGTTCTTCCCATGGACGCCATCGTGGCTCACTGCCGCCGTCCCATTCGCTGCTGTCCAGCTTGAGGAGCGGTTCGGTCTCGGTGCCGCAGACGGTGCAGGGCAGCGGGTACATGTCGGTGAGATGCCAGGACTCCCACCCGCCGATCTTGCAGCCGGGCGCCATGGACAGCAGGTACTGGTAGCTGCCGTCATCTGCTTGGTCGTCCCACTCGTTGAGGGCTGTCCGGACCTTCTCGGGAAGTTCCTCGTTATCGGGGTACTCGGTGACCCGTTCGGGGTGGAGCACGCAGGGACGCGGCAGGTAGTCCTCCCGGCTGAGGTCTGCCGCCGAGATGCCGGGGAGGCTGTCGGGTGTGGCGTGATGGCGCATGGGGGGTTCGGTGAGGACATCGGTGAGATCTGCGGTGTTGCGCCAGACCAGCAGAGGGGCGGGTCCCCAGATGTCATCCAGATTGTGTTCGTTGGGGCACCACAGCACCTGAAGAAGGTCGGCTCCCTCGGGAAAGGGGATCTCCGGGATGTCGCGTGCATAGAACTGCGCGACGCCGACCATGGGTGTCGGGGTTTCGGGTACGCGCTCTCCCCAGTCCGCCCAGCCTGGCTCGCCGAAGGGCGCGGCCGGCATTTGGAGGGTCTGGTCGCATGCGGGCCACGATTCGGCGACCGGCCAGATCAGCGGTCCCCCGATGTGACTGTCGTGCATGGTCGGCTTCCCTGGCCGCGGATGGAGACGGACCGCTGTTCTGGCGTACGCGCGCAGCTCGGGGAACAGCTGGGTGAGATCGACCGGAGGGTCAGGGGTGGTCAGTGCCATGGCGGGGAGCTTAGGAGGCGGCACCGACACGGAACTCGACAGCTCCCGGCGAACACAGTCACCAACCCTAGCGGCTTTCAAGAGGGCTGCGTTCCGAACTACGGCAGGGTCTCTCACCAGGGGGGGGAGCGCTCCGGGAACCCCTGACCGTCAAAGATCATCCCGCGCATATCCCGCGAGCTTGTTGCTATAAGGCTGAGGAGTGAAGCCTTGGCCTCCGATCGCTCGTCCACTCTGTACGAACTGATCGTTGACGCGGCACAGGTACACCAATGGAGTACGACAAGAGGTCATACTGACATCTATCACCTCAAGACTCGCATAAGTATCATGCATGCACTAATTATACATATAAGACATTTGTGGTTATTAATTATGGCTTGCAGCCTCGATGGCTAGCGACCCTATAGCCGGTACGCCGCCAACGATGTACCATCTCATCCCCAATGGACCCTCTCTTCCCAGGTAGGAGAGCATGGTAAGAAGAAGGAAGAAGGAGAAGAGAAGCACGCCTGTCAACACAGTGGTACCCGAGCCCAAACGACAGGATGCTTCTCCCGCTCCATCCAACGACCCGAAGCTTCCTAAGTACACGATCAAAAAAATAAATATCGGCCAAGCATTCGCCGAGTACGATGCATCACTAGAAGATCCTGAAGTCTATGTCTACACACCAGCTCTTGCGTCAGCTGAAGATGCGAGTAGCGGAAAAGTTTTCTTCGTAGGACGTCGCGGCGTTGGAAAGACAGCGATTCGGAAGTACTGCAGCCAGAACGGGAAACACGTTCGAGCTATAGCGCCAGAAATATTCAGCCCTTCTTCAACTCTGCATGATGTTGAGCGATTTTCCAACGTTAAACAGAGGCCTTTCCGATCCTTGGTAACGGCGTTCCGTCGCGCTCTTCAAGTTGAATTACTAGATCTCTGGAAGGAGGGATATCCCACATATTTTGGAACACCTCCAGAGATAGAGGAAGAAATCCAGGAGTTTCAGTCTCTCGATTTCGATGAGCGCTGCCTTCACTTCATCAGACAGACTGGCGATGCACTGTCATCCGGCGATGACGAGGCTCTCCTCGCAATCAGCAAGAAAACAAAGCGCGTTACCGATGAAATGAAAATTATCGGTTCAGGAAGCCTTCCTATGCATACGCTTCTCGTCGACAGCATCGACGACTACTGGGAAGGCAGCGACGAGGGCCTCGTTTACCTTACGGCATTCATGCATGCATGCCTGGAGGTCACCACCACCATTCCTTGGGCAAGGGTGCTTCTATTCCTCAGAGAAAACATTTTTGAGCGAGTCCGGGCCCGTGACACCGAATCATCCAGACTGGAAACAGCAGTGATCGGGATGGAGTGGAACGAACGCCAACTACTCGAACTGATAGAGAGAAGGTTAAATAAAGGCCTGACTGCAAAATATGCGCTAGATGGCGCAACATGGCGAGCCTTCTTTGAGAATCACGATGAGGCTTGGCATAATGTCCTAGATTTCTGCCAAAGAAGACCCCGTGACGTTCTAATATACATTAGTCATGCCGTAGAGTCCGCCCAGAATAATGGCCACGAGAGAATACGGATAGAGGACATACAGCAAGCTAGGCGCCGATTTTCGGATAACCGATTCAAAGATCTCGGGGATGAGTATGCGGAGAATTATCCGCAAATCGCTCTTGTGTTATCACGGTTCTACGGTCTCGGCACCACCTACACGTACGGCGGCATAGAGTCTTTCATAAATAAAATTCTCAACGATCTGGAAATAATACGCCTATGCGGCTCCTGGATCTATGATAATGCAACTCCGGAGAAGTTTATTCGACTCCTCTACGGCATTGGATTCATTGGCATAAATGCCACGGGAAAGCCTACTAAATTCCGCGCCATTGGGCCACAGGACACAAGTCCTCCTCCTGTAATAGATACCACAGAGGTCGTTATTCACAAGTGCTATTGGGATGCACTCGACTTGCAAGACAAGCTAGTGCGTAGTCTTCCAGACTCTAAGGATTTCGGGAAGATTGAGATCATAGAGGATTTACCAGGCGGAATCGATCGGGAAGAGTATTTCGATGCTATTGATTTCGCATTAAGTTCACTCCAGGAGATTCAACTCGGCACAAAAGGCGCGGCAGACTTCGAGGAAATCGTAGGTGATGTAATCAAGTTGTGCTTTTTCCGTACGCTAGAAAATATCGAGCCGAAAAGCAGGGATTACGAAGGTAGGGTAATTCGCGACTGGGTTACCGCGAACCGGGCTCGTGATGGGTTCTGGGCCCTCGTGAGAGCCCGGTACGGTGCGGTGCAGGTGATATGGGAGTGCAAAAACTACGCCGATCTGTCGGCAGACGACTTCCACCAAGCTGGCTACTATATGACTGATATTGGAGGGAGGTTTGTGGTACTTGCATTCCGTGGAGAAATTAAACCCATCTACTTCCAGCACATTAGACGCATCGCCGACAACAATAAGGGATTCGTCCTCCTGCTTGGCGAAAAGGATTTACAGATATTCTTGCGCCAAGCCAAGAATGGGAAGATCATCAAGGAGGATCACATTCAGGAACGATATGATCTCATACTTCGAAAAATAACTTAAATATTGAATTAGCAATCTAGGGTTGGCAGATAACCGTTAGCCGCTCCTTCGGTTTAGGATCCATTCGAGGAAGACATGATCTGAGCGTCAACCAGAAACGAGTCATGGTCTGCGCGGGCGCATACCCCTTTTCCTGCTCATCCCGTCTGCCGTCGACCCGCCCGCAGGGGAAGCAGGGCACGGGCCGGGGCGCCAGGTGGAGCGCCCAACTGGACGAACGACCTGGCGCCCCGGCCCGTGGTCTGCTCGGCTTGTCCCGGGTTGACGGCGGACGGGATGAGCAGGCCCCTACCCCAGCCACCGACAGGCTGGCGGCGATGAGCACGCCCGAGGTGGTCATCCCGGAGCCGGAGCGCCCCCGCCGGAGGCGTTGTAACGTCGCTGAGTGGATCTCTACCTCGCTGATGTTCCTCCGGGGCTCACTCGTAGGGCACGCAGCTTTGTCCAGACTCATGGCCTGCGGGTGGACTCCCTGAACGTTGATCAGTACCGGGACGGTTGGCTGTCCTCGGGCATCCCGGAATCTGAGATCGATCGGGTCGCGGAGTATGCGGCTCGCTGGGGTGGGCTTGTGCTTCCTCCGGCTCCGTATTACGACGGTGGTCCTCGGGCCCTGTGCCCGGATACCCCGGAATGTTCACCGGCTGAGGGCTGGTGGTTCGAGGCCGGTGTGCAGCGGACGGCGGTTCCCTATTCCTTCATGATCGGTCCTGGTGGTGAGTTCGGCGTTCACGGTGACCGTTGGGTGCCGCTGCACGCGACGGTCGAGGGCTGGGTGGAATCGGTGGCCCTGGCCTATCACGCGGCCGGGTGTGCCAAGCAGGTCGTGAAGGTTACGGGTGATGAGGTCGAGGCGATCCGGCTCGCAGGTCATGAGCCGGTGCAGGAGGTGGCCGGGCTGGCGGATACCTGGTGGAGGGGACCGGATTCGCTGGTGGCCATCTACAGAGGGGAGGCGGAGTGCATGTCCGCTCCTGTGTGCAGGACCGCGTTCGTCTATATGGGCCTGAACCGTTGGGGGCTGTATGGCTGAGATCTGCTGTGGTGGTGAGTGGACGTGAGTCGGCTTAGGTCGGCGGGGCGGCCCGGGTACGGCGATTGATGGTCGGTACGGCGGGGCCGGCGGTCGGTGCGCGGCCCGAGTGCGGCCCCGGCCGTGACCGGCCCCCAGGCCGCATGCGCGGCCGGGGTCCGCGACGCTGGGCCGTGCGGCGGCGCGCCGCGCCGCCGCCTTGATCCCTATGAGATTAATTCGGCAGTGCTATGCGCCCGCTTCGGCAAGGACGCCGATGACCTGGGCGAGGATGGCCGGGGCGGCTGCGATGGTGGCGTTGGACCGCATGGTGTGGGGGCGGCCGGCGGCATCGGTTACCAGGGCTCCGGCTTCGCGGGCGATGACGACACCGGCGGCGGTGTCCCAGGGGTTGTTGGAGAGCATGATGCAGGCGTCGCTTTTTCCTTCGGCAACCCATGCGAGGTCGATAGCGGCTGAGCCGTACATGCGGATGCGCTGGACGCGACTGGCCAACTGGTGGTTGAGCGGTACGCGGATGCGGTTCTTCTCCTCGGCGTCGGCTCCGACGGCGTAGTCCCCGACGGAGACGATGGCCGCATCGAGGTCGTCGGCCTTGCTGGTGGTGATGGTGGCACCGTTGCAGGCGGCCCCGTTGCCGTCGGAGGCGGTGTAGAGCATGTCCAGGAACGGCAGGTCGATCACACCGAGTATGGAGCGGTCGTCTTGGATCAGGCCCAGGGAGATGCCCGACAACGGGATGCCGTGCATGAAGTTGGCGGTGCCGTCGATGGGGTCCAGAGCCCACAGCAGGCCGCTGCCGTCGCGGATGACGGGCCCCTCCTCCTCTCCGAGAAACCCGATCTCGGGTGTCTCCTGGGAGAGGAAGTCACGTACGGCGTGCTCGACGGCTACGTCTACCTCGGTGACCATGTCGCGGTGGCCTTTGAAGGAGATCGTTTTGGGAACCCGTGTGCGTACGATCTCGTGGGCGATCTCCACGGCTCGCTGCGCGATGGGAAGCAGGCTTTTCACATCGGTGCTCATACGGGTCGACTCCGCTCCCATAGTGAAGTGAAGATCCGGTCGAAGACGGGGAACAGACCTTCCGCCGCGGTGTTATCGGTGATCACAAAGGTAGGTGAGTCAACGCCTCGGGCCTGTGGGAGGTAAGGCTGCACCACGCATGTCGTGCGGTCCACGATCACGATATTGAATCTGATCGTTTCGTCGTAGACGGCGATCTCCAGACGTTCGGCGGACTGCGGATCCAGACTGGTCTTCAGCCGGTTCAACACGTTGATGTTGAGGGCGGTCAGCGTGCTGAGCGTCGAGTCGGTGTAGCGCTCCTCGGCTTCGCGGGCCTTGATGGCGGCGCCGTGCGGATCGAGGAACAGACACCGGATGCGGGTTCCTCCTTCGAGGAGGCGCCTGAGCTGGTGGTCCGGGTAGCTCTGGCAGACCAGGTTGAGGGACAGGCCGGCGGCGCTGATCTCCTTGGCGTTGTCGAACAGGGCCGAGGGCGGGTAGGCGGCAGCGAATGCCGAGCGGCTGCTGAATACGGCGGTCACGTCCGCCAGCTGCGTGCCGCCGTTCAGGGTGACGGGTGGTGGCGCTTGTCGGGGCGATGGCACTTCGGCGGTGACCGGCGCGAACAGTTGCGCTGCGGTCTTACCGGGGAACATCGCTTCCAGCACGCGGCAGTGATCGGAGTACGGCAGGCCCTTGAGGTCGCCGGACAGCCAGCGGTGCAACTGGGTGCGACTGGGCCACTTTCCTTCTAGCGAAGGATCAATCCTCCTGGCCGCTTTGTCGTATTCCCTACAGAAAGTGCTGTATGTCTGCCAATGGTGTTGATGAAGCAGCACTCTCAGGAGAATCGGCTGATCAGCCATGGTCTGCGTCTGCGTCTGTCCGCCCATTGGTTCCAGAGTAAACGCTGAGACGGAACAGAGAAGAAACAAAGCGGAACAGCACGGTCGTAGACGGTTCGCTCGCGCGGTCGAGACGTGACGCCTTGTCGCCCGATTCTCTCGTCATGGCTGAGAAATGCAGGCGTTGCGCAGGCCGGGGATGGAAGTACGTGACTCCTCGGCGTGGGGTCGTGGCCGGCGGACCGGCTGAGAACGCTTCCGGTGATCGGGTGAGGAGCAGGTGCCTGCACTGCCGCGGCACCGGCCGGGCCGGGCAGGGGGCCTGAGATGGCGTTGTCGGCGCCCCAGGCGGCGGAGCTGCTCCGGGACGAGTTGGCGCGGCACGGTGTGGATGCTGATGTGCACGCCGGGTACGGCATGGCCCTGGTGTCAGTCTGGGTGGAACTCCTCGTCTGGACGAACGGCCGCTGGTTCCGCTGGGGGTGCGACGCGAGCAGCGCAGGGAACGGGCGACGGGTCTACGCGTTCGGCCCGGCCGATGACGTGGCGACGGCTGCCCGGCGCATCCTTCGCCGAAGGGAGGAACTCCGGCAGCGCCGGGCGTGCTCGCAGCACCCGGAGGACCGGTCGGCGTGAGTGATCGGTGCTGGCGGATCAGTCCCCACATTCCGCAGGCTCAGGGCTGTTCCCGCAGGATCGAGTGGTCTCCTCCCCAGGCGACGGGTCGTGAGATCGTTCTTTCCTGGACATGTACGTGCCGGGCGAGGTTCTTCGAGTTGATCCAGTCTGGCGGGGTCTGCTTCATCAGGCGCACCACGCAGAAGACGACGGGCGCGGAGATAGAGGAAAGCTGTCGGATGTCGGCGCGGAAGGCCCGGCAGCTGTGGAATGCGCTACTGACCGGCGAAGTGCGATGACGCTATCCGGTAGAACCCAAGGGGGAGACACCCTAACGGAAGGCGACTAGTCTTAACGACAAGTCGAGTTGTTATGGGGTCGTCATGTCGCTTGAAGAGTTTGCGCCACCGAAGTACGCCCAGATAGTCCAGGCGATCAAGCGAAAGATCGATGACGGAACCTATCCCCCTGGCTCGCTGCTGCCGTCGGAGACCCAGCTCGTGCGCGAGTTCAACGTCTCCCGGCCTACCGTGGTGCGCGCGCTGCAAGTCTTGCAGCTGCGGGGGTTCATCGAGCGCGAACACGGCAAGGGCTCCTACGTTAAGGCCGTCTCAGCGATACCGGAGGAAGGGTCACGACCAAGCCGGGCCGCGCTGGACCGCGTGGAGGCCGACGAGAAGGGCACGGTGGTCGAGGCCCGCGAGACGGCCGCCCCCGCCGTCGTTGCCGACCTTCTGGGCGTTCCCGCCGCGTCGGTGGTGGTGATGCGCCGGGTGCTGTTCAGCGATGGTGAGCGCCCCAGCGACCTGGTCACCTTGTGGTCGCTGCTAGACGTGGCGAAGGGAACCGGCCTCGGCGGTAGTGAGCCGCTGGCCACGGGCGTCCGCCATCACGTGCAGTCCGTGAAGGGGCTACGGCTCGTCAACGTCGTTGAACGCCTGGGGGCACGGCATCCAGAGAGCAGTGAGGCCGAGTTGCTCGGCCTGGATGAGTCCGCTGCCGTCATCAGCGTCACAGCCAATGTCTTCGACTCCACGGCCCGGCCGGTCCTGGTCGTGGACCTGGTCATGCCCGGTGAGCTTCACGAGCTGGAAGACGCCTACGCTCTGTGATGTGATCTAAGTCACACAGCAACTCATAAACTCGACTTGTCAAGTTGCCGGTTTCCTGGTTATCGTCATGACAACTCGACAATACGAGTTGTCGAGAAGATGAGAGGAGAAAAAGATCATGGCCCTCCAGGGACCCATCCCCGTCAGCTTCGCCCAGGTCTTCCCGCACGGCTGCTACCTCGTCGGCGAGGTCGAGCAGGTCAAGGACTTCGACGCCTCCAGCAACGGGCGGACCGTCTACGCCAAGGACAAGGCCACCGGCGAACTCGTCTGGCAGATCGCCGTCATGGACGCCGACCCGGCCGTGAAGATCAGCCAGAAGACGGTGGCGGTCAAGATCCTCGCGCCGGTCCAGCCGGTGCCCCCGCCCCCGGTACCCGGCCTGCCGATCACCCCGGTCGAGTTCGACGGCATGACCGTCACCCCGTACGTCAACCAGTCCACCGGCCGCCTGGCCTACTCCATCCGCGCCACGTCCATGCGGGCTCCCCGTACGGCCGCCCCGGCCAAGCACGCCCCGGCCGGCAAGGACATCGCGGCCTGACACGAAAGCGGGGCCGCTGGAACTGGCATTCCGGCGGCCCCTGGTCTCCCCAGATGCGATTCAAGAGAGGACTGAAGTCTAATGTTCAAGAAGATGCCCGGTGACGAGGCACAGCACCTCGTCTCCACCACGCCCGATACCGCCGTGGTGTTCCGTCCGGCCGTGGTCCGCACCCCGGCGTTCGTCACGCTCGTCATCTTCGCCTGGCGGCTGCTCGCCGGTCTGGTCCGGCTGCTCTGGCGGCATCCGGTCGCCTCGGCCGTCGTCGCCGTCTCAAGTGCGGTGGCGTGGCTGTACGGCTGGCGGGCGGGCCTGGGCCTGATCGCGGCGGCCGTGACCGTGCTCGCGTTGTGGTGCTCGGTGCATCGGCCCTCGTTCCTGCGGCTGGTCGGCTGGCCACTGCTGGCCTTCTGGCGCTTCGTGTGGATCTACCGGCGGCACTGGCAGGCGGTGATGGTCGTCTCCGGGCTGGGGCGGCACCTGCGCAGCCGGGACTACCTCCCCCACCTGATCCGGGTGCGCTGCACCTCGTGGGCCGACGTGGTCACCGTCAAGATGCTGCACGGCCAAGCGGTCAAGGACTGGGCCGACCGCATCGACCACCTGGCGCACGGCTTCGGCGCCCGCTCCTGCCGGGTCTCGATCGCGCGGGCGGGCCGCCTGGTGCTCGTCTTCCCCCGGCATGATCCCCTGATCACACCGCTTCCGGCCATGCCGATCCCGGAAGAGGTATCCGTGGGGCCGGTGCGAGTCGGCACCCGCGAGGACGGCTCCCCGTGGCTGCTCAAGGTCCACGGCACCCATGTCCTCGTCGCCGGGGCCACAGGAGCGGGCAAGGGCTCGATCATCTGGTCGACCATCCGCGGCCTGCTCCCCGCCGTCCGTGCGGGCCTGGTGCAGATCTGGGCGCTGGACCCCAAGCGCATGGAACTGTCCTTCGGCCGGTCCCTGTTCGGGGAGCGGTACGCGGCGACCCCGGAGCAGTGCGCCGATCTCCTGGATGCGGCGGTGGCGGTGATGCAGGAACGCGCCGACCGGTTCGCCGGCCAACAGCGCTCCCACACCCCGACACCGGAGGACCCTTTCGTCCTGGTGGTGGTCGACGAGGTGGCGTTCCTGACCGCCTACCAGTCCGACCGGGCCTTGAAGCAGCGCATCTCCGCCGCGCTGGCCACGCTCACCACGCAGGGGCGGGCGGTCGGCGTCGGGGTGATGGCGGCGCTCCAGGACCCGCGCAAAGACGTGCTGACCATCCGCAACCTGTTCCCCGACAAGATCGCTCTGCGACTGGACGAGTCGGAGCAGGTGGACATGGTGCTCGGCGACGGCGCCCGGGACCGGGGCGCGCTGGCCGACCACATCTCCCCGATCCCGGAGCAAGGAGCGGGTGTCGGCTATGTCCGGCTGGAAGCCTCCCCGGATCCGATCCGGGTGCGCGCGGCCTACGTCTCCGACGCCGACATCCGCGCCATGGCCGAGGCGGTGGCGGCATGAGGGTCTGCTTCTACGGCACCGACGAGGAGATCACCCGCATCTGCGAGCGGCCCATCCTGGCGCTGCTCGGGCCGCGCCGCACGCAGAGGGTGGTGGCCTTCGAACTGTCCAACCCCTCCATCAGCACCGACCCGTACGGGGCCGTCTACCGGCTGGCGGCCGACCTGACCGAGATCCACCGCGAGGAGGTGAACGAATGACCACCCCGACGACCGACCGTTCCATCTCCCGAGCGCAGCGGCAGAAGATGCCGGTCGCGCTGGACGTGGCGGTGGAGATCGCCAAGCACAACGGCGTGTGCATCCGCCCGATCGTGCTGCGGCGCCTCGACGTGCGCACCGGCCAGAGCGAGGACGTCAACGTCCCCTGCGGGGCCACCCGGGAGACCGTGTGCCCACCGTGCGCCAAGCGCAACCGCTACCTGCGCATGGCCCAGTGCCGGGAGGGCTGGCACCTGGACGCCGAACCGGCCACCACCCCGGACGAGGCGGATGAGCAGCAGCGGTGGCTGATCGAGTTCCGCGCCGATGTGCAGGCCAAGCGGGACGCGGCCGAACGCAACGGTACGCCCGAGGAGGTCGCCGACTGGGACGAGGCGATCACCGGGATCGATGAGGAGATCCGCGCGGCCGGGATGCGCGGCACCTTGTCCGGCCGCAACGCGGGCAAGCGTTCCCGGTCGACCCGGCGGCGACAGGACGCCCCGGACCTGCCCAAGCGGGCCATGAACCCCACGACGCTCGGGCGGACCTTCACCGGAGCGAACGGGGCGGTCTACCGGCCGTCGATGTTCATCACCCTGACCCTGCCGTCCTACGGCCGGATCCGGGCCGGTCAAGGCGTGCCGGTCGACCCGAGCACCTACGACTACCGGCGGGCGGCTCGGGACGCGCTGCACTTCTCCAAGCTGGTCGACCGGTTCGTGCAGAACCTGCGCCGCGTCGCCGGATACGACGTGCAGTACTTCGCGAGCGTGGAGCCTCAGAAGCGGCTCGCGCCGCATCTGCACATGGCGGTGCGCGGCACCCTGCCCCGGGCGGAGATCAAGCAGATCGCCGCCGCGACGTATCACCAGGTGTGGTGGCCGGCCGTCGATGAAGTCCGCTTCGAGGGCGAGCACCTGCCGGTGTGGGCTCCGCGGGCCGATCTCCCCGAGGGCGGCACCTACCCGGACGGGCAGGACGGCGACTACCTCGACCCCGTCACGGGAGAGCTGCTCCCCACCTGGGATGAAGCACTCGACCAGCTCGACCAGGACGACGAGGCCGAACCCCTGCACGTGCTGCGCTTCGGCGACCAGGTCGACGTCCAAGGCGTCTTGGCCGGCACCCCGGACGCCGACCAGTGCATCCGCTACCTGAGCAAGTACCTGACCAAGTCCCTCGGCGAGAGCCTCGATACCGACGACGCCGCCCGGCGTGACCACGCGGCCCGGCTGGTCGAGGCCCTGCGCTACGAACCATGCTCGCCATCGTGCCCGAACTGGCTGCGCTACGGCGTGCAGCCCAAGGGCGCCAAAGCCGGGATGGCTCCAGGCCGGTGCCGGGGCAAGGCCCACAAGCCCGAACACCTCGGCTACGCCGGACGCCGGGTCCTGGTCTCCCGCAAGTGGTCGAACAAGACCCTGACCGAACATCGGCGCGACCGCCGTACCTGGGTCCTGGAAGCCCTGGGCCTGGCCGACGACCCCGCCAAGAGCGACCCGCACCGCTACCTCTGGAAGCCCGTCCCGGCCGGAGACGGCGACGTCCCCTCCCTCGCCCTGCGACTGCTGCGCATGGTCGCCGAACGCCAACGCTGGCGAGCAACCCTCCTCGCCCGGCAAGCGGAAGCCGCCGGTCGACCCGTCCCCGACCTTTCGGCAATCAGGGAGGCCGCATGATCGATGACGCCGATCCCCTGCTTCTGCGGCCCGAGAAGGCGGCGGAGCTGCTCAGCATCGGCCGGACGAAGGTCTACGCGCTCATGAGATCGGGCGCGCTCCGCTCAGTCCGCGTCGGTGGTCTCCGCCGGATCCCCCGGAGCGCGCTCATCGAATTCGTCACCCACCTGGAAGAGGAGAACGCGGCATGAGCGGCAAGAAGAGGCGTGGTCAGAACGAGGACTCCATCTACAAGGACGGCGACCGGTGGCGCGGCGCGCTTTCCCTCGGCTACGGCCCGGATGGCAAGCGCATCCGCAAGAAGGTCTCGGGCAAGACCCGGGCCGAGGTCGTCGAGAAGATCCGGAAGATCCGCGAGGGCATCACCAAGGGCCTTCCCGTTCCCGACGACAAGATCACCGTAGGCGCGTTCCTCGACCGGTGGCTGTCCATGCTCCCCGGCCACATCGCGGACTCGACCTTGGACGACTACGAGGACACGGTACGGCTCCACCTCAAGCCGGGACTCGGCCGGCACAAGCTCACCGCGCTGACCGTCGCCCACGTCGATGCCCTCTGGCAGGCCAAGCGGGAGAAGTACAAGCCCAACAGCGTGCGGAACATGCGGGCCGTACTGCGCAAGGCACTCGGGCAGGCCGAGCGTGAGGGCTTGGTCGGGCGGAACGTCGCCGCGCTGTCCATGCCGCCCCGAGTCAACAACGACGAGGGCCGGACGCTCACCGTCGACCAGGCGCGCATGCTCCTCGACCAGGTGAGCGGGCACCGGATGGGGACGCTCGTCCTCCTGGCGCTCGTCTTCGGGCTCCGCCGCGGTGAGGCGCTCGGGCTGATGTGGGACGCCTTCGACCCGGAGGCCGGAACCCTGCGAGTCACGCACGCCGTGAAGCGGCTCAAGAACCGCACCCCCGGGACCGAGCGGAGAACCCGGCTCGTGATCTCCGAGCTCAAGACCAAGAGGTCACGCCGTACGCTCTGCCTGACTCCGGAACTGGTCGACGTGCTCAAGCGGCACCGGGCCGCGCACAACGCCGAGCGCCTCCAGGCCGGGAAGGAGTGGGCCGAACACGGGCTGATCTTCCCGACCGCTTTCGGCAGCCCCTCGGATCCGGACAACTTCTCGCGCCTGTTCTCCCGGCTGTCGCAGAAGGCCGGCCTCGGCCACTGGCACCCGCACGAGCTGCGGCACTCGGGTGCCTCGCTCATGCTCGCCCAGGGCACTCCCCTGCACGTCGTCTCTGAGATCCTCGGGCACGCCAGCATCGCCATCACGAAGGACGTCTACGGGCACCTGATGGAGGGTGACAAGCGGGCCGCGACGACGGCGATTTCCGGAGCCCTGCTGGGTGGGCAGACGCCGGTGGCTCCCAGGATGGCTCCCAGCGACGCCGAGGACACCGGTTGACCACCGGAAGCAGGAAGGCCCCTGACGGCGTATCGCCTGTTCAGGGGCCTTTCTCTTTACGAGCCGACGAGGGGAATCGAACCCCTGACCTTCTGTTTACAAGACAGATGCTCTGCCGATTGAGCTACGTCGGCACGGTCGCCTGACGAGTGTAGTCGGCCTGAGCCCCTGACGTCACTGAGGAAGGGGCGCGAACCGCGAGTGGAATCTACCGCTTGCGGTGGCGGGCCACCTCGTACAGGGCGATGCCTGCGGCGACGCCCGCGTTGAGGGACTCGGCCGCGGCGCTCATGGGGATGCGGACGACCAGGTCGCAGGCCTCCCGGACCAGGCGGGACAGGCCCTTGCCCTCCGAGCCGACGACCACGACCAGGGGGCCGTCGAGCAGGTTGGCGTCGCCGACGTCGACCGTGCCCTCGCCGTCCAGGCCGATCACGAACAGCCCCGCCTCGCGGTAGTCCCGCAGGGTCGCGGTGAGGTTGGCGGCACGGGCCACGGTCATGTTGGCCAGCGTGCCCGCCGAGGTCTTCCACGCACCGGCGGTCACCCCCGCCGAGCGGCGGGAGGGCACGACCAGGCCGTGGGCGCCGAAGGCGGTGGCCGAGCGGGCGATGGCGCCGAGGTTGCGCGGGTCGGTGACGCTGTCGAGGGCCACGATCAGCGGCACCTCGGCGGCGTCCTGGGCCGCGTGGACCAGGTCCTCGGGGTGGGCGTACTCGTAGGCGGGGATCTGCAGGGCCACGCCCTGGTGCACGCCGCCCTCGGTCAGCCGGTCCAGCTTCTCCCGGCCGGCCTCCAGCATCGCGATGCCCCGGTCGGCGGCGATGCGCACCGACTCCTTGACCCGGTCGTCGTTGTCGATGCGCTGCGCGATGTAGAGCGCGCTCGCGGGCACTCCCGCCCGGAGCGCCTCCAGGACCGGGTTGCGGCCGCCGATGTACTCCGGCGCGTCCTCGCTGCGCCGGGTGCGGGCCTGGGCGGGACGCTGCGACGAGGACCTGCCGGTCTTCTCCTCGCGCTCCAGCCGCTCCGCGCGCGCCTTGTCCTTGTACCAGTGCCGCATGTGCGCCGGCGGGGTCGCGCCCCTGCCCTCCAGGCCACGGCGGACGTTGCCGCCCGTGCCCTTGGTCGGACTCTTCTTCTTCGCGGGTCGCCCGGACCCTCTACCCCCACCAGCCATGGTCCCTAGCGTACGGCCTGCCCCGCCGAGCCCGCGCCGCCCGCGACCGCCGGAGGGCCGCGGGCTCGGCGGCGCAGCGGAACACGGGGCGACGCGGAGGCTGAGCAAGATCGGGACCGAGGCCTCGACGGCGGCCCCGCGTCCGGGGCGGTGTCGCGACCGCCCCGGGGCCTACCTCGACAGCTCCCAGCGAGGGCCCTGCGGGGTGTCCTCCACGGCGACGCCCGCCTGGGCGAGCCCGTCGCGGATGGCGTCGGCCGCGGCGAAGTCCTTGCGGGCCCGGGCCGCCTGCCGCTGCTCCAGCGCCACGGCGACCAGGGCGTCCACGGTCGCGCGCAGACCGGAGTCGCCGCCCGAGGAGCGCCACTGCTCCGAGCGCGGGTCGAGGCCGAGCACGTCGAGCATGTTCTGCGTCTCGGCCAGCAGCCGGGCCACCTGCTCCTTGTTCCCGTGCGCCAGGGCGACGTTGCCCTCGCGGACCACCTCGTGCACCACGGCCAGCGCCTGCGGCGTGCCCAGGTCGTCGTCGAGCGCGTCGGTGAACGCCTGGGGCAGCGGGGCGTCGGCGTCCACGTCGTGGATCACCTCGGCCGCCCGGGTGACGAAGCCCTCGATGCGCTGGTAGGCCGCGGCGGCCTCGAACAGCGCCTCCTCGGAGTAGTCGATCGCCGAGCGGTAGTGCGGCGCGGCCAGGTAGTAGCGGAGCTCGACCGGCCGGACCTTCTTGGTGACCTCGGGGATCAGCAGGGAGTTCCCGAGCGACTTGCTCATCTTCTCCGCACCGATCTTGAGCATGCCGTTGTGCATCCAGTAGCGGGCGAAGCCGTCCCCGGCGGCCTGCGACTGGGTCAGCTCGTTCTCGTGGTGCGGGAAGATCAGGTCGACGCCGCCGCCGTGGATGTCGAAGGTCGCCCCGAGGTACTTCGTGGCCATCGCGGAGCACTCGAGGTGCCAGCCGGGACGGCCCCGGCCCCACGGGGTCGGCCAGGTCGGCTCGCCGGGCTTCTCTCCCTTCCACAGGGCGAAGTCGCGCGGGTCGCGCTTGCAGGAGTCGGTGTCGGTGTCGCCGGCCGCCCGCATGTTCTCCAGCCTCTGGTTGGAGAGCGAGCCGTACCGGTCGGCGTAGGAGACCACGTCGAAGTAGACGTCCCCGTCGGCGGCGTAGGCGTGGCCCGCGGCGATCAGCCGCTCCATGAGCTCGATCATCTCGGGGACGTGGCCGGTGGCGCGCGGCTCGACGGTCGGCGGCAGGCACCCGAGCACCTGGTAGGCCCAGGTGAAGGCGCGCTGGTTGCGCTCGGCGACCACGAACCAGGGCACGCCCTCCTCGGCGGCGACCCGGATGATCTTGTCGTCGATGTCGGTGACGTTCCGGCAGAAGGTGACGTCGTAACCGGACCGGGTCATCCAGCGGCGGAGCACGTCGAAGTTGACGCCGGACCGGATGTGGCCGATGTGCGGTGGGGCCTGCACGGTGGCGCCACACAGGTAGATCGACGCCCGGCCGGGCTCCACCGGAACGAATTCGCGGACCGTGCGTGTGCTGGTGTCGTAAAGGCGCAGGCTCACGAGAAAAGGCTAACGCCTTCCCCCGCCCGGCAAGCCGGGTTACGCGACGTTGAAATCACGGCCGCATCGGTCCTCTCCGCGCCATCCGGGACATCCGGCCTCCGCGGACCAGGAAGAACGCGGTTCGGCCTGCACCGAAGGCCTGGGGTGCGACGGCATGATCGCGGTAGGGTCGGAGGGCCATGGACGTGAAATCCCCCGCGGCGGCAGGTCCGATCTCCCGCCCGTCCTCTGCCCTGTCCTCCGCTCCGGCCTCCCCCGGCCGGACCGCCGTAGCCCTGCGCCACGCGGGCGTCGCGCTCGCCGGGATCGGCGTCGCCGCGCTGACCGGTACGGCGTGCGTGCTGTCCTTCGAGACCCTGCGCGCCCTGGCCGTCACCGGCGGGGCCCGCGCCGACCTGGCCTACCTCTACCCGGCGGGCTTCGACGCGCTCCTGGTCATCACCATGATCGGCGTGCTGCTGCTGCGCGGTGCGCGCTGGCCGATCCGCCTGCAGGCCGGGGCCGTCCTGGTCCTGCTGTTCGCCGCCGTGGTCGCCGCCGAGGTGATCAGGGCCGCCGGAACGGCGGTGGACGTACGGCGGGCGGCCGTCGTGGTCGCCGTCGCGCCCTGGGCGATGCTGGCCCTGGCTCTGTGGCTCTGGCTCGTGCTGATCAAGCACGCCCACGTACGGCGGGCCGCCCTGGACGCCCGGCGGACGGGTCCGGAGCGGGACGGTGACATCGTGCCGTTCCCCGACGCCGGGCCGGAGGCCGCGGACCGTTCTTCCGCCCGCCCGGTCCAGCATCCGGCGGTGGAGACCCCGCTCGACCCGCAGGCCGCCCCGCCCCTGGAGTCCGCGCCGCTGGACCCGGTTCCGCTCCACGACCTGTCCACCGAGCCCGTGGTCGGGCCCACGCCCGCACCGGAGACGCCGGAGGTGGACGAACTGCCCGGGCCGGACCCCGTGGCGGACCGGCCCGCCGGGGGTCGCCGCGGTGAAGAAGACCCGGACCGCGCGGGGGACTCGGACCGCGCTGGGGACCTGGCCCGTGCGGGAGACCCGGAGCGAGCTGGGGACCTGGCCCGTGCGGGAGACCCGGAGCTCGTGGCGGAGGAGCCCGCGGACCGGCCCGCCGGTCCCTCCTCGGCGCCCGAGCCCGAAACGGCCGCTCCCGAGGCTCCGGAGCCGGTCCCCGTCCCCAGGGACAAGCCCGTGCGCTGGGGTGACCTGGTCCGCCCGCACCCGGGTGACCTGCTCGTGCACCCTCCTCGCGGCGCCGTGCGCGATCCGGAACGCGAGACCGTACCCGATCCGGAAGGCGGCGCCGTACAGGACCGGAGGCCCGGGGGCGGCCGGACCGGGGAGCGTGTGGAGACCTGGACCGCCGCACCGCACGCGGAGGCGGAGGCGGAGGGCTCCGGGACGGGCCTCCGGCCGAAGGCGTCCCCCTCGGATCCCGGTGACCCCGCCGGCCGTGACGCCGACACCCGGCCGATGCGCGTGATGGACGACGGCTCACCGGCCCCCGGTCCCGAGCCGGATCCCGACCCCGATCCGGCGCACGGCGCCGAGGCCGCCGATCCTCAGGAGGACGAGGTCGCTGCACCGCCCTCGGGCCGCATGCGCAGCACCCCCGTCCCTCCGGAGGGGTGAAGCACCCCGATCGGCCGTAGCCGAGGCCGGCTCCGGGCCCCGTGGAGCTCGACGGGGCCCGTGGAACTCGATCGGCCGTATGCGGGGCCGACTCCAGGGCCCGGGAGCTCGACCGGCTGTAGGCGGGGCCGGCTCCAGGGCCCGTGGAAGGAGCCGGCCCCGCCTACGGCCGCGACCCGCCCGGCGCGCCGTGTGGGCGCCGGACGGGTCTCTGTGCGGAAGCCAGGACATCGAGCCTGCCACCGCGGGCGTCTCCGGAGCGGACGGTGCCCGCCCGGACCGCGGCCGGTCACCGGGAAGGTGCGCTCGGCTGTCAGACCCTGGAGCGGCGGAGCCCCGCGACCAGGCCGACACCGACGACGGCCAGGACGACCTGCATGACGAGCTCGATCCAGTCGATGCCGTCGGTGGTGGCGACGCCCAGCGACTGGGCGATCGCGGTACCGATCAGTGCGGCGACGATACCGACGACAATGGTCAGGACCCATCCGATCGCCTGTCGGCCAGGAAGCAGGAGACGACCGATTGCGCCGATGACGGCGCCGATGACGATGGCCCCGAGAATGGATGCGATAGTCATATCAACCTCCCCGTGAGGGTGAGACCTTCACTCTCACGGAAAGAGGGCTACCCCGTACTCCAGGATTACTCCTGGAAATATAAAATTCCTGCCGGATCAGGTCCGGGTGGTTCCCCCCGGGTGGGTCTTCCCGGGACGCATCTGCGTGACGAGCAGCACCCCCACCACCGCCAGAGCGAGCTGGAGGATGTGCTCCCACCAGTCGATCCCCCCGGTGTTCGCGACGCCCAGCGCGCCTGCGATGAGCGTTCCGATGAGCGCGGCGGCGATTCCCACGATGAGCGTCAGCGCCATGCTGATGCTCTGCCTGCCCGGAATGATGAGACGCGCGAGCGCGCCCACAATGGCTCCGATCACGATTGCGCTGATGATCGACCAAAGCATGTCCAGCTCCCCCCTGTGACGGGACACGGTCATTGGAGGCGTACCCAGGACATACGTGATTATCCGAAGAAAAAGAGGCGACCCGTACCGCGCCAGGAAACGGGCCGCCCCGCAGGGGTTCCGGAGGGTTTTTCCGCGCCACCCGCCGGAACGCGACGAACGCTCACGCGCTCCGCATTACAGGACGCGCGGCCCGCCGTTCAGGTTCACCACGATCGCGGTGGCGATCGCCGCCACGCCCTCTCCGCGGCCCGTGAGCCCCAGCCCGTCGGTCGTGGTGGCGCTGACGCTCACCGGCGCGCCCACCGCCGCGCTGAGGGCCTTCTCGGCCTCGGTACGGCGCGGCGCCAGCTTGGGGCGGTTGCCGACCACCTGGACGGCCACGTTGCCGATCTCGAACCCGGCGGCCCGGACCTGCCGGGCCGTCTCCTCCAGCAGGGAGGCCCCGGAGGCGCCGGCCCACCGGGGATCGGACGTGCCGAAGAGACCGCCGAGATCACCGAGACCGGCCGCGGACAGCAGCGCGTCGCAGGCGGCGTGGGCCGCGGCGTCACCGTCGGAGTGCCCGGCCAGGCCCGTCTCGCCCGGCCAGTGCAGTCCCGCGAGGTGCAACTCGCGCCCGGATGCGAACGGGTGGACGTCGACCCCGACGCCCACCCGTGGAAATGTCGTGTTCAGGAGTTGAGAACCTCGTCGAGCAGGGCCTCGGCCTTGTCCTCGTTGGTCTTCTCCGCGAGAGCCAGCTCGCTGACCAGGATCTGCCGCGCCTTGGCGAGCATGCGCTTCTCTCCGGCGGAGAGTCCGCGCTCCTTGTCTCGACGCCACAGGTCACGGACGACCTCGGCCACCTTGTTGACGTCACCGGACGCCAGCTTCTCGAGGTTGGCCTTGTAGCGGCGGGACCAGTTGGTGGGCTCCTCGGTGTGAGGCATGCGCAGCACGTCGAAGACGCGCTCAAGGCCCTCCTGGCCGACGACGTCGCGAACTCCGACGAGCTCGGCGTTGTCGGCTGGAACCTGGACGGTGAGGTCGCCCTTGTCGACCTTCAGAACCAGGTAGGTCCTTTCTTCGCCCTTGATGGTCCGAGTCGTGATCGCCTCGATCCGAGCAGCCCCGTGGTGGGGGTAGACGACAGTGTCGCCGACCTGGAAAGTCATGTGACAAGTACCCCTTCCGCTGTACTCCAGAGTACCACGTATCCACAGGCTCCCGGAACAGTGAAATCACCATAACTGCAGGTCAAAGCCGCGTTTTAAGCCTTGACAAGCGTCCGACTGTGTGAATCAAGGGTTGGAAAAGCACTCATGACCTGCACGCCCCCGATGCCCGCGATCCGCCAGGCCGCCGGAAAACCCGGGAAAGCGGACGGATAGGGTTGGCGCTGCCCTATCTCTAGTGTGACAAGGAGAACCCGCACCGTGACCCGCAACAGCCGTCACCGGGCGATCGCCGCCGCCGCGTTCCTCGCAGCCGCTCCGGCGCTGGCCGGCTGCGGCGCCGGATTCGACGCGATCACCACCCAGCCCTACGCGCCGACCGAGGCCACGAGTGTCAAGGTCAAGGGGCTGGACATCACCCAGGCCTTCCTCCTCGGCCCGGACTCCGGCGGGACGCTGCCCGCCGGCGCCAGCACCCCGCTCTACCTGTACATGGTCAACACCACCGGTCAGCCGGACCAGCTCGTGGGCGTGGGCGTGGACCCCGCGCTCGGCACCGCCAAGGTCCCCGCACCCGTCCCGCTCCCGGCCGGAGGCAAGCAGGCCGCCGTCGTCGGCAGGCCCGCGCACTCGATCGTCATCGAGCAGCTGAAGAAGCCGCTCAGGGGCGGCGAGGAGATCCAGGTGCAGCTGCAGTTCGAGAAGGCCGGCATCGTCCCGCTGCGGATCCCGGTGGTCACCCGGAGCCGCGAGTTCGCGACCCTGCCCCCCGCGCAGGGCGCCTCCGCCGCCCCCACGCCGACCCCGACGCCGTCCGCCACCGCGGAGCACGGCGAGGGCGACCACTGAGCCACTGAGCCGCTGAGGTGCGGTCACCGGCACGCACGTCGAGGGGGGTACGGCTCGCGGAGCCGTACCCCCCTCGACGTCGCACGCGGGCGCGGAGCCCCGCGGGTCACTCCTCCACGGGGTCGAACTTGTAGCCCAGGCCGCGCACGGTGAGGATGCAGCGCGGGCTGGAGGGGTCGGCCTCCACCTTGGCCCGCAGGCGCTTGACGTGGACGTCCAGGGTCTTGGTGTCGCCCACGTAGTCGGTGCCCCAGACGCGGTCGATGAGCTGGCCCCTGGTGAGCACCAGGCCGGCGTTGCGCAGCAGCACCTCCAGCAGCTCGAACTCCTTCAGCGGGAGCTGGACCGCCTCGCCCCGGACCGCGACGACGTGCCGGTCCACGTCCATCCGCACCGGCCCGACGGTGAGCACCGACGACTCCGGCTCGTCCACGTCGCCCTGGCGGCGCAGCACCGCGCGGATGCGGGCCACCAGCTCGCGGGAGGAGAAGGGCTTGGTCACGTAGTCGTCGGCGCCCAGCTCCAGCCCGACGACCTTGTCGATCTCGCTGTCCTTGGCGGTCAGCATGATCACCGGCACGTTGGAGCGCTGCCGCAGGGACCGGCAGACCTCGGTGCCGGGCAGGCCGGGGAGCATCAGGTCGAGCAGGACCAGGTCGGCGCCGCCCCGGTCGAAGGTCTCCAGCGCCTCGGGGCCGGTGGCCGCCACGGCGACCTCGAACCCCTCCTTGCGCAGCATGTAGGACAGGGCGTCGGAGAACGACTCCTCGTCCTCGACGATGAGCACGCGGGTCACTTCGAGGCCTCCAGGGGGATGGTGCTGATGTCGGGTGTCGCGGGGACCGCCACGCCGCCGAGGGCGGGCAGGCGGAGGGTGAACGTGGAGCCGGAACCTTCCTTGCTCCACACCGTGATCGCGCCGTTGTGGGCAGCGGCGACGTGCTTGACGATGGCGAGGCCGAGCCCGGTGCCGCCGGTGGCGCGCGAGCGGGCGGTGTCGACCCGGAAGAACCGCTCGAAGATCCGCTCCTGGGCGCTCTCCGGGATGCCGATGCCCTGGTCGCTCACGCTGATCTCGACGGAGTCGCCCGCCGGCCGGGCGCTGACCACGACCCGGGTGTGCTCGGGGCTGTAGGCCACCGCGTTGTCGATGAGGTTGCGCAGCGCGGTGACGAGGAGCTCCTCGTCACCCCAGATCTGCAGGCCCTCGACTCCGCCGGCCACCAGGGTGATGTCCTTGGCCGCCGCCGTGGTGTTGCAGCGGTCGATGGCGTCGTGCACGGCCTCGTCGACCGGGACCGGGCAGGGGGTCGGGACGGGCTCGGCGCCCTGGATCCGGGAGAGCGTGATGAGGTCCTGGACGAGATAGGTGAGCCGGGCGGCCTCGTGCTGCATGCGCCCGGCGAAGCGGGTGACCGCCTCGGGGTCGTCGGCGGCGTCCTGGATGGTCTCGGCCAGCAGGCTCAGCGCGCCGACCGGCGTCTTCAGCTCGTGGCTGACGTTGGCCACGAAGTCGCGGCGCACCGCCTCGACGCGGTGGTGCTCGGTCTGGTCCTCGGCGAGCACCAGGACCTGGCCGTACGGCCCGAGCGGGGCGACGCGGACCGCGAAGTTGGTCGCCTCCTGGCCGAACCTGTGCCCCGCCACCTCGATCTCGCTCTCGCGGATCTCGCCGTCCCTGCGCACCTGCCTGGCCAGCGCGAGCAGCTCGGCCGCCATCAGGCGGTCTCCCCTGACCAGGCCGAAGGCCCGGGCGGCGGAGCTGGCCCGCAGCACCCGGTCCTCCCGGTCGAGCACGACCGCCGAGGACGGCAGGACCGCCAGCACTGAGGCGACGCCCTGGGGCAGCCCACCGGGCTGGAGGTCATCGATCGGCACCACCGCCCGCTGCCGCCCCGTGACCGGGCGGACGGCCATCACGGCCAGCGCTCCCACGACGAACCCGGCCAGTACGGCCAGGCTCGCCATCAGCTCACTCACGTGGTCCTCCTGTCGGCTTCACGCCCTCGATGGTAGGCGCGCCCCTCCCCCCTCAGGACGGCCCGGGAGGCGGTGCCGCCCTCCTTCCCGCAAAGTTCACCCTTCGGTCGGGGTTCGTTCACGAACGCGCCCGTACGGTGAGGCCATGCGCGACGCCTACCACGAAGAACTCGACTCCCTCACCGGCAAGCTGGTCGAGATGACCCGGCTGGTGAGGTCGGCGATCTCCCGGGCCACCACCGCCCTGCTCGACTCCGACCTCCAGCTCGCCGAGACCGTCATCTCCCAGGACACGGAGGTCGACCGGCTCTTCGCGGAGATCGAAGCGACGATCTTCGACCTGATGGCCCGGCAGCAGCCGGTGGCCGTGGACCTGCGGATGGTCATCACGGCCCTGCGCATGGGCACCGACCTGGAGCGGATGGGCGACCTGGCCCAGCACGTGGCCAAGGTCGCACGGCTGCGCCACCCGGACTCGGCGATCCCGCCGGAGCTGCGCGCGACCATCCTGGAGATGGGCCAGATCGCCGAGCGCCTGGTCACCAAGACCGGCGGCTGCATCGCCTCACGCGACGTGGAGTCGGCGCTGGAGCTGGAGCACGACGACGACGCCATGGACAGGCTGCACCGCAAGCTGTTCAAGACCCTCATGAAGCCGACCTGGCAGCACGGGGTCGAGCCGGCGATCGACGTGACGCTGATCGGCCGCTACTACGAGCGCTACGCCGACCACGCGGTCCGCGTCGCCCGCGACGTCGTCTACCTGGTCACCGGCTCCCGTCCCCACGAGATCAACCTCACCGGCTGACCCGGGACCGCACCCGCCCGGCCCGGGAAGGCCGGAGGACCGGAGAACCGGAGCGGAAAGGGAACGCGAAAAGGGGCCCGCCCGGACGAGCGGACCCCTTTTCGCGTCACCGGCCGGCCCGGGCCGCGCGGCCCGGGACGCCGCCTCACCTGCCCTGGTTGGCCACGGCCTGGATGGCGGCCTCGGCCGCGTCCGGGTCGAGGTAGAGGCCGCCCTTGGCGAGCGGCCGGAAGTCGGCGTCCAGCTCGTAGCGGAGCGGGATGCCGGTGGGGATGTTGAGCCCGGCGATCTCGTCGTCGCCGATCCCGTCCAGGTGCTTGACCAGCGCGCGGAGCGAGTTGCCGTGCGCCACGACCAGGACGGTCCGGCCCGCCGCGAGGTCCGGCACGATCTGGTCGTACCAGTACGGCAGCATGCGCTCGACGACGTCCTTGAGGCACTCGGTCCGCGGCATCAGCTCGCCGGGCAGGAGCGCGTAGCGGGCGTCGCCGGCCTGGGAGTATTCGTCGTCGTCGGCGATCGGCGGCGGGGGGACGTCGTAGGAGCGGCGCCAGAGCATGAACTGCTCGTCGCCGAACTCCTCGCGCGTCTGCGCCTTGTTCTTGCCCTGGAGCGCGCCGTAGTGGCGCTCGTTGAGCCGCCACGACCGGGTGACCGGCAACCAGAGCAGGTCGGCCGCGCCCAGGGCGAGGTTCGCCGTCTGGATCGCCCGGCTCAGCAGCGAGGTGTGCACCACGTCGGGCCGCACCCCGGCCTCCAGCAGCAGGCGCCCGCCGCGCCGTGCCTCCTCCTCGCCCTTGGCCGAGAGTCCCGCGTCCACCCAGCCGGTGAACAGACCCTTGGCGTTCCACTCGCTCTCACCGTGCCGCAGCAGCACCAAAGTCGCCATGCGGCCAAGCTTAGTCAGAGCCGCGGATCACCGGCCCGCCGCACCGGCCGCCCGGCGGATCACCGGCCCGCCGCGCACCGGCCGCCCCGGGTCGTGCATGCCGGGTCGTGCATGCCGGGTCGTGCATGCCGGGTCGCCCGTGCCGGTGCGCCTTTCGCCCGTGCCGGTCGTGCCGGGCGCTTCAGCGGCCCGGGTCGGCGAACCGGGCGAACGCCTGCAGGTTGGCCAGGGACTCCCCCCGCTTGGCCCGCCACTCCCACTCCTTGCGGATGGAGGAGGCGAAGCCCAGCTCCAGCGCGCGGTCGAAGCCCTCGTCGGAGTAGGTGAGCACGCAGCCGAGCAGCCGGTCGATCTCCTCCTCCGAGATCGCCGGCAGGGCGATCCGCCCCACCAGGTAGACGTCGCCGACCGGGTCCAGGGCGAAGTGCACGCCGTACATGGAGCCGTTCTTGGTGAGCAGCCAGCGGTAGAACTCGGCGTGGTTCTCGTCGGGCTGGCGGCAGAAGAACGCCTCGACGTGCAGCGCCTGGTCGCCGACGATCAACCAGGTCATGGTGGCGAGCTTGTGCTGGCCGGGCAGCCTCACCAGGAAGGCGCCCGGCCTGGGCTCCTCGAAGGAGACCTCGGCGCCCTTGAGCGCCGCCTCGATCACTTCGCGCATGGACCCCACCCTACGAGCGCGCCGGCCCGCCCCACGAGCAGGGCACCGCCACCGGGACCCGGCCGGTCCTACGAGCAGGGGACCGCGACCGGGGCGCGGCCGGTCCTACGAGCAGGGGACCGCGACCGGGGCGCGGTGCAGGTGCGCCATGGCCCCGGCGTAGACCTCCGCGAGCCGGGCCGCGGTGGCCGACCAGCCGAAGGCGGCGGCCTGGGCGACCGCGCCCGCGGACAGCTCGTCGCGCCAGGCCGGCAGGCGCACGAACCGGCCGAGGACGTGGGCCCAGTCGTGCGGGTCGTGCCCCTCCACCAGCACTCCGGACACGCCGTCGCGCACGGCGGTGCGCAGCCCGCCCACGGAGGCCGCGGCGACCGGCGTGCCGCACGCCTGCGACTCCAGCGCGACCAGGCCGAAGGACTCGCTGTGCGAGGGCACGACGGTCACGTCGGCGGCGCGGTACCAGTCGGCCAGCTCGTGCTGGGGGGCCGGGGGCACGATCCTGACCACGTCCTGGATGCCGAGGTGCGCGGCCAGGTCGGCCAGGTGGGAGGGGCGGGCCAGGCCGTTGCCGCTGGGGCCGCCGACGCAGGCGACGACGAGCCGCGACCGGAGCGAGGGGTCGTCGGCGAGCATCCGGGCCGCGGCGCGCAGCAGCACGTCCGGGGCCTTGAGCGGCTGCACCCGGCCCACGAACAGCAGCATGAGGGCGTCGCGCGGGACGCCCAGCCTGCGGCGGGCCGCACCGCGGGGACCGGGCCGGAAGACGGTGAGGTTCACGCCGGGGTTGACGACCTCGACACGGCCGGGGGCGGCGCCGTACAGCTCGACGAGTTCGCGGGCCTCGGTCGGCGTGTTGGCCACCAGGCGGTCGGCGACGTCGACGACCTGCTCCTCGCCCAGCACGCGGGCGGTGGGCTCGGGCCGGTCGTCCTCGGCGAGCAGGAGGTTCTTGACCTTCGCCATGGTGTGCATGGTGTGCACCAGCGGCACGCCCCAGCGCTCCTTGGCCAGCCAGCCCACCTGGCCGGAGAGCCAGTAGTGGGAGTGGATGACGTCGTAGCGGCCCGGGTCGTACATCGCCTCGGTGCGCAGCACGCCGGACAGGAAGGCGCAGAGCTGGCCGGGCAGGTCGCCCTTGTCGAGCTCCTCGTACGGCCCCGCGGTGACGTGCCTGACCGAGACACCCGGGACGATCTCGGCGACCGGCGGCAGGTCCCGGGCCGTCTGCCGGGTGAAGATCTCCACCTCGACGCCCAGCTCGGCCAGGCGCTTGGCCGCCTCCACGATGTAGACGTTCATCCCGCCCGCGTCCCCGGTCCCCGGCTGGTCCAGGGGGGACGTGTGCATGCTGATCGTCGCGACCCGGTTGACCCGTCGTCGCCTCACCGACACCACCTCCGAGACGGATATAACCTCACATATCTTCACGGCATTCCCGCGATCTACGGACATACCGGGCCGCACAGGGCGGCGTCCGGCGGTGCTGGCAGGATGGCTGGTCATGAAGAAGACGGCTGTGGTGACGGGGGCCAGCAGCGGCATCGGCGCGGCGACGGCCCGCCGGCTGGCCCGGGAGGGCTTCGACGTGGTGGCGGCGGCCCGCCGCCGGGACCGGCTGGACGAGCTGGCCGCCGAGGTCCCGGGGATCCGCCCGGCGACCCTGGACGTGACCTCCCCCGAGTCGGTGGCGGAGCTGGCCGCCTCCCTGGACCGCTGCGACGTGCTGGTCAACAACGCCGGGGGCGCGATCGGGCTGGAGCCGGTGGCCTCCGGGGACCCCGCCGACTGGCAGCGGATGTACGACGTCAACGTGCTCGGCTCGCTCCGGGTCACCCAGGCCCTGCTGCCGAAGCTGATCGCCTCCGGCGACGGCGTGCTGGTGATGCTGACCTCCGTGGCGGGGCTGGTCTCCTACGAGGGCGGCGGCGGCTACAACGCGGCCAAGCACGCGCAGACCTCGATGACCGAGGTGCTCCGGCTGGAGCTGTGCGGCGAGCCGGTCCGGATCGTCGAGATCGCCCCCGGCATGGTCCACACCGAGGAGTTCTCGCTGACCCGCTTCCGCGGCGACGCCGAGCGGGCCGAGAAGGTCTACCAGGGCGTGCCCGGCCCGCTCTCGGCCGACGACGTCGCCGACGCCGTGGCCTGGTGCGTCACCCGCCCGTGGAACGTGAACATCGACCGGCTGGTCATCCGCCCGCGCGCGCAGGCCGCCCAGCACAAGATCCACCGCGTCACCTCCTGACCGGTGGCGCGCCCGAGGAGACCGGTCGGCGCGATCACCCGCGGCACGACCGGCCATAACCGGCTGCGGCGCTCCGACCGCTGGATCGCCGCGGTCTGCGGGCCGATGCTCCGCTCCGCCCGTCGGCCGCTGGTCGTGGACCTCGGCTACGGGGCCTCGCACACCACGACGCTGGAGCTGTTCCTGCGGCTGCGCCGGGTCCGCCCGGACGTCGAGGTCACCGGGATCGAGATCGACCCGGCCCGGGTGGCCGCCGCCCGGCCGTACGAGCGCCCGGGCCTCGAGTTCCGGCTGGGCGGCTTCGAGCTGCCGGTGGACCGGCCGCCGCTGCTGGTGCGGGCCTTCAACGTGCTGCGGCAGTACGGCGAGGCGGAGGCCTGGGAGCACTGGGACCTGCTCAGGTCCGGGATCGACCCGGGCGGGATGATCGTCGAGGGGACCTGCTCGGAGGTCGGGCACCGCGCCGTCTGGGCCGCCCTGGACGCCTCCGGACCCCGGACGCTGACCCTGTCGGCCCGGTTCGACGCCTTCGAGCGCCCCTCGGACCTGGCCGAGCGCCTGCCCAAGACGCTCATCCACCGCAACGTGCCGGGCGAGCCGGTCCACGCCTTCCTGCGCGACTTCGACCACGCCTGGGCGGTCAGCGCCCCGCTGGCCCCGTACGGCGCGCGCCAGCGCTGGATCGCCGCGGTGGAGGCGCTCTCCGCGGCCTGGCCGGTATTCCTCCGCCCACCGCTCGGCGGCCGGTCCCGCTGGCGGCTCGGCGAGGTCACCGTGCCGTGGGCGGCCGTCGCCCCGCTCGACAGCCCGTAGTACTACCCGACGTGGTGCGGGGTTAGGCTTGTTCACGTGAAGGGTCTCGGTGAGCTTGAACGCAGCATCATGGACATCATCTGGGCGCAGCCGTCCGCGGTGACGGCCCGCGAGGTGGGACGCCTCATCGAGGAGCGGGACCTCGCGCCCACCACGGTGATGACGGTGCTCGACCGGCTGACCCGCAAGGGCTTCCTCATCCGCACCCGGGACGGGCGCGCGTGGCGCTACGCGGCCGCGGCGAGCCGCGACGCCTACGTCGCGGAGCTTATGCTGGAGGCGCTCGACATGACCGGGGACCGGTCGGCCGCTCTCACCCGTTTCGCCCAGGCCGTCTCCGGGTCCGAAGCCGAGATCCTGCGCAGAGCCCTGACGGAGCTGGAGGACGAGTGATCACCGCGGCAGCCCTGGCGTTCCTCGCCTCGGTCTGCGCGGTCGGAGCCTGGCGGCTGGTCCGGGCGCGGTGGACCTACCGCGCCCCGCACGTGGCCATCGTCCTGTGGCAGGCGCTGGGGGTGACCTGGGGCCTGGCCGGCACCGGGGCGCTGCTCGCCTACGCCCTGGAGCCCTACGGCCGGGGCGTGCTGCACGGCCTGGGCGCCTTCGCCGCCTCGGCCGTCGAGGGCGGGTACGGCCCGCGCGGGCCGTACGACCTGCCGAGGATCTTCGCCCTCATCGCCGGACTGACCGCGTTCACCGTGCTGGTCGTGGTGCTGCTGGCCGCGGGCCTGCAGACGTTCCGCGCCCGCCGCCGCCACCGCACGCTGCTGAGCCTCATCGCCCGGGAGGATCCCGGGGTCCCGGGCGTGCACGTGGTCGACCACCCGGGCGCGGCCGCCTACTGCGTGCCCGGCCTGCGCTCCCAGGTCGTGGTGAGCGAGGGCGCGCTGAAGCTGCTCTCCCCGGACGAGCTGCACGCCGTCCTGGCGCACGAGAGCGCCCACGTGCGCGAGCGGCACGACCTGGTCCTGCTCCCGTTCGCCGCGCTGCGCCGGGCGCTGCCCTGGTCCCGCACGGTGCGGGACGCCCAGCACGAGGTGGCCCTGCTGGTGGAGATGGCCGCCGACGACGCCGCCCGGCGTTCCTGCTCGCCGCGCCGCCTGGCCACCGCCCTGCTCCGGTTCGGCACCGCCGGCGCCGTGCCCGCCCCGCACGGGGCCCTGGGCGCCGTGAGCCCCTCCTCCGCCGTGATGGCCCGGGTCCAGCGCCTGGTCTCGCCGGGCCCCAGGCTCCCGCGCCGGTTCCGCTACGGCGTCGTGGTGTTCTCCGTCACGTTGACCGCCTCCGCACCGCTGCTCTGGCTGGTCCCGCACTGATCAGGGCACCGATGACGCACATTTGACCGCTTGCTGGTGTTAGCCAACGCGTTTGCAATTGCAAGCAACGTGGGGCAGACTTGAGGCATGGCACTACCCAAGGTCGGCTCGATCGGCGAGTACATCCGCGAGCAGCGCACGCAGGCGAAGATCTCCCTGCGCCAGCTGGCCGCCGCGGCGGGGGTCTCCAACCCCTACCTCAGCCAGATCGAGCGGGGGCTGCGCAAGCCGAGCGCGGAGATCCTGAACCAGATCGCCAAGGGTCTGCACATCTCCGCGCAGGCGCTGTACATCCAGGCCGGCCTCATCGAGGACCGGGAACCGGACAGCGACGTGCTGACGGTCATCCGGGCCGACACCCTCATCACCGAGCGGCAACGCCAGGTGCTGATCGACATCTACGAGTCGTTCCGCAAGGAGAACCGGGCCGGGGCCCCGGACGAGGACGCGCGAGCCGCCAAGAGCGCGCATCCCGCTCCGGAGCCCCAGAACGGCGACACGGTCTCCCCGCCGGACGACGAGGGGCCGTTCCCCGAGGAGTTCGCCGCCGCGTTGAAGCCCTACACGGCGTCCTCGGCGAACGGCACGACCGAACCGAAACCAGGAAAGGGTAACTCATGACTCTGGCCACCGAGGTCAAGAAGATCACCGACTCCAAGCCGTTCTACGCCGTCGCCGGAGCCGGCGACTTCGCGGTGGAGAAGCTGCGCGAGCTGCCCGAGCAGGTGCAGCGGCTGCAGAGCCGCCGCGAGGAGATCCGCGAGGTCGCCAAGGACCTGCCCGTCAAGGCCAGGGAGATCGCGGGCAGGGCCGAGGGCTACGCCAAGGAGTTCGGCGGCAGGGCCGAGGGCTACGCCAAGGACCTGCCCGTCAAGGCCCGCGACTACGCCGACCAGCTGACCGCCAAGGCGAACGAGCTCTACGAGGAGTTCGCCAACCGCGGGCGCAAGGTCGTCTCCAAGGTGAGCGGCGAGGCCGCCCTGGAGCTGGAGGAGGTCTCCTCCACCGCCGAGCCCGCGATCGCCGCCACCCCCGCCGCCGCCCCCAGGAGGAACGCCCGCGCCCCGAAGAACGCGGTGAAGGCCTGACCTCTCGCCGTGAGAGCCTGACCTCTCCCGGCGAAGGCCCGGCCTCCGCCTGAGGCCACGGCCCCGTCCGCGACGCAGGTCCGCACGGGACCGCACAGGACCCGCCCCGGCACCGGCCGGGGCGGGTCCTGCCGTCTCCGGCCGGTCGGCGGGGCGGGCCTCGCCGTCCCCGGTCGACGCCCGGGCGGGCCTCGCCGTCCCGGGCCGGGCGGTGGGTGACGGGGCCCGGCCGACCGGCGGGAGTCCCGGGGCGGCGCGGGCCGGGAGAAGGGCTTACCGGCGGGTGCGCGGCATCGCCTAGTCTGGGGGCGACCGGCGCGGCGATCCCATGGAGGGACGATGTTCCAGATTTACGGTGTCCTGGACCTGATCTTCCTGATCCTGGGCATCGGGGCCTTCATCCTCTCGGCCTGGGCCCTCGTCCACGCGATCAAGACCCCGGCGCGGGCCTTCGCGGTCACCGGCAAGCAGACCAAGCAGCTGTGGACGATCATCCTGAGTCTCGCCGCGCTGTTCTCCTTCGCCTCCGCCGTGGGCTATCTCCCGGGCATCGGCTTCCTCACCATCGTGTCCGTGATCGCGGCGGGCATCTACCTCGCCGACGTGCGGCCGGCCGTACGGGAGGTCGGCAAGGGCGGCAGCTCGGGCCCCTACGGCCCCTGGTAGGCCCCCGGAGGGCGCCTCGTCCCTCCCCGAACGATGTCCGGTCTGAGCCCGGAAAGACAGCTCTCGGCTTCATCGCGAAGACCACCCGGTTGGTAAGGGCTTGCCCGTAACGTCCCCGAGACGGTAGACACGCGGGTGATGTTCGCCAGAAAACCCACACTCCACGGAGAGCGCGTGACGCTCCGGCCCGTCGGGCCCGAGCACGTCGACGGGCTCTGGGAGCTCGTCAACGACCCCGACGTCGCCCGGCTGACCGGTTCGCACGGCATGTTCGCCTACCAGGCCGCCGAGCTCTGGTACGGCTCCCGCGGCGAGCACGACGACCGGCTGGACCTGGCGATCTGCGCCGCCGAGGACGACTCCTACGTCGGCGAGGTGGTGCTCAACGACCTGGACACCGCCAACCTCTCCTGCAACCTGCGGATCGCCCTGGTCGGCCCGCGCGCGTTCGGCAGGGGCTACGGCACGGAGGCGATCCGGCTCGTGCTCGACCACGCGTTCGCCACCACCGATCTGCACCGGATCGAGCTCGAGGTCTTCGACTTCAACGACCGGGCCGCCCACGTCTACCGGAAGGTCGGTTTCGTGCAGGAGGGAGTCCGCCGGGACGCCCTCCTCTGGAAAGGGGAACGGCATGACTCGATCATCATGTCGATGCTCGCTCCTGACTGGAGGGTCAAGAAGATCTGACAGACATCGCGTGATTTTTCGGAAACGTCTGTTGACAGTTCCGAAACAATGCTACGTTCACTGGGAGCGCTCCCACCTGCACGGAACTAGGTGTGGAGGAAGTTATGTCTGATGTGCCCACACTCGCCCAGGTCGCCGCAGAAGCAGGTGTGTCCCCGGCAACGGCGTCCCGGGTCCTCACAGGCTCTGTCAGGGTCAGCACCTCGACCCGACGACAGGTGCACGACGCGATCTCCCGTCTCGGTTACGTGCGTCACCGCGCACCCCGGGGCGGATCCGGACGGCGGTGCGACCAGACCGTGGCCGTGGTCGTCTGCGAATCCGCACAGCGGCTGTTCACCGAGCCGTTCTACGCGAGGATGATCACCGCGGCGGAGGAGGTGCTCACCGGCCAGGGGATCCCCCTCACCGTGATGACCGCCACCTCTGCCACCTCCACCATCGCCACCCCGCAGCTCGTCGCCGGCGGCGTCGACGGCGTCCTGCTCATCGGCGCACGGGAGCGGCACCCGCTCGTGGTGACCCTGGCCGCCTCCGGCGTCCCGGTGCGCAGCGCGGGCCGCGCCCCCGACGGCATCGACCTGCCGTACGTGGACATGGACAACGCCGACGGCGCCAGGCAGGCCGCCGAGCACCTGCTGCTCGGCGGGCGGCGGTCCATCGCCGCCATCGCGGGGCCGCCCGGCCTCCCCGCCGCCCGGGACCGGCTGGAGGGCTTCACCCGGACGCTCTCCCTGGCCGGCATGACGGGCATCCCGGTGGCCTACGGCGACTTCACCCACTCCTCCGGCGTGCACGCCGCCCAGTGGCTGCTGCGCAGGATGCCGCATCTGGACGCGGTGTTCGCCGCCTCCGACGTGATGGCCGCCGCGGCTGTGCAGACCCTGCGCCGCGCCGGCCGCCGGGTGCCCGACGACGTGGCCGTGATCGGCTTCGACGACGCCCCCATCGCCCGGCGGACCTCCCCCACGCTGACCACGGTGCGCCAGCCGGTGGAGGAGTTCGCCGCACTCGCCACCCGGCTGCTGCTGATGTCGATGAACTCTCCCGAGAGCACCAGGAACAACCCGGTGCTGCCGACGGAGCTGGTGGTCCGTGAATCTGCTTGAACCCGGAGGACTCCGCGCGGGCGACGTGCTCACCCGCAGGTACCTGCTGATGGAGCAGATCGGCCGGGGCGGCATGAGCGTCGTCTGGAGGGGGTTCGACCAGTCCCTCCAGCGGATGGTGGCGATCAAGATCCTGGAGGCGGACCTCGGCGCGGACCGCGAGCTCATCCGGCGCGAGGCCCGGGCCACCGCGCGCCTCATCCACCCGGACACGATCGAGGTCTACGACTACGGCGAGACCGTGACCTCCCACGGCCGCCTCGCCGCCTACGTGGTGATGCGGCTGCTGGAGGGGCGGCCGCTGGCCGACCGGATCGTCCAGGGGCCGCTGCCCTGGCCGGAGGCCGTGGCGATCGCCGGGAGGCTGGCCACCGTCCTGGCCGCCGCCCACGAGCGGGGCGTCGTGCACCGGGACGTCACCGCCGAGAACGTCCTGCTGGCCTCGGACGGCGCCAAGCTGCTCGACTTCGGCATCGCGGCGTTCATCGGGGAGGAGGACGACGACCGCACCGGCGAGTACGGCACCCCGCCCTACGTGGCGCCGGAACGCCTGACCGGCCGGGTCGCCGACCCCGCGAGCGACGTCTACGCCCTGGGCGTGCTGCTCTTCGAGATGCTCACCGGCGCCACGCCGTACCCGGAGCGGACCTGGGAGGAGATCGAGAACGCGCGGCGCGAGGGACCGCCGCCCGAGCTGCGCGTGCCCGGTCTGCCGTCCGAGGTGGCGGCGCTGTGCCGGCGCTGCCTGGCGCACGATCCGGGATCCCGGCCGAGGGCGCAGGAGGTGGCCGAGGGCCTGGCGGCGGCGCGGGCCCGGCGCAGGAGGTCGGGAGGCTCGGCGCGGCGCTCGATCGTCCACCGCACGGCGGCCGTCACCGCTCTGACGATGGTCACCGGCTTCCTGGTCTGGGGGCAGGTCGGCGGTGAGCGGAACGGAGCCGTCATCTCTCTCGGCCCGGCCCCGCAGCCGGGTCCCGCCCTCACCGAGGACCCCGCTCCGGTCCCCTCCTCCGCGGAGCCCGAAGGAGGGGCCGGGACCGCCGGGCCACCGACCGGCGGGCCCACCGGCGGCCCGGACGCCGGACGGGAGACGGGTGCGGGCGGCCTGGACGCCGGACGGGAGCGGGAGCAGGAGACGGACACCGGACGGCGGACCGGCACCGGCACCGGCACCGGCACCGGCGGCCCGGACGCCGGGCGGGAGGCGGCGGACACCGGCGGGTCCGGGGAACCGAGCGCGGAACCGACGGTGCTTCTGGTGGAGAACGTGCGGACGGAACAGCTCACGCTGGACCAGCGCGTACGGCGCTTCAACACCCTGCTGGCGGAGAGCGCGGGCCGGGGGGAGATCCGCCCCGACGTGGCGCTGGACCTGCGGCAGGTCCTGGCCAACAGCGTCTGCTGCGCCCAGGACCTCACGCCGGTCCGGCAGAAGATCGCAGACCGGCACCGGGAGGGCTCGCTCACCGGCCGGCTCCGCGAGTCGCTGGACGCCCAGCTCAAGGCCATGGCGGTGCTGCTGGCCGGATGAGTACGGTCCCGTCCGGGGACACGGGCAGCGCCGTGTCCCCGGACTGGACCGCGAGCGGGCCTTCGGGCGGGGTCGGGACCCGTGAGCGGGGACGGAGCGTCTCGAGGACGTCCGCATCGACGACGCTGTGGAGTCGGAGCCCGTGGGCGGGGGCAGGGCCCTCGGGCGGGCGGGTTCCCCGGGTGGGACCGTGAGACGGAGCCGGGCCTTCGGGCGGGAGCAGGGCCCTCAGGCGGAGGCGGAACCCGTGTACGGGGTCGGGACCCGGGGGCGGGGACAGGGCCCTCGGGTGGACGGTCCGTCAGGCCGGCGCGGGGGGCGAGGCCTGGCCGGAGCGCCGGGCCGGAACATGGCGCATGGCCTCGGCGACGGTCGGATCGGTGGGGAACGCCTCGCTGAGCCGGGTCAGCTCCAGGAGCCGCTGCAGGAAGCCCCGGACGCCCGCCAGCCGGAGCCATCCTCCGGCCTCGAAGGAGCGGCGCAGTCCGGCCAGCAGCAGCCAGACCCCCGTGGAGTCACAGAAGCCCAGGGCGGAGACGTCCACGATGAGGTGGACGTGCCCGGCCCCCAGCACCTCCGAGATCACCTTCTCCAGCTGCGGAGCCGAGACCTTGTCCAGGTCTCCGGAGACGGAGATGACGGCGCAGGCGGGGTGTGAGATCACCTCGATGGACAACTTCGTCAATGGTTCGCCTGCCTTCGAGCTTTACCGCCGAAGCGGCCGTGGTGTTGCGACAGGCGCGATGGCCGTTACCGCCTAACGTACAGGGGCGATCAAGCGAACACAGCCCCGGGTGGAGTGCGTGTTTCCCATCCGGACGGACACCTCCGCAGCTCACCCCGCTGGGGCCTCGCGGATGAAACTTTCACCCCGCCCGCGCCGCCGCGTGAGCCGTACCGGCCGAGCTAGAGGGGGTCGCACGCCCCGCTCGGCGGCGCCGGGCGGGGCGCGCGACGGTTGACGGCCGCCCGGCGGGCACCGAACCATGACGACGCGACCGGCCGCACCCCCACCCACCACGAGGTTCCCGCCTCGCGAGCAGATCCCGTCCTCGAAGGGCATCTCATGAAAGTCCTGCGTGTCCGCAGGTGGTCGGCCGCTTTCGCGGCGCTCGCGACCACCGCTGCGCTGGCCGTCGCGCTCGGCTCCTCCCCCGCGGGGGCGGCGGCCGGGACCGGAACCGGCTACCTGCACACCTCCGGCAACAAGATCGTCGACAGCACCGGGGCGACCGTCCGGCTGACCGGGATCAACTGGTTCGGCATGGAGACCGACAACAAGACCTTCCACGGGCTGTGGTCGAACAACCCCTGGAAGGGCCAGATCGACAAGATGGCCTCGCTCGGCTACAACACCCTGCGCGTGCCGTTCTCCAACGACGCGCTCAAGCCCGGCGCGACCGCCAGCGGCGTCAACGACTTCGTCAACCCCGACCTGGTCGGCAAGAGCCCGCTGCAGATCCTCGACATGGTGATCGACTACGCCGGTCAGAAGGGCATGCGGATCATCCTCGACCGGCACCGCCCGACCTCGGCCGGGCAGTCCGCGCTCTGGTACGTCGCCTCGACCCCGGAGAGCACCTGGATCGACGACTGGAAGATGCTCGCCCGGCGCTACGCGGACGACCCCACCGTCATCGGCGCCGACCTGCACAACGAGCCGCACGCCGAGGGCACCAACCCGGCCGCCACCGGCGCCTGCTGGGGCTGCGGCGACCCCGCCCGCGACTGGCGGCTGGCCGCCGAGCGCGCGGGCAACGCGGTGCTCTCGGTCAACCCGAACTGGCTGATCTTCGTGGAGGGCGTGAGCTGCCCGAGCGGCGGCCTGTCCAACGTCTGGGACAACGACCCGTCCAACGACGAGGACTGCGGCTGGTGGGGCGGGAACCTCTCCAAGGCCAAGGAGTTCCCGGTACGGCTCAGCGTGCCGAACCGGCTGGTCTACTCCCCGCACGAGTACGCCACCTCGGTCCACCGCCAGAAGTGGTTCGACGACCCGTCCTACCCGGCGAACATGCCCGCGATCTGGGACAGGTACTGGGGCTACCTGCACAAGGAGAACATCGCCCCGATCATGATCGGCGAGTTCGGGACCACCATGCAGGCGGCGGTGGACAAGGTCTGGCTCCAGGAGCTGATGAAGTACACCGGCACCGGGGTGAACGGCATGTCGTTCACCTATTGGTCGTGGAACCCGAACTCCGGTGACACCGGCGGCATCGCCAAGGACGACTGGACCTCCATCAACCAGGATAAGCAGGACATCCTGCAGCCCTACCTGATCCCGCCGGCGGGTGACGACGGCCCGGACCCGTCGGCCACCCCGACCGTGACCTCGACGGTGGACCCGCCCTCGTGCACCTCGTCGTACAAGCCGGTGAACTCCTGGCAGGGCGGTTTCCAGGGCGAGCTGACGATCAAGAACACCGGCGGTTCGGCGCTCAACGGCTGGACGGCCACCTGGAAGATGCCGGCGGGCGTGACGCTCGGCAGCGCCTGGAACGCCGTCGTGACGGCCTCAGGGAGCGCCTGGACGGCCAAGGGGCCCGCCTGGGCCGCGAACCTGCCCGCCGGGCAGTCGGTCACCATCGGCTTCACCGCGAACGGCCCGCAGGGCGAGCCCGCCGAGGTCGCCTGCTCGGGCGGCTGAGACGCGCCGCCGGTGCGGCGCCCCGGTTCCGGACTCCGGAGCCGGGGCGCCGCACCACCGGCAGAGCAAGCGCTCGACTGAAAGTTTCACGGGCGGGAAATCACCTCGCCGGGATCGCCGCAGCCTGCCGCCCCTTGACACGAAACCCCGGTGTAACCGGGGATACACGCCATTGACATCCGGGGGGCGGACTCCAGAATCCTGTTTGGGAGCGCTCCCACCCATCTTCTCCCCTGTCCGATCCGACGCGAGGCCGTCACCAGCGGAATCACGACGGGTCCACCCCTGGAGGACCTTTTCGATGTACAGATCCCCCATCAGAGCGGGAGCGCTCCCACGACTCCGGAGACGGGTCGCGGCCGTGGCGCTGCTCAGCCTGGCGGCCGGCACGACGACCGCCCTGGCGGCCTCACCGGCCTTCGCGGCCGTCTCGTGCGACGTAGCCTACTCGACCAACGACTGGCAGGGCGGCTTCACCGCCAGTGTGACGATCAAGAACCTGGGCGACCCGCTGAACGGCTGGACCCTCGGCTTCGACTTCCCCAACGCCTCGCAGAAGCTGGTGCAGGGCTGGAGCGCCACCTGGTCGCAGAACGGCAGCACCGTCACCGCCAAGAGCATGGACTGGAACGGCAGGCTCGCCACCGGCGCCTCCACCAGCATCGGCTTCAACGGCAGCTGGTCGGGGAGCAACCCCAAGCCGGCCGCCTTCACGATCAACGGCACCACCTGCGGCGGCGGTGACCCCGTCAACCAGGCCCCGTCGGTGAAGCTCACCAAGCCGACCGCCGGGGCGACCTTCACCGCGCCCGCCACGGTGGAGATCACCGCCGACGCCGCCGACTCCGACGGCACGGTGGCCAAGGTCGAGTTCTACAACGGCAGCACGCTGCTGGGCAGCGACACCAGCGCGCCGTACGCCTACAACTGGACCGGCGTGGCGGCGGGCAGCTACTCGCTCACCGCCAAGGCCACCGACGACAAGGGCCTGGCGAAGACCTCCGACCCGGTCGGGATCACCGTCTCGCCGGACAGCGCGCCCGCCGTGGTGGTCAGCCCGGCCTCGGTCGCCGTCCCCGAGGGCGACTCCGAGACCGTCTCGGTCAAGCTCTCCAAGGCCCCGTCGGCGAACGTCACCGTGACGACCGCCCGGACCTCCGGCGACGCCGACCTGTCCGTCGGCACCGGCGCCTCGCTGACGTTCACCCCGGCCAACTGGAACACCGCGCAGACGGTGGAGATCGAGGCCGCCGAGGACGCCGACCAGGCCTCCGGCAGCGCCGAGTTCACCGCGAGCGCCACCGGCCACACCGCGGCGAAGGTGTCCGCCACCGAGGTGGACAACGACTCCACCGGCGGCGACAACGAGTACATCAAGCGCTTCACCACGATGTACAACAAGATCAAGGACCCCGCCAACGGCTACTTCTCGCCCGAGGGCGTGCCGTACCACTCGGTCGAGACCTTCATGGTCGAGGCGCCGGACCACGGGCACGAGACCACCTCCGAGGCCTACAGCTACTACCTGTGGCTGGAGGCGGCCTACGGCAAGGTGACGGGCGACTGGAGCAGGTTCAACGAGGCCTGGGCCTCGCTGGAGAAGTACATCATCCCCTCCACCGCCGACCAGCCGACGAACTCGTTCTACAACCCGGCCAAGCCCGCCACCTACGCCGGTGAGTGGGACGACATCAAGCAGTACCCGTCGAAGCTGGACAGCGGCGTCTCGGTCGGCGTGGACCCGATCGCCAACGAGCTGAAGAGCGCCTACGGCACCAGCGACGTGTACGGCATGCACTGGCTGCTGGACGTCGACAACACCTACGGCTTCGGCCGCTGCGGCGACGGCACGACCAGGCCCGCCTACATCAACACCTACCAGCGCGGCCCGGAGGAGTCGGTCTTCGAGACCATCCCGCAGCCGTCCTGCGACACCTTCAAGCACGGCGGCAAGAACGGCTTCCTGGACCTGTTCACCGGGGACGCCTCCTACGCCAAGCAGTGGAAGTACACCAACGCCCCCGACGCCGACGCCCGCGCCGTCCAGGTGGCCTACTGGGCGCACACCTGGGCCAAGGAGCAGGGCAAGGAGTCGCAGATCTCCACCACGGTCTCCAAGGCCGCGAAGATGGGCGACTACCTGCGCTACGCGATGTACGACAAGTACTTCAAGAAGCAGGGCTGCACCAGCACCTCGTGTGCGGCCGGCACCGGCAAGGACAGCGCCTCCTACCTGCTGAGCTGGTACTACGCCTGGGGCGGCGCGGCCGACCCGGCCGCCGGCTGGGCCTGGCGGATCGGCTCCAGCCACAACCACTCCGGCTACCAGAACCCGATGGCCGCCTGGGTGCTGTCCAGCGTGGACGCGCTCAAGCCCAAGGGCGCGACCGCCGTCCAGGACTGGACCACCAGCACCAAGCGGCAGCTGGAGTTCTACCGCTGGCTGCAGTCGTCCGAGGGCGCGATCGCCGGCGGCGCGACCAACAGCTGGCAGGGCCACTACGCCAGCCCGCCGTCGACCCTGCCGACCTTCTACGGCATGGCCTACGACTGGCAGCCGGTCTACCACGACCCGCCGTCGAACCAGTGGTTCGGCTTCCAGGCGTGGTCGATGGAGCGGGTCGCGGAGCTGTACTACGCGACCGGCAACGCCGACGCCAAGGTCGTGCTGGACAAGTGGGTCAAGTGGGCCACCGACAACACCACGATCAACGCCGACGGGACCTACCAGATGCCCTCGACGCTGGTGTGGACCGGCCAGCCCGACACCTGGAACCCGGCCAGCCCCGGCTCCAACTCCGGGTTGCACGTCAGCATCAGGGACTACACGACCGACGTGGGCGTGGCCGGTTCCTACGCCAAGGTGCTGATGTACTACGCGGCCAGGGCCAAGGACACGAACGCGCAGAACGTCGCCAAGGGCCTGCTCGACGGCATGTGGAAGAACAACCAGGACGACAAGGGCGTCTCCACCGTCGAGACCAAGGCCGACTACAACCGCCTCGACGACCCGGTCTACGTCCCGCCGGGCTGGACCGGCAAGATGCCCAACGGCGACGTGATCGACAGCAACTCGACCTTCCTGTCCATCCGCTCCTTCTACAAGAACGACCCGGACTGGCCGAAGGTGGACGCCTACCTGAAGGGCACCGGCCCCGCGCCGACCTTCAAGTACCACCGCTTCTGGGCGCAGGTCGACGTCGCCGTCGCCCTCGCCGAGTACGGCCGACTGTTCCCCTGAGGCCCCCTGAGGCCCCCTGAGGCCCCCGGCGATCCCTACACCCCCTGACGCCGGGTCCGGCCCCTGACCCCGGACCCGGCACCCGAAAGACCTCGGGGCGCGGCGGCATCCCTGACCTGCCGCCGCGTCCCGGGCACCACCTTCTCTCCGAGAGGCACCCCCCACCGATGAAGAGATCCATGGCGGTGCTCGCGCTGGCGGCCCTGGCGGCCGTCCCGGTGCCCGCCGCGACCGCCGCGGCGTCCTCGGCGTCCTCGGCGTCCTCGGCCGCGGCGGAGTTCAACTACGGCGAGGCGCTGCAGAAGTCCATCTGGTTCTACGAGGCCCAGCAGTCGGGGAAGCTGCCGGACTGGAACCGGGTGAGCTGGCGCGGCGACTCCGCGCTCGACGACGGCAAGGACGCCGGGCTCGACCTGACCGGCGGCTGGTACGACGCGGGTGACCACGTGAAGTTCGGCCTGCCGATGGCGTTCACCACGACCATGCTGGCCTGGGGCGCGGTGGAGTACCGCGACGCGTACTCCTCCTCCGGCCAGCTCACCCACCTGCTCAACAACCTGAAGTTCGTCAACGACTACTTCATCAAGGCCCACCCGTCCCCGAACGTGCTCTACGGGCAGGTCGGCCACGGCGGCAAGGACCACGCCTGGTGGGGGCCGGCCGAGGCGATGCAGATGGAGCGGCCCGCCTACAAGATCGACGCCACCTGCGGCGGATCGGACCTGGCCGGGGAGACCGCGGCGGCGATGGCCGCCTCCTCGCTCGTCTTCCGCCCGACGAACGCGGCCTACGCCGACACGCTTGTCAAGCACGCGCGGGAGCTGTACTCCTTCGCCGACACCGTGCGCAAGAAGTACAGCGAGTGCATCACCGACGCCCAGGGCTACTACAACTCCTGGAGCGGCTACAACGACGAGCTGGTCTGGGGCGCCATCTGGCTGCACCGGGCCACCGGCGAGGCCTCCTACCTGGCCAAGGCCGAGTCCTACTACGACAACCTCGGCACCGAGCCGCAGAGCACCACGAAGTCCTACAAGTGGACGATCGCCTGGGACGACAAGTCCTACGGCTCCTACGTGCTGCTGCACAAGCTCACCGGCAAGCAGCGCTACCTCGACGACGCCAACCGGTGGCTGGACTACTGGACGGTCGGGGTGAACGGGCAGAAGATCAGGTACTCGCCCGGCGGGCAGGCCGTACTGGACCGGTGGGGGTCGCTGCGCTACGCCGCCAACACCTCGTTCGCGGCCCTGGTGCACGCCGACTCGATCACCGACGCGACCCGCAAGGCGCGCTACCACGACTTCGCCAAGCGCCAGATCGACTACGCGCTCGGCGACAACCCGCGCAGGTCGTCCTACGTGGTCGGCTTCGGCGCCAACCCGCCGAAGAACCCGCACCACCGCACCGCGCACGGCTCCTGGACCGACCAGCAGACCAACCCCGTCGAGACCCGCCACACCCTGTACGGCGCGCTCGTCGGCGGCCCGCCCGACCCCGACGACGCCTACACCGACAGGCGCGACGACTTCGTGATGAACGAGGTCGCCACCGACTACAACGCCGGTTTCACCAGCGCGCTGGCGCGGCTGTACGGCGAGTACGGCGGGTCCCCGGCGGCGGGCTTCCCCGCGAAGGAGAGCCCCGACGGCCCCGAGATCTTCATCGAGGCCGGGGTGAACGCCTCCGGGAGCGCCTTCACCGAGATCAAGGCGATCGTCCGCAACCAGTCGGCCTGGCCGGCCAGGAACCTGACCGACGGCTCCTTCCGCTACTACTTCACCCTCGACGGCGACACCACGGCGAGCCAGATCACGGTCAGCTCGGCCTACACCCAGTGCAAGCCGCCGACCGGCCCGACCCTGCTGTCCGGCAAGACCTACTACGTCACGATCGACTGCTCCGGCACCTCGATCTCCCCGGCCGGGCAGTCCCAGCACCGGCGCGAGGTGCAGTTCCGCCTCGCCTCCTCCGGCACCTGGGACCCGTCGAACGACTGGTCGTACAAGGGCGTCGTCACCACCCCCGGCGCGACCCCGGTCCGGGTGGACAACATCACCGTCTACTCCGGCGCCGAGCGGATCTGGGGGAACCCGCCCGGCGACGAGCCGCCGCCGGTGGACGACGACACCCCGCCGAGCAGGCCCGGCAAGCCGGCCGTCTCCGCGGTCACCGGGAGCACGGCGAGGCTGACCTGGACCGCCGCCACGGACGAGGTGGGCGTCACCGGCTACGACGTCTACCGCGGCACCGCCAAGGTGGGGACCGCCTCCGGCACCTCCTACGACCTGACCGGACTGACCCCGGCCACGGCGTACAGCGTGCACGTGGTGGCCCGGGACGCGGCGGGCAACGCCTCCGAGGCGTCCGAGAGCACCTCGTTCACCACCACGGAGGCCCCGGCGGGCGGCTGCACCGCCGTCTACAAGGTCGGCAACAGCTGGCAGGGCGCCTTCCAGGGCGAGGTCACCGTCACCAACGCGGGCACGGCCGCCATCAAGGGCTGGACCGTGACCTGGCGGTTCCCGGACGGCCAGGTCATCAGCCAGCTCTGGAACGGCGCGCACACCCAGACGGGCGCGGACGTGACGGTACGGAACGTCGCCTGGAACGGCGCGCTCGCCCCGAACGCGTCCACCTCGTTCGGCTTCACCGCGAGCCGGGGCGGCGCGAACGGCGTCCCGTCGCCGGTGTCCTGCACCGCGAGCTGACGAGCCCGCGGAGCCGGCCGTCCCGCCGGCTCCGCGGGCCTCAGAGCCCCCGGCCGGGCGTAGTGGACCCCTCCGCCCGGCCGGGTCCCACCCTCCCCACAAGAGGCAGGTAATGAGAGCACGACTGGCGGTCCTCGCCGCATTCCTCATCTCACTCGTCGTCCCGTCGATCGTCGCGGTCGCACCCGCCCACGCCGCCACCGGCATCCACGTGAGCGGAACGAAGATCGTCGAAGCCGACGGGAGCGAACTCGTCCTGCGCGGCACCTCCCACGCGCACACCTGGTACACGAGTCAGACGGCCTCCTTCGCCGGCATCAAGTCGCTGGGCGCCAACGCCGTGCGCGTGGTGCTGAGCGGCGGCCGATGGACGCCCAACGACACCGCCGACGTGGCCAACGTCGTCTCGCTGTGCAAGCAGAACAAGCTCATCTGCGTGCTGGAGAACCACGACACCACCGGCTACGGCGAGCAGGGCGGCGCCTACACCCTGGACCAGGCGGTGGACTACTGGGTCAGCGTGAAGAGCGCGCTGGACGGCCAGGAGAACTACGTCATCATCAACATCGGCAACGAGCCGATCGGCAACAACGCCGTCACCCCGGGCTGGACCGAGGCCACCTCCAACGCGATCAAGCGCATGCGCACCGCCGGGTTCGACCACGCGCTCATGGTCGACGCCCCCAACTGGGGCCAGGACTGGTCCTTCACCATGCGCGACAACGCCAAGACCGTGGCCGCCGCCGACCCCGACAAGAACACGATCTTCTCCATCCACATGTACGGCGTGTTCGACACCTCCGCCGAGGTCATCGCCTACATGGACGCCTTCCGGACGGCGGGCCTGCCGCTGGTGGTCGGCGAGTTCGGGCACGACCACTCCGACGGCAACCCCGACGAGGACACGATCATGGCCCAGGCGCAGGCGCGCGGCCTGGGTTACTTCGGCTGGTCCTGGAGCGGCAACGGCGGCGGCGTCGAGTATCTCGACCAGGTCACCAACTTCGACGCGAGCAGGCTGACCAGCTGGGGCCGGCGCCTGTTCGACGGCCCCGACGGCATCGCGCAGACCGCCGTCGAGGCGAAGATCTACGGCGGCGGCTCCGGCGACGACACCGAGGACCCGTCCAGGCCCGGCACTCCCGCCGCCTCCGCGATCACCTCCTCCGGCGCCACCCTGACCTGGACCGCCTCCACCGACAACGTCCGCGTCACCGGCTACGACGTCTACCGCGGCACCACCAAACTCGCCTCCACCACCACCAACTCCGCCACCCTCACCGGCCTGACCCCCGAAACCGCCTACACCGTCCACGTCGTCGCCCGCGACGCCGCCGGCAACACCTCCGCCGCCTCCGAGACCACCACCTTCACCACCCTCGAAGGACCCGGCACCGGCACCGGCTGCACCGCCGCCTACCGCACCGTCAACTCCTGGCAGGGCGGCTTCCAGGGCGAAGTCAAGATCACCTGCGCCGAGCCCGTCACCTCCTGGCGCACCACGCTGACCTTCCCCAGCACCGTCACCATCAGCCAGAACTGGAGCTCCGTCCGCTCCGGCAGCGGCGGCGCCCACACCTTCACCAACGCCGCCTGGAACGGCACCATCGGCGCCGGAGGCTCCACCACCTTCGGCTTCATCGGCTCCTGGAACGGCTCGGGCACCCCGCCCACCCCCGTCATCTCCTGACCCCTCCCCGGGGGTACGGCCCGCCGGGCCGTACCCCCTCCTCTAGGCCTGCCTCCGAAAATTTCGGGTCCAACCAGCAAGTTTCTGCACCACCGGGAAAGGAACACCATGCCTGCACTGTCCAGACTCCGCCGAGCGGTCCTGACCGGGGCGCTCGCCGTACTCCCGGCCGCCGCGGTCGTCGCCCTGCCCGCCTCCCCGGCGCAGGCGTCGTCGCCGCTGCGTGTCCACGCCGAGGCGCAGGGCAAGTTCATCGGCACCGCGCTCGCCACCTCGCCGCTGGCCAATGAGACGGCCTACCGCAACATCGCCGCCACGGAGTTCAACCAGATCACGGCTGAGAACGCGATGAAGTGGGACGCCACCGAGTCCAGCCCGAACCAGTTCAACTTCAGCGGCGCGGACCAGATCATGGCCTTCGCCGAGCAGAACGGCCAGCAGGTACACGGGCACACGCTGGTCTGGCACAACCAGACGCCGAACTGGGTGCAGAGCCTCAGCGCCACCGAGATGCGCTCGGCCATGCAGAACCACATCAGCAGGGTCGCCGGCCGCTACGCGAGCAACCCCGTCCTGAAGTCGTGGGACGTGGTGAACGAGGTCTTCGAGGAGAACGGCAGCCTGCGCAACTCGTTCTGGTACCAGAGGCTCGGCGAGAGCTACATCGCCGACGCCTTCAGGTACGCCAAGGCTGCCGACCCCGACGCCAAGCTCTGCATCAACGACTACAACGTCGAGGGCATCAACGCCAAGAGCACGGCGATGTACAACCTGGTCCGGACCCTGCGCGCGCAGAACGTGCCGGTCGACTGCGTCGGCTTCCAGTCCCACCTGGCGATCCAGTACGGCTTCCCGAACATCCAGGAGAACATGCAGCGCTTCGCCGACCTGGGAGTGGAGGTCCGGGTCACCGAGATCGACGTCCGGATGCAGATGCCCCGGAGCTCGGCCAAGGACGCCACGCAGGCCACCTACTACTCCAACGTGGTCAAGGCCTGCCTGGCGGTGAGCCGCTGCTCCGGCGTGACGATCTGGGGCTTCACCGACAAGCACTCCTGGGTCCCGGACACCTTCTCCGGTGAGGGCGCGGCCCTGATCTACGACGAGAACTACGCCAAGAAGGCGTCCTACACCGCGGTGCACGACGCCCTGGCCGCCGGTGACCCCGGAGACCCGGACGACACGGAGGACCCGTCCAGGCCCGGCACTCCCGCCGCCTCCGCGATCACCTCCTCCGGCGCCACCCTGACCTGGACCGCCTCCACCGACAACGTCCGCGTCACCGGCTACGACGTCTACCGCGGCACCACCAAACTCGCCTCCACCACCACCAACTCCGCCACCCTCACCGGCCTGACCCCCGAAACCGCCTACACCGTCCACGTCGTCGCCCGCGACGCCGCCGGCAACACCTCCGCCGCCTCCGAGACCACCACCTTCACCACCCTCGAAGGACCCGGCACCGGCACCGGCTGCACCGCCGCCTACCGCACCGTCAACTCCTGGCAGGGCGGCTTCCAGGGCGAAGTCAAGATCACCTGCGCCGAGCCCGTCACCTCCTGGCGCACCACGCTGACCTTCCCCAGCACCGTCACCATCAGCCAGAACTGGAGCTCCGTCCGCTCCGGCAGCGGCGGCGCCCACACCTTCACCAACGCCGCCTGGAACGGCACCATCGGCGCCGGAGGCTCCACCACCTTCGGCTTCATCGGCTCCTGGAACGGCTCGGGCACCCCGCCCACCCCCGTCATCTCCTGACCCGCACCCACCCGCCGGGACGCGCGGGCAGCTCACCCGTGAGGGCGGACGGCCCGCGTCTCACCCGTGAGGGCGGACGGCCCGCGCGGGCCGTCCGCCCTCACGGGCCGCGCGCTCCCGCAGGGAGGCGACCAGCCAGCGGGCGATGCGGGCGTGGCCCTCGCCCGTCGGATGGACGCCGTCGGGGAGGGTCAGCCCGCGGCCCCAGCGCATGCCGAGCGGGTCGAGGAACGGCACGCCGGCCCTCTCCGCGGCGAGCGCGACAGCGTTCCTGACGCCGTAGGCCCAGCGCGGCGCGGCCCCCATCCACAGCGGGCCGACCACCACCACCCGGGTGCCGGGCCAGTGCCCGGCGACCGTTCTCAGCAGCCGTGCGGCGGCCTCGTAGACCTCCCCCGGCCGGGTGCGGCGGTCGTTGTGCCCGCCGGAGATGATCAGCAGGTCGGGCGCCGGCCGCCAGGCGAGCTCCCGGACGAAGGAGTCGTGGAAGGTCCGGCCCACCCGGCCCGGGTTGACGAAGCCGGTCCCGCCCATCCCCGCGGTGATCAGCTGCCAGCCCAGCTCGCGCGCGCTCCTGGCCGCGTAGCTCTCCCAGCGCTCGACCGGGCCCGACCCGACGGTGAAGCTGTCCCCGACGACCATCACCACCGGAGCCGCCGCGCGGGCCGCCATGGGCCGCGCCGCGGCCTGCCCGCCGGTCTCCCGCCCGCCCTCCGGCGCCGCCCCGCCCGCCGCCGGGGCGCATCCCGGAAGCAGGCAGCAGAGCGCCACGGCGAATGCGGAGGAAAACGCTCCGCGCCGCTTCCGTGAAAGCCGGTGCATGCCACCTCGGAGAACCGTGGACCGCTGATGTGAACGCGGCTCCCGGGTCGTGCGTCATGCCCGCGACCTCCACCGGACACCCTCATGACGGGTGGATCCGCGGTCACGGCCACCCCGGGGGACCGCCTTGAGCATTCGGCATTCTAGTCAGGCACGGCCACCCGGTCGCGGTGATCCGGAACGAAAGAATTTACCTTTCAAAACGACCGGAAATATCTATCCATTAGCTGAGAAAACGGACCGCACGGCCCTGGAAACGCCAATGTGTTCGTCATGAGACGGCAACCCCGGGGGGTGACGAGCCGTCAACACTCCGTAATCCGTTCGACGGGAGAGGACCAAGCCTGTGCCCCGGGCCGGCGAGCCGACGCCCGTCGGCGCGGCCCGCCCCACCGGGCGACCACGCCCGGCCACGACCACGACCACGACCACGACCACGACCACGACCACGACCACGACAAAGGAGACGACCATGCGGGACCGCTCCGCACCCCCTCCCCGGCCCGAGGGCCGGCGTCTCCGCGCCGGAGGCGATCGATGATCCGCGTTCACGGCCTGCCGCCGGATCCCCGCCCCCATCCCGCCCGCCCGGACCGCGCCTCCCGGCGCTCGCAGCCGGGAAACGGCCTCGGCCTGGCATCGCTCCTGGCGGGCGGCGCGGCCGTCCTGGCCGGCTTCGTCCCGGCCGCCTCCGGGGCCTCGGCCCCCCTGGTGCTCGTCTCCGTCGCCCTGGGCTTCGCCGCCCTCGGCATGGCCCATCACCCGGCGGTCGCCGCCGCGGACCGGGCAGCCGGCGGCCCCGGCCGGACGCGCGGCCGGGCCCTCGACCGGGGGGACCACCGAACCGGCGTCCGGATGCGCGGCCGGGGACACGACGGGGGACACGGCCGGGCGGGCGGTGGGCGGACCGGCTGGGGCCGCGGGCAGACGGACCGCGGGCGGACCGGCTGGGCGAGCCTCGTCCTGGAGCTGTCCGCCGGAGCCCTGCTGGTCTGGAGCGCGGTCGCGTTCCTCACCGTGGTCGCCGACCCGGGGGCCGCACGCCTCGACGGCCCGGACCGGGTCCGCGGCGGTCCCGCCGCGGGCTGCGTGCGGGAGGCCGGAGATCAGCCGACGTGCGAGGCGGGGGCGGTCCAGGTGTTGCAGTAGCCCGGCCGCGCGTACTTCCAGCCGTGGTCCAGCCACCCGGCGAAGTTCTGGCCGTTGCCGTGGTCGCGCAGGCCCAGGCCGTTCTGGTCGTCGCCCCGGCTGTACTCCATCTCCAGCACGGCCTGCCAGCGGGCGGCGGTGACGCCGAGCGGGACCCGGACGGTCCGCATGAAGACCCCGGCGAAGCACTGGGCCTGCAGCTCCGACCGGCGGGAGTGCGCGTTCTGGGCGCTCTTGGACTTGTTGGAGACCTCCCACCACCACGCGCCGCCGATCCCCGCCATGGACTGCACGTGGTGACCGTATTCGTGGGCGAGCACCGACAGGTAGGGCACGTGGTTGCTCGCCGGGTCGATCCGGCCGGTCTGCTGGATCAGGTGCGACAACCCGATGTACATCCCCCGGTTGGAGGGGCAGTAGTAGGCGGCGGCGCCGGAGGCGGGGTAGCTGCCGCACGGGCCGCGTCCCGGACGCGACCAGAAGACCCGGCGGGGCTGCTGGAAGACCGCGCGCGCCTGGGAGAACTTGGCGGCCCAGGCCCGGTCCAGGCAGCCGGTCGTCGCGTTGAGGAAGGCGAGCATGTCCCTCGCCTGGGTCGAGGGGCGCGGCGCCCGGCAGGTGGTGGGGCGCATCATGCCGGTGCCGTACAGCGGGTTGCGCTTCAGCCGGGCGCCGGTCTGGGAGCGCTGCATGTACCTCAGGTCGACGGCCATGGCGCTGCGTGCGGCCCGCCGGTCCGCGGCCGCGCTCCCGCCCGCCAGCACGATCTCGGACTCGCCCAGCGCACCGAGGTCGAGCTTGCGCGGCGGGTTGAAGGCCGGCGGTTCGACCTCCGTCCTCTCCGTCGGGGCGGGCACGGCCCGCTCGGTGGCCGTCGGCGCGGTTCCCGGGCCCGCGGGGACCGCCGCCTCGTCCCCTCCCGCCAGTGCGGCTGCCAGCACGACGGCGGTGAAGGTCGTCGCGAGGACGCCGAAGACACCGAAGACCAGGGGGCTCGACCGGCGCGGGCGCATCTGACCGCCTCTCGGGGAAGACTGGATCACCGCGCGGCAATCTAGCGGATAGACCACCACATACCGTTATTGACCGAAAAATCGTAATAGGGCGGGCCGTCACCTCCCCGCGGTTCTCGATAGGCTGCCGAGCCATGGCGGGATCTTTCTTTCATCGGACGGCCCATCGCGCGGCCGGAAGCCTGGTCGCGGCGGCCGTGCTGGCCCTGGCCGCGGGCCTGTCCCCGGCCTTCGCCGGTACGGCGGGCGCCGCGTCCGCCTGGGCCGACACGGTGAAGAGCGACGTGGTCGAGCTCGAACTGCGGCAGGACGGCGTGCTGCACGTCAAGGAGACCGTCGAGTTCACCGGCGCCCCGCCGAAGCGGACGCTCGTCGACCGGACGCGCTACGACGACGGCAACGACCGGCTCTACCAGGTCACCGGGTTCAAGGGCGACGGCACGCTCTCCGGCGGTTCGATCACCCTGAAGGGCTCCGGCACCGCGACGATCGAGTACGACGTCAAGGGTGCGGTGACCCCGCTGGCCGACATCCAGGAGCTGCGCTGGTACGCCGTGGGCGGCTGGTCCGTCCCGGTGGAGCAGGCCACGGTCAAGGTGACCGGGCCCGCCCAGATGCAGAACCTGTCCTGCTTCGCCGGGGTGCTGGCCTCCGCGGTGGCCTGCACCGCCGCGTCCTTCGACCACACCGGGACCAGCGCGGAGTTCGAGCAGCAGGGCCTCGGCGCCGGCGAGGTGCTGACGGTCGTCGTCGGCTACCCGGCCGGAGCGACCACCGGCGCGCCCGTGCTGGAGCGCCGCTTCGAGCTGTCCAACGCCTTCACGCTGAACGCCGTCACCGGCGGCGCGCTGGCCGGCCTGCTGGTCCTGCTCCTCGGCGGCCTCGGCCTGCTCTACTGGACCCGCGGCCGCGACGCCCGCGTGGTCGGCCACGAGTCGGGCTCGCTCCGCCCGATCGAGAACGGCCACTTCGCCCCGCCGGACGGCGTGCGCCCCGGCCAGATCGGCACGCTCATGGACGAGCAGGCCGACGTGATCGACGTGACCGCCACCATCGTGGACCTGGCCGTGCGGGGCTACATCCGGATCGACGAGCGGCCCCGGCAGACCTACGACACCCCGGACTGGACGCTGGTCCGGCTGCCCGGCGCCCCCGTCGGCTCGCTGCTGCCGTACGAGCGGGCGCTCTACGAGGCCGTCTTCCACGGCCGCGACGCGGTGCTGCTCTCGGAGCTCAAGGGCTCCTTCGGCGCCGAACTCGGCAAGGTCCGCGCCGCGCTCTACCGCGACGTGGTCACCCAGGGCTGGTTCGCCCGCCGCCCCGACACCGTCCGCACCCGCTGGACCACCCTGGGCGTGGCGCTGACCTTCGCCGGGGTGCTCGCCACCGTGGCGCTGGCCTGGTTCACCACGTACGGCCTGCTCGGCCTGGCCCTGATCATCGCCGGCGCGGCGCTGGCCGTCGGCGGGCAGTACATGCCCGCCAAGACCGCCAAGGGCGCCGCCGCCCTCGCCCACACCCTGGGCTTCCGGGAGTATCTCTCCTCCGCCGACCTCGGCGCGGACGTCCCCGTGGCCCAGCGGGTGGAGCTGTTCTCCCGCTATCTGCCCTACGCCGTGATCTTCGACTGCGTGGACCGCTGGGCCCGCGTGGTCTCCTCCGTCACCGGCAACGGGCAGCAGGCCGACCACCTGTACTGGTACCACGGCCCGGCCGAGTGGGACCTGTCGAAGTTCGCCGACTCCATGCGCACCTTCACCATGACGACCTCCGGCGCCATCTCCACCACCCGCCAGTTCCGGTCCCTCTGACACACGCGATACCACGGAAGGTAAAGGGGAAGTAACGTAAAGTCAGGCGGGTGTTCTCCGCCTATGTCGACGAAAGCTGTCGTGTTCGCAAGGACGACGACTGCGTCTACACCCTTGCCGCGGTTCTCCTCCCGACCGAGGACCTCGACCGGATCAGATCGGTGATGGACGCGCTTCGGCATGGCAAGGCACCCACCGTCCACTGGAGAACCGAACGGACACCCAGAAGATCTCTCATCGCCCACACGGTGGCCTCGTTGGACTGCGCATCAGTGGTCGCCATCAGTCTGTACGGCAACGCGAGCCGTTCAGAGCGATCACGGCGGCACTGCCTGCTCAGGTTGCTGCCGGAGCTGTCCGCACGCCGCATCGAAGCCGTGGTCTTCGAGTCGCGTCACGAACAGGACGCGAGCGACAGGGCGATCCTTACCGCTCTGCGCCGGCAAGGGCGGGTCTCTGCTGAGATGGCGGTTCGTTGGGAACGAGCCAGCTCAGACGCCGCTCTGTGGGCGGCTGATGTGGTGGCCGGCGTGGTCACCGGATGGCTCGACGGCGACCGACGATGGTGGCCCCTGTTCGAAAACCGTGTCACCCTCCTGGAAGGCACAGAAGAATGAGCGGGAAAACGCGAACGCCGGGCTCCCGATTCCATCGGGGGGTTCCCGGCGCCACTTTCATGCCCCAGAGGGCATGACACCCTCAGTATCCACTCGGCATCTCCCCGTCGTCAAGCCGTCGGTTCCCGGCCTCCAGGGAGCCGGCCGTCGGGCAACCTCCCGTCCCGGCCGGGCGTATGGACGGGCATGAGAGCGGAGGCGGCCGCGTGAGCGGCCATCGGGGGTTCACCGAGTTCGTCGCGGCGCGCGGGACGAACCTGCTGCGGATCGCCCACCTGACCTGCGGCTCCCGCCAGGAGGCGGAGGACGTGCCGCAGAGCGCGCTGGAGAAGGCCTACCGCCGCAGTGACGACGGCCCGGTGCGTCCCGTGATGCGCCTCTGGGTGGAACGGCCCGGCCTCGGATACGTCCTCGTCGCGAGCCCGGAACTCGCCCTCGAACTGGATCGGATCGCCGACGGCCTCACCACGGCCGCTCCGACGGCGGTTCCGGGCGAGCGAGTCGACCAGGCCGGGCTCTCCTACCTGCCCGCCGGCCTCACCCGGGAGCCGGAGGAGGACACCCGGCTCGGCGACGGCTGGAGCGCGGTGACCGGCCGCTGGTCGGACGGCCGCCGCCGCGTGGAGTCACCGTGGTCCGCGGCGCGGCCCTGCACTCCGCCCGGTGGCTGGACGACTTCCTCCGCGGCTGGAAGCGGCGGACCTCCCCTGTCGCCGGGCCGAACATCACGGGCATCCGGACCACCGGCGCGGACGGCCGGATCGGAGCCTTCCGGGTGGCCTCCTACACCGCCGTCCACGTCACGGTCAGTCCGGAGCTGGCCGGCGAGCTGGACAGGATCACCGCAGCGTCCGCCTTCCCGCCCCCTGATCCCGGGAGCGGCCCGGCCGGCCGTACGGCCTGCGACCGGCCGGGCCCACGGCCTCACAGCCTGATGACCTCGACACCGGGCATCTCGTCGTAGTCCGCATCCTGGGTCACCACGGGAATGCCGTAGGCCAGGGCGGTCGCCGCTATCCAGCTGTCGTTGATCGGAGCCTTGCGACCCGCCACCCGCAATCGCGAGACCAGAAGCGCCCACGCTTCGGAAACGGCCTCGTCAACCGGTAGCGGCTCGAAGCGCTGGGCCAGTTGATAGGTGGAAAGGCGCCGGGCGGCCGACTCGGGATCCCGCGCCTGCAGCACCCCGAGACGCAGCTCGCCCAGCGTGATCGCCGAAACACCCCATTCGTAGTCGGCGAAGCGCTCGATATCGAACCGGCTGGCCTCCAGGCCGATGAAGATCGATGTATCGGCCAGCGCCCGCTGCGGGCTCACCACGGCAGATCGTCAGTGGTCCCGGACAAGGTCTCCCGCAGTTCCTCGGCCCAGCCCGTCCCATCCGGCCCGAGACGGGCGAGCTCTCCCCCGATCTCAGTGGCGGACAGCCAGCGACCGCGGCGGGGGAAAGGAATGATCTTCGCCACCGGACGGTTGTCCCGCAGCACTTCGATCTCTTCACCGGCCTCGACACGCCGCAGCACTTCGGCCGTGTTGTTCCGCAGCTCACGCGCAGGAATCGCAGTCATGAACCCAACTGTAGAACTCTCGCTACGCGTGTAGCAAGGAAACCGGCATCCCGGCTCCCGATCCGAGATCGGCCGGCCCGGGGAGATGAAGCCATTCCGGGCCGACCCGATCCCCGGGCGAGGAGCCCCGCCTCATCCGCCGCCGTGCAGGCGGATCTCGCCCACCGGGCGGCCGCCGCCGTGCAGGACGCCGACGGCGAGCTCGGCGAGCTCGGGGGCGTCGAGGCCGAGGGCGCGCAAGGCGGCGACGGTGACGGGCACGCGGGCGCGCTGGCCGCCGTCCTCGATCTTGACCGTGCCGGCGCGGCCGTCCGCGAAGGCGAAGGCGTCGAACGCCTCGGCGCCGGCCTTGACCAGCAGCCCGGGGATCGCCCGCATCAGCCGGGCTTCGGGGCGGGTCGTGCCGGAGGTCCACTCGGGGTGGTCGCGGAAGGCGTCGGCGACGCGCCGCTCGGGACTGCCGGGCCCGGCCAGCACGAGGGCGCGGAAGGCGCGGGCCACACCCGTCATCGAGACGAAGAAGAGCGGGGCGCCGCAGCCGTCGACGCCGGTGGCGGCGACCTTCTCGCAGGTCAGCTCCTCCACCGCGGCGCGGATCGCCCGCTGCAGCGGGTGCGTGGGGTCGAGGTAGGTCTCCAGCGGCCAGTCGTTGGCCGCGCAGGTGGCGAGCATCGCCGCGTGCTTGCCGGAGCAGTTCATGTAGATCCGCGCCTTGCCGCCGCCCGAGCGCAGCACCTCCTCGCGGGAGGCCGCATCCCCGGGCAGGTCCTCCGGGCAGCGCAGCGCGTCCTCGTCCAGCCCGGCCCCGGCGAGGATCCTGCGGGCGCCGTCCACGTGGAACGCCTCCCCGTCGTGGCTCGCGCACGCCAGCGCGAGCAGCTCCCCCTCCAGGGCGAGCCCGCTGCGCACCATGCCGAGCGCCTGGAAGGGCTTCATCGACGAGCGCGGCGAGACCAGCGCGTCCACCGCCCCGTGCACCCGCACCGCGGAACCGTCCGCCGCGACGGCCAGCATCCGCGCCCGGTGCGTGGACTCCACGAACCCCGAACGGACCACTTCGACGACCAACGACCCTGTAGACACCTTTGTCCCCTTTCGTGCAGAGCCCGCGCAGAGTCTAGAGAGCACCCGGAGCGCGGGATGATGGGGGCATGCGTGCGGTGGTGCAGCGGGTGAGTTCCGCGTCGGTGACGGTGGACGGGGCGGTCGTCGGCGCGGTCGACGAGCCGGGGCTGCTCGTGCTGGTCGGGGTGACGCACACCGACACCCCGGCCGAGGCGGCGAAGCTGGCCGCCAAGCTCTGGGGACTGCGGATCCTGGACGGCGAGAAGTCCTGCTCCGACATCGGCGCCCCCCTGCTCGTGGTCAGCCAGTTCACCCTGTACGGCGACGCCCGCAAGGGACGCCGCCCCACCTGGCAGGCGGCGGCCCCCGGGCCGGTCGCCGAGCCCCTGGTCGAGGCCGTCTGCGCGGAACTGCGCGCGCTGGGAGCACGCGTCGGGACGGGCGTCTTCGGCGCCGACATGAAGGTCGCGCTGACCAACGACGGCCCCATCACGCTGATCCTGGAGGTCTGACCCCCGGCGGATCCAGGACGCCGGGAGGCGATCCGGAGACCGGGAAGCCCGGGAACGCCTCCGAAAGCGGTGGGGCCCCGCGTCCCGAGGAGGCCGATCGGGGCCGGAGACGAGCAGGGCCGGAGCCAAGCGGGGCCGGAGACGAGCAGGGCCGGAGGCAAGCGGGGCCGGTTCCCTGAGCGGGAAGCGGCCCCTTCGGCGTTCCGTCAGCGGGTCAGCGGATGCGGCGGCGCAGGGCCGGGTCGATCTGCACGTTGCGCCCGGCGTCCGGCGGCACGACGACCTCTTGGGCCGCCGCCACCCCGTCGGCCTCCAGCGGCGCGTCCACCGGCACGGTCCGCTTGACCAGGGCCAGGGCGATCGGGCCGAGCTCGTGGTGGCGGGCGGAGCCGCCGACGAACCCGACCTCGTCCTTGCCCGCGGTCACCGGGGCGCCGCGCCGGGGCAGCCGGTCGGCGCTCCCGTCCAGGTGCAGGAAGACCAGCCGGCGCGGCGGGTGGCCGAGGTTGTGCACCCGCGCCACGGTCTCCTGGCCCTTGTAGCACCCCTTGTTCAGGTGCAGGGCCGTACCGATCCAGCCGACCTCGTGCGGGATCGTCTTGTGGTCGGTCTCGAAGCCGAGCCGGGGGCGGTGGGCCTCGATCCGCAGCGCCTCGTGGGCCCAGAGCCCGGCGAGCCGCAGGTCGAGGTGATCAGGGAGCAGGTCGCGCGGGAGCAGCACGTCGCCACCGGCGACGACCGCCCCGGCGGGCGGGGTGAGCCGGGCCGGATCGGCCACGGAGACCACCGCGTAGGCGTCCGTCACGTCTGCGACCTCGACCCGGAGCATGAACCGCATCTTGTCGAGGAAGGCGACCAGGCCCGCCGAGGTGCCCGGCTCCACGTGCGCCCAGACCGCCTCGCCGTCGTCGACGAGGACCAGGTGGTGCTCGACCCTGCCCTGGGCGTCCAGCAGCAGCGTCTCGGTCGCCCGGCCCGGCTGCAGGTCGTCGAGCTTCTGGGAGCTCAGGCTGTTGAGCCAGCTCAGGCGGTCGGGCCCGGAGATCCTGACGACCTCGCGGTTGCTCCGGTCGACCATCGCCTCACCGGCGAGGAAGGCGCGCTGCTCGGCGAACAGGTCACCGTAGTGTCCGGCGACGCCGTCGTCGGGGGCGTCGGCGGCGACCGCGCCGGGGGTGTCCAGCAGAGGGCTTCGCATGCCCCAAGCCTACGAGCCCGCGGCGACGCCCGGAGCCGCGGCCCGCAGGCCCCCGGCGGCGTCCGGAAACACGGCCCGCAGGCCCCCGGCGGCGTCCGGAAACACGGCCCGCAGGCCCCCGGTGGGCACGTGACCGCGGCTCGCGGACCCGGGACGGACGGGCCGCGCCCACGGCCCATGGGCTCGCGGGCGGCTCACGGCAGTGGCCCGGGAGCTCTCAGCGGCACTTGCGGCAGCGGCCGAAGACCGTCAGGTGGTGCACGTCGGTGGCGAAGCCCAGCTCTGCGTCGAGCCCGTCCACCAGGGCCCGCACCAGCTCCGGGCTGACCTCGCTGATGTCGCCGCAGCCGCGGCAGACCAGGTGCACGTGGTCGGCGTCGGCGGCCAGGTGGTAGGTGGGCGCGCCGTGCCCGAGGTGGTTGTGGGCGACCATGCCGAGCTCCTCGAGCAGTTCGAGGGTCCGGTAGACGGTCGAGATGTTCACCCCGCGGGCGGTCTCGCGCACCCGGGTGCAGATCTCCTCCGGGGTGGCGTGCTCCAGCGACTTGACCGCCTCGAGCACCAGCTGGCGTTGCGGGGTGACCCGATAACCGCGCGCCCGCAGTTCCTCATGCCACGACGTCTCGGTCATGGCGAGATTCTATGCCGTGCCCTGGCCGGACCCTCTTGATCATCGCCCGAAGCCAGGCCCCGTGCCCTCCGGCCGCCCGCCCCGTGGTCCCGCCCGTCCCTGCCCCGCGCCCTCCGGCCGCCGGATCCGCGCCCTCCGCCCGTCCATGGCGTCCGGTCGTCCCGGATCCCCTCCAGCGACGACCTCGAAGGCTTTCACCAGCGGAAACCTGCTTGGCGAATATTTACTTGCCCAATCCGGAAGCGGTCGCATAGCGTACGAATCACGCAGAAGGGAGGTGGTCCAAACAATGGTTGATCATACTTGGGCTAGCGAGGTGGCTGTCCGCTAGGACGCCGCGACTCCGGACTCTGTCCGGACGTCTCGCGACGTTCGGCGAATCCACGACAATCACCGGAACCCCGGGCTGCCGGAGGGCGGGCATATCCCGTCTTTGGTCCATCCGGCCCTCACGTCTCGAGCGGAGGAGCGAGCCCGGGGTTCTCTTTTTTCGTTTCCCGCCCTGTTTCTCCCGGCGCCTCAGTGCTCGCCGCGGGCCGGGACGCCGAGGGCCGCGCAGGCCTCCCGGTAGAGGCGGACGACCTCCCGGCGGACCTCGGCCCGCTCGGTCAGCGTCCTCCCCCACGGAACGCGCACCGTGACCTCGTCGCCGTCCACGACCGCGGCGAACTCGATCGCCTCGGCGTCCACGTCCGACGTCGTCGCGGCCGTCGCCTCGGGCCTGCCGCCCAGGCTCCTGACGATCAGCAGCGCGTCGTCGGCGTGGTCGTCGTTCATGTGGCGCTTGATCGCCTCGACCACGTCGGGGGTGAAGGGGGTGCTCATGCCCGGCATCGTATTCGTCCTCGCCCGCTCTCAGTCCGCGTCGGGCACGAAGTCGCCCACCCGCTTGAGCTCGGCCGAGATGTGCGACTGGAGCCCCTGCCCCACGGCCGCCATGTCGTAGGCCCACATCAGGTTGCCGTTGACCAGGCCGTAGAGGCGGTGGCCGCCGGTGTACTCCTTGGCGGTGGCGGTGCGGGCCACCACGTCCGTGTGGAGCTCGATCTTGTGGAAGACCACCTCGCCGACGTAGATCTCCACGATGCCGGTCGGGTGCGACAGGCAGACCTCCAGCTGGCGGTCCGGCAGCTGGCGCCAGAAACCGGTCTCGGTGCCCAGCGGGCGGACCTTGGCGCCCGCCTCGTCCAGCAGCCAGGTGCGGCTGGTGTAGGTCAGGAACGGCTTGCCGTTGTGCCCGAAGACGATCTCCTGACCGAAGTTGAAGCTCTCGATCGTCGGGTATCCCCCCACCCCGGCGCCCTCCCACCGGCCCACGAGGAAGGCGATCGGCTCAAGGTCGGGATGCAGCTCAGGAACGTCCATAGCCATAAAGGGTAGGCCCGGCCGGACCTGGCTCGCGCCGGTGGTCCGGGCCCGAATAGTCTTCGAGCATGGCACGATCATTGGTGATCAAAGTGACCGCGGGCGCGGACGCCCCGGAGCGCTGCAACCAGGCGTTCACGGTGGCCGCGGCGGCCCTGGCGAGCGGGGTGCCCGTCTCCCTCTGGCTGACGGGCGAGGCGTCGTGGTTCGCCCTCCCCGGGCGGGCCGAGGAGTTCACCCTGCCCCACGCGGCCCGGCTCGGCGACCTGCTCGACGCGGTGCTCGCCGGCGGCCGGGTGACGCTGTGCACGCAGTGCGCGGCCCGGCGGGACATCACGGTGGACGACGTGATCGAGGGGGTCCGCATCGCGGGCGCCCCCACCTTCGTCGAGGAGGCGCTCGGCGAAGGCGTCCAGGCACTCGTCTACTGACGTCCACCGTGCCCGGCCGGTCGAGACCGGCCGGGCGGACGGGTCAGGCGGGCCGGACCGCGGTGAGCCGCTCCTGGCGGAGCCGTTCGAACCAGGTGTCGTCGGTCGGCGGGAGCTGCGCGCCGACCGCCCAGGTCAGCAGCAGGTCGGCCAGGCCGGGGTTGCGCGCCAGCGCCGGACCGTGCAGGTAGGTCCCGACGATCCTCCCGGCATAGCAGCCCTCGGTCCCGTCGCCGTTCCCGGTGCCGACCACCGTACGGGAGAGCGGGCGCACGCCCGGTCCCAGCCTGGTGACGCCCATGTGGTTCTCGAACCCCGTCAGGGTCGGGACTCCGAGCGCCGGGTCGGCCTCGGCGACGAGCTCGCCGACCGCCCGAGCGGCGCCCCGGCCGCTGGCGATGTCGAGCAGCCCGATGCCGTCCACCGGCTGCCCCTCCTCGCCGCCGAACGTGCTGCCCATGATCTGGTAGCCCGCGCAGACCGCCAGCAGGGCGGCGCCCCGGGCGACGGCCCGGTGCAGCCCGCCGTCCCGGCGCAACCGCTCGGCCGCCAGGATCTGCGGCCGGTCCTCGCCGCCGCCGATCAGGTAGACGTCCCCCTGCTCGGGCACCGGGTCGGCCGAGCGCACGTGGACGGTCTCGACCGCGATCCCGCGGCGCCGGGCCCGCTGCTCCAGGACCAGGACGTTGCCCTGGTCCCCGTAGGTGCTGAGCAGGTCCGGGTAGATCCAGACAAGGCGCAGGACACTGTCAGACGGCACGACCGAACTCCGATCGGATCTGCTGGAAGGCGGTGTAGTTGGCGATCACGTCGACCTTGCCCGGCGGCTGGACCGCGAGCGCGTGCCCGAAGGACTCCGTCAGCTGGAACGGCACCTCGGCCACGTCGAGCCGGAGGGCGAGGTCGAGCCGGCGCTCCCCGGTCACGTAGACCGGCCTGCCGCGCAGCACCCGGTAGTCGACGTCCCACAGCCAGGAGGTGTCGCGGCCGTCGGGACCCTGCGCGTTCACCGAGAGGATCACCGGCAGCGCGGGGTCGAGCACGTCGAACGCCTCCAGCCAGCCCGCCGGGTTCTTCGCCAGCAGCAGCCGGGCCTGACGGCCCTCGCGCTCCACCGTGGTGTAGCGGCCGGCCACCGAGGTGACCTCGGCCAGCCGGGGCAGCGCCCGCTGGACGGGGAGGCCGAACGCCTCCGCGGTGGCCAGCGCGACCACCGCGTTGGCCCGGTTGGCCCGGCCGGGCAGCCGGATGTCCAACGGCCAGCGCTGCCCTCGGGGGTCGACCACCGTGTCACCGTCGAGGAACCAGCTCGGCGCGGGCCGCCGGAAGGAGCACTCGCGGCACGCCCAGTCGTTCTCCGCCAGCCCGCCGGGGCCCGCCGGGGACCCCGGGGCCGCGGGGACGCCCCCGTCCGCCTGCCGTACGGCCACGCCGGGGGCGTGACCGCCGGGCGGGACGTAGTCCATGCCGCCGCGGTCGAGCGGGCCGCCGCACTCGGGGCAGCACCAGGAGTCCTCCTTCCACGGCTGCCCGACCGAGACCCAGGTCACCCGGGCGGCGGTGGACGCACCCCAGGCCACCAGCGGGTCGTCCGCGTTGGCGATCACATGGGTGTTCCTGGCCACCAGCGCGCGGCGCCACTTCTGGGCCAGCAGCCAGATCTCGGCCGCCCGGTCCATCTGGTCGCGGCTGAGGTTCATCAGGACGACCACGCCCGCGCCGGTGGTCTCGATCACCTCGGGGAGGTACTTCTCGTCGACCTCCAGCACGCCGTACGGCGCGTCCTTCGCCGACGAGAGCGCGGACACGTGCCCGGCGGGCATGTTGGCGCCGAAGGCGTTGGTGGCGACGTCGCCGAGCTCCTGCAGGGCGGAGGTGATCAGCCGCGTCGTGGTGGTCTTGCCGTTGGTCGCGCTCACCAGCGCGAGCCTGCGGTCGCGGGCGAGCTTGCGCAGCAGGTCCGGCTCCAGGGCCAGGCCGACCCGGCCGCCGATCACCGATCCGTCGCCGCGTCCGGTCGCCCGGGACAGCGTCGCGGCCGTCCGGCCGAGAGCACTCGCGAGCTGCGCCCGCAGCGGAAGCTGAGTCATGCCGCCGATCCTAGCCGGGGATGGGCGGGGCGGCCGCCTGCGGGAACGCCGCGGAATCCGCGCCCGTCACTCCGTGAAGGCGAGCTCCACCGAGTCGGAGGACTCGGCGTCGAACGGGAGCACGAACCGGTTCGGCCAGGACAGCACGGTCTCCAGCCAGCCCGCCCCCATCGTCTGCGCGACGTGCCGCAGCCGCTCGGCCGGGTCGATCCCGATCGTGACGGTCAGCACGTCCCGCTCCACGCCCTCGTGCTCGTCGTCGCCCAGCAGGACCCGCCAGGCGAGCGCCCGGTTCCGGTCCGCCTCCATGGAGAGGGGGTGGTGCCGGAGCGCCCGCGCGCGGTGGCCGAGCAGCTCCTCCCCTCCCGCGGGGCGGTCGAACAGGGGGTACTCCATGGCCGGCGCGGGACCGCGCGGGTTGGGGGCGGCCTGCCCGTAGGGGAAGAGGCGCTCCACCTCGTGCAACCAGCGGACCTGCGGGATCACCCAGATGGGCCCGGGCCGCTCGCCGGGTTTGCGGTCGGGTCCCAGCAGCCGGGCGGCGGTCTCGGCGACCTGCTCGGTGAGCAGGGCCGGGTCGGCGACCGTGCGCAGCGCCCACGCCCGGCGGGCGACGGCGCGCTCCACGGCCGTGGCCAGCAGGCACTCGCGCCGGCGCGCGGGCAGCTCCGCCCAGAGCTCGGCCAGCGCCCGGGGCACGCCCGGAACGGGCCGGTTGACGCAGAAGGCCAGCACCAGCGTGTCGGCCCAGATCCGCAGCCAGGCCCATTCGGGGGCCTCGGCGAGCAGGTCGGCCTCGCGGATCTCGACCAGCGTGCACGCCCGGCCGCTCCTGCACTCCTGCCCGCAGGCCACCGAGCGGCGCCCGCAGATCGGCGGGGTCTGCCCGGGCGCCGGGTGCTCGCGGTCCTCGCCCAGCGGCACCCGGATGCGGAGCGGGCGGTCCATCCCGTCGGCGAAGACCGCCGCCGTACCGGGCTGGAGCGAGACGACCTGCCGGGACTGCTCCTCGCTCAGGTTCATCGCGGCGCCGACCAGCCGGCGGTCGTCCTCGGCGGGAAGCCGGTGGACGACCTTCAGCGCGGTGTTCTTCACCACGTCGGGGACCAGCTTGGTGGGGATCTGCTCGGCGACCACGATGCCCTCGCCGTACGCGCGGATCTCGGCGAGCATGCCGGCCAGCAGTTCGACCGCGTGCGTGCTGGCCCGGCCCGCGCCCCGGTCGCGGAGCAGCCGGTGCGCCTCCTCGATCACGATCACGTGCTGCAGCCCGGAGGTCTTCGACGACCTGGCCCGCATCCGCAGGTGCTCCACGATCCGGATGATCAGCGTGCCCATCAGGAACGCCTTGTCCTCGTCGTTGGCCACGTCCTCGATGGCGAGCACGACGTTGCGCCGGAGCAGGTCGCCGATGTCGGCGGGGTGGCCGCCCTCGAAGAAGCGCCCGGCCGAGCCGACCCGGAGCGAGCGCAGCCGCAGCGCGATGAAGCCCTCGACGTCGGCCTGCACCTCCCGGCCGTAGCCGATCTCCTTGATCACGTCCATCGCGTGCCGCTGCAGCTGCTCCAGGGTCGGCACGGCGGGCTGCACGGCCGCCCCCGGGGCCGCCGCGCCGGTGACCACGTCCCAGCCGTTGGCCTCGTAGACCCGCTGCAGCGCCAGCGACATGATCTGCGGGAACGGCTCCTCGGCGTCGAAGGCGGCCATGAACAGCGCCCGGACCATGTCGATGTGGGCCTGGACCGGGTAGCCGGGCTCCGGCGCGAGCGGGTTCACGCTGAACGGCACGGTGTCGGGGTCCGAGGGGTTGATCACGGTCACCGGGGCGAGGTGCTCGATCCGGCCGCCCATCGCGGCGTACTCGGACTTGGCCGGTTCGATCGCCAGCCAGGGGATGCCCGCGCCGGTGAGCTCCTCCAGCAGGTGGCGGACCGTCTGGGACTTGCCGGAGCCGGTGGCCCCGGTGACGAACGCGTGCCGGTTCAGGGTGGCGAGCGGGACCCGGAACGAGCCCACCGCGCGGTCCTGGCCGTCCACGATCGTGCCGAGGTCGACCGAGGGCTCCCCGGCGGGCGTGTCGGCCTCGCTGGTCACGTCGAAGAAGCCCGCCTCCACCACCCGGACGCCGGGCACCTCCCGGCGGGGCAGCCCGGCCAGCGCGGCGAGCGTCCCGGCGGTGGCGGCGAAGGGCGCGACGGCGCCGTCGGCGGGGTCCTGCACGGTCGCCGTGAGCGCGTCCGTGAAGCCGCAGGGCGGGGAGGACAGCGCGCTGCGCAGGCGGTAGGGGTGGTGGCCCAGCTCCGCGGAGCCGACCAGCACCGGGGCGATCTGCCGCAGCTCCTCCGGCCCGGCCGCTCCGGCCAGCACCCGCACGTTCCAGAGCCCGGCCTCGCGGAAGGTGTCGAGCTCCTGCATGCGCCGCTCGGCCCGCTCGGCGTCGTAGCGCGAGCGCTCGGAGGCGTCGCCGTACTGCCGCAGCACGTTGAGCTGGGTCCGCAGGTGCGCCACCTCGGCGTCCAGCAGGTCGGTGGGCTCGGCCACCACCAGCCAGGCGAACGGCCGGGACATGAGCGTGACCAGCGTGGACTCGAACAGGGTGGGCCGCTTGACCTCGTCGGCGTCCGCTTCGCGGCGGCCGCCCAGCGGCGGCGCCTGCCGTCCCGGACAGGTCGTCCAGACGAGGTCGGTCAGGTCGCGCAGCCACTCGTCGCCGATCCGCACGCCGCGGGCGCCGCCGGGGAACAGCAGCGGCTCGGCCTCGGCCGTCCGCCGGTGCTCGGCGGTGACGGCCCGGCGGGGGGCGCGCGGCGGGGTCAGCGGCCCGGCGTTGGTGAGCAGCTCCAGGGGGGCGCCCGCACCCCTGGAGAGCCAGCCGATCACGAAGGGCCGCCCGCGCTGGGCCGCGGAGAGCACGGCGGGCAGGACGGTGACGAAGTCCCACTCGGCCGACGAACTACGCGAAGGCGCCGCGATCGCCTGGATCCGGTACCACGGACCGGCCAGGGTGTGCGGAAGACGGGATACGCTCTGCTGCTGCATGTGGTCTCCACCCGGGGCCCCCGGCTCCGGGCCGGGGGGTTGACGCTTCACCGATCGCTCCGCCGTGCTGGGCGAGGCCTCGCGACAGCACTACGGTCGAACCTCACTCTGACCGGCACCCCGGCATTGACCACTCCATTACCCTGTCCGCACCCTTCGTTGACACGCCCGCGCGTTTCACTGCCGCCGGCGCCAGTCGAGCCGGGGCGGCGGCGGGCCGAGGTTGGGCGGCGCGTCCTCGAAGGGGTTCGGCTCTCGGTCCGGCTCGCGCGGCCGGTCGTCCCGCGCCGCGAAGGGCTCCAGCAGCCTCTCCCGGATCTCCTCGAACTCCCCCAGCGTCGTCTTGGGGAAGGTGAGGATCGCGGGGTTGGCGTCGGCCAGCCGTACCCGGCGGCCCTGCGCGGTGGCGTCGGTGACGATCACCGACGTGGTGGGGAGCTGCTGGAGCTGGTGGGGCTCGACGAGGAACTCCCGGGAGCGGTGCAGCACCCGCTCGGTGTCGCCCAGCGCCTTGGTCGCCCGCCGCCCCCACTCGGTGGACTCGGTGATGTCCTCCTTCAGGTCCGCGTGGCCGGCGGCGTGCGCGTCCTCCTCCTCGTCGGTCTGGCCGACCGTGGAGGTGTAGCCGCCGTCGAGCCCCGCGCCCGCGGCGCTGATGGTCTCGGTGAGCTGGGCGAGCTCCAGCCGGTGCTCGGTGCCGACGTGCTCGCTGGCCACCCGGGCGTCCTCGGCGTTGCCCAGCCGCATGAACGCCACGGCCGCGTGCCCCCGGCCCAGCCGCTCCCGCACGGTCGGCGTCAGCGACCGGTAGGTCAGCACCAGCCCCGTCCTGGAGGTCTCGCAGGCGTCCATCAGCCGGTCGAGCACGTCGCCGCGGAGCTTGTCCGCCCCCGCGACGATGATCGTGTGGTACCAGGGCCGCTCCGAGCCTGGCGACTGGCGCAGGATGTGGGTGAGCGCGGTGGCCACGTAGGTGCCGAGGACCCGGTTGCCGAACACCCCGGCCTGCCGGTCCATGGAGACCACCCGCAGACGCGCGGGCGGGAGCCGTACGGCCTCCGAGCCGAGCGTCTCCAGCTTGCGCAGCTGCGACTCCAGCGCCCAGGCCCGCTCGATCACCACCCGGTCGCTGACCCCGCGGCCGAACAGCGTGCCGATCCGCTCCAGCTGGGTGGCGGTGATCAGGCCCAGGCGCAGGTCCTCGCGGGGGTCGCCCACCTGGGCCAGCGCCCGGAGCGCGGCGGTCACCTGGTTGATCGTGGCCTTGGCGCCGAGGACCTCCAGGACCCGCTCCAGGATCGCGTTGTCGAAGGACAGGTCCCGGGTGGTGCGGTGCTCCTCGCTGACGCTCACCACGTGGGCGAGGACGTCGGCGAAGGCCTCGGGCGCGAGCGTCGCCCCCAGGTCCAGCCGGGGCAGGTCCACCGGGAGCACCCAGACCAGCGGGTCGTCGCCGCCCCGGCGGGCCAGCTCGATCAGGTCCTTGGCGATCGCGCCCTCGGACAGGTCGAGCACGGTCAGGTGGCCGCCGCTGTAGAGGCGGGTCGCGCCGAGCAGGGTGATCAGCGCCGACCAGCCGGGCAGCGTGCCGCCGGCCACGTCGATGCGGTCGATCTCGTCGGGGACGGTCACCGCGTACCAGGTGAGCTGGCGGTCGTAGCGCTCCTTCTGCTCCGCCCACTCGCGGTAGCGGGCGGCGTGCTCCTCCTGGGCGAGGTAGAGCTCCCGGTCGCGCTCCTGCCGCCGCCGGTCCACGGCGGTCCTGCGCTCCTCGATCCGGTAGCGGACCGCCCGGTCGCCCTGGTAGACCGCGTAGGTGCAGAACCCTGCGACGCCCAGGGAGGCCGCCAGCCCGACCGCGGCGAACGACCAGTCCAGCAGTCCGGTGGCGGAGATGACGACGACGAGGAGGGCGAGCGCGACCATGAACCCACGGACGATCTTCACCGGCCGGTTGAGCAGGTCCTCGTTGAGCCGCTCGCGGCGCATCCATTCGGGGTCGATCTCGAAGGCGGGGTCCTCGGCGGGGGACGGGCGCCTGGGGGCCGGACCGGGGTCCGGGTGGAGCAGGGCGTACTGCCAGCCCAGGTAGATCCGGTCCGCCTGGAGCTGCGCATGCTCAGGATGCACGTCCGCCACGGAACCTCCGCCGTCGGGCTCTCGTCCGCCTCCGTGACAGCGTATGAGCTGGACCTGCCGTTGGGGCGGGGTTCAGGTCAATCCGCTGTATTTTCCGCTCGTTCATCGTGACATGTGGGATGAATGAGTCGGACGGTACTGAGATCAGCTATTACCATCCATTGTCATGACGTCTCCCCCCGGCGGCGGTACCCGACGGCGACGCCCCATCGCAGTGCCCGTCACCGCCCTGGTCCTCTCCGCCGGCCTGGGGGTCACCGCCGCCCTCGGCGGCTTCGCCGACGCTCCCAAAGAACCTCCCAAGCAGCTCGGCCCCGGCGCCGTCGTGGATCAGAAACAGTTTCTCACCAAGTTCGTGACGTCGCGGACCGTTTACCAGCCGGACGAGTACGGCCCCGGCGGCAGGCGGTTCCTGGAGGTCGAACTCGAGGTCACGAACAAGGGCGAGGAGACCACCGGCACGGGGACGCCGGGCAAGGACGGCTACTTCTTCGCCAAGGGCCTGCTCGCGATGAGCCCGGCGATCGCGCCCGAGGGCGGCCCCATCGTGAACATCGCCGACGAGGGGGTGCCGAGCCGGCAGCTGCACCCGGGCATGGCCTCCACCGTCGTGCTCCGCTACGAGCTGCCCGAGGGGCAGGAGGCTCCGGAGAAGGTGCGCTTCGACGTGGGGACGTTCGAGTTCCTGGAGCAGTTCACGATCGTCACGGGCAGCTGGATCCTGGAGCAGGACGGGGCGGCGGACGACTCCCCGCCGAAGGTCGTGGCGCAGGTCACCCTGCCCGTCGAGCGCGGGGAGGAGGGCTGATGAGCTCCGCGCCTCCCACGAGCCAGACGGGTCAGAGCCAGACGGGCCCGAATCCGGTGGGCCCGGCCGACGCGCCCGGCCCGGCCGACGGCCGTCGCCGCCGGCCCCGGCGGCCGGGCCGGATGCGCCGCGCGGGCGCCCTGCTCACCGGGCTGGCCCTGGCAGCCGCCGCGGTGGCCCTGCAGTCCACCGCCCTGGGCCGCGAGGAGAGCAGCGCCGCGCTGACCTGGACCGGCGGCCTCGGCGAGGAGGTCGTCGCCTCGCGCTTCTCCGCCCGGGTGAAGGGGGTGTACGGCGCGCGCTCGGTGCAGACCACGGACGCGGCCGAGAAGGTGGAGAAGGCCACCACCTCGGGGATCTTCGTCGTCGTCACGCTGGAGGCGACCGCTCATCGGGAGCCGCAGCAGTTCGCGGCCCCGGTGCTGCTGACCGACGACGACAAGCGCTACCAGGCCACCGACAAGGTCGACTCCTCGCTGACCATCGTCAACCCCTACATCCAGCCGGGCTGGTGGACGGAGGGCGTGGCGGTCTTCGAGGTCCCGGTGAATGCGCTGACCGGCGCCCGGATCGTACTCCCGCTGAAGAACGGGTTCATCGGGGAGACCTACCAGCCGGAGGTGGAGGTCGACCTGGGCCTGGACGAGGCGGGCACGCAACGCCTGATCGCCGATGCGAAGGACGTCTACCCCTTGACGAGTAAGCAGTGACCGGCACCCCGGCCCCGGAGAACGCGGGCCTCCCGGACTGGTCCGCTCCCGGGCGGGAGGAGCCGCCCGCCGAGGCCCCCCGGCGGTCTCACGGCCGCCCCTACGGCGGCTCCCACGGTGCGCCCTACGAGGGCGAGCCCTACCGCGGCGCCCCCTGGCCCGCCTCCGGCGCCTGGCCGGCCCCGCCGGAGACCCACCCCGGGCACCCGACCGCCCCGAACCCCGCCTTCAAACACCCGGCCGTCTCGGCGGCGCCCGCCGTCCCGGCACCGCAGTCGGCCGCCTCCGAACCGTCGCCCGCAGGTCTGCCCTGGATGCCCGCCCCCCGGCAGGTCTTCCCCGACGAGCAGGTCTGGCCGCCCGTGCCCCGGCCCGTGCGCGAGTCACCGGGGTCGTCGACCCAGCCCTTCCCCGCGGTCCCCACGCCGCCGCTCCCGCGGCCCGCCTCCGCCCCCTCGCGGGGTGTCCCCGCTCCCGCGACCGGCGCGTCCCCGGTGGCGGCCTCCGGCGCGGCCCCCGCGGTCCCACCGGAGGCCCCAGAGCCGCCGGAGGACACCCCGCCGGCCCCCGGGGCCGCCGCCCCCGCGCCGCGGCGCCGCACGGCGCTGCGGGTCGGCGGGCTGCTCGTCGCGGTCGCCCTGGCCGTCGGGATCCCGACCTGGGAGGGCTACAGCTTCTACCGGACCGGCATCCCCGCCCTGCGGTTCCACCCCGTGGAGCCCGGCGGCAGCGGCACGCTCATGCGCGTGTCCTGGAGGGCCCAGGTCGAGCCGGCGGACAGCCTGCCGGGTCTGGGGAAGGCCAAGCCCGGCCGGAAGTGGCTCAAGATCACTGTTTCCAGGACCTCCCTGGACACCGAGGGGGTGATCCGGCGCGGCGATCCCACGATCAAGGCCGTGCATCCCGACGGCCGCAGCTGGCAGGTCCTGATCTCCGACAACGACCTCCCCCTGGAGGTCAAGGAGCACAAGATCGGCACCGCCTACCGATACAACGCGGTCAGCGTGGTGCCGCAGGAGGTCGCCGACGAGGTCGAGGTCCACGTCATCCCCAGCACGATCCGCGTCCCGCTGGAGGAGGAGAACGTGGATCAGCTGTTCAAGCGCGCCGGCACGGAGAAGACCGAACCCCAGGACCAGGTGCTGCTGTTCAGGCGGTGAGCGCCTGCCCGGCCTCGCGGCTGCGGGTGGCCGCGATGTCGAACGCGGCCGCCAGCAGGCAGGCCGTCAGCACTCCGGCGACCAGGTCCACGGCGAACTCCACCGGACTGCTGAACAGCGTCCAGAAGAAGGGGAAGTCGCTGCCGACCAGCGCCCGGATGCTCCGGTCCGCGTAGTCGGCGCCCACCTGGAGGGCGACGTAGCACAGACAGAACACACCGAACAGCGGAGCGCCGCCGCGGATGGCGAGCCGGAAGGCGTGGACCGGCGGGACCCAGCGGTCCCGGAACCCGATCGTCGCCCCGCTCATGGTCGTGCGGGTCAGGGCGTGCGTCCGCTCCACCCGGTCGGCGACCGTCTCCAGCCGGGTCCCCCGGACGACCGCGCGCGTGTCCTCGGCGAAGGCGCCGTAGACGAGCGCGGCCACGGCCAGCCAGGCGAGCGGCTCGATCAGCGCGTCCACGAGGAGCGGCCAGAGATCACCGACGCCCTCCCAGAACCCCTTCCACCATGGCAGGGTCTTCTCCAGGTCCTCGAACCAGCCCTTGACCGCGGCCACGGCGGCCCGCTCGTCCAGCCAGTCCGCCCGTGACGCGGCGAGGGCGAACAGCGCGTTGAGGCCGTAGAAGGCGAGGCCCAGCTCGAAGAATGCGGTCAGCACGCCGCCGCCGCGCACCCTGCCGTTCATGTGCAGCCAGGCGAACAGCGTCCTGAGGATGTAGGCCGCCACCGCGATCCCGGCGGAGATCCGCATGTCGAGCCCGAGCAGGATCGTGCCGGCCTCACTCTCGATCCCGGCCAACGATCCCTGGAGGTCCTGGTCGATCCGCTTCATGCTGTCCAGGGAGATGAACTCCTGGGCGTCCTCCCGGTGGAAGCTCCACGCCAGGTAGATCGTGGCGAAGAGCAGCGTGGTCCGGTTGAGCGCACCGAACAGACTCTCGTCCGCGCCCTCGTCCTCCGCCCTGCGCACCCGGATCTCACGGAGCGCGCCGCGCACCAAGTGCAGCATGCCGACCATGACGACGAGCTCGTTCAGCACGATCAGCGTGAAGATCAGCGTCGTGACGACGATCCGCACCTGCCGATAGTCGCCGTGCGCCAGCTCGGTGCCCGCCCACATCAGCGCCGCGCGGACCGCCCGCCCGGCGGAGAACCAGAGCACCAGTGAGAGCGCGCAGGCGCCGAAGACCCTGAAGGTGTGCAGGGGCAGCGAGTACGCCGTGAGCCGGGCGGGCGCCCGTCCGGCGGCCTGCGGCGGTGAGGCCGGCGGGGCGGACGGGGACGATGAGGACGCAGCAGACGTTCCGGGCACCCGACGAATCGTAGCGATCCACCGCCCCACACCACAGCCGAACACCGCTCACACCCGACCCCGCCCTGTGCCGGGGAAAGCGACGCCGACCCCGATCGAGGAGGCGGGGCAGGCGACCGCCGGAAAGGCGAAGGACCGGCGTCCCTCACCGAGGAGGGACGCCGGTCCTTCTCACGCGGAGCGGCCTGGACGGCCGCGCGGCTCAGATCGCTGTGCGGTCAGATCTGCGCGGTCAGGTCTGACCACACAGGTCTGACCGTGCAGATCTGCGCGGTCGGACCGCTGTACGGCTCAGACGGCCACGGCCAGCTGGGTGACCTCGCCCAGACGGGCCTGGGCGGGGACGTCCTTGGTGACGCCGCCGCCCGCGATGATGCGGACGGTCCAGTCACCGGGAGCGGCGAAGAAGCGGAAGACGCCCTCCTCCGAGACGACGACCTCGCCGGTGAACTCGCCGGAGTGGTCCAGCAGGCGGGCGTAGGCGGTGCCCGCACCCGTCACGACGCCCTGGATGACGGCCTGGGTCGACAGGTCGATCCCGGCGGGAAGAGCGGCGGTCTGCTCCGGTGCTGCGCAACCCTGGGTGCTCATCGGGCCTCTCCCAACTCGACCGGCACGCCCACGAGCGAGCCGTACTCGGTCCACGATCCGTCGTAGTTCTTGACGTTGGCCTGCTCGAGCAGCTCGTGCAGCACGAACCAGGTGTGCGCCGAGCGCTCGCCGATGCGGCAGTAGGCGATGGTGTCCTTGCTGAAGTCGACGCCGGCGCCCTCGTAGAGGGCCTTGAGCTCCTCGTCGGACTTGAAGGTGCCGTCGTCGTTCGCAGCCTTGGACCACGGGATGCTGCGGGCGGTCGGCACGTGGCCGGCGCGCTGCGCCTGCTCCTGCGGGAGGTGGGCCGGGGCGAGCAGCTTGCCGGTGAACTCGTCGGGCGAGCGCACGTCGACCAGGTTGAGCTTGCCGATCGCGGCGAGCACGTCGTCGCGGAAGGCGCGCAGGTTCTTGTCCTGCTCCTTGGCCTTGTACTGGGTGGCCGCGCGCTGCGGCACCTCGGTGACCAGCTCGCGGGAGTCGAGCTCCCACTTCTTGCGGCCGCCGTCGAGGAGCTTGACGTTCTCGTGGCCGTAGAGCTTGAAGTACCAGTAGGCGTAGGCGGCGAACCAGTTGTTGTTGCCGCCGTAGAGCACCACGGTGTCGTCGTTGGCGATGCCGCGGGCCGACAGCAGCGCCTCGAAGCCCTCGCGGTCCACGAAGTCGCGGCGGACCGGGTCCTGGAGGTCGTCCCTCCAGTCGATCTTCACGGCGCCACGGATGTGGCCCTTGTCGTAGGCGCTGGTGTCCTCGTCGACCTCGACGAGAACGACACCAGGGGTGTCGAGGTTGGCCTCGACCCAGTCGGCGTCCACCAGGGCGGCGGAACGGCTCATTGGGATTCCTCCGGGATTATCTTGCGGCGGGCAGTAGGCGGCGGATGATCAAATACGTCTCGCAGCCGAGGCAGAAGCCGAATGCGGCGTTGAGAAAGGCGGCGAACAGGGCCGCGGCGGTGGCGCCGAGGGCCAGTGGCGCGATCTGCGTTGCGTGTCCGACCAGGGCCGCCAGGGCGAAGGCGAGTCCGACCAACTGCGCGAAGCGCGGCGGCCGGGCGTCCTCCAGGTCCCTGGGAGGGCTCTTCACAATCCCCTTGAAAACCATCCCGTACGGCGAGGCGCCGACGGCACCCAGCGCGAACACCGCGGTCTGGGCCGCCAGCAGCCACACGCTGTCCGTGACGAGGACGAGCGCGAGGACGGCGGCGGTTACGGTCGCGGCGAAGCGAAGGGCTCTGGGATCAGCCTGCATCGTGCGATGCTCCTGAAGGGTCGTGCAGATCGGGTGCGGCCGGGGCCGCTTGGGATCGCCCTCAGGAAACGCGACAGAGCGCGGTGGCGACGCGGCAGAAGTCGACCGCGCGCCGCTTCGTCAGCAGCTCTGTCATGGGGTGCATGGCGATGACATTACCCCGGCGTCCCGCTATCTGTCACATCCCTGTCCAGTTTCTGAGACAGGGTGATCCGGAAGGCGATAAGGTGCTCCGCTCACTCACCGATGGCGAGGCCCAGCGCCCCGATGACGTCGGCCTTCCGTGGCTGGCCCGAGGCACGCTTCACCACATACCCCGACCGGTCGAGGATAAGCACGGTGGGGGTGCGCAGGATGTTCAGGGAACGGACCAGCTCCAGCCGGGACTCCGCGTCGATCTCCACGTGCGCCGTACCGGGCACCATCTCCGCCACCTCGGCGAGGATCCGGCGGGTGGCCCGGCACGGCTGGCAGAAGGCGCTGGAGAACTGCACCAGCGTGGCCCGCTCGCCCAGCTCCGCACCGAGGTCGTCCGGAGTCATCCGCTGCACGTCGCCCCTCACCTCGCGCGGCACGCCGCCGCGCCGCCGCAGCGCCACGCCCGCGAGCGCGGCCGCGGCGAGCGTCACCAGCAGCACCGTCAGACCGGTCATCGGGCACGACAACGCCCGCCCGCCGCGGGCCATTCCCAGTCCGGCGCAGGCCATTCCCAGTCCGGCGCAGGCCATTCCCAGTCCGGCGCAGGCCATTCCCGGTCCGGTCCGGTCCGGCCCGGACCGGGTCGGGTCCGATTCCGGACCGGGCCGGCCTCCGGTCCGGGGCGCGGGAGCCGGTCCGGGGCGCGGGAGCGCGGGTCAGCGGGCCGGGACGACGAGCAGCACCCGGCCGCCGACGGTGGCCAGCTCGAACCTGTCGACGCCGCCCGGCGGGATGGTGACCGAGCCGCGGAAGGGGCCCGACTCCTCGTAGGCGGCCCGGTCGACGGTCCAGCTCCCGGCCGTCTCGCGGTTCCCGGCGGCGTCGACCGCGTCCAGCCGGAACCGGGTGCCCTCGGCGACCCCGGAGACCACCACCTCGACGGCGGTCGCCCCCGCCCCGGGCACGGCGGTCACCCGGGCCCGGACGGCTCCCTTCTTCTCCTCCCTGACCAGCGGCTCCTGCGGGGCGTCCAGCATGATCTGCGGGCCGGCCGACTCGCTGGGCGCGGCCTGCGCGGCCGACTCGCTGGGTGCGGCCCGGACGGCCGCGTCCGGGGAGGGCCCGCGCTCCTTGCGGGAGACGTCGCCGTCGCGCGGGGCGCTCGCCGCGTCCTCGGAGGCGCCCTCCCCGAAGGCGCCGTACTGCGAAGCGCCGGGAGCGGCCGACGGGGCGGAGGCCCCGGAGTCGGGGGCCGAGGCCGCCGACATCTCCGGCGCGGACCGCTCCGCCGCCATCCAGACGGTCCCCCCGACGCCGGCCAGCACGACCGAGGCCGCCACCGCGAGCAGCGTCCGGGCCGTCCGGCGGCGCCGCCTGGTCCGGGCGTCGAGCAGCCGGTCGAGCACCGCGCGCGGCGGGCTGGCGACCTGGACCACGTCCTCCTGGGATACCCTGCCGAGGAATCCGGCGACCCCGGCCAGTTCCTCCGCTTCCGCCCGGCACTCCTCGCACCCGGCGAGATGCGCCTCCACCGCCGCGTGCTCCTCCGGGTCCAGCGCGCCCAGGGCGTGCACCCCGAGCGACATCCGCACCTCGTCGCAGTTCATCGTCATGGCGCGAGCCCCCGCTCCTCCAGCGCCAGCTTGAGCGCGCGCAGCGCGTAGTACGTGCGCGACTTCACCGTCCCGGCGGGGATGCCGAGCGCCTCGGCCGCCTCCTTGACCGACTTCCCCTGGTAGTAGACCTCGGTGAGCACCTCGCGGTGCTCGGGCCGGAGCGCGGCCAGCGCCTCGGCGACCGCCCAGGACTCCACGGCCCGCTCCAGCTCGTCCTCGGCGGGCACCACGGCCAGCGCCTCGTCGCCCGTCTCCGGCGGGCGGGCCCGGCGCGCCCGGTGCTGGTCGAAGACGAGGTTGCGGGCCACCGTGAACAGCCACGCGCGGATCGAGCGCCCGCCGAGCGCGTCGGGATGGCGCCAGGCCCGCAGCAGGGTCTCCTGCACGACGTCCTCCGCTCTCCCCGGGTCGCCCGTCAGTCTCAGCACGTAGCCGTACAGCGGCCCGCCGTGCTCGTCGAAGAGCGCTCTGACGAGCTGCTCGTCGGCGGTTCCGGCGTGGCTCACACCCTCACGACGTACGGCGGGCCGGATCGGTTCAGCCACGGCCGCCCGCCCCGGTCGGCGGCGGCCCGGCACGATCACCCGCCCCGGTCACCGGGGGCGGCCCGGCCGTCACCGGACATCCGCGACGGCGGTGCCGCCGCGGGCGGGGACGGGGGTCGCGGCCCGGCACGGGCCGCTCAGTCCTGCAGCGGGACGTCCGACGCCTCCGCCGTGATCCGCAGCCCTCCGGCCACGGGCGTCACCTCGGTGAACTTCATGCCGAAGGGCAGGTTGCCGATCGGGACCTCGTAGCGGAGGAACCGCTCGGGGTCGGGCACCGTGATGCCGCCGCCCAGGGTGACCTTCTCCGGGATGAGCCGCAGGCCCTTCTCGGTCAGCTCGATCTTCATCCTGGCCTTCGCGGGCACCTTCCGCCCGAGGAAGGTGATCTCTCCGCCGACGTCGAGGCCGGAGGGGGAGACGTCGACCTGCATCCCCTTGGGCGCCCGCTGGTTCAGCGTCGCCTCCGGGACCACCACGGTGCCCACCACGCGCTCGGCGCGCACCTCCACCTGGTCCGCGCGGAGCACCAGGTCGGACAGGGGGGCGGTCACGCCGTACAGGACGGCGTCCACGCCTGACAGCCGGACGCCCGCGGCGTTCAGCGCGCCGACCTTCACCTCGACCTCGTCGTAACGCCCGGCCACGGCCTGGGTCAGGAACGGCACGCCGTGGACGGTCACCTCCGGCGGGGCCGCCAGGTCGTAGCGCGCGGTGGCCCGCGTGGCGATCTCCTTCTCCACCCCGGCGACCGCGACCCTGTCCAGGATCGCGAGGAGAACGAGCAGCAGGATCAGAAAAGCGAGCAGCTTGCGCATCCGACTTCCCGTCGTTCGTTTCCGTGTCCGTTCCCAGATCCGGCCAGATTGCCACCGCGGCGCGTTCCCCGGCAATCTCACCCGAAACGTGAGCCCGGCTCTGCCACGTTTCCGCGGCAGGGCCGTGTCCCCGGCACGCCGACCGGCACCCCCGGACCGTGCCGGCCGTACATCCGAAACACGCCGGGCCGTACTCCGGGACCGTGCCGGCCGTACGCCCGGAGCGCGCCGGGCCGTGCCGGGCCGTACCCGAAGAGCGCCTGCCGCCCGGGCCGCCCGTCAGCCGCCGGCGAAGGGCGGCAGCACCTCGACCGTCGCGTCGTCCGGGAGCACGATCGTCTCGTGCGCCCGGGCGCCCACCGGGTTGCCGTCCACCAGGAAGGACGACCGGCGCACCACGACGGCCAGCGCCTCCCTCCCCGCTGTGACCTTCGCCACCAGCTCCGCCAGGTCCGCGGCCTCGAAGGACTCCTCCGCGACGCCCGCCGCGTCCTTCGCCGCCGCCCAGTAGCGGATCCTGCCCCTGGCCATCCGACGACCACCCCTTCCGGCATACGCTCGGTCAACACCTGATTACGGCGAATCCACCGGGGAAACACGTGTTCATCAGGTGGACGTCCGCTGGACGCCCGACCCTTCTCGGATATCCTCGCCTACTACGGGACCTGGGCGACGTAGCCCCCGGGTCCCTACGTGTTTTCGTACGGCTACCGCCGGCAAGACGCGGGAAGGAGGCGATCGTGGACGAGCCGGCCGAGCGCGCCCCGCACGAGAGCCTGCCAATGAGCCCGGCGAAGGAGTGCACGTGAGCAACCTCCTGCTTCTTACCAATGCCCTGCAGCCGTCGGCCGAGGTGCTTCCGGCCCTGGGTCTGCTGCTGCACTCGGTCCGGGTCGCGCCCGCCGAGGCGTCCGCGCTGCTCGACGCGGCGCCCGCCGACGCCGTGCTGGTGGACGCGCGCCGCGAGCTGGTCCAGGCCAAGAGCCTGTGCCGGCTGCTGCGCACCACCGGCCTCGACTGCCCCCTCCTGGTGATCGTCACCGAGGGCGGCCTGGCCGCGATGACCGCCGAGTGGGGAGCCGACGACGTCATCCTCGACAGCGCCGGGCCCGCCGAGGTCGAGGCCCGCCTCCGGATGGCCGTGGGCCGGATGAACCTGTCCGCCGCCGAGGAGGTCCCGGACGAGATCCGCAGCGGCGACCTCTCGATCGACGAGGCCACCTACACCGCCCGGCTCCGCGGCCGGGCGCTGGACCTGACCTTCAAGGAGTTCGAGCTCCTGAAGTACCTCGCGCAGCACCCCGGCCGGGTCTTCACCCGGGCACAGCTGCTCCAGGAGGTCTGGGGCTACGACTACTTCGGCGGCACCCGGACCGTGGACGTCCACGTCCGGCGGCTGCGCGCCAAGCTCGGCGCCGAGTACGAATCGCTGATCGGAACGGTCCGCAACGTCGGCTACCGGTTCGTCCCCGAGCGCGGCGGCGAGGCCTCCGAGGAGCGCGAGCCGGCCCACCACTGAGCCGGCGGTCCCTGCCGCGGGCCCCCGCCGCCGAGCCGGTCCCTGCCCCGGGCCTCGACCGTTGAGCCGGTCCCTGCCGCGGGCCCCCGCCGCGGAGTCCGCGAGGCCCGCCGTACCACCCCGGCCGCGCCGTACCACCCGTCCCGCACGACCCGGCCGCCGGAGGCGGACGCGGGAAGGGGCCCGCCGGACGGTCCGGCGGGCCCCTTCTCTCGTTCGGGCCGTCGCGCTCCCCTACGGCAGGACCGTGATGTGGTTCGGGGTCGGCGGCGCGATCACCGGGTTCGCCGCGAAGTAGGCGGCGAACGCGTCGATGTCGAGCGGGCCGCTCCACACGTCGGTGCCCTGTGTGAAGGCGGCGAAGGCGTCACCGCCGCCGACGAGGAAGTTGTTGGCGGCGACCCGGATCGTCTGGGCGTCCGTCACGGCGACCCCGTCGATCTTGATGTCGGAGACCTTCGAGCCCCACGCCGCGCTCGCGCTGTAGGAGTAGGTCAGGTTCGACGACGGCTGCAGGATCTTGGTGAAGGCCTGGTTGTTGGGGCCGCCGGGGAACTGCTGCTCCAGGAGCGTCTTGAGCTGGGCGCCGGTGAGGGTGACCACCTGCAGGAGGTTGTTGAACGGCTGGACCGTGAAGGCCTCTCCGTAGGTCACGACGCCGTCGCCCTCGCCCGCGGGGGAGCTCGGGTAGGTGAGGCTCGCCCGGACGCCGCCCGGGTTCATCAGCGCGATCTGGGCGTTGCCGCCGGTCCTCGCGGCGGCCAGCTGGCCGTCGGCGATGAGGTTGCCCAGCGGGGACTCGCCGGAGGGCGCGGCCGTGTTCGTGATGTCCGCGGTGATCTTGCCGATCGGCTTGTTCGCGACCGTGGCGACGCGGTCCTTCCAGGTCTGGACGAACGTGGCGATGTCATCGTCGGGGGTGATGGTCTGGGTCACGACCTGGTTGTCGGCGACCACGGAGGAGCGGACCACGTCACGGGTGCGGACGTCGACCCGGAAGTCGACCTTGGTGATCACCCGGCCGAACGAGCCGCCCTGGCTGTAGAGGCGCTGGTTGCCCTTCGGGTCGGCGACCGTGCACAGGTACGCCTGGTGCGAGTGGCCGCTGAGGATCATGTCGATCTCGGCGTCCACCTGGGTGGCGATGCGGTTGCCCGCGCCGGGCTGGGCGCTGCACGCGTCGGGCGACTGGCCCGCGGTGACCTGGTCGCCCTCGTGCACCAGCACGACCTGCGCCTTGACTCCGACCAGCTTGAGCAGCCTGGAGGCGACGTTCGCGGCCTTGACCTCGTCGACGAACTCCAGGTCCTTGATGCCCTCGGCGGTGACGATGTTCGGGGTGGTCTTGGTGACCAGGCCGATGAAGCCGATCGGCACGCCGTTCATCCAGCGGATGGAGACGGGGGGCAGCGCCGGGACGCCGTACTGCCGCAGCAGGCTGCGGAGCGAGGAGCTGTTCCCGCCGAGGGCGGCGAGCGCGTCCTTCTCGGCGCCGGCGCCGCTCCGCTTGAGGATCACGTTGGCGCCGATGTAGTCGTACGCAGCGCCCTTCCACTCGCCGGCGGGCGAGCAGCCGTCCACCGGGTGGCAGCCGCCCTTCATGATGCGCCGGAGCTCGGCGTAGCCCTCGTCGAACTCGTGGTTGCCCACGGCCGAGGTGGTGACGCCGATCTTGCCGAGGAACTCGACCGACGGCTCGTCGTGGAAGGCCGCGGAGATCAGCGGGGTGGCGCCGATCAGGTCGCCCTGGGCGACCTTCAGCGTGTTCTTGTCGGTGAGCTGCTCCATGTGGGCCGCGATGTAGGCGGCGCCGCCGGCGTAGACCGTGGCGCCGGTCTCGTCGACCATCCGGCCCGAGGACCCGGTCGGGGGCTCCAGGTGGCCGTGGAAGTCGTTGAGGGACAGGAGGCGGACCGGCACCGTCTTGGCGGGCTTGTTGCCCGCCTCGGCCGGTCCCGTCACGAGCACGAGGCCGGCGGAGGCGAGGACGCCGGCCATGGCCAACCGCTGGAAGGAACGGGACATCATGAAACACGACACTAGAGCCGTTATCTATGCATCGAATGTCCGCAAGGTAACGATTCATCTGGCCGGGAGATGGCGTCTTTTGCCAGTCCCGGGCGATCTCGGGGGCCCTGAGGGGTTCTAGAGTCCAGGACATGGACGTGCGTGTGGAACACCGGGAACGACTCGACGGGCGGGAGGTGGCCGCCGTGCTCGCGCTGGTCGTGGCCGCCACGGAGGCCGACGGGGTGAGCCCCCTCAACGAGCACGCGATGCTGCAGCTGCGCCGCGGCGGCGGCGAGCACGCGGAGGCCGCGCTCCTGTACGCCGGAGAGGACCTCGCGGGCTACGCGCACGTGGACCTGTCGGACCCCGCCGAGGGCCCGAGCGCCGAGCTGGTGGTCCATCCGGCCTTCCGGCGGCGGGGCCACGGCAGCAGCCTGTTCCGGTTCGTACAGGACCGGGACCGGAACAGGAAGGCGGTCCGGGTCTGGGCTCACGGCGGCCACCCGGGGGCCGAGGCGCTGGCGAGGTCGCTGGGCCTGGTGAAGGTCCGGTCGCTGTGGCAGATGCGGCGCCCGCTCTCCGGCCCGCACGCGGCCCCCCTCCCCGGTTTCACGCTCCCCGACGGCGTACGGCTGCGCACCTTCGACCCGGCGTCCGACGGCGAGGCCTGGGTGGCGCTGAACGCCCTGGCGTTCGCCCACCACCCGGAGCAGGGTTCCTGGACGCTGGACGACCTGAGGCTGCGCGAGCAGGAGCCGTGGTTCGACCCGGCGGGCTTCTTCCTCGCGGTGCGCGGCGAGCGGCTGGCCGGCTTCCACTGGACGAAGGTGCACGACACCGGCGGCGGGCGGGGCGACGAGCCGATCGGCGAGGTCTACGTGGTCGGGGTGGACCCGGCCGAGCAGGGCGCCGGGCTGGGCCGGTCGCTGACCCTGGCGGGCCTGGAGCACCTGCGCTCGCGCGGCCTGGCCGAGGTGCTGCTCTACGTCGACGAGGACAACGCCTGGGCGGTCCGCCTCTACCAGGGGCTGGGCTTCACCCGCTGGGACACCGACGTGATGTACCGGAGGTGACCGGCCGCGGAGTGGGCCCGGGAAACGGAGGGGTCGCAGGAAGCGGAGCGGGCCCGGCATGAGAAGGCGCCGGCCGCCCGGGGTCTCCCCCGGGCGGCCGGCGCCCCGCTCACCGGACGGCTACTCGACCATCCAGTGCAGCGCGTAGTACGACAGCGCGGCCACCAGCGCGGCGGCCGGGATCGTGAGGATCCAGGCGGTCACGATGTTGCCCGCCACGCCCCAGCGCACGGCCGACAGGCGCTTGGTCGCGCCCACGCCCATGATGGCGCTGGTGATGGTGTGGGTGGTGGAGATCGGCGCGCCGAAGCCGATCGCCGCGCCGTACAGGACGGTCGAGGCGGCCGCCTCGGCCGCGAACCCCTGCGGGGGGTCCAGGGCGATGATCCGGCGGCCCAGGGTGCGCATGATCCGCCAGCCGCCCGCGTAGGTGCCCAGCGAGATCGCCGTGGCGGCGGCCAGGATGACCCACTGCGGGATCGGGTCGTTCTCCTGGACGTGGCCGCCGACCACGAGCGCCAGGAAGATCACACCCATGGTCTTCTGCGCGTCCTGCAGGCCGTGGCCCAGGGCCATGGCCGCCGCCGAGAGCGTCTGGGCGTGCCGGAAGCCGCGGTTGGCCCTGCCCGGGTGGGCCCGCCGGAAGGCCCACAGGATCCCGATCATGATGGCGCCGGCCAGCGTGAAGCCGACCAGCGGGGAGAGGATCATCGGGATGACGACCTTCTCCACCACGCCGTCCCAGTGGATGACGCTGGTCGAGGCGAGCGCCGAACCGATCAGTCCGCCGATCAGCGCGTGGCTGCTGGAGGAGGGCAACCCGAAGTACCAGGTGACCATGTTCCAGGTGATCGCGCCGATCAGCCCGGCGCACACGATCACCAGGCCGTGCGACCCCTGGGGGGCGTCGATGATGCCCTTGCCGACGGTCGACGCCACCTGGGTGCCGAGGTGGGCGCCCAGGAAGTTCATCGCCGCGGCCATGAACAGTGCGGCCCTCGGGGTCAGCGCGCGGGTCGAGACCGAGGTCGCGATCGCGTTCGCGGCGTCGTGGAAGCCGTTGGTGTAGTCGAAGATCAGCGCCACGACCACCACCCCGATGACCAGGGCGAGCGAGAGGTCCACTTAGCTTTCCTTGACCGCGATCGACTCGATCGTGTTCGCCACGTGCTCGAAGGCGTCGGCGGCGCCCTCCAGCTGGTCGATGACTTCCTTCATCTTCATGACGGTGAGCGCGTCGTACTCACCGCTGAAGAGCTTGGCCAGCAGGCGGCGGTAGACCTGGTCGGCCTGGTTCTCCAGGCGGTTGACCTCGATCCAGTACTCGTTCAGGTTGCGCATCGAGCGCAGCCGCGGCATGGCCTCGGCGGTCAGCTCGGCGGCGCGCTCCAGGACCTCGACCTGCCCGACGACCTCCTTGGGAAGGTGGTCGATCTGGTAGAGGACGATGAGGTCCGCGGCGGCCTCCATGAAGTCCATCACGTCGTCCAGGTTGGCTGCGAGACGGTAGATGTCCTCGCGGTCGAAGGGCGTGATGAAGCTCTCGTTGAGGCGGTTCATGATCGCGTGGGTGCGCTCGTCACCCGCGTGCTCACACGCGCGCATCTTCTCGGCCAGGGCCTCCCTGTCCGATCCTTCACTAATGATCTCTACCAGCAGCCGGGACGCTGTGACGAGGTTGTTCGCCGAGTCGGCGAACAAGTCGTAGTAGCTGTCCTCACTAGGTGTGAGACGCAGGCGCACGTCGATCTCCAGATGTGCGGGGATGGTCCGCAGAGAAGAGTAAGGGTTACCAGCGGAAATGCGAACTTCACCCGCTAGAGGCCCACTCTTCTCCCTGTCGCTACCCCCTGTATGCGCAGCGACACGCGGATCGGTGAGCTTTGGCGGCATCTTTCCGCCGACCGTTTTGCTGGTCTTTGACCATCTTATGGCGAATACTGATAGCACATGGGGGCCCGCGACGTATGGCGAGAGCGCCCGTTTCGTCTGCTCTGGTGGAGTCTGACCGCTTCGGTGGCCTCGGACCACGTCTTCCCCATCGCCGTGGTGACCGCGCTCCTCGCCGGCGACCCGGACGGCTCGGCCGTCGGAGTGGTGCTCGCCGGGCGCCTGGTGGCCCTGGTGGCCTTCGCCGTCTTCGGCGGCGTCTGGGCCGACCGGCTGCCCCGCAAGTCCGTGATGGCGGTCTCCCAGTGCGTCCTGCTGCTGATCGTCGCCGCCGTGGCCCTCTGGCCCTCCCCCGCGCCCGCCGTGCTCGGCGCCGCCGTCTTCCTCGCCGGCGGCACCGAGGCCTTCTTCCGCCCCGCCTTCCAGGCCTGCCTCGCCTCCGTGCTCCCGACGGGCCTGCACCGCACCGGCGTCGGCCTGACCAGCGCGTCCTGGCGGATCGGCGCCGTCACCGGTTCCGTCGTCGGCGCCCTGACGGTCACCGTCCTGGGCCCGCGGGCGGCGCTCTGGTTCGCGGTGGCGGGCTTCGCGGCCAGCGCCCTGCTGCTCCGCCGGGTCCACGAACCCCCCGCCGCCCACGGGCTCCGGCTCCCGGTCTCCGTCGAGATCCGTGAAGGCGTCGCCGAGGTCTCCCGCCGCCCCTGGATGGCCGTCGTGATCTCCGTCACGGCACTGCACCAGACCTTCATCGTGGCCCCCGCCCAGGTGCTGCTCCCGGTCACCACCGCGTCGCCGTACCGGTCCCCGCTGGACGGGATGTACGGCCTCACCCTGGCGGCGCTCTCGCTCGGCGGCCTGATCGGCGCGGTCGCCGCCATGCGCCTGTCGCCCCGGCGCCCCGGCCTCGTCGCCATGGCCGGGCTCCTGCCGTACGGCCTCGTGCCCCTGGCCCTGATGGAGCCGATCGTGCCGGGCTGGGTGTTCGCCTGCTACCTGCTGGCCGGGATCGGCCTGGAGATCTCCGCCATCGAGTGGATCATCGGCATGCTGCGCACCGTCCGGTCCGACCGGCAGGCCCGCGTGGCGTCCCTGGAGTGGATGGCGGCGCTGAGCATGAGCCCGTTCGGTCTGGCGCTGGCGGTGCCGCTCTCGGAGTCGCTGGGCCCCGACCTCTTCCTGACCGCCAGCGCCGCCACCGCCCTCCTGCCGCTCCTCGCCCTGCTCGTCCCGGGGCTGCCCCTCTTCGACGGCGAGCGCGGCTCCGGCGGAGGCCGGTGCGGCCCCGGTGGCGGATCCCGGCGGGCGGTCGGGTCCGCCGGGGACGGTGAACCCGCCCCCGGCGGCGGGCCCGCTCCGGACGGCGAGGCCGGTGTCAGATCCGGGTCCGGTGGAAGTTCAGGTGGGAGCGGCTCGGAGTCGGGCCCCGCTGGCCCTGGTAGCGGGAACCGTACTTCTCGGAACCGTAGGGATGCATCGCCGGCGAGCTGAGCCGGAACATGCACAACTGGCCGATCTTCATCCCCGGCCAGAGCTTGATCGGCAGCGTCGCGACGTTGGACAGCTCCAGCGTCACGTGCCCGCTGAACCCCGGGTCGATGAAACCGGCCGTGGAGTGCGTGAGCAGGCCGAGCCTGCCCAGGGAACTCTTTCCCTCCAGCCGGGAGGCGATGTCGTCCGGCAGGGTGATGACCTCGTAGGTGCTGGCCAGGACGAACTCCCCCGGGTGCAGGATGAACGGTTCGTCCCCCTCGGGCTCGACCATGCGGGTCAGGTCGGACTGCTCCGCCGCGGGGTCGATGTGCGGGTAGCGGTGGTTCTCGAAGACCCTGAAGTAGCGGTCCAGCCGCACGTCGACGCTGGACGGCTGGACCATCTCCGGCTGGAAGGGATCGAGTCCGACCCGTCCGGACTCGATCTCGGCGAGGATGTCACGATCGGAAAGCAGCACGTGAGGCAACCTACCAACGCTCGCCCGGTCCGGATAAGCCGAGAAACTCGGGCCCGTGGAGGGTCCAGAGTGGCCGGAGTTTCCGCTACAGTGGTTGGCGCGGCACGCCGCTGCGGGTGTAGTTCAATGGCAGAACATCAGCTTCCCAAGCTGACAGCGCGGGTTCGATTCCCGTCACCCGCTCCACACACCGAGGCCCAGGTCAGGGAGAGAATCCCGACCCGAGCCTTGATCGTTTCTGGAGCTCTTTGATCTTCTCGGGCCATTGGCGGGCCATTAACCCGCCGGGACCAGCGCACCGGTCGGGCCGTCCTCGTCGTCATCGCGCCGGGTGATCTGGCGATCGATCGCATCGGTGATCGTCCGATCGGCACCCCTTACGGCGTGCTGATAGATCATCGCGGCCCGCACGTTGTCGTGACCCATCCGGGCCATCAGGTCCTTGAGCCCCGCGCCCGACTCGGCGGCGAGCATGTTGCCCGTGTGACGCAGATCATGGAGGTGCAGGCCGGGCAGGCCCATTTCCCGGACCACCTCCACCCAGCGTGTGCGGGTGTTGAAGCCGCTGCGGCGGAGCGGGCCGCCCTTGGCGCCGGGGAAGATGAGCGCGCCGGGGTCGGCCTGAACGTAGGTGTCCAGGTGTTCGCGGAGCGCCGGGACGATCCCCTGCGGGATGCCGACGACGCGCCGCCCGGCCTTGGACTTGGGCGGGCCGAGGACCAGCTCCCCCGTGGAGCGTTCGACGTAGGCCGCCCGGACCCGCACCGTCCCCGCGTCGAGGTCGAGGTCACTGCGGCGCAGCGCGCTCACCTCGCCCCAGCGCAGACTGGCGAAGGTGGCCAGAAGCACCAGGGCGCGGAAGCGCCGGTCATGGGTGCAGTCGGCCCGGCCGTCCATGCCCATCTTCCACAGCACCCGCTCGGCGGCGGCGCGGTTGCCGAAGACCTCGGGGTGGGTGCGCATCTCGCCGTGCCGCTGGAAGCGGAGCCGGTAGGCGTTCTCCTTGAGCTTGCGCACGTTGCCGACCGGTCGGCGGCCCACGAGATCGGCCAGCTCGAAGACCTGGGCCACGGTCAGGACCGGGCGTTCCTGGGCGTGCTCGTCGCCGGCCCCGCGGATCCGGCACGGGTTACGCGCGATGATGTGGTCCTCTTCGGCCGCCGTCATCAGTACGGCCCGCAGCAGGCGGTACGCCTTGGCCGCCACCGAGACCGAGACGCCGTTGCCGAGGAGGTCGGCCCGCCACTGCCGGATCATCGCGGTGGAGAGCTTCCCGATGGCCGCGTTGCCGAGATGCGGGGCGATGTGCTTCTTGAGGAGCCAGCGGTAGAGGTCGACCGTGCGAGGCCGGAGGCCGGGCCGCTGGGAGATCCACGTCTCGGCGTAGTCCTTGAGCTTGACCTTGCCGCGCTCCGGGTCGGTCCACTCACCCCTGATGATCTGCGCCTCGATCAGCGACAGTGCCCGTTCGGCGTCGCTCTTGCGTTCGTACGTCTCGGTGCCGCTGCGCATCTGCCCGTCCGGGCCGGGGTACCGGATCTGGTAGCGACCGGACTCACGCTTGCGGATGTTGCCGAAACGTCGGCGACCGTCTCTGTTGGCCATCAGGCAGCCCTCTCGGTGACGTCGGAAGCCGCCAGGGGTTCGACCGTCCCGGCGGCAATGAAGGCGAGCAGGGCCGATTCCCGGATGCGGACGTGTCGGCCGATCTTCACGAACTCGATCCGGCGTTCCGCGATCAGTCGGCGGACGAAACGCTCGGAGGTGTGGAGCAGTGCGGCGGCCTCATGGGCCTTGAGAAGTTCGTCCAATGGGTTCTCCCGTCAGGCGGCCAGTGGAGTTGCCGAAAGATCTTGCTGTCCCGTCGCTCTCGCCTCCGCCTGCTGCATGGCCCTGCGCCACCGCTGGCGTTCGGAGATCTGTCTGAGCAGGCGGCGGGCACGGGGCAGCAGATCGGGGTCACCGGCCACGACCGGCCGCCAGGCGTAGCGGTCGGCGGGCTGGTCGTCGGTGAGGCCGAGCGCTTCCATCACCCAGGCCCGCCGGTCGGCCTTGTGCTCGCGGAGGGTCTTGCCGGACCACTTGCGGGAGACCAGGACCCGGCGGCCCGCGTAGCCGAGGTGTTCGGGCTTGTGGGCCTTGGACCGGCAGGCACCGGGCCGCATGCCCGCCTTGGCGTTCTTGGGCTGCACGCCGTACCGGAGCCAGTTCGGGCAGGTCGGCGCGCACGGCTCGTAGCGCAGCACGTCGGCCAGGCGCTGCACGTGGCGCCGCTGGGCGTCGGTCTCCGGAGTGTGACACTCGCCGACCGACTTGGTCAGGTACTTGCCGAGGTAGCGGATGCACTGGTCGGCGTCCGGAGTTCCGGCGAGCACGCCCTGAACGTCCACCTGGACGCCGAAGCGCAGCACGTGGAACGGCTCCGCGTCCTCGTCGGCGTCGAGCCGGTCGAGGGCCTGGTCCCAGGTGGGCAGCAGCTCCCCCGTCACCGGGTCGAGGTAGTCGCCGGCCTGCCGGTCCGGGTACGGCTCCGCGCGCTCGGGCCGGTCCACCCAGACGGGCAGGTGGTCGCCCTCGAAGACGACCGTCCCGACGGAAGGCCACCACACCTGGTGGTAGGTCGCGGCGGCGATGGCCTTGACCTCCCTGCGCGGCAGGGTGCCCCGGACCGCCATGTGCAGGTGCGGGGCGAGCCGCCGCTGTGGTTCGACGGAGGAGAAGTACTGCACGTCATAGCCCGCCACGCGCCGGAGGTTCTGCACGAACCGGTCGACGAGCTTGGAGAAGTGCAGCGCGTCGCGGGCCGCCCGGACGTAGTCGTAGGTGTCCGGGTCGACGGGGGTGCCGTCCTGCCGGACCCGGCCGTAGCCGGGCAGGGTGAGCGTGACGAACAGCGACGGCCGGTAGGTCTTCCCGTCCGGAGCCGTGAAGGTCTGCCCCACGGTCCGCGCCTCACGGGTCCGCCTGGGCAGGTCGGGGGCGTCCTGCCGCCGCCGGGTCGAGCGGGTGCGCTTGGGCCTGTCGTCGGGCAGGACCTCACCGCGGACCCCGGCCGCTCTGATCTGGGCGTCCAGGTCGGAGATGACCGCGTCGAGGGCAGCGGTGGAGTCGTCGGCCTCTTCCGCCCGGTCCCGCGCCATCTGGAGATCCGCCCGCTGTTCGACGAGCCGCCGCTGTTCCTCGTCGGGATCGCTCTTGACGACGACCGGTTCATGGTCGAGGTGCCACCCCTCCCGGCACTGGGCCATGCGGAGCTGCCGGTTCCGCTTGGCGCAGGCCGGGCACTTGCCCTCCAGGGTCGCGCCGCACGGCACGTCGAGGATCTCGGCCCTGCCGGTCGCCAGGTCGATCCGCTTGAGCGGCACGGGCCGGATGCAGACACCGTTCTGTACGGCCACCGCCTCCAGGACCTCCAGGGCGGAGGGCAGGACGGTCTTCACCAGCCGGGCCGAGGACTCCGGGAGCGTGGTCTGCGCTTCGGTCATTCGCCCTCTCCGATCTCCGGGAAGGCGAGCGCCCGCTGTCCGCACTCCTGGCACTCGACCAGGCCCCGGACGGGGTCGAGCCAGAGCGCGTTGAGGGTGCCGCAGATCGAGCAGCGCAGGTTGTCGAGGAAGTGGGCCAGGGTCACGCGGCCTCACCCCTGACGAAGTCGCGGGCCATGGCGCGGATGTCGGCGTCGGAGACGTAGGCCGCGCGGACCCGGATCGGGTCGGGACTGGTTTCGAGCCGGACGAACCCGACGCCCGCGCCCTGCTCCGGGATCGGCGAGATGTGATCGGCCAGCGCGCCCCGGTCGCGGGCACCGTCGCCGAGGACCATGTCCACCTGTTCGGACTCGTCGAGCCGGAGCGCGATCTTGTCGGGGAAGAGGTTGCGGATGTTCATGACCTCCTTGCGCGGGTCCTGGAGAGCCGCCAGGACGCCGACGCCGACTGCCCGGCCCTGCGTGGTCAGGGTGGCGAGCGCGGCCGTGATGCGCTGCCGTAGTCCCTTGTCCGACTGGTAGGCGGTGAGGAACGCGACCTCGTCGACGATCACCAGGATGAACGGGTCGTCGACGGTCGGAACGTGGTTGCGCTGGACCCCGGCGAACCGGCTCGCCCGCTCCTGCATGACTGAGACCGCCTCGTCGAGCAGGTCGGCGCACTCCTTGGGAGAGGCCGCGTACCGGTCGCCGAAGACGGCCCGGCCGTAGGACAGCTCCATGAGCTTCGGGTCCAGCGCCCACAGCTCCACCAGCCCGGCCCGGACGGCGGGGAGGAGCCCGCGGACCGCCGACCAGATGACGGAGCCCTTGCCCGCCCCCGTGGCCCCGGCGACCAGGACGTGAGTCCCGTGGACCTTGAGCCGCCACGGCTGCCCGTTCTCCTGCTGGCCGACCTCCACCGGGCCGACTGACGGCGTCTCGGCGATGGGGACGGCCGGGAGCGGTACGGCCAGCGGATCGCACCGGGGGAAGGTGAGCAGCAACCGGCCGGCGCGGGCCACGGTGACCCGGCAGGAGACCGCTCCGAAGCCGTGCGCGAGGTGTTCGGTCCGGTCGGCCCAGTCCTTGACGGCCTGCCCGCTGAGCATCTTCACCGTGACCACGTCGGCCCACGAGGTGCAGGTGACCTTGAGCAGGCGGGGCAGACAGTCGCGGCCCCGGAGGTGACGGCCGAGCCCGGAGATCATCATCACCGGTTGCCAGTGCCGCCGGTAGACCCAGACCAGCCGCCACCAGGCGAGCAGCCGCCAGCCGATCCAGGCGTTGAAGGTCGGCCGGTCGAACAGCGCCCAGGGGACGAGGACGGAGAGGGGGACCGTGACCGCGACCAGGGCGACGCGCCAGCCGTACAGCCAGCCGAGGACGGCGGGGACGGTGAGCACGGCCAGGGCGATCGGGTGACGCCAGGTGAGCCGGACGAGGCCGACCAGAAGCCGCCAGGCGAAGATGACGATGGTGATGATGGCCGGGGTCTGGACGACGGCCGGGCGGAAGACGACGGCGGTGTCAGGGGTGGTGGAGACGAGGGTAGGGGCCTCGTCGCCGGGCAGTTTCTTGAACATTAGACTTCAGCTCTCTCTTGAATCGCATCTGGGGAGACCAGGGGCCGCCGGAAGGACCAGTTCCAGCGGCCCCGTTTCCATGTCAGGCCGCGATGCCCTTGCCGTCGGGCATGCCGTGGAAGGAGCGTTCGACCGAGCGGGCGAACGTCTGGGCCTCACGGGCGAGCTGGCGGGCGAACTCGACGTCAGCGGCGGTCACCCGGTCGCTGGCGGTGGTGGTGACCAGGACCGAGACGGCCCCGAAGTCGAGCGCCAGGACCGGTGTGCGGGCCGGGTAGGGGTGGCTGGTCGCGCGAGCGCCCCGGCCGGTGTTGAGGTTGATGATGCTGACGCGGTGGTTCCTACGACGGGTCATCAGGCGGCGTCCTTCGCGGTGGTGGCGGTGGCGGTGGCGGGCTTGGCGGGAGCGGTACCGGTGCGCGGGGCGCGCATCTCGCGGACCTTGATCGAGTAGGCGAGGCGTCCGGTGCCGTTGACGTACGGGGTGACGGTGACGTGGTCGAACTCGACCGGGGTGAAGGGCAGGCCCGGCATGGGAGCCGGGGGCACGGGCTGGACCGGGGCGAGGATCTTGACGGCGACGGTCTTCTGTCCGGGCTTGACGGCCGGGTCGGCGTCCATGACCGCGACCTGCCACACCAGCTCTCCGGTGGACTTGTCGCGGGCCTGGACGAACCGGCCGTTGGTCGAGGCGTCGAAGTCCTTGACCGCCTCGACCTCCCCGACGACGTAGCAGCCGTGCGGGAAGACCTGGGCGAAGGTGACGGGGATGGGGCCTTGCAGAGCCATGACGATTTCCTCCTGTCGAGTGATAGTCACTTAACCTATCAACTGATCTGAGAGTACGGCAGCTCGACTTGGTAGGTCAAGTGCCTAGGCGGGAAAGATGGAGCTCCAGACAGTCACTTGTCGGAGCACTCCGCATCAGTCCATGTGGCGGTCAGGTCCTTGCACGTCAAGACGATGGTGCCAGGTATCAGAGCGATCTCGTGGCTACAGCCGTCCGGGTGCGGAAGGATCTCGTCCAGGACCAGAACAGACCCCATGACCGCGTTCGCCGACACGGTGGATTCGTAGTGAGTCACACCGCTATAGCGGATCGTCAGGTCCTCCTCATGCTTCCAGCAGTTGTGCCGGAAGCCGAGTTCCATGAGGCCCCCGTCCTCGTCGAAGGCGATCCGTTCGAGAGCGAGATCTTTGACGCATCGCTGGCCATAGAAGTCGTAGTGGGCCGGGTCGGCAGCGAATGCACGAGCACCCGGCGGCAGCTTGGAGGCCAGCTCGGGGAGCACCTCCAGGTATGGCCTGGGGTCCAGCACATTGCCGACAGGACTGGTGCCGACCTTCACATACTCCATGATCCAGAGTGTTGCATTCGACGGCGCTCAAGGGCAGTGGGGAACGAGTCAGGTGATCGGGTAGGCGTCTTCCAGTTCATGCCGGTCGGCCGGAAGCAAGACCTCCGCCACGGCCAGCGCCGTACCCGAGGCGTCCCGGACCGCGCCGTAGACGGCCAGCAGCGGCGTGTTCTTCGGCATGCCGAGTCGCTTGGCCTCGTCGGTCGTGGGCATGCGGGCGGTGATCTGCTCCACCACGTGGTCGAAGCGCACGCCCTTGCGGGACTGGAGGTGTTCGCGGAGGCCCTGGGCCAGCGGTTCGGCACTGGTCAGGTCGGTGCCCTGGGACAGCTCGACCGGCAGCCACAGCGAGACCATCTCGGTCGGCTCACCGTCCCGGCTGACGAGTCGCCGGCGCAGGAACGCCTTGCTCTTCGCGGCGAGGCCGAGCAGGGAGGCGATGCGGTTGGGGGCGGTGATCGCCGCCGCCTCGATGATCTCGCCCTGCGACGCGCTCTCCGGAGCGATCAGGTACGCCTGTCCGGGCCGGGGCTGTTCGGCCGAGGCGAGGGCGGGGCGTCCGCGCACGAAACGGCCCTTGCCCTGCTGGGAGTCGATCCAGCCCTGTTCTCGCAGCATACGCAGGGCGGCGACCACGGTGGGCCGGGAGACGCCGAACTCCTGGATGAACTGGTTCTCGCTCGGGAGGAGCGAGCCGGGAGGATAGGTTCCCGCCTCGATCCGCCGTTGGAGCGTCTGCACGAGCTGTGCATACTTCGGCGGTACGGACTCAAGCGACATCATGACCATCCTGCACCCGACAGGTTGTTTTACCAAGTTTGAGCGTATCCCCACCCGGCCGTCCTGTCACCCCGGACCGGGAGAAGGGCGACCGACATGAGGAAGCCCCGGCAGGCAGCAGAGACGGGGGAAGCACGCACAGGGGGTGGGCTTGTGCGGCGAATGCTCTACTGCCTGCCGGGGAGCGGAGACACGACGGGGCAGGGGTGACGCTCATCGAGCACCCTCCATGCCGATGGGCTCGCTGCCCCGCCGTGCCCGTCTTCAGCGGCCGACGTACTCGGCCAGGACCTGGGCGGCCCCGTTCGGATCCCTCACCGGGTGGCGCTTCTCGGCGGACTGCCAGGAGTAGTAGGCCCCGCCGTACCCGACGAAGACCCACACCGGAAGGCCCGGCTCGGGGCGGTGGACCATGAGTGCGCTGTCGTTGTCGCGCAGTTCGGCGCGGACCTTGAGCTTCAGCAGCTCGTCGCGCAGGCGCATGAGGGCACGCGCGTCGTGCAGGTTGCGTTGGTGGTCGACGAAGGCCGCGGTGGCCTGCATGATCGGGTTCATCTGGCGTTCCCTTCGGCCCGGCCGCTTGCGAGGCAGTCGAGACATTCCTGTTCTCCGTACGTCTCGTGATCTGCGCTGCTCTCGCCGAGGAGAAGGGCACGGCGCGAGGCGCGCAGCTTGGTTCCACGTCCCCGGCACGCAGGGCAAGGGCGTGTCTCGCTGTTCTCGTCTGGCCGGGTCACCGTCGCCATCTCCTTGTTTGAACCGCGCTCCCTGCGGCGGAAGGCGGGCTGACGTACCGTGGTTGCTTGATGGCAAGTCCACCGGCAATTCCCGAATGGCAGGACCCCCGAATAACCCCCCTTCTTTCCCCCTCTTGAGCCCCCAGCCGTGAGGAAGACCCGAGATGCCCGACAACATCCCGAACGTCCAACTCCGAGCATGGCGTAATGAGCACCAGCTCACTCGCGCCGATATGGCCGACCGAATCAACGCCACTCCGGCCGGTATAAAAGAACGCCTGAACTGTGACGAGGAGCGAATCCGGCGGTGGGAGGCGGGTGAAGTCTCCTGGCCGCATACGTCCTACCGGGTCGCCCTCACCCAGTTGACCGGCTTGCAGCCCGAAGCCCTGGGGTTCCGCCAGAACCGGCGCGGTCAGAGCCGCCTGATCGAGGCCACCGTGATGCCTCCTGCGGACGCGCTCCGGGCCGAGGCCGACCTGTACGGCACGATGGAGCTCGCCCAGCAGCTCCAAGCCTCCGACGTCGGGAACGGCACGCTCGAAGCGCTCGCCGAGGCCGTCGACCTGCTGTGTCGCGCCTACCCTGTCGTTCCCGCCGCCACGTTGCGCGACCGGACACAGAAGCGCCTCGCCCAGATCACCCGGCTCCTGTCCGGCCGGGTCACCCTGGACCAGCACCGGGAACTCCTGGTCATCACCGGATGGCTGACCGCACTACTCGGGTGCGTCCATTACGACCTGGGCGAGCGGGAAGAGGCCGAGACCGCCCGCCGGGCCGCCTACGAGATGGGCCGCCAGGTCGGACACGGCGAACTCATGGGCTGGGCCTACGAGATGTCCGCGTGGTTCGCCCTGGTCGAAGGCCGCTACGAGGACGTGGTCACCTCCGCCCGCATGGGCCAGGCCGCCGCCGGCCAATCGAGTGCCATGATCCAACTCACCTTGCAGGAGGCCCGCGGACTGGCCCGCATCGGCGACCGCCGCGAGGCCGACAAGGCCCTCACCCGAGGCGCCGACATCCTGGGCAGGCTCCCGCTTCCGGACAACCCCGACCATCACTTCGTGTTCGACCACGCCAAGTGGGTCTTCTACGCCGCCACCGCCTACACCTGGCTGGAGGACAACGACCGGGCCGAAGAACACGCGCGGGAAACCATCCAGATGCACACCCGCCCGGACGGCACCTCCAACGCCCCCATGCGGGTCGCCGACGCCCATATTGACCTCGGCATTGTCCACGCCCGACGCGGCGACCTCGATGCCGCCGTGGAACAAGGCATGGCCGCATTCGACATCGAGCGCAAGTCCCTTACCGATCTCGTCAACCGTGCCGGAGACCTCGACCGCGTCATACGCCAGCGTTATCGACGTGAAACGCTCGCCAAAGAATTCCACGAACGTTACACCGTCGCCCGTCGCGCATTGAATGATCGCCGCCCCGATCTTTTAGATTAGAAAAATACAAAATCGAAAAATGCGATGTCCGAATTTATTCATATCGCACCCGTCGAGGCGAGTTCAAATGTAAATGCTGCACTTGACAGCATTCATAGCCTACAGGGAGAGCAATGAGTGTGCAGCCCGGACCAATCGGTGATCCCTACTCAACGCTATCAGGAGTGCGTTTTCTAGACGAAAAACTTGCGATTCTCCATGCTCGTATCCTCCAGCTTGGCGAGAGCGTCCGAAACGATGGCGACCTTACACGTCTACAAAAATCTTCACTTCAACTTATCCCCGCATCAAGCAGCATAGCAAAGAGCATAAGACAGCTAATCAAGGAAGGCTATCTTCTGTCAGCGATGGCACTCTTTCGCCCTCTGATAGAGAGAGTTGCGACTCTATCCTATCTAAGCAAGAATAGCGAAGCTGTTGATTTATGGGAAGCCGGCTGGCCGCACGGACAACGCCCCAGCCTACAAAAACGCCTTATCACTTTAATGCCGGGAGCAAGCGAAGAAATCCTTGCAGACTTTACGACCGCAGTCACTAAATATAATAGTCTAGTTCATGGAGATCCCCTCGCCGCCCAGCAAAGCTTGATGCAGACGTCAGAGCATGACGTTGCATATGCACCGGATCGCGACTATGCGACTCCCGGCCGCGCGAGCGGCATAGCCCTGGAGACAGCGATAGCAGTCGTATTCCTACTAGTGATTATCGATACTCTATTCCCAGGAAGCGATCCCCTGAGATCGCTAAACGAATACACGAACGATTAATTATCGAGCAGTGACTCGACACGCTCCGTGAACGTTGCCGAATTATTCTTGTAGGGATCTAACCAGTTCATAGGTTTCCGGACTCTTCAGAGGCATTCTCCGATGTAGGCCAGATGCGGATCGGCGAAGAAGGACCGCACCAGCGCGGGCAGCTTCTGCAAGCGCCGCAGCGCGCCCAGCGCCAGCGTCTTGAGCTCCTCCACGCTGCGCGCCGAGGCACGGGCGATCCGGTCGTGCTTGACGTTCTTCCACACCCACTCGTCCGGGTTCAGCTCAGGCGAGTACGGCGGCAGGAAGAACAGCGACAGCCGGCCCTGGCTGTCCTCGACGAACTGCTTGACCTTCTTGGCCCGGTGGACGCGGGAGTTGTCGACGATCAGGAACACCGGCCGGTCGGCATCGGCGAGCAGGCGCTTGCAGAACCCGATGAACGCATCAGCGTCCAAGCCCTGGTCGAACAGCTGGAAACGCAGCTCGCCGCGCGGGCTGACCGCCGAGATCATCATGACCGAGCGGCGGGCCCCGGTGGTGGCCACCACCGGCGTGCGGCCGATCGGCGCCCAGGTGGTGCCCGCGTGGTGGTCGGTGCGCACCGCGGCCTCATCGGCGAAGAACACCACCGCGCCCAGCCGCTTGGCCTCGGCGGCGATCGCGGGGAAGGTCTGCTGCTTCCATTCGGTCACCGCGGCCGGATTCTGCTGGTAGGCGCGATGCAGCGGGCGCTGCGGGGACATGCCGAGTCTGGCCAGGACGCGGCCGACGCTCACCGGCGACAGTTTCACCTTGAACTCGCGGCGGATCAGCTCGGCCACCATCGCCCGGGTCCACAGCGCGAATCCGAAGCTCAGCTGCCGGGGGTCGGTACCGACGATCAGCGCATGCAGGCGGGTGAGCTGGGTGTCGGTCAGCTTGGCCGCCGGCCCGCGGGTCTTCTTGGTGCGCAGCCCGTCGGGGCCGAGTGTGCGGTACTCGCGCAGCCATTCGAAGACGGTGGCGCGGCCGAAGCCGAGGATCTCGGCGACCAGATCCGGTGACGTGCCGCTTTCGATCAGCTGGCACGCCCGTAGGCGCTCTTCAAAGGTGGCCCGCCGCCCCAACTTCGCCATGCGTCAATCGTGGCATACAACACCGGCAAGAGTCCGGAAACCCATGAACGGATTAGATCAAGGCGGCGGCGCGGCGCGCCGCCGCACGGCCCAGCGTCGCGGACCCCGGCCGCGCATGCGGCCTGGGGGCCGGTCACGGCCGGGGCCGCACTCGGGCCGCGCACCGACCGCCGGCCCCACCGTACCGACCATCAGTCGCCGTACCCGAGCCGCCCCGCCAACCTAAGACGGATCACACGTCCGCTCACTGCCACGGCAGAGCTCAGCCATACAGACCCCAGCGGTTCAGGCCCATATAGACGAACGCGGTCCGGCACACAGGAGCAGACATGCACTCCGCCTCCCCTCTGTAGATCGCCACCAGCGAATCCGGTCCCCTCCACCAGGTATCCGCCAGCCCGGCGACCTCCTGCACCGGCTCATGACCTTCGAGCCGGATCGCTTCGACCTCATCTCCCGTAACCTTCACGATCTTCTTGGCGCACCCGGCCGCGTGATAGGCCAGGGCCACCGATTCCACCCAGCCCTCGACCGTCGCGTGCAGCGGCACCCAGCGGTAACCGTGAACGCCGAACTCACCACCAGGGCCGATCATGAAGGAATAAGGCACCGCGGTCCGCTGCACACCGGCCTCGAACCACCACCCCTCAGCCGGTGAACTTTCCGGGATATCCGGGCACAGGACCCGAGGACCGCCGTCGTAATACGGAGCCGGAGGAAGCACAAGCCCACCCCAGCGAGCCGCATACTCCGCGACCCAATCGATCTCAGATTCCGGGATACCCGAGGACAGCCAACCGTCCCGATACTGATTAACCTTCAGGGAATCCACCCGCAGGCCATGAACCTGGACAAAGCTGCGTGCCCTGCGAGTGAGCCCCGGAGGAACATCGGAGAGGTAGCGATCCACTCGGCGACGTTACAACGCCTCCGGCGGGGGCGCTCCGGCTCCGGGATGACCACCCCGGGCGTGCTCATCGCCGCCGGCCTGTCGGTGGCTGGGGTAGGGGCCTGATCATCCCGTCCGCCGTCGACCCGGGACAAGCCGAGCAGACCACGGGCCGGGGCGCCAGGTCGTTCGTCCAGTTGGGCGCTCCACCTGGCGCCCCGGCCCGCGCCCTGCTTCCCCTGCGGGCGGGTCGACGGCAGACGGGATGATCAGGCGGGTGGGGTGCATGAGGGTGCATTGACGTAGACACTCATCAAATGAGCGATCGTCCAGACGCGACCAGGCCCGTGACCGTCCGCATCCCCGCCTATGTTCCGGGCTCTGGAGTCACCAGGTCATGGCCTATAGATCATCCGTTGAGCGTCAGATCCTACGGGAATGAAGTCGTGATCGAAGGAGACAAGATCGCGCTCCGTGCTCTAGCCGAACTCCTTCTGACGCTTTCCGAACCCGATACACCCCTTAGCTTCCACTTCCACCTAGAGGCATCCCGGGGCGACCTGACGCCAGGCTCCGCGAACCTCGTGCTTGATCACGATGAGTGGGACGAGTGACTTCGGGCCATTGGCGGGCCATTAGCCAGGGTGAAGAGAGGTCAACCACGGTCACTCATGACCCGCCCGAGGCCCAGCTCAGCCGCTCTACGAGGCATGATCGATGCACTTCCCAAGCTGACAGCGCGGGTTCGATTCCCGTCACCCGCTCCACACACCGAGGCCCAGGTCAGGGAGACATTCCCGACCCGGGCCTTGATCGTTTCTGGAGCCTGCGAGCCCTCCCCGGAGATCCACCGCCAGCGCGGTGAATCCGGGAGTCTCTCCGTCTCTCCTCTGTAAGCTCATAGCCAGCGAGAGGAGCCGCCACATGATCGCGCAGCCACAGGACTTCCCCGCTTCCATCCCACCGGCACCGGAGAAGAACCTGCGTGCCATCCGCGCCGCTCTGGTCACGTCTCAAGACCGCGAAGCATTCGACGCCGGGCTCAGAGCCGTACTCGATGAAGTCCGGGTCAGCCTGGATCTCAGCGCGCTGAACGCCTTCGTCCACCGCTGGTGGATCTCCGCGTGCGACTCGGCGAAGGACCCCGAAGGACGCCGCCGGATGCACGCCAGGGCCGAGCAGATCATCGTCGGTGAACCATCCCGCCGGGGCAGATCGTGGCGTGAGGTTCTGACGGAGCGCGGAATCGAGCTGTAGGTGTACCACGTCCTGCTCGACCCGATCGCCGAGGAACAGATCGCCGAACTCCCCGAGGAAGCCCTGCGCCCGCTCGCGGAACTTCTCGCCCTCCTGGAGATCGCGTCGTGGAGCGGGCGACCGTACAATCCCGCCAACCCCAAGGCGAACATGCTCACCCACGCCTTCGGCGAACGGGGTCTCGCGACGTACATCGCGCTGGACGAACAACGCGAGGTCTACCTCATCCGAATCGAATGGCCGTAACGGCTTCACATCCGGGCTCGACCACCCCGCTCCCACCTCACAGGGTGAGCTTGCTCCGAACACCCTTTGCGGGAAATCCGGCGCCTCCGGCGGGGCGCTCGGGCGCCGAGGAGGTCGGCGGGCGAGTGCGTCACCGGACCGTCACGAATGGGGAAGTGACGCCCGCATCCTGTTCATGGCCCGCAACGCCTCGTCACGGTTCTTGGCCGACTTCAACCATTTCGGAAGTCGAGCCAGCATGCTCATCGAACCCGGCACCGCGCGTCGTTCCCTCAACCGGGCCGCGACGTAGGACTCCAGCAGATCAAGGTGCCGAACGTTGTAGGCCCACAGGACATGGCCGCGGCAGTCGGCCTGCAGCCACAGCGGAAGCCGGAAGAAGGGGTCGACCGGCCCGCCCATCAGGGACGCCGAGGTGAACTCGTCCTTGAACGACCCACATGCCCCGCACCGGAGCCGCCGACGGACCTCCAGCGCCCCGGAGCCGCTCTTCGGCGCGTGTTCAGGGTCACCGAGATTCCTCAGCACAACCGCGCAACCATCGCAAGCGGGGCAACGCACCAGGACGTCGTCCGCGAACCGGTCCACCCGGACGAGCGGATCCCGGAACCGGTCGCCGATCCTCACACTGCCGGTACTCACCCGATCATCATGCCGGAACGCCGGAACGCCGGATCGCCGTGCCATCAGCGTGCCGGCGCACAGGGTGACGAGGACCGGCCGAGCGGTCGGAAATCTCGCTTCCACCGGTGTCACCGAGGAGGCGAGCCCGGCCGTGGTCGGCGCCGAGGGTGACGGTGACGGTTTCCGTGGCGCCATGGGGATGCGTCACGGGCCGCGAACAGGGGTTTCCGGGCCGGCGGCTCAGTCGGCCGTTCTCCCCCCGGCCCCCGGCCCGTGCCGGTCACAACACGTCAGGACGGACCGGAAAAACGAAATCCACGCCCGGCGTGTCGCCCAGTGCGCTGCTCAGCTTCTCGACCGCACCGGGATCATCACTTTTGACATAGAGGCTCTCCTGATCAGCCGGGTCGGGACCGAACCCGCACAGCCGATCAGGGCAGTAGGAGGCCCGGACCTTCGTCGCGAAGGCACTGTCCTCGTAATGGATCTTCTCGGCGTCCACCACCTGGAGGATCTTCTCGACGACGGCCTCCCTGTCCTTCGCCGTCGCCACACGGGCTCCCTCCTTCTCCACCTCGAGAAGCGGGGAACCCGGGACGGTCAGCACGATCTGCACGTCCGCCTTGCCCGCCCAGAAGTTGACGGGCGCGCGCACCAGCTCACGTGCGATTCCGGCGGCCCGGACGCCGGTTCCGCCGTGGGCGCGGCTCGACCGCCGGCCGTTCGACGGTGATCGTCCTCGCCATGACGCCGGCATGCTCGCGGGCCGGGCGGACGGCTCGGCGGAGCCTAGACTTGGGCCATGCCGATCGCCCTGAGCCTGCTCGACGGTGTGCGGTGGCGGGGGCGGCCGGTGGTCGGCGACAGGGCTCAGGCGCTGCTCGCCGCCCTCGCCCTCTCCTGCCGGGCCGTGCACGCGGACCGGCTCGTGGCGGAGGTCTGGGGGGACGACGAGCCGGCCAATCCGGCGAAGGCGCTGCAGGTCCTGGTCTCCCGGGCCAGGTCGGTCGCGGGACCGGAGGCGCTGGTCACGGAAGGCGGCGGCTACCGGCTCGGAGTGCCGCCCGACCGGGTCGACGCCGCCCTGCTGCACGGTCTGGCGGGCCGGGCGCGGGCGCTGCTCGCCGAGGATCCGGCCGCGGCGGCCGCGGCGGCGGAGGAGGCGCTCGCGCTGGGCGCCGGAACGCTGCCCCCCGAGGGGGACGGCCCGCTGGCCGAGGTGCGCCGCCGCGCGGAACGCGACCTGGCGTCCGCGCGGGTCGTGCTCGCCCGGGCCCGGAGCCGGGGCGGCGACCACGGTTCCGCCCTGCCCGGACTCGAGGAGGCCGTGCGAGTCCGTCCCGAGGACGAGGGGCTGCTCGCCGACCTCCTGCGCAGCGAGGCGGCGGTGCGCGGGACGGGTGCCGCGCTGGACCGCTTCGAGCGCTACCGGTCGGACCTGCGCGACCGGATCGGCGCCGACGCCGGGCCGGAGCTGCGGCGGATCCACCGCGAGCTGCTGGCGCTCGACAGCCCCGTGCGCGCCGGCGTGCGGTTCGACACGACCCCGCTGCTCGGCCGCGACGACGACCTCCGGCGGGTGCGGGCGCTGCTCGGCGCGTCCCGGGTGGTCTCGATCCTCGGCCCGGGCGGGCTCGGCAAGACCCGCCTCGCCCATGCCGTCGCCCGCGAGGCACCGCAGCCCGTGGTGCACCTCGTCGAGCTGGTCGGCGTGACCGCGCCCGAGGACCTGGTCGGCGAGGTCGGGTCGGCGCTCGGCGTCCGCGACTCGGTGACCGGACGCCGCGCGCTCACCCCGCGGCAGCTCTCCGACGTCCGCGCCCGGATCGCCCGGCAGCTCGACCTGGCCCCCGCCCTGCTGGTGCTCGACAACTGCGAGCACCTGGTGGAGGCGGTCGCCGACCTGGTCGCCTATCTGGCCGCGACCACGCGGGAACTGCGCGTCCTCACCACGACCCGGGCACCGCTGGCGATCGCCGCCGAGCGCGTCTATCCGCTCCCCCAGCTGGGGACCGGTGACGCCGTCGAGCTGTTCGGCGACCGCGCGACCGCGGCCCGGCCCGGCGTGCGCCTCGGCGAGGACGACGTGCGCGCCGTCGTGACGCGCCTGGACGGCCTGCCGCTCGCGATCGAACTGGCCGCCGCGAAGGTGCGGGTGATGTCACCGGCGGAGATCGCCCGCCGGCTGGAGGACAGGTTCGCGCTGCTGCGCGGCGGTGACCGGAGCGCCCCCTCGCGGCACCAGACGCTGCTGGCGGTGATCGACTGGTCCTGGAACCTGCTCGGCGAGCGGGAGCGCCGGGCCCTGCGCCGCCTCTCGGCCTTCCCGGACGGCTTCGCCCTCGACGCGGCGGAGGAGGTGCTCGGCGACGGCGCTCTCGGCGACGTCACCGAGCTCGTGGAGCAGTCCCTGCTCACCGTCGTGGAGACGGCCGACGGCGTCCGGTACCGCATGCTGGAGACGGTGCGCGAGTTCGGCCGGATGCGGCTGGAGGAGGCCGGTGAGGCCGACGGGGCGCGGGCCGCCGTGCGCGCGTGGGCCGTCGGCTACGCCGACCGGCACGGCGTCCGGCTGTACTCGCCGGAGCAGATCGACGCGATGGACCGGCTGCGGGCGGAGGAGACGAACCTCGGCGACGTCCTGCGTGAGGCCCTCGCCGATTCCGATCCGGAAGCGGTGGTGGTGCTGTTCGCCGCACTGGGCGGCTACTGGACGATCCGCGGGGACCATCCGCGCAGCATCGTCCTCACCCCGGCCGTCGCCGCCGCCCTGACCGGCTGGACACCGCCGCCCCGGCTCCTCGACCGGACCCGGGTGGTCCTGAGCATCGCGCTGTTCAACACCGTCGTCTTCTCCTTCGAGGAGGCCGAGACGCTCGCGCGGATGCTGTCCGGGCTGGGCGCCGACTCGGCGAATCCGGCCGTCCGGGCGCTGGTGACGGTGATGCTCACCATGATGGCGGACCCCGGTGCGGGTATCGAAGGGCTGACCTGCGATCCCGACCCTCTGGTCCGCGGGATCGCGCTGCACTTCCTGAGCCACGGCCGGGAGAACGCCGGTGACCCGGCCGGCGCGATCGAAGCGACCCGGGCCGCCCTCGAACTCACCGATGAGGACGGCGGTCCCTGGAGCCGGGCGGCCCTGCACACCCAGCTGGCCGGCCTGCACGCGAACTCCGGCGACTTCGTCCCCGCCGCCCGGCACGCCGCCGAGGCGCTCCCGGTGCTCGAACGCCTCGGCGCGGTGGAGGACGCCGTCCAGATCCGCGCCGCCCTCGCCATGGCGGCGCTCGCCGAGGGCCGCCGCGACGAGGCCGCGCGGATGATCGACGACCTGGAGGCGCTCGCCTCCCGCAGCACCCACGGCGAGGTCCTGTCGGTCGCCGTGGCCAGAGCCCAGCTGGCCCTCGTCGACGGCGACATCACCGAAGGGCTGCGACTGCACCGCGAGGCCGCCGAGCTGCTCCGGGACCTGCGCGTCCCGCACGCCCCGAACGGTTTCACCCCCTGGGCCGTCGTGGGCGAGGCCTTCGCGATCTCGGCGTTCGCGCAGTACGGCGACGGCGACGACGGCGCGGACCTGTTCGAGTCGCTGCGGACCAAGGTCCTGATCGTGCTCGGCCCGGACCACACGTTCAGGGACTACCCGGTGGTGGGGATGGTGCTCGCCGGGCTGGGCGTCTGGGGCCTGCTGAAGGAGGCGGTGCCCGCCGGGGACGCGGTCCGGCTGCTGGTACTCGCCGACCGGTTCGCCTACAACCGGTTCACCCCGACGATGCAGTGGCCGGTGCTGTCCGCGCACGCCGAGCGCCTCGCCCCCGGCGTCATGTCCCGGATCGAGGCCGAGTACGGCGAGCGGCGCGGCCCCGACCTGCTGGCCGAGGCCCGCGCCGTCCTGGAGCGGGTGCTCTGACGCCGTCCGCGGCCCGCGGTCACATCTTGCGGGAGTACGAGCGGACCGCCAGCGGGGCGAAGACCGCGATGACGACCACGCAGCCGATGACCGCCCAGCCGACCTCGGCCGTCACGGCGCCGTCGTTGAACAGGTCGCGCACCGCGGAGACGACGTGCGAGACCGGGTTGACCTTAACGAACGCCTGCAGCCAGCCGGGCAGCGTCTCGGCGGGGACGAAGGCGTTGGACAGGAAGGTGAGCGGGAACATGATCATCATCGAGATGCCCTGGACGCTCTGCGCCGAGCGCGCCACCGTGCCCAGCCAGGTGAAGATCCATGCCAGCGACCAGCCCGCGAACACGGTGAGGGCGACGCCGCCGACGCAGCCGAGCACGCCGCCGCCGGGGCGGTAGCCGATGGCCAGGCCGGTGACGAGGGTCAGCACCGACGCGATGCCGTACCGGATCAGGTCGGCGACCATCGGGCCGGCCAGGGGGGCGATCCGGGCGATCGGCAGGGACTTGAACCGGTCGAAGACCCCCTTGTCCATGTCCTCGCGCAACTGCACGCCCGTCGCCATGCAGACGGTGAGGGCCGTCTGGGCGAGGATGCCGGGGATCAGCACCGGGAGGTAGTCCGCCACGCTGCCGGAGATCGCGCCGCCGAAGATGAACGCGAACATCGCGGTGAACAGCAGGGGCTGGATGAGGACGTCGAAGAACTGCTCGGGCTTGCGGCGCATCTTCTTCAGGGCGCGCCACGCCATCGCCATGGTCTGGACCCAGGTCTCCCGGAACGAGTTGTGGGGCGTGGTGCCGGTGACCGCGGCGGACGGGTCGATGCGCCGGGGGGCGGGGGCGGCCGGGGTCACCGGGCTCACCGGGCTCGTCGGGGTCACAGTGCTCGGGGTGGTCATCGGGCCGCCTCCATCCGGGATTCGTCGTCCGTCCGGGATCCGTCGTCCGTCCCGGGTTCGTCGTCGGCGCCGTGGCCGGTCAGCGCCAGGAAGACCTCGTCCAGCGTCGGCTTGGCCACGCTGACCGAGGAGATGCCGAGGCCCGCCTCCCGCAGGCCGATCAGGACGTCCGCGGCCCGGTCCGGGTCGGGGAGGGGGACGTTCATGCGTCCTGACTCCGGGGTCAGGACCGGGTCCTCGCCCAGCAGCCGCCGGACGACGTCCGCGGCCAGGGCGGTGTCGGAGCCGTCCGCGAGGCGGAGCTGCAGGGTCGAGTCGCCGACCTGGGTCTTCAGGGCGTCGGGGGTGTCCTCGGCGACCTTCCGGCCCCGGTCGATCACGGCCACGCGGTCGGCCAGCTGGTCGGCCTCGTCCAGGTACTGGGTGGTGAGGAGGATGGTGGAGCCGTCGGTGACCAGCTCGCGGATGGTGTCCCACATCTGGCCCCGGGTCCTCGGGTCGAGACCTGTCGTGGGCTCGTCCAGGAAGATCAGGGGTGGGCGGGTGATCAGGCTCGACGCGAGGTCCAGGCGGCGGCGCATGCCGCCGCTGAACTGGGACAGGGGACGGTCGGCCGCCTCCTGCAGGCCGAAGCGTTCGAGCAGGTCGCCGGCGACCGTCCTGGCCCGGGCACCGGCCAGGCCCTGCAGGCGGGCGAACAGCCAGAGGTTCTCCCGGGCGGTCAGGTCCTCGTCCACCGAGGCGTACTGGCCGGTGACGCCCACCAGCTGACGGATGCGGTGGGGGTCCCGCCGGACGTCGACGCCGAAGATCTCCGCGCGGCCGCCGTCGATCGGCAGCAGGGTGGCGAGCATCCGGAGCGTGGTGGTCTTGCCCGCTCCGTTGGGGCCCAGGACCCCGAAGATCTCGCCCTGCCGTACGTGGAGGTCGACTCCGTCCACGGCCCGGACGTCTCCGAAGACCTTGACCAGGCCGTCGGCCCGGACGGCGCTGAGGCCCTTGACCAGGTCGTCGGCCCGGACGGCGCTGGGGTCCGCCATGACGCGTCTCCTCTCTCCGCCGGGTATCTCCCGGCGTCCGAGGAGAGCCTCCACGCCATCGGCTTCGTCACGGCTTCACACCGGTTTCGCCCCCGGGCCCGCCGGTTTCGCCGGCTCCGGTGCCCTGCTCCGCCGCGGCGCCCCGTCCGGATCCGGGACGGGCCGGACGGACCGAGGGTCGTTCCCGCTATCGCGGGGTCAGCACGCAGAACTCGTTGCCGTCGGGATCGGCCATGACCACCCGGTCGGTCCCGCCCCGACCGGTGCCGGCGCGCGTCGCCCCCAGGGCGACGAGACGGTCGACCTCCGTTTCCCGGTCGCCGCCGGCGGGTGGAGCGAGGTCGAAGTGCAGCCGGTTCTTCCCGGTCTTCGGCATCAGCGGCGGACCGCCCCAAGTGATCTTCGGACCGCCGTACGGCGAGCGGATCGCGGTCTCCTGGTCCTGGTCCCAGACCAACGGCCAGCCCAGCGCCTCGCTCCAGAAGTATCCGACCTCCTGCGAACCGTCGCACGCGAGCGCTCCGACGAATCCGCAGTCGGCGAGGAAGGCGTTGCCCGGCCCGATGACGCAGAACTCGTTGCCTTCGGGGTCCGCGAGCACGACGTGCCCCTCCTCCGGACGCTGGCCGATGTCGATGTGCCTGGCGCCGAGCCCGAGCGACCTCGCCACCGTCCGCCGCTGGTCCTCCGGGGACGTGCTCGTCAGGTCGAAGTGCATCCGGTTCTGGCCGGCCTTCCGCTCCCGGGTCGGCAGGAACCGGATCCGGAACCCGGTGTCGTCGACCGGCAGGAGCGCGACGCCGTCCCGGAGGCCGCCCGCCGTCTTCCAGCCCAGGAGACGGGCCCAGAACCGCGCGAGACGGAGTGGATCGTGCGCGTCGACACAGAGTGCGACGAGGTGGCAGGTCATTCCGCTCCGGTCTCCGATCCATCGGTCCAAGGCCACGCGGGACCCCCGCGGAGGAACGGCAGGCGCCCGGCACCCGTCACGCGAGGAGGGGCTGCACCCGGTCATGTCGACCCGCGTCATCCGTACCGCGCACGGAGGCCCGGTTCAGGCACCGTCCGCGACGGCCCGGTTTCAGACATCATCGGAGATGGCCCGGGCCAGTGCGCTGCTCCCCTCCGGGGACACCGGCTCGGCCAGGAAGACGGGCGCCTGGGCCATGAACCTCGGCTCGTCGCCCCGGTGCTCGTCGGCGGCGTGGACGGTGAAGGGATGCACCAGGTACATGTCGCCCGGCCGGCCCGTCGCGTAGGCCGGCGGGCGGTGGGAACTGGCCGCGTCCACCAGCGGCCCGGCCTCGAACGGGTCGAGCACGCGGCTGGCCAGCACCGCGGCCGCGTCCCGGTGCGACCCGACGCGGATGCGGGTCGGCGCGTCGTCGGGACCGACGTCCGACAGCAGGGTCAGCAGCAGCATCGTCTCCGGCCTCCCGCTGCACAGGTAGGTGCCGTCCGGCTGGGCGGCGTTGGCGTCGATGTGCCATCCCCGGTCGTCGGCGGGATCCAGACGCGGGAACCGCACCGGCACCATGCCGAGCGCGCCGCGAGGCCCCCAGCCACCCGGCCCGCAGATCTCGTCCAGTGCCCCGGCGAGCCGCGCACTGCCCATGATCTCCCCGAAAGGCCCTTCGCCGGTGAGGTCCGAGGCCCACACCACCGGCTCTTTCCAGCCGGTGGGGTCGTGCGGCGACAGGCCGATCTGCTGCCACAGCAGCGCCCGGGCGGCGTCGGCGACCTCGCGGGGAGCGGCCGCCTCCAGCTTGACGAACCCGTCGGCGACGAACCGATCGACATCGACGATGGCCATACCCGACACGCTAACGACCGTGTCCACCCGTTTTTCCGCGAAGGCGCCACCCGGACCGGCCGGCCCGAGTCCTCCGATCGGGCGGCCCGAGTCCCCCTATCGGGCGGCCCGAGTCCCCCTATCGGGCGGTCGGGGTCACCCGATGCCACCCGGGCCGGGCAGCCGATGTCACCCATCGGCCGACCGGCGCCGCCCGGACCGGGCAGCCGGGTCACCGATCCCGGCCACCCGCCCGGCGCCGGCGGGCGTTCACCCCAGGAACCTCGCGACCGTCGCCACGAACCGGCCGGCGTCGTCGAGCCACGGGAAGTGGCCCGCCTCCGGTTGCACGACGAACTCGGCGTCCGGGAACAGCCCGGCGAACTCGGCCGCGACCCCTGGAGGCGTGTTCAGGTCGACCTCTCCGGCGAGCAGCAGCACCGGCGCGCCGAACGCGGCGAGCGCCGTGCGTGTGGCGTCCGGGTCGTACGCGCCCTCGGCGCCGAAGACCGCCGCCGCCTCCCTGTTCCGGCGGCCGTCCTGGGCCGCCTGGTGGGCCTGCGCCGCCGCGTCCCACCGCCCGTGGAAGAAGGGATCGATCGCTTTGCGGTCCGCTTCGGTGGCGTCCCCGGCCATGACGGCCTCAAGGGCCGCGAAGGCGGGCCCGAACCAGGGCTCGTCCCCGCGGAGCCGCGCGACCTCGAGCCGCGACTCCCCGGTGGCGGCGATGCCCACGGCGAAGGTGCTCGGAGTGATCAGAGCGAGCCTGCCGACGCGTTCGGGGTGCCGGGCGGCGTAGAGCACCGCGAGGTTCGCGCCGGCGGAGTGCGCGAGCAGGTCCAGCCGGTCGAGGCCGAGGTGCGCGCGCAGGGCCTCGACGTCGCCGACCAGCCGGTCGCATCGGTAGGAGGCGGCGTCCTCCGGCGTCGCGGACAGGCCGGTGCCCCGAGGATCCACCATGATCAGCCGGCGGTGCGCGGACAGGCCGCCGAGCTCGCCGAGGTAGGCGGAGTCCTGCATCGGGCCGCCCGGCAGGCAGACCACCGGGGTGCCCTCTCCGAACACGTGGTAGGCGAGATCGGTTCCGTCATATGCGGAGAAGACAGGCATGGCGAAGATCCTCTCAGCGCCGCGGTTCCACCACAACGAGGCCGGCGACGCCCAGGAGGCGACGGGCGGCCGCAGTGGATTCTGTACCGCTACAGAAAATCTCTTGACCGGTACAGAAGAAGCGCTTACTTTACCGGTATAGAGAAATCGGGAGAAGAGGGGAACCACCGTGGAGATGCCCGCCGCCTTCGTCCTCGCCGTCAACGGCGTCACCCACGAGTACGCCAGCGCCCTTCCCGGTGCGCCGGTCGTCCCGCACGTCGAGCGCCCGCGGCGCGTCCGGAGGGTCCGCAAGGCCCTGGCCGACGGTCTGATCCACGCCGCCCGGGTGATCGCGCCGACCTGACCCGCCTCCCCGCCTGTTAGCCTGGCGATGTCAATGGCCACCGGCGCCCCGCACCGCGGCCGGCGCCGGTCCCGGCCGGCGGTCGCGCTCGCGGCCGCCGGTGGCGAACGGCAACCGATCGGGCTGAATCGGCGGTGACATGGCGCCACGGGTGACGTTGCAGACGATCGCCGACCACCTCGGCGTGAGCCGGATGACGGTGTCGAACGCGTTCTCCAAGCCGGACCAGCTCTCCGCCGTGCTCCGCGAGCGGATCCTCGCCGCCGCGCGGGAACTCGGTTACGTCGGTCCGGACCCGGCGGCGCGGGCCCTGGCCAAGGGCACCACCGGAGCCGTCGGGGTCCTGCTGACCTCGTCGCTGCGCTTCGCCTTCACCGACCTGGTCGCCACCGGCTTCCTCGGCGCGATCGCCGAGGAGCTCGGGCCGACCGGACTGGCCATCACCCTGCTGACCTCGTCCGACCGCGGCGACGTCATCCCGGCTCGGGACGTCGCGATGGACGGCGCGCTGGTCTACTCCTGCGATCCGACGTCGGCGGCGGTCGAATACCTCTTCCGCCGCCGGCTGCCCCTGGTCTACGTCGACCAGGATCCCGTCGACGGCATCTCCAGCGTCAACGTGGACGACCGGTCCGGCGCCCGTGCCGCCGCCCGGCACCTCGTCGACCTGGGACACCGGGAGATCGGGCTGCTGATGTCCGGTCTGCACGGTCCGCACGGGATCGTCACCCCCGAGGACGTCGCGATCGACGGGCATGCGTCGAAGCAGCGGCTGCTCGGCTGGCTCGACGCGCTCGACGCCGCGGGCGTCAGGCCGCTGATCGCCCGGCAGACCGGGATCACCCTGGAGCAGGCGAAGGCGGGCGCCCGGCTGCTGCTGGACCGCCCGGACCGTCCCACCGCGATCCTCTGCTTCTCCGACGCGGTCGCCTACGGCGTCCTCCAGGTCGCCGCCGACCTGGGCATCCGCGTCCCGGAGGAGCTCTCGGTGGCCGGCTTCGACGACAACCCGCTGGCCGTCCAGGTCCGGCCGGCGCTGACCACCGTGCGCCAGGACGTCGAGGCGAAGGGCCGGGCCGCGGCCGCCGCGCTCACCGCGGCGATCGCTGCGGCCCGGACCGGCGAACCCGCCACGCCGCAGCGCGTCCTGCTCCCCACCGAACTGGTCGTGCGGGACAGCACCGCCCCTCCCCCGGCCTGACCACCGCTCGCTCGCGGCCGGTCCGCCGCCCGAAAGGCCGTCACGCGACCGATCGCCTCCGGCCGCACCGGTTGAGTAGCGTTGCGGGCATGGATCTCAAGCTCTCCCACACCTTCGTCCAGGTCCACGACCAGGACCAGGCCCTGGCCTTCTACCGCGACGGCACCGGGCACAGGCCGACGGTGCCGGGTCACGGACTGACGGCGAGGAACAGGTAGCAGGCGAGCAGGGCGAGGTGGACCCCGCCCTGCAGCAGGGTCGCCCGTCCGGGGACCACGGTGAGGGTCCCCACCGCGACCGTGAGGCCCAGCAGGACCATGTGCGTGGCGTCGAGACCGAGCAGCAGCGGCCCGTCGAGCCAGAACGACGCGACGGCGATGGTCGGGATGGTCAGCCCGATGCTGGCCATCGCCGAGCCCAGCGCGAGGTTGAGGCTGATCTGGACCCGGTCCCTGCGGGCGGCCCGCACCGCGGCGATGGTCTCGGGCAGCAGCACCAGCAGCGCGATCACGACGCCCACCACCGCCTGCGGCAACCGCGCGGCCGTGACCGCCGACTCGATCACCGGGGACTCCACCTTCGCCAGCCCGACGACGGCGACGAGGGCGACCATCAGCAGGCCGAGACTCGCCACGGCCTGCCGGGTCGTGGGCGGGGCGGCGTGCTGGTCGTCGGCGATGAGCGAGCCGTCGGCCGCGACCGGCAGGAAGTAGTCGCGGTGCCGGATCGTCTGCGTGACCACGAACAATCCGTACAGCCCGAGCGAGGCCACCGCGGCGAAGCCCAGCTGTGGCGCCGAGAAGACCGGTCCCGGCGTGCTCGTGGTGAACCTCGGCAGCACCAGGCTCAGCGCGGCGAGCGTCGCCACGGTGGCGAGCGCGCCGCCCGTGCCCTCGGCGTTGAACACCGCCACCTTCCGGCGCACCGCCGCGACCAGCAGCGACAGGCCGACGATGCCGTTGCAGGTGATCATCACCGCGGCGAAGACGGTGTCCCGGGCCAGGGAGGACGCCTCCGGGCCGCCGGACGCCATCAGGCTGACGATCAGCGCAACCTCGATCACCGTCACCGCCACCGCCAGGATGAGCGAGCCGAACGGCTCCCCCACCCGGTGCGCGATCACTTCGGCGTGGTGCACGGCCGCCAGCACCCCGCCCGCCAGGAAGACCCCGGTGACCACCGCCCCGAGGACCGACAGACCCCGGCCCCAGGTGAAGGCCAGGGTCACGACGGCGAACAGGGGCACGGCGACGGTCCAGTCGACGGCGGGCAGGCGGATCATGCGCCTTATCCTTCCCGGCCGGATGCGGTCCATGACGGATGCGCCCGTCCGAGAGGCCCCGGCCAGACCGGTTCTCCATAATTCCCGCCGCAAGCCGGTGACCTTGGCAAAGTTATTGGAGATAAATAGGTAAAAGGCGCGCACCCAGCTGACAAGTGCGTCAAAATTTCCTTACCGGGTCTGTTCACTGCGCTTGAAGCCGAGGTCCCGATGCGCAAGATGCTGCCGCGCATGAGCGCGGAATCCCTGCCCCAGAGCCTCGACGAGCTGCCCGTGGACGCCAAGGACTTCCTCCAGCTCGTCTCGGTGGATTTCACCGGGACTTATCACGTCTACCTGGCGGCGAAAGACGAACGCATCAAGATGACCCGGCTCTCCATGAGCCTGCTCTCCGCGCCCTTCGCCGCGGCGGTGGCGCTCGCGAGCGCGAAGGTCGTCAACCCGCTCGCGCTCACCTCCTGGGCCACCGTGCCGTGGTATCTGTTCGCGACCGTCACCGCCTTCGGGCTGCTGAGCGTGGTGCCCTTCCTCCGGCTGATCGAGGCGGTGAACGCCCACATGCGCACCGCACGGGCGATCAACAACTTCCGGCTGCTGTACGTCGTGCAGCTGAAGGACCACTTCTCCGGCCTCGGCTGGTCCCCCAACCTGCCGGTCGACCCGCGCTACCCGGAGACCTACGCCCCCCTGGCCTGGCCGGGCATCAACGTTATGATGCTGGCCCTGGTCAACTCCGCCTACATCGCGGTCGGCGCACTCGGCCTGGCCGGGGCCGAACCCACCCCGACCCTGCTGGTGCTGATCATCATGCTGCTCGCGCTGGTCCACTACCTCGTCTACTACGTGCGCTCCAACGTCTCCCGCCAGCGCCGGCTCCCGCAGAACCCCTTCCATTTCCCCAACGTGGAGACCTGATGGCAGACCTCCTCCGATTCGCGTCTTGTGGGGAGACCTGGCTGTGGCTGATGCGCCACGTATGGAACGAGGGCGGGCCCGCCGAGGACGACCGGGGCCCGATCATCGAAGCACCGGCCGTGCTGTTCGAGATCGCCGAGCTCGGCTGGGACGACCCGGTCCTGAGGTCGCACGGCGACCCCGGGAAGATCACCCTGTACTCCAGCAAGTTCAGCGAGGTCACGGTGGTGCCGCCGTTCAAGTACAGCTACGGCGGCAGGATCCGCGGCCTGCAGGGCGTGGACCAGCTCGGCTGGGTCACCGGGCTGCTGCGCGCGCGGCCGTACAGCAAGAGCGGGTGGATCTCGCTGACCGTGCCGGGCGAGCGGCCGGACGCCGTGCCCTGCCTGACCAGCCTGGCCTTCCGGATCCGGGAGGGGCGGCTGGCGATGACCGCGACGTTCCGGTCGCAGAACGCGCTCACCTGCTACCTGAACTACGTGCCCCTGCGTAGTATCCAGAACGAGGTCGCCGACGACCTCGGGGTGGGTCGTGGGTCAATGAGGGTCTTCGTCGACGTTCCTCACATCTATGTCGCCGACGCGGCGGCGGTCGAGGAGATCCTCGGGCGTTCGGAGCGCGATGGGCTCGGCGAGGGAGAGGCGTTACCAGGTCCTGCTGGTCGATCTGGACGGGACCGTGGTCGACTACGCCCGGACGGAGGACTGCGCACTCCGTGAGGTCCACCGCCGCTTCTTCCGCGGCGGCCCGGCCGATCCGAGCGGCCCGGCCAGTCGGAACGGTCCGCACGACGCGGACGGGCCGTGCAGTTCAGACGGCCCCTCACGTCCGGGCGACCTGCCGGACCTGCGGGACCTGCCGGCGTTCCTGCGTGCCTTCCACGCGGCCAACCAGCCCCTCTGGGCCGCCTACCGCGAGCGCCGGATGGACCTGTCCGAGCTGCGCCTGGAGCGCTGGGCCCGGCTGGGCGCCGGTCCCGGGGTGGCCGCCGCGTTCGAGGAGGCCCTCGGCCGCGGGACCGTGCTGTTCCCGGAGGCGTACGGTGCCCTGCGCCGACTGTCGCGGCGCTTCCGGCTGGCGCTGGTGACCGACGGCATCGCCCGCGTCCAGCGGGTCAAGCTCCGCCGTACCCGGATCGACCGGTTCTTCGAGCACGTGGTGATCGCGCCCGAGGTGGGCCTGCGCAAACCCGACGGCGCGCTGCTGCACCACGCGCTCTCCCTGCTGGAGGCCAAGCCCGACGAGGCTCTGATGGTCGGCGACTCCCCGGTGAGCGACGGCGGCTGCGCGCGGGAGGCGGGGGTGGACTTCTGCTGGGTCGACCGGACCGGCGCCGCACCCGTCCCGGGCGTCCCGGTGCGCCTGACCGTCCCGCACCTCGCCGCCTTGTGAATCTCGCCCCCTCCCGTGCCTCGCCACCCTGCGGACCCCGGCGTCTTCCGGACCCCGCCGCCCTGCGGACCCCGGCGTCTTCCGGACCGTGATACCCGCTGAAACCGCGGGGCCCGTGACATCGCCGGGCCCTCCCGCACGTCCGCCGCGCGGATGCCGGGTGTCCGGTCACGCGAGATAAGGCGGTTGATGCCCTTTCCGTCCAATAAGCCCACTACCTACCAGTATGGTGTGCTGGTGAACGGGACGAAGACCTACCGGATCGTGCTGGTCGCCGCGGGTCTGGCGGGACTGCTCTGCACCTGGCTGGCGGCGTCCGATCCGCTCAACCCGCCGGTCTACTTCACCGTGCAGAGCAACATCATGCTGGTGGCCTACCACGTCTGGCAGCTGTCGGGCCGGGGTGTGCCGTCGGCGTTCCTCAAGGGCGCGGTGACCCTGTTCATCTCCATCACCGGCCTGGTCGCCCACTTCATCCTGACCCACGGCGCGAGCCCCCTGGGGCTGCTCCCCGACGGCCGGGGGAACGACGTCCAGGACATGGGCAACCTGCTGCTGCACTACGTGACACCGATCATGGCCTTCGCCGACTGGCTGCTCTTCGACCGCGCCCTGCGCCCCAGGTGGACCAAGCCGCTCGTGTGGCTGGCCTACCCGGCCGCCTACCTCGTCTTCGCGCTGACCCGCGGCGCCCTGCTCGCGCCGGGCACCGAGCGACGCTACCCGTACCCCTTCCTCGACGTGGACCGGCTCGGCTACGACGGCGTCGCGCTCCAGGCGGTCTTCCTCACGGCCGGCTTCGCCGTCCTGGGCTACGTCCTCGTCGCCCTGCACCGCTTGACCTCCCGTACGGCGACGTCCCGACTCCCCGAGGAGACCGGCGCACTGCCGTGACGCCGCGGCGTCGCCGTGATGCCGCTGCCCGGCCGCCTCAGATCCCTACGACGCGCAGGCGCTTCTGCCCGATGACCGTGATGTCCTCGACGTCGGAGGTCAGCACGGTCACCGGCCCGGGCGACCGGAGCGCGGTGGCGCACACCATCGCGTCAATGGCGTACTTGTGCCCGTGCAGGCCGGCGGAGGCGAGCAGACGGGACGCCTCACGTGCGATCTCCCTGGTGACAGGCTCGACGATCAACCTGGAGACGGTCCATTCGTAGCGAGCGCGGTTCAGCCGGGGGTGCGACACCTCAACGAGGCTGGCGGCGCTGACGATGACACGGACGTCCTTCGTCTTGGCCGCCACCAGCCACTCGGTCATCTCCACGTCCTGAATGATCGCCTTGGACAGGCCCTCGCAGTCGAGGACGAGCGATCCCGGCATCACGCGGCCGAGGTGCGGTCGTCATCCCGCGCACCGGGATCCGTCTGCAGGAGAGCGCCCTTGGCCTCGACTCTGGCGGGATCCACGGGACCGTGCTGGGTTTCGGCCGCGGCGATGAGCTCACTCAGGTCGTCCCGCTCGACCTGCCGCATGAGCGCCTCGGAGACGTAAGCCGAGAAACTGCCCTTGCCGATCCGTTCCTGCACGGTCTCGGCGAGGTGCTCGGGGATCGTGACGCTGAATTTCTTGGTTCCACCACTCATGCTACCGACGGTAGCATCAGCCCTACCGAAAAGGCGATAAAGTCACCTCGATCATCTGGTGACCCGCCTCCGGATCACGGCATCGTCGCCCTGCACCGCCTGGCCTCCCGTACGGCGACGCCCCGGATCCCGTGAAGGATCCGGGGCGCCGGAGCGGGCTCAGCGGAAGCGGCGCAGGCGGAGGCTGTTGCTGACCACGAAGACCGAGGAGAACGCCATCGCGGCACCGGCGATCATCGGGGTGAGCAGGCCGAGCGCGGCCAGCGGCAGCGCGGCCACGTTGTAGGCGAAGGCCCAGAACAGGTTGCCCTTGATCGTGGCCAGGGTCCGGCGCGACAGGCGGATCGCGTCCGCGGCCACCCGCAGGTCGCCCCGGACCAGGGTCAGGTCGGAGGCCTCGATCGCCACGTCGGTGCCGGTGCCCATCGCCATGCCGAGGTCGGCCTGGGCCAGCGCCGCGGCGTCGTTGACGCCGTCGCCGACCATGGCGACCGTGCGGCCCTCGGCCTGGAGCCGCTTGACCACGTCCACCTTGTCGGCGGGGAGCACCTCGGCGATCACCTCGTCGATGCCGACCTCGGCGGCGACCCGGCGGGCCGCCGTCCCGTGGTCGCCGGTGAGCAGGACCGGGCGCAGGCCCAGCCCGCGCAGGGCGGCGACCGCCTCGGCCGAGGTGGGCTTGACCGCGTCGGCGACGGTGAGCACCGCGCGGGCCCGCCCGTCCCAGCCGACCGCGACCGCGGTCTCGCCCCGCTCCTGCGCCTCCTCCATCCGCCGCGCCAGGTCGGCGGGCAGGTGCTGGGACCACTCGGCCAGCAGCTGCGGGCGGCCGACGAGCACGGCGTGGCCGTCCACGACGCCCTGCACGCCCAGGCCCTCGATGTTGGCGAAGTCCTCGACCTTCGCGGTGGACTCCGCGGCGCGGGCGATCGCCTGGGCGATCGGGTGCTCCGAGGCGGACTCCAGGGCGCCGGCCAGCCGCAGGACCTCCTCGCGGCTCTCCCCCTCCGCGGTGAGGACGCCGGACAGGGTCATCTTCCCCGTGGTCACGGTGCCGGTCTTGTCCAGGACGACGGTGTCGATCCGCCGGGTGGACTCCAGCACCTCGGGGCCCTTGATCAGGATGCCGAGCTGGGCGCCCCGGCCGGTGCCGACCATCAGCGCGGTCGGGGTGGCCAGGCCCAGCGCGCACGGGCAGGCGATGATGAGCACCGCGACCGCGGCGGTGAAGGCGGCGGCCGTGCCGGTGCCGGTGCCCAGCCAGAAGCCCAGGGTGGCCAGCGAGAGGGCGATCACGATCGGCACGAAGACCCCGGAGATCCGGTCGGCCAGCCGCTGCACCTGCGCCTTGCCGTTCTGCGCGTCCTCCACCAGCCGCGCCATCCGGGCGAGCTGGGTCTCGGAGCCGACCCGGGTGGCCCGGACCACGAGCCGTCCGCCGGCGTTCACGGTCGCGCCGACCACGGCGTCGCCGGGGCGGACCTCCACCGGCACCGGCTCGCCGGTCAGCATCGAGGCGTCCACCGCCGAGGAGCCCTCCTCGACCACGCCGTCGGTGGCGATCTTCTCGCCGGGCCGTACCAGGAAGAGGTCGCCGACCGCCAGCCGCTCGGCCGGGACTCGCTCGCCCGAGGCGAGCGTGACCTCCTTGGCGCCCATCTCCAGCAGCGCGTGGAGCGCGGCGCCCGCCCGCCGCTTGGAGCGGGCCTCGAAGTAGCGGCCGGCCAGGATGAAGGCGATCACTCCGGCGGCGGCCTCGAAGTAGATGTTGCCCGACCCGTCGCCCCTGGCCAGGGTGAACTCGAAGCCGTGCCGCATGCCCGGCATGCCGGCCGTGCCGAAGAACAGGGCCCAGAGCGACCAGCCGAAGGCGGCGAGCGTGCCGAGGGAGACGAGGGTGTCCATGGTCGCCGTACCGTGGCGCAGGTTGGTCCAGGCCGCCCGGTGGAACGGCCAGCCGCCGTAGAGCACGACGGGTCCGGCCAGCGCCAGCGAGAGCCACTGCCAGTTGTCGAACTGCAGCGCCGGGACCATCGCCGTCGCGACGACCGGGACGGAGAGCACGGCCGAGATGACCAGCCGCTGGCGGAGCGGCGCGAGCTCGTCGCGCTCCCCCTCCCCCGGCTCCTCCCGTACGGCGGGCAGCTCGGCGGTGTAACCGGCCTTCTCCACCTCGGCGACCAGGTCCTCGGGGCTGACGCTCCCGGCGTAGACGACCTTCGCCTTCTCGGTGGCGTAGTTGACCGTGGCGCTCACGCCGTCCAGCTTGTTGAGCTTGCGCTCGATCCGGTTCGCGCAGGAGGCGCACGTCATACCGCCGATGGCGAGCTCGATCTCGCCGCCGCCGGCGGGCGGCCTGGTGGTGGTCGTGGACATGGCTTCTCCTCTTGCTCGTCGATCCATCGTGCGCGGCCCGGAGCCGCAGGCGGTAATCGGGGTGTCCGCCGCCCCTCCCATCCCGGAGAACACTTGACCCCCGGGGGGTGTTCCTCGGTCAGTGGCCGTGTCCGTCGGCGCCGTGCGGCGCCTCGGGCGACGGGGTGGCGTTCCCGCCCTCGTCCCCGCCCCGGCCCTTGCCGCCGTCCTTCGCCTCGCCTTCCTTCGCACCGCCGCCGGACCGGTCGCCGTCGTCTCCGGCCGGCGCCGGCGTGCCCGCGGTGACCGCGGTGAACTCGGCGGTCCGGACCTCGCCGCCGTGCTTGAAGTCGAGGAACAGGCGGTAGGCCCCCGCGCTGGGCACCTCGGCGTGGAAGGTGATGCCGGGCCCGGCCGCGGTCCTCCCGTCGCCGGGCTCGCCCCCGGGGTGGACGTGCAGGTAGGCCAGGTCTCCGTCGCGCAACGCGACGAGGTGGCCGTAGGCTCCCAGGTAGGGCTCCAGGTCGGTGACCGGCTCGCCGTCCCTGCTCACCGAGAGCATCAGCCCGCTCGACCGGCCGGGGACCAGGTCGCCGACGAGGGTGACCGTGTAGCCGTCCACGGTCGCGGTGCGCACGGGCTCACCGAGGGGCTCGGGCCGGTAGTCGCCGGGGGCCGACAGGTCCGTGCCGAGCGTCATGCCCTCCGCGCCCTCGGGGGCGAAGTCGGCGAACGCACGGTATTCCCCCGGTTCGGGGAGGGTCAGCGGGAGCGACCAGGTGCCGTCGGCCTCCCGGACGGGGTGGAGGTGCTGGAAGCCGGTCAGGTCCCGGCGGACCACGATGAAGTGCAGCTCCTTCTCGTGCTGCGGGGTGAACCGGGTCACCGGGCGGCCGTCGGGGCCGGTCACCGAGAAGCGGAAGTCCGTCTTCTCGCCCGGCTCGACCACGTCGGTCCTCGGCACCAGCGTGTATCCGCCCGCCGACACCTGGAGCCCGCCGGGCAGCCCGGCCGCCCCGGCGGTCCCGGTGGATCCGTCCTGCTTCTCCGCTCCCGCGTGCGCGTCGCCCGCGTGGCCCGCGCCGCCGGAGGCTCCGGCCGCCACGTGCCCGGCCGGCGCACCGCCGGTCTCCCCGACCGGCCCGGCGAGCTTTCCGACGCCGAACGCGCCGCCGAAGACGGCGGCCAGCCCGAGCACGTACGCCCCCACCTTGGTCGCGCCGTTCATCTCTCCCCCTCTCCGAATACCCCTATGGGGTATATCAACAGTCCCAGGATGCCATAGGAGATCACGGAAGGCAACCCAGGGGGGGTATATCCGACGTCGGCGGTGTCAGCGGACGAACGGCGCCAGCAGACCGGGGAGGGACTCCTCCGCGAAGGCCAGGCCCTCCGCGACGGAGACGTCCACGACCTTGTACGACCCTCCGCCCGCCGCCGTCGTCGCCGCCAGGGTGATCAGGCCCGCCCGGCGCTGGAAGGGCGACCGGCCGACCGTCCAGCCGATGATCGAGGTACGGCGCAGCGCCACGGTCCTGCGCCGGGCGGTGCCGTACCGCGTGACGAGGTAGGGGCCGTGGAGACCGTGGCCCAGGTTGCGGTAGGCGTCGAGGGCCAGGAGCAGGGCGGCGGGGAGCAGGGCGGGACCGGCCAGCCAGAGGAGGCCGGGGACCCAGCTCAGCCAGGCGGCGAGCCTGCCCAGGACCGCGGCGACGACCATCGGCGGCCAGAGCGCCCGGACGACCCTGCGGCGGAGCGCGGCACGGGGGTGGGCGGCCAGCGGCGCCAGGGTGGGCGACGCCTTCCCGGACACCTCTCCGACCGCCTCCACGGGCGGCTCCGTGGACGCCTTCTCCACAGGTGCCGCTGCGGGCGTCACAGCGGGCATCGCAGCGGGCGTCACAGCGGTGAGCACGGCCGCGGCGACCCGGTGCGCCTCGGCGCGCGGGGCGGGCGGCAGCAGGACGACCGACTCGTCCTCGCCGAGGCCGGTGGCCACGGCCTTCAGCCTGGCTCCGCCACCCCAGCGCAGCGGCAGCGGCTCGGCCAGCTCGACCCCGTACAGCCGGCGCTCCTCCAGCGTCACGGACCGGGTGGTCAGCAGGCCGCGCCGGATCGAGAACGCGCGGTCGGGCTCGCGGGTCAACCGGAAGTTCCACCACGACTCCACGTACAGCAGCAGGGCGCCGGACAGGCCGATGGAGAGCACGATCGCGACTGCGACGGCCGCGACCACGAACGGGTCCGTCGCGGTGACGCGGCTCCAGAGGTCGCCGAGGAAGCCGACCTCGGCCGGATCGACCCCGAAGGCGTCCAGCACCCGGAAGAACACCCCGAACGGGGCCAGGCCGATCAGCAGCGACCAGCTGCTCAGCAGGGCGTAGCGGATCCAGGCGGGACGCAGCTCCGCGATGACGGAGTCCGCCGGATCCGTACGGCCCAGCAGCTCCACCCGGAGCAGGCGGGCGGCGGCGCGGGACACCCCGTCGATGACGAGCCCCTTCCCGTCGTCCGTCCGGCCCGTGCCGATCGTGACCGTGGCCAGGCCGAAGAACCTCCGCAGCGGGTCGGCCTCGAGGTCGACGCTGCGCACCCGGTCGCGCGGGACCGAGCGACGCCTCCGGAAGACGAGCCCGGAGCGGAACTCCACCCGCTCGGCGGTGACCCGGTACCGGGTGGTCGCGTAGCGGACGAGGCCGGCCACCGCGATCGCGGCGAAGACCACGAGGATCACGCCGAGCGTGACGGCCGCCTGGAGGCCGAGCCCGTCACGGGCGAACGGTAGCGTCATCGCGACGGGCGCGGCCGGTCCGAGCGACCTGGCCAGGGTGAACCGGAGCAGCCGCGGGTCGAGCCGCGACCACCGCACCCTGGACCCCTCGTCCCCGGCGTCGGTGCCCCCGCTGTTCTCCGCGCTCTCCGCGCTCTCCGCGCTCTCCGCGCTCTCCGCGCTCTCCGCGGCTACGGCGCGCTCGGCGTGTCCGGCGTGTCCGGCGTGCTCGGCGTGTCCGGCGCTCTCCGCGGCTACGGCGCGCTCGGTGTTCCGGGCGTTCCCGGTGCCGCCGGCGGTCTCGGCGACCCCGGCGGCCGCGGTGGTTCCGGCACCGGCGGCGTACTCGTCCCGGCTCATGCGGCGTCCTCCGGAACGGCCTGTGTGCGGACGGTGAGGCGCTCGGCGAGCTCGGCGGCGAGGGCCCGGTCGATCCCGTTGATCTTGATCGCCCCGGCGGCCGAGGCCGTGGTCACGATCACCCCGGCCAGACCGAAGATCTGCTGGATCGGGCCCCTGACCGTGTCCACGGTCTGGATCCGGGACATCGGGGCGACCCGCCACTTGTGCCAGATCCATCCGGAGGCGGTGTAGACCGCGTCATCCGTGATCTCCCAGCGGTGCACGCGATGGCGCACCCGGGGCATCACCAGCGTGTAGACCAGGCCGGGCACGGCGAGGACCAGGGCCGGGAGCAGGAGCCAGAACCGGGCGGGCGGGATCAGCAGGCCGAGGAGGAGCAGGACCAGCACGGGCGGGGCGACCAGCACCAGCGCCTGGCCGGTCCACCAGCCGATCGCGCGGCCGTCCACCGGGTGGCGCGGAGGACGGAGGCCGGACGGCTCCCCGCCCGCGGGCGGGCCGGGCGGGGAGCCGGGCCCGGAAGCCGCCGGCCAGAAGGCGGGCCCGAGGGCGGGCGAGGAGACGGGCCGGGGGCCGGGCTCGGAGGCCGGCGAGGAGACGGGCCGGGGGCCGGGCTCGGGGGGCGTCATCGTTCCTTCCTGGTCGCGATGTCGAAGGTCGTGACGAGTTCGCGCGCGTAGGCGTCGAAGTCGAGATCGGGATGAGCCGCCAGCTGGATGAACACGCCGTCGACCGCCTGCTTGACCGTGACGGCCATCACCCGGGTGGAGAACTCACGGAACTCCCCCGCGAGCTGCCCGAACCGCAGGATCTCCTCGACGGACGACACCTCCGGCTCGTTGGCGCTCATGTCGAGCCTCGGCCTGCCGTCGGTGTGGCGGAAGGCCGACCAGATGTCCGACAGAGCGATCATGTGAGCCCGGTGGGTCCGGTAGAACTCGACGGTCGACTCGATGTAGGCGCCGAGCATGGCCGCGGCGGTGGTCTGGGCCTCGACCCGCGGGCGGGTGAAGGCGTCGCCGAGGGTGAACGCCTCGTCGACCACCTGCTGGATCAGCTCGTCCTTGCCCTTGAAGTGGTAGGAGATCACCCCCTTGCTGATCCCGGCCCGCTTGGCGATCAGCGCCAGCGACGCCTGCGCGTAACCCACCTCGGCGATCACCTCGATCGCACAGGCGACGATCTGCGCCCGCCGGGCCGTCTCGATGAAGGAACGCCCTTCCTGGCCGACTGGCTCATTTTCTGACCGCATGGCCAAAAAATAGCACATGCAGCCATATCATCCGGCTCGCCCGCGGGCCGGTCAGTCCGGCAGCCGCCTGATCCGCTCGGAGGCGGGGTCGTAGAGCGGCTCGGCGACCACGGACGCGTCCGCCCAGGTCCCGGTGACGCCCACCTGGACCCGGTCCCCCGGGGCCAGGCCGGCGGGCAGGTAGGCGTAGGCGATCGAGCGGTCCACCCGGTGGCCGTACCCGCCGCTCGTCACGCGGGAGGCCGGCTCGCCGCCGATCCGGACCGGCTCCCCGCCCAGGCAGACCTGCCGGGGGTCGTCGAGGACCAGGCAGCGCAGCCGCCGCGCGGGTCCGGCGTCCCGCAGCAGGGCCTCGCGGCCGAGGAAGTCCTTGTCCCGCGCGACCGCGAAGCCCAGACCCGCCTCCAGTGGAGTGGTCTCCGGGGTGATGTCCAGGCCCCAGACCCGGTAGCCCTTCTCCAGGCGCATCGAGTCGATCGCCCGGTACCCGCCGGGACGCAGGCCGTACGGCGCGCCGGCCCGCATCAGCGCGTCCCAGAGGGTGAGGCCGTACTCCGACGGGCAGTACAGCTCCCAGCCGAACTCGCCCACGAACGTGACCCGCTGGGCCAGCACCGGGACGTTCCCCACGCTGATCTCCCGAGCCCGCAGGTAGCCGAAGGCCAGGTCGTCGGGGCAGAGCGCGCCGAGGACGTCCAGCGCGCGCGGACCCCACAGGCAGTAGCAGGCGTGGGCGGAGGTGACGTCGCGCACCTCCAGCCCGTGCCCGCGCAGCCAGGCGGCGTCGTGCACGCCGAAGGCGGTCCCGGTGACCAGGCGGAAGCGGTCGGCGGCCAGGCGGGTGACGGTCAGGTCGGCCTCGATGCCGCCGCGGGCGTTGAGCAGCTGGGTGTAGACGACCGAGCCGACGGGCCGGTCCAGCTCCCCGGCGCAGGCCCGCTGGAGCCGTTCCAGCGCGTCGGACCCGGAGACCTCCAGCTTGGCGAACGACGTCTGGTCGAACAGCCCGGCCGCGTCCCGCGTGGCCAGGCACTCGGCGCGCACGGCCGGCGACCAGATCCGCCCGGCCCACCCCTCCGGCCGGCCGTCGTGCCCGTCCCCGGCGTTCGACTCGAACCAGTTGACCCGCTCCCAGCCCGCCTTCTCGCCGAACGCGGCGCCCAGCTCCGCGTGCCGCACCCAGGCGGGGGAGCGGCGCAGCGGACGGGCGGCGGTGCGCTCCTCGCCCGGGTAGACGATGTCGTAGTACATCGAGTAGGCGTCCAGGGCCCTGGACCGCGCCCAGGCGGCCGACCGGGCGTGGCCGCCGAAGCGGCGCAGGTCCATGCCGAACAGGTCGTACTCAGGCGTGCCGTCCGTGATCCACTCGGCCATGACCTTGCCCACGCCGCCCGCCGCGGCCAGCCCGTGCACGCAGAACCCGGCCGCCGCCCACAGGCCGCGCACCGGGGTCGGGCCGAGCAGGAACTCGCCGTCCGGCGTGAACGCCTCGGGCCCGTGCACCACCTTCACGATCTCCGTACGGCCCAGCGCCGGGACCCTCCGGACCGCCGACTCCCACGACTCCTGGAACTTCGGCAGGTCGGCGGGGAACAGCGTCCGGGGCTCGGCCAGCGGCGCGGGCGTGTCCCAGACCTCGGGGGTGCGGATGTACCCCCCGACGAGGATCCCCCCGGCCTCCTCCCGGAAATACACGATGTTGTCCGGGTCCCGGACCGTGGGAATGGAGGAGGAGACCCCGAAAGGCTCGGTGACGACGTACTGGTGCTTGATCGGCACGACCGGGATGTCCACCCCCGCCAGCCGCCCCAGCCGCCCGCTGGCCGCCCCGGCGGCGATGACGACCGTCCCGGTCCGGACGGACCACTCCTCGGTCCCGGCACCCGCCCCCGGCGCCGCCTCCGCGTCCGCCCCGGCACCGGCGCCGGTCCGCGCACCGGCAGCGGCCCCCGCGCTCACGTCCGTCCCCGCACCCGCGCCCGGCCGCGCGGCCCGGGCCAGCCGCACCCCGGTGACCTCGCCGTTCTCGATGTCGAAACCGGTCACCTCGGTCCCGGTGAGGATGCGCGCGCCCAGCTTCTCCGCCCCGGCGGCCAGTGCCCGGGCCAGCAGCGCCGGGTCGAGCCGGCCGTCGCCCGGCAGCCAGAGCGCGGCCCGCACGTCCGCCGTCTCCAGCAGCGGCAGCCGCTCCCCCGCCTCCGCCCCGGACAGCACCGCGACGTCCAGCCCGTAGGTCTCCGCGGCCCCGGCCAGGCGCAGCGACTCCTCCACCCGCTCCGGCGTGGTCGCCAGCCGGAGCCCGCCCACCCCGCGCCAGCCGGGGTCCAGCCCGGTGAGCTCGGCGAGCTCGGGATAGAGGCCGGCCGAATACATGATCATCTTCGTCTGGGTGACCGTGGAGCGGAGCTGGCCCACGAAACCGGCCGAGTGCCAGGTGGTCCCCTCGGTGAGCCCGTGCCGCTCCACCAGGAGGACCTCGGTCCAGCCGAGCCTCGCCAGGTGGTAGGCCACGCTGCAACCGGCCACGCCGCCGCCGATCACGACGGCCCTCGCGGAGTCGGGATGTCTCATGTCCGGAACCCCCTGTGACTGGCTCTGTAACGACTCGTCCGCAGAATCGGATCAATGGTCTGAAGGTAGGCCAAAGGAGTGCGGCATGCCAGACGCTCTCGCGCGCGTCCGCGAATGGGCGGGACAACCCGTCACCGAGACGCCGCTGGCGGGCGGCCTCAGCCACCGGGTCGCCCGGGTGGACGCCGCCGACGGGCGGCGCTGGCTGCTGCGGGTCCTCGACCCCCGCGTCTCGGCCGCCGGCCTCGGCATCCCGCTCGACGACGAGATCGCCAACACCCTCCGGGCGGCCGAGGCCGGAGTCGGCCCGCGGGTCCTGCACCGCATGCCCGGCGCCCTGCTGCTGGAGTACCTCGACGGCGTCACGCTGGACGCGCGGGCCGTACGGGCCCTGCCCGGGCCGATCGCGGCGGCCTGCCGCCGCCTGCACGCCGGGCCCCCGTTCGTCGGCGGCTTCTCGGTCTTCCGCAAGCTGGAGGAGTTCCTCGCCCTGTGCCGCAGGCACGGCCTGCGCACCCCCGGCGGCTACGAGGACGCGCTCCCGGCCGTCGCCGAGATCGAGCGCGCGCTGGCCGCGCGCCCGCTGCCGGCCGTGCCCTGCCACAACGACCTGCTCCCGGCGAACTTCATCCTCTGCGACGGCGAGGTGCGGATCGTCGACTACCAGCTCTCCGGGAACGGCGACCCGGCCTTCGAACTGGGTGACATCGCGGCCGAGGCGGAGTACGACCCGGACCTCACCCGTCGGCTGGCCCGGGAGTACTTCGGCGAGGACAGCCCGCGGCTCGCCGCCCGGGTCCGGCTCAACCTGATCATGTCGAACATCACCTGGACCCTCTGGTTCTCCGTGCACCACGGGCTGCTGCGCGAGCAGGCCGCCGCCGCCGGCTTCGACTACGAGGCCGAGGCGGCCGGGAAGTTCGCGCGGGCCGTACGGGACCTCGGCGACCCGGGGTTCGGGCGGCTGATCGACGACGTCCGGGGCGCGGGCCCCGGATCCCCCCACCCCCCGCACGAAGCAAGGAGGCCCGAATGACCGAGCCGGCCCCGGTGGACGAGGACGCGAGACGACTCGCCGAACTCGGCTACAAGCAGGAGCTCTCCAGGACCTGGAGCGGTTTCTCCAACTTCGCCATCTCCTTCTCGATCATCTCCATCCTCGCCGGCTGCTTCACCACCTTCGGCCAGGCCTGGAACAACGGCGGCCCGATCGCCATCTCCTGGGGCTGGCCGCTGATCTCGGTCTTCATCCTGATCATCGGCCTGTGCATGTCCGAGCTGGTCTCGGCCTACCCGACCGCCGGCGGCATCTACTGGTGGGCGGCGAAGATGGGCCGGCCGGTGCACGGCTGGTTCACCGGGTGGTTCAACCTCATCGGCCTGATCGCGGTCACCGCCTCGGTCGACTACGGCTGCGCGACGTTCATGAACATCACGGTCAACCGGTTCGCGCCGGGGTTCGAGGTCTCGCTCGGCAACACCTTCATCCTGTTCGCGGTCGTCCTGGTGCTGCACGCGCTGATCAACGTCTACAGCCACCGGCTGATCTCGGTGCTGCAGAACGTCTCGGTGTGGTGGCACGTGTTCGGCGCCGCCGCCGTCGTGCTGATCCTGGTCTTCGGGCCCGACTCGCACCAGTCGATGTCGTTCGTCTTCACCGAGACGATCAACAACTCCGGTTTCTCCGACACGTCCTACTGGTTCTACGTGCTCCCGCTCGGCTTCCTGCTGACCCAGTACACGATCACCGGCTTCGACGCGTGCGCGCACGTGTCGGAGGAGACCCAGGGCGCGTCCACGGCCGCCGCCCGGGGCCTGTGGCAGTCGATCTTCTACTCGGCGATCGGCGGCTGGATCGTGCTGCTCGCCTTCCTGTTCGCGGCCACCGACGTGCAGGCGGTCAACGAGGCGGGCGGCTTCGTGGGCGCCATCTTCGACTCGGCGCTCCCCGGCAACCTGGCCACCGCGATCTTCGCGATCTCCACCGTCGGCCAGTTCTTCTGCGGCATGAGCTGCGTGACCTCGATGTCCCGGATGACCTACGCCTTCTCCCGGGACGGCGCGATCCCCGGCTGGCGGCTCTGGTCGAGGGTCGACGCCAACCGGACCCCGGTCAACGCGATCGTCTTCGGCTGCGTGCTGGCCCTGGTCCTCACCCTGCCCGCGCTCTACGAGGCCCCGAACGGCCTGCCGCTCGCGTTCTACGCGGTCGTCTCGGTCGCGGTCATCGGGCTCTACCTCGCGTTCCTGATCCCGATCTGGCTCCGGCTGCGGATGGGCGACCGCTTCGAGCCCGGCCCGTGGACGCTGGGACGCAGGTACAAGGTGATGTGCTGGATCGCGATCGTCGAGATCGCGGTCGTCTCGGTCTACTTCGTCATGCCGCTGGTCCCGGAGGCGGTGCCGTTCAGCGAGGACTTCACCTGGACCGCGGTGAACTACGCCCCCATCGTGGTGGGCGTCATGGTGCTGAGCGTGGGGCTGTGGTGGGCGCTGTCGGCCCGGCACTGGTTCACCGGGCCGCGCCGTACGGTCGACGACGACGCCGCCACCGGCGAGCCCGAGCCCGTCCCCTGATCCGGCCCGGGCGCTCCGGGCCCGCCGGGTCCCTCCCCCGGCCCGCCGGACCCGGAGCGCCCCGGCCCCTCCCACCGCGGGGTCAGCGCGCCTCGAAGGCCGCCGCCACCGCGTCGCGGACGCCGTCCATGGCGGCCGCGACGCCCTCGTTGGCCAGCGAGGTCATCTCCACCTCCGGCATGCCGCAGGGCACCGCCCAGTTCCACGGGGTCAGGTCGCCGTCGACGTTGAGGGCGAACCCGTGGCTGGTGACGCCCCGGCTCTGGCGCATGCCGATCGAGACGATCTTCCGTCCGGTCGCGCGCGTCCAGACGCCGGTGAGCAGTTCGGAGCCGGGCGGGGTGTCCCGCCGCTCGGCCGGGACTCCCAGGGCGTCCAGCGCGCCGACGAGCCGGAGCTCGACCTCGCGCACGTAGTCGACGATCCCCTCCCCCTCGCCGAGCTTGACGATGAGGTAGCCGACCAGCTGGCCGGGGCCGTGGTAGGTGAGCTGGCCGCCGCGCCCGGTGCTCACGACGGGGATGCCGCGGGACGGGTCGGGCAGGTGCTGCTCCGGTGTGCGCCTGCCGACGGTGTAGACGGGATGGTGGCTGAGCAGCCAGAGCGTGTCCGGCCGCTCGTCGCGCTGCCGCTCGCCGACCAGCTCGGCCATCCGGTCCATGGCCTTCTCGTAGTCGACCAGGTCGTCCTGGATCAGTGACAGGGGGCGTCGCCTCATGCCCCGAGTCTATTCAGCGCCCGTAGACGGTCTCCGGCGCCTTCGGCATGAGGATCCACAGGGCCACGTAGGCGATCCAGAGCGGCCCCGGGATGAGCGAGAGCACCAGCCAGAGCACCCGGACGAGCGTGGGCGGCAGGCCGAGGCTGTCGGCGATCCCGCCGCAGACGCCGGCGATGATCTTGTGCTTTCTCGAACGGTGCATGGTCTCTCCCCGGTTCGTCGGTCTTCATCTGTCAGAACGAGCGACGGAGAGACCCCCGTTCCCCGGACGTCCCTGAGAAAACCCTGACAGGGTCGGCGGTCCCGGCACCGCCGGACATCCATGACACTTCGGCCCCGCGTCGACCGGATTCTTTGACCTGCTTCCCGCCCTGAAGGGGGCGGGGATTCCCGTGCCGCTCACGCGGCAGCGCGCGGCGCGCCGCGCGCTGTGGAACGGGTGCTTGACGCTTCACCGACCCGGGCACCCCCGAGGTCTCCACGTCCTGAGACGACCGGCCCGGCCGCCTGTCCTTTGATTTTGATGCATTTCGCCGCGTTCACATCGGCGTGCTCGACCTGCCCGCAGGCGGTGCAACGGAAGACCGCTTGGCTCTCGCGGCTCTTCGCATCCACCCGCCCGCAGGCCGGAGCCGAGCACGTCTGGGACGTGTACGCGGCCGGAACCTTGTCGATGACGCTGCCGGTGTAGCGCGCCTTGGCGCGCAGCGCGACCTCCAGCCCGTACCAGCCCTTGTCCAATATCGCCCGGTTCAGGCCGGACTTCTGCGCCACCCGCGCACCCGGCGCCGCGGCCGTGCCCGACGCCGACGCGGTCATCCCGCGCACGTTCAGGTCCTCCAGCACGATGTGCGCGTAATCACGGGTCAGCCGGTGCGCGGCCTGAGCGTTGAAGTCCGCCCGCCGCCGCCGGACCCGCCCCATGACCACCCCCAGAGCACGCACCACCCGCCTACGCCGGGCCGAGCCCTTCCGGGCGCGGGCCAGACGGCGTTGCAGGCGCAGATACCGCTCGGCCTCGCCGGGTGACAGGTAGCCCCGATCGGGCGCCCGGTCGGCCGTGCCGGTCTCCGGCGGTTCGAAGGAGGACACGCCGCAGGCGGTGGCGTGGCGGCGGTCGAAGAACTCCCCGTCACTGGTGACGGCGGCCGTCACCACGCCCCGGTCCACCCCGACCGCCGTCTCGGGCCGGGCATGCGCGTCCGGGGTGGACTGCCCGTCCTCGACGAGGAACGCGATGAACCAGTGGGCGCCGTCACGCGAGACGGTAGCCGAGCGCGCCGCCCCGCCCAGCGGCCGCGATAGCCGGAAGCGCACCCAGCCGAATTTCGGCAGGAACACCCGTGCCCACCGGCGGTTGATCGTCTGGACCGGGATCTGCTTGGGGGTGGGGAACCGGAACGACGGCCGCCACCGGGTCCGGGTCTTCCAGCGGACCTTGCAGGTGCCGTGCCGCCGGCACGCCGCGTCCAGGTCCTTGAGCGTCTGCTGCAGCGCCTGCGCCGGGGCCTCGGCCAGCCAGGGGAAGTCCTTTTTGGCCTCGGCGAGTTGCCGACACTGCTCGGCGTAGCCGATGAACGCGCTCCGGCGGCGGTAGGCGCGGCGCTGCTCCAGGGCGGTGTTCCACACCGACCGGCACACGGCGGCGATCCGCTCGGCCGACAGCCTCTGCCCGGCGTCGAACTCCAGCCGGTACCTGCGTCCGGTCAGCACGCGAAACACCTCCCCCATCCCATCGATCACCCTCGCTTGCATGTGCGGACTCGAACACGTTAGCGGCCGGTCCATGATCGGGGAGGGTGAACACCGGCACGGCGGGCACCGGGATTCCCGCGCTGCCCGCTCCTCGGGTCGCGGTAACCGCATAGGGGAGGAACGTCGCCGATGCCGCGAGGCCGTACCGCCCGGCCTGGCGCCTGCAGGTCCCGTGTTTCACGCTCCGGGATGTCCCGCCGGGCGGCGGGTCATCCCCTGACGGGGACCGCATTCATCCCCGGCCTGAAGGCCAGGGCTTTCTGCGGACCTTCGGTAACTATTCGCGCAACTCCGCGTCAGCTCCTCTATGCGTTGGCGATTGATCACGGTACGTTCCGCTCTAGTACGGAATGGGGACCCCCCAAGCAGACTCCCGAGGAGCGTTATGCGCCTGAAATTCCGACGCGGAGCGGCCCGTGGCCTCACAGTGGCCACCATGGCCACGGCCCTCGCCCTTCCCCTCGCCCTCACCACTCCGGCGAGCGCGTCCACGGTCGACGTCCCCGACGTCCTCGCCACCGCCATGACCTACCAGGTCAAGGGCAAGAACGTGCACAAGCACCTGGAGAAGTTCCAGGAGATCGCCACCGCCAACGGCGGCAACCGCGCCGCGGGCAGCCCCGGCTACGACGCCTCCCTCGCCTACGTGCAGGACAAGCTGCGCCGCGCCGGGTACACGACCTCGACCACCGACGTCGAGTTCCCGCTCAGCTGGGAGGAGTTCTCCCCCGCGGTCCTGCAGCAGACCGCCCCCGAGGCCAAGACCTACACGGTCGGCACCGACTTCGTGACCGTGCACTCCTCCGGTGGCGGGGACGTCACGGCGGAGGTCCAGGTGGTCGACGCGGTCATCCCGACCCCGGAGACCCCCAACACCTCCACCGCGGGCTGCGAGGACGCCGACTTCGCCGGGTTCGTCCCCGGCCGGATCGCGCTGCTCCAGCGCGGCACCTGCCCGTTCGTCGACAAGGCCACCAACGCCAAGGAGGCGGGCGCGGCCGGTGTGATCTTCTTCAACGAGGGCCAGCCGGGCCGTACCGACCCGCTGGAGTTCGACATCGTCGAGTGGCGCTTCGGCTTCCCGATCGTGATGGCGAGCACCGCGGTCGGCCTCGACCTGGCCGACAGCCCCGGCACCACCGTGCGCCTGAAGGTCGACGCCGCCACCACGGTGGGCAGGACCAAGAACCTCATCGCCGACTCGCGGTGGGGCAAGAAGGGCGAGATCGTCATGGTCGGCGCCCACCTGGACAGCGTGCCCGAGGGCGCCGGCATCAACGACAACGGCTCCGGTAGCGCCGCCATCCTGGAGACCGCGCTGAAGCTGGCCAAGGTGCCCACCAAGCACAAGCTGCGCTTCGCCTTCTGGGGCGCCGAGGAGCTCGGGCTGCTCGGCTCCGAGCAGTACGTCGCGGGCCTGTCCCAGGCGGAGAAGGACAAGATCCGGCTCTACCTGAACTTCGACATGGTCGCCTCCCCGAACGACGTCACCTTCCTCTACGACGGTGACGACTCCGACGCCGAGGGCGCGGGCGCGGGCCCGGCGGGCTCCGCCGAGATCGAGAAGCTCTTCGAGAAGTACTACGCCAAGCGCAGCCTGGGCTTCGAGGGCACCGACTTCGACGGCCGCTCCGACTACGGCCCGTTCATCGCCGACGGCATCCCCTCCGGCGGCATCTTCACCGGCGCCGAAGGCATCAAGACCGAGGAGCAGGCGGCGAAGTTCGGCGGCACCGCCGGCGCGCCGTACGACCCCTGCTACCACGCGGCCTGCGACGGCATCACCAACATCAACGCCGCCGCGCTGGAGCGCAACTCCAAGGCCATCGCCTACGCGACCACCTTCTACGCCTACGACCTGTCCACCATCCCCGACCGGAACGCCGCCGCCCGGGCGAAGTCGGCCGCCGCTCCCGCCGCCCACGCGCACGCGCACGGCAAGGACGGCAAGCACGCCGAGCCCGCCAAGTAGCCACCCGGTAACCCACTCAGTGGCCCGCCGGAGCGGTCCCCGGCCGGCGCCGGGGCCGTGAACCGGCCCGGGTGACCGGCCGGGGCCGTCGACCGGCCGGGGCGGGACGCACCGCGCCCCGCGAAGCGCACCACCATGCTGTACGGCGCGCACCCCCACCCAGGGGTGCGCGCCGCTCGGGGGAACCCTTCCACCTCCGACCCGAGGAGCACGATGCGCACCCTGCGAACCATCGGCCGATCCATCGGGATGGCGGCGATCCTGGCCGTCCCGCTGGCACTCACCCCCCTGATGATCCCCACCGCGTCGGCGGCCGCCCCGCCCGACATCCCCCTCGCGGCCGTGAAGGCCCACCTGTCCCAGTTCCAGTCCATCGCCACCGCCAACGGCGGCAACCGCGCCCACGGCCGTCCCGGCTACCGGGCCTCGGCCGACTACGTCAAGGGCCTGCTGGACGGCGCCGGATTCACCACCACCCTGCAGTCGTTCACCTACGGCGGCGCGACCGGCTACAACGTCATCGCCGACTGGCCTGGCGGCGACCCGAACGACGTCCTCATGGTCGGCGCGCACCTCGACAGCGTGACCTCGGGCCCCGGCATCAACGACAACGGCTCCGGCAGCGCCGCCATCCTGGAGACCGCCCTGGAGGTGGCCCGCCAGGGCCTCACCCCGGCCAAGCACCTGCGCTTCGCCTGGTGGGGCGCCGAGGAGCTGGGCCTGCGCGGCTCGCAGTACTACGTGAACAACCTCCCGTCCGCCGAGCGCGCGAAGATCAAGGGCTATCTGAACTTCGACATGGTCGGCTCGCCCAACGCCGGCTACTTCGTCTACGACGGCGACAACTCCGACGGCACCGGCTCGGGCCCCGGCCCGGCGGGCTCCGCCCAGCTGGAGCGGACCCTCCAGGACTACTTCACCTCGATCGGCGTGCCGACCCGGGGCACCGACTTCGACGGCCGCTCCGACTACGGCCCGTTCATCGCCGTCGGCATCCCGGCCGGGGGCACGTTCACCGGCGCGGAGGGCACCAAGACCAGCGCCCAGGCCACCCTGTGGGGCGGTACGGCGGGGCGGGCGTTCGACCCGTGCTACCACCGGTCCTGCGACACGACCGCCAACATCAGCGACACCGCGCTGGACCGCAACGCCGACGCGATCGCCTACGCCGTGTGGACGATCGCCACGGCCGTCCCGCCGCAGGCCGTCTGGCAGGACACGTTCGAGACGGCGACCGGCTGGACGGCGAACCCGTCCGGCACCGACACCGCCACCTCCGGCCAGTGGGAGCGCGGTGACCCGGAGGCCACCTCCTCCAGCGGGACCAAGCAGCTCGGCACCACGGTCAGCGGCGCCAACGACCTGGTCACCGGCCGCCTGGCGGGCTCCTCGGCCGGCGCCTACGACATCGACGGCGGCGTCACGAGCATCCGCTCACCGGAGATCGCCCTGCCGGCGGGCGGAGCGCTCAGGCTCCGCTTCTCCTGGTACCTGGCGCACGGCTCCAACTCCTCCAGCGCCGACTACCTGAGGGTGAAGGTCGTCGGCCCGTCCGGGACGACCCAGGTGTTCCAGCAGCTCGGCGCGGCCACCGACCGCGACGGCGCCTGGAGCTCAGCGGAGGCCGACGTCTCGGCCTTCGCCGGGCAGACCGTGCGGATCCTCGTCGAGGCGGCCGACGCCTCGGGGGCCTCCCTGGTGGAGGCCGGGGTGGACGACGTGTCGGTCATCCGGCCGTAGGGGATCCCGCCGGTGTGCGACACCGCCGCCGGGCGGCGGGGCGGAGACCGCCCGCGCCGTCCGGCGGCCGTCGCGCACCGGCGGGCAGCACCGGGCCGCGGTCAGCCGCCGCGGCCCTCGTCGCCGGTCCCGCCGGTCGCAGCCTCCCCGCCGCCGTTCCCGGACCGCTCCTCATCCCGCCCCTCTTCGGCGACGGACTCCAGCAGAGGGTCGTTATCGGCAGTCTTGGGCTGGTTCTCCTCTGGCATCGTCATAATCCCCACATGCCCTAATTGCCGGACATAACACCAAATAGCCCATACGTTAAGGTTCGTCCCTCCCGCTTCCGGGCAGCCTCCAGACGAGGAGGGGCGGGGCCCTCCGGCGACCGGCCGGCGCGCCGGGCGCGGGTCCGCCCCGGCGGGACATCGTCCCCCTCATCGGGAAGACAGACCCTCTCCAACGGCGAGGAGAAGACCATGACCCAGCCACAGCAACCGGAGCTCCGCAGATCCGGCGGGGCACCGACCAACGACGAGAACCTCGACGTCATGCCCGAGACGCCCAGCGGCACCGCGGCCTCCGGAGGCCGTCCGCACGGCACGGACAAGGGCAACAAGGGCGGCGGGGAGGGCGGCGGGGTGCCACCGGACCAGCGGCCGCCGTACCCTGCGTGACCGTGCGCCGCGAGCCGGTGCCCACCTGAGGGATGGGCACCGGCTCGCGCGTTAAATATCCCTGTTTGTCCGTTTCGTGAGGGGTAGGAAATCCGGCAAGCGCGAGCAGAGGAGGACCCATGAGCAAGACGGTGGCCGATGTGATGACGGCCGATCCGGCGACCCTCGACGCGAGCCAGCCCGTATCCGTCGCGGCTCAGCTGATGGTCAGCGAGGACACCGGCGCGGTGATCCTCACCGACGACGGCCATGTCAGCGGGATCGTGACCGACCGCGACATCGCCGTCCGCGTCGTGGCCCAGGACAAGGGCCCCGACACCCCGGTCCGCGAGGCGTGCAGCGAGGAGCTCACGACGGTCGGGCCCGACACCAGCATCGAGCAGGTCGTGCAGCTGATGCGCGACAAGGCGGTGCGGCGGGTGCCCGTAGTCGAGAACGACCACGCCGTCGGCATCGTGAGCATCGGGGACCTGGCGATCGACCGCGACTCCGACTCGGCTCTGGCCGACATCTCCGCGGCGAAGGGGAACCGCTGACGACGCGCCGGCCGGGGCCGCCGCCCGGCGGCCCCGGCCGTGCCGTACCCGGCGGGGTGGGCGTGCCGTACCGGTGAGGTGGGCGCGCCGTGCCGTACCCGGCGGCGTGGATGTGCCGGCCGCCCGCACGATCCGGGCATGAGGCGGGCGTACGGGGGAACCGTCGATCAGCACGGGGAGACGAGGTGAACGCCATGGTGTCGCGACCATCCACCATCACCAGCCTGTCGGAGCTGACGGCACTGCTGGACGAGCGGCGGGGTCTGTTCATCCGGTGGTCCAGGGACCTGGAGAGGGACGAGGCCAGCGGGTGCAGCCGGGACTCCCTCACCGGGGCCGCGCTGCCGGGCCTGTCCGCCAATCCCCTGGACGTCGAGGACTGGTGGGGGAACCGACCGGTCCGGCTGTGGGCGGCCCGCCGCCTGCACGACTACTCCCACCTGCGCCGCGAACGGGGACCCGGGGTCAGGGCGTGGGTCCTGTCCGGCCGGGAGGTGGGCCGGGGGCCCGACAACGAGCCCCTCATCGAGTGCCACGAGGCCGTGGCCACCGTCGACGACGCCGTCATGGAGGAGGCCGAGCAGCTGATCGGCAGCCAGGGCGCCGACGCGTGGGGGCCCCTCGACCGGGAGTCCGGCTCACGCGCCGGTTGACCCCGGCCCCGTTCCCGTTCCGGCCACCGGTCCTGCCCGTCTCACTCCGGCCCCGGTTCCACCCGGCCCCGCTCCCCGATTCCGGCCGAGCGGGACCGAACCGAGCAGGACGGAGCCCTCAGCCTTGTGACTCCTCCGCTCCCTGAAGGGCGCGGCTTCTCGCTTTCCTCTGCTGAGGTAGGCGACGGACAAGCCCTGCCCGTTTCAAGCAAAGAAACTGTAACAGGGAAGCGATTCCCCTGCCGGGTGAACCCGGCAGTTCCCTCGCTAGATGGCCGAGTCACGGCCGCCCCATGCCTCCGCTAACCTCGCCTAGGTCACGCAGGCGCGGCAGGGAAGGCATCCACGTTGATCGGCTGGTTCGAAGCGGTGGTCCTCGGACTCCTTCAGGGACTGACGGAGTTCCTGCCCATCTCCTCCAGCGCCCACATCCGGGTCGTCTCCGCCTTCCTCGGCTGGCCGGATCCGGGCGCCGCCTTCACCGCGGTGATCCAGCTCGGCACCGAGGCCGCGGTGCTCATCTACTTCCGCAAGGAGATCTGGGAGATCATCTCCACCTGGACCCGGGCCCTGTGGACGCCCGCGCTGCGCGCGCACCACGCCGCCCGCATGGGCTGGTACGTGATCGTCGGCACGCTCCCGATCCTCGTCCTGGGCCTGCTGTTCGAGGAGAAGATCGACACGATCTTCCGGGACCTGCGCCTGATCGGCACCACGCTGATCGTCTTCGGCCTGATCCTCTGGCTCGCCGACCGGAAGGCCCGCGACAAGCTCACGCTGGAACGGCATCTCAGCTTCACCCACTCCGTCGTCTACGGCCTCGCCCAGTCCCTCGCCCTGATCCCGGGCGTCTCCCGCTCCGGCGGCACGATCACCGCGGGCCTGCTGCTCGACTACCGCCGCGAGGAGGCCGCGAAGTACTCCTTCCTGCTGGCCATCCCCGCCGTGCTGGGCGCGGGCGTGCTGAAGCTGTTCGACATCGGCGAGGAGCAGGCGCCCGCCTGGGGGCCGACCATCCTGGCGACCGTGATCTCGTTCGCGGTCGGCTACGCGGCGGTCTCCTGGTTCCTGAAGTACATCAGCACCCACCGCTTCACCGGCTTCGTGATCTACCGGGTGGTCCTCGGCGTGGTGATCATCGCCCTGGTGAGCTTCGGCGTCCTGGACCCCTCCGCGGGCCAGGGGTGACCCGGGCGGGACCGGTCCCCGCCCGGAGCCCGTCATGGTCGGTTTCAGTAACGGCACAGTGATCAGAAATGCCTGACATGTCCGGCCGCGCCGGGCAAGATTGCCGGTGATGAACAGGCAGCCGCCTCCGGACCCCGGCGTCCCGCCGCACCGCATCGGGGTCTACACCCCGGTCCGCCGCCTCGGCGAGGGCGGCATGGGCATCGTCCACCTGGCGCGCGACCCCGCGGGCCGGCAGGTGGCGCTCAAGGTCATGCGTCCTCAGCTCGCCGCGCAGGAGGAGTTCCGCCGGCGCTTCCGCAAGGAGGCGGAGGCCGCGCAGAAGGTCGCGCGCTTCTGCACGGCGGCGGTGCTCGACGTGGGCATGGAGGACGGTCGGGCCTATCTCGTCACCGAGTACGTCGAGGGCCCGGACCTCGCGACCGTCATCGAGGAGCAGGGGCCCGTCACCGGGTCCAACCTGGACGCCCTGGCCGTCGGGGTGGCCACGGCCCTGTCGGCCATCCACCGGGCGGGGGTCGTCCACCGGGACCTCAAGCCGTCGAACATCCTGCTCAGCCCGGTCGGGCCGCGCGTCATCGACTTCGGCATCGCCCAGCTCGCGGAGGCGGCGAGCGGGGACACCGGCGTGGTGATCGGCACCCCTTCGTACATGTCCCCCGAGCAGGTCAACGGCGAGCGCGTCACGGCGGCGGCCGACATCTTCGCGTGGGGCTGCGTGGTCGCCTACGCCGCCACCGGCCGCCCCCCGTTCGGCGGCGGGGCCGCTCCGTCGGTCCTCTACCGGGTCGCCCACCACGCACCGCACCTCGACGGGCTCGACGAACGGCTGCGCCCCCTCGTCGAGCGGGCGCTCGACAAGGACCCCGCCCGCCGGCCCACCGCCCAGCAGCTCATCGACCGGCTCCTCGGCCAGGAGGAGGTGGCGGCCGAGGCCGCGACCAAGGCGGTCAGCGACAGCTGGACCCCGGCCCGGCCCCGGGTCCCCACCCGGATCGCGTCCGGCCCCGGCTCGCCGGTCGACGGCTCTTCGATCGCCGGCTCTCCGGCCGACGGCTCCCGGAGCCGGTGGACGGTGCCGGTGCTCGCCGCGGTCACCGCGCTCGCGGTCGCGGCGGCCGTGCTCTCCTTCGTCCTCCGGCCGGACGCAGGCGGGCGGGAGCCGTCCGGGAACGGCCTGCCGGTCGGCCGGGACCTCCGGATCGACGGGATCCCCCTGCACGTCGAGATCGCCTCACTCACCCGCAAGGGGCAGGGGGTGACCCTGCAGTGGTCGGTCCGCAACGCCGGCACCGACGACTGGAACCCGTGGACCGCGTTCGGGTCGCAGTCGGCGACGGCCCCGTTCTACTACAACAGCACCGCGGGCGTGATGCTGGTGGACCCCTCCAGCGGCAGGAAGTACGGTCCCACGACCGACGGGGACACCTGCTCGTGCAGCCCCACCACGGGGACCCTCGCACCGGGGGACACCGAGTCGTACTACTCCGTCTTCACCGGGGTGCCCGAGTCCGCGGAGGAACTGGGCGTCCAGATCCCCAGTGTCGGGCTGTTCGCGAACGTGCCGATCTCCTCGTAGCGCTCCTCGTTCCGGCCGGCCGGATCCGGCGGGTTGAATGGGGGTCGTGACGGCGAACGGACAGGACCACAGCGGACGGCCGCCGGACGGACCGGGCCACGGCGGACGGACCGGGGACAGGCCGGGCCGCAGCAGACGGGCCACGGACGGACCGGGCCACGGTGGACGGACCGCGAACGGACCGGGCCATGGCAGACGGGCCGCCGACGGGCCGGGGAGCACCGGGCGCCTGCGCTCCGAGTGGTCGGGCCTGCCCGTCCGGCACGCCCTGCCCGAGCTGCTCGCCGCCCTGGACGCATGCGGCACCGCCGTGCTCGTCGCGCCTCCCGGCACCGGCAAGACCACCCTCGTCCCGCTCGCCCTCGCCGGGCTCCTCGACGGCTCGGCCCGCGGCAGGGTGGTCGTGGCCGAGCCGCGCCGGATGGCGGTGCGGGCCGCGGCCCGGCGCATGGCCTGGCTGCTGGGCTCGGAGGTCGGCGCCGAGGTGGGCTTCTCGGTCAGGGGCGAGCGCCGGGCCGGACCGGGCACCGTCGTCAAGGTCGTCACCACCGGCGTCCTCCTCCAGCGCCTCCAGCGCGACCCCGAGCTGGACGGCGTGCACACGGTCCTGCTCGACGAGTGCCACGAGCGCCACCTGGACGCCGACACCGCCCTCGCCTTCCTCCTCGACGTCCGCGCGACCCTCCGCCCCGACCTGCGGATCCTCGCCGCCTCGGCCACCGCCGACGCCGGCCCCTGGGCCCGCCTGCTCGCCACCGGAACCCCCGGTGACACCGCCTCCTCCACGGATCGGGAGACCACCGCCGGCCTCTCCTCCGGACCGGGAACCGCCACCGGACCGGGAACCGCGCCCGGACCGGGAACCGCGCCCGGCCCCGGCACGCCGGAGCCCGCGGCGCCGATCGTCAGCGCCTCCGGCGCCATGCACCCCGTCACCCCGGTCTGGGCCCCGCCCACCCGGCCCGTCACCCCGCCGCACGGCCTGCGCGTCGACCCCGCCTTCCTGGCCCACGTCGCCGACGTCGTGCGGCGGGCGCTCGCCGAGCACGACGGGGACGTGCTCTGCTTCCTGCCGGGGGTCGGCGAGATCGGCCGCGTCGCCGGAATGCTCGCCGACCTCGAGCGCTCCGGCGGTCCGGAGGGAGACGGCCGTGCGGGCCGTCTCGGCGAACCGCAGGGCGGCGGCCGCACGGACCGCCCCGGCGAACCGCAGGGCGGGCGCCCGGCCCGCCCCGGCGGGCTGCGGATCCTCCAGGTCCACGGCCAGGCCCCGGCCCGCGTCCAGGACGAGGTCCTCTCCCCCGACCCCGGCGGCGCCCGGCGGGTGGTCCTGGCGACCTCTGTCGCCGAGTCGAGCCTCACCGTGCCCGGCGTCCGGATCGTGGTCGACTCCGGCCTGGCCCGCGAGCCCCGCACCGACCACGCCCGCGGCCTGGGCTCCCTCACCACGGTCCGCGTCTCCCGCGCCTCCGCCGACCAGCGCGCCGGACGGGCGGGGCGGGAGGGCCCCGGCGTCGTCTACCGGTGCTGGTCCCCGGCCGAGCACGACCGGCTTCCCGAACACGGCCGCCCCGAGATCGCCCTCGCCGACCTGACCGGTTTCGCCCTCCAGGCCGCCTGCTGGGGCGACCCGGCCGCGCAGGGCCTGGCCCTGCTCGACCCGCCGCCGCCCGCCGCACTGGAGGCCGCACACCGTACGTTGCGCGCCCTCGGCGCCCTCGTGACCCCGGGCACGGCAGACGGCGCGGACGACGCGGGAGTGGAGGGCGCTCCCGCCCTCTCCAGGGCCCGGGTCACCGGCCGAGGCCGCCGGATGGCCGCGGCCGGCGTCCACCCGCGCCTGGCCAGAGCCCTCGTCGACGCCGGCGGACGGGCCGCCGAGGTCGTCGCGCTGCTGTCGGAGCAGCTCCCCCGTGACGCGGGCGACGATCTGGTCGCGGTCTGGCGTACGGCCCGCCGAGGCGGCGACGGGTTCTCCGCCCGCTGGCGTCAGGAGGCCGGGCGTCTGGCCCGTGCCGTACCGGGGGAGAACGGCCGCGGAAGCGGAGCCGGTGCCGGGGAGCGGAGCGATGACGCGATCGCCGGGCTGGTGGTGGCGCTGGCCTACCCGGAACGGGTGGCCAGGCGGCGGGGCGGAGCCTACCTGATGGCCTCGGGAACCGCCGCGGAGTTGCCCGCGGGCTCCCGGCTCGGCTCCGCGGAATGGCTCGCGGTCGCGGTCGCGGACCGGCCCGCGGGCTCGGCGGCGGCCCGGATCAGGCAGGCCGTCGTGATCGACGAGGAGACCGCGAGATCGGCCGCCGCACCCCTGTACTCCGTCGCGGACGAGGTCGCCTGGCGCGTCCCGCCGGGAGAGCGGCGGGGGGACGTCACGGCCCGCCGGGTCGAGCGCCTCGGCGCCGTCGAACTCTCCTCGGTCCCCCTCAGCGACGCCGACGTCCGGCCCGCCCTGCTGGACGGCCTGCGCGCCGAGGGCCCGTCGATCCTGCGCTGGACCCCCGAGGCCGCCGCCCTGCGCGAGCGCCTGGCGTTCTGCCGGCGCGCGCTCGGCGATCCCTGGCCGGCCGTGGACGACGCCGCCCTGGTCGAGGCCGCCGACCTCTGGCTGGAGCCCGAGCTGTCCCGCGCCCGCCGCCGCGCCGACCTGGAGCGCCTCGACGCGGCCGCGGCCCTGCGCCGGCTGGTCCCGTGGAGCGCCCGCCTGGACGAGACGGCCCCCGAGCGGATCGAGGTGCCGAGCGGGTCACGGATCAGGATCGACTACTCCGGCGAGCGGCCGGTCCTCGCCGCCAAGCTGCAGGAGCTGTTCGGCTGGGACGACGCCCCGCGGATCGCCGGGGTGCCCCTGGTCGTGCACCTGCTCTCCCCGGCGGGCCGCCCGGCCGCGGTCACCTCGGACCTGGCGTCCTTCTGGCGCGAGGGCTACCGCGCGGTCCGCGCCGAGCTGCGGGGCCGCTACCCCCGGCACCCCTGGCCCGAGGACCCCCTGTCCGCCGTCGCCACCCGCCGCGCCAACCCGCGCCGCTGAGCCCGCCCCCGGACCGTCAGGCGCTCCCGGACCGTCAGACGGTCCCAGGCCGTCAGACGGTCCCAGGCCGTCAGACGGGCAGGCGGTCCCGGGTGGGGACGATGTCCTCGAACCGGGTGACGGGCATGTCCCTGGAGCGGATGGTGCCGCCGAGGGCCGCGGCGAGGGCCACGGCGGCCTGGTAGAGGCGTTCCAGCTCCGGGTCGTCCGGGCCGTCGGGGCGGAGCTCCAGGTCGACCAGGTGGTCGGTGCCGTCCGTCCAGCCGGGCTCCGGATGGCTGTAGTGCACCTGGAGGCGCTCGTCCTCGCCGCCGACCCGGCACAGGCCCAGGTCGTGGTCGTGCTCGACGGCCCGCTCGCCGAGGACCGGGCGCACCAGATGGGCCACCTCCTCGCAGTCGAGCGCGGCGCGCCCGCCCAGGTTCACCTCGACGTCCACCTGGTCGTCGTGCTCCTCCGGCGGGTACAGCGCCCCGCCCATCCGGCTGGCCAGGCCGTTCAGCAGGAAGGTCCCCGCGGTCCGGTGCCCGCCGCCGCAGGCGATGATCGCCCCGCGCCGGTCCGCGGGCACGCGCGCCCTGGCGGCGAGGCCCTCGGTGAGCTCGGCCCAGCGGACCCGGGTCCCCCGCACGACGAACCAGTCCCCCGACGACGTCAGGTCGGGGTCGTACTGGCGGAGCAGGCCCTCCAGCCGGGCCGGCTCCGGGGGCCGGTAGGTGAGCAGAGCGGGATGACGTCGTAGCTGGCGTGCCGTGCGATCGAGGAACCACATGCCTCCCAGTGTGCGGGGGCGCACTTGGGACTCACTTGCAGGCCCGTGCCCGGCCGGGGAGGCCGCCCGCCGCACCGCTCGCGCGCCCCGCCCGCCGTACGGCTCACGCACCGCCACCCCTCGTACCGCTCGCCCACCCCGCCCGCCGTACGGCTTGCGCGCACCGCCGCCCCATGGGCTATCGTAGTGATATCACTTCGATAGACCCCCGATAGCAGAGGTGGGATTCATGGAACGACGTGCATTCCGGGTCAACGGCTTCATCGTCCTGATCGGCCTGCTGGTGCTGGGCGCGGCGCTGGCGGCGGTCGTGGTGTCGGCCGGCTGGACCGACTCGGTCGTGGCGCTGCTCGGCACCGTGGGCCCGTGGGGCCTCGCCGCGCTCGTCCTGCTCAGCGGGTTCACCGTGGTCAACCCCAACGAGGCGAAGGTCGTGCAGTTCCTCGGCCGCTACGTCGGCACGGTGAAGGAGACGGGCTTCCAGTGGGTCCTGCCGTTCACCACCAAGCAGCACGTCACCCTGAGGGTGCGCAACTTCGAGACGGCCAAGCTCAAGGTCAACGACGCCGACGGCAACCCGGTCGAGATCGCCGCGGTCGTCGTCTACAAGGTCACCGACACCGCCAAGGCCGCCTTCTCCGTCGACGACTACGAGGAGTACGTCGCGATCCAGTCCGAGGCGGCCGTCCGCCACCTGGCCACCAGCCACCCCTACGACGCCCACGAGGAGGGCCGGACCAGCCTGCGCGACGGCGCCGAGGTCGCCGGGGAGCTCACCGCCGAACTGCGCGAGCGCACCGAGCTCGCCGGTGTCGAGGTCCTGGAGGCGCGGATCACCCATCTCGCCTATGCTCCGGAGATCGCCCAGGCGATGCTGGTCCGCCAGCAGGCCGCCCAGGTCGTCGCGGCCCGCACGCACATCGTGGCCGGCGCCGTGGGCATGGTCCGGCTGGCGCTGGACAGGCTGGCCGAGGAGGGCGTGGTGGATCTGGACGAGGAGCGGAAGGCGCAGATGGTCTCCAACCTCCTGGTCGTCCTGTGCGGCGACCGGGCGACCCAGCCGGTGGTCAACGCCGGCAGTCTCTACTCCTGACCATGCCGGAGCGCAAGAAGCTCCTGCTCCGGCTCGATCCGGCCGTCTACGAGGCGATCGCCAGGTGGGCGGCCGACGACCTGCGCAGCATCAACGCCCAGATCGAGTACGCCCTGCGCCGGGCGCTCAAGGAGGCGGGCCGCGAGCCGCGCAGGTCGCCGGAGGACGACAAGTCACCCGATTGAGACATAGGGCGCTTCCCCTCGGAGTGCCCGCAGGACCACACTCGGTATATGTCGTGGGTGGGGAGATCCGCAGCGGAGATCGCGGAAGCCGTGCGGCAGGGAAAGGCCACGGCTCCGCGGGTCGTCGAAGAGCACCTCGGCGCGATCGCCGAACGCGACGGGCGCATCGGGGCGTTCCGCACGGTCCGCGCCGAGGCCGCGCTCGCCGAGGCGCACGCCGTACAGGAGCGCGAGGACCTCGCGGAGCTGCCGCTCGCCGGGGTGCCCGTGGCGGTCAAGGACAACGTCGCGGTCCGCGGTGAGACGCTCCGCAACGGCTCGGCCGCCACCTCCGGCGCCCCCGAGCCCGAGGACCACCCCGTGGTGGCCAGGCTCCGCGCGGCGGGCGCGGTGGTCGTCGGGATCACCAACGTGCCGGAGCTCTGCCTGGCCGGGTTCTCCGACAGCGTGTACGGCACGGCGCGCAACCCCTGGGACCCCGCCCGCACCCCCGGCGGTTCGTCCGGCGGGAGCGCCGCGGCCGTGGCGGCGGGGATGGTCCCGCTGGCCCACGGCAACGACGGGCTCGGCTCGCTGCGCATCCCGGCCGCCTGCTGCGGCCTCGTCACGATCAAGCCCGGCCACGGGCTGGTCCCGCCGCCGGAGCACGACTGGCACGCCATGTCGGAGAACGGCCCGCTCGCCACGACGGTGACCGACCTGGCCCTCGCCCTCGCCGTGATGGCCGGCGACATGTCCCTGGCCACGCCGGACCGGATCGAGTCCCTGCGGGTGGGGGAGACGATCGACGACTATCCGGGCGGGCTGCTCCCGTCCGAGCCGGTGCGGCTCCGGGTCGCCGTCGCGCCGCTGCCGCTCCCGCCGGGGTTCGCGGTGGACGAGGAGTTCCAGCGGGCGGTGACCGACGCCGCGCGCACCCTCGGCGAGGCCGGGCACACGGTCGTGGAGCACGGCGCCCGGCTGCCCGTCTGGCTCGGCTCCGCCGCGGTGGCCGCCTGGTTCGCGTGCGCCCGCGAGGACGTCGCGGGCCTCGACCGCCGCAGGCTGGAACGGCGGACGAAGGCCCTGGCCCGCGCAGGGAGGCTCCTCGGCCGGTTCGGCCTGGACGGGGCCAGGGGTCGCGACCGCTGGCGGGCCCACGGCGCCGACCAGTGGTTCGGCAACGCCGACGTGCTCGTCACCCCGGCGCTCGCCGCGCTCCCGCCGCCCGCCGCCCGCTGGGGCGAGCGCGGCCTGCTGGCCAACGTCCGCGTCAACCTGGCCTACGCCCCCGCCACCGCCGCCTGGAACCTGGCCGGCTGGCCCGCCATGACCGTCCCGTACGGCAGGCACTCCACCGGCGTGCCCATCGGCGTCCAGCTCGTCGCCGCTCCCGGCGGCGAGGCCCAGCTGCTCACCCTGGCGGCCCGGATCGAGGCCGCCCGCCCCTGGCCCCGCCACGCCCCGCCCCTCTGAACGGGCAGGACGCGGCGGGAAAGGGTCAGACGCCCGTCGGGTGCCAGACCGTCTTGGTCTCCAGGAAGGCCGTCATCCGGCGGACGCCGGGGTCGGCCGACCAGTCCGGGTCGGACGGGCGGAGCACCCGCTTGAGGTTCTCCGCCGCGGCCTGCTCGCACGCCACCGCCAGCTCCGCGTCGGCCACGCCGGTGAGGTCGATCGCGTTGACGTCCATGTGCGCGGCCAGCCACGGGGCGAGCTCCCTCACCGAGCCGGTGAGGACGTTCACCACGCCGCCGGGCAGGTCCGAGGTGGCGAGCACCTCGGCCAGCGTGATCGCCGGGAGCGGCGCCCGCTCACTGGCGACCACCACGCACGTGTTGCCGGTGACGATCACCGGGGCGATCACCGAGACCAGCCCCAGCAGCGGCTCGTCCGGCGCGACCACCGCGACCACGCCGGTCGGCTCCGGCGAGGAGAGGTTGAAGTACGGCCCGGCGACCGGGTTGGCCGCCCCCGCCACCGAGGTGATCTTGTCCGACCACCCGGCGTACCAGACCAGCCGGTCGACCGCCGCGTCCACGGCCTCGCCGGGCCGCCCGGCGCCGGTGTCGGCCAGCTCGGCGGCGAACTGCGCCCGGCGGCCCTCCAGCATCTCGGCGATCCGGTAGAGGATCTGCCCCCGGTTGTAGGCCGTCGCGCCCGACCAGCCGCCGAAGGCCTTGCGGGCCGCGACGACCGCGTCGCGGGCGTCCTTGCGGGAGGCCTTCGAGGCGTTGGCCAGGAACTCGCCTTCAGAGGAGGCCACGGGGTAGGACCTTCCGCTCTCCGACCGCGGGAACGCCCCGCCGATGTACAGCTTGTACGTCTTGCGCACGGCCAGCCGGGCGGACTCCCGCGAGTTCCCGCCCTCGCCGGACGCCGACCCGCTGGACGCCGACTCGCCGGAGTCCGCGACGCCGGGCCTCCCCGCGCCGGACCTCCCGGCGCCCGGCTTCCCCGCCCGGCCCGGCGCGCCGGATCGGCGCCCGTCCGGCGCCTCGTCCGCCCGCGCCCTGCCCGGCTGGTCCCTGCCCGGCAGGTCCTTGCCCGGCTGCTCCGCCTCAGTCATTTCCGCGCCCTCTCCACGTGCTCTGCTGCTGTGCCAGCCGTACCGGCACGAAGACCTGGCCGCAGCGGCTCACCCCGCACCGGTGGGCGAACCAGCCCCGCAGCGCCGGGCGACCGGCGCGGGCGAAACCGTGGCCCCGGGTGCTCTGGGACCGGCGGGCCCTGGAGCCGCCGGGTCCCGACCTCCGGTATTCACACATCGAGATACGCCTCCAGCCCGTGCCGTCCGCCCTCCCGGCCGTAGCCGGACTCCTTGTAGCCGCCGAACGGCGAGGTGGGGTCGAACTTGTTGAAGGTGTTGGCCCACACCACGCCCGCGCGGAGCCGGTCGGCCATCCACAGGATGCGCGAGCCCTTCTCCGTCCAGACGCCGGCCGACAGGCCGTACGGGGTGTTGTTGGCCTTCTCCACGGCCTCGGCCGGGGTGCGGAAGGTCAGCATGGCCAGGACCGGGCCGAAGACCTCGTCGCGGGCGATCCGGTGCGACTGGGCGACCCCGGTGAAGATCGTCGGCGGGAACCAGAAGCCCCGGCCCGGGAGCTCGCACGCCGGGGACCAGCGCTCGGCGCCCTCGGCCTCGCCGATGTCGGACAGTTCGCGGACCCGGGCGAGCTGCTCCGCGGAGTTGATCGCGCCGATGTCGGTGTTCTTGTCCAGCGGGTCGCCGAGCCGGAGCCTGCTCAGACGGCGCTTGAGCGCCTCCAGCAGCTCGTCAGCGACCGACTCCTGGACCAGCAGCCGGGAGCCCGCGCAGCAGACGTGGCCCTGGTTGAAGAAGATGCCGTCGACGATGCCCTCGACGGCCTGGTCGATCGCGGCGTCGTCGAAGACGATGTTGGCGGCCTTGCCGCCCAGCTCCAGGGTGACCTTCTTGCCGGAACCGGCGACGCTGCGCGCGATCAGGCGGCCGACCTCGGTGGAACCGGTGAAGGCGACCTTGTTCACGTCCGGGTGGTTCACCACGGCCGCGCCGGTCTCCCCCGCGCCGGTGACGATGTTCACCACGCCGGGCGGGAGGTCGGCCTGCCGGCAGATCTCCGCGAAGAGCAGTGCGGTCAGCGGCGTCGTCTCGGCGGGCTTGAGCACCACCGTGTTGCCGCAGGCCAGCGCCGGGGCGACCTTCCAGGCCAGCATGAGCAGCGGGAAGTTCCACGGGATGACCTGGCCGGCCACGCCCAGCGGCTTCGGGTCCGGGCCGTAGCCGGCGTGGCCGAGCTTGTCGGCCCAGCCCGCGTAGTAGAAGAAGTGCGCGGCGACCAGCGGCAGGTCCACGTCGCGCGCCTCGCGGATCGGCTTGCCGTTGTCCAGCGTCTCCAGCACCGCCAGCTCGCGCGAGCGCTCCTGGATGATGCGGGCGATCCGGAACAGGTACTTGGCCCGCTCGGAGCCGGGCATCGCCGACCAGGTGCCGAACGCCCTGCGTGCGGCCCGGACGGCGCGGTCCACGTCGGCCTCGGAGGCCGCGGCCACCTCGGCCAGGGTCTCCTCGGTCGCGGGGTTGATCGTCTTGAAGGCGGCGCCCGCCCCGTCGGTGAACTCGCCGTCGATGAACAGGCCGTAGGACGACTTGACGTCGACGACGTCGCGGGACTCGGGTGCCGGTGCGTACTCGAACATCGCCTCAGTCCAGGGTGAAGTAGTCGGGGCCCGCGTACCGGCCGGTCGCCATCTTCTGGCGCTGCATCAGCAGGTCGTTGAGCAGGGTGGAGGCGCCCAGGCGGAACCAGTCGGGGTCCAGCCAGCCCTCGCCGACGGTCTCGTTTACCAGGACGAGCATCTTGATCGCGTCCTTGGTGGTCCGGATGCCGCCCGCGGGCTTCACCCCGACCTTGCGGCCGGTCGCCGCCAGGAAGTCCCGGACCGCCTCCAGCATGATCAGCGTCACCGGGAGCGTCGCGGCGGGCTGGACCTTGCCCGTGGAGGTCTTGATGAAGTCGGCGCCGGCCAGCATCGCCAGCCAGGACGCACGCCGTACGTTGTCGTAGGTCGCGAGCTCGCCGGTCTCCAGGATCACCTTGAGGTGCGCGTCGTGCCCGCCTCCGGGGCGGGCGCAGGCGGCCTTGATCGCGGCGATCTCCTCGAAGACCTTCGAGTAGCCGCCCGACAGGAACGCGCCCCGGTCGATGACCATGTCGATCTCGTCGGCGCCGGCGGCCACCGCGAGCGCGGTGTCGGCGACCTTGACGTCCAGCGACGAGCGCCCGCTCGGGAACGCGGTGGCGACGCTGGCCACCTTCACGCCGGAGCCCGCGAGCGCGTCCACCGCCAGGGCGACCAGGTCGGGATAGACGCAGACCGCGGCCACCTTGGGCACGGACGGGTCGCTCGGATCGGGGTGGACGGCCTTGGCGCACATCGCGCGGACCTTGCCGGGCGTGTCCGCGCCCTCCAGGGTCGTCAGGTCCACCATGCGGATGGCCAGGTCGATCGCCTCCGCCTTGGCGGTCGTCTTGATCGACCGGGTACCGAGCATCGCGGCTCGCTGGTCCGCGCCCACCCGGTCGACACCGGGCAGGCCGTGCAGGAAGGCTCGCAGCGTGGCGTCGGACGAGGCCACGTCAGCGAGCGGAGTAGTCATGGTTGACACCACTCCAGCATGCCGACTCGTGTGTTCAGTTCCAAACTGGACATGGCCGAGACCGGTAACGGGTTTTCGTGAACATTCGCCGAGTTCAGCGACGGAACGGACCGCACACGGTCACGGCGCGCCCTGGACGCCCGCGGGGGCGGCGGGTCCCTCCACTGCTCCCGCCCGGCGGCCCTAGGCCCGTCCTAGGCGTCCGGGCGGACGTCCTAGGCCGTGGGTGAGGTGATCTCCGCCCCTAGATAAGGCATCCGTCCGATGTGGGACCGGGGGCCTTAGGGCGAATCTTGAGTGTGTAAGGAAATCGCACCGCTTCAAGGAGGAGCCCGACATGGGTCCCGAGATTCACTTCCAGGTAATGATCAGCCGCAACGCCGAGCTCCGCGAGGAGGCGGCCGCGCACCGCCGGGCGCGCGAGGTCCAGGCCGCCCGCAAGGTCCGCTCCGAGGGCGGTCTCCGCCGGGGGCTGCGCTTCTTCGGCAAGACCAGCGCCGCATGAGGTCCGTACGAGAGCCCGGCCGCACGCCTCTGCCCGGCCGGGCATCTCTGCCTCCGTAGGGGTTCTTCCGCCGCAGGCCGTTCGCGCCCGCACCTACGGACGCGGTCCTCCGGTCAGAGCGGCCCTCCGATTAAACGGAGGAATCACGACAGAAGACATGACATGCTGGAAAACATGATGGGTCGGGCGGTGAGCCCCGTCTTCGTGGGGCGGGAGTCGGAGCTCGCGGATCTGGCCGAGGCCTTCGAGCAGGCGCGGAAGAAGAACGCCGCCGCGGTGCTGCTCGGCGGCGAGGCGGGGGTCGGCAAGAGCCGCCTGGTCACGTGCTTCGCCGAGCGGTCCGCGCTCGACGGCGCGCGGGTGCTGGCCGGCGGCTGCGTGGAGCTGTCCACCGAGGGCCTCGCCTACGCGCCCTTCACCGCCGCGATCCGCCAGCTGGTCCGCGAGCGGGGAGCCGACGAGGTGGCGGCGCTGCTGCCGGACGGCGCGGCCCGCGACCTGGCCCGGCTGCTGCCCGAGTTCGGCGAGCCCGGCGGCGACACCGAGAGCGAGACCGCGCGGGCCCGGCTCTTCGAGCAGATCCTGACCCTGCTGGAGCGCCTGGCCGAGCAGCGCCCCGTCGTCCTCGTCATAGAGGACATCCACTGGGCCGACCGGTCCAGCCGCGACCTGATCGCCTTCCTCAGCCGCAACCTGCGCACCGCGCCGGTCCTGATGGTCCTCACCTACCGCTCCGACGACCTGCACCGCCAGCATCCGCTCCGGCCGGTGCTCGCCGAGCTCGGCCGGGTGGACGGGGTCCTGCGGATGGACCTGCCCCGGCTCACCCAGGACGAGGTGGCCGCGCAGATGGCGGGCATCCTCGGCACGGTCCCGGAGTTCGCCCGGGTCGGCGAGGTCTACCGGCGCAGCGAGGGCATCCCGCTGTTCGTCGAGGCGCTGACGGAGTGCGGCGACGGCTGCTCCTTCCCCGACTCCCTGCACGACCTGATCATCGGTTCGGTCGAGCGGCTGCCGGACGAGACCCAGCGCGTGCTGCGCGTCGCCGCCGCGGGCGGCATCCGGGTCGGCCACGATCTGCTCGCCGCCGTCAGCGGCCTGTCCGACCTGGAACTGGAGGACGCGATCCGGCCCGCCGTCGCGGCCAACGTCATCCAGGTCGCCGACGGCCGCGCGTACGCCTTCCGGCACGCGCTCATCCGCGAGGCCGTGCACGACGAGCTGCTGCCCGGCGAGCACGTACGGCTGCACGCCCGCTTCGCCGAGGAGATCGAGCGGGACCGCACGCTGGTCCCGCCGGGCCGCGCCGCCATCGAGATCGCCCACCACTGGTACTCCGCCCGCGACGACCTGTGGGCCCTCGTCTCGGCCTGGGAGGCCGCGCAGAAGGCCGCGCGAACCTTCGCCTACAACGAGAAGGTGCAGTTGCTGGAGCGGGTCCTCGCGCTGTGGAGCAAGGTCCCCGACGCCTCGGCACGGATCGGCGCGGACCACACCACGGTCCTGGAGCAGGCTTCGGAGGCCGCCTACGCCTGCGGGGAGCTCGACCGCGGCACGAAGTTCGTCAAGGCCGCCCTGGCCGAGCTGGACGAGAAGACGGAGCCCGAGCGGGTGGCCGAGCTGGTCGTACGGCTCTCGCAGTTCAAGCTGGCCAAGCGGAAGCCTGGAGCGCTCGCCGACCTCCGCTACGCCGAGCGGCTGGTGCCCGAGCCGGGCCTGGCCCGCGCCCACGTGCTGGCCAGGCTCGGCTCCTACCTGATGTTCCGCAGCGAGGTGGACGAGGGGACCGCGCTCACCGAGGAGGCGCTGGCCATCTCCCGCGCCCACGGCGACGAGTGCCTGGAGGCCGACCTGCTGCTCAACCTGGGGGTGGGCCACTCGATCGCGGGCCGGCTCCATCTCCTGGTCGAGGCCAACGAGACCGCCATGGAGATCGGCAGACGCCTCGGCTCGGGCCGGATCGTGCTGCGCGCCCTGGCCAACAGCGTGGACGCGCTCAACAACCTGGGCCGCTCGGCCGAGGCCGTCGAGCTCGCGCTGGAGGGCGAGAGGCTGGCCCGCAAGTACGGCCGCTACCGCGCCCACGGCGCCTTCATCGCCAACAACCGGGCCGAGGTGCTGGAGGCGCTGGGCCGCCTCGACGAGGCGGCCGAGCTGGCCGAGCGGGAGCTCGCCAGGGACCCCTCCACCCGCGACCGGCATCACCTGAACCGGACCCGCGCGGCGGTGGCCGCCGCGCGCGGTGAGACCGAGGTGCTCAGGGCCGTCCTGGCCGAGCTGGCGCTCTCCCCCGAGCAGGCGGAGTTCACCCAGGAGGCGGTGGTCAACGCCTGCCTGGCGATGCGGCTGCACCTGCTGGAGGGCGAGCCGGCGACCGCCCTCGACGTGGCCGAGAAGGTCACACTGGAGGCCCGCATCCTGAGCAAGCCCGAGCTCGGCTGGCGGCTGGTCGCCCAGATCGCCGTGGTGTGCGACGCCGCCGGCCTCATCGCGCCCGAGCGGGCGGCGGCGCTGCGCGACCGGATCGAGGCGACCGCCGCCGCGATGACCGTGGACGGCCCGGTCGCCGAGGCCTACCGGTTCTGCCTCACCGGCGACCACGACGCCGCGGCCTCCGCCTGGGAGCGGCTGGACCGGCCGTTCCTGCGCGCCTCGTCGCTGCTCCAGGCGGCACGCGCCGCCGCCGCGGCGGGTGACCGCGAGGGCGCCGCCGTACGGCTCCGCGCGGCCCATCCGGTCGCGGAGGCGCTGTCGGCCCGGCCGCTGATCGCCGAGATCGAGTCCCTGGCCCGCCGGGTCGGCGCCGCGCTCGCACCGGAGGCCCGGCAGGCGGAGGGGACCGCGGAAGCCGTCTCGCTCACCCCGCGCGAGCAGGAGGTGCTCCGGCTCGTCGCGCAGGGGCGCTCCAACCGGGACATCGCCGCGGAGCTGTTCATCTCGGCCAAGACGGTGAGCGTGCACGTCTCGAACATCCTGGGCAAGCTCGGCGTCTCGACCCGGGGCGAGGCCGCGGCGGCCGCCCACCGCCTGGCCCTGATCGGCTGAGGCGCCCGCGGACGCCGTCCGCGCACGGACGGGCCGGTTGACGAGGTCCTGTCCGTTCGGATCAACGGCGGGATCTCGTGGGTTTCTGGATCGGTGAGGTCACCGGAAAGCTCGTCCGAGCGTGCGCGGCGTTCGCGGAGAAGGGCGCGGACGGTTCCCGGCCACTGTGGCGCCCGGCGACATGATCGGCTCCCCTGCGGCCGGGAATCCGCAGGACCTTCTTGAGATACGGGGCAGCCGGATCCGAACAGCGCCGGAGGGGCGCGGGCAGCACTTCGGTCTTCGGTGATCCCGGCTACCGCCCACCGGCCTGCGCCATCAGCGCGTGCGCTCGACCCGGCCCTCGTGCCAGACCGGCTCGTCGCTGTCGTAGACGGCTCCGTCAGAGGCGAAGACCAGGAAGCGATCGAAGTCGGCGGCGAACCAGCGGTCGTGGGTGACGGCCAGCACGGTGCCGGAGAAGGACGCCAGGCCCTGCTGCAGCGCTTCGGCGCTGGCCAGGTCCAGGTTGTCGGTGGGCTCGTCCAGCAGCAGCAGGGTGGCGCCGGACAGCTCCAGCAGCAGGATCTGCAACCGGGCCTGCTGACCGCCCGACAGGGTCTCGAACCGCTGGCCGCCGGCGGGAGCGAGCTCGTAGCGGGCCAGAGCGGCCATCGCCTCGTTCAAGGTGAGGGCGTGGCCGGTCGTGACCAGCTCGGTCGGCGTGCGGCCGTGCAGGTCCGGGCGGGCGTGGGTCTGCACGAACCGGCCCGGGGCCACCCGCGACCCCAACCGGACCGAACCGCTGTGCGGCACGGTGGGCACCGCGCCGTCGGCGGCCTGCTCCAGCAGATGCAGGAAGGTGGACTTGCCCGACCCGTTGGAGCCGAGGACCCCGACGCGTTCGCCGTACCAGATCTCGGCGTCGAACGGCCGCATCAGACCGGTGAGCTCCAGTTTCTCGCAGACGACGGCGCGTTTGCCGGTGCGACCGCCGCGCAGCCGGATCCGCACGTTCTGCGCCTTGGGCGGGCGCTGGGGCGGGCCGGTCTCCTCGAAGCGGCTCAGCCGGGTGCGCGCCGCCCGGTAGGCCGAGGACAGCGCATCGTTGCCGGCCGAGCCCTGTTGCAGGGTGTGCACCAGCTGCCTGAGCTTGGCGTGTTCGTCGTTCCAGCGGCGGCGGCGCTCCTCCAGGCGGCTGATGCGCTCCTGGCGGGCCTGGGCGTAGGTGGCGAAGCCTCCGCCGTGGATCCAGACCCCGCGGTCTTCCACGGTCACGATCCGGTCGGCGGCCTCCGCCAGGAGCCGGCGGTCGTGGGAGACCAACAGCACGGTCTTGTCCGTGGCCCGCAGCCGGCCCTCCAGCCACTGCTTGGCGGGCACGTCGAGGTAGTTGTCCGGCTCGTCCAGCAGCAAGACCTCGTCCGGACCGCGCAGCAGGGCCTCCAGGACGAGGCGTTTCTGCTCGCCTCCCGACAGCGAGGCCACCGGGCGGTGCCGGACCGCGTCGTAGGGCAGGCCCATGGACTCGGTGGCGCACACGTCCCAGACGACCTCCATGTCGTAACCGCCGGCGTCGGCGTAGTCGGCGACCGCTTGGGCGTAGGCCAGTTGCGTCTCCTCCTCGTCGCGGGCCGCGATCGCCGCCTCCGCCCCCGCCAGGGCCTGGGCCGCGGCGCGGACCCGGTCCGGTGCCACCGACAGCAGCAGGTCGTGCACGCTCCGGTCGTCGCGGATGCCGCCGATGAACTGCCGCATCACTCCCAGTCCTCCGGAGGAGATCACGCGGCCGTCGTCCGGTCGCAGATCCCCGGCGATCAGCCGCAGCAGGGTGGTCTTGCCCGCGCCATTCGGCCCCACCAGGGCGGCCTTGACCCCGTCACCGACGCGGAACGACACCTCGTGCAGGAGCAGCCGCCCGTCCGGCAGCACGTAGGTCAGCCGATCCGCCTCGACATGTCCTGCCACGACACCTCCCTGATGCGGGCTCGGGCTCCTCGTCACTTCCGGATCGGTGTTCCAGTGACTAGACCAACGATCCAGTACTCGATCCCCATACTAGACTCATGTCCATGGACACGGGCAAGGCAGGATCGGGAGCACGCCGCACGGGAGCGGCAGGGGAGGTCTGGCTGCGGCCGTCCGCGCGAAAGGGGCGCGGCGCACCGCCGCTCAGCCGGGACCGGATCGTCGAAGAGGCCGTGGCCCTCCTGGACGCCGAAGGCACCGACCTGCTGACCATGCGGCGCCTGGCCGAACGGCTCGGCACCGGCTCCACCACGCTGTACTGGCATGTGAAGACCAAGGACGACGTCCTCGATCTGGCCCTGGACGCCATCTTCGCCGAGGTCGAGATCCCACCGAAGAGCGACGAAGGGTGGCGGGCCGACATCACCGCGCTGATCAACGGATGGCGCGCGGTCCTGCTGAGGCACCCCTGGTCGGCGGCGCTGCTGAGCCGCCCGATGCTGGGCCCCAACGTGCTGGCCCGCAGCGAGTTCCTGTACGCCACCCTCCTGGACGCCGGAGTGACCGAGCCCCACCTCACCGCCGCAGCGTACGGTCTGTCCAACTACGTCATCGGCTCGGGGCTGATGCAGGCCACCTGGCCGGCCGACGCGGAGCAGGAAGTGCAGCGGGCCGCGCGGGAACACCTCCGGTCCAACCGGGAGCGCTACCCGGCCCTGGCCGCCTACGGACCGCTCGTCGCGGAAGGCGACTGGGACACCGGCTTCGCCCTGGGCCTGGGCTGGCTCCTCGATGGCATCCAGGCCGGTATCACCGACGCCGGTGGCGCGGCGCGAACGTGAAGCGGCCGCACCGCGAGGAAACGATCTCTATCGGCATGACGTCACGCTGACGCCACCCCTCGTCCTCCTTCCAAAGCGGACGGCCGTCGCCCGGCAAGGCATGCAGGTCGCTGTGACTTCTGCACCGGCGGAGAGGAGGGAGGCGAGACGCCCAGGCGGCGCTGTCGGCCCTCATCGACATTTCAGGACCCGCTGATCAGCGACTGCTGTCCGATCGCATCAACATCCGGTGTCCGCTCCCGCCTACGGAACCACACGGATCACGCACGGCCAGGACGAGGTCGGGTCGCGGTCAGGACGCGGTCCGGGAGTCCATCCCGCGGATCTCCTCCAGAGAGAGGCGCATCACGTCGGCGGCACGGGTGAACCAGTCGGCCAGCACGGCGACCTCGTCGGGCGAGTAGTCGGCGAACAACTCGGAGAGCCGGTCGTAGAAGGGCTGGTAGACCACGGCGACCCGGGCCGCGGCGGACGCGTCCGCGACGATCCGCACCCGCCTGCGGTCCGCGGGATCGGCCTGACGGCGGGCATAACCGGCCCGTTCGAGGCGGTTGACGACCCCGGTGATCGCACCGGTGGTCAGGTTGGCCTTCTCCGCCAGGTCGCCCGCGGTCGGGGGCTCGTCTCCGAAGTCCCAGATGTGAGCCAGACACGTGAGATCGGTGACGTTCAGACCCAGCCGCTGGGCGATGTCGTGCTGCCCGACGATGCTCAGCGCGATGAGCCGGTCCATGCCGGCCAGCGCCTGGGCGCTCGACGCCTCAGGCCGGGGCTTGCCTTCCACGACCACTCTCCTTAGCATCTAAGATATTTAGTACGTAAGATAAGCGATCTCCACTCTACGCCGGAGATCGGAGCCTCGCCAAGGAGAGCCATGAGCGGAATGCACGGCGACTACGACCTGGGCCACACGGTCGCGGGCTGGACCGGGTGCGGTGTCGCCCTCGCCGGGGCCGCGACCATCGGGGTGTCCGTGTGCGCGGCTTGGCTCCCCGGCGTCTGGCTGGGGACGGGGACCCTCGCGGCCGCCGGACTGATCACGTGGGCGCTGCACCTGATGGGCTGGGGCAAGCCCAGCGGCCCCCGGCCGGCGGACCAGTGGGACTGGAGGCTGCGGGACCCGATGACGGCCCACGCCGACTGCCTCGCCTGCCGCCTGGCCGGAGGACCGGTGGGGGCCGCCCGCCGGCGCGTCCCCCAGCCGGTGACCATGCCGATCAGGTGAGCACCGGCTCGACCAGCAGGAGCACGCCGAAGACCGCGAAGGCGGCGGCGGCGCCGTACCGGATGACCTTCTCCGGCAGGTTCTTGCCGAGCAGGCGGCCGACCACGATGGCCAGCGCGTCGGCGGCGACCATGCCGACCGTCGAGCCGATCCAGGTGCCGACCCAGTCGTGCTGGGTGGCCAGGGTGATGGTGGCGAGCATGGTCTTGTCGCCGAGTTCGGCCAGGAAGAACGCCACGGTCACCGCGATGATCGCCGACCGGGTGGTCCGCTTGGCCCTGGCCGCCTCCTCCTCGGTCAGTTCGTCGCCCCGGAGCGTCCACAGGGCGAAGCCGAGGAAGGCGATGCCCGCCACGATCGTGATGGCGGTGGTGGGCAGGAAGTCGCCGACCAGCCCGCCGAGGCCGACGCTGACGAGGTGGACCACCGCGGTGGCCAGGGTGATGCCGGCCAGGACCGGCCACGGCTTGAACCGGGTGGCGAAGGTCATCGCCATGAGCTGGCTCTTGTCGCCGAGCTCGGCGACGAAGATCACAGCGAGACTGATCCAGAACGCTTCCAACGGGGTCGCCCTTCACGCGCATGCGACCGGGCCGGAAGGGGGCACCCGGGGAGTCTCGGGCGCGCTTCGGCCCGGCGGCATGAATTTCGGTATGCCTGCCAGGCCGAAGGTCTCGTCCGCCTGTGCCTGCCAGGCCCGCGCGACCGGGCGCCCTGGGGCGCCAGTATGTCGATCACGCGATTGGGACTACTCCCCTTCGGGTGTTTCCACCCGACTTTAACACCCGGCGCCCGGGACTCATTCCGCTACAGGCGTGTGCCGGCCATCACAGGCTCGTTGACGAGCGTCACCCCGAACTTCTCCCGCACGCCGTCACGGACCTCCCTGGCCAGGGCGAGCAGGTCCTCGGTGGTCGCCGCCAGCTCCGGATTGGTCAGGGCGAGGGTGTGCTTGGTGGAGATCGCGGCCGGGCCGCGCCGGTAACCCTTGGGGAAGCCGGCGTTCTCGATCAGCCAGGCCGCGGGGACCTTCACGGCCCCGCCGGGCACGTCCCAGCGGGGGAAGCCGGGCGCGCGCAGCTCCAGCTCGGCCGCCTCGTCCGCGGTCAGCACCGGGTTGGTGAAGAACGAGCCCGCGCTCCGGGTGTCCGGGTCGGTGGGGTCGAGGACCATGCCCTTGCCCGCGCGCAGCGCCAGGACCGCCCGCCGTACCTCCGCCAGCGGCGCCCGCTCGCCGAGGCCGACGCCCAGCCGGGCGGCGAGCTCCTTGTAGGCGATCGGGGCGGACAGGCCGCCGTTCCCGACGTCCCGCGGGAGCGCGTAGGTGACCGCGAGCACGAGGTGCCGTCCGGGCTCCTGCTTGAAAGCGCTGTGCCGGTAGGCGAATCCGCACTCGGCCGCGGTCAGGTCCCGCACCTCGCCCGCCACCCGGTCGTAGACCCGGACCGCGGTTATCGTCTGCGAGACGTCCTGCCCGTAGGCTCCGACGTTCTGGATCGGGGTGGAGCCGACCAGCCCGGGGATGCCCGACAGGCACTCGATCCCCGGTCTCCCCTCGGCCACGGCCCGCTCGACCAGCGCGTCCCAGTCCTCCCCGGCCTGCACGGTGATCCTGTCCCCGCCGTTCCAGCCGACGTCACCGGCACCGGAGCCCCCGCTCCCGCCGTTCCGGCCGTCGCCGCCTGCGCCAGGGTCCTCGCTCCCGCTCCCGCCGTTCCGGCCGGTCTCTGCGGCACCGGAGCCCCCGCTCCCGCCGTTCCGGCCGGTCTCTGCGGCACCGGAGTCCCCGTTCCCGGCGACCTCGATCCCCCGCGACGCGACGCGTACGACCAGACCGTCGAACCCCTCGTCGGCCACGACCAGGTTGCTGCCACCGCCGAGCACGAGCACCGGCTCACCCGCCCGGTCCGCCTCCGCGACCAGCCCGACGAGTTCCTCCGCCGACCTCGCCTCCACGAACGCCCGAGCCGGTCCGCCCAGCCCCAACGTCGTGTACGGCGCCAGCCGTACCCCTGCAACCCGCTCAGCCATGCCCCATCCCCAGCAGACCCGACAAAATTCGCGACCAGCCTATGTGGCCTCGAACGCCCGGGACACAGACGGTCTCGAAGGGGCGGTCAGGTGGCCGCGCCGTCGCGCCGGGACGGCCCGGGAGAACCCGCGGGATCCTCGTCCTGGCCCTGCGGCATGGTCTCGTCCAGCCGCGACACCGACAGGCTCCCGTCCCAGAGGCGCTGCGAGGAGACCGCCCGTTCGGGGTCGCCCTCCAGCTCGTTGCCACCCTCCCGGCCGACGAGCTCGGACCCCTCGGGCACCTGTTCCGGCGCCGCCTCCTCGTCGGCGAGCAGCTTGGCGCCGGGCGGGTCCGCCCTCTCGGGGGAACCGCCCCGCCTCGCGGTCTCGGCGGCCTCCTGCAGGGGCCGGTCATGGACCCTCTCGCCGGCCCGCTCCTCGGCTCGCTCACTGACGTGACGTGGTGTTTCGCTCATGCCCGGACGCCTACCCACGGACCGGGGGAAGATTCTCGCCCCGATCCGCAGCAGCCCCGGCCTCCGGCGATCCGTCAGGAGAGCTGGACGACCGCGCGGGCCTTGGAGAGCACCCGCGAGCCGTCGCACCTGGCGGTCAGGGCGACCACCACGCGCTTGTCCTCGAGCTTCTCCTCGACCACGCCGCTCACCGTGATGACGGCGCCCTTCTCATCGTCCGGGACGACCACCATGGACGAGAACCGCACGCCGTAGTCGACGACCGCGGCCGGGTCCCCCGCCCAGTCGGTGACGAAGCGCCCTCCCTGGGCCATGGTGAACATGCCGTGGGCGATGACGTCGGGCAGCCCCACGGTCTTGGCGAAGCGCTCGTTCCAGTGGATGGGGTTGAAGTCGCCCGAGGCGCCGGCGTACATCACCAGGCTCGCGCGGCGGACCGGATAGTCCGCGGCCGGGATCTCCTGGCCCACCTCGATGTCGTCGTACTTGACCGTCGCGGCCATCAGCCCGCTCCTCCACGCTCGACGATGGTGTTGTAGGTCGTGCAGACGGGCTCGCCCCCGACGGTCGTCACATCGCTTCGCACGGTGATGAACTCGTTGCGGCCGACGCTGCGGATGTCGGTCACGGTCGAGACGCTGACCAGCTCGTCACCGGCGTAGATGGGCCGCTGGTACTGGAAGCGCTGCTCCCCGTGGACGACCATCGCGAAGTTCAGGCCGAGCTCGGGGTCGGCCAGGATCGCCCCTCCGGCCAGGCTGAACACGATGGGGAAGGTCGGCGGGGCCACGACGTCCGGATGACCGGCGGCCCGCGCGGCCTCCCTGTCCCGGTAGATCGGGTTGTTGTCCCCGATCGCCGTCGCGAACTCTTTGATCTTCACGCGACTGACCTCGTAGGGCGAGGAGGGCGCGGACGCCCGCCCGACGAAATCGCGGTTCAGAGCCATCGTGCTCCTTTACGGAATCCGAGCCGGTGAGGCCGACATTAACAGAACAACGTTCGGGAGAGCAGTCTCCCGACGGCCACCAGGAAACCGTAGCCCGGCCGGGGGGCCGTCCGGGTGTGGAGCACGGTCAACACCCGGACGGGAAAGCTGTCCGGAAACGACAAACCGGCGCCCCAGGAGAGGACGCCGGTCGTCGAATGAATATGTGAATGCCGCAGAACTGTAGATCTGCAGAAGCGCTCATCCTCCGCCACGAGGCGGAGGGCCGCGCGGAGACTAACGGGTCTCGCGGTGCGCCTGGTGCGTCTTGCAGTTGGGGCAGTACTTCTTGAGCTCAAGCCGGTCCGGGTCGTTACGCCGGTTCTTCCGCGTGATGTAGTTGCGGTGCTTGCACTCCTGGCAGGCCAGCGTGATCTTGGGCCTAACGTCGGTGGCAGCCACGTGGGAGTGCCTTTCTACGTTCGGGACTGGGACAACCCACGCCAGGGCTCCTTCTAGGGAAGGGAGCCCGGGAGGGTAGTAGCGGAGGCCGGACTTGAACCGGCGACACAACGATTATGAGCCGTTTGCTCTGCCTGACTGAGCTACTCCGCCTTGAGGCCGACGAAATCGACCGGCCTCCGCAAGGATACCCGACTCGCGGAGCGACCGCGTACCTGTGCAGGTCGGAGCCACTATCAGGGACTTGCCCCGATATGCCCGCCCACGCGTCGGGAACCTTGAGCATTTCCAGGTGGCTGCATCGAGTCCACCCAAGCCAAAAGCCCCAACCATAAGGCCAGGGCGTTCAGGCTGTGGAGCCCCCAAACGGAATCGAACCGTTGACCTTCTCCTTACCATGGAGACGCTCTGCCGACTGAGCTATAGGGGCCTGTCCGTTGTCGCTCTCGCGCTGCGGACAGGTGTAACCATACACGCCCGGCGCACGCGATGTGAAATCAGATCGCGCGCCCCGTTCCGGTACGGTCCCGCCTGAGCCGGGCACCGCAAGCCCGGCCGCGCACGAAGGAGGACGCATGACGCACATCGAGTTCGGCACCCCGCCGACGCTGCCCCCGACCAACGGCTACAGCCACGTCGCGAGCGTTGCGCCGGGCAGCCGGCTCGTCTGGACCTCGGGTCAGGTCCCGATCGCCGCGGACGGCACACCCGCCGCCGCCGGTGACTGGGAGGCCCAGACCCGCCTGGTCATGCAGAACGTCGGTGCCGCCCTCGAGGCGGCCGGAGCGGCCTGGGAGCACGTGTTCAAGCTGACGATCTTCGTTGTCGACACCTCGGCGCTGCCCGTCGTGCGGGCCGTACGCGATGAGTTCATCGATCTGGAGCGGCCGCCCACGAGCTCGCTCGTCCAGGTCGCAGGGCTGTTCCGGCCCGACATCCTGATCGAGATCGAGGCGGTCGCCGCGGTCCCGGCCGGTCCCCCGTCTCCCTGATGATGAGGAGAGGAGGCCCGGGCCGGGGCCCGCCCGCTCTCCTACCGATTTCCCGCCGATGAGGAGGACCAGTGCAGGACCAGCGCAGGCAGGCGATCCGGGCCCTCGACGAGAGCGACCGCCCCCACCTTTACTGGCACGGGGTCGACGCCACCGGCCACGTGTGGCTGTTCGAGACGGTCCTCGACGACGGAGGCGAGTACTGGCCGGTCAGGCACGCCGAACTCGGCGCCGACGGCCTCGCCCGCCAGTACTCGTGGCACCGTATGGAGGACGAGCACGGCTTCCTGGCCGAAGGACCGCTCTACCCGGACGACTTCGGGCTGAGCCCGCTGACCGCCGAGGAGTTCGCCACCCTGTGGGCCGCGCTCAGCCGGTGACGGGCGCCACGCGCGCTCCCCTTGACCTCTACTTCGGTCGAGGTACCAGGCTGGTCCCCATGAACACGACAGCGCTCGACGAGCGGACGCGTGAAACCGAGATCGAGGCGATCAAGCAGGTGGTCGCCGCGGTCGAGCACTCCCAGCGGAACGAACTCCCGGACGCGTTCGCCGACCTCTTCCGGCCCGACGCGATCTGGACCACGGGGCACGGCAGGCGCCTGTTCGGCCGCGAGGAGATCGCGGCGTTCACCCGCCGGGTGCTCCCCGGCGCCATGAAGGACATGACGCCCGTCTACGAGGTGGTGCACGTGCTGTTCATCCGCCCCGACGTCGCCGCCGTCAAGGTGCGCCAGCGGTATCTGACCCTCGACGGCCGACCCGTCGGGGACGAGGGGAGCCCGCTGTACGTCATGTCCAAGGAGGACGGCCACTGGCGCCTGACCGCCTGCCAGAACACCCAGGTGCTCGACTCCTGACCGACGACCACGGGGTATCACCCCGGGACGGGGCCGTGGCGTCGGCTGGTCACCCGGGACCGCATGTCCCGGGAAAGCAAAAGAGGCCCCGGAGGGCCTCTGAGCTGCCAGTTCGGCTGGTGGCAGGTGCAGGACTTGAACCTGCGTAGGCTGAGCCGACGGTTTTACAGACCGCTCCCTTTGACCACTCGGGCAACCTGCCGCATCATCCGCTCGAGGCGGCGACATGAAGAAGAATAGCGGACTTCCGGACGTGACGTGACATCGGCGGCGGCTCCCGCCGTCGGCCTGTCGCGCCGGAGTCCGCGGACCCGCCCCCACGGTCCGACCACGACGTCCGCGGACCCGCCCCCACGGTCCGACCACGACGTCCGCGGGCCCGGGACCCACGCTCCTACCACGGCATCCGCAGACCCGGGACCCGGTCGGCGGACCCGTGCCGGGCGGCCTCCTCCACCTGCCCCTGATCCCTTTCCCGCGCATTGCTCCCGCGCCCTACCGCCCGGACCGGCTCGCTGCCGGAAGGGGGCACCATGATGTCGACGATCACCTTCACCATGGGCTGACAGGCAAAGCGCTAGGGTCGTCGAGAGAGCTAGAGAGGACAGTCGACGCATGGCCGACAGCAGTTTCGACATCGTCAGCAAGATCGACCATCAGGAGGCCGACAACGCGCTGAACCAGACGGTCAAGGAGATCGGGCACCGGTTCGACTTCAAGGGCACCGGCGCGAGCATCGCGTGGTCCGGCGGCCAGAAGGCCGTCGAGATCAAGGCCAACAGCGAGGAGCGCGCCAACGCCGTCCTTGACGTGTTCAAGGAGAAGCTGATCAAGCGAGGCCTGTCTCTCAAGATCCTTGACGCGGGCGAGCCCAAGTTGTCCGGCAAGGACTACCGCCTCGTGGTCACCCTCAAGGAGGGCATCGACCAGGAGAACGCCAAGAAGATCTCGAAGATCATCCGGGACGAGGGCCCCAAGGGCGTCAAGGCGCAGATCCAGGGTGACGAACTGCGGGTGAGCTCCAAGAAGCGGGACGAGCTCCAGGAGGTCATCGCCCTCCTCAAGGGCAAGGACCTGGACCTCGCCCTCCAGTTCACGAACTACCGTTAACCAGGCGGGTAATCAACGTCTTGACCTGGGGTTCGTGATCCTCGCCCTTGATCAGGACACATCCAGGGCACACGGCCGGGGCCGGAGATCTCCCGGGCCCCGGCCGCTCCCCGCTCGAAGCAGCCCGGTCGTCCGGCGCCACGAGAACTTCCCCAGAACTACAGAAAGGCCTCGATCTCGTAATCCTGCTCATCCTGCGGAAGCCGGCATCCGGATCCGGTGGACGACGTCTACGCGGCCAGGCCGGCGAAGATGACGGCGAGTGTCCGTTCCTGCAGCTCCAGGTCCCAGCCGCCCTGCAGGGCGCCTTGGCAGACGCTCACCAGCAGCGCCATCACCTCGGGCCGGCCGACATCACCGCGTACCGTGCCCGCGGCCTGCGCCTGGCGCAACAGTTCGCCCACCGCCTCGCCCAGCTGACCCACCGCCCCCGGAACGCTGACACCGGCCAGGTCGACCACCGTGCGCTTGGCCGCCGCCTGCTCGACCAGCCGACGGAAGAAGACGTGCAGGCCGCCCGCCCCGCCGAGCGTGGCCGCGTCCTCCGCCAGCCGCGCCAGCAGGCGTTTCAGGATCTCCGCCAGCAGGTCGTCCTTGGTCGGGAAGTGCCGGAAGACCGTGCCGATCGCCACGCCGGCCAGCCGGGCCACCTCCTCGGTGGACGCCGACGTGCCGCGGTGCGCGAACACCTCCTCGGCCGCGTCGAGGATGCGTTCTCGATTTCGCTGCGCGTCCGCCCGCACGCCGACCCCCTTGGAAAATGAGTCTCGACTCATTATCTTAAGTCGAGTCGCCACTCATCTTATTCCGGAGGCAGGCATGACCCCACGCGAGGTCTTCGACCGCATGCGCGAGCACTGGATCGCCAACGTGACCGTCTTCGACGACGAATCGCTCACCGAGGACGTCGTCCTGGAAATGCCGTTCGCCGCACCCGGACGGCCCAGCCGGGTCGAAGGCCGAGCCGCGGTCCTGGCCTTCATCCGCGCCGGGCACGCCGACCTGCCCTTCCGCTTCGACGACTGCCGCGCGCTGGCCGTACACGACACCACCGACCCCCACACCATCGTCGTCGAGTACGAGCTGACCGCGACGATGACCGCGACGGGAGCGTCCGCCACGGCCCCGTTCGTCGGCGTGCTGACCGTCCGAGAGGGACGGATCGCCCGCTGGCGGGAGTACCAGAATCCACTCGCGGTCGCCTCCGCGCTGCAGACCGCGGCATCCTGAGCGCCGGCGCCCGCGGACGACCGCGGCGGGGCAGCCGCCGCGCTCAGGTCCCGGACCACGGCCTCGCGCCCGGCCTCGGCCTCCAGAACTCAGAAGCCGGACCCCTGAGACCTGTTCTCGGCCTGAATCTTCAGGTGGGCCGAAGGCTTCGGACCGGAAGGTCGCTGCCGAGGAGCTTAGAGCAGTCGTCTTTGCACGACGTCGGCGATGACCGCGGTCACGACCTTGCCGACGGCTCCGGCGTCCGGCGGGCCGCCCTCCCTCTCGGCGAACAGCAGGTGCCCGGCCCCGATCAGCGAGAGCGCGAGCGCGTCGGCGTCGGTGTCGACCGCGATGCGGCCCAGCTCGCACTCGTCGTCGAGGTAAGAGGCGATCATGGCCGCGGCCTCCGCAAGGACCGGGATCCCACGGCCCGGCCGAGTTTGGCGCAGTCGGACGCGCAGCTCGTCTCGGAAGACGACGAGACCGACGATCGCCACCGCGACGAGGTCGAACAGGTCCATCAGCGCGCCGGTGAGGTTGCCGGCGACGGTGCCGGTCCCGGCGGCCTCGCGCAAGGCCGCGGCCTGATCGTCGATCCGGGCGATGCGCTCCTGCACGAGATCGACGAGGAAGGCGTCGAAGTCGGCGAAGTGCCGATGCAGGACGCCCTTGGCGACGCCCGCCTCGGCGGCGACCGCGCGGCTGGTCAACGCGTTCGGCCCGTCCCGGAACAGGATCCGCTCGGCCGCGTCGAACAGATGCCGGCGGGCGTCGCGGATGTGCACCCCGGTCGGCATCGCGCCCTCCTCATGTCCACCGTGAGTCACCGCCCCTTGCCGAGTGGGCGAGCGCCCACTATGGTGGGCGCATGCCCACTATACCGCAGGGGCAATCACGCCCTTCTCGGAACGAGCCCCACCGGGCCAGACAGGTAGCGCAGTCGTTCGGGGTGGACGCCGAACGCTACGACCGGGCCCGCCCCCCTTATCCCGATTCCCTGGTCCAGCGGATCGTCGCGGCCAGCCCTGGACCCGACGTCCTGGACGTCGGCTGCGGTACCGGCATAGAGGCCCGGCAGTTCCAGGCGGCCGGCTGCACGGTGCTGGGCGTCGACCCCGATGAGCGGATGATCGAGTTCGCTCGGCGCAGCGGCGTCGAGTCCGAGGTGGCGACGTTCGAGGAATGGGATCCGGCCGGCCGAACGTTCGACGCGGTCGTCGCAGGTCAGGCCTGGCACTGGGTGGACCCGGTCGCGGGCGCCGTGAAAGCGGCCCGGGTCCTGCGACCCGGCGGCCTGCTGGCGGTGTTCGCGCACGCCTTCGAGCCTCCCCCGGCCATTGCGGAAGCCTTCGCGGCGGTCTACCGGCAGGTGGTGCCCGACTCTCCGTTCAACGGCCGGCCGCCGCAGCAGACCCTGGACCTCTACCGGACGATGTTCACCACGTTCGCCGGCGGAATCCGGGAGACGGGCGAGTTCAGCGACCCGGAGCAGTGGCGGTTCGACTGGGAGCGGTCCTACACCCGCGACGAATGGCTGGATCTGCTGCCCACGACCGGTGGCCTCACCTGGCTCCCGGAGGACAAGCAAGTCGAAGTGCTGGCAGGCGTCGGAGCCGCCGTCGACGCGATCGGAGGCGGCTTCACGATGCCTTACACCACGATGGCGGTCACCGCGGCGCGAACCGGCGCTCTCCGGCGGTGACGTCATGGCCGCCCGCGTGCGAAACGCCCTCACACTCTTGCGGCCGCTTCGAGATGCCGACGGGATCGAGGTCCGGCCACACCGCACGGTGCTCCACAACTCGATCCACCGCGTCGACGATGACCTCATGGTCGACCTGCACGCCTACGGCACCCGAGCCCCCGACGCCCCGGTCATCTACCTGGCCCGCACCGAGGCCGACGACGCCGCGGTGACCTACCTCGGCTGCTTCGAACGTGTCCGGGGTGGCGCCGAACAGCCCGGTCTGCAGTAGGCACCGGTCATGCCGGCAGATCGACAGCGCTGATCACGGAGCAGCCGAAGGTCTCCGAGAGCACCTCGCGCTGATGGTCCGTCAACGGGTTGAGGAAGACGACCGCCTCCGCCCCGGTCCTTTCGCAGGCCGACGCGATCTCTCGCACTTTGCCCCCGCTCACCAGCGTGCGGGACGAGTAGGGGCGGTCCATCGTCCTGACACCGCCGTCGGAGACGCCCCGGCGCTGCACGAAGCGGCCCACCACCCGGGCGCCGAGAGTCTCGACCGCAGCGGCCAGTTCGTCCATGAGCACGGTGTACCGCTTCTGCTTGGCGGAGAAGTATCCGACGAGGAGAGCGTCCTTGCCGGCCAGGACCACGGGCGGGAGACGCGGCGCCCTTCCCGCAGTCCGGGTCTTCCGCGGACGACGGTCCCGTTGCAGACGCCGATGCGGCTTCACGACCGACACGCTACCGAGCAGATGATCGATGTTCGGCCTGTCGAGCCGGGCATCGACCCGGATCGAGGCTCCGATCAAGCCGCTGAGAAGCCCGCCCCGCCTGATCGGTCGATCGGCCGTCAGCCGGTGGCTAGCGAGTCCAGCACGTCCTGGGGTGCGGCGCCGAGGCGCTCCCGCTGGGGGAAGCGCCCCACCGGGATGCGGGCCACCTCTTCGGCGGTGGCGTAGTCGATCACGGAGACGACGTCCTGGTTGCTGAGGGAGACGAAGCAGTGCCGGCCGTCCACGCTGGTGGCGGTCCAGTACGGCAGGCTGTCGGCGGCGTAGTGCCGGTATCCGGCCACGGACAGCGAGGGCCGGTCGACGATAGCCACGTAGTCGTCGATCGTGCCCGCCATGCAGAGCTTCCGTTCGTCCCCGGAGAGCGCCATGCCGTGGTGGGCGGAGTTCTGCGGGTAGGCGTCCGGGGACATGGCCCGGGCCCTGTCGCTGAACGGCATGGTGACCGTGCGGACGGTCCTCCCGGCGTTCAGGTCGTACTCGATGAACCCGTTGAGGTAGGACAGCTGGGCGTACATGTACCTGTTGTCGGCGGTGAACACCGAGGGCCGCACGCCGTAGGCGAACCGGTGGGTCCGCAGGACCCGGTGCGTCCGGGCGTCGACCACCGTCACCCGTTTGTCCCCCTTGAGCACGTTCAACGCCCTGGGCAGCGAGGTGACGCCGATGCTCTGGTTGTACAGCAGCGTCCCGTCCGGGGAGTAGTCGTTGCCGTGCGGATAGGTCCCGGTCGGGAAGGAGGTGACGGGCCGTCCGTCGGCCGTGTCCAGGACCACCGCCTTGGCGGCGGTCAGCGCGGAGACGACGAACCGGGTGCCGTCCGGGGAGAGCGCGGCGTGGTCGGCCTTGAACCCCTCGATCTTGTGGCGCCACAGGATCGTGCGGGCCTTGACGTCGAAGGCGACGACGTCGGCGAGGTTGCCGCGGGAGACGTAGAGCGTCCGGCCGTCCGGCGAGAGCGCCATGTCGTCGACGAACTTCCGGTAGCCCTGCGCGGCGTTGACCGCCTCGTATCCGGCCCTCTCCACCGGGTTCATCGCCGCGAGCCGCTCCTCCAGGTCGGGGATCGCGTCGAGCGAGCCCAGGTTCTGGAAGGTACGGCCGTCGATGAAGCTGACCGTGCCCGCCTGAGCGTTGCCGACCAGCAGCACGTCCCGCAACGGCTCGGTGCGCGCCGCGCCCCAGGCCGCGTTCGTGCCGGCGAGGGTGACGGCGGCGGCGCTCAGCGATACGGCCAGTCGGCGCAGGGTCCTGCGGAGAGCGCTGCGGGAACGAACCATCTCCGATCCTTTCGACGGCCCCCCGACACCCGACATGATCGGCAATTCTGTGTGATGCGCATCACACTTCCTAGGCACTCCGGAGCCAAACTCCGGCCGTCGGGCTGTCATCCCGCGACAAGCCGGACTCCCGTAAGGAGTCCCCGCGCTTTCCCGGAGCCGGGAGAACCGACGCCGTGGCCGACTCGTGACACAACCTTTCGCGGCCCGGCCGCATCTATCCGGGTGACGAAAGGAGTCCTCGATGGGCCCGATCTCCCCCTCACGCGCGCTCGCCGCGCTCACCCTCGCCGCCGCAGCGGCCACGACCACGATCACCGCCCCGGCGCAGGCGAACACGGGAGCCGCCTCCGCCACCCGCTCCGCCCCGGCCTCGACGGCCGCGACGGCCTCCACCGACACCGACGCCGACGCCGACGCCGACGCCGTACGGTACGCCTGGCTGAAGAGCTGCACGAAGAAGAAGGACGTCGCGGTCCCCTGTGGCGCATGGACGCTGAGCCTGCGCAGCGGGAGGACCGTCCGGCTGCCCGACGCCCGGGTCCACCCGGTGTACGCCGGCGGCAAGAGCGACATGAGTGCCGGAGCCCTTTTCACGGTCAGCGGTGACGGCCGCGTCGTGAACTACTTCAAGGGGGACCGGCTCGTGGTCCGGGACGTGTCGAGCGGGAAGGTCCGCCCCCTGCCGGGCAGAGCCGCCTCCCTGCCCAGAGGACTGGACATGAGCGAGGTGGACATCGAGATCTCCCCCGACGGCTCGATCGTCGCGGTCGACTACCTCGACACCGCCGCGAGACTGCCCACCCTGATCGCCGACGTGGAGAGCGGCAGGGTCGCCGAGTTGCCGCCGGACGGCACCGTGCTGGGTTTCAGCCCGGACGGCCGGCACCTGCTCACCAGCCGGTTCACCGACGACAACACCACCGAGTTCACGGTCTTCGACACCGGCGGGCGCAGGACCGCGAGCCAGGTGGTCCCGCAGATCGTCTCCAACAACTCGCCGGTCGCCCTGGCCGACGACGCCACCACGGTGGCGTTGATCGTCACCGGCGCCTCGGGCGGCTCGCGGCTGCGCACCTACGACCTGGCCTCCGACGCCGTCTCCGACGCGGTCGCGCTCGGCATCCCCAAGGGAGAGACCCCGCAGCGGCTCTTCTGGGACCCGGCCGGGGCTCTGACGCTCTGGACCTCGCGCGGGGACGCGGAGGGCGACATCACCTCCGCCGTGCAGCGGACGGTCGGCGCGGCGACCGGCGCCACCCGCAGGCTGGACTCCTTCAAGATCAAGTCCGGTCTCTGGACGTGGTGGTTGCCGGGCGAGTGAGCTCGGTTATCTTCCCTTTCATGGGGAAAATCCACGACAGGATCGACGACCGGCTGCGCGCGTTCATCGGAGCGCAGCCGGTCTACTTCGTCGCGACCGCTCCCGAGCAGGGCGGTCACGTCAACGTCTCCCCCAAGGGATACTCCGACACCTTCACCGTCATCAACGACTCCACGGTGGCCTACCTCGATCTCGACGGCAGCGGCGTGGAGACCATCGCCCACCTCCGCCAGAACGGCCGCATAACGATCATGTTCTGCGCCTTCTCCGGCCCACCCAACATCGTGCGCCTGTACGGCACGGGCCGCGTCGTCGTGCCGGAGGACCCCGGCTTCCCCGAACTGCTCGCGAGGTTCGGCCCGCACCCGGGGGTGAGATCGATCATCGTCGTCGACTGCGACCGCATCGCCGACTCCTGCGGCTTCTCCGTCCCCTTCATGTCCTACGACCAGGACCGCACGCTGCTGGACGAATGGGCCCAGCGCAAGGACTCCAAGGCCAAGCGCGCCTACCGGGCCAAGAACAACCGCGAGAGCATCGACGGCATCCCCGGCCTCTCACCAGGGGAGACCGACCCCGCCGTCCTGCACTCCTAGGACCGCCGGTACGGGTCCCGGTATCGGCCCCGGTACGGGGCCGCCTCAGCCGACTCCCGGTACAGGCGCTCGCGGACTCCCGGTACGGCGCTGTACGGCGCTCAGCGGCGGTAGCCCGCCATGCGCTCCAGACGGGCGACCCGCTCGGCGGTGGGCGGATGGGTGGAGAACATCCGGCCGATCCCGGCGCCCCGGAAGGGATTGGCGATCATGAGGTGCGAGGTCGAGGCGAGGCGGCCGTTCTCCGGGAGCGGGAGCCGCCTCGCACCCATCTCGATCTTCCGCAGCGCCGAGGCGAGGGCCAGCGGGTCACCGGTCAGCCGGGCGCCCGACTCGTCCGCCTGGTACTCCCGGGAGCGGGAGATCGCCATCTGGATCATGCCGGCCGCCACCGGGCCGAGCACCATCATCAGCAGCGCACCGAGGAAGCCCGGTCCCTCGTCGTCGTCTCCGCCGCCGAAGAACATGCCGACGTAGCCGAGATAGGTGATCATCGTGGCGAGCGCTCCGGCCACCGAGGAGATCAGGATGTCCCGGTTGTAGACGTGCGACAGCTCGTGGCCGATGACCCCGCGCAGCTCGCGCTCGTCGAGGAGCTGCGTGATGCCATAGGTCACGCAGACCGCGGCGTTGCGCGGGTTGCGCCCGGTGGCGAAGGCGTTGGGCTGCATGGTCGGGGAGACATAGAGCCTCGGCATGGGCTGGCGGGCCTCGGTGGAGAGCTCGCGCACGATCCGGTAGAGGACCGGCTGCTCGACCTCGCCCACCGGCCGGGCGCGCATCGCGGACAGGGCGATCCGGTCGGAGAGGAAGTAGGAGACACCGTTGCCCAGCAGGGCGATCACGAGCGCGATCTGCACGCCGACGCCGCCTCCCAGCCACGCCCCCACCGTGATGATCACCGCGGACAGCGCACCCAGAAGGATCGCGGTGCGCAGACCGTTGTGCCGCACGACGTCTCCTCCCGGTCGATGCTGGTTCCTGCAGTGGCGTTGACGCTGGTTCTGCAGTGACAACGTCTCCGGCCCGGCCCAGCGTTCCCCGGGACGCTCAGCGCGAGGCGATCAGGAACCCCGGCACCAGGTCGAGCACCGCCTGCGGAGCCGCCGAGAAGGCCACCGCGGCGATGCCGGACAGGGCGATCGCCACGCCCACGGGCAGCCATCCGGCGGCTGAGCCGGGTCCTCCGCGAGCCGCACCGGACGCCGCGCGGGCCGCACCCGGTGCCCCGGTGGCGGCATCCTCGGTGACGACACCCTCGGTGGCGGTATCGGCGGTATCGGCGGTATCGGCGGTCCCGCCGGCGGCCGGTGCGCGTGCCGGGACCGGGGCCGGGGTGAGGATCCGGGCAGCCCAGGTGGCGTAGTAGTAGAGGCCGATCACGGTGTTGACCGCCATCACGGTGACCAGCCACGCCCCGCCACCGTCGACGATCTCCCGGAACACCACGATCTTGGCGAACAACCCGGCCAGCCCCGGCGGCAGACCGGCCAGGCAGATCAGGAAGAACACCAGCGACAGGCCCGCCGCGGGACTGCGGAAGGCCAGCCCCCGGTAGCCGTCGATCCCCTCCTGCCCGTCCCGCCTCGACACGAGCATGACCACGGCGAACGCTCCCAGGTTCATCGCGGCGTAGAACACCAGGTAGGCGATCGAGGCGTTCGCCGCCTCACGGGTCTGGACGCCGAGGGGCGCGAGGATGTAGCCGGACTGGGCCACCGACGACCACGCGAGCAGGCGGACCGCGTGGCGCTGCCGGAGGGCCAGGAGGTTTCCGGCGGTCATGGTCAGCGCCGCCACGATCGCGATGATCGGAACCCAGAGTGCCGCCTGGGCTGGCAGGGCCGCGACCAGGATGAGGATCAGACCCGCGAACCCCGCGGCCTTGGAGACCACCGAGAGCAGCGCGGCGACCGGGACCGGCGCCCCCTGGTAGACGTCCGCGGCCCAGGCGTGGAACGGCACCGCCGCGACCTTGAAGGCGAATCCCGCCAGGACCAGCACCATGGCCACGGTCAGCACGGGCGGCAGGTCGTGGGAGATCTGCAGCGAGGAGGCGTAGGCCTGCGGGCTCTCCGCCGGCGGAACGGGATCCACGCCGGACCACGGTGTGTACTGCCGCAGGGCCTGCGCCAGCCGGTCGAGGTGGACGGTCCCGGTCACGCCGTAGAGCAGGGAGACGCCGAAGAGCATCACCGCCGTGGAGACCACCGAGACGAGGAAGAGCTTGACCGCCGCCTCCGAGGCGCGGCCGTCGTAGCGTCTCAGCGCGGTGAGCGCGAAGACCGGCAGGGACACCAGCTCCAGGGCGACCACCAGCGTGATCAGGTCGCGGGCCGCGGGCAGGACCACCGCGCCGGTCAGCACGCAGAGCAGCAGGAAGTGCCACTCCCCGGCGGGGACGTCGGCTCCGGAGGAGATCTCCGCCATCGACAGCAGCACCACCACGATCCCGGCCGCCAGCGCGAGCCCCGCGAAGACGAGTGTGAAGCCGTCCACCACGAACGAGCACGAGGGGCCCGCCGCGATGGCGGGCAGGTCTCCCGCCGGAGGTCCGCCGCTCATCGCCCCGGACGGGATGAGACCGGGCCGTGAGGACCCCGCCAGGCCTTCGGGCACGCAGAAGGTCCGCAGCGGGGCGCCGGTGCGCAGAGCCTGCGCCACGACCGCGCCCAGTGCTCCAAGCACCCCGGCCAGCGTCACCCCGCCCAGCAGCGGCCGGGAGTACGGTCTGCGGGGCAGGAAGGCGTCCAGGAGCAGCACGAGACCCGCGGCCAGCGCGAGGATCAGCGGCGGCGCGATCGCGTAGAGGTCGATCGACTGGATCACGGGGCCCCCACGAAGGTTCGGACCACCGGGTCGGTGATGAGCAGCAGTGCCTTCGGCCAGAGGCCGAACAGCAGGATCAGCCCGACCAGGGGCGCCCAGGCGGCCACCTCGTAGGCCCTGACGTCCCGGAGTCCTCCCCTGCTTCCAGGTCCGGCCCCTCCGCCTCCGGGTCCGGCCCCTCCGCCGGTGCGCACGCTCGCCGTTCCGGTGTCCACGGCGTCGGCGCTCACCCTGCCGGCGCCTTCCGGCACGGCGTCACCGGGGCCGGTAACGGCTTCCGCCGCGGTGTCACCGGGGCCGACGCCGGCTTTCACGCCGGCGAGCAGCGGGGCGTGGACGGTCTCGGTGGGACGGCCGTGTGTGACGCGGGAGAGCATGACCAGGAAGTAGGCGGCGGTCAGCACGGTGCCGAGGCCACCGACGGCCATGAAGGTCAGGAAGAGCGGGCGGGACAGGCCGGGAGCGGGCTCGAAGGCGCCGAGGAGGGCGAGCATCTCCCCCCAGAAGCCGGCCAGGCCGGGCAGCCCGAGGGAGGCGACGCAGGCGAAGGTCAGCACGGACCCGAGGTGCGGCAGCCGTACCAGCATGCCTCCGCCGAGCGTGGGCATGTCGGCGGTGCCGTACCGCTCCTTGACGGCCCCGGCGACGAAGAACAGCAGGCCGGTGATCAGACCGTGTGCGATGTTGCCGAACAGGGCGGCGTTGACCCCGACCGGGGTGAGCGTGGCGAAGCCGAGCAGCACGAAGCCCATGTGGCCGATCGAGGAGTAGGCGATCATCCGCTTGAGGTCGCGCTGGGCCAGGCACGCGAGCGAGCCGTAGACGATGCCGACCACCGCGAGGGCGCCGAGCCAGGGGGCGACGGCGGCGGCCCCGTCGGGCAGGATCGGGATCGCGATGCGGGCGAAGCCGTAGGTGCCCATCTTGAGCAGCACGCCGGCGAGCAGCACGGAGCCGACCGTGGGCGCCTCGGTGTGGGCGTCCGGCAGCCAGGTGTGCAGCGGCCACATCGGGGTCTTGACCGCCAGCCCGATGCCGATCGCCAGGAAGGCGATGATCTGCACCGCCCGGGGCATCCCGGTGCCCTGCGCCCCCGCGAGGGCGACCATGTCCAGGGTGCCGGTCTGCGCCCAGACGAGCAGCAGGCCGACCAGGAGCGCGACCGAGCCGAGCAGCGTGTAGAGGATGAACTTGGTCGCCGCCGCGCGCCGGGCCCGGCCGCCCCAGACGGCGATCACGAAGTACATCGGGATGAGGACGATCTCGAAGAAGACGAAGAAGAGCAGCAGGTCGAGCGCGAGGAACGCGCCGATCATGCCGACTTCGAGGACCAGCAGGGTGAACACCAGGGCCCGGGGGCGGTTGCCGCCCGGCCGGGGCCGCAGTAGCTGCCCGGGGCCGTCGGAGCGGCCCCAGCACAGGTAGACGAAGCAGAGGAAGGTCAGCAGCGTGGTCAGCACGACCAGCGGGAGCGAGATCCCGTCGACGCCGAGGTGGAACCGGAGGTCCAGTCCGGGGATCCAGGCGAGGTCCGTCGTGAACTGCACCCGTGCGGGGTCTGCGTGGTCGAACCCCGCCGCCAGCACCACCGCCAGCAGGAACGTGATCCCGGAGACGGCCAGCCCGTGCAGTCTCAGCAGCCGTCCCCTGGCCGGCGCGTCCGCCGGGAGCGGCGCCAGCAGCACGGCGGATCCGGCGAGCGGCACCGCGAGAAGCGCGATCGGCAACCAGTTCATCGGCACGTCACCTCCCGGCGGATCGGGGACAGCCCCGCCCGGTGGATCGGGAGCGGGCCCGCCGCGCCCGTCTCCTGTGACAGGAGGGAACTCATCCGAACACCACCGCCCCGACCGCGATGAGCAGCACGCCCGCGAGCAGGCCCGTCAGGTAGAGCTGCAGGTTGCCGTTCTGCGCCGACCGCATCAGGCCGGACAGCCCCAGAGCCGCCCGGCCGGAACCGCGCACCGCGCCGTCCACCGCCCGGTCGTCGGTGCGGACGACCAGCCCGGCGAGGGCGAGGACCGGGGCGACGAACAGCGCCCGGTAGGCGGAGTCGACGTAGAAGGCCCGCTCGCAGAGGAGTCGGAAGGGACCGAGCATGCGGGCGGGGTCGCTCCGCGGGTCGCTCCGCCACACGGCGTAGACCGCTCCGGCGCCCAGCAGCGCCACCGTGACGCTCAGTGCGGCGGTGCCCCAGTGCACGCCGGCGGCACCGGCGAAGCCCAGCAGCAGGGCGGGCACCGCGAGCACCAGGATCGGCCGGCGCATGGCGGCCGGAGCCTCGTGGACGTCGATCACGTGGGCCGTGCCGGGGGCCGGCTCCGGAAGGGCGACCGCGGGACGCTCGCCGAAGAAGGTGCGCAGCCAGGCGCGGGTGGCGTAGGCGCCGGTCACCGCGACCGTGGCCAGGGCGCTGCCGTACAGCAGCAGGGCGGCGGCGTCGGCGAGCGGCCCGTGTGAGACGGCCCGCTCGACGGCGACCAGGACCTCGTCCTTGCTGAAGAACCCGCTGGTCGGCGGGAGGCCCATCAGGGCGGCGAAACCGATCGTCATCGCCGCGAAGGTGACGGGCAGCTCCCGGCGCAGGCCCCCCATCGCGCTCATCAGGTTGGAGCCGACGGCGTGGATGACCGCTCCGGCGCAGAGGAAGAGCAGGGCCTTGAACGCGCCGTGGGTGATCAGGTGGAAGACCGCGGCGCCGTCGGAGCCCGCGGCCAGCGCCGCCGCCATGTAGGCGAGCTGGCTGATCGTGGAGTAGGCCAGGACCCGTTTGAGGTCGTCCTGGGCGAGGGCCGCGAGGGCGGCGCCGAGCATGCCGAGAGCGGCCAGGACGGCGAGGACGTTCAGGGTGAGGTCCGCGAGGACGAAGAGCGTGTGGAGCCGGACGACGACGAAGATCCCGGCGGCGACCATGGTGGCCGCGTGGATGAGCGCGCTGATGGGGGTGGGACCGGCCATCGCGTCGGGAAGCCAGGTGTGCAGCGGGGCCTGGGCGCTCTTGCCCGCCACCCCGGCGAGGATCAGCAGCGTCGCGACGGTCAGCGTGCTGACGGGCATCGACGTTCCTGCGGCCGTCGCGCCGACGGGTGAGATGTTCATGGCCGCGGCGAGGATGTCGTCGATCCTGAAACTGCCGGCGGCCGTGCCGAGCACGAAGACGCCGAACAGGAAGCCGACGTCGCCTATGCGGGTGACCAGGAACGCCTTGACCGCCGCCCGGGAGTTGGCGCGCTCCTCCCACCAGTGGCCGATCAGCAGGTAGGAACAGAGGCCCATGACCTCCCAGCCCACGTAGAGGACGAGGAGGTCGGCGGCGTAGACGACCAGCAGCATCGCGGCGGTGAACAGGCTGATGAACGCGCTGTAGGACGGGTAGCGGCGGTCGCCGCGCAGATAGCCGATCGAGTAGACCTGCACGGCGAGCGCGACGACGGTGACCAGGACCGCGATGGCCGTGGACAGGCCGTCCAGCTGGAGGCCGAGTGAGATCGGCACCGATCCCGTGTCCACGACGGTGAGCGTCCCGGTGACGGAGGGGACGTCGGATGCGTCCGCGAAGGGGAACGGCGCTCCCCCCTCGTCGCCGAACCGCGTCCAGTGGGTGTAGGCCAGCCAGGCCGCGAGGGCGGTGGAGGCGGCGGTGGGGACGACGGCGATCCAGGCGGCCCGGCGGTTCGCGGCCGTGTCGGCGGGTCCGCCTCGGGCGTGCCCCGGCCAGCGCGATCCCAGCAGCGCCACGGCCGCGGACAGGAACGGCAGTGCGACGGCGAGCGCGGCGAGGGCGATCACGGCGTCACCGTCCCGGAAGTCGTGCCGTCGCGGCCCGATGCGCCGGCATCGGCGCCGGGGACGGTGACGGGAGAGGTGTCGGCGGCGAGGAGCTCGGGGCGGGGCGCCCCGGCCGAGGAGGTGTCGGGCGCGGGACCGTCTCCGGAGTCGTCGTCCGGGCCGGAGGCATCACCCGGGCCGGAGGCGCCGGGTTCGGCCAGGGCGCGCAGGCGGTCGAGGTCGACGGTCCGGCGGTTGCGGTAGAGCGCGAGGATGATGGCGAGGCCGAGGCCGACCTCGGCGGCGGCGATCACGATGACGAAGAGCGTGAGGACCTGGCCGCCGTGGAGCCGGTCGCGCAGCCAGACGTCGAAGGCGACCAGGTTGAGGTTGACCGCGTTGAGCATGAGCTCGACGGACATCAGGACGAGGATGGTGTTGCGGCGGGCGAGCACGCCGTACACGCCGATGGAGAACAGCAGCGCCGAGACGACCGCCGGGTAGACGACGTGCACGTCACTCCCTCCCGCGGATGTCGGTGCGGGAGATGACGATGGCGCCGATCAGGGCGGCCAGCAGCAGGACCGAGAGCGCTTCGAAGGGGAGCACCCAGGTGCGGAAGATGCTGGAACCGAGCTCGCCCGCCGAACCGCGGCCCGGCTCCAGGGGGGCGTAGGCCGCATGGAAGCCGTCGACGACCACGGTGACCAGGACGGCGGCCGTCGCGAGGGCGACGACCGCGGCCGCGACCCGGTTGCCGCTGTCGAGGTCGGCGGCCCTCCCGATCGGGGCACGGGTGAGCATGATGCCGAACAGGAGCAGGACGACCACGGCCCCGACGTAGATCAGCACCTGGACCCACGCCACGAACTCGGCCGTCAGGACCAGGTAGCACCCGGCGAGCGCACCGAAGCAGACGACCAGCCAGAGCGCGGCGTGGACGAGCTGCCGGGTGGTCACGACCAGCAGCGCCGAACCGACGGCCAGCACCCCCAGGAGGAGGAAGACGATCTCCTGCCCGGTCGGCGACAGGTAGGACGGCACCGCTTCGGTCATGACTCCTCCTCACCGCCGCCCGGGTCCGTGGTGGAAGCATCCCCCGGTCCGCCCTTCGCCGGAGGCCCGCCGCTCCCGCCTGTGGACGGATCGCCGCCGGACGGACTTCCTGTGGACGAACCCCCCGGAGGTTGCCCCTCGGACGGGCCGTCCTTCTTCGGGAGCGCCCCCGGCGGTCTGATCGCCCGGACGCTGGCATGCCTGGCCGATGCCCTGCGCCTCGGCCGCCCCGTTTCCTCCTGCGCGGGACCGGACGCGGCAGGGGGTTCCGCGGCGGGACCGGGTTCGACGGGGGGTTGGGCAGGGGGTTCCGCTGAGGACTCGGCCGGAGGCCGGGGCCTGGCGGTCGCGGCGGACCGGGCCGGGGCCGCGGGACGGGCGGGGCGGGAGGCCGCCGCGAGCTCCTTGGGCGGGTCGGCGTTGGGCTCGTGGGCGGGGGGCGGGGGGACGGTCTGCACCCAGGCGGCCAGCCGGTCCCGCTCGTGGACGAGGTTGCGGATGTCGCCGTCGGCGTACTCGAACTCCGGGGACCAGAACAGCGCGTCGAAGGGGCAGACCTCGATGCAGATCCCGCAGTACATGCAGAGGGAGAAGTCGATGGCGAAGCGGTCGAGCACGTTGCGGGCGCGCGGGCGCCCGCCCTCGGGCGCGGGCAGGGTCTCCTTGTGGGAGTCGATGTAGATGCACCAGTCGGGGCACTCGCGCGCGCAGAGCATGCACACCGTGCAGTTCTCCTCGACGAGCGCGATCACCCCCCGGCTCCGCGCCGGCAGATCCGGCCTGACCTCGGGGTACTGCTGTGTCACCGACCGGCTCAGCATGTGCCGGAGGGTGACGGACAGCCCCTTCACCAGTCCTACTCCCGGTATTCGCGCCACTTGGACATCATGACGCACCGGGGGTCCCGCGGGAATGCGACGGCCCCGCAGAAGACGCAGAAGACCGCGAAAGACACGGAAGACCGCGGAAGTCTGCGGAAGTCCGCGGAAGACCTCGTCCACAACTCCCACCGGTTATCCACAGCCGTTGTCCACAGACTGTGTGTTCGAGTTATCAGGCCCTGAGGGAGATCAACCGGGAGAGGGACTGCGAGCGCCCCCGGATGTACGTATTGTTCCGGCCATGTCCCAGCAGTACGGCTCCGCCTGGCACCCGTCGCAGAAACCCGCCCCGTCCACCACCGGATTGAGCGTGGTGTGGGCGCTGGTACCCCTGTTCACCTGCGGTCTCGGCACCCCGTTCATCATGGGGTACGCTGCCCGGCGGCTCCGGAGCGTCCCGCTCGTCCTCGCCACCGTCCTCTACGCCCTCGGGATGGGCGTGTTCCTCATCGAGGTGCAGATCTACGAGGACACCGACCTGGCCCCGGCCTGGCTGGACGCCCTGACGACGGTCGGCCTGCTCGGCTCGTGGTTCGGCGGGCTCGGCCACGCGCTGATCATCCGCGGCTCGGTCTTCCGGGAGCGGCCCTCCTTCTCCGGGGCGCCCTACCACCCCCCGGCCGCCCCCGCGCCGCACCCGCACACCGTGGGCCCAGTGGCCCCAGTGGCCCCGCCGTACGACCGGCCCGCCCACCCGCAGCACACCGCGCCGCCGCTCCACCACGGCCCCGGACCCGGACCGTACACGCCGGTCCCGCCGCCCGGCCCTCGGCACGCGCCGCACACGCAGCACACGCTGTACAGCCCGCAGTCCTCGGACGCGAACGTTAACAGGACCTTCGCGCGGTCCGACCGGTCCGCCGAGTGGATCGGGCCGTACCGGGTGATCGACACCCTGGGCCGGGGCGGGCAGGGGACGGTCCACCTCGCGCTCAGCCCGCAGGGGCAGAAGGTGGCGATCAAGGTCCTGCACGAGCGGTTCACCGGCAACCAGGCGGCCCGGGACCGGTTCCTGCGGGAGGTGGAGGCGACGCGCCGGGTGGCGACCTTCTCCACCGCCCGGGTGCTGGACGTGAACATCAACGACGACCAGGCCTACGTCGTCAGCGAGTACGTGGACGGGATGTCGCTGGAGCAGCTCGTCCGCGACCAGGGGCCGCGCGGCGAGGACGGGCTGACCCGGCTCGCCCTGGCCACCGCGGGCGCGCTGGCCGCGATCCACAAGGCGGGCGTGGTGCACCGGGACTTCAAGCCGGCCAACGTGCTGATCGGCGCCGACGGCCCCCGAGTGATCGACTTCGGCATCGCCCGCGCCCTCGACCAGGTCACGGTGACCTCCAGCGTCATGGGCACCCCCGCCTACATGTCCCCCGAGCAGCTCGCCGGCGGGCACGTCGGCCCGGAGACCGACGTCTTCAGCTGGGCGTCCACGATGATCTACGCCGCCTCCGGCCGCACCGCCTTCGGCTCGGACACCATCCCCGCGATCCTCAACCGGGTGATCAACCACCAGCCGGACCTGTCGGTCCTGCCCGCCTCCCTGCGCCCGCTGGCCGCCGCCTGCCTGGAGAAGAACCCCGCCAACCGGCCCACCGCCGCCGACATCATGCTGCGCATCGTGCAGTGACCGTGCAGTGACCGTGCAGTGACCGTCCCGCCCGCGGTCCCCGGGCGGGGCGGTCACCCGGCCGCGACCCCGGCGACGGCGTGGTCCCCTGGCTCCAGCCGTACCCCGACGGACGGGGCGGTCATCCGGCCGCGACCCTGACGACCCCGGTGAGCAGGAGCTGGACCAGCGCCAGCGGCACCAGGCCGGTCCAGGCGAGCCGCTGCAGCTGGTCCTCGCGCAGCCGGGGGTAGCTCACCCGGACCCAGATCACCACGAACACCAGGGCGAACACCTTCAGCAGCATCCACACCGGACCGGGCAGCAGCGGGCCGTGCCAGCCGCCCAGGAAGAGCACGCTCGTGAGCGCCGAGAGCACGATGATCCCGGCGTACTCGGCCAGCATGAACAGGGCGAAGCGGATGCCGGTGTACTCCGTCATCGGGCCCATGATGATCTCCGACTCGGCGATCGGCATGTCGAACGGCGGGCGGCGCAGCTCGGCGAGTCCCGCGACGAAGAACACCACGCCGCCGACCGCCTGCCAGGGCAGCCACCACCACTGCCAGGCCTCCACGATGCCCGGCAGGGAGAGCGTGCCCGCCGCCATCGCGACGCTGGACGCGGCCAGCACCAGCGGCAGCTCGTAGGACATCAGCTGCGCGGCCGAGCGCATCCCGCCCATCAGGGAGTACTTGTTCCCCGACGACCAGCCGGCCATGATCGAGCCGAGCACGCCGATCCCCATCACGGCCAGCACGAAGAACAGCCCCGCGTCCAGGTCCACCCCGACCAGACCGGGCCCGACCGGGATCACGACCATCACCACGAGGTACGGCACCAGCGCCACGGCCGGGGCCACGGCGAAGACCCGGCGGTCGGCGGCGGCCGGGATCACGTCCTCCTTCTGCAGGAACTTCACCCCGTCGGCGATCAGCTGGGCCCAGCCGTGGAAGCCCCCGGCGTACATCGGCCCGAGCCGGGCCTGCATGTGCGCCATGACCTTGTGCTCCATCTGGCCGGCGACCAGCGGCAGCACGAGGAAGACCGCGACGATCGCGACCAGCCGGACGGCGGCGTCGAGCACCTCGGTGAGCATCACGCCTCCGTCTCGGAACGCCCCTCGGCCCCGCCGTCGCGCGCCCAGTCCGCGGGCACGCCGGGCGGGAGGGTCTTGCGGCGGCTCGGGGAGCCGTGATCCGACTCGCCCGGTTCCTTCGCCCCCGGCCAGGCCTTGGCGACCCGGGATGCCAGCACGAAGTCCTTGCGCAGCGGGAAGCCCTCGAAGCCGTCCGGCAGCAGCAGCGGGACGAGGTTCGGGTGTCCCTCGAAGACCACGCCGAACATCTCGAAGGTCTCGCGCTCGTGCCAGTTCGCGCCCCGGAACACGCCGGTCGCGGTGGGCAGCCGGGGGTCCTCGCGCGGCACCCGGGTGCGCAGCAGCAGGCGCGAGCGGGCGTCCGGGTCGTAGACGCAGGCGACGACCGCGAAGCCCTCCGGCGGTTCGTCGACGCCGGTCAGCCAGTCGAGGAACACGTGGCCCCCGTCGCGGGCCGCCTCCAGCAGGCCGGTCCAGTCGCCGGGCTCGACGTCCGCCGTGGTCTCGCCGAACGACTCCGACACCCGGACGCGGGAGCCGTACCGCTCCTCGATCGCGGAGACGTCGGCCCGCCCGCTCATCCGCGCCCGCCCTCGGGGGCGTAGCGGTCGCCCAGGTGCTCGGCGGCGATCTTCTCCTGGAGCTTCATGATGCCGTGCAGCAGCGCCTCCGGCCGGGGCGGGCAGCCGGGGACGTAGACGTCCACCGGGATGATCTGGTCGACGCCCTTGGTCACGCAGTAGGAGTCCCAGTAGGGGCCGCCGGTGTTGGAGCAGGCGCCGAAGGAGATGACGTACTTGGGGTCGGGCATCTGCTCGTACAGCCGCTTGACGGCCGGGGCCATCTTGTCGGTGACGGTGCCGGAGACGATCATCAGGTCGGCCTGCCGGGGGCCGTTGGCGAACGGGATCACCCCGAACCTGATGAAGTCGTGCCGGCTCATCGAGGTGGCGATGAACTCGATCGCGCAGCAGGCGAGACCGAAGTTGAACGCCCAGAGCGAGTAGCGCCTCCCCCAGTTGAGGACGAAGCGCATGGGCTTGGGGGCCAGTCGCGAGACCGGCCCCACCGCCGGCCGTACGGTGGGCATCGGGAGATCCGCCATGGGTCCATTCTCCTCCCGCGGGTCACGTCCAGGCGAGCACCCTCTTGCGCCAGGCGTAGAGGATGCCGAGCGCGATGAAGCCGAGGAAGACGAGCATCTCCACCAGAGTGGTCGTGCCGAAGCCGGGGGCGGCGAAGACCGTCGCCCAGGGGAAGAGGAAGACCGCGTCCACCGCGAACACCACGTACAGGTAGGTGAAGACGTAGTAGCGCACCTGGGACTGGGCCCAGTCCCCGCCGACGGGGTCGACGCCGCACTCGTAGGTGGTCAGCTTCTCGGCCGTCGGCCGGTGCGGGCGGAGCAGCCGGTTGGCCAGGAGCCCCCCGGCGAAGATCGCCACCCCGATCGCGAGCAGCGCGAAGACCACCGCGTAGGAACCGAAGTAGCCGTCCAACGGACCTCCTCTCGGGGACCCGTCCCGCGGAGGTCGCGGGTCCCGGCCGCTAACGGATCCGACATGCATCGTCACCGAGTGGAGCGGTTAAACCTGAATCAGCCAAAGCCTGCTTACCGGTCGTACCAAGAAAAGGTAAACGACGCCATTCCCGCCCTACGGTGACATCCATGCACAGAATGCGATTCGTCGGCGGGGTGGCGCTACTCACAGTAGCCATGATCGGCTGCGGCTCCACCGCGACCTCCCTCGCGGCGGACGGCCTGATCCCCTCCGAACCCACGCTCGTCGAGTACGCGGACCCCTCCCGGGTCGAGGGCCTGACCACGGCCACCATCACCGACGGCGACTCCGGCGAACGCAGAGTGCACATCGTCTACCCGGTCCTGGCCGACGCGCCCGGCCTCACCGAACGGCTCCGCGCCGTGGTGACCGAGCGGCTCGACCGGTTCACCGCGACCGCCGTCCGCCCGGCCGGCCGGGACGGGAGCGCCCGCCCCGAGCTCAACGTGGACTGGCTGCTGCCCGCCGCGACCGAGCAGGTCGTCGGGGTGCGGCTGGGCGTCGGCGAGCTCACCCAGTCCGGCTGGCGCGAGTCCAGGACCACCGTCTGGTACGACCGGGTGGAGAGGCGGGCCGTGGACTCCGCCGGCCTGCTCTCCGGCGGTCCCGCGCTGGCCTCGCTGGCCGGCCTGGTCAGGGCGGAGCTGGCCGGCCGGGGGCCCGGCGTGGACGCCTCGGCCGTCCGGGCGGACGCGCGGCTCTTCGACTCCGTCGGCTTCAACCGGCACGGCGACCTCGTCGTGGAGTTCGACGACTACCAGGTGGCCGCCGGTTCGCTCGGCCGGGTGGCGGTCGCGGTGCCGGCGGGCAGGACCGAGGGCCTGCTCTCCCCCACCGGCCTGCGGGCCCGGGCCGCGGCCGTGCGCGCCGGACGGCTGCCGGTCTCGACGCCCACCGCCGAGTCCATCAAGGCGTCCATCAAGGCGGCGGCCGCCGGCAAGCCCCCGGCGCGGAGCACCCGGGCGGGCACGGTGGACTGCGCGGCGGTCAGGTGCGTCGCGCTGACCTTCGACGACGGGCCCGGCCCGGCCACCGGCGAGCTGCTGGACGCCCTGGCCGCCCGCGGCGCCAGGGCCACCTTCTTCGTCACCGGCTCGAACGCGGTCGCCCGCCCCGACCTGCTCGGCCGGATGAGCCGGGAGGGGCATCTGGTGGCCAACCACACCTGGTCCCACCGCGACCTCGCCTCGCTGCCCCCGGGCAGGGCCGCCCACCAGCTGACCCGGGCCCAGGAGGCGATCGGCCAGGCGATCGGCCAGGCCCCCACCCTGGTGCGCCCGCCGTACGGCTCGGCCGGCGCCGGGGTCGCCGAGGCCGCGCGCGGGCTGGGCCTGGCGGTGGTCGGCTGGGACGTCGACGCGCTGGACGCGCGCGACCGCGACCCGCGGGCCGTCGCGCGCCGGGTCGTCGCCGGAGTGCGGCCGGGGTCGATCGTGCTGATGCACGACGTCCACCGCCCGGCCGTCGAGGCGGTCCCCGAGATCCTGCGGCGGCTGTCGGCGGAGGGCTACGCCTTCGTCACCGTGCCCGAGCTGTTCGGCTCCGCGGGGACGCGCCCGGGCCAGACGTACCGCTCCGGCCCGGCCGCCCCGGCCGCCCCGGGCGGCCCGGCCGCCTCCGCACGGTCATAGCCGGCGGCTATGACCCCATAGCCGGAAGAGATGGGGACCCCGCCCGGGAAGGACATATAGTTGGCGATCGTGACCCCTACTGTCCTCTTCGGCCGCCTGCACGTTGACCTGTGCCGGCTCGCCGCCGGGCTGTGTCGGGACGACCGTTCGCGATCGTGATCCGCGCGGCCTCCCCCCGAGCCGCGGGCGCGACGCCCGAGCCCCCCACGCTCCACCACCGCGGCACGCCGGGGACTGCGACATGCGTCACACTCCCACGCCGTGCGGAACGCGAAAGACTACGCGTGACCCCCGAGGGATCTAGCATGGAAGTAAACATGGTGGCAACAGCAACGGCGCCCTTCGCGTCGAGGAGGACTGAGCTGTGACCAAGCAGGTTCAGCAACTCGACCGCGTGATCATCCGCTTCGCCGGCGACTCCGGCGACGGCATGCAGCTGACGGGTGATCGCTTCACCGCGGGCACGGCGGAGTTCGGCAACGACCTGTCGACGCTCCCCAACTTCCCCGCCGAGATCCGCGCCCCCGCAGGGACCCTGCCCGGCGTTTCGAGCTTCCAGCTGCACTTCGCCGACCACGACATCCTCACCCCGGGTGACGCGCCGAACGTCCTGGTCGCGATGAACCCGGCGGCGCTCAAGGCCAACCTCGGCGACCTGCCGCGCGGGGCCGACATCATCGCCAACACCGACGAGTTCACCAAGCGCAACCTGCAGAAGGTGGGCTACGCCGCCAGCCCGCTGGAGGACGACTCGCTCGCCGAGTGGCGCGTCCACCCGGTGCCGCTGACCTCACTGACGGTCAAGGCCCTGGAGGGCTTCGACCTGTCGAAGAAGGACGCCGAGCGCTCCAAGAACATGTTCGCCCTGGGCCTGCTCAGCTGGCTCTACCACCGGCCGACCGAGGCGACGATCTCGTTTCTGGAGAACAAGTTCGCCAAGAAGCCCGAGATCGCCAAGGCCAACATCGCGGCCTTCCAGGCGGGCTGGAACTACGGCGAGACCACCGAGTCCTTCTCGGTCTCCTACGAGGTCAAGCCGGCCCCGCTGGCCCCCGGCGTCTACCGCAACATCTCCGGCAACCAGGCGCTCGCCTACGGCCTGATCGCCGCTTCCGTCCGGTCGGGGCTCCCGCTCTTCCTCGGGTCCTACCCGATCACGCCGGCCAGCGACATCCTGCACGAGCTCTCCCGGCACAAGCACTTCGGCATCCGCACCTTCCAGGCCGAGGACGAGATCGCGGGCGTCGGCGCGGCGCTCGGCGCGGCCTTCGGCGGCGCGCTGGGCGTCACCACGACCTCCGGTCCGGGCGTGGCGCTGAAGGCCGAGACGGTCGGCCTGGCCGTCATGACCGAGCTGCCGCTGATCGTGGTGGACGTGCAGCGCTCGGGCCCGTCGACCGGCATGCCGACCAAGACCGAGCAGACCGACCTGCTGATGGCGATGTACGGCCGCAACGGCGAGTCGCCGCTGCCGGTCGTCGCGCCGATGTCGCCGAGCGACTGCTTCGACGCGGCCGTCGAGGCCGCCCGCCTCGCGGTGAAGTACCGCACGCCGGTCATGCTGCTCTCCGACGGCTACCTCGCCAACGGCTCGGAGCCGTGGCGGGTGCCGGCCGCGGCCGACCTGCCGGACATCTCCACCGCGTTCGCCGCCGCGCCGGCCGAGGGCGAGGAGTTCCTGCCCTACCTGCGCGACCCCGAGACCCTCGCCCGGCCGTGGGCCGTCCCGGGCACCGCGGGCCTGGAGCACCGGATCGGCGGCATCGAGAAGGCCGACCGCACCGGCAACATCTCCTACGACCCCGACAACCACGACCGCATGGTCCGGATCCGGCAGGCCAAGATCGACGGGATCGCCAAGGACATCCCGCCGCTGGAGGTGGACGACCCCCACGGTCCCGACGGCGGGACCCGGGTGCTGGTGCTGGGCTGGGGCTCCACCTACGGCCCGATCGCCGCGGCCGTACGGCGCATCCGCAAGTCCGGGGGGAAGGTGGCGCAGGCGCACCTGCGGCACCTCAGCCCGCTGCCCGCCAACACCGGCGAGGTGCTGAAGTCCTACGACAAGGTGCTGCTCCCGGAGATCAACCTCGGCCAGCTCGCGATGCTGCTCCGCGCCCGCTTCCTGGTCGACATCATCAGCTACAACCGCGTGCGGGGGCTCCCGTTCAAGGCCGAGGAGCTGGCCGACGTGATCCAGGATGTGATCGACAGTGAGTGAGCTTCTGAGCGGCCCCGGCCTCAACGGCAGGGGCCTGGCGCTGGTCCCCAAGTCCGACGCCAAGCAGTCCATGAAGGAGTACAAGTCCGACCAGGAGGTCCGGTGGTGCCCGGGCTGCGGCGACTACGCCATCCTGGCCGCCGTCCAGTCCTTCGTCCCGGAGCTCGGCCTCAAGCGCGAGAACATGGTGTTCGTCTCGGGCATCGGCTGCTCCTCCCGGTTCCCGTACTACATGAACACCTACGGGTTCCACTCGATCCACGGCCGCGCGCCCGCGATCGCCACCGGTCTGGCCGCCTCCCGGCCCGACCTGAGCGTCTGGGTGATCACCGGTGACGGCGACTCGCTCTCCATCGGCGGCAACCACCTGATCCACGCGCTGCGCCGCAACGTCAACCTCAACATCCTGCTGTTCAACAACAGGATCTACGGTCTGACCAAGGGCCAGTACTCCCCCACCTCCGAGGTCGGCAAGATCACGAAGTCCACCCCGATGGGCTCGCTGGACAAGCCGTTCAACCCGATCTCGCTGGCGATCGGCGCCGAGGCCTCCTTCGTGGCCAGGACCATCGACTCCGACCGCAAGCACCTGCAGTCGGTGCTGCGCGAGGCCGCCGAGCACAAGGGCACCTCGCTGGTGGAGATCTACCAGAACTGCAACATCTTCAACGACGGCGCCTTCGACCAGCTGAAGGACCCGGAGCAGCGCGACGACATCACGCTGCGCCTGGAGCACGGGCAGCCCATCGCCAGCGCCTCCAAGGCCGTACGGCGGGCGGCCGACGGCGGCATCGAGGTCGTGCCCCGGGCAGAGGTGGCCGAGAGCGAGATCCTCGTCCACGACGCCCACCGCGCCGACCCGTCGCTGGCCTTCGCGCTCTCCCGGCTGGACGAGCCGGCCTTCGAGCACGTCCCGATCGGCGTCTTCCGCAGCGTCGACCGCCCCTCCTACGACGAGCTGATGTCCGCGCAGCTGGAGGAGGCCGTCGCGCAGCGCGGTCCCGGCGGCCTGGACGACCTGCTCCTGTCGGGGGACACCTGGCGCATCGGATAGCGCGCCGTACGGCGCGGGACCGAGGCGCCGTACACACCGGAATTGAGAGGGCCCTGCGCGGAGACTCCGCGCAGGGCCCTCTTCTCTCGTCCGGCCGCACGCCCGGCCGTGCCGGGCGTGCGGCGCGTCACCCGGCGGGTGCCAGCACCAGGCTCCACATGGTGGCCCGCACGCTCGCCGAGTCCGCCGTGGCCGTGACCCCGTCCCGGACGCCGGCCGGGACCTGCGCGCCGCCGTCGGTCAGCAGGCTGGTGATCCGGCCGCTACCGGTGCCGGCCTGGGTGGAGCGCACCGTCTGGCCCTGCGGAGCCGTCCACGCCGTGGTCGCCGAGGACTTCTCCCCCCAGTACGACACCACCCAGCCACCGCCGGCCGGCACCTGCACCTCCGGCGTGGTGTGCTCCGCCCGCGTCACCGTCTCCGACGCGCTCGCCTGCGCCGCGACCACCCCGAGATCCACACCCCGGTAGGCCGCCAGCGTCAGATCCGCCTTCGCCTGCCCCGACAGCGTCACCGAGAGCACGTCACCGCCGTCGTCGGGCGCCGCCGACTTCTTCCACACCTTCGTGACCACCCCGCCGTTGTCGCGGGTGCCCACCAGCGCCCAGCCGGTCACCCCGGCCGGATCCGGCACCGTCACGGTCGAGGAGTTGACCGTCATGAACAGCAGCAGCCCGTCACCACCGGCCACCTGCCCCGGCACCGTCACCGAGTGCACGGCCGCGTTGGCGTTGGCGGCCGCGCTCCCCACGAACTCGATCTTCGCCGACTGCGGGGCGACCGTGAACTGCTTGGTGACGCTGTGCTTGCCGCCGCGGTCGTCCGTGACGGTCAGCGTGACCGGGTAGGTGCCCGCCGCGGCGTAGGTGTGCGACGCGGTCACCCCGGTGGCGGTGGCGCCGTCACCGAACTGCCACGCGTAAGCGGTGATCGACCCGTCCTCGTCACCGGACGGGTTGGCGTCGAAGGTGCACTCCAGTTCCGCGCAGCTGGCCGCGAAGTCCGCCACCGGCGGCTGGTTGGCGCCCTGCACCGTCACGTTGGCCGTCGCCGAGGCCGTCGCGCCCCGGTCGTCGGTCACCGTCACCGTCACCGGATACGTGCCTCCGCGCGGGAAGGCGTGCGTCACGGCCGCGCCGGAGGCGCTTCCGCCCCCGCCGAACGACCACGTCGTGGAGACCAGCACCCCGTCCGGGTCGTGCGAGCCGGTGTTGCGGAAGGTGCAGACCAGTTCCTCGCACTCCGACACCAGCTCGGCGACGGGCTTGGCGTTGGGGGTCTGGGAGCCCTCGCCGGAGTAGAGGAACAGGGCGCGCTGGCGCCAGTCGCGGCCGTCGGCGCCGGTGCCGCTCAGGGTCTCCGCGGTGCCCGCCACGGGCTTGCCGCCGGCGAAGCCGATCCGCTTGAGCTGGTTGCCGAGCCGGTCGGTGAAGTAGAGCTTGTCCCCGGACAGGAACATGCCGCCGACCCGGCTGAAGTCGATGCCGGTCACGTTGCCGGACACCGTCGTGCGCATGGCTCCGACGATCTCGCTCTCCGGGTTGAACCCGCGGGAGTAGAGCGAGGACTGACCGCTGCGGGTGAAGTAGAGCCGGTTGCCGTGGAAGAACACGCCGGTCATGTTCTGCATGTCGGCGGCGAAGTCGGTCAGGCCGTTCAGGGGGACCTCGGCGGGCGCCCCGAACGTGGTGCCGTCGAAGGTCCGCCGGTAGAGCTTCCCGTCCGACCACGGGGTGTAGAGCCGCCCGCTGAGCATGAAGGCGCCCCGCGCCCCCGACCAGGCCGTCCCTCCGGCGCCGACGGACTCGTCCGCGCCGAGCGCGGTCCCGTCGTAGGAGCGGCGCTGCACCAGGTTGTTGGCGATCAGGCCGTACCCGAGCCGGTAGACGTCGGCGGGCAGGCTGCCCGCCGAGACGGGCGCCGGAGCGCTCGCCCCCGCGACGGGGAGCATGGCCAGGCGGCCGTGGTACTCCGAGTTGCCGATGCGGTCGGTGTCGCTGCCGACCCACAGCCCCTGCGCGGTCGCGGTCAGGTCGAACACGCCGACCCCGAGCGTCCGGGTCGGGTTCCAGGAGAACGGCACGCCGGTGAGCGGGTCCAGAGCCGCCAGGCCCGGCCGGGAGACCGCTCCCTGGCCCGCCTTGTCCGAGGCGTAGGGGTTGTTGGCCCAGCGGAAGTGGCCGCCGACGTAGACCGCGTGGGAGGTGACGCCGACGGCGTAGGTCGTGTCGCCGCCGGTGTAGTTGACCCAGGTGGGGTCGAGGTTGGAACCGGTCGCCGCGGTCTCCCACCGCGCCTGGGTGTCGCAGAGCTTGGGCGGGCCGCCCGCGTAGGCGCCCGTCGTCGTCACCACGAAGAACCGGCCGTCCGGCGAGTAGTCCACGTCGCGCATGTAGCTGTCGAAGGAGCTGGAGCAGACGGCCTCGTAGCGGGCGGTGTGCCAGTCCGCCGGCTCGGCGCTCTGCCCGGTCAGGTCGAGCTGGACGATCTGCCGGCGGCTCTGCCCGCCGACGGTGGCGAAGTTGCCCACCGCCACCAGGCGCGACTCGTCCGGCGTGACGTCCATCTTCAGCACGGCCGTGGTGCCGCCGTTCTGCGTCCCGGCGAAGGCGAGATCCACGAACGGGTCGCGCGCGCCGGTGTCCGGGTCGACGGTCGCCAGGGCGGCCTGCGGCGTGCCGCTCACCGTCTCGAAGGCGCCGCCGACGTACAGCCGGCCCCCCGCCAGCCGCAGGTCGTTGACCCGGGCGCTCACCGACGGGGTGAAGCCGGGCAGCGCCTGCCCGTCGGTGACGTTCAGCCGGGTGAGTCTCCGGTTGGTGGCCCCGTTGACCTGCCCGAAGGCGCCGCCGACGTAGATCGACTTACCGTCGGGAGCCGGCAGCAGCGCTTTCACCTCGCCTTCGACGTCCGGGGTGAACACGGGGTCGACGGCGCCCGTGGTGGCGTTGAAGGCGAACAGGCTCTTGCGCGGGAGAACGGTCGTGGAGTCGTCCTCCCGGATCTGGGTGAACTCGCCTCCGACATAGATCTTGCCGCCGATCTGCACGACGGCGTTGACCTTCCCGTCCAGGACGTGGGGCGTCCAGTTGACGGGGTTGTCGGACACGACGCGGTCCTGCGGGTGTTGCACAGCGGATGCTGGACCGCTCCAAAGCAGGGCGAGCGCTGTCACCAGCGCTCCGCCCAGAACGGAGACATGTCTGCGTCCCCCCATGGTGACCCCTTTCAAGGGTGGTGGAAAAGACCCCCGGGCCATCAGGCGATGGCGCATCACACGCATCAGACGCCACAGGGATAGAACGGGTTCACACGGCTTTCATTACGAAAAGGCCATGGCGGCCGGGTACGGCCGGCAGCCGCCGGCCGTACCCGGGTCGATCTCATCCGGCGGGTGCCAGTACCAGGCTCCACATGGTGGCCCGCAGGCTCGCCGCGTCCGCGGTCGCGGTCACCCCGGGACTCGTTCCGGCGGGCACCGGTCCGCCGCCGTCGGTCAGCAGGCTGGTGATCCGGCCGCTACCGGTGCCGGCCTGGGTGGAGCGCACCGTCTGGCCCTCCGGAGCCGTCCACGCCGTGGTCGCCGAGGACTTCTCCCCCCAGTACGACACCACCCAGCCACCGCCGGCCGGCACCTGCACCTCCGGCGTGGTGTGCTCCGCCCGCGTCACCGTCTCCGACGCGCTCGCCTGCGCCGCGACCACCCCGAGATCCACACCCCGGTAGGCCGCCAGCGTCAGATCCGCCTTCGCCTGCCCCGACAGCGTCACCGAGAGCACGTCACCGCCGTCGTCGGGCGCCGCCGACTTCTTCCACACCTTCGTGACCACCCCGCCGTTGTCGCGGGTGCCCACCAGCGCCCAGCCGGTCACCCCGGCCGGATCCGGCACCGTCACGGTCGAGGAGTTGACCGTCATGAACAGCAGCAGCCCGTCACCACCGGCCACCTGCCCCGGCACCGTCACCGAGTGCGTCGTCACGTTGGCGTTGGACGCCGCCGATCCGACGAACTCGACCTCGGTGGACGGCTGCACGACCGAGATGTTCTTGGTGACCGAGACGGTCACCCCGCGGTCGTCGGTCACCGAGAGCTTGACCGGGTAGGCGCCCGCGGCGGCGTAGGCGTGCGACGCGGTCACCCCGGTGGCGGTGGCGCCGTCACCGAACTCCCACGCGTACGCGGTGACCGATCCGTCGGGGTCGCTCGACGGGTTGGCGTCGAAGGTGCAGGCCAGCTGGTCGCAGGTAGCCGCGAAGTCCGCCACCGGCGGCTGGTTGGCCCCCTGCACCGTCACGTTGGCCGTCGCCGAGGCCGTCGCGCCCCGGTCGTCGGTCACCGTCACCGTCACCGGATACGTGCCGCTGCCCGGGAACGCGTGCCTCACCACGGCGCCCGACGCACCGCCGCCGCCGCCGAACGTCCAGCTCGTCGCGACCACCGTGCCGTCGGGGTCCCGCGAACCCGTGTTGCGGAAGGTGCAGGTCAGCTCCTCGCACTCCGGCACCAGCTCCGCCACCGGAGCGGCGTTCGGCGCCGCGGTCCCGGCCCCGGCGAACATGAACAGGGCGCGCTGGCGCCAGTCGGCGCCGTCCACGGCCGGGCCGCTGAGGACGGTGGCCGTGCCGGCCACCGGGGCGCCGTTCACGAAGTCGGCCCGGAGCAGGCGGCCGTCGAGGCGGTCGGTGAAGTAGAGCTTGTCCCCGGACAGGAACATGCCGCCCACCCGGCTGAAGTCGACGCCGGCCACGTTGCCGCTCGCGGTGAAGCGCTGGGCCCCGACGATCTCGCTCTCGGCCGTGAAGCCCCGGTAGTAGAGCGAGGACTGGCCGCTGCGGGTGAAGTAGAGCCGGCCGTGGGCGTAGAACACGCCGGTCATGTTCTGCATGTCGGCGGCGAAGTCGGTCAGGCCGTTCAGGGGGACCTCGGCGGGCGCCCCGAACGTGGTGCCGTCGAAGGTCCGCCGGTAGAGCTTCCCGTCCGACCACGGGGTGTAGAGCCGCCCGCTGAGCATGAAGGCGCCCCGCGCCCCCGACCAGGCCGTCCCTCCGGCGCCCACGGGCTGGACGGCGCCGAGCGCGGTCCCGTCGTAGGAGCGGCGCTGGACGGTGTCCGTGGGGGTCGCGCCCGCCCCGAGCTGGTACAGGTCCGCCGGCAGGACGCCGGCGAACGGCGGCTGCACGACCGCGCCGCCCGACAGCGGGAACATGGCCAGTCTGGCGTGGTACTCCCAGTTGCCGATGCGGTCGGTGTCGCTGCCGACCCACAGCCCCTGCGCGGTCGCGGTCAGGTCGAACACGCCGACCCCGAGCGTCCGGGTCGGGTTCCAGGTCAGCGGGACGCCGTTGACCGGGTCGAGGGCCGCGAGGCCCGGCCGGGAGACGGCCCCGGGACCGGCGGCGTCGCCCCGGAACGGGTTGTTGGCCCAGCGGAAGTGGCCGCCGACGTAGACCGCCTGCGGGGTCACGGACACCGCGTAGCTGGTGTCGCCGCCGGTGTAGTTGACCCAGGTCGGGTTGAGGTTCGAGCCCGAGGCGTAGGTCTCCCACCTCGCGTGGGTGTCGCAGAGTCTGGGCGGGCCGCCGGCGTAGGCGCCCGTCGTCGTCACCACGAAGAACCGGCCGTCCGGCGAGTAGTCCACGTCGCGCATGTAGGTGTTGAAGGAGCTGGAGCAGGCCGCCTCGTAGCGGGCGGTGTGCCAGTCCGCCGGCTCGGCGCTCTCGCCGGTCAGGTCGAGCTGGACGATCTGCCGGCGGCTCTGCCCGCCGACGGTGGCGAAGTTGCCCACCGCCACCAGGCGCGACTCGTCCGGCGTGACGTCGAGCTTGAGGATCTGCGTGGTGCCGCCGTTCTGCGTCCCGGCGAAGGCCAGGTCCACGAACGGGTCGCGCGCGCCGGTGTCGGGGTCGAGGGTCGCCAGGGCGGCCTGCGGCGTGCCGCTCACGGTCGCGAAGGCGCCCCCGACGTACAGCCGGCCCCCCGCCAGCCGCATGTCGAGCACCCGCGCGCTGAGCGACGGGGTGAAGCCCGGCAGCACCTGCCCGTTCGCCACGTCGAGCCGGGTCAGCACCCGGTTGGTGGCCCCGTTGACCTGCCCGAAGGCGCCGCCGACGTAGATCGACTCACCGTCGGGAGCCGGCAGCAGCGCCTCGACCTCACCGCTCATGTTCGGCGCGAAGGCCGCGTCCAGGCGGCCCGTCGAGGCGTTGAAGGAGAAGAGCCTGTTGCGGGTCTGCACGGTCTGGTCGTCCCACTCGCGGACCTGGGTGAAGCTGCCGCCCACGAAGATCCGGTCGCCGATCTGGACGACGGCGTTGACCCTGCCGTCCAGGGCGTGCGGCGTGAAGTTCGCCGGGTCCGCGGAGACGACGCGGTCCTGCGGGTGCTGCACGGCCAGCGCTGGACCGCTCCATACGAGAAGTAAGATTGCCGACACCGCGATCCATGCTGCGGAGGCGTGTCTACGTCCCCTCATTGCCCCTCCAGGGTAAAGAACACATAAGCCCCCGACCGTCGGCAGATTATGACATGTCCCATGCCCGTCCACAGCGCCTGAGCCATACTGCTCTCCCAGGTCAGCGGCGAGGCAGGCGGCTGGCACGAAAGCTTCGCATCGGCTTCAATATGGACACGCTCCCGTGAACGGGTTCACCGCCGCGCCTGGAAGGATCTGGTCACGCATGTCAGGCACGGCCGGGTCCTCGTCGTCCTCCGGGGCTCTCGCCGGCCTGTCGCCCCCCTCCCCGTCGGCGGTGGAGGGCCGTCAGCCGCGCAGGCCGGGGCCGGGCTGGCCGCTCAGCGTGATCTTCCTGGGCTTCCCCCTGTGGTGGGTGACCGGTTTCAGCGCGTTCATCTTCCTGATCATGAGCGTGCCGATGGTCCTGGAGCTGTGGCGCCGCGGGACCGTCAGGGTCCCGCGCGGTTTCGCGATGTGGCTGCTCTTCCTGGTGTGGATGCTGCTCGGCGCCCTCATGCTCTTCGTCGACGCGCCGTACGGGGTGCCCGGCGCCGAACCGAACCGGATCCTGGTCTTCGCCTACCGCGCCGCCTGGTACTTCTCGATCACGGTCGTCCTGCTCTACGTCGGCAACCTCACGGAGGAGGAGCTGCCGACCGAGCGGGTCGTCCGGCTGCTGAGCTTCATGTTCGTGGTGACGGTGGGCGGCGGCCTGCTCGGCGTCCTGCTGCCGCACCTCGAGTTCCCCTCCCTGCTGGAACTGGTGCTCCCCAAGTCGCTCTCGCGCAACGACCTGGTGGCCAGCCTCATCCATCCGAAGGCGGCGACCAGCACCACGTTCCTCGGGTACGAGGAGTCCCGTCCCATCGCGCCGTTCGCCTACGCCAACTCCTGGGGGGCCAACCTCGCGCTGTTCCTGCCCTTCTTCCTCCTCGCGCACAGCCGCGGCGGCCGCTGGCGCCGCCTCCTCCTGCCGGCCGTACTGCTCCTGTGCCTGTGGCCGGTGATCTACTCGCTCAACCGGGGTCTGTGGGGCGTGCTGGGGCTGGGTGCCGCGTACATGACCTTCCGCTTCGCCCGGAAGGGCAACAAGTGGGCGCTGCGGCTGGCCGTGGGCGGCGCGGTGGCCCTGCTGCTCGTGTTCGCCGGCTCCCCGCTCAAGGCGCTGTTCGAGCAGCGGCTGGACACGCCGCACAGCAACGAGAGGCGCGGCCAGCTCTACGAGGTGACCGTGGTCAGCACCCTGATCGGATCACCGGTGGTGGGCTTCGGCTCCACCCGCGACCTGCAGGGCAGTTTCGCCTCCGTGGGCGGCGGGGAACGGCCCGGCTGCAAGGGCTGCGGCGTCCCGCCCCTCGGCACCCAGGGCAGCCTCTGGTTTCTGATCTTCTCCCACGGGACGGTCGGGGCGGGGCTGTTCCTGGGGTTCATGGTCCGGCGTTTCGCCGCGCACTGGCGCGATCCCGACCGCGTCGCCATCGCGGGGTGCTGCGTGCTGCTCAGTTTCGCGGTGTTCCTGCTCATCTACGATCTACTCGACGTTCCGCTGTATACCGTCATGATCGCCCTTGCTCTGATGTGGCGACGCGAGCGAATGGAGGTGGCGGGAGGGTGAGCGAATCCGCCTGGATCGAAGCGGTCTCCAGGCTCTGGCCCGAGGCCGAGGTCAGCCGCTCGCCCCGCGGACGGCGACCGGGCCCGGCCACCGCCGGTGACGAGGTGCGGGAGTTCGTCTACCTTCCCGACGCCCGGCGGGCGCGCCTGCTCCTCCCCCTCGGCACGCCCCGCGCCGCCGGTACGGCCCTCCGCCGCTACAGCCACGACCTGGGCGTCAGGGCCCGGCTCGGGCGCGGGCTGCTCTCCGCGGCGGTCCGGACCGGGCTGCCGCAGCGGTTCCTCCCCGACCGCATGCGCGTCCGCGCGTCCCACCCCGCGGGAGAGTCGGTCGAGCACCGGTTGTCGGAGATCCTCGGGCGGCGCGTGGTGGTCAGCGTCAGCATCGGGAACGCGCGCGCCAACCGCAAGCCCGTCCTCCAGGCGATCACCCCGTCCGGCGAGTCCCTCGCGTTCGTGAAGGTGGGCGACACGGACGTGGCCCGCGAGCTGATCAGAGCCGAGGCGGCGGCGCTGGAGGAGCTCGCCGTCCTCCGGCCGCCCGGGATCCGCGTGCCGCGGATGATCCGCCATGAGAGCTGGCGCGGGCTGGAGCTGCTCGTGATGTCGGCGCTGCCCACGGGGGTGCGCCGCCTGCGGCCGTCCGGCGCGGTGCCCGTCGCCGCGATGTCCGGGCTCTCCGCCGTCGCCGCCGAGGTCCGCACGCTCGCCGGGAGCCCCTTCCTGGACCGCCTCCGGCGCGTGCCGGCGGAGATCGGCGACCCCTCCGCCGCCGCGCGGCTGGAGGCTCTGCTCGACCACTTGACGGAGCGCTACGGGGACCTGGAGCTGCGCTTCGGCGCCTGGCACGGCGACTGGACCCCGTGGAACATGGCCTGGCGGCGCGACGCGGTCAACCTGTGGGACTGGGAGCGCTTCGCCCGGGACGTGCCCGCCGGTTTCGACCTGCTGCACTACACCCTCCAGCAGTTCCGGCCCACCACCTCGTGGACGGCCGACCTGGTCTGGTCGGACGGCGTCCTGGCGGCCCTGGAGCCGTTCGGCGTCGGGGAGCGGGCGGCCCGGGCCACTCTCGCCCTCTACCTGACCGAGCTGTACGCCCGGTACGTCATCGCCGGCCAGGGGAGCATCGGCGAGCCGCTGCGGCCCCAGGCCGACGCCCTGCTCGACCTCCTCGACCGCAGCCGCCCCCGGATGTAAGGAAGGACGCCATGCTCTCACGCCAGTCCGCGCCCCCCGTCGTCAAGCAGGCCGGGCGGGCGGTGACCCGCCAGGTGGGACGGCTCACCAGCGGGATGCGCATGCTGCCCGACTTCCTGCTCGTGGGCACGCAGCGAGGCGGCACCACGTCCCTGTGGCGGGCCCTGATCGCGCACCCCTGCATCGTGCCGCCGCTGTTCCACAAGGGCGTGCACTACTTCGACGTCGCCTACCCGCGCGGGATGGGCTGGTACCGCGGGCACTTCCCGATCCGCTCGCTGGCGCACCGCCAGGCCCAGGGCGCGCCCGTCGTCACGGGCGAGTCCGCCGGCTACTACATGCACCACCCGCTGTCCGCCGGGCGGATCGCCGCCGACCTGCCCGGCGTCAAGCTCCTCGCCGTGCTGCGGGACCCGGTGGAGCGCGCCTACTCCGCGCACAGGCACGAGCTCTCGCGCGGTTTCGAGACGGAGCCGTTCGAGCGCGCGATCGAGCTGGAGGAGAGCCGCCTGGAGGGCGAGGTGGCGCGGATCCTGGCGGACCCCGCCTACGTGAGCCACAGCCACCGGCACCACTCCTACGTCGACAGGGGACGGTACGCCGACCAGGTCGACCGGTTGTTCGGGCTGTTCGGCAGGGAGCGCGTCCACATCCTGTTCGCCGAGGACTTCTTCTCCGACCCGGAGACCGAGTACGCCCGCATCCTGGACTTCCTCGGCCTGCCCCGGTGGTCCCCGGAGGCGTTCGAGCGGCACAACGCCCGGCCGCGGTCTCCGATGCCCGAATCCCTCCGCACCGAGCTCGCCGACCGGTTCGCCCCCCACGACGAGCGTCTCGCCGGACTGCTCGGGGTCACCCCACCATGGCGGAGATGAGCGGCCGGCCGGATCCGGTCCTGTCGGACTATTTCAGGTTCGCGCGCCGCAACCTCCTGGTCATCGGGGTCATGACCGTGCTGGGGCTGGCCGCCGGCGTGGTGCAGGCCCTGCTGGCACCCGACACCTACACCGCCTCGGCCCAGGTGTTCGCTCCCGCGACGCCCGTGCATCCGGGGCTCGAGCGCAAATCCGGCCAGCGGCTCCCCCGCGAGGTGACGGTGGACACCGAGACGCAGATCCTGCGCTCCAGCTCCGTGATCGGACGGGTCGCCACCGCCCTCGGCGTCAGCCCGGAGACCGCCGCGGAGCGACTGGTCGTCACCGTGCCGACGAACACCCGCGTGCTGACCGTCTCGGTGAGCGGCTCCACCCCCGACAGGGCCCTCAACGGCGTCGGCGTGGCCACGGACGCCTACCTCGTCCTGCGGGCGCAGATCGTCGCGGGCGTCCGGCAGCGGCACCTGGAGGCGCTGCAGTCGCGCATCGGCGTGCTGGAGTCCAGGCTGGCCTCGACGACGCAGGGTACGGTTGTCCGCAACACCAGGGCCCGCACCCACCGCCAGGCCCTCATCCGTCAGATCAACGAGATGGAGAGGCAGGTCTCCGCGCTGCAGAAGCAGGACACGAGCAGCGGCGAGATCGTCCGGACGGCCGTCCGCCCCCGGCGGCCCGACCGGAACAACAGCGAGGTGCCGCCGGTCTCCTACGCGGCGATCGGCCTGCTCGCCGGCATCGGCCTCGGCGTCCGCCGGGACCGGAGGGCGGGCCGCACCCGGCACGACGCGACACCACCGCAGCCCAGACCCAGGAGAACCCCGGTATGACCGACACCCCCCCGAGCGCGTTGCCGACCGTCTCCGTGGTCGTCGCCACCCGCGACCGCCCGCTGCTGCTCGCCAAGGCGATCGAGTCCATCATGGGCCAGAGCTACGAGGGCGACATCGAGTGCGTGGTCGTCTACGACCAGGTCCCGCCGGACACCTCGATGGAACGTTCTGATCCGCACCGCTCGGTGGTGGTCGTCGGCAACGACCGCTCTCCGGGGCTGGCGGGCGCGCGCAACAGCGGTGCGCTGCGGAGCCGCGGCGAGCTCCTGGCGTTCTGCGACGACGACGACGAGTGGCTGCCCGGCAAGCTCTCCGCCCAGGTCTCCCTCCTGGAGTCCCGCCGTGCGGACGTCGCGGTCTCGGGCATCTACGTGCTCTTCGACGGCAGGTCCACCGCCCGGGTCGCGGACGAGTCCTCGCTCACCGTCCTGCAGCTCGCCCGCCGCCGGGTGATGGAGGCCCACCCGTCCACGGTGCTGGTCCGCCGGGAGGCGTTCTTCGACCGGATCGGGCTGGTCGACGAGGAGATCCCCGGAAGCTACGGCGAGGACTACGACTGGATGCTCCGTGCCGCGGCGGCCGGCCCGATCGCCGCCGTGGAGGAGCCCCTGGTCCGCGTCCTGTGGGGCTCCCAGTCCTTCTTCCAGCGCGACTGGCGCATGGTCGTCGACGGGCTGGAGTATCTCGCCGGCAAGCACGAGATCCTGCGCGCGGACCCGCGCGCCTCGGCCAAGATCACCGGCCGCCAGGCGTTCGCGTTCGCCGCGCTCGGCGACCGGAGGCAGGCCCTCAGACTGGCCTGGCGGACCTTCCGCAGCAACTGGCGGCAGCCCCGCTCCTATCTGGTGCTGATGATGACGGCGGGCCTGCTCCGCCCCGACTTCATGCTCCGCACGGCCCACTCGAGGGGACGCGGGATCTGACCCCGGAGCGGGACGCCGGGGCCCGGCGTTCAGGAGGAGGGCCGGGTCCGGCCGGGCCTGGCCGCCAGCAGTTCGTCGACCAGGGTGCCGAACCGGCGGACGGTCGCGGCGATCGAGTCCGTCGCGGCCTCCGCGCGGAAGGCCCCGGGGTCGTCCAGCGCCCTGTCGATCCGGTCCCTCAGTCCGGCCTCGTCCCGGGCGAGCGCGATGAGGCCGGAGGCGGACAGGCGGGCGCAGAACCGCTCCTGGTGGTCGTCCACGTGCTCGCCCAGGCCCGGTGAGCGCGGGACGACGACGGGGAGCAGCCCGCGGCGGCGGCTCTCCGCGATGGTCGTCGGCCCTCCGTGGCAGACGATCACCGAGGCCCGCGCCATGAGGGAGGTGAGCTCGTCGTGGCCGAGGTAGGCGTGCCCCTCCGCGACGCGGGGAGCGGGCGACCTGCCGTACTGCACGACGCATCTGACGTCGCGACCCCGGGCGTCCGCCGCCCAGGCGTCCGCCCACTCGACCAGCCTGGCGAAGGGGTGGTGGTCGGTCCCCACGGAGACGAAGACGAGCCGGCTCTCCCGGTCGGTCACAGAAGCCCTCCGATGACCGTGGCCCCCGGATAGAACCGGCGCTGTTCCTCCCACTGCACGAGGAAGAGGGTCGTGAAGGGACGGCAGAGCCGGCCCGTCAGCGTCGGGCTGTCAAGCCGGTCGTACACCTCGATGTAGACAGTGGGAATACGTAGGATCTTCGCAAGAACGAAAAAAGGGAATGCGAGCGCGGCTCCGGTCGAAACGATCAGATCGGGGCGCTTCCGCCGGAGCAGTCGCCAGGCGAGGACGAAGTTCTTCAGCAGGTTCGGGACATTGCGGGTCGTGGGATGGTGTCCCCAGGTGATCCGCTCACCGCTGAGCCGCGAAGACGCATCGTCGGTCCGGAAGGTGACCCAGGTCCGGTCCCACTCGCGCCACCACGGCTCGAGCGCGTCCAACTGGGCCAGGTGGCCTCCGCTGGACGCCACCAGCAGGACACTTCTCGCTGCCGTCACCCTGGCCCGATCTACACCGTGAGATTGATGTTCGTTCAAGCAAGAGTAGAACATCAGCCATATTCCGGTAAACTTCGAGCGAGCTTTTGGCTTGAAGGTTCATCTGGGGTCGAACCAGCGTGCGGGGCTCACCCAGCCGGCACAGATCGATTAGGGGGACCCGCGTGGCGGGAGGTCAGGCCACTCCGTTCCGTTCCCAGCTTCTCGTGCAGGCGCTCCGCTACCGCAAGCCTCTGATCACCGTCTGCGTGCTGCTCGGCACCCTCCTCGGCGTGGGAGCGGCCCAGCTGATGCCGCAGAGCTACAAGGCCTCCACGACCGTGCTCATCATCCCGCTCAGCGGCAACCCCTACTCCCCCGAGGGCAGGGGCGACGACCTGATCAACCTCGCGAGCGAGACCCAGCTGGTCACCGCCGACACGGTGATGAACCGGGTGGCGAGCACCCTCGGCGGCAGCGTCGACCGGGCCTCCATCCCCGACCGGGTGACGGTCGAGGTCCCCGCCAACACCCAGACCCTCCTGATCACCTTCACCGCGGGCGACCCCGACACCGCGAGCAAGGGCGCGGCCGCGTTCGCCAACAGCTACCTCACGTATCGCAGGAACCGCTCAGAGTCGATCATCGACGGCAAGATCAAGCAGGTGGAGGAGCAGTCGGCCAAGGTCGACGCCAGCCTCCGGAAGGCCACCAACGACCTGTCCTCCGGCAAGCTCTCCTCGGCCCGGCGCACCTACCTGACGCAGCGGGTGACGCAGTTCACCAACCAGCTCGCCGTCCTCGAGGAGCAGGCCAACGACCTCGCCAGCACCCCGATCTTCCCCGGGCAGGTCATCTCCTCCGCCCCCGCCTCCAGCGGATCGAGCCTGCTCGGCACGCCCGAGCTCGGGGTCGCCGGCCTGCTCGCCGGCCTGCTCGGCGGCCTGGGGCTGGGCATGCTGCGGGAGTACGGCGACGACCGCCTGCGCGACGCCGAGTCCGTGGAGCGGTACGGCGTGCCGGTCCTGGCCGTCAGGAGCATGCCCGTGCAGCCCTACGAGCCGCTGACGACGCCGGACTCGCAGGACGACGAGGAGCTCCGCAAACTCCGGGTGGCGGTGCTGACCAGGATCACCGACATGCCCGCCTCGATGCTCGTCGCAGGCGTCTCCGGAAACGACCACGCCGCGCGGCTGAGCGCCGACCTGGCCCTCGCCCTGGGCGCGGGCGGGACCGAGACGATCCTCATCGACGCCGACCACACCGCGACGCCCAGCGCGTCCGCACTGCTCGGGGCGACCATCCAGCGCGGGCTGACCGACGTCCTGCTCGACCACGACGACCCCCAGGCCCTGCTGCGCGAGGCCGGCCCCCAGACCCAGCTCCTGCCGCAGGGCACGGACCTCAAGAACGCCTCCAGCCACTTCCTCGGCCGCGGGCTCTTCCAGACGGTGAACGTGTTCCGGCACGGCGCCGACCTCGTCATCGTCACCGGCCCTCCGCTCGACGACCCCGACGGCCAGGCGCTGAACATGGTCTCGTACGCCACCCTGCTCGTGATCACCGCCGGCGTCACGCGGCGGCGGGAGGTGCGGGCCGCCTACGCCCAGGCCGAGCAGGCCGAAGCGAAGATCATCGGCGCGGTCGTGCTGACTCCGCCGAGCCGGCGCGAGCTGCGCGCGGCGGCCGCCCGTGAGGCCTCGCGGGCCACCGCCGAACCGATCCTGGTGGAGTCCTCGGTCATGTCCGCGATCAGCGCGGCGGAGCCCCGGGACCGGGCCGACGAGGCCGAGGTCGTCATAGAGGACCCGGAGGTCGTCGACGAGGACGCCGTCGTGGAGGAGCCGGAGATCGTGGTGCTCGACCTGCCCGACCCCGACGACGAGCCCAGGCCGATGACCGACGAGGCTCCGACCATGGCCTTCCCCCGGATCAACAACGACACGCCCGCCAAGACCGGCCGCTCGAAATGAGCCAGCCGGGCAACCTGGCCTCGATGGCCAGAGGCGGCTCAGTCAACCTCGTCGGCGCCGCGGTGACCGGAATATCCCAGTTCGCTCTCGTGCTGCTGGTCGCCACCCTGTACTCCGCGGAGCTCAGCGGCGCGTTCTTCGCCGCCACCTCGGTCTTCCTCATCCTGGGCGCGCTGTGCGAGCTGGGTTGCGACGTGGGGCTGCTGCGCTGGGTGCCCCGCCATCTCGCGCTCGGCCGTACCCGCGACGCGGCCCGCTGCGTCGACGCGGCGCTCATCCCGGTGGCGGGCGTCTCGGTCCTCGTCGCGGCGGGCCTGTTCGCCGCCGCCCCCTTCCTCGCCGCCGTGCTCGACGGCGCCCGGACCGGCCAGACCACGTCCATGCTGCGGGCGCTGGCGGTCTTCCTGCCCGTCATGGCGGCGGCGAACGTGCTGCTGGCGGCCACCCGCGCCCACGGGAAGATGCGGCCCACCGTGCTGATCGACCGGATCGGGCGGCCGGTGGCGCAGATCGGCGGCGTCGCGCTGACCCTCGTCCTCGGTGACGAGCCGGCGCTGCTCACCCTCATGTGGGCCCTGCCGTACCTCCCCGCGCTCGCGGCCGCCGCGTGGTGGTACCGCGGCCTGCGCCGGACGAGCCCGCCCCAGGCCGAGCCCCCGGCGGCGATCCGGACGCTGGCCGCCGAATACTGGCGCTTCACCGCGCTGCGGGCGCTGGCCAGGGTCTGCCAGACCGCGCTCCAGCGGGCCGACATCGTGATGGTCGCCGCTCTCAGCTCGCCCCGCGACGCGGCGGTCTACACGGTCGCCAGCCGCTTCGTGGTCTTCGGCCAGCTCGGCACCCAGGCCGTGCAGCAGGTCATGCAGCCCGTCGTGAGCCGTCAGCTGGCGCTGGACGACCGCGCGGGAGCCCACCAGACGTTCTCCGTGGCCACCGTGTGGACCGTTCTACTGACGTGGCCCGTCTACGTGACGACCGCCACCGCCGCGTCCCTGTACCTCTCGCTCTTCGCCGAGGAGTACCACGCCGCGGGGGTCCTGCCGGTGCTCGTCCTCTCCCTGGCGATGATGTTCGCCACGGCCGCGGGTCCCGTCGACACGATGCTGCTGATGAGCGGCCGGAGCGGCCTGAGCCTGCTGAACACCGCCGCCGCGCTCGTGATCGACGTGGCCCTCGGGCTGGTGCTCATCCCGCGGTTCGGCGTCCTCGGCGCCGCCGTCAACTGGGCGGTCTCCATCGTGGTCCGCAACGTGCTCTCGTTCGTCCAGGTCAGGGCGGCGACGGAGATGACGCCGCTCAGCCGCGGCCTCGCCTGGGCGACCGGCGCGACGGTCCTCTCTTTCGGAGGACCGCTGCTCCTGCTGCGCCTTCTCGGCGCTTCGACACCCGTGCTCTTCGCCGGCTTGGTAGCGTGCGCTGCGATTTATGTAATCCTGCTGTGGAAAATCCGTGAACGCGTCTCCCTCACCGCGCTGTCCGCCCTGCTCCGGCGGCGCACGCGCAGGGTCGCCGCGGCTCCGGTGATCGAGGAGGTCTGATGTCGGCTCTGGCCAACCTTCGTGCGGTGCGGCGGCGCTCACGCGTCGTGCTCCGCCGGCTGACGGGGCCGTCGCCTTCGCACGCGCTCATGTCCGCGGCGAAGTCCCTGCCGATCCCGGCGAAGGTGCGGGTCCAGCTGTCCACGGCCCTCCTCCGCCAGCGCGGCTCGGTCACCGTCCCCATCGACCGGCTGCTGCTCGGCGCGCAGAACGGGTGGACCGCCACCGAGTTCAGCACCGGGACCGGGGACATGCTCTGGGGCTCCACCCCCGTGTCCGAAGGCCCCCACGTCGCACTGCTGCGTCTCGCCGACGGCCGCGAGCCGTCCGACGAGGAGATCCTCGACAGCCCGTACGGCACGCTCGCCCGCCGCGCCGTCGCCACCGGCGGCCGATACTTCTGGGCGACGGACGACGCGGGCATCGTGGAGACGGCCCGGGCCTTCATCGACCGGCACCGCGGAGGCGCGCCGCAGGCGCCCCGGACCTACCAGAGCGGGCCGGACGACCCCATCCTCGTCGCCCCGGTCAAGTGGTCCGGTTACTACCAGGTCCTGGACGGGCACCACCGGCTGGCGAGCGCCGTGCAGCGGGGCGAGCGCAGCGCCGAGGTGACCGTCAAGCGGTTCCCGGTGACGACCCCGCTCCAGGACCACCTGCTCCGGATGAGCTGGCTCGACGGCACGCGGGAGCTGTACCAGCCCATCGACGCCCCCGAGCTGGCCGAGAGCTGGCCGACCGTGCGCAAGTGCACCGACCGGCGCGACAAGATGCGCGAGTTCCTGGGAGACCCGGCGGGCCTGAGCTACCTGGACGTGGCGAGCTGCTACGGCTGGTTCGTCTCCGAGATGGGCAGGCTCGGCATGGACGCCCACGGGGTCGAGCGCGACCCGCTGGCCGTGCCCCTCGGGCAGGCGGTCTACGGCCTGCCCGCCGGGGCGATCGAGACCGGTGACTGCGTGGAGATCCTGGGCACGGCCGACCGTACCTGGGACGTGGTCTCCTGCTTCAGCCTCCTGCACCACTTCGTGCTCGGCCGCGCCTCGGTCGGCCCGGAGGAGCTGCTCAGACTGCTCGACCGGGTCACCGGCCGGGTGCTGTTCCTCGACACCGGCCAGGAGAACGAGGCCTGGTTCAGGACCTCCCTGGCCGGTTGGAACCCCTCCATGATCGCCGACTTCCTCCGGCGCAACACCACCTTCTCGAAGATCGTCGACCTGGGGCCGGACGACGACGCCGTGCCTCCGTACGCCGACAACTACCGGCGCCACCTGTTCGCCTGCGTCCGGGAGGACCGATGACAGCGCGCCGCAGCCTGTTCGGCGGGGCCGCAGCCCTCCTCCTGCTGCTGTCGGCCTCCTGCGCCACCTCCGAGGCCACGCGTCCCGCGTCCTCGGAGAGTTCCGAGACCCCGGCGTCCACGGTGGCGGGCGGTGTCTGGGCCACCGGCTGGAACGCCGACGGACAGCTCGGCCATCCCACCGAGGAGATCGCGACCGCGCTCGGCCAGGTCCGGGGCGTCGACGGCGGGTCCGCGCTCGACCGGGTCACCGCGGTGGCCGCCGGCGGGCGGCACTCCCTCGCGCTCCTCGACGACGGCTCCGTGGTCGCCTGGGGGGCCAACGACTTCGGCCAGCTCGGCGACGGCACCACCACCGACCGCTCGGAGCCGGTGGCCGTACGCGCCCCGGACGGGCGGGACGGCGAGCTGAAGAAGGTCGTCGCGCTCTCCGCCAACAGTGACTTCTCCATGGCGCTGCTCGCCGACGGGAAGGTCGTCACCTGGGGGAAGGGCGACGCGGGGCAGCGCGGCATCGGCAGCGAGACCGCACCGCCCACGCCCACCACCGTGCTCGCCCCGGACGGTTCGGGTCCGCTGACCGGGGTCACCGCGATCGCCGCGGACGGGCGGACCGAGCTGGTGCTGCTCGAAGACGGCTCGCTGCTGTCCTGGGGCGCGAACAAGTACGGCATGGTCGGTGACGGCACCACCGAGGACCGCTCGCTCCCCGTCCCCGTGCGCGGACTGGACGGCGCCGAGCAGCTGACCGGCGTGACGGCCATCACCATCGGCGGGCAGCACGGGCTGGCGCTCCTCCAGGACGGCTCGGTCGCCGCCTGGGGCTACAACGACATGGGCCAGCTCGGCACCGGCGACTACAAGACGCGCATGACCCCGGAGCTGGTCTCCGGCCCCGGCGGCCGCGCCCCGCTGCGGGGGGTCATCGCCGTCTCCTCCGCGGAGAAGCACAACTTCGCCATACTGAGGGACCACACCGTCGTCTCGTGGGGCAACAACACCGCGGGCCAGCTCGGTGACAACACCCTGGAACGCCGCACGACACCCGTCCAGGTCGTCGGCGCCAACGGGGAGGTGCTCCGCGCGGTCCGCAGCGTCTTCGCCGGTGAGGCGTACGGCGCCGCGATCCTCGACGACGACACGGTCCGGACGTGGGGCGCGAACGGCAAGGGCCAGCTCGGCTCCGGGGACCGGAACCCCCGCAGCCGCTCGGGCCCGATCGTCCTGGCCGGCGGGGAGCAGCCGGGCAGGGCCGTCACCGCCGCGGCGGGCGAGCGCCATCTGCTCCTGGTGTTGCAGCAGGCCTACTGACAGAAGGGCTGAGGATGAGACGTACCGGGTTCGTCGCACTGGCCACGATGGTCGCGATCGCATTCTCCGCCTTCCCCTCCGCCGCGGAACCCGTCCCGGGGTGGGAGGCCGTCCCCGAGGCCACGGCGCCCGTTCCGGGGTGGGGACCCGATCCCGAATGGGAATCCGGGGCCGCGGAGCCCGCCGTGGAGCCGGAGGCCGCGGAGCCCGGGACCGCGGAGCCTGAGACCGTGGAACCCACCGCGGAGCCCGGGACCGCGGAGCCCGTTCCGGGACCGGAGTCCTCCCCGGAGACCGCGGGGTCCGCCCCGGAGCCGTTCCGCGTCCAGGGGCGGAAGCTCATGTTCGGCGCGGTCGGGCAGTACCGCGAGGAGATCCTCGGCCGCGAGCAGGAGCTGGGGCAGCCGCTGGAGGCGGTCCGGGTCTTCAAGCGCTGGGACGAGCCCGTCTTCAACGAGCACCAGGTCTGGGCGCGCGACACCGGTCACACGATCTTCGTCTCCGTCAAGTCGCGCCGCAAGGACGGCAGCGACATCCGCTGGCGGGACATCGCCGACGCGCAACCCGGCAGTGAGCTGCACTCGGACATCGTGCGCCAGGCACAAGAGCTGCGGGACTTCGGCGCGGTGGTCTACTTCACCTTCAACCACGAGCCGGAGGCGAAGGGCTCCCGCGCCATGGGCGAGGGGGCGGACTTCGTCGACGCCTGGCGGAAGATCGTCGATGTCCACTGGGCGCAGGGCGTCCGTCTGGCCCGCTATGTCTGGACGGTCACCCCGGTGGCCTTCGACCGTACCGATCACACCTCCGCCGAGCTGTTCTACCCGGGCGACGACTACGTCGACCACATCGCCGCGGACGCCTACAACTTCTACAACTGCAGCAACCCCGAGGGAAAGTGGCTCAGCCTCGCCGAGGTCATCGAGGGCCACCGCCGGTTCGGCCTGCGCCACCCCGACAAGGGACTCATGCTCCTGGAGTGGGGCTCCGTGGAGGACCCGGCGCAGCCCGGCCGGCGGGCCGAGTGGCTCGCCGACGCGACCCGGACGCTGCTGAGCCCCGGCTACGAGCAGTACCGCGCGGTCCTCGCCTGGGACGCGCGCAACCTGGACGAGGAGTGGGCCTGCGACTTCGACTACGCCTCGACCTCCGACGCCCTCGCGGCGTGGCGGGAGATGGGGAGCCACTCCGCCTTCGGTGCCGAGGGCCCGTGCGAGATCGGCGACTGCGTACGCATGACGGACTTCTTCGCTCCCTCCCGCCAGGCCATGCGGAGCCGTCCCGTACGCCGCGGGGGCCGGCGGGCGCGCTGAACGGCGCATCCACCGGCCCCCGCGACGGGAACCGCCCGCTCAGTAGGCTCCGACGCCGCGGGTGACCGCGGACCAGGTCTTCCACAGGATCTGCAGGTCGAGCACGAGGGACCAGTTCTCGACGTACCTGAGGTCCAGCCTCACCGACTCCTCCCAGGTCAGGTCGGAGCGGCCGCTCACCTGCCACAGGCCGGTCATGCCGGGCTTGACGAGCAGGCGCCGGCGCACGTCGTCGCCGTACTGGGCCACCTCCTCCGGAAGCGGCGGACGCGGTCCGACCAGGGACATGTCGCCCCGCAGCACGTTCACCAGCTGCGGCAGCTCGTCGAGCGAGTAGCGGCGCAGCCAGGCGCCCACGGGCGTGACCCTTGGATCGTTCCTAATCTTGAAGAGTACGCCGTCACCCTCGTTGAACGCGGCCAGCCCGATCTTGATCTGCTCGGCCTCCGGGATCATGGTCCGGAACTTCAGCACCGTGAACTCCCGGCCGCCCTTGCCGACCCTGGCCTGCCGGAACAGGACGGGACCGCGGCCGGACACCTTGATGAGGGCCGCCACGACGAGGAGGAGGGGCAGCAGCACCAGCAGCGCCAGCGCCGCGCCGATCCTGTCGAAGCCCCCCTTGACCAGCTGGCGGATGCCGTCGAGGTCGGGGTGGGCGACGTGGAGCAGTGGGAGCCCCGCGACGGGGCGGATGTTGATGCGCGGGCCGGCGACCTCCATGAGCGCGGAGGCGACGTAGAGGTCGGTGCCGTCCTCCTCCAGCCGCCACGCCAGCCGCCGGAGGGCGGTCCCGTCGAACTCGGGGCAGGAGAGGACCGCGACCGTGTCCGCACGGACCTCCCGGACGGTCTCGGGCACCGTGGAGAAGTCTCCGAGCACGGGGAAGCCGTCGAACTGCCGGGGCCGGTCGGAGTCCTTCGAGGGCACGCACGCCGCGACGATCTTCATGCCGTGGTGCGGCTTGCGGCTCAGCTGCGTGTGGAGTTCGAGGACCGGCGTCCAGTGCCCGACCACCACGACCCGGCGCATGCAGGACCCCTCGTAACGGCGGCGGTGCAGCCGCTGGCGCAGGCCGTACCGGAGGAGGGCGTCCAGGAAGCCTGCGAGCGGGATCCCGATCATCACATAGCCGCGGGCGATCGGGGTCTGCGTCGCGTAGGCGATGATGGCCACCGCCGAGGCGACGCCCAGCGCGGCCCGCAGCACCTTGTGGTACTCCTCGGGACCCTCTCCGAGGTAACGCTCGTCGTAGCCGCCCACCGCGGCCATGACCAGAGGCCAGACGACGACGAGCACGCCCGCCAGGACGATCTCCAGGAAGCTGAGATAGCCCAGGAACCACCGCACCACGACGACGCCCGCGAGCGACACGACCACGCAGGCGACGTCGGCGAGCGCCGCCGTCAGCACATACGACCGCACCCACTCCGCAGGACCCGTGCTCGGACGTGAAGCATCGACTTTTTCACCAGCAACAACGCTCATACACCCTCGCCGCGCACTTGATCCACACCATGCACAACAGACGCCGCTGCAGGTGCCGTGGTTCACACCTTACTCAGCCTTGTCATCCATATGCTTAATGATAGGAAGAGCAGGTTTTAAGATGAACTCCACCTGCTTGTCCACATCTGGTCACCCATCTGTGAACATCTCCTGTAGACGGAGGACCACGGACGTTAAGGAGAGGTCGCGCCGTCTCCCGGCGGTCGGCGTGACGTCCCGTGAGACAAGGGGATGCAGTTCCGGGATGTGCGGCTCCTGCGGCTGAGGGCACAGGGCTTCTTGTCAGCTCTTGCCGTTGACGGCCCGCCCCGGGATCGTTCCATACGAGCGCGCCTGCGTTCGCGCTCCGGCGCGAGCGGACGGAACGTGGAGGACGGCGTCAGGTTCCGGCGGAGCCGGTCGCCCGGCCCGGCGGCTCGGACCGGCTCGACTCGACGGCTCGGACCGGCTCGACTCGACGGCTCAGCCCGGTTCGCGGGCACGCGTCTCAGTCGTACTCCAGATCCGGGAGGGCCGACGGCGGCTCGGGACTGCGCCAGACGACGACCGCGGAGTCGTCCGCGGAGTCCACCGCCGCGCTGAGCCGGTCGACGTCGAAGTCCGGAAGGTAGCGGAGCCTCGTGAGGAAGGCGGCGTCCGTCGCCGACCGGGGCACGACGCAGCCCTGGCCGTCCCGGTCGAGCAGGATGTACAGGATCTCCGCGTCGCTCTCGCCGGCGATCCGCACCTCGACGACGTCCTCCCACGCGAGGGCGTCGACGCTGCCGTCCGCGTAGTGGCGGGTCACGCCTTCTTCGGTGACGTAGACGTAGGTATCCGGCACTGAGTTGCCGTGCATGGCCGCGATTGTGACGACTCCGGGGCTCTCCACGCAATAGAGCCGCGCGAGCCGGACGGTCACCGCCGCTTGCGGATCACTCCCCGGGGGGCGCGCCCCAGCCGTGGTCGAGGTGCGCGGCGACCGCCCGCCGGGCGGCCTCCTGCGATCCCGCGCCGATCGCGTCGAGCAGGTCCCGGTGCTCGGCCACCAGCACGTCCCGGTCGGCGTAGGAGTCGCGCAGCCGGACCAGGCCCAGCCGGGTCTCGGCCGCCAGTGCGGCGTAGAGCCGTTCCAGCCGGGGACTGCCCACGGCGACGATCAGGGCCTGGTGCAGCGCCATGTGCTCGGCCACCACGTCGGACCAGGGCGCGTCGCCCGGCAGCGCGGCCATCCGTTCCAGCGCCCCGTCCGCCTCGGCCACCCGCCGTCCGGCCAGCGAGGCGGCCATCAGGTCCTCCAGCGGGCGCCGGACGAACATCAGATCGTCCAGGTCCTCCCCCGTCACCTCGGCCACCTGGGCGCTGCGGTGCCTCTCCCTGCGGAGCAGGCCCTCGTGGACCAGGGCGGCCAGCGCCTCGCGGACGGTCGGCCGGGCCACCCCGTAAGCGGCCGAGAGCTCCTGCTCGGGCAGGGCCGTGCCCGGCGGGATCTCCCCGGAGAGCACCCGGCGGCGCAACTCCTCGGTGAGCGCGGTGACGGCGGAGACGGGGCGCAGGGGGACGGTCACACGGGAAGCCTATTGCCGGGACCCCGGCCCGGCGGTCCGCACGTCGTCGGCGAGCGCGCCGCCGGGAACGGAGGCGACGGCCGCGCCGTCGGAGGCGGGGACGACGGTCGCATCGCCGGAAGCGGAGGCGACGGCCGCACCGCCGGGACGTACCGGCGCGCGCCGTTCGGGGAGGGCCGCGGCGACCAGGCCGGCTCCCAACAGCAGCAGGCCGGCGGCCGAGACCGGGGTGAACCTCTCGCCGAGGACGGCGACACCGAGCAGGGCGGCGACGGCGGGCTCGGCGAGGGCCAGGGTCGCCGCGGTCGCCACCGGGGTGGTGCGCAGGCCTCTGCCGTACAGGACGTAGGCCAGGGCGGTGGTGGCGCAGCCGAGGTAGAGGGCGGCGAGCAGGCCGCGCGGCTCGGCGAGCCAGCCGGCGCCCGTCCAGAGCAGGACCGGGAGCATGACCAGGCCCGCCCCGCCGAAGAGCGCGCCCATGACCGTGTCCGAGGAGACGCCGGAACCGATCACCCGGGCCGCCGCCACCGCGTAGAACGCGTAGAGCAGCCCGCCGAGGAGCGCGAGCAGGACGCCGTCCGCGCGGACCTGCCCTCCCCCGCCGGTGAGTACGGCGCAACCCGCGACCGCCGCCGCGGTCGCCCCGGCCCAGCGCCGGGTGGGGGCGACACGGTCCAGCGCCCAGGAGAGCAGACCGGTGAAGACCGGCCCGCTGCCGATGGCGACCACGGTGCCGACGGCCACACCGGTCCGGCTGATCGCGGCGAAGTAGCAGAGCTGGTAGGCGGCCACCCCCAGCGCGGCTGCCAGGAGCAGGCCCCGGCGAGCCGGCACCCGTACGGCGGGCCCATCCGCGGTGACGGCCGCAGTGGCGACCGCGGTGGCGACCAGCACCAGGCCGCCCACCACCAGGCGGGCGGCCGCCACGGAGATCGGGTCCACCCCGGAGACGAGCAGTCCGGCGGTCCCCGCGGTGCCCCAGAGCACGGCGGCGCCGAGAACGGCGAGCTTCATGGAAGCATTGTCAGACAACCAGACAATCAAAGTCCAATTGTTTGTGACCTGGCCGAAGACGGCCGGTCCACCATCGTTTCCTCCGAGTACGAGCGGGTAGCTTCCCCCGCGTGGGATTCCGGGGCACCGGCGCCGGGGACCACGACGCTCCCGCCGGCGACCTCGTCACCGGTCCTTCGTCATCGACACCCGCGGAGGTGGCCTCGTTGTCCAGGGGAACGTTCGAGGAAGGCGCCGAGGCCGCCTTCCGGCAGAGGATCGGCACCGCCACGCCGCACCGGCTGGACGGCTCGGAGATCACCACCTCGGCCGAGGCCATGACGGCCATCGCCGAGGCGCTGTCGTTCCCCGACACCTTCGGCAACAACCTCGACGCGCTGTACGACTGCCTGACCGACCTGTCCTGGTTGCCGCCCGGCGAGCACGCGCTCGTCTGGACGAAGACCGCGGTCCTCAGGGACGTCGACCGCCCCGCCTACGACGCGATCCGGACCGCGCTCTCGGAGGCCGTGACCGACGACACGCCGGAGAAGGCCTTCCTCTCCGTCTTCCTCCTGACCGACTGAGCCGTCGCCGCACAGTGGGCGCAGAACGCGCCCTCCCGGCCCTCGCGGCACGTGCAGGACCACCGCAGCACCCCGTCGGCCACCTGGAGGTCCACGCACGCGGCGGAGTCGTCCACCTCGGCGATCACCCGCAGCGGGCCGAACCTGACCAGCTGCACGGCCCCCGACTGCTCGAGCTCGTCGCCCCTGGTCAGCACGGCCTGCGCCGCGCGGGCCAGCTCTGCTCCGGCCAGCTCCGCCATCCCTGTCATGGACGCCTCCCCTAATCCTCAGGAAAGACGTGCCCGGAGTGCCCGCGGTTCCGCATTACCTCGGGGACACAGAACTTTTCTCCCCAGGGGCGTCGCGGAAGGGGGTCGCGCGTCCCTGGCCGCGCGTGCTCCGCGTTGCTACAGTTTCGCCACCGTTAACCGCGCATATCCACGATGCGAGGTATTGTGACCCGCCGCACATATTCGATCAAGACCAAGATCTTCACTCTGCTCCTGGTCCCCCTCGTCTCCCTCGTGACGATCTGGGGTTTTGCGGCGGCGATCACCCTGCGGAGCGGCCAGGAGCTTCTCGTCGTCCGCACGGTCCACGAGCACGTGACCGTCCCGACCCGCGCGTTCGCCACCGCCCTGCAGCACGAGCGGCTGCTGTCCCTGACCTTCCTGGGCGACCCGGCGGCCTCCCGTTCCGCGCTGGACGCCCAGCGGTCCAGGACCAACACCGCGCGCGCGGAGCTCGACCGGATGTCCGCGGAGGGCCGGACGGACATCCCCGGCCCCCTGTGGGAGCGGATCGTCCGGCTGCTGACCGCGGCGGACCGGCTCACCGAGGCCCGCAGCGGGGTGGACACCCGCTCCGCCGGGCGGCTGCAGACCCTCGACGCCTACAGCGAGATCGTCCAGCTGGCCTTCGACGTCTACGAGAAGCTCCGGATCTCCGCCGACATCGACCTGATCGACCAGGTCCGGGCAGCCACCGTGGTCGGGCGGAGCCGCGAGATGCTGAGCCGGCAGGCCGCGATCGTCTCCGGGGTCGTCTCCGCCCGTGCCATCGGCGCGCAGGAGCGCGCGCGGTTCGCCGAGCTGACCACCAGCCGCAGGCTGCTCCACTCGATCGGCGTCAAGCAGCTCGACGAGGAGTTCCAGGCGTCCTACGCGCGCCTGGCGACCTCGCCGGCCCACTCCGCCTTCGAACGCGTCGAGAACACCTTCACCACCGCGGCCCGGCCCGAAGCCTCCTGGGCGACGGCCGCCATCGCCCTCTCCGACACCCTAGACCGGCTCGCCGGCGACATCAGCCAGCGCATCGCCGACCGCGCCGAGCCGATGGCCGCCGGAACCCTGATCCAGATCGGCGTCGCCGGCGGGCTCGGCCTGGTCGCGGTCGCAGCCTCGATCTTCGTCTCGGTGCGTTTCGGCCGCCGGATCGGCTCCGAGCTCGTCGGCCTCCAGCAGGCGGCCCTCGACCTGGCGAACCGGCGCCTGCCCGACGTGGTCGCGCGGTTGCGCAGGGGCGAGGACGTCTGCCCGGTCTCGGAGTCCCCCGCGCTGAACCACGGCACCACCGCCGAGATCGTGAGCGTCGGCGAGGCGTTCTCCTCGGTGCAGCGGACGGCCGTCGAGGCCGCCGTCGGCCAGGCCGAGATGCGCAAGGGCGTGGGCAAGGTCTTCGTCAACCTGGCCAGGCGCAGCCAGTCCCTCCTGCACCGGCAGCTCGCCATGCTGGAGACGATGGAGCGGCGGGCCACCGACCCGGAGACCCTGGAGAACCTGTTCGCCCTGGACCACCTGACCACCCGCATGCGGCGGCACTCCGAAGGACTGATCATCCTGTCCGGCTCGGTGCCCGGCCGCGGCTGGCGGACCCCGGTCGCGATCTACGACGTGGTCCGCGCCGCCGTCGAGGAGGTCGAGGACTACCGCCGCGTCACGGTCGAGGTGCCGCACGGCCCGGCGCTCGCCGGCACGGTCGTCACCGACGTCGTCCACCTGGTCGCCGAACTGGTGGAGAATGCCGCGATCTTCTCGCCCCCGAACACCCCGGTGCTCGTGCAGGGCGAGCCCGCCGCCCGGGGGTACGCGATCGAGGTCGAGGACCGCGGCCTCGGGATGAGCCCGGAGGAGATGGCCCAGTTCAACGAACGCCTGGCGCACCCGCCGGAGTTCGACCTGGCCGACAGCGACCGGCTCGGCCTGTTCGTCGTCGGCAGACTCGCCGCCCGCCACGGCATCCGCGTCTCCCTGCGGCCGTCACCGTTCGGCGGCACCACCGCGATCGTGCTCATCCCGGACGAGCTGGTCGCCGAGACACCGGAGCCGCCCGCCGAGCGGCCGGTCCAGGTCGAGCGGGCCGAAGGGACCGAACCGGTCGAACAGGCCGAGCGGCCCGAACCGATCCGGGCCGAACCGATCCGGGCCGAGCCGGTCCGATCCGAGCGGGCCGCCGCCACGGGCGGCGGCCTGCCCAGGCGTGTCCGGCGTACCGTGCCCGGGCAGGCCCCCCCGCGGCAGGCCGTACCCGGCGGCATGCCGCAGCGGTCACGGCACCCGGACGGCGAAGAGCCGCCCCCCGTGCCGAGCCGCGTCCTGGCGTCGTTCCGTGAGGGATGGCGCCGTGCCGAGCAGGAGGGTGATGGGAAATGACGGAGCGCTGGCTCGACCAGGACGCCGGACCGATCATCCGCCCCTACACGGTCACCAGGGGACGGACCCGGCCGACCGGCGCCCGGTTCGACCTGATCGCCACGGTCTCGGCGACCGGGTCCGCGGCCCCCGGCCTCTCGCCGGAGCACCGCAGGGTCCTGGCGGCCTGCCGGCGGCCGATCTCGGTGGCCGAGCTGGCATCCGGCACCGGCTTGGCCGTCGGGGTCGTCGGCGTCCTCCTGGGGGACCTGCGCGACGCCGGGCTGGTGACCGTACGGACGTCATCGGGCGGGGCGGAGCCCCGGGTGGACCTCCTCCGCGACGTCCTGGCCGGGCTGAGGACCCTCTGACCCGCTCCCGCGGCGGCCCGTGACCGCCGGAACCGGCCCCTCGACCCTCAGAACCGGTCGGCCCTCAGAACCGGTGGGCCCCTAGAACCGGCCCTTCGGCTCTCAGTCCGTGGCCAGCCGGGCGTGCCGCTCCACGTCGTGACGTTCGTCCCCGTACTTCAGCTTGGCCCGCTCGATCCCCTCGGCCGTGAACCCCGCCCGCACCGCCACCGCGCACGAGGCGGGATTGTCCAGCCGGTGTCCCAGTTCGAGACGGAACAACCCGCGCTCCCTGAAGGCCCACTCGGCCAGCGCGGCCGCCGCCGCCGTCGCGACACCCCTGCCCCGGGCGTGCGGCGAGGTCCAGTAGGAGACCCACCCCGTGTCGTGGGCGTCGATGTTGCTCACCGCCACGTTCCCGACGACCTCGCCGTTCACCGTGACGGCGAAGGCCTGCGCGTCGTCCCGGAAACCCCAGAAGCCCATCCACTCCAGCGCGGCCTCGGGCGTGTCGATCGGCCCGGCCGCCTGCCGGGCCATGTCCGGCACGGCGAAGGCCGCGAGCACGGCGGGCACGTCACCGGGGTGCCAGCCCCTCAACCTCACCTCGACCACGCGAACACCCTACCGATCGCCGCCGGAGCGGAACGACGCCGGATTCGATCTTCCCGCACCCGCGCCTCTTGTGAGAGCGCTCCCAGAGGGAGCATCATGGCCCCATGACGATCGTCCGGCCGTACCGCGCCACCGACCGCGCCGCGCTCTACGACATCTGCGTGCGCACCGCCCACGAGGGCGGCGACTCCCGGCACATCTACCCCGATCTGGAGTTGATGCCGAGCATTTTCGCAGCTCCCTACGCCGAACTGGAGCCCGACCTGACCTTCGTCCTCGATGACGGGGAGCGTGCCGTCGGCTATGTCCTGGGCACCGCCGACACCCCCGCCTTCGTCGAGGCCTACCGGGCGTCCTGGCTGCCCCGAATGAGAGAGCGCTTCCCCGCTCTGGACGGGCCACCGTCCACGCCGAGCGAGGTGATGATCGATCTCATGTACCGCCCGGAGCGCATGATCGTTCCCGAGCTGGCCGGATACCCCGCGCACCTCCACATCGACCTGCTCCCGGACCACCAGCGCAAGGGCCACGGGCGCGCGCTCATGAACGCCTTCCTCGACGCGCTGCACCGCAAGGGCGTCGAGTACGTCCACCTCGGCATGGTCACCGCCAACACCGCGGCCCGCGCCTTCTACGACCGGCTCGGCTTCCACGAGATCCCCGTCGCCGACGCGGGACCGCTCACCTATCTCGGCCGGAGAACGGACCGGACAGCGCCGCCCACTGCAGAAGCATGATCGTCTTGGCGTCGGAGATCTCCCCGGTGGAGATCATGTCCAGCGCCTTGGCGAAGGGCAGCTCCACCACCTCGATGTCCTCGCCCTCCCCGGCCACCCCGCCGCCGCCGGAGGTCCTGTGCGCGGTGCTGTACGGCGCGGCGAAGAAGTGCACGCGCTCGGTGACGGAGCCGGGGCTCATGTAGACGTCGAAGACGTGCCGGACCTCGCCGATCTCGCAGCCCGTCTCCTCGGCGGCCTCGCGCCGGATCGCGGTCTCCGGGTCGTCGTCGTCGAGCAGTCCCGCGGCGGTCTCCAGCAGCATGCCGTCGGGGTGCCCGTTGACGTAGACCGGGTAGCGGAACTGCCGGGTCAGCAGGACCGTTCCGCGCCCGGCGTCGTAGAGCAGCACGGTGGCGCCGTTGCCCCGGTCGTAGGTCTCGCGCTCCTGGGTGTCCCAGGAGCCGTCCGCCCGCAGGTAGTCGAACGTGGTCCTGCGCAGGACGTACCAGCTCGACGAGAGGAGCTCCACCTCCCGCACCCGGACCCCGGGGTTGCCGGTCAGGTCCAGTCCCTCCCGGTCCAGCCCGGTACGGCCCCGCCGGTCGGGGACGTCGATCCCCGGCACCCCACCCGACACGTTTCTCCCCCTCGGTCCCGCCCCGCCCCGGCCCGGCCTCACCGCGCGGCCGGGTGATTCCGACTCCGCACTGTACATGAGCACAATGCGCCCGAAGCCGGGCGACGGTCAGGCCGGCGGACCGCCGGCGGCAGGTCGGCGGGCCGCGGGCCGGCGAGGCGGAGGACGGGTCAGCGGACCGCCAGCCTCGCCAGGCCCGGGTAGTCGGTGACGATGCCGTCGCCGTCGCAGACGAGGTCGGCGCTGAAGCCCTCGCTCTCGAAGCGCACGGAGTCCGGCCCGAGGTGCGTGTAGCTCTGCGGGTGGTGGACCACGTGCAGGTGGGGCACCTGGACCAGGGCCATCACGAAGCCCATCCGCCCCTGGCTCCGCAGCAGGCCGTGGCGGAGCACCGGCATCGTGTTGGTCAGCGGGGACAGGGCGAGGTCGCAGTCGAGCGCGTCGTTGAGGCCCATCATGTCCCCGCCGGGCTCCGGCCCTTCGAGCCCGCCCTCGCACTTGGTCTCGCACGACCAGATGCCGTCGGTGCCGCGCCGCAGGTCGAGCGCGCGCGCCCAGCCCGCCCCGTGCGCCCGCACGGTCAGCAGCTCGGTCACGTACTCGGCCGAGGTGCGCAGGGAGTACTCCAGGCGGTAGGGCACCGGATCCGTCCCGATCGCCACCCCGACCGCCGTCAGCCCCGACGAGAGGTCCACCTCGGCGTACTCGGCCCCCTCGTCCTTCATCCACACGAGCCCGCGCATCGCGCCCTCCTTCCCGCAGAACCCTCCAGCTCCTCCGTGCCCCGGAGAACCGGGGTGAACCACGCACCGGCGGAAGGCCGCACGGGCCGCCCCGTCACACGGCGGAACCGGCCAGCGGCCGCTCCTCGGCCGCCGGAGCGGCCGGGACGGTCCGGGCGGCCGGGGCCGCGGGCCTCGCCCGCCAGTCGAGGGGTGCACGGCGCTGCCGCCGGCGCAGGGTGAGCACGGCGGCGGCGGTCAGGACCGCGACCAGGCAGATCAGGTTGACGGAGTAGAGACCCTCGCCGGGAGCGATCAGCCGCTCGTTCAGCATGTCGTACCCGGCGTGGAAGCCGACGGCGAGCCAGAGCTCCCCGGTGGCCATCCGGCAGGCGACGAGCACGAACCCGAACGCCGTCGCCTGCGCCACGTAGAGCAGCTTCTCCTGGAGGGAGCCGGCCCCGCTCTGGGAGATGATGTGCAGGGCGCCGAAGAGGACCGAGGTGACGGCCACCGTCACCCACGGCGGCAGCGATTCGCTGAGGTGCCGGAACAGATAGCCCCGGAACCACAGCTCCTCCGGTACGGCCTGCACCAGCAGGGCCGCCGGCACGGTGACCGTGAGCCAGGCCGGGACGCTCGCCAGGGAGGCGTCCGGGGCCCAGTCGGCGGCGCCGAGAGCGACGCACAGGGCGTTCGCCGCGCAGACCGCGGCGGCTCCCGCGGCCGTCCCGAGCAGTGCCCTGGCGGCCGCCCGGCGGGAGACGGCCAGCCCGAGCTCGGTCCAGGGGCGGCCCTCGACGACGCGCTGCACGCACCAGGTCAGGCCGATCGCGCAGGCGGTCACCCCGGCCCCGGCCACCAGGTAGAAGGCGTCCGCCGACATTCCGGGGATCAACGAGACGAACAGGACGGTGAAAATGGACGCGAAGAGGCCCGCCACGGTCAGAGCGGACCGCCAGACGGGTTCGAGACGATCGGAGCGCATGCGCCAAAGCTAGGAACGGCGACCCTCCGGACGCATGAGGCGTGGGCATTCCGCACCGTGGCTTGGACCATGTCTGGCCTCGCCCATACCGTCCCGTGGTCCGCCTTGGCGATCCCCTGACGCGCGGACGGACCGGTCCGTCACCCGCCCACCCGCACGTAGTCCACGGTCATGGTGCTGTCCAGGTCCGCCGCCGGACGGCCCGCCTGCGACCCGACCGCGATGTTCAGGATGACCTCGGCGGGCGAGCCGGACGGCACGCGGTACGGGAGGACCCGCACGAGCCTGCCGTCGATGCGGAACCACACCCGGCCGGACGGGCCCGTGGTCCACCTGACCTCGTACACGTGCCAGCGGGTGGCGTCGACGCCGTACGCCCCTCCGGCGCCGGAACCGGCACCGGAGGTGTGCACGTGGTACTCCGGATCCCAGGCGGCCCCGTTGAGACCGTTCTCCATCAGGTCGATCTCGCCGTAGTGCGGCGTCTTGGCCGCCGGCGTGCCGAGCAGCCAGATCGCCGGCCACGCTCCGGCCTGCCGGCGCGACAGTTTCGCCCGGACCCGGAGGGTCCCGCCCGCCCGGGCGACCCTGGAGACGAGCCGCGCCGAGGTGTACCTCCGCGCCACCCCGTCCGCGCCGACGTACTTCTCCCGCCGGGCGTTGATCACGAGGTGGCCGGCGCCGTCGAGTCGCGCGTTGCGGCCACCGGCGGTGTAGCACTGCTTCTCGGCCCCGCGCCCCCACATGCATCCGGTGAGCTGCTTCCACTTCGACGCCGAGGGCGCGCTCCCGGCGGGGCCGGTGAACTCGTCCCGGAAGGAACGGACCCCCGCAGCCGAGGCGTCCACGTCCCCCGGCGCCTCCGCCCCGGACGGCTGACCCACCGCGTCATCGGGCGCCTCCGCCCCGGGCAGCCCGCCCGCCGCCTCCCCGGGCGTCCCCATCCCGGGCAGCCCACCCGCGATCTCCCCCGCCCCCGGCAAGGGCACCGTGCCGACTCCGGGCGTCCCCGGCAGGGGCACCGTGCCGGTTCCGGGCGTCCCCGGCCAAGGCGGATCGTCCACCCCGGCCCCGGCCTGCACCGGCGTCCCCGCCCCCAGGAGCAGGGCGGCCGCCGCGGTGACCGCGGCCCGCCCACCGGCTCCCCTGAGCCCGCGGACCGTCATCGGACGCGCTCCCGGCGGGGAAGCCGGGGCCGCCTGCAGCCCGGCAGGACATCGGACCACCCCCGTGGCGGGCGGTGCGGACGAAGCCGCGTCCTCTTCTCCGGTCCCCGTTCCTCACCCACGACGTCCCCATCTGCAGCACCGTCACCGACAGCAGCAGTTATGTCGCAGATAGTCATCACACAAACACTAAGAGTGCCCAAGTCAGGACATCCAGGGAGAATGGATAGATCACCCAGAAGGCAGAGGAGCGTCCCAGCCGGTCCGCGAGCCCCACCGGCCCACGAGCCGGGCCGGTCCGCCCCACAACCCGCGAGCCCTACCGGCCCGTCCTACAGCCGGTAGTCCCAGTCGACCCGGCCCTCGCGGAGGTCGGCGACGAGACTCCGGACGTAGTCCAGCTCGGCCCGCACCGCCGCCCGCTGGTATTCGGACTCCACGAGGAAGACCCGGGGCAGGAAGGCCGCCCCTTCGGCCAGGTCGGCGTCCAACGCCGACAGCCGCCCCTCCAGGGAGGTCAGCCGCTCCTCCAGCGCCTCCCTGACCTCGTCGGGCCGGAGCACCGGCAGGAAGGCGAGCGCCGCCGGGAACTCGGGGAACTCTCGGGCGGGAGTGGAGAGCATCGTCCGCATCCAGTGCCGCAGCGTCTCCCGGCCCGCGTCGGTCGGCTCGTAGACGGTCCGCTCCGGGCGGTTCTCCTCGCGCAGGGTCTCCCGGACCGCGATCAGTCCGTCGCGGAGCAGCCGGTCGATGGTCTGGTAGACGCTGTTGCGCTGCGCGACGTTGACCACGTCGCCCTTGCGCCGCTCCTTGATCAGCTGCTGCATCCGGTACGCGTGCATGGGCTCTTCGGCGACCAGGGAGAGCAGCGCCATCGCGAGAGGGGACCGTCGTGAGGACATGGCGCCATCGTAGGGCTGGCCAAATGTTAGTCATATTATGTATAGTCATCTCATGACTAAGAGAGCAATGATCATCGGTGGCGGGATCGCCGGCCCGGTGACGGCGATGGCCCTGCGACAGGCCGGCATCGACAGCGACGTCTACGAGGCGTACGACCGCGGCGCCGACGGCGTCGGCGCCTTCCTCACCCTCGCGGTCAACGGGCTGGAGGCCCTGCGCCTGCTCGGCCTGCACGACCTGGTCTGCGAGCTGGGCGTGGACACCCCGCGGATGGAGATGAGCAACGGACGCGGCAGGCTCCTGGCCTCCTTCCGGCAGCCCGGCCGGACGCTGAAGCGCGCCGACCTCTACCGGGCCCTGCGCGACGAGGCCGTACGGCGCGGCGTGCGCGTCCACTACGGCAAGCGCCTCACCGACGCCGAGACCACCGTGGACGGGGTGCGCGCGGTCTTCACCGACGGGAGCACGGCCGAGGGCGACCTGCTCGTCGGCGCCGACGGGCTGCGCTCGCGCACCCGCACGCTGATCGACCCCGGAGCGCCGCGCGCCCGGCACGTCGGCCTGCTGAACACCGGCGGTTTCGCACGGGGCGTCACGGTGCCGGGCCGGCCCGGGACGAACCACTTCATCTTCGGCCGGAGGTGCTTCTTCGGTTACCTGGTCCACCCCGACGGCGAGGTGTGGTGGTTCGCCAACCCGCCGAGCCGCCGGGAGCCGACCCCGGAGGAACTGGCCGCGATCACCCCGGCGCAGTGGCGCGCCCGGCTGGTGGAGCTGTTCCGGGACGACACCGGGCCGATGCTCGACATCATCGGCGCGACCGAGCACATCCTGCCCGGCTGGAACACCTACGACTTCCCGACCGTGCCCAAGTGGTCCGGCGGGCGCATGGTCATCATCGGCGACGCCGCGCACGCCACCTCGCCCTCCTCCGGCCAGGGCGCGTCCATGGCGATCGAGGACGCGGTGGTGCTGGCCAAGTGCCTGCGCGACGTCCCCGGCACCCGCGACGCGTTCGCCGCCTTCGAGCGGCTGCGGCGCACACGGGTGGAGCGGGTCGTGGCGCAGGGCAGGCGCAACGGGAGCGGCAAGGCCCCCGGTCCCTTCGGCGCCCTCTTCCGCGACCTCACCCTGCCCCTGTTCGTCCGGCAGATGGACAGGAGGAACGCCCTGGCCTGGATGCACGACCACCGGATCTCCTGGGACGACCGGGTGACCGCGGCCTCCGGCTGAACCGGCCGGAGCGGCGGCCCTCCGGCCGGGAGACCCGCGTCACCCGGGCGGGCGTCGTCTCACCAGTGGGCGGGGCGGGTCAGCGACGGCGGGATCCTCGTGGCGGTGTCGCCCCTCGCCGCGTCGAGCTGCGCCTGGACGAGGAAGATGCTCCCGGTGAGGTCGGCGCCCCGCAGGTCGGCGTCCCGGAGGTCGGCCCCGATCAGGTCGGCCGTCCGCAGGTCGGCGCCGCGCAGGTCGGCCCCGATCAGATAGGCCCCCCTCAGGCTGGCGCCCCGCAGATCCGCGCCCTTCAGCTTGGCCCCGATGAGGTCCGCGCCCCGCCGGTCCTTCCTCCGCCCCCCGACCCCGGCCCGCACGAGCTCGCTCGCGCGCAGCAGCAGGGCGTTGACCTGCCGCCACCGCGCCGCCGCGTCCAGCCTCAGCAGGGAGTCCGGGTCCCCCTGGGTCAGGCCCTCGATCTCGTCGAACGCGGCGCGGAGCTCGGCGCGGATCGGGCGGGCCGCCTCCAGCGTCAGCGCCTCGGCGAGGTACCTGAGCAGCTCGTGCAGGTCCCGCATGACCGGGAAGACCTCGAACATCTGCTTCGCGGTCCCCGGGTTCCGCCGCCAGTCCCGCCCCCCGAAGGTGACCTGGGAGACCTTCTGCCCCGCGCCGAAGCAGTCGTAGACGGTGCAGCCCGTGAAACCCTCCGGCCTCAGCCGGTCGTGGATGCCGCAGCGGAAGTCCTGCCGCAGGTTCGGGCAGGCCCGCCCGGCGGGCTTGTCGATCGCGAAGTCCGCCGAGGCCGCGAAGGCGGGCACCACGCAGCACAGTCCGAAGCAGTTACCGCAGTCGGCCCGCAGCGCGGAGCCGTCCCCGCCCGCGATGGGTTCCTGATGGTCGCGCGTCTCGGATGCCGCAGACATCCCGGACATCTCAGAGGACAACGTGCGTGGTCTCCTGTCGCGTCGTGCACCGCCCCGGCCGGAAGGCGGCGTTCTCCGGCCGGCCCCGCCCAGCCGACCGGCTGCGCGCTCCAGTGAAAGGTACCGTCTCCGCGCCCGTGCCCGCGCGGCGCCGGGCGTCCGCAGGCTCCTGCCCGCGCGGAATCGAGAACGCACGCGCGGCCCCATGCCCCGGCCCGTCACCGGCGGGAACGGCGGTGCACCCGGTTCATCGACGGGTCAAAGACAGGCCGGGAAGCACCCATATATGGAGCATGCTGCGAGGCCGCCGTTTTCAACCTGTGAATCCGGACATAAGGGACATGTCGCAATGTCAACGTACCGAGGAGGGACGAATGATATTCAAGCGACTCGCCGGCACTTTCACGGCGGCCGCCATCGCCAGTGGTGGCTTCGTGGCACTCGGCACCGCCGCCGCGACCCCGGCCCACGCCGAAACGGTATGCGCCTACAAGGTGCGCAACGTCCCCAGCGGCAATTACCTCAACGTCCGCCGGAAGCCGAAGAAGACCTCCAAGGTGGTCGATCAGATCGACCCGCGCTACGCGGTCCTGGGCCAGTGCAAGCTCGCCACCGCGAACTGGCGTGCGGTCCAGGGGCACAAGACGATAACCACGGGCTACGTCCACAAGCGCTACCTGAAGAAGGTCCTGAAGATCACCCGCTAGGTCTCCCCTCCGGCAGGTCGTCACGTGTCGTGGGGCCGACCGGTCCCACGACACGGCCGTCCTCCCGGGACGGGCGGCCGGATTCGCAGAGGAAGGCCGACGGAACGCCCGGCTCCGCATCCGCCGGCGCACCTCTCATTTCTCCCGTTCGGCCGGAATTCGTTTCCCCGTTATCGTCCCCGGATGAGGGAAATGAGATCGGACGGATTACCATCCGCCCGTACGGGTTCATCACCGGTTGTTCACGGAGGCCGCGGGCCGGCGCCGCCACCGCGGTCACCGCGTTTTCCGCAACGGATCCGATTCCGCCTTCCATCCCGCCGAGCCGCCCCAACGGCACCCCGGAAGGACCCCATGGCAGGGCCAAGTCCGATCGCGGCGGCCTCGGACCGGCGCCGGTCGCCCCCATCCCGCCGCCTCGCCGGGTGTGTCACCGCCCCCGGCCCCTCCCCGGGAACCGGCGTGGCGGCCGGGTGAATGCACGCCGTACCGGCGGAACGCACATCTCGTACTTCGGGCCGGTCCGCGGCGGCACGGGCTCTCGTACGATGACGAGGTGCTCGCCGCTCTCCGTTCCCTGTGGAACGAGCCCCGTCCCCCCGATCCTCCGCCGTGGACGTGGCGCGACCTGGTGCTCGTGGGGGTGCTCGTCCCGGCCGCCGTGCTCGAGGGGTTCCTGCGTCCGGACCTTCCGTGGCGGGTCGTCTCGGTGGCCGTCGCCGCCGGCCTGGTGCCCACGCTGCTGTGGCGCCGGACCCGGCCGCTGCTCATGATCGTGATCTGCTTCGCCGTCACGGGCCTGGCCCCGCTGCTGATGGGCGAGCCCTCCTCGGAGATGTACACGATGGCGTACCAGCTGATCCTGCCGTACGCGTTGTTCCGGTGGGGATCAGGACGCGAGGCCGCGACCGGACTCGCGATCATGATCGTCTCGGCCTCCCTGTCGGCGGTCACCGGCCGCACCGCCGGCCCCGATGTGATCGGCGCGTTCACAGCCCTGTCCGCGACCGCCGCCCTGGGCGGCGCGTTCCGGTACCGGTCCCGGGCGAGATCGCGCGAGCTCGACCAGGTCAAGCTGCTCGAACGCGAGCAACTGGCCCGCGACCTGCACGACACCGTCGCCCACCACGTCTCGGCGATGGCGGTGCGCGCCCAGGCGGGCCTCGCCACCGCGGAGTCACGGCCGGAGGCCGCGACCGAGGCGCTCCGCGTGATCGAGGCCGAGGCGGCGCGCGCGCTCGACGAGATGCACGCCCTGGTCCGCGTCCTCCGCCGGGACCGGCCGGACGAGCCGGCGGACCTGGCGCCCGGGCGGCGCATCACCGACATCGAGCGGCTCGCGGGCCGGAGCCGCTCCGGCCCGGCCATCGACGTGGAGATCTCGGGTGACCTCGGCGACCTCCCTCCGTCGGTCGAGGCCGCGGTCTACCGCCTCGCCCAGGAGTCCGTCACCAACGCCGTGCGGCACGCGCGCCGCGCCACCCGCGTCGAGGTCCGCGTCACCGCCGACGACACCTCGGTGCGCCTGCGCGTGAGCGACGACGGCGACGGCGGTCTCGTCCGCCCGGCCGCCTCACCCGGATACGGGATCATCGGCATGATCGAGCGCGCCCACCTGCTCCGCGGCACCTGCACGGCCGGACCCGGCCCCGACCGGGGCTGGACCGTGAGCGCCGTGCTGCCCCGGACCGGGGCGGCGACGTGAGCATCCGGGTGGTCGTCGCCGACGACCAGGAGATCGTCCGCACCGGGCTCACGATGATCCTCGACGCCCAGCCGGACATCGAGGTCGTCGGCGAGGCCGCGGACGGGCGGCGGGCCGTCGAGCTGGCGCGGCGGCTCCGGCCCGACGTGTGCCTGTTCGACATCCGCATGCCCGGCCTCGACGGCATCGCGGCCACCCGCGCCCTCGCCGGGCCCGACGTCGCAGACCCCCTCGCCGTCGTCGTCATCACCACGTTCGACCTCGACGAGTACGTCTACGCCGCGCTGCGAGCCGGCGCCCGGGGTTTCCTGCTCAAGAACGCCGGCGCGGCCCTGCTCTCCCAGGCCGTCCACGCCGCCGCCGGGGGCGAGGCGCTCATCGCCCCGAGCGTAACCGCGCGCCTGCTCGGAGCCTTCGCCCGCACTGGGTCCGGATCGGCCCCGGTGCAGCCCATCGAGGCGCTCACCGGTCGCGAGGAGCAGATCCTCGCCGCCGTGGCACGCGGGCGGACCAACGGCGAGATCGCCGACGAGCTCTACATCTCCCTCAGCACCGTCAAGTCCCACATCGCCAGCCTGATGGCCAAGCTCGGCGCCCGCAACCGCGTCGAGATCGCCATCTGGGCCTACGAGACCGGCCGCGTCAGGCACTGAACCGGACGGCCCGGGTCACCGGCCGCCGGACGGCCCCCTCGGCCGTGTCAGGAGCCGAGCCGGACGGCCCGGACCGCCGGCCGCCTGCGGACGGCCCACTCGGCCACGGCCACGTTGATCACCCAGCCGGCGGCCATGAGCAGTGCGGTGGCGACCTCGCCGGGCGCTCCGAAGACCAGGACCCAGGGCAGGTGGGTCAGCACCTGCGTGCCCGCCCCCAGGCCGATCGCGTAACCCCGGATCATCCAGGCGCGGTGCCGTACGACGTCCCGCCGCCGGATCGCGGCGAAGCCGAGGACGATGGCCAGGGCCATGGCCGTGCCGAACACGAGCCGGATACCGGAAAGGAGATCGCTGCCGCCGACGGGATAGGGGTAGAAGACCGTCATCCACAGCCCCGTGAGCGCCGCGACGAGTCCTGACGGGACCAGGACCCGCCCGGCGGCACGGTGCCAGCCGGGCCTCCGGCGGCGGAATCCGGGGGCGAACTGGAAGGCTCCGAGAACGCTGTAGACGCTGACGCTGACGATGTGCAGCACCACGGGCAGCGGCACCGCGAAGAACCGCGCGTTCTCCGGCGTGATCTCCGCGCCACCGGTCAGCTCTGTCAGGCGGACGGCTCCCGCGACCACGGGCACGGCACTGAGCAGGATCAGCATGGCGGGCACGAACCGGCCTGTCGGCCTCTCATCGGTCATGACCCGATCGTGGCCGCCGGCGCGGTGTCGGATCATCACCGGAACGGCCTGGTCCGACCTGGCCGATCGTCCGCCGATCAGGCGTACTTTCGGCTGATGAGTCCTCTGCACAGGATTTCTACGCTGGCCTCCACGGCTCGGGACGTGCCCGTCACCCTGCGGCGCCCGGGCCCGCCGTGGAGGAGGGAATCCCATGAAGGCGTTCGTCCTGCGTTCGTACGGCTCACCCGACGCACTGCAGCTCACCGAGATCGACAAGCCCGTGCCCGCCGCCGACGAGGTGCTGGTCCGGGTGCGCGCCACCTCCGTCCAGCCCTACGACTGGCACCTCATGAGAGGGGAGCCGTACCTCGCACGCCTGATGGGCGGCGGTCCCGGCCTGTTCGGGCCGAAGATCCGCGTCCTGGGCGCCGACATCGCCGGGCAGGTCGAGGCGGTCGGCCGGGACGTGACGGAGTTCCGCCCCGGCGACGAGGTGTACGGCATGCCCAAGCAGGGCGGCTTCGCCGAGTACGCCTGCGTCCGGGCCGGAGAGCTGGTGCCGAAGCCGAAGAACCTGTCGTTCGAGCAGGCGGCGGCGGTACCGATGGCGGCCGGCACCGCCCTGCTGGGCCTGCGCGACGACGGGCGGATCCAGCCGGGGCAGGACGTCCTCGTCAACGGGGCCTCGGGAGGCGTGGGCACGTTCGCCGTACAGCTCGCCAAGGCGTTCGGCGCGCGGGTCACCGCCGTCTGCGGCACCCGGAACGTGGAACTGGTCCGGTCGCTCGGCGCGGACGAGGTCGTCGACTACACCGCGGAGGACTTCACCCGGCGCGGGCGGCGCTACGACCTGCTGCTGGACTGCGCGGGAAGCCACCCGGCCTCGGCGTACCGGCGGGCGCTCACCCCCAAGGGGGCCCACGTCATCGTCGGAGGGCCGGGCGGCCGGTGGCTGCAGCCCATGGGCCGCATCATCTCGGCGCTCGCGGCGTCGCCTTTCGTGTCGCAGCGGACGGCCCTGACGGACGTGGTCCGGTGCACGGAGAACAAACGGAACCTGACGACGCTGGCCGGGCTCATCGAGGACGGGCGCCTCACCCCGGTCATCGACCGGAGCTACCCGTTCGAGGAGATCCCGGCGGCCATCGTCTACCAGGAGCAGGGACACGCCACGGGGAAGGTCGTCGTCACGGTCTGAGACCCGGGACCCCCGCATGCACGACGGACCCGGCCACGTCCCCGTCGGAGGGACCGGCCCGCAGGCGCCGCCTCCCGCCCTCCGGAGATCAGGCGGGGACGAGCGGAGCCGACCGCCGGCTGAGCCGGAGAACGGCCTCGGCCGTCCGGGGATCGGTGGCGGGGCGGAAGGGCATGACGGGGCGGGCATCGGGTCCGATGACCAGGCCGGTCCGCCCGTCCAGGGAGGCGTCGGCCGCGGCGAAGACCGACGACCGCGCGGCCGCCGACGCGGAGCCGGACGTCGCGCGCTCGAAGGTACGGCGGACCAGCGGCCAGAGCAGCCGCAGTCCCGGCGAGACGATCCGGGGCGACCGCATGGTGCCGTCTGTCATCTCGGTCGCCGCACCACCGGGGTCCGCGGCGAAGACCGAGACGCCCGTGCCTCGCAGCCGCTCCGCCAGATCCAGCGTGTAGGCGAGGTTGGCCAGCTTCGCCCGGCCGTACCAGTGGAAGCCGTAGTAGCCGCCCGGCGGCTCGACCGCGTCGAAGGAACGCTTGGCGGTCCGGACCGCGCCCGAGGTGACGTTCACGATCCGGCTCGGCCCTCCGGCCCGGAGCGGTTCCAGCAGCAGTTCCGTCAGCAGGTACGGGGAGAGGTGGTTGACGGCGAACGACGCCTCGATCCCGTCCACCGTCCGTTGCCGGTCCGCGAACATCGCCCCGACGTTGTTGACCAGGATGTCCAGCGGTCCCTCTCCGGCGAGCCGGGCGGCGAGCCCCCGGACCGCGTCGAGCGAGGCGAGGTCGGCCGCGACGAACCTCGCCCGCGGTCCGGTCGCCACCGCGCCGATCCGCTCGACCGCGAGGGCACCCCGCTCGGCGTTCCGGCCGACCACGGTCACCGCATGGCCACGCGCCGCCAGCCCCATCGCGGTCTCCAGTCCGATCCCCCCGGTCCCCGCCGTCACCACAGCCCGTCCGCCCATGATCCACCCCTCGCCGGCCGCCCATTACCGGATAGTCATCCGTTTCGTGATCCACACCGTAACACAAATGGATGGCTATCCGTTTAATGGAGGCGGACGTACGGCGACGGCCCCCGAGCCGTGGGCTCCGAGCTGTGGATTACGGACCGCCGGGTCTGTGGATTCCGGATCGCCGTGTCCGGACACGGGGCAGGACCACCGGGTCTGTGGATTCCGGATCGCCGCGTCCGGACACGGGGCAGGACCGCCGGGTCCGGACACGGCAGGAGCGAACCATCGAGTCCGGACCCGGCGGGGGGCGAACCGCCGTCAGCGCGGGGGGCGCAAGCCCTCCAGCAGGACGTCGAGGTAGGTCTCGGCGTGCGCGGCGTCGTCACCGCCGGAGCGGACCGCGTGCCCGATGCCGCAGAGCAGGCGGCGGACGTCGTCCGCCTCGATGCCGTACCGGATGGCACCCGCACGGCGGGCGCGGTCGAGCAGCTCCGCCAGCGCGCCGTCCAGATCGGCCCTCAGCGCCGAGGTCTGCGCATCGGCGCCGCCGGCGGATTCGAGCACCGCCGCGAACCCGGCGTCGTCGAGCATGCGCCCGAGGGTGAACCGCAGCAGGCGGCGCAGACTCGCGGGAGCGTCCTCCTCGGCACCGGCCGCCGCGGCCCGCGCCTCGTCGACGAGCTGCTGGAAACGTTCCGCCATAAGCGCTTCCAGCAGCGCGTGCCGGTTGGGGAAATGCCGGTAAACGGTCCCGACGCCCACCCCCGCGAGCCGGGCGATGGTGTTCAGCATGAGCGAGTCGTCACCCATGGCCAGCTGCTCACGGGCGACCTGCAGCACCCGTGCGCGGTTGCGCGCGGCGTCCGCACGCAACGCCGTCCCCCGCTCCGCACCGGATGTCACGGGCACAGCCTAACGGCCCGCCGGCCGGGCACCGCGAAACGCCGGGTCCACCCGTCCGCGGGCGCGACGCCGACCGGACAGGCGACGCCGGTCCCGCCGAGACCGCAGCGGCCCGGACCGACCGGTTCCGGCGGACCGGTCGGTTCCGGGGCCCGCCCTCCGGCTGATGGGCAACGGGCGCGGACTGACGACGACAAACAGGCGCAGGCCAGATATGACGGGTGATATAGATTGGTCGCCACGCGGAATGATCACGGCTCGCGCCCGCCCGCCCGGCCCGTTGCGACTCGGTGACGTCAGGTGTCACGTCGGCGGAAGAGAACGGCATGACCATGGAGTTTGGGACCGACTGACGATGAGCCCGGAAGAGGATTTCAAGCAGGTCGGCGCCGAGCTGGCCGACCTGGGTGTGCGGATCTCCACGATGATGGGGAGGCCCGCGCTCAAAGATCAGGCCGGGAAGGTGTTCGCGAGCCTGCAGCGTGACGGCGCGATGGTGTTCAGGCTGGTCAGGGACACCCCCGAACACACAGCCGCACTCCGACTGGCCGGGGCGTCCCTGTTCGACCCCTCGGGGCAGGGCCGGACGGTGAAGGACTGGGTGGTCGTGCCCCACTCCTCTGTCGGAGAATGGACGGATCTGGCCGAGACCGCCCTCAGCCGCCCACGCTGACCGGCAGGCCGCATCGACGGTGCGGCGGGTGCCCGATAGGGCGGACCGAGGACGGATGACCGCGCCCTGTGCCAGGGTGGCCGACATGTTCGCAATCACCGTACGGACCGAGGACGGCCGCCGACATGTCCGGGTGGACGCCGGGGGACTCGCCGGGCTGATCGGCCGGCTCGGCGGCCGGAACGACAGGTTCCTGGTCGTCCAGCGGATTCCCGACCTGCCCGAGGTCTTCGTCCAGGTATGGCACGAGAACGGCGGCGACTATGTGCTGGAACACCGTGACGGAGCTCCCGACCGGCACTTCCAGACGGTGCTCGACGATCCCGGACCGGTGATCGCGGCCATGACCCGCTGGGCGCGGCCGGAGGAAGACTGGGACTCCGGGCTGGACTGGACCTCTCTGGACCTGGGTCCCTCCGAGCCCCCGCCTCCGCTCGAGCTCGACCAGGACGAACGTGAGCGGCTCGACGCGCGCGTCCGCGAAGTGATCGTGGGCGGTTACGCGACGCGGGCGCAACTGGCCGAGCTCGCGCAGGAATACCTCGTTTCAGACGACCGCCACCCGGTCTCCCCCGAACAGGCGCGTCTACTGGCGGACCGGATGTGGCTGGAGCGCGTCGAGGAGCAGGCCTCCTGGCAGGGGGAGACGGACCCGGAACGGCTCAGCCGGGCCTTCGCCGCCCTGGAGGCCTCGGGCATCACCGCGAGGGAGCACTTCGCCTGCTGCCGCTCCTGCGGTCAGGCGGAGATCTGGTCGGCGGGTGCACCGGACGCCCGCGGCTACGTCTACTTCCACAGCCAGTGCACGGACTCGGCCGCGAGGGGGCACGGGCTGGCGCTCCTGTACGGCGGATTCGACGGCTCATCGGCCACCGCGGCGTCCATCGGCCGGGAGGTCGTGGCCGCGCTCGAGAAGACCGGTCTTCCGGTGGAGTGGAACGGTGATCCCTCGCAGAGCATCACCGTCACCCCCCTCGACTGGCGCAAACGCCTCATCGGTTGAGGGAGCGCATCCCTCCGGGAATCGATCACCAAACCGGCGTCACACCTACTTTGTGCATCTTTAACAGGCCATATGGGGAGGTGGTCAGCGGGTCTCGGGTACGTGAGGCAGGACCTGGGGGCGTGTGGTCGGGATCCTCCTCGCCTCCGTCCAGGCGCTCGTCAACTTCGCCTGGCTCCCGGCCTACCCGTTCTGGTCGGTGATCGTCATCGCCTTCGACGTCCTCGTCATCTACGCGCTCGCCGTCCACGGCCGGGAGACGAAGGCCTTCGGCGGAGGCGACATCCTGTAGACCTCGCCCGGCGGGGCCGGTCAACCGGTGGCCGATGGGCCGCCCGGGGAGATCAGTCCGGTTTCGTAGGCGAGCACGACGGCCTGGACGCGGTCGCGGAGGCCGAGTTTGGACAGGATGCGGGCGACGTGGGTCTTCACCGTCGTCGCGCTGAGAGTCAGCCGGTCGGCGAGTTCGGCGTTGCTCAGGCCGGTGGCGAGCAGGCGCAGCACTTCCAGTTCCCGTGGCGTCAGTCCGGACAGATCCCGGTGGAGACCGGCCTTCGCCTCGTCCCGGGGTGCGAAACGCTCGACGAGGCGGCGTGTGATGGTGGGTGAGAGCAGGGCGTCGCCGGAACGCACCAGACGTACCGCGGCCACCAGGTGCTCGGGGCTGACGTCTTTGAGCAGGAAGCCGCTGGCGCCGGCGGTGAGGGCGGCGTAGACGTAGTGGTCGAGATCGTAAGTGGTCAGGATGATGACGCGGGTCTCGTCCGCTCCGCCGCTCATGATCTGGCGGGTGGCTTCGATGCCGTCCATCCGCGGCATCCGGATGTCCATGAGCACGACGTCCGGCCTGGTGCTCCGTACGGCGGCGACCGCTTCGACCCCGTCGGCCGCCTCCGCCGCCACCTCGATGCCGTCGGCGGAGAGGATCATCCGGAACCCGGTACGGACCAGCGCCTGGTCGTCGGCGATGACCGCGCGCACCGGCTCGCTCATGCGGCGGTCCACGGAATACGGGCCATGATCCGATAACCGCCCCCCGCCACGGGCCCGGCGGCCAGGGTGCCGCCGTAGACGGCCAGCCGCTCACGTAAGCCGATCAACCCGCGGCCGTTGCCGGTCCGCGCCTGGGGGCCCGGCGCGCCGCCGGCGTCGGTGACCTCGATCTCCAGCCAGCCGCCGTTGCGGCCGATCGCGACGGACGCCGTCGCGCCGGCCGCGTGCTTCATCGTGTTGGTCAGGCCCTCCTGCACGACGCGGTAAACAGTGAGGCCGACCCCGTCGGGCAAGGGGTCCAGCGGCGAGAGCGCGACATCCACCGGCACCCCCGCGGCGCGTACCCGCTCGACGAGGCCGCCGAGCTGGTCGAGGCCGGGTTGTGGTTCGAGCCCGTCGCCCCGGCCGTCCACGCGGCCGTCCTCCGGTCCTGCGAGCAGGTCCATGACGTTGCGCAGCTCGGCCATGGCGGCTCGGCCGCTGCTTTCGATCGCGAGCAGGGCCTGCTTGGACAGTTCCGGCTCGGCGTCCATCACTTTGCGCGCCGCACCCGCCTGGATCACCATCACACTCACATTGTGGGTCACCACGTCATGCAGCTCGGCGGCGATCCGGGAGCGCTCGGCCTCGACCGCCCTCCGCATGGCGTCCTCCTGCGCCCGCTGGAGTTCGGTGAGCCGGTCCCGGCTCCGCCGCAGGAACCGGACGACGCTCGCCCCGGCCCCGGCGCTCAGCAGGACCACGTAGGGCCCCAGCCAACCGGGGAGACCGGGGAGACCGGACGCGACGTCCCGGTCCACGACGCCGGCGAGCACGGCCGCCAGCAGGAGACCGGCCGCCGCGGGCACCCGGTTGCGGCTGTGGGCGACGGCGCTGTAGCCGGCGATGAAGCAGGCCAGGACGGTGACCCACGTCTCACCGCCGTCCATGGCCAGCACCGCGGACGCCACCACCCAGAAGGTCGCGAGCGGATACCTGCGCCGGGCCGCCAGCGGCAGGGCGGTCAGCGCCACCAGGAGCACGGGCGGCTCGTGCTCCTCGGGGACGGCGCCGGACGGCGGATGGATCCGTTCCGGGGCGGCCGACTGGACGCCGATGCCCCCGTCCGGTAACGCCGGAGGAGACGGAACCGCCGGGAGGGACGGAGCCGCCGGAGGCTGCGGCAGCCGCAGCAACTCGATCAGAGGACGCGGTTGCACGTCGACGCGATGGACCGGACCCTGCAGCCCCTCCGCCGCCATCAGCGCGACGACGGTCAAGAAGATCGCGAGCAGCCCGTCGGCGACGAGAGCCCTTCGAGACGGACGGGCGGTTCGCGGTTCCGGCCGCAGTACGTCCTGCACGTACTGCCGCCAGAGCCGTCGTTCGTCTGCTGCCACCGACATATTTTCGCGTTCGCGCGATGCGCCGCACATCGTCTTCGGTGCCCACGGCGGTGTCCGCCGGGAGTACATCGCGAGGATGACACCGCGGGCGGATCATCCCCCGGAGGTGTCCGATACCGGTACGACGGCCGACGCGCGCGGGCGTCGGCCGCTTCTAGCCTTGTCCCCGCCATCGGCCCCGCAGGACTTCTCCGGCGAGGCGGCCGTTTCAACCGGAAGGACGGGACACGTTCATGGGTCATGTGACGGAGACGGCGGACACGGACGGGCGGTACGGCGGCGCGGGCACACCGGCACGCACCGCAGGGGGAGACGCGGCCGCCACCGGCCGGGGCTCCTCTCGAAGCGGAAGGGGCCGGAGCCTGTGCTTCGGTGTGATCGCCGCCGGGCTGCTCGCATCCGTGGCGACCACGCCGGCCGTGTCCGCCCGGTCCGAGGCCGCCTCGTACACGTCCGCCCGGTCCGAGGCCGCCTCGTACACGTCCGCCCGGTCCGAGGCCGCCTCGTACACGTCCGCCCGGTCCGAGGCCGCCTCGTACGCGTCCGCGCCTGCCACAACCGGCCTTTCACCGGCGTCGAGCAGCACGCTCCGCCTGCCCGAACCGACCGGTGCGCATCCGGTCGGCACCACGTCCCTATACCTGAAAGACACCTCCCGCCCCGACCCCTGGGTTCCCTCGGTGAAGGCCCGGGAGCTCATGGCCACCCTGTGGTACCCCGCCGAGTCACCAGGCCGCGAGCGGGCCCCGTACATGACGCCCAAGGAGTCCGAACTGCTTCTGAAGAGCGGAGGGATCACCGGCGTTCCGGCCGACACACTGAGCAGGACGCGGACCAACGCCTTCACCGACGCCGGCCCGGCAGGCCGCAGGCGCGGTCTGCCCCTCGTCGTGCTCTCCCCCGGCCACACCAAACCCCGGAGCGAACTCACTGCGCTGGCCGAGGATCTGGCCAGCCGAGGCTACGTGGTGGCCGCGATCGACCACACCTACGAGAACGTCGCCACCACCTTCCCCGACGGGCGGGTGGCCACCTGCGTGACCTGTGGGATCGAGAAGGATCCGGCGTGGTGGGGGAAGCTGGCGAAGAGCCGGGCGGCCGACGTCTCCTTCGTGCTCGACCGGCTGACCGGGGCCCAGCCGAGGTGGAAGGGCGCCCGCCTGATCGACCCGTCCAGGATCGCGATGGCGGGTCACTCCGTCGGAGGAGCGAGCACCATCGCGGCCATGCTCGGGGACTCCCGGATACGCGCCGGTGCGGACGTCGACGGCACCACGGAGGTCCGGATCCCGGCCAGGGGGCTGGCACGGCCGTTCCTGTTCCTGGGCAGGTCGGCCGCCTACACCCCGGGCGGGGGAGACGCGGCCGCCACCTGGGAGCGCGACTGGAAGCAGCTGACCGGCTGGAAGCGCTGGCTCCTGGTGACCGGGGCGGAGCACACGTCCTTCACCGACCTGGGCGTGCTGGCCGACCAGCTCGGCATCGACACCGGCGCCGACATACCCGGTGCCCGCGCCATGGACATCACCCGCAGATACGTCGCGACCTTCTTCGACCTGCACCTGCGCAAGAGATCCCAGCCCCTGCTGGACAAGCCGTCACCCCGTTATCCCGAGGTCGAGCACTGCTCTCCCGAGACGAAGGCGTGCCGGTAGGACGCCTTATGGCACCGCGTCGGATCCTGCCACCGCCATGACCTGCCGAGCCGGTCGGCGAACGGGATAAGTTGATCTTCTATACGGAGAAACGGAGACGGTGGATGGGCGCCTGGGGTCCCGCGCTGTTCTCGGACGACCTCGCCTGCGACGTCCGGGACGGCTACCGCGAACTCATCGAGGACGGAACGACCGACGAGGACGCCCAACGCCACGTCCTGGACTCCTACGCCGAAGTGCTGGACGACCCCGACGAGGGCCCCGTGGTCTGGCTGGCGCTCGCCGTCGCCCAATCGAAGATCGGCCGATTGGACACAACGGTACGTGACAGAGCACTGGGCATCATCGAGCGAGGCGAGGGGTTGTCGCGCTGGGCGGAGGAGGGGGCCAAGGCTCTCGCCGGTCGGCAAGCCGTTCTCCAGAAGGTCCAGGTCCGGCTCACCGGCCCGCAGCCGGAACGCAAGCGCCTGCGTCGTCCCTGGCGCCATGTCACCGACCTGACGCCTGGGACAGTGCTGGCATACCGGGTGCTCTCCGGCAAGGTCGTCCTCCTGCGCGTCGCCCGCATCGACGATGACCGGACGGGCTGCGCACCGGTCCTTTCCCTGATGAACCGTCTAGGGGATGGGATTCCCTCCCGGCAGGAACTCGACGGGATAACGAACGCGGTGGACCGCTCCTGCCCGTTAGGCATCCCCGTCGACGCGGCGATGAAGATGACGGTCTTCCGTGTGGCGGTGCGCAGAAGGAAGGATCCTGACTACCGCGCCCTCGGTTTCGAGCCTCTGACGGGCCTGGTCCGGTCACGCCCCCAGGATGAGGTGCTCGATCCTGAGGCGTACACGCACTGGGAAGGGCTCGCCGAAACCATGCAGTGGTTCGCGGGCTGCCGTTGACGGCGATCGTCTTCGGCAGGATCGATACGACCCACCGGAAAGATCTCCCGGCCCGAGCGCTCCCCCAGCGGGACATCACCCCTGACATGAGCAACGATCCCGCTCAGATCGATCACCGGCGCACCCGATAGCGCAGGTGGAGCACCCGGTCGCCCTGGATCACCGCATCAGGGTCCTCCAACAGGTGCTGCGCGTCGACCGGCCCGAAGTAGCGCTTGCCGGACCCGAACACAACGGGTACGACGTCCATGCGCACCTCGTCGACGAGCCCCGCGGCCAGCATCTGGCCACCGACGTCACCGGCGGCGACCTCGACCGTACGGTCGCCCGCGAGCTCCTGCGCCCTGGCCATCGCCGCCTCGACACCGTCGACGAAGTGGAACGGCGCCTCGGGGTCCCAGCCCTCAGGCATCGGCCGGTGCGTCACGACGACCACGTGGTCGATCCCGCCCGGCGGCTTCCCGTCCCAGCCGTCCGTCAGGTCGAAGACGTGGCGGCCGACAATCGTGACCCCGATCCGGTCCCAGTACGCCCGGGTGTAGTCGTAGGAGGTCTGCGACACCTTCAGCTCACCGCTCCCGTCCAACGGGACGTCACCGCCGGACAACCAGTCGAACAGCGGTCCGGGCCGGTCGTTCTCGTCCGCGATGAAGCCGTCCACCGACACCGAGCCGTACATGACCACCTTGCCCACGGGGCTCTCCTCTGCTTCGGGGTGCCCCAAACTAGCGTGGCGTGCGCTGTCGGTCTTGTAAGAAATCAATCGGCCGGCAGCGGCCAGCCGTCCAGCGCGTGGCCCGGGTGTTCGAGCAGGAACCGCCGCCGGACCTCGACGTACCGTGTCGGCGTGAGCCCGGTGAACGCCCGGAACTCGTGGCCGAAGTGGGCCTGGTCGAAGTAGCCTGCGTCACCGGCGAGGTCGCCCCAGTCGACCGGTCCGGCGGGATCGATCGCGAACACGGTGGCGGCGAAGCGGTGGGTGCGGGCCAGCCGCTTCGGCGTGACGCCGATGATCTCCTTGAACCGCTGTGCCAGATGAGTGCTGCTGACACCGGCTGCCGCGCTCAGGTCTCCGATCGCCACCGACCCGCCGGTCGCCGCGATGACGCTGCTCGTACGGCGGACCAGCCCCAGGCCGGCGGTCTCGCGCAACCGCCGCATCAGCTCCTGCTCGAGCAGCGTCAGCATCTCGTGCGGTCCGTCCGCCGTGGCCAGCCGGTCTCGCAGCTCAGCGATGGCGGGCCGGCCCCAGACCTGCTCCACCGTCACCGGCCGGTCGCACAGCTCGGCCGCGGGCATCGGCAGGAACGGCGCCGGCCCCCACGGCTTGAAGTGCACCCCGACGGACCGGGTCCCCGGCGGGTAGCCGAACTCGAAGGCGCGGGTGGGCATGGTGACCACGCAGCCGTCGGCGTACTCGGCCGTCTCGATGTCGGTGCCGGCCCGAATGCGGAACGGCGCCCCGAGGTTGACGATGAGCAACGCCGCCGGCATCGGCGGCAGCGTCAGCCGGGCGTACGGCGGCGCGCCCTCCAGGTAGTAGAGGTCGTCGACCAGCCCGTCCAGCGGCGGTCGCGGCACTCTGGACACGTACTCCACACGTCACAGCATCCCCGATGCCCAGGCGGACCGCCAGGTCGCCGTAGGCCGTCGATCGCAGACGATGTCATACGAGAAGGCTTGTCCGTCAGGCCTCGCCGGAGGTCAGGCCGACCGGGCACGAGACGCCGGTCCGCCGATGCCGCAGTAACCGCCGGGATTCTTGTACAGGTACCGCTGGTGGTGGCGCTCCCCTCAGGCAACAACTCACCCACGTAGGCAACCGGTCTTCGGGGATGCCACGCCGGCAACCGCCTCCGACTGGTTGTTCGGGAAATCTCAGTTTTCCGCCTTCGACGGAGTTAGGATTTTTCCCGAACCCCGAGGGACTGGAGAGCAGCAATGGAGGCCAGGCCGCAACCCGTACGCCGCCGGTCGGCATCTGCCGCCTGAGCAGGAGGACGGACGGTTCACGTCGTGACCGGCTCCCGTTTGCAATCAGGCGTTCATCGGGCAGCGCCGGTGAGGATCTGCATCCACCACACGGAGGCATGCGGCCTACTCCAGCCACCCGTGTAGAGGTGTTCCGGTGGGTCGGACTGGATCACCTTGTGGACTTGGTAGATGCCGCCGATACCGATCAGTTCGTAGTAGACCGCCTGACAGCAGCAGGTGTAGTCGATCACCCGGTACGGCCCTCGCGCCTGTGGGTGCCAGGACAGAGTGGCGCGGTTGGGTAACGCGCGTCCGGGATGGAGAACGGCGATGCCCGGACAGCTCGACTCTGAAAGGTCGGCGACATCACCGCACCAGGCGAGCAGTGCCGGATCCCGCACTGTCATCGTGACGGCGTTGCGATGGCCTGGCGATCGGCCTGCTCGGTGAGGACGCGGCCGAGTGCTTCCAGGGTTGTGGCGGTCACCGTCATGCAGACACCGGCGTCGATCTCGGCCTGGCTGATCCGATAGGCCCGCCGCGTCGCGTACCAGTCGCCGGCCCCGCTGTCGGTCCGACTGCGCCAGATCGCCCAACCGGGGAAGCGGAGTGCCAGTTCCTCGAGCGTCGTCATACGTAAAACGCTACCGGCCCTATATATGCCTGTCTATAGCTAGGAGCTTCTATGGTTAGCCGTACGCGGCTACCTACAGTTGCTCGCATGATCGACTACGACCCGACGCGACCCAAGTGGGTACAGATCTACGAGGTCGTACGCGCGCGCATCGAATCGGGTGAGTACCCGCCCCAGTCCCTCATCTCCGAGGTGAAGCTCGAAGCCGAGTTCAGCGTCGCCCGCGTGACCATCCGCAAGGTGACCGCCAAGCTCCGCGAGGACCGCCTCATCGTCACCACGCCCGGCATGGGATCCTTCGTCGCCCCGAAAACGAACGAGACCCCCGAACAGCCCTGAGGCCGCACGAGGAGGTCTCCTCACCTGCTGTGCCCACTGCTTCGAACTCGTCAGGCCCATCGGACAGGGCGACTCGGAGAGGTCATCCGGCCTGACGTCGGTACCGCCGTGGCCGCCAGAGCTTGCGGCCACCTACGGCTGGTACAGGGGAGCCCTTCGCGTCACGATCAATCGGATCAAGTACATGCGGCCTCTTTCCCGGCGGACGGATCCGGCAGCGCGAACACGGTGTAACGATCGCCGGGAACCTTCCAGTACATGAGGATTCCCGAAGAGTCTTCTCCGTTACGGATCACGTTCGGATATCTACGAGACCGCGCGTCCTGAACCTCCGGTTCCGAAGGTTCTGGAGGTTCTGGAGCGTCGAGCAGCCCGGTCTTCCCCGTGCAGCGGTCGTAGACGACCACCGCGTCTCCCCAGATGCCCCCCGGGTCGATCATCGACTGGTCACGGGCGGCTTCCGGCGCGTCGAACACCCCGTAGCGCTCGCCGACGAAGAGCCCGCCGTACATGATCTTTCCGGGGACGCGCCGACGATCCGAGCCGTCCAGGCGCTGCACCACCACTTCTTGGCTCTCGTACCTGGAATCCTTACTTGCACTGACACACCACTCAGGCCCGCAGCGGACATCGTGACCGTAACCCACCGCCTGCGTGTCACGCTTCTCACCGGTGACCAGGTTGACGACGCCGTCCTCGCCCCGATGCCCCCACGGCCACCGGCTGATGTAGTCGAGTTCCTGGTGGTGGCTGCCCCTGGGCTCACCGCCGGAGAGCGGCACCTCGCGGCTGGTTCCGTTGTATTTCCACCACACGACCTTCCCACCGTCGGCGACCATTCCTGCGACCATCCCGGGTTCGGGGATGCTCGCGGCGAGGAGCCTCGCGGACCCGCCCGCCCGCGGTATCGACCACAGGGCCGAGATCTCCGCGTCTCCCTCCATCAAGACGACCTCGCGGTCCCCGACGACGGCACTCAACACCTCACCGAAGAGCCCATCCGCAGGCGGCTCGGCCGGAATCCGATGCCGCCTGTTCCTGCGGTCGTAGGCCAGCATCGCCGTACGGCTCCGCAGCAGGACCTCGCGAGCGCCGAGCATGGCGACGGGCGTCACGTCACCGAAGCCCTTGATCTCCTGCGGGACCTCGAAGAACGCCCCGGGCCACACCTGCCCGGCGGGCTCAGGGACCGGCAGGGGGTCAGGCTGCGAACACCCGCACAAGCCGCTCACCAGGGCGATGACCACGGCCATTGATCGACGGAACCGCACCTGACCCCCACCTGACCGGAAAACGCTAGGTCGTCCATTTGATCAGGCGAACCGGACGGAAGGAAGATCAGCTCTTACGGCCCGGAGTCGCGCCTACTCATCCGCCGGCATCAGGCCCGTCGGGCAGGACCACTCGGACGGGTCACCCAGCTTGACGTTGGTGCCGCCGATCCCGCAGTAACCGCCGGGGTTCTTGAAAAGGTACTGCTGGTGATATTCCTCCGCGAAGTAGTACTCACCGGACAGGGCGATCTCCGTGGTGATCGGGCCGTGGCCGGCCTCGGCGAGGACCTTCTGGTAGGCGTCGCGGGAGGCGAGGGCGGACTTCTCCTGCTCCGGGGAGTGGAAGTAGACCGCCGAGCGGTACTGCGTGCCGACGTCGTTGCCCTGGCGCATGCCCTGGGTGGGGTCGTGGTTCTCCCAGAATACCCGCAGCAGCTCCTCGTACGACACCTCGGCCGGGTCGAAGACGACCCGGACCACCTCGGTGTGGCCGGTGAGCCCGCTGCAGACCTCCTCGTAGGTCGGGTTGGGGGTGTGGCCGCCCGCGTAGCCCACCGAGGTGGACACGACGCCGGGGGTCTGCCAGAACTTGCGCTCGGCCCCCCAGAAGCAGCCGAGACCGAAGTCGGCGATCTCGACGTCGCCGGGGTACGGCGGGGCCAGCGGGGCGTCGAGGACCATGTGCCGCGCGGGCACCGGCATGCGCTCGTCCCGTCCGGGAAGTGCGTTCTCCGGGGACACCATGGACGTCTTCTCCCTGCCGAAGAGCCAGCCCATCGGAACCTCCTCCTGTCGCCTTACTCCGCTCTGCTCAACCGCGCCGGACCGCCCGATGTTCCCATAAGCAACGCTTAACAATCGAATCAGAACTGCTAATTTGTGTTAAAAATGGTAAGCAGTCAAAATGAGTGACATGCCTGAATCCCGCCGCGGAGTCCTGTACGGCATCGCCGCCTACAGCATGTGGGGCCTGTTCCCGCTCTACTGGCCGCTGCTCAAGCCCTCCAGCGCCCTGGAGATCCTGGCCCACCGCATGGCGTGGTCGCTCGTCGCGGTCGTCGCCATCCTCGCGGTACGACGGCACTGGTCGTGGATCCGGGAGATCGCCCGCACCCCCCGCAAGATCGGCCTCCTGGCCCTCGCCGCGCTGATCATCACGGTCAACTGGGGCGTCTACATCTACGCGGTGAACACCGGGCACGTCGTCGAGAGCGCCCTAGGCTACTTCATCAACCCGCTGGTCAGCGTGCTCTTCGGCGTCTTCCTGCTCAAGGAGCGGCTGCGCCCGCTGCAGTGGGCGGCGGTCGGGCTCGGCGCCGCGGCCGTCGTCGTGCTCACCCTGGACTACGGCCGGCTGCCCTGGATCGCGATGGTCCTGGCCGCCAGCTTCGGCACCTACGGCCTGGTCAAGAAGACCGCCCAGGTCGGCGCGGCGGAGAGCATGGCGGTCGAGACGCTCGTCCTGCTGCTGCCCGCCCTGGGCTACCTGGGCTATCTCACGCAGCAGGGCACCGGCACCTTCGGGAGCGCGGGCGCGGGGCACGCGCTGCTGCTCGCCGGGGCGGGCGTGATCACCGCCGTCCCGCTCATCTGCTTCTCCGCGGCCGCGATCCGCGTCCCGCTCACCACGATCGGCCTGCTGCAGTACATCGCCCCGGTCCTGCAGTTCCTCTGCGGCGTGTTCGTCGCCCACGAGGTGATGCCGCCGAGCCGCTGGGCCGGGTTCGCCATCGTCTGGCTGGCCCTGTCGGTCTTCACCTACGACAGCCTCCGCACCGCCCGCGCCGCCCAGGCGGCCCGCCGCGCCGAGCGGCTGGAGCCCGCGACGGCCTGACCCGCCGAACCACCCGGACATCCGGGCCTGCCGTACCGGCCCGGCCTAGCGCCCGGCTGCGGCCCCGAGGCCCCGGACGGCGGCCACCAGCGGCTGCAGTTCCGGTTCGGTGCCGGCGCGGTCCAGGGCGGTCTCCAGGGAGCGTTCGTAGGTGGGCGAGGCCTCGCCCAGCCGGGCCCGCCCCTCACCCGTGATCACCGAGTAGACGCCGCGGCGGTCGGCCGCGCACAGGTCGCGGCGGGTCAGCCCCGCCTCCTCCAGCCGGGCGATGAGGCGGGTCACCGAGCTCTGGTTCAGCCCGACCGCCTCGGCCAGCTCCTGCATCCGCAGCTCGCCGTCCGGAGCGGCGGCGAGCCGCTTGAGCGCGCGGTACTCCGACAGGCCCAGGCCGTGGCCGCGCTGGAGCGCCTTGGCCAGTTCGGTCTCCACGCGCGCGTACAGCAGGGCGAAACGGTCCCACGTCATTGTGAGCCCTCCTTACCTCTGAGCACCTGGCAGCGAGCCTACCTGCTCATGCAACAGATGCACACGCAAGGAAATGCCGCCGAACAGAGCCGGACGGGGCCGGCCGGATATCAGCCGGAGCGCTCGACGACGTAGTCGCAGAGGGCGAGGTAGGCGGCGCGGGCCGGGATGTCGGGCAGGCCCGCCAGGTCCGCGCGGGCGCGGTCGGCCCAGGCGACCAGCTCGGCGCGGGCCCGGTCCATGGCCGGGTTGGCCCGCAGCAGCGCCAGGGTCTCCTCGACGTCGTCCTCGGCCACCGGTCCGGACAGCAGCTCCCGCAGCCGGGCGTCGGCGGGGTCGTCGCCGGACAGGACGTAGAGCACCGGGAGCGTCCGGATGCCCTCGCGCAGGTCGGTGCCGGGCGTCTTGCCGGACTGGGTGGACTCGGAGGCGACGTCCAGCAGGTCGTCGCTGAGCTGCCAGGCGACGCCGATGGCCTCGCAGGCGCTCGCCAGGCGCTCGACCACGTCGGGCGCGGCGCCGCTCAGCAGGGCGCCGAAGCGGCCGGAGGTGGCGATCAGCGAGCCGGTCTTGTCGGCCAGCACCTCGATGTAGTGCCGGACCGGATCGTCCCCGTCGCGGGGGCCGATGGTCTCGCGGATCTGGCCGCGGACCAGCCGGGAGAAGGTCTGGGCCTGGATGCGGATGATGTCCGGGCCGAGGTCGGCGAGGATCTCCGAGGCCTGGGCGAACAGGTAGTCGCCGGTCAGGATGGCCACGGTGTTGTTCCACCGGGCGTTGGCCGACTCCGAGCCCCGGCGGACCGGGGCCTCGTCCATGACGTCGTCGTGGTAGAGCGTGGCCAGGTGGGTCAGCTCGATGACCACGGCCCCGGGGACCACCCCGGGGGCGTCCTGCGTGCCGAACTGCGCGGCGAGCAGCACGAGCATGGCCCGGAACCGCTTGCCGCCGGCCTCGATGAGGTGCCTGGACGCCTCCGTGACGAAGGCGTCCTCGCTCTCCACCGAGGACCGCAGCAGCTTCTCCACCTCGGCCAGGCCCGCGGCCAGGTCCTGCGCCAGCCGCTCGTCGACGAGCGGGAGATCGACAACCGGTGGCGCAGCCATGGGTTCCTACACTTCCTAGCGAATGAACAGGGCCGAAGCCGCCTCGCCGGCCAGGTCCAGGACCGGCTGCGGGAAGACTCCGAGGACTACGGTAGCCGCTGCCGCGAGGGCGACCACAGCCGAGGTGCCGATGGTGGGCGTCGCGATGGTCGGCCCGTCGGCCGCCGGCTCGCTGAAGAACATCAGCACGATCACGCGGACGTAGAAGAACGCCGCGATGGCCGAGGTCACCACGCCCACGACGACCAGGGGCAGCGCGTCGCCCGCGACCGCGGCGGAGAACACCGCGTACTTCCCGAAGAACCCGCTGGTCAGCGGGATGCCGGCGAAGGCCAGCAGGAAGAACGCGAAGATGCCCGCCAGGATCGGGGCCCGCTTGCCGAGGCCGGCCCACCGGGACAGGTGCCCGGCCTCGCCGCCCGCGTCGCGGACCATCGTCACCACGGCGAAGGCGCCGACCGTGGTGAAGCCGTACGCCGCCAGGTAGAACAGGATCGCCGAGAGCGCGCCCTGGTTCTGCTCGAAGGCGCCCGTCGCGATCACGCCGGTCAGGATGAAGCCCGAGTGCGCGATCGACGAGTAGGCCAGCATGCGCTTGATGTCGGTCTGGGTGATGGCCAGGATCGCACCGACGACCATGGTCAGGATCGCGACGCCCCACATCACCGGGCGCCAGTCCCAGTCCAGGTTGCCCAGGGCGACCCAGAAGACCCGCAGCAGCGCGCCGAAGGCCGACACCAGGACGGTGGAGGCCATCAGGGCGGTGACCGCGGTGGGCGCGCCCTGGTAGACGTCGGGCTTCCAGGCCTGGAACGGCGCCGCGCCGAGCTTGAAGAGCAGGCCGACGCCGAGCATCGCGGTGCCGGCCAGCAGCAGCGTGTTCTGGCCGCTGACCGTGCCCAGCGCGGCGCTGATGGCCTTCAGGTCGAGCGAGCCGGCGTAGCCGTACATCAGGGCCATGCCGTACAGGAAGAAGGCCGAGGAGAACGCGCCGAGCAGGAAGTACTTGACCGAGGCCTCCTGCGAGAGCAGGCGGCGCCGGCGGGCCAGGCCGCAGAGCAGGTACAGCGGCAGGGAGAGCACTTCCAGGGCGACGAACATGATCAGCAGGTCGTTGGAGGCCGGGAAGAGCATCATGCCGCCGACGGAGAACAGCAGCAGCGGGTAGACCTCGGTCTGGGCGTACCCGCTGCGGACCGCCTCCTCCTCGTCGGCGCTGCCCGGTACGGCCGCGGCCTGCGCGACGAACTGGTCCTCGTCGTTGATGAGGAGCGTGCTGACGATCGCCAGGACCAGGATGAGGCCCCAGATGAACAGGGCGGGCCCGTCCACCGCGACCGCGCCCATGGCGGACGGCGTGGTCGGCACGCCCTCCCTGACCACCTGGAGGACCGTCATCAGGAAGGCCCCCGCCAGCGCCAGCAGCGTCAGCGGCACGTGGACCGACTTGCGCAGGTAGCGCGGGAAGAACGCCTCGACCAGCACGCCGACGATCGCCGCGCCGAAGACGATCAGCATCGGCGCGAGCAGGGCGTATTCGATCGTCGGCGCCGGAATGGTGGTGCCGTTCACTGGCCGGCCCCCTTCTTCTCAGCGGCGGTGGAGGCCGGCTGCTTGTCCAGCACCTGGGCGCTGTCCAGCGTCTTGTCCACCGCGGGGTTGATCACGTCGAGCACCGGCTTGGGAAAGAAGCCGAGCGCGATGATCGCCGCGATCAGCGGGGCCACCACCCACTTCTCCCGGCCGTTGAGGTCGGTGAAGCCCTTGACCGAGTCGGCCGTGGGCCCGTTCATCATGCGCTGGTACATCCACAGGATGTAGATGGCCGCCAGGATCACGCCGAGCGCGCCGATGATCGCCGGGACCGCGTAGCGCTCGTAGGTGCCGATGAGGACCATGAACTCGCTGACGAACGAGGACAGGCCCGGCAGGGCGAGACCGGACAGGCCGGCGATCAGGAAGGCGCCCGCGAGCAGCGGGGCGACCTTCTGCACGCCGCCGTAGTCGGCGATCTGGGCCGAGCCGCGGCGGTGGATCAGGAACCCGGCGATCAGGAACAGCGCGCCGGTGGAGAAGCCGTGGTTGACCATGTAGAGCGTGGCGCCGGCCTGCGCGTTCTGCGTCATCGCGAAGACGCCCAGCGCGATGAAGCCGAAGTGCGAGATCGAGGTGTAGGCGATCAGGCGCTTCATGTCGGTCTGGCCGATGGCCACGATGGCGCCGTAGATGATGCCGACCACCGAGAGCACGATCACCAGCGGGGTGAAGAACTTCGACGCGTCGGGGAACAGCTCCAGGCAGAAGCGGAGCATGCCGTACGTGCCCACCTTGTCCAGCACGCCCACCAGCAGCACGGCCGCGCCGGCCGGGGCCTGCGCGGCGGCGTCGGGCAGCCAGGTGTGGAACGGCCAGAGCGGCGCCTTGACCGCGAACGCGATGAAGAAGCCGGCGAACAGCCACTTCTGCGTGGTCGGGTCCTGGACGGCGCCGATCAGCTCGGGGAACATGAAGGTGTTCTTCTCGGCGACCACGTACAGCGCGATCACCGCGACCAGCATGAGCAGGCCGCCGAAGAGCGAGTAGAGCAGGAACTTCACGGCCGCGTAGGACCGCTGCACCCCGCCGTACGACCCGATCATGAAGTACATCGGGATCAGCATGGCCTCGAAGAACACGTAGAACAGGAAGATGTCGGTCGCCGCGAAGACGCCGATCATCATCGCCTCCAGCACCAGCAGCAGCGCGAAGTAGGTCTTCGCGGAGCGCTTGGGCGCCGGGGCGTCGTCCCTGCCGTCGGGCGCGGGCCCGTCGGTGTCGTGCCAGGAGGCCAGGATCACGATCGGCACGAGGACCGCCGACAGGGCGATCAGCACCAGGGCGATGCCGTCCACGCCGAGGCCGTAGTTCACCCCGAAGGCCGGGATCCAGCTGTGGGTCTCGGTGAACTGGAAGCGCTGCCCGTTCGGGCTGAACTGGACCGCCATCGCGACGGTCAGGCCGAGCACCACCAGCGAGACCAGCAGCGCGAGCTGCTTGGCGGGCTTGTGGCTGCCCTTGGGGAGGCACGCCACCCCGACCGCGCCCAGTACGGGCACGGCCATCAGTATCGAGAGCCAGGGCATCACATGTTCCCTACGTAGAGCAGCGCTCCGACGACCACTGCGGCACCGAAGAAGATGGACAACGCGTACGAGCGGACGTAACCGGTCTGCACGCGGCGCAGCCGCCCGGAGGTCCCGCCGATGCCCGCGGCCAGGCCGTTGACCAGGCCGTCGATGCCCCGGTTGTCGAAGAACACCGACAGGCGGGTCAGCCACTGGCCGGGCCGCATGAACAGCGACTCGTTGAGGGCGTCGCCGTACAGGTCGCGGCGGGCGAAGGTGGTGAGGAAGGAGCCGCGCGGGGCGGTGACGGGCACCTCGGCGGCGCCGTACCGCATCCACGCGAAGGCGGCGCCGGCCGCGACCAGCGCGAGCGTGGCCAGGGCCGCGGGGCCGACCCCGAAGACGTGCGGCTCGGGCATCTCCGCCGGCGCGCCGACGGCCGGGGCGAGGAAGGTCGCGAACCGGTTGCCCAGGACCAGGAAGGCGCCCAGGCCGATCGAGCCGATCGACAGGATGATCAGCGGCACGGTCATCACCGCGGGCGACTCGTGCGGGTGCGCGTCGTCGGCCCAGCGCTTCTTGCCGAAGAAGGTCATGAAGACCATCCGCGACATGTAGAAGCCGGTCAGGCCGGCGCCCAGCACGGCGAGCCAGCCGAGGACCGGGTTGTGGTGCATCGCCGTCTCGATGATGCCCTCCTTGGTGTAGTAACCGGAGAGCAGCGGGAAGCCGATGATGGCCAGGTAGCCGATGACGAACGTGACCGCGGTGATCTTCATGACCGGGAACAGCGCGCCGTAGCGGCGCATGTCGACCTCGTCGTTCATGGCGTGCATCACGGAGCCGGCGCCGAGGAACATGTTGGCCTTGAAGAAGCCGTGCGTGATCAGGTGGCCGATCGCGAAGGCGTAGCCGGCCGGGCCGAGGCCCGCGCCGAGCATCATGTAGCCGATCTGCGACATCGTCGAACCGGCCAGGCCCTTCTTGATGTCGTCCTTCGCACAACCGATGATCGCACCGGCGAGCAGCGTGGCGACGCCGACGATGGTGACGACCAGCTGCGCGGTCGGGGCGGCCTCGAAGAAGGCGCCGGAGCGCACGACGAGGTAGACGCCGGCGGTGACCATGGTCGCGGCGTGGATGAGGGCCGAGACCGGGGTCGGGCCCTCCATCGCGTCCAGCAGCCAGGCCTGCAGCGGCAGCTGGGCCGACTTTCCGCAGGCGCCGACGAGCAGCAGCAGGCCGATCGCGGTCAGCGTGCCCTCGGAGGCCTGGGTGGCCACGTCGGCGCCGAGGTCGCGGAAGGCCAGCGAGCCGAACGTCGTCCAGATCGTGAAGATGCCGATCAGCAGGCCGAAGTCGCCGACGCGGTTGATGACGAAGGCCTTCTTGGCCGCGGTGGCCGCGCTGGGCTTGAACTGCCAGAAGCCGATCAGCAGGTAGGAGGCCAGGCCCACGCCCTCCCAGCCGATGAACAGGCCGAGGTAGTTGTCCGACAGCACCAGCAGGAGCATGGCGGCGACGAACAGGTTCAGGTAGGCGAAGAAGCGGCGGCGGTCGTGGTCGTGCGACATGTAGCCGATCGAGTAGATGTGGATCAGCGATCCCACACCGGTGATCAGCAGCGCGAAGCTGATCGACAGCGGGTCGATCAGCACGCCCAGGTCCGCCATGCCGGGGATGAACTCGAACAGCTCGATGCCGCGGCGGCGCTCGCCCGGGTTCAGGGCGAGCAGCTGGACGAAGGAGGCGACGGCCACCGCGAAGGCGCCCAGCGACATCGCGACGCCCAGGAGATGGCCCCACCGGTCGGTACGGCGTCCGCCCAGCAGGAGGATCGCGGCGCCGAGCAGCGGCAGCGCGATCATCAGCCAGGAGTAGCCGATCGCCCCACCGGTGTGCTGGACGATCTCAACAGGAGATTCCACCGGCCACCTCTTAGTACTTCAGCAGGTTGGCGTCGTCCACGGACGCCGACCTGCGGGTTCGGAAGATCATCACAATGATGGCGAGGCCGATCACGACCTCCGCCGCGGCCACCACCATCACGAAGAACGCGATGAGCTGGCCGTCCAGGTTGCCGTGCTGCCGGGCGAAGGTGACGAACGCCAGGTTGCAGGCGTTGAGCATGAGCTCCACGCACATGAACACCACGATCGCGTTGCGCCGCAGCAGCACGCCGACGGCCCCGATCGCGAACAGCAGCGCGGAGAGCACCAGGTAGTGGGTGGTCACTGGCCGTCCTCCTTGATGACCGCGTCCTTGGCCTGGATCGGCTGCTCGGCCTCGACGCCGTGCTCCCGCTCCTCGGCCTCGCCCTTGGCCAGGGCCTCCCTGATCATGGCGGCCTTCTCCGGGTCGGTCGGCCTGAAGTCGTCCTCCAGCTCGTGCCGGGCGAGGACCCGGTTGATCGACTTGGCCGAGACCGAGCCGTCCGGCAGCAGGGCCGGCATGTCGATGGCGTTGTGCAGGGCGTAGGTGCCCGGGCCGGGCAGCGGCGAGGGCTGCGGGCCGGAGAAGCGGGCGCGGGCCAGGTCGCGCTGGGTGGCCTTGGGCCGGACCCGCTCGCGGTGGGCCAGCACCATCGCGCCGAGCGCCGCGGTGATCAGCAGCGCCGAGGTGACCTCGAAGGCGAAGACGTGCCTGGTGAAGATCATCTCTGCCAGGGCGGGGATGTTGCCGCCCTTGGCCTGCGTCACCTGGCCGACGCCTGCCGCCGGGGTGAACACCACGTTGCCGATCGCGAGGGCCAGCAGCGCGGCGAAGCCCAGGCCCGCGACGATCGCCCAGAAGCGCTGGCCCCTGATCGTCTCCACCAGGGAGTCGGAGGAGTCCACGCCGACGAGCATCAGCACGAACAGGAAGAGCATCATGACCGCGCCGGTGTAGACGATGATCTGCACCGCGGCGAGGAAGGGCGCGTCCTGGACGGCGTAGAGCACGGCCAGCGAGAGCATGACCACGCCCAGCATGAGCGCCGAGTAGACCGCCTTGCGGCTGAAGACGAGCCCGAGCGCGGCGGCCACGGAAACGACCGCCAGCACCCAGAACGTGATGGTCTCACCCATTGGTACGTCCCAGCCGGTAGTAGTCCTCTTCGGTCTCGCCGAGGCGCATGGCGTGGGGCGGGGCCTCCATGCCGGGGCCGAGCGGCGCCAGGAGCATCTCCTTGGTGTAGATGAGCCCCTCGCGCGTCGAGTCGGCGAGTTCGTACTCGTTGGTCATCGTCAGGGCGCGCGTCGGGCACGCCTCGATGCACAGACCGCAGAGGATGCACCGCAGGTAGTTGATCTGGTAGGTGCGCCCGTAGCGCTCCCCCGGGGAGAAGCGCTCGGACTCGGTGTTGTCGGCGCCCTCCACGAAGATCGCGTCGGCCGGGCACGCCCAGGCGCACAGCTCGCAGCCGACGCACTTCTCCAGGCCGTCGGGCCAGCGGTTGAGCTGGTGCCGGCCGTGGAAGCGCGGAGCCGTGGGCCGCTTCTCCTCGGGGTAGTTGACCGTCTCGACCTTCTTGAACATCGTGTGGAAGGTCACGCCGAACCCCTTGATGGGGTTCAGCCAATCAGTTGCTCCCACTGGGAACCTCCGCAGTCTTGTCAGCGCGTGTCTCCAGCGCGGCCGCTGCCCCGTGGTAGTGCGGCAGGTCGAGCGGCGGTACGGGGAACCCGCCGGCGTGCGGGTCCTCCTGGAGCTGCCGGTACTCCGCCTCGACCTGGGCCGCCCTGGCCTCCTTGCGCTTCTGCAGGACGTTGTCGAAGCGCAGCCAGATGGCGAAGCCCCCGACGACCACGACCGAGGCGATGATCATGACGACGGTCCGGTCGGTGCCCTGCAGCTGCATGGCGCGGACGGTGGCGACCAGCATGATCCAGCCGAGGTTGATCGGGATGAGGATCTTCCAGCCCAGCGCCATCAGCTGGTCGTAGCGGACCCGCGGCAGCGAGGCGCGGCACCAGATGAAGAAGGCGAACAGCAGCACCATCTTCAGGAAGAACCAGAGCAGCGGCCACCAGCCGGTGTTGGCCTCCGGCCAGAACGTGCTGATCGGGAACGGGGCCCGCCAGCCGCCCATGAACAGGGTGATCGACACGGCCGAGACCACGAAGACGTTGACGTACTCGGCGAGCATGATGACGGCGAACTTCAGCGAGTTGGAGTACTCGGTCTGGAAGCCGCCGACCAGCTCGCCCTCGCCCTCGGGCAGGTCGAAGGGGACCCGGTTGGTCTCGCCCAGCATGGTGACGATGTAGATCAGGAAGGACGGGATGAGCAGGATCATGTACCACGAGGGCATCGGGATCGACAGCCCGCCCAGCGTGACCGTGTTGCCCTCCGCCTGCGCGGCGACGATCTCCGAGGTGGAGAGCGTGCCCGCGTAGAGGAACACGCCGACGAACGACAGGCCCATCGCGATCTCGTAGGAGACCACCTGGGCGCTGGCCCGCAGGCCGCCCAGCATCGCGTACGGCGAGCGGGAGCCCCACCCGGCGAGCACGATGCCGTAGACGCCGATTGAGGCCATGGCCAGCACCAGCAGCACCGCGACCGGCAGGTCGGTCAGCTGCAGCGGAGTGACCGTGCCGAAGATCGAGACCTTCGGGCCCATCGGGATGACCGAGAAGGCGATGAAGGCCGGAGTGGCCAGCACGACCGGGGCGATGAAGTAGATCACCTTGTCCACGGTCCGCGGCATCAGGTCTTCCTTCAGACCCATCTTCAGGCCGTCGGCCACCGACTGGAGCAGGCCGAACTTGCCCGCCCGGTTGGGGCCGTACCGGTTCTGCATGCGGGAGATGAGCTTGCGCTCGAACCACACGCCGAACAGCACGCCCAGCATCAGGACGACGAAGATGACCGCGCCCTTGAGGATCATGATCCCGACCGGGTCCTTGCCGAAGTCGGCGAGGCCCGGCATGTTCGGGTCGGCAGCCGGTGCCGCGAGAAGAAGAGATGTGTTCACAGGTAGCTCACCGCTCCTCGTTCGCTACGCGGGCCGCTCGCACCTCGCGGACCGCTTCGCTCACTGCGTCGGGCCGTATCCCGCTCATGAGGCACTTCCGATCTTGACGATGTCGCCGGCCGCGGCGCGCAGGTCGCGGATCACCGAGCGGCCGCCCGAGTTGGCCGGCAGCCACACCACCCGGTCGGGCAGGCCGGCGATCCGCACCGGCAGGCTCAGCGAGCCCTTGCCGGTGGTGACGGTGATCTTGTCACCGTCGGCGACGCCCGCCTCGGCCGCGGTGGCCGCCGACAGCAGCGCCTCGGCCACCGGAGCGGTACCCGCCAGGAACGGCTCCCCAACCTGGAGGCGGCCGTCGTCGAGCAGCTGGTGCCAGGTGGACAGGACGGCCTCGCCGGCCTGCGGGGCGGCGGTCGTGCCGGCGGGCACGGCCGGGGCCGCGGCCCGCGCGCCCCGCCACGCGCCGAGCGAGGCGAGCTCGCGCCGGGCGGCGGCCGGGTCCGGCAGGCCCAGGTGCACGTCCATGTGGTCGGCGATCGCGGAGATGATCCGCAGGTCGCTCATCACCCCGGGGACCGGCAGGGCCTCGGCGAAGGTCCGGCCGCGGCCCTCCCAGTTGACGAACGTGCCGGACTTCTCGACCACCGTGGCGACCGGCAGCACCACGTCGGCGCGGTCGGTGACCGCGCTGGCGCGCTGCTCCAGGCTCACGATGAACGGGGTGTTCTCCAGGGCCGCCAGGGCGGTCTCCGGGTCGGGCAGGTCGTAGGGGTCGACACCGGCGACGACGAGGGCGTCGAGCTCCTCGCCGAGCGCCGCCGCCAGCATGGCGGAGGTGTCGCGGCCCGGGGTGTCGGGCAGCGAGGCGACGTCCCAGGCCCTGGCCACCTCGGCGCGGGCCTCGGCGTCGTCGGCCGGGCGGCCGATCGGGAGCAGGCCCGGCAGCGCCCCGGCCTCCAGCGCGCCGCGCTCGCCGGCGCGCCGCGGGACCCAGGCCAGCCGGGCGCCGCTCGCCTCGGCGAGATTCAGCAGGGCCGTCAGCGCGCCGGGGACGGTCGCCAGGCGCTCACCGGCCAGGATGACCGCGCCGGGCTTCCGGACCGCCTCGGCGGCCTCGGCGAGCGCCGGGGCGGAGGAGACCAGGTCCGCGAGGACCTTCGCCTCGGTGCCGGGGACGGCCTCCACGAGCGTGCCGCTCATCTTGGCCAGGCCGGGGGTGGCGAACGGCGCGACGGAGAAGACCTTCAGGCCCTTCTTCCGCCAGGCCTTGCGCAGCCGCAGGAAGACGATCGGCGACTCCTCGTCGGGCTCGAAGCCCACCAGGAACACCGCCGGGGCGTTCTCCAGGTCGCGGTAGCGGATCTCGATGCCCTTGCCCGCGACGGCGTGCGCCAGGAAGCGCGCCTCCTCCTCGGAGTGCGGCCGGGCCCGGAAGTCGACGTCGTTGGTGCCGAGGGCGATCCGGGCGAACTTCGCGTAGCCGTACGCCTCCTCGACGGTGACGCGGCCGCCGACCAGCACGCCCGCGCGCCCGCGGGCGGCGGCCAGGCCCTTGGCCGCGGCGGCGAACGCCTCGGGCCAGGAGGCCGGGACCAGGTGGCCCTCCTCGTCACGGACGAGGGGGGTCTTCAGCCGGTCGGGCTGGTTGGTGTAGGCGAAGGCGAAGCGGCCCTTGTCGCAGTTCCACTCCTCGTTGACCTCCGGGTCGTTGCCGGCCAGGCGCCGGGTGACCTTGCCGCGGCGGTGGTCGGTCCGCAGCGAGCAGCCGCTGGCGCAGTGCTCGCACGCGGTGGGGGTGGAGACCAGGTCGAAGGGGCGGGCCTGGAAGCGGTAGGCGGCGCTGGTCAGCGCGCCCACCGGGCAGATCTGGATGGTGTTGCCGGAGAAGGAGGACTGGAACGGCCTGCCGTCGGCCGTGCCGACCTGCTCCTTGGCCCCGCGCTCGAAGAACTCGATGAGCGGGTCGCCGGCGATCTCGTCGGAGAAGCGCAGGCAGCGCGCGCACTGCACGCAGCGCTCGCGGTCCAGCAGCACCTGGGTGGAGAGCGGGACGGGCTTCTCGAACACGCGCTTGTGCTCGTGGAAGCGGGACTCGCCCTGGCCGTTGGACATGGCCTGGTTCTGCAGCGGGCACTCGCCGCCCTTGTCGCAGACCGGGCAGTCCAGCGGGTGGTTCATGAGCAGCAGCTCCATGACACCGCGCTGCGCCTTCTCCGCGACCGGGGAGGTGAGCTGGGTCTGCACGACCATGTTCGGCGCGACCTCGATGGCGCAGGAGGGCTGCGGCTTGGGGAAGCCGCGGCCGTTGCCCGCGTCCGTGATCTCCACCAGGCACTGGCGGCAGTTGGCCGCCGGGTCCAGCAGCGGGTGGTCGCAGAAGCGCGGGATCTGGATGCCGATCAACTCGGCCGCCCGGATGATCATCGTCCCCTTCGGGACGCTCACCTGGAACCCGTCGATCGTCAGGGTCACCAGCTCCGCCGGCTGCTGCGCCGGGGTGGTGGGTTCGACGCTCATGGTGCCTCCTCCGTCGGCCCCATGACCGAAACGGTGCCGCGGCTGCAGTCGCTCACTTGGCCCCCCACACCGTGGACGGGGCGTGGTCGAACGGGCAGCCGCCGATCTCGAAGTGCTTGAGGTACTCGTCGCGGAAGTGCTTCACCGACGAGTGGATGGGGCTGGTCGCGCCGTCCCCCAGGGCGCAGAAGGAGCGGCCCAGGATGTTGTCGGCGATGTCCGTGATCGTGGTCAGGTCCTCCTCGGTGCCCTGACCCTTCTCCAGCCGCTTGAGCACCTGCTTGAGCCAGTAGGTGCCCTCCCGGCAGGGGGTGCACTTGCCGCAGGACTCGTGCGCGTAGAACTCGGTCCACCGCATGACGGCGCGGACCACGCAGGTCGTCTCGTCGAAGATCTGCAGGGCCCGGGTGCCGAGCATGGAGCCCTTGGCGCCGACCGACTCGAAGTCGAGCGGCACGTCCAGGTGTTCGTCGGTGAAGATCGGGGTGCTCGACCCGCCGGGCGTCCAGAACTTCAGCCGGTGCCCCGCGCGGATGCCGCCCGCCATGTCGAGGAGCTCGCGCAGCGTGATGCCGAGCGGCGCCTCGTACTGGCCGGGCCGGGTGACGTGGCCGGACAGCGAGAAGATGCCGAAGCCGGCCGACTTCTCGGTGCCCATGCCGGCGAACCACTCGGCGCCGTTGGCGATGATCGAGGGAACACTCGCGATGGACTCGACGTTGTTGATCACAGTGGGGCAGGCGTACAGGCCCGCCACCGCCGGGAACGGAGGCTTGAGACGGGGTTGGCCGCGATATCCCTCGAGCGAGTCGAGCAGCGCCGTCTCCTCGCCGCAGATGTAGGCGCCCGCGCCGGAGTGCACGACCAGCTCCAGGTCGTAGCCGGAGCCGAGGATGTCCTTGCCGAGGAAGCCGGCCTCGTAGGCCTCGCGCACGGCCGCGTGCAGGCGGCGGATGACGTGCAGGACCTCGCCGCGCACGTAGATGAAGGCCTGGTTGGCGCGGATGGCGTAGGACGCGATGATCACGCCTTCCACCAGCGCGTGCGGGTTGGCCATCATCGTCGGGATGTCCTTGCACGTGCCCGGCTCGGACTCGTCGGCGTTGACCACCAGGTAGTGCGGCTTGCCGTCGCCCTGCGGGATGAAGCCCCACTTCATGCCGGTGGGGAAGCCCGCGCCGCCGCGGCCGCGCAGACCGGAGTCCTTGACCGCCTGGATGACGGCGTCGGGCTCCATGCCCAGCGCCTTCCTGGCCGCCTTGTAGTCCCCGCCGTAGCCGGGCAGGGTGAAGGAGTCGGGCCGGTCCCAGTTCGCGGTGAGGACCGGGGTGAGAGTCGTCATGCCTCGGGGGCCTTCCATCCGTTGGCCTTGGCGACCTTCAGGCCCTCCAGGGAGGGGCCCGCCGCCGAGGGGCCGTCGCCGGCCAGGTCGTCGGGGAGTCCCGACAGGACCCGCGACGCCTCCTTGAAGGTGCAGAGCTTCTTCGGGCCGCGGGTCGGGGAGACGTCCTTGCCGTCCCGCAGGTCGTCGACGAGCTGCTTGGCCGAGCCGGGCGTCTGGTTGTCGAAGAACTCCCAGTTGACCATCATCACCGGGGCGAAGTCGCAGGCGGCGTTGCACTCCAGCCGCTCCAGCGAGATCTTCCCGTCCGGGGTCGCCTCGTCGTGCCCGACGCCGACGTGCTCGGAGAGCTCGTCCCAGATCTGGTCGCCGCCCATGACGGCGCAGAGCGTGTTGACGCACACGCCGACGTGGTAGTCGCCCATCGGCTTGCGCTTGTACATCGTGTAGAACGTGGACACGCCCACGACCTCGGCCTTGCTCAGGCCGAGCATCTCGGCGCAGAACTCGTGGCCGTCGTCGGAGACGTAGCCGTCCACCGACTGCACCAGGTGCAGCAGCGGCAGCAGGGCCGACCGCGTCCTGGGATAGCGGCCGATGATCTCCTTGGCGTCCCGTTCCAGACGCTCGCGGACTTCCGGCGAATACGTCACCGGTCCACACCCCCCATAACCGGGTCGATCGAGGCCACCGCCGAGATGACGTCGGCGACCATGCCGCCCTCGCACGTCGCCGGTACGGCCTGCAGGTTCGTGAACGACGGGTCGCGGAAGTGCACCCGGTAGGGCCGGGTCCCGCCGTCGCTGACCACGTGGGCGCCGAGCTCCCCGCGGGGGCCCTCCACGCTCGCGTAGGCCTGGCCCGCGGGGACCCGGAAGCCCTCGGTCACCAGCTTGAAGTGGTGGATCAGGGCCTCCATCGAGCCGCCCATGATGTGCGCGATGTGATCGGGCGAGTTGCCGTAGCCGTCGGGGCCCAGCGCGAGCTGCGAGGGCCAGCCGATCTTCTTGTCGTCCACCATCACGCGCTGGCCCTTGAGCGGGCCGCCCAGCCGGTCGAGGGCCTGCTCGACGATCTTGAGCGACTCCTCCATCTCGGCCACCCGGACGAGGTAGCGGCCGTAGACGTCGGCGGTCCTCTCCACCGGGACCTCGAAGTCATAGGTCTCGTAGCCGCAGTAGGGCTGCGACTTGCGCAGGTCCCACGGCAGGCCCGCGGCCTTGAGCATCGGGCCGGTGATGCCCAGCGCCATGCAGCCGGTGAGGTCGAGGTAGGCGACGTCCTTGGTCCGCGCGAGGTAGACCGGGTTGGCGTCCAGCAGCTTGCGCAGGTCCTTGATGCGCTTCGGCATGATCTTGAGGAACTCGCCGATCTTGTCCACCGCGCCGGCCGGCAGGTCGACGGAGACGCCGCCCGGCCGGACGTAGGCCATGTTCATCCGCAGGCCCGTGATGTACTCCATCAGGTCGAGCACCATCTCGCGCTCGCGGGTCCCGAAGAGGAACGGCGTGGTCGCGCCCAGCTCCATGCCGAAGGTGCCGATGGCCACCATGTGCGAGGAGATGCGGGTGAGCTCCATCGTCAGCACCCGCAGGGCCTGGGCCCGCTCCGGGATCTGCTCGGTGATGCCCAGCAGCTTCTCGACGGCCATGCAGTACGCCGTCTCGTTGAAGATCGGCGACAGGTAGTCCATCCGGGTGACGAGCGTGACCCCCTGGGTCCACGTCCGGTACTCGGCGGTCTTCTCGATGCCGGTGTGCAGGTAGCCGATGGCCGTGCGGGCCTCGGTGACCGTCTCGCCGTCGAGGTTGAGGATGAGGCGGAGCACGCCGTGCGTGGACGGGTGCTGGGGGCCCATGTTGATGACGAGCTGCTCGTCCTGCTGGCCGCTGAGCGTGCTGACCAGCTCGGTCCAGTCGTTGCCCGAGACCGTGTAGACCTTGCCCTCGGTCGCCTCTTCGTAGGAAGCGCTCACGAGTCCTCCTCCGTCGCGCTCGTCCGCGAACTGCTGCGCTCCATGGCTCGCTCGCTCACTTGTAGGACCTCCTCTGGTCCGGCGGCGGGATCTGCGCACCGCGGTAGTCGACCGGGATGCCGCCGAGCGGGTAGTCCTTCCGCTGGGGGTGGCCGTCCCAGTCGTCGGGCATCATGATGCGGGTCAGCGCCGGGTGCCCGTCGAAGACGATCCCGAAGAAGTCCCAGGTCTCCCGCTCGTGCCAGTCGTGCGTCGGGTAGATCGACACGCTGGACGGGATGTGCGGGTCGGCGTCGGGGCAGGACACCTCGACGCGCAGGCGCCGGTTGTGCGTGATCGAGCACAGGTGGATGACCGCGTGCAGCTCCTCACCCTCCAGGTGGGGGTAGTGCACGCCGGAGACGCCCAGCGAGAGCTCGAAGCGGAGCGCGGGGTCGTCGCGCAGGTGCCGCAGGACGTCCAGCAGCCGCTCGCGCCTGACGTGGAAGGTCAGCTCGCCCCGGTCCACGACCACGCGCTCGACCGCGTCGGCCAGGTCTCCGCCGAGCGCGCGCTCCAGCTCGTCGGCGACCGCGTCGAAGTATCCGCCGTAGGGGCGGGGGGTCGACAGCCGGGGCGCCCGGCGCACGACGAGACCGCCGAAGCCGGAGGTGTCACCGGCGTCCCGGGCCCCGAACATGCCCAGGTGGGCGACCGGCTCCTCCGGCACGCCGGGGAGGTTGTCAGTGCTCATGGTCGCTCACCGCTCCTCGTTCGCGGCGCGGGCCGCTCGTACCTCGCGGACCACGCCGCGGACTCCGGGGCGCTCGCTCCGAGTCATTTGCCCGTCCCCTGGTCGATCAACGGCAGCGTCCGGAGCGCCCGCAGTTCGAGCTCGTCGATCTGCTTGGCGCGGTGGGCGCCGAACTTCGTGTTCTGGATCTTGTCGTGCAGCTTCACGATCGAGTCGATGAGCATCTCCGGCCGCGGCGGGCAGCCGGGCAGGTAGATGTCGACGGGGACGACGTGGTCCACGCCCTGCACGATGGCGTAGTTGTTGAACATGCCCCCGCTGGAGGCGCAGACACCCATGGCGATGACCCACTTGGGCTCGGCCATCTGGTCGTAGATCTGACGCAGGACCGGGGCCATCTTCTGGGACAGCCGGCCCGCGACGATCATCAGGTCGGCCTGGCGGGGAGACGCCGAGGCGCGCTCCATGCCGAAGCGCGCCAGGTCGTGCTTGGGACCGCCGGTCGACATCAGCTCGATCGCGCAGCAGGCCAGGCCGAAGGTGGCCGGCCAGACGGAGTTCTTGCGCGCCCAGCCGGCCACCTGCTCGACCGTGCTCAGCAGGAAGCCGCTGGGGAGTTTCTCTTCAAGTCCCATAGTCCTAATCCCAGTCCAGACCCTTGCGGCGCCACACGTACGCGTAGGCGACGAGCACGGTGACGATGAACAGCAGCATCTCGACCAGTCCGAACAGCCCGAGCTGGTCGAACGCGACCGCCCACGGGTAGAGGAAGATGATCTCGATGTCGAAGACGATGAAGAGCATCGCCGTGATCATGTACTTCAGCGGGAAGCGGCCGCCGCCGACCGGCTGGGGGGTGGGCTCGATGCCGCACTCGTAAGCGTCGAGCTTCGCGCGGTTCCAGCGTTTGGGACCGGTGAAGGGCGCGATCGTCACCGAAAAGATCGCGAAGCCCGCTCCCAGAACGGCGAGCACCAGGATGGGTGCGTACAGCTCCATCGCTACGCCTCCTCTCCCATCTCCACGCGCGCCGGCGCGTAGCTCACGTTGTCATGACGCATAAGTCTAGGCGGGGGCATGATTACCATTCGTCCCGGCTTCCGGATGTTTTGTGAGGTCATGCCGGTGGTGCGACCTTCGACAGGGCATTGATGATCCGGTCGGACGCGTCGCCTCGCCGGTCGGTGAGATTAGCAAGGAGTTTGAGCGCGAAGCGCATCAGGCGGGGGTGCGGGAGCGCGTGCCGGGTCGCGAAGTTCATCACGCCGCGCCGGCTGATCAGCTCGACGAAGCCCCTGCCGAGCGTGAAGTAGCCGCCGTAGGCGTCCTTCAGCACCTGCGGGTAGGCCCGCAGGACCCGCTCGCGCTGGGCGGCGGTGTCACGGCCCAGCGCCTGGACGACGGTCTCGGCCGCGATCCGGCCGGTCTCCATCGCGTACGCGATGCCCTCGCCGTTGAACGGGTTGATCATCCCGCCCGCGTCGCCCACCAGCACCAGGCCCCGCGTGTAGTGCGGCTGGCGGTTGAACGCCATCGGCAGCGCGGCGCCCCTGATCGGGGTGGTCATGTTCTCTTCGGTGTAGCCCCACTCGGGGGGCATGTTCCTGGTCCAACGCCTCAGGAGGTCGCGGTAATCCATGCCCTTGAAGGACTCGCTGGTGTTCAGCAGCCCCAGGCCCACGTTGGAGGTGCCGTCGCCGACCCCGAAGATCCAGCCGTAGCCGGGCAGCAGCTGGTCGCCGTCCCACAGCTCCAGCCACGTCTCCAGGTAGTCGTCGTCGTGGCGGGGGCTGGTGAAGTACGTCCGCACCGCGACGCCCATCGGGCGGTCCTCGCGCTTGTGCAGCCCCATCGCCAGGGAGATGCGGGTCGAGTTGCCGTCGGCCGCGACCACGAGCCGGGAGCGGTACGCGACCTCCTCGCCGTCCTTCTTCGCGGTCACGCCCACGATGTGGCCGCTGCGGTCGTCGAGGATCGGGCCGGTGACGTTGACGCCCTGCAGCAGGCGCGCCCCGCCGCGCACCGCGTTGGCGGCCAGGATCTCGTCGAAGTCCTGCCGGGTGCGGACCAGGCCGAAGTCGGGGTAGCTGGACAGCTCGGGCCAGTCGAGCTCGAAGCGCAGGCCGCCGCCGACGACGCGCAGCCCCTTGTTCCTGACCCAGCCGGGGGCGTCGATGTCGATCCCCATGGCGATGAGCTGCTTGACGGCGCGGGGCGTCAGCCCGTCGCCGCAGACCTTCTCCCGGGGGAACGCGGTCTTCTCCAGCAGCAGGACGTCCAGTCCGGCCTGGGCGAGATGGAATGCGGTTGTCGAACCGGCGGGCCCGGCGCCGACGACGATGACGTCGGCGTCGGCCTCAGCGACACTCCGATGTGGGGCGGCTGGCACGGTCACGGGACCTGTCCTGTCCTACACGCTTAGACGGCCTCGGGGTGAGGGGCCTTTCGTTCCTTTGTGAAGGTCTTCACAAACTTGTCGGGCGGCAGTCTAACGCTTTCCTGGGGAGAAGTGTCAGGCGGGTACGGCGGGCGATTCACCATTTTCCGGACCGGGCTTGTAAGCCCGGTGCAGCGCGACGATGCCGAGCGAGAGGTTGCGCCAGGCGACCCGCTCCCAGCCGGCCCGCCGGATGGTCCGCGCGAACTCCGCCTGGTCCGGCCAGGCCCTGATCGACTCGGCGAGGTACTCGTAGGAATCGGGGTTGGAGCTGACCGCCCTGGCCACGATCGGCAGCATCCGGATGAGGTACTGCGTGTAGACCAGGTCGAAGGACCTGGCCGTCGGCCGGGAGAACTCGCAGACGACCAGGCGGGCGCCGGGCCTGGCCACCCGGAGCATCTCGCGCAGCGCCTGCTCGGTGTCCGCGACGTTGCGGATGGCGAAGGAGATCGTCACCGCGTCGAAGCTGTCGTCGGCGAACGGCAGGCTGAGCGCGTCGCCGGCCACGAACGTCACCCCGCGCACCCCGCCGCCGGAGATGCCGGACCCGCCGCGCCGCGCGACGCCGGTGCGGAGCATGCCGAAGGAGAAGTCGGAGGCGATGGCCCGAGCCCCGAGGGAGGTGAAGGCGTCGGTCGAGGTGCCGGTGCCGGCGCCCAGGTCGAGCACGAGCTCGCCGGGGCCCGCGTCGACCGCGGCCGCGGTGGCCCTGCGCCACAGCCGGTCCTGCCCGAGGGAGAGGACGTCGTTCATCAGGTCGTAGCGCCGGGCCGTGCGATCGAACATCGAGGCGACCTCGTGCGGTTGCTTGTCCAGCGAAGCGCGCGTCATGACAGCAAGCCTAGGGCCGCGCGCACAATCCACGGAAAGTAGCGACATCATGACCAAGGGTCTGTTAGAACTTGGCGAATGCTTGCCAGAACCGCCAGAACCGCCAGAACCGCCTCCCTCCTGACGGCCGCCCTGGCCCTGACCACCGCGGGGGTCAACGGGGGGGTCACCGGGGCGTCCGCCTCCGCCGGCACCGTGGAGCACCGCGGGGTCGTCTCCGCCGACCCCGTGGACACCACCCCGCACGTGCTCGACGGGATCGTCAACGCCATCGCCCTGGTGGGCGGCACGGTGGTGGTCGGCGGCTCGTTCAGCGAGGTGCGCGACGCGGGGGGCACGCGGATCCTGGAACGCGCCAACATCTTCGCCTACGACCTGGCCAGCGGGCGGATCCTGCCGGACTTCGCCCCCGACCTCGACGGCCCGGTCAACGCCCTGGCCGCCGGGACCTCCGGCACCGTCTACGCCGGAGGCGCGTTCGCCGAGACCGGCGACGTCGCCACCCCCAGGCTGGTCCGGCTCCGGCTCGCGGACGGCGCCCCGGTGACGTCCTTCCGCGCCCGGGCCTCCGGCGGCAAGGTCACCAGCCTCCTGCGGCACGGCTCCCGGCTCTACGTGGGCGGGGACTTCACCCACGTCACCGGCGTCCGCCGTACGGCCCTGGCCCGGGTGCACGCCGCCACCGGCGCCGTCGACCCCGCCTTCACGATCACGCCGGGCGCGCCCCGGGGGCCGCGGGTCAAGGTGTACGCCATGGCCCTGGCCAAGGACCGGCTCGCGGTCGACGGCAGCTTCGGCACCCTCGACGGGCTCTCCCGGCCCCAGCTCGGCCTCATCGACGTCGGGGCCTCCCCGGCGAAGGTCGCCCCCTGGCGGACGGACGCCTACGCCGCCGAGTGCAAGCCGACCTTCCCCAGCTACGTCAGGGGACTGGACTTCGCCCCCGACGGCAGCTACTTCGTGGTCGTCACGAGCGGCGGCTGGGGCGGGTCCCGGAAGCTGTGCGACAGCGCCGCCCGCTTCGAGACCCGCGCGCGCGGCGAGACGGACCCGACCTGGGTGAACCACACCGGCGGCGACACGCTCTACTCGGTGGCGGTGACCGGGGCCGCGGTCTACGTGGGCGGCCACCAGCGCTGGCTCGACAACCCGCACGGCCGCGACTCGGCGGGCCCGGGGGCCGTCGCCCGGCCGGGGATCGGGGCGATCCATCCGGTCACGGGCAAGGCGCTGCGCTGGAATCCCACCCGGACCCTCGGAATCGGCGTCAAGGCGTTTCTCGCCCACCGGGGAGGGCTACTCGTCGGTAGTGACACGACCCGGCTCGGCCGCGAGTACCATGCCCGGATCGGCATGTTCCCGCTGCCGTGACATTCTCCGTTTTCAGCGATTCTTGGTGATTCGCGCGCTGAGCGCGTCGCGCTGCTTGGACAGCAGGACGTAGCTGGCCACGCCGCTGACGAGGAATGACGCGACCAGCAGCAGGAAAGGATCGCGAAGCCCGAGAAGGTAGAGCACGCCGGCGGTCACGGCCAGCACTCCGATCCGGGACGCGGTGTAGGCGAAAGCGGGATGCACGGCATCGAGGCTACGTCACTCCTGGCATGCCGGTGCGAGCGGGCGCGCGAACGGCGCGGCAAAGGCCTTCCCGGCCATGTCGCGGGCACGAAGCGAACGCTCTTCGCATCTGACGCGACCACTGCTAGTGTTCCCAACAGATCAGTTACGTAAAGAAACACCCACGAGAGTCCCAAAGAGGCTCTATCATATAACAATCGGGCAGTCAGTCGATAACAACCCGTGATCTTTGTCCGAAAGCACGGATAAATCAGGCTTCGCTCGGCACACTGGTTACCTGTCCGCCCGCTGGCAGGAAGCGGGATGCGAGGGGGAGAGATTGTGGAGAGTAGCAGCGAGCGTCTGCTGACGCCCGGAGAGGTTGCCGCCCTCTTCCGGGTCGACCCAAAGACGGTTACGCGCTGGGCCGCGGCAGGCCGCATCAGCAGCATCCGTACCCCCGGAGGGCACCGGCGGTTCCGCGAGTCGGAAGTGCACGCCCTTCTGCGCGGTGAGGACGTCCTGACGGCCGAACGGCCGGCGGGTGAGTCCCCCCGCGTCTGACGCCGTATGACGTCGCACCATCGGTGATCCTGCGCGCCTTACCCGGAAGCCGCAGGGTCACCGTGGAGTCACTCCGCGGTCACCGGATCGTTCCCCCGCCGGACCTCACCCGTCCTGCTCGGCCTTGAAGGCCAGGAACTCCTTCTCCAGCTCGTCGTTCTCCGCGAGCCACCGTCTCCGCCGCTCCGCCACCTCCTCCTCGGTGAGCGACTCGGGCAGCCAGCGGTCGTACTCCGGATCCCCCGGTGAGAGCTCCACGTACGCGTTGCCGATCAGACGCCCGTCATCGCTGGACAGGCTCTGCGGCACGCGCAGGGTCCCGTCAGCGAGCCGGATGACGTACATCCCAGACCACCTAGATTCCGTAGCGCCGGTTGAAGAACAACATGACATTGAGCGCCATCCGCGTGTCCCCGCCCAGCATGTCCACCAGGGCGGGGCGCTGCCGGGACGCGATGGCGGCGAAGGCGTCGGCGAAGAACTCCCTGCGGCCCAGGGTCCCCGGCTGCAGGTGGAACCCCGAGGCCAGGACCGGGACGCACTGCTCGTAGAGGGCGGCGAACTCGGGGGAGTCCGACACCCAGTCTCCATGGGGCGCGTCCACGTCGTCCAGGGCGTGCCCGATCTCGTGCATCATCACGTCGGGGGTGGGCGAGGGCCTGTCCCCCACCACCACTTTGCGGTCGCCGTACGCGCCGGCGCAGATGTCCCACGTGGCCCTGCCCGACGGCAGCGGCGCGCCCCGCAGGTAGCCCATGTCGTCCAGGTCGGGCACGCCGCCCGCGCCGACGTAGATGCCCTCCAGCCCTTCGGCCAGCTTGGCCTTGAGGCCGTCGGGCAGTCGCGCGAGGCTCTCCACCGCGCCCACGACCTCCGGGGGCGGCGGCCCCTCGCGGATGTCCCACTGCCGGTGCAGCACGCGCTCCAGGGCCCCGCAGTGCCGCAGGCCGTCGCCCATGCCGGGGGTGTCGGGGGTGTTGGGCCGGGCCCGGGGGCGCTCGTCCTCCAGCTCGAAGTCCCGCCAGGTGTACTGCGGGCGGTCGGCGGGGGCCGGCTGCGCGATGCGCGCCTCCGGCTCGCGCGGGACCTCCCTGGGCGCCTCGCGGACGGCGGCCTCACCGCCCCGGCGGGACGTCTCACGCTGCCACCACCGCCGTCGATGACGGCCCCTGTCCGTGTTCACCCTGCCCGCCCGCTTGAATGCGCCACCACGCGCTCCCGTCGGAGAACGGCAACAGGTCCCACCGTACGGCGTGGATCTTCCCGCGTCACCCTGAACCGGCACCCCGTCCCGCCCGGTTCCCGGTCCGTCCCCGTTCCGTTCCCGGCCTGGCCCCACCCGCCTGCGGGATGGCTTACAGTTCGGGCATGTCCGTGCTTCTCGGTCTGGCGCTGCTCGCCTTCTGGCTCTACTGCCTGTTCGACGTCATCACCACGCCGGACGAGGAGGTCAGGAACCTCCCCAAGATCCTGTGGGTGCTCATCGTGGTGCTGCTGGCCCTGGTCGGCGGCCTGTTCTGGCTGCTGCTCGGCCGCCCTCTCGGCCCCCGCCCCCCGCGGATCCTCCTGCCCCCCGAGGGCACGCCCCGCGAGCCCCGCCCGCAGGCCCCCCGCGGCCCGGACGACGACCCCGACTTCCTGCGCGACCTCGACCGGCGCCTGCGCGACGAGGACTGACCGTACGGCCGGCGCCCGCACGGCGGAACCGGCCGCCGCGGCCCGCGTCCGTACGGCGGGCGGCGGCTACGGCGGGTGTCTGCGGAACGGTGTCCGTACGGCGGGCGGCGGCTACGGCACTTCGGCGTAGGAGTGCAGGCCGCCGATGAAGATGTTCACCCCGATGAGGTTGAAGAGCAGGCAGGCGAAGGCGACCAGCTGCACGATCATCGCCGCCCTGCCCTTCCAGCCGGCGGTCGCCCGGGCGTGCAGGTAGCCGGCGTAGACGATCCAGGTGATGAACGCCCAGATCTCCTTGGGGTCCCAGCCCCAGTAGCGGCCCCAGGCCTTGTCCGCCCAGAGCGCGCCGGCGACGACGGCGAAGGTCCAGATCGGGAAGCCGATCACGATGGCCCGGTGCGCGACCCGCTCCAGCTCCTGCCGGGACGGCAGGTGGTCGGCGGCGTCGTGCCGGATCAGGAAGATGACGCCGCAGGCCCCGGCCACGATGAACAGGCCGCTGGCGATGATCGCGGCCGAGACGTGGATGGCGATCCAGTAGGAGTTCAGCGCGACCATCGCGGGAGCGGCGTCCACGTGCAGGGAGTGCACCGCGTAGCCGAGGCCGAGCGCGACGGCGGCCGAGACGAAGGCGCCGAGGAAGCGGACGGGGTGGCGCAGCTGCATCAGCAGGAACGCGCCCATGGCCGCCAGGCACATGGCGACCACGAACTCGTACATGTTGCCCCAGGGCCACCGGCCCGCGGCCAGTCCCCGGGTGAGCAGCGACCCGAGGTTCAGGGCGAAGCCGAGCCAGCTCAACGCGACCGCGGCCGGGCCGGCCCGCAGCACCCAGCCGGACGGGACCCCGTCCGCGCCGCTCGCCGCCCCGGAGCCTGCGGCGGCGTCCCGCGTCGCCGTCCCGGCCGCCGTGCCGTCCCCCGCCGCCGTCGCAGCCGCGGCGCCGTCCCGCACGTCCTCCGGGGCAGCCCCGGAGGCGGCCTCTGAGGCGGCCGCAGCCGCTTCCCCGGCGTCCGCGGGACCGCCGACCGCGGCGAGCGCGGGTTCCGCCTCAGCCCCCGCCTCGGCCGGGGAGGCCTCCGCGGTGCGAGCGAAGGCGAGATCCAGCGCGTAGCCGATCATCGCGACGGCGTAGCACAGCACCGCCACCAGGACGAGCTGATCGCTCAGCGCGGCCAGACCGGGGTGGACCTCAGCGGGCATCCTTCACTCCAGGGGTAGAGCCTTGATTCAGGACGGCGACGATGCCGGCGAACTCCTCGCCGAAGTCACCGCCTTCGGTGCGGGTGAGGCCGCCCGCCTCGGCGGGCCCGCCCCCGGCCCCGGTCCGCACCCACACGCGACGGCGGCGGACGGTCAGGGAGAACACCAGCGCCGCGGTGGCCAGGGCCGCCGAGAGCAGCGCGGGCAGCCGGCCGGGGTCGTGGGTGATCTGGAGGGCGACCCACTCCCTGACGCCGGTGAACTCGATCGTGCCGGCCCCGCCCGGCAGTTCGAGCTTCTCGCCCTTCGCCAGCGGGTCGGCCTTCATGACCAGCGGCTTCATCTTCTTCAGGATCTCCGGCGGGATCTCGTAGACCGACTGGGGACGGCCGTTCCCCATGCCGAGGTCGCCGGCGAAGGCACCGTACACCTGCGCGGTCGGGTTCGCGGCGCCGGGGAAGACCGACACCCACTCGCCGCCCTCGGCCGGGACCGTGGTGGGCAGGAAGGCCACCATGAGGCCGAGCTGCTCGGGCAGTGCGTCGGGCACCTTGATGACGCACTCGGAGGTGAACGTCGCCGGCTGCACGACCAGGCACGGCACCGATCCCTCGAAGGCGACCTGCCCCTGGCCGTCGGTGATCCTGAAGGTGGGCGCGTAGCCGTGGTCGATCAGGTAGGTCAGGGTGCCGTTCACGTCGAGCGGCTCGTTGACCTTCAGCTCGTAGTCCCGCTCCGGCGCCCCCGGCGCGTCGCTCACCGCGAGCCTCGCCGAGTAGTCCAGCGCCTGGCCCCGCTTGGGACCCTGCGCGATGTAGGTGGCCTGGAAGTCCTCCAGCGTGAACGAGAACGGCTCCAGCGACTCGGCGTTCACCTGCTGGCCGGGCATGTAGCGGTCGTAGGCCGCGACGGTGTTGGCGAACCCGTCGCCCTCCACGACCAGCACGTTGCCGCGGTAGCCGTACAGCGCGCCGGCGCCGACCGCGAGCAGCAGGCCGAGCAGCGCGACGTGGAACAGCAGGTTGCCGGTCTCCTTGAGGTAGCCCTTCTCCGCCGCGACCCAGTCGGGCCCGGTGGTCACCCGGAACCGGAGCCTGCGCAGCCGCCGCGCCGCCTCCTCCACGGTCAGGTCGCCGCCGAGTACGGCGTGCTGGGGCAACCGAGCCAGGTTGCGTGGCGCCGCGGGCGGCTTGCGGCGCAGTTCGCGCAGGTGGGCCGCGGTGCGCGGGAGCACGCAGCCGATCAGCGAGACGAACAGCAGCAGGTAGATCGCCGCGAACCACGGCGCCTTGAACACGTCGAAGAGCCAGAGCCGGTCCAGCCACTCGGCCAGCGCGGGGCTGTCGTCGTAGTACTGCGCGACCTTGGCGTCCGAGACGCCGCGCTGCGGCCAGACCGATCCCGGGATCGAGGCCAGCGCGAACAGGAACAGCAGGATCAGCGCGGTCCGCATCGAGGTGAGGGTGCGCCAGAACCAGCGCGCCCAGCCCGCCGCGCCCAGCCCCACGGGGCGGGACTCGGCCTTCTCCTCGGGCCTGCCGTCGGTAAGGGTCATCAGATCACCGGCTGGAATCCGCCGATCCACACCTGCATCGCCGCGACGAGCTCCCCCCAGAGCCCGGTGACGAGCAGCAGGCCGACGGTGACCAGCATGGCCCCGCCCACCCGTGTGATCAGCTGCGAGTGGCGGCGGACCGCCTTGAACGTGTGCAGCGCCCTGCGGTAGGCCAGCCCGGCCGCCACGAACGGCAGGCCGAGGCCGAGCGCGTAGCCGAAGGCGAGGAGCGCGCCGCGCCCCGCGCTGCCCTCGGTCACGCCGAGGGTGAGCACGACCCCGAGCGTGGGGCCGATGCAGGGGGTCCAGCCGAGGCCGAACACCACCCCGAGCAGCGGCGCACCGGCGAGCCCGGCGGCCGGGAGCCGGTGGACGCGGACCTCGCGCTGCAAGCCCGGGACGAATCCCATGAAGGCGAGCCCGAGCACGATCGTCAGGGCCCCGAGCACCCGGGTGATGCCGTCGGCGTTGCCGAACAGCGCCGCTCCCAGGCCGCCGAGGAGCGCGCCCTGCGCCACGAACACGACGGCGAAGCCGAGCACGAACAGCACGATGCCCAGCGTCATCCGGCCCCGCCGTGGGTCGGCGCTCATCCCGGTCACATAGGACAGGTAGCCGGGGACCAGCGGCAGCACGCACGGCGACAGGAAGGACACCAGCCCCGCGGCGACCGCGATCGGCAGGGCCAGCGCGAGGGAGCCGCTCGCCACCGTGCTCGCCAGGTCGGCGTTCACCGGGGACGTCCCGGGTTACTTCTCATCGGCGATCCTGGTGACGGCGGCGAGGAGGTCGCTGTACTTGACCGCGCCCAGGGCCCGGGCGGCGATCCGGCCCTGCCGGTCGATGATCAGCGTCGACGGGATGGCCGCCGGGGGGACCGTGCCCTGGAAGGCGAGCGCGACCCTGCCGGGCTGGTCGAAGATGCTCGGGTAGCCGGGCTGCTCGGTGCGTTCGAAGGCGAGCGCCCTGGCCTTGTCGTCCTTGAAGTCGACGCCGAGGAACTCCACGCCGTCGGTTCTGGTCTTGGCCGCGATGTCCTTGAGCACCGGGGCCTCGGCGCGGCAGGGCGCGCACCAGGAGGCCCAGAAGTTGAGCACCACGACCTTGCCCCGGTGCGCGGCGAGCGAGGCGGTGCCGTCCTGCAGGGTCGTCCCCTCGACCGCGGGGGCCGCCTTGCGGCCGTCCGCCTCGAAGACGGTGACCTTGCCGTCTCCGGCGATGAACCGGGTGTCCCCCGCCTGTGGCTGGGACGCCTGGCTTCCGGCGCATCCGGCCGCCGCGACGGCGAGCAGCAGGGCGGCGGCGAGCGGTCTGGCGCGCATCGAAGGACGGTCTCCCTGTACTACTACAAGCGGTAGAGCAATCACTCTACCGGCGGGGTCACGCGCCCGGCACAGTGGGGCGCCGGACGAGCGCGGCCGCCGGCTCGGCGTATCCCACGCTGGCGAGCCGGTCGCCCTCGAAGCAGAAACTGGTGACGCTGGCGAGCCCGCACTGCCTGCGGCGCGGGTCGTGCGGGAGCGGCCTGCGCTCGGCCGCGAGCCGGATGACCCAGATGGGGAGCTGGTGGCTGACCAGCACCGCCTCGTGGCCCCGCGCCGCCCTGCGGGCGGCCAGGATCGCCTCCCGCATCCGGCCGACCACCTCGCTGTAGCGCTCCCCCCAGGAGGGGCGGAGCGGGTTCCACAGGTGGCGGTAGTAGCGGGGGTTGCGGAAGACGCCGTCGCCGTTGCCGACGGAGACGCCCTCGAAGGCGTTCGCCGCCTCGATCAGCCGGTCGTCGAGCCCGACCTCCAGGCCGAAGGTCTCGGCGAGCGGGACGGCGGTCTCCTGGGCCCGCTCCATCGGAGAGGAGAACAGGGCGACGACGTCGCGCCCGGCCAGCGACTTGGCCGCCGTCTCGGCCATCAGCCTGCCGTTCTCCGACAGGTGGTAGCCCGGCAGCCGGCCGTACAGGACGTTGGCGGGGTTGTGCACCTCGCCGTGGCGCAGGAGGTGGATGACGGTGGTCTCAGCCATGGTGCCGTCAGCCTACCCACTGGTAGGGACGGATGGCACGGACGGGTCCGCCCGCGCCGCCCGGCGCCGGGCGTACGGCCCGCCGTCCGCACCGCCCGGTTCCGGGGCGTACGGCCCGCCACCCGGCCGTCCCGCGGCGGAGCCCCGGCTCACACCGTCGCTCCCAGGACCCCAGGGGGCGCGGCTCACGCCACGGCCTCAGGAGGCGCGGCTCACACCACCGCGCCGAGGCCTTCGGAGGCGGCCCGGAGCGCGTCGACGGCGGCGCGGATGGCCGGACGGCGGGCCGCGTCGCTCCGCCAGACCGCGTAGATCCGGCGGATGGGACGCGGCCGGATCGGGACGGCCCGGACCCCCGGCGGCAGGAGGTCGCGGCCGAGCCGGGGGACGATCGCGCAGCCCTGCCCGACGGCGGTGAGCGCCAGCTGGGTCGGGTACTCGTCGGCCATGCAGGTGATCTCCGGTTCCAGCTCGGCCGCGCGGAGCGTGTAGACCAGCCAGTCGTGGCAGACCGTCCCGGGCGAGCCGCTGATCCACCGCTCCCCGGACAGCTCGGACAGCTCGATCTCGGCACGCCCGGCCAGCGGATGGCCGACGGGCAGGACCACGTCGGCGATGTCGTCGAAGAGCGTGGCCCGCGACAGCCCGTCGGGCACGGCCAGCGGCCGGTTCATCCAGTCCTGGATCACCGCCAGGTCGAGCTCGCCCCGGGACACCTCGCGGACCATCCGCTCGGGCTCGCGCTCGTGCAGCCGGAGCGTGAGGTCGGGGTGGCGCTCGCGCAGGCGGACCAGCGCCTGCGGGAGCAGCCCCCGGGCCGCCGTGGGGAAGGCGCCGATGCCCAGCCGCCCCACGACCTCGCCGCGCAGCGCCTCGAAGTCGGCCTCGGCGGTCTCCACCAGGGCGAGGATGCGCTCGGCGTGGTCGGCCAGGAGCCCGGCCGCGTCGGTGAGCCGCACCCCGCGCCCGCTCCGCTCCAGCAGGGTCGCGCCGGTCTCCCGCTCCAGCTTGGCGAGCTGCTGCGAGACCGCCGACGGGGTCACCATGAGCGCCTCGGCCGCCGCGCCCACCGACCCGTACACGGAGACGGCGTGCAGCGCCTTCAACCGGTTGAGATCCAACATATAAGCAACCCTAAACCATGGATTCCCTTGCGTCTCGCTTTTACTGAATGATCCATTGGTTTGTGCGCGTTCCCCGTCCGCCCGTGGACGTTCCCGCCCGTGAACGTTTTCCCTCCGCCGACGCCCCGTCCCGACCCGGATGCGCGGGCGCGCCGTCACTCCCTCGCCGGGATCCTCCGCCTGCCTGACTGGCGGAATCACCGCCCATCAGAACTTTGCCCGGAAATTTCGCAGGACTTCCGGACCACGGCCGAGGAGGTGTACACGCCCGTCGACCGATCCGGTGTGACCACGCACCGCACCGACGGACCCGGAGGCCCGCCATGCCAGTCACCACCCAGGCCCTGGGCACGATCACCGTGCTCGCCCTGGCCGTCGGCCTCACCACGTCCCCCGTCGCGGCGGACGCCCGGCCGGCCACCGTACCGGCGCCCGCCGCGAGCGCCGTGCCCGTGGACGCCGCACCCGCCGGAAGCGCCGTGCCCGACCCCGAGGACTGGAAGCCGAGCGAGCCCGTCGGCCTGACCGGCCCGGTCTCCGAGGTCCTCGACGACGCGCCCGAACGCGGACCGGTCCGCGTCGTCACCCTGACCGCCGACTCCGCCGGGCGGCCGGAGATCAGCGTCACCGTCGCCGAGAACCGGGGGGACGCCGCCGACGCGGTGGAGGACGCCCGCGCCGTCCCCGACACGCTCGCCGTCGTCGTCGACGCGAAGGTCTCCCTCGCGGACACCCCCCGCCCGGTCACCGCCGGGGATCCGGCGGCCGCCGCCTCGGACGCCGGTCCGGTCTCGGGCACGGCCGCCCTGTCCAACGACGCGTACCGCAGGCTGCAGTGGCCGCTGAACCGGCTGTACGGGGAGAGCGTGTGGGCGTCGGGAACCGGCGCGGGGCAGGTCGTCGCCGTCGTCGACGGCGGTGTGGACGCCTCCCACCCCGACCTGGCCGGGGCGGTCCTGCCCGGCACCGACCTGGTCGCGGGCAGCGGTGACGGGCGCTCCGACCCTGACGGGCACGGCACCCACGTCGCCGGCGTCATCGCCGCGCAGGCGGGCAACGGCCTCGGAATCGCCGGTCTCGCGCACGGTGCGAAGATCCTGCCGGTCCGCGTGCTGGATGCGAACGGGGAGGGCTGGTACTCCGACATCGCCGCCGGCATCGTCTACGCCGCCGACCACGGCGCGACCGTCATCAACCTCTCCCTGGGCGGTACCAGCACCGACCCGGTGATGCAGTCCGCGGTCGACTACGCCCTCGCCAAGGACGTCGCCGTGGTCGCCGCCGCCGGCAACGCCGGTCAGAGCTGCGCGGAGCTGCGTTATCCGAAGCCGGGCCTGAACTGCGGCAACCCGGTGAGCTACCCGGCCGCCTTCCCCGGCGTCGTCGGGGTCGCGGCCACCGACAGCACCGACGTGCGCGCGGCGTTCTCCCAGTACGGGTCCTACGTCGACGTGGCGGCCCCCGGCGTGTCCGTCTACTCCACCTACCCCTCGGGGAGGTACGTCTACATGGACGGCACCTCGATGGCCTCGCCGTACGCCGCCGCCGCCGTGGCGCTGATCCGGGCGAAGTTCCCCGCGATGTCGGGGCCCGAGGCGACCGCCCGGCTCACCGGCACCGCCTACGACCTCGGCGCGGCCGACCGGGACTCCCTCTACGGCGCCGGCCTGGTCCAGCCGCTCGCCGCGGTCTCCGGCAGCGTGCCGCCCCCGGCGGCGAGCACCGTCACCGGGCTGGGCGTCTCCTTCACCGCCGTGACCGCCGGGCAGTCCGTCCTGGCCACCACGACCGTACGGACGTCCTACGGTACGAAGGTCAACGGAACCGCCCGGCTGTGCAGCCGGAGGATCACCGTCCGCGCCTACACGTGCGCGAGCGTGGCCGTCCGCGACGGCGTCGCCGCCAAGGCGCTGCGCGTGGACGCCGGGACCTACGTGTACGCGCAGTTCACCGGAACCGCCGCCGCGAAGGCCGGCACCAGCCGGACGGTGCGGATCTACGCGCGGCCGAGGGTGACGGTGGCGGGCGGGAGCGGGAAGCTGACCTTCCGGGTCTACCAGCCGCGCGGGCAGCGGGTCTCGGTGCAGCTGTACTCCCGCGGCGCGTGGCGGACGGTGAAGACCTCGGCCGCCTCCTCCACGGCCTCCCGCACCGTCAGCGGGCTCTCCCGCGGCACCTACCGGGTCGTGGTGGCCGCCTCCGCCGACCTGCTCACGGTGACCTCCGGGAAGACCGCCGTGCGCTGACCCTCCGGCGTGCGCCCCTTCCCCCACAATGGGCGGAGGAGGAGCATGGAGAAGGCGACGGAAGCGGGCCGAATGAACACACACGGTGACGGAGACGATGTTACGGTGACCGACGTGACCAGCGCGCTCGACTACTGGCCGGCTCCGCCTCCGTGGGGATGGACCGCCGACGACCTCGATCGTCTGCCGCCGGAGGGACCGAACGGCGAGCCCGACTTCTTCAAGCACGTCGAACTGATCGATGGAGCCCTCGTCTTCATGTCCCCCCAGAAGCGCTTCCACCAGCGCATGATCCGCAACCTCACCGAAGCCCTCGGCGACCAGGCTCCTGCGCAGGTGACGGCGGTGGACCAGATGGACGTCAAACTCGGCCACCGGATGCGGCCCTGCCCGGACGTGCTCGTCGTCGACACGGCCGCCGCCGACGACGACGACCGGACGTACTACACGCCCGACGAGGTGCACCTCGTGGTCGAGGTCGTCTCGCCCGAGTCGGAGGAGCGCGACCGCAAGACCAAGCCGGCCCGCTACGCCGAGGCCGGGATCGCCCACCTGTGGCGGGTCGAGAACAACGACGGCAAGCCCGTCGTCTACACCTACGAACTCGACCCGGCCACCCGCGCCTACGCCCTCACCGGCATCCACCACGGCCGGTTGACCGTCCCGGTCCCCTTCCCCGTCGACGTCGACCTGGACGGGCTGCCCCGGTAGGGGACCGCGCGGGTGTTCCCCGTCAGGACGCCTGGGCCGCAGCCTTCGCGGCGACGGGCAGGGCCTCGGCGATGCGGGTGAGGGCCTCGTCGTCGTGGGCGGCCGACAGGAACCACGCCTCGTACGCCGACGGCGGCAGGTAGACGCCCCGGTCGAGCATCGCGTGGAAGAAGGCCCGGTAGGCGGCGGTGTTCTGCCGCTGCGCCCCGGCGAAGTCGGCAACCCGCTCGTCGGTGAAGAAGATCGAGAACAGGCTGCCCGCCCGCTGGAGGCGGTGCGGCACGCCGGCGGCGGCCAGCGCGTCGGCGGCGGCGCGGCCGACGACCAGCGCGGCGGCGTCGACCCGGTCGTAGACGTCGTCGTCGCAGGCCCGCAGTGTGGCCAGGCCCGCGGCGCAGGCAAGCGGGTTACCGGACAGCGTGCCGGCCTGGTAGACCGGGCCCTCCGGGGCGAGATGGGCCATCACGTCGGCGCGGCCGCCGAACGCCGCCGCGGGCAGGCCGCCGCCCATGACCTTGCCGAAGGTCATCAGGTCGGCGTCCACCGGGTCGAGGCCGTACCACCCGGCCCCCGACACGCGGAAGCCGGTGAGCACCTCGTCCACGATGAGCAGCGCGCCGTGCGCGGTGCACAACTCGCGGAGCCGGGCGTTGAACCCGTCCAGCGGCGGGACGACCCCCATGTTCGCCGGGCAGGCCTCGGTGATCACACAGGCGATCTCGTCGCCGAACGCGGCGAACGCCTCGGCCACCGCCTCGGCGGAGTTGTACGGCAGCACCACGGTGTCGGCGGCCGAGGCCCCGGTCACGCCGGGGGTGTCGGGCAGCCCGAAGGTGACCAGGCCGGAACCGGCAGAGGCGAGCAGGGCGTCCACGTGGCCGTGGTAGCAACCGGCGAACTTCACGATCTTGGAGCGGCCGGTGAAGCCGCGCGCCAGCCGTACGGCCGACATCGTGGCCTCGGTGCCCGAACTGACCAGCCGGACCTTCTCCACGGGCGCGATCCGGGCGACGATCTCCTCGGCGAGCTCGACCTCGCCGGGGGTGGCCGTGCCGAACGAGGTGCCGGCCGCGAGGGCCTCCTGCAGGGCCTCGACCACGGCCGGGTGGCGGTGCCCGAGGATCATCGGGCCCCAGGAGCAGACCAGGTCGACGTAGCGGTTGCCGTCGACGTCGGTGATGTACGGCCCCTGGCCGGAGGCCATGAAGCGCGGCGTGCCGCCGACGGCGCCGAAGGCGCGGACCGGGGAGTTGACACCTCCCGGGACGATCTCGCGGGCGCGGGCGAACAGGTCCTCGGAGTTCTCAGTACGGCTCACCGTCCCAGCCTAAGGGCCCGTGGAGCCGGGTCCCGAGCCGAGCCGGGTTCCATGCCGGGTCCCGAGCCGGATACGCAACCGGGTCCCGAACCGGGCCGGTGCCCTCGTCCGGCTTCCACGCCGGGGCGCGGGCGGGACGCCGTTCCCGTTCACCGGGACGCTACTACTCGCAGGCGTCGGCGAGCCGGTCGAGGACGCGGAGCGGGTCGGGCAGCGGTCCGCCGTCCGGGGCGCGCAGCCAGGACGCGCAGCCGCCGGAGGGCAGGGTGGAGGGCGGGGCGACGACGTAGCTGTCGCGGCAGTGCCAGCGCAGGCCGGGCATCTCCTCGATGGTCGAGGGCCCGTAGTCGAGGGGGCAGGACCACCACTCGTCCTCGTCCTCGGAGAGGTTGCGGGTGGCCACATAGAACAGCACCCGGTCGCCGTTCTCGGCGACCGGGCCCGGTACGGATCCTGCGGCGTCCATGGCGGCGAGGGTGGTCAGGCCCGCCTCGCGCGGTACGTCGAACACGTCGAAGACGCGACCCGTGGGCAGGATGATGTTGGCCTCGGGGTCGGCGCTCCACCAGTGGGTCAGCAACGCGGGATCGGTGGTGGCCTGCATCTGCCAGGCGCGCGAGAGCGGGTGGCTACCGGGGTCCGGGCAGCCGATGCGGTCGCAGGAACAGGCACGCGACCCGCCCTGGAGCGGACGGGCGCCCGTACAGCTCGCCCAGCCCAGCGCGGCGTACTCCAGCGCGGATTTGACCATCTGCTGCTTCGGATGACTCCGCCGCTTACCGCGCCGCGCCAGTGATACCCCCACCATGGTGTCCTCCGTTGTCCGCGAGCCCCGCGCCATACCCGGATGCGACGACATATCCACATTCTGGTTTACAAGAAAGGCATTCAGCAGGGTCTACGCCACCTGGGACACATCCGCACCGGTTCTCGAACTCTAACGCACGGTTCTCACCGCTCAGCGGCAAACCCCCAGTTCTGGGCATGTGCGAAGCATCTCAACACAACGCGCAGCGTCACCGTTCAACGCAACCGGCGGGCCGCCTCGGTCGCCCAGTAGGTGAGGATCATGTCGGCCCCGGCCCGGCGGATCGCGACCAGCGACTCCATGATCGCCCGGTCCCGGTCGATCCAGCCGTTCGCCGCCGCGGCCTCGATCATGGCGTACTCACCGCTGATCTGGTAGGCCGCCACCGGGACGTCCACCTCGTCGCGCACCTGGCGCAGGATGTCGAGGTAGAGCAGGGCGGGCTTGACCATCACCGCGTCGGCACCCTCGGCCAGGTCCAGCCGGACCTCCCGCAGCGCCTCGCCGACCGGGCCCGCGGGGTCCTGCTGGTAGGCGTTGCGGTCGCCGAACTGCGGCGCGCACTCGGCCGCCTCCCGGAACGGGCCGTAGAACGCCGAGGCGTACTTCGCGGAGTAGGCCAGGATCGGGACCTGCTCGAAGCCCTCGGCGTCCAGCGCGGCGCGGATGGCGGCGACCTGGCCGTCCATCATCCCGCTCGGCGCGATGACCTGCGAGCCGGCCCGCGCCTGGGCCACCGCGACGGCCGCGTAGCGCTCCAGGGTCGCGTCGTTGTCGACCTCGCCGCCGGCCGTCAGCACGCCGCAGTGCCCGTGGTCGGTGAACTCGTCCAAGCAGGTGTCCGTCATCACGACCATCGCGTCGCCGACCTCGGCGACCAGGTCGGCCACCCCCTGCTGGACGATCCCGTCCGGGTCGTCGCCCGCCGAGCCGCGGGCGTCCTTCACCGCGGGGATGCCGAACAGGATCAGCCCGCCGACCCCCGCCTCGGCCGCCTCGTGGGCGGCCTTGCGCAGCGAGTCGCGGGTGTGCTGGAACACCCCGGGCATCGAGCCGATCGGGTTCGGCTCGTCGATGCCCTCCTTCACGAACATCGGCAGGACCAGCTCGGCCGGGTGCAGCCTGGTCCCGGCCACCATCCGGCGCATCGGCGACGTACGGCGGAGCCTGCGCGGACGCGCGGCGGGGAACTGGGCGGTCATGGTCTCTCCCTCCCCCGGCCGGGGGGTGTCATCGGCCGGAGGACCGTTTCGGGTCTGCTCACTGTTCGGTCGTCCCGCCGGGACGGCGGCCGCGCCGCGGACGCCGCACCTCCGGCGCCCACGGCGTTTCCTTCAGGCTACGCGGTCGGTCCGGGGCTCGCCCGGGACTCACTTGGGACGCCGCCGGGCTCCCCGCCGGGTCTGGGAGGGCCTGCGCGGGACCTCCCCGGCCGCGAGAGCGGCCTGACGGAGCTTCGCACCGTACTCCGCCAGCCCCGACGCCAGGGCCGAGGCCGAAGCCGTGTCGGCCATGACGTCGACCCGGAGACCGAACTCCTCCGCCGTCTTGGCGGTCTGCGGACCGATCGCGGCGATCACCGTGACGTTGTGCGGCTTGCCGGCGATGCCCACCAGGTTGCGCACCGTGCTGGAGGAGGTGAACAGCACCGCGTCGAACCCGCCGCCCTTGATGGCCTCCCGGATCGGGGCGGGCGGCGGCGCCGCCCGCACGGTCCGGTAGGCGGTGACGTCGTCGCACTCCCAGCCCAGCTCGGTCAGGCCCGCGACCAGCGTCTCGGTGGCGATGTCGGCCCGCGGCAGCAGGACCCGGTTGATCGGGTCGAGCATCGAGTCGTACGGCGGCCACTCGTCCACCAGGCCCTCCGAGGACTGCTCGCCGGTCGGCGTCAGGTCGGGCTTCACCCCGAACTCCACCAGGGCCCGCGCGGTGGCCTCGCCCACCGCGGCGACCTTCAGCCCGGCGAAGGCGCGGGCGTCCAGGCCGTACTCCTCGAACTTCTCGCGCACCGCCTTGACCGCGTTCGCGCTGGTGAACGCCACCCACTCGTAACGTCCGGTGACCAGGCCCTTGATCGCCCGGTCCATCTGCTGCGGGGTGCGGGGCGGCTCGACGGAGATCGTGGGCACCTCCTCGGGCACCGCGCCGTAGGAGCGCAGCTGCTCGACCAGGCCGGCGGACTGCTCCTTGGTCCGGGGGACGAGCACCCGCCAGCCGAACAGCGGCTTGGTCTCGAACCACGAGAGCCGGTCGCGCATGCCGACCGCCTCACCGACCACGATCAGCGCGGGCTCGGTCATCCCGGCGTGCTTGAGGTCCGGCCCGATCCGCCCGAGGCTGGTCACCACGGTGTACTGCTCGGTGGTGGTGCCCGCGCTGCTGATCGCGACCGGCGTCGAGTCCGGGCGGCCGGCGGCGATCAGCGCCTTGCCGATCGCCACGGCCTCGGAGATCCCGTTGTAGATCACCAGCGTGCCGGCGCCCGCCGCATGCGCGGCCCAGTCGCCGACCATGGTCGCGTCCACGACGCGGAACTCGGGCACCGACACCGCGGCGGGGATGCCCGCGTAGGCGAGCACCGCCGTCGCCGGGGGGACGCCCGGCACGATCTCGAACTCCACCTCCGCCGCCGCGCAGGCCGCGACCTCGTCGGTGATCGAGGAGAAGAACATCGGGTCGCCCCCGCAGAGCCGGACGACGCCCCGCCCGGCCTTGGCCGCGGCGACGGCCTTGGCGGGCGCGCCTTCCTCGGCGGCGTCGACGACCTCGACGCCCTCCCGGCAGTGGCGCAGGAGCGGGCCGTACGCCTCCTGGTCGAGCACGACGGCGTCGGCCCGGGAGAGCAGGTCCGCCCCGCGCAACGTGAGCAGGCCCTCGTCGCCGGGCCCGGCGCCCACGAAGGCGACGAAACCGGCCGGGTGCTCGAAGGTGGTGCTTCCGGAGCTCACTGCTGCTGCTCCCCCATCAACGTGCCGGCCCCTTCGGCGATCATCTCGGTCGCGAGGGCGCGACCGAGATCCATGGCCGTCGAAGAGGAACCGGCGGTGGACTTGCGGACCGCGCGGCCGCCATCGATGGCGATGACGGCCGCGGTCAGGTTCAGATCCTGCCCGGTGACGACCGAATGCGCACCCACCGGAGCGGCGCACCCCGCCTCCAGGGCGTTCAGCACGGCCCGCTCGGCGGTCACGGCGGCGCGCGTGGCGGCGTCGTCGAGCACGCCCAGCAGCTCGACCAGGTCGGCCCGGTCGGCCCGGGCCTCCACGGCCAGCGCGCCCTGCCCGGGGGCGGGGAGCATCTCGTCGACCTCGAAGATCTGCGCGATCTCGGCCTCCCGGCCCAGCCTGCGGAGTCCCGCCGCGGCCAGCACGACGCCCTGCAGCTCACCGGAGGCGACCTTGCCGATCCGGGTGTCGGCGTTGCCGCGGATCGAGACGTACTCCAGGTCGGGGCGGAGCGCCCGGAGCTGGGCGATCCGGCGCGGCGAGCCGGTCCCGACCTTCGAGCCCGGCGGCAGGTCCGCCAGCTTCGCCCCGGCGACCAGCGCGTCGCGGTGGTCGTCGCGCGGCGGGATCGCGGCCAGGGCGATGCGCGGGTCGGGGGTCGTGGGCAGGTCCTTCAGCGAGTGCACCGCGAAGTCGACCTCGCCGTCGATCAGCTTGTCGCGCAGCGCGCTGACGAAGACCCCGGTCCCGCCCATCTGGGCCAGGTCGCCCTTGGTCACGTCGCCGTAGGTGGTCACGCCGACGAGCTCCACGGCGCGGCCGGTCAACTCGGTCAGCCGTGCGGCCACCAGTCCGGACTGCGTCGTCGCCATGAGGCTCCGACGCGTCCCCAGTCTCAGGGGGCCCGTCATCGGTCCACCTCCATGTCGATCGTCTCGACGCGTCTCACCGCGTCGGGCACCTTCGGGTCCAGGTTGAACAGCTCGCGCAACGCTTCCGCATAATGATCGCCCGCCGACGACGCCGCGAGCTGTTTGACACGCACGGTGGGCTCGTGGAGCAGTTTGTCGACCACGCGCCTGACCGTCTGCGCGACCTCGTCGCGGACCCGGCCCTCGATCTCCGGCACCCGGGAGGCGAGCCGCCCGAGCTCCGCCTCGACCACGTCGGCCGCCTTGCTCCGCAGCGCGACCACGGTCGGGGTCACGCGCGCGGCCCGCTCGGCGCTCAGGTAGGCTGCGACCTCCTCGGCGACGATCGCGCGCACCGCGGCGACCGCCTCGGTCCGGCCGTCGTCGTCGACGCCGGCGATCTCGCCGTTCTGCATGGACTCCAGGTCGACGAGCGTGACACCGGGCAGCCGCCGCACGGCGGGGTCCACGTCGTGCGGGAGCGCGAGGTCCAGCAGGAACATCCGCCGGGGGGTCACCATGTCCGCGGTGACGACCACGTCGGTGGCCCCGGTGCAGGAGACGACCAGGTCGGCCGCGGCGAGCTCGGCGGCCAGGCCGGCGAACTCCGCGGCCCGGCCGCCGACCGTCTGCGCCAGCCGTACGGCGCGCTCGTGGGTCCGGTTGACCACCACGATGTCGGTGACGCCCGCCCGCTGGAGGGTCGCGGCGGACAGGGCGCTCATCGAGCCGGCGCCGACCACCAGGGCGCGCAGGCCCTGGATCGGGCCGAGCGCGCGCTCGGCGAGGCGCAGTCCCACGCCGACGAGGGACGCGCCCGCGCGGTCGATGCCCGTCTCCGCGTGCGACCGCTTGCCCACCCGCAGCGCCTGCTGGACGAGCTCGTTGAGCGTCGGGCCGAGCGTCCCCTCGTCCTGGGCGAGCCTGAGCGCCTGGCGGACCTGGCCGAGGATCTGCCCCTCGCCGACCACCATCGAGTCCAGACCCGCGGCGACCGAGAACAGGTGCTCGACGGCCCGGTCCTCGTAGTGCACGTACAGATGGGGGACGAGCTGCTCCACGGGCACGCCGGAGTGCACGGCCAGCAGCGCGGTGACCTCGCTCACCACCGCGTGGAACCGGTCCACGACGGCGTAGACCTCGACCCGGTTGCAGGTCGAGACAATCATGGCCTCCGCGACGCATTCGCTCCGCTGGACGTCGTGGAGCAGCTTGGCCAGCGCGTCCCCCGAGACGGAGACCCGCTCCAGGAGCGCCACGGGCGCCGTCCGGTGGCTCAGGCCGACGACGAGGATGCTCATGAGCGCCTCCCCCGCGGCGACGGACGGTCCGCGTCCGCGGGCAGGCCGTACCGGCCGGTCAGGTCCCGCCCGCGGCGGCACTCTCTCGTCCTCTGTGAAGTCACAGGTCCACCGCCTCGGGCCATTCGTCGGCCATCGCGGGCCCCCCAGTCATCCGATCCATCTTGCGCTGCTCGTGGAACGCGAGGATCTGCAGTTCGATCGACAGGTCGACCTTACGGATATCGACCCCTTCAGGCACGGAAAGCACGACGGGGGCGAAGTTCAAGATGCTGGTCACCCCCGCGGCGACGACCCTGTCGGCCACCTGCTGGGCCGCCGCGGCAGGCGTCGCGAGCACCACGATCGACACTCCCCGCAGCCTTATCACGGTTTCCAGCTCGTCGATGTGCTCCACATTCAACCCCGCGATGTGGTCGCCCACCACTTCGGGGTCGGCGTCCAGGAGCGCGGCGACCCGGAATCCGCGGGAGACGAAACCCCCGTAGTTGGCGAGCGCCCGGCCGAGGTTGCCGACCCCGACGATGGCGACGGCCCAGTCCTGGGTCAGGCCCAGCTCGCGGGAGATCTGGTAGATGAGGTATTCGACGTCGTAGCCGACCCCGCGCGTGCCGTAGGAGCCCAGGTGCGACAGGTCCTTGCGGAGCTTCGCCGAGTTCACCCCGGCGGCGGCGGCCAGGTCCTCCGAGCTCACGGTCGCCAGTCCCCGCTCGGCCATGCCGTTGAGCGCCCGCAGGTAGAGCGGCAGCCGGGCGACGGTCGCCTCGGGTATGCCACGCTCACGAGGTTGGGACGGACGGCGGATCACGTGCCGGAGCTCCAGGGGACAGGCGGCCGGCGCGGCCCGGACGCGACGGATGACGAGGTGAGGCCACTGTCATCCAGGTTAGTCCCTTTGTGAACCGATGCACAAAGTGAGAGCGTCCGGTGTGGCCAAGCCGACAGTCACATGGCGACGCCGCGCGTCGCGGCTCGGGGGCCGCGATCGGTTAGCGTGATCGCATGGCACCGCAGGATCACCGCATCACGCTGCTCGGCAAGCCCGGATGTCACCTGTGCGACGACGCGCGGGCCGTCATCGAGCGGGTCGCCGGGGAGCTGGGCGTTCCCTGGGAGGAGCGCGACATCACGGCCTCCGCGGAGGACCACGCGAAATACTGGGAGATGATCCCGGTCACCCTGGTCGACGGCGTCCAGCACGATTTCTGGCGCGTCGACGAGGACCGCCTGCGCGCCGCGCTCAGATCCTGAAGGCGGTCGGGAGCGGGATCACCTTCGCGGCGTTCACGTTGAGCTCGATGACGTTGGTGGCGAGCACCATGGCCTGCCGCTCGGCGACGAACCGCTCCACGTGGGGCTGGCTCTGGTGCTCCCGGTAGGCCACCTCGTCGCGGTAGAGCTCGTAGACGATGCGCTGGAGCGGGGCGGACTTCACCGAGTGGCAGGCGTAGATCAGGGTGTCGGGCTCGCTCCCGCGCACGATCTCCACGGTCTCCTCGGCCAGCCGGTCGAACGCCTCGCCGGTGCCGTCGATCAGCGTGAACACGGTGAGCAGGCCGAAGATGCTCGGCGAGACGCGGACGCGGTCGTCCGGGAGCGGGGGCGTCCCCGGAGCCGCGCCCGAGCGGGCCGGGCCGGGCGCGCCGACCGGGGCGGCCGGGGCGCCGAACGCCTCCTCCGCGGACATCGGGCTGCGGGCGCCGAACGCCTCCTCCGCGGGCATCGGGCGCGAGGCCCTGTCCTGCACCCCGTGGGAGGGCGCGTGCCCGCCGAACTCGTTGAGGGGGATGCTGTACTCGCCCGTCGCCGGACCGGCGGCCGGCGGCATGCCGAACTCGCCCGTCGTCGGACCGGTGGCCGGAGGCATGCCGAACTGGCCGGTCCTGGGGGGCGGCTGGGTGTAGTCGTGGTCGGCCGGCGGCTGGCCCGTGAGCGGCATGCCGTACTCGCCGGCCATGAAGGTGCCGGTGGCGGGGCCGCCGAACGGATCGTCGTGGGCCTGGCCGGGCTGGCCGGGCTGACGCATCCGGGCCGCGTAGTCCACGTCCTGCTCGCCCGCGCGGTACTCCGCGACGAGGTCGCCGAGACCCGACCGGCGCGAGGGCTGACCGGACGCGGCGCCGGGAGCGGGAGCGGGAGCGGCGCCGGGCAGCTGGACCGGCGCCGCGCCGGTCGGCTGCCCGGGGGCCGTACGGCGGCCCGCGACCTGGACGTCCCGGGGAGGCGCGAGCCTCGGGCGCCGGTCCTCCCAGTCGTCCTCCTCGAAGTCGTCGTCGTCCTCGTCGTCGTACGGCGCGAGCGGGCGGAGCACGGCGTACCAGACGGCCGCGGCGGCCAGCAGGTGCAGCAGCACGATGAGCGTCCCCGGTGCCCCGAAGGCGCATGCCCCGACGAGGGCCAGCCCGGTGGGGGCGAGGACGCCGAGCGCGTGCATGTTGTCGGTGTCGTAGTCGTCGCCGTTGCGCCAGCGCAGGACCGCGACCACCAGACCGGCCAGCAGGACCACCGCCACGAAGGCCTGGACGGCCATGAGCAGGTAGGAGGGCGGGGGGTTCCAGTGGACGGCCGTGACCGGGAGGGTCTTGGCGAAGTCCTTCTCGTTCCGGACGGGGTCCACCAGCAGGATCACCAGCCCGACGGCGGTGAGCCCGGCTCCCGGCAGCCAGGAGCCGAACTTCGCGGCGGGCTTGCGGGCCAGGAGCTGGATGACGCCGACGGCCAGCCACAGCGGCGCCAGCAGCGACCCCGTCAGCTGGTAGACGCGGAACGTGAGCGCCCCGAACCCCAGGAGGTGGCCTGCGGCCATCACTCCCAGTGACACGCACAGCGCCGCCGTGGCGACGCTCCAGGCGATCAGCCATCCGGCGGGCTCGGTGCGGAGCCGGTTGGCGAGGGCGCCCGTGGCGATGGCGGCGAGCAGGGCTCCGGCGAGCGCGATGACAGCGACGAGGACTTCCATGGTGTCTCCAATGCTGCCGGACATTACCCTTCGACCGGTAGCCGGGCCCGTGCCCGGCTACCTGGACCGGTCCTGCGAGGAAGACCGGCCCCACACCGTATACGGCGATTACCGCCAGTCACGACGGTACGAAGTGGATTGTGGAATTTCCTGATGATTCCTAGAGTGGGCGGGCACGCCGCACCCTTCCTCCCCAGGGATACCGGATGCCAGACACGTGGCCATTAGCCGGGCCCCTCCCGACCGTCACCGGGGTGGCCCAGCCTGTCCGCAACAACGATCCCGCCGTACGCGAGGACGCCTCCGAGGAACTGAGAAGACTCGTCCTGCGCGCCAAGACAGGAGACACGGAGGCGTTCGGCACGCTCTACGACCGCTATCTTGACCTGGTCTACCGCTATATCTATCTCCGGGTCGGATCCCACCCGCTCGCCGAGGATCTCACGAGCGAGACCTTCCTCCGCGCGCTTCGCCGAATCGCCGACTTCACTTGGCAAGGACGTGACTTCGGGGCCTGGCTCGTGACCATCGCCAGAAACCTCGTCACCGATCATTTCAAGTCGGGCCGCTACCGGCTCGAGGTCACCACGGCCGACGTGTTCGAGACCCCGCTCGACGGCCCGCACATCCCGGAGAACGCCGTCGTCACCGCGATGGTCAACGACCGGGTGCTCCGCGCCGTCCGCGCGCTCCGGCCCGAGCAGCAGGAATGCGTGGTCCTGCGGTTCCTGCACGGCATGTCCCTGGCCGAGACCGCCCTGATCATGGGCAAGAAGAGCGGCGCCATCAAGGCCCTGCAGTTCCGTGCGATCCGGGCGCTCGCCCGGGCGCTCCCCGCGGACCTCGGCTGAGGACGCCCGTGACGGCGGACCCGTCGACGCCCGTCCCGGGACGCCGCGTAACCCGCCCCGCCAGGCCGTCGTTAGGCAGATGAGCGATGGGTCATCTTCCGGGGGCGGCAGGGAGCGTTCATGGGTAAGTGGCTGCCCGGGATCTCACGGAGATCCCGGGCGCGCGCCCGGCACCGCGTGTCGGGGCTCGGCACCCGGATTGGGGGCGCCTCCCCCCGGCCGGAGTTCAGGGCCGAGCTCCGCGACCGGCTCGTGCACGCCTCCCCCGGCCGGGATCCCCTCCCCGAGCCGGTCCCGGTACGGCGCGCCCGGCGGGCGCCGCGCGTCCGGCTGCTCCCGCAGCTGCTGAGCGCCGCGCTGGCCGTGGGCATGGTGACCACCGGCCTGACCACCTACGGGTCGGTGCCCGGCGACACGCTCTACCCGCTCAAGCGCGCCGCCGAGAACACCCTCCTCCGGCTGAGCACCGACGACGCCGAACGGGCCGACCGCGGTCTGCAGTCCGCCTCGACCCGCGCCGACGAGGTCGAGGCGCTGCTCGGCTCCGCGGCCCAGGGAGGGGAGAACCTGGTCGGGCAGACCCTCCAGGCGATGGAGGACACCACCCGCTCGGCGGTCACCTCCCTGACCCGGGTACGGCGCCGCGACGCGGAGGACGCCGAGGAGGTCACCGGCGACCTCGAACGCTTCGTCCGCAAGCAGCGCGACCAGATCGAGGGGATGCTCCCCAAGATGGACGAGGAGGACCAGCGCAGGGCCAACGGCTACCTGAACTACATCGAAGGCCTGGCACCGCCCGGGTGACCGGCCGGTGAAACGCCGCCGTCCGGCCCGGCGTAGCCGGGCCGCACCGGTGTGCTGCGGTTAAGCTGAGTTGCTATGAAGCGGCTGATACGACGGCGGAGCGCGGCGGAGACGGCCGGAGAGGTGGCGGCCGCGGCGGCCGTCGCCCTGCCGATGGCCGAGCCGGATCCGACCGCCGCCGCCTTCTTCGACGTCGACAACACCATGATGCGCGGCGCCTCGATCTACCACTTCGCCCGGGGCCTGGCCTCGCGCGGGCTGTTCACGACCAAGGACCTGGTGAGGTTCGCGCTCGGGCAGGCGGTGTTCCGCGTCCGCGGCGACGAGAACCCCGAGCACATCGCCGAGGCCCGGGAGACCGCGCTGGCGTTCGTCGCGGGCAGCAGGGTGGAGGACATCGTCCGCCTCGGCGAGGAGATCTACGACGAGGCGATGGCCGACCGCATCTGGCCCGGCACCCGCGCCCTCGCGCAGAGCCACCTGGACGCCGGCCAGCGCGTCTGGCTGGTGACCGCCACCCCGATCGAGCTCGCCCGGGTCATCGCCCAGCGCCTCGGCCTCACCGGCGCTCTCGGCACCGTCTCCGAGACCGTGGACGGCGTCTACACCGGCCGGCTGGTCGGCGACCTGCTGCACGGTCCCGCCAAGGCGGAGGCCGTACGGGCCCTGGCCCGCAGGGAGGGCCTCGACCTGAGCCGCTGTTTCGCCTACAGCGACTCGGCCAACGACCTGCCGCTGCTCTCCCTGGTCGGCCACGCCGTCGCGATCAACCCCGACGGGGAGCTCCGTGACCACGCCCGGGAGAACGAATGGGACATCAAGGACTTCCGTACCGGGCGTAGGGCCACGATGATCGGCCTGCCCATCGCCGCCGGGGCCGGTGCGGTGGCGGGCGGCGTGGCCGCCGCCATCGCCCTGCGCCGCCACTACCGCTCGTCCTGACGCCCTCCCGCGCTCGCGGAGCGTCGCGTCGGCCCAAGGCCTCAGGACGCATGTCAACCCACAGCCCCGCAGGACTCGCGTCGGCCCGTGACCCCGGAACGCACCGCGCCCGGGGTCAGCCCGTACCCGCCTCGTCCCGGGCCCGGCCCGCCGCGCGGCGCAGGGCCCGGTCGAACAGGCCCGACAGGGCCGCGTTCACGACCTCGGGCCGCTCCAGCCCGATCATGTGGCCGGCGCCGGGGACGATCTGGAGCCGGGCCCCCGGCACGGCCTCGGCGATGCGGTGGCTGTGCACCTTCGGCGTCAGGCGGTCGCGCGCGCCGACCATGACGAGGGTCTCCACCGAGCCGAGCGCGGCCAGCGCCCCGCTCTTGTCGTGGACGAGGAAGTCGTTGAAGAAGCCGACCATGACCTCGGTCGGCGTGGTGGCGACCATCTCGGTGACGAACCGCACGTGGTCGCGGCGCGCACCGGGGCCGAACGCGACGTAGCGGGTCACCGGCAGGTTGGTGCGCGTCCTGAGGGCGACGCTGCGGTCGATGAGCTCCGCGCGGGCGCGCAGGCGGTCGAACACGATCGGGGTGACGACGGGGGCGAGCCGGCCGACCGGGCCGGGCAGCCCGAACGTGCTCTCCCGCAGCCGCCCCGACGAGGTGCTGAGCAGCGCCACCCCCGCCACCCGCGAGGCGAGCAGCCCGGGGTGCCGCTCCGCGAAGGCCATGATCGTCATACCGCCCATGGAGTGCCCGACCAGCACCACCGGCAGCCCCTCGGGGACGGCCCGCTCGATCACCGCGGCCAGGTCGTCGCCGAGCCGGTCGATCGTGCAGGCGCCGGGCGCCCCGGCCGCGGAGCCGCCGTGGCCCCGCTGGTCGTAGAAGACCAGGGTGCCCCGGCCCTTGAAGGCCTCCCGCTGGAAGTGCCAGCAGTGCCGGTTCATGGTCCAGCCGTGCGCGAACACCACGGCGAACTCCGGGGACCCGGCCTCCTCGATGTCGACCGCGAGCTGGACGCCGTCGTCGACGGTGACGGTGACCGGCCGTCCGCGGTGCCCGCCGAGCGCCGCCTCGGACCGTTCCCGGCTCCGGCGCCGCCCGGCCGCGCCCAGCGCCACCCCCACGGCCAGCCCGGCGAGTGCGGCCCTCGTCGCGGTACGGCGTGCGGCCATGGCCCCTCCCAACGTCCAGGGTTCTCTGCTGAGCACACCATATCGGTCGAAAGCACCCGTTGTTAGACGCCATGCCTAATAAAAATCACGGCTCGTTCCGCCCGCGGAGGCGCAGGCGGGGGCCGGACGTCCTCCCCGCCGGAGCGCGCGGGCGGACCGGTCAGAGGAAGGGGGGGAAGGCGTGGCCCCGCCGGAGGCGGAGCTCGTTCAGCTGCTGCTGGACGACCTCGCGCACCTGGTCGGTGAGGTTGAAGACCAGCATCGGGTCGTCGGCGTCGCCGGGGGCGTACTCGTCGGTCCGGATGGGCTCACCGAAGCCGATCAGCCACTTGGACGGGAGCGGGACCAGGCCCAGCGGCCCGAACCAGGGGAACAGCGGGGTGATCGGCAGGTACGGCAGGCCGAGCGCCCTGGCCAGGAAGCGCAGGTCGCCGATCTTCGGATAGATCTCCTCGGCCCCCACGATCGCGCAGGGCACGATCGGGACCCCGGCCCGGATCGCCGAGGCGACGAACCCGCCCCGGCCGAAGCGCTGGAGCCGGTAGCGCTCGGAGAACGGCTTGCCGACGCCCTTGAAGCCCTCCGGGAAGACCCCCACGAGCTCGCCCTTGCGCAGGAGCCGGTCGGCGTCCTCGCGGCAGGCCAGCGTGTGACCGGTCTTGCGAGACAGGTGCCCGAGCAGCGGGAGCCGGTAGACCAGGTCCGCACCGAGCAGGCGGATCGCCCGCCGGTCGGGGTGGTCGTCGTGCAGGGCCACCTGGAGCATGAGCGCGTCGACCGGGATCGTGCCCGAGTGGTTGGCGACCACGAGCGCGCCCGAGTCGCCTGGAACGTTCTCGGCGCCGACCGTCTCGACGCGGAACCAGTGGCGGTAGAGCGGGCGGATCAGCTCCAGCAGCACCTTGTCGGTCAGCTCGGCGTCGAAGCCGAACTCGTCGACCTCGTACTGCCCGGTGAGGCGGCGCCGCAGGAACGCCAGCAGCTCGGCCAGGCGCCGGTCCCCGTCGTCCCCGCCGTCGCCCCACAGGCCGCGGTCGTCACCGGAGGCGTACGGCCCGCCGCCGGGATCCCGCCGCGGCCCGTGATCGGAGCGGTCCCGAGGCGGCTCGCGATCGGGGTGATCCCGAGGCGGCTCGCGATCGGGGTGATCCCGAGGCGGCTCGTGATCGGAGCGGGAGCGGCCCCGGGAGATGGGGATGACCTGCGCCTCGTGCGGCTCGCCGTGCGGTCCGCCGGTCCTGCCCGCCGTCTCGCTCATCTCGCCACCATACGGGAGAGCACGTCCATGGCGGCGGCGGGGAGCCCGCCACCCGGGCGCCGGGTGCGCAGGAAGTCCTCGAAGGCGGCGCCCGTGGAGAACTTGGGCCGCCACCCGAGTGTCGCGGCCAGCCTCGCACCGTCCACCGCGCGGCCGTGGCACATGAGCCGGAGCTGTTCGGGGGAGAAGTTCACCAGCCCCGCGCTCCTGGCGAGGTCGCCGAGCAGGCCGAAGGCCGGGGGCGGGACCGGCACCGAGAGCAGCCCGGCCCGCCGCAGGCACTGCGACAGGAGCAGCACCCCGTCTCCGGCGGCGTTGAACGTGCCGGGGTGGTCCTCCGTCGCCATCCGGCGCAGCACCTCGACCGCGTCGTCCTCGTGGACGAACTGCAGCCGCGGGTCGAAGCCCAGCACGGTCGGCAGCACCGGCTGAGAGAAGTAGCGGGTCAGCGGCGAGTCGACGCCCGGACCCATGAAGTTGGCGAACCTGAGCATCGACACGGTCACGTCCCGGCGCCGCCTGGCGAAGCCGCGGACGTATCCCTCGACCTCGACGGCGTCCTTGGCGTACCCGTGGACGGGCGGCTCGGCCGGCTCGGCGTCCTCGGTGAAGACGGCCGGGTCCCGGGGCGACGAGCCGTACACGGCCGTGGTCGAGCGCACGACGACTCGACGGACCGTCGCGGACCGCTGACAGGCACCGAGCAGTTGCATGGTGCCGATGACGTTGTGCTCCTTCATGAGCGCACGGCCGCCGCTCCTCGGGGGAGAGCTCACCAGGCCCACGTGGACGACGGTGTCGATGTCGGCGGCCGCGATCACCTGGGCGATGTCGGGGCTGCGCAGATCGACGCGGACGAACTCCGTCCGGCCGAGAGGTACGCCGCCATCACGTGAGAGCGAAGGCGGCGGCACCGTGTCTACTCCGATGACCCGGTCGATGTCCGGGTCAGCCGCGAGAACGCTCGCCACTCGGGCGCCGATGTGGCGCGAGACCCCGGTGACAAGCACGGTGTGGGTCATCGACGCCTCGCAGGTCCGCGTTGCTACTTCTTGTTACGCCGCTGGATACGGGTCTTCTTGAGAAGCTTGCGGTGCTTCTTCTTCGCCATGCGCTTACGACGCTTCTTGATGACAGAGCCCACGGGACCCCCAGGTAGCTGGTAGCCGAATTGCAAACCGGCGTGCGGGCGCACACCGGGTCAACAGACTACCGGCGATCGGCGGTGGATCGCCCGCAGGCCCGGGGTCCCGGGCGCCGGAACCCGCGGCGCGGCCCTCGCACCGCCGTGTCACGGCCGTCGCCCCGGGGTCGCGGGACCGGGGATCCCGGCCCCGGCCGGCCTTCCGGACCGCGCCCGGGACGCATCCGGGGAGGCGCGGGCCCGCCCCTCCACCGGGTTCACCCGGGGGGCACGGGCCCACGGTCGCTTCAACCGGCCTCGATGTACGCGTCCCGGAGATAGTCGTGCACCGCCTGCTCCGGCACTCTGAAGGACCGGCCGACCCGGATGGCCGGCAGCTCACCCGAGTGCACGAGCCGGTACACCGTCATCTTGGACACCCTCATGACCGTGGCCACCTCGGCCACCGTCAGGAACTTCACCTCGCTGAGAGGTCTTTCGCCTGCACCCATCGGACGCCTCTTCCGCACGTGTTTCCGGGTTATCCCCACTGGTGCCATCGCTCACGCACGTCTACTGCCGTCAGCGTAAGTCGGGACTCCGAACACGCAAACCCCCTATTTTCCCAACGTTCGCAGTCCCACGTCAGCGGAATGGAGAAACTCGCTGGCCAGCAGCCGGACCCTACCCTCAGATCCGATCTTGGAACGGGCCAGCCGTCTCTCATAAGAGTCGCCCACCGTCGCCGAAAAGTTGGCAAAGGATCGGCGAGCCCCATGGAATGCAGGCGCGAAAAGCCGGTATAAGGACGGCCGGATCCGGCGTCACGCCCGCCTCAGAGGGCGCTCGTGACCCTCGCGACCAGATGCGCGGTCAGCGGAGCGTAGTGCCTCGGCAGCACGTTGTCATCGAGCGGCACGGTGACCGCGATCTTGCCCTCCGCCTCGCCGACGAAGAGCGCCGGGTCGTTGCTGTCGGCGAATCCCACCGTCGGGATCCCCGCCTCCCCCGCGGCACCGGCCCACCCGTGGTCGGCGATCACCAGGTCGGGGAGCTCCTGCCCCATCTCCTCGATCATCGCCTCCATCGGCGCCGGGTCGTGGGTGTGCACGAAGGCCCCCCTGTCGTCCAGCATGGCGACGTCGTCGAGATAGCGGATCTTGCGCCTGCGCCCGAAGCGGGGGCCGGTGTAGGACCAGTCCTCGGCGGGGGTCAGCAGCGTCGCCCCGCACCCCCGCGCCAGCCTGGCCAGCGCCAGGTGGACGGTGAGCAGGCCGGTGGGGTGGCCGGTGGCCACCAGGATCCGCGCCCCGGCGTTCCGGAGCACCCCGGCGATCACGTCGCCCATCGCCTCGACGGCGTCGATCGTGCGGTCCGGGTCGATGGTGTCCAGGCCCTCCCGGTGGGCCGGATCGGCCACGACCCCGGCCGACTTGGCCATCAGGTCCAGGACGTCCCGGTACGACCAGCCCTCGCCCAGGGTGAGCCCGAACATGTGGTGCGGGTCCCGGTTGGCCAGCGACCGGTAGTGGTCGAGGTTGTTCTCCCGGCTGGTCGCCACGTCGCCGGCGATCCGGGTGCGGACGAGGTGCTCGCGGAGGTCGTCCCGCGATCCGGGGTTCGGGGTCGGTTCGGAGTGCAGGGTCACGGGATCGGGTCCAGTCCGTGGAAGGGGAACACGGCGTTCCTGGTCGCCAGGATCGCCCGGTCGACCGGGTCTGCCGGGTCATAACCGGCGGACAGGTCGATGAATTCCGGTTTCCTGCCGTCGGTCATGGACAGCGGCGGCGTCTCGCCGGTCCGCTCCCGCACCAGCTGCCGCCAGCCCTGGGGGGTGGCGGTGGCCGGGTCGAGCGGGTGGCCGGACACCTCGGCCAGCAGGTGGGTCCACGCCCGGGGCACCACCTGGACCAGTTCGTACCCGCCGCCGCCGGTCACGATCCACCGGCCGCCCGCGGTCTCGTGGGCCAGCTCGTGCAGCGCCGCGTAGGCGGTCCGCTGACCGTCCAGGCTGAGTATCAGGTGGGCCAGCGGGTCCAGCGCGTGGCTGTCGCAGCCGTGCTGGGTGACCAGGACCTCCGGGGCGAACTCCCGCAGCAGCGGCGGGACCACCGCGTGGAAGGCGCGCAGCCAGCCGCCGTCGCCGCAGCCGGCCGGCAGCGCCACGTTGACCGCGGTGCCCTCCGCCCCGATCTCGTGCGGGAAGCCCGTGCCCGGGAAGAGGGTCCGGGGGCTCTCGTGCAGGCTGACGGTGAGCACCCTGGGGTCGTCGTGGAACATCGCCTGGACGCCGTCCCCGTGGTGCACGTCCACGTCCACGTAGGCGACCCTGGAGGCGCCCTGGGACAGCAGCCAGCCGATGGCCACCGCCGGGTCGTTGTAGACGCAGAAGCCGCTCGCCGTGCCCGGCATCGCGTGGTGCAGCCCGCCCGCGACGTTCGCCGCGTGCTCGGCCTCCCCCGTCCACACCGCGCGGGCCGCGGCCAGCGTGGCCCCGGCGATGAGCGCGGAGGCCTCGTGCACCCCGGCGAAGGCGGGGTTGTCCTCGGTGCCCAGCCCGGCGGCGCGGTCGGGCCGCCCGGTCGCCGAGACCCGCCGGACCGCCTCGATGTAGTCGCGCCGGTGGACCAGGGCCAGCTCGTCGTCGGTGGCGGGCGCGCAGCCGACCAGCTCGACCGCGTCGAGCACGCCCAGCTCCCGGGCCAGCGCCATGGTCAGCTCGACCCGGACCGGCGCGAGCGGGTGCCCGGGGCCGAAGTCGTAGGCGGTGAGCGCGTCCTCCCAGACGACCCGCACGGACCGGCTCATCCGCATCCTCCTCGGCTCGTTCCCCGGGCGTCGGCGCCGGCTGTGCCGTCGGCGCCGTCGGCGATGGGGGCGACGTTACCGCACGGCCGCCGTCCCGCCGCCCTCGCGGGGCGGGCCGCCTCCGACGCGCTCCCGGTCCTCCCGGGCCGCCCCGATCCTCCCGGGCCGCCCCGATCCTCCTGGCCGTCCCGGTCCTCCTGGCCGTCCCGGTCCTCCTGGCCGTCCCGGTCCTCCTGGCCGTCCCGACCGGGATCATTCGTCCGTATCGTGACATGCCGTACTGTCGTGCCATGCGTTTGCGGGGTGTGCGGGAGGTATGGCGGACCCTGGGACGCTCCCGGATATTCGACGGCCTGCTGGCGGCCGGCGTGTGCGCGGCCGACGTGACCGCGACCCTGGCCCTCTTCCCCGCGGGCGGCCCCGGCCGGGCCCCCGCCCTCGCGATCTCCGTCGTCGGCGCCGCCCTCCTCCTCCTGCGACGCGGCCGCCCGATCGCGGTCGCCCTCGCCACTCTCGCCCTCGACCTGCTCTACGTCCTGCTCGGCCTGGGCGATCCCGCCACCCTGCCCAGCACGATCGGCCTCTACGGCCTGGGCCGCTACGCGGCGGGCAGAGCGGCCTGGGGCATCTCCGCGGCCACCGTGCTCATGTACGCGCTGCTGGCCCTGAAGACGATGCCGGGGCCGCTCTACCACTCCTCCGTCCCGGTGCTCCTGCCCCTGCTGTTCACCGGCACGGGCGCGTTCTTCCGGCTCCGGAGCGAGCTGCGCGAGCGCCGGCAGCAGCAGGTGGCCGAGTCCGCGGTGCGCGCCGAGCGCCGCCGCATCGCCCGGGAGCTGCACGACGTCGTCGCCCACCACATCACCACGATCAACGTGCTGGTCGGCGCCGGCCGCACCACCATGGCCTCCGACCCCGAACGCGCCCAGGAGGTGCTGGTCACGGCCGAGCGCACGGCCCGCGAGGCGATGGCGGAGATGCGGCAGCTCCTGCACGTGCTCCGGGTCGAGGACGACGGCGAGCCGGAGGACCACTCGGGGACCGGCGCCGCCGCGCTGCCCGCCCTGGTCGAACAGGTGCGCACCGCGGGACTGCCGGTCGGCATGGAGGTGGCGGGGGAGGCCGTCCCGCTGCCCACGGCGGTGGACCACGCCGTCTACCGGATCGTGCAGGAGGCCCTCACCAACGCGCGCAAGCACGCGCCCGGCGCCCGTGTCAGCGTCCGGCTCGCCTACCTGCCCGGCGTCGTCGAGGTCGAGGTCCTCGACGACGGCCTCGGCCGGCGCGCCGGCGGGCAGCAGGGCGGCGGCTTCGGGCTGGGCGGCATGGCCGAGCGGGTGGCGCTGTGCGGAGGGCGGCTGCAGACCGGCCCCCGCCCTTCGGGAGGCTTCCAGGTCCACGCCCGCATCCCGGTCCCGGAGTCCCGGGAGCCGGCGGTCCGGGTCTCCGCGCTCTGGAGCCGCGAATCACCGAAGGAGAACCCGTGATCACGATCCTGGTGGCCGACGACCACGCCGTGGTACGCACCGGCTTCCGCATGATTCTCGGTTTCCAGTCCGACATGTCCGTCGTCGGAGAGGCCGCCGACGGGGCGCAGGCCGTACGGCTCAGCCGCGACCTGCGGCCCGAGGTGGTGCTGATGGACGTGCACATGCCCGGGACCGACGGCGTCGCGGCCACCAGGGAGATCACGGAGGCCCTTCCGGGGACGCGCGTGCTGGGGCTGAGCACGTTCGACCTGGACGAGTACGTGGTGGCGATGCTGCGCGCCGGGGCGTCGGGGTTCCTGCCCAAGGACGTCTCGCCGGAGGAGCTGGTCGAGGGCGTGCGGACCGTGCACCGGGGGGAAGCCGCCGTGGCGCCCCGGCTGCTCACCCGCCTGATCGGCACGTTCGTGCGCGCCCCCCGCCCCCGCCCGCTGCCCGCGACCGCGCCCGGCGCGCTCGCCTCGCTCACCGACCGCGAGCGGGAGGTGCTCGTGCTCATCGCCGGCGGGTACGCCAACGGTGAGATCGCCGAACGGCTGGCCGTCTCGCCGTCCACGGTGAAGAACCACGTCACGAGCCTCTTCGCCAAGATCGGCGCGCGGGACCGCGCCCAGGCCGTGATCGCCGCCTACGAGGCGGGCCTGGTCACCCCCGGGCGGTAGGAGCAGGGTCCTACCCGAGAGGGCCGGTCGTACCGCGCTCCCAGTCCGCGGACCGTCCTCCGGCACGATGACCCGGGGCCGGGCGGGCGGGAGGCTGAAGACATGATCAACGTCAGATCGCTCACCAAGCGGTACGGCTCGACCGTCGCCGTGGACGGGCTCTCGTTCAAGGTACGGCGCGGCCGGGTGACCGGCTTCCTCGGGCCCAACGGCGCCGGCAAGTCGACCACCATGCGCATGATCCTCGGCCTGGACCGGCCGAGCGAGGGCACCGCCCTCGTCGACGGCACGCCGTACGGCGAACTGAGGAACCCGCTGCGCAAGGTCGGCGCACTGCTGGACGCCAAGGCGGTCCACGGCGGGCGCAGCGCGCGCGACCACCTGCTCTGCCTGGCGCAGAGCAACGGCATCCCGGCCTCCCGGGTGGCGGAGGCGCTGGCCCTCACCGGTCTGACCGCGGTGGCGCGCCGCCGTGTCGGCGGCTTCTCGCTGGGCATGTCGCAACGGCTGGGCATCGCCGCGGCGCTCCTCGGCGACCCGGAGATCCTGATGTTCGACGAGCCGGTCAACGGGCTCGATCCGGAGGGCATCCTGTGGATCCGCACCCTGATGCGCGACCTCGCCGCCGAGGGCCGCGCGGTGTTCGTCTCCAGCCACCTGATGAGCGAGATGGCGCAGACGGCCGACCACCTGGTCGTCATCGGCAGGGGCCGCCTCATCGCCGACACGGGCGTGCAGGAGTTCATCGGCCGCAGCTCCCAGGCCTACGTCCGGGTGCGCGCGCCGCGCCTGCCGGAGCTCGCACGGGTGCTCGGCGGGGCCGGGGGCGCGACGGATCCGGCGGACGCGGCCAAGCGGGCGGAAGCACCGTATCCGGCGGAAGCGGCGGGACGGGTGGAGGTGGCGCTGCACGGCGACCACCTGCGGGTGACGGGCCTGGGTGCCGAGGCCGTCGGCGAGGCCGCGGCGGGGGCCGGGCTCGCGCTGCACGAGCTGACCCCGGTCTCGCCGTCCCTGGAGGCGGCGTACATGGAACTGACCCAGGAGAGCACCGAGTACGCGGGAGCGCGGGCATGACGGGCGTGTTGCGATCGGAATGGACCAAGCTCCGCTCGGTGCGGTCCACCCTGTGGACCCTGCTGGCGGCCGTGGCGCTGATGGTCGGGTTCGGGGTGCTGCTCACCGCCGTCTCCGGCGACCTGGGCGAGGAGGTCGGGCCCGCCGACGCCCTCATGTTCAGCCTCTCGGGCTCCCCGTTCGCCTCGCTGGCGGTGGCCTCGCTCGGCGTCCTGGTCATCAGCGGCGAGTACCGCACCGGCATGATCCGCACCACCCTGCTCGCCGTGCCCGGCCGCCTGCGGATGCTGACCGCCAAGGTCGCGGTCTTCACGGCGGTGGCCCTCACCGTCTCGCTGGTCGCGTCGTTCGCCGCGTTCCTCGTCGGGCAGGCCGTGCTCGGGGACGCCGGGATCGCGCTCGGCGACCCCGGCGTGCTGCGGGCGGTCACCGGCTCCGCGCTGCTCATCACGGCGAGCGGGATCTTCGGCCTGGCGCTCGGCGCGCTGATCCGGCACACCCCCGGCGCGATCGTCGCGGTGATCGCCCTGGTCTTCGTCCTGCCGCAGATGACCAACATGCTGCCCGGCGGGTGGGGCGCGGCGGTGCGCGACCACTTCACCACCAACGCCGGCGACCAGATCACCCACATCGAGATCATGGACGGGCAGCTCGGTCCCTGGGCCGGCTTCGGGGTCTACTGCGCCTGGGTCGCGGTCGCCCTGGTCGCCGCGGCGGTACTGCTGCGGCGCCGGGACGCCTGAACGACGGGCGGACCGCCCTCGCCGGGCACCCGGCGGCCGGGTCAGCCGGCGGCGAGCTCGCGGCCCCGGTCCCGGGCCGCCTCGATGGCGGCCAGGAAGGCGGCCCGGACGCTGTGGCGCTCCAGCTCGGCGATGGCCGCGATGGTGGTCCCGCCCGGGGAGGTGACGGCCTCGCGCAGGATGACGGGGTGCTCGCCCGAGTCGCGGAGCATGATCGCGGCGCCGACGATCGACTGGGTGACCATGTCGAGCGCGGCGGCCCGGGGCATGCCGAGCAGGATGCCCGCGTCGACCATGGCCTCGACCAGGTAGAAGAAGTAGGCGGGACCGCTGCCGGAGAGCGCGGTCGCGGCGTCCTGCTGGGACTCGGGGATGCGCAGCACCTTGCCGACCGGCCGCAGCAGGTCCTCGGCCCGCCTGAGGTGCTCCTCGGCGGCGTGGGCGCCCCCCGAGATCACGCTCATCGCCTCGTCCACCAGAACCGGCGTGTTGGACATCACCCGGACCACCGGGACCTCCCCGCCGAGCCGGGTCTCCACGAACGCGGTCGTGATGCCCGCCGCCGCCGAGATCACCAGGCGGTCGGCGGGGACGCAGGGTGCGATCTCCGCCAGCAGCGTCCCCATGTCCTGCGGCTTGACCGCCAGGATGAGGGTGTCGGCGTGCTTGGCGGCCTCGGGGTTGGACAGCACCCGCACGCCGTACCGCTCCCGGAGCGCCTCGGCCCGCTCGGCGCGCCGGGCGGTCGCGATCACGTCGCCCGGCTTGAACCCCGCCCGGAGCAGCCCGGACAGCAGCGCCTCGCCCATCTTGCCGGTCCCGAGAATCGCGATCATGCCAGCGCACCTTGCCTAGGGGGTCAGGGACGACCAGCTTACGAGGTACGGCCCGGCCGGAGTGCGGCGAGCCCGGCCCGAACGCACCCCGCCGGGCCCCCGCCCGGGGCGGCGGAGGTACGGGGAACGCGGCCCGCAACCGCCCCTGCCGGGTTCCCGGCCCGGAGGAGGCGCCCCCTGCCGGGTCCCCGCCCGGGGCGGCCGGCGGGGACGCGGAGGGAGGCCGGCAAGGGGCGCGCGGGGGCCGCGGTCAGGACACCGTGAACGCCCGGGAGACGCCGGTGAACGGCGTGACCCTGCCGAGCAGGTTCCGCCGGTCCCCGAAGTGCACGATGCGGTAGGTGCCGGGCGGGGTGTCCGCGGCGACGTCCCAGGTGACGGTGGCCTTGGACGTGCCGGTGACGGCATTGAGGCGGGTCCAGCGGAACTTCGTGTGCCAGTCGCCGTCGTCCAGGTGGCGCCGCCACGTCCCGTCCACCAGGCGCTGCACCTCCAGGTAGGTCCCGTTGCGGTGCAGGTCGTTCTTCGGGTGCCCGGTGACGAACTCGGCCGTCACGGTCTCCCCGCGCCGGTGGGCGGCGGCGGGCTCGGTGAGCACCTGCCCGAACGAGGTGGACGGCGGCGCGCTGTCGAGGACCACGCCCGTCTGGAGGGTGAACTGCGCACCGGACAGGTCGGGCGGAGCCGTGCCCGGATCGACCGGGGCGCCGTCCCGCAGCGCGGCGGCGAGCCGGGCGAACTCCTGCTGGTGGGCGGGCAGGGTGTGCGGGCCGTACAGCGTCGAGCCGCCCTCGTACTGCTGCAGCGCGTACTCCTCCGGCGTGGTCACGTACTGGCTGTAGGCGTTGGCGTAGCCCTGCAGCAGCACGTTCTCCGGCGGCACGCCCAGCTCCGCCGCGACCGACCGCCGGATCCGCAGGCCGGAGACGATCGTGTACTCGGCGGGGCCCGCCACCAGGTACAGCTGCCCGATCCTGAGGATCTGCAGCGGCAGGACGTTCGGCGTCGCCCGCACCGGCTCGGTGATCAGGCCGGTCGGCACCAGGTTCGCCTTGGGCGCCTGGCAGGCCAGCAGCGAGGCCGGCGGAGGGACGTCGAGCGAGGCCAGGATCCGGCCGATGGGGCCCGTCATGCCCTCCCGGAAGCCCGGGATCGCCGGGCCGTCCTCGGTGCTGCCCGCGAGCGTGGACGCGCCGACCATGGCGGTGCAGGTGCGGCCGGGCCTGCCGTCCGGGGTGTATCTCCCGTCGACGGCGACGTTCTCCATGTCGACGAAGCGCATCCGGGAGTCGACCCCGCCGGTGACCGGGGTCGTCGCGCCGTCGTAGATCTGCCGGGCCTTCGCGAACTGGCGCTCGCCGATGATCCGGGTGTTGGCGAACTCGTCCTCGGTCGGCCCCGATCCGGGCCTCAGGTTCAGGTTGGGCGACATGTCGCCGGCGTTGGTGTTGGGGAACGCCGCGACGAAACCCGGCCCCGGGTCCAGGTAGCGCACCCCGGCGTGGTCGTGCTCCCAGCGGTAGGCCGCGTACCCCTTGTTGTCCGGGCTGACCAGGGTGTTGGCGTTGGTCAGGGAGGTGTTGTGGGTGGCGAACCAGCTGATCGCGCCGACGTCGGCGCCTCCCTGCCGGAAGCGCAGGACGGTCATCGCCGGGTCGATGCCGCCGGGGAAGGCCGCCCTGTCCTGCGCGGGGTTGCGGTCGAAGGCGGCGCGGGACCGGTTCACGCTGGCGTCGGTGAGCTCTCCCCTGCCCAGGGTGACGGTGCCCGGCCGCAGGTCGTCGTGCGCCTCCGCGACCGACTCGACGATGCCGTCCACGATCGCCCCGTAGGTGCCCTTCTGGAAGCCCAGGCTCGCCAGGTTGTACGCCAGGTGGTGGGAGAAGCCGCCCGGCCCGGCGTGCGTGTGCGTCGCCGACAGCAGCACGTTCTGCTCGGTGTACAGCGTGCCGTACCGCTGCTTCAGCCTGGCGATCACCTGCTGCCGGACCGCCTCGAAGATCATGGCGAGGTCGGCGTTGACGTACGCGACCCGCCTGCCGGTGGCCCGGTCGACGACGACGAACGCGCGTGAGCGCTGGCGCTGGTGCAGCCCCGAGGCCTTCTGCTCGAAGCTGGAGTAGCCCATCATGCCGACCTCGGCGATCTCTCCGGTGACGTCGGAGATTCCCCGGCCGACCAGGTAGCCGGGCGGCTCTGCGGTCGCGGCGGTCCCCGCCGGGCCGGTGCCCGCCGCGACGGGCGGGGCCGGCGGGACCGCGACGCCGAGCGCCGCGGTCAGCAGCAGGGTCAGTGTTCGGGTTCTCGGACGTGCGAGCCGCATGCGTTTTCTCCCGGGGGTGGGCCGGTCCGCGGGGACCGGTGGGGGTGGGCCGGAACCGTCGTGCGGTGGAGCGGTCGTCGGCGGACCGGTGCCGCTCCGAGAGAACATGAGTTCTGTTCATGTTGATTCGGGCGCGGAAGGCTGTCAAGGGTCCGGTAAGGGTGCTGAACCGCCCGTCCCGCCGGGCCGTCATAGGGGCATGCGTAGGATCACGATCCCGCTCGCGGCGGGAACCCTGCTTCTGTCCATGGGGTGCGGCACCGAGACGGTGACCGGCTCCCCGGCCCCCTCCGCGGCGACCGCCTCCTCGCCCGGAGGCTCCGCGGCGACCGGCACCGCCCCCTCCCAGCCGGTGGCGGGCACCGTCGCCCCCAAGGTCGAGCCCACCCACGGCCCCAGGCCGGTCAAGCCGACGGGCGACGCCGACGACCCCCGCCGGGTCCCCTGGCTGAAGGCCCGGCCGTACAAGAACGGCCGGACACTGCGGGTCGTCTGGTGGTCCGGGGTGGAGCCCTGCAACGTGCTCGACCGGGTGACCGTGAAGGAGACCTCCAAGCGGGTGACCGTCACCCTGTGGGAGGGCCCGAGCAGCAAGGCGCAGAACGTCGCCTGCATCGAGATCGCCATCCAGAAGTCGACCACGGTCAAGCTCAGGAAGCCCCTGGGCAAGCGGAAGGTCGTCGACGGCGCCCGAACCCGCTGAACGCCCCGGGGCCCGGGAGGGTCCCGCACCGCCTCCGGCCCGGAGGGGCCCGCACCGCCTCCGGCCGCGTCTCCTCCGGGCGTCCGGAGGTCCCGCGCCTCCCCTCCGCCCCCTCCCGTGCGGGCCGTACGGTGGACCCCGGGAACGTCGACCCGCCGCCACCCGTCGAAAGGAGAGGAATCACCCGGTTTTTCCCGGGTAACCAGGAATGCCATCACGCTCTTGTAGGTTGAGCCACATAGACTCAAGTCGTTTGACAAACGCGGTGCGTTGCCCGACTATGAGTCAGACCGACTCAACTTTGACTACAAGGACGTACTCATGGCACGTGCGGTAGGTATCGACCTGGGGACGACCAACTCCGTCGTCTCGATCCTCGAGGGCGGCGAGCCGACCGTCATCGCCAACGCGCAGGGGTCGCGGACCACGCCGTCCGTGGTCGCGTTCGCGAAGAACGGCGAGGTCCTGGTGGGTGAGGTCGCCAAGCGGCAGGCCGTCACCAACGTGGACCGGACGATCCGCTCGGTCAAGCGCGAGATGGGCACCGACTGGTCCCAGGAGATCGACGGCAAGAAGTTCTCCCCGCAGCAGATCAGCGCCTTCGTCCTGCAGAAGCTCAAGCAGGACGCCGAGGCCTACCTGGGCGAGAAGATCACCGACGCGGTGATCACCGTCCCGGCGTACTTCAACGACGCCCAGCGGCAGGCCACCAAGGAGGCCGGCACCATCGCGGGCCTCAACGTCCTGCGCATCATCAACGAGCCGACGGCCGCGGCGCTCGCCTACGGCCTCGACAAGGACAAGGACCAGACGATCCTGGTCTTCGACCTCGGCGGCGGCACCTTCGACGTGTCCCTGCTCGACGTCGGCCAGGAGGACGGCCACGGCTTCGTCGAGGTCAAGGCCACCAGCGGCGACAACCACCTCGGCGGCGACGACTGGGACCAGCGCGTCGTCGACGAGCTCGTCAACCGGTTCAAGAACGGCCACGGCGTCGACCTGTCCAAGGACAAGATGGCCCTGCAGCGCCTGCGCGAGGCGGCGGAGAAGGCCAAGATCGAACTGTCCAGCCAGTCCGAGACCAACATCAACCTGCCCTACATCACGGCCTCCGCCGAGGGCCCGCTCCACCTGGACGAGAAGCTCACCCGCGCCGAGTTCCAGCGGCTCACCGCCGACCTGCTCGAGCGCTGCAAGGGCCCGTTCCACCAGGTGATCAAGGACGCCGGGATCAAGGTCTCCGACATCGCGCACGTCGTGCTCGTCGGCGGCTCGACCCGCATGCCCGCCGTCACCGAGCTCGTCAAGGAGCTGACCGGCGGCCAGGAGCCCAACAAGGGCGTGAACCCGGACGAGGTCGTCGCCATCGGCGCCGCCCTGCAGGCCGGTGTGCTCAAGGGCGAGGTCAAGGACGTCCTGCTGCTCGACGTGACCCCGCTCTCGCTGGGCATCGAGACCAAGGGCGGCATCTTCACCAAGATCATCGAGCGCAACACCACGATCCCGACCAAGCGCTCCGAGGTCTTCACCACGGCCGAGGACAACCAGCCGTCGGTGCAGATCCAGGTCTACCAGGGCGAGCGCGAGATCGCGGCCTACAACAAGAAGCTGGCCACCTTCGAGCTGACCGGCATCGCCCCGGCGCCGCGCGGCATCCCGCAGATCGAGGTCACCTTCGACATCGACGCCAACGGCATCGTCAACGTCTCCGCCAAGGACCTGGGCACCGGCAAGGAGCAGACGATGACGATCACCGGCGGCTCCGCGCTGCCGAAGGACGACATCGAGCGCATGATGCGCGAGGCCGAGTCCTACGCCGAGGAGGACAAGCGCCGCCGCGAGGAGGCCGAGACCCGCAACAACGCCGACTCCCTCGTCTACCAGACGGAGAAGTTCCTCAGCGACAACGCCGACAAGGTCCCGGACGACATCAAGTCCGAGGTCGGCGAGGCCGTCTCCGACCTGAAGAAGACGCTGGAGGGCACCGACACGGCCGCCATCCGCGCCGCCGCGGAGAAGCTCGCCACGGTCAGCCAGAAGATGGGCTCGGCGATCTACGCCCAGGCGCAGGGCTCCGAGGCCCCGGCCGGCGCCCCGGGCGCCGAGGGCGCCGGAGGCGCCGCCGGCGAGCAGAAGGCCGACGACGACGTGGTCGAGGCCGAGATCGTGGACGACGAGCCGAAGCGCGAGAACGACGCCAAGTGACGGCCGGTAAGCCGAGGGGAGCACGACCGTGAACACGCGTGAGAACGGTTCCGGGGAGGAGCCGGTGATCCGCGACAACCGGAAGATCGACCCGGAGACCGGGCAGCCGCGCGAGACGGACGGCGAGCGGTCCGGCAAGGCCGAGCAGGCCGAGCCGACCGCCCCGTCCGGGCAGGCCGGCTCCGGGCCCGACCTGGCCTCGACCGAGCTGGCCGTCCAGCTCGCCGAGCGCACGGCGGACCTCCAGCGACTCCAGGCCGAATACTCCAACTACCGCAAGCGGGTCGAGCGGGACCGGATCGCGGTCAAGGAGCAGGCGGTGGCCGGTGCGCTGACCGAGCTGCTCCCGGTCCTCGACGACATCGGCCGGGCCCGTGACCACGGGGAGCTCACCGGCGGTTTCGCGAAGGTGGCCGAGTCGCTGGAGGCGGCCGTCGGGAAGCTGGGGCTGGGCTCCTTCGGCGCCAAGGGCGAGCCCTTCGACCCGACGGTGCACGAGGCGCTGATGCACAGCTACTCGCCCGACGTCACCGAGCCGACCTGCGTGGAGATCCTGCAGCCCGGTTACCGGATCGGCGAGCGCGTGCTGCGCCCCGCGCGCGTCGCGGTCGCCGAGCCCGGCGAATCCGACGCGACCGAATAACCGATCCACCCCATATCTGGAGAAGGAAGACAGATGAGCACCAAGGACTACCTGGAGAAGGACTACTACGCCGTCCTTGGTGTGCCCAAGTCCGCCACCGCCGAAGAGATCAAGAAGGCGTACCGGAAGCTGGCCAGGCAGTACCACCCGGACACCAACCAGGGCAGCACCGAGACCGAGGCGAAGTTCAAGGAGGTCTCGGAGGCCTACGACGTCCTGTCCGACGCCAAGCGCCGCAAGGAGTACGACGAGGCGCGCGCGCTGTTCGGATCGGGCCTCGGCGGTTACGCGGGGGCGGGAGGGGGCACGCGCGCAGGCGGGTTCCCCTTCGACCTGGGCGACCTGTTCGGCGGCACCGCCCAGCAGCCGGGCGCCGGAGAGCGCATCGGCGACATCTTCGGCGGCCTGTTCAACCGGGGCGGCGCCACCCGCCCCGGCGGGACGACCACCAGGGCCCGCCGCGGCCAGGACATCGAGTCGGAGGTCACGCTCTCCTTCACCGAGGCGGTGGAGGGCACCACGGTGTCGCTCCGGCTCACCAGCTCCTCCTCCTGCGCGGCGTGCGCCGGCACCGGCGCCAAGGCCGGGACCACCCCGCGGGTCTGCCCGACCTGCGAGGGCACCGGCGCGGCCAGCCGCAACCTGGGCAACTTCGCCTTCTCCGAGCCGTGCCGCGACTGCAAGGGCCGCGGCCTGCTGGTCGACGACCCGTGCCCGGTGTGCGACGGGAGCGGGCGGGGCAAGAGCACCCGCACCATCCAGGCGCGCATCCCGGCCGGGGTCGGCGACGGCCAGCGCATCAAGCTCAAGGGCAAGGGCGCCCCCGGCGAGAACGGCGGCCCCGCCGGCGACCTGTACGTCCAGATCCACGTCAAGCCGCACGCGGTCTTCGGCCGCTCCGGCGAGAACCTGACGATCACCGTGCCGGTCACCTTCACCGAGGCGGCCCTCGGCGCCGAGATCAAGGTGCCGATCCTCAAGGGCATGCCGGTCACCCTGCGCATCCCCCCGGGCACCCCGAACGGCCGCACCTTCCGGGTGCGCGGCCGGGGTGTGACCCGTAAGGACGGCACCAAGGGCGACCTGCTCGCCACGGTCGAGGTCCTGGTGCCGCAGCAGCTGGACGACAAGGCGCGCGGCGTCCTGGAGGAGTTCCGCGACGCCGTCGCCGCAGGCGACCCGCGCGCCGAGCTGATCCAACAGGCCAGAAGCGAGTAGCCCATGGAAGCCAACTACTTCGATCTGTCGGATGACACTCCCGTCTATGTGATCTCGGTCGCCGCCCAGCTGTCGGGGCTGCACCCGCAGACCCTGCGGCAGTACGACCGCCTCGGCCTGGTCAGCCCGGGCCGTACGGCGGGCCGGGGGCGGCTCTACTCCACCCGCGACATCATGATGCTCCGCGAGGTCCAGCGGCTCTCCCAGGAGGAGGGCATCAACCTCGCGGGCATCAAGCGGATCCTCACCCTCGAGAACGAGGCCATGCGCCTGCGCGACGAGAACCACCGCCTGCGCGCCGAGGTGGCGACGATCCGCGCCCTGATCCAGTACCAACTGCCACCCGCCTGACGACAGCCGCACCACCTGCCCCGGGGGACTTCCCGCGCGGGGGCGCCGCTGTCCGCCGAGGAAGCGCGCAGCCCTCCGCCGCCGAACGAAGTGAGGCATAGCCATGGACTACAAGCTCACGCAGAAGAGCCAGGAGGCGGTCTCCTCCGCCATCCGGCGCGCCGCCGCCGAGGGCAACCCCGAGGTCGCCCCGGTCCACCTGTTCACCTCGCTGCTCGCCCAGACCGGCGGCACCGCCGTACCCCTGCTGGAGGCCGTCGGCGCCGACTGGAAGAAGCTGCGCACCGAGGCCGAGACGCAGCTGGCGGCGCTGCCGAAGGCGCAGGGCTCGACGGTCGGCGCCCCGTCCAGCTCCCGGCAGCTGCTCGCCGTGCTGCACACCGCCGCCGAGCGGGCCCGCCGCCTGGAGGACGAGTACGTCTCGACCGAGCACCTGCTGGTCGGTCTGGCCACCGACGGCGGGCCGGTCGCCGAGCTGCTGAGGTCGAACGGGGCCTCTCCGGACGCGCTGCTGGAGGCCTTCGAGAAGGTGCGCGGGCACGCCAAGGTGACCAGCGCGACCCCCGAGGACACCTACCAGGCGCTGGAGAAGTACGGCGTCGACCTGACCGAGCGGGCCCGGGCGGGCAAGCTGGACCCGGTGATCGGCCGGGACACGGAGATCCGCCGGGTCGTGCAGGTGCTCAGCCGCCGCACCAAGAACAACCCCGTGCTCATCGGCGAGCCCGGCGTGGGCAAGACCGCCGTGGTGGAGGGCCTGGCCCAGCGGATCGTCGCCGGCGACGTGCCCTCCAGCCTCCGGGACAAGCGCCTGATCGCGCTGGACCTGAGCGCGATGGTCGCGGGCGCCAAGTTCCGCGGCGAGTTCGAGGAGCGGCTCAAGGCCGTGCTCAACGAGATCAAGCAGAGCGAGGGGCAGGTCGTCACCTTCATCGACGAGCTGCACACCATGGTCGGCGCGGGCGCCGGCGAGGGCGCCATGGACGCGGGCAACATGCTCAAGCCCATGCTGGCCCGCGGCGAGCTGCGGATGATCGGCGCGACCACGCTCGACGAGTACCGCGAGCGCATCGAGAAGGACCCCGCGCTGGAGCGCCGCTTCCAGCAGGTCTACGTGGGCGAGCCCTCGGTCGAGGACACCATCGCGATCCTGCGCGGCCTCAAGGGCCGCTACGAGGCCCACCACCAGGTGCAGATCTCCGACGGCGCGCTGGTGGCAGCCGCCGCGCTCTCCGACCGCTACATCACCTCCCGGTTCCTGCCGGACAAGGCGATCGACCTCATCGACGAGGCCGCGTCCCGGCTCCGCATGGAGATCGACTCCCGCCCCGTGGAGATCGACCAGCTCCAGCGGAACGTCGACCGGATGATGATGGAGGAGCTCGCGCTGGCCAAGGAGACCGACGAGAGCAGCCGGCAGCGGCTGGAGCGGCTCCGCGCCGAGCTCGCCGACCGCAAGGAGGAGCTCAGCGGCCTGGTGGCCCGCTGGGAGCGGGAGAAGGCCGGGCTCAACCGGGTCGGCGACCTGAAGAAGCAGCTCGACGAGGCCCGCGGCGCCGCCGAGCGCGCCCAGCGCGACGGCGACTTCGAGGCCGCCTCCCGGTTGATGTACGGCGAGGTGCCCCGGCTGGAGGCCGAGCTCGCCGAGGCCAGCACCGCCGCCCAGCCGGAGCACGCCATGGTCAAGGAGGAGGTCGGCCCCGACGACATCGCCGAGGTCATCGCCTCGTGGACCGGCATCCCGGCGGGCCGCCTGCTGGAGGGCGAGACCGCCAAGCTGCTGCGCATGGAGGAGGAGATCGGCGCCCGGCTGATCGGCCAGCGCGACGCCGTCCGGGCCGTCTCCGACGCCGTCCGGCGCGCCCGCGCGGGCATCGCCGACCCCGACCGGCCGACCGGCGGCTTCCTGTTCCTCGGCCCCACCGGCGTCGGCAAGACCGAGCTGGCCAAGGCGCTGGCGGACTTCCTGTTCGACGACGAGCGGGCCATGGTCCGCATCGACATGAGCGAATACTCGGAGAAGCACAGCGTCGCCCGCCTCGTCGGCGCCCCGCCCGGCTACGTGGGCTACGAGGAGGGCGGCCAGCTCACCGAGGCCGTGCGGCGCAGGCCGTACACCGTGGTGCTGCTGGACGAGGTCGAGAAGGCCCACCCGGAGGTCTTCGACATCCTGCTCCAGGTCCTCGACGACGGACGGCTCACCGACGGGCAGGGCCGCACGGTCGACTTCCGCAACACGATCCTGATCCTCACCTCCAACCTCGGCTCGCAGTTCCTGGTCGATCCGACGATGGAGAACGGCGCCAAGCGCGAGGCCGTGATGAACACGGTCAGGGGCAGGTTCAAGCCGGAGTTCCTGAACCGGCTCGACGACGTGATCCTGTTCGACGCGCTCGGCAGCGAGGAGCTGTCCAGGATCGTCGACCTGCAGGTGGCGCACCTCGCCAGGCGGCTGGCCGACCGGCGGCTCACGCTCACCGTCTGCCCCGCCGCCCGCGACTGGCTGGCCCTGACCGGCTACGACCCCATGTACGGCGCGCGCCCGCTGCGCCGGCTGGTCCAGTCGGCCATCGGTGACACGCTGGCCCGCAAGGTGCTCTCCGGCGAGATCCAGGACGGTGACGAGGTGCTCGTGGACCTCGACGCCGACCGCGACTCCCTCACGGTCGACGTGGCGGTCCCGGAGCCCTCCTGACCCGGTAAGGGATTGGTCGGCATTCGGTCAAGCCCGCTCCCCGGAAGATCCCCGCTGGGTACGTTCGGCATTCGTCGGACCACGGAGCACGGCGGGAACCGCAGGGGGGCGGGCGTGTCGAACGCATCACGGAACGCTCGGGCGGTCCTGGCCGCGGTGCTCACGGCGGCCTGCGCGGGATGGACGGCGGCGGCCCCGGCACCGGCCTCCGCCGCGCCCTGCGAGGAGCGGCGCACGGCCGGATCCCAGGGGGACGCCTGCGCCCGGGGGAACGGGCCGGCCCGCCGGACCTGGACGCCGGCCGACCCCGCCCGCTCCCGGGACTCAGCCGATCCCGCGCGTTCCCGGAATGCGTCCGGTCCCGCCCGCCCCCGGGACCCGGCCGGCCGTACGGCTCCGCCCCGCGACCCCGAACGGCCGCACCGCCCCGCGGCCCGCGCCTCCGGAGCGCCGGGCCGCACGGCCGCGTCCGGCGGCACCGCCCCGCCGTACCGGCCCGCGGCCCGTGTGCCGGGGCCGCCCGTGTCCCTGCCCGCCCTGGAGCTGCTCGCCCGGAACGCCGGTCTGCCCGGGCTCTCCCGCGCCTCCGCGATCCTCAGCGTCGCCGATGCGGGCGGTGTCGCCGCCGGGGTCGGTTTCCCCGGGCTCCCCTTCGGCATGCCCGGGTACGCCGGTCTGGTCTGGGTGGAGTTCCTGTCGCCCACCCCGGACCTGCCCGGCCTGCCGAGCGCGCCGTCGGCCGTCGCCGGTCCGCCTCCGGCGGTGCCCTCGGTGCCGTCGTTCGCGAACGCCGCCGGTGTGCTGTCGGGCGGTACCGCGCTGGCCCTGCCGGCCCCGATGCCGCTGCCCCGCCGGGCCGGCGGGAAGATCGTCACGGGCAGGCCGCCCGCCACGGCCGCGCGGGAGGCCGAGGTCGTGCCGACCGGCCCGCGCACCGGCGGTGCACCGCCCCGGGCCGGGGACGGGGCCGGAGGCGGTCGCGGTGGCGGTGAGGCCCGGCGGCTGCCGATCCTGGACGGATTCCTGTCGGACCTGCCGCTGAGCCGGAGCGGACGCCGCAGCGAGCACCAGGGCGCGGTGCCCGGGCTCCGGTGATCCGGCGACGTACGCCGGATCACCGTCCGGAAGCCTGAGGTCCCGGGGCCTGAGCCGGAGCGCGCCCCGGGTCCCGGGGCGCGCTCAGTGCGAGGTGTCGAGCAGCGCGTCCAGCTCGTCCTCCGGCAGCCCGAGATCCACCCGGATGCGGTAGCGGACGCGCAGGAGCGCGGCGTGTTCCGCCCCGCCCGGAACCGCGTCGCCGAGGCCCCAGGTGGCCCAGGCGTGGGCCTCCTGCGGTTCGCCGTACGCGGCGAGGGTCTCCGCGACCGTCAGCGCGGTCGCCGGGGAGACGCCGCCGGTCCGGATCTCCTCGATCACCTTCCGCGCCTCGTCCGGCTGTTCGAGCTCGAAGAGGGTGTCGGCGATCCCCGCCCTCGGATCGGCCCCCGCGTCGCCGCCCTCGTCCACGGCCAGTTGGAAGCAGCGGAGGGCGCGGACGGGCTTGCCCGCCTGCCGCCACTCCTCCGCGGCGAGCACGAGGACCGCCGCCCGCGATATGTCGCCGGACACGTACGCCTCCGCCAGCTCTTCGAGCCGCCGGGCGAGGTTTTCGTGATCATCGGCCATAAGTGCCTGCTCAAGCAGCCTGTCCAGCTGCCCACGTGTCACATGCGCCACACCGCGAGCGTACCGAGCGCGGCTCTGTTCCGTCCGCTCAATGCCAGGTATGGGTTGTGCAACTACATGCACCCAATTGCTCACGCTGAGCTTTTTTCCGTAGGAAGCGGGCATATGACGGACGCCTCCTGCTCCAGGAGCGGTGCCTTTCGAAGGAGGTGCGATGGGCATGTCCAGGCAGCTGACCCTCACCCTGACGTGCGCGGCGCTTCTCTCCGTGGTCGTTCCCGGATGCGCCGGATACCTCTCGGCGAAGCTCGACGCCGTCGACGAGGCGCGCCGCAGGCTCGCCTCCGCGGAGGACAGATGGCGAGAGTCGCGCCTGGCCACCCAGGCGGTCGCGACGCCCGCCCGCCCGCTCTGCTCCGCCTCGGGCCGTTCCCCGGCCAGGCGGCGCGAGGCCTCCGTGCCAGCCGCCTTCGCCCCCGTGCCGGCGGACGTCCGGGAGAGCCGGAGCAGGGCGGCGGAGCGCGGGGACCGGCGGGACCGGCGGGACTGGCGGGAGCGGGCGGGATCCGGCTCCGCGGGAGCCGACGCACCACCCGCCGTCTCGCGGGGCCCTGCGGCCGATCACCCCAGGCCGCGGTCCGGCGGCCGGGAGAGGGACTCCCGGGAGACCTGGCGGCCCGACGAGGTGAGGGAGGCGGGTATGTGGCCTCCGGACTTCCTTCCGGCCGAGGACCCCTGGCTGCCCACCGTCCCCCACATCGGCAAGGTCCGGCCCTTCGGCGACCAGCCGGTCCTCCCCCGCCACGCGCGGGGACCCGGACACGGCTGACCGCGCCGCGCACGGCGGCCCGGTCACCGCGGCCCCGCCGCGCACGGCGGCCCGGTCACCGCGGCCCGGTCACCGCGGCCCGCGCACCCGTACGGGAGACCGTCCCGCGAGGCGGCCCGCGCCGCGCACGGCGGACGGCGGGCACCTCCTAGGACGCCGACGCCCTGGCGAACTGACGGTTCAGGTAGCCCCGGATCAACCGCTTGGCCTCGGCGATGACCGCCGGGTCGCCGTCGGCGTCGCGCCGGAAGGCGAGCTTCAGCACCGCGTCACCCGCCTCGACCGCGATGAGGATGGCCAGGTCGAACTCCTCGCTGTCGGCCAGGCCGTACTCCTGCAGGAGCAGCCCGCGCAGCCGCCCGGCGATGACCGTGTTGTTGTCGGCCACCGGGTCGAGCATGTTGAGGTCGACCACGTCGCCGAAGTGCAGGGAGCGGAAGCCCGGGACGGTCCGGTTCATCTCGACGTACTCGTCGATGATCGCGTCGACCGCGTCCCACCAGCCGCCGTAGTCCTCGGCGAGGAAGCGCGCCCCGATCCGGGAGACGAAGCCCTCCACGTGGCGGCGGGTCACCGCCTGGGCGACGGCCCGCTTGTCCGGGAAGAACTGGTAGACGGAACCGATCGCGACCCCGGCCCGCTCGGCGATCCGGGTGGTGGACAGCGCCTCGTAACCGATCTCGTCCAGCAGTTCGGCGCACGCGTCGAGCATCCTCTCGACGCGCCGTGCGCTCCGTCGCTGGGTGGGCTGGCGCCGCAGCGGAGTCTCACCGCACTCCTCGGCGGGCAGGATGGTCGACATCCCTCCATCTTGCCCGTCGGATCCCGTCAGGTCAGGTGCTATCGGGTCAATCGCTGGATTGTCCGGGTCTGGCCGCCAGGCCCGTGCACCCGCGCAGCGCCTTCCAGCTCGTCAGGGCCTGCCGCCGGGCGGACCCGGTGAGCGGGACCGGCACGCCGCCCTGGATCACGGCCGGGGTCCACTGGTCCTTGAGGACCCTGCGGCCGTCGATCGTCAGCGTGAGCACCCCGGTCCGGCCGGTCTCCGGCCCCCAGTTGTAGAAGACGAAGTTGCCCATGCCGTAGTTGACGTAGGCGTTCCGCAGGTAGCCGCCGCCGAGCAGGATGTGCGCGTGGCCGCCGACCACCACGTCGGCCCCGGCCGCGACCAGCTTGGGGGCCAGGCCCCGCTGCGCCTCGTTCGGGCATTTCTGCAGCTCGGTGCCCCAGTGCAGGTGGACGATGACGGTGTCGGAGTTTCTGCGCGCCCGGCGCACCTCCTGGATGAGCCGCGCCTCGTTCTTGGCGGAGGCGAGCCCGCCCTTGCTCCCCTTCGCCGTCCAGGCGGTGATGAACTCCGAGTCCAGCACCTGGGTCGCACCGATGATCGCCACCCGGTTGCCGTTGACGGTCGTCCGCCACGGGCGGTACGCCTGGGCCTCGTTCGCACCCACCCCGACCATGGGGAACTTCGCGCGCCTGACCGCGGCCAGCGAGTCGGCCAGCCCGCTCTCCATGTAGTCCATGCCGTGGTTGTTGGCCATGGACGCCACGTCCACTCCGGCCGCCTTCAGCGCGGTCAGCGCGCTGGCCGGGGCCCGGAAGGTGTACTGCTTGCCGGGGGCCGGGGTGCCGCCGGTGGTGATCGCGGTCTCCAGGTTCACCATGGCCAGGTCCGCCTTGCGGAGCACCTTGGCGATCGGCCCCAGCGCGGTGCGCGGGTTCGCGTTCAGCCGGGTCCGCAGGACCCCCTCGAAGTGCACGTCTCCCCCGAAGGAGATCGTGTACGGCCGGCGTTCGGGGGTGGGCGTGGCCTCGGCCGGCTCGGCGGGCCTGTCGGCGGGCTTGCCGGCGGCCGAGTCCGGGGCGGCGGACTCCGCGGCGGTGCAGGCCGCGGCGAGCAGGGTGGACACGACTGCGGCGGCGGCCACACCGAGGCGGCGGCGGGTATAGGTGTTCATCGCCCTCCGAGCATGCCATCCCGGCCGCGGTGAGCGGAACGACTCGCCCTTCGGATGCCTCTTCCTGACCTTTCTCCCACCGGGTACGGCCTGTGCCCCGCCTGCGGGATTGCAGGCCGTACCCGTCCGCGTCTACAGGTCGAACTCGCCGTCCTTGACGCCCCCGACGAACGCGTCCCACTCACCCGGGGTGAAGACGAGGACCGGGCCCTGCCGGTTCTTGCTGTCGCGGACGCCGACGCGCCCGCCCGGCAGCTGGGCGACCTCCACGCAGTTGCCGTTGGCCGCGCTGCGGACGCTCTTCCTCCAGGCCGCGCCCGAAAGGTCGGCTTCGTACATGTGCATATCTCCTTTACGGGAAACGCCCTCGGTTCCCGCTGGGGCAGCTGCTCAGGACCTGAGGAGACTGCCTATCTCCAACGCTCCTCGATGATCTTCTCGATGAGTTCCCGAGAGCCGTCGACTCCATATGCCTCCGACTGCAGGTGGCCGAAGGCGATCTCATAGCCGTACACCATCTCCTCGTCCTCCACGAAGCGTGCGCTGTAGAGCGACTCCAGGTACACGACGTCGTGGAATTCGGGGAACTTGAGGTGGAAGAAGGAGCCGGTGTTCACCGGGTGCTCCCCGCCCAGGGGCAGGATCTGCACCCGCACGTTCGGCAGCCGCGAGATCTCGACCAGGCGCTCGAGCTGCCCGCGCATCACCGCCGCGCCTCCGAAGCGGCGCAGCAGCACCGACTCGTCCAGGACCACCCAGAGCCGGAGCGGGTCGGTGCTCCGGGTGACGAGGTCCTGCCGGGCCATGCGGGCGTTGACCCGGCTGCGGAACTCTCCCGGCGGAATCCGAGTGATCGGCTGCGTGGCGCGAATGACCTCGCGCGCGTAGTCCTCGGTCTGCAGCAGGCCCGGCACCAGCTGGGGTTCCCAGTTCAGCGCCGAGACGGCCTCCGCCTCCAGCCCCAGCAGAGTGGTGAGCTCCTGGGGCAGGGAGTCCGAATAGTTCTCCCACCAGCCCTTGCGGGCCGCGTCCCGATGGAGGTCGAGCAGCTCGCGCCGCCGATCCCCATCCACTTCATACAGCTCGGTGAGGGCCTCGACGTCGCTCCGGCGCGGCATGGTCTTGGCGTTCTCGATGCGGCTGACCTTCGAAGCCGACCAGGTCAGCCTCGTGGCGACGTCCTCACCGCTCAGACCGCAGCCCTCCCGCAACCGGCGGAGCTCCTGGCCGAGCCTGCGCCGGCGAACGGTTGGACTGCCGCGCTCGGCCACCGTCCGACCCCCCCATCGATATGAAGGTGTATCGCTACTGGACTGTTTAAGGCCCCAAGATTCAGGGCCTCGCGCTCATCGTACACTGCAATTTGCACGTAGGCCTGCGAGCCTTCTCTCCATATTCCCGCCATGAGAGCTTGCCGCAACCCTTCCTCCGGCAACGGGTTGCCTATAGGGGTTTCCTTCGTCCATGGCGGCGGATGGCAATGATTTTCGGAGAATCCGACCCTCTCCGGTCACACGGGGCCCGTCCCGCCCCCGGCGTTTCCGACCCATTCCCGGTCACCTCTCCTCGTGCAACTTGCACGGAGAGATGCAGCGGAGATTCCATGAAAATTTCTCGATATTTCTGGCACCAGAGTATTGCAGCATTTGACACCCGGGGGGAGCATCTGGTTACGGGGAGGATCCGCCCGCTCGGAGGACCGGCGGCGGCGCCGCCTCGGACGCGCCGCCGACGGTTTCCAGGGAGGCAGACGGGCCACGGGAACGAGAGGGACGAGCAGGCGACGGCTCACGGTCGCACGCATCAGAGAAAGCCTTGAAAGGCGAAAATGCATCAGGCCGGCGGCCACCGGCCTGGATGCCGTTCACAAGAGCTCCGCATCACGCCACGAAAGGAGCCTCCCATGTACGTCCAAAGTATCAACGGGATCTCCGGAATCAAGACCCGGCTCGCCCGGTTGATCGACCGCGCCGACGACGAACTCTGCATGGACCAGGACGAGTGGGCCTACCGCCTCGGCTGGACCGTGGAGCGGACCGGCTTCGGCGCCCGGCGCTACCGCAACCCCCTGTTCGATCTGCAGAAGGCCGAGCGCATCTACGCCGGCGGGGACGTGGGCGAGAATGTCGCCGCGTAACGCGCGCAACGACCGCCACCGCCCGCCGGAGGCCCCGTGGCCGCCCCGCCGGGCGCCGCTCCCCGTCCGGCTCTGGCGATGGCGGACGGAGATCGTGCTGGCGGCCGTCGTCGCCACCGTCGCGGCGCTGGCGGCCGCCGGTCTGCGCGAGGACCGGTGGTGGCCGTTCCTCGCCCTCACCAGCGCCGTCTGGTTCCCCGCCGCGACCCGTTCCGGCCGCGAGTGGGCCCTGTCCCGGCTGCACTGCCTGACCACCCGGCACCGCCTCCACCGGGTGTGCACGGAGACCCCGCTGCACACCAGGTCGGGCCGGCTGCCCCTGATCATGCGGATCACCCCCACCGCCGTCGGCGAGCGGGTCGTGGTCATGACCAGAGCCGGGATCTGCGCGGCGGACTTCCGGGCGCACGCCGAAGAGATCGCGGCGGCCTGCTTCGCCCGCCGGGTCGTCGTCACCCGGCACCCCCGCCGGTCCAACCTGGTCGTCCTGGAGGTCGTCCGCCGGGAGGCGCACACCCCCGACGGGCTCTCCCCGGGGTTCGAGCGCGTCTACGGCGAGACCGGATGGGCTCCCGGCAGGCCCCCCGGACGCGGATCCGGCGGGCCGCCCGAGCCGGACCGCCTGCCACGGGCCGCCTGAGCACTCGCGGAGCGGCGGCCGTGCGCGGAACCCCGGTTCCGGGGCTTTCCCTCGCGGCGGCGGGCAATGATGGGTTCGTTCATCGAACCCAGGAGTGCCGATGCGAACCGCCCACCGGACCTGTCCCCTCTGCGAGGCCGTCTGCGGCCTGCGGCTCACGCTCGACGACGCCGGGCACGTCACCTCCGTGAAGGGCGATCCGGACGACCCGTTCTCCCGGGGCTTCATCTGCCCCAAGGGCGCGAGCCTCGGCCGCCTCGACTCCGACCCCGACCGGTTGCGCACCCCGATGATCCGCACCGGTGGCGAGTGGCGCGAGGCCACCTGGCCGGAGGCCTTCCGCGCCGTCGAACGGGGCCTGACCGGCGTGGCCGGGGCCCGCGGGCGCCAGGCCCTGGCCGTCTACCTCGGCAACCCGAACGCCCACACCATGGCCGGAGCCCTGTACGGCGGGCCGCTGATCCGCGCGCTCGGCACCCGCAACGTCTTCTCCGCCAGTACCGCCGACCAGATGCCCAAGCACGTCTCCTGCGGCCTGATGTTCGGCGACCCGATGGCCGTCCCGGTGCCCGACCTGGACCGCACCGACCACCTGCTGATGCTCGGCGCCAACCCGCTGGAGTCCAACGGCTCGCTCTGCACCGCCCCCGACTTCCCCGGCCGGCTGAAGGCGCTGCGCGCGCGGGGCGGCCGGCTCGTGGTCGTCGACCCGCGCCGCACCCGGACCGCCGCCCTCGCCGACGAGCACCTGTTCGTCCGGCCCGGCACCGACGCCCACCTGCTGTTCGGCATCGTCCACACGCTCTTCGCCGAGGACCTCACCTCGGTGGGCGTCGAGGTCGAGGGCCTGGCGGAGCTGCGCGCCCTGGCCGAGGGCTTCTCCCCCAAGGCCGTGGCGGAGACCTGCGGCGTGCCCGCCGACGTCATCACCCGGCTCGCCCGCGAGCTGGCCGCGGCCCCCACCGCCGCCGTCTACGCCCGCATCGGCACGTGCACCGCCGAGTTCGGCACCCTCGCGCAGTGGCTGGTCGACGCGGTCAACGTGCTGACCGGCAACCTCGACCGCCCCGGCGGGGTCATGTTCGCCACCCCCGCCACGGAGACCGGGCGCAGGAGCAAGCCGTACGCCACGGGCCGCTGGCGCAGCCGCGTCCGGGGCCTGCCGGAGGCGAACGGCGAGCTGCCGGTGGCCACGCTCGCCGACGAGATCGAGACCCCCGGCGAGGGGCAGGTCAGGGCGCTGGTCGTGGTGGCGGGCAACCCGGTGCTCTCCGCGCCGGACGGGCCCCGGCTGGAGGAGGCGCTGCGCGGCCTGGAGTTCATGGTCTGCGTCGACCCCTACCTGAACGAGACGACCCGGCACGCGGACGTCGTCCTCCCGCCGCCCCCGGTGCTGCACTCGCCGCACTACGACTTCTCCCTGCTGGCGTTCGCGGTGCGCGACTACGCCAGGTTCTCCCCTCCGGTGCTGCCGCCGGAGCCGGGGCGGCCATCCGAAGCGGAGATCCTCGCCCGGCTGACGCTGATCGCCTCCGGGCAGGGGGCGGACGCCGACCCGGCCCTGCTCGACGAGCTGATCCTGGAGCGGCTGCTGCGCCGGGCCGTCGAGACGCCCGGTTCGCCGGTCGAGGGACGGGACCCGGCCGAGCTGCGCGCCGGGCTCGAAGGCGGGACCGGGGCGGAGCTGCGGCTGGACGCCATGCTCAAGCTCGGTCCGCACGGGCTGTCCCTGGCCGAACTGCGGGCCAACCCGCACGGGATCGACCTCGGCCCGCTGCGGCCCCGGCTGGGCGAGGTGCTGCGCACGGCCTCGGGGAAGGTGGAGCTGGCCCCGGCCGAGCTGGTGGCGGACGTCGCGCGGCTGCGTGAACGGGCGTCCGCGCCGCCGCCGGAGATGGTCCTGATCGGGCGGCGGCACCTGCGCTCCAACAACAGCTGGCTGCACAACGTGGAGCCCCTGGTCGGCGGGAGCAACCGCTGCACGCTGCAGATCAACCCGGACGACGTGCGCCGGCTCGGCCTGGACGGGCACGCCGTCGTGCGCAGCGCCGTCGGAGAGCTGACCGTGCCGCTGGAGCCGACCGACTCGATCATGCCCGGGGTGGTGAGCCTGCCGCACGGCTGGGGTCACCGGGGGACCTCGCAGCGGGTCGCGGCCGAGCACGCGGGGGTCAGCGCGAACGTGCTGACGGACTCCTCCGCGCTCGACGTCCCCTCGGGGAACGCCGTGTTCAACGGGGTTCCGGTGACCGTCAGCCGCGCGTGAGCCCGTGGGCGGGCGGGAGAGGACCTCACGCGCGCACTAGGCTTGCGCGCGTGACCACCCCTCCAGCACAGGATCGTCTGCACGCCCAGCTCGCCTTCGCCATGGAGATCGACAAGCTCCGGCGCGTCGTCCGCCGCAACACCCTGATGGACGGGTCGCGGCGGGAGAACGACGCCGAGCACTCGTGGTACGTGGGGATGCTGGCCATGGTCATGGCCGAGCACGCGCCTCCGGGGACCGACATGGACAGGGTCGTCGCGATGCTGCTCGTCCACGACATCGTCGAGATCGACGCCGGTGACACCTTCATCTACGACTCCCCGGCGGTGGAGGCCCAGCTCGGCATCGAGCGCAAGGCGGCCGACCGCATCTTCGGGCTGCTCCCGGAGGACCAGGCGGTACGGCTGCGCGAGCTCTGGGACGAGTTCGAGGAGCGCAGGACCCCCGAGGCCAGGTTCGCCAAGGCCCTGGACCGCATCGCGCCCATCATGGCCAACCACCACAACGAGGGCGGGACCTGGTCGCTCTACAAGGTGACGGCGGAGCAGGTGCTGGAGAAAGTGAAGATCATCGAGGAGGGCTCGCCGACCCTCGGCGCCTACGCCACCGAGATCATCGAACTCTCCGTCCGCCGGGGACATCTGGCGCGTGCATAACGCGGTTCCCGGGTAGGTCCCTAATGGTCGAGAGGGGGCGGGAGTGAAGGAATCAGTCCAGACCGGGCGTCGGAGCCTCAAGGATCTGGCATCGACGATCAACATCGTCGGCCCGATCGAGCGGTCGTCGAGGTTGGACCGGCCGATCCGCGGCCTGGCCAAGGCGGTGCGCCGCAGGATCGGGCCGGGGCGCCTGCGCGACCTGCTCCACGGCGTCCCCACCGGCAAGCCCCTGCACCCGCCGCTGGCCACCTTCGTCGTGGGCGCCTGGGCGGCGACCTCGGTGATCGACCTGACCGGGACCGGCTCCCGGGCCGCGCGGACGGTGCTCACCGCCGGGCTCGGCGCCGCGCTCCCCACGGTGGCCGCCGGCGTCACGGACTGGTCGGTCATCCACCGCGAGCAGCAGCGGGTCGGGTTCGTGCACGCGGTCACCAACCTGACCGCCTTCGGCCTGTACGCGGCCTCGCTGGCACTGCGGGTCGGCGGGCGCGAGCGGGCCGGCCGCATGGTGGGGTACGCCGGGCTGGGCGCGGCGAGCCTGGGCGGCTTCCTCGGCGGCCACCTGGCCTACCGGCAGGCCGTCGGGGCCAACCACGCCGACTCCGTCACCCATCTGGTCCCGCTCGGCTGGTACGACCTGTGCTCCCTCAACGACCTGCCGGACGGCCGGCCGGTGGCCCGGCGGCTGGGCTACATCGACCTGTTCGTCCTGCGGGTCGACGGCGAGGTCACCGTGCTCGCCGACCACTGCTCGCACCTGGCCGGTCCGCTGCACCAGGGGAGGCTGGTCGCCGAGGGCGGAGCCGCCTGCGTGGTCTGCCCCTGGCACGGGAGCACGTTCCGGCTCTCGGACGGGGCCGTCGTGCACGGCCCGGGGACCGCGCCCCAGCCGTCGTTCGAGACCCGGATCCGCCGCGACGGCGTCATCCAGGTCCGCCCGGCGCAGAACTGACGGTCCCGCCCACTCCGCCCGGCGCGGAACCGGCGGCCCCGCCTACGACCCGCCCGCGGGCGGGTCCGGCGGCCCCGCCGCGGCCTCAGTCGTCGGGGCCGCCGTCGGCACCGTCGGCCGGGTGCTCCACCAGGGCGAGGACCCGGCTGGACATGAACCTGGCGGTGCGCACCGCCGTACCGCTCCGGGTGACCTCGCTCACCTCGACGACGCCGCCGCGGCGGTTGGAGATCTCCACGCGGCGGCCCGCCCGCGTCGCGGCGACCTCGTAGGTCCGTGAGGTGTCTCCGGCATCGATGACGATCTCTACTCTGTCGCCCTTCATGTCGGATTCATACCCATACTGGGTAGGTTTTATCCGTACACCAGTTTGACTATCGCGGCGACGCCGACGCAGACGATGAAGACCCGCAGCACCGGGGCGGGCAGTTTCCGGCCCACCTTCGCGCCCAGGAACCCGCCGATCGCCGCGCCCGCCGCCACCAGCGCCACGGCCCGCCAGTCCACCTCCGCCACCAGCACGAACAGCACCGCCGCGGTCGTGTTGACCAGCAGGGAGAGCACGTTCTTGGCGGCGTTCACCCGCTGCAGGCCGTCGTCGAGGAAGATGCCGAGCAGGCCGATGAGCAGCACCCCCTGGGCCGCCCCGAAGTAGCCGCCGTAGACCCCCGCCGCGAGGACGCCGAACCAGAGCCAGGGACCGCCGTGCGGATGGGCGCGCTCGCGCCGGGCGTTCAGCCACGTGCTGAGCCTCGGCTGGACCATCACCAGCACGCACGCCAGGCCGATCAGGATCGGCACCACCACGTCGAAGGTGCTCGCCGGGAGGTAGAGCAGCAGCACCCCGCCGATGAGCGAACCCGCCACCGAGCCGGCGCCCAGCCGCACCAGCCGGTCGCGCTGCCCCTTCAGCTCCGGGCGGTAGCCGAGCGCCCCGGTCAGCGACCCGGGCACCAGCCCGATGTTGTTGGAGACGTTGGCCACGATCGGCGGCAGGCCCACCGCCACCATCGTGGGGAACGTGATCAGCGATCCGGAGCCGACGACGGCGTTGACGCCCCCGGCCCCGATCCCGGCCGCGAAGATCGCGACCGCCTCCCACGGCGTCATGAACGCCCTCCTCACTCGTACGGCTCGCGCCCGCAGACGGTGCACGGCACTCACCGCACCCTAGGAGGAGCCCGGACGTCATCCGGGAGCGGGGGTGCCCTTCCGCGTCCCGCCCGGTCCGGGCGGGGTCCCCTCCCCGGCCGGAGCCGGGGGTCCCGCCGCGGGTCCCGCCCCCGGGCCGGGCTCCACGGCGCCGGGCCCCGCGGCCGCGGCGTTCGCACCCGCGGCCTCGGCGCCCCACCCGCCCGCTCCCCCGGCGCCCGCGCCCGGTCCTCCGGCGTCCCACCCGCCCGCTCCCCCGACACCTGCGCCCGGTCCTCCGGCGCCCGCGGCGTTCGCGAACAGGCCGCCCAGCCCTTCCAGGGCCCGGCCCATCTCCGAGGGCACGATCCACACCTTGTTGGCGTCGCCCCGGGCGATCTGCGGGAGCGTCTGCAGGTACTGGTAGGCCAGGAGCGCCTGGTCGGGCTTTCCCTCGTGGATGGCCCGGAACACCATCGCGATCGCGTCGGCCTCGCCCTTGGCCCGCATCGCCTTCGCCTCCGCGTCGGCCTGGGCCCGCAGCACCACGGCCTCCGCCTCGCCCCGCGCCTTGAGGACCGCCGCCTGCTTCTGCCCCTCGGCCGTGAGGATGGCGGCCTGCTTCTGCCCTTCGGCCGTGAGCACGGCGGCACGCTTGTCGCGGTCGGCGCGCATCTGCTTCTCCATCGAGTCCTGGATGGAGGCCGGCGGGTCGATCGCCTTGAGCTCGACCCGGTTGACCCGGATGCCCCACTTCCCGGTGGCGTCGTCGAGGACGCCGCGCAGCTCGCTGTTGATCTCCTCGCGGGAGGTGAGCGCGCGCTCCAGGTCCATGCCGCCGACCACGTTGCGCAGCGTGGTCACGGTGAGCTGCTCGACACCGACCAGGAAGTTGGCGATCTCGTAGGTGGCCGCCCGGGGGTCGACCACCTGGAAGTAGATCACCGTGTCGATGGAGACCACGAGGTTGTCGGAGGTGATGACCGGCTGCGGGGGGAACGAGACGACCTGCTCGCGCAGGTCGATCGTCTCCTTGATCCGGTCGAGGAAGGGGACCACCAGGTTGAGCCCCGGCAGGAGGGTGCGGTGGTATCTCCCGAGCCGCTCCACGATCCCGGCGGTGGCCTGGGGCACGATCCGGACCGTCCGGACCAGCGCGAACCCTGCGACGGCCACCACGATGAGGGCGGCGATGAACGACGGTCCCATTGGCCACTCCGGGCGGTCGAGTCAAATGGAGCTCTCGTCCCCGAAATGATATTTCGTTTTACTTTTTCTCAGTGGCGTAAGTCACACATGGAATCAGAACTGTTGCGCTCGGGCGTACCAGCGCCCGTCGAGGCCGCGCTCCAGGGTGAGGGGGAGGCCGAAGGTGCGCGAGAGGTTGTCGGCGTTCATCACGTGGTCGATCGGACCCTCCTCGACCACCGCCCCGTGCCGAAGCAGCAGCGCGTGGGTGAACCCGCTGGGGATCTCCTCCACATGGTGGGTGACCAGGACCATGGTGGGGGCCTTGGGGTCGTGCGCCAGGGCCGAGAGCCTGCGGACCAGGTCCTCCCTGCCGCCCAGGTCCAGCCCGGCGGCGGGCTCGTCCAGCAGGAGCAGCTCCGGGTCCGGCATCAGCGCCCGGGCGATCTGCACCCGCTTGCGCTCGCCCTCCGACAGCGTGCCGAACCGGCGGCGGATCAGGTGGGCGCAGCCCATCTGATCGATCAGCTCGACCGCCCGGGTGACGTCCGCGGAGTCGTACTCCTCCTTCCAGCGGCCGAGGATCGCGTACGAGCCGGTGAGCACCAGGTCGATGACCTTCTCGTCCGCCGGCACCCGCTCCGCCAGCGCCGCGCTCGCCAGCCCGATGCGCGGGCGCAGGTCGAACACGTTGGTCTGGCCCATCCGCTCGCCCAGGACCTCCACGACGCCCTCGGTCGGGAAGAGCATGGCCCCGGCGGCCTGGAGCAGCGTCGTCTTGCCCGCGCCGTTGGGACCGATCACGACCCACCGCTCGTCCTCGTGGACGGTCCATTCGATGTTCCGCAACAGGACCGCGCCGTCCCTGCGGACGGTGACGTCCTGCAACCGAAGCACCTGACCGCCCATGCGCCACGCCTCCTCATCAATCGCTCGGATCAAAACCTATTGCAGGGCGAGCGCATATCGTGGACCGGTGCACCCTGATTCACCGATCTCGGCCACGCTGGTCTGCTGGGGCAACGCCTGGCTCGCCGGGCAGACGGGGCTGGACCAGGCCGCCGACCGGGTGGAGCGGCAGGCCGGGCCCCAGCTCGTCGCCACCGCCTCCGGCGACGTCCCGCTCCGGAACGTCCTCGCCGACCTGCGGGGCGACGGCCTGGCGGCGCTGCGCCTGGCCCTTCCCGCGGCGGGCGACCCGCTCGGCCTCACCGGTCCGCCCGCCTTCACCTCCGCCGCCGTCGACGCCGGGCAGGCGGTCACCGCCGTGCTCCCCGGCAGGTGCCTCGGGCTGGTCCCGGCGCCGGACCGCCGCGGGTCGTCGTACTCCGGAGTCCGCTGGAGCGTGTTCGAGGCCTCCGCCGCGGTCCCGGACGTGCCCTCCCTGGCCGAGGCCGAGCACGCCCTCACTCTCGCGATGCGCGCGGCCACCGACGCCCTGCTCGGCGTGGAGGGCCCGGCCCAGGGCCACCGCCGGGCGCAGCCCCCGGACGAGGGCCTGGCCCCCGGCTATCCCGCCCGCGCCCACCGGGTCGCGGCCCTGGCCGCCCGCCTCGCCGCGGCGCTCCGCATCGCCGACGACCGCGGGCTCACCTCGGGCCAGATCGCCACCCGCGCCCAGGCCCTGCGCGACCTCGACCGCGCGGTGCGGCGCGCGCGCGTGGCCGCCCACCACGCCATCACCGAGCTGGTCTGACCCGCCGGCCCGGTTCCGGCGGAGGACCGGCCAGGATCGGGCCGGGACCAAGCCGGGGACGGCGGACGGACCGCCGGTCAGATGGCGAAGACCTCGGCGAAGCGCTCCAGCAGCGCGGGGTCGCCCTTGATGCGCACGGCGCCGGTGGCGACGGCCTCGTCCGGGGTGATCTCCTTCGCCATCAGGGCCTTGATCGCCATTCCGGTCTCGATGACGAGGTCGGCGTCCGGCAGCGGGCCCTCGCCGGCGCTCAGCGCGCCGTCGGCGAGGCGCAGGTGGAAGACGGTCTCGCCCATGCGCACCTCGTAGCGGACGGTCAGGCCGGCGGCCGCCCCGGGGCGGAAGGTGTTGCGCATCGCCAGGACCATCGAGGCCGGGGTGACGATCTCGCCGGGGCGGGGCTCGCCCAGCGACCTGGCGCCCCACCGGCTCAGATGCATGACCGCCTCCTCCAGGTCGCGGCCGTACTCGGTCAGCTCGTAGACCACCGAGCCGTCGGGGCGGGGCAGGACACGGCGGTGCACCACGCCGGCGGCCTCCATCTCCTTGAGCCGGGCCGACAGGATGTTGGTCGGGATCTTCGGCAGCCCCTTGCGCAGGTCGGTGTAACGCCGGGGACCGACCAGGAGATCACGGATGATGAGCAACGCCCAGCGCTCGCCGACGATCTCCACCGCGCGGGCGAGCCCGCAGTACTGTCCGAACTCACGCTTCGCCATGCTTCAGATTTTATGCCACACACCCGTTGACATAGCTAGCTTGTTTTTAGCAAGCTTGCTTCAGCAAGACGGCGGGACACTCCGGCCGGACCCTGAGAACGCAGGACGCGACAGCGCGTCCGACGACCCCTCGGAAGGACGCCCTCATGCGCAAGCTCAAGCTCCAGGTCCAGACCACCGCCGACGGCTACATGGGCGGCCCGAACGGCGAGATGGACTGGATGCACTTCCCCTGGTCCGACGACCTCAACGCCTACCTCGACGCGCTGACCAAGCCGGTCGACACCATCGTGCTGGGCCGTAAGCTCGCCGAGGGCTTCATCCCCTCCTGGGAGGCCCGTCCCGAAGGCGAGTCCCAGGAGACCATCGACTGGATGAACGACACCCCCAAGGTCGTCGTCTCCGGCTCGCTCACCGAGTCTCCCTGGAAGAACGCCACCGTCGTCGGCGGCGACCTCGCCGAGGCGATCGGCGAGCTCAAGGCCCGGCCCGGCGGCGACATCATCACCTACGGCGGCTCCACCCTCGCGCAGAGCCTCATCGCCGCCGGTCTGGTCGACGAGCTCCACCTGATCGTCAACCCGACCGCGATCGGCACCGGCCTGCCCGTCTTCCCCACCACCGGCGCCGTCCAGCGCTTCCAGCGCGTCGACGTCCAGCCGTTCGAGTGCGGCATCACCGCGCTCTGCTACGCCCCGGCCCGCTCCTGACACCGCCCGCCGGGGCGGGTGCGAGGGGATCGACACGGCCCGTCCGAGGCCGGCGGGGTCCACGCCGGCCTCGGGCGTCGTGTGCCCGTCCATGCGCCCGCGCGGTGGACCTGGACCGCCACCCGGCCGCCGGGCCTCAGGCCAGGCCGTGCCGTACGGCGTAGAGCGCGGCCTGGGTCCTGTCCTGCACGCCCAGCTTCATCAGCACGTTGGAGACGTGGGTCTTGACCGTCTTCTCCGCCACCGCCAGCTCCCGGGCGATCTCCCGGTTGGAGCGGCCCGAGGCGATCAGCGCGAGCACCTCGCGCTCCCGGTCGGTCAGCGGGACCACCGGTCCCGCCGGAGCCGCGTTCCCGGACGCGGGCGGGAGGGCGGCCCCGGCCAGCATCGCCTCGGCGGCCTCGGGGGCCAGCAGCACCTGCCCGCCGTGGACCGCGCGGATGGCCTGGACCAGCGCCGCGGGCTCGACGTCCTTGTAGAGGAAGCCAGCCGCCCCGGCCCGCATGGCCGGGGCCACGTCGCCGCGGTCGGAGACCGAGGTCAGCACCAGCACGCGCGGCGTCAGCCCGAGTTCCGCGAGCCGGGCCAGCGCGCCGGGACCGTCGAGGACCGGCATCCTCAGGTCGAGCAGGAGCACGTCCGGCGCGAGCGACCCGGTCAGCTCCACCGCCTCGGCGCCGTCCCGCGCCTCCCCCACCACCTCCAGGTCGTCCTGCAGGTCCAGGAACGTGCGCAGGCCCTGCCGGACCACCGGGTGGTCGTCCGCGATCAGCACCCGGATCGTCCGGCCCCGTTCACCGCCGCTCACCCGCGCGCCACCGTCCTCCCGCCTCCGTCCACCGCACGCCGTACCCGTCCCGCCCGCCGTACCCGTCCCGCCCGCCGTCCCGGTGCCGTGCGGGCGCTCACCGGGGCACCTCCATCCGCACCAGCGTGCCGCCGCCCGGCTCCGAGGACACCCGCACGCTCCCGCCCAGGGCCTGCGCCCGGTCGCCCATCGACGCGATGCCCAGCCCGCGGCCGGAGGCCGCAGCCGCGTCGAACCCGGCCCCGTCGTCGCGCACCTCCAGCACCACCCGGCCCCCCTCGCAGCCCAGCCGTACGGTGACCGCCTCCGCGGCGGCGTGCCGGGCGGCGTTGTGCAGGGCCTCCTGGGCGACCCGCAGGACGGCCGCCTCCGTCTCCGGCGCCAGCCCGCACAGCGCCTCCCCTTCGCCCCCGTCCCCCAGCCGGAACGTGAACGACGCCGGATGGAGCCGGTCCAGCAGCCGGACGTGCTTGCGGAGCGTCTCGGCCAGGCCGTGGCGGTCGAGCTCGGCCGGGCGCAGCTCCACGATCACCGCACGGAGCTCGGCCAGCGCCTCCCCGGCCAGCCGCTCCACCCGCTCCAGCTCGCGCACCGCCCGGTCGGGGTCACGGGTGACCAGCGAGGCCGCCGCCTGGGCGGTGAGCCGGAGCGAGAACAGCTTCTGGGTCACCGCGTCGTGCAGCTCGCGGGCCATCCGGGTGCGCTCCTCCACCAGCGCCAGCTCCCGGCCGCGCTCGTAGAGGCGGGCGTTGGTGAGGGCGATCGCGGCGTGCGCGGCGAACATCGTCAGCAGCCGCTGGTCGTCCTCGGTGAACCCGCCGGGGGCCCGCTTGTTGGACAGGAAGACGATGCCGAGCACCTGCTCGCCGTCGCGGATCGGCACCCCGAGGAAGTCCTTCAGCACCGGATGCGCGCGCGGCCAGGAGTCGAACCGCGGGTCCCGGCGGACGTCCGGCAGCCGGACCGGGGCGCCCTCGCGCAGCATCGCGCCGAGCAGCCCGTGCTGGCGGGGCGTCGGGCCGATGGACGCCCACTCCTCGTCGGAGATGCCCTCGGCGACGAACTCGGCGAACGCCCCCTCGTCGTCGGGCACGCCCAGCGCCGCGTAACGGGCGTCCAGCAGCCGCTGCGCCGAGCGGACGATCACCTGGAGCACCTCGCGGACCGACAGATGCCTGGTCACCGCGAGCACGGCGGAACTCACCGCGTGCAGGACGGCGTCCCGGTCTCCGTTCACGCGGAGAACTCTAGGCGCACACCCCGGATGCCACGGCTCCGCAGCCGGGCTCCGCCTCGGCGGAGCGGACGGCATGCCGGGTCCGGCCGTCGCCTGCCCGGCCAGTCAGCCGCAAGAGGATTCCAAGTCGATCTCCGCATGCTGGTCGCAACGATCGCCTCCCCATTGGAGTGACCATGCGCCGGCCCCTGACCGCCCTCGCCGCCATCACCGTGGCGGGTGGCATGCTGCTCGTCCCCCAGACCGCGAACGCCCAGACCTTCCAGCACCGGGCCGCGAACGCTCCGGTGACGGCACAGCAGGCTCCCCCGCTGTCACCGCTGAAGCTGACCGCCTACTACCCCCGCAGGGCGTACGCGGGCCGCACGATCACCTACACGCTCAAGACCAAGAACGTCGGGGACTGGTACACCGACATCGCCTACATCGGTGGCTACGTCCCCAAGCAGGCCTACAAGGTCCGGATCACCGGCCCCTCCGGCTCGTACTGCGAGGCCGACGGGCGCGAGGTCGGCTGCCTGCTCGACCGGCTGAACCCCGGCAGGACCGCCACCGTCAAGGTCAAGGTCTGGCTCCGGGGCAGTGCCCAGGGCACCGCGGCCGCCGAGTTCGCCACGGCCTCGATCGACGTCCCCGCGGGCGGCCTCGACACCCTCGACATCCACGGTCTCGACACCGGCGTGGACCTGAAGTACGTGAAGGTCAGGACCCGGATCCTCCGCTAGCCGTACCCCGTCCGCGCACCGGAGCCCCGCCCCGTCCCCGCTGCGGGGGGCGGGGCCGGGGTCGCCGCACCGGACGTGCGGTCCGCGTGTACGGCGCGCCGTACGGTCCGGGTGAGGACCCGGGCGTGCGGCGTGTGCCGTAGGTCCGGGTGGGGGCCCGGGCGTGCGGCGCGTACCGTGCGGACAGCCTCATATGCGACCGGGCCGCCCAGCGGGCATGATCTCCCCATGACCACTCCGGCTACGCTCAGGGTCGTCCTGGCCGAGGACCACTACCTGGTGCGCGAGGGCACCCGCCGGCTCCTGGAGTCCACCGGGGAGATCTCCGTGGTGGCCGCCGTGGGCACCGCCGGTGAGCTGCTCGACGCCGCCCGGCGGCTCCGGCCCGACGTGGTCGTAACCGACATCCGGATGCCGAGCCCCGCCGACCCGGTACGCCCGGGCATGGAGGGCGTCGACGCCGCCCACCGCATCCGGGCGGCCGCGCGGGACCTCGGGGTCATCGGCGTCGTGGTGCTCTCCCAGTTCTCCGACGCGGTGTTCGCCCTCGACCTGTTCCGGGACGGCACCGAGGGACGGGCCTACCTGCTGAAGGACCGGGTCGGGGACATCGACGAGCTGCTCGGCGCGATCCGGTCGGTGGCCGCGGGCGGGTCGGTGATCGACCCCAAGGTGGTGGAGGGCCTGCTGGCCAAGCGCGGCGTGCGCGGCGGCCCGCCGCCGACCGACCTCACCCCCCGGGAACTGGACGTGCTGCGCGAGATGGCGCACGGCCTGTCCAACGGCGGCATCGCCCGGGCCCTGCACCTGTCGGTCTCCGCGATCGAGAAGCACGTGAACTCGATCTTCATGAAGCTGGCGCTGGAGAACAGCCCCGACACCCACCGCCGGGTGGCCGCCGTCATCGCCTATCTCGGCTCGGGCTAGGCCACCGCCCGAGCCGAAGCCCGAGCCGGAACCGAAGCCGGGGCCCGAGCCGAAGCCTGGGGCGGAACCGAAGCCGGGGGCGGAACCGAAGCCGGAACCGGGCGGGACGGGACCCGGGCCGGGAACCGCGGAGACGCCGGAACCGGGCGGGCCGCGAACACCGGGCGTCCGGATGATGAACCACTTACCCGGGTGTTTCCCGGGGCAAGTAGCGTAGGCATCGATGAACCAGCGCACGCTCCTGATCACGTTGACCGGTCCCGACCGTCCGGGCGTCACGTCCCGGCTCTTCGCCGTCCTGGCCGGTTTCCCCGTCGCCGTCGCCGACGTCGAGCAGGTCGTCATCCGCGGCCGGCTCACCCTCGGCGTCCTCGTCGCCTACACCGGCGACACGCCGACCGGAACCGGCGGCACCCTCGGCGCGCTGTGGACCGCCGTCGAGCGCACCGCGGAGGACCTGGGCCTGGAGGTGGAGCTGTCCACCGGCTCCGACACCAAGGAGAAGCGCAGACGCGGCCGACTGCACGTCACCGTGCTCGGCGCGCCCCTGCATCCCGCCGCGATGGCGGGCATCTCGGGGCGGATCGCCGCCTCCGGGGCCAACATCGACCGGATCGAGCGGCTGTCGAGCTATCCGGTGACCTGCATCGAGCTCGCCGTCTCCGGCGCCGACCCGGACGCGCTCCGGGCCGAGCTGGCCGTCGAGGCGCACGCCCAGCAGGTGGACGTGGCCGTGCAGCGGACCGGTCTGTACCGCAGGGCCAAGCGGCTGATCGTGATGGACGTGGACTCCACGCTCATCCAGGCCGAGGTGATCGAGCTGCTGGCCGCGCACGCCGGTTGCCTGGACGAGGTCGCCCGGGTCACCGAGGAGGCGATGCGCGGCGAGCTCGACTTCGCCGAGTCCCTCCGCCGCCGCGTGGCACTACTCGAAGGCCTCCCGGAGGAGATCTTCGAGAAGGTCCGCAAGGAGATCGTGCTCACTCCCGGCGCCCGCACGCTGGTGCGGACGCTCAAGCGGCTCGACTACCGGTTCGCGATCGTCAGCGGCGGCTTCACCCAGCTGACCGACGGCCTCGTGCACGACCTCGGGATCGACTACTCCGCCGCCAACACCCTGGAGGTGGTGGACGGCGTGCTCACCGGACGGGTGATCGGTGAGATCGTGGACCGGGCCGGGAAGGCGCGGGCCCTGGAGCGCTTCGCCCGTGAGGCGGGCATCCCGCTCAGCCAGACCGTGGCGATCGGCGACGGCGCCAACGACCTGGACATGATCGCCACCGCGGGTCTGGGCATCGCGTTCAACGCCAAGCCGGTGGTCCGCCAGGCCGCCGACGCCGCGGTCAGCGTGCCGTACCTCGACTCGATCCTCTACCTGCTCGGCATCTCCCGGGCCGAGGTGGAGGCCGCCGACGCCGAGGACGGGCTGCCCGCCGCGGACCGCTGAGCCGGAAGCGGCCTGCCCGCCACGGGCCCCGGAGCGTACGGCCCGCCCGTCCGCGGCCGGACGCGAGAGGCCGGACCGGCCGGGGTCAGCGGTCCTTCGGGCTCCACCGGGTGACCGCGCGTCCGCTCTCCAGCTCCGCCCACGCGTCGGCGGTCTCGATGACGGCGAACGCACCGGGCGGGAACCCGGGATCGCCGTCACGCGTGGTGAGCTCCATGACCAGTTCGTGGACTCCGGGGTTGTGCCCCACCAGCAGCAGCGTGCCCACGTCGGGGCCGGTCCGCCGGAGCAGCGCGAGCAGGTCGTCGGCGTAGGCCTCGTAGACGTCCCGCTCGAACTCGACGGACGCGCCGGGCAGTGCCAGTTCGGCGGTCCGCCGGGTCCGCGCGGCCGGAGAGCAGAGCACCAGGTCCGGCCGGAGCCCCAGCTCGGCGAGGACCTCGCCGACCCTGCGGGCGTCGTGCTCGCCCCTCTCGGTGAGAGGACGCTCCCAGTCGGCGAGACCGGGCCGGTGGGCGGCCTTGGCGTGCCGCAGCACGATCAGCGTGCGCATCGTCATCTCGCCGCCCACATGGCGATCCCGGCGAGCACCGCGAACACCGCGGCCATCGCCAGCAGGATCATGATGAGCGTCTTTCCCCCGGAAGGCTGCTGTTCCATCGGGTTCCCGGCACTCCCGGCTGGGGCGTGCCGTCCCTCCTCTTGAGATGTCGTCGTGTCGTCCCGGCGGCCGGGACCCGGCCGCCTCCGGCCGCCCCGGCGGAGGGAGACGGGATCCGCCTCCCCGGGGAGCGGAGGAGTCACCGCTCAGTTTCCCACCGGGACCGCCCGCCCACGCGGAAGGGGTGCGCGGTCGCCCGCGCACCCCTTCGACGGTGCCCCCGCGGTGCCCTCGTTGTACGGTGCCCTCGTTGTACGGGCCCCGTACAGGGGATCGACCGTACGGGGACTCAGCCGGCGATCGGCTCGGGCTCCGGCTCACGGTCGGGGCTGTTGTTCCCGGCCGCCGAGTCGTCGTCCGCCGAGCGGCGCTTGGAGACGACCACCGCGGCGATCACCACGATCACGGCGACCGCCGCGATGCCGACCCGCAGCGCCACGTTGTCGGCGTAGACCACGACGGCCGGGGCGATCAGCAGCGCCACCAGGTTCATCACCTTGATGAGCGGGTTGATGGCCGGTCCCGCGGTGTCCTTGAACGGGTCGCCGACCGTGTCGCCGATGACCGTCGCGGCGTGGGCCTCGGAGCCCTTGCCGCCGTGGTGCCCGTCCTCGACCAGCTTCTTGGCGTTGTCCCAGGCGCCGCCCGAGTTGGCCAGGAACACCGCCATGAGCGTGCCGCAGGCGATGGCGCCGGCCAGGAAGGCGCCGAGCGGCGCGTATCCGAGCGCGAAGCCCACGGCGATCGGCGTCATCACCGCGAGCAGGCCGGGCGTGGCCAGCTCACGGAGCGAGTCGCGGGTGCAGATGTCCACGACCCGGCCGTACTCCGGCAGTTCGGTGCCGGCCATGATGCCCGGCTTGGTACGGAACTGCTCGCGCACCTCGAAGACGACGCGCATGGCCGCCCGGCCGACCGCCATGATCGCCAGGCCGGAGAACATGAACACGACCGCGGCCCCGATGACCAGTCCGACGAGCACGTTCGGTGAGTCGACGCCGAGGCTGAACGTGGCGAAGGACCCCAGCGCGTCCTTCACCCCCTGCGTGGCCCCGGTCAGCTCGGTCTCCACCGCCGTCCGGAAGGCGCCGAACAGCGCCGTCGCGGCGAGCACGGCCGTGGCGATCGCGATGCCCTTGGTGATGGCCTTGGTGGTGTTGCCGACGGCGTCCAGCGAGGTGAGCACCGCGGCGCCCTCGCCCTCGACGTCGCCGGACATCTCGGCGATGCCCTGCGCGTTGTCGGAGACCGGGCCGAAGGTGTCCATGGACACGATCACGCCCACCGTGGTCAGCAGGCCGGTGCCGGCCAGCGCCACGGCGAACAGGGCGACGGTGACGTTGCCGAAGCCGAGCAGGAACGCACCGTAGACCGCGCCGCCGATGAGCAGCGCCGAGTAGACCGCCGACTCCAGGCCGACGCTGATGCCCGCCAGGATGACCGTGGCGGGCCCGGTGACGGAGCTCTCCCCGATCTCCCGTACGGGGCGCCGGTTGGTCTCGGTGAAGTAGCCGGTGAGGATCTGGATGGCGCTGGCCAGGATCAGGCCGATCAGCACCGCGCCGATCGCGATGAGCCTGGGGTCGGAGTCGACGGCCGCGATCGCCTGGCTCACCCCGTTCAGCTCGGCGAAGCTGGCCGGCAGGTAGAGGAAGGCGGCCGCCGCGACCAGCACCGCGGAGATCGCCGCGGAGATGAAGAAGCCGCGGTTGATGGCCGCCATGCCGTTGCGGTCACCGCTGCGCGGAGAGGTGACGAAGATGCCGATGATCGCGGTGAGCACGCCCACCATCGGCACGATCAGCGGGAACACCAGACCCTCGGTGCCGAAGGCGACCTTGCCCAGGATGAGGCTGGCGACCAGCATGACCGCGTACGACTCGAACAGGTCGGCCGCCATGCCCGCGCAGTCGCCGACGTTGTCGCCCACGTTGTCGGCGATGGTGGCGGCGTTGCGCGGGTCGTCCTCGGGGATGCCCTGCTCGACCTTGCCGACCAGGTCGGCGCCGACGTCGGCCGCCTTGGTGAAGATGCCGCCGCCGACCCTCATGAACATCGCGAGCAGGGCGGCGCCGAAGCCGAAGCCCTCCAGTACGGCGGGGGCGTCGCCCTTGTAGACGAACACCACGATGGCTGCGCCGAGCAGGCCCAGGCCGACGGTGAACATGCCCGCCACACCGCCGGTGCGGAAGGCGATGCGCATCGCCGTCTTCTCCCCGGCGGTGCGGGCGGCGGCGGCGACGCGGACGTTTCCCCGGACCGCCAGCCACATTCCCATGAATCCGGTCAGTGCGGAGAAAACCGCGCCGATCACGAAAAATACTGAACGGCCGATCCTCACTTCCGTCGAAACCGCCGGAAGCAGATACAGCAGGAAGGGAATGGCGATGACGAATACGGCGAGCGTGCGGAACTGCCGCCCCAGATAGGCGGCGGCTCCTTCCTGCACGGCCCTTGAGATGTTCTGCATGCGCTCGGTGCCCTGATCGGCGGCGAGCACCTCGCGGACGAGGCCGCCGGCGACGGCGAGCGCGAGCAGGGCTACGGCGGCGACCACGACCACGATGGTCAGGTGGGAGCCGCTCAGGGATACCGCTGTCTCATCGACGGCGGCGAGATGGACAGACATCCGACTCTCCTCGGCAAGACGGGAACACGTCCTGCCCGGAGTGCGTCGCGATGAGTGGAGCGGTGGGTCGGCGGCGCACGTCCGGGCGATTGGCAGTGCCGCTTCCGGTTGCGTCCACAGACCTTCTTTCGGCGCGGAACCCGACAAGAGTCCCGTCCGAAGGACAAACCTTGGCCGGTGCGGGGAGTCTACGCAGCAAGGACGCGGATATGAAGCCTCTGCACACCGTCAATCGGCGACGTGTCCAACAGTGCCCGCGAACCCGTGCGCCCATACCACCGTTTACGCTGCTAGACGCCTTTTATGCCAATGTTTTCGCGACATTTCGGCCTACACATTTAACCGGTTAAAGAAGACCGAAAATCTGCGGAGCTCACGGGCGGAGACACCGGCTCCAGGGGAGGACAGGGCACCGGGCCCGGGGAGGACCGGGACACCGATTCCAGGGGAGGACGGATCCGGCGGCCCTCGGGACAGGGCAAGGACACCGGCCCATGGGATGGAGGGACACCCGGCCCGAGGCGTGGAGAGACACCGGGCCCGGGAGGACGGATCCGGCGGGCCCGGGCTTCCGGGCCCGGGCATGATGACGACCGGGCGTGCCCGTGTGGGCGCGCCCGGTCGCGGGAGAAGCGGTCGCCCGGAGGCCGCGGGCCGGCCCCGGGTCAGACCGGGGACAGGCCGTTCGGCGCGGCGGGCCAGCTCATGCGGATGCGCATGCCCTTCGGACTCGGGAAGACCTCGACGTCGTCGGCCAGTCCCGCGATGACCGCGATGCCGAATCCGGACATCAGCGTGTCGGGGATCTTCCCGAGGAAGTCTTCGAGAGAGGGCGTGGTGCGCTCCTGCCGTTCCAGCTCATCACTCGGGGCCGCGTCGGTGACGATCACCTCGAACCGCCCCGAGTCGTCGCACAGCTCGATGCGGATCGGCTCCCCCGGGCAGTGGAGGCGGTGCGCCTCGACCGCCCGGGAGCAGGCCTCACCGACGGCGAGCCGTACCTCGTCCAGCAGTGACTCCTCCACCCCGGTACGGCGCGCGATCGCGGTGGCGACCAGACGTGCCGTACGCACGTGGGCGGGAAGGGCGCTGAACGTCAGCTCGACGGTGGCCATGGCTACTTGTCTCGGCCGTGGGCTTCCTTGGCCTCCTCGACCGAGGCGTAGATGCCGAAGACCTTGGTCAGGCCGGTGATCCGGAAGATCTTCAAGATGCGCTCCTGGGTGCAGACGAGCTCCAGGGAGCCGTCGTGCGCCCGAACGCGCTTGAGCCCGCCGACCAGGACGCCGAGACCCGTGGAGTCGAGGAAGTCGACCTTCTCCATGTTGACCAGGAGGTGGAAGTTCCCCTTGTTGACCAGGTCGATGAGGAGCTCACGCAATCTGGGCGCGGTGTAGACATCGATCTCACCCTCGACCTCGACGATAGTGAGACGGTCCTCGGAATGGTGGTCCAACTTCAGATCCACAGATCCTCCAGCGCCTTGCCTGCGAAAATACGATTCAGGCGTGACTTCTGGGACCTGGAGGTCCCTAGACGACAAGCCCCGACGCGCGGCATTCAACCATGCGTACGCTCAGTGTCTATACGAAATCACGATTCCCGGCGACTCTGCCCACAGATGCGAGACTGAAAACCAGTGAGCCCGTCTTCTTCCTCACCGTCGCGAGCAGACCCTCTCCTGTCCCGTCTGCTCGGCGTTCCCGCACGTCGGGGGCGCGTCACCCATGTGGAGCATGTTCCAGCACGTCAGGCGGGTCAAGCCCGATGGCCGGATTGGGTCAGCGAGACGCTGGTTACGCGCTGGGCGAACCAGGGTATTTTCGGTCTTTGGCCACATCAGGCGGAGGCCGCCGAGCTCGCCCACCGTGGCCGAAACGTGATCATCGCCACCGGCACCGCCTCGGGCAAGTCCCTCGCCTACCAGGTCCCCGCGCTCAGCTCCGTGCTGGACGGGGGCACCGCCCTCTATCTGACGCCCACCAAGGCCCTGGCCGCCGACCAACTCCGCGCCCTGGAGGCACTCGACGTGCCCGGCCTGCGCGCCGCCGCCTACGACGGCGACACGCCTTACGAGGAACGGGCCTGGATCCGGCGGCACGCCAACTACGTGCTCACCAACCCGGACATGCTTCACCGCGGCCTGCTGCCGGGCCACGCCCGGTGGTCGGGCTTCTGGCGGCGGCTGCGGACGGTGGTGGTGGACGAGTGCCACGGCTACCGGGGCGTCTTCGGCTCCCACGTGGCGCAGATCCTGCGCCGCCTGCGCCGGGTCTGCACCCGGTACGGCTCGTCCCCGGTCTTCGTCCTCGCCTCCGCCACGGCCAGCGACCCCGGGGCCTTCGCGACGCGCCTGACGGGCCTCCAGACGGCCGAGGTGACCACGGACGCCTCTCCCCGGGGTTCGATCACCTTCGCCCTCTGGGAGCCGCCCCTGACCGATCTGCGGGGCGAGGGCGGCGCACCGGTCCGGCGGCCCGCCGCCGCGGAGACCGCCGATCTCCTCGCCGACCTCGTCCTCGACGGGACCCGCACCCTCGCCTTCGTCCGCTCGCGGCGCGCCGCCGAGTCCGTGGCCCTGTCCGCCCGGGCCAGGCTCTCCGACCTGGCCTCGGGCATGATCTCCCGGCCTTCTCCCGGCATGGCCGCCCCGGCATCCCTCACGAGCCTCGCGGACCTGCCCGGCAGGATCGCCGCCTACCGGGCCGGATACCTCGCGGAGGAGCGCCGGGGCCTGGAGCGGGCGCTGCGGTCGGGGGACCTCCTCGGGCTGGCCACGACCAACGCCCTGGAACTCGGTGTCGACGTGTCGGGGCTGGACGCCGTCCTCATCGCGGGATGGCCGGGCACCCGGGCGTCGCTGTGGCAGCAGGCCGGACGGGCGGGCCGCGCGGGCCAGGACGCGCTGGCCGTGCTGATCGCCAGGGACGACCCGCTCGACACCTACCTGGTCCACCATCCGGAGGCCCTGTTCGGGCGGCCGGTGGAGGCGATCGTGCTCGATCCCGGCAACCCCTACGTCCTGGGCCCGCACCTGTGCGCGGCGGCCGCGGAGATCCCCCTCACCGAGGATGACCTGGAGATCTTCGGTCCGACCTCGAAGGAGGTGCTCGCCTCGCTGGTCGGTGACGGCCTGCTCCGGCGGCGGTCGTCGGGGTGGTTCTGGACCAGGCGGGAACGGGCGACCGACCTCGCCGACATCCGGGGCTCCGGCGGGGCGCCCGTCCAGGTCGTGGAGCTGTCCACCGGATGCCTCCTGGGGACCGTGGACGAGTCGTCGGCCCACACGACCGTGCACACCGGAGCCGTCTACGTGCACCAGGGCGAGACGTTCCTCGTCACCGAGCTCGACCTGGAGGCGGGCGTCGCACTGGTCGAGGCGGGAACCCCCGACTACACGACCTTCGCCAGAGACGTCACCGAGATCTCCGTCCTGGAGTCGTTCCGCTCCCATCCGCTCGGTCCGGGGGAACTGCACTTCGGCTCGGTGGAGGTCACCCGCCAGGTCGTCTCCTACCTCAAGCGCCGTCTGCAGAGCGGCGAGCCCCTCGGTGACGAGGCGCTCGACCTGCCTCCGCGAACGCTGCGCACCCGCGCGGTCTGGTGGACGCTGCCCGCCTCGGCGATCTCACCCCTGGCCGAGGCCGGGCTGGATCTGGGAGGAGCGGCGCACGCCGCCGAACACGCCTCCATCGGCATGCTCCCGCTCTTCGCGACCTGCGACCGGTGGGACATCGGCGGCGTCTCCACCGAGCTCCACGCCGACACCGGCATGCTCACCGTCTTCGTCTACGACGGCCATGAGGGCGGCGCGGGCTTCGCCGAACGGGGGTTCTCCCGCGCCCTCGAATGGCTCACCGCGACCAGGGAGGCCATCGCCTCCTGCGAGTGCGAGCGCGGCTGCCCCTCCTGCATCCAGTCCCCCAAATGCGGAAACGGCAACGAGCCCCTGGACAAGGCCGGCGCCCTGCGTCTCCTGGCCGTCCTCCTCTCGATGAACGGATGACGGGGGCGGCTCAGGACCCGGCCCGCAGGGTGAGTCCGCGGCGGCCCCACGGGGATCCGGCGGGGATCCACTGGAGGGGTCCCCGAGACGGATCCCCGGATTCGGAACCGGGGTCCCGGTGCCGTCCCGGGACGGCCACACGGCGGCGCCGTTCAAGACCGCGCTCCGCCACCGTCAGGGCCGAGGCCCGTGGCCGTCCCGGGACGGCCACACGGCGGCGCCGTTCAGGACCGCGCTCCGCCTCTGGAGCGGAGCCTGCCGGAACGGGACCCGCCGGGCGCACCTGAGTCGTGCTCGTCCTCCTCCCGGTCCTCCGCCCAGAAGTCCTTCGCTCCGGGTTGGGGCCGTTCCCAGAACCCGCTGTCCTCGATCGACCGGGGTGCGGGCGGCAGGTAGCCGTCCCACCGGCCTCCGCCGCTCCGGACCGCCACAGCGGTGACGCTGCCGATCTCGGGAGCCGGCGCCGCCGCGGGCAGGGTGGAGCCCGTCGATTCGAAACGGGAGTGCGGGGTCTCCGCCGCCGTGCCGCTCTCCTCCGGCCGGGCCGCATGTCCGGTCCGGCCGGCTTCAGCGGACATCGCCTGCCCGGCTTCCACGGGCACGCCCGGCCGCACCCCGGAGGAACCGTCCTCGCCCGGCCGCACTCCGAAGGAACCGTCATCACCGGGTGATGCCGTATCCGGTGTCCTACCGCCTTCTCCCGTGAAGGACCGGGTCACGGGGCATGCGGCTGCGGGGCTCCCGGCCGGTCGCCGGGAGTAAGGCATCCGGACCACCGCGAGGATGACCGCGGGGCGACGGGGTGGTCCCGGCGCCTTTCCGGCGGCCGGGCGCCGAGCCTCCCCGGCGCCGTCGCTGCGGAGGGCGGCACCGCCGCGCGTGTCGGTGCTCCCCCAAACGGATCCGCCCCGCGAGGTGTCGCCTCCATCCGGCACGGTGCCACCACGCGAAGCGGCACCACCGGTGGCACCACGCGAAACGCCGTCCCGGCCCGGAACGGCACCTGCGTTCAGGACCGTGGAGGTCATGCCTTCCCCGGATCCACCGGTCGCACGTCCACCGGCCCGGCCGGTCAGCCACCTGCGGCGAACCCACGCACCGCCGTGTGCGCCGAGGAGTAGCAGGAGCATTCCGCCGGCGATGAGAAGCCCCAGGCCGGCCGTTCCGCCCGTCGTCGGCTCGGGCCGACCGGTGACGTCCGCGCTGCCGCCGGACGTGGTCTCCGCCGCCTCCGAACCGGCCCTTCCCGTCCCGCCCCCTTCTCCCTCCTTCCCCGCTGTGCCGGGGCCGGCCGCTCCGGAACCGGCCGCCTCGGAGGCCGTGTCCGACCCCGTACCGCTCCCTGCCCCACCGTCACCGGCGCCCGGCCCCGTGTCGTCCCCGCCCTCCTGGGACCCGGATCCCCCGCCGGGGACGGCCTCCGCAGGCCGGGCCCGGCTCGTCGGCGTGTCCTTCTGCGGCAGCCGGGGAAGGCTCTCGACACCGGACCGGAGATCGTCATCTCCGCGGTTCCGGCCCTCCTGCCGGGCGCCCGCGTCATGCGGGTGCCCTTCGTCTCCTGCGGAGCGGGCGCGTTCCCGGGCCCTGGGGACGGGGACGCGCACCGCCGCGACGGCCGACCGGCCCGAGACGAGGGTGCCGCCTCTGCCGTCACTCCGGATCGCCCGCACCGTGAACCCGATCCGCTTGCCCGCGGCCTTGGCGGGAAGCACCAGGGTCACCCTGCACGAGCCCCCGCGGCACGCACCGCTCGCCCCCACGGCGCCGACCCTGCCGGTCCGGCTGCTGAAGATCTCGTAGCCTCGGAGATCGGGCTCGACCCCCCGACTCCAGGTGAGCACGGCCCGGTCGCCCCGCAGCCGGACGCCCACCCCGCCGGGTGAGCGCGGAGGAACGGACTGGGTCAGCGTCCGGGACGTCTCGTCCCATCTCCCGCCCAACAGCTTGCCTCGTTCGACGAGCCTGATGGCGTAGCGGCCGTTCGGGCGCCTGCGGGGATCCCAGGCGTAGGAGACACGCCGGTCTCCCTTCGCGACCTGCCTGCCGTTGACGTAGAGCACGGCGTCGAAGACCAGGTCGACCCGGCCCGAGATCGTCACCTTCCGGTCCGAGGTGACCCGTGACGGCATGTCCAGGCTCGCCTTGGCATGGGCGGGGCCCGCCGTGGCGAGCATCGCGGAGACGGACACGATCGGAGCGATCACCGCCGCGGTGACCAGGCTGCGAACCGTCGTCACGACGTTTCCCTTCGTCGGGGGCCGTACCGCGGCCGCCCTTTGCGGAGCTGGACGCGAGACGGCATGGACGTGAGGTAAGTAGAACGTTACGTGAGCTTTCCGGCTTTTGGACGATGAGTCCAAGAAGTTGTGATTCGATCGCGACTTCACCGAGCCCCGGACCTGCGTTTCAGCGTCAGGCCTCACCCGGCCTGGTCGGTGATGTGCACGGGGCCGGCGCGCGCTCTGGCCGAGGCCTTCCGGCCTCCTGCAACCGGAAGCGAGAACCCCACCGCGACCTGGACGTCCGCGATGCCGTCGGCGCGGGTGGAGCACCGCAGGAGCCTGGCCCCGTTCGCCGCCGCCAGGGAAGCCGCCTCAGCACACCCCCGGCCGGGCTCGGTGAAGGCGAACCGCGCGGCGGCGAGCGCTCCGAGATCGGCCGCGGTCTGCGCACGGTGCCGCGCCACCCTGGCCGTCCCGATGAGCACCACCGTCACCGCCAGCGTGAAGATCACCGCCATGACCGCGACGGTCCAGACCGTCGCCGAACCGCGCTCCCGTGGATCCGCCGCCCGCGGCACGGCCCTCCCCATCAACCGCCTCCGATGCCGCGGCTCCGGTTTCCGGGCGGGAAGGCATCCGGCCCGTCTCCCGCAGGCGGCCCCGGCCATCCCGCGGATGGACCCCGTCCCGCGAACGGGTCAGCCCGTCCCGTCCCGGACTCGGCGGTGGAGGCCTCGGTCCCCGCCCCCGGCTCGGTCGCGGAGACCGCGATCGCGCGAACGGTCACCTCCGGCAGAGAGAGCCCCCACCGGGGCCTCACACCGGCCCGCACCTCCACTCGCACGCGCTCGGCGTCGCGGGTCACCTCCGCCCGCGCCCCGTCCGGGGCGGCCGACAGAACGCCGCTCCGCACCTGCTCGATCGTTTCGCCCCTGGAGGCGGCCCGTGCCCCCGCCCGGGCCGCGTCCACGCACTCCAACTGGGCTCCGATCACGGCGATCGCCCACAGCCCTGCGGCGAGGACCACCATCAGGGCCGGCAGCGCCGCCGCGGTCTCCGCCGTCACCGACCCCCGCGAGGAACGCAGGGCACCTGGGCGGCCCACCGGGATCACCGGTCGCCTCCGGCGCGGAGACCCGGACCCTCGGACCGGAGCCTTCGCCCGGTCGCCTCCGATCCGGATGATCCGGCCCTCAAGCCTGAGCCCCCTGTCCCGTGGTGTTCAGCGCCCGGTCGATGAGGGCCCTGATCATCTCCTGCACCTCCGGACTCGTCACGACCTTGAAGAGAAGGGCTGCGAACGCGCAGGCGGCGATGGTGCCGACGGCGTATTCGGCGGTGGACATGCCGCGCTCCCCGCCCGGGCCGGTGATCAGCGAGGAGCGGCGCTCCCACCACCTCACCAACGCGTGCCGGAGACCATCGGTGCTCGATCCGGTCATCGTTTCCTCCTGAGGATGTGAAGCCGTGCCTTCCATCGCGGCATCGGTCACCCCAGGTTCCGCGATATTCACATCACCCTGTGGACAAGAGCGGAGTTCTGTGGAAAAGCACTCCGCGAGCACGTCATCCCTGTGGATAACTCAGGGGATGACGATCTCGCCGGCGAGACCGGCGACGACCGGGACGATGCCGAGAAGCACGAAGGCGGGCAGGAAGCAGAGGCCCAGCGGCGCGACCACCTGGATCCCCACCCGACGCGCGGCGGCCGACGACGCCGCCCGGGCCGCGTGTCTGGAGTCGTCGGCGGCCCGCGTCAGCACGTCGGCCACCGGGGCGCCGCTGAGCGCCGCCCGGCTTATGGTCCGGGCGAGTGGAGCGAGCGCGCGATCGGCCGCCAGGGCGAGCCAGGCATGCTCCGGTGCGGCTCCCAGCCTCAGCCGGCCGCTCACCCGTGCCAGACGGTCCCCGAGCGGCCCGCCGACCGCCTGCACGGTCACATCGAGAGCACCGGTGATGGGCTGGCCCGCACGCAGGCAGGCCACCATGAGATCGGCCGCGAACGGCAGGTCGGCCGTGATCCGGTCCCGCTCCCGGCACTGCGCCGGCCCCTCCCGTCTCCGCAGGACCAGCAGCACGGCCACGGCACCCGCACCTCCCGCCACGGCCCCCGGCACGCCCCCCAAAACCAGGAAGACCACCAACGCGACGGCGACCGCGATCACGGTCTCACCTCGGCTCGACGGCTTCCCTCCGGTGCTCTCCGCCGCTGCCCCGGACCGCCCGGCACCCCCGGGTCCGTCCCCGGGAAGACGGAGCACGCCCCCGGGGGCGTGCTCCGGGAGCGAGGGGCCCGGACGTGCCCGCCGGAGCCGGCGGACCGGATCAGCGGGCGACGTCCACATCCAGACCGCGGCTCCGGTGAGCACGGCGGTCAGCATCCCCACCGGCAGAGCGTTCATGTGTTCCCCTCCCTTTCCTGCCCGCAGCGGAGGCTCAGGCGCGTTCGGCGCGGGTGACGAGACGGCGGGTCCACCACAGACCGCAGCCGTCGAGAGCGATGCCGACCACCAGGCAGGCCGCTCCCGCCGGACCGCCGAACAGGAAGTCGAGAGGACGCATGCCCAGACCCGCCGCCATCGACAGGCCCAGGACCGGGAGTCCGGCGAGCAGCCGGGCCGTCGCCCGCGGACCGGCGAGCTGGGCCGCGACGTCCTGGCGATGGGCTTCGGCCTCTCTCAGGGAGACCGCCACCCGGTCGACGAGGACGACGAGCCCTCCGCCGACGTCCACCCCCGCCCGCCAGCAGGCGGCCAGTCTCCTGAGCCCTTCGCCTCCCCGCTCCGGCGCGGCGGCCAGCAGGGCCTCCGGAACGTCACCGCCGTCCCGCGCCGCCGCGATCAGGGAGCGGAGCGCCATCGGATCGGGGAACTCCACGGCCGCCCCCGCCCGGATCAGCGCTTCGTGCGCGGTTCGGCCGGCGGCGAGTTCGGCGGCCAGTCCCTGGCAGAGTTCCAGAGACGCCGCCCGCCAGGCCGCCGCTCTCCGGGACGGCCGGGAGCGGCGGGCCGGCCACCTCGGGGACGAGCCGGGCCCGGCCGGGCCGTACCGCCGTGGGCCCGGTGGACACCGTAGACGCCGTAACCGGGCGGCCGCCGGATCCGGACCCGTCCACAACCAGGCGGCCGCCCCTGCGAGGAGCAGAGCGGCGGCGGTCAGGACGGCCGTCATGTCCGCGCTCACCGCCGGAGGAGGACGCCGGGGACACGGGCCGTCAGGGCGGACAGCCCCGGACCGTGGACCACCCGGCCGCCGGGAGTGAAGGTGAGCGCCGGTTCGGCCTGGACCAGGCCCGACGGATGACGCGTCATCATGCATATCTCCGCCACCCGGCGGCGGCCGCCGGCACGGTCGCGGACAAGGTGGACGACGGCGTCCAGCGCCGCGGCGATCTGGCTGTGGACCGCCTCTCTGCTGAGACCCGCCGCGCAGGCGAGGGCCTCCAGCCGGGAGGGCACGTCGGCCGCCGTGTTGGCGTGCAGCGTGCCGCAGCCTCCTTCGTGACCGGTGTTCAGCGCGGCCAGGAGGTCGACGACCTCCGCCCCGCGCACCTCGCCGACGACGAGGCGGTCGGGGCGCATCCGCAGCGCCTGGCGGACCAGGTCACGCAGGCCGACGCCCCCGGCGCCCTCGATGTTGGGCGGACGCGACTCCAGGCGCACGACGTGGGGGTGCGCGGGCCGCAGCTCCGCGGAGTCCTCGACCAGGAGCAGGCGGTCACCGTGGTCCGCCAGGGAGAGCAGCGCGGACAGCAAGGTCGTCTTCCCCGTGCCCGTGCCGCCCGAGACCAGGAAGGCGAGCCGGGACTCGATCATCGCGGTGAGCACCGGGACCGCATCGGGCCCGATCGTCCCGGCCTCGAGGAGGTCGGAGAGGGTGAACGTGCGTCGCGGCGGGAGCCTCAGGGACAGGCAGGTGCCGCCTGGGGCCACCGGAGGCAGCACGGCGTGGAGCCGGACTCCGCCGGCCAGCCTGGCGTCCGCGTAGGGGCAGGCGTCGTCGAGGCGGCGGCCCGCGGCCGACGCCAGCCGTTGCGCGAGCCTGCGGACCGCCTCCTCGTCGGGGAAGGCGACCTGGGTCCGGCGCAGGCCGCCGCCGTCGTCGATCCACACCTCGCGCGGGCCGTTCACCAGCACGTCGGTCACCTCCGGCTCGGCCAGCAGCGGCTCCAGCGGACCGGCTCCGATCAGGTCCGCGCAGAGGGCCCTGGCCACCGCCAGGATCTCGGCGTCGCCCAGTGTCGCCCGTTCGGCCCGGAGCGCGGCGGTGACGTGCGCGGCGCTGGGCTCGACACCGGTCCGGGCCAGGCGTATCCGGACCGCCTCGACCAGTTCGGGTGAGGCGGCGGTGGTGAGCGGGGCCCGGCTCACGTCCCGGCTCCGGCCGTACGGGCCCCGGCCAGGGCGTCCAGCGAGTCCAGGAACGTCCGGCAGAACCGGCCGAGGGCGGTCCGCCGGCCGATCGGCGGGGTGTCCCCCCGGTTCAGCGCGGTCATGAGCCGGGGCTGGTCCGGCAGGCTCCCGGCGCACGGCGTGCCGAGGGAGGTGGTGACCACCTCGTCCTCCAGGACCCCGCTCCGGACGACCGCCCGGATCTCCCCGGTGTGCCCGCGGATCCCCGAGAGCACCTGGGCCGCGGCGAGGACGCCGCGCACGTCCGCGGTGACGACCAGCAGCGCGGTGACCGCCCGGCTCAGGGCCTCCACTGCGGCCGGATCGGGGGCGCGCGGGAGATCGACGACCACGAGGTCGAATCCGCGCTGACCCGCGTCGAGGACCGAGCGCATCGCCTCGGCCGGGATGGGCTCGGCCTCGCCCCGATGGAAGGAGAGCAGGGTCAGATCGGAGAAGGTGGGCAGGGCCGCCTGGAGGGCGGTGAAGCTGACCCTGCCCTCTCTGGCGACCAGGTCGGACCAGCGGGCGCCCTCGGCCTCCTCCTGTCCGAGCAGGAGGTCGAGCCCGCCGCCGAGGGGGTCGGCGTCGACGAGGAGGGTCCGTCGGCGCCTGCGGGCCGAGGTCAGGGCGAGTCCGGCGGCGAGCACGCTGGCTCCGGCCCCGCCGCGCCCGCCGATGACGCAGACGACCTGCCCGGCTCTCGTGGCGGGCTCCGCGACGTCGGCGAACTCGTCGGCCAGCCGCCGCTCGGCCGCGGGGAGTTCCAGCACGGCCTGGGCGCCCACCGCGACGCACTTGCGCCAGGTGTCGGGATCTCCGGGATCGCGCGTGACCAGCATGACCCGGTGCCGGGACGGCGGCCCGGTCGCCGCCATGGCGTCGGCCACGTCGCTGCCGACGACGACCATCGGGGCGCGGCTCCAGTAGGGCCGGGCGTGCGCGGGCACGTGCGCGACGTCGAGCTCCGCTCCGGCGGCCGCGGCGACGCGCAGCAGGTCGTCGAGCAGGTCGTGGTCCTCGGTGATGACCAGCGGGCGGTCCAAGATGCCTCCCTGGAAGGTGGGAGACCCACCTTCCAGGGGAACCCGCTCCTCCCGAGCTCCCGGACCCCGCTCTGTGGACGACGGTCCGGCACCCGTCATCGCCTGTGGAGAACGCCCCGGAACCGTGGAGAACGCGCCGGAAAAGGGGCGACCCCCGCCGGGGGGATGGCGGGGGTCGCCGAGCGGTCCGGCTCTGGGGGGGTAGAGCCGGTCCCGTTTCGGGGGAAAGCTTTCAGCAGCCGACCTGTCCTGGCAAGGGCGCCGCAGAGCCGATCACACGTATCGCTCCGGCCCAGAGGGAGACAACCGTATCGTGCCCCATGCCCTCCGGCCCCGTCGAGGAGAAAACTTCGGTTTTCTCCGACCGCCCCCGCATGGACGACCCGAGGGCGAGGCCGGAAGCGATGGAGCCCTTCCTCGCCGACCACTCGGCGGCCGTTCGGTGATCACGGAGAGTGATCATCAGTGGAGCGCCGATCCTCTTTCAGGGCAGGGCCCCTCCCCCGCCCCGCGCTCCTCCGAAGTATTCAGGATGGTTCGTCCCGGACATTCCAGAATCCGTAAAGGTCTTGGTCCCAGGGGTTCCCATCAGCCGGAATTCGTCATACAAAGGTTTCACGGACCCAGTGTCCGCGCACGGCCACCAGGTACCCACGCGCGACCAGCCGCGGGAGGCGCGTCGACCCGGGCTTGCCCCGTTTCGACGAATACAGGTGCACGCTTGGTAACCAGGTGAGACGTGCCGGCGACGGCGCCCCCGCAAAGGGGCGCCGTCCGCTTTTCACCGCTCATGTCCGCGATCTCGGCGACCGGGCCTCTCCGCACCGCTCGCCCGCACCGATCCGCAGCCCGTCCACCGCGTCGGCCCCGCGGCGGATCCGGCACCCGTCCCGCCGCGTCGGCACCGTGTCAGTCCCGCGGCGGATCCGGCACCCGTTCCACCGCGCCGGGCCCGTCCGGATCAGCCCCGCTGCATGGCCTCGCAGATCGCCGTGGCCTCGCGCACCCCGAGCGTGACCGCCGCGGCGCAGTGCCGTACCCAGGCCGTGATCCCTTCGGGGGTGCCGGTCAGGTAGGCCCGCAGGCCCTCCCCGTAGGCGGGCCCGAGTTCCAGGTGGCCCAGCTCCACCGCCGCCAGCGACTTGGGGTCCAGCCCGAACTCCACCAGCGTCAGCCGCTCCGCCGCCCGCGCGACGATCCCGTCCGCCGTGCCGAACGGCCGCAGCACGGCCAGCTCCGCGTGCACGATGGCGGCCAGCACCAGGGCCGGCGCCTTGGAGTCGGCGGTCACCAGGCCGACCAGCCCGTCCACCCGGGCCACCGTCGCCTCGGCCCCCGGCGCGGCGCCCACCCCGAGCGGGTCCGGCGCGGCCTCGGCGGTCCTGGGCCGGCCGAGGTCCTCGGTGAGGCCTGCCGCGGCCAGGGTGTGCAGCCTGGCCAGCACCTGCCGCGGCGCCGTGCGCCAGGTACGGCCGAGCCCGCCGAGCTCGGCCGAGACGCGCAGCGCGCCCTGGACGACGGGGTCGGTCGTCTCCGGGATCGCCTCCAGGGGGATGTCCGCCCCCTCCAGCGCGGCGGACGCGCGGGCTCCGCGCAAGGCCGACCGGGCCGACACCTCCGGGCTCTTGCGCCGCAGCACGCGGTGCCCGTAGAGCCGGTCCACGGCCTTGCGCACGTCGGCCACGGCCTCGGACACTCCCGGCAGCTCGGCGATGACAGCCAATGGGTCGCTCACGGTTCCCGACCCTACCGGCCGGTCAACAAGCCGCCGACCCCGCCATGCGCCCGCCGCCGGGAAGCGGTGCCGGACCGTTCACCGAACATATGGCGCCATCCGGCGCAGCACCCCGGCGGAGCCCGTGGAACGCCGCGCCCTCCGTTCCTAGGGTCGGGATCGACCGCTTCCACGGACCCTCTTATCCACCCCTGAGCCCATATGAACCAGGATGGCCCCTGCATCCGCTTGGTACAGACCTGTCTAGACCTCTTGTGGCGGATGGCTCCACCCTGGTGAAGTGGGACACACCCGAAGCCGATGAGCAGTACGAGTAAGGAGTGCGTAGTGGCCCCGGAGACCCCTGGTTCCGAACCGCGTGAGCCCCAGGAGACGCTGTCGAACCTGCTGAGCGAGACCCGGCGGTTCGCTCCTCCCGCCGGACTGGCCGCGGCCGCGAACGTGACCGAGCAGGCCTACACCGAGGCGGAGGCCGACCGGCTGGCGTTCTGGGAGAAGCAGGCCGAGCGGCTGAGCTGGTCCAAGCGCTGGGACACCGCCCTGGAGTGGAACCCGCCCTTCGCCAAGTGGTTCGTCGGCGGTGAGCTGAACGTCGCCTACAACTGCGTCGACCGCCACGTCGAGGCGGGGCGCGGCGACAAGATCGCCTACCACTGGGAGGGCGAGCCCGAGGGCGACACCCGCACGATCACTTACGCCGACCTCCAGCGGGAGGTCGGCAAGGCGGCGAACGCCCTGACCGAGCTGGGCGTCGGCAAGGGCGACCGGGTCGCGATCTACATGCCGATGATCCCCGAGCTGCCGATCACGATGCTCGCCTGCGCCCGCATCGGCGCGATCCACTCCGTCGTCTTCGGCGGCTTCTCCGCCACCGCGCTCAGCGGCCGGATCAAGGACGCCGACGCCAAGGTCGTGGTCACCGCCGACGGCGGCTACCGCCGCGGCGCGCCCAGCGCACTCAAGCCGACCGTGGACGAGGCGGTCAAGGAGTGCCCCGGCATCGAGCACGTGCTCGTGGTCCGCCGGACCGGCCAGGAGGTGGACTGGACCGGCAAGGACGTCTGGTGGCACGACCTGGTGGAGCGCCAGAGCACCGAGCACGCCCCGGTCCCGCACGACTCCGAGCACCCGCTCTACATCCTCTACACCAGCGGCACGACCGGCCGGCCGAAGGGCATCCTGCACACCACCGGCGGCTACCTGACCCAGACCGCCTACACCCACCACGCGGTCTTCGACCTCAAGCCCGAGACCGACGTCTACTGGTGCACCGCCGACATCGGCTGGGTGACCGGGCACTCCTACATCGTGTACGGACCGCTCGCCAACGGTGCCACCAGCGTCATCTACGAGGGCACCCCGGACACCCCGCACCGCGGCCGCTTCTGGGAGATCGTGCAGAAGTACGGGGTCACGATCCTCTACACCGCCCCGACCGCGATCCGCACGTTCATGAAGTGGGGCGACGACATCCCCGCCAAGTACGACATGTCGTCCCTGCGGATCCTGGGCAGCGTCGGCGAGCCGATCAACCCCGAGGCCTACGTCTGGTACCGCGAGCACATCGGCGGCAACCGCACCCCGGTCGTGGACACCTGGTGGCAGACCGAGACCGGCGCCATCATGATCAGTCCGCTGCCCGGCGTGACCAGCGGCAAGCCCGGCGCCGCCATGCGCCCGCTGCCCGGCATCACCGCCGAGGTGGTCGACGACCAGGGCAACGGCGTCGGCAACGGCGGCGGCGGATACCTCGCCATCCGCGACCCGTGGCCGTCGATGCTCCGCACCATCTGGGGCGACGACCAGCGCTACATCGACACCTACTGGTCCCGCTTCGAGGGCGTGTACTTCGCGGGCGACGGCGCCAAGAAGGACGAGGACGGCGACATCTGGCTGCTGGGCCGCGTCGACGACGTCATGCTCGTCTCGGGCCACAACATCTCCACCACCGAGGTGGAGTCGGCCCTGGTCTCCCACCCGAAGGTCGCCGAGGCGGCCGTGGTGGGCGCGACCGACCCGGTGACCGGCCAGGCCATCGTCTCGTTCGTGATCCTGCGCGGCGGCGCCGAGGAGGGCGAGGACATCGCGGCCGAGCTCCGCGCCCACGTGGCCAGGACCCTCGGCCCGATCGCCAAGCCCCGGCAGATCCTGGTCGTCCCCGAGCTGCCGAAGACCCGCTCGGGCAAGATCATGCGGCGCCTGCTCCGCGACGTGGCGGAGAACCGCAGCGTGGGCGACGTCACCACCCTGGCCGACAGCACGGTGATGAACCTCATCTCCGAGAAGCTGCCCAGCGCCAAGAGCGAGGACTGACCCGGCCGGGACGGGTCCCCGCCGCGCCGGGGACCCGTCCCGGCCCGGCGGGCGCGGGCCTCCGGGACCCCGCTCGCCGCGCCATACCCGATTGTCACTAAATATCCGGTTAATCGACTCCGTATAGGCTGGTGTCCAGGAGTGCCGGGAAGTCTGGTCGGCCGGGGAGGGAACAGGCCCTCCGCGAACACGCTTCCCGAAAGACTTATGTGCCGCACCGCCGAGATCCCGCCGCTCCGGCCCGCCGTCCACCGCGCCCGGCGCGCCCGGTGCACCCGCCGGCCGACCGGAGCCCTCGGGGACGAGGCCCTCGGAGCCGGGACCGCCGACGACGCGATCCGCGACGTCCACGCGACCACCGAAGACACGACCTGCGACGTTCACACGACCGCCGCCGGGGTAGCGCGCGATCCGATGACCCGTGTGCACCCCTTACCCGACCGGGACAGCTCCCCCGCCGGACCCGCCGGCCGGCCGCCGGAGGGTTCCTCCGCGTCTTCGGCGGGGCGCGGCCGCCCGTGCGATCCGGATCGCCCGGACCCTCCGACGAGCCGCACCGGCGGGACGGGGCCGCGGCGCCGGCACCGACCGGGATCGGCTTCACCGTGTCGCTGCCCATCGCAGGCCCCGCCTTCGGCGATGATCCGGAGAGGTCGAACACGGTGACCGCGGACGTGCCCGCGACGGATCGCACCGCCGTGCCGCCGACGGCGGCTCTGCCCGAGTCGCGCGTGCGCGCACACCCCAACGCGCAGGATGATGTTGGCATCGGCGCTCGATAGGAGATCGTTCATGACGCACAATCCGGCCGCGGAGCCGCAGGAGGAGTCCCTGGGCTCGCTGGTCGCCGCGGCCAGCAGCCACATCTCCACCCTGGTCCGAGCCGAGATCGAACTGGCCAAGGCCGAGCTGAGGTTCGACGCCAAGCGCGTCGGCCTGGCGGCGGGACTGTTCGCCGCCGCGGCGTTCATGGCCCACCTGTGCCTGATCCTCGCCTCCTTCGCCATCGCCTACGCCCTGGTGGGCGTGTTCGACTGGGCGGAAGGCTGGGCCTTCGCGACCGTCACCCTCTTCTACCTGATCGTGGCGGGCCTGCTGGTCTTCGTCGGTGTCCGGCGGCTCAAGGGCCTGACCGGGATGAAGCGGACACTCCGTTCGCTCAAGACCATCAAGAGCGGCGAGAGCGAGCTCTCCGGCTCCTCCGTCGCCCCCGTCCCCTCTTCCGCCCCCTCCCCCTCCGCCGGGAAGCCCGGCGTTCCACGAGAGTCGGTGAAACCGGACCAGTGAGCCGACCAGACGAGTCCGCGGTCCTCATCGAGGGCCCCTGGACCCATCGCTCCGTGCACGCCCGCGGCACCCGCTTCCACATCGTGGAGGCCGGTGAGGGCCCCCTGGTGCTGCTGCTGCACGGGTTCCCCCAGTTCTGGTGGAGCTGGCGCCACCAGCTCGTCTCCCTGCCCGCGGCGGGCTACCGCGCCGTCGCGGTGGACCTGCGCGGCTACGGCGCCAGCGACAAGCCGCCGCGCGGCTACGACCTGCCGGCCCTGGCCGCCGACGCGACCGGCCTGATCCGCGCGCTGGGCGAGACCGGTGCGATCGTCGTCGGCCACGACTGGGGCGGCCTGGTCGCCTGGACGATGGCCGCGCTCGACCCGAAGACGGTCCGGCGGCTGGTGGCGGTCTCGGCGCCGCACCCGCTGCGGCTCCGCTCCGCGCTGCGCTCCGACCCCTTCGGCCAGTTGCGGGCGAGCGCCCACGCGTTCGGCTTCCAGCTGCCGTTCCTGCCCGAGCGGCGGCTGACCGCCCGCGGCGCGGCCCTGGTGGGCAGGCTGCTGGACGAGTGGTCGGGACCCGCCTGGCCGGAGGAGGAGGCGACCCGGACCTACCGGGAGGCCTTCGGCATCCTCAACGTCGCCCACTGCGCGCTGGAGTACCACCGCTGGTTCGCCCGCTCCCAGCTCCGCCCGGACGGGCTGCGGTACGCCAGGAGCATGCGGACCGGGATCGAGACGCCCACGCTGCAGCTGCACGGCGCGCTCGACCGGCGGATGCTGCCGCGCACCGCCCAGGGCTCCGGCCGCCACGTGGTCGCCCCCTACCGGTGGCGCCTGGTGGAGGGAGCCGGGCACTTCCCGCACGAGGAGCGGCCCGGCGAGTTCGACACCGAGCTGATCGACTGGCTGGCCGACCCGGAGCCCGACCGGTGACCGCCCGCCACCGCGCCCCCGACGCCCCCGGCCCCGATCCCGGCCCCGATCCCGGCCCCGGCCCGGTGGGTCCCCGCGATCCCGAACCTCCGGTTCCCCACGGCGGTTCTGGACCGGAGACCCCCCACGACGGTTCTGGACCGGAGATCCCCCGCGACCGCGACCCGGACGGCCGGGCGCGCAACCAGCGGCCCCGCGACGCGTTCGGCCGCCCGCTGCCGCGCGGGGCCGAAGGCGTGGAGCGCGTCCCCGACGACTACGCGCCGGACGCGGCCGAAGCCCTCGCCGAGGCACGCCGCCTGCTCGCCGAGAACCGGCCCTTCCACGCCCACGAGGTACTGGAGGCCCGCTGGAAGACCGGCCCGGCGGACGAGCGCGAGCTCTGGCAGGGGCTGGCGCAGATCTGCGTCGGCCTCACCCACCTCCAGCGGGGCAACCGGCGCGGGGCCTCGGCGCTGCTCGAACGCGGCGCCGCCCGGGTCTCCGGGTACGGCCCGCCGTACCCGGAGATCGCCCGGGCCGCCCGGAAGCTGGCGGGATCGGCGGAAGCCGACCCGGCGGAGGCGATCGCCGGGATCAGAGCCCTGCTGTGAGGAACCCGGCGGGGATCAGGAGGACCGGGAGGGCTCCCGCTCCGCGGTGAGGCAGGGGCGGGGGACCGCAGGGACCGTCGGCCGCCGGGCCGGGGACCACAGGGACCGGACCGGTCACAGGGCCGGGGCACGGGGTCAGTGGTCGCACTCCTGGGTGTCCACCCGGTTGAGCAGCCGGGAGCCGTCCTCGGCGTCCGGGGCCACCTCGCCGGCGGTCAGGACGTAGCCCGTCTCCTGCTGGTCGAGGGCGGCGGCGAACACGACGCCGTAGACCCGGCCGTCCGGGGTGAGCAGCGGCCCGCCGGAGTTGCCCTGGCGGACCAGGCCGCGGATCGCGTAGACGTCGCGGACGACGCTGTTGCGCTCGTAGATGTCGGTGCCCTTGGCCTTGTGCCGCACCCGGATGCGGGCCTCGTTGGGGGTGAAGCCCTGCCCGTGCGGGAAGCCCGCGATGATCGCGTCGTCGCCCGTCTCGACCTCTCCGGCGTAGAAGCGCAGGATCGGCAGGTCGAGCCCGGGGACGTGCAGGACCGCGATGTCCCTGTCGGGGTTGTAGAGCACGACCCTGGCCGGACGCGAGTCGCCGCGGTGGTCGATGATCTGCAGGTCCTGGTCGACGCCGGCGACCACGTGGGCGTTGGTCATGATCTTGTTCTGGGCGTAGACGAACCCGGTGCCCTCGATGTGCTTGCGGCAGCTCGAGGCGACGCCCTGGACCTTGACGATGCTCCTGCGGGCCCGCTCCAGCCGCGGATTGCCCTTCAGCACGCCCTGGTCGGGCGGGGCCACCTCGACGAGGCGCCCGCCCCCGATGCCGTCGAACACCTTGGGGAAGCCCGACTTGTCGATGAAGTCCTTGATCGGGTCCTGGATGTCCTTGGCCGCCTGCGGCATCGCGTCGTCGACGGTGCCCAGCAGCAGCGACTTGTGCACCTGCTCACTGATCATGGTGAACTGGGACGAGGCGACCAGGCTGCCGATGAACCAGGTGCCGATCAGCACCGCCAGCGCGCTGGCGAACGTGCCGCCGACCGCGTCGACCACCTTGGCGGGCTCCCAGGTGACGTGGCTGCGGATCACCGCACCGATCGTCGACGACGCGAACTGGCCGATGATGGCCGTGAGGAAGACGATCACGATGGCGAGCAGCGCCTGCTCGGTGTCGCCGTCGACCACGGCGCCGGCGATCGGCGGGGCGATGAAGACGCCGAGCAGCAGCCCGCCGACGAACCCCACGAAGCTCATGGCCCCGATGATGAACCCCTGCCGGTATCCCGACACCGCGAAGGCCACCATGAGGGCGATCAGGACAAGGTCGAGGAGATCGCCGTTCACCCCTTTACGGTATCCAGCCGCCGCCCCGCGCGCGTAGCCCTTCTCCGAGCTCCGTTGTGGCTATCGTTGCACTATGGCAACGATCGGGGGGCCGGTGTCCGTCACGTCACTGATCGAGACGGCGCTGGGAGATCCGGACCATGACGGTGCGATCCGCTGGCAGGCGATCGCCCAGCTGCAGGAACGGGGCGATCTGGAGACCTTCACCGCGGCCCGGCGGCTGTGCGGGGGAGCCACCACGGCCGAGCGCATGCTCGGTGTCGACATCCTCGGGCGGCTGGGCTTCACCGACCGGAGCCTGCCGGTCCTGCGCTTCCTCGCCGCCGGCGAGGACGACCCGATGGTGCTCTACTCGGTGCTGATCGCCTTCGGCCACCTGCGCGACCGCCGCGCGCTGCCCTCGGTGATCGAGCTGGCCGGGCACTCCGACGCCGGCGTCCGGTACGGCGCCGCCTACGCCCTGCCGAACATCGTCGGCAGCCCGCCCGACCCCGCCGGGCTCGCCGCGCTGCGCCGCCTGGCCCACGACTCCGACGAGGACGTGGCCGACTGGGCCTGCCTGGGGATGACCCTGGTGGGCGGCGGCGCCTAGGCGGTTCGCGGCCCGACACACGGACGATCGAGGCACGGGCGGCCGGCGCACGGACACGGGCGGGCGCGGACGATCGAGGCACGAACGGCCGACGCACGGGCGGCCGGCGCACGGACACGGGCGGGCGCGGACGGCACCGCCCACCGGACCCGGGAACGCCTCAGCCCCGGGAGGCCAGGGCCAGGACCTCGGGGGGCACGTCCTCGACCCGTGAGCGGTCCCACGGTCGCTCGAAGCCCGAGACGGAGAGCACCCCGTCGAGCACGCCCGCGGTGAACCCCCAGACCAGCAGCCCCCGCACCCGGAACGCCGGGCTGGCGTACCCGCTCGGGTGGCTCAGGACGAGCCGGTTGGCCGGATCGACCAGCTCGGCGACCGGCACCCGCTCCACCGACTCCACCTCGTCGGGCGAGGCCGCGTGCACGGCGCTGGGCGTGTGCCACCAGCCGATCACCGGGGTCACCCGGTTGTCGCTGCGCCAGATGTACAGCTCGGGCATCGTCCCGACCACGTGCACGCCCGACGGGTCCAGGCCGGTCTCCTCCTCGGCCTCGCGCAGCGCGGCGGCGACCGGGCCGCCGTCCTCCGGGTCGACGCCGCCGCCGGGGAAGGCCGGCTGCCCCGCGTGCCGCCGCCCGCGCGAGCTGCGCTGGATCAGCAGCACGTCGGGCCCGAGCGGCCCCTCGCCGAACAGCAGCAGCACCGCGGCCGGGCGCCCTCCCGACCTCGGCGGGCGCAGCGCCGGCGGCACCGGCCTCTCCGCGGCCCGCTCCGCAAGCGTCTCCAACCACTCGGGCACTTCCACCGCCACACCTCCGGTCTTCTGCAACACGTCGCCCCCGCCCGCGCTTCCCCGCCACCGGACCCGGCATTCCCGGCCCGCGGCGGGACCGCTACGAGGAGGGGCCGGGGCGCACCAGTTTCGCGGCCTGCGCAGGGTCCGTGGGGCCGGTGCCGTACGAGGGGCACAGGGCGGTCAGCGGGCACGCGCCGCAGGCGGGCCTGCGGGCGTGGCAGATGCGGCGGCCGTGCCAGATCAGCCGGTGGGAGGCCATCGTCCAGTCGCGCTTCGGCAGGAGCTCCGCGACGACGTGCTCGATCTTGACCGGGTCGGTCTCCGCGGTCCAGCCGAACCGGTGGACGAGCCGCTGGAAGTGGGTGTCGACGGTCAAGCCCGGGACTCCGAAGGCGTTTCCCAGCACCACGTTGGCGGTCTTGCGCCCGACGCCGGGCAGCGCGACCAGATCCTTCAGCCTGCCGGGGACCTCGCCGCCGTGCCGCTCGCACAGGGCCTGGGCCATGCCCATGATGCTGGCGGTCTTGGCCCGGAAGAACCCGGTGGACCGGATGATCTCCTCCAGCTCGGCCCGGTCCGCCCCGGCATAGTCCTCCGCCGTCCGGTATTTGGCGAAAAGCGTTGGGGTGACGAGGTTGACTCTCTTGTCGGTGCACTGGGCGGACAGGATCGTCGCGACCAGCAGCTCCAGCGGATCGGTGAAGTCGAGCTCGCAGTGGGCGTCGGGGTAGGTCTCCGCCAGGATCCGGTCCGTCCGCCGGGCACGGCGGACCAGCGCGAGCCTGGACTCGCCCGCCGGGGGGTCTTCGCGAAGCACCCCGACAGCTTATGCGTCCGGGTCCCCGCCGAGCCCAGTGGTGTGATGAGTCACAATGGCTGTTGCGGACGCCGGGGACCGGTCACGGGCGCCCGCGCCGACGACACCACATCAACGCAGAGCCAAACGCAGAGCCAGAGGACGACGTGCGGACACGAGGACGAGGGACGGGCCGTCCGCCGGCGGCGTCACGCGAGCGCGGCAGGCCCGAGGACGAAGCGTGAAACCTCAACAAGGAGGCACCGTGAACACCGACGACGTGCTGGGCAGGGCCCCCCTGTTCTCCGCGCTCGACCGCGAGGGCGCCGCCGCCCTGCGCACCAGCGTCTCGGAGGTCCAGCTGTCCAAGGGCCAGACCCTCTTCAACGAGAACGAGACGGGTGACCGGCTCTACGTCGTCCTCGAAGGCAAGATCAAGCTGTCCAGGACCGCTCCCGACGGCCGGGAGAACCTGCTCAGCGTGCTCGGCCCGAGCGAGATGTTCGGCGAGCTGTCGCTGTTCGACCCCCGCCCCCGTACGGCCTCCGCCATCGCGCTGACCGACGTCCGCCTGGCCGGGCTCGGCCACGACGACCTGCGTCCCTGGCTGACCGGCCGCCCCGAGGTCGCCCTGCACCTGCTGCGCGCCCTGGCCCAGCGGTTGCGCCGGACCAACGACGTCCTGGCCGACCTGGTCTTCACGGACGTGCCCGGCCGGGTCGCCAAGGCCCTGCTCGACCTCGCCGACCGCTTCGGCCAGAAGGTCGACGACGGGGTCCGGGTCCACCACGACCTCACCCAGGAGGAGCTGGCCCAGCTGGTCGGCGCCTCGCGGGAGACCGTGAACAAGGCCCTGGCCGACTTCGCCCAGCGCGGCTGGCTGCGCATCGAGGCCAAGGCCGTGGTCATCATGGACATCGAGCGCCTGCACAACCGCTCACGCTAGACGCCGCCGCGCGCCCGGCGCCGCCCGAGCGCCGGGACGTCGCCGGGCACGTGGGGGCACCGCCGTACGGCACGGCTAGCCGTACGGCACGGCTAGGCGTCGCCGAGATAGTCCAGCTGGGCCCGGACCGACATCTCGGCCGCGGGCCGGAGCGAACGGTCCACGTCCGCGTAGACGATCGCGACGATCTCCGCGGGCGTGGCCGCGCCGCCCTCCCGCGCGGCCCGGATCTGGTCCAGGCGCCGCCTCCGGTGCGCGATGTAGCCGTCCAGCGCGCCGATCGGGTCCGGCAGCACCGGACCGTGCCCGGGGAGCAGCGCCTCGGCCCCGACCTGCTCGGCGGTGGCGCGCAGCCGGTCCAGGGAGCGGAGATAGTCGGCCAGGTCGCCGTCGGGGGCGATCACGGTCGTCCCCCGGCCGAGCACGGTGTCCCCGGTCAGCACCGCCCGGTCCGCCGGCAGCCAGAAGCAGAGCGAGTCCGCGGAGTGGCCGGGCGTGCCCAGCACGCGCAGCTCCAGGTCGCCCACGCCGACCACGTCGCCGTCCCCGAGCCCTTCGTCGCCCAGCCGGTGCCGGGGGTCCAGCGCCCGCACCGGAGCCCCTGTCAGCTCGGCGAAGGCGCGCGCGCCGCCGCTGTGGTCGTGGTGCCCGTGGGTGAGCAGGATCGCGGTCACCCTGCGGTCCCGCAGGTGCGCCGCCACCCGGGCGAGATGCGCCTCGTCGTCCGGCCCCGGATCGACGACCAGCACCTCCTCCCCCAGGCCGACCACCCAGGTGTTGGTCCCGTCCAGGGTCATGGGGGACGGGTTGGGGGCCAGCAGGTTGAGCGCGTGCTCCGTGCCCGCCCCGTCGGGCCCCTCCAGCGGTATCCGCAGACCGCTCATGCGGTCTCCCCGCCCGGCGACCCGGAACCCGCATGCGCGCACGCCCCGCGCCCTCCGGCCCGCCCGCTCACGCGACCCGCCCGCTCACGCCGCTCGTCCCGCCCGCTCACGCCGCACCGAACCGGTAGCCGTCGTCGAGCACGATCTGCATCTCGCCGTCCACCTCAGCGATCCGCGGCATGAAGGTGACGATCTCCCGCTCGGCCGCGAGCACGTCGGCGACCTTCTCGTAGGCGGTCAGCTCGCTCAGCGTGCGGTGGGTGGGCGGCATCAGGAAGATCTCCCCCCTCGCCCCCTGCCCGATCGCGTCGCCGGGCCGTACCCAGGCGACCTGGTCGGCCTCGCCGCCGACGTCGCGGGTGCGCTGGCCGGGCGGGAGCGCGGCGACGAAGAAGCGGGTGTCGTAACGCCTGCTCTCGACCTCCGGCGTGATCCAGTGCGCCCAGGGGCGGAGCAGGTCGGACCGGAGGACCAGGCCGCGCCTGCCGAGGAAGTCGGCGAAGGACAGGGTCCGGTCGATCAGCGCGAGCCGGTCGGCCTCCCAGTCGTCCCCGGTGGTGTCGTCCACGACGGAGGTCGGCGACGAGCCGGCCAGCAGCACGCCCGACTCCTCGAAGGTCTCCCGGACCGCGGCGCAGACGAGGCCCCGCGCGGTCCCCTCGTCCGCGCGGAAGACCTCGCCCCACGCGGCGGGCGAGGGCCCGGACCAGGCGACCGCCTGGTCGGCGTCGCGCGGGTCCACCGAACCGCCGGGGAAGACGTAGGCCCCGGCGGCGAAGGCCATGCTCGCCTTCCGCCGGAGCAGGTAGACCTCGGGGCCCTCGCGGAGGAGGACCACGGTGGCCGCGTCCCGGGCCGGGACGGGCTCGGCCCGCCCGGCCAGGATGTCGCGCGCGCGCTCGCCCAGCTCCCCGGGAAGCGGAATCCCACCCATGCCTGAACCTTTCACCCGAATCCGCCCGAACATTGCTCGGTTTTCGGGTTCATCATGTGGTACGGCCCGCTCCCGGGCAATCACCGGCCTCCTGGGCGATCACCGGCCTCGTGCACGATCACCGGTCTCCCGGGTGAGCGCCGGCCTCCCGGGTGAGTACCGGCGGACCTCCGTCCCGCGCGATCGTCAGCGGACCTCGGCGATCAGTTCGACCTCGACCGGCGCGTCCAGCGGGAGGACCGTGACGCCGACCGCGCTGCGGGCGTGCACCCCGGCCTCGCCGAAGACCTCGCCGAGCAGCTCGCTGGCGCCGTTGACCACCTGCGGCTGGCCGGTGAAGTCCGGGGCGCTGGCCACGAACCCGACGACCTTCACGATCCGCACCACGTTCGACAGGCCGCCGACCGCCGACGCGACCGCCGCCAGGGCGTTGAGCGCGCAGATCCGGGCCATCTCCCGGCCCTCCTCCGCGCTCACCTCGGCGCCGACCTTGCCGGTCGCCGCCAGCTTGCCGTCCACCATCGGGACCTGGCCCGAGGTGTAGACGTGGTCGCCCGACCTGACGGCCGGGACGTAGGCCGCCAGCGGGGGCACGACCTCGGGCAGCTCCAGGCCGAGTTCGGCCAGCTTCTCCTCAGGGGACACCGCGCCTACTCCTTCGGGCGCTTGAGGTAGGCCACCAGCTGCTCGGGGTTCGGCCCCGGCACGACCTGGACGAGCTCCCAGCCGTCCTGGCCCCAGTTGTCGAGAATCTGCTTGGTCGCGTGGACCAGCAGAGGCACAGTCGAGTACTCCCACTTCGTCATGCGAGACACACTAGCGAGACCTCCCCCCGCCGGACGCCCCGGCGCGGCCCGCACGGCCCGGCCGCCGCGCGAGGGTGTGAATCGCGTCCCAAACAACGGCCCGAGCGAGTCGCCAAGCAACCGTTGGGTAGCCTTCGAACTGTGAAAGCGCGCGACACCGACTGGGATGGGGTACGGCTTCACGTCGTCACCGGCAAGGGCGGCACCGGGAAGACCACGGTCGCCGCCGCGCTCGCCCTCGCGCTCGCCGCGGGCGGACGGAAGGTCCTGCTGGTCGAGGTCGAGGGGCGCCAGGGGATCGCGCAGATCTTCGACCTGCCGCCGCTGCCGTACGAGGAACGGAAGATCGCCGTCGCGCCGGGGGGCGGCGACGTCCACGCGCTGGCCGTCGATCCCGAAGAGGCCATGCTCGACTACCTCGAGATGTTCTACGGCATGCGCCGGGCGGGCCGGGCGCTGAGCAAGCTGGGCATCGTCGACTTCGCCACCACCATCGCCCCCGGCTTCCGCGACGTCCTCGTCACCGGCAAGACGACCGAGGCGGTCCGGCGCAGGAGCAAGGAGGGCCGGCGGGTCTACGACGCGGTGGTGCTGGACGCCCCGCCGACCGGCCGGATCGTCCGCTTCCTGAACGTCACCAACGAGGTCGCGGGACTGGCCAGGATGGGCCCGATCAAGAACCACGCCGACCTGGTGAACGGCGTCGTCGCCTCACCCGAGACCGCGGTGCACTTCGTCACCCTCCTGGAGGAGATGCCCGTCCAGGAGACCCTCGACGGGCTGGCCGAGCTGCGGGCGGCGGGCCTGCCGCCCGGCGGCGTCTTCACCAACATGGTCAGGACCTCGCTGCTGCCCGCGGAGGCCGTCGAGGCGGCCGCGGCCGGCCGCTTCGACCCGGACGAGCTGGCGCTGGGCCTCAAGGCGGCCGGGCTGGCCGACGGGGCCGACGCCGCCGCCGTGGCCTCGGCCCTCACCGAGGAGATCGTCGAGCACGCCCGCCGCACCGAGCTGGAACGCCAGGAGCGGGCCTCGCTCGACGCCGCCGGGCGGCCCCGCTACGAGCTGCCGCTGCTGCCGGACGGCGTGGACCTCGCCGGGCTGTACGAGCTGGCCGAATCGATCCGCACCCAGGGAGCAGCATGAACGAGCGGACCGGAGGGCACCGCACCGCCCCCCTGCTCGACCTCGACGCGATCATCGACGACCGCAACACCCGGATCATCGTCTGCTGCGGCTCCGGGGGCGTGGGCAAGACCACCACCGCGGCCGCCCTGGGGCTGCGCGCCGCCGAGCGCGGGCGCAGCGCCGTGGTCCTCACCGTGGACCCGGCGCGGCGGCTGGCCCAGTCGATGGGCCTGACCGAGCTCGACAACACGCCCCGACCCGTCGCGGGCGTGACGGGCGAGGGCGAGCTGCACGCCATGATGCTCGACATGAAGCGGACCTTCGACGAGATCATCGAGGCGCACGCCGATCCGGAGCGGGCCCGGCAGATCCTGACGAACCCCTTCTACCAGTCCCTGTCGTCCAGCTTCTCCGGCACCCAGGAGTACATGGCGATGGAGAAGCTCGGCCAGCTCCGCCGGTCGGGCGACTGGGACCTGATCATCGTGGACACCCCGCCCTCCCGGTCCGCCCTGGACTTCCTGGACGCGCCGGAACGGCTCGGCCGCTTCCTCGACGGGCGGCTCATCCGCCTGCTGACCGCCCCGGCGAAGGTGGGCGGGCGCAGCGCCTTCAAGCTGTTCAACGCCGGCTTCGGGTTCGTCGCCGGGACCCTGACCAAGCTGCTGGGCGCCCAGGTGCTCAAGGACCTGCAGACGTTCGTGTCCGCCCTGGACGCCGTCTTCGGCGGGTTCCGGGCGCGCGCCGACCAGACCTACCGGCTGCTGCAGGCCCCCGGGACCGCGTTCGTGGTCGTCGCGGCCCCCGAGCGGGACGCGATGCGCGAGGCCTCGTACTTCGTGGAGCGGCTGGCCGAGGAGCGCATGCCGCTGGCCGGGCTCGTGGTCAACCGGGTCCACCGCTCGCCCGTCTCCGGGCTGTCGGCGGCCCGCAGCAGCGCGGCGGCCGAGGACCTGGAGGCGCGGGGTGAGCACGAGCTGACCTCCGCGGTGCTGCGGTTGCACGCCGATCGCATGCAGCTGGCCGCCCGGGAGCACCGCGAGCAGGAGCACTTCGTCTCCGCCCACCCCACGGTGCCGATCGTCCAGGTCGCCGCGATGCCCACGGACGTGCACGACCTGGAGGGTCTGCGCGAGGTGGGAGAGCTCCTGGCCGGGCGGTGGCGCCCGGCGGCCTGACCCGGCTCGGACGACATGGGTACGGCCGGCGGGCGGCGCCGGCCGTACGGGGTCGGAATCATGCCGGGGCGGCTCGCGGGCTCAGCCGGCGATCAGCTCGTTCGTCCGCTCGTACTCTTCCTTGGCCAGTTCCAGCAGGTCCCGCCAGGAGTCGACATCGGGTCGCCGGCGCAGCAGCGCCCGGCGTTCCCGCTCGGTCATCCCGCCCCACACCCCGAACTCGATGCGGTTGTCCAGCGCGTCGGCGAGGCACTCGGTTCGGACCGGGCACCCTCGGCAGATGAGCTTCGCTCGGTTCTGGGCAGCGCCCTGGACGAACAGCGCGTCAGGATCCGCACCCTTGCAGGCCGCGCTGGACGTCCAATCCGTGATCCACATTCGACCCCACTCCCCTTAGGTGGTCAGTCGTGACTTGGAGCCGACGGGCGCGGTCGTCGGGCTTCCGTATTCAGTTGCCGCAGAAAGAGAACGTACGCAATCAGACGTTCGGGCGGACAGACCCCGGCGGGACCAATTTCTTGCATGGTCATGGGCGGCCATGTGGCCGGGAATGACTAGTTACCTGTCCTTGATTCAAGGGAACGCCAAGCGCGAACGGTGTTCCGTTACCGTTCGAGCCGTCCACCCGACGTACTCTTGTTCTCGTGCAAGCTCAAGGCAAAGATCAGAAGTCGGCAGTGGGGAACATCCTGCGGCTCGTCACCGCGGGCGCCGCCGCGGGGGTGTTGGTCGCTGCCATCGCGCTTCCGGCGATGGGTGGTGCGGGCGTGACGGTGAAGTCCGCCATCCAGGAGCTGCACCTGCAGCCGGAGGAGCTCAAGGAGCCCCCGCTGCCCGAGCGGACCGTCCTGCTGGACGCCGACGGCAAGCAGTTCGCCCAGTTCTACTACGAGAACCGCGAGTCGGTGAGACTCGACCAGATCGCCGACGTCATGAAGACCGCGATCGTCGCGATCGAGGACTACCGGTTCTACGAGCACGGGGCGCTCGACCTGGAGGGCACGGCCCGCGCCGCGGTGAAGAACTTCACCGGCGGCGGCGTCGTGCAGGGCGGCTCGTCGATCACCCAGCAGTACGTCAAGCTCGTCCTGGTCAACAGCGCCGAGACCAAGGAGGAGCAGGCCGCCGCCCAGGCGCCCACCCTCGAACGCAAGCTCAACGAGCTGCGCTACGCGCTGGCCATCGAGGAGAAGTACACCAAGTCGGAGATCCTCGAGCGCTACCTCAACATCTCCTACTTCGGCGCGGGCGCGCACGGCATCCAGGCCGCCTCCAAGCGGTTCTTCGGCAAGCCGGCCTCCAAGCTGACCCTGTGGGAGGCCGCCACGCTGGCCGGGGCCGTGCAGAACCCCAGCGTGACCGACCCCAACACCGGCAAGGCCGCCCGCGCCCGGCTGCTGGAGCGGCGCAACACGGTGCTGAACCGGATGGCCGAACTCGGCAAGATCACCAAGGTGGAGGCCGAGGAGGCCAAGGCCAAGAAGCTCGGCTACAAGGACGTCCCGGTCCCCGGCGGCTGCGACGAGAGCCCCTATCCCTACTTCTGCCTCTACGTCCAGCACGAGATCCTCAACAACGAGGACTTCGGCAAGACCGCCGAGGCGCGTGAGAAGTTCCTCCAGCGCGGCGGCCTGACGATCAAGACGACGCTCGACACGCAGGCGCAGAAGGCCTCCGAGAAGGCCATCAAGGCCTACGTCAAGACCACCGACAAGCCGGTCGCCTCGCAGGCCATGGTCGTGCCGGGCACCGGCGCCATCAAGGCGATGGCCGCCAGCCGCAAGTTCGGCCAGAACAAGAAGAAGAACGAGATCAGCTACAACCTCGCCGCCGACGTGCTGCACGGCGGCGGCGCCGGGTTCCAGGCGGGCTCCACCTTCAAGCCCATCACCCTGCTCGCGGCCCTGGAGAAGGGCATGAAGCTGAACGACGGCTTCAGCACCGGTTCCACCTACCACGCGCCGAGCAGCAGCGCCTTCCGCGACTGCAAGGGCAACCGGGTCGGCGAGCCCTCGCATCCGGTCCACAACTCCAGCGAGGGCGGCGGCGGCTTCAAGACGCTGACCACCGGCACCCTCGGCTCGGTGAACACCTTCTTCATGAAGCTGGAGGAGGTCGTCGGGCTCTGCGAGACCGTCAAGACGGCCCAGAAGCTCGGCATCAAGCGCGCCGACGGGCAGCCGCTGAAGGAGTTCGAGACCTTCACGCTCGGCATCAACGAGATGGACCCGGTGACGGTCTCCGCCGCCTACGCGACGATCGGCGCCCGCGGGGCCTACTGCAAGCCGATGGCCATCACCGAGATCCGCGACCGGAACAACAAGGCCACCTCCTACAAGCCGAAGTGCAAGCAGGTCCTGGACGAGGAGGTCGCCGACGCGGCCTCGCACATCATGTCCGGGGTGTTCACCAAGGGCACGATGAGCGGCGTCGGCGGCATCGGCCGCCCCGCGGCGGGCAAGACCGGCACCACCGACGCCTACACCGCGGCCTGGTTCGCCGGCTTCACCCCCGACCTGGCCTCCGCGGTCAGCATCGGCGACCCGCGCGGCGCCTTCCAGCACGACCTGGTCGGCGTGACCATCGGCGGGCGCTACTACTCCTACGTGTACGGCGCCTCGATCGCCGGACCGATCTGGAAGCAGTCGATGATCGGCGCGTTGAAGGGCGTGGAGGCGACGCCGTTCACCCCGGTGAACATGGAGCGCTTCGGCGGCTGCTCGGCCGGCCGGTGCGCCCCACCGCCCAAGAAGCCCGCCAAGGTCGACGGTGACGGCGGCGGCCGTGGCGGCGACGGCGACGGCGGCAACGACGTGGAGTCCCCGGCGGACTGGGGCGGCGTGAACGGCGGCGCCCCGATCATTCCCTGACCGTCCGCGGCGGTGCCGCGAAGACGGGAAGAGAGCCCTCCTCGAGGCCGGTGAACGGCCGGGGAGGGCTCTCTCTTCACGTCGCGGCCCGAAGGCGCCTCCGGGGCGCTCAGCCCGCCAGGCGGGCCCGTACGGCCTGGGCCACCCGGCCGCCCTCGGCGCGCCCGGCGACCTTGGGGTTGAGAACCTTCATGACCTGCCCCATCGCCTGCGGCCCGGCCGCTCCGCTCTCCGCCACGGCCTCCTCCACGAGCGCGGCGAGCTCGGAGTCGGAGAGCTGGGCCGGGAGGTACTCCTCCAGGATGGCCTGCTCGTCCATCTCGGCCTTCGCCTGCTCGGTGCGGCCGGCCCCGCCGAAGGCCTCGGCCGCCTCGCGGCGCTTCTTGGCCTCCTTCGTCAGCACCTTGACGATCTCGTCGTCGGTCAGCTCGCGGGAGGTCTTGCCCGAGACCTCCTCGACGTTCACGGCCGCCAGGGCCATCCGGATCGTCCGGGTGCGGATCTCGTCCCTGCTCTTCATCGAGGCCGTCAGATCGGCCTTCAGCTTGTCCTTCAATGCGCTCATGCGGTCCATCTTGCCGCCTCACCAGCCCGGTTGTATTCCGGGTTTCCGTCCGGCGGGCCGGATCGGCGGCCCGGCTCGGGCATGATGGAGGGGTGAGGAAAGCAGCCGCAGTGCCCCTGTCCCTGCTCGGCGCCGGCCTGGCCGGTCTGGCCTACGCCTCGGTCATCGAGCGCAACGCGTTCCGGCTGCGGCGTTTCGACGTGCCGGTGCTGGAGCCCGGACGGCGTCCGGTGCGCGTCCTCCACCTCTCCGACCTGCACCTCACCCCCGGCCGCCGGCTGCTCATCGAGTGGGTCCGCTCCCTGGGCGACCTCCGGCCCGATCTGGTGGTGAACACCGGCGACTCGATCGCCCACCCCGAGGCGGTCCCCGCCCTGCTGCACGCCCTGGAACCCCTGCTGCGGCGCCCCGGCCTGTTCGTGTACGGCTCCAACGACCTCTACTCCCCGCGCCCCAAGAACCCCGCGCGCTACCTGTGGCGGACCTCCAAGGGCGACAACCGCCGCAACACGCCCGACCTGCCCTGGGAGGAGCTCGGCGCCGGGATGGCGGCCGAGGGCTGGCTCGACATGAACAACACCACCGCCCGGATCAAGGTCGCCGACCTCGACGTGGCCGTGGGCGGCATCCACGACTCCCACATCGACCACGACCGCTACGACCGGATCGCCGGTCCCGCCCCCGCGGACGCCGATCTCCGCCTGGGCGTGATGCACTCTCCCGAGCCCCGCAACATGACCCGCTTCGCCGCCGACGGCTACCAGCTCCTGCTGGCCGGGCACACCCACGGCGGCCAGCTCTGCGTCCCGTTCTACGGCGCGCTCGTCACCAACTGCGGCATCGACCGGGCCCGCGTCAAGGGCCTGAGCCGCCACGACGCCGCCTACCTCCACGTCTCCGCGGGCCTCGGCACCAGCCCGTACTCCCCGGTCCGCTTCGCCTGCTTCCCGGAGGCATCGCTCCTCACGCTCGTGCCGCGCCGCCGGGGTGGCACAAGCATCCACGAAGTCCGCTAGACTTTCCCAAGCACGAGCAAGACGGCGTGCACCGGGGTGTAGCGCAGCTTGGTAGCGCGCTTCGTTCGGGACGAAGAGGTCGCAGGTTCAAATCCTGTCACCCCGACGTTGCAGTGATTTCCCGAGGCCGAGGGCCCGGCCGCCGGAGACGGCGACCGGGCCCTCGGTCGTTTCCCGCGGTGTTTTCCACGGTGCCTCCCTCCGCGGACCGTCAGGCGGCGCGGTGCGCGGCATGGGCGGCGATCACGTCGGGAATCCCGGCGCCGGTCAGCACGACGGGCCGGTGGCCCTCCCCGGCCAGCAGGGTCGCGGCGATGGAGGCCCGGCGGCCCGAACCGCAGGCGACCAGCACGGGACGGTCCCGGTCGAGGGCCGCCGGGACGCCCTCGGTCACCAGGTCCGGCAGGAAGCGTTCCACCGCGCCGTCCAGCCGCGCCGCCTTCCGCTCGGCGGGCATCCGCACGTCGAGCACCTGCGCGCCGGGCAGGGCGAGATGCCGGAGGAAGGCGGGCAGGTCCACGAGCGTGAAGGTCTGCGTGGCCGCCGGGCCGAGGTCGCGGACGACGCCGCGGACCTCGTCCATCCCGATCCGCGCGAGCTGGACGACCTCCTCGGTGACGTCCTGGTCCCGCTCCGCGACCAGCACGATCGGCGTCCGGTACGGCAACAGCCACCCGGCCCAGCTGCCGAAGTCGTCGCCCGGCTCGATCCCGACGGATCCGGGAAGGGCCCCCTGGGCCTGCGCCCTCCGCGGGCGGACGTCGACCACCCGCGCCTCCGCGGGCACGGCGGTGGCGGTGAGCTCGGGAACCCTCGGCAGAGGCATCGGCGGCACGCCGAGGGTGTTGGCTCTGCCCATGTGCCGGTAGAACGCCGGGATCGGCATCGGCTCGGCGAGCAGCGCGTCGGCGAAGGCCTCCGCGGCGTCGGCGGTGTCGGCGGCGCCCGTGGAGACTCCGGACTCCGCGGCGCCCGTGGAGACTCCGGACTCCGCGGCGCCCGTGGAGGCCCCGGGCGCCGTGGAGGCCGTGCCGCCGGTGGCGAGGGCCAGCAGCGGGTTGCCGGTGAGCTCCGCCCCGATGGTGGAGGTGTGCCGACCCGCACCGGAGGACGTGCAGAACGAGCCCTCGCCGTGGGTGGGGAACAGGCCGGTCCGCGGGGGCAGGGCCGCCAGCCGGCGCAGCGAACCGTACTGCAGGCGGGCCAGGGTGCGGGCCCGCTCGGGGCCCAGCAGGTCGGGGCGGCCGGCCGAGGCCACCAGCAGACTGCCGCCGGAGAAGAGCGCCGCCGACTCGCCGTCGGCCAGCACCAGGTAGCTGGTGTGCTCGGGGGTGTGGCCCGGAGTGTGGATCGGGCGGACCAGCAGGCCCCGCCCGCCGGTGAGGTCCTCCAGGTGGAAGGCGGGGGTGTACCGGTAGGCGGCCGCGGCGGCGGCGGGCAGCACCAGTTCGGCCCCGGTGCGCAGGGCGGCCTGCTCTGCGCCCGAGACGTAGTCGTTGTGCAGGTGGGTCTCCAGCACGAACCGCAGTTCCACGTCCCGCTCGGCGACGACCCGCAGGAACCGGTCGACGTCGCGCTGGGGGTCGACCAGCACTCCCACGCCCTCGTGGACCAGCAGGTGGCTCTGGTCGCCCAGGCCCGGGGTGCGGAACGACACGATCTCCATTTCCCCGCCTCCGCTCGGTCGGCGCACGGCCCCGGACGGGGCCCTACGGGTTCATACCCGGGAAAGGCCGGGAGGACCTGCGGAAACGGCGGCCTGCGGGGCCGTTCCGGGCCCGTCGTCCCCGCCCCCGGCACGGTCCCCGCCGTTCATCCGGTTCAGCGCGAGAGCGAGTGCCGCGCCGTACACCGCATGGGCCGTGCCCATCACCAGGGGGCGCCCCGGCCGGTCGCGCGGGATCGAGGGCAGGATCCCCAGGCGGGGCACCCAGCCCGCGTAGCTGCCGACCCAGATCCCCAGGGCGTAGACGACGCCCAGCGGCGGAGCGATCCGCCGCCCGCGGGAGAGCAGGCCGTACACCGCCCCCGCGCCTGCGCCGAACCCGAAGTGGGCGATCGCGCCCAGGACCCCCTCGCCGGGCTTGGGCCGGTGCCGGTGCCCGGGCAGGGCGGCGCGGACGATGCGCTTGGGCGGCTGGTCGCCCATCAGCCCGGCCTTCTCCCCGGCGACCATCACCACGCTCATCACCGCGGTGGCGAGCACTCCTCCTGCGGCTCCTCTGACCAGGTTGCGCATCATGACGGGCGAATGCCCCCGTCCCGGCGGGGGAAACCGGCGCACGCGCGCCGCCCCGGGCCCGGCGGCTCCGTCCGATGACCGATGCCGTCTCGCAACCGGCGGCTCCCCCGGTGACCGATGCCGCCCCGGGGCCGGTGCCGCCGCCTGACCGGGAACCGGCGGATCCGGGGACGGGTCTCGGCCGGGAGGTCCGGGAAGGCTCCTTTCCGGCCGGGGGTTCCGTTGATACGGTCGATTGATGTCGGACGCCGCGCAGTTCCCGTTCGCCCCCGGGCCGCACCAGGGCCCTCCCACCGAGTACGGCCGCCGCCACCGCGAGGAGCCCCTCGGACCGGTCGAGATGCCCAGCGGGGACCGCGCCCTGCTGGCCGTACGGTACGACGACGTCGCCACGGTCCTGAGCGACCCGCGCTTCTCCCGGGAGCTCGACTATCCCGGGGCGCCGCGCTTCCTCCCCGGGTTCGACATCGCCGACGCGCCCGGCAGCATCATCTCCATGGATCCGCCGCGCCACACTCGGCTGCGACGCCTGCTGTCCGGGACCTTCACCCCCCGGCAGATCGCGGCGTGGCGGCCCCGGGTGCGCACGGTCGCGCACCGGCTGGTCGACGGGATGCTGGAGCAGGACGGCCCGGTCGACTTCGTCTCCGGCTTCGCCTTCCCGCTGCCGGTCCAGGTGATCTGCGACGTCATGGGCGTCGAGGACCTCGACGTCGAGCGGGTCCGGGAGTGGTCCGACGCCGCGCTCTCCACCTCGGCGCTCACCCCCGACGAGCAGATCGCCGCGATGATCGAGTTCGGGGCCTACATCGCCGAGCTCATCGCCGCGCACCGCCTCGCCCCCGGCGACGGGCTGCTCACCGCGCTCATCGAGGCCCACGACGAAGGCGACAAGCTCGACGAGGAGGAGCTGATCCGCATCACGCTCGGGCTCTTCCTCGCCGGTCACGAGACGACGGCCTCGGTGCTGTCCCGCGCCCTGCTCCGGCTGCTGGGCCCCGGCGGCGAGTACGCCCGCCTGGTGGACTCCCCCGAGCTGGTCGCGCCCGCCGTCGAGGAGCTGCTCCGCATGGAGGAGCCCGGGGACGTCGGCCTGCTCCGCGTCGCCACCGAGGACGTCGAGCTCTCCTGCGGCCGCGTACGGCGGGGCGAGGCCGTCATGGCCCCGCCCTGCGCGGCCAACCACGACCCCGCGGTCTTCCCCGAGCCCGACCGCTTCGTCATCGGCCGCGACGGTCCGGGGCACCTGGCGTTCGGCCGCGGCGCCCACTACTGCCTCGGCGCGAACCTGGCCCGCCTGGAGCTGGTCGAGGCGCTCGCCGTGCTGACCGAGCGGCTCCCCGGCCTCGCCCTGGCCGAACCGGCGGACGCCGTGCCGTGGACCACCGGGCACATCGTCCGGCGTCCGGAGCGGCTCCCGGTCATCCCGAAGAGGTGACCGTCCGGCCGGACGGCGCCTCCGCCGGACCGGCCGGACCGCAGGATCGGGATCGGGATCGGGCGCATCCCCGCCGACGGGCCGGTACCGGGCGGGTCCCCCGGCGGCCGGGACCGGACCGGGCGGGTTCCCACCGACGGGCCGGGGCCCCGCCCTCAGTCCCTGCCCTGCCAGGTCGTCACGCAGGCCTCGTTGCCCTCCGCGTCCGCCAGCACCCAGAAGGACGGGGCGCGCCCGTCGGACAGGAGCACGCCGCCGGCGGCCAGGGCCGCCTCGATCCGGCGGGGCGCCTCGTCGTGCGGCACGGACACGTCCAGGTGGATGCGGTTGCGCTGCGGGCGGGCCTCGTCCATCTGCTGGAACCAGATCGCCGGGCCGTGGCGGAACGGGTCGACGAGCGGGTCCTCCGGGCCGTCCGCGCCGGCCTCGTCGACGTAGCCCATCACCGCCTTCCAGAAGGGGCGGATCCGGGCGATGTCCAGCGCGTCGATCGCGATCTCGACCAGCTGCACCGAGCGCGGCTCCGGATCGTCGACCCCCGGTGAGAGCCGCAGGCCGAGTCCCCGCACGACCGCGGAGATCCGGCCGGCGAGCTCCACCTCCGCGGAGGTCACCGTCGCCGCGGCGAGCGACTGCAGCGTGAGCACCAGCCGGTCGCCGCGCACGTCCATCCAGAGGCCGCCGTCGGCCCCGTCGCCGGCCGCCTCCGCCACGCGCGCGGCGACGTCGACCGCCCGGCGCAGCGAGGGCACCCGTACCGTCGTCTGCAGGGCGCCCAGCACGTACCGCCACCCCGCCTCGCCGACGGCCTCGGAGATCTCCCGCCTGCTCGGCCTCGCGGCCGTGTTCCCACCGTTCTCCGTCATCCCGGCATGATCGCAGAGATGGTCGCCGTCCGGGAGGCCGTGCGGAGGGGCGACGGGGCGGTCGGTGCGCCGTCCGGGAGGCCGTGCGGAGGGCGGCGGGCCGCCGGTCCACACGGGGTGGTCGGTGCGCCGTCAGCCCTGCCGGTACGAGCCCGCGATCTGCCGGGTGGTCACGCAGATGCGGTTCCACGCGTTGATCGTGGCGATCGCCACGACCAGCGCGGCGAGCGTCTTCTCGTCGTGGTGCCGGGCCGCCTCCTCCCAGACCGCGTCGGGTACGGCCTCGCCGCGGTCGGCCAGCCGGGTGGCCTCCTCGGCCAGCGCGAGCGCCGCCCGCTCGGCGTCGGTGAAGTACGGCGCCTCCCGCCAGGCCGCCACCGAGAAGAGCCTCTCGTCGCTCTCCCCGGCCTTCTTCGCCTCGTGGGCGTGCATGTCCACGCAGAACCCGCAGCCGTTGATCTGGCTGGCGCGCAGCTTCACCAGTTCCAGCGTGGCGTGCGGCAGCGTGCTGGTGCGCAGGAACCCCTCCAGGCCCAGCATCGCCTTGTACGCCTCCGGAGCCAGTTCCCCGACGTTCATCCGTGCCTTCATCGGACTCTCCTCAGTTTCTCGGGATTCATCACGGTGTCGATCTCGGTGATCCGGCCGTCCGCCACGGTCAGCCCCATCACCCCGATGAGGTCCTTCCCCTGGAAGCGGAGCAGACCCGGCCGCCCGTTGACCGTGGACGGCCGCAGGCGGTGGCCCGCGCCGAAACGCTCGGCCACGCCGAGCACGAAGCGGGCCACCCGGTCCGCGCCGAGGATCGGCCGCCGGGCGGCTCTGACCACCCCGCCGCCGTCGCTGCGGAGCACCACGTCCGGGTCGAGCAGCGCCAGCAGGGCGCCGAGGTCCCGGCCCGCCGACGCCGCGGCGAAGGCCTCCACCACCCTGCGGTGCTCGGCGGTGTCCACGTCGAACCTGGGCGCTCGGGCCGAGACGTGCCGCCGCGCGCGGGCCGCCAGCTGGCGGCAGGCCGCGGGCGTGCGCCCGACCGCCTGGCCCACCTCGTCGAACGACAGCCCGAACACGTCGTGCAGCACGAACGCGGTGCGCTCGGCCGGGCTGAGCGACTCCAGCACGACCAGCATCGCCAGGCTCATCGACTCGTCCAGCGTCACCCGCTCGGCCGGGTCGGCCTCCTCCACCACGGGTTCGGGCAGCCACGGCCCCACGTACTCCTCCCGGCGCACGCGCGCCGAGCGGAGCACGTCCAGCGCCAGCCGGGAGACCGTCACCACCAGCCAGCCGGTGACGTCCCGGATCTCCGTCCGGTCGGCCCGGACCAGCCGCAGCCACGCGTCCTGCACCACGTCGTCGGCCTCGTCCACGGTGCCGAGCAGCCCGTAGGCCACCCCCACCAGCCGGGGCCGGATCGCGTGGAACTCCGCCGCGAGCCCGTCGAGATCGTTCTTCACGTCATGAGGACGGGGCAGCCCCCGATCGTGTGACATCCGAAACCCGCCTCCCGATCCCGTGCCGGATCCGATGCTCGCATCCGCGGCGCTCCCGGCGGTCCGGGCGGTCCGGGCGGTCCGGGCGGTCCGGGCGGTCCGGGCGGTCCGGGCGGGAGGGCGACGGGTCCGGACGGGACCGGGCGCGGCCGGAGACAATCAGGTGCGGCCGGGAAGGGGCCTGGCGCGATCACCGCGCTTCCCGGCGCGCAGCGCCCAGGCCCGCAGGACGGCCTCCAGCTCGAACCGGCCGTCCGGGTCCTTGAGCTGGTCGGCGAAGAGTTCCACGGCCTGTCGCAGCCGGTAGCGCACGGTCTGCGGATGGATGTGCAGCCGTACCGCGGCCTCGTTGGCGTTGTAGCCGCTCTGCAGCCAGGCCAGCAGCGTCTCGGCGAGCCGGTCGCGCTGGCCGGGCTTGAGCCCGCGCAGCGGGGCGAGCCGCGTCCGCTCCATCAGCTGGATCAGCGTCTCGTCCCGGAAGATCATGATCGCCGACATGTGGTCGGACACCCTGATCACCGCGTCGGAGGCGAGCACGCCCCGGCGCGCCAGGTCCAGCGCCCGTACGGCCAGCCGCAGCGAGAGCGCGCCCTCGCCCGTCCTGACCGCGGGACCGGCGGCCACGGTCCAGTCGGAGAGCAGGGGACGCAGGAGAGCCTGCCGGCCCGGGCCGTCCGGGTCGGGCACCACCAGGCAGGGGTCGGAACGGTCGAGGTCGGCGAGCACGTCGGGCGGGAGGCCGGGCCTGGCCAGCTCGCCCGGCCTGCGCGGGGCCAGCGCCACACAGGCCAGCGTGCGCGGCGGCGTCCAGCCGACCGACCGGGACAGGTCCTCCACCGCCCGCGCGTCGGGCGGCGGGTCGGCCACCAGCAGGTTGAGCAGCCTGCGGCGGCGCAGTTCGAGCTCGCCCGCCGCCCTCGCCTGCGCCTCCGCGTAGCCCTCGGCCGCCGCCGCGGCGATCTCGTCCAGGTAGACCAGGATCGCCTCCCCGATGTCGCACATGCGCTGCCGGGAGAGGTCCAGCCGCTCGGACTCGGTGGCCAGCCTCCGCCAGGCGACCCGGGCGCAGATGCGCAGCGCGGACTGCAGGGAGTCCAGCGGGCGGCCCTCGCTCGCCTCACCGCCGCCGATCCCCCGGTAGACCTCCAGCAGCCGGGTCCGGCTCACCCTCCGGTCCCCGACCCGGTTCACGAACCCGGCGAGCGCCTCCTCCACGGCCCGCCGCACGATGCGCGCGTAGGCGCCGCTCGGCCGGGAGTACTCCGGCACGCTCGCCCGGATCTCCCCGATCATCTCGTCGGCCAGGTCGTCCAGGTAGGGCCGGAACACCTCGGCGAACTCGCGGGGGATGTCGGCCGGCGGGCGTTCGACGTCATGGACAGCGGACACGGATGCCTCCCGGCTTCGGACGTTACCCCGGAGTCAGGAGGGCGTCTCCTGGCGCCGGCGCACATTCCGCCCGGCGGCATCGCTCACATCCGTGACAACTTCTCCGGCCGGCGGCGTCCCTCAGGCCTGGACGGGCGCGGCGGGATCGGCGGATCCCCCGGGGCCGGGGGATCCGGGAGGCCGGGCGGACCCGGAGGTCCGGGCCGCGCCGTCGAGCGGTGCGCCGGACTGCCAGGCGTGCTCGAACTGCTGGAGCCAGTAGGCGTACCAGCGGGGGCTGTTCTCCCTGGTGAGCTCCAGGTGCATGCGGGAGGCGGTCGAGGTGTCGCGGAACCCGTGCGTCTCGACGATCACCTTTCCGTGCGCGGTGTCCGGGTCCAGCGCGATGAGGCTGAATCCGGGGCTGTAGGGCAGCAGCCGCGCCCCGAAGTCGCCCTTCACCTGCCAGCGGCCCATGGTCCGCAGATGGCCGACGGTGGTCCGCACCGCGTCGGGCAGCCGCTGCACGGGCACGTCGACGGAGTCGTCGAGCTGGGCCGAGGCGATCCCGACCGCCGCGGTCTCGGCGGGATCGAGGACGAGCACCCGCAGCGTGCCGTCCGCTCGGGACAGCACGGTGCTCCGCAGCAGCTCGCAGGTCTGCGGCGAGAGGAGGTTCACCGCCGAGGGTGCGAGGATCCGCACGTCCCGCGCCTGGCGGAAGCGGACGTGCAGCGGGACGTGCTCGTAGGCCGAGCGGTCGCCCAGGAGGTCGTCCTGCCTCTGCGCGGGCTCGGGAGGCACCGCGACCCGGTAGACGAGCAGGCCGATCCCGGCCAGGACGACGGTCCACTTGAGGTCGTCGGGCAGCACGTCGCCGATCGTCGACAGGACCGCGAAGACCACGGTGACGGCGGCCACGGCGTACACGTCCAGATTGCGGCGCGCCTTGATGTCCCCGGCGACTTTGCGGAACCCGACGGCCATAGTCCCGTCCCTCCGGCTCGAACCACCCGTGACCCCTTGATCCAAGGATGTCCCATGGATCACCGCTGCGCCGCGGCGTTCCCGCCTCTCCGTCGGAGCAACCGGTGGAGCAGTCGGCGGAGCGGCCGCGCGTCAGCCGGCCGCCTCCAGCAGCTTCTCGGTGGCGACGAGCCGCACGCACACGGTCAGGCCGGCGATGGCGAGCTCCAGCTCCTCCGGTTCGGGGTAGCTGGGCGCGATGCGGATGGTGCTGTCACGGGGGTCCTTCCCGTACGGGTGGGTCGCCCCGGCGGGCGTCAGGGCGATGCCCGCCTCGGTCGCGCGGCGCACCACCTCGCGCGCGCAGCCCTCCAGCACGTCGAGGCTGACGAAGTAGCCGCCCGCCGGGCGCGACCAGGTGGCCAGGCCCGTGCCGCCCAGCTCCTTGCTCAGGATCGCCTCCACCGCGTCGAACTTCGGCCGCAGCAGCTCGCGGTGGCGCTCCATGTGCGCGAGCACGCCGTCGGCGTCGCGGAGGAACTCCGCGTGGCGGAGCTGGTTGATCTTGTCCGGGCCGATGGTGCCCTTGCCCAGGTTGCCGATCAGCCAGGCCACGTTGTCCGGGGAGGAGCCGAAGAAGGCGACCCCGGCACCGGCGAAGGTGATCTTCGAGGTGGAGCCGAAGACGAAGGCCCGGTCGGGGTTGCCGCTCTCGGCGCAGAGCGCCAGCAGGTCGGCGATCTCCACGCGCTCGTCGGTCAGGTGGTGGACGGCGTAGGCGTTGTCCCAGAAGATCCGGAAGTCCGGGGCCGCGGCCGGCATGGACGCCAGGCGGCGCACGGTCTCGTCGCTGTAGCAGGCGCCGTCGGGGTTGCTGTACTTGGGCACGCACCAGATGCCCTTGATCTGGGCGTCCTCGCGGACCAGGCCCTCCACGACGTCCATGTCGGGACCGTCGGCGGTCATCGGCACCGGGATCAGCTCGATGCCGAACCGCTCGCACAGGGCGAAGTGCCGGTCGTATCCGGGCACCGGGCACAGGAAGGCGATCCTGGGCTCGTCCGCCCACCGGCGCTCGGCGCCCGGCAGGCGGCTGAGCAGCGCGTGCACGACGGAGTCGTGCATCAGCGTGAGGCTGGAGTTGCCCGCCGCCACCAGCTGCGCCGCCGGGACCTGCAGGAGGCCGCTGAAGATCTCCCTGAGCTCCGGCAGGCCCTGCAGACCGCCGTAGTTGCGGGTGTCGGTCCCGTCGGCGGCGCGGTGGCCGCCCGAGGGCAGCGTCAGCAGCGCCTCGGCGAGGTCGAGCTGGCGCGGCGACGGCTTGCCCCGCGTGAGGTCGAGGGAGAGGCCGCGCCGGACCAGCTCCTCGTAGTCGCGCCGGGCGCGGTCGCGCTCGGCGGTCAGCTCCGCGGCGTTCAGAGCCGGGGAGGGGGAAGAGGCCGAGGAGGTCACCGAGGAGGTCACGAGGGTTCCTTCGCCTGCCGGATCGGGAGTGGAATGGAATTGAAAGGATAGAAGACCCGCCGTCGCGCCGGGGTGCCGGGTTCGGCGGCGATCGCCTCCCCGGGCCCGGGCCCGGCCCGAGAAGTCCGCTTCTGCATAAGATCAGGCATATGGCGGAGGTCATGGGGCGGGACGGGACGTGGACGTTCGACGGGGAGATCCTGCGGATCGTGCCTGGCCGCGACCGGGGGGTGCACAAGCTGCGGCAGCTGCTCGGTGAGGTGACCGTGCCGCTGGAGGCGGTGGCCGGCGTCTCCCACGAGCCCGGCAAGAAGGGCGGGCGGCTCCGGCTGCGCCTGCGTGAGGGCGCCGACCCGTTCAACCAGGCCGCGCGCGGCCGCATCCCGGACTCGGCCGACCCCTACCAGTTGGCCGTCGAGCCCGACCGCACCGGCGTCGCCGACTACTTCGTGGACGAGGTGCGCAACGCCCTGGTGATCGACCAGGTGCCGGACGGGCCGGTCTCCCGCTACCTGATGCCCGGCCCGAGCGTGCCGCTGACGGCGTCGGCGGGGGACGGGACCGCGACGTTCGACGGCGAGTCGGTCCGCCTGGAGTGGAGCTGGGCGGTGGAGTCGACCAAGAAGTCCGCCGGTTCGCAGCGGATCGCCCTGTCCGAGCTGACCGGCGTGGAGTGGATCCCGGCCGCCGGCCTGGAGAACGGGCACGTCCGCTTCCACGTCCGGGGCTCTGTGCACCGGCTCGCCCCCAAGTACGACCCGCACTGCCTGGTGCTGTGGGGCATGGACAAGGAGACCCGGACGATCGCGCTGCTCGTCGCGGCCGTGCTCGCCCGGCTGCCGCACCCGTCGGCCCCCGCCGAGCCGCCCGCCGCGGAGCAGGCCGCCCTGACCGCGGGGACCGCCCCCGCCGGAACCGGGGGAGGCCCGGCGGGGGAGGCCGGAAACGAGGGCGAGCGGCCGGACGACCACGACGCGCTCCTGCGGCGGCTGCGCGAGCTGGGCGGCCTCCACCGGGACGGCGTGCTCACCGACGAGGAGTTCGCCCAGGCCAAGCAGGCGATCCTCCGGCGCTTCTGATCCCGCCGACTCCCGGTCCACCGGCCCGGCCCCTCGACTCCCGGTCCACCGGCCCCGGCCCCTCATGCCTCGCCCCGGTCCCCCACGCCTCCTTCGCGGCGCCTCCGCTCCGCGCTCAGCGGCACTGGGCGAGCATGGCGGCCTTGTCGGCCCGCGTCACCGGGAGGCCGTACTTCAGTGCGACCTGGGCGAACCGGACGACGTAGGCGCAGCGGACCGTCCGCCGGGGCGGGAGCCAGGCGGCCGGGCCGGACCCGCCCTTGGCCTCGTTGGCGTCGCCGTACACGGGCATGAGGTTGAGCGGGTCGTTGGCGATCCGTTCCCGCTTGGCCCTGGACCAGCGCGAGGCGCCCATCCGCCACTCGTAGGAGAGCGGGACGACGTGGTCGACCTGGATCTCGTCCGCGCGGCGCTTGCTCCAGCGGATGACTCTGCCGGTGTAGGGGTCGCGCAGGTCCAGCTCGACCACTTCGCACCGCGATCCCCTGCGGTAGCGCACGTTCTCGCCGTCGCGGGCGAGCAGGTCGTCGCGGGTCCGGCAACCGTTGCGCGCGTACGGCACGCCCGCGGCGGTGTCGGCCCAGTTCGCCCCGAACCGGGCCCGCGAGTAACCGGCCTTCGACCCCATCGGCGCGGTCCTCAGCCGCTTGATCAGCCGCACCGCCCTGGCCCTGTCGCCGCCGGTGACCGGCGCCAGACCCGGCCTGACGCCGTCGGGGTTCTGCAGGGGCGCGGCCCGCACCGCACCGCCGGAGGGCGCGGTCGCCGCCCCGGTGTCCTGCCGCGCCACCACCGCGAACATCACCGCGCCGGCCAGGAAGGCGGTGACCACTCCCCGCGTGCTCACCCATGCCCTCCGAAGACCGTACGCCGACCGGCACTTCACCGATTCCCGGATCCGGCGCCGCCGACACGGCGGCGGCCGGGAACTGCCACCGGCACACGGCCCGCCGGAGCCGCCGGGTGCCCTGCGGATCGTACCTCCGGCGCGCCCTGCGGATCATCGGAGCCGCCCGCGTTCCCGGCACGTCCCACGGACCACCGGGGCCGCCCGCGCTCCCGGCACGCCCGGCGGCCGTCCCGCCGGGGCCTGCGGCGCTCCCCGGAGCGCCCCGGCGGCCGTCAGAGCCAGTCGCGTCTTCTGAACGCCCGGTAGAGCAGGGCCGTGCCCGTGACGATCAGGGCCGTCGAGACCCAGAATCCCACCGGTTCGCCCGAGCCGGGGTAGGGCACGTTCTGCCCGTAGAAGCCGGTGATCAGGGTGGGCACCGCGATGATCGCGGCCCAGCTGGTGACCTTCTTCATGATCTCGTTGAGCTTGAAGCCCTGCTGGTTCTGGTGGGCCTCGCGGATGTTGCCCACCAGCTCCCGCAGGGAGTCGGTCCACTCGGCGGCGCGCAGGATGTGGTCGTAGACGTCCTGGTAGTACGGGATCAGCACCGGGTCCACCGTCTCCGGGCCCCGGCGGAGCAGGGTGCCGACGACCTCCCGCATCGGCATCGCCAGCCGCCGGAACTGCACCAGGGTCTTGCGGAGCTCGAACGTCTGGCGGTGGCGGACGCGCAGGTCGCCGTCCACCCCGTCGAAGAGCTCGTCCTCCAGCTCCTCGATCCGGTCGTCCAGCGGCTGCAGCACCTCGAAGTAGCCGTCCACGATGTGGTCGAGCAGACCGTGCAGCAGGTAGGCCACGCCGTACCTGGCCATCGCGGCGTTGGCGTCCCAGCGCCGGAGCACGCCCTCGATGTCGAAGCCGGCCCCGTCCCGCACCGTGACCAGGGCGTTCTCCGTCACGAAGACCGACAGCTCGGTGAGCTCGATCCGCCCCTCCACCAGCCGCGCCGCGTAGACGGTGATGAACAGGTGGCTGTCGTAGGTGTCGAGCTTCGGGCGCTGGCGGTCGTGGAGCGCGTCCTCGACGGCCAGCTCGTGCAGGCCGAGCTCCTCGCTGATCTTCGCCAGGTCCGCGGCCGTGGGCGCGCAGAGGTCGAACCACACGACGGCGCCGGGCTCGGCGACGCACTCCGACACGTCGTCGATCGGGAAGTTCTCCCGCACCAGGACACCGTCGCGGTACAGGCGGGTGCGATCCATCACGCCAGCCTAGCCAGCCGGAAAGTCCCGGATGCCCGGTCGGCCCGACCGGGTCAGGCGGCCCGACCGGTCAGGCGGCCAGCGGTCCGGCGAGGAGCCGGCGGACGTGCCGGGCGACCGTACGGCCGGCACGGTTGGCCCCGATGGTGCTGGCGGACGGGCCGTAGCCGGCGAGCAGGACGCGGGGGTCGCGGACCGCCACGGTGTCCTCGACCCTGATGCCGCCGCCCGGCTCGCGCAGCCCCAGCGGAGCCAGATGACCGATGGCCGGCCGGAAGCCCGTGGCCCAGAGGATCACGTCGGCCCCGGCGGACCGGCCGTCGTCCCAGACGACGCCCTCGGGCACGATCCGGTCGAACATCGGGAGCCGGTCCAGGACCCCGGCCGCCATGGCCGCCCGCACCCGCGGGGTCACCGGGTAGCCGGTCGCCCCCACCACGCTTCCCGGCGGGAGCCCGGCCCGCACCCGGGCGTCCACCCGGGCGACGGCCGTACGGCCCGCCTCCTCGTCGAACGGCCCTTCGCGGAAGACCGGGGGACGGCGGCTGACCCAGGTGGTCCCCGCGGCCACCTCCGCGATCTCCATCAGCAGCTGGACCGCCGAGGCCCCCGCCCCGACCACGACGACCCGCTCGCCCGCGAACTCCTCCGCGCGGGTGTAGCCGACGGTGTGCAGCTGCCGTCCCCGGAACGTCTCCTGCCCGGGGTAGCGGGGCCAGAAGGGCCGGTCCCAGGTGCCGGTGGCGTTGACCAGGGCCCGCGCGGACCAGTCGCCCGCCGCCGTCTCCACCGCCAGCCGCCCGCCCGCGCCCTCGCGGACCGCCCGCACCTCCACCGGCCGCCGCACCGGCAGGCCGAAGGTCCGCTCGTAGGCGGCGAAGTACTCGGAGACGACCTCCGACGACGGCCGGGCCGTGTCGGCGACGCCCAGCGGCAGCCCGGGGAGGTCGTGCACGCGGTGCGCGGCGCCCAGGGTCAGCGACGGCCAGCGGAACTGCCAGGCGCCGCCGGGCCGCGGGGAGCGGTCGAGCACCACGTGGTCGATCCCGGCCCTGGTCAGGAAGTAGGAACTCGACAGACCGGCCTGACCGGCTCCGACCACGACGACGTCGATGTCCACCATGTCCGGGTAAAACGCGGAGGGGCAGGCGAATAATCCGGCGCCCCCCGGGCAGCAGAGATCTCGCAACATCCGCAGCCGAGATGAGGTCACGATGATAGTGCTGGGACTTCTCCTGATCGTGCTCGCGGGTGCGGCCGTGATCGCGGTCTCCTGGGACGAGGCCGCCACATCCACCGCCACCGCGTCGTTCACGGTCTTCGACCGCACGTTCCAGCTCTCGCAGCTGGAGTTCTTCTTCGCCGGGGTCGTCACCGGCGCCGTCCTGCTGCTCGGCATCGCGCTGATGCTGGCCGGCATGCGCCACGCCGCCGCGCGCCGCCGCCGGCTGCGCGACTCCCGGATGGAGGCGCGTGACCGCGTCGCCCGTCTGGAGGAGGAGAAGCGCGAGCTGGAGCGCAAGCTCCAGGAGAGCCCCGACCCCGCCGCCACCGCCCCGGCCACCGCTCGGGCCACCGCGCCCGCGAGCCGGGACCGCGACCGTGACGGCGTGGACGACCGGGACGAGCCCACGGCCCCCCACCCGAGGGTCGACGTCCCCCGCCAGTCCGGCCACTCCACCGACCAGCTGGTCGCCGGCCGCCACGAGCGCACCTCGCACCACCGGTAGGCGCCGGAGGCGAGGGCGCGCCGGTCCACGACCAGCACCCGCCGCAGCGGACGCACCGGTCCGCGGCGGCACCGCCACCGCGGGCGCGTCGATCCGCCCGTCCGCCCGCAGACGACTCCGCCGGTACGGCTCCGCGCCCCGTACCGGCGGAGTCGTCTGCGCGACGCCCCGTACCGGCGGAGTCGTCCGCGAGACCCTGAGGTCCGGCGCCTCCGACCCTGATCTTCCCCCGTCCCCGGGCCGGGGTTGTCCCCTAGCCCCGCGGGTGGACCCGCCCGGCCCTCCTACCCACGGAGGACGACCCCGGAGACGGTCTGCACGGCCGATGCCCGGCCCCCTTCCCGCTCCTAGTTTCGATCTCGGAAGAGAACGAGCAGGGGAGCCGGAATGGCACGCCGTAGGAACATGGCAGCGTCGATAGGCGGATGGAGCGCGCGTCACCGATGGGCCGCGCTGCTGATCTGGGTGGGGTTCGTGGTGACGGCGACCCTGGTGGGCAACGCCGTCGGAACGCAGAAGATGGAGCCCTGGGAGGGCGACAGCGGGGATTCCCGCAAGGCCGCGACGGTGCTGGCGGCGGCCGGGTTCCCGGACGCCGCCGGGGAGAGCGTGCTGATCCAGGCCCGCGGCTCCGCGGTTCCGGCCGACTTCCGTCAGGCGGCCGGGGACGTCCGGGAGGCGGTGCTCGCCACCGGCCGGGTGGAGAATGTGCGCACGCCGTACGACCCCGAGGCCCCCGCGCCGGTCAGCGCCGACGGGCGCTCCGCGCTGGTGACGTTCGACATGAAGGGCGAGCGTGCGACGGCCAAGGACCGGGTGAAACCCGTGATCGACGCCGTGGCGCAGGTCCAGAAGGCCCATCCGGACCTGCGGATCGACCAGGCGGGCGACGCGAGCTCCGGTCTGATGATCGGTGACGCGCTCGCCGACGACCTGGTCCGCGCGGAGCTGCTGTCGGTCCCGCTGACCTTCGGCATCCTGCTCGCCGCCTTCGGCGCGCTGCTGGCCGCCGTCGTGCCGCTGGTCGTGGCGTTCACCGCCTACCTCGGCTCGGTCGGCCTGCTCGCGCTGACCAGCCAGTTCCTGCACGTCGACTCGGCCACCACCAACCTCATGCTGCTGATCGGCCTGGCCGTCGGCGTGGACTACTCGCTGTTCTACATCCGCCGGGAGCGCGAGGAGCGGGCCAAGGGCCGGGGCCGGGAGCGGGCGCTGGAGATCGCCGCCGCGACCTCGGGACGCGCGGTGCTCATCTCCGGCGTCACCGTGATCGTCGCCATGGCGGGCATGTTCCTGACCGGCAACGGCGTCTTCATGGGCTTCGCCCAGGGCACGATCCTGGTGGTCCTGACCGCGATGATCGGCTCGGTCACCGTGCTCCCCGCGATCCTGTCCCTCATCGGCGACAAGATCGAGGCCCGGGTCGTGCACGGCGCGGTCCGCAAGGTCACCGGCCGCACCTGGCGGCGCAGGCTCGGCGGGCGCGAGGGGGGCGGGCGCGTCTGGAACGCGGTCCTCACCGGGGTGCTGCGCCGCCCGGTCGTCTCGGTGCTGCTGGCCGGCGCCGTCCTGGTCGGTCTCTCGGTCCCGGCGTTCGACCTGCGCACCGGCGAGGCGGGCCTGGCGGACCTGCAGGGCGACTACCCGGTCGTCGACACGCTGCGCCGCATCGGCACCGCCTTCCCCGGCGGCCAGGCGCCCGCCGTCGTCGTGCTCAAGGCCCGCGACGTGACCGCGCCCGAGGTGCAGCGGGAGATCCAGCGCTTCAAGGAGCGCGCCTTCGCCACCGGTGAGGCCGTCGAGCCCTTCGGCGTCAACGTCAACCCGGACAGGACGGTGGCCGCGGTCTCCGTCGGCCTGGCGGGTTCCGGCGCGTCCGACGAGGTCTCCGAGCACGCGGTGCGCACGCTGCGGGAGCGGGTCGTGCCCGAGACCGTCGGGCGGGTCGCCGAGGCGTACGTCCACGGCGCCGTGGCCGGGGTGATGGACTTCAACGCCCAGCTCGGCCGTACCGTGCCGCTGGTCTTCACCTTCGTCCTGCTGCTGGCGTTCCTGCTGCTGCTGGCGTCCTTCCGGTCGCTGGTCGCGGCGGTGACGGCCATCGTGCTGAACCTGCTCTCGGTGGCCGCGGCCTACGGCGTGCTGGTCGCCGTCTTCCAGTACGGCTGGGGCGAGGACCTGCTGAACTTCGAGTCCACCGGTTCGATCGTGAGCTGGCTGCCGCTGTTCCTGTTCGTGATCCTCTTCGGGCTCTCGATGGACTACCACGTGTTCATCCTGAGCCGGATCCGCGAGGCGTTCGACCGGGGCATGCCCACCGAGCAGGCGGTGACCCACGGGATCAGGACGACCGCCGGGGTGGTGAGCAGCGCGGCGTTCATCATGGTCGGCGTGTTCGCCATCTTCGGCACGATGTCGATGCTGAGCTTCAAGGAGATGGGCATCGGCCTGGCCGCGGCCATCCTGATCGACGCCACGATCGTCCGGGCGGTGCTGCTGCCCGCGACGATGAAGCTGCTCGGCGACGCGAACTGGTACCTGCCGCGCTGGCTGAACTGGCTGCCCGTGCTGGAGCACGAGCCCGAGGACGGCGACACCGACGGGACCGGCGGAACCGGTGGGCCCGGCCGTCCCGGTCAGGGCGGCGGTTCGGACGGTGACCGGGACGGCGGCCCGGACGGCGGCCCGAACGGTGGCCCGGACGGTGGCCCGGACGAGCCCGACCCCCGCCCCGGGCGGCACCTGCCGGTCACCGTCGGCTGATCTCTTCGGCCGATTCTTCGGACGGCTCCCCGGACGGCTCCTCCGGTACGGCCCCGGGAGCCGTCCGGCGGTGGTGCAGCAGGGTCGTCAGCCCGCCCGCGACCAGACCCCAGAAGGCCGCGCCCACCCCGAGCAGCGTCAGCCCCGACGCGGTGACCACGAAGGTGACCACCGCCGCCTGGACGCGGTCGGGGTCGGCGACGGCCGCGGTGATCGCGGAGGCGAGGGCGCCGAGCAGGGCGAGCCCGGCGACGGCCTCGACGAGCACCGGCGGGGAGAGCAGGACGAGGGCCGTCGCCAGGCCGGCTCCGACGCCCAGGACGACCATCGAGACCCCGGCCGTGACGGAGGCGATCCACCGGCGGCCGGGGTCGGGGCCCGCGTCGGGTCCGGCGGCCAGGGCCGCGGTGATCGCGGCCAGGTTCACCGCGTGGCCGCCGAAGGGGGCGGCCAGGGCGCTCGCCGCACCGGTGCCGGCCAGGACGGTGCGCAGCGGCGGACGGTAGCCGTACCCGGCGAGGACCGCCATGCCCGGCACGTTCTGCGCGGCCATGGTGACCAGGAAGAGCGGGAGCGCGATGCCGACCATCGCCGAGGCGCTCCAGGACGGCGCGGTCAGCTCGACCACCGGGCGCGCGTCCACCGCGCCGAGGCCCGGGCCGGTCAGCGCGATGGCCGCGACGGCGGCCAGCAGGGCCCCCGGCACCGCCCAGATCCGCGCGAACCGGCTGAGCAGCGCCCAGACCAGGACCACGGGACCGGCCACCGCGGGCACCTCGACGAGCGCCCGGACCGGCGCCACGCACAGGTTCAGCAGGACCCCGGCCAGCATCGCGCCGGCGATCGGGGCGGGGATGGACGCGATCGAGCGGCCGAGGGAAGGGAAGAGGCCGGCGACGGTGAGGAGCACCCCGCAGACGGCGAAAGCGCCGACCGCCGCCGGGAAACCGCCCTCGACCGCGCCGGTTGAGACCAGCAGCGCCGCACCCGGCGTGGACCAGGCGACACTGACCGGGATGCGCAGCCGCAGGCCGAACCAGATCGCGGTGGCGCCGGCGGCGACGCAGAGCGCGAGCAGGCCGGAGGCCGCCTGAGTCTGGTCGGCGCCCACCGCCCGGAGCCCGGCCAGGACGACGGCGAAGGAACTGGCGAAGCCGACCAGGGCGGTCACCACCCCGGCCAGCACGGGCTGCAGCAGGCGGTTCATCTGGTCCCCTCACGTCCCCGCGGCGTCCCCGGGGACGCTCCCACGGCGCTTCCGGCGTGTTCCGTCGGCGCCTCCAGATCGTTCCGTAAACGGAACGGCCGTCATGCTGCACGATAGCCCTATGAGGTCCGACGCGCCAAACTCCCAGCCCGGGGCGGACACCCCCACTACCGACATGCCGGACGTCGGGCGGCGGATCCGCGGGCTGCGGGAGGAGCGCGGCCTGTCCCTCTCGGAGCTCGCCCGGCGTGCCGGGATCGGCAAGGCGACGCTCTCCGGCCTGGAGAACGGCACCCGCAACCCGACCCTGGAGACCCTGTGGGCGGTCACCGCCCAGCTGGGCGTCCCCCTGGCCGCCGCCGTCGGCACCGGTCCCGTCGCCCACGGCGCGGCCGTACGGGGCGTGCTGCTGGAGGTCTTCGAGGAGGAGGGCGCCACCTACGAGCTCTACCGGCTCGTCGTGCCGGCGGGCACGTCGCAGACCTCGCCCGCCCACCCGGAGGGCGTCACCGAGCATCTCACCGTCTTCACCGGGACGCTGCGCGCCGGACCGGCCGACGCTCCCCTGCTGGCCGGGCCCGGCGAGCACGTCTCCTGGCGTTCCGACGTCCCGCACACCTACGCCGCCGGGGACCAGGACGTCCACGCGGGCCTCCTGATCCGCTATCCCCGGCGGCCTTGACACCGGCCGCCGAGGAGCCGACCCGACCGCCGGGCCTCATCCGCCGAGGAGCCGCCCCGACCGCCGAGTCCCATCCGCCGAGGACCCGCCCCGGCCGCCGCGCCTCAGCCCTCGAGGACCTGCTTCAGCACGGTCACGCGCTCGCGCCAGAAGGCCTTCATCGCGGCGGCCGACCCGGCGTCGGGGAGCTTGCCGTGCTGGAGGCTGATCTGAGTCCGGTCCGGCCCCTTCGCCACGAGATGCACCGTGACGGCGGCCCGGCCCTCCCAGTCGGCGGTGACGGACCGGCCGGGCCGCGCGGTCCGTACCCGGAAGGGGGCCTCCGGCAGCCATCGGGCCCGCAGGGCCTCGTCGGTGAACGCCGCGGTAACCCGTTCGGCCGGGACGGCGACGGTCTTGCTCGCGCCGACCGAGAAGTCCCCGCCCCGCCGCTGTCCCGGCAGTCTGAGACCCCGCGCCTGCTCGTAGGCGACGGTGACGCTCTGCGCCCACCAGCCGGCCACCCCGTGCTCCTCGACCAGCCACCGGGCGATCTCCCCGTGCGAACGGTTCACCGCGCCCCAGCCGTCCAGCAGCGCGAACCAGTCGCCGCGCGAGCGGCCGGTCGCGGCCGCCATCGCGTCCCCGGAGACCGTCTCCTCGTGGGAGGCGGCCGCGGCCTCCTCCGCGGGCCCCGCCGGGGGGACCGCCGCCGCGGCGGCCTCGCCCGCGAGGTCCGCCGGCACGCCGGCCGCGGGAACAGCGGCCTCGCCTGCGAGCCTCCCCGGCTCCCCGCTCGCGGAAACGGCGGCCGACACGCCGGGATCGGTCTCGGCAGCGGCGGCCGGCACGCCGGGCGCACCGGAGCGGGGGACGAGGTTGCGGCGGGCCGCGGAGTAGCTCTCACCGGTCTTGGCCATGCGGGTGCGGACGCGGCTCTTGAAGGACTTGTTGCTGGTCATCCCATGCTCCCTGGACACGGCGTCGCGCCGGGACCCGCGCTCCCGCCGCCCCGCCGGATCTGGGGCACGTGCAACCGGCGTCCCGAGAACTCCAGGGTCCCCTCTACCCCCGCGAGCCGGCGGCGTGGGCACCGGTGAAGGGGGTCGGGCGCGGGACCGCGCCTCCTCCGAATGTACCCACCGACGCCGCCCGCGGCGACCCCCCGACCGCACCATAAAGTTCGCAAAAGTAATATTCAGGTCATGACGCCACGATCCAAAGCGATGCTCTTCTGGGTCACCGGCGTCATCGCCTACGTCATCGCCGTCTTCCACCGCCAGTCCCTCGGCGTCGCGAGCCTGGAGGCCGCCGCCCGGCTGGGGATCGGCCCGTCCGGGCTCTCCCTGCTCGCCATGCTGCAGCTCCTGTTCTACGCGGGGATGCAGGTGCCCGTCGGCGTCCTGGTCGACCGCCTCGGGTCCAAGCGCATGCTGATCATCGGGGCCGCGGTGATGACCTGCGGCGAGCTCGTCTTCGCCTTCTCGTCCGGTCTGCTCCCGGGCGCCGCCGGACGGGCGCTGATCGGCTGCGGCGACGCGATGACGTTCATCAGCGTGATCCGCCTGGTCAGCCTCCACTTCCCGGCCCGGCGCAACCCGGTGATGGTCCAGCTCACCGGCATCATCGGTCAGCTCGGCGCACTCGCCTCCGCGGTCCCGCTGATCCACTCCCTGAACGCGTACGGCTGGACGCCCACCTTCCTGGGCGCGGCCGGGCTCGGCGTGGCGGCCGTGGTCCTGCTCCTGGCGGTGCTGCGCGACTCCCGCCCCGCCGGAGCGGCCGGGCAGGCACCGGGGCTGCGGGCGGCCTGGGCCGAACCCGGCACCCGCCTGGGCATGTGGACGCACGCGGCCACCCAGTGCTCGGCCGCCGCGTTCCTGCTGCTGTGGGGATATCCGTTCCTGGTCCAGGCACAGGGGCTGGACCCGTCCACGGCGGGCGTGCTGCTGTCCGCGCTGACCCTGTGCGGCATGGCCTGCGGGCCGGTGCTCGGTTACCTCGCCGGGCGGTTCCCGTTCCACCGCTCGTGGCTGGTCCTCACCGTGATCGGCACCACCGCCGGGGCGTGGACCGCGGTGCTGGCCTGGCCGGGACGGGCCCCCCTCTGGCTGCTCGCCGTACTCGTGGTGGCGCTCTCCGCCAACGGCCCCGGCTCGATGATCGGCTTCGACTACGCCAGGACCTTCAACCCCGCCGACCGGATCGGCGCGGCGAGCGGCATCGTGAACGGCGGCGGCTTCGTCGCCTCCATGTCGGTGATCGCCCTCGTCGGCGTCGCACTCGACCTGCACGGCGGGACCGGGCTCGACGCCTTCCGCTGGGCGTTCGCCGTGCAGTATCCGTTCTGGCTGCTCGGCGTGGTGCAGGTGCTGCGCTACCGGACGATCACCCGCCGCCTGCTCGCCGCCCGCGCCTCCTAGACGGGCGAGTCCGGAGTCCGGGCAGAGGCCGGGGGGAGACAAGTGCCCCCACCGGATGGACCGTGCGCTCCGATCGACGCCGTCACCGCAGGCCACGGCCTGTGTCTCCACGCTCCACCTCGGTTCAGTGGACCACCGGTGGCCGGAACTCAGGGAGACGCGTCGATCTGTACACGGTCACCGTCGTCGTCGGACAGGAACGACGCCAGCGACCGTCCTTCCTCGGCGACGGCGGCGTGGTCGGATCGGGAGAGGCGGCGCAGCGGGGTGACGATCACGACGTCCGCCTCGGTGGTCCAGGTGGCGGCGACCCGGCCGTCCACCAGCACCACGCGGGCCCCGGCGACCGACAGGCCGCGGTGGGCGTCGTCGACGATCCGGGTGCGGTCGTGGTAGCCGAGGAGCGCGTTGTCGAACGCCGGCAGGAACCGTACCGGGGCGGGTGTGTCGGGGTCGGGACGCGGCGCGTCGGGAAGGTCCAGCAGCTCGCGGCCGCGCTCGTCCCGGAAGGTGACGAGTTCCCCCCGCATCGCGGACACGGCGGCCGGCAGTCCCGCCAGGCCGCACCAGGCACGCAGGTCCGCCGAGGCCGCGGGGCCGAACGCGGCCAGGTAGCGCCGTACCAGCGCCTGGCCGACCGGGTCGGAACCGTCCGCGGCCGGCGGGTCGATCTCGCGCCCCAGCCAGGACGAGAGCAGGACGTTGCGCACACCCGCCCTCGTACGCCACAGCCCACGCGGCGGCAGCTGCGCCATCGGGAGGAGCGCGGCGACCAGCATCTCCCCCAGCGCCCGCCGTCCCGGTGCCGGCCAGCGATCGGCGAGCGCCCCGGCGAGCTCACCCATCGAGCGGGGCTCGCCGTCGGCCATGACCGCCCGGCCCGCCGCCGCGAGCTCGTCGAGGTCCACCCCGTCGAGCTCGCGGCGGTACGTCCCGAGCACCCGCTGGCGCAGCATGGCGCCGTGGCGGGCCCGCCAGGCGAGCGCGTCCTCTGCGGTGAGGAGGTGGACGGTGCGGCGCATGAGGTGGGTGCGCACCACGCTCCGCCCGACGAGCAGGTCCGAGAGAACCGCCGGGTCGAACGCGCGCAGCCGGGTCCAGAGCCCGACGAACGGCTCCTGCGGTTCCTGCGCCTGCAGCCCGCCGAGGTGCGCGACGGCGTCGTGCACCGGCATGTCGGCGCGATCGAGCAGGAGCTGCCGGGCCAGCGTCGCGCGGTTGAGCGCCCGGGTGCCGAGCACGGTCATCGGTTTCATTCTCGATCCCCTCGGACTCGCCTCACGGTGGCGCCTCTCCTCCTCGGCTCGGCTTCCGGCCCAGGCGTCCACGATGTTCCGGGCCTTCCTGGAGCCGCGGTCATCCGGGGACGACTGTCGCAGGAGTAGCGGCCAGTCATTGTCCGCTACTCCGGGCGGGCGATCGTCAAGACCGTTCAGGACAGAACCGCTCAGGGACGGCGGCGGTCAGGGCAGAGAGGTGAAGGGCTCCGCGAAGTGGGCGGTGGCGATCAGCCCGCCCTCCGCTCTGACCCGGTCCAGCACCTCGGCGCGGGTCCGCGCGGCGAGTTCCGGGTCGTCGTCGTAGAGGTAGGGCACCCCGGGGTCGGCGAGCTGGACGGGATGCAGCACCAGGTCGCCGGTGAGGACCAGGCCGCCCACCCGGACGATCTGGTGGCCGGGGGTGTGCCCCGGCGCGTGGACCACCCGGACGCCGGAGGACAGGTCCGCGTCCCCGTCGACCACCCGGACCTGTTCGCCCAGTGGGCGGACCACGTGGTCGAGGACCGCCTCGGAGGCGGCGGCGATCTCGGCGCGCTGGAGCACGTACCCGGCGTTCGGGAAGACCGGCGCCCCGCCCGCCACCGCCCCGCCGGCGTGGTCGCTGTGCAGGTGCGTGATGACCACGGTGTCCACCTCCTGCGGCGCGGTCCCCACCCGGGCGAGCTCGGCCGCCAGCGCCCCCGGGACCGGGGCCCAGCTCGCCGCCGGCCCGTCCTGCGGCCCGATCCCGGTGTCCACCAGGACGGTCCGGCCCGCCGGGCCGCGCAGCAGGTAGCAGTGGAAGTGCAGGGTCCACTCCCCGTCGTGGTGGCAGCCGCCGGGGAACATCTCCGGCAGCGGCCGCCGGATCGCCTCCCCCATCGGGCCGACGGCGTCGCACAGCGGGATCACCTCGACGCCCGCGACGGTCATGGGCTGGTGCGGCATCCTGTCTCTTCTCCGGAACGGGCCGGCGGTGTCACCGCGGCGGCGGGTGTGACGCACCGCCGGCCGGGCCGCGTGCGGACGATCGGTTCCTTCTACCGCATCGACGCACCGTTCCACCACCTCGGGGCGCGGCGGCCCGGGACCGCGAACGGCGCCCGACTACTGCGGCCAGTTCGCGACGGTGGAGGCCTTGATCACGTCGGTGTGGCAGTTGTGGAGCGTGTTGCGCTTGCGGTTCAGGACGCAGACCCGCACGTCCACCCGGTCGACCTCGCCGTCGGAGGACAGCCTGAAGGTGCCGCCCCGGGAGGAGCAGGTGTAGCGCCCCTGGGCCCAGCCGGTGCCGCCGCTGACGTAGTGGAAGCGGGCGCGGACGTAGCCGCAGTGGCCGCTGTGCCGGTCGCGGTCGTAGAGGGTGCCGGAGACGGTGAACCGCTCGGAGTCGAAGTCGCTCAGCCAGACGTCGGCCTTGGCGTATCCGCCGTGACCGGCCGTGGACTGCACGGGACCCCAGTGGTGGACGGGGGCCGCGGCGGCGTTCGCCGTTCCGGCCGAGCCCCCGGCGAGCACGAGCGCGAACAGACCGGCACCGATGACAGTTCTCTTCTTCATGGGTCACATGTGTACCGGTCGTCGCTTGAAACCCTCTTGCACGCCACTTGTCACTTATCGACCGGACAGTCCATGACGAGGAACCGCTCGGCCGCAGGAGCAGGGACCGGCCGTGCCGCCGGGGGCGGGATGATGGAGGGATGCTGGCCGACATCGTGGAGTTCCTCGTCTGCCCGGTCTGCGCGGACCGGATGGCCCTCGGGGAGCGGGCGCTGCGCTGCCCGGCCGGGCACGCGTTCGACGTCGCCCGGCAGGGATACGTCAGCCTGCTGACCGGCTCGCAGGTCCCCGGGACGGCCGACAGCCCCGCCATGGTGGCGGCCAGGGACGCCTTCCTCGGGGCCGGGCACTTCGACCCGCTCGCCGAGGCGGTCGCGGACGCCTGCCGTACGGCGGTGGCGGGTGCGGGACCGGCGGCCGCGGGCACGACGGCGGAGGCGAGGACGGGAGACGCCTGCGCGGACGCGGGGACGACCGGCGGGGACGCCGCGGGACCGGTGGTCGCGGACGCGGGGGCGGGGACGGGTCACTACCTGGCCCGGGCGCTGGACCGGCTGCCCGGCGCCGCCGGGATCGCGCTGGACGTCTCCAAGCACGCCGTCCGGCGGGCCGCTCGGGCCCATCCCCGGCTGGGCGCGGTGGTGGCCGACGTGTGGCGGCCGCTGCCGGTCGCGAGCGGCGCGGTGGACGTGCTCCTCAACGTCTTCGCGCCGCGCAACGGCGCGGAGTTCGCGCGGATCCTGCGCCCCGGCGGCGTGCTCGTCGTCGTGACCCCCACCGTCCGGCATCTGGAACCGCTGGTGGACCGGCTGGGCCTGCTCTCGGTGGACGAGTCGAAGGAGCGCCGGACGGCCGAGAGCCTCGGCGGCCGGTTCACCTTGAGCGGCCGGAGCGTCCACGAGTTCTCCGTGCGTCTGCGGCACGCCGACGTCGAGGCCGTGGTGGGCATGGGCCCGAGCGCCTGGCACGTCGACGCGGAAGTCCTGCAGAGACAAATCACAGAACTACCGGATACAAGTACGGTGACCGCTTCTTTTCATATTTCTACCTTTAAGTCACACCCATGATCAAGAGCGTTACTTGACAGCCACCTTCGTATCACATGTAACTGAAGTGGCATTTAGTCCGAAATTACACACGTTCATCAAGCAAACTACTGCCGGAGGCTACATACTGGACGGCAACCCGGCGGGCCCGCGCCCATGTCCGCGCGAGCCGATGCCTTGACGGAGGGACACGCCACTTGACTGCTCCCCTCCCTGAAGGGAGGGGATTCCTGCTTCACCGCCGACCGCCCGCCGAGGAGGACTCCTCTTGAGGTCTTACACCGGCTCCACAGGCGTTTCACCTCTCCGCCAGCCCGACGGCGAGGATGTTCTTCGCGGCGTTGACGTCCCGGTCGTGGACCGCCCCGCACGCGCAGGTCCACCCCCGCACGCCCAGCGGCATCGTCTCCTGCAACGCACCGCAGGCCGAGCACAACCTGCTGGAGGGGAACCAGCGGTCGACCACCACCAGGTCCCGCCCGTACCAGGCGGTCTTGTACTCCAGCATCGAGCGCAGTTCCCGCCAGGAGGCATCCGAGATCGCGCGGGCCAGATTGTGGTTCTTGACCAGGTTGCGGACGGTGAGGTCCTCGATCACGACCGTTTGGTTCTCACGGACGAGCCGGGTGGTGAGCTTGTGCAGGAAGTCGCGGCGGCGGTCGGTGATCCGGGCGTGGGCGCGGGCGACCTTGAGTCGCGCCTCGGCCCGGTTGTTACTGCCCTTGGCCTTGCGGGACAGGTTGCGCTGGGCCTTGGCCAGGCGTCGCCGGTCGCGGCGTTCATGCTTCGGGTTGGTGATCTTCTCGCCGGTCGACAGGGTGACCAGGGAGGTGATCCCGGCGTCCACCCCCACCGAGGCGTCCACCGGCTCCAGCGGCCGGATCGTCTCTTCCACGAGGATCGAGACGAACCAGCGCCCGGCCGCGTCGCGCGACACGGTGACCGTGGACGGCTCCGCGCCCTCCGGCAACGGCCGGGACCACACGATGTCCAGCGGCGTGTCCATCTTCGCCAGGGTGAGCGTGCCGTCGCGCCAGCGGAACGCCGAACGGGTGTACTCGGCGGACGCCCGGGACTTCTTGCGGGACTTGAACACCGGGTACTTCGCCCGCTTGGCGAAGAAGTTCGCGAACGCCGCCTGCAGGTGCCGCAGCGCCTGCTGCAGCGGCACGGAGGAGACCTCCGACAGGAACTCCAGCCCTTCGGTGCGTTTCCACGCCGTCAGCGTCGCCGACGTCTCCACGTAGGAGACCTTGCGGCCCTCGATCGTGTAGGCGCGGGAGCGCATCTCCAGGGCCTTGTTGTAGACGTAGCGGACGCAGCCGAACGTCCGGGCGAGCTCGAAAACCTGCTCGGGGGTCGGGTGGAAGCGGTACTTGTAGGCCCGCTTCACGATCTGCGCCACGCCTCACACCGTATCGCGTGTTCGGTTAAGGAGCGCATGGTTGTTCGATATGGCGGTTCGCCTGGCGGCGAATCACCTGCTCCTGCCTGCTCCGCAGGTGTCCGATTCCTCCCCCGCCTGAAGGCGGGGGTTTCCTCGGAGGTATCAGATGAAGGCGGAGGAACGCTGGCAGACCAGGTTCCGGGCGCCACGCGTGACACTGCCCGTCTGGGCGCGGCATGCCCCCGCCCGCGCCGTGTACCGCAGCAACGCCTCCGGCGCCTGGGAGGTCTACGCCTGGGACCGCGCGGAGGGCGTCGTGCGCCAGGTGACCGCGCGCCCCAAGGGCACCTCGCACGGGACCGTCGACCCCACCGGCCAGTGGATCTGGTGGTTCGCCGACACCGACGGCGACGAGTGGGGCGGCTGGATGCGCCAGCCCTTCACCGGCGGCCCCGACGAGCCGGTCGACCTCGGTCCCGGCCACCCCGCCGGGATCGCCCTGGCCGCGACGGGTGACGCGGTGATCGGCCTGGCCCGGCCCGGCCAGGGCTTCACCGTCCACGTCGTACGGCCCGGCTCCCCCGCCCGGGTGGTCTACGAGCACACCGAGGCCGCCTCCGTGGCCGCGGTCTCCCTGGACGGCTCACTGATCGCGATCAACCACAGCGAGCACGGCGACACCAGGCACCCCTCGCTCCGGGTCCTGCGGCAGTCCGGCGAGACCGTGGGCGAGCTGGGCGACGGCCCCGGCAGGGGCGTCGTCGGCCTGCGCTTCGCCCCCGTCTCCGGCGACCGGCGGCTGCTCGCCCTGCACGAGCGCCGGGGCCGCCGGGAGCCGCTGGTCTGGGACCCGGTGAGCGGCGAGCAGCGGGAGATCTGGCTGCCCGACCCCGGCGAGATCACCGCCGACTGGTACGCCGACGGCCGGTCCCTGCTCGTCGTCCGGGCCAACCGCGGCCGCACCCACCTGCACCGCTACGACCTGGCCGGAGGCGTGCTGGCCCCGATCGAGACCAAGCACGGCGTGATCGACGCCGCCGCGCCCCGGCCCGACGGCTCGGTGGAGTACTCCTGGTCCAGCGGCGCCCACCCGCCGGTGATCCGGTCGAGCAACGGCCAGGTGGTGATGAACCACGGCGGGCCGTCCTCGCCGCCCTCCGTCCCGGTCGAGGACGTGGACGTGGACGGGCCCGGCGGACGCGTGCACGCCCTGGTCTCCCGGCCCGAACGCGGCGCCGGGCCGTACCCGACCGTCTTCCTGCTGCACGGCGGGCCCACCTCGCAGGACGACGACTCCTTCCTCCCGCAGGTGGCGGCCTGGGTGGACTTCGGCTTCGCGGTCGTGCGGGTCAACTACCGGGGCTCCACCGGGTACGGCTCCGCCTGGCGGGACGCGCTGGCGGGCGACGTCGGCCACATCGAGCTGGCCGACGTGACCGCCGTGCGCGAGGCGATGGTGGCGCGCGGCCTGGCCGACCCGGAACGCCTGGTGCTGGCCGGGTCGTCCTGGGGCGGCTACCTCACGCTGCTCGGGCTGGGGACGCAGCCCGGGACGTGGGCGGCGGGCGTCGCGACGGTGCCGATCGCCGACCACCTGGCGGCCTACGAGGACGAGCCCGAATCGCTCCGGGCCTACCACCGCGCGCTGCTCGGCGGCTCGCCCGCCGAGCAGCCGGAGCGCTACGCGCACTGCTCGCCCATCACCTACGTCGACCGGGTCGAGGCGCCGGTGCTGATCCTGGCCGGCGAGAACGACCCGCGCTGCCCGATCCGCCAGATCGAGGCCTACGTGTCCCGGCTCGCCGCGCGCGGGCACGAGCACGAGGTCTACCGGTACGGCGCGGGCCACGGCTCGCTGGTCGTCGCCGAGCGCATCGCCCAGATGGCCGCCCAGCTGGACTTCGTCCGCAGGCACGTGAAGACGGACGCCTGACCTCCCGCCCGGCCGCCCGGACGGCCATCCGGGCTCCCGGACACCCGCCGGACCTCCCGGCCGACCGCCCGTCCGGAGCCCGGCCGGACTCCGGACGGACCCCGGGACCGGAGGGCGCGGGCGGCCTGCTCAGCGGGCGCGCAGGACCACGATCGCCATGTCGTCCGCGCTCGGCTCGGTGGTGAACTCCTGCACCGCCCGGCGGATCCGCGCCGCCACGGCCCCCGCGGACAGGCCCACGCACTCGGCGAGCAGCTTGGCCAGGCCCCCGTCGTCGTCGAGCAGCCGCTCGCCCTGGCGCCGCTCGGTCACCCCGTCGGTCACCGCGAGCAGCACGTCGCCGTGGTCGAGGTGGACCAGGTCCGCCTCGAAGTCCACCTCGGGGAAGACCCCCAGCAGCGACTGGGAGGTCACCACCGGCTCCACGACGCCGCTCGGCTTGAGCCGCAGCGCCTCCGGGTGCCCGGCGGAGACGAGCCGCAGCTCCAGACCCGTCGGCACGGGCCGGATCTCCCCGTGGAGCAGGGTGAGGAACCGCGCCCGGTCGCCCTCCTCCAGGATCGCCTGGTTGAGGCGGCCCAGGACGGCGGCGACGCCGTACCCCTCGCGGGCGAGCAGGCGCAGCGTGTGGCGGGCCAGGCCGGTGACCGCGGCGGCCACCGGGCCGGTCCCGCAGACGTCGCCGACCGCGAACCGCCAGGATCCGTCGCCGGCCGCGAACAGGTCGTAGAAGTCGCCGCCGACCTCGTTGGTCTCCCCCGCGGGTTCGTAGACCACCGCGTGGTCGAGTCCGGGGATCTCTCCGGGGTCGTCGGGCGGGAGCAGGCTGCGCTGCAGGGCCCGGTTGGCCGCGGCCTGCTGGGCGTAGAGCAGGGAGTTGTCCAGCGCGAGGGCGGCGCGGCGGCCGATGTCCTCGGCGTACTGCATGACGTCGTCGGCGAAGCGGTCGGGGCGGCCCAGGCACATCGCGCCGAGCGAGCGTCCCCGCGCCAGGAGCGGGACGGTCAGCACGTGGGAGTCGCCGAGCTGCGTCGAACCGCCGTCCTCGGGGACGCGGCTCCCGGCGAGCACCTCGCGCAGCTCGTCGATGCGACCCTCGTCGGCGTGCCACAGGTAGGCCGGGCGCTGCGGCCCGCCGCCGTCGGCCCAGATGAAGACCGCGCACCAGGTGGCCAGCCGGGGCACCGCGATCTGCGCGATGATCGCGGGCACCATGTCCGGGTCGAGCGTCCCGGCCAGCAGGTCGCTGGCGTCGGCCAGGAAGCGCAGCCAGACCGGCCCCCGCCCGGAGTCGTCCTCCTCGGCCCACTCGGTGGTCACCTGGTCGCGGGAGCCGGGCAGCGGCAGCCGGGCCCAGTGGGTGCGGTGCTCCGGGCCGAAGGTGACGCCCCACTCCTCCACCGGCACGACGGGGGCGCCGGGATGCGTCTCCGAGGCGCTCTTCTGCCGCACCTCCACCTGCACCCGGTCGCCGAGGTGGGTCCACACGACCTCGAACGGCACGTCGGCGACCTGCGCGGCCAGCTCTCCGGACAGCTGCTCGGCCATGGCCAGGACGGACGCGGCGGCCCAGGCGGTCATCACCTCTCGGGTGAACCGCCTGACCTCGGAGACGGCGGCGTCTCCCGGGGTGAATGACGCGGCCAGGAGCGCGCGTGGAGCGGTGGTCATTGTTCCCTGATTACCACACTCCATGGTGACGTGGGGTAAAACGAAGGCGGGACCGGGGCTTGCGCATCGTGACAGACTGGGATGACCCGAGGCTGCCCCCCTCGGGATTCAAGGAGGTCTCATGACCACGGCCGACACGATGCCCGACGCCGAGGAGCGCCACTACAGCGAGTCCGACCTGCGACCGCTCCTGGAGACGCTCTTCGCCTGGCGCGACGGCGACTTCCGGCGCCGCGTGCCCTACGCCCCCGACGGGATCCTCAGCGAGATCCGCCTGCTGCTCAACGAGGTCGCCGACCGCCGCGAGCACCTGGCCAACGAGCTGATGCGGGTCCGCCGCGAGGTGGTCAAGGAGGGCCGCTTCGGCGAGCGGCTGACCCCGGGGCCCGGCGTGGGCGCCTGGGCCGAGAGCGTGCACTCGGTCAACGACCTCATCGAGGCCCTGTCCGGTCCGGTCAGCGGGGCGGCCGACGTGATCGACGCCGTGGCCAAGGGCGACCTGTCCCGCCGGATCGACCTGGACCGCGGCGCCCGGGGCGAGGTGCGGCGCCTCGGCAAGGCGATCAACGGCATGGTGGACCAGCTGTCCCTGTTCACCTCCGAGGTCACGCAGGTGGCGCGCGAGGTCGGCACCGAGGGCCGGCTGGGCGGCCAGGCGCAGCTCCGGGGCATGTCGGGCAGCTGGCGCGACCTGACCGAGGCGGTGAACGCCATGTCCACCCGCGTCTCGGCCCAGGTCCGCGACATCGCGCTGGTCACCACCGCGGTGGCCAGGGGCGACCTGAGCCGCAAGGTCACCGTCGACGCGGTCGGCGAGATGCTCGAGCTGAAGAACACCGTGAACACCATGGTCGACCAGCTCTCCGCCTTCGCCGAGGAGGTCACCCGGGTGGCCCGCGAGGTCGGCACCGAGGGCCAGCTCGGCGGCCAGGCGCAGGTCCGGGGCGTCTCCGGCGTCTGGAAGGACCTCACCGACAACGTCAACGTCATGGCGGGCAACCTGACCACCCAGGTGCGGGCCATCGCCGCGGTCTCCACGGCCGTCGCCCAGGGCGACCTGTCGAAGAAGATCACCGCCGACGCGCAGGGCGAGATCCTCCAGCTCAAGGACACCCTGAACACGATGGTCGACCAGCTGTCGATGTTCGCCGACGAGGTCACCCGCGTGGCCCGCGAGGTCGGCACCGAGGGCCAGCTCGGCGGCCAGGCCCGCGTCCGCGGCGTCTCCGGCGTCTGGAAGGACCTCACCGACAACGTCAACTCGATGGCCAACAACCTGACCTACCAGGTGCGCAACATCGCCGAGGTCACCACCGCCGTCGCCAACGGCGACCTGACCCGCAAGATCGACGTCAACGCCCAGGGCGAGATCCTCGCCCTCAAGACCACCATCAACACGATGGTCGACCAGCTGTCGTCCTTCGCCTCCGAGGTCACCCGGGTGGCCCGCGAGGTCGGCTCCGAGGGCCGGCTGGGCGGCCAGGCGCAGGTGCAGGGCGTCTCCGGCACCTGGAAGGACCTCACCGACAACGTCAACGTCATGGCGAACAACCTGACCACCCAGGTCCGCCAGATCGCCGCGGTCTCCACGGCCGTCGCCCAGGGAAACCTGTCGAAGAAGATCACCGCCGACGCGCAGGGCGAGATCCTCCAGCTCAAGGACACCCTGAACACGATGGTCGACCAGCTGTCGATGTTCGCCGACGAGGTCACCCGCGTGGCCCGCGAGGTCGGCACCGAGGGCCAGCTCGGCGGCCAGGCCCGCGTCCGCGGCGTCTCCGGCGTCTGGAAGGACCTCACCGACAACGTCAACTCGATGGCCAACAACCTGACCTACCAGGTGCGCAACATCGCCGAGGTCACCACCGCCGTCGCCCGGGGCAACCTGACCCGCAAGATCGACGTCAACGCCCAGGGCGAGATCCTCGCCCTCAAGACCACCATCAACACGATGGTCGACCAGCTGTCGTCCTTCGCCTCCGAGGTCACCCGGGTGGCCCGCGAGGTCGGCTCCGAGGGCAACCTCGGCGTCCAGGCCCAGGTCGAGGGCGCCGAGGGCATCTGGAAGCGCCTCACCGAGAGCGTGAACGACCTCGCCGGCCGCCTCACCACCCAGGTCCGCGCGATCGCCGAGGTCACCACCGCCGTCGCCCAGGGCGACCTGACGCGTTCGATCACCGTCGACGCCGAGGGCGAGATCGGCGAGCTCAAGGACAACATCAACACGATGGTGTCCGTGCTGCGCTCCACCACGACCGCCAACCAGGAGCAGGACTGGCTCAAGTCCAACCTGGCCCGCATCTCCCGGCTCATGCAGGGCCACCGCGACCTCATGGAGGTCGCCAAGCTGATCATGAGCGAGCTGACCCCGCTGGTCTCCGCCCAGTACGGCGCCTTCTACCTCGCCGAGCCCGCGGGCGACCACGACCTGCACCTCATCGCCGGGTACGGCACCCGCCCGGGCTCCGGCCCGCGGCAGCGCTTCGCCACCGGCGAGGGGATCGTCGGCCAGGCCGCGCTGGAGGGCAAGCGGATCATCCTGCGCGACGTGCCGGACCGCTACCTCACCGTGGGCAGCGGCCTCGGCCGGTCGGCGCCCGCGCAGATCGTGGTGCTCCCGGTCCTGTTCGAGAACCAGGTCCTCGGCGTGCTGGAGCTGGCCTCGCTCTACGAGTTCAGCGAGGTCCACCACGACTTCCTGGTCCAGCTCGTGGAGACCATCGGCGTCACGATGAACACCATCATCGCCAACTCCCGGACCGAGGACCTGCTCACCGAGTCCCAGCGCCTCACCACCGAGCTGCGGGAGCGCTCCGACGAGCTCCAGCGCCAGCAGGAGGAGCTGCGCCGCTCCAACGCCGAACTGGAGGACAAGGCCGCGCTGCTCGCCAAGCAGAACCGCGCCATCGAGATCCAGAACTTCCAGATCGAGCAGGCCCGCCGCACGCTGGAGGAGCGCGCCGAGCAGCTCGCGGTCTCCTCGCGCTACAAGTCCGAGTTCCTCGCCAACATGTCCCACGAGCTGCGCACCCCGCTGAACAGCCTGCTGGTGCTGGCCAAGCTGCTCACCGAGAACGCCGAGGGCAACCTCACGCCCCAGCAGGTGGAGTTCGCCAAGACCATCCACGGGGCCGGGTCCGCGCTGCTCCAGCTCATCAACGACATCCTCGACCTGTCCAAGGTCGAGGCCGGGCGCATGGACATCCACCCGCAGCAGATCTCGCTGCCCAAGCTCGTCGACTACTTCGAGGCCACCTTCACGCCGCTGGCCCAGGACAAGGGCCTGTCGTTCGCGGTCGAGGTCGAGCCGTCGGTCCCGCAGGAGCTCCGCACCGACGAGCAGCGCCTCCAGCAGGTGCTGCGCAACCTGCTCTCCAACGCGATCAAGTTCACCCCCAAGGGCGAGGTACGGCTCCGCGTGCTCTGCGCACCGCACGGCGTCGCCTTCGTGGACGAGACGCTGCGCGGTGTCGACGGCATCCTGGCCTTCGAGGTCGTGGACACCGGCATCGGCATCGCCGCCGACAAGCTGGAGGTCATCTTCGAGGCGTTCCGGCAGGCCGACGGCACCACCAGCCGCAAGTACGGCGGGACCGGCCTGGGCCTGTCCATCTGCCGCGAGATCGCCCGGCTGCTCGGCGGTGAGATCCACGTGATGAGCGAGGTGGGCCGGGGCAGTTCCTTCACCCTGTACCTCCCGCCCGCCTACGCGGGCCCGCTGGCCTCGCGCGACGGCGGGGCGGCGACGCCGAGCGCCGTCCAGCAGCCGCCGATGGTCATCCCCGGCCAGCTGGAGCGCGCTCCCGAGCTGCCGGAGGCCCCGGCCGAGGAGAGCCCGGCCGTCCCGGACTACCCCCCGGCGGACGGGCCGGTGTGGACGGGCGGCGAGGACCCGCTCGCCGGCGCCAAGATCCTCATCGTGGACGACGACATCCGCAACGTCTTCGCGCTGACCAGCGTGCTGGAGCGGTACGGCTCCACGGTGGTCTACGCCGAGAACGGACGGGAGGGCATCGAGCAGCTGGAGCGCAACGAGGACGTCGCCCTGGTCCTGATGGACATCATGATGCCGGAGATGGACGGCTGGGCGACCACGTCGGCGATCCGCCGGATGCCGCAGTTCGCCGATCTGCCGATCATCGCGCTTACCGCTAAGGTCATGCAGGGGGACCGGGAGAAGAGCATCTCGTCCGGTGCCTCCGACTACATCCCCAAGCCCGTCGACGTCGACCGCCTGCTGGAGCGCCTGCGCGGCTGGCTCACCCGCGGGCGGGCGGCCGACGACCTCCGTGAAGGTGCATGATCGATGCCGGACCGCGCCAAGATCCTCCTGGTCGACGACCGGGAGGAGAACCTGATCGCCCTCGAGGCCATCCTCAGCTCACTCGACCTGGTCCCCGTCCGGGCCAAGTCGGGTGAGGAGGCGCTGAAGGCGCTGCTCAGCACGGAGTTCGCGCTGATCCTGCTGGACGTCCGGATGCCCGGCATGGACGGGTTCGAGACCGCCTCCCACATCAAGCGGCGCGAACGCACCCGGAACATCCCGATCATCTTCCTGACCGTGGTCGACAGCGCCCCGGACTACGCCTTCCGCAGCTACGCCGCCGGGGCGGTCGACTACCTCACCAAGCCGTTCGACCCGTGGGTGCTCCGGGCCAAGGTGGCGGTGTTCGTCGAGCTCTACAACATGAACCGCCGCCTGACCGAGCAGGCCTCCATGCTCCGCGAGCGGCTCAGCGACGAGCTCCCGGCGGGCCGGAACGGTGACCAGGCCGCCGTGCTCCCCGAGCTCTCCCGCCGCCTCACCGCCGTCGAGGACGAGCTCATCCGGGTTCGCGAGGCCGCCCGCAAGACCGACGACCCCGCCCTGGCCGGGCCCCTGTCCGACCTGACGGACCGCCTCAAGCACCTGCGCGCGGGCCTCGACGCCCTGTCCTGAGCCTCGGCCGGGTCCCTTCCGGGTGGGGGTCCGGATAAGCGGTCGATTCACGGACGTCGGCTTGTTAGCCTGGGGCCGTGCAATATCTGTTCTTCCTCTGACGGGGACCCGTCCAGCCCGCCCTCCGCGCCCGTAGGCCGAGGCGACGGGCTGTTCGCCGTTTCCATCGGCCGATCGGCCGCCCGTCAGTGACCGAGAGCGTCTCCGTCCACCCGTCCGGGAGACGAGTGCGCCTCCGCAGGAAGAGACATGACCAGCACCGTAACCCTGCCCGCGCGTGCCCACGCGCAGCTCATGGCATCCGAGATCCACATCAGCCGCGGCGGCCGCAAGGTCCTCGAAGGCGTCGACCTGACGGTCTCCCCCGGTTCCCGCTGGGGCGTCGTCGGCGAGAACGGCCGGGGCAAGTCCACACTGCTCCACATCCTCGCCGGGACCCTGCCGCCGGACTCCGGGAGGGTCCATCGGGTCGGCACGCTCGGGACCGCCGAGCAGGAGATGGCCGTCGGCGGCGGCCGTACCGTCGGCGACCTCGTCGACTCCGAGCTCGCCGACGTCCGCGCGGCACTGCGCGCCCTCGACCGCGGCGCTGCGCACCTGGCCGAAGAGCGGCCCGGCGCCGCCGAGGAGTACGCCGTCGCGCTCGCCGCCGCCGAGACGCTCGACGCGTGGGACGCCGACCGCCGGGTCGACGTCGCGCTCGAAGCGCTCGGCGCCGTCACCGACCGCTCCCGGCCGCTCGACGAGATGTCGGTGGGCCAGCGCTACCGGGTACGGCTGGCGTGCCTGCTCGGCGCGGAGCGCGACTTCCTGCTGCTCGACGAGCCGACGAACCACCTCGACCAGGACGGCCTCGAGTACCTCACCGCACGGTTGCGCGGCATGTCCGGCGGGGTCGTGCTGGTCAGTCACGACCGGGCGCTGCTGTCCGACGTCGCCACGGCGGTGCTCGACCTCGATCCGAGCCGTGACGGGCGGCCCCGCGTCTACGGCGGCGGATACGCGGGATACCAGGAGGGCCGGCGGGCCGAGCGGGACAGGTGGGAGGAGGAGTACGAACGGCAGCGGGCCGAGCACTCCCGCCTCACCGAGGACCTGGCCAGGGCGCAGAACCGGCTCGTGACCGGCTGGCGCCCCGACAAGGGCACCGGCAGACACCAGCGCGCCACCCGCGCACCGGGCCTCGTCCGGTCCGTCAACCGGCGCCGCGACGAGCTGGAGGAGCACGCGGTCACGATGCCCGAACCCCCGCTACGGCTGCGGGTGCCCGACCTGCCCGGACGCCCCGGCGCCCCCCTGCTCCAGGCCGCCGGGATCACCGTCGCCGGGCGTCTCGACCGGCCCGCCACGCTCTTCCTCGGCTCAGGGGCGCGGCTGGTCGTCAGCGGGCCCAACGGCTCGGGCAAGTCGACGCTGCTCTCCGTACTGGCCCGCCGGCGGGAACCGTCGACCGGGACGCTGCACGTCGGCCGGGACGTGCGCGTGGAGCTGCTGGCCCAGGAGTCGTCGCCGCCGGCCGGGAGGCGGGCCCGCGATGTCTACGAGGTCCGACTCGGACGGCTCGTCGGCCGGGGAGTCCTGCGGGATGCCGATGCCGTCCCGCTGGAGTCGCTCGGCATCCTCGCCCCGGCGGACCTGGACAGACCCGTGGGGGAGCTCTCGATGGGGCAGCGGCGCCGCCTCGACTTGGCCATGGCGCTCGCCGCCCGCCCGCACGTCCTCCTGCTGGACGAGCCGACCAACCACCTCTCGATCGCGCTCGTCGACGAGTTGACGCAGGCTCTCGAGGCGACGGGTGCCGCGGTCGTGGTCGCGACCCACGACCGACAGCTCCGCCGCGATGTCGCACAATGGCCCGTCCTGGCCCTGGGCGGCGCACCACCGCGGTCCGCCGCCCAGGATCTCCGAGGGGCCCGCTCCAGCGGACCCGGCCCGGCGTAACCCGGTGGACGTCGTCGATATGGCTCTGTCGGGCCCGCACGGCCGTATCGACGACATCGGCCGGAGGTCCGGTGCTCCCGGCAGGACACCCTGCGGCGATCGGCCGCATGGCCGCGGTCAGTGGCGAGCGCGCTCCAGGGCGTCCCAGAAACCGCGGCGCAGGGCGTGCCGGACCTCGTCGTGCAGGAGGAAGTCGATCGGCAGCGAGGAGCCCTGCAGGAGGCGGGCCTCCAGGTCGGAGGGCATGCGGGGTTTGCGGGCCAGGACGGCTTCGAGCCACAGGGCCGGGGCGTCCTTGGCCACGGACTCGCCGAAGTCGTGGCCCTCCTTGTGCGCCGCCTTCACCGCGTCGGCCAGCGTGGTCGTACCGCCGGCCGCCGCGTTGACCGGCACGGGGGCGGCCTGCGGGCCGGTGTAGGGCCCGATGGGCTGCGGTTGCGCCTGCGGCTGGGACTGGGAGGCCGTGGGCTGCGGTCCCGTGTAGGGGGTGGGCAGCTGGTAGCCCGGCGCCCCGCCCGTGCCGCCGGCGTTACCGGAACCGTACGGCGGGACGGCGGGCATCGAACCGGTCGAGCCGTGGTGCGGTCCCGGCTGCGATCCCGAGGAGGCGGCGGAGACGGCCGGAGCCGGAGAGGTGGGCGGGGACTCCTGGGCGTAGCCCGGGTAGGCGGGCTGCGACGGGCTCCCATGGGAAGGCCGGTTCTGCGGCGCGGCGCCGTCCGGGGAGACGCCTCCGGACGGGGTCCCGCCGGCCGGGGGGACCCCGTTGCCCGCGTCATGGCCGGGCCCGCCACCGTGCCCGCCACTGTGCCCACCACCAGACCCGCCACCGTGCCCACCACTGTGCCCGCCGCCATGGCCGGCGCCGTTGCCGGACGGCATGCCCCGGTGCGACGGCACTCCGTTGCTCGGCGTGGCCCCGCCGTAGTTCAGCGGCGCGGAACCGTCCGGCGACGTCCCGTTCCCGGAGGAGACCCCGTTCCCGGAGGAGGCGGCCCCGTTCGCGGCGGCGGACCCGTTGCCCGCCACCGCCTCGTAGCCGGGCCGGACGCCGTTCCCGGTGGACATCCCGTAACCGGAGCCGGGGGAGATCTCATAACCGGCGCGGGATCCGTTGCCCGGGGGGACCGCGTGGCTCAGCACCACGGCGGCGCCCGCGGCGCCCAGGACCCCCTGGGCGGAGGAGGCCTCACCGGCCCCGGAGAGCAGGCTGACGTACGGCCGCAGGTGTCCGCCGCCGATCTCGATCAGGTCGTCGCACTCCTGGCGGAGCGAGCGGGACACGCCCCAGCCCCCGTCGGCGGCGATGTGCACCAGCGTCACCCGGATCCCCAGGTCCTGCGCGTCGCAGACGACCTGGGTGAGGTCCTCGTCCCCGCTGATCACGACCGCGTCGCAGATCGCGTTGTTGCGGGCGAGCGTCATCAGGTCGCGGTGGACCTGCGCGTCGACGCCCTCCCGGCGGCCGGGCCGGATGCGCGAGAGCCGGAGCTTCAGGCCCGGGATGTCGCCCAGGGTGTCGTGCTCGGGGGTGTGGCGGCCCTCGACGGTCGCCTCGTACCAGTAGCAGCGGAGCAGCGGCAGGCCGGTGCGCTCCCGGCACAGCTCGTTGAGCAGCCGGAGCAGGCCGGTGTAGTCCCACGAGACGGCCTCGCGATGCCGGGTCCCGTGCGCGGCCATCGCTCCGTCTGCCAGCAGGTAGCCAGCGTCCACGAACAGCGCGCAGCGATCCACGCGACACCGCCCTTCCTACGTCGCCCGGCCCTACGGCTCGGACACGCTTGAAAACGCCCCGAAAGGCCGGACAGGTGGGCCTTCTCCAGGGTAGTAAAGCAACGGAGCCGCTGAGGGCGAATCCCCACGATTCCACCCGCAACCGACCACCCGCCGGAGCGTTCACGCCGACCGTACCAGTTTGTCCCTTTATAGAGGCCGTTCATCACGAACGGGTCTGCACCGTCACGGCCGCCGCCCCGAACAGGACCGAGTCCCGGCGGGTGCTCAGCCTGAGCACCGGATTCCGCCCCAGGACGGCGTGGAAGCGGTCGACGTCCACCCCCGGCGTGAGGTCGACCCCCACCGACCCCGTGGACGAGCCGTCGAAGGGGTTGTCGGGGTTCCGGTCGCCGCCCTCGGGCCGGAGCGGGCCCGCCCCCGCGCTCACCCGGTCGCCGCGGAGATCGGCGTCGCCCTCCCAGGCCACCACGTCCAGCTGCGCGGGCCCGGCCCCGCGGGCCAGCCCGTCGAGCGGCAGGCGCACCGGCGTGCCCGCCCCGACCAGGACCGCCGTGTCGACGACCACGGCCTGGCCGTACGGCCGGCGCGGGTCGGCCGCGACGACCACCAGACTCCAGCCGGCGTGCCGCGAGACGCCCGCCCGGAGGGGGACGTCGGCCACCCAGTACTTGCCCCGGAGCCTGCGCACCAGCCCGGTCACGTCGGCGAACGCCTGATATGCCCGGCCGGACGGCAGCACCCGCTCGACCACGTTCGTGGCGCTCACCTGCGTGTAGCCGGTGCTCCCCGGGGCCCTGAACTTGACCCGCCCGGCGGCGGGCGCGCTCGCCGACCAGTAGAGCCCGGCCCAGACGACCCTGCCGCGGCCGGGCAGGTCCAGCCGGGCGGCGCTGGAGCTCTTCGTCGACGGGTCCCTGTCCCGGTCGAAGAGCCGCATGGGCGCCTGGTCGTTGTCGCGCTCGTCGCCGTCCCGCGACCGCACCGCCCGGCACATGCGGCCGGTGGGCGCCCGGGTCAGGAGGGTGTTGCCGATCGCGGCGGTGACCACCCTGCCCTCGGCGGCGAAGCGGGCCGGGGCCCCGAAGGCCCGCACCCCGCTCTCCGACTCCGCGCTCACCGGCTCGCCCCCGCCGCCGACCCGGAGCGAGAGCGGCACGTCCAGGGCCGCCGTCGGCGCGGCCTTCACCCGGAGGAAGACCGAGGTCGCCTGACCGGGGGCCAGCGGGCCGCGGGCGCAGCGCACGTGCCGGCCCGTGGGCCGGCAGGACCACCCGTCCACCGTGCCGACGGCACCGCCCGCGGCGGGCCTCGCCCGGCTCCCGCCCGTCAGCATCGTCACCCCGTCCGGCAGGCCGATCCGGGCCACCACTTCGCGGCTCCCACCCAGGCCCGCGTTGCGCAGCCGTACGGCCACCATGCCCGGCTGGGCCCTGACCAGCGCGCCGAGCACCTCGATCCCGGCGACCAGGCGCGGCACGGCCGCCCCGATCCTCCCCCGCTGGTGCGCGGGGCTCGGCGCCTCGCGGGGCGCGACCCGCACCGGCCGGGCGGGCCGGGCGGGTGCCGGAGCCCCGGTCCGCGCGCTCCCGGAGGGCGGCGCGGCCACGGGCGGCCGCGGGCTCCCTGGGTCGCGGGAGGTCGCGGGAGCGCGCGACGGCTCCGCCGGGGGCGCCGTGGAGGGCCGCGGCGGCACCGGCGTGCTCCCCTGCGAGGCCGCCGAGGGCTCCGGCCCGGCGGGGAGGGGCTCGGGCTGCGCGATGATCGGTGGCGGCGGTGTCGGCACCGGGACGGATCCCGGGGCCGGCCGGAGGAGCGCCGGGTCGCCGGAGGTCACCAGCACGAGCGCCGTCGCCGTGCCGAGCGCGATGACGGCCGCGCTCGCCGCGACGGCCTGCTGCCGCCCGCGAGAGGCGCGCCGCGCCCAGCCCGCCGCGCCGCCGAGGGCGCCGAGGCCGGTGACGAGGCCGCACCCGGGCGCGCCGCCCGACTTGCCCAGCGCCGTGAGGTATCCGTCCAGGACCGGTCCGGCGATGAGGGGGCCGACGATGACGCGCAGGCCCCGGTCGACGTCGGTCAGCTCCATGAACACGGCCCGGCAGTCGGTGCAGTCGTCCATGTGCCGGTCGATGAGCCTGGTCTCCCGCTTGACCAGGCCGCCCCGGACGTAGGCGCCCATCTTCGACAAGGACGGGCGACACCCCTTCCGCGGCGTTCCGGACAGGTGCACCTTCAGGCACGCCTGGCGCAGCCCCTCCTTCGCCCTGCCGACGAGCTCGGCCACCTCGTCGGCGGGGAGCCCGATCAGCGGGGCGACGTCGGTGGGCCCGGACTTCTCCACCTCGACGTGCCAGAGCAGCGCCTGCCAGCGCTCGGGCAGCGACAGGAAGGCCCGGGCGACCAGCGAGCGCTCCAGGCCGATCAGCGCCGGGTCGACGAAGGGCACCCCGGGGTCGAACAGCTCCGCCTCCCCCTTGGGCACCTCGCCGCTCGCAGTGCGGCGCCGCTCCCGGTCGTAGACCGTACGGCGGACCGCGGTGAGCAGGTGCACCCGGAAGGCCTCCTTGGGGCCGCCGCCCCGCCGGGTCAGGTCCAGGATCCTGGTGAACGTCTCCGCCACGACGTCCTCGGCCTCGGCCGCGCTCCGGACGAGCTGCCGGGCCAGGGCGCGCGCCGCCGGCGCGTGCCGTTCGTAGAGGCCGCCGTAGGCCGCCGCGTTCCCGTTCCGGGTCGCGGCGAGCAACTCGGCGTCGCCTTGAGACGATTCAACACTCATTGTGACCTCGCGATTACCTACAGTTGTCGCGCCCATACATTCCGCAGTCCGCACGACGGTTAAACCGAAGTCGCGGCTTTACCTGCGACCGGGTCGGAGGCACCGCCGGGGGCGGCCCTAACCTTGGTGCCATGAGCGATCGTGAGAACCTGCTGGCCGAGATCAAGAGCAAGGGCGTCGTGCACGGCCGCGTCGTGCTGTCCTCCGGCAAGGAGGCGGACTTCTACGTGGATCTGCGCCGGGTGACCCTCGACGGGAGGGCGGCTCCGCTGGTCGGCCGGGTCATGCTGGATCTCACCGCCGACCTCGACTACGACGCCGTGGGCGGACTCACCCTGGGCGCGGACCCGGTGGCGACGGCCATGCTGCACGCGGCGGCGGCACGGGGCCGCGCCCTCGACGCGTTCGTGGTCCGCAAGGCGGCCAAGGCGCACGGGATGCAGCGCCGGATCGAGGGACCGGACGTCGCCGGGCGGCGGGTGCTGGCGGTGGAGGACACCTCCACGACCGGCGGGTCGCCGCTGACCGCCGTGGAGGCGCTCCGCGAGGCCGGCGCCGAGGTCGTGGCGGTCGCCACGATCGTGGACCGGGGGGCGGCCTCCGCCATCGCCGGGGCCGGCCTGCCGTACCGCACCGCCTACACGCTGGAGGACCTGGGCCTGTCCTGACCCGCCCCGAGACCTCGGGATCCCAGGGTTCCGTGGTCTCGGGATCGCGGCATCGCGGCATCGCGGCATTCCGAGGTTCCGGGATCGCGGAAGCCGGGAGAGCAGCGCGCCTACTCCCGGACGGCCGTGAACTCCTGCCGCTCCCCGGCCCCGCCCGGGGGGCGCACGACGCCGTTCACCCGGACGCGGACCGTGGACGCGTCGGTCAGCACGACGTCCACCTTGTCGTCGAAGGCCTGCGCCTGCTCGCCGCGGGCCATCTCCCGGTTGAGCAGCACGTCGCCGCCCGCCACCTTCAGGAAGACCGTGGGGCAGCGCTCCTCGACGCACTCGACGAGCACCGTGGGGACCCGGGCGGGCGTGGCGGAGGGGGCTCCGGTCGCGGGGGCGGGCGCGGAGGCCGAGGCGGAGGACGCGGGTTCGGAGCCGAGCGCGCCGATCAGCGACCTGCCGCCCAGCGCGATCAGGAACAGCAGGGCCAGCACCGCGAGCCCGGCGAGGGCGAGGCGGGCGATGCCCATCGGGTCGGACCTGTGGCGTCCCACACAGTGGAGGGTAGCGGCAGGAGCGGCGGTCCCACGAGCGGTCCCACGAGCGGCACCGTCGCCCGGGGGCGCGGACCCCGCCCCGGAGACCGCGGGCCCCGCCGCCGGAGGCGGGCGGCCCGGCGTCCGGGCGGACGGATCCGCCGGGATCAAGGAGTGGCGAAGCTACCGGGGCGGGGCGTAAACAGGAATACTGGCCGTCGGGCCGTGTCCCGCGAGGGTCCCGCCAGGCCCGGCCGATCCGCGCTTGCCGTCTTCCAGGGAGTTGAACCGATGCCTATCGCGACCCCAGATGTCTACGCCGAGATGCTCGACCGCGCCAAGGCCGGCGGTTTCGCCTATCCGGCGATCAACGTGACCTCGTCCCAGACCCTGAACGCCGCGCTCCGCGGTTTCGCCGAGGCCGAGAGCGACGGCATCGTCCAGGTCTCCACGGGCGGCGCCGAGTTCCTGTCCGGCACCACCGTCAAGGACATGGTGACGGGTGCGACGGCGCTGGCGGAGTACGCCCGCGTCGTCGCGGCGAAATACCCCGTGACGATCGCGCTGCACACCGACCACTGTCCCAAGGACAAGCTGGACGGCTTCATGCGGCCGTTGATCGACGTCTCCCTGGAGCGGGTGGCCAGGGGCCAGGACCCCCTCTTCCAGTCCCACATGTGGGACGGCTCCGCCGTACCCCTGGAGGAGAACCTGGAGATCGCCAAGGAGCTCCTCGACAAGTGCCGCCGCGCGAACATCATCATGGAGATGGAGATCGGCGTCGTCGGCGGTGAGGAGGACGGCGTCGTCGGCGAGATCAACGAGAAGCTCTACACCACCGCCGAGGACGCGATCGCGACCGCCGAGGCGGTGGGCGTCGGCGAGCAGGGCCGCTACATGCTCGCCGCGACCTTCGGCAACGTGCACGGCGTCTACAAGCCGGGCCACGTCAAGCTCCGCCCGAGCGTCCTGAAGGACATCCAGGAGGCCGTCGGCGCCAAGTTCGGCAAGGACAAGCCGTTCGACCTGGTCTTCCACGGCGGCTCCGGCTCGCTGCTGGAGGAGATCCACGAGGCGATCTCCTACGGCGTGGTCAAGATGAACATCGACACCGACACGCAGTACGCCTTCACCCGCCCGATCGCCGCGCACATGTTCACCAACTACGACGGCGTGCTCAAGGTGGACGGCGAGGTCGGCAACAAGAAGGCCTACGACCCCCGCGCGTACGGCAAGGCCGCCGAGGCCTCCATGGCGGCGCGCGTCGCCGAGGCCTGCCGGCACCTGAAGTCCGCCGGCACCAAGCTCACCTGATCCACCCCACCCCCTCGGCCCGGCGGCGGGCGGGCGCCCCCCGGCGCCCGCCCGCCGCTCCGGGCTGACGAGACCTCGAAGAGGAGGGACGGCGCGTCCCGCCCCGCTCACCGGGCGGGCCGGACGCGCCGGAGAAACCAATGGAATCCCACGAGAACCTTCTCGCCGGTCCCCCGCCCACCCTGCTGCCGGACCTGCCCGAGGCCCGGGAGGCCCTGGCCTCGGGCGCCAAGGCGTCCGACGTCGCCGCGAGCTTCCCCGCCCATCCGGCGGCCTGGGCCGCCCTGGCCGAGGAGTACTTCGCGTCGGGGCACGCGGTGACCTCCTACGCGTTCGCCCGCACCGGCTACCACCGCGGGCTCGACCAGCTGCGCCGCGCCGGGTGGAAGGGCCACGGCCCGATCCCCTGGGAGCACGAGCCCAACCGCGGGTTCCTGCGCTGCCTGTACGCCCTGGCCCGGGCCGCGCAGAGCATCGGGGAGAAGGACGAGGCCGAGCGCTGCATGACCTTCCTGAAGGACTCCAGCGCCGAGGCGCACGCCGCGCTGACCGGCCGCTGAGGGCCCGGCCTGCTCCTGGTCCGGCCCCGCCCGCTCCGGCGCCCGGCCCGGACCCGGTGCGGCACCCGGCGCGACCTGGTGCGGCGCCCGATCCGAACGGGGTCCGCGCCCGATCCGAACGGGGTCCGCGCCCGGTCCGGACGCGGGGGATCCCCCTCCGGCGGGAGGGGAGATCCCCCTTCCGCGGCCCGTCGGGTATTCTCTCCTCGCAAGAGCCCCTGTCGCGATTGCGCCAGGGGTTTCGTTTTGTGGTGGGAGACTAACGATGCCGGCTGTCGTTCTCTTCGGCGCCCAGTGGGGCGACGAAGGCAAGGGTAAGGCCACCGACCTGCTCGGCGACAAGGTTGACTACGTCGTCAGATATCAGGGCGGGAACAACGCGGGCCACACGGTCGTCATCGGCGACCAGAAGTACGCCCTGCACCTACTGCCGACGGGGGTGCTGTCGCCGAACGTCGTCCCGGTGATCGGCAACGGCGTCGTCATCGACCCGGGCGTGCTGCTGAGCGAGATCGAGGGCCTGGAGGCCCGCGGGGTCTCCTCCGAGCGCCTGCTGATCTCCGCCAACGCGCACCTGATCATGCCCCACCACAAGGCCCTCGACAAGGTCTCCGAGCGCTACCTCGGCAAGGCCCGGATCGGCACGACCGGCCGCGGCATCGGCCCGGCCTACGGCGACAAGATCTACCGGATGGGCATCCGGGTCCAGGACCTGCTCGACCCGGGCATCCTGCAGAAGAAGATCGAGGTCGCCCTCGGCGAGAAGAACCAGATCCTCACCAAGATCTACAACCGCCGGTCGCTCGAACCGGCCAAGGTCCTGGAGGAGTACCTCGGCTACGCCGAGCGCCTCAAGCCGCACATCGCCGACACCTCGCTGATCCTGAGCCGGGCGCTGGACGACGACAAGGTCGTGCTGCTGGAGGGCGGGCAGGGCAACCTGCTCGACATCGACCACGGCACCTACCCGTTCGTCACCTCCTCCTCGCCGACCTCGGGCGGCGCCTGCGCGGGCGCGGGCATCCCGCCGACCCGCATCACCCGGGTGATCGGCATCCTGAAGGCCTACACCACCCGGGTCGGCTCCGGCCCGTTCCCGACCGAGCTCACCGACGAGATGGGCGACTGGCTGCGCACCACCGGCGGCGAGTACGGCGTGACCACCGGCCGCAACCGCCGCTGCGGCTGGTTCGACGCGGTGATCGCCCGCTACGCCACCCGGATCAACGGCGTCACCGACTTCTTCCTCACCAAGCTGGACGTGCTCTCGGGCCTGGAGAAGATCCCGGTCTGCGTGGCCTACGAGGTGGACGGCGTGCGCCACGACGAGATCCCGATGACCCAGACGGACTTCCACCACGCCAAGCCGGTCTACGAGGAGTTCCCCGGCTGGCAGGAGGACATCACGGGCGCCAAGTCCTTCGACGACCTGCCCGCCAACGCCCGGGCCTACGTCAGGGCCCTGGAGGAGATGAGCGGCGCCCCGATCTCCGCCATCGGCGTCGGCCCCGGCCGCACCGAGACCCTCCAGCTCCGCCCGCTGATCTGACCCGTCCCGTACGGCTCCGCCCGCCGATCCGGCCCCGCGCCCCGTACGGCTCCGCCCGCCGGCCCGGACCCGTCCCCGTACGGCTCCGCGCCCCGGGCGGAGCCGTACGGCCGCCGCGGGAGGGGCGGCCGGGGCGGAGCCGCAGGGAAGAACGGACCCCGGCGGGGAGCCATCCGGGCGCCCCGCTCGGTAGGGTCCCGGTGTGCATGCCGAGATCCACGGCCACCGCGGGGCCCGAGGGCTCCGCCCGGAGAACACGCTGCCCGGGCTCGCCCACGCTCTGGAGCTGGGCGTCGACGCGCTGGAGTTCGACGTCGCGCTGACGGCCGACCGGCGGCTGGTGCTCACCCACGACCTCACAGTCTCCCCGGTGACCAGCGCCGACACCGGCCCGGCCCGGGCGGGCGACCCGCTCTTCCCCTACGTGGGCAGGCCCGTCGGCGCGCTGACGCTGGCGCAGCTGCGCACCCTCGAATGCGGCGTACGGCTGCCGCTCCGCCCCGACGACCGCTTCGCCGCGACGCAGGTCCCGGTGCCGCACACCCGGATGCCGACACTGGGGGCGGTGCTCGGCCTGGTGGACGCCTACGGCGCCGACGGGGTGCGGCTGCACGTGGAGCTCAAGTCCGACCCGACCCGGCCGGACCTCACCCCCGATCCGCGTGAGTTCACCGAGCTGGTGGTCGCCGAGCTCGACCGGCACGACAGGCTCGACGGCGCGGCGATCCTCAGCTTCGACTGGCGCATCCTGCGGATCGCGCGGGAGCTGGCCCCGGCGGCGCGGCGCTACGCCCTGATCGAGCTGGACACCCTGGAGAGCGTCTGGCTGGACGGCCTGCTCCTTTCGGACTTCGGCGGCGACGTCCCAGCCGCCGCCGCGGCGGCCGGGGGCACCGCGGTCTCGCCCGAGCACGTGATGGTGGACGAGGAGTTCATGCGGCGGGCGGCCGCCGCCGGACTGCCGGTGGTCCCGTGGACCGTCAACGAGCCGGACCGGGCCGCGGCCCTGCTCGACCTCGGCGCGGCCGGGCTCGTCACCGACTACCCCGACCGGATGCGCGCCCTGTGGGCCGGGCGCGGGCTCCCCCTGCCCGCCCCGGTCACCGCGTGCCGCGCCGTCCGGGAGCCGCGCGGAGGACCGTCCCCGGCCCGGACGGCCTGAAGGCCGTCCGGGCCGGGAGCGGTGCGGCGGGACCCCGCCCGGGACTACATCCAGCCGTTGCGGCGGAAACCCCGGTAGAGCAGCGTGCAGGCGATCACCATGACGCCGAGCACGACCGGGTAGCCGAAGACGGAGTCGAGCTCGGGCATGTGATCGAAGTTCATGCCGTAGATCCCGGCGATCATCGTGGGGACGGCCATGATGGCGACCCAGGCGGAGATCTTGCGCATGTCCTCGTTGGCGAGGGCGTTGGAGCGGGCGAGCGCCGCCTGCAGCACCGAGTTGCAGAGCTCGTTGGACGACTCGACCTGCTCGCAGACCCGGGCGAGGTGGTCGACGACGTCGCGGAAGTACTCGCGCATCTCGGAGGGGATCATCCGGCGCTGGGCCAGCGTGGACATCGGCGACTGGAGCGGGGTGACCGCCCGCTTGAGCTCGATCATCTCGCGCTTGAGGTTGTAGATCCGGCTGATGTCCCGGGCGCTGACGTCGGCGAAGACCATGGCCTCCACCTCCTCCAGCTCGGCCTGCATGTCGTCGGCCACGTGCAGGTAGCGGTCCACGACGTGGTCGGCGATGGCGTGCAGCACACCGGTCGGGCCGCGGCCGAGCAGCTTGGGCTTGGCCTCCAGCCGCTCGCGGACCTCCGCCAGCGGGCAGTAGCGGCCGTGCCGCACGGTCACCACGAAGTCGGGGCCGACGAAGGCCATGATCTCGCCGGTGCCGATGATCTCGCTGGTCGCGGTCAGCTCCGGATGCTCCAGGTAGGCGACGGTCTTGAGCACCACGAAGAGCGAGTCGTCGTAGCGCTCGACCTTGGGCCGCTGGTGAGCCTTGACGGCGTCCTCGACGGCGAGGGGATGGAGGTCGAAGACCTCGGCCAGCCACTCGACCTCGGGGGCGTCGGGCTCGTGCAGCCCGACCCAGACGAAGGCGTCGGCCTTCTCCTGGGCGGCGTTGTGCGCGCGGACGAGCTCCAGGGCGTCCGGGATGCCGAGGGCCTCGATCCGCCGGCCGCCGACGTAGGCGGCGTATTCGACGAGGGAGTCGCTCGGCGGGACGCAGGTGCCGTTCAAGCGGTCACGGACCGGGACGGAGGGAGCGTGGGGCGCACGGACCGTGCGTACGTGCCGAATGCGGGGAAAAAGGAGCGAAGAACGCATGACATGCCTTTCCCGCCCAACCTGACACCATCCACGCGCGAAGCGATGTCACCTCAGTTCAAACGAAATGCGCGCGAGGCAGATCGGGCACCGATTGAAGAAATGGTCGAGATTGCGCACGGCCACGTGCGCGAGCACGTACTGCTGGGATCGCCAGAGGACATCCCGAACCACCTCCAATCGGTAAGAGACATGCAAAGCCGCCCAAATCTACCACAGGACGGGGGAACGACCTCCACCCTACCCCCGCCCTCACGGACGATCAGGCGCGACCCGGGAATCCCCGCCGCCCGCGCCGCTCCGTCCACAGCCTGTGGACGGAGTGACGGGCACCGGGGCCGATAGGCTCTCGCGCGTGCGCGTTCTTGTGATTGGATCCGGCGGGCGTGAGCATGCCCTGTGCCGGTCGTTGACAGCAGACCCCCAGGTCGCCGAGGTCCACTGTGCTCCCGGAAACGCGGGCATCGCGCAGGTCGCGACCCTGCACCCGGTGGCGCCGGCCGACCCGGCCGCCGTCGCCGGGCTGGCGGTGGAACTGGGGGCGGACCTGGTCGTGGTCGGCCCCGAGGCCCCGCTGGTCGCCGGCGTCGCCGACGCTGTACGGCAGGCGGGCATCCCCTGCTTCGGCCCGTCGGCGCAGGCCGCGCGGATCGAGGGCTCCAAGGCCTTCGCCAAGGAGGTCATGGCCGCCGCGGGCGTGCCCACCGCCCGCTCCCGCACCTGCACGACCCCCGAGGAGGCCGCCGCGGCCCTCGCGGAGTTCGGCGCGCCGTACGTGGTCAAGGACGACGGGCTGGCCGCCGGCAAGGGCGTGGTGGTCACCGGCGACCTCGACGAGGCGCTCCGGCACGCCGCCGCCTGCGGGCGGGTCGTCATCGAGGAGTTCCTCGACGGCCCCGAGGTCTCGCTCTTCGCGCTCTGCGACGGAGCCACGGCCGTGCCGCTGATGCCCGCCCAGGACCACAAGCGGGCCTACGACGGCGACGCCGGTCCCAACACCGGCGGCATGGGCGCCTACACGCCGCTGCCGTGGGCCCCGCAGGACCTGGCCGAGCGGGTCATGGCCGAGACGGTCATCCCGACGGTGACCGAGCTGGCCCGGCGCGGCACGCCGTACACCGGGGTGCTCTTCGTCGGCCTGGCGCTGACCGCCGGCGGCCCGAAGGTGATCGAGTTCAACGCGCGGTTCGGCGATCCGGAGACCCAGGTCGTGCTGGACCGGCTGGAGACGCCGCTCGCCGGGCTGCTGCTCGCCTGCGCGACCGGCACGCTGGAGGCGTTCGGCCCCCTGTCCTACCGCGGCGGCGCGGCGGTGACCGTGGTGGTCGCAGCGGAGGGCTACCCGGCCGACCCGGTCAAGGGCGACGTGATCGAGGGCCTCGACGAGAAGGTCGGGGGCGCCTACGTGCTGCACGCCGGCACGGCCGCCGGCGCCGGGGGCCGGACCGTCTCGTCCGGCGGGCGCGTGCTCAGCGTGGTCGGCACCGGCCCCGACGTCGCCGCGGCCCGCGCCGCCGCCTACGAGCTGGTCGGCCGCATCCGGCTGCGCGGCTCCCACCACCGCACCGACATCGCCGCCCAGGCCCTCTGAACGGCCCTGTGACGCTCCGCAGCGACCGCTCAGGGCGCTGCGGGGCCGGGGTGCGGCCGGGGGCCACGCCTCACTAGCGCACCGGCTCCCGTCCACGGCTCCGGCGGACCGGCGACAGTGATCCGGGGTTCATCTGCCCCCTCGGCGATCGGAGTGCACAACGGCTCCTTGAGGCCGAACCCACCGCTCCGGCTCCTGTCCTCAGCGTCCCGTTCATCACTCTCATCGTCGCGAAGGCCGGATAGGCGCGCGTTTCCGGCCTAGCATTGACCAGATCAGCGGGAGGTGCGGACATGGCCGTAGTCATGCGGGCCGGGTCGTGGGAGATGACTCCACGCGAGCTCTCCCACCGGGTCCTGCACGGCGACATCCGCCTCCCCTCGTTCCCGCGTTCCTATCGCTGGGAGCGCCGTGACGTGGAGGAGCTCTTCGACAGCGTCCTGCGGGGCTACCCCATCGGCAGCCTGCTCATGTGGCGGCGACCCGCCGGAGCCGGAACCGTCACCGTGGGACCGCTGACCGCCGATGTGGACGCCACCCCGGACGCGCTCTGGGTGATCGACGGCATTCAACGCGTCACCAGCCTGGTCGGGGCGCTGAACGCCGCAGAGGAGACGGTCGATCCACGGTTCCGGATCTTCTACGACCCCCGGCTGGACGAGTTCGTCTCCGCCGACCGCCGCGACCACGTACCCGAGCACTGGTTTCCGATGTCATCGGCTTCGGACACCGCCCGCCTGTTGCACTGGCAGCGAAAAGCCCGGCTCGACGACGCTCAGCTCGAGCGGTGCCACAACGTCGTACGGGCCGTGGACAACTACCGCCTTGCCGTACAGGTCGTGGACTCCGGTGACGAGGCGGAACTTCAGGAGGTCTTCCGGCGGATCAGCAGGCCCGGCCGTCTCGTCCGGCCCGATGAGGTGTTCGGCGCCATCCGGACGACGTCTGGCCGGGTGGAATCCGTCGACCTCCCCGTACTGGCCTCCCGTGTCGCGAGATGGGGCTTCGGCGAGATCCCCGAGACTGCACTCGCGCGTTCGGTTCTCGCCACGAGAGAGGACCAGCTCGACCGGGAGTTCATCGACGAACTCGGAAGCGATGCGGAGCGGCGCGAAGCCTTCTCCCTTGCTGAACGGGCGCTGGGAGCGACGGTCGACTTTCTCCGGCACGATGTGGGCATTCCGCACGCCCGCTTAGTTCCCTACATGCTTGCCTTTCCGGTTCTCACACGATTCACCGTCCTCTTCGGCCCCCCTGAGGGACGAGCCGCCGAACTTCTACGGCGCTGGATCTGGCGCGGCGCGGCGCTCGGCATGACACCGCGCGGCGAGGCCAGGGCACTGCGCGAATACGGCCGGGCCGTCGAGGGCGATCCCGTATCCAGCGCAGACCGGCTGCTCAAGCTGCTTCCGCCGTATGAAGCATGGGAACCTGACCTGAACGCCGTCCACCTCGACCAGGTGCAGGCAAAGGTCAATCTCCTCGGCCTGCTCTCCCTCCGTCCTCGGATCATTGGCCGTACCAGCGAGTTCGATGACCGGGCCGGCACGGTGACGGATCCGAACGGACTCATGGAACGGGAGCGGGACCCGCTGGTCAGGATCACGTCCATCCCCAGGGAGTTTCCCCGTGGCTTCCTGGCCAACCGGGTGATCCATCCCCGGACGGTGTCCGGCGAGGACATCCGCGGGGCGCTGCTTCGGGGAGAACCCGATCCCGACGTCCTGGAGAGCCACCTCATCGACGCCGAGGGCCTGGGCCTGCTGCGGGCGGGCATGGACCACGAGTTCGTCGCGCACCGAGCCGGGCTCGTCCGTGCGGCCATCGCCGAGCATGTGCAGGAGAACGCCCTGTTCGGCTTCCCCGACGGTCCCGACCTCACGAGCCTGATCACCCCTGGAGACGCCGGATGAGCGGCCGGACGAGCGCCCAGGTCCTGATCGGTGACCGGGTCGTCGGCGTGCTGGAGCAGCGGGCCGGAAAGGTCTCCTTCCGTTACCTGGACCGCGCGCCGGACCGGCCCGTGCTGGGTCTGCACTACGAGTACAACCCGCGGAAGGTCGAGAACCCTCCGGGCGGTCAGCTGCCGTCGTGGTTCTCCAACCTCCTGCCAGAGCGGGAATCCGGGCTGCGCCGACTGGTCACGGCCCAGCTCGGGCTCAAGTCCGTCAGCGACTTCGCCCTGCTCGTCCACCTCGGACAGGACCTGCCCGGGGCCGTCCGGGTGATCGGTGAGGACGTCGATCCCGAAGGTCCGGCGGAGGACGCGGCAGCGCGTTCCGGCGCGCAGAAGATGAGCTTCTCCCTGGCCGGCATGCAGGTGAAGCTCTCAATGGCCCGGACGCCCGCGGGGTTCCGGTACGTCGGGGTCGGCGGTGACTGGATCGTGAAGTTCCCGAGCCGGAGCCACGACCTCCTCCCCGAGAACGAGCACGCCATGATGACCTGGGCCGCGCTCGCCGGGATCGAGGTGCCCGACCACCTCCTGGTCCCGGTCGGCGACCTGGAGAACATCCCCCCCGAGCTGACGACCGTCGGCGGGACGGCCTTCGCCATCCGGCGCTTCGACCGGTCCGGTGGCGGGCGCGTCCATCAGGAGGACTTCGCCCAAGTCTTCGGCCTGCTGCCGTACCAGAAGGATCGCGGCCAGGCCGAGGACGTGGGCCGGGTCATCCACCGCGAGTGCCCGAGCGACCTCGACCAGTATGTCCGACGCCTGGCCGCCTGCATGGTGATGGGGAACACCGACGAGCACCTCAAGAACTGGTCACTGCAGTATCCCGGCGGACGGGTCCGACGGCTCTCCCCGGCCTACGATTTCGTCTCCGTCATGTCATACGAGGGCTTCCGGCGGGACATCCTGACGCTTCCCCTGGCAGGCCAGCCCGACACCCGGTACATCACGCTGGAGCACTTCCGGGGCTTCGCAGGAACCGTCGGTGCAGACCCGGACGCGGTGGCAGCCGCCGTACAGGATGTCGTCGGCGCGATGGCCGACTCATGGCCAGCGGTCAGGGAACGCTGTCCCGTACCGGATTTCGTCGCCGCTCACATCGAGGAACGGCTGCGAAGCCTTCCCCTCGTCAAGGAGGCTTGAGCCCTCCTGGCAGACTTGGGCCGTGAAGCACCTGCACTCCGGCAAGGTCCGCGACCTCTACCAGACCGAAGAGGGTCTGCTGCTGATGGTCGCCTCGGACCGCATCTCGGCCTTCGACCACGTCCTGACCCCCGACATCCCGGACAAGGGCACGATCCTCACCCGGATGTCGCTGTGGTGGTTCGAGCAACTCGCCGACGTCGTGCCGAACCACGTCGTCGCCCCCGGCCCCGACGGGCGGAGCGTGCTGTGCCGGCCGCTGCGCATGGTGCCGGTGGAGTGCGTCGCGCGGGGCTACCTGACCGGCTCGGGCCTGATCGACTACCGGCGCGACGGCGAGGTCTCCGGGATCCGGCTGGAGCCCGGCCTGGTGGACGGGTCCCGGCTCCCCGAGCCGATCTTCACCCCCTCCACCAAGGCGCCCGTCGGCGAGCACGACGAGCCGATCAGCTTCGAGCGGGTCGTCGCCGAGGTCGGCGCGGACGTGGCCGCCGAACTGCGCCGGATCACGCTGGAGGTCTACCGGCGCGGCGCGGAGATCGCCCTGGAGCGCGGCATCATCCTGGCCGACACGAAGATCGAGCTCGGCTGGGACGCCGACGGCGTGCTGACCCTCGGCGACGAGGTCCTGACCCCCGACTCCTCCCGCTTCTGGCCCCTCGACCAGTGGGAGCCCGGCCGCTCGCAGCCGTCCTTCGACAAGCAGTACGTCCGCGACTGGCTCACCTCCCCGGCCTCCGGCTGGGACCGCGCCTCCGGCGAGGCCCCGCCGCCGCTCCCGGAGGAGGTGGTCGAGCGGACCCGTGCCCGTTACGTGGAGGCTTACGAGAAACTGACTGGCCGACCTTTCACGGGGTAGTGCCTCGGCGAAGTGACCGGGCAAGGAGTGGCCACCGGCTACTGTTGGGCCGACACTCCGGCTGCCGTCCCCCCGGCGCACGAGTCACACCTCCCCACCTGCAAGGAGCAAGACGCATGGTCCGTTACCGTGTGCGCGGTGGCAACGCGCTGCGTGGAACCGCATTCATCCAGGGCGCGAAGAACGCCGTTCTGCCGATGATCGGCGCGGCACTGCTCGCGGCCAAGGGCCGCACGGTGCTGCGCAACGTCCCCATCATCGAAGACGTCCGCCGGGCGGTGGAGCTGGCCGAGGCCATCGGCGCCAAGGTCGAGCTGCACGAGGCCGAGCGCACGCTGGTGATCGACGCCTCCCGGCTGACCAGCCCGGTGCTGCCCGCGGAGATCGCCCGGCGCTTCCGCGGCTCGGTGCTGTTCGTCCCCGCGCTGCTGCACCGCCTCGGCGAGGCGGTCATCGAGGGCGTGGGCGGCTGCAACCTGGGCAGCCGCAACCTCGACTTCCACTACCTGGGCTACAAGCGCCTGGGTGCGGCCGTGGAGGAGGAGGACACCGTCATCCGCGTCAAGAGCGGCGGGTTCACCGGCGCCAAGCTGTATCTCGACACCCCCTCGCACACCGGCACCGAGAACCTCATCATGGCGGCCGCCCTCGGGCGCGGCACCACCGTGATCGAGAACGCCGCGCTGGAGCCCGAGGTCCTCGACGTCATCGAGATGCTGACCCGGATGGGCGCGAAGATCAGCGGCGGCGGCACCGGTTTCATCACCGTGGAGGGCGTGGAGGAGCTCCAGGCCGTCGAGCACACCGTGATGCCCGACCGGCTCGACGCGGGCGTGTTCGCCATGGCCGCGGCCATCACCGGCGGCGAGGTCAACCTCGTCGGCGCCGACCTGGACCACCTCGGCGTGGTCCGCTACAAGCTGGAGCAGATGGGGGTGGAGTTCGCCGACCACGGTGCGGTGCTCCACGTGCGCCGGGACCGCCCGCTGCGCCCGATCAACGTGATCACCGACACCTACCCCGGGTTCGCCACCGACCTGCAGTCGCCGATCATGACGGTCGCCTGCCTCGCCGACGGCGCCAGCTACATCCACGAGCGCATCTTCGACGGCCGGTTCGCGCTGGCCAGCGAGCTCAACAAGATGGGCGCGGACATCGAGGTGACGGAGAACCGCGCCGTCGTGCACGGCGCCACCCCGCTGAAGGGCACGCAGGTGACCGCGCACGACCTCCGCTCGGGAATCGCGCTCGTTCTCGCCGGTCTCGCCGCCGAGGGGGAAACGGTCATCGAGTCCGGCTATCTCATCGACCGCGGCCACTCATATCTGGCCGAGCGCATGCAGGCCCTGGGCGCGGATGTGGTGCAGGAGATTTCACCGTCATAATCGGCGGGTTTCAACCGCTCTATAACCATCTTGACCTGTACGAATAGGACGAGTTAAGGCTTTAGCACCACGGGTTGTCCTCAGGCGGACACTAAATCGGGCGTGACATTACGGTCCCGACGAGCGATCGTTCCAAAAGAGAGCCGAAAACAAACGGACGGCATGATGGGAACGAACATTGGTCGAGCGGGCCGAAGAAGCTCCACGAGTGTCACGCACGGGTGCCCTGACACCGGATCTCACCATCGGTGTGGTGGGCCCCCACGACCTCGTCGAACGAGTGATGTTGATGGGCCACGCGGCGGCTCCCCTGCCCTGCCGCCTCGTGGCCGCCGCCTACCGGGACGAGCAGGAGGCGCCTGACAAGGTCACCCGTCTGGGGGCCGGGGTGGACGCCTGCCTGTTCGCCAGCCCGATCCCCTACGACCTGGCCCGGCGGTCGGGAGCGCTGACGATGCCGGCGACGTACGTCCAGCTCGGCGGGGCCGCGCTGATCGCCGCGCTGGGCCGGGCCGTGATGGACGAGCGGATCGACCCGCGCCGGATCAGCGTGGACGTGCTGAGCCGGGCGGACGTCGAGGAGGCCTACGCCGATCTGGGCCTGCCCAGCGGCGGGGTGCAGAGCCGCGACGAGCCGGGCGCCACGGGCACGATCGCGGCCTTCCACGAGCGCCTGGCGCGACAGGGGAGCACCACCGGGGCGCTGACCTGCCTGCCGGCCGTCGCCGAGCGCCTGCAGGCGGCGGACGTCCCGGTGGTCCGGGTCCGCCCGACCTCCGCCGCCGTCCGGACGGCGCTGCACACCGCGGCGCTGCTCGGCGCCCACCACCGGCTGGAGGAGTCGCAGCTGACCGTGGTCCTGGTCGAGGTCCCCACCCTCCGCGAGCCGGTACGGCGGGCCGCGCCCCGCCACTGGCGCGACGAACTGCGCCTGTCGCTCCACCGGCTGCTGGTGCAGGAGGCCAACCGGATCAACGCGACGGTGACGGCGATCGACGACCACAGCTACATGGTCACCGCGACCCGCGGTTCGGTGTCCGCCGCCACCGAGGGCTTCCGGGTGCTCCCGTTCGCCGCGCGGGTCCGCGACGAGCTCGGGCTGGCCGTGGAGGTCGGCGTCGGCATGGGCCGTACGACCCACGACGCCGAGGCCCACGCCCGGGCGGCGCTGGCCCGCACCCAGACGGGCAAGCAGGTCCAGGGCTTCGCGGTGGACCGCGAGGGCCGGGCGCTGGTCCCCGCCCCCAGGACGCCCCTGCACGGCGGCACGGCCAAACCCAAGGGCGTGGAGGTGCTGGCCCGGCTGGCCGCCAAGCTGGAGAACGGGGACACGGTGGTGGACGCCGAGGGCGCGGGCAAGATGCTCGGCGTCACCTCGCGTACGGCACGGCGGTTGCTGCGCACGCTGGTGGACGAGGGACTCGCGTGGCCGCTCCCGCCGAACCGCACCCCGCAGCCGGGACGGCCCCGCCAGCTCTACCGCCTGATCGTGGAGAAGCTCGGCGCCCGTTAGGAGACCCCCGGGCGACGGCTCCCTGCGGATCAGGTGGGATACCTGAGCCGCCGGAGGGTGTAGCCGTCGCCCGCCGGGTCCAGAGACCTGGTGGCCTGCTTGAAGAGATACTCGGCCCGCTCGTAGGACAGGCGGCGGCGGCCCGTCTCCGGGCACAGGTCGGCCTGCGCCGGCACCCGGGACGGCCCGGGCCGCCGGTCGGTGAGGAAGAGGGGGCCCCGGGTCCGGCCCGCCACCAGATCGGGGAGGAGCCGGGCGGTCCCGGACCGCCAGCTCACCCAGGAGCCGCCCGCGCGGGCCCGGCGGTCGTCCAGGTCCAGGTCTTCGACGTTCAGGGACAGAACGGCCGTCACCCCGGCCGCGGACTCGTGCAGGAGCCGCCACAGGGTCCGTTCGCGCAGCGGCAGATCGGGGCGGTTCCAGAGCGCTTCCAGCTGTGCCGGGCCGATGCCCCGCGTCCGGGGGCGGGTCTCGGCACGCCGGTCGAGGCCAGCGGCGAGATGCTCCATGGACGCCCAGGCGCCGAACGACCGGACCGCCGACCGGTGCCGGTTCCACGTCGCGGCCGCCGCCTCGCCCCAGGCCGCGGTGAACGCCCGCGCCACGTGGTCGGCGGTCAGGGAGGCCAGGGGCGTCCGGTCGCCCACGGCCAGGCGGAGGCGCCGCAGCGTCTGCCCGTACGAGCGGACCGTCCCGGCGTCCAGCCCACCGCGTTCCAGGAACTCCCGGGCGGCCTGCCCGAGAGTGGGCCCGGGGGCGGCGGGAACGGGGATCTCCGCCGCCCGGCGGTGCAGGAAGGCGTGCTCGGCGACGTTCCCGGCGAGGGACGCGGCCCGCTCGAACTCCAGTCTCGCCTCCTCGAGCCGCCCCAGCCGGGCCAGGAGGTCGCCCCGGACGCTCGGCAGCAGGTGGTAGTCCCGCAGCGCGGGATCACCGGTCAGGGAGTCGACCAGGGCGAGCCCCGCCGCCGGCCCGTGCGCCATCCCGAGCGCCACGGCCCGGTTGAGCTGCACGACCGGCGTCGGCAGCAGCCGCGCCAGCGCTCCGTACAGAGCCGCGATCCGCGCCCAGTCGGTCTCCTCGGCGCTCCGCGCCTGCGCGTGGCACACGGCGATCGCCGCCTGCAGCACGTACGGACCTGGCGGGCCGCCGATCTCCCGCGCGCGCAGCATCGCGGTGAAGCCGCGGCGGATGAGCAGCCGGTCCCAGCGCCCCCGGTTCTGCTCGTGGAGCAGGACGGGTTCGCCCGAGGGTCCGGTCCGCGCGGCGGAGCGGGACGCCTGGAGCTCCATGAGCGCGACCAGCCCGTGCACCTCCGCCTCGTGCGGCGCCAGCCCCGCCAGCAGCCGGCCCAGCCTCAGCGCCTCCAGGCAGAGCTCCGGCCGGGTCAGATCGTCCCCGGACGTCGCCGAGTATCCCTCGTTGAAGATGAGGTAGACGACCTCGAGCACCGACGACAGGCGCGCGGCCAGTTCCGGGCCGCCGGGCAGCTCGAACGGCACCCGCTCCTCGGCCAGCGTCCGCTTCGCCGCGGCGATGCGCCGGGCGATCTGCGACTCTCCGACGAGGAACGCCCGGGCGATCTCCCCGGTCGTCAGGCCGCCGAGGAGCCTGAGCGTCAGCGCGACCCGTGCCTCGGTCGGCAGGACCGGGTGGCAGGAGACGAACATCAGCCGCAGGACGTCGTCCTGCTCGGTGTCCCCTCCGGAGCCGTGCTCCCGGTCCTGCCGTTCCAGCTCGTGGGCGAGCCGCCCCTGCCCGTGCTCGAGCCGCCGGGAGCGCCGGATGTGGTCGACGGCGCGGCGTTTGGCGACGGCCGTCAGCCAGGCGCCGGGGTTGTCCGGAACACCCGACGCGGGCCACTGCTCGAGAGCGGAGACGAGCGCGTCCTGGGCCAGTTCCTCGGCGAGGCCGACATCGTGCACCATCCGCGTGAGCCCGGCGATGATCCTGGCCGCCTGGAGCTTCCAGACCGCGTCGATCGTGCGATGGACGTCCGTCACGGCACGATGACAGCACCGCCCCGGTCCCGTCCGCAAGCCGGGGCCGCGCGGTCCGGCCGGTCAGGAGCCGAAGACCTGCTGGATCACGCTCTCCCCGTCGCCGACGATCCTGCGGAAGCGGCGGGCCACCTCGATCGCCTCCTCCCTGGAGCGGACCTCGACCAGCGCGAAGCCCGCCACGGCCTCCTTGGCCTCGGCGAACGGCCCGTCGGTCACGGTGATCCCGTCGCCGGAGGACGTCACGCGGATGCCGCCCGGCTCCAGGCCGCCGGTGGCCAGCAGGACGCCCGCCGTGGTCAGTTCCTCGACGAACTCGGCCATCGCGGCGTACAGCTTCTCGTCGGGAGCGGTGTCGGACGCCTTGGTGGTCATCAGATAGCGCATGGCTCTTCCTTCTCTTCCGTTGCCGTGCCCATGCGTCGATCTCGCGATGTGACACGGAACGGATGCATTCCCTGTCACATCGCGAGATCGACGCATGGTCGAGAACCGAAGAAGGATCCCGGAAAGGCACGACCATGACCACCGTCCAGTTCCCGGCCGCCCCGGCCGCCACCGCCTCCGCCACCTCTGCCGCCACCCGCTCCCTGCTCGCCTGCGCGATCGCCGCCGCTCCCCTGTGGACGGTCGTCTCCCTGGCCCAGGCCGCCACCCGCGAGGGCTTCGACCTGACCCGCCACCCGCTGAGCGCGCTGAGCAACGGCTCCCTGGGCTGGTTGCAGATCCTCAACTTCCTGGTCGCCGGCGCACTGACCGTCGCCGGGGCGAGCGGCCTGCGCCGGGCCATGCGCGGCGCCCCCGGAGGCACGTGGGCGCCGCGGCTGGTCCGGATCAACGGATTCGGCATGATCGCAGCGGGGATCTTCGTCATGGACCCGGGTGGCGGCTTCCCCGCCGGCGCCCCCCACGGGATGCCCGCGACGCTCACCTGGCACGGCTACGGCCACCTGGCCGCCGGCTCGGTCGCCTTCACCGCCCTGATCGCCGCCTGCTACGTCCTGGGCCGCCACTTCGGCCGTGCCGGGCACCGCGGCCACGCCGTCGCCTCCCGCATCGCCGGCACCGCCCTGCTGGTCGGCAACGGCTGGTCGATGAGCGGCGGCACGGCCGGGTCCCTGACCCTGGCCGTCGGAGCCGTCACCGCGATGCTCTGGGTCTCCGCGGTCGCCGCCCGGTACCGCCGCGTCCTCTGATCCCGTCCGGCCGCCACGAGCGTTCTGTCGCCCGCTACCGGTATCGTCATGTGCCATGAGTCCCGACGCTGCTGACAAGCGCACATCACTTCTCGTCTGGGGCGCGCTGGCGATCGTCTACGTCGTCTGGGGCTCCACCTACCTGGCCATCATGATCGTCATCGAGACGATCCCCCCGCTGCTCAGCGGCGCCATGCGGTTCACCGTGGCCGCGCTGGTCCTGGCCACCGCGATCCTGGCCCTGCGCGGCCGGGAGGCCTTCCGGATGACCGCCCGCGAGGCGGGCGGCGCGGCGCTCGTCGGGTTCCTCCTGCTGACCGGCGGGAACGGCATGGTGGCGCTGGCCGAGCAGCACATCTCCAGCGGGCTGGCGGCCCTGCTGGTGGCCTCGGTCCCGCTCTGGCTGGTGGTCCTGCGGATCATCGCCCGGGACCGGCCGCGGGTGCTCACGCTGACCGGCGTGCTCATCGGGTTCGGCGGGGTCGCCGGGCTCTCCCTGGCCGGCGGGGACGCCGCCTCGGACGGCGCGGGCATCGTGATCATCCTGCTCGCGTCCGTCTCGTGGTCGGTCGGGTCGTTCCTGTCCGCCCGGATCCCGATGCCCGCCAACCCCTTCTCCGCGAGCGCGGTCGAGATGGCGGCGGGCGGCGCCGGGCTGCTGCTGACCGGCCTGACGCTGGGCGAGCGCCTGGACCCGGCCGCCGTCTCCGGACGGTCCTGGACCGCGCTGGCCTACCTGGTCGTGATGGGGTCGCTGGTCGCCTTCACGTCGTACGTGTGGCTGCTGGGCAACGCGCCCATCTCCCTGGTCTCCACCTACGCCTACGTCAACCCGGTCGTGGCGGTCGCCCTGGGCGCGCTGGTGCTGAGCGAGCCGGTGACCGGTTCGATGGTCGCCGCCGGCCTGGTGATCGTCGTCGGCGTCGCGCTGGTCGTCTCCACCGAGCGGCGCGGCAGGCGGGCCGTCCCGGAGCAGGAGGCCGAGCCGGAGCCCGCGACCGCGTAGGCCTTCGGGCGGACGGATCCGAGGGGCGGACGGGTCCTGGTCACGGCGCGAAGCCGGTCCGAGGCCACCCGCCCCGGTCACGGCGGGAAGCCGGTCCGGGAACGGCCCCTCCCGGCCAGGTCGGGCGCCGGGCCCGGAGGCGGCGGCGTCGCCGCCGCGCCGGGCCCGGGACGCCGTCAGGCGTTCCTGAAGGCCGCGGCGGCGGCCAGGAAGGTGTCGTTGGCCTCGGGCGTGCCGATGGAGATCCGCGCCCCCTCACCCGCGAAGGGACGCACGGCCACCCCCTCGGCCGCGCACGCCTGCGCGAAGTCGAGCGTGCGCTCGCCCAGCCGGAGCCAGACGAAGTTGGCCTCGGTGACGGGCACCGTCCAGCCCTGCGCGAGGAGCTCCTCGCGGACGCGGGTGCGCTCCTTCACCACCGCGTCGACCCGCTCCAGCAGCTCGTCCTCGGCCGCGAGGGACGCGACGGCGGCGGCCTGGGCGAGGTGGTTGACCGCGAAGGGCACCATCGTCTTGCGCACGGCCGCCGCCACCGGCTCGTTCGCGATCAGGTAGCCCACCCGCAGGCCCGCCAGGCCGTACGCCTTGGAGAAGGTGCGCAGCACGGCCACGTTGGGCCGCTCGCGGTAGACCGTGAGGCCGTCGGTCACGTCGGCGTCCCTGACGTACTCCCGGTAGGCCTCGTCCAGCACGACCAGCACGTCCTCCGGCACCCGGTCCAGGAACGCCGCCAGCTCGCCCGAGCGCACGACCGTGCCGGTGGGGTTGTTCGGGTTGCAGACGAAGACCATGCGGGTGGCGGGGGTGATCGCCTCGGCCATCGCCTCCAGGTGGTGGGTCTCATCGGCCAGCGGGACCCGGACCGAGGTCGCCCCGGCCAGGTCGGCCAGGAGCGGGTAGGCCTCGAACGAGCGCCAGGCGTAGACCACCTCGGCGCCCGGCTCGCTCACCGTCTCGAAGAGCTGCTGGGCCACGGTGACCGAGCCCGCGCCGAGCGCGACGTGCTCGGGCGGCACGCCGTACCGCTCGGCGAGCGCCTCGGTGAGGGCGGTCGCCGCGGGGTCGGGATAGCGGTGGATCTCCGCCGCGGCCCGTGCGACCGCCTCGACCACCGAGGGCAGCGGGTCGTAGGGGGATTCGTTGGACGAGAGCTTGAAGGACCGGCCGTCGGGGGAGACCACGGCCTTGCCCGGCTTGTAGGCGGGCATCGTGTCCAGGATCGCGCGGAAACGAGGCATGGCCTTACCTTATGAGGAGCGGACGGATGGGGCATCACCCTGGGAGACTGGAGGCACGAGCATGCCCGGCCGGGAGGACGACATGAGCGCCGCACCGCTGTCCGAGACCGAGCTCCGCCCGGAGCCGTCGGTGTGGGACCCGCTGCCCGACTGGGTCCTCCCGCCGCGGGGCGGCTTCACCGCCGACGACCTGGACCGGCTTCCCGGGATCCCCCCGCACACCGAGCTCATCGACGGCACTCTCGTCATCGACGTCGACCTGACGGAGATCGACCGGTTCTGACCCCGGCGGCGTCCGGGTGCGGCCACGGAAGCCGCCCGCCCTCGGGCCCCGGGTCAGTCCTTGAGCGAGCGGAGCATCGGCGGGTGGAGGTTCTCCGCCGGGCCCCGGCGGTAGAGCTTGGCGGGGCGTCCGCCGTCGCGGGTGGTGGTCCGGCCGGTGGGGATCAGGAAGCCCTCGGCCTTGGTGACCTTGCGGTGGAAGTTGCGCGGGTCCAGCGGCCGGCCCCAGACGATCTCGTAGACCCGGCGCAGGTCCGCGACCGTGAACTCCGGCGGGCAGAAGGCCGCCCCCAGCGAGCTGTACTCCAGCTTGGCGCGGGCCCGCTCGACGCCGTCGACCATGATGCGCCGGTGGTCGAAGGCCATCGAGGTCAGCGCGGCGACCGGCTGCCAGCTCATGTGCGCCTCGGTGGAGGCGGGCAGGTCGGGGGCGAGCCCGAGGTAGGCGACGCTCAGCACCCGCTGGCGGGGGTCGCGGTCGGGGTAGCCGTAGGTCTGCAGCTGCTCCAGGTGGACCGGGGCGCCCGGCAGGCCGGCCCGTTCGGCGAGGACGCGGGCCGCGGCGGCGGGCAGGTCCTCGTCGAGCTGGATGAAGCCGCCCGACAGCGCCCAGTGTCCCTCGTACGGCGGCCGGTCCCGCCGCCAGACGAGCGCGCTCAGCGCCTGGCAGCGCACCGTGAGCACGACCAGGTCCACGCTGACGGGAATGCGGGGCACCACCACGGCAGGCACGTTACACCGCTCAGACGTCGATGCGGACGTGCAGCGGCTCGGCCGCCGTGCGCCCGTCGGGAGCGGCCACCTCGATCCGCACCCACGTGCCGGCGGGCACCTGCGTCCAGTCGAAGGGGACCCAGGCGGTCATCAGCCTGTCGGGGGTGTCGGGGGGCGGCTCCGCCAGGTTCACCCCGGCGACCTCGGCGGTCCTGGGCGCTTCCTGCCCCTCCCAGGTGATCGTCACCTTGCCGCCCAGCTGCAGATCGTAGCCGCGGAGCTCGATGCCGTCGCGGATGTCGTGCCCCGCGCGCACGGCCTCCACCGGGATCGGCCGGCCCGCGTCACCGGCCATCTCCTCCGACAGCGACGGGGAGCCGCAGGTGAAGAAGTCGCTCCACATGTAGGAGACGACCTTGGACACGTAGCGGCCGACCTGCGTGACGGCCTGGTCCAGGCGGTCCTTGTCGGTGCGTCCCCGGTTGCCGGTCCTGGTGCCGCACGCCTCGGTCCCGGACGGCTCGAACGCCTCCACGTTGGCCCAGAGCTGCACGTCGTGGCCCTGTTCGACCATCCGCGTCCGCGCCGCGGCCATCTCCCGGTAGTAGTCGCGGGTCGAGCCGTGGTAGGCCTCTCCGTTGGTCGTCTCGCCGACCACCGGGCGGAGCCGCTCGTCCACCGGTTCGTCCCGCTCGTCCGGCCAGAACAGCCCGACCTTGCCGGTCCCCCGGCTGTCCTGCGGCGCGATGATCCCGACGCCGGTCCTGGCCATGGCCTCGAAGCCCGCCGCCACCTCCTTGGGCGTGGCGCTGAACCCCTTCTCCTTGCGCGCCTCCAGGTAGGGGCTGACCAGGACGGGCTTGTCCGGCATCACCTGCTCCACGATCCGGTGCTGGGAGGCGTAGACCCTGAGCGTCGGGTGGTCCTTCTCCGCCTGCTCCGTGCCCTCCGGCGCACCCGTGTAGACCATGTCCCTCATCTGGAGCTCGAACGGCTGGTAGAAGCCGCCGAGCGAGGCCCGGCCGGCGAAGCGGTCACCGTAGTCCAGCAGGATGCGCCGGGTCAGCGTGGTGAGCGTGTCGATGCCCCGCTCCGAGGCCCGGGTGGCCTGCGCCGGGTCCCGGGGGGCGAGCGGCAGCGCGGGGAAGACCTTCACGCCGAACCGGTCCCCCAGGTCGAGCAGTTCGGCGAGGCTGTCCTGGCGCGCCGCGGCGACCAGGATCACGTGGTAACCGCGTCCCCGGGCGGAGAGGTTCGTGCAGTCGCCGTCGTCGCTGCCGTCCTCGGGCGCGACGATCCGGTAGAAGACCCGCCCGTCCACCTCGATCTTCTTCTCGACCTCGGGGCAGCGGAACAGCTTCGGCCCGAACGCCTCGTCGGTCCGGTAGACGAACGTCCAGCTCACCCGGTTGCCCGGGTTCAGCGCCTGCAGGTCGCGCTCGGCCGCGGCCACGCACGACAGCCCGTCCTCCCGGCACCGCTCGTAGCGGGGATCGGCCGCCTCCCCCCCGGAGTCCAGGATCCGGCCGTCCTCGTCGGTCGCGCGGGCCTGCAGGCCCCAGCCGATCCGGATCACGGTGTCGCCGCCGACCCCGTGGATGGCGGCGAGCTGGCTGCGCCAGGTGCAGTGGTCGGCCGTCGGGATGAGCCAGTACCCGGTCACCGCGTACGGCGCGCGCATCGCGGTGTCGAACGTTCCACACGGGTCGGTGAAGGGGAGGGAGGAGGGAGTCGGGGAGGCGGACGGCACGGACGGCGCGGCCGCGGACGACGTCGCCGAGGCGGCCTGCGATCGGTCTGCGGCCGGGCCGCCGGGGTCGCCGGAACGCAGGACGATCACGACCGCCGCCACCGCCGCGAGGATCGCCACGCCGAGGAGAGCCGTGAGCCAGCGCACGTTCAGGACACTACCGTTCTCGTGATCAAGCGGGCATAAACGGCGCCGGAGATCTCAGTCCTTGACTCCCGCCCAGGCTTCCAGCTGGGCGACGAAACGGCGGGCCGAGTTCGGCCAGTGGTGGTTCGCACGGGCCGCCGCATACCCCCGGGCGCCCTGGGCATGCCGCTCGGCGACGTCGTCCCGGAGCATGAGGACCGCCTGCGCCACCGCCTTGGGGTCCTGCCAGGGCACGACCATGCCGCTGTTGTAGCGTTCTACCAGCTCCACCGCGCGCGGCGACGGAGTCGTGATCACCGGGATCCCGTGGGCCATGTACTCCACGATCTTCGTGGGCATGGAGTGCCGGTAGTTGGGCTCGTCCCGCAGCAGCGAGAGGCCGGCCAGCGCGCCGTCGAGCCGCTTGAGCGCCTCGTCGTTCGGCATGAAGTCGCGCCACTCCAGCAGGCCCTCGGTCACGGCCTGGTTCAGCACCGGCCGCGACTGCGGGTCGGCGTAGCCGATCAGCTCGACCGCCACCCGGTACGGCTGGAGCAGCCGGGCCACCTCGACGGCCTCCTTCACGCCCCGCGCCTCCGACAGCCAGCCGAGGTAGACGATCCGGTCGTCGCCCGGCGGGGTCACGTCGTCCGGCACCCACGTCTCGTTCGGCACCACCAGGTGGGCCCGGCTGAACCGCCCGGCGTAGGCCGACTCGGCGAGGAGCAGGTGCAGGTGGCGCTCGGCCGTGCCCTCCAGGAGGCGGGCCAGGAAGCGCACCGGCGGCCGCAGGAACGCCGGCAGCCAGGGCTTGAGCGACAGGGTCGCCGGGGTGTCCTCGTGGACGTCCCAGACCACCGGCGGGCGCCCGCGGACCCCCGCGACCGCGAGCAGCAGCTCGGGGTCGTGGATGACGGCCAGGTCGACCTGGCCGCGCATGCGCTTGAACACCTTGCGGGCGGCGCGCACCGCGGACAGCCGCCGGCGCTCCGCCGCCCGGGGGAGGTCGACGCCGTTCACCCAGGACCGGGCCATGACCCCGCGGGCGGTGTACGGCGCGGCATACGTGACCTCATGACCGGCGTCCACGAGCGCCCGGATCTGCCGGTGCAGGATCCGGGCGTCCTCGGGGTGATGTACCACCGTCATGACGAGCACGTGCACTGCGCGCAGCCCCTTCGTGCCTAGAGCCGCTCGACGCGTTCACCCTCGGCGAGCACGCCTCGGGTGTCGAGCACGAGCTTGCCGTGGTCCTCGACGATCGCCAGGTCGAAGGCGCCGTGCTGCTGCAGCAGCAGCGTCACGTCGGCTTCGGCGACCGCCTTCGCGAGGTTCTCCTCGCGGGGCACCGCAGTGCCGTCGACCTGCCACTGCTTGACGTGCGGGTCGACGAAGACCAGCTCGGCGCCCAGTTCCAGCAGGCCGCGCGCGACCGGCAGGGCCGGGGTCTCGCGCTCGTCGGCGATGTCGGGCTTGTAGGTGACGCCGAGCAGCGCGACCCTGGAGCCGTTCACCGCCTTCTTGTGGCGGTTGAGCAGCCGCTGCACGCGGGTGACCACGTAGGACGGCATCCGCTCGTTGATCTCCTGGGCCAGCTCCACGAACCGGAACGGGTAGCCCAGCTTGCGCACGGTGTAGGACAGGTAGGACGGGTCCACCGGGATGCAGTGGCCGCCGACGCCCGGTCCGGGCAGGAACTTCTGGAAGCCGAACGGCTTGGTCGCCGCCGCCTCGATGGACTCCCAGAGGTTGATGCCGAGCTCGTCGCAGAAGATCGCCATCTCGTTGACGAGGGCGATGTTGACGTGCCGGTAGGTGTTCTCCAGGAGCTTGGCCATCTCGGCCTCGCGGGTGCCGCTGACCGGCACCACCTGCTCGATGAACTGCGCGTAGAACGCGGCCGCCACGTCGCGGCAGGCGTCGGTGTAGCCGCCGACGACCTTCGGCGTGTTGCGCAGGCCGAACTTGGGGTTGCCCGGGTCGATGCGCTCGGGCGAGAAGGCGAGGTGGAAGTCGCGGCCCGCGACGAGCCCGGAGGACTCCAGCAGGGGGCGGGCCACCTCGTCGGTCGTGCCGGGCCACGTGGTGGACTCCAGCACCACCAGGGAGCCGGCGGTGAGGTTCTTGGCGACCGTCGCGGTGGCGCCCTCCACCGCGGACAGGTCGGGACGGTGGTCGTCGTCCAGGGGAGTGGGGACGCAGATGACGATGGTGCGGCTCTGGGCCAGCACGCTCTCGTCCAGCGTCGCTCGGAAGCCGCCGGCCAGCATGTGCTCGAGGTCGGCGTCGGTCAGGTCGTCGATGTAGGACCGCCCGCCGTTGAGGGCGTCCACCTTGCGGGGGTCGACCTCGTAACCGACGACGCGCAGCCCTGCTGCCGTGGCCTCCTTGGCCAGCGGCATGCCGACGTAACCCAGACCGATCACGGCCAGGTCGTAGCCGGTCACTGGGAGACCCTGGGGAGCCGGAAACAACACTTCATGGTCGCAAAGGTTATCTCAACTCCGCACACCCCACGCCTGATGCGATTAAACGCATCACAAATGCGGTGGCCACGGGTTATCTCCATCGGATCATCAACCGCTGATCGTCCGGTAGAGGTCGCGGTAGGTCTCCGCGACCCGGCTCCAGGTGCGCTTCGCCGCCACCTCGGCCCGTCCGGCCTCGCCCATCAGGGCCCGCCGCGCCGGGTCTTCGCGCAGTCCGGCGACGGCGTCGGCGAACGCCTCGGGGTCGCCCGGGGGGACCAGGAGACCGGCGCCCTCCGAGCCCACGAGCTCCGACAGGGCGGGCAGATCGCTGAGCACGACGGGCTTGCCGAGGGCCATCGCCTCGACGGGTTTCAATGGCGTAACAAGTCGGCAAACCCGCAGGTCCTCACGGGGGCAGGCGAAGATGTCGATGGCCGCCTGGGCCTGCAGCGCCTCGTCCGGGCCGACCCGGCCGGGCAGGATCGCGAGGTCTCCGAGACCGAGCTCCTCGACCTGCTCCAGCAGCGCGGGGCGCTCGGCTCCGTCGCCCACGAGCAGCACCCTGACCGGGGTCCCCCGGTCGCGCAGCAGCGCCGCGGCGCTGATCATGGTCCGGAAGCCCTCGTAGGCCACGATGCTGGAGACCGATCCCATGACGATCTCGTCGTCGGCGATGCCGTGGGCCGCGCGGAAGGCCGCCCCGTCGTACTCGGCGGTCAGCAGCGAGTCGTCCACCGCGTTGGGCGCCAGGTAGATCTTCTCCCGGGGCACCCCTCGCTCGACGATCTCGGCGGCCATGGTCTCGGCGAGGGTCACCACGGCGTCGGCCGAGCGCATGATGAACGCCTCGCGGTCGCGCTGGAGCACGTGCCGCTGGCTGCCGATCCGCTTGGGGTCGCGCGAGGCCCAGGTCTCCTCCAGGAACCCCCGGACCTCGTAGACCATCGGCGTGCCGGTCCGCTCCCGCACGGCCAGCGCGACCGACCCGTTGCGGTGGTCGGTGGCGGCGTGGAGCACCTGCGGCCGGAGCGTCCTGACCAGCTCGGTCACCTCGCCGGCCCCGCGGATCATCCGCCCGCGGCTCTCGAACGGCACCTCGCCGCTCGGCAGCAGCCGGTGGTAGGGGATGCCGTCGATCTCCTCGTACGGCGTCGCGTCGGCGTGGCCCTGCATCATCGGCCAGCCCCAGCTGGTGACGACGTGCGGGTCGAGGCCCGCCTCCTTCTGCGCCGTGACGATCCGGTGCGTGCGCACGGTGTAGCCGGCCTGGGTGTACGGCAGGGCGTTGGTGACGCAGTGCAGCACCCGGCCCGCGACCCGCTCGCCCACGATCACCTTGGACTTGGGCGGGATGGGGTTCGGCTGGATGGCGGCCAGCTCGCCGGCGTAGTAGGCGGCCCTGCGCTTGATGAAGGGGTACTTCGCGTGGCCCTCCAGCACCGCGACGGCCTCGGTCATCCGGCCCGCGTCGAAGTGCTCCTTCGCCTCGTTCCAGGGTCCCCGGACCACGCGCATGCCGAACTTGCGCACGGCGACCCGGGCGCGCCGGGCCAGCGGCCAGGCGACCCGGCCCACGACGGGGCGCAGGCTCGGCGGGAGGGTCTCCGCGGCGGCCTGGGCGACGCGCACGGGGTCACTCTTGACCTTGGTCGCGACGACTCGGGAAACGATGATCGGATGCTGGGCGAAACCCTTGAGAAGTCCGCGCAGGCCGGCACGCGCCGACTTCGCGGAAACCGTCGAGGGCGCCGAGGACTCCGGCCGACTGGCGTCAGGTACCACGGTCGTGACCGTACCATAGGCAACGTTTGCCCCACTCCCACATGAAAGGCGAGGTCAATGAGGGACTCCGCCCCTTCGCCGGCGGCTCCGGCCGGCGAGCAGGCCCCCGGGAAGGCCTCCGAGAAGGCTCCCGGCGACCCCCTCGTCCTGCACGTGCTGGGCGCCCGCCCCAACTTCGTGAAGGCCGCCCCCGTCGTGCGCGCGCTGGACGCGCTGGGAGTGCGCCAGGGCATCGTCCACACCGGTCAGCACTACGACGCGCTGATGTCCGACGTGTTCTTCGCCGACCTGGGGCTGCCCGAGCCGGTCGCGAACCTGGGCGTCGGATCCGGCTCGCACGCCCGCCAGACGGCGGCCCTGCTCACCGGTCTGGAGGAGGTCGTGCTGGAGCACGGCCCCGCGCTGGTCGTCGTCTACGGCGACGTGAACTCCACGCTGGCCGCGATCCTGGTCTGCGCCAAGCTGCAGATCCCGACCGCGCACGTCGAGGCGGGCCTGCGCTCCTTCGACCGCGGCATGCCCGAGGAGGTCAACCGGGTCGTCACCGACGCCCTGTCCGACATCCTCTTCGCCACCTCGCCGGACGCGCTGTCGCACCTGTCGAACGAGGGCGTGGACCCGTCCCGCGTCCACCTCGTCGGCAACCCGATGATCGACAGCCTCTTCTCCGCGCTGGACCGCCTCGACCCGGCGCCGGTCCGCACGCGGCTCGGCCTGCCCGAGCGGTACGGCGTGGCCACCCTGCACCGGCCCGCCAACGTCGACGACCCGGCCGCCGCCAAGGAGCTGGTCGACGCCGTCCTGCAGGTGAGCGAGCGGCTGCCGATCGTGGTCCCGATCCACCCGCGCGGGCGCGAGCGCCTGGCCGCGGCGGGGCTGGTGACCGGCGGGAACCTGCTGATCGTCGACCCGCTGGGCTACGTGGACTTCCTCTCCCTGGTCCGGGGCGCGTCCCTGGTCGTCACCGACTCGGGCGGCGTGCAGGAGGAGACGACCATGCTCGGCGTGCCCTGCCTGACCGTCCGGCCCAACACCGAGCGGCCGGTCACCGTCACCCACGGCACCAACCGCCTGGTCACCCCGGACCTGCTCCCCGCCGCCGCCGACAAGGCCCTGGCCGACGGCGCGGCGACGCCCTCGGGCGAGCTGCCCCCGCTCTGGGACGGCAAGGCTGGCCCCCGCATCGCCCGGGTGATCGTCTCCTGGCTGAAGGGGGAGAACCTCTCCCCGGCCTCGCAGGCCGTACCGCCCAAATCCCTCTAAAAGCACCGTTCCGGTACGGCGAAAGCCGTACTCTGGCACGACCCCGGACGAAGGCGACTCCCATGAGCTCCACCTCCCCCCTGAGTGACGAGACCCCCGAAGAGCCGAGGTTCCAGCGGCTGGGACCGGTCAACTGGCTGCCCGAGGAGCGCAAGGTCGTCGAGCGCTTCGAGGAGCGGGTGCGGGACCTGGAGCGGCGCCTGGCCATCGCGGAGGCGCGCGCGGACTACGCCCAGTGGAAGCTGGAGTCGACCCGGGTCCAGCGGCCGTACCGGGTGGCCGAGGCGCTCACCGGGGCCAAGGGGCCGGGGGTGGTACGGCTGCCGGGCAAGCTCCGCATGGCGCTCAAGCCGCGCAAGGGGCCCACCGCGCCGCGCCCGGTGGCCGAGGTGGTCGCCGAGCTGGACGAGCGCGGGCCGTCGGTGGACGTGCCGGTGGTGAAGTGGCCCGCCGGGCCGGTCGTCCGGCCGGACCTGAGGGTCGCGGTCATCCTGGACGACTTCTCCCGGATGGCGTTCAAATACGAGTGGGACCAGATCGAGTTCGGGCTGCGCGACTGGCCGGAGGTCTTCGCCGGGAAGCGGCCCGAGATCCTGTTCGTGGAGTCGGCCTGGCACGGCAACCAGGGGCGCTGGCGCTACCAGATGACCGGGACGAACGCCCCCAAGCCGGAGCTGCGCGCGCTGATCGACTGGTGCCGTGAGGAAGGGATCCCGACGGTCTTCTGGAACAAGGAGGACCCGCCGAACTTCGACTTCTTCATCGACACGGCCAAGCTGTTCGACTACGTGTTCACCTGCGACGGCGACATGGTGCCGAAATATCGCGAGATCCTGGGACACGACCGGGTGGACGTGCTGCAGTTCGCGGCGCAGCCCCGGGTGCACAACCCGATCCAGGAGAAGCAGGGCCGCGTCCACGACGTCGTCTTCGCCGGCATGTACTTCCGGGACAAGCACCCCGAGCGCCGCGAGCAGATGGAGACCGTGCTCGACCCGATCCGCGAGCTGGGCCTGCACATCTTCGCCCGGAACGGGACCGTGGACGAGAAGTACGCCTGGCCGGAGAAGTACGTCCCGCACATCGTGGGCGAGCTGCCGTACGACCGGATGCTGGCCGCGTACAAGATGTACAAGGTCTTCCTCAACGTGAACTCGGTGCTCGACTCGCCGACCATGTGCGCCCGCCGGGTCTTCGAGCTGTCCGCCTGCTCCACGCCGGTGGTGACCGGCTGGTCCCGGGCGATCGAGGAGACGTTCGGCTCCCTGGTGCCGATCGCCCGCGACCAGCTGGAGTCCTACAACACGGTCCTGCACCTGCTCAACAGCCCGGAGCTGCGCGCCCGCCAGGGCCACCTGGCCATGCGCGAGGTCTTCGACAAGCACCTGTTCTCGCACCGCGTGGACCAGATCCTGGGCTTCCTCGGCCGGCCCGTCGAGCCCCGGACCCGCTCGGTCTCCGTGGTGCTGCCGACCAACCGCGCCGCCCAGATCGAGCACGCCATCTCCTCGGTGGCCAAGCAGGTCCACCGCCCGCTCCAGCTGGTGATGGTCCTGCACGGCCTGGACATCGACCCGGTGGTCGTCGCCGACAAGGCCAGGATGGCCGGGATCACCGACGTCGTGGTGCTGGCCGCCGACCCGTCGATGTCGCTGGGCGCCTGCATGAACACGGGCATCGCCGCGGCCGAGGGCGAGCTGGTCGCCAAGATGGACGACGACAACCTGTACGGCGAGCACTACCTGTCGGACCTGGTCCGCGCCTTCGACTACTCCGACGCCGAACTGGTCGGCAAGGGCGCGCACTACGCCTACTTCGAGTCCACCAACACCACGATGCTCCGCATGCCGGGTCTGGAGCACCGCTACGCCTGGCTGGTGCAGGGCGGCACCTTCCTCGGCAAGACCGACATGTTCCGCCACTACGCCTTCGAGGACGTCACCCGGGGCGAGGACACCCGGCTGGTCAAGCGGCTGCGCGAGGACCGGGTCAAGATCTACTCCGCCGACCGGTTCAACTTCGTCTACTGGCGCAGCGGCGACCCGGCCATGCACACCTGGCAGCCCGACGACCACAAGCTCACCCGCGGCGCCCAGTTCTCCTTCGTCGGCCGCCCCGACGACCACGTCATGATCTGACCTCTCCGCCCGGCCGGGTCCCGTGGTCGTGCGGGTCCCGTTCACGCGCGGGCCTGCCCCGGCCCGTCTCCCAGTTCGAGATCTGCGAGGAGGCCGGCCTGCGCCTGGCCCGCGTCGACCTGGCCTACCCCGACGCGAAACTCGCCATCGAGTACGACGGCGACAACCACAACGGGCGGTGGATGAAGGACGTCCTGCGCCAGAACCAGATCTTCAGCGAGGGCTGGCGGTTGCGCCGCTACACCAAGCAGGCGATGTACGGCGCACCCGAACTGATCGTCCAGGAGGTCGCCCGTCTTCTGGCGGATCCCCGTTCCCCCTGACCCCGGCATCCCGTCGTCCGCTCCGGTCCGCCTCCTGGCACGGCCGCTCCGGCGAAGCCGGCCGGTTTCCCGAATCCCGCGCGGAGGTCACTCGGCGGTGACGGGCCGACCCAGTGGTGACGGGCCGGCAGAGCATGTCCGACGGAGTTCCGACGGCGGGCCGTCGAGACCCCGCCGCGGGAATCGGCCCGGGACTCATACGACGGAGTTCCGACGGCGGACCGCCGAGACCCCGTCGCGGGAATCGGCCCGGGACTCAGACCGCCTTGAGGAAGCCGCCGTCGACGGCGAACTCCGTGCCGGTGGTGCTGCCCGACCTCGGGGAGGCCAGCAGGGCGACCACGTCGGCGACCTCCTGCGGGTCCACCAGGCGCCCGGTGGTCAGGTCCATCATCTGCGGCGCCACGGTCGTGATCACACTCTCGCGGTCGGTGCCCGCCTGGCCGGCGATGATGTCGGCGGCGCCGCCCTCCTCGGTCCACCACGCGGTGAGGACGGGCCCCGGCGAGACCGTGTTCACCCGGATGCACTGCGGGCCGTACTCCTCCGACAGCGCCTTGGTGAGGGTGTTCAGCCCGGCCTTGGCCGCGTTGTAGTCGACGTTCATCGGGGCGGGCTGCCGGGCGAGCACCGAGGAGACGTTGACGATCGCCCCGCCGCCGCGCCCGAGCATCACCGGGACGGCCGCCCGGATCGCGCGGACGGCGGAGAAGAGGTTGAACTCGAACATCTCCCGCCAGTCGGCGTCGGTGGGGGTCAGGAACCCGAAGCGCGGCAGCTTCGCGCCGGGGGGCGGGCCTCCGGCGTTGTTCACCAGGACGTCCAGCCCGCCGAACTCCTCCACCGCGCGCGCCACGACCTGACCGGGGGCCTCGGGGTCCGTCAGGTCGACCGGGACGTGCACCAGGTCCGCTCCGGCCAGTGCGTCCAGCTCGGCGCTGCTCTTGCGGGAGGCCGCCACCACGCGCGCGCCCTCCTCCAGGAAGGTGCGCACGACGGCCAGCCCGATGCCCTTGGACGCCCCCGTGACGACGGCGACACGACCGGAAAGTTGCAGATCCATGAGGTTCTCCTCCGCTCGACTCCTGGCCCCGGCGGGGGCCACGGCCATGAAGGTAGTTCGATCACCGGACCGGCCACCGGCGGCGATCGGACGTGCAACTCCAGCGGAATCCGGACATCACAGCAGGTCAGCCACGATCCCGTTTTTATCTGATTGAGAATGTCTCTCTATGAGATTAACCTCCCGGCGAGAAAGCGACGACGACGCCGGAGAGACGATGATGAGAAGAGACGAGCGCCGGGCCCTGGCCGCGGAGACCGTGGAGATCCTGGAACGCGGCTGGTACGCCGACGGCTCCGGGCGGCGGGTCTCCGTCGCCGGTGAGCTCGCCGCCGCCGTCGCCGGCACGCGCCTGTGGACACCCGACGAGCTGACCGGGTTGCTGACGGCCCATGGGGAGCGGTCCGGCGGCCGGACTCCGGGGGCGGCGGACCCCGTCCCCTCCGGTCGGGTGGAGGTCGTCAACGAGACGTCCCTGTCCGCCGCCCACCGGTTGACGGACACGGGCGATCCCGTGGGTGACCCGCTGGGCGACCCCGTGGGCTGCCTCAACTTCGCCTCGGCGAAGAACCCCGGAGGCGGGTTCCTGAACGGTTCCGAGGCACAGGAGGAGAGCCTGGCCCGCTCCTCCGGGCTGTACCGCTGCCTGGTCGGGGTGCAGGACTTCTACGGCTTCCACCGGGGTCAGGGCGACCTGCTCTACAGCCACCGCGCGATCTTCTCCCCCGCCGTCCCGGTGTTCCGGGACGACCGGGGCGGGCTGCTCGCGCAGCCGTACCCCGTCTCCTTCGTGACCGCCGCCGCGCCGAACGCGGGGGCCATGCGCGGGGACGGCCCGCGGCTGGAACGCGTCCCGGAGGTCCTGTCCGAGCGGGCGGCGCGGGTCCTCGCGCTCTTCGCCGCGTCGGGGGTGCGCAGGATCGTGCTGGGCGCCTGGGGCTGCGGCGTGTTCCGCAACCCGCCGGAGCTGGTGGCGTCCGTCTTCGCCGGGCACCTCGGCCCCGGGGGCGCCTTCCACGGGACGTTCGACCGGGTGGTCTTCGCCGTGCTCGACCGCGCTCCCGGCACGCCCACCCATGACGCCTTCGCCCGGGCGTTCCGGTCCCAGGCCGGATAGCCCTCATCCCGCCGAGGAGGGACCCGGCCGGGCCGCCGCGCGGGGGCCCGGCCTGGTGCTCGGGGTCAGGGGACGGGGTCGGGGTCCTTCGGGGGGACGGGGGTGCCGTTCGCGGCGGGGACGACCCCGTTGGGGGCGGGAGCACCGCCGGCCAGCAGGGTGCGGGCGAGGCCGAGGCCGGTGCCGCCGAGGGTCAGCGCCTTGGCGAGCATCTCCTCGATGCCCTGGGCGCCGTTCAGCACGACCATGTGGTCGACGTTGCCGAAGGCCTTGGCGCCGGACTCGACGATCTTCGGCCAGTTCTCGGCGAGCTGCTGGGCGATGACCGCCTCCTGGTTCTCGGCGAGGGCCTCGGACCGGGCGCGGATCGCCTCGGCCTCGGCCAGGCCCTTGGCCCTGGCCGCCTCGGCCTCCGCGAGGCCCTGTGCCTTCGCCGCCTCCGCGGCGGCCAGACCGCGGGCCTTGGCGGCCTCCGCCTCACCGAGACCGGTGGCCTTGGTCGCCGCGGCGGCGGCCTCACCGCGCAGCCGTACGGACTCCGCCTCGGCCGCGGCGGCCTGCTTGACCTGCGAGGCCTGCGCCGCGGCGCGGAGCTCGGTCTCGCGGGCCTCGGCCTCGGCCTGGGCGATGCGGGCGTCGCGCTCGGCCTGGGAGAGCTTCACCGTCTCGTAGGCCTTCGCGTCGGCGGGCTTGCGGACCTGCGCCTGGAGCCGCTGCTCGGCCAGGGCCGCCTCCAGCTCGGCGGCCCTGGTCTCCTGGACCACGACCTCCTGGCGGGCCGAGGCCTCCGAGAGGGGACCGGCCTGGCGGGAGCGGGCCTGGGCCTCGTCGATCTCCGCCTGGTAGGAGGCCTGCTTGATCTGCGCGTCGCGCCAGGCGGCGGCCTTGTTCGCGGCGGCGATCTGCTCGGCCTCGGTGGCCTCCTGGTCGCGCTGGGCCTCGGCGATGCGCGCGGAGGCGGCGATCTTGGCGGCGTGCGGCTTGCCGAGGTTGGTGATGTAGCCGGTCTCGTCGTCGATCTCCTGGATCTGCAGGGAGTCGACGATCAGGCCCAGCTTGATCATCTCGTCGGCGGCCGAGGCGCGGGTCTCGCCGGTCAGCCGCTCGCGGTTGAGGATGAGGTCCTCGACGGTCAGGTTGCCGATGATCGAGCGCAGGTGACCGGTGAACAGCTCGTGGATCGCGCCGTTCATGGAGTCCTGCTGGTCGAGGAAGCGGCGGGCGGCGTTGGCTATGGAGTGCAGGTCGTCGCCGACCTTGTAGATCACCACGCCCCGCACCACGACCGGGATGCCCTGCTGGGTGACGCAGGAGACCTGGAGGTTGGCGGCGCGGCTGTCCAGGCGGAGCCGCCGGGCCGTCTGGAAGCCGGGGAACACCGCGGTGCCCTTGCCGGTGACGATCTTGAATCCGAGGCTGTCGGCGAGTTCGGAGTTCCCGCGCGCCCCGAGACCGGAGATGATCAGCGCCTCGTTGGGCTCGGCCACCCGCCAGACGGCCTTGAACAGCAGGATGAGGATGAGGAGGGCGGCGAGGGCCGCGCCTCCGATGATGAGGTATTGCGTCGGCATCCGGACCTCCGCGGTGGGGGAGTTGGGAGGGAGGGGAGAAGGAAAGGAGAGGGTCAGACGAGCGCGCGGGCGACGTAGACCGTGCGCGGTGGGAAGTACTCGACGACGACGACGATCGAACCGACGGAGATCTCCTCGTCGGGCACGGTGGGGTGCGCGTAGAACGCCTCGACGCCTCCGCGGACCGCCACCAGGACCTCCCCGACCAGGCCGGGGCCGATCCTGCCGGTGACCCTGCCCTGCTTGCCGATCACACGCGGCTCCCCGTCACGTCATGGAACAGTCATGGAACGAAAACCCCGGATCCGGACGCTACTCCGGCACGGCCGTCTCCACCACTCGCCGCGGGACGACAGGGGTGTTCTCGGCCGTGCCGAGGAGTGCCGCCGATCCGTGTTCTCCGTCCCCGTCCTGGCAACGAGCGGGGCTCCCGCGGCGTTCCGGATCCCGCGGGTGCTCAAGACCCGCGGGTGCTCAGGATCCGCGGGCTCCTCGCGCGTTCGGCAGGTGCCCAGGATCCGCGGGCTCCTCGCGCGTTCGGCGGGCGCTCAGGAACCGGCGCCGCGGCTTGCCGTCAGGCCGGGCGCCGCAGCCGGGTGAAGGCCCAGCTCATCCGCGGCTCGACCGCCCAGCGGGCCGCCCTGCGCACCGGCGGGGTGCACAGCAGCGCGGCCAGGCCGGCGCCGCAGAGCGCCACCGCCGCCACCCCGGGCACCGTGGCGGCCCAGTCGCCGTAGTACCGCTCCGCGGCCTTCACCACGAACCCGTGGAGCAGGTAGGCGTACATGGTCGCCGCGCCGAGCCCGGAGTACCAGGTCCGCCCGGACGGGGTGACCGCCAGGAAGGCGGCGACCAGCAGCGCCCCGGCGGCCAGCAGGCCCAGCCGGACGAGGCTCCCGGTGAGGTCGTCCACCCCGATCGCCTCGTTGGCGTGCCGCCAGCGGATCCACTCCGTCCGCACCTCCGTGTGCAGGACCAGCGCCGCCGCGGCTCCCGCCGCCAGCACGGCCGCCCCCGCGATCCGCATCCCGCGCCGCCGGAGCAGCGCGAAGTGCTCGGGGCGGAGCATCAGGCCGAGCACGTAGAACGGCAGGAGCGCGAGCGTGCGGTTCATCGAGAGCTCGTCGGGCAGGGAACTCGTCCCCGAGAGCAGCGAGAGGCCCACCGCGACCGCCAGCGGCCACCTGAGCTGCTGCCAGACCGGGGTGGACAGCCGCCACAGGAACAGCGACATCAGGAACCAGGTCAGGTAGTACGGGTCGAGGAGGCTGATCTCCAGCTTGCCGTACATGACCAGCCGCGGGAGCGAGTAGGCCAGTTCGAAGAGCACGTACGGCACGGCGAGCGTGCTGATCAGTTTGCGCGCCTTGCCGGAGGAGAAGGTGAAGTTCCGCGACAGGTAACCGCTGAGCACGATGAACAGCGGCATGTGGAAGACGTACACGTAGAAATAGGCCGCGTGCGCGACCGCCACGTCCCGGAGGTCCTCGATCAGATGGCCGGAGACCACCAGTGCGATCGCCAGGAACTTGGCGTTGTCGAAGAACGGGTCACGACCGGTCTCGCCTGGGGGGTCCGTCCGGACGGGGGTTGCGACGCTCACAGCCTCCGGACCCTAACGAGGCGGCCCCGGGTCCTCGCCCAACACCGGGTGAAGGCCCGGAGAACTCTCCCGCCGGGCGTCTCCGGCGCTCCGATCTCGCACTTCGGGGCGCGGATCCCGTTCTCCGGGACGGGAAGGCCCCCGCACGATCGCCCCCACAGAAAATCATTACAATTCCAACATTTACCCCATTAATCACGCTAATCAGCAGGCCCTCCACTGCGCCCGAACCGTATCGGTGCTAGTCTCCTGTCCGATCTTTCGGAGGCGCATTCACCCCCAAACCGCCGCAAGCCTCCGCGCACTGAGGTTGGGACGAGTGGGCATGGGCTCTGGAAACCGCTCGATTCGGTTCAAGATCTTCTTGCTGCTGCTCCTGCCCCTGCTCTCGCTCAGCGCCCTGTGGGGCTTCGTGCTCAACCTGACCGTCGGCGAAGGGGCCGCGCTGCTCCGGGCGGACAGGCTCTACGAGACGGTCGGCGTGACCTCCACCGAGCTGGGACGGCAGCTCCAGTCCGAGCGCACCCGCACCTCCACCGCGATCAGCTCGCGGGAGCTCACCAGCGGCTTCGGCGAGCAGCGCGCCCGCACCGACCGGGCGCTCGCCGAGTTCCTCAGCGCCGAGCGGACCATCGGCCCGGACGACCCCGAGCTGCGCGCCTCCCTGAACGGGCTCACCGACCGCCTCGCGAAGCTGCCGGACATCCGCTCGGCGATCGACGGCGGCCGGTACACCCGCCTCGAGGCGCTGTCGCACTACAACGAGATCCTGGACGCGGTCTTCCTCCTGTACGACCAGCTCGTCTCGGTCCCCGACCTGTCGATCTTCCAGCAGGCCACGGCCATGCAGGCGATGGGCAACGCCCGCGAGATGCTCGCCAGGGAGGACGCGCTGATCAGCGGCGCGCTGATCGACGGCCGGTTCTCCGACGACGAGCGCGCCGCCTTCGCCGAGCACGCCGCCGCCCGCCGGTTCCTGCACGCCCGCGGCCTGTCCGGGCTGGACGCCACGCTCAGCAGGCCGTACCGGGAGGTCTTCACCTCCCCCGCCTTCGAGAGGTTCCTCGTCGCCGAGACGGCCGTCGTCTCCGGTGAGGGCGTCGCGCCGCCCGCCGAGGCCCGGCTCTGGAGGGAGATGGTCGCCCCCCTCGCCGACCGGCTCGACCGGCTCGGCGCCGCCTCCTCCGACGCCCTGGCCGAGCAGTCCCGGTCGCTGTCCTTCGGCGTGGTGACCCGCATCGCCCTGGCGGGCGGGGTCGGCATGGCCGCCGTGGTCGTCTCGATCGTCATCTCGGTCCGCTTCGGCCGCCGTCTCGCCGGCGAGCTGGCCGGGCTCCGCGCCGCCGCGCTCGACCTGGCGGACGTGCGCCTCCCCCGCCTCGTGGCGCGCCTGCGGCGCGGCGAGGACGTCGACGCGGCGGCCGAGGCCCCGCCGATCGAGGCGCGCGCCGCGGGCGGTTCGGCGGAGGTCATCGACGTGGCGCACGCCTTCGGCTCGGTGCAGCGCACCGCGGTGGAGGCCGCCGTCGGCCAGGCCGATCTGCGCCGCGGCGTCAGCCAGGTCTTCGTCAACCTGGCCCGCCGCAAGCAGGCCCTGCTGCACCGGCAGCTCTCCCTGCTCGACAGCATGCAGCGCCGGGCGACCGACCCCGACGGCCTCGACGACCTGTTCCGGCTGGACCACCTCACCACGCGCATGCGCCGCCACGCCGAGAGCCTGATCATCCTGTCCGGCGCGGCCCCCGGGCGCGCCTGGCGCAACCCGGTGCCGGTGGTCGACGTCGTCAGGGCGGCGATCGCCGAGGTCGAGGACTACAAGCGCGTCACCGTGTCGCCGCTTCCCGACGCCCTGTTCGACGGGGCCGCGGTCGCCGACATCACCCACCTGATCGCCGAGCTCATCGAGAACGCCACGATCTACTCGCCGCCGCAGACCACGGTCACCGTGCGCGGCGACGTGGTGGCCAACGGGTTCGCCGTCGAGGTGGAGGACCGGGGCCTGGGCCTGGGCGCCCTGGAGTACGAGGAGATCAACGCCCGGCTCGCCGACCCGCCGGAGTTCGACCTGGCCGACAGCGACCGGCTGGGCCTGTTCGTGGTGGGCCAGCTCGCCGCCCGGCACGGCATCCAGGTCGTGCTGCGCGCCTCGCCGTTCGGCGGCACCACGGCCATCGTGCTGATCCCGCGCGCGGTGCTCGCCGAGCTCCCCTCCCCGCTCTCCGTCACCGCCGAGCGGATCCCGAGACGGCCCGCCGGGCCCCGGCTCGCGGACGATGCCGGGAACGCGGCCCGGATCACGGACGGCGCCGGGAACGCGGCCCGGATCACGGACGGCGCCGGGAACGCGACCGCGGTCGGCGGCTCCGCTCCGGCCGCGCTGGGACCGGCCCCCGCCCGGAGCGGCACGACGTCGTCCTCCCCGCGCGGCGCGGGACTGCCGCGCCGTACGCGCACGGTCCCTCCCGCCTCCCCGGCGCGCGACGCCTCCGGCCGGCCCCTGGCCGCGCCGACGCTCACCGTGGTGAACGGCCTGCCGGACGGTGGGGCGAAGGGCCCCGGCGGCCCGCCCGCCCGGGAGACCACGGGCCCCGGTAGCCTGCCCAGGCGTGTACGGCAGGCGAACCTCGCCCCGCAGCTGCGCCAGGACGCCCCGGAGCAGGAGGAGCGGGCGCCGGAGTCCCCGGCCGCCGGGCGCTCGCCGGAGGAGGCCCGGGCGCTGTTCTCCGCCTTCCAGGCGGGCGCGCGGCGCGGGCGCGAGGAGCAGGAGGACGACGCCGGCGGGCGGGAAGACCGCGCCGGTGATCTCGCACACCAGAAGACAGGCGAAAAGGAGGACAAGTGACCGAGCACAGCGAGGGTGCCGGCCGGCGGGAAGCCGTGGTCATGCGTCCGACGGAGGAGGTCACATGGCCGGAAAACTGAGCGGCACCGGCGAACTGAACTGGCTCCTCGACGACCTGACCAGCCGGGTGGCCGCGGTGCGGCAGGCGGTGATCCTGTCCACGGACGGACTCGCCGTCGGTTTCTCCAAGGGGCTCAGCCGCGAGGACGCCGAGCACCTGTCCGCCGTCGCGGCCGGCTTCCAGAGCCTGGCACGCGGGGCCGGACGCCACTTCGGCGGCGGCGAGGTCCGCCAGACCATCGTGGAGATGGAGTCGGCGTTCCTGTTCGTCACGGCCGCCGGGCAGGGGACCTGCCTGGCCGTGCTGAGCAGCTCGGACGCCGACGTCGGCCACGTCGCCTACGAGATGGCGATGCTGGTCAAGCGGGTCGGCCAGCACATCTCCGCGAATCCGCGCCAAGGCCTGTCATGACCCGCTGGATGGATGAGGAGGCCGGGCCCGTGGTCCGGCCGTACGCCCTCATCGGAGGCCGCACCAGGTCCTCCGGTGACGCGCTGGACCTGGTCGCCATGGTCACCGCGACCGGCGGCGCCCCCTCCGGCGGGTTCGTGCCCGGCCCGGAGCAGGAGCGCATCCTCACCCTGGTCACCACCGCGACCTCGGTCGCCGACATCGCCTCGGAGCTCGACCTGCCCCTGGGCGTGGTCCGGGTCCTCCTCGGCGACCTGCAGGACCACGGTCTCATCTCGATCGGACGCGCCTCGGCGAGTGAGCGCATTCTCAAGGAAGTGATCAATGGACTTCGAGCCCTCTGACGAGCCGGTCGCGCTCAAGATCCTCATTGCGGGCGGCTTCGGCGTGGGCAAGACCACGCTCGTCGGCGCGATCAGTGAGATCCGCCCCCTCCGCACGGAGGAGGTGCTCTCCGACCGGGGCATCGGCATCGACGACACCGACGGCGTGGAGGGCAAGACCACCACGACCGTCGCCATGGACTTCGGCCGCATCACGATCCGCGAAGGGCTGGTCGTCTACCTGTTCGGCACGCCCGGCCAGGAGCGGTTCTGGTTCATGTGGGACGAGCTGTCCTACGGCGCGCTGGGCGCGGTCGTGCTGGCCGACACCCGGCGGCTCACCGACTGCTTCCCCTCGATCGACTACTTCGAGCAGCGCGGCACGCCGTTCATCGTGGCGGTCAACTGCTTCGACGACGCCGACCAGTACGACGTCGAGGAGGTCAGGTCGGCCCTCGACCTGGACCCGGACGTCCCGGTGCTGATGTGCGACGTACGGCGCCGCGCCTCGGCCAAGACCGTGCTGGTCACCCTGGTGGAGCACTCCCTGCGGGTGCTGACCGCGAGCCAGGCCTGACCCTCCCGCACCGCGGACCGGCCGCCTCGCGCTTCCCTCTTCGCCGAGGGAGCCGCGGGGCGGCCGGTCCGTTCTCCGGCGGCCTGCGCGCCCGCCCGTGCCTTCCCGCGCTCTGCGCGCCCGCCCGTGCCTTCCGGCGGCCTGCGCGCCCTGCCCGTGTCCTCCTCGCGCCGCTTCCCGGTCCGTCTGCGGGACGGCCGGGTCAGAGCGCCCGGATGCCGTTGATCACTTCCAGGAGCAGGCTCTGCGCGGGCGACGTGGCCGCGGGGATCGGCTGGCGGACGAGGATCAGCCCGTGGTCCAGCAGGTCGCCCAGCAGCACCTTGACTACGCCCAGCGGCAGCCCCGCGTCCGAGGCCACCTCGACGATCGGGCGGGCCCGCCCGACCAGGCCGAGCAGCCGCCGGTGCTCCGAGCTCAGGTGCGCCCGCGGCGAGGGCGTCGCGCCCGTCGCCACCACCATCGACATCAGGTCGAAGGCCGTGGAGGACGGGATGGTCCGCCCGCCGGTCATGGCGTAGGGGCGGACGACCGGGCCGGCCTCCTCGTCGATCCATTCCATGTCGTTCACCCTGTCGTTCACCTGGTCGCTCACTGGCCCGCCGTCCTCGGGCCGGTGGCCAGGTGCTGGCCGACGCGGGCGACCAGCCGCGCCATCTCGTAGGCGATGAGGCCGACGTCCGCGGCCCCCGTCGTCATGACGCACAGGCAGCTGCCCTGGCCCGCGGAGGTGACGAACAGGAAGGCGGAGTCCATCTCCACCATGGTCTGGCGCACGGACCCGCCGCCGAACTGCAGGCTCGTCCCCTTGGCCAGGCTCTGGAAGCCGGAGGCCACGGCCGACAGGTGGTCGGCGTCCTCCTTGCTCAGGTCCCGCGACGAGGCCATCATCAGCCCGTCGTTGGACAGGATCAGCGCGTGCGAGACGTCCGCCACACTCGTGACGAAATCATCCAGAAGCCAATAAAGCTCACCCGGCACGTGGTCAAGCCCCTTCCCCACCGTTGTGTTCGCTCTCCGACCGCCCGCGCCGCCACCCCGCCTGGAGCGAGTTCAGCAACGCCCTCGCCTCCTCCGGCGACCTCTCCTCCACTTCGGCGACCCTGGTCTCGGCCTCTGGGACCGCTTCCGTCTCCTGGCGCAGCTGCGGCGTCAGATTCGCCTGACGTACCCGGCGGGGCAGCCCGCCACTCCGCCGCTGCGGCGTCCTGCGCGCGTCCATCACCGGATGCGCCCGTGCGGCCGGAACCCGCACCGCCTCTCCGGCAGGGCCGAGGGGGCCCGACTCTCCGGCTCCGGCGGACGCGGGGATGCCCGCGAGTCCGGCGGGCTCGCCGTACCCGGCGGGCGCCGCGGTCTCGGCGGCCTCGGCGGTCTCCGCGGCCCCGACGAGCCGGACCCGATCGGTCCCCGAGGCCGTCGGGGTCGCTGAGGACACCTGGTGCGCCGAGGACGCCTGGGACGCCGGGTGCGCCGCCGTGGCGGGCTCCGACGGTCCGGGGTCCGGCTCGGGCGCGCCCAGCAGGTTCGCGGGGATCAGCACCGTCACCGCGGTCCCGCCGTACGGCGAGGGCCGCAGCGTCACGTCGACCCCGTACCGGGCCGCCAGCAGGCCGACCACCGCGAAGCCCAGCCGGTCGGTCTCCGCCGGGTCGAACTCCGGCGGACTGGCCAGCCGCGCGTTGATCGCGTCGCGCCGCTCCTTCGTCAGGCCCAGGCCCCGGTCCTCGATCTCGACCGCGAAGCCGCGGGGGACGAGCGCCCCCCGGATCGAGACCTCGCCCCCGGGCGGGGAGAAGACCGTCGCGTTCTCGATGATCTCGGCGAACAGGTGCATCATGTCCGCCACCGCGTCACCGGGCAGCGTACCGCCCGGCATCGGGTAGATCCGCACCCGCGCGTAGTCCTCGACCTGGGCGGCCGCGCCGCGCAGCACGTCCTCCATGGGCACGGCCGACCGCCACCTGCGGCCCGCCGCCCCACCGGACAGGATCACCAGTCCCTCGGCGTGGCGGCGCATGCGGGTGGTCAGGTGGTCGAGGGTGAAGAGCTTCTCCAGCGTCTCGGCGTCCTCGGCCTGCCGCTGCATCCCGTCGAGCAGCTTGAGTTGCCGTTGGAGCAGGCCCTGCTTGCGCCGGGCGAGGTTGCGGAAGGCGTGCGCCACGCCCTCGCGCAGCCTGGCCTGCTCCACGGCCGCGTCCAGGGCGCGGTGCTGGACGCTGTCGAAGGCGGCGGCGACGGCGTGGACCTCGGAGGTGCTGCCCGGCGCCTCCAGCGGCGGCGCCTCCGCCACCGCGTCCACCCGTTCGCCCCGCCGCAGTCTCTCCATGACGTCGGGGAGCCGCACCTCGGCCAGTTCCACGGCGGCCCGCCGCAGGCCCGCCAGCTCGCGGGTGAGCCCGCGGCCCACCCGGTAGGAGACGACCAGGGAGACGATGACCGCGACGAGCCCGAGCGCTCCGGCGACCCCGGCCCTGACGTACGTCGCGGTGACCGCCGGGCCCGCCTTGTCGGCCAGGGCGGCGGAGGACCTGGTGACGGCGATCTGGAAGGCGGCGTCCAGCTGGTCGGTGACGGACCGCCAGTCGACGCCCGAGACGGTGGCGCCGTCGAGCAGCCGTTTCTCCATCGCGCTGAAGCGGTCGTGCAGCGGGGAGGACGCCACCTCGGCGACGGAGCCGCGCAGCTCCGGTCCCAGCTCCGCCAGCCCCTGCTCCAGCAGGAAGACGCGCTTGGCGGACAGCTGGGTGAACAGGATCAGCTCCCCGCTCGACAGCGGGCGCTCCAGCGCCAGCGCCCCGGTGCCGAGCGCCCGCTCGCGGCTGAGGAAGTCCTTGGCCTGGTCGATCGCGGCCAGCGCACGGGCCTGCTGGTAGACCTCGGGGTCGTCGCCGGAGCCGAGGCTGTTGCCGAAACGCCGCACCGCGTCGGGCACCAGCCCGAACTCGCGGGAGAGGGCGATGAAGCCGATCCGGCCCTGGTCGATCCGGACGCGCAGCTCGTCGATCCGCCCGGCGCGGAGCATCAGCTCGTCGTAGTGGGCCTTCGTGCGCGGGCTCATGATCGACTGGGCGGCGTCCACGGCGGACTCCGCGCGGAGCCGGGCGCGGGCCTGGTCGGTGATCATCCGCTGGGCGTCGAGCCCGCCGCGGTCGGCAGGTGAGCGGGTCACCATGTACTCGGTCGAGAGCAGGTGTTCGCGCTGCAGGGCGAGGACCAGGTCGTCGGCGGGCTCGGCGACGGTCTCCTGGAGGGTGCCGGCGTCGAGCAGGCCCACCGAGTCGCCCACGGTCACGACGGCGCCGAAGCCCCACAGGGCCACCAGCGAGGCGAGGGGGGTCACCAGCAGCACCGAGAGCTTGAACCGGATGGACCTGCTCGATGCCATGTCACCTCGACGGTTCAGCCTGGGCGCACCGGCGGGGAGGACCCCGCAGGGCGATCACTGGATCGGCGACGAGGATAGCACTGTCAGTTCCCGCTATCTGTGTCCTATTTGTGATAAGTCAGGAAATAGTCATGGAGTGTGACAAGTCGCACCAGTGTGATGAGTTACTACAAGAGCGGCATGTCATCCCAGAACGGCCCGTGAGGCGTGGGTGCTCGTGCTCCGGATCCAGGTCAGCTGGAGCAGCCGCACCGCCAGCACCGCGACCAGCGCGACCTCGGCGCCGAGCAGCACCCGCTCGACCAGGCCGATCAGCACCCGGTCCCCCGGAAGCGCCACGTAGGTGATCGCCAGGAGGCCGAACCCCCCGGCCAGCGAGAGCCACTCCACCGGCCTGGCCGCCGCCCGCCACCGCTCGTCCTCCGACAGGCTCGTCACCATGAGCATCCCCGCCACCGGCATCGCGGCGAACGCGCCGACCGAGACGTAGCGGTGCACCTGGGCGCCGAGGTCCAGCACCGCCCCCGGCGCGACGGTCGGCACCACCGCGATGAGCACCAGCGCCGCGCTCCACACCAGCATCAGCCGCTCGGCCGCCGTCCCCACCGGCGCCCGCACCGCCCGCAACCCGGCGACCAGCGCGAACGACGCCACCCCCAGCGACATCATGGCGAACTCGGTCGCCCCGCCCCGGTCCAGCACGGCGTACTCGCTGATCGTCAGGTTGAGCGGGTCCAGGTACGGATCAGGGTCGATCTGCCCGACCACGGCCGCGACGGCCGCGATCAGGATCCCCGCGCAGGCGATCAGCGGATAGAGCATCTTCAACCGGAGCATGATGCCCAGACTGCCCTCCGGGCGTACCGGCGGACATCGGGATCGACCCCTGATCCGACCCTGACCCGCCCCTGAGACGCGGCCCCCGATCTCCGGGAGGCGGCGTCCCGGGGACACGGAAGGTCAGCCGAGCGGACGGGCCTCGGCGTAGCGGGCCCGGATCTCCGGGAACGGGTCGGCCTCGTAGCGGGCCGACGCGCCGCCCTCCCAGACCGGGGGTTCGTCGGTGCCTCCCAGCAGCCAGGCGGCCTGCCGCGCCGCGCCGTCGGCGACGTACTCTCCCGGCTCGGGCACGACCACCGGCCGTCCGAAGACCGCCGGGGCGATCCGCCGTACGGCCTCCGACCGGGCTCCGCCGCCGACGAGCAGCACCCGGGCCGGGTCCAGCCCGAGGGCGTCGAAGGCGTCGGCCAGGTGGCAGAGCATGCCCTCGACCGCCGCCCTGGCCAGGTGGCCGGGGGTGGAGGTCTCCAGGGTCAGCCCGTGCAGCGACCCGGTCGCGTCCGGCAGGTTCGGGGTCCGCTCCCCTTCGAGGTACGGCACGCAGACCAGCCCGCCGGCCCCCGGGGGAGCCGCCAGGGCCAGCTCGCCCAGCCGGTCGAGGCCGACCCCGAGCATCCGGGCGGCCGCGTCGAGGACCCGCGCCGCGTTGAGCGTGCACACCAGCGGCAGGAACCGGCCGGTCGCGTCGGCGAACCCGGCCACGGCCCCGCTCGGGTCCGCGCTCGGCGCCTCGGCCACCGCGAACGCCGTCCCCGACGTGCCGATGGACACCACCACGTCGCCCGGCCGCGCGCCCACCCCGAGGGCGGCGGCCATGTTGTCCCCGGTCCCGGGGGCGAGCAGCGCCCCGTCCTGCACCGGGGCGCTCCCCCACGCCCGCGCGCGGGGATCGCGGGCGAGGCGGACCTCGCCCGCGCCGTCCCGGGGGCCCAGCACCCGGGGGAGCTGCGGGACGGAGCCGAGGGCCGCCTTGAGCAGGTCGGTGCGGTAGGACCCGGTCGCGGGCGACCAGTAACCGGTCCCGGAGGCGTCACCGCGGTCGGTGACGGGCGCCCCCGACCTCCCGGCCAGCCGCCAGGTCAGCCAGTCGTGCGGCAGGCAGACCGAGGCCGTGCGGCGGGCGCTGTCCGGCTCGTGCTCGGCCAGCCAGCGCAGCTTGCTCACGGTGAACGACGCGACCGGCACGCTGCCGACCGCCGCCGCCCACGCCGCCGGTCCGCCCAGCTCCGCGACCAGGTCGGCCGCGGCCTGCGCCGAACGGGTGTCGTTCCACAGCAGGGCGTCGCGCACGACCTGCCCGGACTCGTCCAGGCAGACCATGCCGTGCTGCTGCGCCGCCACGCCGACGGCCGCGACGTCGTCCAGCCCGCCCGCCTGGTCAACGGCCTCGCCCAGGGCCGTCCACCAGGCCTCGGGGTCGACCTCGGTCCCGTCGGGGTGGGCGGCCCGGCCCTGGCGGACCAGGGCGCCGGTCTCGGCGTCCCTGATCACCACCTTGCAGCTCTGGGTGGAGGAGTCCACCCCGGCCACGAGGGTCATCCGCGCACTCCGAGAAGGTGCTCCAGCGCGAGCTGGTTGAGCCGGGTGAAGTGGAAGCCGCGCTCGGCGGCGGCGTCCAGGTCGAAGTCGTCGCGGGCCAGGTCGTCGAGGGTCTCGCCGGGGGCCAGCGTGGGCTGCGACAGCTCGCCGACCCGGCTGGCGGCCAGCGCCTCCTGCACCTCGGGGTCGGCGCGGAAGGCCGCGGACTTCTCCTTGAGGATCAGGTAGGTGCGCATGTTGGCGGCGGCCGACTCCCACACGTCGGAGGCGTCGTCGGTGCGCAGCGGCTTGTAGTCGAAGTGGCGGGGGCCCTCGTAGCCCTCGTTCTCCAGCAGGTCGACCAGGAAGAACGCGCTCTTCACGTCGCCGTGGCCGAAGATCAGGTCCTGGTCGTACTTGGGACCGTGCTGGCCGTTCAGGTCGATGTGGAAGAGCTTGCCGTGCCAGAGCGCCTGGGCGATGCCGTGCACGAAGTTCAGCCCGGCCATCTGCTCGTGGCCGACCTCGGGGTTGAGGCCCACCCGCTCGGAGTGCTCCAGCTCGTTGATGAAGGCCAGCGCGTGGCCGATCGTCGGGAGCAGGATGTCGCCGCGCGGCTCGTTCGGCTTGGGCTCGAGGGCGAACCGGATGTCGTAGCCCTTGTCGATCACGTAGGAGGTCAGCAGGTCGAGCCCCTCCTTGTAGCGGCTGAGCGCGGCCTTGACGTCCTTGGCGGCGTCGGACTCGGCGCCCTCGCGGCCGCCCCACAGGACGTAGGTGGTCGCGCCCAGCTCGGCGGCCAGGTCGATGTTGCGGATGACCTTGCGCAGGGCGTAGCGCCGGACGTCGCGGTCGTTGCTGGTGAACCCGCCGTCCTTGAAGACCGGGTGGGTGAACAGGTTGGTGGTGGCCATCGGGACCTTCAGGCCGGTCTCGGCCAGGGCGCCCTTGAAGCGCTCGATCGCCTTGTCCCGGTCGGGCTCGACGGCGAGCAGGTCGTCGTCGTGGAAGGTCACGCCGTAGGCGCCGAGCTCGCTGAGCCGGTGCACGGTCTCCACCGGGTCGAGAGCCGCCCGGGTGGCGTCGCCGAACGGGTCGCGCGCCGACCATCCGACCGTCCACAGGCCGAAGGTGAAGCGGTCCTGCGGGGTGGGCGTATAGGCGTTCATGGGCCGGTCCTCCGATTTAGTCCACTTAATGGATTTAATATGCGTCCTGGAAGTGGGATCGTCAAGAGGTGGGTGTTCCATGACGCAGGCCGTACGCCACGACTCGATGCGCGCCCGCAACCTGGGGGTGGTCCTGGGCGAGGTCCGGCGGAGCGGGCCGGTCACCCGGGCCGCGCTGGCCGAGATGACCGGGCTGACCAAGACCACCGTCTCCAAGATGGTCTCCGACCTGCTCGCCGCGGGCATGGTCACCGAGACCGGGGTCCCGTCCCGGGGCGAGCGCGGCCGGCCCGGCACCGCGGTCGCGCTCAGCGGCGGACGGGTCGCGGCGCTCGGCCTGGAGATCAACGTCGACTACCTCTCCGCCTGCGTCGTGGACCTGGCCCTGGAGGTACGGCTGCGCCGTGCACGGGCTGTGGACAACCGGGCCGCCTCGCCTGTTGAAACCCTGAGCCACCTGCGAGAACTCGCCCGGGAGGCGGTGGAGGAAGCCCGCTCGCTGGGTCTGGTGGTCGCCGGATCGACCCTGGCCGTCCCCGGCCCCGTGGACGACGGCCTGGTGCACAGCGCCCCCAACCTCGGCTGGCGGGACGTGCACGTCGGCGAGCTCCTGGACGGCCTCCTGGCCCCGTCGGACGCCCGGCTCCCCCCGGCCGCCCCGGTTCCGCTGCCGACCGTGGACAACGAAGCCAACCTGGCCGCCCTGGGCGAGCTCTGGTTCGGTTCCGGCCACCGCGACTTCCTCCACGTCTCCGGGGAGATCGGCATCGGCGCCGGCCTCGTCGTCGGCGGCGCGCTCTTCCGGGGCTCCCGCGGGCTCGCCGGCGAGCTCGGCCACGTGGTCGTCTTCCCCGACGGCCCGCCCTGCCGCTGCGGCGGCCGGGGCTGCCTGGAGCAGTACGCCGGGCAGGAGGCGCTGCTCCGCGCCGCCGGGGCCGGTACCGTCGAGGAGCTGGCCGGCCGCCTCCGCGACGGGGACGCGGCGGCGTTGACCGCCTGCGAGCGCGCCGGGCACGCGCTCGGCCTGGCGCTGACCTCCGCCGTCCACCTGTTCGACCCCGGCACGATCGTGCTGGGCGGCGTCTTCGCCCCGCTCTTCCCGTGGATCTCCGGCGCCGTGCGCGAGACCACGGCCGCCCGGCTGTCGGCGATCCGCGACGCCGTACCCGACCTGGCCGTCTCCCGCCTCGGCGGTGACGCGGCGACCCTGGGCGCGGCGGGGCAGGTGATCCACCGGATCATCGCCGACCCGGTGGCCTACGTGACCGCGTCGCGGACCGCCCCGGCGGGCTCCAAGCCACGCTGACCGCCACCGCTCCGGACCATGCTGACCGCCACCGCTCGGGGGCGCCGCCCGCTCCGCTCGGGGACGACGGCGCCACCGGCTTCCCGGCCACGCCGACCGCTCAGGGGCGTCGGCCGCTCAGGGGCGCCGCTCGCCCAGCACCGCCGCGCAGATCGCGGCGAGCTGCCCGGTCTGCTCGGGGGTGAGCCGGTCGAACAGGCAGCGCCGTACGGCCTCGACATGTCCGGGCGCGGCGGCGGCGAGCACATCGTGGCCGGCGTCGGTGAGCGCCGCCCAGCTCACCCGCCGGTCCGCCGGGCAGGGCAGGCGGCGCACCCAGCCGCGCTCCTCCAGCCTCGCGACCGCGTGGGAGAGCCTGCTCTGCGATGAGTTGACCCCGGCGGCCAGCTCGCTCATCCGCATCCGGCGCTCCGGCGCCTCCGACAGCCGCACCAGCACCGCGTAGTAGGCGTGCGGCATGCCGGAGTCCCGCTGCAACTGGCGGTCCAGCTCCTCCTGGATCGCCTGGGAGGCCGCCAGGAAGGACCGCCACGCGTGCTGCTCGTCGTCGTCCAGCCATCTCGTCACGGAGCCAGTTTATTTGAACTCTCAAGTTTTTGGGGTTAAAGTACTTGAGAGTTCAACTTTTCAGGCATCCAGGGGGTCACCATGCCGGTCCAGCGGCTCAACCACGCGGTCCTGTACGTGCGCGACGTCGAGCGCAGCGTCGCCTTCTACCAGGAGGCCCTCGGCTTCCGGGTCGTCATGGGCATGCCGGGCGCGGCGTTCCTCCAGGCCGAGGGGTCCGGCAACGACCACGACCTCGGTCTCTTCCAGATCGGCGCCCAGGCGGGCCCCTCGGGCGCCGGGCGCTCCACCGTCGGCCTCTACCACCTGGCCTGGGAGGTGGACACCCTGGCGGAGCTGGAGCGGATCGCCGTCAGGCTGAGCGGGCTCGACGCCCTGGTCGGCGCCTCCGACCACTCCACCACCAAGGCGCTGTACGCCAAGGACCCCGACGGCCTGGAGTTCGAGGTCTCCTGGCTGCTCCCGGCCGACCTGGTCACCGAGGAGGTCCTGGCGGGCCGGTCCCGGATCCGGCCGCTGGACATCGCCCGCGAGAAGGAGCGGTACGGCGCGCACACCCGCGGCGGCGTCGGCGTCTCGATCCCCGCCTGATCAGGAGGGGCCCGTCCCGGCGCCCCCTCCGGATCCGCGCGACGACGCGCCGTGCCCTCAGCCGCACCCTCAGCCGCACCCTCAGCCGCACGGACCGGCGGACGGACCGGCGCGGATCGACGCACGGACCGGCGGATGGACCGACGCGCGGACCGACGGGCAGCTCGACGGCCGCCCCGGCCGGTCGGCGTGCCCCCGGTCGCGGACGGGCCTTAGACTGAACACCGTTCGGAAAGCTGGACCGTGTCAGGGATCGCTGTCGACCCCGGATGAGGGAAGTGACGTCGTGACCCGTGGTCCGGAGGCCGTGCTGGAGGTACAGGGCTGGCGCATAGGCCCCACGCGGGTCCTGCGCCTGGTGGGCGAGCTGGACGCCTACACCGCGCCCGTCGTCCGGGCGCGCCTGGACGCCGCGCTGCTCGACTCCGGCGCGCCGTCACTGATCGTCGACCTCACGCCGCTGAGGTTCATGGCGACGGCGGGGATCTCCCTCATGCTGAAGCTGCGCGCCGAGATCACCGCCCGCCAGGGCGGCCTGATGCTGGTCCTCCCTGCCGAGAGCCTGCCGCGGCGCCTGTTCGAGGTGACCGGCCTGGCGCACCGCTTCGCCATCTGCGAGACCCTCGAAGAGGGCGTGGCGGCCTTCCGCCGGGAACCGCCCGACCGCGATCCGGGCGCGATGGCCGACGGGCCGCCATAGGCGTTCGGGGCCGAGGGACCCGGTCCGCGCCCCGTCGTCCCCCGCGGGGCTCACTGCAGCGCGGCCACGGCCTTCTCCCTGCTCTCGTAGGAGGAGAACAACCGGTCCAGGCCCATGATCCGGAAGACGTTGGCGATGTCGGGGTCGAGACCGGCCAGAGCCGGCGCGGCGCCGGCGTCCTGCGCGCGCTGGTGCGCGGCGACCAGCAGGGAGATGCCGGTGGAGTCGCAGAACGTCAGCCCCGACAGATCGATCACCAGCCCGGCTCCGGAGGCGAGCGTGAGCTCGTCCAGGGCCGCGCGCAGGCGGGGAGCGGTGTGGTGGTCCAGATCGCCGGCCACGACCAGCACCTGGAGGCGCGGCGAATGCGGCTGGAGGGTGACGGTCAGACCGTGGTCATGCTGCACCAGGGCTCCTGAGAGGGGACGGCCGCCGGGCGGCCGGGGACGGACAGGGCGAGCACCGCGGTGTCGTCGGACACACCGCCGCCCAGGTCATCGATGAGTTTACGCACGGCGGCCGGCAGACCGTCGGCGCCGGAGGGGGAGACGGCGGCGAGATAGGCGGTCAGGCCCTCCTCGTCCAGCATGGAGCCGGTCTCGGTGCGGGCCTCGGTCAGGCCGTCGGCGCCCTTGCCGCAGACGTCGCCGAGGAAGGCGTGGCGGCGCACGGCCTCCAGGCGGCGCACCCCGTCGGCGGTGCTGACGTCGGTCTCCTCTCCCGCCGGGCTCCTCGCGGTGTGCGGGGCGCGCGTGGGGCCCCGGAGCGATTTGCCCTATCCTACGTAACCGTTGGGCTGATCCTTGCGTACCCATCGGGCCGAGCCGGCGAAGCCGCCGACCAGCGCGTACGGCGAGGCCCGCGGCGGAGGCGGGCGGGGCGGCGAGCGGCACGGTGACGGATCCGGCGTGGGGCGGGTGCTCGGCGTGAGCGAAAGGATGTCCGATGACGCGCTGCGACGACGCTGAGCGTGGATCACCCGGAGCGGCCGGAGCCGCGGTGTTCGCCGCCGACGAGGAGGTCGGCCGGGACCTGGCCGGAGTGGACTGGCGGAAGACCCCGCTCGGGCCGCCGGACGGGTGGCCGCAGAGCCTGCGGACCGCGGTGAGCATCCTGCTGTCGTCCCGCTTCCCCATGTGGATGGCGTGGGGGCCGGAGCTGACGTTCTTCTGCAACGCCGCCTACCGCCGCGACACCCTGGGGCAGAAGTACCCCTGGGCGCTGGGCCGGCCGGCCGACGAGGTGTGGGCGGAGATCTGGGACGACATCGGTCCGCGGATCGGCACCGTGCTTACCACGGGGGTGGCGACCTGGGACGAGGCGCTGCTGCTGTTCCTGGAGCGGTCCGGCTACCCGGAGGAGACCTACCACACGTTCTCCTACAGTCCCCTCCGCGACGACGACGGCGCCGTGGTCGGCATGCTGTGCGTCGTCAGCGAGGACACCGAGCGGGTCATCGGCGAGCGGCGGATGGCGACGCTGCGGGATCTCGGCTCCGATCCCAGCGTGGTCCGCACCGAGCAGGAGATGCTCGCCTTCGCCTGCCGCCAGCTCGGCCGCAACCGGCACGACCTCCCGTTCACGCTGACCTACCTGTTCGACGACGACGGCCGCGCGCGGCTGGCCGGGACGACGGGGATCCCCACCGGGCATCCGGCCGCCCCCGCCGTCCTCGCGCCCGGCGACCCGGACGGGGTGTGGCCCGCGGCGGCGCTGGCCCGGGGGGAGTCGGTGCTCGTGCCGCTCGACGGCGCCCGGTTCACCGGGCTGCCGTCCGGCGACTGGCCGGAGCCGCCCGTGCAGGCGGCGGTGGTGCCGCTGCTGCAGCAGGGCAGCGCGCCGTACGGGTTCCTGGTGGCCGCGCTCAACCGCTACCGGCCCCTGGACCAGGGATACCGGGGGTTCATCGAGCTGGCCGCGGGGCACGTCGCGGCGGGGGTCGCGAGCGCCCGCAGCTACCAGGCCCAGCAGCGGCGGGCGGAGGAGCTGGCCGAGCTGGACCGCGCCAAGACCGTCTTCTTCTCCAACATCAGCCACGAGTTCCGCACCCCCCTGACCCTGATCATGGGACCGGTGCAGGAGCTGCGCAGCCGCCTGCGGGACGCCGACGCGCAGGTGCGCGAGGAGCTGGAGATCGTCCACCGCAACGGGCTGCGCCTGGGCAAGCTGGTCAACACCCTGCTCGACTTCTCCCGCATCGAAGCGGGCCGCATGCAGGCCCGCTACGAGCCGGTGGACCTGGCCGCCGTGACCGCCGAGCTGGCCAGCGTCTTCCGCTCCGCGGTCGACAAGGCCGGCCTGGCCTTCGAGGTGGACTGCCCGCCGCTGGCCGAACCGGTCTACATCGACCGGGGCATGTGGGAGAAGGTGGTGCTCAACCTGCTGAGCAACGCCCTGAAGTTCACCTTCCACGGCTCCATCGGCGTCCGCCTGCGCCACCGTGACGGCCACGCCGTCGTCACGGTCGCCGACACCGGCATCGGGGTGCCCGCCGACGAGCTGCCGCGCCTGTTCGAGCGCTTCCACCGCATCGAGAGCGCCCGCTCCCGCTCCAACGAGGGCAGCGGCATCGGACTGGCGCTGGTGAAGGAGCTGGTCGGCCTGCACGGCGGCACCATCACCGCCGACAGCGTCGAGGGCGAGGGCACGACCTTCACCATCCGGCTGCCCCTGGGGCCCGGTCATCTGCCGGCCGACGCCCTGGTCCCGGCCGGAGCCGCGGAGCCGGGCCCGGCCACCGCCGATCCGTTCGTCGAGGAAGCCCTGCGTTGGCTCCCCGCGGACGGCACGGCGCCTCGGGAGGCGGCCGCCCTCGGCGTCTCCGCCGCCGCGCCCTCCCCGGCGCCGGACGGCGGCGCCCCGGCGCGGGTGCTGATCGCCGACGACAACGCCGACATGCGTGACTACCTGGCGCGGCTGCTGCGACAGTCCTACCAGGTCACCCTGGTGAACGACGGCCGGGCCGCGCTGGAGGCGGTGCGCGCCGACCCGCCGGACCTGCTCGTCAGCGACGTGATGATGCCGCGTCTGGACGGCCTGCAGCTGGTGGCCGCGCTCCGTGCCGACCCGCGTACCGCCGGGGTGCCGGTCCTGCTCCTGTCGGCCCGCGCCGGGCAGGAGGCCTCCATCGAAGGCCTGGAGGCGGGCGCGGACGACTACCTGGTCAAGCCGTTCTCCGCCGCCGAGCTGCTGGCCCGGGTGCGGGCGAACGTCGAGCTGGCGCGGATGCGCAACCACCACGCCCGGTGGCGCAGCGCCATGATCGAATCACTGCAGGAGGCGTTCTTCGTCGCCGACGAGAGCGGCGCCGTCGTCGAGATCAACGCGGCGTTCGCCGACATCCTCGGCTACGGACCCGAAGGACTGCCCTACACCCCGCTGCACCCGTGGTGGCCGGACGAGGCCGAGGACCCCCAGGCCCACGCGATGGTGGGCGAGGCCTTCGCCCAGCTGGTCAGCGAGGGCAGGGGCAGCTGCGTCATCCCCGTCACCCACCGCGACGGCCACCAGGTCTGGGTCGCGGTCACCTTCAACGACGTCACCGATCCCGACACCGGCCGCCGCCGGATCGTGGGCACCATGCGCGACGTCACCGCCGAGCACTACCTGGTGCAGCGCGAGAGCGCGCTGGCCGCGCTGAGCATGCGCATCTCCCAGGCCGGCAGCCTGTCCGACACCCTGTCCGGGGCGCTGGAGGAACTGCGGGACGTCTGGCACGCCCGGCGGGTCCTGGCCGCACTGTGGCAGGAGGACGCCGACCGGCCGGTGCTGACGGTCCCCGGCTCGGCCGGCCTCCGCTGGCAGGACCTGCCGGAGGACCTCCGCGAGAGGATCACGGAGCTGCGCGGTCATCCGCCGCTGCGTCCGCTCGCCGACGAGGCCGGTGGCGCCGGCATCACCCTGGAGCACCCCGGCGGGCTGCTGGCCGTCTGGATCGACCTGGACCAGATGCGGCCCTTCACCGCCGAGGACCAGACCCTGCTGGCGCTGCTGACCGGCCGCCTCGGCCAGGGCCTGCACCGGGCCCACCAGCTCGACCAGCAGCGCGAGGCCGCCGTCGCCCTCCAGCGCGCCATCCTCGGCCCGTCCCGGCTGCCCGACGGCTTCGCCGTCCGCTACGAGCCGGCCACCCGCCCGCTGGAGGTCGGCGGCGACTGGTACGACATCGTGCCGTTGTCCGGCGACCGCATCGCCGTCGTGGTCGGCGACTGCGTGGGACGGGGCCTGGAGGCCGCGGCCGTCATGGGACAGCTGCGCAGCGCCTGCCGCGCGCTGCTGCTGCAGGACGCCGGTCCCGCCCAGGTGCTCGGCGCCCTCGACCGGTTCGCCGCCCTCGTCCCGGGCGCCAAGTGCACCACCGTGTTCTGCGGTGTCCTGGACACCGCCACCGGTGAGCTCGTCTACTCCAGCGCCGGGCATCCCCCCGGCATCCTGGCCCACCCCGACGGCACCACGCTGCTGCTGGAGGGCGGCCGCTCCACCCCGCTGGCCGTACGCCCCGGCCATCCCCGGCCCGAGGCCGGGTGCACCATGCCGGCCCGCTCCACCCTGCTGCTGTACACCGACGGCCTGGTCGAGCGCCGCCGGCGTCCGCTGACCGCCGGGATCGACCAGGCCGGCGCCGCCGTCCAGGACGGCCGGTCCACCCCCATCGAGGACCTGGCGACCCACGTCATGACCCGCCTGGCACCGGACAGCGGCTTCAACGACGACGTCGCCCTGGTGCTGTACCGCCAGCCCGCGCCGCTGGAGGTGGCCTTCCCCGCCGAGTCCAGCCAGCTCGCGCCGGTGCGCACCGCCCTGCGCGACTGGCTGAGCCGCTGCGAGCTCAACCCGTCGATGATCCAGAACGTTCTCGTCGCGGCCGGGGAAGCCTGCGCCAACGCCATCGAGCACGGCCACCGGCACGCCCCCGGCCACATGATCCGCTTGCGGGCGGTGGCCACCGCCCGCGACCTGCACCTGACCGTCGCCGACACCGGCCGCTGGAAGCCCCCGCAACCCGAGGCCAATCCCCATCGCGGCCGGGGCGTCGCGCTGATGCGCGCCCTGATGCACCACGTCACCATCGAACCCGGTGCCGCCGGGACCACCGTCGACATGCATGCGAGGATCACCAGATGAACACCCCGCTGACCCTGGTCACCTCGGAGCGGTCCGACGGTCGCCCGGTCCTCGCCGTCACCGGTGAGATCGACATGAGCAACGCGGGCACCCTGGACGCCGCCCTGGCCCGGTCCGCCGACGACAGCACTCTGGTCGTCGACCTCAGCGCGGTCGACTATCTCGACAGCGCCGGTCTGACCGTCCTGTTCGCCCACGCGCCGCGTATCCGGCTCATCGCCAACCCGCTGCTCGTCCCCGTCCTGACGATCTCCGGACTCACCGACGTCACCGTGGTCGAGGAGATCCCGGGTGACGGGAGGACCGGAGGAGAGGCCGTCTCGTGACGCGACGCGCCCGGGCGGCCGCCGCGGCCCCGTCCGGCGCGGACGACGAGGTGCTCGCCGGCGCGTAGGGCGGCCTCACCGAAGACGTGGCGGAGGCCCGGGTCCCGCGGGCTCCGGCCGGCCGGGCCTATCGCCCTCCGGGCGGCGCTTCCAGCGCTCCCGGCGCTCCCGGCGCTCCCGGGGCTCCCGGCGATCGCGTGCTCGCCGTCGACACCGCCGGGGTCGCCGGGCCCGCCGCGGCCGGGTCCGGGCGGGTCGCAGCAGATGACGGTGATCCGGACGTCCGCCGCGACCGCGGCCCGGGCGGCGAGCGGGACGAGTGCCATCGGGGCGGCGAGAACGGCGGAGATGAAGACGCGTCTACGCAAGGGAGCGCTCCAGACATGAGGGGATCGTCACCGTTGGACGTCACACAGTCACAGAGGGTTGTCAGAAAGGGCGACTCCGTCGGGACTCCAGAGGCTGCCGCCTGCTCGACCCGGTCAAGGTGGCGGTCGCCCGCCCACGCGCCGAGGCAGCCACGGGCCGCTGGACCGGGGCATCCCCGCCCGCGTCGTGGCCGCCTACCCGGAACGGCGCGGCATCATCCAGGGTGCCCACCGCGACGGTGACGGGCGCTACCGGGTGGAGGTCCTCAAGGAGGGGTGAGATCCCTGATCCGTGGTCCCCGGTCCGCCGGGAGGGAGGCCGGCATCACGGGCGAGCAGGGCGGCCTGGACCCGGTTGGCACAGCGGAGCCTGGTCAGGACGCGGCTCACGTAGGTCTTGACGGTCGCCTCGCTCATGTTCAGCCGCAGGCCGATCGCGGCGTTGGACAGGCCTTCGGCGACCAGGCCCAGGACCTCCGCCTCACGGGGCGCCAGCGTCGCCAGCCGTTCGGCCGCCTCCCTGCGGCGCCGGGCCTCCACCGGTGTGACCATGCCCAGCACCATCCGGGTCACCGCCGGGGAGAGGTAGGCGTCACCGCGGTGCGCCGCGCGGACCGCGTGGATCAGCTCCTCCGGGGTGCAGTTCTTCAGCACGAACCCCGACGTGCCGTGCTGCAGCGCGCGCAGCACGTTCGGCTCGGCGCCGAAGGCGGTGAGCACCACGGTCCGAAGTCCGGGCAGTCTCCTGCGCAGTTCGCCGACCGCGCTCAGCCCGTCCAGCACCGGCATGTCGATGTCCACCAGCGCCACGTCGACGCGGTGCCTGAGCGCCTCCTCCACGGCCGCCCTGCCGTCGCCCGCCTGCGCGACGACCTCGATGCCGCCCGCCGACTCCAGCACGGTGCGGATCCCGGCCGTGATCAGCGGTTCGTCGTCGGCGACCAGCACCCTGATCACCCCGCCGGTCCCCCCGCCCACCGCTCCTCCGGTCATCTCAGCCCACTCCCAGCAGCATGATCGCGGGCAGCAGCACGAACATCAGGACCGCGGTGGCCGCCCCGGCGGCGACCGTGCGGACGCGGCCGGGCGGTCCCCCGCCCTCCTCGGTGCCCTCCGGCACGGTCCCGGCCTCCCCTGCGGCGTCGGTGCCCAGCACGGGCAGCATCGCGAAGAGCCGGAACCCTCCGCCGGGACGGGGCCCGTGGTCCAGGAACCCCCCGGCCGACCGTGCCCGCTCGTCCAGCCCGGTCAGGCCGTATCCGGCGCCGGAGGCCGGGAGCCCTGAGGGCCCCGGGAGATTCAGCAGGTCCGGGGCGTCGTGCCGGTCCGGGGGTCCAGGGAGGGCGTCGACGACGGTGAGCAGCAGCGCGTCCGGTTCCCATTCGACGCTCACCGTGACCGGCCGCCCCGGGGCGTGCTTGGCCGCGTTGGTCAGCCCCTCCTCGACCACCCGGTACGCCGCCTCCCCGGCCGCCGGGGAGAGCGGCCGGGGCTCCCCGCGCCGTCGCAGCTCCACCGCCGCCCCGGCCGCCCGGAACTCCGCCACCACCGCGCCGATCCCCTCCACTCCGGGCGAGGAACGCCCGTGCGCCTCGTCCTCCGTGCGCAGTTCCCCGACCAGTCCGTGGAGCTCGTCCATGGCGCCGCGTGCCGCCTCCGCCAGTCGCAGCACGGCCCGGCGCTGCTCCGGCGGGAGCGGTGAGACCTCCAGCGCCGCCGCCTGGACCGAGACCAGGCTGAGCCGGCGGCCGAGGGAGTCGTGCATCTCCCGGGCGATCCGCAGCCGCTCGCGCAGCCGCTCCCGCTGCGCGAGCAGTTCCCGGTTGCCCCGGAGCTCGCGGTTGTGCCGGTCGAGCGCCGACAGCAACCGCTCGTGCTGGGCGAGGTACCGCCCGGCCAGCAGCGGCAGCGCCACGAACACGAGGCAGGTGGCGGCGAGGTGGGGGAGCATCCGGGGGTCCGACTGCCGGGCCGCGAACTGCACGCCGAAGCCGCCGAAGCCGGCGCCGACGGCCACGGCCGTGCCCCACCGGGAGAGCATCGCGCGCCCGGCCTGGTAGGAGGCCCACAGCAGCAGGGCGTACCCTCCTCCGGACAGGGTGGCGAGCACCGTCGCGGCCACGAGGGCGGCGAGCGGGGACCGGCGGCGGAGCACGGTCACCAGGGCCGCGGCCGAGGCGTACACCGGCACCGCCCACAGGAGCGGGTCGCCTCTGTGGACGGCCGTCAGCAGCACGGTGTCGGTCATGACCACGGCGGCGGCGAGGAGATGTCGGCCCATGGGGAGCAGGGTACGTTCCCGGCACTCTCCGCGCGGGTGGCGATCGCCGGGCTCCGGCCGGTGGAGCGGTTCCCATCGGCGGAGCGGTTCCCGTCGGCGGAAGACGACTTTCGAGGACGGGACCGGCGACTTTCGGAGACTGCCCGGAGCCGGCCCCGTCCGTAGCGTCGGCCGGGTGATCGAAGTACGCAACCTCAGCAAGAGATACGGCGGCACGGTCGCGGTCGACGAGCTGTCCTTCGCGGTACGGCCCGGCCGGGTGACCGGCTTCCTCGGGCCGAACGGCGCCGGCAAGTCCACCACGATGCGGATGATGCTGGACCTCGACCGCCCCACCGCGGGCCACGTCCTCATCGGCGGGCGGCGCTACCGGGACCTGCCCGAACCGCTGCGCCACGTCGGGGCGCTGCTGGACGCCGGAGCCGTGCACGGCGGCCGCAGCGCCCGCCACCATCTGCTCTGGCTGGCGCGGAGCAACCGGATCCCGGCGGCCCGGGTGCGGGAGGTCCTGGAGCTGACGGGCCTGGAGGGCGTGGCCGGGAGACGTGCCGGGGGTTTCTCCCTGGGCATGTCCCAGCGGCTCGGCATCGCCGCGGCGCTGCTCGGCGACCCCCCGGTGCTGCTGTTCGACGAGCCGGTCAACGGGCTGGACCCCGAGGGCGTCCTGTGGATCCGGCGGCTCATGAGGGGAATGGCCGCCGAGGGCCGCACGGTGTTCGTCTCCAGCCACCTGATGGGTGAGACGGCCCTCGCGGCGGACCACCTGATCGTGATCGGCCGCGGACGGCTGCTCGCCGACACCACTGTGCCCGAGTTCATCGAGGCGAACTCCCGCTCGTACGTCCGGATTCGCACGCCGCAGCCGGAGCGCATGCGCGACGTGCTGGCCGAGGCCGGGATCCCGGTACGGCAGGCGGCGGACGGCGCGCTGGAAGCCCACGGGACCGAGGCCGCGAAGGTCGGCGAGCTGGCCGCGGCCGGCGGTCTGACAGTGCACGAGGTCGGCACGCGGACGGCCTCCCTGGAGGAGGCGTTCATGCGGCTCACCGGTGAGTCCGTGGAGTACCGGGCGGGGGGTGCGGACCGGTGAGCACACCGGCGGCCGCCGTGCGGGCGGCCATCGCCGCCGAATGGGTCAAGCTGCGGACCGTACGGTCGACCTTCTGGCTCCTTCTCCTGGCCTTCGCCCTCAGCGTCGGCCTCGCCCACCTGATCGGCTTGACCTTCGCCGACATGAAGCCCGACCCGGAGAGGCCCTTCGATCCGCTCTTCGCCGCCTTCTACAGCCTGACCCTCGGCCAGCTCCCCCTGGTGGCCTTCGGGGTGCTCGCGATGGGCGGGGAGTACTCCTCCGGGACGATCCGCTCCTCCCTGGCGGCGGTGCCCCGGCGCGGCCTGTTCTACGGCGGCAAGCTGCTCGCCGAGGTACCGCTGCTCCTAGGCTTCTCGCTGGTCACCGTACCGGCCGCGTTCCTGGTGTCCCAGGCGGCGCTCGGGCCGCAGGGCGTCTCCGTCGGCGCGGACGGGGCGGTGGAGGCCATGATCGGCGCGAGCCTCTACCTGACGCTCATCACCCTGTTCGCGACGGGAGTGGCGACGATGCTGCGCGGTTCCGCGCTCTCGCTGGGAGTCCTGCTCCCGCTGCTCTTCCTCGGTTCGCAGGGGCTCGGCAACATCCCGAAGGTGAAGACCGTCACGCAGTTCCTGCCGGACCAGCTCGGAACGGTGGTCATGCACCTCACCGGCCCGCCGGGGGATCCCCGGTTCGGTCGTCCCTACGGCCCGTGGACCGGGATGGCCCTCCTGGCGCTCTGGACCGCCGCCGCGCTCCTCGGCGGCCATCTGGCACTCCGCCGCCGGGACGCCTGATCGGCCACTCGACCTGCAGCCCGGCCTGCCGCCCGACCGGGAACGTCCTTCTCTCCCGCCACACCTCGCGCAGCATAATCAAGGAGATGTCTGAAATTTTCATCACCGATATTCAGCTCTGATCGGTTCCTTGGTGCGGAACCACAGGTAGAGCACTCCTCTCGAAGGCCCTTGACTGGGATCATGACTCCGAAAATTTCGGAGTTAATTGACAACTTTCAGAACCGGGGCGAACACTGTCGCCATCGGCAGCCCCGGCCCCTGCCGATCCCGGCCACCGGCCGTGGCCCGGCCCCCGGTCGCCGACCGCACGACGACCGGCCGACCTCCGCCGAGCCGTACGACGCCGGCGCGCGGCGGCCGTCACCCCGGCCGCCCGCACCGGGTCGTATCCCACCGGCAGTCCCCCGCGGGCCTTCACGAGGAGGAAACGCCCCCATGAACGACGCCCCCGCCCACCCGAAGAGCCGCAGAGCCGGCCGCGCCAGGCTGTTCGCCCGCGGCGTCTGCGCCGTGGCGCTGGCCGCGGCCACCGCGATGCTGCCCGGCAGCGCCAGCGCGGCCGCGCCCATATCCTCGAACCAGACCGGCAACAACAACGGTTACTTCTACTCGTTCTGGACCGACAGCCCCGGAACGGTCTCCATGGACCTGGGATCCGGCGGCAACTACAGCACGTCGTGGCGCAACACCGGGAACTTCGTCGCCGGCAAGGGCTGGAGCACCGGCGGCCGCCGGACCGTGTCCTACTCGGGCACCTTCAACCCGTCCGGCAACGCGTACCTGACGCTCTACGGGTGGACGAGGAACCCGCTCGTGGAGTACTACATCGTCGACAACTGGGGCACCTACCGGCCCACGGGGACGTACAAGGGCACGGTCACCAGCGACGGCGGCACGTACGACATCTACGAGACGACGCGGACCAACGCCCCCTCCATCGAGGGCACCCGGACCTTCAAGCAGTTCTGGAGCGTCCGGCAGTCGAAGAAGACGGGCGGCACCATCACCTCCGGCAACCACTTCGACGCGTGGGCCCGTCACGGGATGAACCTGGGCAGCCACGACTACATGATCATGGCGACGGAGGGCTACCAGAGCAGCGGGAGCTCCAACATCACGCTGGGCACTTCCTCCGGCGGAGGCAACAACGGCGGGGGCGGCAACAACGGCGGCGGGGGCAACAACGGCGGCGGCGGTGGCGGCTGCACCGCGTCGCTCTCCGCGGGTCAGCAGTGGAGCGACCGGTACAACCTCAACGTCTCGGTCAGCGGTTCGAGCAACTGGACCGTGACGATGAACGTCCCGTCCCCCGCCAAGGTCCTCGGCACCTGGAACATCAGCGCGAGCTACCCCAGCTCCCAGGTGCTGACCGCCCGGCCCAACGGCAGCGGCAACAGCTTCGGCGTGACGATCCAGCACAACGGCAACTGGACCTGGCCGACGGTATCCTGCAGCGCGGGCTGACCCCGGACACCTGGAACACCACACCTGCGGCGCGGCGGCCCACGGCCGTCGCGCCGCAGCGCTGTCGACCGATCACCACGGCCGAACAGTTACCGCCGCGGCCGAACGGTCACCACGGTCGAACGGGCTCGGAAGCGCGGAAGCAGCCCTCCGGCCGGCGGTGCGCACCGGCCCCTACCGGGTCCACAGCGTCTCCTGCACGGCCTGGACCAGGGCCATCAGCTCGGGTGAGACGCGCTCGGGCGACCACGCCAGGCCGTACGTCATCCGCAGGTCCGCACCGTCCAGCGGGACGAAGCGCACGTCGTCGCGGCGGACCGTCCGCACCAGCGGGTCGGGCGCGGCCAGCAGGCCGTTCCCCGCCGCGACCAGGTCCAGCGCGGCCGCGAAGTCGTCGATGCCGCCGGGCACGACGTGGTGCCGGTGCGGCCCGGGGAGCAGGGCGGCGAGCCGCGCCCACACGCCACCGGGCGGCCGGTCGCGCGGCAGGATGACCCGGTGCCGTCCGAGCCGGTCCAGCCGGACCTCCGGCAGGCGCGCCAGCGGGTCGTCCGCGGGCACGGCCAGGTGGCCGACCGCCACATGGAACCGGGCCGCCGTCGCCAGCCCGCGCGGGAACGGCGCGCCGATGACGGCCGCGGTCACCTCGCCCGCCGCCAGCGCCGTCGTCGCGGCCCTCCACCCGGCCTGCCGGAGTTCGACGCCGACCGGCGGCCTGCGCCGGGCCAGCCTGCGGGCGGTCCGCGCGGCCAGCGTCCCGGCGAGCGGCGCGTAGGCCAGGCGCACCACGGGCTCGCCGGGTGCGGCCAGCCGCGCCGCCTCCTCGGCGAAGGCGGCGGCCGACTCCAGCATCGCCTCGGCGTACGGCAGCAGCGCCTTGCCCACCGTGGAGAGCCCGACCTCGCGGCTGTTCCGGTCGAACAGCCGGACGCCCAGGGAACGTTCGAGGCGGCCGACCGCCTGACTCACCGCGGGCTGGGACATGCGCAGCTCCGCCGCGGCACGCGAGAAGCCGAGATGGCGGGCGACGAGCACGAAGCAGCGCACGTCCCGCAGCGGCGGTCCGGGTTCCACACGCCAGTATGGCCATCCCGGACCCGGCCACCGCCACCTCCCCGCCGGTCAGCCGCCGGACCCGGCCGACAGGAGGGGATAGCGGCCGGAGCGCAGGAGCGAGAGCACCGCCTCGGACCGGGCGCGCGGGGCGGCATAGGAGGGGTGGCTCCGCATGACCGTGGCGGCGTCGTGCAGGCGGCGCATCTGCCGGGCTCCGTCGGCGACGGCGGCCGCTCCGGGCCGGCCCGCGACCGCGTCGGCGGGAACCCGGACGGCACGCGTGCCCGTGGCGGGGCGATCGGAGCCGGGGCGATCGGAGCCGGGGCGATCGGAGCCGGGACGGCCGGCGCCGAGACGGCCGGAGTCGGGACGGTCGAAGCCGGGACGGGGGCCCGTGGTGGCGTGACCGGCGAACACCGGTCTGCGCGGGTCGACGCGGCCGTGGGCGATCGCGCTCTCCACCCGCCGGGCGCACCGGCAGGCCGCGTCCCGGCTGACGAGCCCGCAGGTGGCCGACATGAACGCGCGGATGCGCTTGCGGGCCCGCTCCAGCCGCTTGCGGTAGGCGGCGGGACTGATCTCCAGGATCCATCCCGCCTGCTCACCGGGGAGCTCGAAGATCTCACCGAGCACGTAGGCGACGCGTTCGGACCGGTCGAGGCACTGCAGCATCGCCTGTGTGCAGCCGAGCCGTACCTCCTCGGCGAGCAGTTCGGCCTCGGGGCCCCGGTGGTCGGCGGCGGCCAGCCCCTCGGCCAGGTTCTCGCCGAGGACCTCGAAGGTGATGCCGCGGTGCTCGTAGGCCGTCCGGCGCAGGTTCAGGAGGTGATTCACCGCTATCCGGTACGCCCAGGTGACCAGCGAGGCCTCCGCCCGCCAGGAGGACAACCGGGTGACCACGCGGATCAGGATCTCCTGGGCGGCGTCCTCGGCGTCGGCGGGCCGTCCGGCCATGCGCAGGGCGAGGCGGTAGACGGGGTCCTGGACGCGGCGGACGACCTCTTCCAGTGCCTCCGCGTCCCCGCCGACCGCCCGGCCGACGAGCGCTGTCTCGTCCTCGGGTGCGCTCACCGGGCCGCCTCGCGCACACCGGCCTGCGGAGCGGCGGCCTCGCCCGCACCGGCCCTCAAGGCGGCGGCCTCTGAAGCAGCGGCCTCTGAAGCAGCGGCCTCTGGAGCGGCGGCCTCCGAAGCGGCGATCCCGCGCACACCGGCCTCCGGAGCGGCGGTCAGCCGATGCCGGGCCAGCCAGCGAGCGACCGCCCGGCCGATCTCGTCCGGCCGGTCCTCGGGAGCGTGGTGCCCGGCCGGGCCGATGCCCTCGACCTCGAGCCCCGCCACGTTCGCGCGGCACCAGGCCACGATCTCCGGGGAGATCAGGCTGCCCGGTTCGACGGTGAGCAGGAGCTTCGGCACGTCCGGGGTGTCGGCCATCCATCCACCGTAGGCGAGGAAACGGTCCCGCACGTCGGCCGGTTCGCCGTCCAGCGGGATCTCACGGGGCCACTGCAGCAGCGGGCGCCGGGAGGCGGGATCCGGGTAAGGGGTCCGGTAGACGGCCAGGTCGGCGTCGGAGATGCCGGGGTTGGTGGCGCGCAGGGCGGTCTCGATGAACCAGTTCTCCTCCAGCGCCATCCGCTCGCCCTCCCCCGGGGTGCGCAGCGCCTGGAAGAGCGGGACCGCCTGGGCCGGATACTCCGCCCAGGTCATGGGCCGCACGAACGCCTCCAGCAGCGCCACGCCCCGGACCCGCCCGGGATGGCGGGCCGCCAGGTCCAGGGCGAGCGAGCCGCCCCAGTCGTAGCCGACCAGCACGGCCCGGTCCAGCCGGAGGGCGTCGAACCACGCGTCCAGGTAGCGGGCGTGGTCGGCGAAGCGGTAGGCGATGTCCGGCTTGCCGGAGGAGCCCATGCCGATCAGGTCGGGGGCCAGGCAGCGCGCCCGGTCCGCGACGTGCGGGACCACGTTCCGCCAGATGTGCGAGGAGGTGGGGTTGCCGTGCAGGAACACCACCGCCTCGCCCTCGCCGGTCTCGGTGTAGGCCAGGTGGGAGTCGAGGACCTCGACGGTATTCATGATCACTGTGTCCTTCCGCAGGGGAACGCTTCTCACCCTGGTTGGACACATCCGCCCGTGCCGTTGTGACAGGACAGACAGATGAAATCCGGCGAATCCTCCGGAGGGCCTCCGGGAACCGTACGGACCAGTGCTCAGGAACGTCAGGAGCACGGAACGTCAGAGCACGGGGCGCCGAGGGCGACGTCAGGAGCGCGGAGCCGCCGCCTCCGCCGGAGCGTCCCGTCCCCGGAGCCGCCGGACCGCCGCTCCCGCCCCTCCCCGGGAGACGGCCACCCCGGCCAGGCAGAGCGCGCCGCCCGCCGCGGTCAGCCACCCGGGCACCTCGTCGAGGACGAGCCACGACATCAGCACCACCAGGGCCGGGACGATGTAGGTCGTCGCGCCCATCTTCCCCGCCGTCGTCCGGGCCAGCGCGTACGCCCAGGTGGTGAAGGCGAGCGCCGTCGGGAACACGCCGAGGTAGACCATGTTCAGGGTGGCGGAGAGGGGGGCCTCCGGGAGCTCGGCGGCGAGCGGCCCCGCGAACGGCAGGCACGCCACCGTCCCGACGACACACCCGAACGTGGTCACCTGGAGCGCCGAACCGTGGCGCAGCGCGGGCTTCTGGCAGACCACCCCCGCGGCGTACAGCACGGCCGCCGCCAGGCAGAGCAGCACACCGAGCACGGAGGACTCCCCGCCGCCGGACATCGAGACGCCCACCACGACCGCTCCGGCGAACGACACGGCCATGCCGGCCAGCAGCCGGGACGGGAACCCCTCACCGAGCAGCAGCCCGCCGAGCAGGGCGATGAGGATCGGGCCGATGTTGACGATCATGGCCGCCGTGCCGGCGTCCACCTCCCGCTCGCCCCAGTTGAGCGCGACCATGTAGAGGCCGAACCAGAGGATGCCGGAGCCGGCGATGCCCGGCCAGGCGGCGCGCGCCGGCCATCCCTCGCGCCGCACCGCCAGGATGGCGCCGAGCACCAGGGAGCCCACCAGCAACCGCCCCAGCGCCAGCGCGCCCGGTGAGTAGTGCTCACCCGCGCTGCGGATCGAGACGAAGGCCGAGGCCCACAGGATGACGGTGGCGCCCGCCGCGGCGAGGGCCAGGCGGGCGGTCCGCTGCTCGCCGGTGATGGTCCGGTTCATACCGGGACCTTATGCCTTGGGTGCTTCTCATTTCATCGCGGTTTTCGGACCTGACAGCGGTTTTCGGACCTGACGGCGGCGAACACCGTCGTCCGGCACCTCGGACGGGTGCCCGGTGAAGCGGGGAGACCGGGCCGGGCCGCCACCGGCCGGGTTCCACGCCGATCACCCGCCAGGCGACCGAGCGGCGCAGGCCGGGCCGTACCGATGTGGAACGATCCATATGCGAGGTCCGCTGCGGGGTGCGAGCATCGCCGGACGACCCGGAAGATCGCCGGACGATCCGGAAGGTGGAACGACATGACTGAGCCCGCGGTTCGGCCGAACGAGACGACGGTGCCGCTGATGCCGTGCGCGTCGGTGGAGGAGACCCTGGCGTTCTATGAGTCGCTGGGGTTCGAGGCGGTCTACAGGCAGAGCAGGCCCTATGTCTATCTCATGCTGCGGTGGAGCGGCTTCCAGCTGGACTTCGGCCCGGCGCCCAAAGGGCTGGACCCGGCCCGGGAGGAGTCGGGAGGCTGCCTGGTCATGGTCGACGCCGTGGCCCCGTACCACGCGGCGTTCGCCGCGGCGATGCGCCGCGTCCACGGGAAGGTGCTGAGCTCCGGCCTGCCGCGGATCACCCGCTACCGGCCGGGCGCGTCCCGGTTCACGCTGGTCGACCCGTCCGGGAACTCCATCACCTTCATCCAGCGCGACGAGCCGGTCGAGCTGGAGTACGGCGGTTCGAAGCGGCTGACGGGCCTGGCCAAGACGCTCGACAACGCCCGGATCCTGCGCGAGTTCAAGAACGACGACCTGCAGGCCTTCCGCGCGCTCAAGTCCGGGGTGCGCAGGCACGGCGCGGACGCCCCGGCGGCCGAACGGGCCATCGCCCTGTGCCACCTCGTCGATCTCGCCACGGTCCTCGGCGAGCCCACCGAGCCGTGGGCCGCCGAGCTGCGGGGTCTGGATCTCACCGCCGACGACAGGCGGCGCGTCGAGTCGGAACTCGGCCACCTCGCCGGGCTGCAGGAGTGGCTGCCCTGAAGCGGGCGCCGCGCGGAATTCACGATCTCTGCGGATCGAGGCCCGCTCAGGCGCGGAAGGGTCCCTCGGTGTAGTCGGCGACGCCGTCGCCGTCCAGGTCGACCAGCGTCTCGTCGACGTAGCCGTCGCCGTCGAGGTCGTTGTAGGTGACGTCGGTGCGGCCGTCGCCGTTGGTGTCGTAGTTCTCCTGGTCGGCGACGCCGTCGCTGTTGGTGTCGATCCACTCGACGTCGGAGGCGCCGTCGCCGTTCGTGTCGTAGTTCTCCACGTCGCTGTAGCCGTCGCCGTTGACGTCCGCCCACTGGGCGTCGGTGGCGCCGTCGCCGTTGACGTCGAAGAAAGCAGCGGTGAAGTCGCTCATTTTGTCCTTCTTTCGTGGTGTTCGTTAGATGAGAGTGGCGAACGCGGGATTTTGTTACGGTGGATTACAAGATTTTTCTGGACCCGGCGCAGGCGCGGCGTGGGCGCCGCGGTCCTGAAGCGCCGCGGTCCTGAGGCGCCGCGGTCCTGAGGCGCCGCGGTCCTGGCCGTCTGTCGACGGCGAAGAATCCCAGCCTCCGGCGGGGACGCTCCCCCCTGTGCGATCAGGCGGACCCGTGCCGGATCCGGTGATCAGACGGAGGGATCCGCTGGTCAGACGGAGAAGGGGCCGGCGGTCTCGGCGTAGTCGGCCACCCCGTCGCCGTCCAGGTCGACCAGCGCCTCGTCGGCGTAGCCGTCGCCGTTGTAGTCGTTGTAGGTGACGTCGGTGTAGCCGTCGCCGTTGAGGTCGTAGTTCTCCTGGTCGGCGTAACCGTCACCGGTGACGTCCACCCACTCGGTGTCGACGAAACCGTTGCCGTCGGCGTCGATGAAGGCGGTGGTGGCGAAGTCACTCATTTTCGTTCCTCTCGTTGCGGTCAACAGATGAGAGTCGCGAACCCGGTGATTTGTTACGGCGAGTTCCAGGATTTTTTCCCGACCCGCGGACGGACCCTCCCCACTCCCTCCTCCTCCCCGGTCCTGACCGCACCGGGAAGCGGGTACGGCCGCACCCACGCCCGCGCCTGCGCCCGGGCCTGCGCCTGCGCCCGGGCAGCGGACGCCCGGCAAGCGTCGATAAGCAGAGTCGATGATCGCCCTTCGGCGGGAAGACCTCGGGCTCGGATGTCGCGGCGGACGACGGCCGGGTCCCGGCTCCACCCATAAGCGGGATCAATGGATCCCGCCGGGACGGTCCGGGTGCAGGCAGGATTCCCGGCATCCGGCACGCTTCGACCATCGGGAGACCGCATGACCGCCGCACGACCGCAGCCGTTCCCCGCCGCCACGATCCTCGGCTACCCACGGATCGGACCCGGCCGGGAGCTGAAACGTGCGCTGGAGTCCTACTGGGACGGCCGCTCCACCCTGGACGAGCTGCGCCGCACCGGGGCCGGGCTGCGCGAGCGCGCCTGGCGGCGCCTGGCCGGCCTCGGCCTGCAGGCCCTGCCGTCCAACACCTTCTCCCTGTACGACCAGGTGCTCGACACCGCGCTCCTGCTCGGCGCGGTGCCCGAGAGGTACCGCTCCACCACCGACGAGGACACCTGCTTCGCCATGGCCCGCGGCACCGACGGCGTCGCGCCCCTGCGCATGACCAAGTGGTTCGACACCAACTACCACTACATCGTCCCGGAGATCGGCCCGGACACCGCCTTCGGGCTCTCCGCCGCCAAGCCCGTCTCGGAGGTACGGCAGGCGCGCGACCTGGGCCTGGAGACGCGGCCCGTGGTGATCGGCCCGGTGACGTTCCTGCTGCTGGCGGAGGTGGCTCCCGGCGCTCCCGCCGGGTTCGCCCCGCTGGACCGGCTGGCCGACGTGCTCTGTGTGTACGAGCGGCTGCTCGCGACACTCGCCGCCGAGGGCGTCGGCTGGGTGCAGCTGGACGAACCCGCGCTCGTGACCGACCTCGGCGCGGCGGAGCTCGCCGCCGTCCGGACCGCCTACGAGCGGCTCGGATCCCTGGCCGACCGGCCCTCCCTGCTGGTCGCCTCGTACTTCGGAGGGCTCGGCGAGGCGCTGCCGGTCCTCGCGGACACCCCGGTCGAGGCGGTCGGCGTGGACCTGGTGCACGGGGACCCCGCCGGCCTCGGCGCCCTCGCCGGGAAGACCGTCGTCGCGGGGGTGGTGTCCGGGCGCGACGTGTGGCGCACCGACCGGGAGCGGGCGCTGGGCGCGCTGCTGGCCGTACGGGAGCACGCCGGGCGGGTGGTGGTGAGCACCTCGTGCTCGCTGCTGCACGTCCCGTACGACCTGGACGCGGAGACGGGGCTCGACCCCGCGCTGCGGCGGCGCCTGGCCTTCGCGGACCAGAAGGTGGCCGAGGTCGTGGAACTGGCGGACCTGCTGGCCTCGGCCTCCGCTCCGGGTTCCCCGGCGGTTCCGGTCTCCGCCCCTGCCCCGGTCGCCGTTCCCGCTCCGGCTTCGGCTTCGGCTTCGGTCGCCGTTCCCGCTCCGGCCCCGGCTCCGATGGGAGAGCGGACGGGCCGGAGCCCGTACCCGGTGCGGGCGGCGGCGCAGGCCGCGCATCTGCGGCTGCCGCCCCTCCCGGTCACCACGATCGGTTCGTTCCCGCAGACCGGGGAGCTGCGGGCGGCCCGCGCGGCGCTGGCCGCGGGGGAACTGGACGAGGCGGCGTACGAGGAGCGGGTCCGGGCCGAGATCAGAGAGGTCGTCGCCCTGCAGGAGCGGCTCGGGCTGGACGTGCTCGTGCACGGTGAGCCGGAGCGCAACGACATGGTGCAGTACTTCACCGAGCACCTCGACGGCTTCGCGGTGACCAGCCACGGTTGGGTTCAGTCGTACGGCTCGCGCTGCACCCGCCCGCCGATCCTGCACGGCGACGTCCGCCGGCCGGAGCCGATCACGGTGCGGTGGGCCTCCTACGCGCAGTCGCTGACCGCGAGGCCGGTCAAGGGCATGCTCACCGGGCCGGTCACCATCGTCGCGTGGTCGTTCGTCCGCGACGACCTGCCCCTGCGCGACGTCGTGTTCCAGGTCGCCGACGCCGTCCGGGCCGAGGTGCGCGACCTGGAGGCCGCCGGGCTGTCCGTCGTGCAGGTGGACGAGCCCGCGCTGCGCGAGCTGCTGCCGCTGCGCCGAGCCGGGCAGGACGCCTATCTGGAGTGGGCCGTGGCCGCCTACCGGTGGGCCACCTCCGGAGCGGGCGACCGTACCCAGATCCACACCCACCTGTGCTACTCGGACGCCGATCAGATCCTCGCCGCGGTCGACGCGCTCGACGCCGACGTGACGAGCGTGGAATCGGCCCGGTCGGGGGCGCGGCTCCTCGGCGAACCTGCGGTGAAGGGGTTCGGGCGAGGGCTCGGTCCGGGCGTCTACGACATCCACTCCCCGCGCGTGCCCACGGCGGACGAGGTCGGGGAGCTGCTGGAGGCGGCGCTGCGGATGCTGCCCGCCGACCGGGTGTGGGTCAACCCCGACTGCGGGCTGAAGACCCGGACCTACGGGCAGGTCGAGGCGGCGCTCACCAACCTGGTCGAGGCGGCGCGACGCCTGCGGGGCGCCGTCGAGTCCCGGCCCTGACCTGCCCTGGCCAGGCCAGTTCAGGTCGGATCAGGCCCTCGGCGGCCTACCCGGTCCGTCCCGCCGCTTCCGTGTCGGTCGCGTCGGCCATGCCGGCCGTATCAGCCGTGTCGGCCACGTAGGTCGTGTCGGTCGTGTCGGTCGTGTCGGCGGCCAGCATGCGCTTGAGGAGGTCTCTCAGCTGGGTGCGCTCCGGAGCGGTCAGCGCACCCAGCGGAGCGGCCGCGAACCCGAGGGAGCCGCGGAGCTCCTCCACGATCCGGCGGCCCTCCTCGGTCAGCGCGATGTGCCTCACCCTCCGGTCGGTGGGGACCGGGTCGCGGCGGACGAGGCCGCGCTTCTCCAGGCGGTCCACGATGCCGGTGATGTTGGACGGGTCACAGTTGAACAGGCCCGCGATCCGCCGCATGGGCAGCGGCTCCGCGGCGACCAGCATGAGCGCCTTGGCCTGGAGGGCCGTCAGCCGGTGCCGGACCGCGGCCTCCTCGTATCTCCGGTTGTAGCGGAGCGCGATCTCGCCCATCAGGGACACCACTTCGCTGGTCACGTTCACGGGTGCAAGTATAGTTGATGAACATCAACCTTCTAGGGGGTTCATCTTGTCTCGTCAGATCAATCTCGCCTCACGTCCGTCGGGCTGGCCCACCCCGGACGACTTCGACCTGGTGGAGGTGGATCTGCCCGCCATCCAGGAGGGACAGGTCCTGGTCCGCAACAGGTTCATGTCCGTCGACCCGTACATGCGGGGCAGGATGAACGACGTCGAGTCCTATGTACCGCCGTTCCGCCTCGGCGAACCCCTGGAGGGCGGGGCGGTCGGCGAGGTGGTCGAGTCCCGCGCGCCCGGCCTGGAGGCCGGCGACCTCGTCCTGCACGGCTTCGGCTGGCGCGAGCAGGTCGTCACCGAGGCCGCCCGGGTTCGCAGGGTCGACCCGATCGAGGGCGTCTCCCCCTCCGCCTACCTCGGCGTGCTGGGCATGCCCGGCCTCACGGCCTACGTGGGCCTGCTCGACATCGCCTCCTTCAAGGAGGGCGACGCCGTCTTCGTCTCGGGCGCCGCCGGCGCGGTGGGCGCGCTCGTCGGCCAGATCGCCAGGCTCAAGGGGGCGTCCCGGGTCGTCGGCAGCGCGGGTTCCGACGCGAAGGTCGCCCGCCTGCGCGAGCTCGGTTTCGACGCCGCCTTCAACTACCGCAACGGTACGGTCGCCGAGCGGCTCCGCGAGGCGGCCCCGGACGGCATCGACGTCTACTTCGACAACGTCGGCGCCGACCACCTCGAAGCCGCGATCGAGCGGCTCAACAACGGTGGTCGGATCGCCATGTGCGGGTCGATCTCGGCCTACAACGCCACCGAGCCCCCGTGCGCCCCGCGCAACCTCTTCCTGGCCGTCGGCAAGCGGCTCACCATGCGCGGCTTCATCGTCGGCGACCACTCCTCCCGGATGCGCGACATGATCGCGGAGGTCGGCGGCTGGCTGCGGGAGGGCCGGATCACGGCCGACGAGACCGTGGTCGACGGACTGGAGAACGCCCCGGCCGCGTTCATCGGCCTGCTCCGGGGCGAGAACACGGGAAAGATGATCGTCCGCCTCTGACACGCCCGCGGCGCTGGACGGCCCCGCCTCCCCGCCCGCCGGAAACCGCGGGAACCACAGAAATCACAGGAACCACAGGAACCGTGCAGGTCAGCCGGTGCGGAGCACTTCCAGCAGCCGCCCCAGCGCGGCCCTGGTGGAGGCCAGGTCGTCAGGGTCCGACGAAGCGGACGCCAGCCAGAGCGCCGCTTCGTTCATCGCCCCCGACAGCAGGTGGACCAGCGGCGCGACCGGTTGCGGGGCGATGACTCCCGCGTCGACGAGGGCGGTCAGCGCGTCGGCGAGGTGGCGGGTCGAGTTGGCCTCGTCCATCGCCCGCCACTGGCTCCACCCCAGTACGGCGGGACCCTCCACGAGCATGATCCGCTGGATCTCCGGGTCGGCCGTCGCGGTAAGGAACTCCTGGCAACCGGCGGTCAGCCGGGTCCAGGGATCACCGTGGGCGTCGGCGGCCGCGGCCACGCGCCGGCCCACCTCCTGCTGCGACTCCTCCAGAACGGCGCGGAACAGCTCGGCCTTGCCGGTGAAGTGGTGGTAGAGCGCACCCTTGGTCACCCCGGCCGCCTGGACGATCTCAGCCAGGCCCACCTCACCGTAACCGCGCTCCGCGAACAGCCGTCTGCCCTCCCGCAGCAGCGCCTGCCGGGTCCGCTCCCGCCGCTGCGCGCGGACGCCGTCCTCCCGCATCACATCTCCTCCCATTGACATACCGATGGTACGCGAATACGTTTTTCGCATACCGATGGTACGCGAAAGGGAGTCCAGATATGAGGCTGACCGGCTTCTACCCGGTGATCTGCACGACGAGGCTGCAGGAGTCCCGTGACTTCTACACCCGGTTGCTGGGGTTCGAGACGACGTTCGAGGCGGAGTGGTACGTCAGCCTGCGACGATCGGAGGCCCCCGGATACGAGCTCGCCCTCCTCGACCCCGCCCACCCGACGGTTCCGGAGGGCTACGGCGTCCCCGCCCGGGGACTGCTGCTCAACTTCGAGGTGGAGGACGTGGACGCGGAGTGGGACCGGCTCGTCGCCGGTGAGGGGCTGCGCCCGGTCCTCGGACTGCGCAGCGAGGACTTCGGGCAGCGGCACTTCATCGTGGCCGATCCCGGCGGCGTCCTGATCGACGTCATCACCCCCATCGCCCCCACCGCGGAGTACGCCGGGCAGTACGTCGATCAACCGGCCTGACCGCCGAGTCCGGAAGGACCCGTCCGGCGCGGGCCCGTCCGGCCGAGCCCGGCGCCGGGGCGTGCCGTCGAAACGTCGTGGCGCCGTCGGCGGCGTCGCCGGCGGGGCCATGCCGCTCCGGCGGCGCACCCTAGTCGCGGGGGATGGCCTCGATGGTCTCCATGTGCTTCTCACCCCAGTCGCCCAGGGGGATGAGCGCGGTGTTGAGCGACTGGCCGAACTCGGTCAGGGAGTATTCCACCTTCGGCGGGACCTGGTGGTAGACCTCCCGGCGCACCAGGCCGTAGGCCTCCATCTCCCTGAGCTGCTGGATGAGCATCTTCTCGCTGATGCCCGACACCGACCGCCTCAGCTCGCCGAACCGGAGGGCCTCCCGGTGCAGCGCCCACAGGATCAGCGCCTTCCACTTGCCGCCCACGACGTCGACGGCGGCGTCGAGCCCGCAGTTGTAGGTCCGCTTCTTCACCGTCACGTCCTCCATGCTTACGAAAAGGTGAGTACCTGAAAAAATAGTAGGTACTTGAGGAAAAATCACCAGGGGACCAGCATCGGAGGTGCCCGGCCGGAGCCGCCAGCGGATCCCGGCCGGGGCGCTCACCTGCCGACGCCGACGAACTGGAGAACGACATGACCGGCGACCAGCGGACCCCCGTGACGGTCATCGGCCTGGGGGACATGGGCAGGGCCCTGGCCGGAGCCTTCCTGGACGGCGGCCACCCCACGACCGTGTGGAACCGTACGGCCTCCCGGGCCGAGGCGCTCGCCGCCCGGGGCGCGACCACGGCCGCGACCGCCGCCGAGGCCGTCGCCGCGAGCCCGCTCACCGTGGTCTGCCTGCTGGACCACGACGCCGTACGGGAGGTCCTCGGCCCCGTGGCCGGAGACCTGCGGGGCCGGACCCTGGTGAACCTCACCAACGGCACGCCCCGCCAGGCCCGGGAGAACGCCGGGTGGGCGGCGGAGCACGGCGCGGACTACGTGGACGGCGGCATCATGGCGGTGCCGCCGATGATCGGGCGGCCCGAGGCGCTCGTCCTCTACAGCGGGTCGCCCACTGCCTTCGCCGCGCACGAGCGGACCCTCGGCGCACTGGGCACCGCCACGCACCTGGGCACGGACCCCGGCCTGGCCGCGCTGTACGACCTGGCGCTGCTCAGCGCGATGTACGGCATGTTCGGTGGATTCTTCCACGCCCTCGCCCTGACCCGTTCCGAGAAGATCCCGGCGGCCGAGTTCACCCCGTTGGTGGTCTCGTGGCTCGGGGCCATGATGACGAGCCTGCCGGAGATGGCCCGGGCGGTCGACTCGGGCGACCACCCGGCCACCGGCTCGAACCTGGGGATGCAGGCGGCCGCCTACGTCAACCTGCTGGACGCCAGCCGGGAGCAGGGTGTCGCCACCGGGCTGGTGGAGCCCATGCGGGCCCTCCTCCACCGGGGCGTCGCCGCGGGACACGGCGGCGACGACCTCTCCCGCCTGGTCGAACTGCTGCGCACGAACCCGTGACAGGACCCGTCCCGCACACCGACACCGCAGAGCCGGCCCGCACCCGAACCCGTGACGAGAACCACCCCGCACACCGCGACACCGCAGAGCCGGCCCGGCCGGCTCCGGACAGGAGAACGAAGATGACCGACGACCGCTCACCGGTGACCGTCCTGGGCCTGGGCCCGATGGGAAGGGCCCTCGCAGCGGCGTTCCTGGACCGCGGCCACCCCACGACCGTGTGGAACCGTACGGCCTCCCGGGCCGAGGCGCTCGCCGCCCGGGGCGCGACCGCGGCCATGACCGCCGCCGAGGCCGCCGCCGCGAGCCCGCTCACCGTGGTCTGCGTGCTCGACTACGACGCCGTGGAGGCGATCACCGGTCCCGCGGCCGGTGAGCTGAAGGGCCGGACCCTGGTGAACCTCACCGCCGACACGCCGGAACGCGCCCGCCGTACGGCCTCCTGGGCCGCCGCGCACGGCATCGACTACCTCGACGGCGCGATCATGACCCCGACGGCGACCATCGGCGGGCCCGAGGCGGTCGTCCTGTACAGCGGCCCTGAGGAGGTCTACCGGGCCCACCTGCCGACGCTGTCGGGCCTGGGCGGCACGGCCGCGTACCTGGGCGCGGATCCCGGCCGGGCGGCGGCGCACGACGTGGCGCTGCTCGACCTCTTCTGGACGTCCATGAGCGGGCTCGTCCACGCCTTCGCCCTGGCCTCGGCCGAGGGGGTCCGGGCCGCGGACCTGGCTCCGTTCGCCAAGGGGATCGGCGCCCTGCTGCCCGGGATCGTCGACGAGTTCGCGGGTCACGTCGACAGCGGCCGCCACCCGGGTGACGAGTCCACCATCCTGTCCGCGGCGGCGAGCATGGAGCACATCGTCCACACCGCCCGGGTGCGCGGCCTGGACACCGGCGTGCTGGACGCCGCGCTGGCCGTCGCACGGCGGGCCGTCGACGCGGGGCACGGCTCCGACTCCTTCTCCCGCCTGGCCGAGGTGCTCGGGACGCAGGCTCCGGCCCGGTGACGGCTCCCCGCCGGGGAGCTTTCAGCCGCTCGCCCCGCCGAGTCCGGTGAGCCGGATGAGCTCACCGGCTCGGGTCCGCTCCACGGCCGCGGCGAACGCCCTGGTCTCCCGGTCGGCTCCCGATCCCTGCTCTCCCCGCGCCACCTGGACGGACTGCCGGAGGTACTCGCCGACGTGCTCGGTGAAGAGCCGGTCGAACGCGGCGCCCTCCACCCGGTTCACCTCTGCGAGCTCGGTGGCGGTGACCATGCCGGGCATGTCGTGCCCCTCGTGCACGTTGACCGGGGGTGTCCCGGACCTCTTCAGCAGGCCGCGCAGCGTCCGCAGCTGGGCACGGTGACCGGCGTCCAGCTCTGCGGCGAGCCGTGCGACCTCCGGGTCCGCCGCCCGCTGCGGAGCCGAGACCAGCAGATCCAGCGCCTGCTCCGTCATCGGGATCATCAGTTGCAGCCAGGCGACGTCGGTGGCGTTGAAGGCGCCCGGCACCGTACCGGCCGAGACGGCCTCCGGAGCCGGAGCGGACCCGGATCCGGATCCCAGAGCCGGAGCGGACCCCGGAGCCGGAGCGGACCCGGACCCCGGCCCGGACGCCGGAGCCGGGACGGGGTCCGCCGCCGACCCCGGGTCCGCCACGGCCGGATGCGCCGCCGACCCCGAGCCCGCCGCGACCGGGTACCCCGCCGGATGCGCGGCCGGATGCGGCGGGTCCGCGGTGGCACACCTCGCGACCAGCAGCAAGGCGACCACCGCGAGCACCGGCGCACCGACGGCGCTCGCTCTCATCTCCATCCCTCTCCTCCGGGTCGTTCCAGGTGGCGGCGGGGTCCGGTGCGCACCGGACCCCGCCTCGGCTCCGAGTGCGGTACGGCGGCCGCCCCGTGGCGGCCGCCGTACCGCCTCGGGGACGCCTCAGGGAGTCCCGTCGGCGCCGCACTTGACGATCGGGCGGATGCAGTCGCGCACGCGCCGCTCCATCTCCTCCTCCGGCCAGGCGTTGAAGAAGTCCCCGTGCATCGTGAAACCGGGGCCGGACGCCAGGCGGAACCTCGCCGGGTCGCCGTTGACCGGGTAGCGCAGGACCTGGCGGAGCTTCGGCACGATCACCGGGTGCGACGCGGGGCAGGCCCCCGCCACCGGGTAGGACATGTGGCTCTTGTGGTCGGGCGAGTCGAGGTCCTTGCCGTTCCAGCAGTGCGGGAAGTCCAGGTACGACTCCAGCATCGTGCCCGCGGGGCAGTTCACGAAGTTCTTCGACGACCCGACGTGCCCGGCGTGCAGGCACGACCAGCGCGCGTTGCTGGTCTCGTCGGGCTGCGTCGCCCTGGCGTTGCCCGCCACGATCCTCAGCCCCAGGGGGAGCGGACGCGTCTGGTCCATCAGTTCGTCCCGCACCCCCTCGCCCAGGTAGTAGAACGTGGTCCCGGTGGGCTCCACGGGGGTGTCGCCGTCGTACAGGGTCGGCACCCAGTAGGACGACAGATCGGTCTTCGGGCTGCAGGTGGTCCCGCCCTTCCGCAGGCTGCCGAGGTCGGAGTGGGCGTCGGTGGAGGTGTTGCCGAAGAAGCTGTGCATGTGCGACCCGCCCGGGAGACCGGGGAACACGATCGGGTCGTCGGGCCGCCGGTGCGTGAACGGGCACTCGGCGACGAACTCCGCCACCCGCACGGCGCCGGGCGGGACCGGCCCCTTGGGCAGCCTGGCCGGGGTCGTGCCGGAGGACGGCTTCGGCGCGGCGCTCGAAGACGGCTTCGGCGCAGCACTCGAAGACGGCCTCGAGGTGGAGCCCGCCGTCGGCCTCGGCGTGGGCGTGGGCGCGGCCGGGGTCGCACCCGGGACCGGGGCCGCGGACCCGTCTCCGTAGACCTGGAACTCCCAGAGCGAGACCCCGTACCGGGAGGAGCGCTTGGTGGTGTCGAGGCGGACGTAGCGGGCGGTGCCCGTCACGTTCACAGTCTGCCTGCCGCCGGTGCCCGCGGTCGTGGTGTGGACCGTCGTCCACCGGCCGCCGCCGTTGGAGACCTTGATCGTGAAGGCGGTGGCGTACGCGTGCTCCCAGTCCAGCACGACCTTGCCGATCCGCCTGGGCGCGCCCAGGTCCACCTGGAGCCACTGCCGGTCGCTGAAGGCGCTGGCCCAGCGGGTGCCGCCCTTGCCGTCGACGGCGGCCGCGGCCGACAGATCACCCCGCTCCGTCGAGGAGGCGATGGCCGGGCGGCCCTGGGACAGCGGGATCTCGGCCGCTCCGGCCGGGCCGGCGGTGCTCACCAGGCAGGCGCCCAGGACGGCCGTGAGGGCGCTCGCGAGCGCGAGGCGACGGGTCCGCCGGGTTCGCCGGGTCGTACCGCGGTCCGCGGCGGTGTCGCGCGGCATGGTCTCACTCATGCAGACGGTGTCCTTTCGTCGCGTCCGGTGCCGGACGCATTCGCTTCTGTACCGGAGACCGGCGGGCGGATACCGGACAACAGAAATCTGGAAAAATCCACCGCGGATTTCTCGTTGGCCGCCGGACCCCGACGGCGTCTCCCCTTCGAAGGGACGGGAAGCCGGACGGACGGGAAGCCGGACGGACGGAGAGCCGGACGGACGGAGAACGGAGTGCGATGCGCGGAACCGGTAGGAGCGGACCGGACACGGCGCTGGTCTCCGCCGCGTGCGACGGAGACCGGCGGGCGCTGGACGCGCTGGTGGCCGATTCCCTCCCGCTCGTCTACAACATCGTCGGGCGGGCCCTGAACGGGCATCCCGACGTCGACGACGTGGTCCAGGAGACGCTGTTCCGGGTGGTCCGGGGCCTGCCCGGCCTGCGCGACCCGGAGGCGTACCGATCCTGGCTGGTGGCCATCGCCGTCCGCCAGGTCCGCGACCACGAGCAGGACCGCCGGGCGGCGCAGCACCGCAGGACGGACCTCGACACCGCCGAGGAGGTGCCGGATCCCGCCTCCGACTTCGCCGCCGTGACCATCCTCCGGCTCGGCCTCACCGACCAGCGCCGCGAGGTCGCCGAGGCCACCCGCTGGCTGGACCGGGACGATCGGGCGCTGCTGGCCCTGTGGTGGCTGGAGGAGACGGGCGAGCTGAGCCGCGCCGAGCTCGCCGCCGCCCTCGGCCTGTCCGCCCGCCACGCCTCCGTGCGCGTGCAGCGCATGAAGGAGCAGGTCCAGACCGCGCACACCATCGTGCGGGCGCTGCGGGCGGAACCCGGCTGCGCCGAGTTGCGCGCCCTCACCTGGAACTGGGACGGCGTGCCCGGCCCGCTCTGGCGCAAGCGTCTCGCCCGGCACATCCGCGGCTGCGACGCCTGCGAGCGGCGTGCCGCCGGTGCCCTGCCCCTCGACCGCCTGCTCGGCGGCCTGCCGCTGCTGCCCCTCCCCCTGGGCTTCACCCTGGACCGGCTCTCCGCCCCGCCTCTCGCCGAGGCCGGGCACACCACCGCCCACCTCTCCGTGGACCCCTCCCCGGATCTCCTTCCGACGCCGCCGCGCGGCCTTCTCTCCTCTCTGCCGAACGGCGCGGGCGCCGTCGCCGCGGCCGTCGCCACCGCGGTGGCCGTCCTGGCCGGTGTCCTGATGACCGGACGGCCCGCCGCCCTGCCCCCTGTCCCGTCGTCCGCACCGGCGGCCGCGCTCGGCACGGCGGCCCGTACGGTCTCCGCGACGCCCCCGCCGGAGCCGCCCGCGTCCGAGCGGTCCCCGACCCCGACCCGCCGCAGCGCCTCCCGCACGCCCGAACCGGCCCGAAGCCCCCGGATCCCCCCGACGGCCTCCGCGAAGAAGGGCGTGGGCGTGTGGCGGGCGCCGGGCGTCGGCACGGCGCTGGCCAGGTCCGGCGCGAGCTGGTACTACACCTGGGCCACCCACCACGACGGCATCACGGCCCCCGTCTCGGCCCGCTTCGTCCCCATGGTGCGCGCGGCCTCCGACGTCAACGCCACGGCCCTCGCCCAGGCTGAGGCCGCCGGGCCGTACCTGCTCGGATTCAACGAGCCGGACCTGGCCGAGCAGGCGAACATGAGCGTGGAGGAAGCCCTGGCGCTGTGGCCGAGGCTCATGGCCGCCGGCCGGATCCTCGGCAGCCCCGCCGTCGCCTACGGCGGCGACACCCCCGGCGGCTGGCTGGACCGCTTCATGACCGGCGCGGCCGAGCGCGGCTACCGCGTCGACTTCGTCGCGCTGCACTGGTACGGCGGCGACTTCCGCACCGAGGCCGCGGTCGCCGGGCTCAAGTCCTACCTGCAGGCCGTTCACAGGCGCTACCGCAAGCCGATCTGGCTCACCGAGTACGCCTTGATCGACTTCTCCCGGGGCACGCGCTTCCCCAGCGACGGGCAGCAGGCGGCGTTCGTCACCGCCGCCAACCGGATGCTCGCCTCCCTGCCCTACGTGCAGCGCCACGCCTGGTTCGGGCTGCCCGCCACCGAGAACGGTCCCGGCAGCGGGCTGTTCCGCGCCGACGGCACCCCCACCCTGGCCGGCCGCGCCTTCCAGAAGGCCCGCTGACCGGCCGCACGTTCCAGGCGGTCCACCGACCGTCCGGACGGTCCGCACCGTGTTCCGGGCTCGCGCGGCCGATTCATCCGGTCACGGACGTCCCCCCGCGCCCTCACCGTGGAGCGCGCCGGCGGTGCTCTCCACGGGATCGCCGCGCCGCACGTCCTCCGGTTCCGCCGGACGGGCGCTCCACCGCCTGCCGAGGCGCTGGGCCGGGGCCTCGACCAGGCGGTGGGTCAGGTACGCGAGCGGCACCAGGATGAGGAAGTACAGCGGGAGGTTCGGACTCATCCGCAGCAGGAGCGGATGGAGCAGGTAGAGGGAGAAGCTGATCACGCCGAGGTGGGTGAGCCAGCGGGGGAACCACCGGTTCCGCAGCGCGAACGCGCCCCCGAAGAACGCGGCGGCCAGCACGATCGCCGGCGCCCAGCCGGGGTCGTCCTTGGCGAAGGCCCCGCAGGCCAGGACCGCCGCCACCGCGGCGACGGCGGTCCGCCACCGGATCACGCCCCGTTCCGCGCGGTGCACGGCCGTACCCGCGAACATCGCGGCCAGGACGGTCAGCCCCTGCCACGCGCCGATCCGGCTGCCCAGGACCACCAGCGCCAGGCCGAGGAGGCCGCCCGTCACCGCGGCGGCCGTGCGCACCCGGCCGCCCGCCCGCGCCGACACGGCGACCGCCGTGAGCACCGCGACGCCGAGGAGCGCGGCGGCCAGGTCGGCGCGGCCCCTGACCACCGGCCCCGGCAGCAGGAGCCCGAGGGGCACGGCCGACGCCGCCAGGCCGATCGCGACCGCGGCCGACCGGTGCGCCTGCCGTACGGTGAACAGCCCGGCGGCGATCAGGTAGAACGCCATCTCGTAGGAGAGCGTCCACATCACGCCGATGACGGCGGGAACGCCGAGCAGTTCCTGCAGCATCGTCACGTTGCCGAGGACGACGAGGGGCAGGGGCCGGTGTCCCAGGCCCGGATGGAGGGCGAACGCCCCGCCGTACGCGAGCAGGAGCGCCAGGCCGAGCGCGACCAGCAGCAGGGGAAGGAGGCGGAAGGCCCGGCCGGCCCAGAAGGCCCGCAGGTCGCCGCGCCGTTCCAGGGAGGCGGGGATGATGTAGCCGCTGACCATGAAGAACACGAAGACGCCCCAGGTGCCGACGTCGATCCTGCGGTCCACCTCGGCCCAGGCCTCCGGGATGAAGGTCCAGGCGGCGTGGTGCAGCGCGACGGCCAGCGCGGCGGGGCCCCGGAGGGCGTCCAACCAGGCCAGCCGGGGAGGAGTGGGGGCCATTCGCCCGACTTTAGTAACGAATGTCAGCGATCGTGCCGACATACGGCCGACCGCACCCCGGCGATCACGACACCCGAGCGGTCGAGCCGAACGGTCACGTCACCCGAGCGGTCATGCCCGGCGACCGGCCGCACCCCGACGGTCACGTCACCCGAGCGGTCGAGCCGAACGGTCGCGTCACCCCGGCGGCCGCGTCACCCCGGCCTGGAGCAGGGGCAGCAGGACCTCGTCCACCGTGCGGGCGACGAAATCCTCGTCGAGGGGCTCACCGGTCAGCAGCAGCCGGTGCCAGAGCAGGGCCTTGGTGACCTCGACGAGCGTCGTCACGCGCGCCTCGGGCCCGACCTCCCCCCGCGCCCGGGCGCGGTCCAGCAACTCGGCCGCCTCGTCCGCGCCGGACCGCAGCATGTGCCCGTGGAGCAGCCGCCCGAGCTCCGGGTCGTCGCGGATCGCCGGGAGCAGGCCGAGCACGATGGCGTGCTTGCGCTCGTAGATCCGACAGAACACCGGCAGCCCGGCGGCCAGGTCTCCGCGCAGGGTCCCGGTGTCGGGCAGCGGCCGGTGCTCCACCGTCAGCCCGTGCATGGCCGCGGCGACCATCTCGGCCTTCCCCGACCAACGGCGGTAGATGGTCGCCTTGCTGGCCCTGGCCCGGCGGGCCACCTGGTCGATGGACATGCGGTCGTAGCCGACCTCCGACAGCAGCTCCAGGACGGCGTCCAGGATCGCCCGCTCCCGCTCGGGGTTGAGATTGCGCACGGCGCCCCGGCCGTCCGGCGCCCGGTCCGGTTCCCGTGCCGTCATCCCTGGGTCCCCCTCGCTTGATCCGCCCGCCCACGGCCCACCCGCGTCCGATCCGTCCCGGCCCTACCGGGACGCGGATCCCGTACGGACCGGTGCGCTGATCCCGTACGGCCCCGCGGACGGAGCCGTGGGCGGGGTCACGGACGGACCCCGTCCCGGTCGAACGCCGAGAAGCGTACTCCGGTCAGCTCCTCGGACGCCTCCCAGAGCCGGCGGGCCGCGTCCCGGTCGAGCGCCCGGGCTGCCGGACGCACCTTGGTGGGGTGCCCGCGCCGCTCGGCGAACCCGTCCGGGCCGAAGAAGTCCCCACCGCCGACGCCGGGGGCGGCCGCGGCGTACAACTGCGGCAGCGCACCGGCGGCGGCCGGCTGCGCCGGCAGCTTGGCGAGGGTGACCAGCAGTCCCCGCAGGGGGTCACCGGTGCGGGCCAGGTTGGTGCGGGCGACCCCGGGGTGGGCGATGGCGCTGACCAGGTCCGTGCCCGCGGCCGTGGCGCGCCGGTGGAGCTCCAGGGCGAAGAGCACGTTCGCCAGCTTCGACTGCGTGTACGCGCTGAACTTCCCGTAGCGGCGCTCGCCCATCAGGTCGTCGAAGTCCATCCGCCCCGAGCGGTGCAGCCCGCTGGTCACGGTCACCACCCGCGCCCCGGGCCGGGCGAGCAGCTCCGGCAGCAGCAGCCCGGTGAGCGCGAAGTGCCCCAGGTGGTTGACGCCGAACTGCCGCTCGAACCCGTCGGCGGTCGTCTGCCGGGGCAGCGCCATCACCCCGGCGTTGTTGACGAGCAGGTCGAGCCTTTCAGGCCCGCCGCGCGCGGCGGTGAGACCCGCCGCGAACCGGTCGATCGAGGCGAGGTCGCCCAGGTCGAGCGCGAGCCACTCGGCGGCGCCCCCACCGGTCTCGGCGCGGATCCGCGCCGCCGCGGCCTCGCCCCTGCCGCGGTCCCGGCTCGCGAGCACCACGCGGGCGCCGTGCCTGGCCAGTTCGAGCGCGGTGTGGAAACCCACCCCCTCACTGGCCCCGGTGACCACCGCGTTCCGGCCGGTCAGATCAGGAATGTCCGCAGCGGTCCATCGCGCCATGCCCCACCTCCACATCAGGTGTACGAAACCGTTTCGTACACCTGATGACGATAACGACGTACGGCCACCCCGGCAAGCCTCGTCGTCCCATCGAAAATGTAAATAAAACTAGACATGAAGTCAGACATGACATACATTGGCTGATGTCAATGATTCTTTACATCGTCTCCCCGGTCCCGGTTCGCCCCCCGGCCGCGCCGCTAAGATCGCGCCTACCGCGAAAGGATTCCGACATGGACCGCCACCCCGCACCCGAGGCCGGAGACGACCGCGTCCCGATGACCTTCGAGGAGCGCAACACGTGGTTGTACGCGATCCTCGTGCCCGTCACGTCGCTCGCGTACTTCGGTGTGGTCGTCCCGCGCCTGTTCGAGCGGCCCGCCTCGGAGGTCTCGTGGGCGGTGCCGATGCTGTGGGCGGTCGGCGCGACCGTCGTCGGCACCGTCGTCGGCTCGATCGTGCTGGCCGTCGCCGCCCGAGACGCCGAGGCCGCGTCGGACGTCCGCGACAAGGAGATCGAACGCCACGGCGACCGCATCGCCCAGGCGATCACCGCCTTCGGCGCCGCGGCGGTGCTCGCGCTCGCGATGCTCGAGGTGGACCACTTCTGGATCGGCAACGCGCTGTTCCTCATCGGCGCCGTCGGAGCGACCTGGGGATCGGTCGCGAAGATCCGCGCCTACCGCGGGGCCTTCCATGGGTAAGCCCACCCGCGTCACCAACCGGATCCGCGCCCTGCGGTTCGCGCACGGCGAGATGACCCAGGCGGAGCTGGCCAGGCGCATCGGCGTCACCCGCCAGACCGTCATCGCCATCGAGCAGGGCCGCTACTCCCCGTCCCTGGAGATGGCGTTCCAGATCGCGCGGGCGTTCGAGGTCCCGCTCGACGACGTCTTCCAGTACCCCGAAGACCAGGACTAGCCGACCGCATCACCACCCGGTCCGCGTGCCGACGGCACGCGGCCTCCGTCCGGCATGCCCGGAGACCGGCCGTCACGAGGAGAGAACATGACCAGCCCCAAGACGCTCGCGCGGATCGCGGGCCTGCTGTACCTGGTGCTCGCCGTACTCGGTGGGTGGGCGGAACTGTACGTGCGCGGCACCGTGCACGTCCGGGGCGACGCCGCCGCCACGGCCGCGAACGTCTCCGACCACGAGACGCTCTTCCGCCTGGGCCTGGCCGCCGACATCCTCATGGCGACGGTCTTCGTCCTCCTCGGACTCGTCCTGCACCGCCTGCTGCACCACGTCCATGCGCGGGCCGCGGTGACGCTCATGGTGTTCGTGGTGGTCGGCGCGGGCTTCATCCTGCTGAACCTCGTCTTCCACGCGGGCGCGCTGCTCGCCGCCACCGATCCCTCCTACACCGCGGCCCCCGGCACCGGCGGCGCGCTCACGCTGCTGATGCTCGACCTGCACGACCTCGGCTACATCCTCGGCGGCGTCTTCTTCGGGCTGTGGCTGCTGCCCATGGGCTACCTCGCCTACCGCTCCAGCATGTTCCCCACGGTTCTCGGCGTGCTGCTCGTCATCGGCGGCTTCACGTGGATCGCCGACCCGCTGATCCTCTTCGCCCTGCCCGACGCCCCCGGCGCCGTCCGGGACGTCGTCGCCGTCCCCACCTCGGTCGCGGAGTTCGGGCTGATCCTGTACCTGCTCGTCGTCGGCGTACGCCTCCGCGGAACACCGGCGGCCGAGCCGGTCGCGGAGAACACCGGGAACACCGGGAACACCGGAAGCGCGGAGGGCGCGGGAAAGGCCACCGGGCGCGCGTAGCCGTGTTCGCGAACGGCCGCTCCGGAAGGTCGTCGGCACGGAGCGGCCGGGGGTTGGGTCGGGTGCGCGATGAGCCTTGAACCGAGGCCGCACCGTACGGTCGCCGAGAGCATGGTCGCGATCCCCCCCCCCCCCCCCCCCGGGAAGATCCTCCTGCGGGACGAGGGCACGAGCACCGGCTGAAGGCCGAGGTCGGGGCCTTCCGGCTGGCGCCGTACCCCGTGACGCGCGAGCTGTACCGCGCCGTCCTGGGCGAGGCGCCCGCGAACCCGGCCGGGCCGCGGACGCCGGTGACCGACGTCTCCTGGCTGGAGGCCGTCCGGTTCTGCGACCTGCTCTCGCGGGAGGCGGGACTCGACCCCTGCTACTCGGCGGGCGACGACCCCGACGGGCAGGACGTGGTCTGCGACCCGGAGGCCGGCGGCTACCGATAGGGCCCTTTGCCGATCATCCGGAACGGGACCGGTTGCTACGGTGGGGACATGACCGCCATGGCACCCGCCCGCACCGAGCCGGACCTGTCGTTCCTGCTGGACCATGCCGGCCACGTCCTGAGGACCCGGATGGCCGCCGCGCTGGCCGAGATCGGGCTGACCGCGCGCATGCACTGCGTGCTGGTCCACGCGCTGCAGGAGGAGCGCACCCAGATCCAGCTCGCCGAGCTCGGCGACATGGACAAGACCACGATGGTGGTCACCGTCGACGCCCTGGAGAAGGCGGGGCTCGCCGAGCGCCGCCCGTCCAGCACGGACCGGCGGGCCCGGATCATCGTGGTGACCGAGAAGGGCGCGGAGGTCGCCAGGCGGAGTCAGGAGATCGTCGACGGCGTGCACCGGGACGCCCTGGCCGCCCTGCCCGAGGACGAGGCCGAGGCGCTCGTGCGGGCCATGAACCGCCTGGTGACAGGGCATCTGGCCGTCCCCGCCGAAGTGCCGCAGGCGGTCCGGCGGGCCCGGCAGAACACGAAGTGAGCCCACGAAAAGATCCCTAGAGGATCGTCTACAACAAAACATTCTGTTACGGTCTCTTCTGTTCCCTCGGACAGGAGAGACCGCCATGCCGCACACCGCACCTTCCCCTCGGCCGGACCGCACCGCCGCACCCCGATCACGCCGGGCGGCGCTCGCGGTGCTGTCCACCGCGATGCTGATGACGATCCTGGACGGCAGCATCGTGACCGTGGCGATGCCCGCCATCCAGCGCGACCTGGGCTTCTCGCCCACCGGACTCAGCTGGACCGTCAACGCGTACCTGATCGCCTTCGGCGGGCTGCTGCTCCTGGCCGGCCGGCTGGGCGACCTCATCGGCCGCAAGGCCATGTTCCTGGCGGGCACCGCGGTCTTCACCGCCGCGTCACTGCTGGCCGGGGCCGCCACCGGGCCCGCCATGCTGATCGCCGCCCGGTTCGGCCAGGGCGTCGGCAGCGCCATGTCCTCCGCGGTCGTGCTGGGCATCCTGGTGACGCTGTTCACCGAACCCGCGGAGCGCGCGAAGGCCTTCGGCGTCCTCAGCTTCGCCAGCGCCGCCGGAGCCTCGATCGGCCAGGTCCTGGGCGGGGTCCTCACCGACGCGTTCAGCTGGAACTGGATCTTCCTGATCAACCTGCCGATCGGGCTGGCCACGATCGCGCTGGCGCTCCGGGCGCTGCCGGGCGAGCGCGGGGCCGGGCTCGCCGCCGGCGCCGACGTCCTCGGCGCCGTGCTGGTCACCGCCGGGCTGATGCTGGGCATCTACACCGTGGTCGGGATCGAGCGGTACGGCTGGCTCTCCGCGCACACCCTCGGCCTCGGCGCGGTCTCGCTCGCCCTGCTGGCCGCCTTCACCGTCCGCCAGGCGACCGCCGCGACCCCGCTGATGCCGCTGCGGATCCTCCGCTCCCGCAACGTCGCCGGCGCCAACCTGGTCCAGATGCTGACGCTGTCGGCCATGTTCGCCTTCCAGATCATCGTCGCGCTCTACATGCAGCAGGTCCTCGGGTACGGCGCGCTCGCCACCGGCCTGGCGATGCTCCCCGCCGCGGTGTCCATCGGCGGCGTGTCCCTGTTCGTCTCCGCCCGGCTCAGCACCCGCTTCGGGGAGCGGTCCGTCCTGCTGGCGGGCCTGCTGCTCCTGCTCGGCGCGATGGGCTGGCTGACCCGCGTCCCGGTGGACGCCGACTACGCCACCGACCTGCTCCCGGTGATGCTGCTCATCGCCGGTGGCGGCCTGGTCCTCCCGGCGCTGACCGCGCTCGGCATGTCCGGCGCCCGCGCCGACGACGCGGGCCTGGCCTCCGGGCTGTTCAACACCACCCAGCAGATCGGCATGGCGGTCGGCGTCGCGGTGCTGTCCACGCTGGCCGCCTCACGCACCGAAGGACTGCGGTCCGCGGGCGCCGGCGAGGCCGCCGCGCTCGCCGGCGGCTACCACCTGGCCTTCGGCGCCGCCGCCGCTCTGCTCGTGGCCGCCTTCGCCGTCGCGCTCGCCGTACTGCGGCAGCCCGCACCGGACCCGGCCGCCCGCAGCGGTGTCCTGTACGCGGCGGACAAGAACGGAACGCGGTTCTAGTCTCTCGTGCAGGGACAAGACATGAGCAGGGCTCTATCGTCCGTTCATGGGAGCAGTATCGTTCCGCGTGACGCGACGGGCCGCCTCCGCTCTGGCCGTCGTGCTGGCGTCCACCCTGACCGCCGGGAACACCGGCGGTCCCGCGGCCGCGACCTCCACCACGGGCCCGTCCGCGACCTCCGGGGCCTCCGCGGCCTCCGCCACGGTCCGGTCCACGACCCCGTCCACGGCCCGGACCTCGCTGGCCGTCGCGACCAAGCGGCAGAGCCGGGTCTTCCGCGACGGCGACGGCCGGGAGGTGACGCTGCGCGGGTTCAACGTGTCCGGCAGCACCAAGCTGTACGAGAACTCGCTGCTGCCGTTCCGCAGCACCGCCGACGCCGCGCGCTCGGCCCAGGCCATGCGCGACCTCACCGGCGCGAACGTGATCCGCTTCCTCATCAGCTGGGAGGGCGTGCAGCCGTCCCCCTCCACCATCGACCACGCCTACCTCGACAGGGCGGTCGAACAGATCCGCGCGTTCACCGGCAGAGGGATCCGCGTCCTGGTCGACTACCACCAGGACCTCTACTCCTCCCAGCTGTTCGACCAGGGCAGCTGGTACACCGGCGACGGCGCGCCGGAATGGGTGGTGAAGGCCGGCGGCTACCCCAAGGAGTCCTGCGGCGTCTGCTTCCTGTGGGGGCAGAACATGCAGACCAACGAGGCCGTCCGCCGGGCCGCCCGGGACTTCTGGCGGGACCGGCGGATCAGCACGCCCGAGGGCGAGGTCGGCGTCCAGGAGGCCTTCCTGCGGCAGGCGACGGCCGCGATGACCCACATCAGGCAGCGGCTGCCGGAGCAGGACTTCGCCGCCGTCATCGGGTTCGACCCCTTCAACGAGCCCTACGACGGCGGCCTTGAGGGCGAGAGCGGCCTGGAGTGGGAGAAGACCTACCTCATGCCCTTCTACCAGCGGTTCCGCGCCGCCATGGACGCCGCCGGGTGGGCGGGCAAACCCGCCTTCGTCGAACCCCTGGTCTTCTGGAACACCGGTTTCTTCGAGGAGGGCGGGTTCACCGCGGTCGGCGCCCTCGGCACCCGGTACGTCTTCAACAGCCACTTCTACGACGGCGCCCGCATGACGATAGACCCGTCGCCGGCCTCCGACGGGGTGTACGGCGCGGCGATGAACGAGATCCGTGACCGGGCCCGCGCCCTGGCCACCGCCCCCTTCGTCTCGGAGTTCGGCCACAAGCTGTCGGGCAACGGCAGCGACCGCACGCCGTGGATGGTCCGGGCCATGTACCAGGCCATGGACTCCGGGGTCCCCGGGAAGAACTGGTGGCGGACCCCCGCCGCCGGAGGGGACGTGCTCTCCTCGACCCAGTGGCACTGGGACCTCTACAGCGGCCGGCACCGCGAGGTGATGAACCGCAACCCCGCCAAGGTGCGGACCGAGGGCGACGCCTGGAACGACGAGGACTTCTCCGTGGTCGCCGCGGACGCGTCGGGCACCCTGGCGACCCGGCTGGACCGGGCGGTGCTGGACCGCCTCTACCCCTCCGCGGTCGCCGGCGACGTGCTGGCCTTCGCCTACGAGGACCTCGCCCGGTCCGGGTACGGCGGCGCCGGGCAGCAGCGGGCCTGGCTGGCCGTACCGTCCTCCATGCCGAACATCGCCGCGCTGGTCAGGGACCGGCGGTTCGGCGTCCTGGTCTGGCGCGAGCCCGCCGCGGCTCCCGTTGCCCCGACCGAGCTGCACCTGCCCGCCTCCTTCACCGCCGCGACCACCGTCGTGGTCGGCGACGTGGCCACCCGCGCGGGCCTGCCCGCCTCCGGACCGGCGGCGATCGCGACCGAGACCGGCTCGTCCACCGCCCACCGCCTGCTGCTGAGCCCGTCCGGCGCGGCACCGGGCACCGTGCACGCCGCCCTGGTGGTCGGCGCGGCCACCGGCCCCGCCGTCACCCCCGCCCAGCTGGCGGCTGCGGCCGCCGAACTGGCCGCGTGGAAGGAGCAGCGCTTCCCCACCTGATCGCGGACGGCGCGCCCGCTCCGGACGACCCGGCTCGTCCCTGCCCGCGGACGGCGCGCCCGCTCCGGACGAGCCGGTTCATCCCTGCCCGCGGACGCCTCCGCTCCGGACGAGCCGGTTCATCCGCCGACGGTTGTGCGGCCCGCATCCCGGTCTCCGCTCATGAGCCGGTCGCTTCCCACATGGTTGACCCTGACACTGTGTGAGGCCGTAGACCGGAGGCATCATGTTCAGCATCGGAGATTTCGCCCGTCTCGGCCGGGTGTCCGTACGCATGCTGCGGCACTACGACGCGTCCGGACTGCTCCGGCCCGCCCGGATCGACCAGGCCACCGGCTACCGCTACTACGAGGCACGGCAGCTGTCCCGGCTCAACCGGCTGATCGCGCTCAAGGATCTCGGCTTCAGCCTCCAGCAGGTGGGGCGGATCCTCGACGAGAAGATCGGCCTGGAGGAGTTGCACGGCATGCTGCGGCTCCGCCTGGCGGAGCTGGAGGCGCGGGTGGCCGAGGACACGGCGCGGCTGGCCAGAGTGGAGGCGAGGCTCCGGATGATCGAAGAGGAGGGCGACGTACCCATGGACGTCGTGGTCAAGAGTGTTCCCGTGATCCGCCTCGCCGAGCTGAGCGGTATCGCGGACAGCTACGAGCCGGACAGCATCGGCCCGGTGATCCAGCCGCTGTACGAGGAGCTGTGCACACGGCTCGCCGAGGCCGGCCTCGCCGTCACCGGCCCCATGGTCGCGTACTACGAACAGGTCCCGGAAGGCGTGCGGGTGCACGCCGGAGCCCCGGTGAACGCGGAGCAGGACGGAACCTACGACTTCGACGTCGTCGACCTGCCCGCGATCGAGCAGGTGGCCGCGGTCGTCCACCACGGCCCCATGGACGGCGTGGACGGCACGCTCCAGCGGCTCGCCCGGTGGATCGAGGACAACGGCCACCACAGCTCCGGCCTCGCCCGCGAGGTGTACATCAAGTACGGCGACGGCGACCCCGCGACCTGGGTGACCGAACTGCAGGAAGCCATCACGCGGCACCCGTGAGACCTCCGGCCCGGCCTGCGCGGGTCCGGGCCCTGCGCCTGGCACCGGTGGCGTGGCACCGCGGGACTGTCCCTGCGGCGACACGGCTGGGATCATGGAGGGACGGCGGGCCGTTGTGCGTCTGCTGCGTGAGATCGGAGACAGGGATGAGCCGTGCTCCCCAAAGGATCCGCCGTTCCGTCCCGCGTCCCGGGAACGTCCGTGGACGGCCGCGGAACCCGGCCTCCGGGCTTCGGGTGTTCCTGACGCCGCGCGGGCTGCTCGCGCTGGGAGGAACAGCCCTCTGGGTCGTCGCCGTCATGATCGTGACTCCGCTGCTGCTGCCCGACCCGCTCTGGCCTGGAGGCCTCCGTCGGAGCGGGGTGGAGACGGCTCTGTGCCTGGTCTTCGGCATGTCGGTGGCCGCCAGGATTTCGCGCACCTGACGGTGACGCGCCGTCCCCGGCTGCCAGGAGAGATCCCGTGGCGCTCGACGGACCGGAACGGCCTGGCTCCGCGTCAGGTGAGGTCAGGCGAGATCCGCCCCGTCGCCCGGGTTGCCGTCCTCGTGTCCGGAGCCCGCTGTTGACATCGCGAGCCGTGGGCGGCCAGGCTCAGGCCGCATGCACGAGCTGTCGATGACCGGTGTCCCCGCGCTCGGCGCGGTCGCGCAGGACCTGCTGGCCGGGCATCGCTTCGCCGACGGTGAGGGGTTCCCGGCCTCCTACCGCGAGTACGTCTCCCGGGCCGGGTTCTCACGTCTGTTCGGCCTCTGGCTCGTCTACCCGCCGGCGTCGGACGGTTTCGCGGACGGCTGGCAGCGTCGGGCCTCCCGGCTGACCGAATCGTTCCGGCAGACCTACGCCGAGGCGCGCACCGAGGAGTTCGACTGGAAGATCGAGCCGGACGGCGACTGGTCGATGATCGACGGCCTCGTCGTGTTCGCGTTCAGCGAGAACGGTGACGCCCTGCTGTGGGACACCCGGCACCGGGCCGCCGGCGAGTTCGACGTCTACTGCAGCCTCCGGCTCGACTCGCTCCACCGGCTCGGCGCCTCCCTCGGTGAGGCCCTTCCCCGGCTGCGCAAACTGAGCCGGCCGTTCGCCGATCGCGCGGCAGCGGACATCGAGTGCCTGACTCCTGCCCGGTTGTGACGACGCGGCCGCACAGCGCTCGCCGGATCCCGGCTCCCGATGACGGAGGCGATGACGGCGATGCGCGCCGCGGTACAGCCGCGGGACGTACAAGAGGCGGTCGGCCGGCAGGGGCAGGGGACCGGTCGCGTCCCCGGGCTCCTTGACACCCGGCGCACCCGCACCTCGCTCCTGGCCACGTTCGGCGTTCGGCGTTCGGCCTAGTGCCGCGATGCGCGTCCCGTGGCGTTCGCAGACTCCGATGATCACGGATGTCCACGTGCAGCTCCCGGCCCGGAGATCCGTCCTGCCCTCGACCGGCTCGCTCAACGCCCGGACGGAATGATCTCCTCCTTCAACTGCATCGACACCTCGAAGGCCTCCTCACGCCCCGAGGGGACCTTCAACCCCAACCTGCATGTAGCCGGGTCAGCGCTCGAACCAGGATCTCATCGAGGGAAGAAGGAGCAGCAGGAGCGCGGCTCCCGGCAGAAGCAGGTTCGGGTTGAGCAGGGTTCGAACACTGAGATCAGAGTCGATGATGAGAATCAGAAGGTATCCGAGCGTCAGGAAGCCCTCGGCCGCGAGCGCAGCGATCCACACCTTCCGCCGACGGTGACGCCACCGGCTCGCCAGCCAGCCGACCAGGAGCGCAACCGCGATACCGGATCCGTGGAGGAGATACAGGGTCCACGCCGTATCCCGCGGCTCGATGGTCGCCCCGACGAGGAGGGCGGTGGACAGCAGACCCCCGATGAGCCCGAAAGCCGCCTGGATCATCATGATGACTTGGACGCTTCTCGTCGCGGGCGACATGTTATGGATCCTCCGACTCAGCCACGGGACATCTTGGGGACCACCGGAAGCCCGACGAACGTCCGCGCCGACCGATCACATGCGCGGAGACGAACTACAGAAGCGATCAAGGGTTCATTGTGAGAAACCATACGAATCCCGTCGAAGTTCCGCAAAGCAGACCCTGATCGTCGACCATGCGGGGCGACCTACCGGGGAGCCCGAGCCGCCCGATGAACCCCATCGGACGCTCGTGCCGTGCGCAGCGGCCACTGCGGCTCCTTCGACCAGGGGCGTGGGCTTTGGCGGCCTGGTCGGTTGCGCGCGGGCTTTCCAGGCGATGGGCGGCGACCGGGTCGCGTCCTTCCTGATCTGCCGGGTGGCGGTCAGGCGCTCGCGATGGTCGTGCCCGGCCGTAAGAGCGGCGGGTGCGGGCGCGCGGTCTCGTCATCTCGCCCCTGCAGGTTCTCCGCCAGGAACCTGGACGGCGCCATCCGCGGGCACGGGCTTGGTGAGGGAGGTCGTCGCACCGCCGGACGACTCCGTGCGGTAACCCTGGGCGTGGTAGAGGCGGATGTTTCCCTGGCTCCGGGCGCCGGTGGACAGCACGATGCGGCGGCAGCCGGCGTCGACCGCGGCTTCGGCCTGGCCCAGCAGCCAGCGCCCCACGCCCCGGCCGCGCAGGTCGGGGACGACGCCGAGGCGGCCCACATGCCAGTCGTCGTCCACGCGGAGCGTGCGCACCATGCCCAGGAGCCGGCCGTCCCGCCACAGGCCCGTGGTCTGCCAGGTGGCCAGCCATGCACGTACCTGCTCCAGCGACTCCTCCAGGGCGGGGATGGCCAGGGTGTCATTGGCCAGCGCCTCTTCCACCCAGCAGCAACGCTGGAGCACCAGAACCTCCGCGGCGTCGTCCGGGGTCAGCGGCCTGACGTACGCCCCCGGCACCGGCACCTCCCCGGAACCGGAGCGGGCCCGCTCGCGCATCGGCCGCAGAGCGTGGGCGAGGCGAACGAGCTCGTCCAGGACCCCGACGGCGGCCTGCTCGCGGGCGGCGTCCGGGCGGAGCCGCCCGTGATCGACCGTGTCGGCGATGCGCAGGGCGACCGTGGCGCCCAGCGGTACCAGCCGCAGCGTGGTCACCACCTGCTTGGCGTGCTGGACCGACCGAGTGCCCGCCGAGGTGTTGCCGTAGCTGACGAAACCCATCGGCTTCCACGCCCATTCCCGGCCCAGGTAGTCGAGGGCGTTCTTGAAGGCCGCGGGCATGCCGTAGTTGTACTCGGGGGTGACCGCGATGAAGCCGTCCGCCGCGTCCACCATCGCGCTCCACCGCTTGGTGTGCTCGTGCCGGTAGACACCGGAAGCCGGCTCTTCCTCCTCGTCGAGGAAGGGCAGGGCGAGGTCGCCGAGGGTCACCGGCAGGAGTTCCACCCCCAGTTCCGTGGCCCGCGGAGCGATCGTGTCGATCAGCCACCGGCCCACCGCAGGGCCGAGGGCACCGGGACGGGTGCTGCACACGAGGACGAGGACGCGAACGGGTTTCGTTGACATGGAAATGAACATAGCTGGTAACTTGTTTACATGTCAAAGAGATGGTCTCCCGAGACGGTGCGCTGGCTCGACGCGGACGAGGAGCGCGCCTGGCGCGCCCTGCGCCGCATGATGATCGCGATCCAGTCGCGCACGGCGCACGACCTGGCCGCGGTCGGCCTGTCCGAACCCGACTACGAGGTGCTCAGCACGCTTTCCGAGCGTCCGGGCCGCGCCAGCACATTGGGCGAGCAGGCCGCCAAGATGGGCTGGTCGCGCAGCCGCCTGTCGCGGCACGCCACCCGCATGGAGACCCGCGGTCTCGTGCGCCGCGAGCCCGACCCCGACGACGGGCGAGGCTGCTATCTCGTCCTCACCGAGCACGGCCTGCGAACGCTCGAGGACGCCGCCCCCGCCCACCTCGAATCGGTCCGCCGCCACGTCATAGACCGGCTCTCGTCCGCAGACCTGTCCGCCCTGGAAAGGATCGCCCGCAAACTGGAGGAACCCACATGAACTGAACCGCACCGGGTTTCATGGAGCTGTGTGGTCTGCCCCGGGTCCTGTGGAGTCGCTGACGTATCCCGGTTGCGCCTCGCCGCGCGCTGGCACTGGGCGATACAGATCATCACGGCCATCACCCGCCTGCAGATCCTGTCTGCGCCGACCTGACCAGCGGAAAATCGGTGTCCGCCACGAGCAGGAAGGATCCGACGGGTCAGTGGAACCCCGCCCACCCGGCGCGACAGCCGGGTGATTGCGCTGTCCAGGTCGCGGAAACACGCCGTAGCCGAACACTTCAGCCGACCACACGAAGATCGTGAAAGACCGAGGCTAATGGCACGCCAATGGCACGGCGGCCAGAACCGAACTCCAGGTCAGGCGTCGTGATTCGGGTAGTCGAAGTACACGGTGATGCTCGGCAAGTGGCCGTCCTCGGTTATCTCGTTGTGCAGGATCAGATCGTAGATTTCGACGTCGCCCAGTTCCTCGATGGCGTCTGCGATGCTGCGAAGGAGCGCCGGCACGTCTCCTTGTTCCGGCCCTTTCGGGTTGGCTTGAGAGAAGTGGCGCATGGTCCAAGTGCTTCGATCGGACATCTCCAGCCTTTCTCTGATCGCGGCGCTGTACCGCAGCATAGAGAGCACGCGGCTTCGCGCCGCGCACTCCGCCCGCCTGATCATCCCGGAGCCGGAGCGCCCTCGCCGGAGACTGGCAGGGGTTCGTCAATGACGCTGCACATTGGTTAGCCCGTGGGTATCGGCGGCTGGACACCCTGCTGGGAGGTGATGCCGAACCCGGGTGGAGTCAGATCTTCGCCGCGCGGCGCTGAGGTCGGCGCGTTGGTCAGCTACGGCGGGTGCGCGGTACGGCGACGGCCCGGGGCGCCGCAGGCCGGGACCGGCCCCCAGGCCGCACGCCCGGACGACGGGCGGCGGAGGGCCGGGGTACGGCGGCGCGCTGCGTTGCCGCCTCGATCTCTGTAAGAACGATTCGGCAATGGTCTGTGATGACTGTTCGCGAGTGATGGATACCGTTGCGCTTCGCGTCAAGGAGGGGATTCGCTTGCGGCACGCTTGGGAGCGGTTCTGCGAATCCCTTTTTTAATCGTCTGCTTATGCACGGCTTCGAACCGGCCGGGCGCGGAGGCGTTGCTCATACGTAGGGTGGGTGTTCGACGCCATGTGCCGGATGATCACCCCTTGTACGCCTCCGGCCGCATCAAGGAGTTGCAGCATGGAGCGCACAGGGGCTGACCCAACCAGATCGACCGCGAACCGGTCCGCCGCGTACACCCTTCGGCGCAGCACCCACGACACGAACCGCTCTCCTAGGAACAAGCCGATTGCAACCATCAGCATCACGAACTGGGAGGTCAGAGCCCCCCGCGCGGCCACTACCGCGGCTGCCCCGGGGAGAACGAGCCTGGCGGCATGCAGAATGAACCCGTCGTGGATGTACCCGAGCGCGACATAGCCGAGCTGATGGGCGACCAGACCGGCGAGCGCGTCCTCTGGCCACTGCTCGGCGATCTCTTCGTGAACGATGAGAGTCGTCGGGGAGCGGCGCCATACCCCTTTTACATCGAATGCCGCGGCCCATCTCACGGCATCCACAGTGATGGACAAGTCCAGGTTGAGGCCCGCCCGTGCAGTCAGCGCATCCACCACGACGCGCAGCCGATCGATCTTGTACGACTCCACTGGCTCCGCCTCGGGTGAGTGGGCATACGACAAGCGGGCCTATCCACATGGTGTCTCGTGCCGCTGCTTAGAAACCCACCCAGATCTAACCCAAAGGGCATCTTAAGGAGCAAATGCACCAGTAGGCACATTCGATGTCAGTCCGTGAAGCATCAAACGGACGAACATCCACGATGGCTCTCTGCCCGTGACCGTGTACGCCGACGACCTCGGCCGGTAACTTCACGGGGTCACTACCAACGAAGAGCAGCCGCGATCGATCGTGCACGGGGAACGGCTGGTCTACGACAACCGGTGGATCCGGTTGGGCCTGATGGACGTGGAGATCCCCGATGGGGGGCGGTTCGATCTCCACGCTACGAGGAAGCCCACCGGTGCCCCCCTCAGCAATGCCCCGCTTCCCACTCTTCGGCATGCATTCGGCACGATCAACCAGTCGTCAACGGACGACAGCCGGACACCGGCAACTGATCCAGGACGCAAGAAAGCCCAGGTCATCGACTGATGATCTGGGCTTTCGTTCTGCGCGGCCGAGAGGACTCGAACCCCTAACCTTCTGATCCGTAGTCAGATGCTCTATCCATTGAGCTACGGCCGCTTGCCTGCCCGTCCACCCGAGGTGGTCGGCGACAGAGAGAACTCTACCAGACCCCATGGAGGTGCTTGAGCCAATAATTGATCACCCGCTGCGGGTGCACGGCGCCCGGATCGCCGTCCCGTTCGGACCCTCGCCCCGCGGCTCCTCAGTCCGGCTTGCGCAGGGATTCGGCGATCTCCTGCCGGAGGGCGCGGTAGCCCTCCAGCATCCGCTGCTTCACCTCGTCGGGGAGGTCGGGGTCGCCCTCGAGTTCTTCGACCACGGGATCGGGGCGGCGCGGCGTGAGGGCGAGCTCCAGGGGGGAGACGTATCCGCCCTCGACGAGCATGTCCCCGAGGGTCCGGCCGGTACGGCGGCCGGCCTCACTGAGGGCGCCGAGCTGGGAACGGAGCACCGCGGCGTCGATGCCGGCCCCGGACGCTCCGGATGCTCCCGACGCCGCGTTGCGGGGAGCGGAGGGCGAGCCGGCCGCCGGGTCGGCCGGGGGCGCCGGAGGCGCCGGGGACACGGCCGCGCGCGCAGCCGTCTCCTCCTCCAGAGCGACGGGCGCGCCGCCTTCGAGGATCCGGTCCACGCTGCCCCGTGCCCACCGAAGCGCCGCCTCGATGCCGCGTTTGGTGGGAGGGCGCATCGTGCCGGCACCGCCTCTGACCGACCTCAGTCCCTCCTTGGTGAGCCCCGCCCGCTCCGCGACGTCGTTCCAGTAGAGGCCGAGCTCGTCCCGCCGCTCGGTCATCAGGCGCGCCAGACGCCGCCGAGGCGTCTCGCGCTCATCCATGGATGGCACCTCTTCTTTATACAAGACAGGTAATGGCAGGTCAAAGGAAACAATACAGAGAAAACCCGTAACAGAAGGCAACTAGCGGCAGATAATCCATTGTAACTGTCCCGACCTGCCCCAAGGAGTCCCGATGCGCGCCGACCACCTCGGTTCCATAATGATCGGAGTTCGTGAGGTCTACGACGAGCTCAAGTCCCTCGGCGGGAAGGTCCACCGCCAGACCGCGAAGATCGACCACGTCGACGCGAAGATGGCGTCGGTGGCCGAGGACGTCAACGACCACGAGCTCCGCATCCGGGCGCTGGAGCGGGCCCGCTGGCCGCTTCCCTCGCTCGCCGCGCTGATCTCCCTGGCCGGCCTGGTGTTCGCGATCCTGGCGTACGCACGGGGGAACTGAGCGGTGGGCACCCGCACCCGAACCCCCGGCAGGACCGGGAGGCCGCGCACACGATGGAAACGGGGAGAGCTCCGGGACCCCGTGCCCGCGACGCACGCGGCGGGCACGGGGTCCGGCGTCCCGGAGGTCACACCTGGGAGCCGTCCGGCACCTTCTTCGGGAACAGCGTGTAGCTCAGCGGCCAGAGCAGGGCGATCAGCGGCACCTTCGACGCCCCGATCATGAACTCGTTCAAGGCGGCCGTCCGGGAGGGGTCGCCGACCATCAGGATCAGTCCGTACAGCACGGCGCAGCCGAGGCCGTAGGCGACGGCGATCCTGATCCACATGACCCACTCGTAGCGCATCCGGGCCGTTCCGCCCGCCGGAGGCCGCTCCGGCTCCGGGCCTCCCGCGAAGCGGTGCGCGAACCTCGCGTCGGCCCACTTCAGCGTCCGGTGGCCGAAGACGACGGAGTAGGCGAGATAGGCCGCGGCCAGGCCGTGATGCCAGCTCCCCTGTGCCCCGCCGCGCATGTCGATCACGGCGGTGACCAGCAGGACCACATCGAGCAGCGGCACGCACAGGAGCAGGACCGCGCTCAGCCGCCGCATGCCCCACAGATAGCGGAAGGCCAGCCCCAGGGCGAGAAGGACCCAGAAGCCGACCTCACACGCGATGATCACTGCCAGAACCATGTTTCCAGCATCACCCGGCCGGTCGGCCGGGTCATCGTCGCCGCTGACGAATCCGCCTACATCCTTGTGTGTACGGCCGGTCGTACCGGAGCCGGACGGAGCAGCCGCTCCGGAGTGATGGGATGGAGCACATGAGACGGGACGACGTGCTGGGGGCCGTGCTGTGCCTCGCGGTCGGCCTCGTCCTGCTCGCCGCGGGATCCTACGTGGACCGCGGGATCCCGGTGCAGTGGTTCGTCGGACCGCTCCTGGTCACCTGCCTCGGCGTCGCCGTACGGCGGACCCGGCCGCTGCTCGCGCTCGGGCTCGGGGTGGTGGCGTTCGTCGCGGACGTCGCCATGGGACCGTCCCTGGGCACCGTGCTGATCGTCACGGACAACCTCTACGCCGCGGTCCGGTACGGCCCGCGGCCGCTGGGCCGGTGGATGCTCGGCATCACCTCGGTCATCGCCGTCGTCGGCGGCGCGGCGGCCGGGTTCATCGCCCGGGACCTGGCGCTCTTCGCCGTCGCGCTGGTCCAGGCCGGCCTCGTCGGGGTCACCCCCGTCATCACCGCGCTGGTCATCAGGCAGCACGAGGACCAGGCGGCGTCCGAGCGGATCCGGGCCGAGCAGGTCGCACGCCTGGCCGAGCTGGACCGGAAGACGGCGGTGCAGGCCGAGCGGGCCCGGATGGCGCGGGAGCTGCACGACATGATCGCCAACCACTTCAGCGCGATCGCCATCCAGTCCACGGCGGTGCTCTCGCGCAGGGATCTGGACCCGGCGGTCGTACGGCAGGTGCTGGAGTCCGTACGGGAGAACAGCGTCCAGGGGATGACCGAGATGCGTTCCATGATCGGGCTGCTCCGGCAGGAGGGCGAGGAGACCGAGGCCGTCCGGCTCCGGGTGGCCGAGGCCGACCGGCTGGCGGAGCGGGCACGCGAGGCGGGGCTGGACGTACGGCTGCGCGTGGACGGCGAAGCCCGTGAACTGCCCGCCGCGGTGGACCTCGCCGGTTACCGGATCGTCCAGGAGTCGCTGACCAACGCGCTCAAGCACGGCGGCAGAACGGCCGAGGCGGTGATCGGCTACCGGCCGGAGGAGGTCGTGCTGACCGTGGACAACCCGGTCGACGGGACCGGGCCCGGCCTGCCCGGCGCCGGAGCGGGCCTCATCGGCATGCGGGAGCGCGCCGCGCTCGTCGGCGGCCGGGTGGACGCCGGCCCGCACGGCGACGGCTGGCGGGTGCGGGCCGTGCTCCCCACCCTGACCGCGCCTCCCGGCCCCGCCGTTCCACCGTCCGTGGACGCGACCGCCTCCCCTTCCCGCGAGGAGCATCCATGACCATCCGCGTCCTGGTCGCCGACGATCACGCGGCGGTGCGCACCGGGATCGTCCTCATCCTCGGCGGCCACGGCGACATCGAGGTCGTCGGCGAGGCCGCGGACGGTGAGCAGGCCGTGGCCATGGCCACGGCGCTCAGGCCGGACGTCGTGCTGATGGACGTCCGGATGCCGAAGCTGGACGGGATCTCTGCCACGCGCGAGCTGAGCGGGATCGCCGACGTGCTGATCCTGACCACCTTCGACGTCGACGAGTACGTCTTCGGGGCGCTGCGCGCGGGGGCCGCCGGCTTCCTGCTCAAGAACACCGACGCCGACGCCCTGGTGGAGGCCGTCCGGGTGGTGGCCCGGGGCGACGGGCTCATCTCGCCCTCGGTCACCCGGCGGCTGATCTCGGAGTTCCGGTCGTCCGCCCCCCGGCGGGGCCCCCGGGAGGTCGAGAGCCTGACCCCGCGCGAGCGCGAGGTGCTGGCGTGCATCGGGCGGGGTCTGTCGAACGCGGAGATCGCCCGGGAGCTGGACATGGCGGAGGCGACCACGAAGACCCACGTCAGCCGGTTGCTGAACAAGCTGGGCCTCCGCAGCCGCGTCCAGGCCGCGATCCTCGCCCAGGAGCTCGCGGAGGAGTCCTGAATCGCCGGATGCACGCCGGAGCGCCCGCCCCTCAGGCGTCCCCAGTCGCCTCCTCGGCGGGCACGTACAGGGAGAGCGTCTCGGCGACGCAGGCGGGCCTGGGCCGGTCCTCGACCTCGACCGTCATCTTGATCTTCGACAGGTAGCCCGAGGGCGTGCCCTTGAGGTCGACGAGCTCCGCGCCGCACCGCACCCGCGCGCCCACCGGGACCGGCGAGGGGAAGCGGACCTTGTCGAGGCCGTAGTTGATGCCCATGGCCAGACCGTCCACCCGGAACAGCTCCATCATGAACGACGGCAGCAGCGACAGGCTCAGGTAGCCGTGGGCGATGGTCCCGCCGAACGGGCCCTTGGCCGCGGCCTCGACGTCGACGTGGATCCACTGGTGGTCACCGGTGGCGTCGGCGAACAGGTTCACCTGCTCCTGGGTCACCGTCCGCCACTCCGTGTGGCCGAGGTGCTCGCCGACGGCGGCCTTGAGTTCCTGGATGTTCGAGAAGATCCTCATGTCCGGAACTTTATTCGGTCTTCGGCACCGCGAGAAGGTTCAGGACCGTGAGCGTCTTGCCGCCGCCCTTCTGGGTCGTCGAGCAGAACACCCCTGCCTCCGGATGCGCCGACGCCCCCGCCGGGCCCTCGGGCCGATCCGTACGGCACGTCCGCACGCTCTCGCCGCCCTCTGCGCACCGTGCCCCGGGAGATGCCGAGCAGTGCGGCGACGAAATCTGCGAACTCCACAGAACCAGGGACGTGCCGGAGCCGCGTTCTGTTGCACGACATTCGGGTACGGCTTGCGAACGGACATCCGGCGTTGTCCGGCGCTTCATCCCCGGCTCCTAGCGTTCCCGCCATGAAACGACGTTTTGCCACCGCGCTCGGCGCAGCCGCGCTCTCCCTCGCCCTCACCGCCCCGGCGTCGGCCGACCCCGGTGCCGACGCGGCGGCGCACGGGCACGAGCACGGCGGACACGGCGGTTCCGGCGGGCACGGCGGGTTCGGCCGCGCCACCCTGACCGGTTTCGCCGTGCTGCCCGCGCTGACGTTCGTGCCGGGCAGCGAGGCGTCCGGCGCCCGGCTCGGCACCGCACCGGTCAACGGCGTCACCCCGCCGTTCACCGGGCAGCCGGTGCAGGGCTTCAGCGGCATCGTGCGGCGGCACGACGGCACCTTCGACGCGCTGTCCGACAACGGCTACGGCTCCCAGGCCAACAGCGCCGACTTCCTGCTGCGCGTGCACCGCATCAAGCCGGACTTCCGGCGGGGCACGGTCCGGGTGCTGGGCGGGTTCGACCTGAGCGACCCGGACGGCCACGTGACCTGGCCGCTGACCCGGGCGGACCGGAAACTGACCGGCGCCGACTTCGACGTGGAGTCGATCGTGCGGACCTCCGACGGCACCTACTGGATCGGCGACGAGTTCGGCCCGTTCCTGCTGCACGTCTCGTCCTCCGGCCGGCTGCTGGAGGCGCCGGTCCCGCTGCCCGGCGTCAAGGCGCCGGAGAACCCGTCCCTGGAGGGCGCGGAGCCCGACCTGGGCCGGAGCAAGGGCTTCGAGGGCATGGCCCGCTCGGTCGACGGGCGCACGCTCTACCCCCTGCTGGAGGGTACGGTGGCCGGCGACCCGGCCGGGACCCTGCGGATCAACGAGTTCGACCTGCGCAGACGGGCCTACACCGGTAAGCGCTGGACCTACACCCTGGACGGCGCCGACCACGCCATCGGCGACATGATCGCGGTGGACCGGCACCGGTTCCTGGTCATCGAGCGGGACAACCTCCAGGGTGACGCGGCGAAGACCAAGAAGATCTATCTGATCGACCTGCGGAAGCACGGCCTGGGCAAGACCCTCGTCGCGGACCTGCTCGACCTGGCGAACCCGCGCCGCCTGGGCGGCTTCGGGGAGACCTTCCGGTTCCCGTTCCAGACGATCGAGGACGTGGTGATCCTCGACGACCGGACCCTGGGCATCCTGGACGACAACAACTTCCCGTTCTCCTCGGGCCGCACCCCGGGCAGGCCCGACGACAACGAGTTCATCACCGTACGGCTGTCGCGCTCCCTCGACGCCGACCCGCGCGTCCACCGCTGAGGCACCCCACCGGCGGGCGCGGTCCTCCCCGTGCCGGGACGCCGCCCGCCGGTCCACCCTCCCGCCGCTGCCGTTCTCCCGTCGTTCCGGCGGGAGAACGGCAGCGGCGGGAGAACGGCAGCGGCGGGAACGGGAACGGCGGGAGCAGGCACGGGGCCTTCCGTCCCGGTGACCGGGTGGTGGAGTCCGCCAGGCGAGACCCGTTGTTCCCCTATCGGGACCATCCTGAAGCCGGAGGCGCTTATCCTTCGGGGAAGCACCGGAAACCGACAAAGGGAACGCTGACGCTCATGTGGCCTCCATCATCTCCCCAGGACCCGCACGGCCAGCAGCCCCCTGCCGGGTCCGGACAGTCTCCCGCGGACCCCTGGCAGCAGCCCCCGTACGGCGGACCCCAGGGACAGCAACCGCCGTACGCGCCCCACGACCAGCAGCCCTCCCACGGCCAGGGACAGCAACCGCCGTACGCGCCCCAGGGACAGCAGCCCCCCTACAGTCCCCACGACCAGCAGCCCTCCTACGGCCAGGGACAGCAACCGCCGTACGCGCCCCAGGGGCAACAGCCCTTCTACGGCCAGCAGGCTCCTGCCTACGGGCAGCAGGCGGTTCCCGGCGGCTGGCCTCCGCCGCCGGCCGGGCCGCCCAGGCGCAAGGCGCTCTGGCCCTGGACCGTGGGCGGGGCCGTCGTGGTCCTCGTCGTCCTGGCGGTGGTGTTCGCCCTGCTCCCCGACGACCCGGCCGCCACCCGGACCGCCTCGGGCGCGACGTCCAGCGCCCCTTCGTCCGCGCCGTCCGCCACGGCCACACCGCAGGCGGACCCGACCGAGGAGCCCTCGCAGACTTCGTCCCCGGACGAACCGACCGTTCCGGCCTCCGGCGGGCGGCTCGTCAAGGCCACCGACGGCAAAAGTGAGATCACCGTCCCGAACGACTGGAAGAAGCTGGCGCTCCTGGACAGCGCCGGGATCCAGCAGGGCAACACGGTCAAAGAGCAGTACCTGATGGTGATCAGCGAAGACCAGTCCGCCTTCGACTTCGATCTGGGCGGTTACGCCGAGGCCGTCACCGCCAAGATGCAGGAGAGCCTGACCGACCCCGTCCTGGGCGAGTCCCGGTCGCTCTTCGTCAACGGCGCCCCGGCCCGTCAGTACGAGCTGCGCGGCAAGACCCAGGGCCTCGACATCGTCTACTGGGTGACGTTCGTGGAGGGCGAGCAGAACTTCCACCAGGTCGTCGCCTGGACCCTGGCGAGCCGGAGCGACGTCCACGGTCCGCTGCTCCGCCAGGTCTCGGCGACCTTCAAGGAAACCGGAGGGGCGTAACCGGACGGGCTTGACGATCTTTAAACACTTAACTAAATTCATGCGGGACATGGAGAACGGCTACTCGCTGCTGGACAGCACGATGTACGCGCTGATCGTGCGGCTCGGCTCCCACAAGCGCCAGATCGCCGCAGGCCTGGAGAGACTGGGCCTGCGGCTGGGCCAGGAGGTCTACCTCGCCCAGCTCTGGCGCCGGGACGGACTGTGCCAGGGCGAGCTGGCCGAGCGCACGAAGGTGACGGCGGCCAACATCACGCAGGTGCTGCGGGGCCTGGAGAAGCAGGGCCTGGTGGTACGGAGCCGCGATGACGGGGACGCCCGGATCCAGCGGGTCTGGCTGACCGACGCCGGGCGCGCGCTGGAGCGGCCGGTGACGGAGGTCTGGCACGACGCGGAGGCCGCCTGGCTCGCGAGCCTGACGCCGACCCAGCGCAAGGCCATCGCGCGCCTGCTCTGACCCTTCTCCCTCCTCCATGGCAGGTCATGCTCATTTAGTTAAGTGATTAAGGAGTTTCGATGGATCTGGGACTGAAGGACCGCACCGTCGTCGTGACCGGCGCCTCCGGTGGCATCGGGCGGGAGATCGCCCGCGGCTATGCGGCCGAGGGAGCCCGTGTGGTCCTCACCTACCGGAGCACCCCCGACGAGGCGGAGACGCTCGCCCGGGAGATCAACGGGATCGCGCTGCCGTACGACCTCGGCGACCCCGGCTCGGCGGAGGCACTGGTCGCCGGGGCGCTGGAGCGGACGGGCGGGATCGACGTGCTGGTCAACAACGCCGTCCGCTGGGGGGACCGCCCGCCGGGACCGGACGCCTCCTTCGAGGACGTGCCCGACGCCGAGTGGGTGGAGGTGCTCAGGGACAACGTCGAGGGAGCCCTGCGGCTCAGCCGCCTGGTCGCCCCCGGTATGCGGGAACGCGGCTTCGGCCGGTTCGTCCACGTCTCCTCGGGCGTCGTCAACGAGGGCATGATCGGCGGCGAGTACTACGCGGCGGCCAAGGGCGCACTGCACGGCTTCAGCCGTTCGGCCGCCTTCAGCCTCGGCCGCGACGGCGACATCCTGTCCAACGTCGTCATGCCGGGCTTCACCCGGACCGCCCGCAACGAGGCGATGGCCGCGGCCGTCGGCCACCACTACAGCGCCCGCGCCCCGATCGGCCGTCTGCTGGACGCCGCCGAGGTCGCCAACGCCGTCGTCTATCTGGGCTCGGCCGCCAACACCGGCATCACCGGCCAGGTCATCGCGGTGACCGGAGGCGTATGACCGCACGACGCCGGATGGCGTGTCACCGCACAACGCAGGATGGCGTGTGACCCGCACAACGCAGGATGCCCGCCGAGCCGCGAAACCGCTTTGCCCGGCCCGTGGAACGCTGCGAGGATGCGCGCATGATCCGCTACACCGACGCCGTCGGCACCGTCCGCGCCGAGCAGCTGCGGGGCTTCTTCGTCGGCTGGCCCAGGGCCGCCTCCCCCGAGCAGCATCTGGCGGTCCTCCGCGGCAGCCACCGCGCCGTCGTCGCGGTCGACGACGGCACGGACCGCGTCGTCGGTTTCGTCAACATGATCAGCGACGGGGTCCTGACCGCCTACATCCCCTGGCTGGAGGTGCTGCCCGAGTACCAGGGCCGGGGGATCGGCACGGAGCTGATGCGGCGGATCCTCGAGGCGGCCGACCACCTCTACTCGGTCGACCTGCTCTGCGAGGCCCCGCTCCAGCCGTACTACGAGCGGTTCGGCATGCTCCCCGTCCCCGGGATGAGCCGCCTGCGCCGCTCCGCCCTGGACGGCCTGCCCGCTTCCGATGGCGGCTCCGCCTCCGACTGACCGACCTCTGCCCGGCGGCCTCTATTCGATCGGCCTCTACTGGACCGGCCTCTACTCGGTCCGCCTCTACTGCAGTGCGAGGCATGCGGCACGGGGCGTGCGGCACGGCGCGTCATCCGTCCGCGGATGCGAACTGCTCCCCGCCGACGACCCGGAGCAGGTCGAGCCGGGCGGCGTCCGCGCTCCCGGGCGGCGGGGTGAACACCACCAGGCGCTGGTCCTCCTCCGGGGCGAGCAGGACCTCGCAGTCCAGTTCGACCGGCCCGACCAGCGGGTGGAGGAGCCGCATGCGGCTGCGGCGGCGGACGGCGACCTCGTGCAGCTCCCACAGCGCGCGGAACTCCTCGCTGGCCTCGCCGAGCCGCCGGACCAGGCGGGCCGCGGCGGGGTCGCCCGGCCGGCGGGCGACGGCCGCGCGCAGGTCCGCGACGTGCACCCGGCCGTAGTGATCGTGCTCGTCGGCCGGGTACGGCGTGCGCGCCCCGGGGTCGGTGAACCAGCGCCAGACCAGGTTGCGGCCGTGCTCCGAGACCGTGCACACCCCGCCGAGCAGGGCCCGGGCCATCGCGTTCTGGGCGAGCACGTCACCCAGGTCCCCGATCACCTGCGCCGGGGTGTCGGTGAGCCGGTCGAGCAGGCGGAGGAGGCCCGGCCGGACGTGCTCGCCCGCATGCCGACCGGCCGGCGGGCGATGCCCCGCCAGCAGGTAGAGGTGGTCCCTCCCGTCGGCGTCCAGCCGGAGCGCGCGGGTGAGCGCGGCCAGCGTCTGCACCGACGGCTGCGGGCTGCGGCTCTGCTCCATGCGGACGTAGTAGTCGACCGACATCCCGGCCAGCTGCGCCACCTCCTCGCGCCGCAGGCCGGGCGTGCGTCGTCTGGGGCCGCCGGGAAGACCGGCCTCCTCCGGTCGCAGCCTCTCGCGGGAGCGGCGCAGGAACCCGGCGAGCTCCCGGCGGTTCATGGACATACCGAGATCATCCCAAACCGATCGGATCTCAGCCAGGGATCGCCGATCCCCCGGAAAGGGGGTCCTCTTCTCAGCCCGTCACGCCGGCGGCAGTGTCTACGGCGTCCCCGGTGCTCCGGGTGCGGAGCGGCCCTCTACCGTCTCCGCACCGCGAGCACCGAACCGAGCACCGAACCGAGCACGAAGGAGCCGATCACCATGCCCGTCGTCACCGTCGGAAACGCCCAGGTCCACTACACCCGTACCGGCACCGGCCCGGCCCTCGTCCTGGTGCACGGCACCGGATCCGCGGGCGCCGAGCTGACGTGGGGCGGGATCGCCCACCGGTTCGCCGACCGGCACACGGTGATCATGCCCGACCTGTCCGGAACCGACCGGACCTCCGACGACGGGGCGCCGCTCACCGTCGAGGGCCTGGCCGAGCAGGTCGCGGCCGTCATCGAAGACGCCGTCGGCACCACGGACGGCGCAGGCACCGCGGGCACCATGGGCAGCACGGGCGCCGCGGGCACCGGCGCGGGCCCGGCGGCCGACGTCCTCGGTTTCTCGATGGGCGCGCCGGTGGCCGCCGCGCTCGCGGCCTCCCGTCCCGACCTGGTGCGGCGGCTGGTCATGGTCGCCGGCTGGGTGCGTACGGACGCCGACGAGTACGTCCGGAATCTGTTCACCCTGTGGCGGCGGCTGGGGACGGTGGACGCCGAGGCGTTCGGCCGGAGCGTCACGATGACCGGTTTCAGCCGGGACTTCCTCAACGCGATCGGCAGGGACGAGGTCGAGAAGCTGGTGCCCAACATGCCGCCGACTCTCGGCACCCTGCGCCACGTCGACCTGGACTCGCGCGTCGACATCCGCCGGCTGCTGCCCCTCGTCCGGGCGGAGACCCTGGTCGTCGGCTGCTCCCAGGACGCCACCGTCCCGGTGGGCAACAGCCGCGACCTGCACACGGCGATACCGGGCAGCGCCTACGCCGAGATCGACGCGGGGCACGTCGTCTTCTTCGAGAAGCCGGACGAGTTCGTCGGACTCGTCCGCGACTTCCTCGTCCGGGACTTCGTCCCGGCCCCGTGACCTCTCCCTGGCCTCCGCCCCGGCCCCGTTACCTCCCCGTGACCTCCGTCCCGGCCGCGCGGCCTTTCCCCCGGTCCCGTGACCTGTCCGCAGACCGCCGCCCCGTCCACCGGATGTCCCTAGACTCCCGGCCATGGACTTGCGGCAGCTCACGGACGAGGTCGAGGCGGTCTCCGATGCCTACGCACTCAGGCACGGCATCACCCGGGACGCCACCTGGTTCCTGTTGAAGCTCCAGGAGGAGGTCGGCGAGCTGACGCAGGTGTTCCTCATGCGCGCCGGTCAGGCGCGGGACAAGGGACACTCCCGGGAGGAGTTGGAGTCCGGCTTCCGCTCCGAGCTCGCCGACGTCCTCTCCCACGTCCTGCTGATGGCCCGGCACCACGGCGTCGACCTGGAGGCGGAGGTCGCCCGGAAGTGGTTGTCACGGCACCCGGACCGGCTCTCCCCGCAGGGCGGAGGCGAGGAGTGACGCCGGCCGGGCGGCTCGGCGGCCGCCGCGGAACTTGACGACCTCCGCGGAACGTGAAGACTGTGTCGCCATGGAACTCGTCGGGAAGATCACCGCGGACCGCCCGTTGCTCGTGGTCGCGGTCAAGGAAGAGGCGCAGTTCCTCGACACGGACCTGCCGGTGCTGCTCACCGGCATAGGCAAGGTCGAAGCCGCCGTCGCGCTGGCCACCGTACTCGCCGGTGGTCCCCGCCCCTCCCACGTCGTCAACCTGGGTACGGCGGGGGCCCTGCGCCCGGGGTGGACCGGCACCCACGTCGTCGGCACCGTGATCCAGCACGACCTGGACACCGAGCTGCTGCGCGCCCTCACCGGCGAGACCTACGGGGCCGCCTTGACGTTGAGCGTGGACGGCGGCCCGATCCTGGCGACCGGTGACGCCTTCATCGCGGACGAGGCCGCCCGCGAGCGCCTCGCGGCGCGGGCCCATCTGGTCGACATGGAGGGCTACGCCCTGGCCTCGGCGGCGGCCCGGGCCGGTGTGCCGATCCGCATCGTCAAGCACGTCAGCGACGACGCGGGCGACGGCGCCGCGAAGAGCTGGCGCGAGTCGGTGGCCGACTGCGCCCGCTCCCTGGCCGACTGGACCGCCCGGCACCTGGACCGGTGACCCTCCCGGTTCACCCCCTCCCGGTCCACCCCCTCCTGATTCACCCTCTTGATTCAGCGGGTCGTCCGTCGGGGTTCGTCGGACGGGCGTCCGGAGGCGGGCGCGATGTCAGGCGCGGTGTCGGTCGTTGTTCCAGCCGCGCTGTCAGTCGTCGATCGCCTGGTAGAGCGTGGTCCAGAAGTCGTGGATCAGCCGCGCCGGGTCCGGGACGGACATCCCGACCTGGGTGAGCAGGATCCCGACGAGCCGGTTTTCCGGGTCGGCGTAGGTCGTGGTGCCGCTTCCGCCGTCCCAGCCGAACTGGCCGACGGGCGCGTAGTCGGCCTGGTAGGTGCGCACCGCCATCCCCATGCCCCAGCCGCCGTGCTGCCCCTGGCCGTACGAGATGTGGACGTTGTCGGTGGCCATGGCGATCCGGGCGGCCGTCTGCTCGGACGTGAGACGGTTGGTGGTCATCAGCCGTACGGCGGGCCGCGACAGGATCCGCCTGCCCCGGTGCGTTCCGCCGTTGAGCAGCATCCGGAAGTAGGCGTGGTAGTCGTCGACGGTGGAGACCAGCCCGCCGCCGCTGCCCTGGAACGCCGGAGGACGGCTCCACCGCCCCCCTTCGGCCGCATCCCACACGTGGAACTCGCCGGTCTGCGGATCGGGGGCGTACAGGTCCGGCAGCCGGTCGATCTTGTCGGCGGGCACGTGGAAGCCGGTGTCGGTCATGCCCAGCGGATCGAGGATGCGCTCACGCAGGAACTCCTCGAACGACCGGCCCGTGACCCTGGCCACCAGCACGCTGAGCACGTCGTGGCTGATCTGGTACTGCCAGCGCTCTCCGGGCTGGTGCATCAGCGGCAGCGTGCCCAGGCGGCGGATCCACTCGTCCGGCTCGGGCATCGGCTCCGGCAGGTCGGGCGTGAGCCCCTGCTCGAAGATCGCGCCCATGATCGGGGAACCCAGCGCCGTCATGTCCATGCCGAGACCGAACGTCGAGGTCAGCAGGTCCCGCACGGTGATCGGCCGCCGCGCCGGCAAGGTGTCGTCCAGGGGGCCGTCGATCCGCTTCAGCACCCGCCGGTCGGCCAGTTCGGGCAGCCACGGATCCACCGGGTCGTCCAGCCGCAGGCGGCACTCGTCCAGCAGGACCATCGCCGCCGCCATCGCGACCGGCTTGGACGTGGACGCCATCCGGAAGATCGTGTCCCGGCGCATCGGCGCGCCGCCGTCGTGGCGCATCGTCCCGATCGCCTCGACGTGCGTGTGGTCGCCCCGGCCGACCAGGGCGACGAGCCCGGGGATCTTCTTGGACTCGACATGCCGCGCCAGCACCTCGCGCAGTCTGCGCAGCCCGGTCGCGGAGAAGCCGCCGCTCTTTTCCATCATGAATCTCCTTGCTCACAGTGTTCGGCGGATCGCCGAACCGTTCATGGCATCCACCGTCGCCGACCGCTCTGATACCGGGGCGTCACCGCGCTGACGCGGCCGCTGACACCACGGCACCGCGCGGTCGGCGCTCAGCCGACGCCGGGATGGCCGCCGGGTGCGATCCATTCGGTCAGTTCGACGACGATGCCGTTGGGGTCGGTGAGACTGGGATGCCCGAACCACGCCGGGCACCCGTTGCGACCAGGACTGCAACCAGGAGCGGCCGCGACGGTACGGCCTCTCCGTCGTGAGCGGGTGGCAGGATCATCGCCGTGACAGACATCGATGATCTCCTTCGGCGGGTGTCCGCCAAGGCGAGCGCGACCATGGAGCACCTGCCTCCCCCCGCGACGGCGGAGGAGGTGACACAGGCGGAGCGCATCCTGGGCTTCCGGCTTCCTGACGTGCTCGTACGGCTCTACCGCGAGGTGGCCAACGGCGGCTTCGGCCCCGACTACCGGCTCCTGCCGCTGCTGGGCGAGGGACGGACCGCCGTGCGCGACTACCAGGAGGAGCGGGACGGTTCGGAGTCCGGCGGTGACGCGCACTGGCCGGCGGACGTGCTGCCCATCCTGGACTGGGGGTGCGGCATGTACGCCGCCGTGGACTGCCGCAGTCCCCAGGGGACCGTACTGCTCTTCGAGCCGAACGGGGTCAGCGGCGACTGGCACCGCGCATGGCACGTCGACGCGGAGAGCCTGGCCGACTGGCTGGAGACCTGGATCTCCGGAACGGGCTGGTACGAGGAAGACGCCGACGAAGACGGTGAGATGCGGCCGTGGGAGTCAGCCCGGCAGCGGCTGGCAGAGGGAAGGTGACCGCCCCGAAGCAGCGGATTAGAAATGGGTCGCCGTTTCCCGGCCTGGTCTCATGCTGACCTGCTGGTGCTTCGGGTAACCATCTGGGGAGAGAGCGGGTGGGACCCTACCCCGGCCACCGACAAACCGGCGGCGATGAGGGCGCCCGTGGTGGTCATCCCGGAGCCGGAACGCTCCTGCCGGGGGCATAACACGTCTGGTCGCAGGTCAACGGTGGATCGTCTTGCAGAGAACGATGTTCCGTACTCTGGGCTCTTCAGGCCGGGGCGGCACTACGGATGCGGAAGTGTCATCGGCGTAGCGCCGGTTTCCTTCCGCGCCGCGTTCGGCTTCGTACGGGTGGCAGGCGGCTTCGTACTCCGCTTCCGACACCCAGGAGTCGAGGGGGGCGGATGCGCCGATGACCATCAAGGTCAGCAGAGCTGCGGGAGCAGCGAGGACGCGCACAGCCCATCTGGTCATGCGGGTTCAGCCTTCCGGAGGTTCAGCCATCTGATCATGGCGGAGCGGTTGCGCGGTACGTCGGGCGGCGGCGTGCCCGTGGTCGGCGCGGTGGTGCGGCGCGGCGGGTGCGCGGTGCGGCAACGGCAACCTGCTGGTCTTCACCGGCATCCACCCGCACGGCACCCTCGGCGTGGTCGGCCTCCTCGACCAGCACGGCTCCACCGAACCGATCCGCCAGGTCCGCGAAGCCGAGCACTCCGACCTGCACGGCGAACGCTGACCTCGGGGAAGGTCTTCGACGATGCGACCGCGGCTTGGTGCGATCTCCGTTAGGAGAACTTCTTGATGGCGTCCTCGATGATGCTGCGGAGCGCTCGGGGGCATGCCGCGACGCGCCCGTTCGGTGGGTAGTGAACGCTTGCGATGGGCGGCTCCGCGCACTCTTCTCTGCCGTGTTGGGTGCAGCGTTGTTCCAGGGCCGCCAGGCTCTTGGGGTCATGGAAGTCAGGGTCGAACGGAAGAATAATCCGGATCTCCATTGACGAATCATAGAAGCCGGTCGGCTCACCGTCCCGAACTCTTTGAGCCGGAGAATTCCTGAGGCGACTTACCGTCGGTCTCCCTGGACAGCCGCTGAAGACCGACTTGGAGTTCCTCGCACAGCCCCCTGGACGATTCGCAGGATGGACCGGCCGCCGCTGTCCGAGGGGGTGAAGCAGGAGCTGAGGAACGATGGCACTGCCAGGATCCATCCCCGTCAGCCCCGAGCCGCTGTTCCCGTACGGCTGCCACGTCGTGGGCGGGATCAGCAAGACCAAGGACTTCGACGCCAAGGGCGACGCCCAGGCACACGCGAGTCACGACCACCGAGCGGTACACCCATGCGGCCGGAGCCCAGATGCAGTGCGCGAGCGAGCACATGGCCTCGGCCCTCTGGGGCGACGGGTGACGGGCGGTGGGCGGCGAACGGGCGGCAGCTGCAACCCGAACTGCAACCCGGAGCCCTTCAGAGATCGAAAAAGGCCCTCTCCCCGGATCTGGGAGAGGGCCTCTGACTTGCGGAGGCTCGGGGATTTGAACCCCGGATGGGCGGTAAACCCAAACCGCATTAGCAGCTCGGATCCGGCCCGTCCCGATCGGTTCAACCTGGACCAACGGGCGCGGCCGGTCCGCCTTGAACGGCATGGGACGACGCTGGATTGCAACTAGAACTGCAACTAAAGAGTAGTCACGGGCGGCATCCGCTCGGTGAGCGCATGATCCCGCCGAGTGTCAACACCACGCATAGCAACTGCATCATCTGGATTGGAGTGCTACTCACACCCGGAGATCAATGGATCAAAGGCCGTCGCTCCTCCGGGTTCCTTCTTGGAGGTGTGCCAATAAATGATCTGCGTAGGAACAGCCATCCAGGGAATACTGAAGTGTACGGGCGTTCGTCTTTCATGTACGCCAAGAACGGTTCGACCCGGCGACCATCATCGATGATCTCAATTCACTTCCATTTAAACCAGTCGGTTACGCTCAGCCGTACCATCCAAAGAAGATTGAAGCTGATACCGATATCCCTGCGTCCGCACATTAGACATAATGATGTCTCTGAGCCTCTCCATCATCTCAAGGACTTCAGCATGGAGTTCCTCAAAAGAACCGGGATCAGGGAAATAGTCACGCCCATGTGCAACAGAGTTCCTGCCATCACACAAGGTCTTGTCGATCAATTGATTTTTAGTTACAAAGTCGTCGACAGGGAAACCGATCCCGTCGAGGATCTCCGAAAGTACGGAGAATCGCAAATTCGACTTTGTGTCAACGATTGTCTTCTTGGGGATTAGGGCGCGAGAAATTTCAGGTTTTCTAATTGCATTGAGAATCTCTCGGAGTCCCGCCTCATCTCCCGAGAGAGCTCGACGCCCCAACCCAATAAGGACAGTACTCAAAAGTCCATCATTTAACTCCGCGAACTTCAGTCGACGCTTCGCGACAAAGTCAACATACGATTGACATGCATCCTTAACAAACCCTTCCCAGTGAGCATAAAGCATTGTTACGCCACTACGAGAGAGGGCACGAGAAAGAGGGGAGTTTGGAGATTTCCTTTCGGCACTTAAAATTTCCGCCTTAAGCGCCTGAAGCTCTATACGCCTCCAGGAAAGCGAGTTATCTAAAGCATCTTCGATATCATTGGGGGTATTTAGTGCCACACCCATCAGCCCATAAAGAAGTTACGTGCCCTAGTTATAAGTCGAGGAACTCGTCGGCGAGGACTTACGCCAGTACCCGCACTGTTGCGGAATTCGGGAGAAGACCATGCGCTACGCACGCGATCCGCCAACGTAGCGGCATGCTGTGTCTCCCAGTAATCGATGTTTGCCGCTACCCCCGAAGTGACAAACTCGAAGCATGATATGGAGAAGGGGCCGAGATGACGTGCGCCATCCCACTTTCTAAACGCATCTTCGCCGAGTGCCTCTTTCAAGAGGGAGAACGATCTATGGAACACTTCGGCCTTTATTTTGTTTTCGTCCGACTTATAAACCTTCGCGGCTTCCCGCATCCAGTTGGTAACATAATCGCCGAACTCTTCTCGGAGTTCTGCATCGGGCCCCGAATAATCGAGCTGAAGAAAGAATCTGAGAACAAGCTCTTGATAGTAGGCAGCGTTCTCTTTAGCTTCCGTTATGAGGCAAACCCCCCGGAAGTCATCACTTTCAGACAGATTAGTTATTTCTGCGAACATCTCCCGGTTGAGCATAACGAGGAGACAGTTGCGAGCCTCTTGCTGTGATAGATGGGTGCCCGCATTAAGCCTTTGAAACATGTCATATTTTGCATTTTCGTCGGACTCTTTGCGGATAATTCTAAATTCCAGTTTAGCCCTTTTAACGTCTCGGCGAAGCGCGTCAGAGAATACCTTGCGGCCCTCTCCGACAATTTCCCATCTATAACCTTGGAGATCAGGGAGGTACTCCGTGGCTTGCAGAGTAAGTGGATCGGTGACTAAATCATTTTCATCTCTATATATTCCTACAAATTGGAATATCGTCGAGAGTCTTTGAACACCGTCGATAACATCCCAAACACCATCCGAGCGCTGAGAAACAAAGATTGGAGGGATGGGTATCCCTAGAAGAATGGATTCAATTAGCCTTGATTTTTGCTCATCACTCCACCGGAAAATGCGCTGGAACTCGGGATGAATCTCAATATCTTTGTCTTTATAAAGTGAAATAACTTCACCTACAGACATAGAATATCCATCGGTGTGGATCTCTTTGGACTTCTCGGCTATCTGGTCGATCAGATCCATAATCACTCCAAGTTCGGTACAGCAACGCTACAGACTGCAGGGCATGCGACCTACTTATCATGCACCTTGTACTTTCCGTGCGTCTAGCAGACGCACAACACGACGCATCCGGGTTGCCAAGTTCAGAGGTTGGCTCATCTCTTGAGGGAACCCTGGTACTGCGATCAGGGTTGGTGGTTGCTGCGGCCACTCGGTGGGATGGGGCTGAGGTACGAAGTCCCATCCCGTCGATCGCCTCCGAGCATGAACGAAGACCAGCCGTCATCAGGCGATCGTGAGGGTGGCAGCTGTGCGGCGGCGTGTTGCTGGGGTCGGCGGGCGCGATAGGTGCGGTGGTCGCGCGGTGCGGTGATGGCCCGGGGCGCCGCCGACCGGGACCGGCGCCCACGCCGCACGCCTGGCCGGCGAGCGGCAGAGGGCCGGTACGGCGGCGCGGCGCGCCGCCGCTTGATCACCTATAAGAACAATTCGGCAGTGATCCGGGTAGAGCCCGCGTCGGTGCATCGTGGCTGGTGGTAGAACGCTCGGTGTGGACGATCGACAGGACCGGTTGCGGGAGCTGGGCGAACTGCTTCGGCGGTTGCGCAAGGGTGCAGGGCTGACAGGCAAGGAGCTGGCACAGCGGGCCGGGGTGGCGCAGCCGACGATCTCGCGGATCGAGACGGGGCAGCTCCTGCCGACTCCTGAGACCGTCGATCGGGTTTCGGCAGCGCTTGAGCTGGATGAGGCAGACCGCGGAGCACTGGACGCGCTGCTCATCCGGCTGCGTGATGAGGTCTCCCGTCTCAAGGGTGGGTTGGCCGGCCGGGAGGCGGCGAACGCGGCGCGGGTGCGGTCGGCCGGGTGGATGGCCGTGTTCTCTTCGGCAATGGTGCCGCCGCTGTTGCAGACGGCGGAATATGCCCGGCTGGCCCTGACGATCGGCAGGGAGGTGGACGAGGAGGACGCGGCCAGGGCGGCGGCCGTACGGGTCGAGGCACAGGCCGTGTTGTTCGAGGCGGGGCGGAAGTTCGCCTTCGTGTTGACCGAAGGAGCAGTGCGGACCTGGCCGGGGTCGCCGTCGTTGATGCTGGCGCAGCTCGACCGGCTCGCCCAGGTGGCGACGCTGCCGCATGTCCGGCTCGGCGTCGTGCCGTGGAGGACGGAGGCGCCAGCCTTCCCTCTACATGGGTTCACGATCTTCGATGGTTCGGTGAGCGTGGTCGAGAGCCTCACGGGTGACCTCACGCTGACGGAGACGGGTGACCTGGAAGCGCACGAGGAGGTCTTCGAGGCGTTCGCCGGAGCGGCGCTCTACGGGGATGATCTCCGTGCCTTGCTCGGCGAGATCGGGGCGGACTACCGAGCGCTGGGGAACCACTCAACGAACTGACGCATTTATGCGTCGAATACCTTGAGTGACTTCTACTCTTAGTCATACGCTTTCGACATGGATGTATAGCCCCCTATACAACGGAGTACGCCCATGTCAGGTTGGCGCTTGTCCCGTCACTTCCTCGGCTCCACGGCCTCGGTCTGCGAAGCCCGCCGGTTCGTCACCGCGTTCCTGAACGGCTGGCCCATCGTGGAAGCGGCCGAACTGATCGTGAGCGAGCTGGCCACCAACGCGGTACGGCACTCGGCCAGCGGCCGGTTCGGCGGCCGGTTCCTCGTCACCATCCACGTCGGCCGGGACCGGCTGTGGCTCGCCGTGCTCGACGAGGGCGGCCCCCGCACACCCGAAGTACTGCTCGACGGCCAAGAGGACGAGGGTGGACGGGGCCTGCTGCTGGTCTCGACGCTCGCCGACTCCTGGGGAGTCGACGGCGACGAGCAGGGCCGTACCGTGTGGGCGCTGCTCAGCACCGAACCGGCTGCGGCCGTGCAGGCGGCGTCATGCCGGTGACCGGCTGCCTGAGTCCGCATCTTCCGCTTCCGCAGTCCGAGTGTGAACGCCTGGACTGGCATCCGCCCCGGCTCGGGGAACGGATCCGGGTGATCGCCTGGACCTGCAAATGCCGGGTTCCGCTCTACGAGCTGTGCGAGGCCGGCGGGCAGGCGTTCATCCGCCGCACCGTCTACGAGGGCGGCAGGTGGAAGGTCCGGGAGGCCTCCCGGCGGCGATCGGCCGAGGCGCACGCGATGTGGACGGCGCTGCTGTCCGGTCTGGCTCGGTGAAGGATGAGTCCGCGCGGCGTCCCGAACCGGCGCTCTGCGATCCGGGCGGTGGACCTGAAAACCGGCGAACCGCTCAAAACAGTACCGTCAAGGGGGATAGACGGCATTTCGTCTAGGGGCCTAGACTCGGTGGAGCACCACCGAAAGGGAACCACCGTGCCATCGAGCGACCTCGACCGTATCGCCGCGATCGACGATCCGTATCTGCTGCTGCGGGCCGCGACCGAACGCCTCAACGCCGCACAGCAGGAGGTCACCGAACTGGCTCGGCTCCGCCGCCGCGTCATCCAGGAACTCCACGCCCAGGGCATGTCGTATGCCCAGATCGCCGGGAAGGCCGGCCTGTCACGCGGGCGCATCCACCAGATCAAGCACACCGGCCCGGCCCCCGAAGGCGCGTTCCTCGGCACCGGCACCATCACCCTGGCCACGCCCCTCAAGCGCGAGGCCGGCAACGCCCGGCCCGTCGTCGCCATGGAGGACGTCACCGCCGCCAAGCGGCTGGAAGACCTCGCCCGCGGCTTCGACCTGGCGGTGAACCTCGAACACGTCCCCCTCGGCGGCGACATCGACCTGAACCGGCCCAACCTCATCGTCATCTGCGGGCCGAAGCTCTCCCCCGTCATGGGTGCGCTGTACGAGTCCGATCCGGTGCTCGAATGGGTCAAGGACGGTGCGTGGACCCTGCGCGACCGCCGCACCGGGCAGCGCTACCGCTCCGGCGAGGACTCCGAACCGGCCCGCCCGGTGGACTACGCCTACCTCGGCCGGCTGGCCCGCCCCGACGGCAACGGCAACCTGCTGGTCTTCACCGGCATCCACCCGCACGGCACCCTCGGCGTGGTCGACCTGCTCACCTCCGAGACCGCCACCCTGTGGGGACAGGTCGGCGAGAACCGCTTCTCCTGCGTGGTCGGCGTCGAATACGACCCGGCGACCGGGGAACCCGTCAGAGCGGAACTCGCCAGCCCCCTCTACCGGCACGAGGAGCCCTGACCCCCATGCGCGTCACCTTCGCCACCGAAGCAGCCCCCGGCCGCCCCAACGAGGACTTCGTCGCCGCGACCCCGGACGCGGTCGTCCTCCTCGACGGCGCCGGCACCCCGGCCGGTTCGGAGTCGGGCTGCACCCACGGTGTCGCCTGGTACAGCCGCGCCCTGGGCTCCACCTTGCTCACCACCATGACGCAGACTTCCAGCCCGCTGATCGAGATCCTCGCTGAAGGCATCAAGACCGTGGCGTCCATGCACGACTTCACCTGCGACCTGACCCACGCGGGCTCGCCCTCGGCCACCGTGGTCATGCTGCGCCACAGCGCCGACACCCTGGACTGGCTGATCCTGGCCGACTCCGTCCTCGTCCTGGACACGGCCGACACGGCAGAGCCCATGGTCATCTGCGACGACCGGGAAGCCCTCGTCGGCGCGGCCCACCGCACGACCATGGACGCCCTGCCCTCCGGAAGCCCCGAACACGTCGCGGCCCACCGGGCGTACGTGGAGACCCTGCGCGGCCACCGCAACCGCGACGGCGGCTTCTGGGTCGCCTCCGCCGACCCCCTCGCCGCCGACCAGGCCCTCACCGGCACGGTCCCCGCCCACCAGGTCCGCGCCGCCGCCCTGCTCAGCGACGGCGCCTCCCGCCTGGTCGACCGCTTCGCCCTGACCACCTGGCGGCAGACCCTCGACCTCCTCGACGAGCACGGTCCCGCCGAACTGATCCGCCGGGTCCGCGCAGCCGAGCACTCCGACCCGCACGGCGAACGCTGGCCGCGCGGCAAGGCCCTCGACGACGCCACAGCGGCTTGGTGCGATCTCCGTTAGGAGAACTTCTCGATGGCGTCCTCGATGATGCCGCGAAGCGCTCGGGGGGCATGCCGCGACGCGCCCGTTCGGTGGGTAGTGAACGCTTGCGATGGGCGGCCCCGCGCACTCTTCTCCGCCGTGCTGGGTGCAGCGTCGTTCCAGGGCCGCCAGGCTCTTGGGGTCATGGAAGTCAGGGTCGAACGGAAGAACAATCCGGATCTCCATTGACGAATCATAGAAGCCGGTCGGCTCACCGTCCCGAACTCTTCGAGCCGGAGAATTCCTGAGGCGACTTACCGTCAATCTCCCTGGACAGCTGCTGAAGACCGACCTGGAATCCCTCGCACAGCCCTCTGGGGCGACGGGTGACGAGCGGTGGACGGCGAACGGGCGGCAGCTGCAACCCGAACTGCAGCCCAGAGACCTCCGGAGATCGAAAAAGGCCCTCTCCCCGGATCTGGGAGAGGGCCTCTGATCTGCGGAGGCTCGGGGATTTGAACCCCGGATGGGCGGTAAACCCAAACCGCATTAGCAGTGCGGCGCCATAGACCTGACTAGGCGAAGCCTCCTGGTAGCCGTGTGGCTCAGCACAGAGTACCGGCGATCGGGCAAGGCGGCAAAGCGATTGCCCAGCGCGTCGGCCACGCCCTTCCGGGAGGTTTATCCACCACCTGTGGATAACTTCGTCCACACCTGTGGACAGAGCCGTGGACAGGCAGGTGAAGCTCAGGGTAAACCTGTGGATTCTCTACGAGTGAGATAAGAAATCTCACCTGTCGAGCGCGCGAAGGCTCCTCGCCCACCCGGGGAGGAGCCTTGCGCCGATCCCGGAGGTCAGGGATCCCGGAGATCAGGCGGCCGGGTTGGCCTCGCCCTCGATCTCGATCTTGATCTTCTTGCCGACGAGCACGCCACCGGTCTCCAGCGCCTGGTTCCAGGTCAGGCCGAACTCCTCACGGTCGATCTCGGTGGTGATGGAGAAGCCCCAGACCTCCTGGCCCCACGGGTTGGTGCCGGCGCCGCCGTACTCGACGGCGAGCTCGACCGGCTTGGTGACGTCGCGGATCGTCAGGTCGCCCGCCAGGGTGAACTCGTCCCCGGAGTGGCCGACGACGCGCGTGCTGCGGAAGGTCAGCTCGGGGAACTTATCGACGGCGAGGAAGTCGTCGCCGCGCAGGTGGCCGTCGCGGTCGGCCACGCCGGTGTTGATGCTCTCGGTCCTGATCGTGAGCTCGGCGGAGGACTCCAGGGGGTTCTCGGCGATCGTCACGGTGCCCGCGAAGTCGCCGAAGCTGCCGCGGACCTTGCTCACCATCATGTGCTTGACGACGAAGCCGATGCTGGTGTGGGCGGCGTCGAGCGCGTAGGTGCCGGCGGCGGGGATCTGGAGGTTCTCCCAGGTGCGAGTGCTCATCGTGTTCTCCCGAGGGGTGCTTGCTGCGTGGACGTTTGCGTCAACATATTTCTACAGGAGGAATATTCCTCTCGTCAACTATCGTCCGATACAGTGTGAACGTGCTCCCTCTAGACGACCCCCGGCTGACCGCGATGGGCCTCCTCTCCGAGGTCTCCACCGGGCTGTCGGACAAGACGCTCCCCACCCTCGCGGCGGCGGGGCTCTCCGAGATCGACTTCGAGACCCTGATCCGCCTGGCGCGCTCTCCGGGGCAGCGCCTGCGGATGAGCGACCTGGCCGCGCAGACCACCCTGTCCACCAGCGGTGTGACCAGGGTCGTGGACCGGCTGGAACGCGAGGGCCTGGTCACGAGGGAAGCATGCGCCACGGACCGCCGGACGTCGTACGCGGTGATCACGGAGACGGGCCTGGCCCGTCTCGGCGACGTGCTGCCGCAGCACCTGGCGGACATCGAGGCCTGGCTCACCGGGCTGCTCTCCCCGGACAGGCTCTCGGCCTTCCTCGACGCCCTCAGGACCATCCGCGACGCCGTACGGCCCTGCGCCACGGCGGGCGCCCAGGCCCCGCCCTCCGGAGAGGCCGGATCCTGCGAGCACCCTCCCGGGCGGCCGCCCTCCCGGCGGTCCCCCGAGGACCGCGGCCGATGACCCGGGACGCCCCGGGGCGGATCCCGGGGACGGAGGGTCACGACTGGGGCTCGAGCCGCCGCTCCTGGACCTCGAGGGCGCAGCGGAGCTTGGCCATGCCGCGCGAGACCGTGCTCTTGACCGTGCCGACGCTGACGCCCAGGGCCTTGGCGATCTCCGGCTCGGTCATGTCCTCGTAGTAACGCAGCACGATCGCGGCCCGCATCCGGGCGGGCAGCCCGTCGAGCGCCTGCTCCACCCGCTCGGGCAGCTGCCGCTGGACGCTGGGGGCGACCGGCTCGGGCACCTCTCCCGAGGGATACTCCTCCAGCCTGCGCCGCCGCCACCACGAGATGTTGATGTTGACCATCGCCCGGCGCACGTAACCGTCCAGGGCCGCGCGGTCCTCGATGCGCTCCCAGGCCAGGTACGTCTTGGCCAGCGCCGCCTGGAGCAGGTCCTCGGCGTCGTTCGGGTTCCCGGTGACCCGGCGGGCGGCGCGCAGCAGCGCCGGTCCGCGAGCAATGACGTACTCGCGGAACTCGTCGTGGGTCCCCCCGGTCACCGCGATCACCCGCCCCGTGGTCAAGGTGTCTCCCGTGGCCAGAATCGCAGCCGGAGCGTCTGATCCGGCTGAACCGGAATCCAGGTTTCATCCCCTCGGCCGTAAAGATCGCACCAACCGCCCCACCGGCTGACGAAAGACCGTTAGGCGCTGTTTTGCCCAGTCATGGGGGAGAGGCGTTCCACTGGGGAGGGAAATCCTGATACCTGGTCGGATACCTGACGGAATTATCAGGGGAAGCCGACAGCGGGACATCTCCCAGCATGTGACGCTGGCTGGACGTCCCGCCGAGAACAGGAGAACCACGATGCCCCAGCGGAGCGTCGACCGCCGCCGGGCGCTGGCCTCGGCCGCGCTCGGCCGCCCCCTCACCGGCTCCGGCCCCGTTCCCGGTGACGGCGAGCTCCTGCACGCCGTCACCGGCACAGTCCTGGACGCCAGCCCGCACCTGATCGTCATCGAGACCTCGGACGGCGAGGAGGAGCGGCTCGTCATCGCCCCCTGGGCGACCGCCTGGCGCGGGGACACCGTGGCCCCGGCCGACCTGCCTCCCGGCGCCAACGTGGTCATCAGGGCGTTGAAGGCCGGCCGGGTCGTCGACCGGATCTGGGCCGACACCACCCGGATCACCGGCGTGATCCAGGAGGTCGGTCCCGGCGCCCGGGACCGCACGGTCGAGCTCTACTGCGGGCCGCACCGGGGCATGCGGACCGTCGTCGTCCCCTATGCGGTCTCGGGGCGGCTGCGGGTCCGGCATCCGAAGTTCGAACCCGGCTACCTGTTCGACGCCGTCGGCGTCGTCGAGGACGGCGTGGCCCACGTCCGGCTGCCCACGACCTCGCAGCCGCCCTACCGGTGGACGTCCGTACCCGAGCCGCCCCTCGCCTACGGCGGCGCGCAGCCGCACGTCTCGGGCACCGCGACCTGGTCCGACGGCTTCGACTTCGGCGAGCGGGGGGCCGCCTACCCGATGCTGGAGTCCTCCGACGCCGAGTGCGACGAGGTGGGGAGGTCCTGTGCGAGACTGCCGTACCTCGCCCTGGGGTCGGCGCTCGAGGTGCGCAACGTGTGCGCCGGCCGCACCTCGGTCGTACCGGTCGTGACGTGCGGCTGCCTCGCCGGCCGGTTCTGCGACCGGTGCCTGGAGTGCGGCACCTCCCCGCGCGGCCGGATCGCCGAACTGTCCCCCGCCTCCTTCGTGGAGCTCGGCGGGGAGCTGACCAAGGGTTGCTTCAACGCCCGGATCACTTTGGGATGACGTAGGTGACGACGCAGATGACAGAGATGCTGAGGACGATCGCCGCCGCCCAGCTCCCGGTGCTGAGCGTGCTGCTGACCCTCGGTACGGTGGCCAAGATCCGGACCGCCCGGGGCGACAGGGGCCTGGGCGGGATGAGCGGACTGGGGCCGGCCGTGCTGGTGCCCGAGCACTGGCGGGCGCCCGTGATGCTCGGTTGCGCGGCCGGGGAGGCGATCCTGGTGGGCGGGCTGATGGCCACCGGGCATCCCGCCTTCCGGTGGGGGACGACCGCGTTCTTCGCGGTGGCCACCTACGTCCTGTGGGAGTTGCGCCGCCGCCGCCCCGACGTGGGGTGCGGCTGCTTCGGCGAGGTCAGCGCGGTCCCGGTGGGCTTCCGCTCGTTCACCCGCACCGTGGTGCTGACGGCCATGGCGGTCGGAGCCGTGTGGGCCGGACCGGTGCCGGGGTGGTCCGTGCTGGCCGGGATCTCCTGGACCGGAGCGCTGGCGGTGGCCGGAGGGCTGCTGCTGGTCGCCGCGTTCTCCCCGGAGATCGAGGAGACCACCGCCCGGCTCCGGCACCGCGCACCCTGCGAGGAGCGTCCGGCGGACGCCGCGACGGCCGCCGCCCGGCTCCGCTCCAGTACGGCCTGGCGGGCCTACGAGGGGTCGCTGACCAGCGCGGAGCCGGTCGACAGCTGGCGGGAGCTCTGCTGGCGGTTCTTCGTCCATCCGGGCCGGGGCCCGGACGGGGAACCGGTGGACGTGGTCTTCGCCGTCTACCTGAGCGGCCGCAAGCCCGCGGTCAGGGTGGCGCTGGTCGGATCGGACGGGCGGGCGGTCGGGACCGTCCCGCCGCCGGAGCCGGTGACGGCCGCTGACGGGGCCGACGGCTCCCCCGCCCTCGCGGCACACGACCATTGAACTGTATACGGCTGTCTAGGATGAAGGCTAGAGAACCGTAGAGAAGGCTAGGCCGACGCAACCGGGATCGGGGGCCGGGACTCAGACGGGCTGGGAGCGCAGGAACCTGCCGAAGTGCGGGACGGTGAAAGCGATCAGCCCGCGTTCCGCGCTGTAGATCAGTCCCTTCTTGATGAGGCTGTCGCGGGCCGGGGAGAGACTGGAGGGCTTGCGGCCGAGGATCTCCGCCACCTCGGCGGTCGCCACCGGCTCGTCCCCCATCGAGGCGATGGCGTGCATGTAGTCGCGCTCGGCCGGGGTGGCCCGTTCGTACCGGCTGCCGAAGAACCCGACGGCGAGCTCCTCCTCGGCCTCCGGCGCCGAGACCCTGACGTCCTCGGCGGTGATGGGGCTGCGCAGCGCCAGGTCCCAGGCGACCTTGCCGTAGGCCTGCACGAAGTAGGGGTAGCCGTCGGCCGCCTCGTAGAGCGCGTCCAGGGCCTCCCGGGTGAACTCCACCCCCTCGCTCTCGGCCGGGGCGATCAGGGCCAGATCGGCCGCCTCCCGGTCGAGCCGGTCGATCCTGGCGTAGCGGAAGAGCCGCTCGGAGTAGCTCTTGCTGGCCGACAGCACACCGGGCAGGTGCGGCAGCCCTGCGCCGACCACGATCAGCGGCCCGCCGCTCTGGGACAGCTCGTGGCAGGCGGCGCAGAGCGCCGAGACGTCCGCGACCTGGACGTCCTGCATCTCGTCGATGAACAGGGCGATGCCGACACCCAGGTCCGTCGCGACCGCGGCGGCGTCGACGAACAGCTCGGTGAGGTCGATCTCCAGGTCGCCGGAGTCGGCCCGGCCGCGCGCCGCGGGCACGTCGATCGCGGGCGACCAGTGCGAGGTGCCCTTGGCCGCGGACGCGTCGCGCATGGCGAAGGCCTTGAGCACGCCGAGGAACTCCTCGATGCGCTCGGGCGCCCGGTGCCGGGGGGCCAGCTCGCGGACCGCCATGTGCAGGGCGGCGGCCACCGGACGGCGGATCGACCTGTCGGGCCGGGCCTCGATCTTCCCGGTGCCCCACAGCCGCTGCATGGCGATCGACTTGAAGGTGTTGAGCAGGACGGTCTTGCCGACGCCGCGCAGCCCGGTGACGACCATGCTGCGCTCGGGACGGCCGCGGGCCACCCGCTCCAGCACGATCTCGAACTGCCGCAGCTCACGGTCGCGCCCGGCGAGCTCCGGCGGGCGCTGGCCCGCACCGGGGGCGTAGGGGTTGCGCACGGGGTCCACGGTGTCGGACTCTATGACGGGATATAGGGGCCGTCCTAGACTTCGATAGAAAGTGCTACGGCGTCTCGCCCGCGATGGAGCGGGCCCCCTGGGGGCCGGGACGCACACCGCCTGCGGCGGGGCGGGGGGGTCGAGGGTCGCGGACGCCCCTGGGAGCTCCGGCGTCGCGGGCACCACGGCACACCCCCTGCCTGCACGGACGGCGCTCCGGGACGGCACCCGGCGGACATCTCGGACCAGCGACCGAACCCGTGTTCGATCCAATGCCCCAGACTGTAGCGCGCCGTCGAACACAGTGACGAGATTTCCCGGGAAAAGCCCGCCCCAAAGCTCGGCCACCGGTTCCCGCACCCCGCCGGTTCTGCACCCCGCCGGTTCCGTACGCGCCGGACGCCCCCGGACCCTCCCCGCCCTGGCCTTCCCTCGCGAAGGCCGGGCAGTGGATCTCCGGGCATGGCTCTCCAGGCGGGGAGGTCCGGGCCGTGGACCTCTGGACGGGGGAAGGTCAGCCGGTGAGACCCCGCACCAGTGCGACGAGCGCCGCAGCACCGATCAACGCGAGGTAGCCGAGCACCAGCCGGGTGTCCCGGAGCAGGCACCTGCTCCGGGTCAGTCCGGCGCGGCGCGCCCGCAGGTAGCCGGTGAATCCGAGCACCGCGAAGCCGAGCACCACCCATGCCCCGCCGAGCCAGGCCAGCAGTGCCACGGTCGCGTACACGCACAGCCGGAGCGGATCGTACGGCTGCGCGCCGCCCGGTCCCGTCCCCGGCCCCGCCCCGGTCGTGGAACCCGTCCCCGGCCCTGCCCCGCCCGGTTCCGTCCCCGGCCCCGCCCCGGTCATGGAGTCCGTCCCCCGGCCCGGCGGTCGCCCGCCCGTCGCGGGATCCCCGCCGGCGGGAGCCGTGCGCCCCGTCATGTGAGCTCCACCAGCGGGAGCCGTACGCCCGGGTCGGCCGCCGCCACCGCGGAGAGCCGCTGGCGGGAGAGCGCGGGCCAGGCCTGAACGGCGCAGAACGGGGCGCACTGGTCCTGGTCCGCGCGGGTGCCGACGTGGACGCAGCACTGGACCAGCCGCTCCTCCAGCATCGTCGACATGTCCATGAACGGCTTCACGGTGATCCGGACCACCCGCTCGCCGAGCATCCGGCGGAGCCTCCTGCGCCGGCCGGGCAGCGCCGAGGAGGCCAGCGCCAGCAGCGTGGACACGCCCAGGTCGCAGTTCTCGCAGATGTCCCGCCACAGGTCGCCGATCTGCGGGTGCGAGAGCGACGACTGCTCCGACAGCAGCCCGAGCAGCGACTCCTGTACGGCCCGGCGCAGCTCGCGCGGGATCTCCCGGTCGGCGATCCGGTTGGCCACCAGACCGAGATGCTCCTTGAGCCGGTCGTGGCCGATCAGGGCGGTCAGCGACCGCCACGCACCGGCGTCGTCGCGGATCAGGTAGCCGACCGAGCAGCAGTGCGGATGCGAGCACGGCAGCGCGGTCAGGTCTCGCCAGGTGACGGTGCCGCCGGTCTGCAGGCCGAGGCGGGCGAGCACCCCGGTGTGGGTCAGCCGGTCGAGCGGGTCGATCGCCGCCGACCGGCCGGAGCCGAACTGCGGCTGCAGGGAGACGCCGCCCACGTAGGGGGTGTCGAGCGCGAGTCGTACCACGTCGCCGATCTCGCCATCGTTGACGCCGAGGGCCGCGGTCATGACCAGGGTCGTGAAGATCTCCCGCTCCGACAGCCGCCGTACGGCCTCCGCCTTCAGGGCGCGCAGGTCCCCGCCCCGATGGTGGCGCGAGGCCGCGGCGGAGGTCCCGTCGTACTGCAGGTAGACCTCCACCCGCTCGCGGTGCCCGGTGAGCAGGTCGAGCAGCGCGTCGTCGCGGGCGACGGCGATGCCGTTGGTGTTGACCAGGATCCGCGTGACGGGCCGGGCGGTGAGCTCGGCCAGGAGCGTCCCCAGCTCCGGATGGAGGGTGGGCTCGCCGCCGCTCAGCATGAGCACGTCCAGGCGGCCGTTCTCCCGGGCCAGGCGCTGGTCGACGTTGGCCAGGACGTCGGCGACCGGGACCACCCCGCGCAGGTCGGGCGAGGAGCCGGCGAAGCAGGTCGGGCAGCGCAGGTTGCAGGTCTCGGCGATGTCCTCCAGCAGGATGCAGGTGTGCTGGGTCTGCATCTCCGGGAGCCCCCGCAGGTACGCCGCGGGAACGGGGTCGAAGTTCCCGGGGGTGTCGGGGACGTGGGCCTTGGTGGGGGCGGTCCACTCCTCCAGGTAGGCGAGGATCTCCGGGTCCTCGTCGTAGAGGGTGCGTATCAGGCCGTGGACGCGGCAGCCGCGCTCCAGGAAGACCCGGCCGTCGCGGACGGCGAGGTAGCCGGTCAGCCGCGGCACGTCGTGCAGCGGGCGTTCGGGGTCCTCGTCGTGGCAGCGCGGGCAGAAGGCGTTGACGTAGCGGAGGATGCGGTCGCCCCGCAGCCCCATCCCGCCCGTCCCGGCGGTCCCGGCGATCCCGGCGATCCCGGTCACAGGTAGACCCCCGGGTTTATGCCCGTGCAGAATCCCGCGCTGACGATCGAGACCAGCGCCCAGCCGGCCATGAGGCCGATCCCCAGCCCCTTGGACCAGGGTTCGCCCTTCCGGACCAGCAGGATCCCGCCGCCGAAGGTACCCAGCGCCAGGACCACCGCCGCCACCCCGATGCCCACGGGCGATTGGGTGGAGAACGCGAGGAGCGCCATCAGCACGTTGGCCGCGATGAAGACGAGGACGCCGACGAACGCCAGTGCCACGATCACCCCCGTGGAGTCGCCGGACGGGGGCCGCCCCTCCCACCCCGGCGGAGGGCCCGCCGGACCGGACGGAGGGCCCGCCGGACCGGACGGAGGGCCGGGCGGACCGGACGGAGGGCCGGGTTGTCCCGGCGGCCCGTACGGATCCTGCGGACCCTGGGGCGGTTCCCGGGGCAGACCGGGTGGCTCCTCCGGCGGACCGGACGGTCCCCGGGGCGGCTCCTCCGGCGGACCGGGCGGTTCCTGGGGCGGCGTGGTCATGCGCGGGCCTCCTGTCTGCGGATGAGCGCGTCGTAGAAGCCCCGGCGGTAGCCGTACCGGAGCCTGAGGACGACCAGCAGCAGGCCCGGCGCGAGGAACCACTGCGGGCGGGTGAGGTCCAGCCAGACCGTCTCGTTCGCCCGGGTGAACTCCACGAGGAACCGGAAGACGGCGTAGGCCGCGACGTAGAGGGTGAACAGCTCGCCCGGCCGGGTGATCCGGCTCCGCAGCCACCAGAGCGCGCCGAAGGCCGCCAGCTGGAAGGCGGCCTCGTACAGGAACGACGGATGCATGGCCTGCCCGGCCAGGCAGCCGGGGCAGGCGGGTGTGGAGGCGGGGGCGTGCACGCCCCACGGCAGGTCCGTGGGGCGGCCGGGGGCCTCGGTGAGGTGGCAGCCGATCCGACCGACCGCCATGCCGAGCGCGACCGCGGGCGCGAACAGGTCACCGGTCCGCTCCCGGTAGCCGATCAGCCGCTTGGCGACGAGCACTCCCGCGTAGGCGCCGGTCAGCCCGCCCAGAATGCTCCGGGAGCCGAACATCCAGGCTTCCAGCAGGCTCGGGTTGAGCGCCGGGTCGAGGTGCTCGGCCCAGCCGGACAGCCGCATGCCGACCGCCCCGCCGACCAGCGCCCCGGTGACCGCCACCAGCGACTGCTCGGCCGGCGCGCCCCGGCGGCGGGCCTCGGCGACGAAGACCACCGCGGCGGCCAGCACCCCCAGGACGACGAAGAGGCCGTGCACGGGCACGGACCGTCCCGCGATCCCGATCACCGGCTCCATCCCGCCACAGTAGATGCGAGAACGCCTCCGGACCACCACCTCCGCCGAGCCGGAGACCGTGCCCGGGCGCGCCCGGACTCGCGCTCGGACGTGCCCGGGTTCGACGGGACCGCATGCGGTGGAACCGTATGTCGCGGGACCGCGTGCGGCGGGACCGGAAGAGCGCACCGGCACCCGCCGCGACCGGTCGACTACGCTGATGAGTCGTCGTGCCGGTCCGTTGTGAGGGGGCAGCAGGTGGGAAGGTCTCCGTCCATGACGCGCGTCCGGACCGCCCTCGCCATGACCGCCGCCTACCTCGCGGTGAGCGCCTGCGGCGGTTCCGAACCCGTCACCGCGCCCACGACACCGCCCCCGCCGCCCAGCCCGCGCCCCTCGTCGCCGTCCCCCTCGCCCTTACCCTCGCCGACGGATTCGCCGACCGCGACCCCGTCGGCGACCCCGTCCCCCCCGCCCGGCGGAACGGACGGGCCGGCCGGAACGCCCTCCCCGCAGGCGTCGCCGTCCGCCGGGGCCGCCTCACCGCCCCCGTCGCAGACGCAGCCCCCGGCCGCGCCCCCGGAGTTCGCCGCGAAGGTCTCCCGCGTCAACCGCGAGCGCCTGCCGTACTCCTGGCGCAAGGGCTGCCCCGTCCCGGTCAGGGACCTGCGGCTGATCACGATGACCTACTGGGGCTTCGACGACCGGCCGCACACCGGCGAGCTGGTCGTGCACGAGGACGTCGCCGACGACGTCGTCACCGTCTTCGGCCGGCTGTACGACTGGCGCTGGCCGATCTACCGGATGGTGCTCGTCGACGTCTACAAGGGCGACGACTTCGACTCGATCGACGCCGACAACACCTCGGCCTTCAACTGCCGCCCGGCGACCGGCTCCAGCAGCTGGTCGCGGCACGCGTACGGCAAGGCCATCGACATCAACCCCCGCGAGAACCCCTACGTCTCCGCGGACGGTTCGGTCGCCCACCGGAACGCCCGCAGGTTCGCCAAGCGCCCGGTGAAGGCCCCCGGTGTGATCAACCCCGGCGACAAGGTCGTCCGCGCCTTCGAGAGGCTCGGCTGGGAGTGGGGCGGCTCGTGGTCCGGGATTAAGGACTACCAGCACTTCAGCAAGGGCGGCGGCTGAGACCCGGGTCGGCTCTACGGCTTCGTGCGAGAACAGGACACGGCGTGCCGACCCGGTCCGGAGTCACCGGAGTCACAGGAAGCGGCGCGGTTCGGCCGGCGAACTCGAGACGCCGGTCGGCCGGCGAACTCGAGACGCCGGTCGGCCGGCGGGCAGGGGAAGTGGCAGGAGCAGGGGAAGTGGAAGTGGCGGGGCCCGCCGATATGCGGGCCCTGCCCCTTCGCTCAGTCTTCGCCGTGCCAGGTGCGCAGTTCGCAGCGCGCCTGGTGCCGGCTGCGGCGACGCTCCTGACGCCGGAGGTGGTATCCCTCGCGCCCCCCGCCGACACCACCGCAGTCGAACACATAGTAGGCGGTGGCGCGCCAGTGACAGCCGCTCGTGCGGTGGTTCAGGGACGCGCTGTCGGCGGTGATCTCGTGGCGTCGTCTCCACACCCGTGTACTGTCCGGCGGGCCTCCGCCGGTTCCCCGCGTCCGGGACATCTCGTCCACGGCGCGGCGGTGGACGCGGGTCCGTGACCGGTGATCGCGCAGGACGGCGTCGCCGTACGGCGGCACCGCCGGGCGCGTCGGCCTCGGGGTCACTCCCGCCGGATCTCGGTTCACCCCCGGCGGATCTCCCAGACCACGTCGACGCCGGTCTCCGCGGGCGCCACCGGTTCCCGGGGCACCCGGCCGACCTCGCGGTAGCCCAGGCGCCGGGGCACGGCGCCGCTCACGTGGTTCGCCGCATCGTGTTTGATCACGATCCGCTCGATCCCCGGCAGGGCGAGCCCCTCGGCGGTGAGCGCCCCGGCCGCGGCCGTCATGTGCCCGCGGCCGGTGTGGCCGCCGTGCAGCCAGTAGCCGATCTCCAGGGCGCCGGGGCCGACGCGGGCCATCAGACTGATGGATCCGACGACCGGGCCGCCGTCGGCGGGCCGGAGGACGTAGGCGAACTCGGTGCCCCCGGCCCAGCCCTCCTCCGCGCGCCGGATCCAGCCGAGGGCGTCCTCGACGGAGTGCCCGTCGTGGGCCCAGGGCATCCACGGCTGCAGGTGCGCGATGGACTCGCTGATCGCCGCCGCGACGCCTTCTGCGTCGGCCTCCCGCACCCGGTGGAGCACGACGGATCCGGCGACGATCTTTTCGGCAGGGGATACCTGTTCCATCGGAACATACTGGTAGAAGCACCCTCACCGGTGCAATCGAGATATCGGCGGACACGAGCCCTCGGCACGGCCGGGGCCGCACGTCCCGCCGCCGGGACGTGCGACGACGTGCCCGCATGGACTCCGGACGCGGCCGGACCGCGCGTCCCGCCGTCACCCGCAGGGCACGCGTTCCGGGCCGGACCCCGCCGGGCAGTACCTCCACCAGGGGGCCGCCGGTGTCCCCAGGCCGGATGGTCGCACACGGTGACCGCTCCGACCCCTGGTAAAAGATCCGAGCTGAGGCATCATGGACGCTATGACGGTGGGGGACGGTGACGGCTGGGCCCGGTGCGACCGAGGCCACCGGCACTGGGGCGTGTACGGCGCGTCCGGATTGCTCGCCGTCCACCACGACTCCGCGGGCACCCCTCACGTCCTCATGCAGAAGCGCTCCCTGTGGAGCCACCACGGCGGCACCTGGGGCCTGCCCGGCGGCGCCCGCGACAGCCACGAGGACGCGATCACCGGCGCCCTGCGCGAGGCCCGCGAGGAGGCCGCCCTGCACGGCGACGGCCTCCGCGTGCAGGGCGTCTACCTGGACGACCACGGGGGCTGGTCCTTCGAGACGGTGATCGCCGAGGCCGACGGCCTGCTGCCCGCGGTCCCGGCCAGCAGCGAGAGCGCCGACCTGCGCTGGCTGCCCGCCGAGGAGATCGCCGCCAGGAGGCTCCACCCCGGCTTCGCGGAGACCTGGCCCGCGCTCAGGCCCGCCCTCGGCCCCCTGGTGCTCGTCCTCGACGCCGCCAACATCGTCGGCGCGCGCGCCGAGCACGGCTGGTGGAAGGACCGCGCCGGGGCGACCGCCAAGCTGCTCTCCGAGGTCGCGGCCCTCGCCGAGGGCGGCCTGCACGCCGTACCCGGACACGTGCCGCCCCTGGCCCGCTGGTTCCCCCGGATCGTCACGGTCGTCGAGGGCGCCGCCCGGGAGGTGACCGCGCCACCCGGCCTCACCGTCCTGGCCGCGCCGGGCAGCGGAGACGACATGATCGTGCGGGCCGTACGGGAGACCTCCGCCTGGGAGCGCGTCCTCGTCGTCACCGCCGACCGCGCCCTGCGCGACCGCGTCACCGAACTCGGCGCCGAGGTCACCGGGCCGAGGTGGCTGCTGTCGCAATTGTGAACGTTCTCCTGGTGTGGTCGCCTTCCTAACCTGGTCGTTCTCCCGGTGTGAACGGTTTCCGGTGTGGTCGTCCTCCTGGCGTGACGGTTTCCGGGGGGAGTGGTTCCGGGCGTGAGCGGGCCGCCGGGTCAGCGGGTGCCGGGCTGGAGGAGTCCCGACTCATAGGCGGCGATGACCGCCTGCACCCGGTCGCGCAGGCCCAGCTTCATCAGGACGTTGCTCACGTGCGTCTTGACCGTGTGCTCGCTGACCACCAGCTCGGCGGCGATCTCCGCGTTGGACAGCCCCCTGCCCAGCAGGACCAGCGTCTCGCGTTCGCGCTGGGTCAGCCCGCCCAGCCCGCCCGGTCTGCCCGGCCCGGACGGCCCGGACGGGACCGGAGCCGGGCGCGGGCGCCTGCTCACCATGTCGTCGATCAGCCGCCTGGTCACGGACGGGGCCAGCAGCGAGTCCCCGGCCGCCACGACGCGGACCGCGTGGACCAGGTCGTCCCGGCGCACGTCCTTGAGCAGGAAGCCGCTCGCCCCGGCGTGCAACGCGTCGTAGACGTAGTCGTCCTGGTCGAAGGTGGTGAGCATGAGGACCCGGGTGGCGGTCTCCGCGCACACCGTGCGGGCGGCCTCGATGCCGTCCATGCGGGGCATCCGGATGTCGAGGAGCAGCACGTCCGGCCGGTGCCCGCGGACGGCCGCGATCGCCTCGATCCCGTCACCGGCCTCCCCGGCGACCGTGATGTCCGGCTGCGCGTCCAGGATCATCGCGAAGCCGCTGCGCACCAGTTCCTGATCGTCGGCGATCACCACGCTGATCGTCACCGGGTCACCGCCGCGGCCCCGTGGAAGGGGAGCCGTACGGACACCCGGAACCCGGTCCCGTCCGGGGCGGGGCCGAACGCGGCGGTGCCCCCGCAGGCCGCGGCCCGCTCGCGGATGCCGATCAGCCCCTCACCGCCCCGCTCACGGATGCCGGTCCGCTCGTCGCCATCCCGTCCGCCGGTCCGCTCGCCGCCGCCCCGTCCGCCGTTCCGTTCACCGCCGGTCCGCTCGCCGCCACCCCGTCCATCGCCGCCCCGTCCACCGCTCCCCCTGCCGTCGTCGGTGACAGTGATCATGAGTGCGTCGTCCTTCCAGTCGAGGCGGACCTCCGCCGTGGCGGCGCCGGCGTGCCTGACGATATTGGTGAGCGACTCCTGGACGATCCGGTAGGCCGCCACCTCGACGTCGGCGGGCGGTTCCGCCGGGGTGCCGGCGGTGGCCAGGGACACCCGGAGGCCGCCCGACACGACCCGGCCGACCAGGTCGGGGATCCGGTCCAGGGTGGGCTGCGGGTCCCTCGGCCCCGCGGACTCCTTCAGCAGGCCGAGCATCCGCCGGAGCTGCGCCATCGCCTCCCGGCCCGCGCCGGCGATCGTCTCGAAGGCGGCCTCCGCCCGTTCCGGGTTCGACCGTACGGCGAGCGGCCCGGCCTCGGCCTGGACGACCATGACGCTCACCGCGTGGGCGAGGATGTCGTGCATGTCCCGGGCGATCCTGGCGCGCTCGCGTTCCGCCGCGCGCTCCGCCTCGATCTCGCGCTCGCGCTCCAGCCGTACGGCCCGCTCCTCCAGCCCGGCGGTGTAGGCGCGGTGCATCGCCACGGCCCTGCCGAGCGCGTAGGCGGCGGCCCAGGTCACCATCCCCCGCACGAACGTGGGCACGGAGCCCACCGAGAGCAGGGAGCCGCAGAGGACGATCGCGGCCCCGGCGAAACGCCGCCCGCGGGGACAGCGTTCGGCCACGGTGTAGGTGGCGACCAGCCAGCCGTACCAGATGGGCTGGGCCGGGTTGTCTGGGTCGTTGAGGGAGTACAGGCCCGAGGCGGCGAGGGTGAGGACCAGCACCGCGAACGGGTACCGGCGGCGCGCGAGCAGCGGCAGCGCGGAGGCGAGGACGGGGAGGTAATGGGCCACCGTCCACGGCCCCTCGGCGAGGCGGCGCGTCTCGTACAGGAACGGCACCGACTGGGCGGCGAGCACCAGGACGGTCAGCGCCACGTCCGGCACGACGGGCGGAAGCGCTCGCACCCGCCCGGCCAGGGAGCCGGTCAATCCGTCGACCAGAGGGGAGATGGACATGGCACCGGAGTATCCAGGACGGCCCGGGGCCGCCGACTCCCCCGTGCAGGGGATCTCCGCGACCCGCCGGGGCCCGGCGTCGCCCGTGCGGGGGATGTCCGCGACCCGCCGAGGCCCGGCGTCACCGGTGCGGGGGAGGTGCTCCCCCGCACGGGGGAGCCGGGGAACCGCTCCCACCGGCGATCTTTTCCGAGCCCGTGGAGGCCAGGCTCGGAAACGCACACCGACCCGTTGGGAGCCCCCGCAATGAACGTCCGCACCGCCTTCGTCGCCGCACCCCTGCTCGTCTTCGCCTACGGGGTGATCCGGATCCTCGACGGCCTCGACGGCAGCCGGGGCCCCGGCCTCGCCTGGACCGCCGGCCACCTCGCCTTCCTCGCGGCCCTGGCCCTGTTCGTGCCGATCTTCTGGGAGATGCGCCGGATGGCGGGCCGGAAAGCCGTCGCCACCGTGAGCGCCGCCCTCGGGACCGCCGGGCTGCTCGCCCTCACCGCGCAGTTCGCCATCGACATCGTGATCGGGTTCATGTCCGCCGACCACGACGCCATGGGCGTGCTGTTCGACCGGGTGCAGGCCGTTCCGGGCGTCTCGTTCGTGGTCTACGACGGCGTCCCCCTGCTGTTCTTCGCCGCCCAGTTCGCCCTCGTCCTGCAGCTCGCCGTCGCCGGCCGGGTCAGGGCCTGGACGCCCGTCCTGGTCATGGCCGACCTGCTGCTCCCGTTCTTCGAGAAGGACCTGATCCCGCTGGGCGCGCTGTTCCTGCTCGTCTCCTTCGCCCCGCTCGCCCGCAGGTCCGTCGCGGCCGTATCCACGGCCCCCACCACCCCCGCCGCCGCCGTGTCCAGGTGAATGTTCCACGTGGAACATCGGGGCGCCCGGCGCGCAGGGAACGTCTGGCACGATGGGGACCATGTCTCATCTCCACACCGATCCGCCGCGGGCGTGGACGGATGAGGACGGACCGGTCCCGCCGGACTCCTGGGGCCGCGAGCTCTCCCCGGGGCGCGCCCTCCCCTGGGGCTTCATGCTCGTCATCGTCCTGCTGGTCGTGGGACGGTTCGCACTCGCCCCCCACCTGACCTCGGCGGCTCTGCGGACCTGGGCCACGATCTTCGTGGCCATCTGCGTGCAGGCCCTGCCGTTCCTGGTCTTCGGGGTCGCCCTGTCCGCCGCGATCACCGCTTTCGTCCCGGCCTCGTTCTGGACCAGGGCGCTGCCCGGACGCCCCTCGGTGGCCGTGCCCGTCGCCGGGATGGCGGGCGCGGTGCTCCCGGGCTGCGAGTGCGCGTCGGTCCCGGTCGCCTCGGGGCTGATGGCCCGGGGGGTCACCCCGGCCGCCGCGCTCGCCTTCCTGCTCGCCTCACCCGCGATCAACCCGATCGTGCTGGTCGCGACCGCCGTCGCCTTCCCCGGCCAGCCGCTGATGGTCGCCGCCAGGTTCGGCGCCTCGCTGACCGTGGCGGTGCTCGTCGGCTGGCTCTGGCTGCGGTTCGGCCGGAGCGAGTGGCTGCGGATCCCGTCCCGCCCGCACGACGGGGGCTCGAAGCTCGTCGCGTTCGGCGAGGCCATGCGGCACGACCTGCTGCACGCCGGCGGGTTCCTCATCGTCGGCGGCCTGGCCGCCGCCACGCTCAACGTGCTCGTCCCCCGCGAGTGGCTGACCGCCGTGGCCGCGATCCCCTGGCTGGCGGTGCTGGTCATGGCCCTGCTCGCCGTGCTGCTGTCGATCTGCTCGGAGGCCGACGCGTTCGTGGCCGCCTCGATGACCGCGTTCTCCCCCACCGCGAAGCTCGCCTTCCTGGTGGTCGGGCCGATGGTCGACCTCAAGTTGATCGCGTTGCAGGCCGGCACGTTCGGCCGCGCGTTCGCGGTCAGGTTCGTCCCGTTGACCTTCGCGCTCGCCGTGCTGGTGAGCGCCCTGTGCGGATGGTTGCTGCTTTGACGTCCTCCCCCTTCCCGGCGTCCCCGTACGGCTCGCGCTCCCTGTCCGGCTCGCGGTCCCCGTACGGCTTTCGGTCCCCGTGCGGCCCGGAGGGTGGGGTCCGCGCCCGGGAGGTCCGGTGAACCGCCTGTCCCAGAGCCTGGTCCTGGCTCTCCTGGGGGGTGCCGTGCTGCGGATCTCGGCTTTCTCCACGACCTACCTGAACTACGTGAAGCCCGGTTTCCGGCCGTTCCTGATCGGTGCGGGGGCGGTGCTGCTGATCCTCGGCGCCACCGGACTGGTCCAGGCGTGGCGGGCCAAGGAGGGGCACCGGAACGGGCCCGTGCACGACCGCCGGAACGAGGACGGCGCCGGGGACGGATCCGTGCACGACCAAGGGGACGGAGCCGGGGACGGAGCCGGGGACGGCGCCGGCCACGCAGACCGCCATGGGCATGAGCATGAGCACGGGCACGGGCACGGGCATGGGCATGAGCACGGGCACGAAGGGCCGCGGGTCGCCTGGCTGATGTGCCTGCCGGTGTTCGCCATCTTCCTGATCGCGCCGCCCGCCCTGGGCTCGTTCGCCGCCGCCCGCTCCGATGACACGCCCCGGCCCCGGTCGCAGGCTCTCAGCGCCTTCACCCCGCTGACCGGCGACGGTCCGGTGGACATGAAGATCGGCGAGTTCATCGGCCGGGCCTGGGACGACGAGAAGAAATCCCTGACCGGCCGCCAGGTCCGGCTGACCGGCTTCGCCGTACCGTCCAGGAAGCAGGGCCAGTGGTACCTCACCCGCATGCAGCTGGCCTGCTGCGCCGCGGACGCCTTCCCGCTGAAGGTCGTGGTCAAGGGGGTCCCCGCACCGGCCGCCGACACCTGGGTCGAGGTGACCGGCACCTGGATCCCCCCGAAGTTCGAGAAGATGCCCAACGGGGTAGTCCATCCGGAGCTGTCCGCCACGGGTCTGGTGAAGATCGACGCCCCCGTCGAGCCGTACGAGGACTAGGAACGGGAGGGACCCGTGGATCTCGGCCTGGCCCTGGCCCAGTACGGCCCGTTCGCCTCCCTCGGCAGCGTGACGGCAGTCGCCCGGGCGGCGGAGGAGCTCGGATACGACAGCGTCTGGGTCGGTGACCGGTTGCTGACGCCGCTGGCTCCACAGGATCCGTATCCCGGCGGCGGCACCGTCCCGCCGCGGCACCGGACGTTCCTGGACCCGTTCGCCGTGCTGTCGGTCGCGGCGGCCGTGACCGGCCGGGTCCGGCTGGGGTCCAGCACGCTCAACGCCTGCTGGTACCCGCCCGCGGTGCTGGCCCGCTCCCTGGCCACGCTCGACCGGCTCAGCGGCGGGCGCGCGGTCGCCGGATTCGGACTGGGCTGGTCCCGCGACGAGTACGCCGCCGTCGGCGTGCCGTGGCGGGGACGCGGGGCCCGGCTGGAGGCGGCCCTGGACGCGCTGGAGGCGATCTGGTCGTCCGATCCCGTGGCGTACGACTCGGACCTCTGGTCGATCGCGCCGAGCGTCATCGGCCCGAAACCGGCCCGACTCCCCGTCTACCTGGCCGGATTCGCACCCGCCGCGTTGGACCGGGTCGGCCGTCGGGCCGACGGCTGGCTCACCGCCGCGCTGCCCGTCCCCGTGCTGACCGGCATGTGGTCGCGCGTCCGGCGGGCCGCGGAGCGGGCGGGCCGCGACCCCGACCGGCTGCGCATGGTCCTGCGGATCAACCCGCACGTCACCGAGGTCCCCGCGGCGGCGGAGGCGCTGCCGCACACCGGGACCGTCGCGCAGATCGCGGGCTACCTGGCCGCCGCGGTCGAGGCCGGGGCCCACGAGCTCCTCGTCGACCTCCAGCTGACCGCCGCCGACGACGACCACCTGCTCGCACTCGCCACCGCCTTCCGGGACGCCCTGAGACGCTGACACCTGCGCCTCGAGGACCCGAGGTCCCGTGAAGCCCTGAGACCCTGAAGCCCTGAAATCCGGTGAAATCCCAAGATCCGGAGGCCTGAGGCCCCGAGGTCCGGATGGACCGGTGCTCTCCATCGCCGCTCGGGGACGAGCGGCGTTACGATCACCGCATCCGTTCCCACCGGCCCCGGAGACCGAAGTGGGCTACCCGCCGCAGTACGGCCCGCCGCTCAGGGGCGAGACGGGCCGCGGCCTGACCGTGATCGTCCTCATGGTCGCCGGCCTGATCATCGGGACGGTCATCGCCGTGCTCACGGTGCTGGACCCGTCCGCGGCGCAGGACTCCCCGCCGACCTCCGCGGGCACCTCGGACGCTCCGGGCGACGCCCGCACGGAGGAGGCGGTACGGCAGGCCGCCCAGGCCGCGTTCGACGCCTACGCGGACGGGCGGTCCGGTGACTTCTGGGACCTGTGGAGCACCCGGGCCCGGTCGTCGATCACACGTGAGGAGTACGTGCGGCTGTTCCAGCTCTGCCCCCAGCTCGTCGCCGGTGCGGCGTTCACCGTCGCCGACGTCTACGTCACCGGTGACACCGCCCTGGTGTCGGCGAGCCGTACCGGGGACCCGACGCCCTACGACTACGACTTCGTCCGGGAGGACGGCTCGTGGCGGCACGTCCCGCCACCGGAGGAGCAGGAGGAGTACCGGGCCAAGGGCGTCGACCGGATCGTCGCGGAACGCCGGACCGCCGGCACCTGCGGCACCCCCGCTCCCACCACCCCCTCCGATCCCGCTTCCTCAACTCCCTCCGATCCCGCCTCCTCCGCCCCCTCCGATCCCGCCACCTCCTTCACTCTCCCGACCGGCTGAACCCGGGGCCACCGGATCCTCCGCCCACTCCGCCTCCCCGCCCTCCCCGGCCGGTCGGACCCCGGGGTCACCGCGCCGGAAAGGGCTGCCATGACGGGGATTCGGGGCTACTGTCGATGGCATGGCCTTCCCCCTGCCGTCACGGCGTGATGACGACAAGCCGGGCGAGTCCCGGTCCGGCGGGAGCACCGGCGCGGACACGCCGGGGATCCCGATGTGGCTGGCCCACCTGCAGCCCCGCGACGCCTCCGACGGCGAGGGCTCCGCCACCTCCGTCACCATCGAGCTGGACCGGGCCGACTACGAGGCGCTGACCCGCAAGGCGAGGTCGGACGGGAAGCGGGTCGCCGACGTCGTGCGCGCGGCCGTACAGCGGGAGATCGGCAACAAGCCGCACGTCATCGCTCTGATCCGCCGCTGGGATCTGAACCGCGAGGACCTCGACTCCGCCGCCGACGCGCTCGGTGTCGACCGCCTCTCCGACGAGGAGTGGAGCCAGATCAGCACGCGCCGGAGCCGGAGGATCTGACCATGCTCCCCGGTCGGGTCCTCGATGTCAGCGCGTTGATCGACATCGCCGTCGCCAAGACCAAGTACGCGCGGGCCGTCACCGCCACCTGCCTGAGCAGCGGCGGCGGCATCTGCGTGCCCGCCACCGCCCTGGCGGCCGTCTACTCCATCGCCCCGCTCTCCACCCAGGTGGAGCTGTTCGAGCTGGTCTCGACGCCCGGCGTGAAGGTCGACGACTTCACCTCCGGCAAGGTGGGCGACATCGCGGAGATCCTGGACGGCTCGCGGGACGTCACCGCCGGTCACGTCATCTGGTGCGCCCGGAACACCCGGTGGCCGATCCTGACCGACCGGGGCGAGCAACTGGCCGTCTACGACCCCCACGTCATGATCGACTCCCTGCCGTAGTCCCGACCGGAGTACGGCAGGCGCACGGGCGGCGGACGGCCGCCGGACCCGGCAGGATCTTCGCTCACTCCCGGGCCAGTCGAAGGCCTCGGGCCGATCAAAGGCCCCGAGCAGGTCGGAGCGCCGGTCGAAGGCCTCATGTCGAAGGTCTCGGGCCGATCGAAGGTCCCAGGCAGGTCGGAGCGCCGGTCGAAGGCCTCGGACGGGTCAGAGGTCAGCCGAAGGCGAGCAGCCGGCCGAGGACGCCGGATTCGAGGACGATGACCGCGCCGATCACGATGAAGACGGCGGGGACGAGCCAGTGCCCGGACCGCTCGACCGCGGCGGCGACCTTCCGGTGGGAGCCGAGCCACGCCCCGGCCGCGCACCAGAGCGCGGTCAGCACGGCGAAGACCACCATGGTGACCAGCCCCGAGGTGACGCCGATGGTCCGGAACACCGGGGTGTACACCGAGATGTTGTCCGCGCCGTTGGCGACGGTGACCCCCGCCACCGACAGCAGGCCGCTCGCGACCGCGGGAGCGGTCTCCTGCCCCGAGCGGGCGGCGCGGAGGGCTCCGGCCAGGCTCCACAGGCCGAGTCCCAGCGGGACCAGGCCGAGGAGTCCCGCCCACTCGTCGGGGACGACGGTGAGACCGAGCGCCGCCACGGCCGAGACGGCGACCAGCACGGCGATGCCGGCGTACTGACCGGCGACGATCTGCCAGGGCCGGGGCCGGCCTCCGGCACGGGAGGACAGGAACAGCACGGTCAGGACGATGACGTCGTCGATGTTGGTTCCGGCGAAGACGGCCGCGGCCGTACCGATCGTCCCGAGAAGACCGTCCATGGCCGATCAGCGTAGGCGGCACACGAAACGGCGGGTCCCCGCGGTCCGTCCGCGGGGACCCACCGTCCACCGGTTCCCGGTTCCCACCCGTCCAGGTGGGAACCGGGAACCGTCTCAGGCCCGTCCAGGTGGGAACCGGGCACCGTCTCAGCGGCGCCGCTTCACCGTCTTGGTGGCGGTGATCTTCTTGGCGGACTCGACGCCGTTGGTCACGGTGCCGCTGACCTGGACCTGGGCGCCGGCCGGAAGGGCGGCCAGCGTGGAGGCGACCCGGTTCAGGGTGATGACCGCACCGTCGGCGACGGGGATCGTGGTCTGCGCGAGGCGGCCCCTGACCAGGTGGGTCACGGTGACGGTCGCGGCGTCGGCGTCCACCGAGGCGACCACACCGTCCTGACGGAAGTTCCACGTGGTGGTCACCGCCAGAGCCGTGGCGGAACCCACGCTGTTGGTCACGATGCCGGTCACCTTCACCCGGGCACCGGCCGGCACCTCGGCCAGCGTCGCGACGACACCGTCGATGACCACGGTCGCGTCCTCGGCCACCGGAATCACACTCTCCGCACCGTTGGCCGCCGTCACGGTGACGGTCGCGGCGTCGGCGTCCACCGAGGCGACCACACCGTCCTGACGGAAACTCCAGGTGGTGGTCACCGCCAGCCTGGTGGCGGTGCGGGTGCCGCTGATGCCGCTCCCGGTGACCTTGATGCGGGAGCCGACGGGTACCTCGGCCAGCGTCGCGGCGACACCGTCGACGGTCACGGCGGCGGTGGCGGCGACGGTGAGGGTGGCCTGGGAGGCGGTGCCGCCGACGGCCGGGACGGTGACCTTGAGGATCGCGGCGTCGGCGTCCACCGAGGCGACGACGCCGTCGGTCCGGAACGTCACCGACTTGACCGGCGCGGGGCGCCCCTTCGAGGCCGTCACCACGGCGGGAGCCGCCACCGCGAGCGCGGGCTGTACGGCCAGACCGCTGAGGGTCAGGCCGGCGGCGACGGAGAAGGCGAGCAGGTGGTGCTTGCGCATGAAGACGGGCTCCTCGGCTGGTGCGGTCGGACCACGACGATGCGCTCCGAACATGACCCGTTACGGTGCGAATCGGTTGCCCTACGGTTGCCGACGGTTTCTCACCTCAGATCCGCCGGTCGGTACGGCGGACGCTTCCTTCCTCAGGTCCGTCACCCGGTACGGCGGACGGTTCCTCATCGGATTCTCAGGCTCCCGCCATGGGCGTCTCATCCGGTCCGTCGACCATCGATGCAGGTCAACGAAGCGAAACCGAACAAGGAGTGTCATGAACCGCACCAAGCGCCTGGCCGTCATCGCCGGTCTCGGCACCGCCCTCGCCGGAGGGCTGGTCGTTCCGGTGGCGGCCTGGGCCGCCGAGCCGACCCCTGCCTCCTCATCGACGGCCGGCACCGCGACCGACACCACGACCGGCGACGGGCACCGCGGCGAGCACGGCGGACGGGGCGGTCACGGCCGGCGGGCCGCCGAGCTCGCCAAGCTCCTCGGCGTCGACGAGGCCAAGGTCACCGCCGCGATGGAGGCCATCCGCGGAGACCGCGGCACCGGCGGGGAAGCCCGGCCGGACGACCGTACCGCGATGGCCGAGACCCTGGCCGCCGAGCTCGGCGTGAGCGCCGACAAGGTGACCGCGGCGCTGGACACGTTGCGGCAGCAGCGCACCGCCGCGGCCGAGACCGCCCTGGCCGAGCGGCTCAAGACCGCCGTCACCGCGGGCACCCTCACCCGGGCCGAGGCCGACGCCGTACTCAAGGCGCACCGCGCCGGCCTGCTGGGCGGCGGCCCCCGGGGCGGGGGAAAGGCGGCTGACGGCACCACCACCGAGTAGGGCTCCGGTCGGCAGGCCTGACCAGAGAACACCGGCCGGGGCGTGAACCGCCCCGGCCGGTTTCGTGTTCTCATCCGGGCCCACCGCCTCACGAGGCGACCGGCCTCACTTCGATGAGACGCCTGCTGGACCGGCTCGGGCGAGGACCGGACGGTCGGCCGGTACGGCGCGCGCCCTCGTCGTCCGGCGCGTTTCATAATCTAAAACATTGCAGGATCTGAAATTTTCTGACCATCCCGCTCGTTCTGCCCATCGTGGACAGCAGCGAAGAGCTCGGCCGGAGAGACCGGAAGAAGCTCGAAACCCGTGCGGCGCTGGAGCGTGCCGCCCTCAGACTGGTCGCCGAACGCGGTCTCGCCGACGTCACCGTCGAGGACATCGCCGGAGCGGTGGACGTCTCCTCCCGCACGTTCTTCAACTACTTCCCCACCAAGGAGGACGCCCTCATCGGCGGGGATCCGGCGGCCGCGGCCGACCTGCGCCGGAAGCTGGTGGCCGTGCTCTCCGCCGTACCCACGCTTGAGGCGTTGCGCCTGGTGCTGCGGGATGCGGCCGTGAACATCCAGGAGCAGCGTGAGCAGTGGCTGCTCCGGCTCGGGGTGTTCGAACAGAACCCCTCGCTGCTGCCCCGCCTCGTCGCCGGCGGAGCCGAGACCGAGCGCTCCCTGACGGCCGCCGTCGCCGAGCGGTCCGGTGCCGGGTCGGCTGCCGACGGCCATGCCGAGCTCGTCACCGCCGTGGCCCTGACGGCCTTCCGGGTGGCGATGATGCGGTGGAGCGCCGCACGCGGCGAACCTCTCCTGGCCGACCTGCTGGACGACGTCTTCTCCCGGTTGTCCGCCGGGCTGCCCGACCCCCGGCCCCCGGCCCCCTCCGCCGGACTGTCCGGCCCTCGGCCCTCTGACCGTCCTCTCTGAACGCCTTCTCCAGACCCGCTCTCCCGAACACCCTCCCCGAACCTCTCCCGGACACCCCTCTCCTGAACCGCCCCGGCACTCCGCCGGGGATCGCGGACGTCCCCGACGCCGTACCGACCCCGACCCCTCTCTGAAAGATCGAGGAAGCATGACCGCCACCAGCGCGCAGCCCGAATCCGCGGCCGCGCCCCCCGGACCCACCTCTCGCCGGAAGGTCCTGCAAGCACTGTCCGGGCTGATGGTGGGCATGTTCGTGTCCATCCTGGCCTCGACCGTCGTGGCCAACGCCCTGCCGCGCATCATCACCGACCTGCAGGGTTCGCAGACCGTCTACACCTGGATCGTCACCTCGGAACTGCTGGCCATGACGGCCACCGTGCCGCTCTGGGGCAAGCTGGCCGACCTCTACAGCAAGAAGCTGCTGATCCAGCTCTCGCTGGGCCTGTTCGTGGTGGGCTCGCTGATCGCGGGTCTCACCCCGAACGTGGAGATCCTCATCGTCAGCCGCGTCGTGCAGGGCCTCGGCGCGGGCGGCATGACCGCGCTGGCCATGATCGTGATGGCGGCCATGATCCCGCCGCGCGAGCTCGGCCGCTACGCCGGCGTCTTCGGCGCCGTGTTCGGCGTCGGCACCGTCGCCGGACCGCTCATCGGCGGCATGCTCGTCGACACCTCGTGGCTCGGCTGGCGCTGGTGCTTCCTGATCGGCGTGCCGTTCACCATCCTGGCCATCGTCCTGCTGCAGCGCACGCTCGATCTGCCGGTGGTGCGCAAGGAGGTCAAGGTCGACTACCTGGGCGCCTTCCTGATCACGCTGGGCGTCTGCACCCTGCTGGTGTGGTCGTCGCTGGCGGGCAACCAGTTCGAGTGGGCCTCCTGGTGGACCGCGGGCCTGGTGGGCGGCGGCCTGGCCGTCCTGGCGCTGGCGCTCTGGGTGGAGTCGCGCGCGGCCGAGCCGATCATCCCGCTCTCGCTGTTCAGGAACCGCACGGTCACCCTGGCCACCGTGGCCAGCGTGCTGGTGGGCGTGGCGATGTTCGGCGGCACGGTGTTCCTGTCGCAGTACTTCCAGATCGCGCTCGGCAAGTCCCCGACGGTCGCGGGCCTGATGAGCCTGCCGATGGTGTTCGGCCTGCTGGTCTCCTCCACCGTCGCCGGCCAGCTCATCACCAAGTGGGGCCGGTGGAAGGGCTTCCTGGTGGCCGGCGGCGTCGTCATGCTCGCCGGCATGGGCCTGCTGTCCACCATCGACGGGCAGACGAGCACGCTGCTGCTCTCGGTCTACATGGCGGTGCTCGGCATCGGCGTCGGCATGCTCATGCAGAACCTGGTGCTGGCGGCGCAGAACGACGTCCCCGCGCACGACCTGGGCGTCACCACCTCGACGCTGACCTTCTTCCGCAGCATGGGCGGCGCGGTCGGCGTCAGCGCCCTGGGCGCGGTGCTCGCCAACCGGATCACCACGCTGATGACGGAGAAGCTCGGCCCGCTGGCCGCGGGCGGCTCCGGCGGGGAGAGCCACGCCGTACCGGACGTCTCCAAGCTGCCCGCGCCCGTGGTCCGCATCGTCCAGGACGTGTACGCCACGGCCACCGCCGACCTGTTCCTCATCGGCGTGCCGCTGACCGCGCTCGCGCTGGTGGCGGTGCTGTTCATCAAGGAGAAGCCGCTCAACACGCTGTCCGGCACGGAGCGGCTGGCCCAGGAGGAGGCGGTGCAGATTCCGGCTCACTGACCCGGGCGCCGGGGGGCGGAGCCCTGCTCCGCCCCCCGGCTCACCCGCCCCGTTCCCCAGCACACCCGTACGGCCTGCTGACCGCCCCGTCAGCCGCCACCCTCATGGACCGGTGCGGCCGATGCGGCCCGCCCGCAGGACCGGCCGCCTGTCGGGGACGTGGTCACCGACGGATCTGGTGGGTGATGGTCGGGTCGGTGATCGCGGTGTCCCCGGCCAGGAGCACGGCCTTGCTGAGGATGACCGCCAGCACCCGGTCGCCCTCGAACGGCAGGAACACCTGGCCGTCGTCCGTCTCGGCGGCCCGCCCGGGGACGATGCACAGGTACCGGTCGTCGGGAGTCATCAGGATGTTGCCCGACCCGAGATGGATCTTGTAGGTCCGCAGGTCTCCGCGGACGTGCAGGAACCGGCCCTCGACCGTGCAGCGGTCGGCGATCGCCAGTCGCGGCACCAGCCGGGTCAGCAGGTCGCGGCGGGTCTGCGCGGTGCCCGACAGCTCACCGAAGCTGTAGGAGGTCCAGTAGTCGCGGAAGCGTCCGTCCGGCCCGCCGTCCTGCCATGTCGGGTCGTTGCCGACGCTCGCCACCCCGACGAACAGGTCGATGTCGCGCATGACCTCGCTGAGCACCAGTGGCGGCACCTCGTCCAGTGGGACCGGCCCGACGGCGGCGCCACCGCGTGTCCCCTGCTCGTACGCGCAACCGTCGGCGGCGTGCGCGTGGTTGTCCGGTGCGGTGATCGGATAGAAGCGCACCTGGTCGGTGGTGAGCCGCAGATAGGCCCCCGAGTCCGTGGTGTCGACGCCGTAGTCGTCGCCGACGCCCCCGATCCAGAACTCGGCGCGCAGCCCCCACCGCGGCAGTTCCCGGACCGCGGGCGGATGGGAGTCGTCGGCCATGATCCGCAGTCTGTTGCGCCAGCCGCGCAGCGCGGCCAGCGCGTGGAACTGATGCTGGCGCAGGACGTGCGCGGCGTACCGGTTGGAGTAGACGCGGGTGTTCTCCTCCGCGGCGGTCAGCAGGTAGATCTCGCGGTGGGCCTGCTTGAACGGCTGGGTGATCCGGTGGCGTTCCAGCCAGTCGCGCCAGGCGAGCACCTCGGCCGTGTCCCGGCCGATCGGGTGCCAGAGCCGTACGGTCGCGTCCGCGGCCGGCGCGACCGGCGCGTCGTCCACGTCGCGCAGGGCTCCGTCGGCGTAGCCGTACGGCACGCCGTCGACCAGCCAGATCAGCCGCCTGCCGAGCGTGCCGACCAGCGGGTGGTCCAGGTAGCGCTCGCGCCAGACCCCGTACGGCCAGGACCGCTCCGCCAGGAACTGCTGGTCGAGCCGTTCAGCCTGGGCCGCGAGCATCTTGCCGATGTCCTTGGCCGAGGCCTTCAGCTCGGCCAGTTCCCCGGCGTGGTCCCGCCGTACGCCCGCAGGAGGCGACTTGACCGGCCGCCCGGCGGCGTTCCGCCAGGTGAGGGCGGTCCGGGTACCGGTGACGGTCAGCTCGGCGACGGCCTCGCCGAGTCTCTCGACCCTCCGGCCCACCTCGGTGAGGCCGTAGACGGGTACGGCGAGCTCCTCGACCTCCTCGCGGGAGAGCCCGAGAGCGGCGGCGCGCGTGTCGAGCGCCGTGTTCAGGACCTTCAGCGTGCCCTTGTACGTCACCCGGGCGGACAACCGGGCCAGTTGGGCGAGCGCGTCCCCGCCGTCCGTCAGGGAGAGCGCGTGCACGGCCGCGTTGGCGACCAGCGGGCTGCGCGGTCCGAGCCCGGGGACCTTGCGCAGGGCCGTCTCCACCAGCGTGCCGAGGGTCCGGGCCGAGTCCGGGTGTCCGGGCAGGAAGGCCAGCATCCAGGCCAGCCCGCGGACGCCGAACGCGTTGTGCGGGTCGAACTCCGCGTCGTCCATGTGACGGACGGGAATGCTCCTCGGCCGTCCCACCAGGGCGAGCCATCGGACGATCGCCGCCCGCGCGGGCTCGGGTCCCACCGCGTCGAGCAGCCGCCGTGCCCGCCGCTCCCAGGCTTCCGACGGCCTGGCGGAGGTGGCGGTCACCGCGTGCGCCGCCAGCGCCCGCCATTCGTCCCCCAGCACGGCCAGGTCGGCGAGCACCCGGTCGGCCCAGGGCTCACCGGAGCTGAGGGCCGGGTGACCGGGAGGGTCGACCAGGTCCTGGAGGGGCACTCTGCCGTATGCGGCGCGCGCCGTACGCCGGATCACGCCCAGCACCGGCCCCGGAAGCTCCCGGCCGGCTTCCAGCCACACGGTGGCGAGGCGGGTGAGGAAGTCGTGGGCGTAGTGCGTCTTGAACCCGGCGGCCCTGGAGAGGAGTGCCTCCACCGCGTCGAGGTGCTCCCCGAGCGGGACGTCCCGCAGGACGACCTCCGCGAGGGTGTCGGACATGTAACCGTCGCCGAGGTCCAGCCCGGCGAGGGCGATCTCGATCCGGAACTCGTCCGGACAGGTGGCGAGGGCGTCGGCCAGAAGAGTCCAGCCCCGCCCCCACATACCGTTGGGACCCTCGCGCACCACTTCGGTCACCAGCCTCACGGCGTCCCCGCCGTCCACGAGCGCGCGGATCCGCGTGGAGTCGAGCGTCCTGCGGGACATCAGCCACCGACCAGGGGGACGAGCTTGAGGAAGGTGATCTCGGTGCCCATCCGGAGGTCGAGCTCGGCGTCCAGCTCCTCCACCTGCCGGTCGTCGACCAGGACCAGGAACCCGTTGCGGCCGAACGCCTCCACCGCCTCGGCGAACTGCCGCTCGGCGTCCACCCGGCGCCGGGCCCGGGTGCGGTCGCCGTTCAGCGCCCGCTCGGTCTCGCCCGGCTGGACCAGCCCTCGGAAGGCCTCCGGCGAGGCCGCGTTGTACTCGGCGACCTCCTGGAAGACCCGGCGCCGGATCACTTCGCGCAGCGTGATCCGCTCCTCGAAGATCTCCAGATGCCAGGCCTCGCGCCGCTCACCCGAGGTCGTCTCGTCGACGAAGCTCACTCTCACCATGCCTGCGCAGCGTAGAGAACCCGTCCGACATTCACCGCAATCCCAAACAGGACCGGACTTTCACCCGACACCCGGTTCCTCCCGGACGGGTTCTCCTCTTCCTCCCGGACGGGTTCTCCTCCGACGGGTCCTCCTCCGGCCGGTTCCTCCCGGACGGGCTCTCCTCCGGCCGGTTCCTCTCCGGCGATCGAGGCGGACTCATCCCTCCGTCCCGGTTTCGCCCCGCCCTGCACCTCGCCCTGAAGTACCGTTGCCCGCCATGACCGACTTCATCTCCTTCCCCTTCTACGACCTGTTCCACGAGAACGGGCACATCCCGAGGGTCCGCGAGCAGCTTCCCCCGCTCCTCGCCGGGGTACGGCGGAGCATCCTGGAGATCGGCGCGGGAAGCGGCCTGGTCACCACGTCGCTGGCCGACTGGACCCCGGCGGAGATCTTCGCGCTGGAGCCCTCGGACGGCATGCGCGCGCTGCTGCTGTCCCGGCTGGTCTCACGGCCGGAGCTGCTGGAGCGGGTGACCGTGCTCTCCTGCGACGCGCTGAGCGTGGACCTGGACGAGCCGGTCGAGGCCATCGTGATGATCAACGTGATGTACGCCCTGGAGCCGGACTACCGCAGGCGGCTCTGGCCGGTGCTGGCGGACCGGCTGGAGCCCGGCGGCCTGCTGGTCTTCACCTGGCGCGCCGGCGGCCCCCCGGAGCCGCGCCCCCTCCAGGAGCTGGAATCGCGCCGGGTGGGCCGGCACACCTACTCCGTCCTGTCGGAGGTCCTCGGGTCGGACGGGGAGGCGTTCGAGGCCCGTTACCTCTACCGGATCACCGAGGGCGACAGGGTCATCAGCGAGGAGGAGATCACCGGACACGCCTACCGCCCCGGATGGGACGTGATCGAGGGGGAGCTGACCGGCGCGGGTTTCGTCCAGGCCGACGCGCCCGAAGGTTTCCTCGCCTGGCGGCTCGCCTGAGGGTCTCCTCGCCCGGCGGCCCGCCAGAGCGCTTCCTCAGCGCTTCCTCACCTGGCGGGCCCGCAGAGCGCTTCCTCACCCGACGGGTCCACCCGAGGCCGAGCTCACCCCTGCTGCGGCCTGGTCCGGGAGGACCGCAGTTCGAGCACCTCACCCAGCAGGTGCCGCAGTTCGGGACCCTCGATCACGGCTGAGCGCGGCAGCCGGCCGGGCCAGAGGTTGGTGAGCACCCAGAGTTCCTTGACGCCCACCTCCGCCCTGACCTGATCGTCGAACTCCTCGGGGACGTCGTCCGGCTCCTCGGCGCGGTACGCCACGAAGACGGGGAAACGCATCCCGCTCCCCTCCGGGGAGAAACGCTCGGCGAACTCCACGCTCAGGGGGCGTCCCGAGACGCCCCCCAGCGAGATGGCACAACCCAGGAAGACATCGATGACCCCGTCCGGGTCATCGGTGACGGCGAAGCCCCCGCCGGTCGGGTGAACTGAGCGCATGACCGACCTGGATACCACAGGCTCGGCACCTGCCCCTCACCCGCTGCCGACCGGTGGACACCGTGGCCCGCCGGAGGCCCCGGCCGCCTCCGGCCCCCGGAAGGGCCGTGATCCCGGACCCCTGACGAAAGTCAGGGTCGGGTCCGCCCGATCGTCCGCTGTGCGCCCGCCCCGCCGACTTCTAGCGTTCATCGACGTGGACGAACGTCCGGGAGGAGAACGCGATGAGGATGTGGAAGGCCGCGGCGATCGCCGGTCTGGCCGGAGCGCTGCTCGGAACCGGCACGACGGCGGCGAACGCCCTGCCGAAGGCGGCGGAGACGGTCGGAGTCGCTGAGGACGCTGAGGCCACCGAGGTCACCAAGACCGCTGAGACCGTTGAGACCACCGAAGTCGCCAAGACCACCGAGGTCGCCAGGACCGCTGAGGCCACCGAGACCGCCGGACCGAGCACGACCACCGGACTGAACACGACCACCGGACTGAACACGAGCACCGGGATGAGCGCGGCCGCGATCGACCGCTACGTGCGCGGCTACCTCGAGCGGACCCGGCTGCCGGGCGCCCTGGTCGCGGTCACCAAGGACGACCAGGTCGTGCACGCCGCGGGCTACGGCCGCACGGCCACCGGCGAGGCGGTCACCGCGGACACGCCGATGCCGCTCGCCTCGCTGTCGAAGTCGTTCACCGCCCTGGCGGTGCTGAGCCTCGCCGACCAGGGCAGGATCGGCCTGGACGACCCCGTCCGGAAGCACCTGCCCGAGTTCGCCATGGCCGACCCCCGCGCCGGGAGGATCACCGTACGGGAGCTGCTCCAGCAGACCTCGGGCATGAGCGACCGGACCTTCCCGGAACTGACGCTCCCCGCACCGGACACCCTGGAGGACGCCGTCGCGATGCTGCGGGACGCTCCGCTCGCCGCCGAGCCCGGCACCAGGATGATCTATCACAACCCCAACTACGCCGTCGCGGCACGGCTGGCCGAGGTGGTGGCCGGGGTGCCGTTCGCCGACCACCTGGCCGCCGCGGTGTTCCGTCCGCTGGGCATGACGTCCACCACGACGGTGGACGTCACCACGGACCTGCCCCACGCGGGCGAGGGACACGTCCGCGCCTACGGCCAGGTCGTCAGGCGCTCCCATCCCAAGTGGTTCGTCAACGGCTCGTACGGCGTCGTCAGCACCGCCCGTGACATGGCCAGGTGGCTGATCGCGCAGAACGGCGCCGGCGGCGTCCTGCCCGAGGAGACGCTCAGGACCGCCCAGCGCGCGTCCGGCGTGGGCGGCAGCCACTACGGCATGGGCTGGGAGACGGGGAAGACCCCCGGAGGGGCGCCCGCGCTCCGGCACACCGGCTGGCTGCTCACCCACAACTCCGCGCAGACGCTCCTGCCCGAGAGCGGGTACGGCATCGCCGTCGTCACCAACACCGGGATGATCTCCGGTGACGACGCGGTCATCCTCACCGACGGACTGATCGACATCATCGAAGGGCGGACGGACGCGGGCGCCGTACCCTTCACCACGACCGCGGACCCCTGGCTGGGCGGCCTGACGCTGCTCAGTCTCGGGGCCGGCCTCGCCGGGGTGTGCCGTGCGCGCCGATGGGCCCGCCGCCGTTCGGGACAGGCCGTGTGGCGCCCGGCCGTACGGCTGGTCCCCTGGGCGCTGCCGATCGCGTTCTTCCTCGGCCTCGCCGACCTGGTCGGCTTCCTGATGCGCCGCGTGGGCACACTGGATCAGATCTCCTACGTCTGGCCCGCGCTGTACGTCTGGGCGGGCGCGGGCGCCCTGGCCTCCGCCGCCGTCATCGTCTCCCGCCTCGTCCACCTCGCCCTCGCCCGCCGTCCGGCCGCCCCCGCCGGAGGCCGTTCATCCGCTGAAGGCGCGTTCCCGGTGCCGGAACCGGCCCGGCGGCGTCCCGAACCGGCGCCGGAAAGCGCTGGCGAAGGCGAACTCCGAGCTGTAACCGACCTGGTGGGCGATCGACGCCAGCGGCGCGTCGGTCTCGCGAAGTAGCCGCGCGCCGCAGTCGAGCCGCCAGTTGGTCAGGTACGTCACCGGCGGGAGCCCGACGAGCGAGGTGAAGCGGCGGGCGAAGGCGGTGCGGGACATGCCGACCGCGGCACCGAGCTCCTCCACCGTCCACTTGTGCCGGGGGTCGCGGTGAATCCGGTGCAGAGCGGCCGCGACGGCGGGGTCGCCCAGCGCCGCGGGCGGCCCGGCGTCGTCGTGCCAGGCGCGCAGCAGGTAGACCAGGAGCAGATCGATGAGGGCCGGTACGGCGGCGCCCGCCCCCACCCCGGATTCCGGGCCGTCGGCCAGCAGGTCGACCACCGTGCGCATGGCGGAGTGCCGGTCGGAACGCATGTGGATCACATCGGGCAGGCCCTGCAGGAAGGGGTGGGCCTGCCCCTTGTCCGATCGGTAGGCACCGCACACCACATCCGCGTACGACGTGGCACCGTCCTCGGGCGGGAACGCGTCCGGCACCGCGGGCAACTCGGCGAAGGGGCGGTCCGGGGTCCCGCTCAGCCCGTGCGCCGCGCCGTACGGGACGAACACCACGTCACCGGCGTCGAGCCGCACCGGAGGCGCGGACGGCGTGACGAGCCAGCCACCGCCGTCCAGCACCACGTGGAAACCCGTTCCGGAGAACGGCTCGAGCCGCCTGCCCCACCGGCCGGTGCCCCGGGTGCGGCAGAACGATTTCCGCCCGCCCCGCATGCCGCCGATCACGTCGCTGAAGAGGTCCACGCCGTCCGTTCCGCACGATCTCGTATGGATCGGGTCCTTTCGCGCATTCTCCCATACATCCGATGATCCCTACGGTGAAGGCATGAAGGCGATCACTGTGCATTCGTTCGACGACGGGGGCGCCCTGCACCTCGTCGATCTCCCCGATCCCGTTCCCGGGCCGGGGCAGACGCTGATCGAGGTCGAGGCCGCGGGCGTCGGGTACGTCGATGTGATGTCCCGCCGCGGGCAGTACCCCGGGTTCCCCGAGCCGGGGTTCGTCCCGGGCCTGGAGGTCGCGGGCGTCGTCAAGGGGGCCGGCGAGCGGGTCTACGCCATGCTCGGCGGCGGAGGCGGCTACGCCGAACTGGCGGTGGCCGGCGACGTCGTGGTGGAACTGCCGCCCGAGGTCTCCCCGGCCCAGGCCGTGGCGCTCGGCGCCAACGCGCTGACGGCGTCGCTGCTCCTCGACCGGGCCGGCGTGGCCCCCGGAGAGAGCGTCCTGGTCCGCGGCGCCAGCGGCGGCGTGGGCTTGATGGCCGCCCAGGTGGCGGCGCACCTCGGGGCCGAGGTGACCGCGAGCACCCGCTCGGCGGCGCATGCCGGGCGTCTGAACGGGCTCGGATTCTCCACCCGGGACGACGAGGACGCCTCGTACGACGTCGTCGTCGACCCCGTGGCCGGTGCCGACCTCGGCCGCCATCTCGGACGGCTGCGGCCCGACGGCCGTTACGTCGTCTGCGGCGCGGCCGGCGGACTGCCCGCCCCGGACTTCGCCGCCGGTCTCGTGGGACTCTTCCCGCACTCTCCGTCGCTGCTCATGTTCAGCCTCAGCTCGGTCGCTCCCGAGCGGCTGCGGTCGGGGCTGAAGACCGTCTTCGACCTCGCCGCCCGCGGCGTGCTGCGGGGCGTCGCCGACGCGGCCGTCCCGCTCGCGCAGGCGTCGCTCGCGCACGAGCGGCTCGAATCGGGCACGGTCTTCGGCAAGGTGGTTCTGCTCCCGTAGTACGGCGGACCGTGTCGATCCGGCGGGTCGCGGGAACGGGCGTGCTTCCCGGCCGCACCCGTCTCCGCCGACGTGGCGGTGACACAGCGGGGAGGCCCCATAGGAGCACGGTATAGGCGTACGGTGATCAGGCGACCGCGGCACGGGTCACGTCGCACGGGTCCCAGTCGAGGTCCCAGAAGGCCTTGAGCCCGTTCTCCTGGATGAAGCGGCGTTCGCTGGAGTGAATGGGGTAGCAGCCGGTGATGCTGACGGGAAGGTCGTCACCGACGTCGATGCCCAGGAAGTCCTCCCGGTCCAGCCCGATGGGCGCGGAGAGCACGAAGGCGTCCATGTCACTCTCCCCGGAGACGCGCTCCCCGAAGCCGAAGGTGTCCCCGTAGGCGAAATGGCAGTCGCCGCCGCGGAGCCGCTCGGCGAGGTAGGCGACCGCCCAGGCCCAGGCGTCGTCGGCGGAGCGCACGCTGATGCACAACTCCGGCGTGCTGCGCGTCCAGGCGGGATGTCCGGACAGGGACAGCCCGTAGGTCAGCCCGGTGACGAATCCGGGCTCCGGGAGATCGCGGTAGACGATCGCGGTGACGTCGCGCATCCCCGGCCTGGTCGAACGGAAGGGGGTGAACTTCGGCTCCCGTCCGCCGGAGAGGCGGTCCAGATGCGCCAGGTAACGCTCAACGCGGGTCTGCATGTGCCGATTCTGCCGTGAGATCACCGTTCGGATGATCGCTCATCCTCTCCGCCCTCGGGCCTCCTCCTCGCGCAACCGTTCGCACAGCCGGATCAAGCCCGGGGCGTGCAGCGTCCGCCCGCAGCGGCAGCCCGGGACCGTGCACGGGCCGGTGGCATACCAGGTGCGGCCCGCACTCCAGATCGTCCAGCCGGGCCAGGCGTGCCGCAGCAACTCGGCGAGCGCGGCCTGCTCCTGCCGCGTCATGCACTCACCCCCGCGGACCCGTACGGCGGCCGCCACCCGGCGGGTCCGGACGGGTCCGGTAACCGGGAGGCCGCGTGGTGCGCGGCGGGCTCACCGGGCCGCAGCCGGCCCGCACCGCGAGGCGGCGGCCCTCCGGGAGCCGGACGTCCGGCGTCGAGGGCCGGGTGAGGCGGCCGGGACCGGGCGGTCGCCGCCCGCGCTCGGGCCCGTTGCAGGGCGGCCGGGACGCGTGCCCGCGCCAGCCGTACCGCACGCGCCTCCCGCGGCTCGACCGGACGCCACACCGGCTCCACCGGAACGGGCGGCCGGGGTACGGCCTGCGATTCGACCGAGGCGAGCGGCCGGGGTGCCGCCTGCGGCTCGACCGCGATGGGCGGCCGGGGCGCCGCCTGCGGGGCGGGCTCGGCCGTACGGGGCACGGGCACGGCCGGCGCCTCCTCGACCGGCGTCTCCTCGGCGGCCACCGGCACGCACATGCTCGGCCGCACCCACGCGGTCGCGGGCATGCCCTGCTCGTCCAGCCGGGCGGCGCGGATCAGGCCCTGGCGGGCACGTATCTGCGCACCGGAGGGCGCCTGGTAGTCGTGCACGTCGACGCGCAGGCACCCGTGGTCGTACGGCGGGTGCCCGCAGACCGCGCACCCCATCGGCAGCGGCGGCCGGGTGGTGGAGAAGCAGGGCCCGTCGACGGGCTCTCCCTCGGCGTCCGGAGGGTTAAGGTGTCGCATGGATCAGGACCTCGATTCCTGATCAAGGGCCCGGTACGGCGTTGCGAGCGCCTGCCGGGCCCGGCTTATGTGGGGGTTCGGGCCGGTGGGTCGGCGAGAAGTCATGGTGCGGCTCTCACAAGCCCCCGAAAGGGATGCGGACAGTTCACGGCCACCGTTCAGGGAGGCCCAAACTGTCATGACAGATTAGTTGCTGTCATGACAGCTTGCCTCTGTTGTGCGCGAGTGGTCAAGCTGTTCGGGCAGATCGGGGAGCGAGCTCTGGGGCGTGGGATGGCGTATCTGTACGTTCAGGTCGCCGATGACCTACGACGACGCATCCAGTCCGGAGAGTTTCCAGCCGGCTCCCAGATCCCGACCCGGGAGCAGATCAACAAGCAGTACAAGGTGTCGGCCGCTGTCGCGATCAAGGCACTGAGCGTCCTCGTCGCCGAGGGCCTGGTGGAATCCCGCCCGGGAGCCGGAGCGTATGTACTGCCACCCCGCGAGCGGCTGCAGCTGTCGCGGGAACGGCATCGCGAGGTGCGCGGCGGCTCGCCGTTCGCCGGTGACATGGAGACCCAGGGCAAGACGCCGAGATGGCGGGCTCACAGCCGATCCGATGCCGCAACGGCCGAGGTGGCGCGACGTCTCGGCATCGCTGAAGGCGATCCGGTCATGCGGACCGTGTACGTCTACACCGCCGATGACGAGCCGGTGCAGCGCGCCGTCTCCTGGGAGCCGTACGAACTGACCAGGGGAACACCGATCACCTTCCCGGAGGACGGTCTCCATGGCGGCCGCGGGGTCAGGGACCGGATGGCCGTGATCGGCGTGACCGTGACGCACCGCCGCGAGGCGCTGTCCTCCCGAGGGGCGACGGTGGAGGAGGCCCGGGATCTCGGCATCGCGACCGGCGCGGTCGTGACCGTGTTGCGCCGGACGTACTTCGCCGACGACCGGCCGGTGGAGACGGCCGACATCGTCGCCGCCGGGGACCGCACCGAGTTCGTCTACGTTCTACCCATCAGCTGAGCCTCGCCTATCACGTCCGTGCCGCGGATGCGCCTATCGCCGGGCAGCGAGCGGCGTGGCGGCACGGTGAGCGTGTTCGGTGGGCCTCACCGCGCGGCCGGAGATCGGGCCTCCTTCTCGGGAGTGGCCCGCAGCTCGTCCTCCAACTCCTCGACGATCCGCTGGGTGAGCCTCCGCAGCCGTGCCCGGTGCCCGGCCAGCTCCTCGGCGAAGCCCCGCGCCGTCGGGCCCGTCCAGACCGCCTTGCCGGTGAACGCCGAATGCGCGGGGTCCAGGGCCGCTTCCAGCCGCGCCGCGTGCATGCGCACCTTCGTCAGCGCCCGCAGCAATTCCTCCCTGCGGGGATCGGTTGCCATATCCGATGGTTCGGGAGCCAAACGCTTCCCCTTTCTCCTTCGAACGGCTTGCGCGCTCTCCCGGACGATGTGAGATGGTGCGCTCAGACGGCCAGCTCTTTGGAGGATATCCAATGCCCCGTTCCCACCGAGGCCTTCCCGTACGGCTCGGCGCGACACTCCTGGCGTCCGCTCTGGCCGTGGCGGGCTGCGGCGAGAAGAAACCGACGGCGGCCGAGGCTGGCGCGGCCCTCAAGACGCACATCATGAAGCTTCTCAACGAGGTGAGCGCCCAGAACGTCCAGGTCATTGACCCCGGCGGCAAGGACATCCCCTGCGGCGACGGCAAGGCCAAACGCACCTTCGCCGCCACCGGCTTGGACATCGCTGGACAGACGAAGCCCAGAATGCTCAACACCCAACTGCTCGGCGCATTAAGCGGTTTCGCCGATTACAAAATGACCGGACCGGGCGGTGAAAAATTCAGTGTTACCAGTGAAGCAACGAGGACCTCGCTTCACATGGACTCATCGGCGGACGGGCAGTACATGGTCCGGGGGGAGACGGAATGCCTCAATCGGTCATGAGCTTGTCCGTATAGAGACGGGCTCTCTCGAAGGCAGGCTGCTTCGCGCCCTCGAAGTATTGCGTCTCACGACGACTCAACTGCCCGAACGAGAACTTATCCCCTCTGCCCATGCCGTTGTCGACAAACCACTGATCAAGAGCTTGCAGACCTGCTTTCCCCTGCTTGGCGATCTCGTTGAAAGGACGGAGCGCACCGTCCGGGCCGACGATAGAGCCCGACGGGTCCACCTTGGGAGTGAACCCCTGCGCCATGAGAAGCCGAGCTGCTTCGTACGGGCGAGCCAAGGTTTCCGCCCCGTCCAGCTTCTGGATCTCCTCTACTTGCATCTTCGGGTCGCGCCCATAGGTGTAGTACGCGGAGACTCCGGTGGAGAGCGCAGTCCAAGCCCTGGGGATGGTGGAGAAGGGATTGATCAGTCCAAGAACTCCCAGGGTGCCACCCGCGAGGAAGCTCTCGGCGTCTTCGGCGTCCTCGACGCCATCATCGTTGGGCTTGAGAACTCTCACGGCAGCAGCCAACTCGAAGCCCCGCACATTGCCCAAGGCCGCGAACAGGTTGTCCAGCGCGGTGACATCCCCACTACTTCTCGCCATCTCAGAAGCGTGCGGAAGCATGCGATGGAGAAGCTTGTCCATGCCATCGTCGAAGGGACTGCGGGTCTCAGGGGTCCCAGCGAAGGTGGTCATGAAGCGGAAGGTGTCCTCCGGGCTCAGCCGGAAGGCCCCGCGCAACCCGGGAGGCGGCGTCCACTCGAACAGGCCGGGAGTCGTCTGCATGGCGCTGCCCTTGGCCACGTCAGAGTCACCGAGATCTGCGCCCAGGGTGATCTCCGTGGCGTACGAGCCCGCGATCTCCGCCAGGTGGATCCGGGTCGCGTCGTTCAGCCGCCACCCGTCCGCCGTCGTCATCACGGTGTAGGCGAAGAACCCCGCCTCCTGACTGTGCCTGCCGTCCTGCTCGTCGTAGGCGCCGGAGGCCGCGGCCAGGAGCCGCCCGAAGGCGCCCGCCGTCTCCGGGATCCCCATCGTCCGCTCGTTGAGGTCCTTCAGGAACGCGGCCAGCTCCGGCCGGTCGTCCCACTTCTCCGGGGATCCCGGAAGCCGCCCGAAGGGCAGGGCGACGGTCGGCGGAGCCGGGTCGGCTCCGAACCGGGCCGCCGAGCCGATCGCCAGGCGGGCCGCGGCGGGATTGTTCCCCAGCGCATTGAGCACTCCCGCCAGGGCGGAGCCGCCGATCCGGCTGCCGGATCGCAGCGCGGGCGCGGCGAGCCCGGCCAGCCACGCATCCGGGTAGTCCCCGTGGCTCAGCAGCGCCGCGACCGCCTCCACATCCTCGGTATCCCCGGCGCTCCCGGTCATCGCCTTCTCCGCGGCCTTCATCACCGCGGCGAACCCGGGCGTCTTCGCCCCGCCGCCGACCGCGGTGGCGAAGGCCGTACCGGCCGTGCGGAGCGCGTCGGGCCGCCCGTCGTCGGGCAACCGGCGCAGCGCGGCATTCACCCGGCGGATCCCGGCCGGGCCGAGCGCGGCGAAGAACGCGGCGGTGAAGCCGGCGTCGTGCCGGTGCGCCTTCAGCTCCTCGAACACCGCGGCGATCCTCTCGGAGGCGTACGGCCCAGCGAACCGGAACTCGTCCGGGTCGATGGCGGCGAACCGCTCGCCCAGCTCGGTGCCCTGGCGCCGCGCCTCGGCGGGGGAGAGCAGCGACGCCTCCTGGTAAGGCCGCAGGCCCGTGCCGATCATCCCGGGGATCTCGGGTCCGGGGGCCGTGATGGTCGCCACCCGCTGGCGGAGCCTGGGCACCTGCTGCTCGGCCCAGCCGCCGATCTCCCGGATAGGAGCGAGCCCGGCGGCGGGCAGGTCGACGGCGGCCAGTTCCCGGCGGATGTTCTCGGCCTGCTCGGCGATCACCTGCCCGGCCCGCTCCAGCTCGGTGATGAAGCCGTTCATCAACGCCGGGTCGATCCCGGAGAACTCCGGCGCGAGCGGCCCGGTCCCCGGTGGCACAGAGGGCGTCTCCGTCATGCCGTCCATCATCGGCGACGGGGGATCGGGAAGCGAGGGCTCATGAGCAGGTCATCGGCCGGTGGCCGTTCGGGCGCGACGGAGCTCGGCTTCGATGAGGAACCGGTGGTGCCGGACGGTGAAAGCGCCCTCGGACCGGATGCGCTCATGAAGAGCGCGTAACGGCTTCTCATAGCGGTCGTGATCGAAATCAGGCACCTGCCACGAGACGGCGCGCAGGTGGAAGACCACGGCGCCGATGTCCTGGAAAGCGCAGTCGATCATCTCTTCCCGGGCGTCCAGGACATGCAGCCCGCATTCACGGAACCGCTCCTCCGCGACGGCCAAGGTCCAGCTCTTCGGATCCGTGGAGGGTGGTGCTCCCAGTGCGAGATTCAGCTCCAGATCATTGCGGCTGCCCACCTGCTGCGTGAGCAATCGGCCGCCTTCGGTCAGAACGCGCGCCGCTTCGGCCGCGTCGAGCGCACCGTGCCTGTTGAGTACGAGGTCGAAGGCGCCTTCGCGTGCCGGGATGCGATCCGCCGTACCTGCCAGCACAGGGACGTTCATCGATCTGAGCCGCTCGGCGGCGACGGCCACGTTGGGCTGCCAGCCCTCCATGGCGACGGTACGGCGGGGCAGTGGAGCCAGAGAGGCCAGGACCTCTCCCCCTCCGGTGTCCATGTCGAGCAGCCGCCTCGTCGCCGGAAGCAGCGCGGAGGCTCGCCCGGTGTAGGACCAGGACGGTTTCCCGCCGATCGTTCTGCCGCTCAACCAGCTGAAATCCCAGCCGCGGACGGATGCTCGAACGGCTTGATCTACAAGATCGTTGTAGCTGATCACTCGGTCACGCTAATGAGGTTCATGGCCGACGGCCACTGGATTGCCGACGCGACCGGCTTTCCTGAACCGCGCGGTTCCCCGCACGAGACCGGCCCTCAGATCCCCGCACGAGACCGGCCCTCGGACCGAGGTGCCGTTCACCGCGGCATCACCCAGTCCGGCGCCCAGGTCCCGGGAGTGCCGTGGCCGGCCGCCGTGGCGGCGAGGTGGGCGCGGAGGACGGCCAGCGCGGGGTGGGGGTCGTCGCGACGCCACAGCAGTGAGTGCGGGTATACGGGCGTGGGGTCGGTCACCGGGATGCGGCGCAGGCCGTGGCCGGCGGGCCAGACGAGGCGGGTCTGCCCGCCCATGAAGGTGGCCAGGGCCGGGGTGTCGGCGATGGTGTCGAGGAGCGCGTCGGAGCCGAAGTTGGGGCCGGTCGCCTCGATGGTGAGGCCGAACTCGGCGGCCAGATCGTCGTAGTAGGCGGTCCACTCGGTTCCGGGGGCGAGGCCGGGCATCCAGATCCGGTGCCCGGCGAGCTGGGCGACGGTCACCGACCGGGCGCCCGCCAGCGCGTGGGCGGGGCCGACGAGGAGCTGGAGCGGCTCGTCGAGCACCCGGACCGACTCGATGCCCTCGGGAAGGGGCCGGCCGGGCACGGCGACGGCGCGGAAGGACGCGTCGATCGCACCGGACCGGATGGCGGCGACGGCGGTCTCGATGTCGAACAGCATCACCACGTCGAGGTCGATCTCGGGGTGCGCGCGGTGGAAGCCGCGCATCAGGCCCGAGGCCGCGCTGCGCGAGGTGATCATGTCGACACGCAGCGGACGGTGGCCGATGCGCACGGAGGCGACCGCGCGCTCGGCGGCCCGGAGCAGCTCCCGGGCGTGGGGCAGGAACGCCTGCCCGTCGATGGTGAGCTCGGCGCCGCGCGGCGTACGGGTGAACAGCCGCACGCCGAGGCTGCGTTCCAGCGCGGCGATCCGCTTGGAGACGGCCTGCTGGGTGACCGCCAGCTCGGCGGCGACCTCCTGGAACCGCCCCGCGTCGGCGGCGGCGATGAAGGTCCGGACGGCTTCGAGGTCCATACGGACACACCCTAGGGATACAACCATCGGTTGTGGATGGGCGGCCTGATGGTTGTTTGATCCCTGAGCGTGGCGCGCGCTTCGATGCTTCCGATCGCGGATCGGTTGTGCGGGTGAGCGGCGAGGAGCGTCAGGCATGCGGAGCGGGCACCGGTTGGGGCGGCGGTTCGGGTGGCTCTGGGGGGCGTACGGGACCAGCGCGCTCGGCACGTGGCTCGCCTTCGGCGCGTTCCCGCTGATCGCCGTCCAGGTGTTGCACGCCGGGCCCGCGCAGGTCGCAGCGCTGTCCTCGGTGGGAGCCTTGGCGGGCGCGGCCGTGGCGGTGCCGCTGGGCCCGTGGGTGGAGTTCCGCCGCAAGCGGCCGGTGCTGATCGGGACGGACCTGGTGCGGTTCGCGGCACTGCTGACGATTCCCGCCGCGTTCGCGCTCGGCGTGCTCTCCTTCGTCCAGCTCCTGCTGGTCTCGGTCGTCGTCGCGGCGGCCGACATCACCTTCCGCGCCGCCTCCGGCGCCTACCTGAAGACGCTGCTGCCGGCCGAGCACCTGCTCGTCGCCAACGCCCGCTTCGAGTCGACGGCCTGGACGACCACGGTCGTCGGACCGCCACTGGGCGGCGCCGCGATCGGGCTGCTCGGTCCGGTGGCGACGGTGGCGGCCGACGCGGCCAGCCACCTGCTCTCGGCCCTGGGCATCGGCGCGATGGGCGGCCGGGAGCCGCGGCCCGAGCGCCGACGGGCCGCGCGCATGCGGGCCGGCGACCTGCTCGACGGTTGGCGGTACATCCTCGCCGACGCGACGCTGCGCCCGCTGTTCTTCAACACCGCCGCCTTCAACGGCCTGGTGATGGCCACCGACGCGCTGCTGGCCGTCCTGATGCTCGGCCGGCTCGGGTTCACACCGTGGCAGTACGGCCTCGCCTTCGCCGTACCCGCGATCGGCGGGCTGATCGGGTCGCGGCTGGCCCGGCCGCTCGTCACCCGGTTCGGGCGGCACCGGGTCCTGGTCGCGGCCGGGACGCTGCGCGCGATCTGGCCCGTCGGGCTGGCCTTCCTGGGACCGGGGACCGGCGGGCTGCTGCTGGTGATGGGCGTCGAGCTCGGGCTCATCTTCTGCTGCGGGGTCTTCAACCCCGTCTACGCCACCTACCGCCTCGAACGCACCGCGCCCGACCGGGTCACCCGCACGCTGTCCGCCTGGACGGTGACGACCAAAGCCTCGACCGCGCTCCTGACGGCCGTCTGGGGCGTGCTGGGCAGCCTGCTCGGCCCGCACACGGCCATCGGCCTGGCCGGAGTGCTCCTGCTGGCGACTCCGTTGCTGCTCCCTCGACGCGCCGCAGCGCCCCTCCCCGTATCCGGCGCCGGGTTCCCGAGAGGCGGCCGGGGCCTCGGCGGACACCTCTAGGCGGTGCGGGCATCGTGCGTTGCACGGTTGGCGAGGACTTCGTCCATGTGCGTCTCGGCCCAGCCCCTGAGTCCGCTCATCAGGTGATGCAGTGACAGGCCGAGTTCGGTGAGCTCGTAGGAGACCGTGACCGGGACGGTGGGCGTCGCGGTGCGGGTGATGAGACCGTCGCGCTCCAGGGAACGCAGCGTCTGGGTGAGCATCTTCTGGCTGACGCCTGTGATCAGCCGGGACAGCTCCGAGAAGCGCATCGCCCGAGGCCCGCCCGGGCGGTCCGCGTCGGGGCGGTCCGCGTCGGAGCGGTCCGCGTCGGAGCGGTCCGCGTCGTCCTGAGGCAGACCGCCGTCGAGCCCCGCGGGGCGGCTCCCCTCACTCTGTGAGGCCCCGCCGCCGCCGAGTGCACACAGGATCAGGGCGACCCATTTGTCGGAGATCCGGTCGAGCAGCTTCCGGCTCGGGCAGACGGCCAGGAACGCGTTGTACTCGATCTTGGCCAGGGCTCTCTTCTCGGCCGCCGTGGTCGTGCTCATCGTCCGCTCCTGTCACCTGCGGGTCACCAAGGCACCTTGAAGTGCCTACTTCCCATTGGAGAGTTACCTAACCAGTATGAAGTGAGGCGCCACAAGGCGTCATCGTCGAGATCGATACGAAAGACAAGAGATATGAGCGCGCTCTCCCCTTCCCTCCCCGGCGGCACCTGGGCTCTGGGCGATCTGACCGTAACCCGCTTCGGCTACGGCGCGATGCAGCTCGCGGGCCCCTGGGTCATGGGGCCGCCCGCCGACCGGGACGGTGCGATCGCCGTCCTGCGCGAGGCCGTCGACCTCGGGATCACCCACATCGACACCAGTGACGCCTACGGGCCGCGCATCACCAACCGGTTGATCCGCGAAGCGCTGCACCCCTACCCGGAGTCGTTGCACATCGTGACGAAGGTCGGCGCGCGGCGGGACGAGCAGGGCGGATGGCCGACGGCGCGGCAGCCGGACCAGCTGCGCCGCCAGGTCGAGGAGAACCTCGAATCCCTCGGGCTCGAGGTGTTGGATCTGGTGAACCTCCGACTCGGCGACGCCGAGGGGCCTAAGGCGGGATCGATCGCCGAAGCGTTCGAGACCCTTGTCGAGCTCCAGAGGGAGGGGGTCATCCGTCACCTCGGTGTGAGCAACGCCACCGCCGAGCAGGTCGCCGAAGCCCAGGGCATCGCGCCGATCGTGTGCGTGCAGAACATGTACAACCTCGCCCACCGCCACGACGACGAGCTGATCGACCGGCTCGCCGCCGAACGCATCGCCTACGTGCCGTTCTTCCCGCTCGGCGGGTTCAGCCCCCTCCAGTCCGCCACGCTCTCCGCGGTCACCGCCCGGCTGGAGGCCACCCCCATGTCGGTCGCCCTGGCCTGGCTGCTGCACAGGTCGCCGAACATCCTGCTGATCCCCGGCACCTCCTCGGTCGCGCACCTGCGCGAGAACATCGCCGGCGCCCGGCTCTCGCTGTCCGACGAAGACCTCGCCGAACTGGACAAGATCGGACGCGAGTGACCCTCTCCAGGGTCCACCGCACCCGGCCGGTGCCCGGTGAACGGGTCGAGGGCGGGCATCGGGCGAGCCCTCGGTCCACCGGCGGAGAGAAATCGTTCCGAGTGCGCCTCCGACCATGATTTAGAAGTCGGTCATGCCCTTCCGTCCGTGGCAGCTCTCCCGCTTCGGCTCTTGACCCAACCCCTCCGCCGTCCGAGACCATGTCGGCCATGTGGTTCTTCCGCTTCCTCGCTATCGGGCTCCTCAGCGGGATCCTGATGATCCCGCTCCTGCACTCCCCGCGGGGCGACGGATTCGAGCACCTGCGCTTGGATGCGATCATGAGCCTGGAGGTCGGCTGGTTCCTGTTGGTCCCGATCTCACTGGTGGTCGGAGCCGGGAAGACCTTCTCTGCCAGCGAGCGCCCCCGGCCGACGCCTCCGGGCTTCGTCCTGGGAGGGGTCACCTTCGCGTTCGGCGCTCTGGTTCTGCACCAGGCGATGGCGGCGTCACGATGGCTCAACGGCTCGCCGTCCGGAGTCGGCGATCCGGACGGTGAGTACGTCATGGCGGCGTTCGCCGAACTCTCGGGTGTGGTGATCATGCTCGTCGGCATGGTGATCCTGATCGGTCGGGTGGTCGCCGTCATCGATTCCCGGAAGGCGAACATCCCGGCACCCATGAGCCGTCGATCAGAGATGGGAAAGCCGAGCTCCTGACATCCTGCTTGCAAAGACGCATACTGATCTTGCTTCACCAGGGAAGACGCAGCTCAGTATGCGGGTGGCATGCCCATGAATCCACACCATTGCCCTCACTTCCCGGCCTCATCGGGCACGCCAACCACATCGTCCGGTGGGCCGGGGCTGAGGAACGAAGCCCTGGACCTTCGATCGCCCCCAGCCGGCTACGGCGGCCAGCCACCGACAGTCGATCGTGAGGGCCGTCCCCGTACGACGCGCTTTGCGACCAAATCGCGTTGGCAGGCAGCCCGGATCACAGCCGTCCAGTACGTTCCCCACCCAGGCTTCAGGGAGCCACAGCCTTCGGACCAGAGTGCGGCGATGCCGAACGGATTCCCCTATAGGGCTAAGGCAGGACGAGGACCGCTGATCGGATCTAACGTTCCCGCTTCAGCCGAGCGAAGCGCTCGTCTGGCCAGAAAGTGTCCCCCAGCATCAATTGATCGAAGCGGACGCAGACGGCGCCGGTACTACATTCGTAGATCTTGATTCGTTTGACTGCGTCACGGAATGTGGTTGGTCCATCGTCAGTACGTGACGTGCGCTCTGACCTACGATCTCATCGTGTCCTGGGATGCGGAACTGACCGCGCTGACCACGCGCATCGCCGGCCCCCTGTTCACCCGGCCCGAACCCCGCCAGGCCTTCGCCGACCTGGTGCGCGCCCTGCTGGCCGACGTACCCCGCAAGAACTCCTGGCAGCTGGCCGACCACATCGGCCACCCCACCGCCCACCGCTTCGAGCACCTGCTGGACCGCGCGAAATGGGACGTCGACGCCTTGCGCGACGAGGTCCGCTCTCACGCGATCGCGCATCTGGGCCGCGCCGACGGCGTGCTGATCGCCGACGACACGGCCGCGATCAAGAAGGGCGAAATGTCCGTCGGCGTGACCGGCCAGTACTGCGGCCTGACCGGCCAGGCGGAGAACTGCCAGGTCATGCCCATGCTCACCTACGCCTCCGCCGCCGGGCACGCCTTCGTCAACCGGCGCCTGTACCTCCCCGAGTCCTGGACCGGTGATCCGCAGCGGCGGGCACGGGCCGGGGTGCCCGAGCACGTCGCCTTCCGCACCAAACCCCAACTGGTGATCGACATGCTCACCGAGGAACTCGCGGCCGGCACCCCGTTCCGCTACCTATGCGCCGACTCCGACTCCGGCTACGGCCGCGACCCGCACCTGCGCGCCTTCTGCCACGAACGGGCGATCTCCTACGTGATGGCGGTCCCCACCGACCTGCCCCTGGTCGCCGTCCGAGGTGGCGTCGAGCCGGTCGGGCACGTGCTGGACCGCATCCTGGCCCTCGGCCGGGCCGGGATCTGGGAGCGCCGCTCGTGCGGGACCGGCACCAAGGGCCTGCGCGTCTACGACTGGACCGCGGTGTCCGCCGCCGTGGCCGGGCAGGCGCCCGCGCCCGGCCACGCGCACACGCTGCTGATCCGCCGCTCCGTCAGCGCCCCGACGGAGGTGGAGTTCTTCCTGGCCCACGCCCCGACCGGCACCCCGGTCACCGAGCTGATCGACGCGGCCGGGATGCGCTGGAAGATCGAGGAGAACAACGAGCACGGCAAGGACCTGCTCGGCCTGACCTCCTACCAGGTCCGCAAGTGGACCCCGTGGCACCGGCACGTCACCATCGCCATGCTCGCGCTGGCATTCCTGGCCGTCACGCGCGCCGCCCTGCCCGCCGACGCCGACAAGACCGCCGGCAAGGGAAAAGACCACCTGCTCCTGGAGGCGCCGGCGGGCTGAGGCTCGTACGGCTCTCACTCGCCGAGATCCGCCGCGTCCTGGCCCGGCTGCTCATCCCGGCGGCCAACGCCGTCGATCACGTCCTGGCCTGGTCACACTTCCGACGGCTCCACCAGACACGCGCTCTGATCAGCCATTACCGGCGACGCGGTGACCCACTCCCACCGGACCTACGAATGTAGTACCGGGATCGAGTTCCTGTTCTTCCTCGCTCCGCTGATCAGCGGAGTCGTCATGTTCGTGACGATCTACCTGGCCGTATGGGCCGCGCTGGCCACCCACGACCGCCGCAAGGCACGCCGACTCCGGCAGATGCCTTCACCGGACGGAGGGATTCGTCACCACTGCACCTGCTGCGGCCCGGCCTGAGACCCCGTGTCCGAAACCGAGAAGCGGGGCGGGCAACGCAGCAGGAGGATCGGCTTCGAGACCGGGATGTGGGTGTTCGTCTTCGGGCCGTTCTTCGTCACCCATGGCGCTCACGACGTGATCACCCATGACGGCTGGATGGAGTACGTCTTCGGCCCCGTCTTCCTCATCTTCGGGGCCACCTCCTGGTGGAGACACGCGAAGATCGCCTGGAGGCACGTGAAAAACTCCAGTCACCGCCCGGTCTGACCTGTCCGAACGCGGCCGGTTCCATCCCACGGATATCCCACGACCAGCGACATGCGGCGGCTCAGAGCGACACACGACTGCACACCCCGGAAACGATCAACGGCGCCCGACCCAAGGGAAGTCCCTGGTCAGGCGCCGTTTCTCAAGGTCAGCGGAGAGCGTGGGATTCGAACCCACGAGGACCGTCACCGGCCCTAGCGGTTTTCAAGACCGCCGCCATCGTCCACTAGGCGAGCTCTCCTCACCGGCCCGTCCGACGGACGCGCCGAATTGCACCTTAGTCTCTCACGGCCCCGCCCCGCTGGCGTCTCGTCCGGATCACCGTACGAGACGCCGGCGGGTGAGACGCCGCCGGAGCGGATCGCACGACCAGCAGGCCTCAGGACTGCGGGGCGGCGAAGCCGTCGCCCACCGAGGCCGCCAGGCGGAGGTAGGCGTCACGGGTGGCGGGCTGGAGCCTTTCGAGGTCGATCTCGGCGCCCTCTTCGAGGTGGGGGTCGTAGGGGACCCGGATGACCGCGCGGCAGCGGGCGGCGAAGTGGGCTTCCAGGCGGTCGAGGTCGACGGTGGACTTCGACCGCGGCCGGACGCTGCACAGCACCACCGTGGCGGAGCGGACGAGGTCCTCGTAGTGGTGGGCCTCCAGCCAGTCGAGGGTGGCCGAGGCCGCCCTGGCGCCGTCCACGGACGGGGAGCTGACCAGGACGAGCTGGTCGGCCAGGCCGAGGACGCCGGACATCGCCGAGTGGAGCAGACCGGTGCCGCAGTCGGTGATGCAGATCGAGTAGAAGTTCTCCAGGACCTGAGCCACCGCCTGGTAGTCGGACGCGCTGAAGGCCTCCGACACCGACGGGTCGCGGTCGGAGGCGAGGATCTCCAGGCGCGACGGGGCCTGCGAGGTGAAGGCCCGGATGTCGACGTAACGCTTGATCTGGCCGCGTTCGTTCAGCAGGTCGCGGACGGTGGCCGCCGTCTCCAGCTCCAGCTTGTCCGACAGGGTGCCGCGGTCCGGGTTGGCGTCGACCGCGATCACCCGGTCGCCGCGGGCCTGGGCGAGGGTGGCGCCGAGGCCGACCGTGGTCGTCGTCTTGCCGACACCGCCCTTCAGGCTGAGTACGGCGACGCGGTGGTGGCCGGTGGCGACGGGGGTCCGGGCACGGGTGATCAGCTCACGGCGGCGGCGGACCTCCGGGGACTCACCCGGCCTGATCAGCCCCGCCGACGCCTTGAAGACCAGCTTCCGCCATCCCCCGGAGGGCCCGTTGCGACGCCCCCGGAGCAGGGACTCCGGGTCCAGGCTGTCGGCCGACGGCCTGGCACCCCCCGCACCCTGCTGCCGGGCCGGGGAACTGAACGCGGGCGGCGGGCTCGGCTGACGACGGCGCGGCTGGTACGGCTCGCGCACCGGCTCGGCCGCCTCCCGGTCGGAGGCGAACCCCCGGTCGGAGGAGGTGAAGGCCGCCGCCTCCCGGTCCGGGGTGAACGCGGTGTCCCCCGCGGCTCTGAACGGCGTGTCCTGAGTGGACGCGGAGGCCCTGTCCCGGTCGGAGGCCCTGTCCCGGTCGGGGGCGAAGGGCGTCCCGCGGCCGGAGACGAACGCGGTGTCGTCGTCGGGTCCCAGGTCCTCCCCGGTCCGGCCGAAGGCCGCGGCGCCGGAGAGTTCGGAGGCGAATCCGCCGGACCCGAAGGGGCGTTCCTGGGTGTCCGGGGCCGTGGAGTCGGAACGGTCGGCGCCGAAGGAACCGGGAGCCTGCAGGGAACCGGAGGAATCGGAAGCCTGGAAGGGGCCGGAATGCTCGGCGGGGAAGGACCCGGAGGACTCGGGCCTGAACGGCTTCATGGGGGTGAGCGGTTCTTCGGCCGGCGTGCCGGGACGGCCGTGGCCCGGGTCGGTGTCCCCCCGGGTGAACCGGTCGCCTTCCGTGTCGGCGCCGCCGAAGGTGAACCGGTCGGAGTCGGAGCCCTCACCGTCGGAATCGAGGCGCCGGGTCTCGGACTCGCCGCCGTCGAAGGCCGGCCGGTCGGATTCGTCGTCTCCGCTGAAATCGAGACGACCGCTCTCGGACGACCCGCCGCCGAACCCGAAACGCCCGGTCTCGGACGACCCGCCACCGCCGCCGAAGCCCTCACTCCCGGACGACCCGCCGCCGAACCCGAAACGGCCCGTGTCCGGCTCACCACTGTGGAAACCGAAACGCCCGGTCTCGGACGATCCGCCACCGCCGAAGCCCCCGGTCTCGGACGGCCCACCGCCGAACCCGAAACGACCCGTGTCCGGCTCACCACTGTGGAAACCGAAACGCCCGGTCTCGGATGCGGGCGTCTCCACGGACGCCGTCGAAGAGGACTCGGCCGGCTCGTCGGGGCGCCGGGGCTCCTCGAAGAGACCCCGGGACGGCTCCCGCTCCGGATCGCCGAAGGCACCCGGCGCGTACGTGTCCCCGGGGCCGGAGCCGAGGACCGGGTCGGACTCGGGACGGGGCAGCGGCTTCAGCGGGGCCAGGAAGCCGTCGTTGTCCTCGGGGGAGGGCGCGGGGGGCAGCGTGAAGGAGCCCGCCGCCTCGGCCGCCTCGGTCCACTCCGCGGCGTCCGCCTCCTCGGCCGACCGGCCCGCCGGGGCGTCCCCGGCCTTCGACGCCGTGTCGGCGGCAGAGGAGGCCGAGGGAGCGTGGTCCGGATCGGCGGCGGTGCGGAACAGCGGCGACGAGACCGCGTCGGTCTCCGCGGGCACCAGGCTCCACGGGTCCTGCGGGTACGGCGAAATGACGGCGTCGTCCATCGTGGCGGTGACCTGCGCGGTCACCACGACGGGCGGCGCCTCCTCCTGCTCCTTGATCGCATCGAGCCAGGCGAGCTGTTCCTCGAGAGATTCCTCACGATCGTGTCTTGCCACCGTGTTCCCCCTCGGGATGGGCTAAAGGGGCAGCAAACACATTGAAGATTAACGCCCCGTGTTCTCTCCGATGCAGGCAACCACCGAGTTGGCTCTCCCGGTAGCGTGAGTTACATGCACGCCATCGTGATCGACAAACCTGGTGGACCGGAAGTCCTCGCCTGGCGGCAGGTTCCGGACCCCCGACCGGAACGGGGCGATGTCATCATCGACGTGGCCGCCTCCGCGGTCAACCGCGCTGACGTCCTGCAACGGCAGGGACTCTACTCCCCTCCTCCCGGCGCCTCGCCGTATCCCGGGCTGGAGTGCTCCGGAGTCGTCGCCGAGGTCGGACCGGACGTCGAGGCGTTCAGGCCGGGCGATCGGGTGTGCGCGCTGCTGACCGGCGGCGGATACGCCGAGCGGGTGGCGGTTCCGTGGCAGCAGGTCATGCGCGTCCCGGAAGGGGTCGACCTGGTCGAGGCGGCCGGGCTGCCCGAGGTGGCGTGCACGGTCTGGTCCAACGTCTTCATGACCGCGCGCCTCCGCAAGGGCGAGACGCTCCTCGTCCACGGCGGCGCCAGCGGGATCGGCACGCTCGCCGTACAGCTCGCGAAGGCGTTCGGCTCGCACGTCGTCGTCACCGCCGGTTCGGCGGAGAAGATCGCCCGCTGCCTGGAGCTCGGCGCGGACGAGGGGATCGACTACCGCGAGGAGGACTTCTCGGAGAAGGTCCGGGCCGACGTGATCCTCGACATCATCGGCGGCGGATATCTCGCGGGGAACGTCAGGGCCCTCAAGACCGGCGGCCGGCTCGTGGTGATCGGGATGCAGGGCGGGACCCGGGGCGAGCTCGACCTGGGAGCGCTGCTCACCAAGCGGGCCTCGGTGCACGGCACCACGCTGCGGGCCCGGCCGGTCGACGAGAAGGGCGTCATCGTGCGCGGCGTCGTGGACAACGTCTGGCCGTTGCTCGACGCCGGCGCGATCCGCCCGGTGGTGCACGCCCGGGTGCCGATGAGCGACGCCGCCGAGGCCCACCGGCTCCTGGAGTCCGGAGAGCACGTCGGGAAAATCCTGCTAGTAGGTTGAGACTATGAACGCTGAGGAGAGCACTCCGCACGTGGTCGTCGTGGGTTCCCAGGGCCTCCAGCCCAAGGAGGACGGCAACGACGAGCGGTCGATCACCGATCTGGTCGAGCAGCCTGCCAAGGTGATGCGCATCGGCAGCATGATCCGCCAGCTCCTCGAGGAGGTCCGCGCGGCTCCTCTGGACGAGGCGAGCCGCAAGCGGCTCAAGGAGATCCACCAGAGCTCCATCAAGGAGCTCGAGGACGGCCTGGCCCCGGAGCTGGTCGAGGAGCTCGAACGGCTGTCGCTTCCGTTCACCGAGGAGAACGGCGCCCCGCCGAGCGACGCGGAGCTCAGGGTCGCCCACGCGCAGCTGGTCGGCTGGCTGGAAGGCCTGTTCCACGGGATCCAGACCACGCTGTTCGCGCAGCAGATGGCCGCCCGCGCCCAGCTGGAGAACATGCGCCGGGCGCTGCCCGGTGGCGCCGGGCTCCACCAGGACGGTCCCCACCAGGCCAGTTCCGGCCCCTACCTGTGACCACCGCTCCGATCTGATCCCCGCACGGCACGCGGTCCGCCCGGCGTACCGGGAGCAGGCCGCGCGCCGTGCGGGACCACCGGAAGCGCGACCACCGGAAGCGGGGCTACCGGAAGATGTCCTCCAGGACTCGCGCGACCCCGTCCTCGTCGTTGGCGGACGCCACGTGGTCGACCGCGGCCAGGACCGTGGGATGGGCGTTGGCGACGGCGTAGGAGGTCCCGGCCCACCGCAGCATCGGCAGGTCGTTGGGCATGTCCCCGAAGGCGACCACCTCCGCGGGCCCGATGCCCTGCGTCTCCGCCAGCTCGGCGAGCGCCGAGGCCTTCGTCACCCCGTGCGCGCTCATCTCGATCAGGGCCCGGCCGCTGGAGTGGGTGGGCGTGACCCGGTCGCCGACCAGCCCGCAGACCGCCTCGTGGAGGAGGTCCGGGTCCATCCCGGGGTGCAGGGCCAGGAGTTTGGCGCACGGCCGCGAGGTGAGGGTGTCCGCGGCGACGGACAGCCCGCCGACCGCCTTCCGGTCCCACCCGCCGAGACGGAAGTCCGACTCGTGGGCGAACCCACCCTCGTATTCCACGGAGAACGACAGGTCAGGCACCTTTTCCCGGAGCCGCCCGACGACCTCTTCCAGCACGTCTGGCTGGATTAGGCGTGATTTTACGATTTCCTCGGTGTGGAGGTCGTAGACCAGGGCACCGTTCGCACATATGGCCAGGCCTCTGTGTCGTACGGCCCCCGCCACGGTGTGCATCCAGCGTGGCGGGCGGCCGGTCACGAAGACCAGGGTGGCGCCCGCCTCCTCCACCAGGGCGAACGCTGCGGCGGTGCGGGGCGAGACGGTGCCGTCGGAGCGGAGGGCGGTGCCGTCGAGGTCGGTGGCGACGAGCCGGGGTCTTCCCATAACAGATCCCAGTCTGCACGGTGCGCCCCGGCGCGCCAGCGCCGGGACCGTCCGGGAGAGGAATCTTCCTGATCGCGGGAACACCCACAGGCGGGATGGTGTTAGATATGATGGCGTTGTATTAGCTGATCCCGTAGTGCATAACCAGAACTTGCAAGTCTGAGCCACCCGGGGCCCCGCTGTACGACACACTGGGGTTCACGAGGTGTGAATCCCAAAGTTTCAAATCCTGAGGGAGAGCTTTAATGGCTCAGGGAACCGTCAAGTGGTTCAACGCTGAAAAGGGCTTCGGCTTCATCGCACCGGACGGCGGTGCGCCGGACGTGTTCGTTCACTTCTCCGAGATCGTCGGCAACGGCTACCGGAGCCTCGAGGACGGCCAGCGGGTCGAGTTCGAGATCACGCAGGGTCAGAAGGGCCCGCAGGCCTCCCAGGTCCGCGCCATCTGACTCGGCAGGCCGTCTGAACCACACAATCAGACCTAGACAGCACTAGATCCCGCTCCGGGGTCCCGTCTCATTCCAGTGGCGGGTTCCCCGGAGCGGGAGGTGGAGGCGAGGCTCGCCCTGGGCGGGCCTCGCCTTCGTGCTTCCCGGGCCCTCCCCCCGCGCCCTCGGACCTCCCCGCGTCGCACACGTCCTCAGGCCTCCCGCCCTCGGACACGTCTCCCGACGCCGAACACGCCCTCGGACACGGCGGGACGCTGCACCGGGCACGCCGTACGGCAAGCCCGCCCGGAAGGGAGGGGACCGGTCCCGGAAAGGAGGTGAGGACCCGGCGGAGCCGGGTCCTCACCGGTGAGGACCCGGCGGAGCCGGATCCTCACCGGTGAGGCCTCGCCGGCGGACCTACTTGGCCGGCTCCAGGACGTCGAGGCCGACGTGGGGGCGCAGCGCCTCGGGGATCACGACCGAGCCGTCGGCCTGCTGGTGGTTCTCCAGGATGGCGACGATCCAGCGGGTGGTGGCCAGGGTGCCGTTCAGGGTCGCGGCGTGCTGTGGCCTGCCCCCGGAGTCGCGGAAGCGCACCCCCAGGCGGCGGGCCTGGAAGTCGGTGCAGTTGGAGGTCGAGGTCAGCTCTCGGTAGCGGCCCTGGGTGGGGATCCAGGCCTCGCAGTCGAACTTGCGGGCGGCCGAGGTGCCGAGGTCGCCCGCGGCCGTGTCGATGACGCGGTAGGGCACCTCGATCTTGGCGAGCATCTCCTTCTCCCAGGCGAGCAGGCGCAGGTGCTCCTCCCGCGCCTCCTCCGGGCGGCAGTAGGAGAACATCTCGACCTTGTCGAACTGGTGGACGCGGATGATGCCCCGGGTGTCCTTGCCGTAGGAGCCGGCCTCCCGGCGGAAGCACGACGACCAGCCGGCGTAGCGCAGCGGCAGCTCGCCCGCGTCGAGGATCTCGTCGGCGTGGTAGGCCGCCAGCGGCACCTCCGACGTGCCGACCAGGTAGAGGTCGTCGTCGGGCAGGCGGTAGATCTCCTTGTCGTGGGCCACGTGGAAGCCGGTGCCCTGCATCGCCTCGGGCTTCACCAGGACGGGCGTGATCATCGGGACGAACCCGGCCTCGACCGCCTGCTGCATGGCCATGTTGAGCAGCCCCAGCTGGAGGCGGGCGCCGACGCCCTTGAGGAAGAAGAACCGCGAGCCCGAGACCTTGGCGCCGCGCTCCATGTCGATGGCGCCGAGCAGCTCGCCCAGCTCCAGGTGGTCTCTGGGCTCGAAGTCGAACGTGCGCCGCTCGCCGACCTCCTCCAGCACGACGTAGTCGTCCTCGCCGCCGTGCGGGGCGTCCTGGTCGACGATGTTCGGCACCGTCTGCAGGACCGCGTCGAGCTCGCCTGCCAGCTTCTCGGCCTCGGCCTCCAGGGACTTGACCTGCGCGGCGAGGTCCTTGGCGCGGCTCAGCAGCTCCGCCTTCTCCTCGCCGGAGGCCTTGGACACCAGCTTGCCCATGTTCTTCTGCTCGGCGCGCAGCGACTCGAACGACGCCAGCGCGGAGCGGCGGCGCCCGTCGAGGTCGAGCAGCGTGTCGACGACAGAGTCGTCCTCACCGCGGGCACGCTGCGACGCCCGTAGCCGGTCGGGATCCTCACGAAGGGTACGCAGGTCAATCACAGACCCAGGCTACAGATGAGCGGTTCGGGCCCGCACACGGATAAGGAGTGTCCAGCGGGTCTTTCGACACAGGGAAGGCCCCCGGAAGGCCCGGGAAGGCCCCCGGAGGGCGCGGGCCCGCTAGACCTGCCCGCCCCTGATCCTGGACAGCCAGCCCGACGCCTCGTCGAAGTCGGCGTCGGCCGTACCGCGCCTGATCTGCGGTGCGAGGCCGTCGGCGCGCGGGTAGCTGCCGAGGAAGCGCACGCCTTCGCAGACCCGGTGGAGGCCGGAGACCGCCTCGCCGACCCGGGCGTCGGCGATGTGGCCCTCGAAGTCGAAGTGGAAGAAGTAGCGGCCGATGCCGTCGCCGGTGGGCCGCGACTCGATCCGGGTCAGGTTGACCCCGCGCACGGAGAACTCCGTCAGCATCTCCAGCAGCGCGCCCGGGTGGTCGTCGGAGAGGAAGGCCACCAGGGAGGTGCGGTCGGAGCCGGTGGGGGCGGGCGGCGGGGCGGGCCGGGAGAGCCGGACGAACCGGGTCACGGTGTCGGAGCGGTCGCCGATCCCCCCGGCGAGCTCGACCAGGCCGTAGTGCTCCCCGGCGATGCGCGCGGCGATGGCCGCGTCGTACGGCGAGCCGGGCAGCGCGACCTCCTGGGCCGCGCCGGCGGTGGACGGGGCGGAGACGGCCACTGCGTCGGGCAGCTCGCGGGCGATGTAGCCGCGGCACTGGGTGAGGGCCGCCGGATGGGAGATGACCCGCTTGATGTCGCCGATCTCCTTGCCGGGCCTGGCCAGGAGGGAGAACTCGACGGGCAGCAGCAGCTCGGCGGTGATGAGCAGCGGCTCGCTCCGGGCGAGCTCGTCCAGGGTGGTCGCGATGCCGCCCTCGATGGAGTTCTCCAGCGGGACGACGGCGCCGTCCGCCTCGCCCCGCCGGGCGGCGTCGAGCGCCGCGCTGACGTTGGCGCTCGGCAGGCGCTCGGCTTCCGGCGCCAGGATCCGCAGGGCCTCCTCGGCGAAGGTGCCCTCGGGGCCCAGGTAGGCGAGTTTCAGCATGCCTCCAGGCTATCCGGCGGCCGTCCGGAACCGTGCGGAGAATTCCACATCCGACGCCTGAAAAGTACGGAAAGTCACGCGCCGCCCCGGCAGCCAGGACCCCAGCAGCCAGACCAGGACCAGCGCGCCGAGCCCGAAGGCGTTCTGCACCAGCTTGCCCAGCACCGGGCTGAGCACCGGGATCTCCGCCGCCTTCAGCGCCACCCCCCACCAGGGGATCGGCACCACGTAGTAGAGCCAGACCCCTGCCGCCGCCCGGACCCGGACCGGGTCCCGCCCGTCGCCGGCGATCGCGCCGAGCACCACGACGACCCAGGCCAGGTGGTGGATCCAGGCCACCGGCGAGAGCAGCACGGCCATCAGGCCGGTCAGGGCGACGGCGGTCATCGCGTCGCCGTCCAGCAGCGCCGCACGCGCCCGGCGGAAGCCGTACCAGCCGACCGCCGCCACGAGCGCCAGCCAGAGCAGGCTCGTCAGCGCGTCGGGCAGGTAGAGCCGGATGAGCATGCCGCGCATCGACTGGTTGGTGGTCGCCGCGTTGGAGCCGAGCCGCTCGGGGTCGAGCAGCGCGCGGAACCAGAAGTCGGCGGCGTCGGCCGGGATCACCGCGAACGGCAGCAGGGTCAGCAGCCCGGCGGTGAACGCGGCCATGAAGAGGGCCCGGCGCTGCTCGGGACGGGCCCCCGGGCCGAAGCCGGTGACCAGCAGGTAGATCAGGAAGACGCCGGGGGTGAGCTTGACCGCGGTGGCCAGGCCGATGAGCATGCCGCGCGGCCAGGCCGGCCGCCGCGCCGCGCAGTCGGCCAGGCAGAGCGCGACCAGCAGGATGTCCACCTGGCCGAACCGGACCTGGTCCCTGATCGGCATCAGGTAGGTGCAGGCGACCGTCAGGAACGCGAACGCCAGCGGCGTCCAGAGCGACCGCGGCGGCGTCCACCGGGCCCCGGCGGGAGGCCGGGCGCGGTCGAGACGCTCCCAGACGGCGCGGAAGCCGTACCGGACGGCGACCATGAGCGTGGCGAAGATCCCGGCCGTCCAGCCCCACTGCGCCGCCGTCCACGACATCGCCGCCAGCGGCGTGGCCAGCAGCGCCGCGATCGGCGGGTAGGTGAACGGGAGCAGCTGCGGCGCGGGCGTGGCGAAGTCGTAGACCGGCCGTCCGGCCAGCACCATCTCCCCGCCGGTACGGTAAACGTCCAGATCGACCAGACGCTGGTCGTCGACGTTGCCCAGCCAGTGGAGCACCAGCGGGGCCGCCGCCAGCGCGATGAGCGCCGGCACCGGCAGCCACGCCCGGATGGGCCGCCTGATCTCGGTCGCCTCGTCGGTCCTCACGACCAGGCAGGCTACCGTGACGCGGGAACCGGCCGTCGACGGACGGGAACTGAGGGGGAGACCGGATGGGCCCAGCACGCGGACGCCGCACACCGCACCGGAACGCTCCGGAGCACGCCCGCCGGACCCCGGCGCCGGGCGCCCTCGGCGCCGCCGCGGTCCGGGCGGCCCGCCTGGCGCTCCTGCTCGTCACCGCCGCGCTCCTCGCCCTGCCGGGAACCGCTACGGCCGCCACCCCCGCCGCCCCGCCGGGAGCGGGGACGGCCGGCGCCCCCGCCGCCCCGCCGGGAACCGCTACGGCCGCCGGCCTGCCCCCCCTCCCGGGAGCGGGGACGGCCGGCGCCTCCGCCGGGGACGGACGGCCCGCCCGGGTCGTGGTCGTCGGGGTGCCGGGGCTGCTCTGGAGCGATCTGGACCCGGTGCGGACGCCGAACCTGTGGCGGCTGACCGGCTCCGGCGGGGCGGCTTCGCTGTCCACCCGGGCCAACCCGCCCAAGGGACGGGGCTTCATCTGCCCGGTGGAGGGCTGGCTGACGGCCTCGGCGGGGCAGCGGGCTGGCACGTCCGCCCCGGGCTGCTCCCCGCCTCCGGTCCCGCAGGTCTCCGGCGAGGGCGCCGGCGTGCCGGGCTGGGCGCAACTGGTCGCCTTCAACGCGGACACCTCCTACAAGCCGGTGCTCGGTCAGCTCGGGCAGCTCGTCACCGATGCCGGAGGGAGGGTGGCGGCGGCCGGACCGGGGGCCGCTCTCGGGGCCGCTGACAAATCCGGAAAAGTAGCCAAATACGCGGAGACGGTGGAGCGGCTGGGTGAGCTGACCCCGTACCGGCTCGTCGTCGTCGAGGCCGGAGACCTCACCCGCGCCTGGCTCGAGGACGGCAGCGGCAGCGGCAGCGGCAGCGGGACCGCCACCGGGACGGACGGCGGGACCGGCGCGGCCGGTGACGCCGCCGGCACCGGCGACGGCACCGATCGCGACGTGCCCGCCGCGCCGCCGGACGAGGTCAGGCGCGAGGCCGTGGCCGGGATCGACCGCCAGGTCGGCGCCGTCCTCGACCGCCTCCCCCCGGACTCCACGCTCCTGCTCGGCGGCCTGTCCGACGCCTCCGACGTGGCCCACCTGCACGTGGCGATCGCCTCCGGCCCGTCGCCGGACGGCTCGCCGTACCCCCGCGGCTACCTCACCGCCGCCTCCACCCGCCAGAACGGCCTGGTCACCACCACCGACCTGACCGCCACCGCGATCGCCCTGCTGGGGCTGGAGACGCCGAAGACGGTCGTCGGCCGCCCCTGGACCGGCGGGGACCCCGCCCCGGGCGCCGGAGCCTCCGGAGGCGCCGCAGACACCCCAGGAGACGCCCCGGGGGACGCCACCGCGGCCGTCGTGGCGGACCTGGCCCGCGAGAACCTGGCCAGCCGGGTGGTGAACCGGGTCCGCGGCCCGTTCTTCGGCGGCTTCGTGGCCGTGCAGATCCTCTTCTACCTGCTGGCCGCCGCCGCGATCCGCCGGGGCTGGGGCGGCGCGCGGGCGCTGACCGCGGTCCGGGCCGTCGCCGCGGTCAGCGGGTCGATCGCGGTCGCCACCTTCCTCGCCCAGCTGGTGCCCTGGTGGGCCTTCCCGGTCCCGATGGCCGGGGTGGTGCTGACCATCCTCGGCATCGCCTGCGCCGTCGCCGCGCTCGCGTTCGCCGGGCCCTGGCGGTCGCACGTGCTGGGCCCGCTCGCCGTGGTCGCCGGGATCACCTCGCTCACCCTGCTGGCCGACGTGATGACCGGCTCGACGCTCCAGGTCAACGCCGTCACCGGGTACGAGCCGGTGGCCGGCGGGCGCTTCTACGGGTTCGGCAACATCGCCTTCGCCGTCTACTCCGCCGGGACGATCCTGGCCCTGGCCGGAATCGCCCAGTGGCTGACGTCCCGGGGACGTCGCGGGCTCACCCTGGCGGTCTGCGCGCTGTACGGCGGGCTGGCGGTCTTCGCGGACGGCTGGCCGGGCTGGGGGGCCGACTTCGGCGGGGTCCCGGCGTTCCTGACCGGGCTGGCCGTCTTCCTGATCCTGCTCTCCGGCCGCCGGGTCTCGGCCGTCCGGCTCGGCCTGGTCGGACTGGCCGGGATCGGCCTGATCACCGCGATCGCGGTCGCCGACCGGCTCCGCCCCGCCGGGCAGCGCACCCACCTCGGCGCGTTCGTCCAGCAGGTGCTGGACGGCGAGGCCGGGACGGTGATCGCCCGCAAGTTCACCGCGATGGTCGGGGTCACGGTCGGCAACTGGTCGCTGACCCTGCTCACGCTGGTCGCGCTGGCCTTCCTCTTCCTGGTGCTGGACCGCCCCTCCCGCTGGGGCGCCCCCGCGCTGGGACGGGCCTACGCCCTCGCCCCGGCGCTGCGGGCCGGGCTGATCGGCGCGCTGACGTGCGCGCTCATCGGGTTCCTGATGAACGACTCCGGCATCGCCATCCCGGCCATGGCCCTCACGGTCGCGGTGCCGCTCACGCTGGCCGCCTGCGTGCGCGCGCTCCGGCTCGCGCCGCCCACCACAGCAGAGCGGCCGTCAGAGCAAGCAGGGACCACGGCACCACCTGCTGCCTGACGACGGTCTTCAGCCAGAGCAGGTCGTCGGGGCGGAGCGCCTCCCGGGCCGGGAGGTAGCCGAGCGAGAGGATCGCCGTCCTGGCCACCACGAACCCCTCCAGGGCCGGCCAGGCGGGCGCCGCGGCCAGCAGCGCGAAGGCCAGGCCGTCGTACCAGGGCAGCGCGTACGGCGCGGCGAACAGCCAGGCCACGACGATCACCGCCGCCACCAGCGGGGCCGGGGCCTCCGGCGGAACCGGCCGCCGGACCGGCGCCGAGGTCGACGGCGGGACCGGAGGGGTCGAGGTCGACGGCGACGGCGGGACCGGAGGGGTCGGGGGAAGAAGCCGGCCGCCCGCAGGGACCGCGCCGCCCGGGCCGATCGGGCCGCCCGGCACGGCCCGGAACACCAGCCAGGCCAGGGCCGCCAGCAGGAGCACCGACCCGGCCTGGATCCAGACCGCGTACGCGCCCGGCCCGAACAGCGACTGGAGGGCGAGCTTCACCGGCTGCCACGGGGTGCCGAGGGAGACCTTCCGGCTGGCCGCGCCCACCTGGTCGAGCACGTGCGGCCCGGCGATCCCGTAGACCGCCGCCACCGTGGCCGTCGCCGTACCGGCGACCAGGACGAGCCTGCCGGGCCGGCGGCGCAGCTCCCAGGCGGGCCCGAGCGCGACCAGCCCGGCGTTGAGCTTGACCCCGATCCCCAGCCCCAGCAGTACCCCCGACGTCGCGCCCCCGGCCGCGCCCCGCAGGGACGAGAAGGCGAACAGGGCGGCGGCCATGCAGGCCACGGCCATGGTGTCGACGTGCATCCCGGCGGACAGGTGGTAGATCATCAGCGGGTTGGCCGTCCAGAGCAGCGCCGCCCGCCGCTGGAGGTCCGCGTCGGCGGCGGTCAGGCGGTGCAGCAGCAGCCCGGTCCCGACGAAGGCCGCGGCGTTGAACAGCGCCATCCCGAAGACGGTCAGCCGGACCGAGTCGCCCCCGGCCAGGCTCGCCAGCGCCTGCACCGCCGTCGCGACCGGGCCGTAGACGCTCGTCACCCCGGCCCACTCCTCGACGGCCCCCGCCACCGGGTCACCGGGGAACGCGGCGGGCGCGACGGCGTACGGATCACGGCCCAGCGCGGCCAGCCGTCCGTAGGCGGCGTAGTTCAGGTGGTCGGCCGAGCCCGACGGCGGCAGGAGGGCCAGCAGTGCGGCCACGGCGGATCCGGCCCAGAGCAGCAGCCGCGGATCCGGCCGCCACCGCGACCGCAGGGCCGCGGCCAGGCCGGTCCCGCCCAGCGCGATCGCCGCGGCGGCCAGGGCGATCACCAGGTGGCCGCCCGGCCCGGCGTTCAGGGAGTACGGCGGGTGCCAGGAGGGGCCGGGCAGGCCCGGCGCCATGGCCGAGGGCCCCAGCAGGCCGATCAGGACGGTCAGCCCGGCCGAGAGCCCGATCGCCACCGGGGCGAACACGCCCAGAGCGTCACGCGCGCCGTGCCGTACGGGTCCGCCGGCCACCGCCGTGTCCTGAGTCACCCGCAAATTCCAGCACACCCGCCGCGGTGCCCGCGGCGGGGCTCAGACGTGCAGCGCCCTGCGGGCCAGGAGGGCGCGGGCGACGTCGCGGAACTGCCGGGTCCGGTGGAGCTGGGCCCGCCAGTCGGTGCCGGTGGCGCGGTGGGACATCTCCACCTCGACCTCGCGGACCCGGAAGCCCCGGCGGAGCAGGTCGATCGTGAGGCCCGTCTCCACGCCGAAACCGCGCGCCAGCGGCCGGGCCGCCTCGAAGGCGGCCCGGGTCAGGCAGCGCTGGCCGTTGAGCGGCTGGGTGGGCGTCCAGCCGGTGGCGCGCTCGATGCCGTCACGCGCGAGCCGGACCACGAACCCGTGGCCCCCCAGCTTGACCCGGGTGACGAAGACGGCGATGGTCATGTCCGCCTCACCCGCCGCGACCGGCTCGATCAGGGGCACGGCCGTGTGCGCGGTCTCCCCCAGGTCGGCGTCCAGGAACAGCAGGTGCCGCGGAGGCCCGCCCCGCTCCTCGTCGAACAGCCGCACGACCTCCGCGCCGCTCTCCATCGCGGCGGCCTTGCCCCGGTTGCGGCTGTGCCGTACGACGCGGGCTCCGGCGGCCCTGGCCACCCTGCCGGTCCGGTCGGCCGAGCCGTCGTCCACGACGACGACCAGGTCCACCCCGGGCAGCGCCCGGGCGGCGGCCACGGTGGCACCGATCCGGTCGGCCTCGTCCTTGGCCGGGATGATCACTGCTGTGCCGGTCATGCCGCCCTCTTCCGCAGGTCGCCTCGTCCGCCGGTCGCCGCGTGCGCGCGGCCCTCCGTCCCGGGCCCCGCGAGGCGGCTCACGCCTTGGGCTCGGCCGCCAGCAGTTCCTCGGGCACCGCCTCGTGGACGGTGAACACCGAATCGAGACCGGTGACCTGAAGAATCTTACGGACGGCGGGGCGCGGCCCGGCCATCTCCAGGACCCCTCCCTGCTCGCGCAGCCGTTTGAGCGCGGACAACAGGACGTTCATGCCGGTGGAGTCGCAGAACTCCACGCCGGACATGTCGACGACCATGAAGGCGGCGGCGCTCTCGTCCAGCAGCCGATCGAGCTCGGACTGCAGGCGAGGCGCGGTATATAGGTCGATTTCTCCGACAATGGTCACAATTGTGTGGCCACCATGAGATCGAGTTGAGACTTTTAGCTCCACAGCGGGCACACTAGCGGCGCCGGAGCCCCGGGTCACGTTCTACGGCCCAAGGGGGTGTCCTGTTCAAGGTTTTGCCTGCCGGGGCTATCGGTCCCGGCCCTTTGTCGCCCGTTCTCCCCTCACGCGAACCCTCGGTGCGCGAAGCTTGACAGCGTGCAACACCGGCTCGGCCGGAAAGGGGGGAGGCCCGGAACCTCCCGACCGTCGCTGCACCAAGTCGACGACGGACGACGAGTAGAAACGGGCCCAGTAGCTTCGATGAACAACGATCTTCCTGAGGATCCCCAGCGCCAACTGCTCCGCACGCGCCTGGAGTCCACCATCACGCGCGCCACCAGGTCCACCTCGTGGCAGGACGCGACCCACTCCCTCCGCGGTCTGGTGAACCGCGAGGGCTTCGTCCCCATCCGGACCCGCCTCACGAGCGACGACCTCGACTTCCTGGAGGGAGCACGCCAGGAACTGCTCGACTTCGCCGAACTCGGGATCCGGCTCCTGGACCTGCACCAGCCCCGGGACGCGGGCGGCATCACCAGCGACGCGGCGCATCCGATCCTGCGCTGCCGGAGCTGCATGTGGCGCTGGCCGTGCCCGACCTTCCGGGCGATGTCGGAGAGCTTCGGCGCACTGCGGGACCCCCTCTCCCGCGAGCCCGCCGAACCGGCTCCCGACGGCGCCTCCCTCTCCGACGAGGTCCAGGTGACCCTCATGGTCCCGGCCCAGTCGGAGGGCCAGGCCGCCCTGTCGGCGGTGCCCCGGAGAGTCGTCGGAGACATACCGGTCTGACCGCGGCGGTCTCACTTCGACAGGGGGAGGCGGATCTCGAAGCGGCAGCCGGGCCCGGCGTTGACGACGCCGATGGCACCCTCGTGGGCCTCCACGATGCCTCTGGCGATCGCCAGGCCGAGCCCGGCGCCCGCGCCGTCCCCCCGCGGGCTCCGGGCCGCCTCCCCGCGGAAGGCCACGTCGAAGACCCGGGGCAGGTCCTCCGCCGGGATCCCGCCGCAGCGGTCGGTCACCGACAGGCGGGCCAGCCCGCCCTCCGCAGTCGCGCGGACCGAGACCGTGCCGCCGGCCGGGGTGTGCCGGATCGCGTTGGCCACCAGGTTGCACAGGGCCCGGGAGAGCTCCCCCGCGTCCGCCTGGACGGGCACCACCGGGTCCACGGAGCCCGCCAGCCGCACCCCCTTGGCCCGGGCCAGCGGCTCCACCCCGGCCAGCGCGTCGGCGACCAGGTCACCGAGGCCGATCCGGCGGCGGGACAGGCGCAGCGCGCCCGCATGGATCCTGGACAGCTCGAACAGGTCGTCGACCATCCCGGAGAGGCGGTCCGCCTCCAGCCGGATCCGGGCGTGGTAGCGGTTCACCGTCTCCGGGTCGGAGACCACGCCGTCCTCCAGCGCCTCGGCCATGGCGCGCATCCCGGCCAGCGGGGTGCGCAGATCGTGACTGACCCAGGCGACGAGCTCACGGCGGGCGCCCTCCAGCGCGCGCTCGCGCTCGCGGCCGAGACGGATCCGCCGGTAGGCCTCGTCGAGGGCGGCGGCGATCGTGCCGAGCTCGGCCGGGAGACCGCGGGGCGGGGTGAACTCCCCCGAGTCGGGCACGTCGTGCACGGCGGCGACGAGCCTGCGGCTGGCGGCCACGACGCGTCGGCCGAGCACCGCCGCCACGCCCAGGCCGGCCAGGCCCCCGATGACGACCACGCTGAGCACGATGTCCCGGGAGCCGCCCTCGATGATCATCCTCATGGTGATCGCCGCGACGCCCGCCACCGTCACCACGACGGGGACCGCGGCGAGCACCGCGAGCATCGTCCCGATCGACCGCTCACGGAGCAGGTGCATGGCGCCCAGCCCGGCGAGCGCGACCGGCAGGCCGAGGCCGGCGGTGACCGCGGCGATCTCCACGATCTCGGGGATCACGCCGGCTCCGCGGGCTCGTAGCGGTAGCCCACGCCCCAGACGGTGACGATGCGGCTGGGCACGGTCGGGTCCGGCTCGATCTTCTCGCGGAGGCGGCGGACGTGGACGGTCACCGTGGAGGAGTCGCCGAACGACCAGCCCCAGACCTGGTCGAGCAGGGTGGACCGGCTGAACGCCTGGCGGGGGTTGCGCATCAGGTGGGCCAGGAGATCGAACTCGCGGGCGGTCAGCGTGACCTGCTCGCCGCCGAGCCGTACCTCGTGCGCGCCCACGTCGACCACCAGGTCGCCGTCCCGCAGCACGCCCGTGCCCGTCGGCATCGACGCGCCGCGCGCCCGCCGCAGCACCGACTGGACGCGCAACGCCAGCTCGCGGGGGCTGAACGGCTTGGTGACGTAGTCGTCGGCGCCGGTCTCCAGGCCGGCGACCCGGTCGATCTCCTCGCCCAGCGCGGTCAGCATGATCACCGGGACCGGCCGGCGCTCCCTGAGCTTCCTGCAGACCGTCAGGCCGTCCAGCTTGGGCAGCATCAGGTCGAGCACGAGCAGGTCGGGCGGGTCCGCCAGCGCCCGCCTGAGCGCCTCGGCACCGTCTCCGACGCACTCGACGCGATGCCCGTCGCGTTCGAGGTAGCGGGCCACGACCTCGGCCACCGTCGGGTCGTCCTCGACCACCAGAATGCGCGCGCTCATGGCCCCACGGTAGGCCCGCGCGTCCTCCTCCGGAGGAAACCGTCACCGGCCCGTAAGACCCCGGCGCGCCCGCGTTATGCGCCATCGTTATGCGGCCCGCCCCGCACCGGGCCGATCTCCGGCGTACGGTGGACCCATGGGTCGTATCGTGATGGCAGTCCTGGGCGTCCTCCTCGCGCTCTACGTGGTGTTCGGGCTCGTGCTGCCCGCCCTGTTCGGGCTGTTCAAGCTCCTGCTGGTGCTGGCCTTCGTGGCCTTCGTGGTCGTCGCCCTGGTCACGGTCGTCGGCCGGTCCAAGTGACCCGGTCCACCCGGGCGGCCCTGCGGTGAACCCCCTGCTCGTCCTCCAGACGCTGTTCGTCTGGCTGCCCGACGGCGGCGCCCTGACGGTGACCGCCGTGGCCGGGCTGGGCGTGCTCCTCCTCGCGTGGGCGCTGCGCACGGCGCCCTCCGCCGCCGCGTCCCGGCCGGGCCTCCGTCCGCCGGGGCGGGGCCGCGCCGCACCACCGGTCTTCGTACGGCAGTGCGATCCCGGCGCGCCCGGACGCTCCCGTCCGCGAGCGCCCTCCGCGGGCCCGGCGCCCGCGTGACCCCCTGAGAGAGCACCCTCCCCCGATCCGGGGGAGGGCGATCGCGGGTGCCTTCTGCGCCGACTCCACTCCGTTCAGAAGGGCTCCTCAGTGTTCGATCCCGTCCTCGGCTTCACCGCCGACCTCATCGCCGCGCTCGCCGGCCCGCTGGGCTCCACCGCGCCGGCGATCGTCCTGTTCACCGTCGCCGTCCGGCTCCTGCTGCTCCCGCTCAGCGTCATGCAGGCCAGGGGCGAGCGGGTGCGCAGACGGCTCGCTCCCCGGATCAGGAAGCTGCAGGACCGCCACGGCCGCGACCCCGAGCGGCTCCGGCGGGAAATGGCCGCCCTCTACGCCGCGGAGAACGCCTCACCTCTGGCGGGCTGCCTGCCGGGCCTGGCCCAGTTGCCGTTCTTCGCGGTCATGTACCAGGTCTTCGTCTCGTCGACCATCGCCGGGCAGGCAAACGCGCTGCTCACCCACGGGCTGTTCGGTGTGCCGCTGGGGCAGCAGTTCGCGGGCACGGTGGCCGGGTTCGGACTGATCAGCGGCCCGTCCCTGGTGTTCGCCGGGCTCTTCCTGCTCCTGCTGGCCGTGGCGGTGATCACGTCGCGGCGGATCCGGCGCACGATGGCCGAAGGGGACCAGGAGGTCCAGCCTGCGGCCCTGCGCGGGCTGATGCCGCTGCTCCCGTTCGGGACGCTCCTGGCGGCGGCCGTGCTGCCGCTCGCGGCGGGGATCTACCTGCTCGTCACGACGGCCTGGACGGCGGGGGAGAGGGCGGTGCTGTACCGGGCTTCTCCCTCCCCCGCCTGATTCAGATGCACTCCCGGACGGCGGGTGAGGGAACGGCGGCATGACCGTTGCTCACCGTGTCGGCGGTCGCGACGGCCGCCCACACGGTGGTGACGTCCCCTTCGTGTCTGACCCCCCAGTTCTCGGCCAGGTATTCGACGATGCCGAGCCCCCGGCCCCCCAGCGAGGAGAGCGCGGCTCTCCCCGCGCGGGGTTCGGTGGCCGAACCGCCGTCACTCACAGCTACCTCGACATATCCGTCAGTGCACTGCCATGCCACTTTGATCTGCCCGGACGGCAGGGGGTGCGCATGCCGGAGCGCGTTACTCAGCAGCTCGCTCACCACCAGCACGGCGTCATCTATCACGGTCTCGTAGACGCCCCATTCCTGCAGGTCAGAGCTGAGGTACTGACGTGCGACGGCGACGCTGGACGGTGCATACGGCAACAAGACGACGCTCGACGGACCCACCTCCCCCTATCCCTGTTCCCCCCTGAGGAGCACACCCCAGTACGACCGAAATGCCCCGTTAGATAGTCATAGAAACCGCAGACCGGTTACAGCTTGTGCACGCTCGACAATAGATCGGCGCTTCCATTGCCGCCTCGTTACCGCCCCGGCGTGTCCCTGCCGGTAACGGGAGCCGGGCGTGTCGGAGCCCGCCGGGGCGGACCCGGCCTGGCGAGCCGTCCGATACGCTGCCGTGACCACGCGCCTGGACGGGAGAGGGTGGGACATGTCATCCGGGTCATCCGGCGATCTCGACGCACTGCTGCGGGTGACCTCGCCCACCTACGTGGGGGACCGGCATCCCGACGTCGCGTTCGGCGTCCACGAGGGCCCGGTGGGGCGGCTGATCCTCGCCGTGTCCGGCCGGGGCGTGGCGGCCTGCAGCTACGAGGACGAGAACGTCGTCTTCGAGCGCGTCGCCCGGGGCGTCAGCTCGTTCATCGGGCCCGACCCGCGGCGGCTCGACCCCGTCCGCCGGGAGCTGGACGCCTACTTCTCCGGCCGGCTGCGCGCCTTCACCACCACGGTCGACCTCCAGCTCGCCACGCCGTTCGCCAGGACCGTGCTGCAGATGATGCTCGCCGTGCCGTACGGGACGGTGACCACCTACCGGGAGATCGCCGGGCGGATCGGCCGGCCGCGGGCGCTGCGCGCGGTCGGCAACGCGCTCGGCGCCAACCCGGTGTGCGTGATCGTGCCCTGCCACCGGGTGGTCGAGAGCGAGGACGTGCTGGGCGGCTACGCCGGCGGCACGACCGCCAAGGAGCGGCTGCTCCGCATCGAGGGACGCCACCGCCCCCGGTAGCCCTCCGGAGATCCCGCGCCGTCCTCCAGCGGCGGTCCGTCAGCGGCGGTCCGTCAGCCGGCCGCGGAGGGCGCCGACGGCCAGGGTCACCAGGACGGGGACGATGAACGCGGCGAGGGAGGCGCTCATCCACGGCTGCGGGACGAGCCCGACCAGGTCCCGCGCGCCCGTCCAGAACGCCTTCCACCAGGCCAGTTCCGGTGCCGTCGGCAGCGCCGCCAGCATCCACCAGGCCGCGAAGCCGAGCACCCACGGCAGGACCATGAGCCAGCGCGAGGGCGCGGTCTCCGAGGTGTCCCAGCGGTCCCTGCCGCCGAGCAGGAAGTAGTCCACCGCGAGGACGGCGAACATCGGGACGAAGACCGCTCCGATCAGGCCCAGGAAGGCGGTGTAGGTGTCGGCGCTGACGAAGATCGCGAGCAGGGTGACCAGCGCGCCGGTGCCCGCCGAGATGATCCGGCGGTCCAGCCGGGGCAGCAGGTTCTGCAGGGACATCGCGGTGGAGTAGACGTTCACGAACGACTGGTCGGTCTCGCGCAGCACCAGGATGCCGAAGAAGAGCCAGCCGAGCGGGGCCGCCACGAACGGGTCCCAGACCTTGTCCGGGTCGTTGCCCACCAGTGCCAGAGCGGCCACGCCCAGGGTCAGGCAGGCCACCTGGGCGACGGTGTAGCCGCCCACCACGCCGGTGAAGGCGGCCCTGCCGGAGCGGGAGAAGCGGGCGAAGTCCGCGGCGACCGGGACCCACGAGACCGAGAGCGCGATCACGTAGTCGACGGAGGGGGCGAACGCCTCCCAGGTACCCGCACCGATCGCCGGATCCCTGCTGAAGAGCGCGTAGGCGAACCAGACCGTCGAGACGACCACGCCGGCGGTGACGAAGCGGCGCAGCAGGCGGACCGCGCCCAGCGGCCGGATGGTCAGCGCGGTGGTGATCACCCCGCCGAGGACCACCCAGACGGCGTAGGGCACCTCGGCACCGAACGATCCGGCGATGGCCTGGGCGCCCTGGGCGATGACCCAGAGCTCGAAGGCCCCCCAGCCGAGCATCTGGACGATGTTCAGCACGGTCGGCACGTAAGACAGCCGCGCACCGAACAGGCCCCGCAGCAGCACCATGGCCGGGGCGCCGGTCTGCTGGCCCGGGATGGCGGCCAGCGCCACCATCGCGGTGCCGATGAGGCTGCCGACGACCGCGGCCGCCACGGCCGCCAGGAAGCTCAGCGGCCGGTCGCCGAGCGGATCGATCAGCGCGATCGCACCGGAGAACCCGAGCAGGCTGACGCCCAGGTTGGCCCAGAGCGCACCCTGGTCGAGCACTCCCAGGGCCCTGGGCGGGGCCTCGTCGAGGGTGAGAGGGGCCTCCGCGTGCTTCGCGGCCACCCCGGAACCGGCGACGTCGGACGTCATCACGCGCTCCCTACGCCGGCATTACCCGGACAGGTTCATGCGGTCGGCGGCGCGTGGGAGGGCCTTCTCCGGCCCTCCGCGTGGTCCCGCCCTCTCAGCCCGGCTCCGCCCGAGCTCCCGCGGTAGATATTCCGTCCCGGATTATGCCATCCGCACCGTTCAGCGCAAGAGCCCGGGTCCGGCGGCCCGGCCCAGCCCGTTCCCGCCCGACTCGACCTCACCCGCTCCCGCCCGGCCTCACCCGCCCGGTCCCCGCTCACCCGGTCCCATCCGCTCCCGCGCCCTTCAAGCCGCGGACGGGTCCCGACCGTCCCGCCCCTTCAGGCCACGAACGGGTTCTGGCCGGTCTCGCTCACCATCGGACGGCCCGCGAAGGCCCAGGACTGCATGCCGCCCCCGACGTTGACCGCGTCCCGGCCCAGGTGGTTGAGCCAGGCCGCGGCGTGCGCGGAGCGCCCGCCCACCCGGCAGACCACGTAGACGGGGACGTCGCCGGGGACCTCCTCCACGCGCGCCTGCAGCTCCCCCAGCGGGATGTGCACGGCCGTGGGCGCGTGCCCCGCCCGCCACTCGTCGTGCTCGCGCACGTCCAGCAGGAACGCCTCATCGGGTACGGCCTGCACTTCGACCTCAGGAACATTCATGGCCCCATGATGCCCGCTCGGCGGACCACCCCGTCCGCCTCCGGCCGGAATCCCCGCCGCAGGTCAGGGCACGTCCCAGAAGGCGAGCTCGTGGGCCATCCCCGCGGTGAACAGCTCCCTGGCCCGCCGCGGGTCGGGCGCCGCCTCGTCGATCATCACGGCGATGCGCCCGGTCAGCTCCGCGAAGCCGGGGTGGGCGTAGGTGTCGACCCAGGCGCGGTAGCGCGGCTCGGCGGGCGGGTTCTCGGCCAGGATCCGGCCCAGCGTCGAGTAGCCCCACATGCAGGGGTAGAGCGCCGCCAGCCCTTCGGCGTAGGAGGCGGCCGACTCCAGCAGGAACGCGGTGTAGGCCGCGCACGCCGGCCCCTTGCGCGCCCCTTCCAGGTCGGCCCCGAACTCCGCGGACAGGGAGCGGTGCAGGTCCAGCTCCTCGTGGAAGGTGGCGTGGGCCAGGTCCACCAGGTCGCCGAGGTGCCCGTCCGGGGCCTGCCAGGCCAGCCGGGAGAACACCCGGACGTAGTCCAGCAGGAAGAGGTAGTCCTGCTCCAGCCACGACCGGAACACCGGCTCGGCCAGGTCGCCCCGGGCGATCCCGGTCACCGTCGGATGGGCGAGCTGCGCGTCGAGCAGGGGGCGGCCGATGGCGTGGAGTTCCTCAGAGATGCTCATAGGCCGGGGATTGTCGCAGAGACCGCCTTCCCTCCAGGACCGGGGTACGGCGCACGACACCGGGCCGGGGTACCGCGCACGACACCGGGCCGGGGCGCGGTGTCCTCCGCCCGGACGGCCCCGGTAACCGCCGGCCGCGGCCCCATCCGTGGCGCAGCCTCCTTCGGCCGGGTCAGGCCAGCGCGGCGGCGCCGAAGGAGACGCTGAAGCGCCTGCACCAGATGGTGACGGTCCGCAGATCCTCCAGGTCGGCCCCGGCGGGGATGGCGTAGTTGGCGTCGCCCTTGTTGCCCTTCAACCCGCCCAGCTCCAGGTGCTCGCCGTCGTCGAGGTTGAACCACCCCGCCCGGCCCTCCTTGACCGGCTGGTCGCTCAGCCAGACCCGCAGGTCCGGCCCGTCGGAGGTGTCCAGGTCCTCGATCCTCAGCACCCGGCGGCCGTCGGCCAGCTCCAGCACCTTTGCCGTGCCCGTCGTGTCGTGCTCGTGGGAGACGAACACGCCGGTCGCCACGGTCCTCGGCCCGGAGACCGGTTCGGCGGGCGCGTCCGGGGCGCCCTCCGCCTCCGCTCCCGGCGCGGAGGAGGCGGGCACGGAAGAGGCGGCCGCGGACGGCGGTGCCTCGTTCACCTCGACCGTGGTGAACAGCCGCCACGGCTGGAACAGGTACAGCGCGACGGCGAGCCCGGCCGCGCCGAGTGCCAGGACCACCCGGACGGCGGGGTGGCGGAGCGGTCTCTTCGTTCTCACGGGTCCTCCCGGCGCGCTGTCGGCTTCGCCCCGAAGGTACGCCCGCCATCCCGGCCCGGCTCTTACGTGGTGCTTACGTCCCGGTCGCGGCTCGGCGCCCGGCGGGGACGGCACTGCGAGGACGCAGGGATGCCCGGTGCGGGGATGCCCGGTGCGGGGATGCCGCAATAGGGTCGGATCATGACCACCATCGCCGAAGAAGTCCTTCTCCTCGCCCACGAGGAGACCGAGGGCAAGCCACTGGTCGGGGCGACGCAGCTGGACTCCGCGCTCGGCGGCGCGCTGCTGGCGGAGCTCGCCGTGAACGGCCGCATCGACCTGGACGGGAAGAAGGTCACGGTCAGGGACGCGACCCCGCTGGGGGACGAGGAGCTGGACGCGACGCTCGCCCGGATCGCAGGGGAGGCCAAAGAGCGCAAACCCGACTGGTGGGTCTACCGGCTCTCCTCCGCCAAGCTCCGCAAGCGCCTGCTCACCGGGCTGGCCGAGCGCGGTGTGCTGAACGAGGAGCACCGGAAGATCCTCGGGATCTTCCCCGTCGCCCGCTATCCGGAGCGCGACCCGCGGGTGGAGCGGGAGATCCGCGAGCGGGTGCGGAGCGTGCTGGACGGGGCGGACCCGGACGAGCGGGTGGCCGTGCTGATCGCCGTCCTGCACGCGGCCAAGATCGACCGCAAGGCGTTCCCCGGCGTGCGCAAGGAGCGCGTCAAGGAGATCGTCGAGAGCGAGTGGGTGGGCAGGGCCGTGGCCAAGACCATCGACTCGATCAACGCCGCCATCGTGGCCGGGGCCGTGGCCGCCGCGGCGGCCGCCGGAGCCTGACGGGTCCCGGGACGCGGGCCGGGGCCGGGCTCCCGTCCGGCCCCGTACGGCGCGGGCCGCGCCGTACGGGGCTCCCTCCGGAGCCCGGTCCGTGTCCGGCGGGGACACCAGGGCCGCCGGGGCCGCCGCCCGGCGAGGCCGGAGACACTACTTGGCGAGGACGTCCTTGGGGACGGGCTTGTCCTCGGCCAGGGCCCTGAACATGCGCAGGGCCTTCTCCCGGTCCCACTTGACGACCGACTGGCCGTTGATGGTGGGCAGGGAACCGATCGGCACGACCGTGGTGACGGGGTTGTCCCCCATCGCCAGGGCGAGGGAGAGCAGGTCGAACGAGCCGGTCTCCGTCCCGACGGCCACCGAGTCGGTGGCGCTGAACGCCAGCGGGACGGAGGTGAAGGGGTTGAGCAGGACGCCCGGGCTCGCGGCCTTCTTCACCACGGCGGAGAAGAACTGGCGCTGGCGCTGGGTCCGGTCGAAATCGGGGACGGCCCCGGTCGCGCGGGTGCGGACGTAGCCGAGGGCCGTGCCGCCGTCGAGCGTCTGCACGCCCTTCTTCAGGTTGATCCCGGCCTTGGGGTCCTTGATGTTCTGCTTGACGTCGATCTCGACGCCGCCGATGGCGTCCACGATGCCCACGAAGCCGCCGAAGCCGATCTCCATGTAATTGTCGATCCGCAGCCCGCTGACCTGCTCCACCGTCTTGGCCAGCAGCTTCGGCCCGCCGTCGGAGTAGGCGTAGGCCGCGTTGAGCTTGTCGCTGCCGTGGCCGTCGATGGGGACGTAGGAGTCGCGGGGCAGGCTGACCAGGGTCGGGCGGCCGTCGCCGTCGGGGATGTGCAGCAGCATCATCGTGTCGGTGCGGCGGCCCACGGAGCTGCCGGTGGCGAGCTTGCGGCGCTGGGCCTTGGTCAGGCCCTCCCGGCTGTCGGAGCCGACCAGCAGCCAGTTCGTGCCGGGGGTGTCGGCGGGCCGCCCCTCGTAGTCGCCGAGCGCCTCGATCCGCTTCAGCCGCGAGTCGATCGTGAAGTATCCGCCGACGGCGAGCACCAGCAGCAGGACGAGCAGGCCCGCGAGGATCCGCAGGAACCACCGGCCCGGCCGCCTCGGCCCCCCGCCGCCTTTCGGCCGCAGACTCACGTTCGGCATCCGGAAACCGCCCTTCCCGCCGGAGGAGGGGGCTCCGGGCGGAGTGCCGGGAGGAGTCCCCGCGGAGCCCGCGGGCCCGGCGGGGGATCCGGGCGAACCCGGAAGGGGCCGGACGGGGGCGCTGCCCTGCCGTGCCTTGCCGTACACCCGGGAGACCGCCCGGGGCGTGGTCTCGTCCCGCGCCACGGGTGTGGGCACGGGCGACCGCAGCGCACGGGTGCGGTCGTCGTCTTCCTGCCAGTCACCCACGTCGAATCTCCGCCACTTCTCGAAGCCGCTTCCAGCCCTGCGTTTCCAACCGGCGGCGGGAACGAGGGAATCATCACCATCGACGCTACTTCGTGGCTCTCACCCGCGTAGAGGCGTCGTCAAGGTTTCCCTGTGGAAAAGTACTCAGAAGGGTACTGGACGGTCGAGAACCCGATCGTTGAGCCATCCGGAAACATCGATCACCGTCCCGATCGTTACCGTAGAGGACGACAACCACTCGAAAGGATGATCGTGTCCACTCCGGACTCGTGGAGTACCTGCCCGTGCGCGTGCACGGGCCCCACTGACCTGATCGGGAGAGCCGCCCGGTGACCACGGCTCTCGGCCTGCTGGCCGTACTGCTCCTCACCGCCGCCACCGGCTACTTCGTCGCCCAGGAGTTCGCCTTCGTCGCCGCCGACCGCGGCGTGCTGCGCGAACAGGCCGACGCCGGTGACGCCGCCGCCCGGCGCGCGCTGGAGGTGACGGGGCGCCTGTCCTTCATGCTCTCGGGCGCCCAGCTCGGCATCACCGTCACGGCCCTGCTGGTCGGCTTCATCGCCGAGCCCGCCATCGCCACCGTGATCCGCCCCGGCCTGGAGGCCGCCGGGCTGCCCGCGGGCGCGGTGCCCGGCGTGGCGATCGCGCTGGCCGTCGCGGTGGCGACCGTCGTCCAGATGGTCCTCGGCGAGCTCGCCCCCAAGAACCTCGGCATCGCCCGGCCCGAGCAGGTGGCCAAGTTCCTGGCCCGCTCGACCCTGGTCTACCTCAAGGTCGCCGGGCCGGTCATCCGGCTGTTCGACTCCGCCGCCACCGGCCTGCTCCGCAGGATCGGCGTCGAACCGGTCGAGGAGGTCGAGCACGGCGCGAGCCCGGAGGAGCTTTCCCGGATCATCGCCGAGTCGGGCGCGACCGGCGACCTGCCGCCGCGACTGTCCGAGCTGCTGGAGCGCGCGCTGGAGTTCGGCGACCGCACGGCCGAGGACGTCATGGTCCCGCGCCCCCGCGTGGTGCTGCTCCGCGACGACCGCCCGATCTCCGACCTGCTCGACGCGGTCCGCGAGCACGGCCACTCCCGCTACCCGGTGCTCTGCCGGCGCACCGGCGAGGACGTGGTCGGCGTCACCGGCGTGCGCGAGCTGCTCCGCTCGGACCTGACCGACGACGACCCGCTGGAGCTGATCACCCGCCCGGCCCTGCTGGTCCCCGACTCCCTGCCGCTCCCGGTCGTGCTGGAGCGCATGCGCGCCGCCCGCGACGACCTCGCCTGCGTCATCGACGAGTACGGCGGGCTGGCCGGCGTGGTCACCGTCGAGGACCTCGCCGAGGAGCTCGTCGGCGAGCTGGTCGACGAGAACGACCCCGAGCCCGCCGGCGTCGTGGCGGGCGGCGACGGCACCTGGGACGTGCCCGGCACGCTCCGCCTCGACGAGGTCGAGCGGGCGACCGGCCTGTCCCTCCCCGAGAGCGACGGCTACGACACCATCGCCGGGCTGGTCCTGTCCGTGCTCGGCCGCATGGCGGAGCCCGGCGACGCGGTGCCCGTCACCCTGACCGTGGAGGGCGACCCGCTGGAGGCGGACGGGCCGGACGAGGCCGAGGCGGTCCTGACGGTCCTCTCGGTGCACCGCAGGGTCCCCGAGTGGGTACGGCTCGCCCCGGCCGGTCACGCCGGTCGCGACCTCCCCGAGGCGGAGCCGGCCGGGCGCGCGGCGGAGCCGGGGGTCCCGGAGGACGGGGCTTCCGGTGGGGACTCCCGTGAGGACTCCCACGAGAGCTCCCGCGAGCGGGCCCACCAGGGCTCCATGGCCCGGAGCGGGCGGGTGAGCGGCCGATGAGCACCACCGGAGCGCTGCTGCTCGGCGTCGCCCTGCTGATCGGGAACGCCTTCTTCGTCGCCGCCGAGTTCGCGGTCATCTCGGCCCGCAGGCACCGCCTGGAGGAGCTCGCGGGCAAGGGCGGCCGGCTGACCCGGCTGGCCGCCCGCGCCGCCGTACGCGGCGGCAGGGAGCTCTCCCTGATGCTGGCCGGCGCCCAGCTCGGCATCACCCTGTGCTCGCTCGGCCTGGGCATGGTGACCGAGCCGGCCATCGAGCACCTCCTGGAGCCGGTCTTCGGCGCGATCGGGGTCCCCGAGTCGTTCCGGGTCCCCGTCTCCCTGGTGATCGCGCTGGCCCTGGTGACCTTCCTGCACATGGTGGTCGGCGAGATGGCGCCCAAGTCGTGGGCGCTGACCCACCCGGAGATCGCGGCGATGGGCCTGGCCCTGCCGTTCCGCGGCTTCACCCGGGTGGTCCGACCGGTGCTGGCCTCCCTCAACGGCCTCACCAACGCCGCACTGCGGCTGTTCGGCGTGCACGCCAGGGACGAGCTGGCCACCACCAGGACCCCGGTCCAGCTGGCCATGCTGGTCGGCGAGTCGGGCCGGATGGGACTGCTGGACCGCGACGAGCACGACCTGCTGACCCGGGCCCTGCGGGTCCACCAGCAGCCGATCGAGCGGTTGATGCTGCCCATCGCCGAGGCCGTCCGGGTGGCCGCCGACGCCACCGCCGCCCAGGTGCGGCGGACCGCCGGCGACAGCGGTCACCTGCGCCTGCTGGTGGGCTCCGGCGACCCCCGCGACATCCTGGGGGTCCTGCACGTCCGGGACGTCCTGATCCGGCCGGAGGCGAGCCCCGCGGAGCTGGCCCGCCCCGTTCCCCGGCTGGAGAGGTCCACGACCGTCTCGGAGGCCGTCGCCACCCTGCAGGAGGCCCACGCGCACGTGGGCCTCGTCAGGGACGCGGACGAGGTGGTCGGCATGGTGAGCCTCACCGACCTGCTCGGCGAACTGCTGGACGTCCGGGTGCCCGTCGCGCACTGAGCCGGATTTACGGACGGGCCGGAGAAGTCACCTTCTCCGGCCCGTTTTTCTCTGTCAGCGTAAAACCGCAGCCCGCAAAGCCTGTGCAAGCCGTCCGAAAGCCACCGACAAGCGACCGCGCCTAGAAAGGACCCGGGGCGCCGTCCGACACGGCCCCCGGAGGCCCGCACCGGCCCTCCCCGCCCCCGACACCGGCCCTCCCGGCCCACGGAGACCCATGCCCGCCCTCCGGACCCGAAGTGCTCCCGGAGAACCGGGAAGCCGCCCCACCCCGAGCCCGAGAACCCGTGACCCACACCCCGGCAGGAAACCCGTCCCAAGGGAGGCGCAGCCAGGGGCGTGGGGGCGGAGCCCCCACATCGGGGGTTCCAGGGGGTCGCCCCCCTGGAGGGAACAACGAAAAGGCCCCGGGGAAGCGGACTTTCGTCCGCGACCAGCCGGGGCCGACTTAGAGTGGGCGAGGAGGGATTTGAACCCTCACGTCCTTTCGGACACACGGACCTGAACCGTGCGCGTCTGCCGTTCCGCCACCCGCCCTTGTTTGGGTGCGCTCGAAACATTAGCACGGATCAGCCGGTACCCACGAACCCGGATACGATCCTTCTAGATGACGGAGGAAGGGAGGTACCCGGTGGGAGTCCTTCAGCGCTTCGAGCGGAGGCTCGAAGGCTTGGTTGAGGGGGCCTTTGCGCGTGCGTTCAAGTCCGACCTTCAGCCGGTCGAGGTCGCCAGCGCGGTGCAGCGGGAGATGGACGAGCGGGCCGCGATCGTCGCCCAGGGGCGGACGCTCGTCCCGAACGACTTCGTGGTCGAGCTGTCCACGACCGACAGCGAGCGCCTGCAGGTGTACGCCGACAGCATCAGCCACGAGCTGGCCAACCTCGCCCGCGAGTACGCCAAGGAGCAGGGCTACTCGTTCGTGGGACCCGTCCGGGTGCGTTTCGAGACGGCGGACGACCTCGCGGTCGGCCTGTTCCGGATCCGCTCCGGAGTGATCCGCGGAGCCACGGTCGAGCAGGACGAGATCCGCAAGCCCGTGACCGACGTGCCCGCCGGCCGCTCGCACGCGTTCGAGGGCAGGCCCCGGCTGCTGGTCTCCACCCAGGATGACCCGCAGGGCCAGCGGTCCTACGATCTGACCACACCGGTGACCCTGCTCGGCAGGGGCACCGACTGCGATCTCCGGCTCGTGGATCCGGGCGTGTCCCGGCACCACGCCGAGCTGCGAGTGGAGGGCCCGCAGGTCATGCTCGTCGACCTCGGCTCCACGAACGGCACTTTCGTCAACGGCCAGCCGGTTCGCCGGATCGAGCTCCAGAACGGCACTCGCGTGACGCTCGGGCGCACGACCCTGGTTTTCCGGCGCGATTAAAGGTAAACAGACGGTCCATGTCCGAGCTCACGCTGCTGTTGATCCGCCTCGCGTTCCTCGCGGTGCTGTGGTTCTTCGTGATTGCCGCGGTCGGTGTGATCCGGACAGACTTGTTCGGATCCCGCACGCCCGCCACCGCTCCCGCGCGCAAGGCTCCCAAACCGGCCAAACCCGCGGCCAAGTCCAAGAAGGGGGAGCCACGGCAGATGGTCGTCACCGGCGGCCCCCTCCAGGGCACCACCATCACCCTCTCGGAGACGCCCATCACCATCGGCCGGGCGAACGACGCCACCCTGGTAGTCAGCGACGACTACGCCTCCAGCCGGCACGCCCGGCTCTTCCCCCAGGACGGTCAGTGGATCGTGGAAGATCTCGGATCGACCAACGGCACCTACCTCGACCGCTCCAAAGTCACCCGTCCGACTCCGGTGCCGCTCGGCGTTCCGATCCGCATCGGTAAGACCGTCATCGAATTGCGCAAATGACCATCGCACTCCGTTACGCCGCCCGCTCGGACGTCGGTCTCCTCCGCGAAGGCAACGAGGACTCGGCGTACGCCAGCGGCCGCCTGCTCGCCGTCGCGGACGGCATGGGCGGACACGCACACGGTGAGGTGGCCAGCTCGGTCGCCATCGCCGCCATGTCGTCCCTCGAAGAGGACGCACTCGGGGGTGACCTGCTCAGCGCCATCGAGGCGGCCGTCCGCGACGCCAACCGCCGTCTCCACGAGATGGTGGGGCGGGACCCCAGCCTCAAGGGCATGGGCACCACCCTGACCGCCATGCTCTGGTCGGGCACCAGGGTCGCGCTGGTCCACGTCGGCGACTCGCGCGCCTACCTGCTGCGCACCGGGGAGCTCTACCAGATCACGCACGACCACACCCTCGTGCAGTCGCTGGTGGACGACGGCCGGATCACCCAGGAGGAGGCCGCCACCCACCCGCAGCGCTCGATCCTGCTGCGCGCGCTGGACGGCAGCGGCGAGGTCGACCCCGACCTGTCGCTCCGCGAGGCCCAGGTCGGCGACCGCTACCTGCTCTGCTCCGACGGACTGTCCGGGGTCGTGAGCGCCGAGACGCTGCACCACACGCTCTCCACGATCGACGACCCCGAGACGGTGGTCCGCACCCTGATCGACCTGGCCAACCGCGGCGGCGGTCCCGACAACATCACCTGCGTGGTCGCCGACGTGCTGGAACTGGACGAGGGGTTCTCCTCCCCGTCCACCGAGGCGGCCGTGGTGGGCGCCGCGGGCTCCACCCTGAGCCTCTCGCAGTCGTCACCGGCGGCGCCGGGCACGGCCGGGGCCGGCGGCGGGGCGATCACCATGCCCCAGCCCGTCGTCACGGACGACGACCTCGACGGGCCCGCCCCCAGGGGGCAGGCGGCGGCCCGCCGCCCGGCCAGACGCCGGCGCGTGTGGCCGATCCTGGCCTCGCTGGGAGGCGTCGTCCTCGTCGGCGGCGGCCTAGGCTGGTACTTCGGGAGCCAGTGGCTCGACGACCAGTACTTCGTGGGAGTGCGGGGTGACGAGATCGTGGTCTACCGCGGGGTGAACACCACTCTCGGCCCCGTCGAGCTCTTCGACCCCGTCCGCGGCACCAAGGTGGCGGTCTCGACCCTCGGTGCGTTCCAGCAGGGCCAGGTGCGCGACGGCATCCCGGTCGCGAACGTCGACGCGGGCCTGAAGAAGGTGGCCGAACTGAAGGCCTCCGCCGAGCAGACCCCCGACACCGCAGACACCGGCGACAAGGCCCCCGACGACGGCACGACCAGCACCGATCCGCCCGCCGCCACCGCCAGCCCGCCGCAGAAGGGCTCCCCCACCCCGAAACCCACAAGGTCACAATAGAGACATGAGCACCCCTAGCGTCGAACCCGTCCCCCTGCCGGCCAAACGGCGGTTGGCGCAGCTGGCGATGCTCGCCTTCGCGGTCGCGATCACGTTGGGCGCGTACGCCAACGTGGGCCTGGCGATCGACGGGCAGATCCCCTCCGGCATGCTCACCTACGGCCTCAGCCTGGGCGGCTTCATGCTGGCCGCCTATCTGGTGCTGGCGAGGTTCGCGCCCTGGGCCGACCCGCTGATCCTGCCGCTGGTGACACTGATCAACGGCCTCGGCCTGGTGATGATCTACCGGTTGGAGGAGGCCGACGCGTTCGGCGCCTCGGCCAACACGCAGCTGCTGTGGACCGCGGTCGGGGTCGTGCTGTTCACCGTGACGCTGATCGTGCTCCGCGACCACCGGGCGCTGCAGCGGCTCACCTACACCGCCGGAGCCCTCGGCCTGTTCCTGCTGGTCTCGCCGCTGATCCCGGGCCTCGGCCAGGAGGTCAACGGCGCCCGCATCTGGATCGGCATCCCCGGTCTGGGCCAGCTCCAGCCGGCCGAGTTCGCCAAGCTCGCCCTGATCGTCTTCTTCGCCGGCTACCTGGTCGCCAAGCGCGACGTGCTGGCGCTGGCCGGGCGGCGGCTGCTCTTCATCGACCTGCCCCGCGCCCGCGACCTCGGCCCGATCCTCATCACCTGGGGGCTCAGCCTCGGCGTGCTGATCCTGCAGAAGGACCTCGGCTCCTCGCTGCTCATCTTCGGCACGTTCATCGCGATGCTCTACATCGCCACCCAGCGCACCTCCTGGGTGCTGATCGGCATCCTGCTCTTCATCGGCGGCGCACTGCTCGCCGGTCTGATCTTCGACCACGTGCAGGCCCGGTGGGAGATCTTCCTCGACCCCGGGGACCCCGAGCTCTACAACCGTGAGCTCGGCGGCAGCTGGCAGCTCATGCAGGGCCTGTTCGCCATGGGCGAGGGCGGCGTCCTCGGCACCGGGCTCGGCCAGGGCCACCCCAAGGAGATCCCCCTGGCCATCTCCGACTTCATCTTCGCCGCCGTCGGCGAGGAGCTGGGCCTGACCGGGCTGATGGCTCTGCTGATGGTCTACGCGCTGCTGGTCGAGCGCGGCCTGCGGACCTCGATCGCGGCTCGCGACCCGTTCACCAAGCTGCTGGCGGGCGGCCTGTCGTTCCTGCTGGCCTGGCAGGTCTTCATCATCGTCGGCGGCGTCACCAACCTGATCCCGCTCACCGGCCTGGTCACCCCGTTCATGTCGCAGGGCGGCTCGGCGCTGCTGTCCAACTGGATCCTCATCGCGCTGCTGGTGCGGATGTCGGACGCGGCGCGCAGGCCGGCGCCCCAGGCCATCCAGGACGAAGGAATGACGCAGGTGTTCCAGCGATGAACAGTCCCCTCAAGCGCGTCGCCCTGGCCTGCATCCTGATGTTCGGCCTGCTCATGCTCAACGTGAACTATCTGCAGGCCGTACGGGCGGACGGTCTGCGGGAGGACTCCCGCAACACCCGCAACTTCTTCGCCCGCTACGAGGTCGAGCGCGGCCGGATCACCGCGGGGAACAAGGTGCTCGCCGAGTCGGTCGAGACCGACGACAACACCTACAAGTACTCCCGCCGCTACCCCGAGGGCAAGGTCTACGCGCCCATCACCGGCTTCTTCGCGCCGGAGAGCGAGCGCGACATCGAGCGGGCCAAGAACGACCTGCTCGACGGGTCCAGCGCCGACCTGCTCATCCGGCGCAGCATCGACCTGTTCAGCGGCGCCCAGACCAAGGGCGCCAACGTCGACCTGACGATCAACCCCAAGGCGCAGGAGGCGGCCTACAAGGCGCTGAGCGAGAGCGGCAAGAAGGGCGCGCTGGTCGCGATCGAGCCGAAGACCGGCGCGATCCTGGCCATGGTCTCCGTCCCCACCTACGACCCGAACCCGCTCTCCAAGGCGGACAAGGCCGCGGTGAACAAGGCCTACGAGAAACTGGCCGAGGACGAGGACCAGCCGCTGCTGAACCGGGCGATCGAGCGGACCTACCCGCCGGGCTCGACCTTCAAGGTCGTCACCATGACGGCCTATCTGGAGAGCGACGACACCCTCGGCCCGCAGAGCCAGATCGACGCCCCGACCCGGCTCGACCTGCCGAACACCACCGCCGACCTGCCCAACCACGGCAACTCCGCCTGCGGCAACGGGCGCGTGACGCTCTCGTACGCGCTGGAGAAGTCCTGCAACACGCCGTTCGGCAAGATCGGCATGGACCTCGGCTACGACGCGATGAAGGAGCAGGCCGCCAAGTTCGGCATCGGCGGGGAGCAGCTGGAGATCCCGATGCCGGTCTCGGCCAGCAGCATCGGCGAGGAGGAGGACCAGGCCGCGCTCGCCCAGGCCTCGATCGGCCAGCGCAACAACCAGATGACGCCGCTGCAGATGGCCATGGTCGCGGCGGGCGTCGCCAACAACGGCGTGGTCATGAAGCCGTACCTCGTCAACAAGGTCGCCGACGCCGAGGGCGGCGAGGTCGAGACCGCCGACCCCGAGGAGCTCTCCACCGCGATGAGCGAGGAGACCGCGGCCAAGCTCAAGGAGATGATGGTCAACGTCGTCAACCTGGGCACGGCGAGCGCGGCGCAGATCCCGGGCGTCGCCGTCGCCGGCAAGACCGGCACCGCCGAGACCTCCGGCAACCGTGCCCCGCACGCCTGGTTCGTCTCCTTCGCACCCGCCGAGGACCCCAAGGTCGCCGTCGCGCTCATCGTCGAGTCGGGCAGCGCCGGCGACGACGCCTCCGGCGGCCAGACCGCGGCCCCCATCGCCAGGAGCGTGATGGAAGCGGTGCTCGGTAGATGACGCCGTTCCTCGGGGACCGCTACCGCCTGCTGGAGCGCATCGCGGCGGGCGGCATGGGCGAGGTCTGGCGGGCGGGGGACGAACTGCTCGGCCGCGAGGTCGCCGTGAAGCTGCTCCGGCGGCACCTCGCGGACGACCCCGCCTTCCGCGGGCGGTTCCGCACCGAGGCGAGGATCGCCGCCGGGCTGGCCGACCCCGGGATCGCCCAGGTCTTCGACTACGGTGAGGCCGACGACGTCGCCTACCTCGTCATGGAGCTGGTCCCCGGGGAGTCCCTGGCCGCCATCCTGGCCCGCAACGGCGTGCTGAGCCCCGAGGTCGCCCTCGACGTGGTGCACCAGACCGCCAGAGGGCTGCACGCCGCGCACGCGGCCGGGATCATCCACCGGGACGTCAAGCCCGGCAACCTGCTGGTCACCGGGGCCGGTGTGATCAAGATCACCGATTTCGGCATCGCCAGGGCGCTGGAGTCCGCGCCCGTCACCCAGACCGGGACCATCCTCGGCACCGCCCAGTACGTCAGCCCCGAGCAGGCGTCCGGCATCACGCTGACCCCCGCCACCGACCTCTACTCACTGGGCGTCGTGGCCTACGAGTGCCTGACCGGCCGTCCGCCGTTCACCGCCGCGAACCAGGTGGCGATCGCGCTGATGCACCTCAACGACCCGCCGCCGCCGCTGCCCGCGAGCGTCCCCGGCCCGGTGCGCGACCTGGTCGCGGCCTGCCTCGCCAAGGATCCCGCGCAGCGCCCGGCGAGCGCCAGGGAGCTGTCGGACCGGGCTTATGTGCTGCGCGAGTCGCTCGCCACCGCGGGCGCCGCGGGCCTGGTCCTGCTCACCGATCCCACCGGCTACCGGGGCCTCCCCGCGGCGGAGGCCGTACCGGACCCGGCGGGCGCCATACCAGACACGGCGGGCGCCATACCAGACACGGCGGGCGCCGTACCGGACCCGGCGGGCGCCGTACCGGACCCGGCGGGCGCCGGGCGGGCCGCGCCGCGCCGCAGCGGGCTGCGCCGGGCGGGCGCGATCACCGCGGCGGCCGCGGGCTGCGCCGCCGCCGTCGGGCTGGGCGCGCTGATGTTCCAGGATCTGGCCGGCCCGGACGACAGGCACGAGTCGGTGAAGCCGTTCACCCCCGAGCCGCGGGCCTCCACGTCGCCGTCCGCCACCCCCGGCAGGAGCAGACCTGCGACGACCCGGCCGGCCGCTCCTCCGACCAAGTCGCCCCGACCTTCGCCGTCGCCGTCGGCTACGGTAAGTACGTCGGCCACGCCCACCACGGGGCCGACGAAGTCACCGACCCCGAGCCCCACACCGACCACTCCGACCCCGACTCCCCCGCCCCCGACGACGACCCCGGAACCCACGCCGAGCGTCACCACCGAGCCCGGCGAGACGGTCCCACCGAATGGGGAGACGTGATGCGGGAAGGGGCCGATGATGGACACCGGTGGCCTGAGAGCTCACCGGCACCCAAGATGAACGGTAAGGGACAGTGCAGGAAATGACTCAGCCTCGACGCCTAGGCGACCGCTACGAGCTTGACGGCGTCGTCGGGCGTGGCGGCATGGCCGAGGTCTATCGCGCCCGAGACATCCGGCTGGACCGGATCGTCGCGATCAAGACCCTCCGTGCGGACCTGGCCAGGGACCACACGTTCCAGGCGCGTTTCCGCCGCGAGGCGCAGTCCGCCGCGTCGCTGAACCACCCGTCCATCGTGGCGGTCTACGACACCGGTGAGGACACCTCCGAGGGTGCGCCCGTGCCGTACATCGTGATGGAGTACGTCGACGGCAGCACGCTGCGCGACATCCTGCGGGCCGACCGGCGGCTGCTGCCCGAGCGGGCGGCCGAGCTGGTCGACGGGATCCTGCGGGCGCTGGACTACAGCCACCGCGGCGGCATCGTGCACCGGGACATCAAGCCGGCGAACATCATGATCACCCGCAACGGCGACGTCAAGGTCATGGACTTCGGCATCGCCCGCGCGATGGCCGACTCGGCCGCGACCATGACGCAGACCGCCCAGGTGATCGGCACCGCGCAGTACCTCTCGCCGGAGCAGGCCAGGGGCGAGCGGGTCGACGCCCGCAGCGACATCTACTCCACCGGTTGCGTGCTGTACGAGCTGCTGACCGGGCAGCCGCCGTTCACCGGCGACTCGCCGGTGGCGATCGCCTACCAGCACGTCCGCGAGGACCCGATCCCGCCGTCGCAGATCGACCCGGAGATCCCCGCGTGGGCCGACGCCATCGTGCTCAAGGCGATGGCGAAGGACCCGGCGCACCGCTACCAGAGCGCCGGTGAGATGCGGGCCGACATCCAGCGGGCCCTGCAGGGCATGCCGATGGACGCCCAGACGATGGCGCTGGCCAACAACTACGGTGCGGCCACCCGGACCATGCAGCAGCAGCCCGGTCCAGGCGGGCCCGTCACCCAGCGCACCACCGCCGTCCCGGCGTACGAGTACGGCACCGAAGACGGCGCCGGCCGGGGCGAGCGCGGACGCCGGCGCGCCCAGGGAGGCGGCAACACCGCGCTCAAGACCGCCGCGTGGATCCTGATCCCGCTCCTGATCATCGGCGCCTTCATCGGCGTGGGCTACACCTTCCTCAGTGCTCCGGGCACGCCCACGGGCGACGGCAAGGTCGAGATCCCGGCGCTGGCCTCCCAGACGGTCGAGGCCGCGACCAAGCAGCTCACCGATCTCGGGCTGAAGGTCAAGACGACCGAGGAGTTCAGCGAGGAGCAGCCGAGGGGCGCGGTCATCGAGACCGACCCGGCGGCCGGCGCCAAGGTGGACAAGAACACCGAGGTGAAGGTCGTCGTCTCCAAGGGCGTGGAGCGGGTCACGGTGCCCGACGTGGTCGGCAAGACCGTCGAGGAGGCCACCGCCGAGCTCGAGGGCAAGGGCTTCGAGGTGACCGTGGTGACCAAGGCGTCCTCCCGCCCGCAGGGCGTCGTCCTGGAGAGCGACCCGGCGGCCGGGAAGAAGGCGGCCAAGGGCGGGACCGTCCGCATCTACATCCCCAAGGAGGCCGTCGAGGTCCCGGACGTCACCGGTTACACGGTGGGTGACGCGACCAAGGCGCTCAAGGACGCGGGCTTCAAGGTCAAGACCGTCGAGCAGCCGAGCGACCAGGCGGAGGGCACCGTCCTCAGCCAGAGCCCCGGAAGCGGTGCGAAGATCCAGCCGGGCACCACGATCACGCTCACCGTCTCCAGCGGCCAGCCTCCGATGCCGACGGAGGAGCCGACCCCGCCGACCGACGATCCCAGTCTCCCGAGCGACGAGCCGACCGACGACCAGCCGGACGTCCCGAGCGACGAGCCGACCGACGACCCGTTCTTCAACAGTCCCGACGGCGAGCACGGCTGACCGGCCGCCCGGCCTGAGAGGGCCCCCGCCCGTGGCGGGGGCCCTCTCGCGTACGCCGACCGAGACTCCTTCGTGCGACCCGCAACCCTCGCGTGCGCCGGGGCCCTTCGCACGGTCCTCCCCGGACGCCTGAGTCCTCTCCCGCCGGACACGGCGCCTTCCGGCGGGCACGCGAAGAGCCCCTCCGCCACTCGGGGGCAATGGCGGAAGGGCTCACTGGTTAGTCGTACGGCGCGCGGGCGGCGTTACACGATCCGCGCGAGCCAGTTCCCGAGCAGCCGGTGCCCGTACTCGGAGATCACCGACTCGGGGTGGAACTGCACCCCCTCGACCGGCGCCGTACGGTGGCGGAGCCCCATGATCACGCCGTCGTCCGTGGTCGCGCTGACCTCCAGGACCTCCGGCACCGTGCCGGGCAGCACGGCCAGCGAGTGGTAGCGCGTCATGGTGACCGGGGAGGGCAGCCCGGCGAAGACCCCGCGCCCGTCGTGGGAGATCGCGCTCGTACGGCCGTGCATCAGCTCCGGGGCCCGCGTCACGACGGCGCCGTGGGCGACCGCGATGGCCTGGTGGCCCAGGCAGACGCCGAGCAGCGGCAGGTCGCGGGCCTCGCAGTGGCGGACCAGCGGGAGGCTCACCCCGGCGTCCTCGGGAGCGCCGGGACCGGGGCTGATCAGGACCCCGTCGAAGCCCGCCGTGTCCTCGACCGTCACGTGGTCGCGGGGGCGCACGTCGCAGACGGCGCCGAGCTCGCGGAGGTACTGGACGATGGTGTGCACGAAGCTGTCGTGGTTGTCCACGACGAGGACGCGGGTCACCGTGCCACGACCGGACGGCCGGGGAGGATCTGCGATTCACAGCGGGAGAACACGACACATCAGACTATGTCCACCCGCCGACCGGCCCGTCCCGGGTGGAGAAAGCCCGCGCCCGCGGGATCGCCATGTCCCATCTGCGCCGACTATCCTTGCTCACCAGCGACTACGCTAGCCGACAGAGCCTGCGCACGATCCGGATCGCGCAGGGTTGACGCAGGAGAACCCCAGTGCCCAAGCCCAAGACTCGCAAGAAGGCGGTCTACACCCCGCCGAAGACGACCCAGCAGGTCAAGATGAGCCCGCGCTGGCTGGCGCCGGTCATGGTGGCCTCCTGGATCATCGGCATCCTGTGGATCGCCGTCTACTACGTGGCGCCGGACGCGCCGCTGCTCGGGACGCTCGCGAACTGGAACCTGCTCATCGGGTTCGGTTTCATCATCTTCGGTGTGATCCTCTCCACCCGCTGGCGTTAGAACTTTCCACAGGGCTGTCCACACCCTGGGGACGCGCGTCAGGGTGTGGATCAGCCGAAGATGCCGTTGCGCAGAGCGGTGTCGAAGGCGTACGGCGGCAGCAGCGCGACCACGGCGACCAGGATCAGCAGGACGGCGGCGCAGCCGGCGAGCTGGACCGTGGTGCGGTTCCTGGCCGGGGCGTGGACGAGGGCCGCCGCGACCACGACACCGGTGACCAGGCCGCCGAGGTGGCCCTGCCAGCTGATGTTGGGGACCATGAACGTGATCACCACGTTGATGCCGATCAGCCAGAGCACTCCGCGGACGTCGTAGCCGAGCTTCCTGGAGACCACGAACAACGCGCCGAACATGCCGTAGATCGCGCCCGACGCGCCCACCGCGGCGATGCCGAAGAGATAGACCGCGACGGAGCCGCCGAGCGCGGAGAGCAGGTAGAGCGCCAGGAACCGCGTCGAGCCGAGACGGCGCTCCAGTTCGGGGCCGATGGCGTAGAGCGCCCACATGTTGAAGAGGATGTGGGTGAGCGCGAAGCTTCCCGCGTCGAGCGGGGAGTGCAGGAAGGCACCGGTGATCAGACGCCACCACTCGCCTCCGTAGGCGACGGCTCCCGATGACATGGCCAAGCCGTTGAGAACCTGGTCGGAGACGTTCTCCGCGATGTAGGCCAGCACGTTGAGGATCAGCAGTCCCCAGGTGACGTAGGGCGTGGTGACCGCCCCTCCGCCGAACACCGCCTGCACCTGCCGTACGCCCTTGTTGCCCTCGGCCACGCACTCGGGGCACTGGAAGCCGACCGCCGCGTCGCGCATGCAGTCGGGGCAGATGGGCCGCTCGCAGCGCTGGCAGCGCACATAGGTCTCGCGGTCCGGGTGGCGGTAGCAGGTGGGAACGGCCTGGGTCCCGGACTCGCCGGGGGGCTGGGTGGTCATGACGCGTCGGCGACCCTTTCGACCGTGCTCGGATCCTCACCCAACCCTATGCAGATTTCCGGGCACCGTGCGCCCGGACCCTGTGCGCCCGGACCCTGTGCGCCAAGGCTCCGTGCGGCCGGGGCACCGCGTGCCCGTCACCGCGGCCCGTGCGATCCGGGCGTCCGTGCGCGGCAGCCGCCGCAGGGCCTGTGCACCCCCGGCGCCCGTGCGCGGCGGCCGTCACCGCGGCCGCCGCACGGGAGGTTCAGCCCTGGACGCGGTCGATCGTGACGCTCTCCAGCACGACCGGGTCGACGGGGCGGTCGCCGGGGCCCGTCGGGGTCTTGGCGATGGCGTCGACGACTTCCTGGCCCTCGACGACCTCACCGAAGATGGTGTGCCGGCCGTTCAGGTGCGGCGTGGGCACCACGGTGATGAAGAACTGCGAGCCGTTGGTGCCGCGGCCCATCTGGATGCCGGCGTTGGCCATGGCGAGCAGGTAGGGGCGGTTGAAGTAGAGGTCGGGGTGGATCTCGTCGTCGAACTTGTAGCCGGGGCCGCCGATGCCCTGGCCCAGGGGGTCGCCGCCCTGGATCATGAAGCCGTCGATGACCCGGTGGAAGACGGTGCCGTCGTAGAGCCTGTCGGTGGTCTTCTGGCCGGTCTCGGGGTGCGTCCACTCCCGGGCTCCCTCGGCCAGCTCCACGAAGTTGCGCACGGTCTTGGGCGCGTGGTCCGGGAAGAGCTGCACCTTCACGGTGCCGCGGTTCGTGTTCAGGGTAGCGATCAACTTCTCAGCCACGGTCGGGCTGCCCCCTTCAGGTAATCACGCAAAGCCTGCCTCAGGCGCTGCATTTGTGCTGTTGTGTCAACTATGGCCGTCACCGGCCCGTCAACATCCTCCCACGACTGGTCATGATTGAGCCGCTTTCGAGCGGGAAGGGGTCGCTGCGGGGCCCCAACGACAGGGGAGGAGTTGCCGTGCCTCTTGCAACACTGTTTGGAAAGCGCAACACCAGCATGGTTCCGGAGACCCGGATGCGACTGGCCAAGCACCAGGCCATGGTGGCCAGAGACCAGGCCATGCTGCAGATCGCCCGCGCCGCCGAACGGGTCGGCCCGATGGCCGCACAGGCCCGTGAGGCCGCCCTCAGCGCCGCGGACGAGAAGATCAGCGAAGCCCGCAGGTGGGCCGCGCCGCAGCTGGACGCCGCCGCGCACACCGTCGAGCAGCAGCTGGGACCCAAGCTGAGCTCGATGCTGTCCCAGGCGGCGACCAGGCTGGATCCCTCACCCCCGGCCAAGGTCAGATCCCGCAACTGGCCGATGCTCCTGCTGCTCACCGGCCTCGCGGCCGGAGCCGCGGGTTTCGCGATGTACCGCAAGAACTCCAGCCAGTGGACCGACACGATGAAGGGCAGCGCGAGTGACGCGTCCCACTGGATGAGCGACAAGGCGAAGACCGCGGCCGACAAGGTCTCCGGCGTGGCCGGGGGCGTGAAGTCGAAGGCCGAGGAGTTCAGCCACAAGGCGGACCCCACGGCCGGTGTGACCGGTCAGGGCACCGACGCCGACCGGAGCCAGGTCACCAGGAACATGACCTGACCTGATCCGTGACCGCCGCGTACGGCCCGCGCCCCCTCGGGTGCGGGCCGTACGCGCGTGCGAGGAGCCGCCGGGCGGTCTGCGGGCTGGCGGTCCGCCCCGTCCGGACGGCGGGACCTCCTCGGATCCGCTCCGTCCTACCGAGCGGCTCCCGGTGCGCGTGCCGTACCGGTCTCCACCCGGTACGGCACGGCGCCCGGGGTCGTTATCGCCGCTTGGAGACGCAGACCACGGCCGGCTTGCCGGGCAGCTTGCGCACGCGGACGGCCTCCTCCGGACCGGAGGAGTGGAAGGAGCCGGAGGGGCCGGAGGAGCCGTGGCGCGGGACGGGAACCGGCCGCCCCTTGACGACCTCGCAGGACCCCTTGCCGGGGAACGCCTTCACGCAGTGCGGCTTCCCGTGGGGCTTCTTACCGCGGACCGCCTCACCGGGCACCCGGACCTCGTCCCACCCTTCCGGGTGGACGGTCTCGCCCCGCTCCGCCACCCGGACCTCGGACAGGCCGTCGGCGGGGAGGGCGGGCACCGCGGGCGCCACCTCCACGCCCCCCGCCCGTCTGCGCCCCTCGGTACGGATCCTCTCCCGCTCCGCCTCGGTGAGCGCGCGGGTGACGAACCCCTTCCCGCCCCTGCAGGCGATGGTGACGGCGCCCTCCGGCGGGGTCGCCGGGACCGCCGGGACCGCGAGCCCGGAGGTCCCGGAGGACGCGAGTTCGGAGGCTCCGGAGGATTCGAAGGATTCGGCGGGGGAGAGGGTTCCGGAGGCGCTGGCCGCGCCGGTCAGGACGGTCATCAGGGCTCCGGTGGTCACCGCGGCGGCGGCGAGGAAGCGGATGCGCATGGTCGGTTCTCCTCGTTGGGTCGAAGTCCGGCCGGCGTCCGGCCGGCGCCCTTCGGACCGAGGTCCTGTCGGCGCCGGGCGGACGTCCGGCCGGCGGCCGGTGCCCGCTGGGGCATCGGCCGCGTCCGGTTGGAAGGTGCGGCCACACCGTCCCTCCCGGAACCTGAAGCCGTCCTGAACGCCGCCGAAGCCGGCTTCAGGTTCCTCCTCGCCGTCCCGCCTTCTTCAGGGTGGCTTTAGGTCGCGTCCGGCACGCTGGCGTCATGCGCGTGCTGCTGGTGGAGGACGAGAAGCGCCTGGCCGACCTGCTGAAGGGCGGGCTGGCCGGTGAGGGGTTCGCGGTGGACGTCGCCCACGACGGCCGGGAGGGGCTCTGGATGGCCGGGGAGAATCCCTACGACGTGATCGTGCTCGACGTCATGCTGCCCCGGATGAACGGCTACACCGTCTGCTCGCGGCTCCGCGACGCGGAGAACTGGACGCCGATCCTGATGCTCACCGCCAAGGACGGGGAGCACGACGAGGCCGAGGCGCTGGACACCGGCGCCGACGACTTCCTGTCCAAGCCGTTCTCCTACGTCGTCCTGTCAGCCCGGCTGCGCGCCCTCGTCCGCCGGGGCGGCCGGGCCCGGCCGGCTTCGATCAGGGTCGGCGACCTGGTCGTCGACCCGGCGGGGCTGCGCTGCCACCGGGGCGGGGTGGAGGTCTCCCTCACCCCGAAGGAGTTCGCGGTCCTGCACGGCCTGGCCCGCAGGCAGGGCGAGGTGGTCTCCAAGGGCGAGCTGCTCGCCCAGGCGTGGGACTTCGCCTACGACGGGGACCCGAACATCGTCGAGGTCTACGTCAGCGCGCTCCGCCGGAAGATCGACGCCCCGTTCGGCCGGTCGTCCCTGGTGACCGTGCGCGGCGCCGGGTACCGGCTGGAGGCCTGAGATGCCGCGCCTGTCGGTCCGGGTCCGGGCGACCCTCGCGGCCACCGCGATCGTGGCGGTCGCGCTGGCCGCCGCCTCCGCCCTGCTGGTCGGCGTGCTCAGCGAGCGCCTGATGGCGAGCGCCTCCGACGAGGCCTTCCGGCGCGCCGGGGTCGTCGCCGAACGGATCTCCGGCGAGGCGCTTCCCGTACCGGACCGCTCGGCCGGGCGTGCCCCCGGGGCCGCCGACCCGGACGTCCAGATCCTCACCGAGGCGGCACACCCCCTCGCCGGGGCGGAGTTCTCCGTGCACGCCGCTCCCGCCCTGCCCGCCGAGCGGTGGGCACCGGAGGACGCCTTCGTCACGGCCACGGCGCCGGTCGGCACCGCCGGGGGGACGGTGGTCGTGCGGGCCCGCGCCTCCCTGGAGCCCGCCCAGGCCGCACTGCAGACCCTGAGGACCGTCCTGCTGCCCGGCATCCCCGCGCTGCTCCTGCTGGTCGCGGCCCTCACCTGGCTGGCGGTCGGCCGGGCGCTCGCGCCGGTCTCCGCGATCCGGGCGGAGCTGGCCGACATCACCGCCAGCGACCTGCACCGGCGGGTCCCCGTACCGAGATCCCGCGACGAGATCGCCCGGCTGGCCGAGACCACGAACCGCACGCTCGACCGCCTGGAGCTGGCCGTCGGCCGCCACCGGCGCTTCGTCGCCGACGCCGCCCACGAGCTGCGCAGCCCGCTGGCCGTCCTGCGGGCCCGCCTGGAACTCGCACCGCCCCAGCGGCTGACCGCCGAGGCTCTGGCGGACGTGGAGCGGATCCAGGCGCTCACCTCCGACCTGCTGCTGCTGGCCCGGCTGGACGCCGACGAGCCGGTCCGTCATGACGAGGTGGACCTGGGCCAGGTCGCCGCCGAGGAGGGCACCCGGGTCCGGCCGCGGCCGGAGGTGCGGGTCGCCCTGGAGATCGCCGCCGACGTGCTGGTCCGCGGCTCGGCCGAGCAGCTGCGCCGCCTGGTGGCCAACCTCGTGGACAACGCCGTACGGCATGCGGAGTCGGCGGTCACCGTCCGGCTGGCGGCGGAGGGGGACGAGGCCGTGCTGGAGGTGCGCGACGACGGACCGGGCATCCCCGCCGAGCACCACGAGGCCGTCTTCGACCGCTTCACCCGGCTGGACGAGGCCAGGGACCGGGACGCGGGCGGCGCCGGGCTCGGGCTGGCGATCGCCCGGGACGTCGCGGTACGGCACGGCGGCGGCCTGGCCGTCGCGTCCGGCCCGCCGGGAGCCTGCCTGCGCGCCCGCCTCCCCCTCGCGCCTCCGGCCGGGACCGCGCCGCCACCCGCCTGAGCGGTGCTCGCTCGTAGGGTGGTGGCGGCGGTCGGCGACCGGGGGGCGGCGCCCGGGAGACACCGACCCGGCAGACGGTGGACGGCGCCCGGGAGGCGGACGACGCTCCCCTGGACCGGACCCGGTCCGGTCCGAGCCAGGGAGCGCGGGCGTGATCGCGCGGTCCTCGACGGTGAAACCGGCGCGGGTGCAGGCGCCGAATGCACCCGGTCGGGTCCGCCCTACCGGCCGCGGAGCCGGGAGGCGATCTCTGCCATGGTGTCCCCGGGGAACGGGGACCGGGCGGGGTCACCGCCGGTCGTCAGGATCTCGACGGCCGTGACGAGGTCCGCGCGCTGGCGCCGTACGAAGTCGCGGTCGACGACGGCGCCGTGGCCCGGGACGACCGCCTCGCCCGGCAGGTCCAGCAGGCGGGCGAGCGTGTCCGGCCAGTCCAGCGGGAACGCGTCCCCGAACTGCGGCGGCGCGCCCTCCTCCACCAGGTCCCCGGCGAAGACCACCCCGGCGTCGGGGACCTCGGCCACGACGTCGTTGTCGGTGTGGCCGCGGCCCAGGTGCCGCAGGTGGACCGGGCGGCCGCCGAGGTCGAGGGTGACGGAATCGGTGAACGTACGGCCCGGCGGGACGATCTCCACCTCGGCCAGTTCCTCCGGACCCTCGTGGAGCCAGTTCCGCCGCTGCGCCTCGCCGGTGGCCTCGGCCGCCTCCGCGCAGCGGACGTGGCCCCAGATGTCGGCGGGGAGGAAGACCGCGTTGCCGAAGAAGTGGTCGAAGTGCGCGTGGGTGTTGAGCACCGTCCACGGCAGCGCGGTGATCTCCCGGACGGCGTCGGCCAGCTCCCGGCCCTGGCGGTGGGACATGCGCGTGTCGACGACCAGGCAGCCCTCACCGCCGACGACGAGGCCGGCGTTCAGGTCGAACGACTCGTGCCGCCTGACGTAGACGCGGTCACCGACTTCCCGCCACTGTTCGATCATCCTCCGAGGATGTCAGAACCGGGAACGACCGCGGACCTCCCACCGCGATCCCGCGGACCGGGATCGGAGGTCACCGGGCGGCGGGCAGGGTCAAGGTCACCGGGCCGGCCGCGATCCTCAGCCCCCGCTTCGGGCCGCCGGGCCCGGCGGGCGTGACCGTGAAGGTCAGCCTGGCCGTCGTCTTCGGGCCCAGCCTGGTGATCGTGCAGCGCACCGCCGTACCGCTGAACCGGCAGCCCCTGCCGGCCTTGGTGAACTTCTGGCCGCCGAACGTGCGGCCGGCGAGCTTGAGCGCCGTGACCGGCTCGGTGCCGGTGTTGGCGACCGTCACCGTGTAGGTGTCCCCGCGTGCCGCACCCGTCAGCCGGATCTTCGACGGCGCCCGGGTGAGCGCCTTGAGCCGGGACGGCGTGCCGTTGAAGGAGTTCTGGCCGCCGGGCAGGGAACCGCTCCTGTCCGCCGACTGCCAGAAGGTGTGGCGCTTCCAGCCCGCCGGGAGCTCCCCCGGCTCCGTGCCCCACCGGGCCAGCCAGAGCGGGTTGCGGCCGAAGGCGCGCGAGTCGCCGGTGCAGGTCCGCCACCAGCTCGTGGTGGTGTAGATGATCGCGTCCTTGCCGGTCCGCTGCCGGTAGCGCCGGGTGAAGTCGCCCACCCAGGCGACCGCCTGCTCCGGGGTGAGCCCGTAGCAGTTGTCGAGGCGGTTCTTCTTGCCGTACGGATTGTCCTCCAGGTCCAGGACGCCCGGCAGCGTCCGGCCGTCGGAGGTCCAGCGGCCGCCGTTCCGCACGAAGAAGTCGGCCTGCTCCGCACCGCCGGACTCGTGCGGCTGGGCGAAGTGGTAGGCCCCGCGCAGCAGGCCCGCCTCGGCGGCGCCGCCGTACTGCGCGGCGAACCGGGGGCTGACGTAGTCCACGCCCTCGGAGGCGTGCACGAACGCGAACGCCGCGCCGGCCCCGGCGGCGGCCTCCCAGTCGATGTCCCCCGTCCAGTTGCTGACGTCGGTCCCGACCACTCCCGGCGCCCGGCGCGATCCGAGGCCGGAGAAGCCCGCGGGGGCGGGGGCGGAGGCGTCCGGAAGGACGGACCCGCCGGCGAGGACGGGGGCGCTCGCGGAGAAGGGGACGCTTGCGAGGGAGGACGGGTGCGTGGGGGCTGAGCCGGAGGGCAGCGCGGACGCCTGCCCGGTCTCCAGGGCCAGCACCCCCGCCGCCATGACGGCGATCACGGCGATCCGATGTTTCACGTGAATCATCCCTTCACCGGCGGAAGAGATGATCATGACGGGTCCCGTCCGCCGGTCGCAAGCCCCTCGGCGAGTCCGGGCCCGTCCGAAGGCGGTCCCTCCGGCGTCATCACCGCGTCCGGATCAGAGGCATGATGCTCGTATGGAACGCGATCTCGTGGAGCCGTGCGTCCACGCCTGAGACCTGACCTGCTCCGGGGCCCACCTCTGAGCACCGGGGACCGGCCAGGACCGGGACCGGTCCTCGTCTCCGCCCGACGAAGAGTCCGAAGAAGATCCGATGAGGGGTCCGAGGAAGGCCCGGCAGCGACCCGAGGAGGAGCCGAGCAGGTGTCCGACATCACCATGCGGCCGTACGAAGGCGCCGAGGACCTGCGCAGGATGCAGGAGCTCGCCCAGGCGGTCTGGGGGCGGGGCGGCCGGTGCCATGTGGGGGAGCTCGCCTGGGACCGCTTCCAGCACGGGGGCCGGGAGGCGGAGTGGCCGACGATGCTGTGGGAGCGCGAGGGCCGCACGATCGCGTGGGCCTGGGTGCGCCTCCCCGGCGGCCTGCAGTTCGTCGCGCCCGACGACCTCGCCGACGAGGTGCTCGACTGGTTCCACGAGGTCACCGCGGGCGACCGGCTGGCCACCACGATCCTGGACACCGAGACGGGCCTGGCGGGGGTCCTGACGCGCCGCGGCTACCGGCGGGCGCAGGACGCGTCCTTCCTGCTGCGCATGTCGCGCGGCCTGGAAGGACTCCCCGAGGTGGAGACGCCGCCCGGGTTCACCGTGCGCTCCCTGCGCGGGGACGAGGACGTCCCCGGCCGGGTGGCCGCGCACCGGTCGGCCTTCCACCCGTCCAGGGTCACCGAGGAGAGCTACCGCCGGGTGATGCGGGCGTGGCCGTACCGGCGTGAGCTGGACTGCGTGGTGGAGGCGCCGGACGGGCGGCTGGTCTCCTACTGCCTGGCCTGGCTGGACCCGGACAACCGCGTCGGGCAGTTCGAGCCGGTCGGCACCTCCCGGGAGTTCCAGCGGCTCGGCCTGGCGCGGGCCGCGTGCCTGTACGCGATGCACCGCCTGCGGGCCGAGGGGGCGGAGGAGGCGATGGTCTACGCCCGGGGGGACGAGGCCCATCCCGTCCCGGCGAAGCTGTACGGCTCGCTGGGATTCCGCGCCGGGGCCCGGACCGTGACGTACACACGCTCCCGCTGAGTCCCGTATTCCCGAGACCGGCGTCCTCCCGCCACACCGGCCTCCCACCTGCCCCTCCTCCCGCCGCGCCGTCCTCCCGCCCGGCTCTCCGCTCCCTTCCGGCTTTCCGCCGTACCGGCATAGATCGGCGCCCCGCCCGCGTCCTTGCTTGGTGACACCGCGAGGAGGACAGGTGGATCCAGGTTTCGAGGCGGGCTTCCGGGAGTTCGTCGTCGCCCGGTCGGGGGCGCTGTTCCGCACCGCGTACCTGCTGACCGGCGACCGGCACGCCGCCGAGGACCTGGTGCAGTCGGCACTGGCGAAGACGGCCGCCAGATGGCGCGGTCTCCGCGACCCCGCGGCCGTCGAGGGCTACGTCCGCCGTGCCATGTACCACGAGCAGGTGAGCTGGTGGCGGCGCCGCTCCCGGATCACGGAGGTGTCCACGGAGCAGCCCCCCGACCGGGTCCGCGACGGGCACGCCGAGACCGCGGACCTCCGCCTGGTGATGCGTACGGCTCTCGCCCGCCTGACGCCCCGGCAGCGGACCGTGCTGGTGCTGCGTTACTTCGAGGACCTGTCCGAGACCGAGATCGCCCGGCTGCTCGGCATCGGGGTGGGATCGGTCCGCAGCCAGATCCACCGGTCGCTGGAACGGCTGCGGAAGGCCGCTCCCGAGTTGGACGGCGTGAGGGAGATGCGATGAACATCGAGGATCTGCTGCGGGAGACCCTTTCGGACATGGCCCACGAGGAGCAGCCACCTCCGCCCGGCCGGTTCCTCCGACCCCGTCGGCCTTCCCGGCGCGGCCCTGCCCCGGCGGCGGCCGCCGTCGCCGTGCTGGCGGCCGGAGCGGCGCTCGTGGCCGGAGCGCTGCCCGCACCGGTGACGGATCGGCCCGGCGTCACGGGCCGGGGCCCGGACGAGACGCGTGCGGAGACCCCGCGGAAGCCGATCGTCCTGACCGTGCGGGCGGGGATGCGGCTCTCCCAGGTCCTGCGGCTGCTGTCGGACGCCACCGGCAGGCCGGTGGCGGAGTTCGAGCGGGCCGCGGAGGACGGCGGGGCGCTCGGTCTCCCCGCCTACGCCAAGGGGGCGCTGGAGGGATTCGTCTTCCCCGCGGCCTACGAGTTCCCGGCCGGGTCGAGCCCCCGCGAGATCCTCGCCGCGACGGTGGCCCGGTTCGACCGCGCCGCCGGGGACGCCGGGCTGGTGGAGGGCGCCGGGCGGATCGGCCGTACGCCGCTGGAGGTCCTGACCGTCGCCAGCATCGTCCAGGCCGAGGCTGTTCGCGCTGAGGACATGCCGAAGATCGCGCGGGTCGTCTACAACCGGCTGGACCACACGCCCCCGAGGAAACTGGAGCTGGACAGCACGGTGATGTACGGCCTGGGCAAGACCGGTTCCACCGCCTCGGTCGAGGATCTCAGGAGCCGGTCCCGCTACAACACCTATGCGCGCCCCGGCCTGCCGCCCGGCCCCATCGGCAACCCGGGCGCCGCCGCCATCGAGGCCGCGCTGCGTCCGGCCCCCGGTCCCTGGCTGTTCTTCGTGACGACGGATCCCGGCAGGCGCGTCATGAAGTTCGCCGACTCCGAGGCCGGGTTCATCAAGCTGGTGGAGGAGTTCCACAGGAACCGGAGGACCGGGTGACGGAGCGGCGCGCCGGGTGAGGCGTCCCGGGGCGGCCGTCGTGCCCGCACCGCGCTGGGCTACGGTGAGAGCCCATGGACGTCTACGGCTCGATCGCCTCGTTCGCCGTCGTCGTGGGATTCCTCACGCTCACGCCCGGCCTGGACACGGCGCTGATCCTGCGCACCTCGCTGCTGGCCGGCAGGAGACCCGCCTGGGCCGTGGTCCTCGGCATCCAGGCCGGAACGCTCGTGTGGGGCGTCGTCACCGCCGCCGGCCTGTCCGCCCTCCTCTCCACATCCCGGCTCGCCTACGAGGTGCTGCGCTGGGCGGGTGTCGCCTACCTGGTGTGGATGGGCGGCCGGATGCTCTGGCACAGCCGCCGGAGCGGCGCGGGCGGGACGGCGGCGTCCGAACCGTCCGGGAGGGACGGTTCGTGGCCCGCGTTCCGCCGGGGACTGCTGACCAACCTGCTCAACCCGAAGATGGGCGTCTTCTACATCGCGATGCTCCCCCAGTTCATCCCGGACGACGCACCGCACGTCGCGATGGGCGTCCTGCTGGCGGGCGTGCACGTCTGCGAGGGGCTGCTCTGGAGCGCCCTGCTCATCGGGTTCACCGGGCTGGTGCGCGGCTGGCTGGGCAGGCCGTCGGTCAAGCGCGGCCTGGACCGGCTGACGGGCCTCGTCGTGATCGGGTTCGGGCTGCGGCTGGCGACGCAGCCCTCCTGAACCTCCGGGCACGGTGGGCGCCCCAGACCCGGCGCGCCCGGCTCACGCGCGGGCGTCGCGAGCTTGCGCCTGCCCGCGCTCACGGTCGTGCTCCTGCACGAACCTGCGCCTGCCCGCGTCCACGGTCATGAGCCGACGAGAAGCCGCCGGGCGATCTCCGGGGGTACCGGGTACTCACGCTCCGGGGGCAGCAGCCGCTGCGCCTTCGACGCCTGTCCGGTCTGCACCAGCCCGGCGATCCTTCTCACCGTGGGCGTGACGTCGGTGAGGCCGACGACCCACTCGTCCGCGAACCTGCGGATCAAGGTCCGGCCGATCCCGACCTGGATGCTGTAGTGGTTGAGCGCCGCCCCGCGCAACGAGCGCTCGGGGTCCCACTGGACGTGAACCGCCGCCCGGTCGACGGCCTCGGGTCCGGCCGTCGTCAGCACGGCCCGGGAGAGCGCCTCGTGCCATCCCTCCCGGGTGATCCGCACCGCCAGGACGCGCTCCTGCCCCGGCTTCCGCGCCCAGTTGCTGCGGTGCATGAGCCAGAGGAACGAAGGCTTGATCCACGTCATGCGGGTGAACGAGAAGGGCGGCACGAACCGCTCGGCGCTGAGGGCGGGGTCGGCCACGGCGGGCGGGTACGCCTGGTAGACCACGATCGTCTCAGCGTCGTAGTCCGCTCTCACCTGGTGCTGAACCGGCATGCGAGTACCCTGCCGCCCCGTCCCGCCCCGGCACAAAGCGTTTTCTCCCCCGTACGGCCTCCCCCGTACGGCCTCGCTGTCAGAACAGGGTCAGCGGCTCGACCGGCACGGGCTCGGGCAGCGGCTCGACCCCGGGCAGCACGGCTCGCACCTCGTCGTGGAAGCGGCGGGCGAGCACCGGCGCGTCGGCGTTGTCGGGGGTGTGCACGAACACGGTCGGCGACCGGCCCTCGCGCAGCCACCCGGCGACCGTGGCGACCCACTCCTGCCAGCCCTCGACCGTGCGGGCCGTGTCGTCCCGGCCGAGGTAGCGGACGATCGGGCGGTCGGTGAGAGCGGGCGCCCGGCGCGGCACACGCGGTTTCTTCAGCCACGCGTCCCGTTCGGCGTCGCTGGTCGGCGGGCTCCGGAAGAAGGCCGTGGTGTCGAACGGGACCCACTCGGCCCCGGCTCCGGACAGGACCCCTTCGAGAAGCCGCGCGGACCGCTCGTCGTCGAAGAACGCGCGGTGACGGACCTCGACGGCGTACCGGTACGAGCGGGGGAGCCCGCGGAGGAAACCCGCCAGCACGTCGAGGTCGGCCGGTCCGAACGACGCCGGCAGCTGGACCCAGAGGGCGTGGGCCCGCGGCCCGAGCGGTTCGATCGCCTCCAGGAACGCCCGGAGCTCCTCGTCGGCGCCGGTGAGGCGGCGCTCGTGCGTGATCGGCTTGGGCAGCTTGACCACGAAGCGGAAACCGGGGCCGACCTGCCCCGCCCACGACTCCACCGTGCTCCTCGCCGGCGTCGCGTAGAACGTGGTGTTGCCCTCCACCGCGTTGCACCAGGTCGCATAGGCCCTCAACCGCTCCTCCGGGGGGAGCGGGTGGGGCAGGAGACGCCCCTGCCACGCCTTGTGCGTCCACATCGCGCATCCCACATGAAGCCGCATGGCTCCGACGCTATCCGAGACCGGCGGCGTCCGGGCCTGCAGCATGGCCCTCGCGACGTGGCCGGCACCGTACGGCTTCGGCACCGTACGGCTTCGGCACCGTACGGCTCGACACCGTTGCCGGCAGAGCCTCCGGCCGGTGACGGCTAACCGGTTCCCACAGGCCGCACTTCGGACCGCGGGTTCTCAGGGGCGGCGGCGAGGAGCCGTTCGCAGGCGTCGAGCAGGAGCTGCCGGTACGGCCGCGCCCGCTCGGCGAACCCCCGCTGCTCGGCGGCGTACTCGGCCCGCCCCTCGGGCGTCTCGATCCGGATCGGCCGGTGGCCGAGGGCGCTCAGGTCGTACGGGCTGGCCCGCATGTCCACCTCGCGGATGTCGCGGGCCAGCGCGAAGCAGTCGGCGACCAGCTCGCTGCCCACCAGCGGCGACAGCTTGTACGCCCACTTGTACAGGTCCATGTTGGCGTGCAGGCAGCCCGGCTGCTCCAGCTCGCGCTGCCGCTCGCGCGTCGGCTGCAGCACGTTGAGCGGGCGCGCCTCAGGGGTGAAGAAGCGGAACGCGTCGAAATGACCGCACCGCACGCCCCGCTGCTCCACGACCTCCGCGATCTCCTCGTCGCCGAGCCGGAGCGGCCAGGCGCCATGCCGTACCTCCGCGGCCCGGTAGACCATCGCCCACTCGTGCAGGCCGAAGCAGCCGAGATAGGCCGGCCGCGACGCGGTGGCGGCCAGCAGCCGCGCGATCCACTCGACGGAGGACCCGCGCCTGTCCATCAGCGCCGCGGTGTCGAGCACGGCGCCCTCGGGGGTGTCGAGGTAGAAGCGGCCGAAACCGCTCGCCCCCTTCAGCACCACCCCGGCGCCCGGATGCCACCGCCGCAGCCAGGCGGGCCGGTGGTCGTAGTAGACGAACAGGAAGTCCTCGACGGGATGGCTCTCCCGCCGCGCCTTGCGCGCCAGGTAGGGCGCCGTCCACTCCTCGACCCGCCGCCGGTGCTCCTCCGCCCGGGCCCGCCACACCTCCGGCTCCAAAACCTCCACCGCCGAATGGTACGCGCGGACCGGCGGTGCACGCATGAGCCGATCTCAGGCCCGCCCCGGACCCAGGACGCTACGACTCCGGGACGCTACGACTCCGGCCGGGAAGCGGCACGGGCGGCTCCGCCGGCAGGGCCGGTGTCCGCGGATGAGGGCACGACCAGGCCGGTCTCGTACGCCACCACCACGGCCTGGGCCCGGCTGCTGAGGCCGAGCTTGTTCATCGTCCGTTTGACGTGGGTCTTGACCGTCGCCTCGCTGAGCACCAGGCGCTCGGCGATCTCGGCGTTGCTCAGACCGGTGCCGACCAGGCGCAGCACCTCCGTCTCGCGCGGGGTCAGCTCGCCCAGCCTCCCGCGGGCGCCCGTCGCCCGGTGCAGTCTGGCGTACGCCTCGATGAGCCGGTGCGTGATCCGCGGCGCGATGAGGATGTCACCGGCCGCGACGGTGTTCACGGCCGCGATGATCCGCTGCGGCGGCGTGTCCTTGAGCAGGAAGCCGGAGGCTCCGGCGCCCAGCGCGGTGTACACGTACTCGTCGAGGTCGAAGGTGGTGAGAACGACGACGCGGGGGTGGTGTCCGCCGTCGTCGGCGAGGATGCGGCGGGTGGCCGCGATGCCGTCCATCACGGGCATCCGGATGTCCATCAGCACGACGTCCGGCCTGGTCTCCGCGGCGAGGGCCACGGCCTCCGCGCCGTCACCGGCCTCCCCGGCGACCTCGATCCCGGGGGCGGCCCGCAGCAGGGCGACGAGGCCGGCCCGGATCAGTGCCTGGTCGTCGGCGACGAGAACGCGGACGGTCATCGTGCCTCGCCCAGCGGCAGCTGCAGGGTCACGGTGAAACCGCCCTCCTTCGCGGGTCCGGCGCTGAACACGCCACCGTAGAGTTCGGCGCGCTCACGCATGCCCCGGATGCCGTGCGACGTCGGCGACGCGTGGACGCGGTCGCCTCCGTTGCCGTCGTCGCTGATCCGGACAGTGAGGGTGTGCGGGCCGTAGTCGACCCCGACCCGCGCCGAGGCCGGACCGGCGTGTTTGAGGACGTTGGTCAGCGACTCCTGCACGATCCGGTAGGCGCACAGGTCCACCCCCGGCGGAAGCGGGAACGGGCGGCCGGTCACCGACAGCTCGACCTCGACGCCGGCGTTGCGCGTACGGTTCACCAGTTCCTCCAGTTGGGCGAGTCCCGGCTGCGGACGGTATCCGGAACCCGCGACGGGCTCGGCGCCGGCCGCGACGTCCGGCTCGTCGCCGGATTCGTCGCCGGGCTCGATCCGCAACACGTCGAGCAGGCGGCGCATGTCCAGCAGCGCCTCCCGGCTGGCCTCTCCGGCGGTGGCGATCGCCGTCCGCGCCGTGTCCGGGTCGCTGTCCAGCACGTACTCCGCCAGTCCCGACTGCAGTGAGACGACCGACATGTGGTGCGAGACGATGTCGTGCAGTTCCCGGGCGATGCTCACGCGTTCGTCGGCGGCCGCGCGCGCCGCCTGCGCCGCCAGCCGCTCGGCCCGCAGCGCCCAGTTCTTCGTGCTGTAGCCCAGCGCCCAGACGCCCGCCATGATGAGGCTCGTCTGGGCGATCTCCGACCAGGCGGCGGCGCCGGTCGACGCGCCGCCGGTGAAGTAGGCGACCACCGTCATGGCGATCGTCGCCAGGAACATGACGGCCGCGACGCCGGGCCCGCGCAGCATGGCGACGGTGAACAAGCCGACCAGGATGCCGACACCGCCGTTGGGGAAGTCGCCGTAACCGAGCAGCGCGTACGCGGTGAGCGCGCCGACGATCACCGCCGTGGTGAGCACGGGTGCCCGCTGCCGCACCGCGATCGGCATGACGGTGAGTACGGCGACGGCGCCCTGGGCCCACGGAATCCGGCCGCCGTGCTGTTCGCCGAGGGTCACCATGGTCAATCCGGTGAACACGACGGCCAGCAGCACGTCCACCGGAACGGATCGCAGCGTTGTCCGCACCGGCCCCACGGTATCCACTGATCGCCGGCGCGTAACCGGCCGGTCGGGGTAGTCGCGGTTACCCCCGGAGGGGTAGCCGAAGTTGCCGTCGTCGGGTGACGACCCGCGCCGATGCGATCCGTAGGTTCGACGGCGTGACGAAACGACGAATCAGAGCAACCGCGTGCACCGCCGTCGTCCTGGCGGGCGGGATGGCACTCGGGATCGCCGCCGCCGGCGCCGCCGGTGCCGACGCGAGCCCCCGCCGCGACCTCCGGTCCACCCTGCAGCACGACGCCGACGAACTGCTGAAGTACGGCACGCCGGGCGTGCTGGTCGGCCTCGACCGGGCCCGCGGCGACGTCACGGTGCGCAGCGGGTTCGGCGACCTGGCCGGGCGGACGCCGGTGCCGTGGGACGCGAAGTTCCGCATCGGCAGCTTCACGAAGACGTACGTCGCGGCGACCGTGCTGCAGTTGGCCGGCGAACGCCGGCTGTCGCTGGACGACAGCGTGCACCGGTGGCTTCCCGGACTGCTGACCGGCAAGGGCATCGACGCCCGGACCATCACCGTGCGGCAGCTGCTGCAGCACACCACCCCGCTGCCCGACTACACGCGCAAGCTGACGATGATCATGAGCGAGAAGGAGTTCCAGAAGAACCGGTACAAGACTCTGACGGACGAGCAACTCGTCCGGATGGCGATGAGCCTCCCCGCGCGGGACCTGTCCAAGGGGCGCTGGGAATACTCGAACACCAACTACACCCTGCTCGGTATGATCATCAAGCGGGCCACCGGCAACCCCTGGCAGGAAGAGGTGCGCGACCGCATCCTCCGGCCGCTGGGCCTGCGCAACACCTTCATACCGAAGACGGACCCGGCCGTCCCCCGGCCGCACGCCATCGGGTACGAGCGCTTCCCGGGAGAAGGCGCCTCGCAGGAAGACCCCAAGTACGGCGAGTTCATCGACGCGACCAGGATCAACCCGTCCCTCGCCGGCGCGGCCGGCGCCATGATCAGCACCACGGACGACTCGAACCGGTTCCTGCGGGCGCTGCTGGGCGGCCGGGTGCTGAAGCCCGCCCAGCTGGCCGAGATGAAGAAGACCGTGCCCACCAGCGCGGCCTTCCAGGGTTTCCTCCCGGGCGCCCGCTACGGGCTGGGCATCATGTACATCTCGAACTCCTGCGGCGGCCACTGGTCCCACGGCGGCGACATCTTCGGCTACATGACCCGCAACGGCGTCACCCCGGACGGTTCCCGCAGCGTGGTGGTGTCGCTCAACACCGATTCGCTGAAGCCCGAGCCGGGCGTCCCGAATCCCACGAAGGACATCACCCTGGAGCTGATCGACCACGCCCTGTGCGGCGGCCGGTAACCCGACCACCGACTGGTGCGAGCCGTTCCCCTGCCGAGCCGTTCCCCCGCCGCGGGGCTCACCGGTTCCCGGCGGGCCGTACGGCCCCGCGGAACCCTCCGGCGGGGCAGACGGGGTCCCCGCACGGGTCCGGGGCCGTAGGAGGTCGCGCTGCCCGTCTTCCCCGGGCAGCGCGGCCGTCACCGGTCGGCGCGCCGCTCATTTCCGGAAGTGGCACGCCGCGCCGCCACGCGGTGTTCGGGGAGGTCTGTCCCACACGGAGGTCCGGTGGGGACGGGGCTATCCTCCGATCGATATGACCCTTCCTTTTCGGGACATCCAGATCGGACGCTGTACCCCGGCGGATGTCGCCTTCCATCCCGGCGGTGGCTGTTTCGCCGTCGCCGGAGAGGATGGGACGGTGCGGTTGTGGGACACCGCCACCGGCCACGCCGTCGGCCGGTCCCCGGCCGACCCTGCCGAACAGGCCTGGGCGGTGGCCTTCCACCCCCGCGGCCGTCTGGTCGCCACCGGCTGGTCGGACGGCGCGATCCGGGTGTTCCGCACCGACGCCTTCCAGCCCGCCGGTGAACCGCCGGACGGCCGCACCGACGCCTTCCAACTCACCGGTGAACCGCCGGACGGCCACACCGAGGGCGTCACCGCGCTGGCCTTCCATCCTCGGGGGCATCTACTGGCCAGCGCGGGCCAGGACGGGACCGTACGGCTGTGGCACACCGGCACCCTGCAGCCCGCCGGTGAACCGCTGGGCGGCATCGGCGATCCCGCCCACGCGGTGGCCTTCTCCCCCGACGGGAGGCTGCTGGCCGGCACCGCAGGCCGTACCGTGCGGCTGTGGGACGGCGAGACCGGACGGTCCGTCGGCCACTTGCCGGGTGATCACAGCGGATCCGTCCACGCGGTGGCCTTCCACCCCGGCGGGCGCCTGCTGGCCGCGGCCGGATACGACCGCAACCAGGTGAAACTGTGGGACGTCACGACCGGCTGCCCCGTCGGCGAACCGGTGCGCGGCCATCGCGGGGATCACATCTGGGCGGTGGCCTTCCACCCCGGCGGCCGGTTCTTCGCGACCGCCGGCGACGACCTCGCGGTGCGGCTGTGGGACACCGCGACCGTCCGGCCCGCCGGTGAACCGCTGAACGGTCGCACCGGGCATGTCTCCTCACTCGCCTTCCACCCCCGGGGGCACCTGCTGGCCGCCCCCGATGCGGGCGGCACGGTGCGGCTGTGGAGCACGGCCTCCTAGCGGCCCGGCGACACAGGGCCGGCCTGCGAGGCCGCCGTCCGCCACCGACGCGCGAAGAGGCGGCCGCCCCACCGCAGCCCCTGGAAGAAGAACCGGACCAACCCGAAGAGGAACGCGACCTCGAACAGCAGTGAACACATGAACAGGACCTCGCTGAGCGACTCCCCGCCGCTCTCGCGTGCCCACTCGGCGAGTACGGACGCGGCCACCATGCCCAGTACGTAGCCGAGCAGCGCCAAAGCCTCGTTGTACCCGGTCCGCATGAGTTGATCCTAGATCCGCCCCAGGCCCAGGAACCTACGGATCCGACCAGGAACCACTGTGACCTCCGCTGGGAGGACGCCCCTCCGGCGCAGCTCTGCCGGTTGCGTCCATGGAAGTGGTGTAAGAGTTTCCCCAGCACACAGGCGTGCCGCCGAACATGAAGACGGCCATCGTGTGATCCTTCGTGATTGCGAAACCAAGATCGAAGGAAGAAAGCGATGGCCGTGAACAACAGTGTGGACCCGATGGCGTGGCTGGCGGAGCAGATTCAGACCAACGACCCGGATCTGTTGCGCTCCATGGTGAAGACCATGGCCGAGGCGTTGATGTCCGCCGAAGCCGACAGCCGGGCGGCGCCGCCTACGGCGAGCACAGCAGCGAGCGGGCCAACCGGCGCAACGGCTACCGGCCCCGGGACTGGGACACCCGCGCCGGCACCGTCGAGCTCGCCATTCCGAAACTGCGTTCGGGCACCTATTTCCCGGTGGGATGGCGGACGACCCTTGCCCTGTCGAGCTGCTCGAATTCGGTCAGGATCCGGGCCTTGCGGGCGGCGGTGCAACGGCGGGCGGTGAGCCGCTCGCGTACCTCGGAGCGGGAACCTCGGGCTTCCGATTTTCATGCCCCCACGAAGGATGGACCCTTCTTGCCCTCAATTCATAGTTTTGTACTTCTTTGACACCTATGCCTAGTTTGGCAGGCAGAAGCCGAATGTAATCACTTGACTCAGGAATGCGTAAATTTATTGCTCAGGCTTGTCCGGATGTGGCGACTAGGCCAAGATTAGTAAAGTCTTCAACTACTTAGTTGGAGAGCCACTGCACGGATGAGGAGAAGCATGAAGCGCACCGTCTCCGTTTTCATCGCCGGCATCCTCGGCGCCACGCTCACCGGCGTCAGCCCCGCCTCCGCGGCCACCTCCCCGATCGACTGCTCCTCAGGGGAGTACACCCGGATCCGGGAGAGCTTCGTCCCCACCAATGTCGAGAGGCCTGCGGTGGACGGTTTCGCCTACCGCTTCGGCGGTCCGTCACCGACCACGTACGAGGTCTGCCTTGACGTCCCGGACGGCTCGACATTCACGATCGAGGTACGGAGCTGGTCCAACGGTTCACCGGATGAGACGTTCGTGGACGACCGGCCCGGGGACAAGGTCTTCCGCTACTCGCTTGGCGCCAACGGCTTCTGGCAGATCTACGGCACGTTGACCGGGCCCGACAGCACCTTCCTCTACTACACCTGGCACGAGAAGAAGATCGCGGCCTGACGCCGAACGGGCTGACCGCCTCACTCGGCGATGCGGCCGGCCCTACCGCTCCAAGCGACCCCGAAGCCTGCTCCATCCCGAGTTCAAAGCCCGCATACTCCCGATCTCTCAGACGGCTCGGCGAGCAACCGGCTCTGTCGCCGTAAGTGAATTTCGCTGCTGCACGAGATCGAAGGCCACTCCCCGATCATGGGAGGTGGTCTTCGATGTGCGGTGGAGTGTTCACGAGCGACCCTGACCTGCGGACGAGTCAGGGAATCGTTGATCGCTTCCCTGGATGAAGATGATCCTTTCCCAGCCAGCCCTGCATTCAAGGCATGAGTGGCTGCCAGGAGGGGGCGCTGATGCGCGAGTGCCGCGCTTGGAACCAGTCGGTGGCGATGTCGGTTTCGGTGATCCGTCCGATCAACGCCAAGGCGGAACTGACGCTGCGGTTGCACCGAGCCCAGCAACGTCGCCGCCGGAGGACATGCGTGCCCGTTCCGGTTCCGCTGCGTAGGCTGCGGCCACCTCCGCACCGACGTCTCCTACCTGCCCGACCTGGAAACCTACCTGGCCGACCTGCTACGCAGCCGGGAAAAGCTGCCGGCCACCGTCGAGGTCGACGACTGGACACGAGCTGAAGCGATGCCCTCCGACGAGCAGATCTCCCACGTCCGCCGGCTGATCTCCCGCATCAAAGCCGACGTCGACGACCTTGCCGAGGAGGAAAAAGCACAGATCATGGAAGTCGTCACCATCGTCCGCCGGCACCGCCAAGGCATCGTCACTCTCGTCCGCCGGCACCGCCAAGGCATCGTCACCCTCGGCATGTCCGCCGTCCGCCAACCGCTGCCCGACGTCCGACCGGACCGCTCCGCATGAGCGGCGGCAGTGCGATGGCGGCGGGGCGCCGGGCGGACTCCGCCCGACGCCGCCAGTGCGTTCTCGCCGTTGTGAAGCAGGCTCGGCAGACCGGTGAGGACCTCAGCGTCTCCGCCATCGCCCGCCGAGCCGACGTCGATCGCACCTTCCTCCACCGTCACCGTGACCTGCTCGAACAGATTCATCTCGCCGCATCGCAACCGGCGGCCGCCAAGACCACCCTCCATCGGTCAGCCGCGCCTCGCTGCAGGCCGACCCGGCTTATCTGCACCTGGGTTGATCGGGCGACCGCGACAGTCTTTTCAGGGGAGAGCGCGCGGATCCCCTGACCCGCTCGCTGGTAGCGAATGGGCGCAGTCCTCCGAGCCGCGCCTGACATGGTGGGATGGTGAATTGGAACACGCGAGCGTTCGACGTGCTGGCGGTGGGTGAGCCCACCCCGCTGATTGACTTCCCGGTATCGGCGCCCGGGATCAGGCTGCTGCTGAAGGACGAGTCCGCGCAACCGACGGGGAGCCTGCGGCACCGGCACGCCAGGGCGCTGTTCCGCCGGGCCGTGCTCGACGGGTCGGTCACCGAGGGCGTGACCGTGGTGGAGGCGACCGGCGGCAACGCGGCCGTGGCCCAGGCGTGGTTCGCGCGGCGGCTCGGGCTGCCGTACATCGTGGTCATGCCGGGCGAGCGCACCCAGGCGCGGGCGCGGCCGGTGGAGGAACTGGGCGGGGAATGCCGATTCGTGACGCCGCCGCTGGCGATCTACAAGGCCGCTCGCGAGATCGACGGGCACTTCCTGGACCAGTTCGGGCGGGCCGCGCCGCACGACCTGGCGGAGGAGCTGTTCGGGCAGGTGCGGCCGGACTGGGTGGTGACGGGTGCGAGCACCGGAGCGACCTCGGCCACCCTCGGCCGGTGGATCCGGGCCCACGGTGAGGACTGCCGGGTCGCGGTGGCGGATCCCGAGAATTCGGCCTACTTTCCAGGATGGACACTCGACGTGCCCGACTACGGCACCGGGATGCCCTCGCGGATCGAGGGCATCGGACGCCCGCGCATCGAGCCCGGCTTCCGGCCCGACCTCGTGGACCTGGTCGTCCCCGTGCCCGACGCGGCCAGTCTGGCGGCGGCCCGGCACATCCGCGAGGTGACCGGGCTGCCGGTTGGCGCCTCCTCGGGCACCGCGTTGTGGGCGGCGCTGGAGCTGGTGGAGCGCATGCGGGCCAGGGGCGAGACCGGCACGGTGGTGTCGCTGATCGGCGACGCGGCCGATCGGCATCTGGCGACCTGTCACGACGACGGGTGGGCGGCCGAGAAAGGGCTGGATGTCGGACGGCACACGGGCACCCTGAGGCAGCGCACCAGCTTGTGACCTGCATCGGCGTGCGGCTTGTGGTAGGCGGACAAGCAGGGGTTGACGGCCTGTGTACCCACGGTTTCGGCGCGTTCGCGACGGGCGAGGAGATCGGTCTCGATCTCGTTGATCCGGTCGAGCATCTTGGGGTTCACGTTCAGCATCGGGCAGCGGATGCAGGCGTGCCCGTGCTGGCATGGGGTGCCGTAGGGCCGGCCGCATGAGCCCAGCTCGACCTTGCGCTTGTCGAAGTGTTCCTCGAACTCTTGCCGTTCCTCGGTGCTGGCCTGGCGGTATTCGGGTGCTGGCCTGGCGGTATTCGTCGCCGGGGCGCAAGGTACGGCGGTTGGTGAAGTAAGCGGTGTGGTGGCGAACGTCGTCCTCGTCGAAGACGGCGACGTAGCCGCGGGTGGTCTGGATGTTGAGGTGCTCCGACAAGGCGGCGCCGATGTGGATCGGCAGGCCGCTGTTGACCAGCTCGGTGGTGAAAATCCGGCGGAAGTCGTGCGGGGTGAAGCGCACGGTCCGGAACTGCGTGTGGTGCTCGGCGAGTTCCTCGCATCGCCGCCTGAGCTGATGCAACACGGTGGCGGGAGAGATCATCCGCCGGGTGGAGCCGTGCCGGCGCTGGAGCAGGAACGGCAGCGGTGCGCTCCAGACCTTGTCGTGGTAGTCGAAGCGCTTGATCAGCTCGATCGTCCGGCCCCTGCGCGTGCGCCGCCGGATGATCGAGGCGATGACGTGGAACAGCTCGGCGCTCATGGGGATCACGCGTTGGCTGCGTCGGCGGTGTCGGTCGTGGGCGGTGGTGACGCGCAGGTAGGTGCGTCCGTTGGTTGCGTCCATGACTCGTCGGCGGTCTGAACGTGGAGCACGCGCGTAGACTCTCGGGGATGCGGATCGGCGAGCTGTCCAAGCGCACGGGCGTGAGTCCGCGCTCACTGCGGTACTACGAAGAGCAGGGCCTGTTGACCAGCTCACGCTCCGACGCCGGGCAACGTCACTATTCCGATGCCGCGGTCCAGCGCGTGTCGCTCATCCGACAGCTGTTCGACGCGGGTATGTCCAGCCGGATGATCACGACTGTGCTGCCGTGTGTGGACGTCCCAGGTGACCTGGGCGTCGCCGAGGAGACGTTCACGGCGATGATGCGCGAGCGCGACCGGATCGACACCGACATCGCGCACTTGATCGAAGCCCGGGATGCACTCGACGTGCTGATCAAGGCCAACAGCCGGCACCGGGCGGAGCTGTCCACGACCGCGGAACCGGTGGCACGTTCGGCCTGATGCTGTGACCTGCGTCTCACTCGGTTGCCCCTTACATCAATGTCAGGGGTGAGGATGGCTGCAGAGCCCGGAATCGCCGGGTCGGTCATACGGGAGGCGGCAGAGAATGGGACAAGCGTGGGGTTTCGGCAAGCATGGCGGGCCCGAGGTGCAGGAGTTCTTCGATCGTCCCGATCCCGACCCCGGTCGCGGCGAGGTGCTGATCCGGGTCCACGTCGCCGGCGTGAACCCCCTCGACCACGCCCTGCGCTCGGGTTCGGTCCCCGGGCTCGACGGCGGACGTCCGTTCCCCCGTGTGCTGGGCATGGAGGCAGCGGGAACCGTTCTCGCCCGGGGCGAGGACGTTGACGGGCTCGAGGTGGGTGACGCGGTCTTCGGCTTCGCACTCACCGGTGGCGGCACCTACGCCGAGACGACGGTGCTGTCCGCGCCGAACACCGCGCGTATTCCGGCGGGCCTGTCCGCGACCGTGGCGGCAACGCTGCCAGTGGCCGGGACGACCGCGGTGGATGCGCTCGACCAGCTCGGCCTCCCGGTCGGCGCCACGGTCCTGGTCAACGGGGTCGGGGGCGGGGTCGGCCTCGCCGTCGCCCGGCTGGCCATCGGGCGCGAGCTGCGTGTGATCGGAACCGGGAGCACCGCCAAGCGCGAGCACGCCGAAGCCATCGGGGTGCGGTTCATCGACTACACCGCCGAGGACGTCGTCGCCGCAGCACGTGAGCTGGCTCCGGACGGCTTCGACGGGATCGTCGACCTGGTCGGAGGCACCTCGCTGCGGACGGTCGCTCCGCTGGCCCGGGATCCCCGCACCGTCATCGCCGTGGGTGACATGTCTGTGCCCGATGTCGGTGGGCGTTTCATCGAGCGTCGCCTCGACCGCGAGAACCTGGAACGGTCCGCCCGGCTGGCCCTCGACGGAGTCCTCGCACCCGTGATCACCGCGGTCCACCCGCTCTCCGACGCCCCGGCCGCCCTCGCCACCGTCGAGAACGGTCACGCCTCAGGAAAAGTCGTCATCAAGGTGGCATGAGAAGTGCCCTGCCGACCGATGCCGTCGACCGTCCATTGCGGACCGACGAGAGCCCGTGGTCAGCGCATCATCAACTGAGCACGTTCACCTGTACGGGTTGAGCACGTTCAGGCGTACGCCGACACCAGCGCGTGCTCCAAGCAGGCGACGGTCGCCGCACCAGGACATGACCGGCCACAAGGGTCTGTGCGGGTGGCACAACACCGGCCCTCAGCGCGGTGCGTGCGGCAACAAGCCTTACGCCAGCGTCAAGCTCCAGTACAAGGACTATGCCCCGGTGCAGTCAGCCTGTGCCGAGCTCTCCGAGAGATCTCCAGTCTGTACGGCTTTCCGATCCCTCAGGAGTAGTCGGCCTGACGGCATGGACGCCCTCGCGCTGCTCAAGGTCGGGGCCGTTGCTGTATTTCGCTGCTGTATAAGATCGAAAAGGCCACTTCCCGATCATGGGAGGTGGCCTTCGAGCTGGGGTGGAGCCTAGGAGATTCGAACTCCTGACATCCTGCTTGCAAAGACGCATGCCGATCATGGGCCACCAGCGAAGACGCAGATCACGGCACTGATCGCGTTCCCCGTGACTTCCCGCTGTTCCCCCTCGTTTCCCGTCCCATCGGGCACGCGACGGGCACGGCGCCGAACCGTCGACGGTTTTACAGGGCGTGACCGTTCCCGACGGCGCACTGTGCCTGACCTGCGGCAGAGCAGCTCTCCGCATCGGCAACGGCCTTGATCATTGCACGTATATTGCACGCCTCCCCATCGCCCTGAACGGCGGCCAACCACGCCTTCGGTGGGCTGGGGCTGAGGAACGAAGCCCCAGACCGTCGATCGCCCCCGACCCCGCGCGGAGGTCAGCCACCATCAGGCGATCGTGAGGGCTGTCGCTGATTGACCTGGACCCGATCGGGGTTCGCCAGCGCGGACAAGTTGCATGGAGGACCGGAGTGGTCTCCCCGAGATCAAGAATTGTTGCTTAGATACTGCTATTGCAAGTAAGTTGCATCTACGACGATCACGAAGGAGCGCACCGATGGGGAACTACACCCTGCCGGACATGCCCTATGACTACGCCGCCCTGGAGCCGGCGATCACCGGGGAGATCCTGGAGCTGCACCACGCCAAGCACCACGCCGCCTACGTCAAGGGCGCCAACGACACCCTGGAGCGCCTGGCCGAGGCCCGCGACAAGGGCGAGTTCGGCAACCTCGTTGGGCTGGAGAAGACCTACGCCTTCAACCTGTCCGGCCACGTCCTGCACTCGATCTTCTGGCAGAACCTGTCCCCGGACGGCGGCGACCGCCCCGACGGCGAGCTCGGCGACGCCATCACCGAGCACTTCGGCTCCTTCGAGGCGTTCCAGAAGCAGCTGACCACCGCTACCGCGACCGTGCAGGGCTCCGGCTGGGGCGTGCTCGCCTGGGAGCCGCTCGGGCGGCGCCTGGTCGTCGAGCAGGTCTACGACCACCACGGCAACGTCGGCATGAACACCACGCCGCTGCTGGTCTTCGACGCCTGGGAGCACGCCTACTACCTGCAGTACCGCAACGTGCGCCCCGACTACGTCGAAAAACTCTGGGGCCTGATCAACTGGAACGACGTCATCGCCCGCTACACCGCCGCCAAGAACGCCACCGGCACCGCTTCCTGACGGCACCGCCCGGATCCCGGGCTCCGTGAACCCGGTGCCCGCCCGCCGGCCTTCCTTGTGTGATGGTCCAACCGGCGGGCGGGTACCGAACCCTATCCCCCGCCCGGCCGGTTTCTCGGTGCGGCCGAGACGTGAACCGGCCGGACCCGGCAGCAAGGACGCTGATGTCCCACTCGTGCCACCGTCACGACGCCGCTGACACCTCACGATTATCGGCCGACATCATCGCACTGTACGAACGCTGCTATGGCGTCCCGCCCTGGTCGGAGACCCCCGAGCAACTGCGCGCCTATCCCGCCCGACTCGCCCAGTCGCTCACTCGACCCGGCTTCACCGCCTGGACCACCCGAGACAACGACCGGCTGACCGGCGCGTGCTACGGCTGGCCCACCCCGGCAGATCTGACGGGCAACCACCTGTACGAGGCGATCATCGGCACGCTTGGCCCAAATGCCGCCTGCCTCCTGATGCGCGATGCGTTCGAGGTGGCTGAGTTGTTCGTCCACCCCGATGCCCGGGGCCGCGGTCTCGGGCGGGCCCTGTTGAGTGCAGCGACCGCTGGCCGACCTGCCACGTGGCTGATCACTTCCCCTGATGTCCCAGCCGCCCGGCTCTACCAACGCCTGGGCTGGCGACAGATCGCCCTGTTGCCGGCGGGCCTCTATCCCCAACTGCCTCTAGCCGTCTTCAGCCGCGCCGGGACCACCCGCCACGGCGATCACTGCGTCCCCGTCTGAACCGAACCGCGACGTCGGATTACCGACGGAGCCGAATCCGCCGATGGATCGGCGCCTCTGCGACTCGCCGTAAGCGCGAGAGCGCAGGGCCCTCCCGGCGGGGCGGCCTGTCTGCGGTGCGTTCGGTAGGTGCGACGTGGATGCGGTGCGGCGGGCGGCCCGAGTGCGGCCCCGGCCGTGACCGGCCCCCAGGCCGCAGCGCGGCCGGGGTCCGCGACGCTGGGCCGTGCGGCGGCGCGGCGCGCCGCCGCCTTGATACCTATAAGAACAATTCGGCAATGCAACGGCCCCGTCAGGACCGCGTCAGTCTCACAGCGAACACGGGGAACGGCAGTCTGGTCTCCTCGTCCGAGTCTGCGTTCTCCTCTGCGGTGACCTCCGTCAGATCTTCCCAGGGCACCACTCCGGGCTGCGCGTCAGCAGCCATCAAGGCGAGGACAGGCGCAGGACTCCCCACGAGCTGAAACCGGCCCCCGAACGGCAGATCATCCGGCTCGACAGAGGCCACCGAGCAACGCAGCTGGCCCGCCTGCTCGTCGTACCAGGCGTAAAAGGTCATCGGCCTGGGGATTGCGATGAGCTGCGCACGAAGGTGTGCACCAACTGTGACAAGGGCTTGCGCCACGGACGGCAGATCGAAGTCTTCCGGCTCGAAGTCAATCATCATCAGGTTGCCGCGCGCCTCGGCGTTCACGTCCTCCGGGTTCACGACCAACTCCTCATCCGTGAAGGACAACACGAGTTGTGCGAGAGCATCTGACATCGTTACCCCGATCAAGGCCGCTTCTTCTGATCAATCCCAAGGAGATTAGTTCGGCAACTGCTGGCCGTGCTCCAGGTACAGCGGGCGGCCGAGGCTGCGGGCGGTGACGGCGGCCGTGACACGGTGGGCGAGGCGTTCGATCAGGAGGCCGGGCAGTTCCTCGACGGGGTGGAAGTCGTAGCCGGCCAGTTCGTCGGCGCCGAGGCGGATGCTGTCGCGCATGCTCGGGCTGAGGATCCCTCCGTCGAAGAGGAACAGGACCTTGTCGCCTTCCTGCGGATGGGGCGCCCAGTCGACCACGAGCAGGTCGCCGATCGGCGGTTGGATGCCTAGTTCTTCGTGGACTTCGCGCACGCACGCCTGGAACGGGGTCTCGCCGGGTTCGATGTAGCCGCCCGGAAGGTCGCGGTAGTCCTTGTAGTGGGGGCGGACCAGGAGCAGGCGGCCGTGCTCGTCGAAGAAGAGTGCCCCGGCTGCGGCTCGGGGGGTGGCCATGGGCGGGGTCTCTTGTCCGGTCATGATCCCTACGGTACGGGAAGTCCGCCCCGTGCGGAGGGTGGCTCAGGTGACGCGCAGGCGGCGGGCCAGGTCGCTGAGCCGGTGGCTGGGCTTGCCCTTCTGCCGGCGGATCCAGCTCAGGACGAGTTGGCGGCTGAGGTAGTGGTGGCGGATCTGCTCGGGGGCCAGGTGCTCGGCCTGAAGGAGTGCCTCCAACGCCTCGTCGGTGCGGTTCCACAGGCTGAACGCCTGCGCGACGGCAATCCCGTGACGGGCGCGGCGCTCGATCGGCAGAGCGCTGGTGTCCAGGCCGGGACCGAGGTCGATGGCTACCTGGACGTCTCCTAACTCGATGGCGGTCGCCACCTGGTGGATGGCCACGTTGGTCGGGCCGAACGCGGTCCACACGTGGTTGGCGTCACCACCCAGGCGACGGGCGGACTCCGCGGCCTCCTTCAGGAAGGCTTGGGTGGTGGTGCGATCCTCGGCGCGGGCGGACGCCATCGATCCGGCGAGGAAGAGCGTGCCGTACACCGACAGCAGTTCCGGGCTGGCCTGGGACAAATCTGACTGGAGGAGTCCGGCGGCGTCGTTGGTCAGTTGGGAGGCGGCGTCGTAGCGGCCGTTGGAGAGCAGGGCGTGGGTGACCGAGCGCAGGAGTGAGGCGACCACGATCTGATCGCCGGAGTTCTGGGCGTAGGTCAGACCGCGTTCGGCGGCGATCCACGCGAGGTCGGTCTCCCCGACCTTGACGAGGATGGTGGCGGCTGCGTGGTAGGTCTGGCCCAGCAGGCTGAGCGCCTGAGTGTGCCGGTCTCCCTGGTAGGCGCCGGCGGCGTGGTGGGCCTCGGCGAGCAGGGCCGGAAGGCGGCGGACCACGAGGCCGTACCGGGATGCCTGGTAGGCGTGCCAGACGTCGGCGATCTCGCTGCGCAGCTCGGTGAGGCTGGGCGGCTCGTGCGCCTGGGCGAGAGCGGCGAGCGGGGTGAGCTGGCGGTAATCGGTGATCGCCGCCCGCAGAGCCGGGACGGTGCGGTCCCCGCTGTCGGGGCTCCAGTCGAGCAGGGACGGCTCGGCGAGAAGGTCGCCGAGGGCGACGTCCAGGGCGACCGCCAGAGATTTGATGACCGACAGCCGGTCGAGATCAATCCGGTCGTTCTCGACCTTGCTGAGCCAATCGACCGTGCGGCCGACAAGGCCGGCCAGGACTTCCTGTGACATTCCGCGCCGTCGGCGGTACCACGCCACGCGTTCCCCGATGGTCAGGTGATCCGTCATGCCTCGCATACCGGTCAGCCTCGCATGGATAACTCGGGGACCCCGGAATTCTTTTCCGGGGCGGAGCGGCCACTGCTTCCTAGTGTCTCGGCATACCGAGAAAACGTCCATGACGACGGAGGAAAAGGAGTGGACACGACGGGCACACGCGAGACCGGCCAGGAGGGCTGCTGCTCGGCCTGCCGGGGCAAGGGGTGGCGATATGCGCAGGTGAGCGCGGCCTACGGCGTGCAGGTCATCGATGGTCGACGTGCGCGGAGAACGCGCAGTGATTGCTTCGACTGCTCCGGAACCGGACGGCAGGGAACATGACAGACACACTTGTTTGGTGGCGACCGGCTGAGTCCGCGACTGGCGATCCTTCATATGCCGCCGCGCGCCTCGCTGAGGAACTGCGCAATCTGGGAATGCCCGCTGATATTCACTGCGGTGCCGGGGTCGCATTGGTTTCGGTCTGGATCGACCTGGTCGTCTGGACGAACGGGGTCTCCTATCACTGGTGGTCGGGGAACACCTCGGCGCGCGGGCGTCGGCTTTATGCCTACAGTCCGGTGAGTGATCCGCTGACGGCCGCTCGCCGGGTCGCCGTCCGGTATGCGGAGCTGCGTGGCGCTCACCCGTCGTCGAAGCTGGTCGAAGAGGTCCAATGCGTGCTCCCGGACGATCGGCGACCGGTCGACCTGCGCGGGCAGCATCTCGCCGCGCCTGCGCAGCCGAGGTGATCGGCGTGACCGTCAACGAGCTGAACGCCGTCTACGGCAGGCGGTGGAGGATCTCGGCGGCTTTGGGAGGCGGGTGGTACGCGGTGCGCCGAGACGACCTGTCCCAGGAGAGCATGCGCCGCGGGCTGTCCTACGTGCGGTGCGGCCGGACCCTGGAGGAGTTGGCCGGCCGTCTGGCGGCCGAGAAGCGCATCGAAGAGCAGTGCCGGACGGTCAGTGTGCCGGGTGAGGTGCTCGATCTGGTCACCGACGATCCGCCGGAGCAGGCGCGGCAGCGAGGTTGACCGCTGCGGGCGTGCGTCCGACGCCCCGGTGTGTCCTTCGCCTCCGCGTCCCTGGCCCGGTAAGCCTGCCCTCCCACACCCAGGCTTGCCGGGCCTTCCATGTTCATGCGAGGGGTGGAAGATCCGGACCCTGATGCTACGCTCAACCTGATAGAACATGTTAAAGCTGGTAAGGCGGTTGTAATGGCAGCTCCACGCGGGGACGGCCTCAAGTACGAGCGGGTGCTGAACGCTTTGCGGTCACGCATCGCGGACGGGACCTATCCGCCGGGGATGATGCTGCCCTCCCAAAGCCAGCTTGTCGCCGAGTTCGACGTGTCGCGGCCCACGGTGATCGAGGCGCTGCGGCTGCTCCGCCAAGAGGGCCTGATCGAGTCCCAGACGGGGCGCGGTTCGTTCGTGCGCGGGAAGGTGCCCGCGCTGAACCTGGAGCGCGCATACCCGGGTCAGCGTCTTCTCGATCTGGCCGAATCGGAGTCCTCGGCCGAACTGCTGCAAGCCGGCATCATCGTTGCCCCTGTCCGGGTCACCACCCTGCTTGAGCTGCCCGCCGGGTCCAAGGCTTTCCTGCGGCAGTACGTCCTGAGCGATGAGGACGGCCCCATAGAGCTGGTGTCGGCGTGGTTCCCCATCGACCTGGTCACCGGGACCAAGCTGACCTCGCCCGAACCGATGGACGAGGGAATCCGGCGCCATCTGTACGGCCGTAAGCGGCTGCGGCTGGACTACGCCATGGAGCGCACCCTCGCGCGTTCGGCCACGGCGGAGGAGGCGCACGCCCTGAAGATGCCGGCCGGTGCGCCTGTGCTGAACCTCGTGGTGACCGGACATGACGCCGACGGCAAGGCGCTCCAGCTCGTCGACGCGGTCCTTCCGGGGGATCGTCACGAACTGCGTGACGCCTACCCCCTGACCTGACATCACCTGACCGATCTCCTCTGTAACTCAACTTGACATGACAGGTTGGGCGACCTATCTTTGTGGAGCAACCTGATAGGTCAGGTTGAAAAACAAGCGCCTTCTGTAAAGCTAGGAGTACATGTCATGGCCCTTCAGGGACCCATCCCCGTCAGCTTCGACCAGGTCTTCCCGCACGGCTGCTACCTCGTCGGCGAGGTCGAGCAGGTCAAGGACTTCGACGCCTCGACCAACGGCCGGACCGTCTACGCCAAGGACAAGACCACCGGCGAACTCGTCTGGCAGATCGCCGTCATGGACGCCGACCCGGCCGTCAAGATCAGCCAGAAGACGGTGGCGGTCAAGATCCTCGCCCCGGTCCAGCCGGTTCCCCCGCCCCCGGTGCCCGGCCTGCCGATCACCCCGGTCGAGTTCGACGGCATGACCGTCACCCCGTACGTCAACCAGTCCACCGGCCGCCTGGCCTACTCCATCCGGGCCACGTCCATGCGGGCTCCCCGCACCGCCGGACCGGCCAAGCACGCCCCGGCCGGCAAGGACATCGCGGCCTGACAACGAAAGCGGGGCCGCTGGAACTGGCATTCCGGCGGCCCCTGGTCTCCCCAGATGCGATTCAAGAGAGGACTGAAGTCTAATGTTCAAGAAGATGCCCGGTGACGAGGCACAGCACCTCGTCTCCACCACCCCTGATACCGCCGTGGTGTTCCGCCCCGCTGTGGTGCGGACCCCGGCGTTCGTCACGCTCGTCATCTTCACGGCTCGGCTGCTCGCCGGTCTGGTCCGACTGCTGTGGCGGCACCCGATCGCCTCGGCCGTCGTCGCCATCCCGTGCGCGGTGGCCTGGCTGTACGGCTGGCGGACGGGCCTGGTCCTGATCGCGGCGGCCGTGACCACGCTGGCGCTGTGGTGCTCGGTGCACCGGCCCTCGTTCCTGCGGCTGGTCGGCTGGCCACTGCTGGCCTTCTGGCGCTTCGTGTGGATCTACCGGCGGCACTGGCAGGCCGTGATGGTCGTCTCCGGGCTCGGGCGACACCTGCGCGGCCGGGACTACCTCCCCCACCTGGTGCGGGTGCATTGCACCTCCTGGGCCGACGTCGTGACGGTCAAGATGCTGCACGGTCAGGCGGTCAAGGACTGGGCCGACCGCACCGACCACCTGGCGCACGGCTTCGGCGCGCGCTCCTGCCGGGTCTCGATCGCGCGGGCGGGCCGCCTGGTGCTCGTCTTCCCCCGGCATGATCCCCTGATCACACCGCTTCCGGCGATGCCGATCCCGGAAGAGGTATCCGTGGGGCCGGTGCGAGTCGGCACCCGCGAGGACGGCTCCCCGTGGCTGCTCAAGGTCCACGGCACCCATGTCCTCGTCGCCGGGGCCACCGGAGCGGGCAAGGGCTCGGTCATCTGGTCGACCATCCGCGGTCTGCTTCCCGCCGTCCGTGCGGGCCTGGTGCAGATCTGGGCGCTCGATCCCAAGCGCATGGAGCTGTCCTTCGGCCGTGCCCTGTTCGGCGAGCGCTACGCGGCGACCCCGGAGCAGTGCGCCGACCTGCTGGACGCGGCCGTGGCGGTGATGCAGGAGCGGGCCGACCGGTTCGCCGGCCAACAGCGCTCCCACACCCCGACACCGGAGGACCCGTTCGTCCTGGTGGTCGTCGACGAGGTGGCGTTCCTGACCGCCTACCAGTCCGACCGGGCCTTGAAGCAGCGCATCTCCGCCGCGCTGGCCACGCTCACCACGCAAGGGCGGGCGGTCGGGGTCGGGGTGATGGCGGCGCTCCAGGACCCGCGCAAGGACGTGCTCACCATCCGGAACCTGTTCCCCGACAAGATCGCTATCCGGCTCGATGAGTCCGAACAGGTGGACATGGTGCTCGGCGACGGCGCCCGGGACCGGGGCGCGCTGGCCGACCACATCTCCCCGATCCCGCAGCAGGGCGCGGGCGTCGGCTACGTCCGCCTGGAAGCCTCCCCGGATCCGATCCGGGTGCGCGCGGCCTACGTCTCCGACGCCGACATCCGCGCCATGGCCGAGGCGGTGGCGGCATGAGGGTCTGCTTCTACGGCACCGACGAGGAGATCACCCGCATCTGCGAGCGGCCCGTCCTGGCGCTGCTGGGGCCTCGCCGTACGCAGAGGGTGGTGGCCTTCGAACTGTCCAACCCCTCCATCAGCACCGACCCGTACGGGGCCGTCTATCGGCTGGCGGCGGACCTGGCCGAGATCCACCGTGAGGAGGTGAACGAATGACCGCCCCGACGACCGACCGTTCCATCTCCCGGGCGCAGCGGCAGCGGATGCCGGTCGCGCTGGACGTGGCGGTGGAGATCGCCAAGCACAACGGCGTGTGCATCCGGCCGATCGTGCTGCGGCGGCTCGACGTGCGTACCGGGCAGAGCGAGGACGTCAACGTCCCGTGCGGGGCCACCCGGGAGACCGTGTGCCCGCCGTGCGCCAAGCGCAACCGCTACCTGCGCATGGCCCAGTGCCGGGAGGGCTGGCACCTGGACGCCGAACCGGCCAGCACGCCGGACGAGGCAGACGAGCAGCAGCGGTGGCTGATCGAGTTCCGTGCCGACGTGCAGGCCAAGCGGGACGCGGCGGAACGTGACGGTACACCCGAGGAGGTCGCCGACTGGGACGAGGCGATCACCGGGATCGATGAGGAGATCCGCGCGGCCGGGATACGCGGCAGCCTGTCCGGCCGCAACGCGGGCAAGCGCTCCCGGTCGACCCGGCGGCGGCAGGACGCCCCGGACCTGCCCAAGCGGGCCATGCAGCACACCACGCTCGGGCGGACCTTCACCGGCACGGACGGAAAGGTCTACCGGCCGTCGATGTTCATCACCCTCACCCTGCCGTCCTACGGCCGGATCCGGGCCGGCCAGGGCGTGCCGGTCGACCCGGCCACCTACGACTACCGGCGGGCGGCTCGGGACGCGCTGCACTTCTCCAAGCTGGTCGACCGGTTCGTGCAGAACCTCCGCCGCGTCGCCGGATACGACGTGCAGTACTTCGCATCCGTGGAGCCTCAGAAGCGGCTCGCCCCGCATCTGCACATGGCGGTGCGCGGAACCCTGCCCCGCGCGGAGATCAAGCAGATCGCCGCCGCGACCTATCACCAGGTGTGGTGGCCAACCGTCGATGAGATCCGCTTCGAGGGCGACCACCTGCCGGTGTGGACGCCACGGGCTGATCTCCCCGAGGGCGGCACCTACCCGGACGGGCAGAACGGCGACTACATCGACCCCGCAACGGGAGAGCTGCTGCCGACCTGGAATGAGGCCCTCGACCGGCTCGACGCCGACGAGGACGCCGAACCCCTGCACGTGCTGCGCTTCGGCGACCAGGTCGACGTCCAAGGCGTCTTGGCCGGCACCCCGGACGCCGACCAGTGCATCCGCTACCTGTCGAAGTACCTGACCAAGTCCCTCGGCGAGAGCCTCGATACCGACGACGCTGCCCGGCGGGACCACGCGGCCCGGCTGGTCGAAGCGCTCCGGTACGAACCGTGCTCACCGGCCTGCCCGAACTGGCTGCGCTACGGCGTGCAGCCCAAGGGCGCCAAGCCGGGCATGGCGCCGGGTCGGTGCCGGGGCAAGGCCCACAAGCCCGAACACCTCGGCTACGCCGGACGCCGGGTCCTGGTCTCCCGGAAGTGGTCGAACAAGACCCTGGCCGAGCACAAGCGCGACCGGCGTACTTGGGTCCTGGAGGCCCTCGGCCTGACCGATGAACCGATCGACCCGCACCGCTACCTCTGGAAGCCCGTCCCGGCCGGAGACGGAGACGTGCCTTCACTCGCCCTGCGGCTGCTGCGCATGGTCGCCGAACGCCAGCGGTGGCGCGCAACCCTCCTCGCCCTGCAAGAGAAAGCAGCCGGACAAGTCCCTTCGATGATGAGAGAGGCGGCATGACGAAAAACGAGCCTGCCTCTCCGCTTCCCGAGTTGGCCCGGGGCCGGCTGTTGACCGTCGAGGAAGCCGCCGAACGGCTGAACACCACGGTCCGTTTCCCGCGTCGCCTGATCGAGGAACGCCGGATCGCCTTCGTCCACATCGGGCGCAACGTCCGCATCCCCGAAGCGGCGCTTGAGGCGTTCATCGCGGCGGGGTTTGTCGAGCCGATCACCACCACGCGACGCAGGAGGGCTGCGTAATGGCCAAGACCGCACTCACCGCGCCCGATGAAGAGCCCCGGCGGCCGCGCAAGAGGAAGCCCGCCAAGCGGCGCTTCGGCCGCGTTCGGCAACTGCCCTCGGGCCGGTGGCAGGCTCGCTACTCCGGCCCTGACGGGGTGGACCGCCCGGCCCCGGAGACCTTCGCGACGAAGAAGGACGCCGAGGTCTGGCTGACCAGGAAAGAGACGGAGATCCTCGACGGTGAGTGGATCGACCCGGACGCGGGGAAGATCACGCTCGGCGAGTACGGCCGCGCCTGGATCGAGGAGCGGCCGAACCTCCGTCCCCGGACGGTCGAGCTGTACGGCTACCTCCTCCGGGCTCACCTCGTCCCCACCTTCGGGGAGAAGGCGCTGAACGAGATCAAGGACCCGCAGGTCCGGCGGTGGCGGAAGAAGCTGCTCGACGCGAAGGTCAGTGAGGTGACCGTCGCCAAGGCGTACCGGCTGCTGAAGGCGATTCTGTCCACAGCTGTGGATGACCAGCTCATCAAGCGGAACCCGTGCCGGATCAAGGGCGCCGGTCAGGAGAAGTCACCGGAACGCCCGGTGCTCACGATCGCCGAGGTCTACAAGCTCGCCGACGCGATTGAACCGCGTTACCGGGCGCTGGTGCTCCTGGCGACCTTCGGCAGTCTGCGGTGGGGCGAGCTGGCCGGCCTCCAGCGCCGAGACCTCGATCTGGACGCCGGAACCGTGCGGGTGGAACGCCAGTTGATGCAGATCACCGGCAAGGGCCTCGTCTTCACCGAACCCAAGTCCGCGGCAGGCAGGCGAACGGTGGTGATCCCCGAACTGATCATCAAGGACCTGCGGGAGCACGTGAAGGACTTCACCCAGGACGGGGACAAGGGTCTGATCTTCGCGGGTCCGGATGACGGACCGCTCCGCAACACCAACTTCAACCGCCGTGTCTGGAGTCAGGCGCTCAAGGACACGGGCCTTCCGAAGATCCACTTTCACGACCTGCGGCACACCGGCAACACCCTCACCGCGAGCGCCGGGGCGTCGATCCGGGAACTGATGGAGCGCATGGGCCACTCCAGCACGCGCGCCGCGATGATCTATCAACACTCGACGGACGAGCGGCAACGGGAAGTCGCCCGCAAGCTCGACGGCCTCGCCCGTGGGGCACTCGGGGAGCGATCGGGCACGCAACGGGCACGGGAGCCGGACGAGACCGAATGAAGATCAAAGCCCAGGTGAGGCAACCGTGCCTGACCTGGGCTTTTTCGTGTCGTGGAGGTGGTGGAGCCTAGGAGATTCGAACTCCTGACATCCTGCTTGCAAAGCAGGCGCTCTGCCAACTGAGCTAAGGCCCCTCTGCGGGTGACGTGACCCGAGGAAACACCGTGAACGGCGAGTCCGTGCTCATCGCACACCGCCAGGACAGCATATAACGCTCCCGTCGGCACGGACGCCGATCCACGATCCGCTCTGTGGCCCCGGGGGCGACACCGGCCCCGGGGCAGCAGGTCGTACGGGACCGAGCACCTGGTCGTCCCAGGCAGGACCGGCAGGTCGTGGCCGGCCGTTCCGATCGGAGGCTTCGTCCGACGGCTTCGGCCGAACGCTGCGAGGTGCGATACGTCCCGCTCACGGAGTGGCGCTGCGCGCACGCCGTACGGCCTTCCGGTCGGCCGGCGCCAGCGCCGGGGACGTCAGCGGACGGAGGAGGCGGGAGTGCGGTGCGCGGTCAGGTCGTCGCCGAGGACGAGGCCGGGGAAGTCGGCGATGGAGTCCAGGACGTGGGTGGCGCCGCCCTTGACGAGCCGCTCCCGGCTGTGGCTCCCGGTCAGGACGCCGGCGATCACCGAAGCGCCCGCCCGGCGGCCGCAGAGCATGTCGCTCTCCGAGTCGCCCGCGACCGCGACCTCGCGGACGTCCTCGACGCCGAGGCGCAGCAGCGCGGTGAGCACCATGTCGGGCCTCGGACGGCCCCGGCCGCCCGTGTCCTCCGGGCTCAGCGCCAGGTCGATCCGGTCGGACCAGCTCAGCGCGGCCAGCACGTGGTCGAGGGTCGACCGGCTGAATCCGGTGATGAGGCAGACCTTGACGCCGGAGCCCTGGAGCTTCTCCAGCGCCTCCACGGTGCCCGGGACGGGAAGGAGTCCCGAACGGTCGATCGCGCCCTGGTAGGAACGTTCGAAGGTCAGGTTGGCCGCCTGCGCCTGGGCCTCGTTGTCGGGGAAGATGCCCCGGAAAACGTCGATCTTGGGGCAGCCCCGGGACCGGTGCACATGCACCATGGCACGTGCGTACGCGCCGGTCCCGGGCACGATGCCCTGCGTGGCGATCGCCTCGGCGAACGCCCGTTCGACCATGGCGACATCACCGATCGTGGTGCCTGCCAGATCCAGACAGGCAAGCTTGATGGGTGCCATTCCCCCAACCTTGCTTCAGGACCGTGGGCACACCTTGATCGGCAGCCGCTTCGGTCAGTTATCGCTGCCGGTCGCCTCGGTCCACAGATCGAGCTCGGCGCGGTCAGCCTGCACCTTACGCCAGACCAGCAGCCCCCCAAGGGCGACGAGCGCCAGAACGAGCAGCTTCTTCACGGTGTGACCCCACTTCTCGACGGTCTCACCTGCCGGGGTGAGACAACGCCCGGTTCCAAACGGTTCCTTGCAGCCTAGCAAGGAACGGCAGCCCGGCCAGGAAGGCGCTTGATCCCAGAGCGGCGAATCTGCGCGCACTGCGTGATTTTCATCACGATTCCACACCCTGGGCGTTCACGGCATCACGATCCGCCACGGGCCCGCCGCGTGGCCGTCCTCGCCGTCCTCGTTCTCCGGGCTGCCCGTGCGAACGCCAGGTGGTCTGGTCCCGGCCCGCACCGGTCGTGGCTTCGTACGGCCCCGCGGTGGCGTGCCTGACCGGGCCCGGTCTCGGCCCGCACCGGTCGTGGGCGGACGCGCCCGGCCGGGTAGTCAGGCCTCCTCGACCAGCCCGGCGTAGGTGGGGTGCCGGTCGATCCAGTTCTTCACGAACGAGCAGCGGGGCCGTACCCGCGCCCCCTCGGCGCGCGCCGCGTCCAGCGCCGCGCGGGCGAGCGCGCTGCCCACACCCCGGCCCTCGAACGCGGGATCCACCTCGGTGTGGGTGTAGACGATCACGCCGTCCCGCCGGGTGAACTCCAGTTGTCCCGCGTGCTCGCCGTCCACCTTGGCCTCGAAGAGGTCCTTCTCGGGCACGAACGCGATGCTGACGGTCATCACAGTCTCCTCGGTCTCTCCTGCTGCCACGATCAGCCGGTTCCGTCCGGCTTTCATTCCCCGGCCGCGCGGGCCCGGGCCGCCCTCCCCCTGCCACCGCGCTCCCGGATCATGTACGGCGCGGCGGGTCGTCCCGCCTCCGCGCCGCCTCCGCGCCACGTCCGGCTCCGGTCCGGGAGGACCGCCCTGCGATCATCCGGGCGGCCGTACGGTGTCCCCATGGGCATGGTTGAGACAGTGGGACTCGTACTGCACCCGCGGCGCGACTCGAAGACGGCCATCGACACGATCATCGAGTGGGCCCGCTCCCGGAACGTCACGGTGCTCGGGTCGCCCGAGGAGGTGGGGCGCATCGACTGCAGTGCGATCGCGGTCGACGGCGCCACCCTGGTCGATCGCGCCGACCTGCTCGTCAGCCTGGGTGGCGACGGGACGATGCTGCGCACCATGCGGCTCATCGCCGGGCGGCCGACCCCCGTGCTCGGCGTGAACCTCGGACGGCTCGGCTTCCTCGCCGAGATCGACGTGGACGAGCTGTCGGCCGCGCTGTCGGCCATCGACGGCAACCAGTACGCCGTCGAGCCCCGCATGGCCGTGCGGACGACCCTGCCGGAAGGGGCGACGGTGACCGCGTTCAACGACATCGCCCTGGTGCGCACCCCCGGTCACGGGCTGTCCGAGGTCGCGGTCTCGGTGCAGGGACACCCCTTCGTCCGCTACGCCTCCGACGCCGTCATCGTGGCGACCTCCACGGGGTCGACGGCCTACAGCTTCTCCGCCGGCGGTCCCATCGTCTCCCCGACCGTCGAGGGGTTCCTCGTGGTTCCCGCCGCGGCCCACTCGACGTTCAACAGGGCCATCGTGCTCTCCGCGGACGAGGAGGTCGCCCTCGACGTCCTGCCCACGAGCGGGCGGCTGGCCGTGGAGGTGGACGGCGCGGTCGTCGGGCACCTGCCGCCGGGGCACCGGCTCACCGTCACCGCGATGCGCGCCGCCGCCCGCGTCGTCCGGCTGGGGACGACGACCTTCTACGAGCGCGCCCGCCGCAAGCTCCGCGTCAGCGGCAGCGCCGAGGTCGACTGGGAAGTGCCCTGATCCGGGCCGCCCCCGCTCTCCCCGGGTCCTCCCGATAGGGCACGGTCGCGACACCGCCGAATGCGCCGAACACCAAGAAAGATCTACGTCAGCCGATGTGGACATCTTTTATCGGCGTGATTAGCGTTTATTGTGCACAGGGGAAAAATAGCCTATGCGGCAGATGTCGATGACCCTTGTGAGATGACCGTCGGCCGTGCGGGATCCGCCGCCGACGCGTCGGGCGGCCCACGTGCCGCCTGCGAGAACGCAGTGGTACCGGCGACACGGAAAGGAGGGTCGGACACCATCGGGAGCACCCGCGGAACGGCTTCCGCCGTGCGGGTGTAACGGTTCCGGATGAACGGGAGGTGGTTTCCGGTCACGCCTACGCGATTCCCGCGCCCCGCCCCTCTCGATGAGGCGGCCGTGCGGATGAGGAATCCGACACGACAGTCGGAACAACGGTGTTGAACTCTTGGGCCCCGGCGCTTCCATGCACCGGGGCCCTGTCGTGCGATCCGGTCGGATCCCGGCGGCCCGGATCCTCACGGCCCTGTGCCACGAGCACGGCCCGGATCCTCACCGACCGGCAGGACCGACGGGCCGGATCCTCACCGACCGGCAACCGACGGGCCGGATCCCGAGGCCGAGACGGGCCAGGACGCCTTCCGGGCGTTTCCCTTCAGGGCGTTTCCCCTCTGGGCGGTCCGGCGGAGGGCAGGCGGAGGGTGAAGACCGTTCCTCCGCCCTCCCTCGGGGAGGCGGTGATGGTGCCGCCGTGCGCCTCGACGATCGCCCGGGTGATCGCCAGCCCCAGGCCGGTGCCCTTGATCCCGGACTCCACCGCGGTCGACGCGCGGAAGAACCGGCCGAACAACCGCGGGTACTGCTCGGCGGGGATCCCGATGCCGGTGTCCGCGACCGTGACCGTGACCGTGCCGCCCCGGCCGTCTTCACTCCCGCTCCCGTTTCCGCCGTCGCTCCCGCTTCCGTTTCCGCTGTTGCTCCCGCTTCCGTCTCCGCTGTTCCCGCCGTTCCCGTTCTCGCTTCCGTCGTCGTCCCCGCCGCCGCCGTCACCGATCCCGTCACCCGGCCGGGCGATGACGATGACCTCGCCCCCGTCCGGCGTGTACTTGACCGCGTTGGAGAGCAGGTTGTCCAGCACCTGGCGCAGCCTCACCGGGTCGGCCCGCACCCACAACCCTGCGGCCGCCTCCGCCCGCACCGCCAGCCGCTTGGCGGTCGCCGCCGGCCGGTGGTCGTCGACCGCCTGGCGCACCAGTCCGTCCAGCGCCACCGGCCGCGGCTCGAGCGCGATCCGTCCGGCGTCCAACCGCGCCAGATCCAGCAGGTCGTCGACCAGCCGCTGCAGGTGCGCGCTCTTGCGGTCGATCACGTCCGTGAAGGCGCGCTGCTCGGTGCTCAGCTCCGGATCGTCCAGCAGGAGGGAGGCGTAACCACGGATGGCGCCGATCGGCGAGCGCAGCTCGTGGCTGACCAGTGCCACCAGCTCGTCCTTCATCCGGTCCAGCTCCCGCAGCCGGCGCACCTGCTCCTGCCGGCGGGCCAGCAGGAGCTCGCGTTGCTCGGCCAGGCGGCGGCGCTCGGTCACGTCGCTGGTGATGCCGTCGACCAGCAGCCGGTCGCCCTCACGGCGCGGCCGGGCCCGGATCCACACCCACCGGGTCACCCCGTCCAGCCCGATGATCCGGCACTCCAGCCGGGCGGGTCTGGCATCGGCGATGGCGGCGTGGAAGGCGGCGAAGGACTCCCGGTCGTCGGGGTGGACCAGTTCGGCCATGACCGCGCCGGCGTCGGCGCCTGCAGGCAGCCTGCCGCCGAACACGACGCTGCTGTCGGAGTCCAGATAGACCGGGTGGACCGTGCCGTCGGCGGTCACCTCGACCGTCCACACGTAGTCGTCGATCTGGGTGACGATGCGGTCCAGGTGGCGGCGTTCGGCATCCAGGGCCACGGCGAGCTCGTGGGAGCGGCGGTGTTCCAGGTAGCGGCCCATGTGGGCGCAGACGCCGTCCAGCATGGCCGCCAGGTCGTCGTCGGCCTCCTGGACGGTGTCGGCGAAGAAGGTCAGCACTCCCAGCACGCGCCGGCCGCTGCTCACCGGCAGGCCCATCGCGGCACGCAGCCCGACGCGCAGCACGGCCGGTTTCCGGGTGAAGTCGAGCGGGTCGGCGGCCAGGTCGGGTATCCAGGCCCGGCGGGCGCTCACCCACACCGTTCCGGCCAGACCGCCCCCGCGCGGGAACACGTCGGGTTCGTCGCGGACCAGCGCGTCAAGGTCCCGTCCGGGCCGGACCCACAGGCCCAGCCGCCGGATGACGGTCTCGTCGGGGTCGACCTGCCAGTATTCGCCGCAGGTCCAGCCGAGCGTGCCGGCGACCGCGGCGGTGACGCCGGCGGCGACCTGCCCGCTGGAGGCGGCCTCGGCCAGCACCCGGGCCACCGCCTCCTGCGCGGTGCGCAGCAACTCGGCCCGGTGCCGCTCGGTGATGTCGTGGATGGCGGTCACCGCGCCCAGGCAGCGCCCGTCGGCGGCCTCGATCGGCCGGGCGTTGACCAGATAACGGCGCAGATCCGTCCCGGTCCCGGTCACGCGGGCCGTCACCTCGCAGCCGTCGACCCGCTCCCCGCGCAGCGCCCGTGCCAGCGGCACCTCCTCCGGCCGCAGCGGGGTCCGCCCGTCGGAGTCGTACAGCTCGTAGAGGGCGTTCCAGTCGCCCTTCCTCAGCTCCTCCGGGGAGGGCGAACCGGCGCCCGATCGCGAAGCCGGTTCGATCTCCCGCAGCGTCTGGTTGACCAGCACCACCGTGCCGTCGCTGTCGCAGGCGACCACCCCGGCGTCCAGGCTGTCCATCAGCGCCGTCAGGAACCGCCGCTCCTGCTCCAGCCTCCGCCGCGTCGCCACCCGGTGGCCGATGTCGCGCACGAACGCGTGCAGGACCGGTTCGCCCTGCTCGGTGCGGACCCGTAGCGCCATCTCCACCGGCCGCTCCCGCCCGGTCCGATCGACCGCGGTCAGCTCGATCCGGCGTCCGGACGGGTACGGCGGGCCGGCTCGCCGTACCCGGTCCAGTTCGTCACGGAGCCGCGGCCGGAACCGGCGCGGGACGATCAGCTCGTCCACCGGCCGTCCCACGGCCTCGTCCGCCGAGTGGCCGAACAGCCGCTCGGCGGCGGGGTTCCACGCCGTCACGGTCCCGGCGGCGTCGATGGACACGAACGCGTCGAGCGACCGTTCCAGGACCGTGCCCAGCCGTGCCGCCGCCAGTCGTGCCCGCCCCTCGTCCAACCGCGCCGCGAGCTGCTCCTCCGCCGAACGCGCCACCTCTCCCGCCAGGTGCAGCCCGCGCGGGTCCCACCCCCGGGGCCGTACGTCCAGCACGCACAGCACGCCCAGCACCTCGCCGTCGGGTGCGCGCAGCGGGAAGGCGGCGCAGGCACGCGGCTCCAGCCCGTCGACGGCGGGCATGCCGCCCAGCCGGGCGTCGGCCCGCACGTCGGTCACGGCCAGCGGTGCGTCCGCGGCCAGGATCCACCGGAACGGCGGGTGCGGGGCGAGGTCCCGTCCCGTCCAGCGCCCGGCCGGTCCCGTCGCGCCGAGGCACACCAGCCGGTCGCCGTCGGCCAGCGCCACCAGGGCGGCGGGCGCCCTGAGCAACCGGGCCGCCAGCCGGGCGGGCGCGTCCAGCGCGGACGCGCCGGGCGTGTCGGGCGCGTCGAACAGACCGGTGACCCGCAGCGCCTGCGACCACCGCGACTCCCGAACCGTATCCACCGTCCTGGTCACGCCATGCCCCCGGATTCACCCTTACCCGGTGGGTCCGGACCGTCACCATGCCGGGCACCCCGTGGAAAGCGGCGTCCGCCCGCCGCGCGGTGCGGCCCGGGCGGCGGCACCGGCCGTCATCCGGGCGGCCCGGATCAGTGCGACGGGACCTTGTCCGTGTCGGTGTCCGTGTCGGTGCCCGTGTCGGTGCCCGTGTCGGTGTCCGTGTCGGTGCCCGTGACGGCGACGGGCTCCGGCTCCGGGGCGCGCAGCCCGCGCACGCCGGGGGAGAGCAGCGCCGCGACGGCGGACAGCGTGACGATCGCGGCGCAGCCGAGCAGCGCGGGCTCCGGACCGATCAGGGCGGCGACCGGCCCGGCCACCAGCAGGCCGATCGGACCGAACATCAGTGATCCCAGGGCGTCGTAGGAGCTGACCCGGGACAGGGACTCGGCCGGGATCTCGCGCTGCATGGTGGTGCTCCACAGCACGCCGAAGACGTCGAAGCAGACGCCCATCACGACCGCGCCGACGACGATCGTCCACAGCGGGGCGCCCGATCCGAGCAGGAGGTACGGCAGGCCCGTGGGCGCGGTCAGCAGCGTCGCCACCAGGATGGGACGGCGGGGCCGCAGCCGCATCGCGATGAAGACGCCACCGATCATGCCGACCGCCTCGCCCGCCAGGATCATCGACCAGGCGAACGCCCCGCCGAGGCGTTCGGTGGCCACCAGCGGGCCGAGCACGCCGTGCGCGGCCTGCACGGCCATGACCAGCACGGAGAACTGTGCGACGACCACCCAGAGCCACTGCCGGGAGACGAACTCGCGCCAGCCGTCGCGCAGGTCGGCGAGGACCGAGTGCCCCTCGCCCGCCGTGCGCTCCGCAGGGGTGAGGCGCAGCGCCGCGATCAGGACCGCCGCCGTGGCGAACATCGCGGCGCTGACCGCCAGCGCCCAGCCGCCGCCGATCAGGACCACCGTGGCGCCGCTCAGCACGAGGCCGGCGACGCGTGAGCTGTTGGCGCCCAGTCCGAGCAGGGCGTTGGCGGTCTGCAGCCGGTCGGCCGGGACGACGTCGGGGATGATGCCGGTCAGCGCCGGGAAGAGGACCGCCATGGCGATGCCGCTGCACGCCGACGCCGTCACCAGCGCGGGAAGCGGGGTCCAGCCGGTGAGCAGCATCGCGGCGAGGCAGGCGAACGCCGCCGCGTTGAGCGCCTCGCCGGCCATCATCACCCGGTGCCTGGGGAAGCGGTCCGCGATCACCCCGCCGACGAGCATGAACGCCACCATCGGCAGCGCCTCGGCGGTGAGGACCACCGACAGCGTCGTGGCCGTCGCACCGGGCAGTTCGAGGACGCCGAAGGCGAGTGCGACGGGGGCGAACGAACTGCCCAGGACGGAGATGGTCCGCGCCGCGAGCAGCAGGCTGAAACGCCGATCGCGAAGCATGTCGATGTCGCGACGGTAGGTGGTCACGGCCGGCTCCTCACAGAATCCACAAGAGGAACCATCCTGCCGTCTTCCTATCGCGATGTCGCATCAATAAATCCGCACCGCCGGGACCACCGCGACTGCGATTCGCGGCCGTCCTTCCACAGGTCCGCCGGGACACCGGCCGTGGCCGCGGCGAGAAGGAAAGCCTCAATTCTGGACGTACGGCCCCATCTCCCGGACGGAGCAGGAACGAGAGAGCGTGTTCACACCCCGTGTTCGCACATTCACCTGATGTGATCGACCGACTACTGGTAGATACATCTGGTGCGGGTGAGGTTATCGAAGGGGGAAGCCACGCTCGCGTCGGGGGAGGGCGCCTTTGGTCACCGGGGCACGATGACCAGGGGCGCCCACACCCCCTCGGAGGAGCCGCACCCCACTTTCGAAGCAGTGGGACGTCTTCCTTCGCGCCCACTCACAGGACGGCCGATGACTCCGCCCGGTTTACCGGGCTCCTGATTTCTTCGCCGGATTCACCGGACGGGCCGGTTCAACCGACGGACAGGTGCACCGGACGGGCCGGCCGGACTAGCCGGCCAGGGCGGGCGGGTCGAGCCGGTCACAGCCGAGGCCCGCCGCGCGGACGGCCAGCAGGCGGCCGACCTCCTCCTCGGGCAGCGGCGGCGCGAAGTGGAAACCCTGAGCCAGGCGGTAACCGAGCTGGTACAGCCTCCTGGCCTGCGCCTCGGTCTCCACGCCCTCGGCCACGGCCCGCAGCCGCAGCGCATGGGCGATCTGCACCAGCGAGGTGGCGATCACCGAGTTCTCCACGGTGCCCGTCACCCCGTCGACGAACAGCTTGTCCACCTTGAGCACGTCGACGGGACAGGTGCGCAGCAGCCCCAGCGAGGAGTGCCCGGTGCCGAAATCGTCCAGGGCGAGCTTGACCCCGAGCGCGTGCAGGGCCCGCACCGTCTCCAGCGCCGGTCCGCCGTCGAAGACGGCCGTCTCGGTGATCTCCAGCAGGAGGTCCTCCGGCCGGAGCCCGGTCTCGCGCAGCACGTCCGTGACGGCCTGCACGAACGACGGCTCCCGGAGCTGCCGGGGCGAGACGTTCACGCCCATCCGCACAGGCCCGGCGGCACCGTACCGCCGCCGCCACTCGGCCAGCTGGCGGCATGCCTCCCGGAGCACCCAGGCACCGATCTGAACGATCATCCCGTTGCGCTCCGCGACCGGGATGAACTCCGCCGGGGAGACCAGCCCGCGCTCCGGATGGCGCCAGCGCACCAGTGCCTCCACGCTGGAGAGTTCGCCCTCGGGCAGGACCACCACGGGCTGGTACAGCAGGAACAGCTCCCCGGAGACGAGGGCGTGCTGCAGCTCGGCGCCCAGCCGGGCGTGCTCGACGGTCCGGGCGTCCAGTTCCGCCGTGTACCGGACGTAACGGCTCTTGCCCTGCTCCTTGGCCGCGTACATGGCCACGTCGGCCCGGCGCAGCAGCTCGCTGGCGTCCGTGTCCGGCCCGCCGGCCACCAGGCCGATGCTGGCCTGCACCAGCAGGTCGTGGTCGGCGGCCCTGGCCGGAGTGCCGAGCGCCACGACGACGCGTTCGGCGATGCGGTCGGCCTCCTCCGCGGAGACGTCCCGCAGCAGGACGGCGAACTCGTCACCGCCCAGCCGCGCGACCGTGTCATCGGGTCCGACGCATTCACGGAGCCGGTCGGCGACGACCTTCAGAAGCGCGTCGCCCACCGCGTGCCCGAGCCGGTCGTTGATCGTCTTGAAGTCGTCGAGGTCGACCAGGGCGAGCACGACCTCGCGGGCGCCGACACCGGGACCCGCACCGGTTCCGGCGTCGTCCCCCGTCCCGCTCCCGGTCCCGGTGTCGGTCGCGGTTGCGGTCCCTGTGTTGGTGTCGGTCGCGGTGCGGGCGAGTGCGAGGGCGCTCGTCGTCCGCTCGGTGAACAGGGCCCGGTTGGCGAGGCCGGTCAGCGCGTCGTGGGTGGCCTGGTGCGCCAGCTGGTCCTGGACGCGCCTGGTCTCGGTGATGTCGCGGGCGTTGCTCACGATGCCGCGGATCGCGGGGTCGTCCATCCGGTTCGCGCCGACGAGCTCCAGCCACCGCCAGTCCCCGTCCGCGTGCCGCATGCGGACCTGGCAGGTGGCGGTGGCGCCGGGGTCCCGCATGAGCCGCCTGCCCATCCTCCCGAGGAGCCGCACGTCGTCCGGGTGGGTGCAGTGGGCCACGGGCCGGCCGAGCCAGCGGTCGGCCGGTACGCCGAGGATGCGCTCGACACTCGAACTGACGTAGGAGAGCGTCCCGTCGGCGGCGGTGACGGCGATGATGTCGGAGGAGTTCTGCACGAGCGAGCGCGCCCGTCGCTCGTGCCGGCGCAGTTCCAGCATGCTGGCGTCGAGCCGGGCCAGCAGGTCGGCGTTGTCGTAGAAGGCCAGGATCTGGCGCCCCACCACCAGGCAGGTGATGACGGTCGCGCCCGCCGCGATCACCTGGGTCTCCAGGCCCGCCGTACGTGTCGAGACCAGCAGGAGGCCGCCGGTCGCCGCGATCGCGGCGTACGGCAGCAGGCTGAAGGGCCTGCCCCGTCCCGGAGCCCGGGTGGTCTCCCTCCTCTCCTCCCGCTGCCGTTCGGCCGCGATCGCGAGGAGGAGGAAGGTGATCGGGACCGCGACGTGGGCGACGTTGAGGTCCGGCCTGGACTGGATCAGTGGCATGAGCGCCCCGCCCGTCGCCCCGACCAGGGCCGCCGCCCCCAGGGCGGACAGCGACTCCCGGTTCAGCGGCCCGGCACCGGCCAGCGCCAGCTTGACGGCGGTGAGCATCGCGACGAACCCCAGCATGATGGTGACCAGCCCCGGCAGGGACGAGCCTGTGGTCGCGGCCAGTTCCGGCGAGCCGCGTACCGCGAAGGCCCAGGCGAACAGGCCGGCGGCCAGCATGACGATGCCCGTGTCGAGCCACAGGGTGAGCCGCTCCCTGCGCGAGCGGCGCGCGACGGGCAGTCGCAGCAGCGCCCAGAGGGCGGACAGCACACCGCCGAGGTACAGCACCGTGGTCAGCGGCCCGGGCTGCTGCGTCGGCGCGCCGGGCCCGGCGACCGCTTCGTACGCGTTGCAGGCCACGCCGAGCCCGATGATGAACGCCGCCGTGCCCAGCCACCGCCAGAACAGCCGCGCCGCGGCGTCCAGGGAGGCGAGACCCGCCGTGCGCATGCACGCGTGCGCGCTGAGGAACGTGCTGAGGACCACCGGCACCCAGGCCACGACGGACATGTCCATGGGATGCGCGAGGTTGAGGACGAACCACCCCGCGCTGAACACGGCGAGGACGCCGAGGCCGGCCGTCGGCGACGGGGACGAGGACAGGGGCGGGGACGGCGCCCGGTCCGGAGCAGCGCCCCGCAGCGGCAGCGGACGGGCCGGGAAGCGGGTCAGGAGACGGGTCAGGGCCGCACCGAGAGGCACGGTGCGCTCGCGCCGACCTGTTCGCATGCCCTGGCCTCCTTGCGACGTTTCCGGTTTCCCTTACGGAGGCCCATCGGCGGAACGGGGCCGGTCTTGAGGGTTTCCCCACCGCCGCAGGCGCGACGCCTGTCAAGGTGTCCGCCCGGTCACCGTCGCGGGGGAAGGCGTTTCCGCTGCGGAAACCGATGATCGGATGAAACTTTCAACTTTTCGAAGTCAGATGTCACCACTGACTCTTGTCAGGTAATATCTCCATCGAATGGGAGCGCTCCCACCAACCGGAAACCCCCCGACCGGAAGACGGAGACCGCACGATGCACCGTGACGACCACGCCGGAAGACCCCGCCGGACGCTTCGCTCCATGGCCCTGCTGTCCGCGGCGGCACTCTTCCTGATCCCCCTGGCCGAGAGCGCATCCGCCCACGGGTCGATCGTCGACCCGGCGTCCCGCAACTACGGCTGCTGGCAGCGCTGGGGCAACGACCACCTGAACCCCTCCATGCAGCAGCAGGACCCCATGTGCTGGCAGGCGTGGCAGGCCAACCCCAACGCCATGTGGAACTGGAACGGCCTGTACCGCAACGGCGTCGGCGGCAACCACCAGGCGGCGATCCCGGACGGGCAGCTGTGCAGCGGCGGCCGGACCGAGGGCGGCCGCTACAACGCGCTCGACGCCGTGGGCGCCTGGAAGACGACCGACATCCGCAACAACTTCACCGTCAAGCTCTACGACCAGGCCAGCCACGGCGCGGACTACTTCCGGGTCTACGTCACCCGCCAGGGCTACGACGCCACCACCCAGCCGCTGCGCTGGAGCAACCTGGAGCTGGTCCACCAGACCGGCCGGTACGCCCCCAGCCAGAACATCTCGTTCAACGTCAGCGCCCCCGGGCGCACCGGCCGCCACGTCGTCTTCACGATCTGGCAGGCCTCGCACATGGACCAGGCGTACTACCTGTGCAGCGACGTGAACTTCAGCTGACCCGCCGAGTCCACCGGCCCCGCCCGGCGCTGCCGCGCCCGGCGGGGTCCGCCGTGCCGTCCCCGGTCGCGCGGGCGCCCATGACGGGATTCAGGAGTCCCCGGTCAGGGTGTAACCGCGCGTGACCGCGGTGAGGTCACCGTCCTCCCTGGTGGCGGCGACCAGTCCAGGAGGTCTGGGGACGAAGCCCGGCACGGCGGTCAGCCCGTCGGTCTCGGCGATCACGGTGAGGCGGATCCGGTCCTGCTCCGGTATGCGCAGGGTGATCCGGACTCCCCGGGCGGGGATGCCGCGGAAGCGGATCTCCGCGGGCCAGGTACCGGTTCGTGTGCCGGTGACGGGCACGCTCACCGACCCGAACCGGCCGGCCGACGCGGTGGCGCGGGTGATCGGCCGGTCGAGCCGCAGCGTCACCGAGCGCGCCCCCTTCCCGGCGGCCACGTGCAGTTCCAGCGTGTCCCCGCTGCGGGCCAGGACGTCGGCTCGCGGGCCCTCGGCGGCGATCGCCGGTGCGGGTCCGGTCCGGAGCGTGCCGCGTGCGTACCCGGGGGGCAGCGCGGAGGCGTCGTGGCCGGACACGTACCGCTCGGTCCACCGCGCCGGGTCCGCGTCGGCGCTGACCCAGTGGGCGGTACGGGTGGCGGCGTCCATGACGTACGCCAGATGCGTGCGCCGCGGCCGGTCGGCGTCGAAGTCGTCCGCCACGAGCCCGATGGCGACCAGCCCCGCCGCGAGGAGCAGGGCCGTCAGGGGCACCGCGAGAACGACGGCCCGCTTCGGCCGGGTGGCGGGATCGGGCAGGAACAGCTCCGCGATCGGCACCGCGATCAGCCCGGACAAGGCCAGCACCGACGCGCTCACTCCGCCGAGTGCCAGACCCATCCCGTCGAAGACGTCCCCGGCCAGGGACGGCAGCAGCATCGCGGCCGTGACCGGACCGAACATCGCCACGACCGTCCGCGCCCGGGCAGGCGTGCGGAGCAGGACCGCGGCCAGCCAGCCGAGCGCGCCCGTCAGCGCCGGCAGGGCGAACAGGAAGGACGCCCCGGGAGCGGCCTGGGCGCACAGCACGCCCAGCCCGGCGAACCAGGCCAGCGCGCCGACCGCCAGCGCCGCCGGGCCCAGCCTGCGGCGCAGCGCCAGGTACCAGCCGAGGACCGCCAGCGCGCACAGGACCGCGATCGCCGCCTGGTACGGCCGCGGCCGGTGCAGCAGGCCGCCCATCAGGTCGTAGGCGGGCCGCCAGGACACCAGCAGTTCCCACAGCCCCTGCGCCAGGGCGGCCGACACCGCCAGAGGCACCACGGCCGAGGCCGTCGCCGCGATCAGCCGGGGCAGGCTCAGCAGCCGCCTGACGCGGGCCGCCAGCGCCAGACCGGCCACCGCGACGACGGCCAGCACCGCCAGCGGCCAGACGAGCCGATCCGGATAAGTGATCATGGTGCCGAGCGCACGGAAGTAGGTGGCGTCGTGATCGGAGGCCAGCGTCCGCAGGTCCGTGCCGCCGAGGGCGCGCGCCAGCGCCAGCATGTTGCCGCCGTGGTGCTGAAGGCTGCCCGGGTCGAGGTTGGCGATGGAGTCACCCGCGGTGTGGTACAGCGAGGAACCCTGGATGTAGGCGAAGTTCATGCCGGTGAAGCCCGCCTTGGTCAGCGGGGTGAAGTCCGTGTTGTTGGGCAGCAGCCGATACAGCTCCACCATGGCGGAGTGGCCGCGCGGCGCGGGGACGGCGCCTGCGAACGTCTCGACCAGGCGGGCGTTGTCCGCGGAGGTCTCGAACATCAGCGAGGGGCCGCTGACCCCGCGCGCCTCCCAGTTCAGCAGCACGCCGCCGGTCCTGCCCAGGGGATGCTCCCGGACGAAGGCCTCGGCGCCGAGCACGCCGTCCTCCTCACCGTCCGACATGAGCAGCACGATGTCGTTACGCAGGCCGGAGCCGCCGCGGAGCGCCCGGACGGTCTCGAGCATCGCGGCCACCGCGGCGCCGTCGTCGGAGGCGCCCGGCCCCATGGCTGCGGAGTCGTAGTGCGCGGCGATGAGCACGGTGCCGGTCGAGTCCGTTCCCCGCAGCCGGCCCACGATGTTGTCGACCTGGCCGAACGTCGCCAGCCCCGCCGCGGAGCGGGCACCGACCGAGCGTTGGATCTCGACCTCCAGCCCTGCCGCGCGCAGCCGTCCGGCCAGGTAGTCCCGGGCCCGGTCGCCGGCCCGGCTGCCGACGGGCCGTGGTTCGGCGGCGAACTCCTTCAGGTGGACCAGCGCGCGCCCCGCGCTGAACCGGTCGTCCGGGGCGGTGGCCGGAAGGGGTTGCATGGTGCTGTCCGCCATGGTCGTCAGGATGATCACCATGGCCAGGACGAGCAGGGCCGCCGACCCGGCCCGCACCCGCCGTGGCGCATCGAACAACTTTCCGATCATGGTCGGGAACGGTAGGCCGGGCCGCCCGCCCGGCGGAATGAGGCGCCCGTCCGCCTGAACCTGCGGTTTTCCGTACCCCCGGTACGGCCATGCGCCTCATTCCCGCCGCTCGGCCGGACCCACGTCGCCCCGGCCGCGTCCGGTCATCCCCATGTGATCGATGTAATGGGTATAGTTCAATTTATTCGATTACCGAGACGGGGTGCGGAGTGCGGATCTCCATCACCGACTACACGGCCGGGGCCGCTCTGGCCGGCGATCTGGCCAACACCTCGCCCACCGTGCAGGCCGCGGCGGGCGATGCCCTGCCGACCCCGGACGCGCTGATGGGATTCCTGGCAGGACACGGGCTGCGGCTCGACGCCGTGGCGGGCGGACGGCCGCCGACCGCCGACGATCTCCGCGAGGTCCACCTGCTGCGCCGGGAGGCACGCGGCGTCGTGGAGACCGAGACGGAGGACCAGGCCGTCGCGGGCGGCGCCGTGCTGGCCGGGCGGGCAGGGCTCAGGCCGGTACTGGAGCGCGATCCCGGCGGGCGGTGGCAGTGGTACGTCCCGACCAGACCGGGCGCGCCGCTGGCCGAGGAACTGGCCACGCTCATCGGCATCGGGCTGCTCGGCGCCGTCCGGGCGCTCGGGCACGGCCGGTTCCGTGCCTGTGCCGCCCCGGGCTGCCGCGGGGTGTTCGTCGACGTCAGCCGCGGGGGCCGTCGCGTCTACTGCAGGCCCGACGTGTGCGGTAACCGGATCAATGTCGCGAATCACCGCGAACGGCGGCGGCTTGACAGCCCCGCTCACTGAAGAAGCCCGAAGACGACTCGACGGCCCCGCTCGCTGAAGAAGTCCGAAGAAGACGGCTCCGCTCCCCCCGAGACCAGGAGGGCTCCCATGAACGACTCCGTGGACGGCACGACAGCCCGTCCGGCGGACGGACCGCCGCTCGCAGGCGCTTTCCGGCTCCCCGACGGCACCTGGATCCGCGGCCGAGGCCTCCGCCGTCCGCCACCGGAGGGGCCCGTGCCCGATTTCGGCCTCTACCTGGGTTCCGACGGGCTCCGCCGCCGCCACGAGAGCGGGCTGCGGTGGCCGCACGAGTGGATCCGGTGGCCCGACTTCCTGCTGCCCCGCGACCGCGACGCGGCCGTGCGGCAGATCCGTGCGCTGTACGAGCGAGCGCGGGCGGGCACCGCGGTGGAGGTCGCCTGCGACGGCGGCGTCGGCCGCACCGGCACGGTCGTCGCCTGCCTGGCCGTCCTGGCCGGTCTCGACCCGGCCGACGCCGTCGCCTGGACACGCGAGCACCACCATCATCGGGCCGTCGAAACCCCGTGGCAGCGTCGCTGGGTGCTGCGCTTCCCGCCGTCCCTCAACCCGGATTCACGCGACTGAGGGACGGGATGCGCACGGCAGCTCCGCTTCGATCGCGGTCGGCCCGCCGGGCGGGCTGGTCACGGCGAACCGGCCGTCGAGCGCGGCCACCCGCTGCGCCAGCCCGGTCAGCCCGCCGCCGGCGGCGTCGGCTCCGCCCGTGCCGTCGTCTTCCACTCGCACGATCACCGTGGCGCCTTCCTGACGCACCTCGATGGTGACCAGGGTGGCCCCCGAGTGTTTCACGGCGTTCGTCACCGCCTCGCCGGCCACGAAGTAGGCGGCGGCCTCCACCGCCGCCGGAGGCCGCTCCGGCAACTCGCACGTCACCTTGACCGCGACCGAGGCCCGCTCGGCCACCCCGGCCAGCGCCTCGGCCAGCCCGTGCGCGTCCAGCCCCGACGGGTAGACCCGCCAGGCCACCTCGCGCAGCTCCACCAGCGCCTGCTGGGCCTGCTCGTGCAGCTGTTCCAGCAGCTCGGGCCGGCCCCGGCGGGCGCGTCCGGCGAGCATGGACAGCGCCACCAGCCGCTGCTGCACCCCGTCGTGGAGGTCGCGTTCGATCCGCCGCCGTTCGGCGTCGACCGCCGCGACCACCCCGGCGCGGCTCACGGTCAGCTCGTCGATCCGCCGTCGCAGCGCCTCCGTCGGGTCGGGAGCGAGCAGCCGTACGGCCAGCCGCCGCTCCAGCGCCTCCACCCCCACCAGACCGCACACGTCCAGGAACAGCAGCACGAAGCCCGACAGGCCTATGTAGGCCACCAGCGGCGGGGTGGGCAGCATGCCGTCGAACGCCTCCCCGCGCCCCCACGACGACGCCAGCGTGACCGCCAGGCCGACGCCGATCACGAGCAGCAGCACCACGATGCCGCCCAGCAGGCCCACCGGTGTCCGGGCGGCCAGGTAACGCAGCTCGCCCTCCGCGTCCCTGCCGGGAAGCTCCAGGCGCAGCCGCCGCAGCTCCAGCCCGGTCAGCCGGGCGGCCGCCGCGCGCACGGCGGGACGGTCCGCGAACGGCGTCGCCACCAGCACGAACAGCAACCCCGCGAGAGCGGTCACCGCGCCGGCCGCCACCGCACCGACGAGCCTCAGCCCTCTGGCCGCCGCCCCGACGAGCCTCGCCCCTCCGGCCGCCGACCGCATGCCGGCTCGCGGCGCACCGGGTGTTCCCATCACGTCGATCAGCCGTTCCGTCATGCGTCTCACACTAGGAACGACCGGGGTACGGCCGCCATGGGGCACATGGTCGTCCAGGGGTGCGGGAAACCACAGCCGCCGTGGCCCGCCTGGCCGACCCCCCGGCCCGCGCGGGGCCGCGGAGAAAACAACTTGGCATTCCGTATGCGAAAACCTAATCTTCGAACACAGGAGCCGGACGAACAAGAGAGGGGACGGACTCCGGAGCCGGAGCGCATACCGCACCGATTCACCCGCGCGGATCCGATCCGCGACCGGAACCGATTACCGGGGAAACACGCCTGACAACTCCACAGTGGAATGCATTTCCTTTGGACCGCCTTTTCCGCCGTTTCCGCCGCCTGCGCGGCGGGCGTCCGCGGTGCCGACCGCGAGGGCGCGGCGGGGCCCGCGGGCCGCGCTCCCCCCGGAGCGTCCGCGGCGGGCGGTTCCCGGGCCGATGGTGAAGCGGGATCACACCTGCCTTGCAAGCAGGAGTCCAGGGTTCGATTCCCTGCCGGTCCACGAGTGCCCTGAAAGGAGAGGGCACCGGGCCGGGACTCGGCGGCGGGATTGGCGACCCCCGCCCGGTCCACGGTCCACCCGCGTCCGCCCGGGCCACGCCACCCGGACCGGACGCGCGGCTCGCCGCCCTGGCCCAAACGGCAGAGGCGCCGCGCTCAGGTCGCGGAGGATCCGGGTTCGAATCCCGGGGGCGGCACGACGGCCCGGCGGGGCACGGCCCCCGGCCCTGTGGTCAGGGCCGGGGACCGCCGCGTGTCAGTAGTAGAGGTAGAGGTCGAAACGCGAACCGGAGAGCGTGCACCGGAAGTCCAGGGCGGCACCGTTGACGAGCGCCCGGAAACCGGTGTTGACGCATTCGCTGCGCAATTTGTAGTGGCCCATGAGGTGCCAGCCCTCGGCGGCCTGGGCGGAGGCTGCCGCGGCCGGGACCGCGGCGGTGCCGAATGCCAGCCCACCGGCCATCAGCGCCGCTGCGGCCAGACGACGAGCTCTCATTTCTCCCTGCCTTTCGTGAAGAAGCGGACTCTGCATGAACGGTGATTCGAGTGGGAATCAACCGTCGGACATCCGGTGTCCTGGAAAAGAGAGTGAACCGGCGCGCTTGGATACCGCTTGCGGATCAGTGGGACGCCTGCGGGGAGATATCCGCGACCCCGGTGAATTCGCGTCCACGAGGTCCACGAGGTCCACCGGGTCCGCGACCGGCACGGGATACGTGTCACGGGCCTCCGATGAGGGAGCGTTCCCTGACGTTCCCGGCATCGGGGCGGACCATCACGTTGCCGCCGGAGAGGACGGCCACCACGGGCCCGCCGGGCAGCGCGGCCCGGTGGGCGAAGTAGGCCGCGGCGGCCACCGCGCCGCTGGGTTCGGCGCGTTCCCCCAGCTCCCGCCAGAGGACGTCGGCGGCGGCCTCGATGCCGTCTTCGCTCACGGTCACCATGTCGTCCACGTACCGGTTGATGTGCTCCCAGGCCAGCGCCCCCAGGACCGGAGCGCGCAGGCCGTCGGCCCGGGTGCGGTAGGTCTGCTGCACCGGCCACGCGGTGCGCCGGCCCGCGCGGAAGCTGGCCGCGCCGTCGGCGGCCAGCTCGGGTTCGACACCGATCACCCTGACCGCCGGGTCGACGGCCTTGGCCGCGACCGCGATCCCGGCCAGCAGCCCGCCGTTGCAGACCGGTACCAGGATCGCGCCGGCGCCGGACAGGTCCAGGCCGATCTCGGTCCCGGCGCTGCCGTGTCCGGCGATGACGTCGAAATCGTCGGAGCGGACCACCGTCGCCGCGAGCCGGTCGGCCAGCGCCAGGCAGGTCACCTCCCGAAGCGCCGGCGGCACGATCACCACCTCGGCGCCGAGCCTGCGGGCGGCCGCCACCTTCAGCTCCGGCGCGGTGTCGGGCAGGACCACCGTCGCCCGCAGGCCGTACCTGCCGGCGGCGTACGCGACGGCCTGGGCGTGGTTCCCGGAGGACTGGGCGATGACGTGCCCGATCCCCCGCTCCGCCAGCCGGCCCACGGCGTTCACCGCGCCCCGCACCTTGAACGAGCGGGTGGGCTGCCGGTTCTCGGGTTTGATCCAGAGCCGTCCGCCCGGCAGGCGCAGCAGCGGCGTGCGCCGTACGAACGGCGCGATCCGGACCGCGGCGGCGGCCACGTCGGCCGCCGCCACCAGGTTCGCCTCTTCGGCCATCAGGCTCATCTGCCCAGCACCTCGGCCTGGATGGCGTCCAGGTCGGCCGCGGCCTCGGGCGGCGGCGCGGCGTCCGGGACGAGGTCCTCCAGGTGGTGCAGTTTGCGGTAACGCAGTCCGAGCAGCCCCCAGACCACCAGGAACACGCCGCTGACCAGGAGCACCGCCGCCGCGCCCCGGCCCGGCCCGGAAGTGTGCCTCTGGGCCCAGTCGGCCAGCGGGCCCGCGGCCAGGAAGCCCAGCGGCTGCATGGCCGTGGCCAGCATGACGTTGACGGCCAGGACCCGGCCCTGCAGTTCCGGCCCCACCTTCACCTGGATGATGGACAGCCAGTGCGCGTTGCCGATGCTCATGCAGGCCAGCCGGAGGAACAGGCCGGCCGCGATCAGCCACACCGCCGGCCACGCGCCCATCAGCACCACCCCGACGCCGGACCCGACCACGAAACCGACCATGCCGGTGGCGCGGCGCCGGGTCCCGCCCCAGATCAGCACCACCCCGGTGCCCACGGCCGCGCCGAGGCCGCCGACCGCGGTCACCGTGCCCAGGGCCGCCGGGGAGCCGATGGCCAGCACGACCGGAGTGATCAGCACCCACATCAGCGCGGTGCAGAAGTTGACCACGGCGAAGTAGAACGCCATCACCAGCAGCGGCCGGCGCCGGTTCAGGAACCTCCAGCCGCCGGTCAGCGCCGCGCCGAACGTCTCCTCCTGCCGGTGGAACAGCCGGTCGGGGAAGCGGACCGCCAGCAGCGTCACCACACCCACCCCGAACGAGACCACGTCGATGGCCACCACGGCCGACAGCCCGAACACGCCGATCAGTGCGCCGCCGGCGAGCGGGGCCACCACGTTGCCGACGCCGAAGCCCAGGTTGGCCAGGGCGTTGGCCTGCGGCAGGTACGGCTTGGGCACCAGCTGCGCGACCGCGGCCAGGTAGGCGGGTTGCTGGAACGCGGTGACCATCGAGGTGACGCCGACGATGGCGCACACGCTCCACAACTCCAGCCGGCCGGTGACCAGCAGCAGCACCAGCGCCGCCGTGGCCAGGCCGGAGACCGCGTCGCAGGCCAGCATCACCCGCCGCCGGTCCACCCGGTCGGCCAGCGCGCCGCCCAGCGGGGTGAGGATCACCGCCGGGATCTGGGAGAGCATCACGACCAGGGCCAGGTCCAGGATCCGGCCGCTGAGCTGGTAGGCCCAGACGCCGAGCGCGAACGAGCTCAGCGCCGTGCCCACCGCCGAGACGAACTGCCCGCCCGCGACGGTGTAGAAGGGGCGCAGGCCGGTCCGCTCCGGTGGGCGCACCGGGTCGGGCAGTTTCCCGGACGCCCAGCGCCGCAGGTGCTCGACCACCAGGGCGGCCAGCGGTTCGGCCTGGTGCCGCAGGAAGTAGTGGCCGGCGCGGGGCAGCACGGCCGGCTCCACCCTGGGCGCGAAGACCGCCCACTCGGCGTACCGCTCCTCGTGCAGCTCGGTGGCCCGGTCCCGTTCCCCCACCACGCACAGGATCGGGGCGCGCAGCGGCGCTCCTCCCGCCTCCAGCTCGCGGCCGAACCACTCCCGCGCCTCGGTCGCGTCGTGGCGCATCGCCCGCACCGCGGCCCGCACCGCGGCCTCGTCCATGTCGTCCTGCAGCCCGCCCGTGGCCCGCAGCGCGTCCCGGAACATCCGGTCGGAGACCCAGCGGTCCCCGCGGAAGAACCGCCGGGTCAGGCCGGGCAGCTGCTGGGCGGCGGGGAAGCTGCCGCCCGTGATCACGCCCAGCACGGGGACCCCGTCCGCCTCCAGCCGGCGGGCCAGGGCCACCGCGAGCGCCGAGCCCACGCAGTGGCCGTAGACCGCGATCGGGCCGGATGCCGTCCCGGTCGCCTCTGCGGCCAGGATCTCCACCAGCTCCTCCAGCGGCAGCGGCGCCTCGTCCGGCCGCGCCGGGTCGTGGCCGGGCAGTTCCGCCGCGAGCACCTCCACCCCTTCGCCCAGCGCCCAGGCCAGCGGCTGGTACACCGCCGCCGACCCGCCGCCGTACGGCACGCACACCAGCGTGAACTCGCTGGTGCGGCCGCCGCTCAGGCGGTGCAGGAGCCCGCCGCCGTCCTTGTCTCCGAGGAAGGCGGCCAGCTCGGCGACCGTGGGACGGGTGAACAGGTCGATCACCCGCAGGCCGCCGCCGATCTCCTTGACCGCGCGCACCGCGGCGAAGGAGTCCCCGCCCAGGGCGAAGAAGTCGTCGTTCGCCCCGACCTCGGGTACGCCGAGGACCTGCGCCCACACCCGGGCGACCAGCTCCTCGGCGGCCGTGGACGGCGGCACGAACTCGGCGGTCTCCGGCTGCGGTTCGGGCAGGGCGGCCCGGTCGATCTTCCCGTTCGGGTTGAGCGGGAGCCGGTCGAGCACGACGAACTGGGTGGGGACCATGTAGTCGGGCAGCCGGTCCCGCAACGCGGACCGGACCGCCGCCGTGTCCACGGTGCTCCCGGCGTTCCCGGCGTTCCCGGTGCTCCCGGTGTTCCCGCGGGCGCCTCCGGTGCTCCCGGCGTCCTCGCGGGTGCCTCCGGCGCTCCCCGCCGACGGGGTCACCCAGGCGGCGAGCTGCCGGGCCTTGCCCTCGCCCACCGGCAGCACGACGGCCTCGGCGATCTGGGGCAGGGCCCGCAGGGCGGCGACGACCTCTCCCAGCTCGACCCGGTAACCGCGCACCTTGACCTGGTCGTCCACCCGGCCGCGGAACTCCACCCGCCCGTCGGCCGTGACCCGCAGCAGGTCGCCGCTGCGGTAGCAGCGCCCCCGCCCGGTCAGCGGGTCGGGCACGAACCGCTCCGCGGTCAGCTCGGGCAGGCCGATGTAGCCGCGGGTGACCCCCGGACCGCCGACCACCAGCTCACCCGGCACGCCGACCGGCACCGGCCGCAGCTCCGCGTCCACCAGGTGCCCGTACACCCCCGGCAGGGGCCGGCCCAGCGGGACGATCCCGGTCCGGTGCTCGGCCTCGACCTCCTCGGTCTCGCAGACCAGGCAGATCATCGTGGACTCGGTGTGCCCGTAGTGGCTCTGGATCCGCAGCCCGGGCCGCGCGGCCCGGGCCCGCTCCACCAGGTCCCACGGGCAGGCCTCACCGGCCAGGATCAGCAGTTTCTCCGGCAGCACCGCGGCCAGGTCGCCGCCGGAGGCCAGCAGCTCCAGGTGGCTGGGCACGCACTTGACCACGTCGACGCGGTGCGCGCTCAGGTAGCCGGCGAACGCCTCGGGGTCCATGGCGGTCTCCCTCGGCACCAGGTGCACCGTCCCGCCCGTGGTCAGGGCGCCGAACACGCAGGTGAGCCCGAAGTCGGCGGCGGGGGTGGACACCACGGCGTACGACCCGCCGGGCACGCCGATCCGCGGCAGCATGCCGTTCAGGTAGCCCGTCACGCTGCGGTGCTCGACGGCCACGGCCTTGGGCGTGCCGGTGGACCCGGAAGTGAAGATCACATGGTGCAGGTGCTCGGGCCGCACGCCGGTCTCCGGCCGGGTCCGCGGCAGGGACGGCAGGCGGTCCAGCGCCAGCACCCGGCGGTCCGGCCCGATCAGGCCGGCGAACTCGGCCGTGGTGATCACGGCCCGCACCCCGGCGGCGTCGAGCATGGCGGCGATCCTCGCGGCCGGATAGGCCGGGTCCATGGGCAGGTAGCCGCCGCCCGACTTCTGGATCCCGAACAGGGCGCAGGCCAGGCCGGCCCCCGGCTCCAGCAGCACGCCGACCGGCTCGTCGGCGCCCGTCCCGCCCTCCAGCAGCCAGTGGGCGATCCGGTTGGCCTCCGACTCCAGCTCCGCGTAGGTCAGGCTGCGGTCCGCGCCCACCACGGCCGGTGCGTCGGGGGAGGCGTCCACCCAGCGCTCGATCAGCCGGTGCACCGGGACGTCCGCCGCGACCGGCGACGGGTCCCCGGCCGGGACCCGGCCGGCCGCCGCCTCCACCGGGAGGTCCCCGACCGGGACCCGGTCGGTCACCGCCTCCGCCAGGGGGCCGCCGGGCGGGACCTGACCGGCTCCCGCCTCCGGCAGGAGCTCACCGGCCAGGATCGGGCCGGTCACCGGCTCCAGCGGCTGCGCGCCCACCGGCGCGTCCAGATCGGCCAGCATCCCGTCCAGCAGGGCCAGGTACCACCGGGTGAACCGGGCCGCGGTGGCCTCCCCGAACAGGTCGGTGCGGTAGCCGAGCCCGCCGCGCAGCGGCCGTCCCGGCCCGTCGTCGACCACGTACCAGTTCAGGTCGAACTTCGCCGTCCGCTCGGGCGGCTCGATCCCGGCCGCCTCCAGCCCGGGCAGCTCCGGCCGGCCCGTGCCGGGGACGTAGTTCAGCATCACCTGGAACAGCGGCGTCGCCGACAGGTTCCGCTCCGGCCGCAGCCGGTCCACCACCCGGTCGAACGGCGCGCTCGCGTGGGCGAACGCGCCCAGCGACGACTCCCGGACCCGGGCCAGCAGCTCGCGGCCGGTCGGGTCGCCGCCCACGTCGGTCCGGACCACCACCGTGTTGAGGAAGCAGCCCACCACGCCCTCGGTGTCGGGGTGGTCCCGGCCGGCGACCGGTACGCCGACCGCGATGTCGGTGCCGGCCGACAGCCGCGCCAGCAGGGCCTGGAGGGCGGCCAGCAGCACGATGAACGGCGTCGCCCGGTAGGCGGCGGCCACCGCCCGGACCCGCTCGCTCAGCTCCGCCGGCAGCTCCAGGTCCACCGAGGCGCCGCCCGGGTCGGCCACGGCGGGGCGCGGCCGGTCGGCGGGCAGGTCCAGCACCGGCGGCAGACCCCGCAGCCGCTCGGCCCACCAGTCCAGTTCGGCCAGGTCGGGGACCGGCGCCACCTCGGCGTACTGGGCCGGCGGCGGCTCCGGCGGCGGGCGCAGCCCGAGCCGGGCGGCGTACAGCGCGGCCAGCTCGGACAGCAGCAGCCCGCGGGTCCACGCGTCGGTGGCGATGTGGTGGAAGGTGAGCGAGAGCACGTGCTCGGTCTCGCCGACCGCGAGCAGCACCGCCCTCATCGGGGGTTCCCGGTCCAGCGCGAACGGCGTGGCCAGGTGCGCGGCCACCGCGTCCTCGACCTCCGCCGGACCGATCTCCGCCGTGGACACCGGCACGTCCTCGGCCGGCCGTACCACCAGGACCGGTTCGGCGCCGGAGTCGTCGATCACGCTGCGCAGCACGTGGTGCCGCTCGGCCAGGTCCCGCACCGCGCCCAGCAGCGCCTCCGCCCGGAGCGGCCCGCGCAGCCGCAGCGCCAGCGGCACGTTGTAGGCCGTGCTCTCCGGCTCCAGCTGCGCCAGGAACCAGAGCCTGGCCTGTACTCCGGACAGCGGGACCGGACCGTCCGCCCGTGCCCGCCGTACGGCCGGCGCGGCGGCCGGGCGGGGCAGGGCGGCGGCCAGGTCGGCGAGCACCGGGTGCTCGAACAGCAGCCGCACCGCCACCGGCGCGCCCAGGCGCTCCCGCAGCCGGCCGACCACCCGGGTCGCGGCGAAGGAGTGCCCGCCCAGGGCGAAGAAGTCGTCGTCCGCCCAGACCTGCGGCAGGTCCAGCACCTCGGCCCAGACCTCGGCGACCAGGTGCTCCTGCGGCGTGCCCAGCGGCACCCGCGCCACCGGACCGGCCTCGGGGACCGGCAGCGCCGCCCGGTCCACCTTGCCGTTCGGGGTGAGCGGCAGCGCCTCCAGCACGCCGATCGCGGACGGCACCATGTAGTCGGGCAGCCGCTCCCGCAGCGCGGCCCGGATCGCCGCGACGTCCACGGCGCCTTCACGGGAGGGCGTCACCCAGGCCGCCAGGCGGCGCTGCGCCCCGGTGCCGACCGGCTGCACGAACGCCTCGGCCACCTGCGGCAGGGCCCGCAGCGCGGCGGTGACCTCACCGAGCTCCACCCGGAACCCGCGCACCTTCACCTGGTCGTCGATCCGGCCCAGGAACTCCACCAGCCCGGCCGGGTTCACCCGCACCCGGTCCCCGGTGCGGTACCAGCCGTCCGTGAACCGCTGCGCGGTCAGGTCGGGCCGGCCCAGGTAACCGCGGGCCACGCCGGGCCCGCCGATCCACAGCTCCCCCGGCACGCCGTGCGGCAGCGGCCGCCCGGCGGAGTCCACCACCCGGCACCGCACGCCGGGCAGCGGACGGCCCAGCGGCACCGCGCCGGACGCCGTCTCGGCGCCGTCGCAGGCCAGCGCCGACACCGTGGTCTCGGTGGGACCGTAGTGGATCTGCACGTCCAGGGACGGCCGCGCCGCCCGCACCCGCTCCACCAGATCCCGCGGCACGGCCTCGCCCGCCAGGATCAGCAGCTTCCGGGGCAGGGCGTCCACGCCCAGCAGCTCCAGCTGGCTGGGCACCATCTTGACGACGTCCACCGGGTGCGCGGCCAGGTGGGCGGCGTACGCGGCCGGGTCCGTGGCCGTCTCGTGGTCGACGAGGTGCAGGGTCGCGCCCGAGGTCAGCGCGCACAGCACGTTGGTCAGCCCCAGGTCGGCCGCGGCGGTGGACACCAGGGCGAAGGAGCCGGCCCCCTCGGGGAGGCGTCCGTTCACCGCGCCCAGGTAGTGGGTGATCTGCCGGTGCTCGACCGCGACCCCCTTGGGCTCCCCGGTGGAGCCGGAGGTGTAGATCACGTAGGCCAGGTGGTCCGGCGGCACGGCCACGTCCGGGCGGTGCGCGGGCCGGTCCGCGGCGTCGGCGACCTCGGCCTCGGTGAGCACGATCCGGGCGCCGGCGGCGGCCAGGACGGCCTCGGTCCGCCGCGCCGGGTAGACCGGGTCCAGCGGCAGGTAGGCCGCACCGGCCTTGAGGATCCCCAGCAGGGCGACCGCCAGCTCCGGCCGCCGCTCCATCAGCACCCCGACCGGCTCCTGCGGCCGCACCCCGCGCTCCAGCAGCCAGTGCGCCACCTGGTTGGCCCGCCGCTCCAGCTCCGCGTAGCCGAGCGGCGCGCGGCCGGGCGACACCACCGCGACCACGTCGGGGAAGGCCTCGGCCGCCCGCTCGACCAGCGCGTGCAGCGGCGCGTCCGCCGGCGGGGCCCCGGCCGGGCCGTGCAGGTCGGGGCCGGCGGGCAGCAGGACCGGCGCGTCCGGGTCCGTGAGCATCCCGTCCAGCAGCGCCAGGTACCAGTCCACCAGCCGCCGGACGACGGTCTCCTCGAACAGGTCGGTCCGGTAGCGCAGCTCGCCGGAGAACCGCTCCCCGTCGTCGCCGACCGTCAGGTTCAGGTCGAACTTGGCCGTCGGCACGGGCAGCGGCTCCGGCCGGACCTCCACCCCCGGCAGGCTCACCGGCGCGCCCGTGTCGTACACGTTGAGCATCACCTGGAACAGCGGGGTGACCGACAGGTTCCGCTCCGGCTGCAGCCGCTCCACGATCCGCTCGAACGGCGTGCGGGCCTGCGCGAACGCGTCCAGCGCCGCCGTACGGGCCCTGGCCAGCAGTTCGGCGCCGGTGGGGTCGCCGGAGGTGTCGGTGCGGATCACCAGGGTGTTGATGAAGCAGCCCACCACGCCCTCGGTGTCCGGGTGGTGCCGGCCTGCGTCCGGCACCCCGACCGCGATGTCGTCGCCGCCGGACAGGCGGGACAGCAGCGTCTGCAGACCGGCCAGGAAGACCATGAACGGCGTCGTGCCCGCCACCGCGCGCACCTTGGCGGCCAGGTCCGCGGGCACCTCGAACGCGACCGCGGCCCCCTCCCAGGTGGGGACGTCCGGCCGGGGCCGCGCGACGGGCAGGTCCAGCACCGGCGGCAGGCCGGCCAGGCGCCGCGTCCACCAGTCCAGGTCGTCCTCGGCGCACCCGTCCTCCGAGCGCCCGGCCTCCCACGCGGCCACGTCGGCGTACTGCAGGGCCGGGGGCTCCGGCTGCGGCGCCAGGCCGAGGCGGGCGGCGTACAGCGCCGCGAGGTCCTGCAGCAGCAGCCGCTCCGACCAGGCGTCGGTGGCGATGTGGTGCAGGATCAGCGCGAGCACGTACTCGTCCCCGCCGGCCCGGAACAGCGCGGCCCGCATGGGCGGCTCGGCGTCCAGCCGGAACGGGCGCCAGGCGTGCTCGGCCAGTTCCCGCTCCAGCTCCGCGGGCTCCACGTCGACCACGGGGACGGGCACGCCGCCGGCCGGCCGTACCCTCGTCCCGTCGACGACGCCGCGCAGGATCCAGTGCCGCTCGGCCAGCTCGGCCACCGCGGCGGTGAGCGCGGCGACGTCCACCGGCCCGCTCAGCCGCAGCGCCAGCGGCACGTTGTAGGCGGGGGTGTCCGGCTCCAGCTGGGCCAGGAACCACAGCCTCTCCTGAGCCGGGGACAGCGGCATGTCCGCCGCCGACAGCGCCGGGATTCCCGCGGCCCCGGGGGCGTCCGCAGCGGCGCCGGGGGCTTCCGCCGCGGCGCGGGCGGCGGCGAACCGGGACCGGACCAACTCGGCGATCCGGTCCTGGGTGACCTCGGTCATGCGTCGCTCCCGTTCATCAGTTCGGTGAGGATCAGTTCTTCCAGCCCGGCGGCGAAGTCGGCGAGCACCGGCCGCTCGAACAGCAGCCGCACCGGAACGGGCACCATCAACGTCTCGCGGAGCCGGCCGACCACCCGGGTCGCGGCGAAGGAGTGGCCGCCCAGGGCGAAGAAGTCGTCGTCGGCCCAGATCGGGGACCGCTCCAGCACGGCGCTCCACACGGCGGCCACCAGGCGTTCGGGGTCGGTGCCGGGTGCGACGCGCCCGGCCGCGGGATCGTCGACCGGCTCGGGCAGGGCCCGCCGGTCCACCTTGCCGCTGGGCAGGGTGGGCAGGGCGGGCAGCACGACCCACCGCCGGGGCACCATGTGGCCGGGCAGCCGCGACCGCAGATGCCGCTCGGCCGCGGCGGGGTCGGCCGTCTCCGGTACGACGTAGCCGACCAGGTGCGCCTGCGCGCCCGAACCGGCCACGGCCACCGCCCCGTCCGCCACCTCGCGCAGCACCGCCTCGATCTCGCCCGGTTCGATCCGGTATCCGCGCACCTTCACCTGGTGGTCCCTGCGGCCGTGGAACTCCAGCGTCCCGTCCGGCCGCCACCGCACCAGGTCACCGGTCCGGTAGCACCGGCCGCCGGGGACGAACGGGTCGTCGACGAACGCGGCCGCGGTCAGCTCGGGCCGGCCCCGGTAGCCCCGGGTCACCCCGGCGCCGCCCAGCAGCAGCTCGCCCACCGCGCCCGGCGCCGCCAGCCGCAGTTCGGAGTCGACCACGTAGGCCCGTTCCCCCGGCATCGGCAGCCCGATCGGCACCGGCCCCGGCTCGTGCGGGCGCACCCGGTGCTGGATCGAGGCGACGGTGGCCTCGGTGGGGCCGTAGGTGTTCCACAGCTCCCGGACCCGGGGCAGGATCTGCCCGGCCAGGGCCGCGTCGAGGGTCTCCCCGCCCGCGATGGCCAGCAGCCCCGGGTCCCCGGCCCAGTCCGCGGCCAGCAGCATCCGGTAGGTGGTGGGCACCAGGTCGACCACCGTCGCCCCGCTGTCCGCGATCCGCGCGGCCAGCGCGTGCCCGTCCACGGCCGTGGCCCGGTCCACCACCACGCAGGTGCCGCCGACGCTCAGCATGCTCCACAGTTCGGAGGCGGAGGTGTCGAAGGTCAGCGGCGCCACGACCGGCTGCACGTCCCGGGGGCCCAGGCCCAGCTCGGACACCAGCCCGGCCACGTAGGCGGCCAGGTTGCCATGGGTGACCTCCACGCCCTTGGGCGTCCCGGTGGAGCCGGAGGTGTGCAGCACGTAGGCCAGGTCCACGCCCCGCACCTCCGGCAGCTCCACCGGCCCGCCGGGAGCGGCGGGGGCGGCGGCCAGGTCGTCGGCGTCCAGGACGGTGACGCCGGGGACGGCGGCAGCCCCGCCGCGGGTGAGCACCACGCGCGCGCCGGCGTCCTCGGCCAGCCGGCGCAGCCGCTCGGCCGGGTGCTCCGGGTCCAGCGGCAGGTACGCCGCCCCGGCCCGCCACACCGCCAGCAGGGCCGCCGGCATCAGGTGGTCGCGGGGCAGGCAGACCCCGACCACCTCGCCCGGCGCCACACCGTGCTCCAGCAGCGCCGCGGCCACCCGGCCCGACCAGTCGTGCAGTTCCGGATAGCCGATCGAGGCGCCGTCCGGGCCGACCACGGCCGTCCCGCCGGTGTGGGCCGCCAGCGCGTGCGGCACCGTCTCGGGGAACTCCGGAACCGCCGGTCCGGCCGCGGCGGCCAGCAGGGCGGCGCGTTCGTCCGGCATGACGATCTCGAAGGCCGACAGCGGCCGGTCCGGGTCGGCCAGCGCGCACCGCAGCAGCCACATCAGCCGGTCCAGGTACGCCTCGGCCCGAACCGGGTCGATCCGGGCGACGCCGTACTCCAGCTGCAGCTCGGCGCCGTCCGCGGTCCGGTTGACCAGAACGCCGAACTCGTGACCCGTGGCGCCCGAGCCCAGGTCGGTGAGGAGCTCCAGCGCGCCCAGGCGCACCGGCACCTCGGCGTGCTGCATGGCCAGCAGTACCGGGGCGCGAGGCAGGTCGCCGGCGGGGACCTCCTGGTGGACCAGGGCCCGCGTGGCCGCGTCGGCCGCCTCCCGGACCAGATCCCGGAAGGTCAGCGCGCCGGTCGGCCGCAGCCGCACCGGCACCGTGTCCACCAGCGGGCCGATGACCCCGGTCAGCTCCGGCCGGGCCCGCCGCGCCGCGACCACGCCGACCAGCGTGTCGGGCTCGCCGGAGGCCAGGGCCAGGGCGGCCAGGTAGACCGCGAACGGGGTCGCGCGGCAGTCCCGGGCCAGCGCGCCCACGCCCGCCTCGAACTCCTCGGGCAGCGGCCGGATCACCCGCCCGGCCGTCAGGTCCGCGGGCACCGGGTCCGCCACCGGCGCCCCGGCCAGCTCGTCCCGCCAGAACTCCCGCAGCGGCGCCGGATCCGGCCGCTCCCGCTCCTGCACGGCCACGTCGCCGAACTGGACCGCGGGCCCGGGGACCGGCTCGCCGGCCAGCTCGGCGGCCAACTCCTCCATCAGCACCGCGACCGAGCCGCCGTCGAAGGCGATGTGGTCCACCACGACCACCAGCTCGGCCTCCGCCTCACCGATCCAGCACAGCTCGGCCCGGAGCAGCGGCACCTCTCCCGTCAGGTCGAACACGTGCGCGGCCGCCGCCCTGGCCACCTTCTCCGGGTCCTCGCCCACGGGATGCTCGACCAGGGGCACGGCCACCGGCGGGTGCACCACGGCGTACGGCACGCCGTCCGCATCGACGGCGACCGTGCTGCGCAGCACCTCGTGCCGGCGGACGACCGCGTCCAGGGCCGACCTCAGCGGCGTGGCCTCCCGCAGGCCGCGCACGCGCAGCCGGATCCCCAGCGTGGTGACCGGGCTGTGCGGATGGAGCCGGCTCAGGGTCCAGAACTGGCGCTGCATGTCGGTGAGCGGGTACCGGGACCGGCCGCTGCGCCGTACCGCCGCCGGCCCGGCCCGGTCCAGCCCGGCGGCCAGGCCCGCCGCGGTGGGGGAGGCCAGGAAGGCCGCCAGCGGCACGGTGCGCCCCAGCCGGCGGGACAGCTCGGTGACCACCCGGGCCGCGGCCAGCGAGTGCCCGCCCAGGTCGGCGAAGCGATCGTGCACGCCCACCTGCGGCAGGCCCAGCACCCCCGCGATCACCTCCGCCACCAGGCGCTCGTCCTCGGTGCGCGGCGCGACCGGTGCCGCGCCGGACGGCCGGGCGGCGCCGAGCACGGGCAGGGCCGACCGGTCCACCTTGCCGTTGGGGGCGAGCGGGAGCTCCTCGGCCACGCCGATCCGGGTCGGCACCAGGTGATCGGGCAGCCGGGCGCGCAGCCAGTCCCGCAGCTCCGGCTCGCCCACGCCGGAGGCCGCCACATGACCGGCCAGGTAGGCGGTCCCGTCGTCGTCCGCGACGGCCAGCACGACGGCCCGGCGGACCGCGGGATGGCGGCCCAGCACCGCCTCCACCTCGGCCGGCTCCACCCGGTAACCGCGGATCTTGACCTGGTCGTCGGCCCGGCCGGCGTAGCGCAGCACGCCGTCCACCCGGCGGACGAGGTCCCCGCTGCGGTAGACGCGGCCTCCGTCCGGCTCGGTGCGGAACGCGGGCGACTCACGGCCCAGGTAGCCGCGGGTCACCCCCGGCCCGCCGATCCACAGCTCGCCCAGCTCGCCGTCCGGGACGGGGTCGCCGTCCGCGTCGCGCACCGAGAGCAGCGCACCGGCCATCGGCGCGCCTAGCGGCGGCTCGCCCTCGTCGTCCCGGCCCACCTCGGCGAAGGTGCAGGAGGTGGTGCACTCGGTCGGGCCGTACAGGTTCAGCACCCGGCGCACCCCCGGGTTGGCGTAGATCCGCCGGACCAGGGCGCCGGTCAGCTGCTCGCCGCCGGAGAACACGGCGCGCACCCCGCCCGGCAGCGGCTCGCGCAGCAGCACCGCCAGTGCGGAGGGGACCCCGTAGACCGTGGTCACCTCGTCCCGGGCCGGCAGGGTCGGCAGCGCCAGCACGTTCTCGGCCAGGATGACCGTCCCGCCGGTGATCAGGGGCAGGAAGAGCTGGGTGATCGACGCGTCGAAGCAGATGGAGGCGCCGGCCAGCATGCCGCTCAGCTCCTCGGCGGTGTACGCCGACGCCTCCCAGGTCAGCAGGTTCATGGTGTTGCGGTGCTCCACCACCACGCCCTTGGGCGTCCCGGTGGAACCGGAGGTGTAGATGACGTACGCCGCGTCACCCGGGTCCCCGGCCACCCGCAGGATCCCGTCGCCCGGTTCTCCCGCCACCCGCAGGGCCCCGTCGCCCGGTTCCACGTCGTCGACGAGTACGGCCCCGGCCCCGGTCAGGGCCGCGGTCTCGCGCAGCGCGGCCGAGGTGACCACCGCGGCCACCGCGGCGTCCTCGGCCATGAACCGCAACCGCTCGGCCGGGTAGGCGGGGTCCAGCGGCACGTACGCCGCTCCCGACTTCCACACCCCCAGCAGCGCGGGGACCAGCCACTCGCCGCGTTCCAGGCAGATCCCGACCAGGTCGCCCCGCCCGACGCCGCGTCCGGCCAGGGTGCGTGCGACACCGTCGGCCCTGCGGTCCAGCTCGGCGTAACTGAGGCGGCCGGTGCCCGCCACGACGGCGGTGCGCTCCGGAGTACGCCGGCACTGGGCCTCTATCGCCTCGTGGACGCGCCCCGGCGTACCGGGCCCGTCTGCCGTCGCCGGGACACGGCGGCCCGCCGCATCGATGCGTTCCACATCAACGGTCACTTCGTCCTCTTCTCCAGCTGAAATCACACCCGGTGACGAGAAATCCTGGAAATCGTCCGACCGATCGGCGCTTATGATCGAGATCTTGATTCAGGCGACTTGCGAGCGTCTTGCGACCGGCTTGGGATTCCGCCCGCGAATACGGGCGTTCGCGTTCTCCCAGATGAGCGCGCCGATGACCGCGTGGACGGCCGCGCCGGACGGCCGCGCCGGACGGCGCCCGCGGCACGAGATCCGCGCTCCGAAGCGTCCCCCGGCGCTTCCCCCCGTCGGCGGGGGGACGGACTCGCGCAGGGGACGGGTGCCGGCGCGGCCGGGTGCCCGTCCCCGGACCCCCGTACCCGCCGGGCTTCCCGACGCGTGCGGGGTTCCGTTCGGCGGACCGGGTGAGGCCGGTGCCGGTGCTCGCGCGACGCCCGGATCCGCGGCCGCCCCGGCGGTCCCCCTGCCCGGTGATCACCCGGACGGGGAGCCGGTATCCGGATTCCGAATTCTGTACTCCATCGCGATGCCGATCGCATCCGGCACGGTGGAAATGACGGTCGGGCGTATTCGGCGTCTTCACCGATGACAGCGGGATAAGGATCGCCTACCGCAGCGGAGAATCCACCGCGGGCAATTCCGACGGCATCCGCCGGATCGTGAACGGGAGGGCGGACGGCCCGCCCGGAGAGCGTCCAGGCCGCACGCTCGGCACGGCCGGCGTGCCTATCGCGAGGTCACCGCACCCGGCTCTCGTCGAACGGCTCCTCACTCCAGCGGAACCATGCCTCGCCCTTCTCGACGTGCAGGAGGAACTCCGCGACGGGACCGGACGGCGCCACCATGCGGACGGCCTTCCGAATCTCTTCGTACACCTCCTCCCATTCGTCCCACCGCTGCTCCTCCATCAGTTCGAGATCACGGTCGAACAGCGGCTTCACCCCGGCGAACGCCGGACCGGGGGCGAAGCGCCCGCGCAGCCAGGGGAAGTCGGCGTCTTCGACGATGATCTCCCCGACGAGTTCCTGCCCCCGCAGCACCCGCCAGGTCCCGCCCACGAATCCCATGTCCACTCTCCATTTCAGCGATCGGGCCGTCGCGGCAGCCGCCCCGCCGGTCCCGCGCCCATCCTCACCGGTCCGGATGTCGTTCAGGCAGAACCGTCCGAGGTCGTTCCGGGTTTCGTGTGGAGGATCTCGCGGGCCTGGTCCGCGGCACGGGCGATGCTCTCGGAGACGAAGTCGACGAAACGGGCGATGTTCTCCAGCCGGGCGGCGGCCGGGGTGCCGGGGCCGAGGACGCCCACGCCCTGACGGGCGATCTCGCCGAGGTGGGCGGTGGACCGGGCGCTGGCCATCGTGGACTGGTACATGACGTCGTCGTCGACGACGTAGCGTTCGCGGCGGCGTTCGTCGCGTTCACGGCGGATGAGGCCCTGGCTGTCGAGGAACGCGACCGCTTTGGAGACGGACGCCGGGCTGACCTGAAGGCGTCCGGCGAGTTCGGCGGCGGTGAGGCTGCCGGTGTCGGTGGTGTAGAGGCTCGCCAGCACCCGGGCCGTCATCGTGGGCAGGCCCGATTGCACGAAGACGGTGGTGAACGTCTCCTCGTACTCGCGTACGGCTTCGGCGTCGCGCCCGTGGGCCTGCGGGGGCGTACCGGGAGTCCGGGGCGCGGCCTTCCTGTGGCGGTGGGCGCGGCGTTCGGTGGCGCGGTGGGCGAGGTCGGCACGGTAGGCGGCAGGACCGCCGTTGCGCATCACCTCGCGCGTGACCGTCGAAGTCGGACGGTCGAGGCGCCTGGCGATCTCCGCGTAGGCGAGGCTGTCGGCCAGGCCCAGCGCGATCTGCTGGCGTTCCTGCTGGGTGAGTCTGCCGCCTGGCATCGGGAGTCTCCTTCGTGGTCTTCTTCGTGGTCCGCGCTGTCTGCACCATAGCGTTCACTCTCCATCTATTGCAACGAAAGCTCTTAAGATCATTGCGTTAACCTCAGAACCGTTGCAATGATTTCCGGGCATCTACCTGCGTAAACCAATGTCCCATGCAACACTTATGTTGCTGAAATAGTGAAGGCAACGTAGCTTTTCCCTTGTCGGAAACAAGACGCCGACGGAGAGCACGACACGGACGAAGGAGAGCACCATGCAGAAGTTCGCCACCCCCGCCCCGGTCTCGGCGGTCCTGGACATCCCCGCGGGATGCATCCGCCTCATCGCCGCCGACCGGACCGACACCACGGTCGAGATCCTGCCCGCCAACGCCTCCAAGAGCCGCGACGTCAAGGCGGCGCGGCAGACCACGGTCACCTACGACGACGGTGTCCTGCGCATCTGCACCCCCGAACCCGGAAACCAGCTCTTCGGCCCCTCCGGATCCGTCGAGGTGACCGTCCAGCTGCCCGCCGGCTCACGCATCGAGGCCAAGGCCGCCAGCGCCGAACTGCGGGGCGTCGGACGGCTCGGCGACGTCTCCTTCACCGGCGCACACGGCACCGTCAAGCTCGACGAGACCGCAAGCGCCCACCTGACCCTCCAGTCCGGCGACGTCTCGGTCGGCCGCCTGGGCGGCCCCGCCCGGATCAGCACCCAGAAGGGCGACCTGCGCGTCGCCGAGGCCGTGCACGGCACGGTCACGCTCCGCACCGAGCACGGCGACATCTCGGTCGGCGCCGCACGCGGAGCCTCCGCGTCCCTGGACGCCGGCACCGCCTACGGCCGCATCCACAACGCCCTGGCCAACACCGACGGCGCCGCCGCCGGCCTGACCATCCACGCGACCACCGCCTACGGCGACGTCACCGCCCGCAGCCTGTAAGGGCCCAGGACTCCTACAGACGCAGCGATCCACCTGCTCGGTCGACCCCCGCAACCGCGATAGGCCCTCTCAGCTCTCAGCCCTCGAAGGAGCGCACCACCATGTCCACCACCCACCCCGGCCAGACCCGCCCGCAGCTGCACAAGACCATCGAACAGATGATCGACTCCGGTTTCCTCGGCGTGACGATGCGCCTGCACGACGAACACGGCGAATGGACCGCCGGCGTCGGAGTGAGCGAACTCGGCGGGGCCGAGAAGCCGCCGGTCGACGGGCACGTCCGGATCGGCAGCAACACCAAGACCTTCACCGCGACCCTGGTGCTGCAACTGGTGGCCGAGGGCAGGATCGGGCTGGACGACCCGGTGGTCGACCACCTGCCCGGGTTCGGGCTGGACGAGCGGATCACGGTGCGGATGCTGCTGCAGCACACCAGCGGGATCTTCAACTTCACCGGCGACTATGACCCCGACGGCACATTCGTGCCGGGGACCCCCGCCACCACCTCGGGCAAGGAGTGGGCGGAGGGCAGGTTCACGGCCTACCGGCCGGAGGAGCTGGTCCGGCTGGCACTGTCGAAGCCGGCGCGGTTCGAGCCCGGCACCGGCTGGAGTTACTCCAACACCAACTACGTGCTGGCCCGGCTGCTGATCGAGAAGGTCACCGGCCGCCCGGTCGCCGAGGAGATGCAGCGGCTGATCCTGGGACCGCTCGGCCTGTCGGGCACCATCCAGCCGACCAGCCAGACGGACATCCCCGAGCCGCACGCCCGCGCCTACTACCGCTACCAGGACGCCGGCGAGCAGAAGACGGTCGACGTCACCCGGCACGACCCCTCCTGGATCTCCAGCGGCGGCGACATGATCTCCACCACCCGCGACCTGCACACGTTCATCTCCGCGCTGCTGGGCGGCAGGCTCCTGCCGGCCGAGCTGCTCGCCGAGATGTGCACCCCGCACCCGACGGGCATCCCGAACATGGACTACGGCCTGGGCGTGTTCGTGCTGACCACCGACGGCGGCGCCACCGTCATCACCCACAACGGCGGCATCGCGGGCCACGCGGCGCTGATGTACAGCACGCCCGACGGCAGCAGAACCCTGACCGCCGCGCTGAACTACGTCGACGACGCCGAGCTGTCGATGGGAGCGGCCTTCCAGCAGGCGGCCCAGCGCCTGGTCGCCGACGTGTTCGACGCCGGACAGGCCGGGCCGGCAGCAAGCACCACCTGATCACCGAAGAATGACCAACGAACGCCCAAAAGGCCGGATCCCTAAGCTTGGGATCCGGCCTGTGGATTTGCGAAACCGTGTGGGGCTACCAGGACTTGAACCTGGGACCTCTTCCTTATCAGGGAAGCGCTCTAACCGTCTGAGCTATAGCCCCTCGTCGTGCGGAAACCGTATCGCATCCCCGGGAGGAAGGCGAATCCGGCCGCTCGAACAGGGAAAAGCCTACCGTGTTCCGGGACCTGTTCGCGCCACGTCCCCGGACCGGATCCGGGGACGCGGCGCGAGCGGTCACTCGGCTTCGCTGAAGGTCACCTCGACGCCGCCCACCAGGTCGGAGGCGACGTTGTAGATGACCGCGCCCAGGGTGGACAGTGCGGTGATGAGCACCACGTTCACCGCGCCGATCAGGGCGGTGTAGCCGAGGATCCGGACCGGCTCGAACCAGGGGGAGATGTCGAAGCTGGTGTCGGAGGCCTTGCCGTCCGGGACGGTGAACTGGTTGACGATCTGGATGATCGAGTCGAAGACGCCGAGCGCGTTCAGCACCATGTACAGCACCGCGACCGCGACGAACAGCACCACGAAGCAGACCAGGGAGACCACGAAGCTGAACTTCATGGCCGACCACGGCTCGATCCTGCGCAGGACCAGGTGCGCCTTGCGGGGCGTCCTGGGGCCGGACGAGTCCGAGGACTTCCTGTTGTCCATCCGCAGCGGGGAGGACGAGCCCGGGGCCTTCCCGTCGACCGCGGTCGCCGTGTTCAGCGAGGACGAGGCGCCGCCCGGCCGAGGAGCCGCACCCGGGCCGGGAACGGTGCTCGGGCCGGGAACCGTACCGGCCGGAGAGGACCCACCGGCCGCCGGACCGTTGGAGACCGGAGCGGCAGGGGTGCGCGGCGGAGCCGACTGGGCTCCGGGAGACCAGGACGGGCCGGCCTCGGCGGAGGCCGGGCGGATCCGCACCGTGGAGTCGGCCGGCTTCTCGTCGTCGTTCGCCTTCTTCATGCCGGACCCGCCCTTGGTGGTCTCGTCGGTCGCCGAGCCGTCGGTCTCCGGCGCGGAGGCACCGCCGTCGGCCGGTGACTCGACCACCTCCACGACATCCGCTTCAGTGGCCTTGTCCATCTTCTCCGTCACCTGATCGCGTTTCGGTCGGGAAGGCGAGGACGGCCGCGGACCCGAACTGGCCTGAGCGCTCACCGGCTACTCCCCTTCCCCGTTTTCCTCGGTCTCCAACGCCTCGGCGCTCTCCAGCGCCTCGGCGTTGCGGGCGAGAGCCACGACGCTGTCCCCCTCGCTGAGGTTCATCAGCCGCACCCCCATGGTCTGGCGGCCCGACTGCTTGATCTCCCCGGCGCTGGTACGGATGACCCCGCCGGCCGAAGTGATCGCGAAGACCTCGTCCTCGGCCCGCACCATCACCGCGCCGACAAGCCTGCCACGAGCGCTGACGATCTTCGCGGTCAGCACGCCCTTGCCGCCACGTCCCTGCACAGGGTACTGATCCGCCGGAGTGCGCTTGGCATAGCCGCCCTCGGTGGCGACCAGGACGTCGTCGCCGTCGGCCATCCGGTTCATCGCGAGGAGCTCGTCGCCGTCGAGGAAACGCATGCCGATCACGCCGCTGGTCGCCCGCCCCATCGGCCTCAGCGCCTCGTCGGAGGCGGTGAAGCGGATGGACTGGGCGTTGCGGGAGACCAGCAAGAGGTCGTCCTCCTCCGACACCAGCCGCGCTGCGATCACCTCGTCATCTTCGCGCAGATTGATGGCGATGAGGCCACCCGTGCGCGGCGAGTCGTATTCGGCCAGGCGTGTCTTCTTCACCAGACCGCTCCGGGTGGCCAGCACGAGGTACGGCGCGACGTTGTAGTCGCGCATCGCCAGGACCTCCATGACGACCTCGTCCGGCTGCATGGCCAGGAGGTTCGCCAGGTGCTGGCCGCGGGCGTCCCGGCCGGCGTCGGGCAGTTCGTACGCCTTGACCCGGTAGACGCGGCCCTTGTTCGTGAAGAACAGCAGCCAGTGGTGCGTCGTGGTGACGAAGAAGTGGTCGACGATGTCGTCCTGGCGGAGCTGCGCGCCGCGCACGCCCTTGCCACCGCGCTTCTGCGCCCGGTACAGGTCGGTGTTGGTGCGCTTGGCGTACCCGCCCCGGGTGATCGTGACGACCATGTCCTCCTCGGCGAGGAGGTCCTCGATCGACATGTCCGCCTCGTAGGCGATGATCTCCGTCTTGCGCTCGTCGCCGTACTTCGCGGTGATCTCGGAGATCTCGTCGAAGACGATGGTGCGCTGCCGCTCGGGCGAGGCGAGGATGGCCTGGTAGTCGGTGATCTGCGCCATCAGCGAGTCGTACTCGTCGATGATCTGCTGCCGCTCCAGGGCGGCCAGCTTGCGCAGCTGCATGTCGAGGATGGCCTGCGCCTGGACCTGGTCGATCTCCAGCAGGGCCATCAGGCCGCCCTGCGCCTCGGCCGCCGAGGGCGACCGGCGGATCAGCGCGATGACCTCGTCCATCCGGTCGAGCGCCTTGAGCAGCGCGCTCAGGATGTGGGCCCGCTCCTCGGCCTTGCGCAGCAGGTAGCGCGTCCGGCGGACGACGACCTCGATCTGGTGGTCGATGTAGTGGCGGACGAACTGGTCGAGCCTGAGCGTGCGCGGCACCCCGTCCACCAGGGCCAGCATGTTGGCGCCGAAGGTGGTCTGCAGCTGGGTGTGCTTGTAGAGGTTGTTCAGCACGACCTTGGCGACCGCGTCGCGCTTGAGCACGATCACCAGGCGCTGCCCGACCCGGGAGGAGCTCTCGTCGCGGACGTCGGCGATGCCGCTGATCCGGCCGTCCTTCACCGACTCGGCGATCGACAGCGCCAGGTTGTCCGGGTTGACCATGTAGGGCAGCTCGGTGATGACCAGGCACTGCCGGCCCTTGGCGTCCTCCTCGACCTCGACGATCGCCCGCATGGTGATCGAACCGCGGCCGGTCCGGTAGGCGTCGTCGATGCCGCGGCGGCCGACGATGAGCGCGCCGGTCGGGAAGTCGGGTCCCTTGACCCGCTCGATCAGCGCCTCGAGCAGCTCCTCGTCATCCGCCTCGGGGTGCTGCAGGGCCCACTTGACGCCCTCGGCCACCTCGCGCAGGTTGTGCGGCGGGATGTTGGTCGCCATGCCGACCGCGATGCCGGCCGACCCGTTGACCAGCAGGTTCGGGAACCGCGACGGCAGGACCAGCGGCTCCTGCGAGCGCCCGTCGTAGTTGGGCTGGAAGTCGACGGTGTCCTTGTCGATGTCACGGATCATCTCCATGGCGATCGGCGCGAGCTTGCACTCGGTGTACCGCATGGCGGCCGGCATGTCGTTGCCCGGCGATCCGAAGTTGCCCTGGCCGTCGACCAGGGTGTAGCGCAGCGCCCAGGGCTGCGCCAGCCGCACGACGGTCCCGTAGATCGACGAGTCGCCGTGCGGGTGGTAGGAGCCCATCACGTCGCCGACGACACGGGAGCACTTGAAGTAGCCGCGGTCGGGCCGGTAGCCGCCGTCGTACATCGCGTAGAGCACGCGGCGGTGGACCGGCTTCAGGCCGTCGCGGACGTCGGGCAGCGCGCGGGACACGATGACGGACATCGCGTAGTCCATGTAGCTGCGCTGCATCTCCGACTGGATGTCGACCGGCTCGATGCGTTCGGCGGGCGCGGGCGGGATGTTCACATCCGTCACGGGTGATGGATCCTTTTCGGGAGTCGGAGAGGGTCGGTACGGCTGCCGCTACACATCGAGGAAACGCACGTCCCGCGCGTTCCTGATGATGAAGGAGCGGCGGGCCTCGACGTCCTCTCCCATGAGGACGCTGAACAGCTCGTCGGCCTGGGCCGCGTCGTCCAGGGTGACCTGGCGCAGGAGCCGCGTCTCGGGGTTCATCGTGGTCTCCCAGAGCTGGGCGGCGTTCATCTCGCCCAGGCCCTTGAAGCGCTGGATGCCGTCGTGCGCGCGCGGGTCGCGCTTGCCGCGGGCGATGCCGTCGCTGATGATCGCGTCCCGCTCCTGGTCGGAGTAGGCGTAGGAGGCGTCCTCGCCCCGGCGGTCCCACTTGATCTTGTAGAGCGGCGGCTGGGAGAGGTAGACGTGGCCGGCCTCGATCAGCGGCCGCATGAAGCGGAACAGCAGCGTGAGCAGGAGCGTGTTGATGTGCTGGCCGTCGACGTCGGCGTCGGCCATCAGGATGAGCTTGTGGTAGCGGAGCTTGGCGATGTCGAACTCGTCGTGCACGCCGGTGCCCATCGCGGTGATCAGCGCCTGGACCTCGGTGTTCTTGAGCACCTTGTCGATGCGGGCCTTCTCCACGTTCAGGATCTTGCCGCGGATGGGCAGGATGGCCTGGAACTTGGAGTCGCGGCCGCCCTTGGCGGATCCGCCCGCCGAGTCGCCCTCGACGATGAACAGCTCACACTTCTCCGGGTCGCTCCACTGGCAGTCGGCCAGCTTGCCGGGCAGGCCGGAGCCGGACTCCAGCAGCGACTTGCGCCGGGTGAGGTCGCGGGCCTGGCGGGCCGCGATGCGGGCGCGCGCGGCCTGCAGGGACTTGTTGATGACGTCCTTGGCCTCGCCGGGGTTGCGCTCGAACCAGTCGCGCAGGTGGTCGTTGCAGGCCTTCTGGACGAACGACTTGGCCTCGGTGTTGCCCAGCTTGGTCTTGGTCTGGCCCTCGAACTGCGGGTCGGCCAGCTTCACCGAGATGATCGCGGTGAGCCCCTCGCGGATGTCCTCACCGGACAGGTTGTCGTCCTTGCCCTCCTTGAGGAACTTCTGCTCGCGCGCGTAGCGGTTGACGATCGACGTCAGCGCGGCGCGGAAGCCCTCCTCGTGGGTGCCGCCCTCGGCCGTGTTGATCGTGTTGGCGAAGGTGTAGACCGACTCGCTGTAGGAGTTGTTCCACTGCATGGCGATCTCGACCGAGATGCCGTCGCCGTGCTCCTCGAAGTCGATCACCGAGACGTGGGCGGGCTCCTTCTTGGCGTTGAGGTGCCTGACGAAGTCGGACAGGCCGCCCTCGTAGAAGTAGACGACCTCGGTGGGCTCGTCCTCGATCATGTGGTCGGGCCGCTCGTCCCGCAGGGAGATCGTCAGGCCCTTGTTCAGGAAGGCCATCTCCTGGAAGCGGCGCGAGAGCGTCTCGAAGTTCCACGTGGTGGTCTCGAAGATGGTCTCGTCGGCCCAGAAGGTGATGGAGGTGCCGGTCTCGCCCGTCTCCTCGCCCTTGACGAGCGGGCCGGTGGGCCGGGTGTCGGCGTAGCTCTGCCGCCAGTAGTGGCCGTCGCGGCGGATCTCCACCTCCAGTCGGGTGGACAGGGCGTTCACCACGGAGACGCCCACGCCGTGCAGGCCGCCGGAGACCGCGTAGGACTTGCTGTCGAACTTGCCGCCCGCGTGCAGGACGGTCAGCACGACCTCGACCGCGGGCCGCTTCTCGACGGGGTGCAGACCGACGGGGATGCCGCGGCCGTTGTCGACGACCCTGACGCCGTTGTCGGCCAGGAGCGTGACCTCGATCCGGTCGGCGTGCCCGGCCAGGGCCTCGTCGACGGAGTTGTCCACCACCTCGTAGACGAGGTGGTGGAGACCGCGCTCGCCGGTCGATCCGATGTACATGCCCGGGCGTTTGCGGACGGCCTCGAGCCCTTCGAGAACGGTGATTGAGCTAGCGTCGTAGGACAAGTGTGAAATCCTCCTGCCGAGGACACGCGGCGCGGGCGCATTCAGCCCCACCGTGCCCGTCACCGTCGTGAATGCCCCGATGCGCTCACCCGAGGGAGTCGGCTTTCATGCCGGGGTGACACGCAAACGGACGTGTCCGGAATCCTGTTTCATTCTAGCGGCTCGGAACACATCGTGCGGCATTGACGGGCCCTGAAAGCCTCCCAGACGAGTCGATCATCGTTTCAAGGATCCCCCTACCGGGGCGGAAGTCGTCGCCCCAGAGGGGCGCTGATCCGTTTGAGCCCGGCCGAGCAGGGGATGGAGGCCTGATCCGGGTCTCCGTCCGGCGCCCGCGCGGCACCGGCCGCGGCGACGGCCGGAAGATCGGCCCGCCGTGAGAATCCCGGCCGGACCCGCCGACGGGCACCGTGTCGGCGGACACCCGCCGCCGGACACCCCGTCGGCGGTCGGCCGGCGGGCGGCCGGTGGGCGGTCGGCCGGTGGGCGTTCGGTGGACACCCGCCGGCCGTCACCCGTAGGTGTCGCCCGGACCCCGGCTCCCGGTCACCCGCAGGCCCCCGCTGCGCGGCGGGCCGTTCTGCGGCCCCTGCACGTTGATCCGCTGTACGGTCCCGTCCCCGAGCTCCTCGTTCAGCCGCCTGACCACCTGACCGGCCAGCCACCGCACCTGGGAGGCCCAGGCGGTGGAGTCGGCGACCACCAGGACCTCGCCGTCGGCGAAGCTCTGCGGCGTGGTGTGCGCGGCCATCTCCGGGCCGACGATCTCGTGCCAGCGCCCGAAGACGCCGCCGACCGCCACCGGCTCGCGCCAGCCCCGGTCGGCGAGCAGGTCGGTGATGGCCCGTCCGAAGAGCTGCGGGTCCCCCGACTCCCGGCGCGGTCCCGCGGCCTTCTTCCGGGGCTCGCGCGGCAGCTGCCCGCGCTTGGCCGCGTCGGCCTTCGCCTGGGCCAGCTTCTCCCTGGCCAGCGCCGCGCCCCTGGCGGCCGCGTTCTTGGCGGCGCCCCCGGTGGGACCGGGTACGGCCCCCGGCACCGGGGCTCCCGCACCTGCGGCGGGTCCCGGCCCTGTCCCTGTCCCCGGCTCCGGCGTCTGCTCAGCGGACACGGGCCACGCTCCCCTCCGCCACGTCGAACCGGGCCCCGGCCAGCTCCGCGGGTACGTCGTCGGGGACCGCGGCGGTGATCAGCACCTGCTCGGCGGGCGCGACGAGCTCGGCCAGCCGGCGGCGGCGCTGCGCGTCCAGCTCGGCGAAGACGTCGTCGAGGATCAGCACCGGGTCGCCGCCGTCGGCCCGGAGCAGGTCGTAGGCGGCCAGCCGGAGGGCCAGGGCGAAGGACCAGGACTCGCCGTGGCTGGCGTAGCCGCGCGCGGGCAGCTCCCCCAGGCCGAGGAACACGTCGTCGCGGTGTGGCCCGACGAGGGTGACCCCGCGCTCCAGCTCGGCGGTGCGGACCTCCAGCAGACCGGCCCGGAGCGCCTCCTCCAGCGCGGTCCGGTCGGGAGCGTCCGCGCCCGACCGGGCCACGGCACCCGCGGCGCCGTCGGTGTCCACAGACGCCGCAGACCCTGGGGACGCCGCGGCGCCCGCAGTGCCTGCGGCGTCCCCAGACCCCGCAGGCCCTGTGGATCCTGTGGACAGGCTGCTGCGGTACGCCAGGTCCACCGGCGCGGAACCGGGCGCCAGGGAGGCGTAGGAGGCGGTCACCAGCGGGCGCAGCGCCTCGACCAGCTCCAGCCGGGCCGCCAGCAGCTCGGCGCCGTGCCTGGCCAGGTGGGCGTCCCAGACCTCCAGCGTGCTCAGCACGTCGCCGGCGCCGGCCGCCGCGAACGCGGCCTCGCTCTCGGCCCGGCGGCCGCTCCGCGCGGAGCTCCGGCCGCCGCGCCTGGCCTGGGCCGCGGTGCGCAGCAGGGCCCCGCGCTGCTTGAGCACCCGGTCGTAATCGGCGCGGACCCCGGCGAACCTGGGGGTCCTGGCCACCAGCAGGTCGTCCAGGAACCGGCGGCGCTCCGCGGGGTCGCCCTTGACCAGGGCCAGGTCCTCCGGGGCGAACAGCACCGTGCGCAGCAGGCCGATGACGTCGCGCGGGCGGGACACGGGGGAGCGGTTCAGCCTGGCCCGGTTGGCCCTCCCGGGGTTGATCTCCAGCTCGACCAGCGCCCGCCGGTCGTCGCGCACGACCACCGAGCGGACGACGGCCCGCGCCGCCCCCTGCCGGACCAGCGGCCCGTCGGTGGCGACCCGGTGGCTCGACTGCGTGGCCACATAGCCCAGCGCTTCGACCAGGTTGGTCTTGCCCTGCCCGTTCGGCCCCACGAAGGCCGCGGCGCCCGGTTCGAGGGCGAGTTCCACGGCGTCGTAGGACCGGAAGTCGGTCAGCGAGAGGTGGGCTACGTGCACGCCGTTACGTTAGTGCCTTCCCGTTCCTGCGGTGGCTGCAGGAGCCGGGCCGTACCGAAGGGGCATGGGCGGCCCGGGCGGCGGAACGGCGGGCGGGCGGTCGCGGCGCTCGAGGTCCACAGCCTGCGGCTCGAGGTCCACAGCCTGTGGACGGCCGCGGGACGGGCACGCCGCCGCGCCGCACCCGTCCACAGGCTGTGGACCGTGGGGCCTATCCCTGGGCCTCGACCGGGGGGACGACGTCGGCGCCGGGGGCGTCGGCGCCCTTGGCGACCTCGCCCTCCTTGGCGGTGACGGCGTGCCCGCCGAACTGGTTGCGCAGCGCCGCGACCATCTTCATGGCGGGGGAGTCGTCCTGGCGCGAGGCGAACCGCGCGTACAGCGCGGCGGTGATGACGGGCAGCGGTACCGCGTGGTCCACCGCCGCCTGGACCGTCCACCGGCCCTCGCCGGAGTCCTGGGCGTAACCGCGCAGGCCCGACAGGTCGGAGTCCTCGTCCAGCGCGCGGACCAGCAGGTCGAGCAGCCACGAGCGGATGACCGTGCCCTGCCGCCAGCTCTTGAAGGCGCCCGGCACGTCCGTCACGATGTCGGCGGCCTCCAGCAGCTCCCAGCCCTCGGCGAAGGCCTGCATCATGCCGTACTCGATGCCGTTGTGGACCATCTTGGCGAAGTGCCCGGCGCCGATCTCGCCCGCGTGGACGAAACCGTCCTCGCCCTCGGGCTTGAGGGTCTCGAAGACCGGCCGGAGCCGCTGGATGTCCGCCCCGGCGCCGCCGACCATCAGCGCGTAGCCGTTCTCCAGGCCCCACACGCCGCCGCTCACGCCGCAGTCGACGAAGCCGATCCCGCGGGCCGCCAGCTCGGCGCCGTGCTTCTGGTCGTCCACATAGTGCGAGTTGCCCCCGTCGACGACGACGTCCCCGGCCGACAGCAGCTTGCCGAGCTCCTCGATCGTCGCCTGGGTCGGCGCCCCCGCCGGGACCATGACCCACACCGCGCGCGGCGCCTGCAGCCGGTCCACCAGTTCCTGCAGGCTCCCGACGTCGCTGACGCCGGGGTCCCGGTCGTAACCGACGACCTCGTGACCGCCGCGGCGCAGCCGCTCGGCCATGTTGCCGCCCATCTTGCCCAGTCCGATCATGCCGATCTGCATGTGCCGTCCCCTTCAGGATCGCCCAAACCGTCCGTACCGCTGTGCCCTACGAGCATCCCCTTCCCGGGATCCCATCATCCACCCGGGTCCGGACGGGCTCACGCGGGCCGTACCGGATCCGCGGCCGCCGCGGCGGCACGGGCGGGCCGTACCGGCGCTCGCGGCGCTGAGCGGCTCTCCGCCCGGCCGACCGCCCGCCGGCCGCCTCCGGCCCGCCCCAGGGACCCCACGGGCCTCAGCGGCGGTCTGGGCGGCCTCCCGGGGTGTCGGAGCGCTCCGCCCGGAGGGGCCCGTGCGGGCGCGCGGCCGCCGGGACCGCGGGCCCGCACGGGTGCGGCGGACCGCGCCCCGTCAGCTGGAAAGGCGGATCGGCATGATCAGGTAGCGGTAGGCGGTGGCGCCGTCGTCGTCCACAGGCTTGCCCGGGGTGAGGATGGCGGGCTTGGTGGAAGTGGTCATCTGCAGCCGGGCCACGTCGGAGTCGATCGCGTGCAGGCCCTCCAGCAGGAACTGGTGGTTGAAGGCGATGTTGATGTCGTCCCCCTCGAAGTCCACCGGCAGGACCTCCACCGCCTGCGCCTCGTCGCCGCTGCCCGCCTCCAGCACGACCTCTCCGCCGCGGAAGGCCATCCGGACGGGGGTGTTGCGCTCGGCGACCAGCGCCACACGCTTGACCGCCTCGACGAACGAGGCCGTGGACAGGTCCGCGCGGGCGGAGAACTCGGTCGGCAGCAGCGAGCGGTACTTGGGGAACTCCGGGTCGAGCAGGCGGGTGGTGGTGCGGCGCCCGGCGCTGGAGAAGCCGATCATGCCCTCCCCGGTGCCGCCGGCGGAGCTCATCGCGATCTCGACCTGGGCGCCGGTCGACCCCAGGGCCTTGGCGGTGTCGGCGAGGGTCTTGCCGGGGATCATCGCGATCGCCGAGATGTCGGCCTGCTCCGGCTGCCACTTCAGCTCGCGCACGGCCAGGCGGTAGCGGTCGGTGGCGGCGAGGGTGACGGTGTCGCCCTCGATCTCCACCCGCACGCCGGTCAGCATCGGCAGGGTGTCGTCCTTGCCCGCCGCCACCGCGACCTGGGCGACGGCGGAGGCGAACACGTCACTGCCGACGCGCCCGGCGGCCGGGGGCATGGCCGGCAGGGAGGGGTAGTCCTCCACAGGCATGGTGAGGAGTGTGAACCGGGCGCTGCCGCAGGTGACGACGGCCTTGGCCCCCTCCACCACGAAATCCACAGGCTGTGCGGGGAGCGCGCGGGTGATCTCGGCGAGGAGCCTGCCGGAGACGAGGACCACTCCGGCCTCGCCCGTCTGCAGTTCGAGGGTCACCTCGGCGGAGACCTCGTAGTCGAAGCCGGAGAGCTTCAGCTGACCGCCCTCCGTGACCTCGAGGCGCATGCCGGCCAGCACCGGCACGGAGGGACGCGCCGGAAGGCTGCGTGCCGTCCATGCGACCGCCTCTGCGAGCACGTCTCGGTCGACCCGGAACATCACGTGGATCTGCCTCCTGTGTATCGAGCGCTGTCCGCTCGGTGCCTTGGGGTTCAAGTGTTCACTGTCGCGCGCCTGCGCTGCTCCGGAACCCCTCTATGGGTCTTGAGTTTCTTCTTGAGAGATAAGTGGGGTCATCACAGTAGGGGGTGTGGAAACTGTGGACGGACCTCGTTTTCGCAGCTCACACCCTGTTTTTTCATCCACCGGGGGTGTGGGCGGAGCCTGTGGGAAACCGGCGCGCCTGTGGACGGCCGAACTCTACCCACAGGCCATCCCCAGGTGAGGGGCTCCCCATCCACCGGTAAACGATGGTTATCCACGAGGTTTCCCCAGGTTTTCCACGGGGTAGGAGACCGATTTGTCCCTGGGGAAAACTCTGCGCACAGGGCGTCCACATGTTGTCCACGGGTTGTCAACAAGTTGTCCCCAGGTTCTCCCCAGAGTTGTCCCCAGGCGGGTAATAAGGCGAGAGCGGCTCATCATCGGCTCAGCCGCCCGAAATTTTCTGATTGCCCAGGTCGTCCCTGGCCTCGGTGCTGATCCACAAGGTTTTCCACAGGCTGTGCATCATCTGTGGGGAATCGCTCACCCATTGCGCGACTGCTGCTTGATCCTCGTGGTGAGCTCGTTGACCTGGTTGTAGATCGAGCGCCGCTCCGCCATGAGCGAGCGGATCTTCCGGTCGGCGTGCATGACCGTCGTGTGGTCGCGACCGCCGAACTGCTGGCCGATCTTCGGCAGCGACATGTCGGTGAGCTCCCGGCACAGATACATCGCGATCTGCCGGGCGGTCACCAGGACCCGCGAGCGCGAGCCGCCGCACAGGTCGTCGATCGACAGGCCGAAGTAGGTGGCGGTCGAGGCCATGATCGTGGCGATCGTGATCTCGGAGTCGGCGTCCTCGGTGATCAGGTCCTTGAGCACGACCTCGGTGAGCTGCAGGTCCACCGACTGCCGGTTGAGGCTGGCGAACGCGGTCACCCGGATCAGCGCGCCCTCCAGCTCGCGGATGTTGGTGGAGATGCGGCTGGCGATGTACTCGAGCACCTCGGGCGGGGCGGCCAGCCCTTCCTGGATCGCCTTCTTGCGCAGGATCGCGATGCGGGTCTCCAGCTCGGGCGGCTGCACGTCGGTGATCAGGCCCCACTCGAACCGGTTGCGGAGCCGGTCCTCCAGGGTGATCAGCTGCTTGGGCGCCCGGTCGCTGGAGATGACGATCTGCTTGTTGGCGTTGTGCAGGGTGTTGAAGGTGTGGAAGAACTCCTCCTGCGTCTGCTCCTTGCCCTCCAGGAACTGGATGTCGTCCACCAGCAGGATGTCCACGGCCCGGTAGCGGCCGCGGAAGTTGTCGGCCTTGTGGTCGCGGATGGAGTTGATGAAGTCGTTGGTGAACTCCTCCGAGCTGACGTATCTCACCCGCGCGCCGTCGTAGAGGCTCTGCGCGTAGTGGCCGATCGCGTGCAGCAGGTGGGTCTTGCCCAGGCCGGAGTCGCCGTAGATGAACAGCGGGTTGTACGCCTTGGCCGGGGCCTCGGCCACCGCGACCGCGGCGGCGTGCGCGAAACGGTTGCTGGAGCCGATGACGAAGGTCTCGAAGGTGTACTTCGGGTTCAGCCGCGCGGGCTCCCCCGGAGTGCGGCCGCCGCGGGAGTCCCACCTGTTCTGGGCGGGGGCAGGCACGGGCGCCGGACGCTCGAAGGCGCCGGGCTCGGCGCGGGGCGGCGCCGGCTGCGGGGGATAACCCCGCCCGCCGTACCCCTGGCCCTGGTCCTGCTCCGCCGGGGGAGGCGCGGGCGCGGGCGGAGCGGGGCGGTACGGCTGCGCGTTCTCCTCCCGCTGGGGATAGTCGCCCTCGCCCTGCGGATAGGGGAAGGAGAAGCCCTGACCCTGTGGCCGGGGCTGTGGATAGTCGGTGGACGGCGGCGCGGCCGGGCGCGCCGCGGGATAGGGGTGCTGCTGGCCGGCACCCCCGTGGTGCTGGGCGTTTCCACCCTGTGCATAACCCGGCTGCGGCCCGTTGCCCTGGGGATAACCCGTCCCGGAGTCCTGGGGATAGGCCTCCCGGGGCCGGGAGGTGCCGCTCCCGGGGCGCCCGGCGTTCCCGGGGCCGCCGGCCCCGGGGCCCGGGCCGGCGTTCGCGCTCGCGGCGGGGTCCACCATGACCGCGAAACGCATCGGGCGGCCCATCTCCTGGGAGAGCGCCTGGGTGACCAGGGGGCGGAGCTTGTTCTCCAGCACGTCCCGGGCGAAATCGGTGGGAGCGGCGAGCACCACGGTGTCGTTCATGAGACCGAAGGGCACGGTCTGCCCGAGCCACGCGCGGTGGATGGGCGGGACGTCCTCATGGAGGGAACTCGCCAGCACCCGTGCCCACACCGCGCCGAGTTCCATCTCGTCCATGGCCCGGCTCCCCTCCTTCGACGCGGCCCCCCGCGAGCACACCGCGAATCCGCTCTTCGTCCACACCGATGGCCGCCGAGCGCCTCGGATCTCCCGTTGTCCACAAGCTGTCCACACGTCGGCGGCTGTGCGGCCGGTCGTGGTCCCGTCTCGAAATCCACATGGAATCCACAGCGGATCCACAAGCCGTGCACAACCCCGCACAGACGGCAAGGCCGTGTTCTACAGCGGGAAGAAGGTCCGGAGGGGCCGACAGTAGTCCGTGTCCACAGGGTGTTCAAGACGTTGTCCACAGCCTAGTGGCTGTGCAGGGGAGGCTGGGTGCACATCCTGTGGATAAAGAAACGCCGGTGGAAGAGAAGCCTGGGGGACTGTGGACGACCGGCTCGGCGGAGGCGTCCGGTTTGACCTGGGACGCATCCGACCCGTAACGTACGACGGTCGGCTTGCCACGCGGCGGCTATTTCGCATGCCCCGCATCCGGCAGGCCAGCCATGTCGAACATCCCCATGTGCTGGGGATGCGCCTCAAGCCTGGAGCCCACTCGTGAGCAAGCGTACTTTCCAGCCGAACAACCGCCGTCGCGCGAAGACCCACGGCTTCCGGCTGCGCATGCGCACCCGTGCCGGTCGCGCGATCCTGGCCGCCCGTCGCCGCAAGGGCCGCGCCGAGCTCTCCGCCTGACGCGCGTCCGCCGTGCCCGGTTCGCCGGGCCGGGCAGTGAGCGTCCTGTCGCCCGCCGACCGTGAGGTCCGGCGGGCGACAGCCGTACCTGCCCAGGGTTGAGAAGGTCCTCTCGTGCTGCCGTCCAGGTCCCGCATGCGCCGGGGCGAGGAGTTCAACAGCGCGGTCAGGAAGGGCGGCCGCTCGGGCCGCCCCACGCTGGTCGCGCACCTCGGCATGCGCGCTCCAGATCTGCGGGCCGGTGAGCCGCCCCTGGTGGGGTTCGTGGTGAGCCGCGCCGTCGGCGGTGCGGTCGTCCGCAACCGGGTCAAGCGCCGGCTGAGACACCTCATGCGCGACCGGCTCGACCGCCTTCCGCGAGGTAGCCTGCTGGTTGTACGCGCCAATCCACCGGCCGCGTCCGCGCGGAGCGAGCGCCTAGCCGCCGAACTCGACGTCGCGCTCGATCGTTTGCTCAGGCGGCGAGAGTCCTCCACGACTCGCATGGAGGGATGACGATGACGGCGCAGCAGACCGCCGGGGCCTCCCCGGCCGCCCGGACCCTGATGGCTCCGATCCGGTTCTACCGGGCCTTCGTGAGCCCGCTGCTGGGTCCCCGCTGCCGTTTCCATCCCTCGTGCAGCGCCTACGGCCTCGAGGCGATAGCCGTTCACGGCGCGTTGCGCGGCACATGGTTGACGATCCGGAGGATCGGGCGTTGCCACCCATTCCATCCCGGAGGTTTAGACCCGGTGCCCCCACGCCCGGTCCGGTCCCACGAAACGCAAGGGAGCTAGCTCGGTGGAGCTGTCCTGGCTCAACTGGCTGTACACAGCCGTCGCCCAAGTCATCACCTGGATTCACCAGGGCTACAGCACCTTCATCCCGAAGGACAGCGGGCTCAACTGGGCGCTGACCATCATCACGCTGACCGTGCTGATGCGGCTGCTGATCTTCCCGCTCTTCCTCAAGCAGATGCGCTCGTCGAAGAAGATGCAGGAGCTCGCGCCGAAGGTGCAGGAGCTGCGCAAGCGCTACAAGAACGACAAGCAGCGCATGAACCAGGAGGTCATGGCGCTGTACCAGGGAGCGGGGGCCAACCCGCTCGGCGGCTGCCTGCCGATCCTGGCGCAGTTCCCGATCTTCATCTCGATGTTCACCGTGTTGCAGGCCATGGCGGCCGGCCAGCCGAAGTTCGGCATGACGCAGGAACTGGTGAACGACGCCCGGGCGGCGCACATCTTCGGCGCCCCGCTCCCGACCACCTTCTTCTGGGACGCCAAGGAGGTCACCGCCCTCGGCGCCGACCCGGTCGTCGCCAAGGTGGTGCTCGCGATCTTCGTGGCGATCAGCTCGCTGACCACCTTCCTCACCGTTCGGCAGAGCGTGACCCGCTCGATCGCGCAGATGCCGGACAACCCCATGGCGCAGCAGCAGAAGATCCTGATGTACATCTCGCCGCTGTTCGCGATCTTCTCCCTGAACTTCCCCCTCGGCCTGATCCTCTACTGGGTCACCACCAACCTGTGGACGCTCGGCCAGCAGCACTGGTACTACAGCCGGCACCCCATGCCGGTGCTCGACGCCAAGGGGAACATCGTGACGCCCGCCCCCAAGCCGGGACTGATGAGCAAGGTGCGCAAGACCGCACCCGAGCCCGAGGCCCCGCCCGCGCCGCCGGCCCCCAAGGTCACCCGCCAGCAGCCGACCCGCCAGCCCCGCAGCAAGCGGACGGGCGGTAAGAAGTAGTTCCGGCAGATGGCGTGGATCCCGCAGGCAGGATCCACGGCGCTCCCCGACCCATCCCGACAGCACGAAGGAGTGGCTGGACGTGACTGAGGCCCAGCAGGAGACCGCGGCCAAGGCGGCTCCCGATCTCGCAGCCCTGGAGCAGGAGGGCGAGATCGCGGCCGACTATCTCGAAGGGCTGCTCGACATCGCCGACATCGACGGTGACATCGACATGGACGTCGAGGGCGACCGCGCCGTCGTCTCCGTGGTGGACGTCAAGGGCGGCGACCTGGTGGGTCCCAACGGCGAGGTCCTGGAGGCGCTCCAGGAGCTCACCCGGCTGGCGGTCCACCGGCAGACGGGGGAGCGCTCGCGGCTGATGCTCGACATCGGCGGTTACCGCGACCGCCGCAGGGCCGAGCTCCGCGAGCTCGGCACCAAGGTCGCCGGGGACGTCAAGCGCTCCGGTGAGCCGAAGTCCCTCCAGCCGATGACGCCGTTCGAGCGCAAGATCGTGCACGACGCCGTGGCCGCCGCGGGCCTGCGCAGCGAGTCCGAGGGCGAGGAGCCCCGCCGCTTCGTGGTGGTGCTCCCCGCCTGACCGCTCCGGCGGGCGGACGACCGGCCGCCGTCCCTGGCACGCCAGGGACGGCGGCCTTTTTCGTCCCTCTTGCCGGCACGGCGGATCCCTCCGGACGTCGGCTAACGTTGGTTCGCATAGCGCATGTCGGCAACGGCTCACACCCCCGGGGGTGGCCCGCTGATTCTGAGGAGAGAGTGATCATCCAGTGAGCGACCAGTTGCCCGAACCGCCCGAGGTGGCACGTGAGGTGTTCACCGGTGAGGCCTGGTCCCGAGCGGAGGCGTTCGCGGAGTTGCTCGCCGGTCCAGGAGTGGTGCGCGGACTGCTCGGCCCCCGCGAGGTGCCCAGGATCTGGGACCGCCACCTGCTCAACTGCGCGGTGGTCGCCGAGGCCGTCCCCGAGGACGTTCGGCTGGTGGACATCGGCTCGGGTGCGGGCCTGCCCGGCCTCGTGCTCGCCATCGTCCGGCCCGACATCTCGGTCACGCTCCTCGAACCACTCCTGCGCCGGACGGTCTTCCTCCAGGAGTGCGTCGATTCACTGAAACTGGAGAATGTCGAGGTGCTGCGCGGCCGGGCCGAGGAGTTCGCCGGCAAGCGCGAGTTCGACGTGGCCTCCGCGCGGGCGGTGGCGCCGCTCGACCGGTTGCTGTCCTGGGCGCTGCCGTTGCTCCGCGAGGGGGGAGAGCTGCTCGCGATGAAGGGGGAGCGTGCGGCTGAGGAACTGGCCGAGGCCGAGGCGCAATTGCGGTCCAGCGGAGTGCTGACCGCCGAGCTTGTATCCGTCGGGCACGGTAAGGTCGAGCCGCATGCAACTCTCATCCGGGTGGTCGCCGGTCGGGCCCCCGAGAGAGCCCGGCAGGCCTCTCGCCGAAAGGATCGTGCTCCGCGCCCGAAACGGGCGCGAGGCCAGTAGACGGACCGAAAAGCGAGTGCAAGGCCAAGGAGATCCGGTGAGTCGAACGCTCCCCGGCGCGAGCGCCGGGCTCTCCACGCTGGACGATCGCGGACGTGTGATCACCAGCGCGGCGGGTGGTCTCGGCTGGCCGGCGACCCCCCTCCTTTCTCCGCCCGGCAGTCCCTCAGGCCTGGGATGGCCGGCCTCGGCTCCTCCCGTCGCGGCCCAGCCGGTGGAAAGGAAGACGACCGTGACCCCCAATCCCCTTAACCCCGGCGAATCGCCGCTGGTACGAGAGGCACTCAGCTCAGTGGTTTCACGTGAAACATCGCCCCAGAACACCACGGTCGCTTCCGGTAACTCCTCGGCGACCCGGGACGGCGACTGGCCCCGGCCACCCAAGACCCGGATCTTCACCGTCGCCAACCAGAAGGGCGGCGTGGGAAAGACCACGACGTCGGTCAACCTGGCGGCGGCACTCTCCATGCACGGTCAGCGCGTCCTGGTGGTGGACCTCGACCCGCAGGGCAACGCCTCGACGGCCCTGGCCATCGAGCATCGCGGCGACGTGCCGGACATGTACAAGGTCCTGGTGGAGGACATGCCGCTCATCGAGGTGGTGAAGGAGGTCCCGGACATGCCCGGCCTCTACTGCGCCCCCGCCACCATCGACCTCGCGGGCGCGGAGATCGAGCTGGTCTCCATGGTGGCCCGCGAGGCCCGGTTGCAGCGGGCGCTGGCCGCCTACGACGCCATCGAGTTCGACTACATCCTCATCGACTGCCCGCCCTCGCTCGGCCTGCTGACCGTCAACGCGCTGATGGCCGCGAACGAGCTGCTGATCCCGATCCAGTGTGAGTACTACGCGCTGGAGGGCCTGGGCCAGCTGCTCCGGAACGTGGAGCTGGTCCGCGCCCACCTGAACCCCACCCTCGACCTGTCCACCATCCTCATGACGATGTACGACGGCCGTACCCGGCTCGCCTCGCAGGTCGCGGAGGAGGTACGGTCCCATTTCGGTGACACGGTGCTGAGCACGCTCATCCCGCGGAGCGTGCGTGTCTCCGAGGCGCCCAGCTACGGGCAGTCGGTCATGACCTACGACCCGGGCTCCAGCGGTGCGATGGCCTACATGGACGCCGCCCGTGAGATCGCCTACCGCGGCGCGGCCGTGTGAGCGGCGGGGAGGGCCTCGGCGGTGCCGCCGCGGACACTACTGAGGGCGAGACGTCGAGCCTTGGGGAGGGGCAGTGAGTAAGCAGCCGAGAGGACTGGGCAAAGGGCTGGGGGCACTGATCCCCACGGCTCCCCCGCCTGCGGAGCCCACCGCACCCGTCGGGTCCGGCGCGACCGCGACCATGGTGGCTCCGGAGCCGGCTCCTCGGGAGCAGAGCCTCAAGCCGGTCGCCGGCGCCTACTTCCTCGAGGTCCCGGTCGGGGACATCGTGCCGAACCCCCGGCAGCCCCGGGAGATCTTCGATGACGAGGCGCTCAAGGAACTGGCCGCCTCGATCAAGGAGGTCGGTCTTCTCCAGCCCATCGTGGTCCGGAGGGCGGGGGACGACCGGTACGAACTCATCATGGGGGAGCGCCGCTGGCGGGCCTCCACGATGGCCGGGCTGGAGCTGATTCCGGCGATCGTGCGGGACACCCAGGAGGACAAGCTCCTCCTGGACGCCCTGATCGAGAACCTCCAGCGCGAGCAGCTCAACGCGCTGGAAGAGGCGGCCGCCTACCGTCAGCTCCTGGACGATTTCGGCGCCACCCACGAACAGCTCGCCGCCCGCATCGGCCGTTCCCGCTCGCACGTGACGAACACCATCCGGCTCCTCAACCTCCCGCCCCGGGTTCAGAACCGGGTGGCGGCGGGCACGATCAGCGCGGGCCACGCCCGGGCCCTGCTGAGCCTGGATGATCCAGCCGCACAGGAACGCCTCGCAGACCGGATCGTGGCCGAGCTCCTGTCGGTCCGCGCCGTCGAGGAGATCGTGGCGATGGGGGACGCTTCGGCGGCTTCCGCCCCGGCGCCTCGCGCTCCGCGGGCCAAGCCGGAGGAGGACCCCTCGCTCCGCCGCCTGGCGGACAGACTCTCAGACCACTTCGAAACCCGGGTGAAGGTGGACTTCGGCCGCCGCAAGGGACGCATCGTGGTGGAGTTCGCGACCATCGACGATCTGGAGCGCATCATCGCGACGATGGCTCCAGGATCGGTGGAACCACCGGAGGAGTAGCCCTCTTCCTCACTAGGGTCCCGCTGTGTTTCACGTGAAACACAGCGCGACCTTTCCTTTGGTCCGGTCCGTTCGTGTGGTGGTTTCCCGGCACATGCCGGGGGCCGGCGCCGTGCGGTGAGCGAGTGCGACTCCGTTCGTGTGGTGGTTTCCCGGCACATGCCGGGGGCCGGCGCCGTGCGGTGAGCGAGTGCGACTCCGTTCGTGTGGTGGTTTCTCACCGCGTGTCACTGGGCCGAGTCCGGTTCTGGTCGGGTCCGGTTCGGGGCGGTGGTCGGTGTGGGGGCGCACGGGGGCGGGCCGGTGGTCCTGGCGGCCGTCGCAGCTGGACTCTGGTGGGTTCCGGCCTCCGGCCTGGACTCGGGCGCGCGGGGTTCGGGCCTTTATACGCCGCCAGGACCACCGGCCCGCCCCCGTGCCCGGCTGCTGCGCCGTACCGATGCGGGCCGTAGCGTCTCGCTCTCCGGCCGCCCAGCGGTCCCGCCGACGCTGAAGCGACCGGTACGGGTCCGGCTTACGGCGGCTCGCCGTAGCTGAAGCCATCGTGGCGGGAAGGAGCGCAGGGCTGAGCACCGCAGTTTCATGATCTGCCGACGGTCCTGCGATGCCCCTTTGTCGACTCGGATACGCTGCCGCACATGTCTGGCCAGTGGTCGTGCTCTGATCCGGAGACAGCGAGCGAGCTGTCGACCGATATGCATTTTCTCATTACGGCAGCACCCGAGCAGGCCGAGGCGGTGTGTGGACGGTCAGGAGCCTCTCCAGGTAGGCGGCCAGCCTGATCCAGGCTGGCGGCCATGAAATCTCCAGGTAGACGGACATGTAACGTCCAGATGGACGGTCAGGTGAGAGGGACGACGCCCTTTCCGGCGAGTGCTTCGGCCAGGCGATGGGACTCACCGCTGGTCTCGACCATGTGAGCGTGGTGCATGAGGCGGTCGACGGTGGCGGTGGCCATGGTCTTGGGCATGATCGTGTCGAAGCCGGAGGGATGGATGTTGCTGGTGACGGCGAGACTGCGGCGTTCGTAGGCGGCGTCCACCAGGCGGTAGAAGGCTTCGGCGGTCTCGTGGCTGACCGGGAGCAGGCCGATGTCGTCGACCACGATGATGTCGGAGCGGCAGATCCTGGCGATGGTCCGGGCGACGCTGCTGTCGACTTTGGCGCGGCCGATGGTGACGGCCAGGGTCTCCAGAGTGAACCAGGACACGCGCAGATCGGCGTCGATGGCCTCGTGGCAGAGGGCTTCCATGAAGTGGGTCTTGCCGGTGCCGGACGGGCCGGAGATCACGCAGTTCTCGCGGCGGCTGACCCATTCCAGGGTGCGCAGGGCGTTCTGGGTGGCCTGCGGGATGGATGACAGCTCGCTCTTCCAGGACTCGAAGGTCTTGCCGTTGGGCAGGTTGGCGCTCTTGCGCCGGCTGCGGCGGGTGGCGTTGTCGCGGCCGACGACCTCCTCGGCGAGCAGGACCCGCACCACTTCGGCGGGGTCCCAGCGCTGAGCGCGGGCGGTGGCCAGCACGTCGGGTGCGGCTTTGCGGGCGTAGGGAAAGCGCATCCGGGTGAACAGCGCTTCCAGTTCGGCCGGGATGGGTGGCGCCTTGGGCAGCGAAACGCTCATGTGTAGTCTCCGAGTGGTGTGAAGTGGTCAGGCCGCCGAGGTCGGCATGGTGGTTGATGTCGGCGGTCTGGTCAGTCCCCGTTCCCGCGGCGTTCCCGGGGTGTCCCGCGGACGGCGGCCCAGGAGGCGGTGCCGGGCTGGGCGGAGTGCTTTTCATCGGCCATGGAGGTCGGACCGGCAGCTGAGCTGCGGGCCAGGTGGTCGCAGATGGACGCCAGATCACTCTCGCCGAAGCGGCCGTGGATGGCGGCCAGGCCGAGTGCGGCGTCGACGCGCTCGGCACCCACCAGCGAGGCGAGTTCGATCGCGCGGGCCATCTTGGCGCGGATGCGGGCGACGCCGGTGGCCGCGGCTTCGATCAGCCAGGCCTCGGCTCCCGGTCCGATGGCCAGGAAGCGCTCTTCGGCTTTGGTCTGCGGCCGTGGCCGGGGCTGGCGGGGGCCGTTGCCGCCGGGGTGGTCCGGGTAGTGGGCCTCGACGATGCGGGGCCGGCCCGGGGTCGACAGTTGGTGGCGCCAGAGTTCGGCCAGGCCGGCGCCGCCGGTCTGCTGCCGACCCGGCCCGTCGTGTGCTCGCCGGCCGACGATGACCAGTTCGTCGCCGTGGACGCGGCACCAGACCTTCCGGCCTTCGTGGCCGGGCGGCACCGAGTAGCGGACATCGCCCCAGCGGACGGTGCGGTCCTCGCCGACCATGCGTTCCTCGCCGAGCGCGAGTGCGTAGGGTTCGGCGGGCAGTGCGTGCAGGTGAGCGCGTTCTTCTTCGAGCATGTGGGCGGGCAGGCGGTGGGTGGCCCGGTGCGTGCGGTGGTTGACCTGCTCGCTCCAGCGGGCGCAGGCGTCCTCCAGTTCGGTGAAGCTGCCGTAGCTGGAGCGCAGGTTCGTGGTGGTGGGCACCAGATCGGCTTTGGCGATCTTCACGGTGTTCTCCACGCCGCCCTTGGACTCGGGATCGAACGGCTCGCAGGTGTGCACCACGCATCCGTAGTGGCGGCCGAGTTCGACCATCTGCGGGTGCCGGACCGGGATCTTGGCGATGTGTTCGACGGTGACCGTGCGCGGGTTGTCGGTCAGCAGATAGGTGGGCGCTGCGCCGATGGTCCGCAGCGCCGCGTCCAGGCAGGCGGTCAGCGAGCCGAGCGTCTGGTCCCAAGCGGGCAGCACCACGCGGAACTTCGACCAGGCCAGCCAGGCACAGAACAGCTGGGTGCGGCGTCCGGCGATGCGCGGTCCTTCGCCCCAGTCCCACTGCAGCCACATGCCCGGCTCGGGGATCCAGGGCCGGTAGACGCGCCGCCGGCCTGCCCGCCACGACTCCTTGATCGCCGCCACGGCACGCCGGGTGGTCCGTTCCGAGCCGCGAAAGCCCATCGCCACCAGGTCTTTGTGCACCACATCGGCCCGGACCTTGCCGCCTGAGCGCTCGACCTTCTCCTCGATCTTGGCCAGGAACGGATCGATCGACCTGGTCCGCGATGCTCGCTTCGACGGGACGCCGCCCGCTTCGCGCATCGCGACGTAGCGCTGCACCGTCTTGGGATCGCATCCGGCCAGTTGCGCCGCTGACCAGGCGCATCCGGTCAGGTCGTAGGCGCTGAAGATCTCCATCAACTCCGCGTCGGACTTGGTCACAAGGCTCCTCCCGGTCGAAACGGCTGGTTACCTCGTCCGCCACTCAAACCGGGTGAAGCGTCGCCATGCGCCTGGGACACACGAGCAAGATCGAGAGATTACGTGGCCATCGACCAGGATTTCCGATGTCCGTCTACCGGGATCCTTCTGGCCATCTACCTGGAGTCACCTGCCCGCCCACCTGGATTTTTAGATGGCCGCATACAGCGGTGCTGGATGCGCAGGCACGTCTGGCGGCGGTGTACCGGACCTCTGTTCACTTCCACCGCGGAGCATCCGACACCGTCCGGCGGCAGGTGCCGGCACTGGACGCGGCACGGTTGGGTGACCCCGAGCTGGCCGCCCGGATCACCGCGACACGGCTGGATGATCACCCCCGCGCATTGGAGTCCGGCCTGGGCCACCGGGTCGGGTTTGGTCGATGCGCTTCCGCATGCCCGTACGAGCCATGACGCCGAGGTACGCGCAGTCGCTGTGACGGGAGACGGCCGATATCTCGTCTCCGCCGATGACGGAGGCGAGGTACGGCTGCACGATCTGGCGACCGGAGCGCGGATCGGAAGACCTGTCCGCGACGGCGGTGGTGTCGGCCAGGTGACCGTGGCGGTCATCGGTGACAGCCCGCTGTTGATCACCGGTAGCGGCGGTGAGGGAGCCATACGGGTGTGGGATCCCGTCACCGGCCGGCGAACCGGCGAGGTGCTCACCGACGCGGGTCACGCCCCGGTTCTGACCGCCGCGACACTCGACGGACGCCTGGTGGTGATCTCAGGCTGCCTGGACGACACGGTGCGGTTGTGGGATCCGGCCACCGGTCAGGCGCTCGGATCACCGCTCGTCGAGGAGTGCCGCCTGCTGTCGGCGGCCACGGCGTCCTTTCGTGATAGGGCGATGGCAGTCACCGTGACCGACCTCGATGGGGACAACGGCTATGGGACGGTGCACGTCTGGGAGCTGGGCACCGGGCGACGGATCGGGGTGCCGTTCGGTGACGGCTGCGAGGTGTCCTTGGCCGCGGTGGCGTCAGTCGAGGAGCGTCTGATGGTCGTCACTAAGGGCTGGGACCACACGGTGCGCATCTGGGATCCTCTGACCGGCCGGGAGACCGCATCCGTGGCCGATGACGTCAGAGCTCATACGTTGATCACCTCGACCCTGCAGGGGAGGCCCGTCGCCGTCAGCGGGGAATGGTGGGACGGGCACGGGAGAGCACGAGTGTGGGATCTGGCCACAGGTCGGCAGGCGGGTCCGGCACTGGTGTTCCCGGCCCGGGTCGCGGCATTGGCCGCCACGCCGTCAAGCTCCCTGGCGGTCGGTTTCGGTTCCGACATCGCGGTTCTGGATCCGCGCTGAGGTCACCGATTCACAGACAGCGCCGTACCTGGCTCCTTCGCCCCACGACGATCAGGAAAGCAACGGACATGAGTCGTCCGGCAACGGCTTCCATCGACCGATGTCCTCTGTTCGCGGTCCGCACCGAGGATGGAGACTGTGAACGGACAGGATGATCTGTTGGTGGGTGGTCACCGCAGTTCGGTCTCGCGGTCAGCAGAAATGCCGGTAGATGGTCGTGAAGGGGGACGGGAGACGGTCACGGCCATGAGCACCGGCTGAGATCATCAGCTGAGTCCCCGGATGCGGAGGCTGGCCCTCTCTCCGAATGACACCCTGCGGTGCTCAGCCCTGCGCTCCTTTCCGCCACGATGGCTTCAGCTACGGCGAGCCGCCGTAAGCCGGACCCGTACCGGTCTCCGAATGACACCCTGCGGTGCTCAGCCCTGCGCTCCTTTCCGCCACGATGGCTTCAGCTACGGCGAGCCGCCGTAAGCCGGACCCGTACCGGTCGCTTCAGCGTCGGCGGGACCGCTGGGCGGCCGGAGAGCGAGACGCTACGGCCCGCATCGGTACGGCGCAGCAGCCGGGCACGGGGGCGGGCCGGTGGTCCTGGCGGCGTATAAAGGCCCGAACCCCGCGCGCCCGAGTCCAGGCCGGAGGCCGGAACCCACCAGAGTCCAGCTGCGACGGCCGCCAGGACCACCGGCCCGCCCCCGTGCGCCCCCACACCGACCACCGCCCCGAACCGGACCCGACCAGAACCGGACTCGGCCCAGCGACACGCGGTGAGAAACCACCACACGAAACGGAGCCGGAACCACCGGCCACCGCACGGGACTCGACCCTGCGGGATGTGCCGGGAAACCACCACATGACCGGAGCCCGACCCGGCCGAACCATCGGCCACCGCACGGAGCCGGCTAGAACAGTCGGCTGCAGTGTTTCACGTGAAACGTACGGCCTGGTGGACGCTGTCCCGGGCGGGATGCCCGAGAGACGGCCGGTGTTTCACGTGAAACACGCGGGCCGGTGCTTCAGGATCCCGCCTGTACGACGGCGCGGATGTCCTTGACGAAGGTGTCGATGTGCTCGGGCGTGGTGTCGAAGGCGGCCATCCAGCGGACCACGTTCTCCGAAGCGTCCCACGTGTGGAAGAGATAGCGCTGTTGCAGCTCGGCGATCGCCTTCTCCGGAAGGGCGGGGAAGACGGCGTTGGACTGAACCGGGTAGCGGAGGGAGACGCCGGGGAGATCGGTGACGCCGTCGGCGAGCCGATGGGCCATCGCGTTGGCGTGGGCGGCGTTCTCCCGCCAGAGGTCGTCGGTGAGGAGCGCGGTCAGCTGGGCGGAGACGAAGCGCATCTTCGAGGCGAGCTGCATCCCCTGCTTGCGGAGGAACAGCGCCGGTGCGTCCAGCTCGGGGCGGAGGACGACGAGGGCCTCGGCGCCCAGGGCCCCGTTCTTGGTACCGCCGAAGCTGAGCAGGTCCACTCCCGCGTCAGTGGTCAGGGCGCGCAGCGGACAGCCGAGCTCGGCGGCGGCGTTGGCCAGGCGGGCGCCGTCCATGTGCAGGAAGAGGCCGTTGGAGTGGGCGAACTCCGCTAGCTCGGAGATCTCGTCGGCGGTGTAGACCGTGCCGCACTCGGTCACCTGGGAGATGGAGATGATGCGCGGCTGGGCGTACTGGGTGTTCCCGACGACGGAGAGGTGCTCGCGGACGTCGTCGGCGGTGATCTTGCCGTCGTCCGCCGGGAGGGGGATGAGCTTGGCGCCGAGGATCCGCTCGGCGGCGCCGCACTCATGGGTGTTGATGTGCGCCGTGGCCGGGCAGAGCACGGAGTCGTAGGGGCGCAGCGCCAGGCCCAGCCCCACGACGTTGGCCCCGGTGCCGTTGAACATCGCGTACGCCCGCGCCCGCGCACCGAACTGGCTGCGGAAGGCGTCTTCCATCGCCTGGGTCCAGGGGTCGGCGCCGTAGGCGGGAGCGTCTCCGGCGTTGGCTTCCGCGACGGCCGCGAGCACCTTGGGATGCACGCCGGCGTGGTTGTCGCTGGCGAAGCTCTTGGGAAAGAGAGTGGAGGTCAGCACAGTGCCAGCGTATGGGAGCCGCCCTCCCCGCCGATCAGGCGGTGCGCCGGTCCGCCCGGAGGCGGGAGGGCTTCACCCGGGGGCGGGGAGGCGCGGGATTCAGGCCGCGCCGCGGGCGGCGGCCTGCTCCAGCAGCGAGCGGCAGAGGGAGCCGAGGTCGTGGTCGGCGGCCTCGACGGCCATGGGGAAGAGGGAGGTCTCGGTCATGCCGGGAGCGACGTTGACCTCCAGGAAGTGCGGCAGGCCGTCCCCGTCGACGATCAGATCGGTCCGGGAGATGTCACGCAGGCCCAGGGCGGCGTGTGCGGTCACGGCCATCTCGGCGCAGGCGGCCGCGACCTCGGGGGACAGGCGGGCCGGAGCGAAGAACTCCGTACGGCCCGCGGTGTAGCGGGCCGCGTAGTCGTAGACGCCGTCATCGGGGACGATCTCCACCGGCGGCAGGGCGACGGGTCCCTCACCGAGGTCCACCACGGAGACGGCCACCTCGACGCCCTCGACGCAGCGCTCGATCAGAGCGGTGTCCCCGTAGGCGAAGCAGCCCACCATGGCGGAGGGCAGCTCCTCGGCCGTGCGCACGATCGAGGCGCCGAGGGCGGATCCGCCCCGGGAGGGCTTGACGAACAGCGGGAGCCCCAGCCGCTCGACGATCCGGGCCAGCACGGCGGAGGCGCCGAGGTCGTGGAACGTCTCCTTGGGGAGCGTCACCGACTCGGGGGTGCGCACACCGGCGGAGCGGACGACCGTCTTGGCGGTGGGCTTGTCGAAGGCGACCCGGCACGCCTCGGACCTGGCGCCCACGTAGGGGACGGAGAGGAGCTCCAGCACCGAGCGGATGGCGCCGTCCTCGCCGGCTCCGCCGTGCAGCGTCACGAAGACGGCGCTGGGCGGGTCGGCCAGCACCCGGGGGACGAGGGAGGCGTCGATGTCGCGTGCCTCGACGGAGACGCCCGCCGCACGCAGCACCTCGCTCACCCGCCGCCCCGAGCGCAGCGAGACCTCCCGCTCGTAGGACAGGCCGCCTGCCAGGACGAGCACATGGCCGAGATCACTCATCCGCACACCTTCTCCTTCAGGCCCGCACCGAGCCCGTCGAACCGCTCTTCTCGTCGTCGGGCCGGGCGCCGGACGACAGCGTTCACCGTACGGCACCGCCCCGCGGCCGGCCCACGCGGCGGCCCGTCACGGGGGAAACCGGCTCCGGAAGGGGCCGGAGCCGGTGGGACCGCGCTACGCGGGAGCCGGCGTCACGCGAGGTCGGGTCCCGGGGTGTCCACCCCGATGTGGTCGGGGAAGGCGCCGGCGCCGAACGTGTCGCGCAGCTGCAGCTCCTGCTCGACCACCCCGGCCAGCCGGCGCACGCCCTCGCGGATGCGCTCGGGCTCCGGGTAGCAGTAGGACAGCCGCATGTTCCGGGCGCCGCTCCCGTCGGCGAAGAAACCGGTGCCCGGGACGAACGCCACCCGCTCGGCGACCGCCCGGGGCAGGAGCGCCTTGGAGTCCAGCCCCTCGGGAAGGGTGGCCCAGACGAAGAACCCGCCGCTCGGCCGCGTCCAGGAGCACTCGGCGGGCATCAGGGACTCCAGCGAGGAGAGCATGGTGTCCCGGCGCTCGCGGTAGAGCTCCCGGAAGGTCTTGATCTGCTCGCGCCAGGGCTGGGTGGCGAGGTATTCGCCCACGGCGAGCTGGGTGAAGGCGGAGTGCGACAGCACGGCCGACTCCATCGCCAGCACCAGCTTGTCGCGGATGGCGTGCGGTGCGAGCGCCCAGCCCACCCGGAAGCCGGGAGCGAGCGTCTTGGAGAACGACCCCAGGTAGACCACGCCGTCGGGGTTGTCGGCGCGCAGCGCCCGCATGGGCTCGCCGTCGAAGCCGAGCAGGCCGTACGGATTGTCCTCGACGATGAGCACGCCCGCGCGCTGGCAGATGTCCAGCACCTGCGCCCTGCGCGCGGCGTTGAGCGTCACCCCCGCCGGGTTCTGGAAGGTGGGGATCGTGTAGAGGAACTTGATGCGGCTGCCCGCGGTCTGCAGCGCGTAGACGGTCTGCGCCAGCGACTCGGGGATGATGCCCTCGTCGTCCATCGCGATGTGCACGACCTTCGCCTGGTAGGCGGAGAAGGTGCCCAGCGCGCCCACGTAGGAGGGGCCCTCGGCCAGGATGACGTCGCCGGGGTCGATGAAGATGCGGGTGATGAGGTCGAGGGCCTGCTGCGAGCCGACGGTCACCACGACGTCGTCGGCGTGCCCCTCGATCCCCTCCAGGCGCATGACGTCGCAGATCTGCTCGCGCAGGTGCGGGTCACCCTGGCCCGAGCCGTACTGGAGCGCGACCGGGCCGCGGCGGGCCACGAGGTCGGCGACGAGCTCTCCCACGACGTCCAGGGGCAGGGCCGTGACGTACGGCATGCCGCCGGCCAGCGAGACCACCTCGGGCCTCGACGCGACGGCGAAGAGAGCTCGAACCTCGGAGGCGACCATCCCGGTAGCCCGTGCGGCGTACCGATCGACGTAGGCATCGATGCGCGACCCGTGGGCCGCGACGGTCCGACCGTGATCCGAGTCCTGGGGTGCCACGGTCCACCTCCTCGTCGTAGGAGCACAACGTGCTCAAGCTAGATAAACCAGGGTACGTCAGTGGCACCTCTACTCCCCGTGGGGGATCGGAGCCCTGAAACGATGACCTCCGCTGGGCTACGATGCCAGCTGGGGAAGCGGTTCTCGCGGGTTTCCCCACCGTGGCCAGGAAGGCCTGGGCACTCGTCTCGCACGCGATTGGGGCCAACAGGTGTCGCGTCGGTTGGTGAACGTCACTCTCGACAACCTCGACGACCTGCCGCGCCGCTGCCGCCGGTGCGTCTTCTGGGAGCTCGATCCGGTCAGCGGGGACCGGGCCCTGGAGGCCGGCGACCCGGGGCTGGAGAAGGAGGCGTGGATCTCCTCCACCCTGCTGGAGTGGGGCAGCTGCGGCAAGATCGCCTATGTGGACGGTGCGGCGGCCGGCTTCGTGCTCTACGCGCCCCCGCTCTACGTGCCCCGTTCGGCGGCCTTCCCGACCTCGCCGGTCAGCGCCGACGCCGTGCTGCTGATGACCGCGCACATCGTCCCGGAGTTCTCCGGCGGCGGTCTGGGCCGGATGCTGGTCCAGGGCGTGGCCAAGGACCTGACCCGGCGCGGGGTGCGGGCCATCGAGGCGTTCGGCGACCTGAAGTGGGAGCAGCCGGGGGCGTGCGTCATGCCCGCCGACTATCTCCTGGCGGTCGGCTTCAAGACGGTCCGGCCGCACCTGCGCTTCCCCCGGCTCCGCCTGGAGCTCAAGAGCGCCGTCTCGTGGCGTGAGGACGTCGAGGTGGCACTGGAGAGGCTCCTGGGGTCGATGAGCCCGGAGAGGGCTCTGCGGCCCGTCTGAGCCGCCCTGGAGGCCGCCGCGCTCCCGGCAGGCCTTCGGACGCGCAAGAGCCCCCTCGGGGGGAGGGGGCTCTCACTTGGGTGGGTGTGCCGCTCGGAAGCGGGTGGTACGGCCCGGCGTCGCCGTGGGGAGCGACCGGCCGCAGGGGGCCCTCCAGGGGCCCCGCGCGGAGGCCGCCTAGATGATGCCCTCGAGCTCGCGAAGCAGCATGGCCTTCGGCTTGGCGCCGATGATCTGCTTCACGACCTCTCCGTTCTTATAGACGTTCATCGTCGGGATCTGGAGTACGCCGTACTGCTGGGCGATCGCCTGATTCTCGTCGACGTTGAGCTTGACGATGGTCAGCTTCTCGGCCTGCTCCCCGGCGATCTCCTCCAGGATCGGCGCGACCTGGCGGCACGGGCCGCACCACTCGGCCCAGAAGTCGACGAGGACGGGCTTGTCGCTCTTGAGCACGTCGGCCTCGAAGCTGGCCTCGGTCACGTTCTTGATGGCGCCCACTGCTTGCTCCCTTGTATCCGGGTTCCTGCGACTGCTCTCGGTTCTGGGGGTCACTTCTCGTCGTGCTCGGCCAGCCAGCGCTCGGCGTCCAGCGACGCTGCGCAGCCGGTGCCCGCGGCGGTGATCGCCTGGCGGTAGGTGTGGTCCACCACGTCGCCCGCGGCGAAGACGCCGTCCAGGTTGGTGCGGGTCGAGGGGGAGGCGACCTTGACGTAGCCCTCGTCGTCGAGCTCCACCTGGCCCTTGACCAGCTCGGTGCGGGGGTCGTGGCCGATCGCGATGAACAGGCCGGTGACGGCGAGCTCGCTCTCCTCGCCGGTCTTGAGGTTGCGCAGCCGTACGCCGGAGACCTTCTCCTCGCCCAGGACGTCGACGACCTCGCTGTCCCAGACGAAACGGATCTTGTCGTTGGCGAACGCGCGGTCCTGCATGATCTTGCTGGCGCGCAGTTCGTCCCGGCGGTGCACGACGGTCACCGAGGCGGCGAACCGGGTGAGGAAGGTTGCCTCCTCCATGGCGGTGTCGCCGCCGCCGACGACCACGATGTCCTGGCCGCGGAAGAAGAAGCCGTCACAGGTGGCGCACCAGGAGACGCCGCGGCCGGACAGCCGCTTCTCGTTGGGCACGCCCAGCTCGCGGTAGCCCGAGCCGGTGGCCAGGATGACGGCCTTGGCGTGGAAGGTGCCGGTGGCGGTCTTGACGACCTTGGGGGTGACGGTCAGGTCGACCTCGACCACGTCGTCCGCGACGAGCTCGGCGCCGAACCGCTCGGCCTGCTTGCGCAGACCGTCCATCAGGTCGGGGCCCATGATGCCGTCGGGGAAACCGGGGAAGTTCTCCACCTCGGTGGTGTTCATCAGCGCGCCGCCGGCGGTGACCGACCCCTCGAACACCAGGGGGTTGAGGTCGGCGCGTGCGGAGTACACAGCCGATGTGTAACCGGCGGGACCCGATCCGATGATGATCACATTGCGGACGTCCATCACGCGTTGCGCCTTTCCCTCTGCCGTTGCCAGTCGCGTCAACAGATCCTAGGCGTCGGTGATTCCCGGTGACGCCGAAGCCCGGCACGGAGGGTTCCGTGCCGGGCTCCTGAGCGGTCCGGGCGGGGTCAGCGCCAGCTGGCGAGCGCGGGCTTGCGCACGTTCTCGCAGGACGGGCCGACCACGTGCACGCGCACGCGGTTGTCGGCCTTGTCGTGCCAGAACAGCACGATGTTGGCCTCCTGCCCGTTGTAGAAGCCCCGGTCGACGGCGAACGGCTGCCTGCCGACCTTCGCGGAGACCTGCTGCACGCAGCGGGTCAGCTCGGAGGTGGCCGCCGTGCCCAGTACGGGCGCCGGGCTGATGTACTCCATCAGCGAGCCGCGGAGCTCCTTGTCGGTGTAGTTCCAGTTGCTGTCGGTCAGCTGGTACTTCGTAGCCGCACTCGGCAGGGGCTGGGCGATCTGCAGCTTCGGCTCCGGACCGGTCGCCGACAGCATGCCGGTCGCCATCACGGTCGCGCCGGCGACCGCCGCCGCCACTCCCGCCACCGCGGCGACCGACGCCCAGCGGCGCCGTCCCGCGGTCCTGCGCCGCCTCGCCGGGGTCACCGGGACCACGGTGCCGTCGTCGCCGACGACCCCCAGCACCGGCACCGGCTCGGGCCGGGTCTCGCGCTCGGGCTCCGGCTCAGGTGCGGTGAGCTCGGGCTCCGGCGCCGGGGGAGGCGTGGCCTCCCAGGGCGCGTCGCGCATCATGTCGTCCCAGGCCGGTGCTTCCACCAGCCCGATTCCACCTCCACGGAAGTTCTCGGCCTCGGCGGCCAGCGCCCGGTCGATGCGGAGCGCGACCCCCATCGGCATCGCCGGGGTGGGCGTCGCCGCCAGAAGCTCACGGACCGCTGCGAGGTCGGCGAGGCTCTCACCACAGGGATCGCAGATCGCGAGATGCTCGCGAACCCGCATGGCCGTGGCGGCGTCGAGGAGGCCCTCGGCCAGTTCGGCCAGGACCTCCAGGTCGTAGTGCGTATCACCCGTCACGAAGTTCTGCTCCCTTCGCCGATGAGACGCGAGACAGGTCGGATCGGTTCCGCAGATGCGAAAGAATGGGGACAAGTTTCGCGCGACCACGTGCGCACCGGCTCTTCACGGTGCCGCTCGGCACCTGCAGGACCTGGGCCGCGTCCTCGACCGAATAGCCCATCATGTCGACGAGCACCAGGGCCGCCCGCTGGTCGGCGGGGAGCAGCTTGAGCGCGGACGAGACCTCCATGGAGACCTCGCGCTCGGCCGTCTGGTCGGGCACCGGGGTCTCGCGCTCGGCGGCCTCGATCAGCTCGTCGTCGGCGACGGGCCGTACGGACTTGCGGCGCATGCGGTCCAGGCAGGCGTTCACCACGATGCGGTGCAGCCACGTGGTGACGGCCGCCTCGCCGCGGAAGCTGTCCGCCTTGCGGTAGGCGGAGACGAACGCGTCCTGCACGGCGTCGGCCGCCTCGTCGGGGTCGCCCAGCGTGCGCAGGGCGACCGCCCACATGCGGTCTCGGTGGCGCTTGACTATCTCACTGAAAGCGTGCGGATCCCCGGCGATGTGCCGGGTCAGCAGATCGGCGTCGGACATGGCCGTCCGCGCCTCCTGCTGATCCGCCGTCGGCGGGGTATCGGGTGGGGAATTCACAAGGAAAGTCCTGCTGTGCCGATCCGGGAGAACACCTCTACGGAATAGATGGTGCCACGAAATCTCTCATGATCGGCAAGAAGAGCGGTAAACCAGATCAAATCACACCGCTTTCGTCTCGCCGCCCCCACCGGTCACTTCACCGCGCGGACCTTTACCTCGTTCACCTGGGCGCGGTACTTGCCCTGGTAGGAGGGGCCCTCGGTGAACCAGAGCAGGACGTAACGCCCCTTCTTCGGGGACTTGGCGGTGAGGGTCTCCTTGCCGCCCAGCCCGGAGGCCTTCGCCACCGCGCCCAGGTCGTCGAGGTCCTTGGAGTCACCCACCCGGAGCTCCACGGTGCCGCCGGAGACGGGCCCGAAGTCGGCCGTCACCTCCTTGACGGCCACGCTCTCCTTCAGGTCGATCAGCAGGCCGACGCCCTTCTTCAACCGGCCGAAGTCGGCGGAGGGGTACGACTCGGAGTGCCAGTCGGTGGAGGGCTTGCCGTCCAGGGCCAGGGACGCGAGCTCGCTCCGCTCGTCGCCGTCGCCCAGCGGGTCGAAGCCTTGGGCGGAGTCGGGCTTCACCTCGCGGGTCGCTGTGGTCCCCGTCGTGGGCGTGGGCGAGGAGCTGCCGCCGGCCTCCGGGGCGTCGCCGGCGTTGCCGATGCTGCGGCCGAGCGTCCAGGCGCCCAGGCCGACCGCGGCCATGACCAGCAGGACGACCAGCCCCACGGCCACCTTGCCGAGCGCCCCGCCGCCCCCGGAGGGGTGCGGCTGCTGGACCGGCCGGTACGGCGGGGGCGGAGGCGGGGTGTGGCGCTGCGGGGACGCGGCGGTGTCCAGGCCCTCGGAGCGGGAGGCCGTCACCGGAGGGGCGGGCGGCGGCGCGGGCATGGGCATGGGGGCGGGCCGGGGCACCGAGCTGAGCGCCTCGGCGACCTCCGCGGGGCTGGCCAGCGGGGTCTGGCCGCGCTTGCTCTCCGGCAGCAGCGCCCGGCAGACGATGGTGTCGAGGTAACCGGGGACGCCGGCGGTGACCTGGCGCGGCGTGCAGTAGTGCCCGTTGTCCGTCGGCGCGACGGGCAGCCCGCCGGGGGCCTCCTCGCCCGGCCAGTGGCCGGTCAGCCCGGCGTACAGCAGGCGGCCGAGGCCCTCGGCGTCGCCGCGGGCGGCGTCCTCGACCCGCATGTTGTCGTGCACCACGTCGGCGAGGACCGCGTCGACCCCGAGGCCGAGCAGCTTGACCGTGCCGCCCGCCGTCCACACCAGGTGCTCGGGGGTCAGGCAGAGGTGCGGGACGCCGGCCTCGTGGGCGTGGGCCAGCGCCTCGGCGACCTCCGCGACCAGTGCGGCGGCGCGCTCGGGCTCCATCGGCCCGGCGGCGACCAGGTCGGCCAGGTTGTCCCCGGTCACCCACTCGCTGACGACGTAGGAGCAGCCGTCGTCCTCGGTGGCGTCGAAGACCTGGGTCAGCCGCGGGTCGGTGAGGCGGCTGGCCGTACGGGCGGCCGAGACCACCTCGTTGAGGCGGGGGAAGTCGGGATCGAAGGTGTGGACGGCGACGGGCCGGGCGAGCACCTCGTCGATGGCCTTCCAGAGCGTGGCCCCGTTGGACTCGTGGACGCGGTCTTCGAGCCGGAACCGTTCGGCCAGCTTCGTGCCGGGCTCGATCGCCGAGGAGGTGCTCATGAACTCTCCGAAACTGGGAACGCGTCAGCGTCGCGCCCTGCGGGCACGTCAGGCCTCATCACACGATGCCGGGTGGATCCGCCCACGCCCTCCTGCTTCCACTCACCGCGCGTCGTCACACGCGTCGCACCATGGTAGTGCCGCACCGTTCCACCCGTGTTCTCCCTACCGGACGGGCGGGGAAAACATCGGAGTCACCGGCGTCCTCGTCCTGTGACCATTCCAACGATCGAACTCACCTCGGGGATGCGCATGCGGTGCGCGACGACCAGGTAGAGCGCCAGGCCGGCCCCGCCGCCCACCGCGAGCATGACGGCCGCGCTGAGCGGGGTCAGACCGGCCAGCTCACGGGTGAGCCAGAGCACACCGAGAGCCGCCAGCGTACCCGGAAGGGCGGCGGTGTACATCCGGGACAGCCCCGAGGCCACCACGCGCCCGTTCAGCCCCCGCGTACGGCGCGAGGCGAGCATCCAGGCGACCACGGTGCCCGTCGCGTAGGCGGCGGTGAGCGCGCACGCCAGTCCCATCACGACGTAGCGCGGCGGCAGGACGGCGGCGGACAGGAGGCTGAGGCCGATGCTCACCGCGGTGTTGCCCGCTCCGATGAAGACCGGGGTGCGGGTGTCGCCGAAGGCGTAGAAGACCCGCAGCAGGAGCTGGAAGAGCGAGAACGGCACCAGCGCCAGGCCGAAGACCTGGAGCACGTTGCCGATGTAGACGGCGTTGTCCAGGGTGTTGTTTCCCCAGGAGTAGATCAGCACGGTGACCGCCGGCCCCAGCACCATCAGCAGCAGTCCGGCCGGGACCAGCAGGACCGCGACCAGGCGAACGCCGGAGGCGAACTCGTCGCGGACCGTGCCGAGGTCCCCCTCGGCGGCCGACCGGCTCATCCGGGGCAGCATCGCGGTGATCACCGAGACCGCGATGATCCCGTAGGGGAGCTGGAAGAGCTGGAACGCCTGGGCGTAGGCGGTGTTCCCCGCGCCCTCCGCCTCCCCGCCCGCGCCGGAGGCGATCATGGTGGTGACCCAGAAGCCGACCTGGGTGATGAGCACGTAGACGATGCCCCAGCCGGCGGTCCGGCCCATCTCGCCCAGGCCTGCGCCGCGCAGGCCGAACCGGGGCCGGAAGCGGAAGCCGGCCCGGTGCAGCGAGACCATCAGCACCAGGCACTGGGCCACGATCCCGGCGGTGGTGCCGAGGCCGAGCAGGGCGAGGTCGGCGTCGCTCACCGCCTCGACGTCCGCACCCGAGCGGCCCGCCGTCACCAGGTAGAGGACCAGGACGCCGATCATCACGACGTTGTTGAGCACCGGAGCCCACATCGGCGCGGCGAAGCGGTCGCGGGTGTTGAGGATCGCCCCGGCGAGCGCCCCGACGCCGACGAAGGCGATCTGCGGCAGCACGTACCGGGCCAGCATGACCGCGACCTCGGTCTGCCGGTCGCTCCAGCCGTCGTCGGTGTACAGGCCGATCAGCGGCCCGGCGAGCAGCACCGCCGCCGCGGTGAGCAGGATCAGCGCGACGGTGCCGATCGTCAGCAGCCGCTGCTCGTAGGACCGGCCGCCGTCCGGGTCGCTCTTCTGCCGCCGCACGATCGACGGGACCACGACGCTGCTCAGGATCCCGCCGATGAGGAAGTCGAACAGGATGAACGGGATCGCGTTGGCGACGGTGTAGGCGTCGCCCATGTGCGCGCTGCCGAGCGCGGCCACGAGCACCGCGGCTTTGACGAAGCCCGTGACGCGGGAGACCATCGTGCCCGCGGCCATGATCGCGCTCGCACGCAGGACCCTGCTCATGCTTCTTCCTCCGCTTGGTGAACGCCTGCCGGCTGGGGGGTGTGGGGCCGGGGCCTCGTCGGGGACCCGGGCTTCAGGACTCGGTGCCGGCCGGCACGCTCGCCCGCCGGGGCGGGGTGGCGGTCGCGGCCCGGCGGGCCCCCCGGCGGCGCAGGACGCGCAGGCCCACCGCGGCCAGCATCACCAGCAGGGCCGCCCCCGCGATCACCAGCGCGATCCCGGTGTAGCCGGTGCTCCGCACGGTGAGCTTGACCCGCTGGCCGTACGCGCGGCCGTCGTCGGTGGTGAGCTGGACCGTCACCGAGGTCTGCCCGCCGGAGGCGCCCGTGATGGTCATCGGGATCCGCACGGTCTGGGTCTGCCCGCCGGAGATGACCATCCGGTCCTCGTACGGCTCGATCCTCAGCCGGCCGGGCTTCTGCGAGGTCACCCTGACCCGGACCGCGACCGTGCTGCCGCTCCCCCTGCGCTCGTTGCGGACGCTGATCGGCACCTCGCCGTCCTCCCCGGCCAGGGTGCGGATCTGCTCGGCCTGCTCGCCGCCGACGATCCTCACCTGGTCGATCCGGCCGTCGACGGTGCTCCGCAGCTGCTCGACGTACGGCTCCGCGGCCCTGGCCCTGTCCCGCCAGGCGGAGGAGGCGAGCCGGAGGAGCGCCAGGTCGAACCTGCCGGAGTCGTCCCCGGGGGCGTCCGGGGTGACGTGGGTGACGGAGGTGGCCAGGTTCGCGCGCTCGCCCACCCGCCGGACGCCCGTCAGATACTTCTTGCCGAGCTCCCGGCTCCGGTCCTGCGGGGTGTAGGTGAGGCCGGCGCGCGGCGTGACGACCTTGCCGGGCTTGACCGCGTCGAGCGTGGCGGGGGAGAGCCAGGGCAGGGACCCGGCCGTCTCGACCAGACCGGTGACGTAGGCCGGGTCGGGCGACCAGCGGCGCGGCGGGGCGGCCACCACGGTCCTGCGGCCGGTGACGGGCTCCGCACTGATCATCGCGGTCTCGGCGATGAAGCGCCGGCGGTTCAGCAGGGCCCAGTCGGGGCTGGAGGCCGTCGCGCCGACGATGTCACTCAGCACCGGGTCCGCCACCAGCGCCTGGACCGGGCCGCTCACGCTCTGCAGGGTGGCGACGGCGTCCGGGGTGGTCGCGGGGGGCTGGGCGACGGCGCCCGGGACCGTGGCGGTCGGGGCGGCGGGCGGCAGGTTGGCCTCGCTCAGCAGCACGCTGCGGACCCCGGCGACGGCCAGGACGTCCAGGCCGTCGTGGTCGATCACCCCGCCGACCGGCCAGTTGACGTCGGTGGCGACGTCGCGGCCGAGGATCTCCCGGCCGGTCCGCGCGGCCGCCGCGACGCCCTTGCGGGTGGTGCCGTCGAGGCCGTTGTGGGCCAGGGCTGCCACGTCCGGGTCGGCGTAGGGGGTGGCCACGACCGGGGAGTCGGCCAGGGCCGTGCGCAGGGCGCCGAGCCACCGGGTCGCCGCGGCGTCGGCGGGACGGCTCACCGTCTCGGCGCCCGCCTTCACCCGGTGCGCCCTGCCCAGCGTCCGCACGTCGTCGAGGAGGGCGGGGTCGACCACCCAGGTGACCCCCTTGGCGGAGGAGACGCCCTGGGCGGTCTTCAGCAGGTCGTCGAGGCGCTTGCCCTCCGCCAGGCCGGCGGTCAGGTCCTCGTCGAGGAGGGCGCCGTCGTCGGCGCGGTGCGGCTGGTCGATGACCGGCAGGACCACGGCGAGGCGGGTGCGCGAGGCCCGCGGGATCTTGGTCCCCTTCGGCAGGTAGGTCAGGAAGGTGCGCTGCACGGCGAGCTTCTGCTCGGCGGCGTCGACCACCTCGACCGTCAGCGGGTAGACGCCGAACCGGTACAGGCCCAGCTGCTGGGGGGTGAAGACGAACTCCCACGGCAGCTTGGCCGAGGCCGCCAGCGGCTGCTGGAGCCAGCTCTCGTCACGCAGGCCGCCCGGCTGGACGTGCTCCTGGCCGCTCAGGTAGGCGGTCATGTCGGCCCGGCGGGCGAAGGGCTGGGCCGAGTAGCGCAGCCGGTAGCGCAGGCCGGTCAGGGCCTCGGTGCCGGTGTTCGCCAGCGTGCCGGAGACCCTGATCTCGGTGGCGGGCTCCTTCGGCAGGTCCGGGGTGATCGACGCGATCACGAGCTGCAGGGTCTGGCGGGCCGCCGTCGTCGTTCCTGCGGTCGCCGTGCCGCCAGTGGCCACGGCCGCGAGGGAGAGCAGCGTGGCGAGCAGGACGACGAGCGGCACGTGCTTGCGGATCACGTGCCGGCCAAGGGTGAAATACGGCGCACGCCCGCAATGCTATGGCCTATCCGACGAGCCGGGCGGTCATCGGCTCTCCTCGGGGCCGGGGAACGGACAGGTCGACGATCTTCCCGGGGACGAGGGAGAGCAGGTCGCCGGCGTCGATCCGGAGCGCCGTGTGGCGTTCGCCCGCGGGGGTGTGGACGGGGCCGTCGATCCTGGTGAGCCGCTCGTCCACCAGCACGGTCAGGCCGTCGGGGAGCAGCAGCGGGCAGACCAGCCCGGCGGCGTAGTCGGTGGCGGAGTTCACGGTGAAGGCGGAGGCCGGGCGGACCCGGCGCACGTCCAGGACGCCGCCGACGGTGCCGGGCCGGGGCGGGGCGCCGACGGGGGCGACGGTCGCGACGACCTCGGGACCGATCCGGGTGGTGACCTCGAACACGGAGACGCCCACGCAGGTGGCGGGACTCGCGGAGAGGACCTCGGGCAGCTCGTCGGCACTCGTCAACACGCGGGGAAGGCGTACGATCTCATGATGGATCTGGAGTGCGAGGAGCCAGCGGTGGATCGCGAGGGCGTCCTTCATACAGATCCTCCTTGCCTCGGCGCTCGGCTCCGCCCGGACCGCGGCTGAACGTAGCCTGGTGATCGCTGTACGGCGTCTCCCCAGTGGGGAACGTGTTCCCTGACCGAAGGACCTACCCGGTTTGTCCCTTTCAAATCTGTCTGAGAGCCAGCGGCACGGCATGAGCGAGCTGTTCCGCAAGATCGCGCCGGTCGCCGACGAGCTCGGCGAGCTGTTCGCCGCGCGGGGATACGAGATCGCCCTGGTGGGCGGCTCGGTCCGCGACGTCTTCCTCGGCCGGATCGGCAACGACCTCGACCTGACGACGGACGCGCGGCCCGAGACGGTCCTGGAGCTCATCCGCGACTGGGCCGACTCGATCTGGACGATCGGCATCGACTTCGGCACGGTCGGCGCGCGCAAGGGCAACTGGCTGCTGGAGATCACCACCTACCGCAGCGAGTCGTACGACCCGAAGTCGCGCAAGCCCGAGGTGGTCTACGGCGACACGCTGGAGGGCGACCTGGCCCGGCGCGACTTCGCGGTCAACGCGATGGCGCTGCGGCTGCCCGGCCGGGAGTTCGAGGACCCGCACGGCGGCCTGGACGACCTGCACGCCAGGGTCCTGCGCACCCCCGGCCCCCCGGAGCGGTCCTTCGACGACGACCCGCTGCGGATGCTGCGCGCGGCCCGGTTCGCCAGCCAGCTCGGCTTCGCCGTGGACCGGGCGGCGCTGGACGCGATGACCGCGATGGCCGGGCGGATCGAGATCGTCTCCGCCGAGCGCATCCGCGACGAGCTGGACAAGCTGATCTGCGGGGACAACCCGCGCGAGGGGCTGCGCATCCTGGTCGAGTCGGGCCTGGCCGCGTACGTCCTGCCGGAGCTGCCCAGGCTCCGCCTGGAGATCGACGAGCACCACCGGCACAAGGACGTCTACGAGCACACGCTGATCGTGCTGGAGCAGGCGATCGACCTGGAGGAGGGCGGCCCCGACCGCATCCTGCGCTGGTCCGCGCTCCTGCACGACGTGGGCAAGCCCAAGACCCGCCGGCACGAGCCCGGCGGCCGGGTCTCCTTCCACCACCACGAGGTGGTGGGCGCCCAGCTGGCCAAGAAGCGCCTGACGGAGCTGAAGTTCCCCAAGGACGTGGTGGCCGACGTCGCCCGCCTGGTCGAGCTCCACCTGCGCTTCCACGGCTACGGCACGGGCGAGTGGACCGACTCGGCGGTCCGCCGCTACGTCCGGGACGCCGGGCACCTGCTGGAGCGGCTGCACAAGCTGACCCGCGCCGATTGCACCACCCGCAACCGGCGCAAGGCCCAGACGCTGTCGCGCACCTACGACCAGCTCGAGGAGCGCATCGCCAGGCTCGCCGAGGAGGAGGAGCTCGGCAAGATCCGTCCCGAGCTGGACGGCAACGAGATCCAGGAGATCCTCGGCGTCCCGCCCGGTCCGGTGGTCGGGCGCGCCTACAAGTTCCTCCTCGACATGCGCATGGACGAGGGCGTCGTCGGCAAGGAGGCCGCGGCCGAGGCCCTGCGCGAGTGGGCTGCGGCCAACGGCGTGCTGCCCGGCTGATCCGGCCCGCGGCCGGCGCGGCGTGCCGGCCGGCTGTCCGCGGCCGGGGCGGCCGGACCGCGAGCGGCGGTGTGCCGCCCGCCTGACGGCCGGCGCACCGGGTTAGGGTGGCGCGGTGGACGCGATCGATGTGGACGTGCCGGCGCTCGACCGCGCGCACGTGTGGCACCCGTACGCCTCCGTCCCCCCGCAGGTGCCGGTCCACCAGGTGGTGCGGGCCTCCGGGGTGCGGCTGACGCTCGCCGACGGGCGCGAGCTGGTCGACGGGATGTCGTCGTGGTGGGCGGCGATCCACGGCTACGGCCACCCGCGCCTCGACGGCGCGCTGACCGCGCAGCTCGCCGACATGGCGCACGTCATGTTCGGCGGGCTCACCCACGGGCCCGCCGTACGGCTGGCGCGCACGCTGGCGGAGATGACCGGGCTGCCGAAGGTCTTCCTCGCCGACTCCGGCTCGGTCGCCGTCGAGGTCGCGATCAAGATGGCCTTCCAGTTCACCGGGCGGCACCGTCTGCTGACGGTCAGGGGCGGCTACCACGGCGACACCTTCGGAGCGATGGCCGTCTGCGACCCGGTGAACGGCATGCACCACCTGTTCTCCGGCGCGCTCCCGCAGCACGTGTTCGCCCCCCGGCCCCCCGCGGACCACGACGAGGCCTACCTCGCCGAGCTGGCGGAGACGGTCGCCCGGCACGCCTCCGAGTTGGCGGCGATCATCGTCGAGCCGGTCGTCCAGGGCGCCGGCGGCATGCACTTCTACCACCCGGCCCATCTGCGCCGGCTCCGCGAGCTGGCCGACGAGCACGGCCTGCTGCTGATCGCCGACGAGATCGCCACCGGCTTCGGCCGGACCGGCGAGCTGTTCGGCTGCGACCACGCGGGGATCCGGCCCGACATCATGTGCCTGGGCAAGGCGCTGACCGGCGGCTACCTGTCCCTGGCGGCGACGCTGTGCACCGAGCGGGTGGCGGCGGGCATCGGCACGCTGATGCACGGGCCGACCTTCATGGGCAACCCGCTGGCCGCGGCCGTCGCCAACGCCTCCCTCGGCCTGCTGGCCGAGCGCCCCTGGCGGGAGGAGGTCGCCCGGATCGAGCGGGGGCTGAGGGCGGGCCTGGCCGGGGCGGCGCACGCCCCCGGGGTGAAGGACGTGCGCGTGCTCGGCGCGATCGGCGTGGTCGAGACGCTGGAGCCGGTCGACGTCGGGCGCGTCCAGGACACCGTCATGCGGCACGGCGTCTGGCTCCGGCCGTTCGGCCGGCTGATCTACACGATGCCGCCGTACGCCACGGACGACGACGACCTGGCGCGGATCACGGCCGCGATGACGGCTGCGGTCGCGGATATCGGCCGGGACGCCTGACGCGGATCACGGCTGCGGCTGCGGATATCGGCCGGGACGCCTGACGACCCGGTAGAGCACGGCGCCGCCGACGTATCCGGCGGTGATCAGGACCAGCACGGTCAGCGACCTGCCGTCGGCCGGGAGCAGCGCCGCCGCGCAGGCCGCGGCCAGCACGTAGCTGCCGTTGAAGAGCATGTCGTAGATGGAGAAGGCCCGGCCGAGGTAGGCGTCGTCGACGTCCCGCTGGACGGCCGTGTCCGCGCAGATCTTGACGCTCTGCCCGGCGATGCCCAGCACGAAGCCGGCCGCGGCGAACCCCCACTGCTGGAACGTCGCGCACAGCCCCAGCGTGAGCACCCCGGCGGTGACGAGCATGGCCGGGACCCAGCGGTGCAGCCCGAACCGCTCGGTGGCCCACGGGGTGACCAGCACGGCCAGGAAGTAGCCGACTCCGGAGGTGGCGACCACGACGGTGACCGCGTCCAGGGCGTCTTCGGCGCTCTCGGCGAAGTAGTAGCGCGAGAGCATGACGAGCATCGCCGTGCACATGCCGTACATGAAGCGGTGGGTGGCCATCGCGCCCATCGCGGCGGCGGCGGCGCGGTGGCCTGCGATGTGCCGCGCGCCGTCGACGAGGCCGCTGACGACGTGCCGTACGGCCTCGCGGGCCTGCGGCCGCTCCGGGTCGTAGGCCGGGCCGAGCAGCGCCCGGTCCATGGTCCGGGCGATCAGCGCGCTGAGCCCGAAGATCAGGCCGGAGACGAGCAGGAGCACGGCGACGCCCTGGTCATCGCTGCCGAGGACCTTCCTGAGCAGGATGCCCGCGCCCACGCCCACGAAGGTCAGCACGGTGCCGGAGGTGGGGGTGACCGCGTTGGCCACCATCAGCCGGTCAGCCGGGACGACGTGCGGGAGCGAGGCTCCGAGAGCGGCGAGGAAGAACCGGTTCACCCCGAGCACGCAGAGCGCGGCGGCGTAGAAGACGGCGTCGGGGGCGCCGCCGGCCAGCAGCGCCGCGGTGGCCACCAGCAGCGTGCCCCGGACCAGCGGTGCGACGACCAGGATCCGCTGCCGGGACCAGCGGTCGATGAACACGCCGACGAAGGGCCCCAGCACGGAGTACGGCAGGAGCAGCACGGCCAGGCCCGCGGCGATCTGGACGGCGCTGGTGCTCTGCTCCGGGCTGAAGAACGCGAATCCGGCCACCGCGAACTGGAAGATCCCGTCGGAGAACTGGGAGACCAGGCGGGTGCCGTACAGCCGCCGGAAGTCCCGACCTTCCAGGACGACGCGTAGATCGGATACGAATGACACGGGCTCAGCCTACGTGCGGGACGGGCTTGGGGGATCGGGGATGTCCCTGAGACCACCGAACGGCAACCATGTGACATATATGGACTTTCCGCCCGTGTTGCAGAGTGGGCGTGATGAGCAGACATGATCACGTACTCTCGATCCGTGACACCTGATGAACACGTCGTGCTCGTCGACGTCGACGGGAACGCGGTCGGCACGGCCCCCAAGGCGGCGGTGCACGGCCCCGACACCCCCCTCCACCTCGCCTTCTCCAGCTACGTGTTCGACACCGACGGCAGGGTGCTCCTCACCCGGCGGGCGTCGCACAAGATCACCTGGCCGGACGTGTGGACCAACAGCTGCTGCGGCCACCCCCTGCCGGGCGAGCCGACGCACGACGCGGTGGTCCGGCGGCTGGACTACGAGCTCGGGCTCACGGTCGTCGCGGCGGACCTGCTGCTGCCGCGCTTCTCCTACCGGGCGGTCATGGACAACGGCGTCGTCGAGCGCGAGCTCTGCCCGGTCTACCGGGTCGTCGTCGACGCCGGGGCCGCCACCGCGGCCGCGCCGAACCCCGACGAGGTCGGGGAGGTGCGGTGGACGCCGTGGCAGGAGTTCGCCCGGGGCGTGCTCGACGGGAGCCTGGCGATCTCCCCGTGGTGCCGGGAGCAGGTCCCCCACCTCGACGGTCTCGGCGCCGATCCCCTGCGCTGGCCCGTCGCCGACCCCGCCGCCCTCCCGCCGGCCGCGCGCTGATCCCGGGAGGGAATCTCCGGGAGACCGCCGCCGTTGTCGTCGACGCGGTCCCGCTTCCGGGAACCGCCCGGACGAGACGCGCCGTACCCGGCCTGCAAAGACGACGCTCCTGCATCGGAGGGAGCCGTCATGGCCTGGATAATGATCGTCGTCGCCGGCCTGTTCGAGGTCGCCATGGCCTATTCGCTGAAGCTGAGCGACGGGTTCTCCGCGCCGCTGCCGAGCATCGGCTTCGCCGTCTCGGCCGTCCTCAGCTTCGGACTCCTCGCGCTCGCCCTCAAGAGCCTCGACGTCGGTACGGCCTACGCCGTCTGGACGGGCATCGGCGCGGTCGGCACCGCCACGCTGGGCATGATCGCGCTGGGCGAGGACGCGTCCCCCGTCAAGATCGCCTCGATCGCCCTCATCCTCTGCGGCGTCGTCGGCCTCAACCTGGCGGGCGGCGGCCACTGACCCCGTCCGAAGCACCGGGCCTCACCTGCCCGCCGAACCATGCGGACCATCCGGCGAACCCCGTCAGTAGAGGTCGGCCAGTGTCACCAGGACGACGTCGCCGCGACGCCGGGCCTCGGCCGTCAGCAGGTGGCGACGGGACGGACGGTGCGCGGAGTTGGATACGGATACCCCTTTTGCCGGGAGAAGCGGCGGTTGAAGATCATCTTTCCTGCCTCCGTGCTCGAACGGCCATGACCGTGCAGAACACGGCCCCCACCAGAGACGTCACCAGAATCGGATTGACATAGGCCGGCACCAGGTCCGTCGTCGTCCCGTCCTCCCAATGGCAGAGATGCCGGATCGGGAACCAGGTCCAGGAGACATATGGGGAACCCAACGGCCTGCTCGTGCAGTATTCGTCGAGCGGGAGCAGCGTCGCGAATTCTCCACTCCATAGGGCGTGCACGTAGATGGCGGCCGCCGTGATCAGCGCCATGCACGACATCGCGACCCAGCGGAGGGAACTCATGGTTCGTGTCCCATCGCTGCTCCTCATGGATCGGATTCGTGCACCCTCTTCGTTCACTCTGGCGTAGTTCACCTGCAACCGGCCTGGAGAAGAGCCCTCCGCCCCAGGAGGGGCGGAGGGCTCTCAGGGCGAGGAGGTCAGCGCTCGACCTCGCCGCGGATGAACTTCTCGACGTACTCGTGGGCCTCCTCGTCGGAGTACTGCTCCGGCGGGGACTTCATGAAGTAGGAGGAGGCGGAGAGGATCGGGCCGGCGATGCCCCGGTCGAGGGCGATCTTGGCGGCGCGGACGGCGTCGATGATGACGCCGGCGGAGTTGGGGGAGTCCCACACCTCCAGCTTGTACTCCAGGTTCAGCGGGGTGTCGCCGAAGGAGCGGCCCTCCAGGCGGACGTAGGCCCACTTGCGGTCGTCCAGCCACGGCACGTGGTCCGACGGGCCGATGTGCACGTCGGCCTTGGCCATCTCGTGCGGGATCTGCGAGGTGACCGACTGGGTCTTGGAGATCTTCTTGGACTGCAGGCGCTTGCGCTCCAGCATGTTCATGAAGTCCATGTTGCCGCCGAAGTTCAGCTGGTAGGTGCGGAGCAGCTCCACCCCGCGGTCCTCGAACAGCTTGGCCATGACCCGGTGCGTGATGGTCGCGCCGACCTGGGACTTGATGTCGTCGCCGACGATCGGCACGCCCGCGTCGGTGAACTTCTGCGCCCACTCGGGGTCGGAGGCGATGAACACCGGCAGCGCGTTGACGAAGGCGACCTTGGCGTCGATGGCGCACTGGGCGTAGAAGCGGTCCGCCTCCTCCGAGCCCACCGGCAGGTAGGAGACCAGCACGTCCACGCGGGCGTCCTTGAGCGCCTGCACGACGTCGACCGGGGCGTCGTCGGACTCCTCGACCATCTCGCGGTAGTACTCGCCGAGGCCGTCGAAGGTGTGGCCGCGCTGCACGGTCACGCCGGTCGGCGGCACGTCGCAGATCTTGATGGTGTTGTTCTCCGAGGCCACGATCGCCTCGGACAGGTCGCGGCCGACCTTCTTGGCGTCGACGTCGAACGCGGCGACGAACTCGACGTCGCCGACGTGGTAGTCGCCGAACTTCACGTGCATCAGGCCCGGCACCCGGGTGCCCGGGTCGGCATCCCTGTAGTAGTGCACGCCCTGCACGAGCGACGCGGCACAGTTGCCCACACCGACAATGGCTACGCGCACCGAACCCATGGCACTCGCTCCCCTTAGTCCTTTTTGATCAGTTGTCCTCCGGAGCGGCGAGCCGCTCCGGACCATCGGTTCCGGGCGAGGGCGCCCGGGACGTCTCTTCGTGCGCCGGTCGCGGTTCCCCGCCCGCGGCGGAGCTCCGGTCCCCGGCGTCCGGCGCCGCGCTCGCCGCGGATCCCCGCCGCTCGGTCTCGATCAGCTCGTTGAGCCACCGCACCTCGCGCTCGACCGACTCCAGGCCGTGGCGCTGGAGCTCCAGGGTGTAGCTGTCCAGCCGCTCGCGCGTGCGGGCCAGGGCCGTGCGCACGGCGTCGAGCCTCTCCTCCAGGCGGCTGCGGCGTCCCTCGAGGATGCGCAGGCGCACCTCGGCCTCGGTGTGCCGGAAGAAGGCGAAGTGGATGCCGAAGCTCTCGTCCTCCCAGGCGGACGGGCCGGCCTGGGTGAGGAGCTCCTGCAGCCGCTCCTTGCCCTCGGCGGTCAGCCGGTAGACGATCTTCGACCGGCGGCCGGTGAGAGGGACGGCGCTCTCGGCGGCGGGCTCCTCCTCGATGATGAGCCCGTCCGTCAGCAGCTGGCGCAGGCACGGGTAGAGCGAGCCGTAGGAGAAGGCGCGGAACATGCCGAGCAGGGCGTTGAGCCGTTTGCGCAGTTCGTAGCCGTGCAGCGGGGTCTCGTGCAGCGACCCGAGCACGGCGAGCTCCAGCACGCCGCCTCGTGAACCGGCCACTGGAACCACCACCTCTCGCGCCGATGTATCGAGCCGATACATCAGGAGGATACGTCGACGCGACATACTCGGCAACGGGCGACTTTCCCAAGGGGTTGGGAGCAAACGCAAAAAAGCCGTAGTCTGGCCGTTATGTGGTCACAGCGAGCGGTGGTGGGCTCAGGCCCGCGCGCGCTCCGGACCGCCGATGGGCACGGGGAATTTCACGTCTGCGCAGGAGAGGCCCGTCGCGGTTGCTCCCGGAGCCGCCCGGAGGGCGTATTCGTCCCCGGGAACGGAGATCCCCCCGAAGAGGTCGGCTACTAGTGAGCCAAGGTGCTGAGATGCCCCCTGCCTAAGAGGTAATCTCACCCGCGCCTGCACGCCGTCGTAGACCCCGATGACCGAACGAGGACGCGTTGAGTTACAGCAGCAGCCATGACCCGGAGCCGAGCGGGCCTCAACAGCGCCCGGACGGATCGGCTCGTCAGGGGCGGCGCCGTCGCTCGAACCCGGGAGCCGCCGCTCCCCGTACCGTCCCCCCGGGCCCGCCGTCCCAAACCGGCGACCCGAACCGGGGTCTGCCCCCGTCGCAGCCGTACGCGCCGCAGGGGAGGCCGCAGGGACAGCCGCAGGGACAGGGCCCCGACCCGAGGTACGGCGCGCCCGCGCAGGGCCGCGGAGCCGATCCCCGGTACGGCACGGCTCCGCAGGGCCGCGGCCCGGACTCCCGTCCCCCGGCGGGCCCCGACCCGAGGCAGGGCCCTGTCATGGGCGGCCCGGGTGGCCCGGGTGGGCCGGCGGGACCCGCCGGACCGGGTCCGGGCCGGGCGGGCGGTCCGGGCGGCGTGCGCCGGCAGGACACCGATCCGCGGGGCCGCCGACCCGAGGCGGCCTTCGAGGACACCCAGTCCATGATGGCGGCGCAGGCCGCCGGGGCCGGAGGCGGCCGCCCGCCGGGTGACGGCGGCGGGCGGGGCAGGCGGGGCCGGGGCGGACGCGGCGGTTCAGGTGGACCGGGCGGTCCGGACGGTCCGGGCGGTCCGGGCGGACCCGAGGATCCCACGGCGGAGGACGAGCCGGGCCGCAGGGGCTGGAAGCGCTTCATCCCGAGCTGGAAGATCGTGCTCGCGGGCTTCACGATCCTCACCGCGGGCGTCTTCGGCATGATCGCCGTGGCCTACGCCAACACCCCCATCCCCGAGCTGCCCAAGGACGACGTGAACGACCGGGGCAGCGTCATCTACTACCGGGACGGCAAGACCAAGCTCGCCACGATCGGTGTCAAGCGCGTCCCGGTGGAGTACAAGCAGATCCCCCGGCACGTCCAGGACGCGGTGATCGCCGTGGAGAACCGCAGCTTCCGCGAGGACAGCGGCATCGACTTCACCGGTATGGCCCGGGCGGTCTGGAGCACCGTCAGCGGCACCCAGATCCAGGGCGCGTCGACCATCACCCAGCAGTACGTCCGCGGTTACTACGAGGGCATCAGCAAGGACATCTCCCCCAAGCGGAAGATCACCGAGATCTTCGTCGCGGTCAAGGTCAACAAGCAGTTGTCCAAGGAGGAGATCCTCACCCGGTACCTCAACACCATCTACTTCGGCCGCGGCGCCAACGGCATCGAGGCGGCCGCGAAGGCGTTCTTCGGCAAGCACGTCTGGGAGCTGAGCGTGCCCGAGGCGGCCTACCTCGCGGGCCGCATCCAGAACCCGAGCCGGTTCGACACCCTGGAGCAGAGCGGCAACTTCGCCGCGACCAAGGAGCGCTACGAGTACGCACTCAGCGGTATGAACCTGATGAACCCGGGGGCGTACGGCAAGTACGCCAAGGCGCCGTTCGAGAAGCTGAAGTTCGAGGAGGTCAAGCACTCCGAGGTCAACAAGGGCCTCAAGGGCTACATGCTCGACATCGTGCGCCGCGAGCTCAAGGCGCGCGGCTTCGACGAGGAGCGGCTGGAGACCGGCGGACTCCGGATCGTCACGACCTTCGACAAGGACATGATGATCGACGCCAAGAAGACGGTGAACGCCAGGACGAAGGGTCTCGACTCCACCATCCACGCCTCGGTGGCCTCGGTGGATCCCAGGAACGGCCGGGTGCTCGCCTTCTACAGCGGTGACGACTACACCCAGGACTTCAACAACCGCGCGTTCGACTCCCTCAAGCAGGCCGCCTCGGCGTTCAAGCCGTACGTGCTCGCCGCCTGGCTGGAGGCGGGTTACTCGCTGGACAGCTACGTCGACGGCAAGAGCACCATCGAGATGCCCGGGACCAAGCCGATCAGCAACTCGGGCAAGCAGAACTTCGGCCCGATCAACATGGTCAAGGCCATGGCCAGCTCGGTGAACACGGTCTTCGTGCAGATGGGCGAGAAGGTCACCCTGCCGAAGGTGGCCGAGGTCGCCAAGGCGGCCGGCGTCGGCGAGCGGGCGAAGACGCACCCCTCCTACGGCGGGAAGAACTCGGTCGACTGGGCGGTGGACAACCACAAGTACGCCGTGACCATCGGCAGCGCCGCGGTCACCGCGGTCGAGCAGGCCGCCGGTTACTCGATCTTCGCCAACGAGGGCAAGCACGTGAAGTGGCACACCGTCAAGGAGGTGAAGGGCCCGGACGGGACCCTGCTGGCGGCGGAGCAGAAGCGGCCCGAGCAGGTGATCAGCCCGGAGTCGGCGGCCGACGCGACCTTCGCCATGCAGGCCGTGGTCAAGGGCGGCACCGGTACCGCCGCGAACCTGGGCGTGCGGCCGGTGGCCGGCAAGACCGGCACCAACAACGAGTACAAGGACGCCTGGTTCGTCGGCTTCACCCCGCAGCTCGTCACCGCGGTCGGCATGTCCAAGGACGTGCCCTACGACAGGCCGCGCGGCGAGCCGGGGCGCAAGCGGATCAAGGTCAACAAGTTCGGCCAGGTCGCCGACCCCGCGAAGTACGACGGCAAGACGATCTACTGGGACGAGGAGCCGATGCCCTCCTTCATCGGCGGCGGCGGCACCCCCACCCAGATCTGGCACGACTACATGGCCGCCGTGACCGCCAAGGACGAGGTCAAGCAGTTCCCGCCGAAGGCCGGGGCCGGTGACGTGAACAACCTGGCCACCCCGAAGCCCTCGCCCACCCCGACGCCCACCATGGACGGCGACGGCGACGGCTGGCCGGGCGACGGCATGCCGGAGACGCCCGACGGGATGCGGTGCGCGCCGGGTGACTGGGCGTGCGAGACCGGGGCCGACGGCGGCCCCCCGGACATCGGCGACGGCGGCGTCGGCGACGGCGGCATCGGTGACGGCGGTGACGGCGGTGGTGACGGCGGCTTCAACACGAACGTCGGCGGCACCCCGCCGGCGGTCACGCCCAAGCCGACGCCGTCACCGAGCGGTCGGCGGTCCTGATGGGCGTCCGGACGACCGAGGACCCGCTGCCGGAGTCGCTGACGAACTTCGGCGTTCGGGCGGTGCCGTACCTGCCCCTGGCCCTGTTCGCGGGGCTGGGGGCGGTCCTGGCCTACGTGTGGAAGTGGCCGTGCCGCTTCGGCGGGGCCTGGAACCACGGCACGCTCCAGTTCACGAACTTCTGCTACACCGACATCTATCCGCTGTGGTGGAACGAGAAGCTCAACGAGGGCATGGTCCCCTACGTCGACTTCCCGGTGGAGTACCCCGTGGGCATCGGGGCCATCATGGAGTTCTTCCGCCGGATCATCCCCGGCGACGCGAACACCACGGCGGCCGGGACGGTGTTCTACGACCTGACCGTGATCCTGATGGCGATCTGCCTGGTCGTCGGCGTGCTGCTGATGGCCGCGCTGGCCGGTCCGTCTCGCCGCTGGGACGCGCTCTGGTACGCCCTGGCGCCCGCCCTGATCCTCACCGCGTACATCAACTGGGACCTGGCGGCCAACGCCCTCGCGCTCGGCGCGCTGCTCGCCTGGGCCAAGCGGCGGCAGTGGCTCGCGGGCGTCCTGCTGGGCCTGGCCATCGCCACGAAGTTCTACCCGCTGATGTTCCTCGGCCCGCTCTTCCTGCTGGCCTGGCGGACGGGCCGGTGGAAGCCGTTCCTGCAGACGGCCGCCGGTACGGCGGGCGCCTGGCTGGCCGTCAACGTCCCGGTGATGGTCTTCGCGTTCGACGGCTGGAAGCGGTTCTACGTCTTCAGCGAGGAGCGGCCGGCCGACTGGGGCTCGCTCTGGTACTTCTTCAACCAGAAGCAGTGGCCGATCGTCGGCGACGCCGACCGGCTCGACACTCTGGGCGTGCTGTCGCTCGTCGCGTTCTGCGCGGCCATCGCGGTGCTGACGCTGACCGCCCGGGAACGGCCCCGGCTGATGCAGCTCTGCTTCCTCACCCTGGCCGCCTTCATGCTCACCAACAAGGTCTGGTCGCCGCAGTACGTCCTGTGGCTGATCCCCTTCGCGGTGCTGGCCCGTCCGAACTGGAAGCCGATCGCGCTCTGGATGGCCGCCGAGTGCTGGTACTTCTTCGCGATCTGGCTGTACCTCGTCGGGATCCAGGAGGGCAACGAGCACCTGGGCATCGCCGGTGACACCTACTTCACCGCCGTCTGGGGACGCGCGATCACCATCCTGATCATGATGGCCTTCGTGGTGCGGGACGTCCTCCGGCCGGACGGGGACGCGGTCCGGCGGGACGGGAGCGACGACGTCTCGGGCGGCGTCTTCGACGGCGCCCCCGACCGGTTCCGGGTCGCCCTCACCTGACGCAGCAGCGCACAGCGCCGACACCGCGAAGGAGGCCGGGGAGACCCGTGGACGAGACCGACGAGACCGATGAGGTCGCCCGGACCGGCGGGACCGGCGGTGCCGTGAAGGGGGCCGCCGGGTCCGGGGACCAGGCCGCCGGGACCGGCGGTGCCGTGCGGGCCGCCGGGGACGAGGCCGCCCGGCGGCCCGCACGGACCCCGCGGGCCGTCGGAGCGGAGGCGCTGACGCTCTGGGTCGCCTCCCGCCTGGGGATCGTCGTCCTCGCCGCCGCGTCCGCCCAGGCCCTGCTGGCAGAAGGAGGGACCGTTGCGCCGTTCCCGGAGCGCTGGAAGCACTGGGACGCCGGCCTGCTCGCCGTCGTCGCCGAGCACGGTTACGGCGGCGACCCGTCGCGCGAGCCGGACGAGGGGCTGCCCGCCTTCTTCCCGGGCATGCCGCTGGCGCTGCGCGCGGTGAGCCTGATCACGGGCGACTGGTGGCTCGCCGGGCTGCTGATCTCCTTCGTGGCCGGGGCCGTCGCGGTGGTCGCGCTGGCCCGGCTCGCCGAGTTCGAGGGGCCGCCCGGCGCGGGGTGGCGGGCGGTGCTGGCGCTGCTGCTCTGGCCGATGTCGGTGTTCCTGTTCGCGGGCTACAGCGAGTCGCTGTTCCTGGCCTTCGCGATCCCCGCCTGGCTGGCCGCCCGGCGGGGCCGCTGGCCGCTGGCCGTACTGCTCGCCGCCGGGGCGTCCTGCGTGCGCATCACCGGCCTGTTCCTGGCGCTCGCCCTGATCGTCGAGTTCGCCGTGCAGCGCCGGCCGCTGCGGGAGGCGCCCTGGCTGGCGGTGCCGTTCCTGCCACTGGCCGCCTACTCCGCCTACCAGTACGGGCGCACCGGCGACTGGATGGCGTGGAAGACCGCCCAGGAGGCCGGATGGGGCCGGACGATGGTCTGGCCCTGGGAGTCGCTGTCGGCGACGTGGGACTCGGCCATGGGCGAGGGGCAGTTCGCCTGGGCGTTCCGGATGGAGCTCGCCGGGGCGGCCGTCGGGGTCGCGCTCGTGGCGGTCCTGCTCCTGCTGCGCCGGTGGAGCGAGTTCGTCTACGTGGGGCTGCAGGTGGGGGCGCTGATCTGCTCCGCCTACTATCTGTCGATCCCGCGTTCGGCGCTGCTGTGGTGGCCGCTCTTCCTGCTCGTCGCCCGGGCCTCCACCGGCTCGCGCCGGCGGACGGGGGTCATCGCCGGCTACGCGCTGGTGCTGGGTCCGCTGGCGGTCTTCCACACGATGAGCTTCATGGAGGGCGCCTGGGTGGGGTGACCACCCTTACCCCTTTCCCGGGGAAAGTAATCCAGGGAAGTTATCCACAGGCTGGGGACAACTCCCCGCGGATGCGGATCAGAGGTTCTCCCTGAGGAAGGCGATGTCCTCGGCCTGGCCGGCGGCCGGGGTCTCCAGCACGATCGGCGCGTCCGCCCGCCGGCACACGTCGAGGATGAGCCCGGGGTCGATGGTGCCCGCGCCGAGGTTCGCGTGCCGGTCGGCGCCGGAGCCGAAGGCGTCGCGCGAGTCGTTGCAGTGGACCAGGTCGATCCGGCCGGTGATCGCCATGATCCGGTCGACCACCTCGGACAGTTCCTCGCCCGCCGCGTGCGCGTGGCAGGTGTCCAGGCAGAAGCCGACGTCGAAACCGTCCAGCGCGTCCCACAGCCGGGCGATCCGCTCCAGCTTCCGGGCCATCGCGTTGCCGCCGCCCGCGGTGTTCTCGATGAGCACCGGCACGGGGCGCTCCTCCATGCGCTCGAACACCTTGCGCCAGTTCTCGAAGCCCTTGGCCGGGTCGTCGCCCGCCCCCACGTGCCCGCCGTGCACGACCAGGCCCTTGGCACCCAGCTCGGCCGCGGCGGCCAGGTGCGCGGCCAGCAGCTTGCGGCTGGGGATGCGGACCCGGTTGTTGGCGGTGGCCACGTTGATCACGTAGGGCGCGTGGACGTAGACGTCCACGTCGGAACCGGCGATCTCGCGGGTCCGCTCACCGACGACCGGGCCCTTCCAGCCCTGCGGGTCGCCGAGGAAGAACTGCGCGACCTCGGCGCCGCGCGCCCTGGCGCAGGCGAGGGGGTCGTCCGAGTCGACGTGGGCTCCGATGCGAGGCATGCGCCGAGCCTAGCCGTTCCTCACCGCCGGGCCAGGGCTGCGGAACCGGCCGTTTCGCCGGGCCCTCCGGGGGAAGCCGCGAGGGTGCTTCCCCCGCCGCCCTCCCCCCGGCGGCCCGGCCCGAGGAGTCGAGAATGTCCCCCTACCGCTACCGCCGCGGCATCAGCCTCGTCGGCCTCATCTACATCCTGATCGGCCTCTACGTCGCCTGGGTCCACGAGTACATCACCCCGGCACTGCTGAGGGACATCGCCGAGGCGCTGCTGGCGGTCCTGCTCTGGTTCCTCGTCCTGCTCGGCGTGGACCTGCACCTGGGCGGGTAGCCGCCCGGCCGGCCGCCGCACGGCGCCGCGGCCGGGACCGTCCGGGGGCGTCGCCCCGGGCGCCGTACGGCGCCGCGGCCCGGCCCCGTGCCGGTCGTCGCACCGGCCGCGTACGGCGGGGCGGTCCCGTGCCGGCCGCCGCGCCGTACGCGTACGACGCGGCGGCCCCCGCGCGGCGTCACGGGATGAAACCGCCGTGGTAGATGCCCAGGGCCACCCCCACGAACGAGGCCACGATGCCGACGATGTTGAGCGCCCGCTCCGGCGTCGTGGCCGAGACGTACTGCGAGTAGAAGCCTCCCCAGAAGCCGATCAGGCCCAGCCAGGACGCGGCCACGTGCGCGGCGGTGAAGATCCCGCACACGAAGGCCAGCAGTCCGACCGCGAACGTGGCGAGGCTCAGGCCGTTCTCCAGCGGATGGGGCTCGCCGTCGCCGCCGAGCGGGAGCCTGGCGAACCTCGGTGCCCGTCTGCGGGTGGGACGAGTCGCTTGCGACATGAATAAATCACCCCTTTCCCCCTGGTACGGGGGTTCCCGGGGAACGTCCGCCCAACCCTTGACAGGCTGGTAGGCTGGCTCGGCTGCGTTGTATGGGGGCGTGTGCTGTGAGCCGCCCCTCCCCGTGCCGGACGCCGAAATGGGTGCCCGGGACGAAGACGTCAGCGTCCTCCTGTCACGGCACGGTGTCGTGACCGCAAGAGTCCAGAGGAGGTTGGAAGTCAGCATGCGTCGTTACGAGATGATGGTCATCCTCGACCCTTCGCTCGATGAGCGCACGGTGGCCCCTTCCCTCGACCAGTTCCTCACGGTGGTCCGCAACGACGGCGGCACCGTGGAGAAGGTCGACGTGTGGGGCCGTCGTCGGCTGTCCTACGACATCGCCAAGAAGCCCGAGGGCATCTACGCCGTCATCGACATGACCGCGGAGCCCGCCACGGTCAAGGAGCTCGACCGGCAGATGAACCTCAACGAGGGCATCCTCCGCACCAAGGTTCTCCGCCCGGACGTGCACTGACCCCGGCTTTTTTGTCGGGCGGCAGCCGTACTCTGAGCCGATAACCAGCCGAGGCCGCAGGAAGGGCAGACGCTAGCCATGGCAGCAGGCGACACTCAGATCACCATCGTCGGCAACCTCGTCGACGACCCGGAGCTGCGCTTCACCCCCGCGGGGCAAGCGGTGGCCCGGTTCCGCATCGCGTCCACTCCGAGGTTCCTGGACAAGCAGACCAACGAGTGGAAAGACGGCGAAGGTCTCTTTCTGACCTGCAACATCTGGCGGCAGGCGGCGGAGAACGTCGCCGAGAGCCTCCAGCGCGGCATGCGGGTCATCGTCCAGGGGCGGCTGCGCCAGAGGACCTACGAGACCAAGGAAGGCGAGAAGCGCACGGTCTACGAGGTCGAGGTCGACGAGGTCGGCCCGTCTCTGCGCAACGCCACCGCGAAGGTCAACAAGACCGCCCGTCAGGGCGGTGGCGGCGGCTTCGGCGGCGGCCCGGCCGGTGACCCGTGGGCCTCCGCCGCACCCGCCCCCCAGCAGGGCGGCGGTTACGGCGGCGGAAACAACTACGGGGGCGGCGGCCCGCAGGGCGGCGGCGGCTTCGGCGGCGGCCCCCAGCAGGGTGGCGGCGGCTTCGGCGGCGGCGACTTCAGCGACGAACCGCCTTTCTAAAGGGGACGGTCCGCGGCGGCCCTCCCTGCCGCCGCGATCGCGCCCACCCAGTCCCAGTATCCGCAGCGACCATTCCCGCCTGACGGCGGGGCTCTGAAAGGAGCACCACGATGGCCAAGCCGGCACTGCGCAAGCCGAAGAAGAAGGTTTGCCTGTTCTGCCACGACAAGATCTCCTACGTCGACTACAAGGACACGGCGCTGCTTCGGAAGTTCATCTCCGACCGCGGCAAGATCCGTGCCCGCCGGGTGACGGGCAACTGCACCCAGCACCAGCGTGACGTGGCGACCGCTATCAAGAACGCTCGTGAGATGGCGCTCCTGCCGTACATGAGCACCGCGCGCTAAGGAGGTCCGGACCAATGAAGCTCATTCTCACCAGTGAGGTCACCGGCCTCGGTGCCCCCGGCGACATCGTCGAGGTCAAGAACGGCTACGGCCGTAACTACCTGCTCCCCCGCGGCTTCGCGATCCTGTGGACGCGCGGCGGCGAGAAGCAGATCACCTCGATCAAGAAGGCGCGTGACGCCCGCGAGATCCGTGACCTGGGCACCGCCCAGGAGGTCGCGGGCCGGCTCAAGTCCCTGAAGGTGACCCTGAAGACCAAGGCCGGCGAGTCCGGCCGCCTCTTCGGCTCCGTCACCACGGGCGACATCGCCGAGGCCGTCAAGGCCGCCGGCGGCCCCGAGCTGGACCGCCGCCGCATCGAGATCCCCTCGGGGATCAAGAGCCTCGGCTCCCACCGGGTCAACGTCAAGCTGCACCCGGAGGTCTCCGCGGCCCTCGACATCGAGGTCGTCGCGGCCTGACCGCAGGCGTGAACGAGGGCCTCTCCCCGGTCTTCCGGGGAGGGGCCCTCTTCTCGTGTGCCGGGTGCGGGGGAGGCCGTTTCTCCCCTGGTCGGCGGCCGTACGTAGAATTCGGAGGTCATCGCTCTCCCCGGAGGTTTGTCATGGTCCGTCCCTCTACGCTGCTCGCGCTCGGTGCCCTCGCGGCGACCGCGGTGGCCTGCGCGCCGGTCTCGGACACGGCGGGCCAGGCGAGCACCTCCGCTCCCGCCGGCTCCCCGGCCGCGGACGCCTGCGCCAAGGACGCGCTCGCGCTGAAGACGCCGGGCAAGCTGACCGTCGGCACCGACAAGCCCGCCTACGAGCCCTGGTTCAAGAACGACGACCCGTCGAACGGCGAGGGCTTCGAGAGTGCCGTGGCCTACGCGATCGCCGGAAAGCTCGGCTTCGCCCCCGGCGAGGTCGTCTGGGAGACGGTGCCGTTCGACGCCGCGTTCGCGCCCGGCGCCAAGAAGTTCGACTTCGACGTCAACCAGGTCTCCATCACCCCCGACCGGGCCAAGGTCGTCGACTTCAGCAAGGGCTACTACACCGTCAAGCAGGCCGTCGTCGCGGTCGAGGGCTCGAAGTTCGCCTCCGCGAAGGATCTGGCGTCGCTGAAGGAGGCCCGGATCGGAGTGCAGGTCGGCACCACCAGCCTTCAGGCGGTCAAGGACGTCATCCGGCCCGCCACCGACCCCAAGGTCTACAGCCAGCAGGTCGACGCGGTGAACGCGCTGAAGAACAAGCAGGTGGACGCGATCGTGGTGGACCTGCCGACGGCGTTCTACGTCACCGCCGCTCAGGTGGAGGACTCCGCGATCGTCGGCCAGTTCGACGCCGCCGGCGGCGCCCCCGAGCAGTTCGGCCTGGTCTTCGAGAAGGGCAGCGCGCTGGTCTCCTGCGTCGACGAGGCCATCGGGGAGCTCTCGTCCTCCGGCGAACTGGAGAAGATCGAGAGCACCTGGCTCGGCTCGGCCGCGGGCGCCCCGGAGCTGAAGTGACCCGTCGAAGGGCCTGCGGGCCCGCCCGGACCGTCCTCACCGCCCGGGTCCGGTGCGGTGTTCCCGTCCCGGTCCGGCTCGGCGCATGAGCGAGCGCACCTGGGTCAAGAGCGAGCGGCAGGTCCAGCGGGAGAGGGTCCGCCGGAACCGGGCGGTCCGGTCGGGCACGGTCGCCACGGTCTCCACGATCGCCTTCCTCGGCGTGCTGGCGGCGGTGGTCACCGGCTCGCCGGGCTGGCCGCGGGTCCGGGAGACCTTCTTCGACGCCGAGGCCTTCGCCAGGGCGTGGCCGGACGTGCTCGCCGGGTTCTGGACGAACGTCCAGATCTTCCTGATCGCCGAGCCGATCATCCTGGTCCTCGGCCTGCTCGTCGCCCTGGCGCGGAACCTGCGGGCTCCGGCCTTCTTCCCGCTCCGCGCCCTGGCGGTGGCCTACACCGACGTGTTCCGCGGAGTGCCGACCATCCTGGTGATCCTGCTGGTCGGGTTCGGCATCCCGGCGCTCGGGCTGCAGGGCGCGCCCACGGACGAGATCACCCTCGGGGTCGTCGCCCTCACCCTCTCCTACGGCGCGTACGTCGCCGAGGTGTTCCGGGCGGGCATCGACTCGGTCCATCCGAGCCAGCGGGCCGCCGCGCGGTCCCTGGGGTTGAGTCACGGCCAGACGATGCGCCACGTGGTGCTGCCGCAGGCCTGGCGCCGGGTCGTCCCGCCGCTGCTCAACGACTTCGTCTCGCTGCAGAAGGACACCGCCCTGGTCTCGACGATCGGTGTGGTCGAGGCGCTGCGCCAGGCGCAGATCTACGCCGCGAGCACGTTCAACTACACCCCCACCCTGGTGGCGGCGCTGCTGTTCATCGCGCTCACCATCCCCATGGCCCGCCTCACCGACCACCTGGCGGCCCGTTCGCAGAGGCGGCGCGGAGCATGAGTCTGCTGACCATCGAGGGCGTCTGGAAGAACTACCACGGTCACAGCGTGCTGCGCGGGATCGACCTGTCCGTCGAGGCGCACGAGGTGGTCTGCCTGATCGGCGCCTCGGGCTCGGGCAAGTCCACGCTGCTGCGCTGCGTGAACCTGCTGGAGACCGTCGACGACGGCGTGATCCGCCTCGACGGCGCCGACATCACCGACGTCAGGACCGACGCCGACGAGGTGCGCAAGAGCGTGGGCATCGTGTTCCAGGCCTTCAACCTGTTCCCGCACATGACCGTGCTGGACAACATCACGCTGGCCCCCCGCCGGGTGCACGGGGTCAGCCGGGCCCGGGCCGAGGAGGAGGCCCGGGACCTGCTGGCCAGGTTCGGCCTGGCGGACAAGGCGGGCGCCTATCCCGACCGGCTCTCCGGCGGCCAGCAGCAGCGGGTGGCCGTCATCCGGGCGCTGGCCACCCGGCCCCGCCTGATGCTGCTCGACGAGGTCACCTCGGCGCTGGACCCGGCGCTGGTCGCGGAGGTCCTGGAGATCATCAGAGAGCTCAAGGCGGGCGGGATGACGATGATCCTGACCACCCACGAGATGGGCTTCTGCCGGGAGATCGCGGACACCGTCTGCTTCCTCGACGACGGGGTGCTGCTGGAGCGCGGCACCCCCGAGCAGATCTTCACCGATCCCCGGGAACCCCGGACCCGGGAGTTCCTGCGGACGGTGCTCGACGCCCGCCGCCTGTGAGTTCCCGCCGCCTGTGAGCTCCTCCCGGCGGACCGGACCGGCCGGGCTCCTGCGCCGCGGGAGCCGGCCCGGCGCGGTCGGCGGAGGCGCCGCCCGCGGGAGCCGGCCCGGCGCGGTCGGCGGAGGCGCCGCCCGCGGGAGCCGGCCCGGCGCGGTCAGCGGCGGTGCCGCCCGCGGGACTCGAAGGCGGGGTCGGCGGGCGGCCGGCCCCCGGCCAGCACGCTGTTGCGCCTGCCGTACAGCAGGTAGACCAGCACGCCGAAGGCCATCCAGGCGGCGAAGTACAGCCAGGTGACGACCTGGAGGTTCACCATCAGCCAGAGGCTCGCGAGGATCGACGCGACGGGCACGTACGGCGAGAGCGGGGTGCGGAAGCCCCGGGGCAGATCGGGCATCGTCCGGCGCATCCGCATCACGCCGGCCGCCGCCGCGACGAACACGCACAGGGTGCCGATCACGACCAGTGGCTCCAGCGTGAGCACCGGCACGAACTCGGCGAGCAGGATCGCCACCCCGCCGATGACCAGGGTGGCCCTGGTCGGGCTGTGGTAGGCGCGGTTGATCTTGGCGAGCGGCCGGGGGAACAGCCCGTCGCGGGCCATGGAGAAGATCACCCGGGTCAGGCCCACCAGCAGCACCAGGACGACCGTGGTGAGGCCGAGCACCGCGCCGATGTTGATGACGTGGACCATGAAGCCGTTGCCCGTACGGCGGAAGGCGCTGGCGAGCGGGGCACCCGGGTCGATCCTGTCATAGGAGGTCATGCCGACCATGACCACCGCGACCGCGATGTAGATCACCGTGGTCGCCACCAGGCTGCGGATGATGCCCCGGGGGATGGACCGGGGGGCGTCCTCGGCCTCCTCGGCGGCCGTGGCCACGACGTCGAAGCCGATGTAGGCGAAGGTGATGGTGGCCGAGGCGGCGAAGATGCCGAACCAGCCGAACGCGGTCGTCTGGCCGAAGACCATGCCGAGGAGCGGGGAGTGCAGGGTGTCCGCGGCCGTCTCGACCGGCGCGGACGGCACCGGGATGGCGGCCAGGTTGCGCTGGTCGAAGTGGGCCGCGCCGACCACGATCACCGCTCCGACGGCCAGCAGCTTGGCGATCACGATGATCCACAGGGCGCGCAGGCCGATCCGGGCGCCGAGCGCCACCACCCCGGTCAGCAGCACCAGGATGAAGAGGGTGAACAGGTCGAATCCCTCGGCCTGGCCGATGACCCCGGAGAGCGGCCCGGGGATGGGAACGCCGAGGTCGGCCAGCATCTGGGCGGCGTAGAGCGACCAGACGCGGGCCACCACCGCCGCGGCCAGGAGCAGTTCCATCACCAGGGCCCAGCCGACGATCCAGGCCCAGACCTCGCCGAAGATGACGTAGGTGAAGGTGTAGGCGCTGCCGGAGGCCGGCATGGCGGACGACAGCTCCGCGATGCAGAAGGCCACGAGCAGGCTCGTGATACCGGCGATCATGAAGGAGAGGACCACGCCCGGTCCGGCCATGGTGGCCGCCTGGCGGCCGGCGAGGCTGAAGATGCCCGAACCGATCATGACACCGATGCCGAGCACGATGAGGTCGGCCTGCCCGTAGGTCTTGGCCAGGCCGTGGCGTGCGCCGGTCCAGCGGTCCACGGCTTCGCTCGGCGGGAGGCGGCGGGTGATCGACGGGGAGCGGTCCTCGGGCACGGGGCGACCAATCAGTTCGGAGCAACGTCCTTGTTGCCGGACTTGTTCACAGTGCCGCAGGGGGTCATCCGGTACAAGAGGCGGGCGATCACGTGGTGGACACCTCCCGATCACACATCGGCCAACCCGCGTGCTCCAGGGGCGCGCGGATCGCGCCGGGCCGTACCGGCCGCTCCGGGCTCCGCGCCGGTCGGGTGCGGCTCGCGCCGGGCCGTACCCGAAGGGAGGGGTCACGCGCGAGCCGTACCGGAGGGGAGGGGTCACGCACGGCCCGGGCCGGACCCCGCTCCCGTCACCAGCCAGCCGTCGCCGCGTGCGCGCAGGCCCAGCGTCACCAGCCGGGCCGCCATCCACAGCCCGAGCGCCGCCCAGAGCGCGACCAGACCCCCGCCGGAGACGACGACCAGCAGCGCGGCGGGCAGATAGGCCAGCGTCGTCCACAGTCCCGCCCAGGCCAGATAGGCCTGGTCGCCGGCCCCGATCAGCACGCCGTCCAGCACGAAGACGACCCCGGCGACCGGCTGCAGGAGCGCGACCACCCAGAGCAGGGGGAGCAGTTCCCCGGTCACCGCCGGCCCGGTGTCGAACAGCACGGGCATGAGCGGCGCGGCCGCGAGCACGGACAAGCCCAGCACGACCCCGGAGCCGACACCCCACGCCACCATCCTCCGGGTCGCGGCCCGGGTCCCCGCCACGTCCCCGGCGCCCAGGGTGTGACCGGTGATGGCCTGACCGGCGATGGCGATCGCGTCCAGGGCGAAGGCCAGCAGGATCCAGACCCGGAAGACGATCGTGTGGGCCTCCAGCCGCTCGTCCCCCATCCGGGTGGCCACCGCCGTCGCGATGACCAGCACCGCCTGCAGGCAGAGCGTGCGGACGACCAGTGCGACCCCGGCCGACCCCGCCGCCCTGATCCCGGAGAGGTCGGGCCGGAACGGCGCCCGGTGGCGGCCGAACATCATGGCCAGGTAGACCGCGGCGGCCACGGTCTGAGCCGTCACGGTGCCCCAGGCCGACCCGGCCAGGCCCCAGTCCAGGACCAGGACGAACACGCCGTTGAGCACCGCGTTGAGCGCGAAGGACCCGACGGAGACCAGCAGCGGCGTCGCGGTGTCCTGCATGCCGCGCAGCACGCCGGTGCCGGCCAGCACCAGCAGCATCGACGGCACGCCGAGCAGGCTGATCCGCAGGTAGGTCACCGCCTGCCGGGCGAGCTCCCCCTCCGCGCCGAGCAGGTGGACGAGGTACGGCGCGAGCGGCCACACCACCGCGATGACCGCCACCCCGACCCCGGCGGCGAGCCAGAGGCCGTCCACCCCCTGCCGGAGCGCCCGCCGCAGGTCTCCCGCGCCCAGCTGGCGGGCCACCGACGCCGTCGTGCCGTACGCCAGGAAGACGCACAGGCCCACCACGGCGCTCAGCACGGTGCCCGCGACGCCCAGCGCGCCGAGCGCGGGCGCGGGCAGGCGGCCGACGATGACGGTGTCGGTGAGCAGGAACAGCGGCTCGGCGACCAGCGCGCCGAAGGCGGGGACGGCCAGCCGGAGGATCCGCCGGTCGTCCGCGTGGAGGGTAAGAGGCACGTGTTCATTGTGCCTCTTACCTCCGACAGGATCCCGTGCGGGCGGAAGCCGGTGGCGGCGGCCGCCCGGTCCGGGCGCGCTGTCACAACTTTCTTTCCTCCACAGGCGGTGGATTAAGTCTTCCCAGCTCAGGGCGGTCTTCCATCCTGTGGAAAACAGTTATCCACAGGATTGTCCCCAGGGTGCCCACACTCCTGAGGGAGAACTGCACACGTTATCCACAGGTCTGTCGACAGGTCGCGTTGCCGCCCGGTCCGCGGAGCGGCGAGACTGTCAGACCGGTCGGCTAAAACTAGGGGTGGCGCGACCGCCAGGAAAGAGGGGGTGCGCGGTGAGCATCGCAGATCCACCGGTCTTCGAGCCGGGATTCGAGCGCACGCCGCCGAACAACATCGAGGCCGAGCAGTCCGTGCTGGGCGGCATGCTCCTGTCCAAGGACGCCATCGCCGACGTCGTCGAGATCCTGCGGTCCGACGACTTCTACCGCCCGGCCCACCAGCTCATCTACGACATCATCACCGCCCTCTACGGCCGGGGCGACCCGGCCGACGCCGTCACGGTCTTCGACGAGCTGCAGAAGCGCGGCGAGGTCGCCCGGGTCGGCGGCGGAGCCTACCTCCACACGCTCACCGCCGTCGTGCCCACCGCCGCCAACGCGGGCTACTACGCGCGGATCGTCCGCGAGCAGGCCATCCTCCGCCGCCTCATCGAGGCCGGCACCCGCATCGTCTCCTTCGGGTACGGCGGGCAGGACGAGGAGGTCGACGACCTCGTCGACCGCGCCCAGGCCGAGATCTACAAGGTCACCGAGCGTCGCACCTCCGAGGACTACGCACCGCTGGCCGACATCATGCCCGGCGCGCTCGACGAGCTGGAGGCCATCGGCGGCCGGAGCGGCCAGATGGTCGGCGTCCCCACCGGCTTCCAGGACCTCGACGCCCTCACCAACGGCCTCCACCCCGGTCAGATGATCGTCGTGGCCGCCCGACCCGCCATCGGCAAGTCGACTTTGGGGCTGGATTTCGCAAGATCTGCCGCTATCAAGCACGGTATGACCACTGTCGTGTTCTCGCTGGAAATGTCCAGAAACGAGATCACGATGCGTCTGCTCTCGGCCGAGGCGCGGGTGGCGCTGCACTCCATGCGGTCGGGCTCGATGACGGACGAGGACTGGGCCCGGCTGGCGCGGCGGATGGGCGAGGTGGCCGAGGCCCCGCTCTACATCGACGACTCGCCCAACATGTCGATGATGGAGATCCGGGCCAAGTGCCGCCGGCTGAAGCAACGGCACGACCTGCGCTTCGTCGTCATCGACTACCTCCAGCTGATGTCCTCGCCGAAGAAGACCGAGAGTCGGCAGAACGAGGTCTCGGAGATCTCCCGTGCGATCAAGCTGCTCGCGAAGGAGCTGGAGGTCCCGGTCATCGCGATCTCGCAGCTGAACCGCGGTCCGGAGCAGCGAACGGACAAGAGGCCCATGGTCAGCGACCTTCGCGAATCCGGATCGATCGAGCAGGATGCGGACATGGTCATCCTTCTCCACCGGGAGGACGCATACGAACGCGAGTCCCCTCGGGCCGGCGAAGCGGACCTGATCGTGGCCAAGCACCGTAACGGCCCGACCGCCACGGTCACCGTGGCCTTCCAGGGCCACTACAGCCGCTTCGTCGACATGGCGCCTCACTAGGGCGTGCCAGGACTCCGGTCCGGACGCCCGCCGGTGGAGCCGTCCTCTCTCCGGCGGACGCCGGCCGCCGCCGTCCGGGGTGCTTCCGGCAGTGCGCGGCGGCCCGCCGTACGGGGTCAGATCACCGTGCGGACGTGGGTGGTGAGGCGGCGGCCGTCGAAGACGTGCAGGGCGAACTGGGGCGGCAGGTCCCGGTCGATCGGGATCCGCTCGGCGGTCTCCGCCGGGGTCAGGGCGGTGCTGACCACGCCGGGGGCGACCAGCAGGGGCAGGCCCGCGAACACGGTGCTCGCCGGGGTGTGGGCGTGCCCGGCGAGCACGGCGACGACCTGGGGGTGCCGGCGGAGCACCTCCTCCAGCCGTTCGGGGGAGCGCAGCCCGATCCCGTCCACGTAGGGGATGCCCAGCGCGGCGGCCGGATGGTGCATGCCCACCAGGGCCGGGGTGCCGGGAGACCCGGTGAGCACGGCGTCCAGCCAGGCGATCGTCTCGTCCTCCAGGAACCCCTCCGGCCGCCCGGGGACGCTGGAGTCGCACAGGGCGACGGTGAGGCCGTCGAGCCGCAGGACCCGGTTGACCGGACGGGCCCCGCCGCCGTTCCCACCGTCGGCTCCGTTCCCGTCGCCGTTCCCACCGTCGGCTCCGTTCCCGGCTCCGCCGCTCTCCTCACCGAGGAGGACCCTGCGGAAGGCCGTACGGTCGTCGTGGTTGCCCGGGCACACCGCCGTGGGGAAGCGGGACGCCAGCAGGTCGCGCGCGGTCCCGTACTCCTCGGCCAGGCCGTGGTCGGCGATGTCACCGGTCACCAGGACGGCGTCCAGCGGCCCGGGAAGGCTCTCCAGGTACCGCATGACGGCCCGGGTCCGGTCGGCGCTGCGCGGGTCGTCGTCGATGTGGATGTCGCTCAGGTGGGCCAGTGTCAGCATGGCAAGAGCCTGGCACGCGGCCCGGTACGGCGGGCGGGCCACATCGCCCCCGATCCCGCGGGAGGGAGAGGTCCACTGCCCCGCAGGGGGAGACCGGCCAGGGCATACGGACTTTCAAGTCATCCTTAAGTCGCCTGTGTCATGGTTTGCGCCAGATGTACAACGACTGCGGGGTGGAGATGTTCGGGATCGTTCGGCCATGTCGTCATGGAATGTGCCGGGGGCTGTTCGCGTCGTGGATGGCGCACCTGTGCGGGCTCTGCCTGGCGCTGCGCGACGAGCACGGGCACGCGGCGCGGCTGGTGACCAACTACGACGGGCTGATCGTCTCGGTCCTGGCCGAGGCGCAGGCCCCGGCGCTCTCCTCGCGCCGCCGGGCCGCCCCGTGCGCGCTGCGCGGGTTCTCCGGCGCCGAGGTGGTCGGCGCCCGGGCCGAGGGGGTGCGGCTGGCGGCGGCGACCTCGCTGATCCTGGCCTCGGGCAAGGTCAGGGACCACATCGCCGACGGCGACGGGATGTACGCCCGGCGCCCGGTCGCCGCCGCGGCGGGCCGGGTGGCCGCGCGCTGGGAGGCCGCCGGGACCCGGACGGCCACCGCCGTCGGGTTCGACGCGGGGGTGCTGGTGGACGCGGTGGCCCGGCAGGCGCGGCTGGAGGCCGAGCCGGGACTCGCGCTGCTCGAGCTGACCGCCCCGACCGAGGACGCGGTCGCGGCGGCGTTCGCGCACACGGCGGAGCTGGCCGGCAAACCGCACAACGCCGTCTCGCTGGCCGAGGCGGGACGTTGCTTCGGACGGCTCGCCCATCTGGTGGACGCGGTGGAGGACCTGGAGGAGGACCGGGCGGCGGGCGCCTACAACCCGCTGCTCGCCACCGGGACCGATCTCGTCGAGGCCCGGCGCCTCTGCGACGACGCGCTGCTGGGCCTGCGGCTGGCGGTGGCCGACCTGGACCTAGAGGAGCGGGGCCTGGTGAGGGCGCTGCTGGTGAAGGAGGTCGGCCGCTCGGTGGACCGGGTCTTCGCGCAGGGCTCCCCGGCGGCCGGTGACGCCTGCGTCCGGGAGGCCGCGGAGACCCGGCGGGCACCGGGCGGGGGCGCTTCGGCGGGGGCCCGGGAGACATCGGATCGGGAGACATCGGAAAGGGGCGTTCCGGCGGGGTCCCAGGGGATACCGGAGAGGGATGCTCCGGCGGGGTCCCGGCGGAAGGGCGGCCCCGGGACGGCCCCGCCGCGCGACCCGAGGCTGCAGCCGGAACCCGGCTGCGGGCCCCGGCTCTGCTTCGCGCTCAGTTTCATGGCCTGCTCCTGCGGGCTCTACCGGCCGCCGTGGGACGAGGACCGGTACAAGTCCTGCGGCGAGCGCCTCGACTGCGGCGGCTGCGACGCCTGCGGGCAGTGCTGCAACGCGTGTTCGGGATGCTGCGAGGGGTGCTCGTGCTGCGGCGACGGCTGCGGCTGTGACTGCAACTGCTGATCGGGCTCCCATGCGGCGATCGGCTCCGTCGTCGGGAGACCACCGCCGAGGTGGTGGGCCGGTTCCCGGAGCGGCCTGCCGCGTCCGCACGTGACCGGGAGGTACGGCCCGCGGGCCGTACCTCCCGGTCACGCCGCCAGGAAGCGGGACCACCGCCGCCGGACGGGGTCACTGCCAGCGGAAGAGCCGGGCCGCCAGCCCGCCGAAGAGCAGCAGGGTCGCGGCCATCACCGCCAGGTTCAGCGTCTGCGGGGCGCCGCCCGCCCAGGTGTCCCGCAGCGCCTGGCCGAACGGGGCCAGGGGCAGGAAGTCCCCGATCCGCTGGAGCAGGTCGGGCATGAACTCCCGGGGGAACCACATGCCGGCCACGAACATCAGCGGGAACATCAGCAGCGAGCCGATGGCCGGCGCGGACTTGGCGTTGGGGGCGACCGCGGCGATCAGCAGACCGATCGCGAACAGCGAGGCGGTGCCGAGGAGGAAGACCCCGACGAAGGGCAGCGGGTTCTTGGGCACGGGCACGTCGAGGAAGAGGTTGCCCAGGACGACCAGCAGGGTCGTGGCGATCACCGCGACGGCGAGGTTGTTCACCAGCTGGGCGACCAGCACCCGGATCGGGCTGACCGGCGTGGTGGACATCCGGCGCAGCACTCCCGTCTCGCGGTAGGCCGCCAGCGTGCCGGGCAGCACGGTCAGCGCCATCGTCACCACGGACAGGATCGTCATCATCGCGGGGAAGTAGTTGTCGATCCCCCGCTGGCCGCCCATGTCCGGGTTCGCCTCCCGGAGGCCGGGGATGACGTTGCCCAGGCCGATCAGGAGCACCAGCGGGAGCAGGATCGCGAAGATCAGCCCACCGGGCTCGCGGAGGAACAGCTTGGCCTCGGTCGTGATCATCTTGCTCATCGGGCGTCTCCATTGGTGATCTTCTTGCCGGTGAGGGCGAGGAACGCGTCGTCGAGGGTGGCCTGCTCGACGCGGAGGTCGGCGGGGACGACCCCGGCCGCGGCCAGGGCGGTGGTGACCGCCAGCAGCAGGTTGCCGGAGCCGGTGACCTCGACCCTCCCGCCGCCGCCGTGCACGCCGGTCACCTCGGGCAGCGCCTTCAGCACGGCGTCGTCGAACGGCCCCGAGGGCCGGAACCTGACGGTCTGCCGCCGGTCGACCCGGGAGATCAGCCCGGCGGGGCTGTCGACGGCGACCACCCGCCCGGAGTCGATCAGCGCGATCCGGTCGCAGAGCCGCTCGGCCTCCTCCATGAAGTGGGTGACCAGCACGATCGTCACGCCGTCCGCCCGGACCTGCTCGATGAGGTCCCAGGTGTCCCGGCGGGCCTGCGGGTCCAGCCCGGTGGTCAGCTCGTCCAGGATCGCCACCTCGGGGTCGCCGACCAGCGCCAGCGCGATCGAGAGCCGCTGCTGCTGGCCGCCGGAGAGCTTGCCGTACCGGGCGTCGCGCTTGTCGGCGAGCCCGACGCGCTCCAGCAGCGCGTTCCAGTCGGCGGGCCTGGAGTAGAAGGACGCGTACAGGTCCAGCGCCTCCCAGACCTTGATCTTCTCGGGGAGCGCGGAGCTCTGCAGCTGCACGCCGAGCTTCTCCTTGAGCGCGTCGCGGTGCAGGCCGCCGAGCACCCTCACCGTGCCGGAGTCGGGGGTGCGCAGGCCGGCGACGCACTCGACGGTGGTCGTCTTGCCGGCGCCGTTGGGGCCGAGAACGCCGAAGATCTCGCCCTCCTCGACGGTGAACGACACGTCGTCCACCGCGAGCCGGTCGCGGTACCGCTTGCGGAGGCTGTCAACCTCGATCACCTTCATGACCACGACGCTACGGACGGCGCCGCGGCGGGAGAATCGGCCTGGGCACCCGGCGGGGGTGGGGTTACCTCCACTCCCGGACGGCACCCGGCCCCACTGGGCGGAACCGGGGCCGATGACGGAGACTGCAGGGCATGAAGGTCATGCGGCGATACGCGGAGGCCCCGATCCGGGCGGCGTTCCTGGGCCTGCTGGCCGTGGCGGACGTGTTCCTGGCGGCGGGGGTCCTGATGACGGCCCTGTTCGCGTTCGCGCTGGGGATGATCTTCCTCTTCCCCTCGGCGGTCAGGGCGGTGCGGCGCCGTACGGGGCTGGCGCGGCGGCTGAACGGCAGGTGGCTCGGCGAGGAGATCGCACCGTCGTACCTGCCGCCCCCGCCGCCGGTCCGGCCGCAGCCCGACGGCTGGTACCGGCACGACCGCCAGCTCTACCGGACCCCGCGCTGGCCGGACTGGCACAACCGCTGGCAGTGGATGTTCGGCGACCCGGCCACCTGGCGGGACACGGTCTGGCTGCTGCTCAACCCGCTGGCCGGCGGCCTGTTGCTGCTCCTGCCGCTCGCCGTCGCGGTCTTCGGCCTGTCCCTGCCGTGGACGTGGCACCCGCTCGGGGGGGTGCCGGTGGGGCTGGCGCTGGTCGCCGCGGCGGCGGCCGCGCTCCCGTGGCTGCTGCGCCTGTACGGCTGGTGGAACGAGCTGTTCCTCGGCCCCACGGCCAAGTCCCTGCTGGCGAGCCGGATCCACGAGCTCAACCAGGAGCGGGTGGAGACGGTGGACTCGCAGGCGGCCGAGCTGCGCCGGATCGAGCGCGACCTGCACGACGGGGCGCAGGCCCGGCTGGTGGCCATCGGGATGACGCTCGGCGCCGCCGAGACCCTGGTGCAGTCCGACCCCGCGGCGGCCAGGGCGCTGCTGGCGAAGGCACGTGAGGCGTCCTCCACCGCCCTCACCGAGCTGCGCGGCCTGGTCCGGGGCATCCACCCGCCGGTCCTGGCCGAGCGCGGCCTCGGCGACGCCGTACGCGCCCTCGCCCTGGACAGCCCGCTCAAGGCCGAGGTCACCGTCGAGCTGCCGGTGCGGCCCGAGCCGCCGGTGGAGTCGGCGGCCTACTTCGCGGTCAGCGAGCTGCTGGCCAACGCGGCGCGCCACGGGGGCGCGGACCGCGTCTGGATCGACGTCGGCAGCCGGGGCGGGGCGGTGCGGATCACCGTCACCGACGACGGCTCCGGCGGCGCCGACCCGGCGCGGGGCAGCGGTCTGCGCGGCATCGAGCGGCGGCTGGCCGCCTTCGACGGAGTGCTCGCGCTCAGCAGCCCGCCGGGCGGGCCGACCACCGCGGTGATCGAGCTCCCGCACGCGCGGGGCGTCCGCGAGCAGCGGAACACGGAGAAGATGCCCTGGTGGAAGTGGCTCATCGTGGGGACCGGCTGGGGCCTGGCCTGGCTGCCGCTCTTCCCGCAGGGGCTGGTCACCCTGGTGATGAAGCTGGTCGCTCCGGAGGAGCGGAGCTGGCTGCTCCCGCTCTACCTGCCCGATCCGTGGTCGTGGATGATGATCGTCTTCGACATCGCCCTGGGCACCGCCATGTACGCCGCGGCCGTCCTGCTCCCGATCCAGCACTCCCGCCGGCGGTGGATGGCCGAGGCCGCTCCGCACCGCCTATGTTCGGACCGATGAACCCGCACACCTCTCCCCAGCGCTCCCAGGCTCCGCACCTCCCGCAGGGGGGCCGATGAACCCGCACACCCCGCCCCGCCGTTCCCGGGTCCCGCACCCTCCGCAGGGGGACCGGTGAACCTGCGCGCCGTCGTCGCCGAGGACCTCTACCTGCTCCGGGAGGGCCTGGTCCACCTGCTCCAGGCCCACGGCTTCGAGGTCGTGGCCGCCGTCGAGTCCGGCCCCGAGCTGCTGCGGGCGCTGACCGGCGAGCGGCCCGACGTGGCGGTGGTGGACGTACGGCTCCCGCCCACCTTCACGGACGAGGGCCTGCAGGCCGCGCTGGCCGCCCGCCGGGCGGTCCCCGGCCTGCCGGTCCTGGTGCTCTCCCAGCACGTCGAGCAGCTCTACGCCCGCGAGCTGCTCGCCGACGGCTCCGGCGGCATCGGCTACCTGCTGAAGGACCGGGTGTTCAACGCCGACCAGTTCGTCGACGCCGTGCGCCGGGTCGCGGCCGGGGGGACCGCGATGGACCCCGAGGTGATCGCCAAGCTGCTGGCCAGCACCGCCCGGCACGAGCCGCTCGCCGCGCTGACCCCGCGCGAGCGCGAAGTGCTGGAGCTGATGGCCGAGGGCCGGTCCAACGCGGCGATCTCCCAGCGGCTGTTCCTCAGCGAGAGCGCGGTCGGCAAGCACACCGCGAGCATCTTCATCAAGCTCGGCCTCGCCCCGTCCGACGACGACAACCGCCGAGTCCTGGCCGTCCTGACCTATCTCAACGCGGCCCGCTCCTGACCCGGCCCGCCCGGTCCCGGAAGCGCCTCAGCGCTCCCGGGTCCTGAACCTGCCGGTGACCTCACGCAGCCGGTCGGCCGTGGCCGTGAGCTGCTGCACCGAGGCGGTGACCGCCTGCGTGGCGCCGGCCATGCGCTCGGTGGAGGCCATGTTGGCCTCTGCGAAGGAGCCGACCTCGTCGAGGGCCTCCTGCAGCGTCGAGGTGCCGCCGGCGATCCGCTCGAAGGCTCCTCTGGCGTGCTCGTCGACGACCGTGACCGCCTCGCCGCTGCTCTCCTGGATCTCGGCCACGACCTCGGCGATGGACTGGGCGGCTCTGCTGCTCTCCTCGGCGAGCGTGCGGACCTCTCCGGCGACCACGGCGAAACCGGAGCCGTGCACTCCGGCGCGGGCGGCCTCGATGGAGGCGTTGAGCGCCAGCAGGTTGGTCTGCCCGGCGATGCGGGCGATGCTGCCGACGATGCCGCTGATCCGGGCGGACTTCTCCTCGAGCTCCCCCATCACCTGCGCCAGCCGCTGCACGGTGCCGATGCCCTCGTCGACCAGGCCGGAGGTCTTCCGGGCGGCGCGCTGGGCCTGGCCGACCAGGTCCACCTGGCGCTCGGCGTTGCCGACCACCTCGTCCACGGTGGCGCGCACGCCGCCCGCGACGCCGGACAGCTCCCGCGACGCGGCGTCGAGCGCACCCGCCGAGTGACTCACCTGCCCGACGGAGTCGTTGAAGTTGCGGACCATGGAGGTGAACGCCCGCCCGAGGCGGTCATCGTCGGACTTGGGCACGGCCTCGACGGTCAGGTCACCGCCGGCCATGCGCTGGGACACCCGGGCCATCGCGTTGAGATACTCCACCATGCGGTCGAACGAGGCCGCGACCTCGGCGATCTCGTCGTCGGCGGTCACCTCGACGCGCTGGTCGAGATCGCCCCGGGCGATGCTGTCCGCGGCGGCGGACAGGGTGTGCAGTCCGGTGGAGATGCGCCGGGTCAGCGCGCGCCGGATGGTCAGGGAGACGCCGACCGCGACCGAGAGCAGCACGCCGAGCACGGTGAAGCCGATGACGACGTCGAGACGGGCCGCGTCACGGCTCTCGGCGGCGGCCCGGACGTCCAGTTCCCGCAGAGTCTTGAGATTCTCCTTGAGGGCGTCCCACTGCTCGTCTCCCGCACCGGAGTCGAAGGTCGCCCGGGCGGCCGCGGCGTCCCCGGCGTCGGCCAGCCGGACCAGGGGCGCCGTCACCCGGACGTACTCCGACCAGGCCTGCTCGTAGGCGGTCAGCGCGGCGAGTGGGGCCTCATCGAGGGAGAGCCGGTGGAAGCCGGCGAGCAGCGCCTTCATCTCGGCGTCCTCCTCGGCCATGGCCTCGGCCGTCTTGGCCAGTTCCTCGTCACCCTCGGGGAGGGCGAGGTACTCCCACTGCTCCTTGCGGTATTTGTTCATCAGGCCGTCGATCTCACCGGTGAGCTGCGCGCCCGGCATGCCGGTCTCGGCGAGGCGGCTCACCTCCGACGACGTCTGCCACAGGTACCACGCGGACGTGGCGGCGGGCAGCAGCAGCAGCCCGATCACCACGGTGAAGCCGAAACGCAACGCCTTGCCGATGGTCATCCGCGCGAGCACGTCGCGGGCCCTGCTCATCCCACTGTTCACGACCGCACGATCGGCAGGCGGACCGCGCGCCTGAGGATCCGCCGGGGTCCCATTCGTCACTCCACCCGCCGCCGGGACCCGCCGTACGGATGACTCCCGTACGGCGGACGCGGAGATCCGGGAGGGCGAGGGAGACGGCCTCGTCGGCGGGGGCGAATGTCGGTGGCAGCGGATAACGTCTGTCCGAGTACGGGCATCCGCACTCAGAAGGGATTCCGACGTGAAATTCCGGGTTGACCGTGACGTCCTGGCCGAAGCGGTGGCCTGGGCGGCCCGGGTGCTGCCGGCCCGTCCGGCGATCCCCGTCCTGTCCGGTCTGCTCCTGGAGGCCCGGCCGGAGCAGGAGGACCTCGTGCTCTCGGCCTTCGACTACGACGTCTCCGCCCGGGCCTCCGTGGAGGCCGAGGTGGCCGAGCCCGGCCGGGTGCTGATCCCGGGCCGGGTCCTGGCGGAGATCACGCGGAGCCTGCCGGGGAAGGCGGTCGAGGTCGTCGCCGACGGGTCGGAGGCGACGCTGACCTGCGGCAGCGCGGAGTTCAACCTGCGCACCATGCCGGTGGAGGACTTCCCGACGCTGCCCGCGATGCCGCCGGTGATCGGCGCGATCGGCGGCGGGGTCTTCGCGAGCGCGGTCGGCCAGGTCGCCCCCGCGGCCAGCCGCGACGAGACCCTGCCCATGCTGACCGGCGTCCGGGTCGACATCTCCGGCGAGCACGTGGCGATGGCCGCCACCGACCGCTACCGCATCGCGGCCAGGGAGTTCGACTGGCGGCCGGAGCGGCCCGACGCCGCGGCCGCGGCCGTGGTCCCCGCCCGGGTGCTCGTCGAGGTGGCCAGGTCGCTGCGCGGCGGCGAGGTGGCGGTGGCGCTGGGTGACGGCATCGCCGGGTTCGAGAGCGTCGGGCGGAGCACCACGGTCCGGTTGCTCGACGAGCAGTTCATCGACTACCGCGCCCGGCTGGCCGGTGACTGGTCCATCCGGGCGGACGTCCGGGTGGCACCGTTCGTCGAGGCCATCAAACGGATCCGGCTGGTCGCCGAACCCACCACCGCGATCCGCCTCTCCTTCGGACAGGGGCAGGTTACCATCCAGGCCGGCGGAGGCGAGGTCGGCCGGGGGACGGAGGTCCTCGACGCGGAGCTGTCCGGCGGGGACATCCAGATCGCCTTCCAGTCGCAGTTCCTGCTGGACGGCCTCTCCGGAGTCGAGAGCGAGTTCGTCCGCCTCAACATGGAGTCACCGACGCGCCCGGCCCTCATCACCGAGGTCCCCGGCGACGCGGTGCCCGCCTTCCGCTACCTCGTCATGTCCCTGCGCCAGGCGTGAGCCTGCCCTCGCGGCAGGTGTGAACGCATCTCCCCGGACCGGGGCGTGGGAGACCCCACGGGGACGAGGAGGCCTCCACGGGGAAGGGCCCGCCCCGGCGGGGGCGGGCCCTTCCCCGTGAGGGCTCCCCGCATCGGCGGGGAACGCTCCGGAAGGTCAGGCGGAGACTTCCTGGGAGTCGGTGAGCGCGATCAGGATGTGCTCCATGCACGCGTGTCCCGCGCGCTCGGCGGCGGTCACGTCACCGGCGGCGATGGCGCGGGCGATCGCGTCGTGCGGGATGTAACTGCTGTCGATCGACGTTCCCGCGGCCTTGATGCTGGCGCGCAGGGCGGCCGAGAAGTCCTCGTAGAGGTCGACCAGGACGCGGTTGTGCGTGGCGTGGACGACGGCCATGTGGAAGGCGAGGTCGGCCTCGACGAATCCGTCGGGCTCGCCGATCTCCCAGGCCCGCTCCCGCGCGGCCAGGGCCTCCTCGATGAGGGCGATGTCCTCGTCGGTGCGCCGGGTGGCGGCCAGCCGGGCGGCCTCGACCTCCAGGGCTCGCCGTACCTCCAGGATCTCCAGCTGCTCGGCGGCGCGCAGCCGCCGGAGCATGGCACCGGAGAGCTCGCTCGTGGCGCGCACGTAGGTGCCGTCGCCCTGACGGCACTCCAGCAGGCCCGCGTGGGTGAGCGCCCGTACGGCTTCCCGCACGGTGTTGCGTCCGACCCCGAGCTGCTCGGCGAGCACCGTCTCAGTGGGGATCTTCGCGTTCATCTGCCAGGAGTTCGACGTGATCTGCTCCTTGAGCTGGTCGATCACCTGGTCGACGAGCGACGCTCGGTGCGCCGTACGCAGACTCACAGTCCGCCTCCTATGGGGAACCAATCATCCTATGAGTCAATGACTGATCGACCCTAATTATTCCGGAGGCATAAATCCAAATCTGGAGCCCCGGGGGCGAGAGAAGTCTTACCGCACCAGGGCGGAGTCGACCGTCATGCCCACCAGCGCGCCACGCACGCCGACTGCCTCGAGTGCCTTACGATACGCGGCGGTCTGCGCGTCCTGTGCACCGGCCTGGCCGTACAGGTCGCCGAGCCGGCGCCAGACCCGGGCGGTCTCCCGGTCGGAGCCGGCGGACGCCGGGCCGAGGCCGTCGAGCAGGGCCTGCGCGTTCCGCAGACTGGTGAGGGCGTCCCCCGCGCCGTGTGCGAGCGCGATCTCGGCGAGCAGCAGGTGCGCGGTGGCGCCGATGCCGTCCGGGCGCTCTCCGAGGACGTCGAGGGCCGAACCGGCCAGGCGGACCGCGCCGGCGGAGTCGCCGGTCCGCAGCTGCACGTGGGCGAGCACGATCAGGCTCTTGGCGCGTTCGCCGACGAGGGAGGGGAAGGAGGCGAAGACCTCGCCGGCCGCGCTCGCGAGCTCGGGGATCCCGCTCATGGGCTCGTCGTCGCGGGACGCCGCCAGGCGGGACCACTCCATCGCGATGAGGGCGAGCCTGAGCGCCATCCGGGACGGCCGGCCGGTCGCGATCGCGTCGTCGGCGAGGCGGACGGCCAGCGCCGAGTCCTCTCCTTCGGCCGCGGTCGCGCTCGCCTGCCACAGGGAGTGGACCTCCGCCTCGCGGTTGACCGCGGAGGGCACCCCGTTGTCCATGATGACCTGCCGGACGTAGGCCAGGCCCGGGGAGTCGGTCCCCCGCGAGGCGTCGGTCTCCATCAGGGCGGCGGCCAGGTCGACCGCGATCTCGCCCTGCGTCAGGGCCAGCCGGTTCACCTGGACCAGGGCGTCGTGCGCCAGGTCGTGGGCGCGCAGGGTGTCACCGGCGCGCAGGTAGCACCTGCTCAGGGCGACGGTCAGCGGCAGGTCCGCCAGGCGCTCGGGATGGGCGGCGGCCTCGCGGCGGAGCCGCTCGAAGGCCTCGACGGCGGGACCGACCCGGCCCTGCGACTCCAGGGCGCGGGCGCGGCCGAACCGGGCGAGGGCGGAGATGACGGCGTTCTCCTCGCCCGCGGCCTTGACGATCTCACCGAAGCGGTCCACCGCCAGGGCCGGATCGCCGTGGTGGAGCTCCAGCTCCGCGTGGCGCAGGCCGAGCTCGGTGTCGATGCGCTGACGCGGCTCGACGCCGTGCAGGAGGAACTCGGTGGTGCATCCCAGGCGTTCGGCGAGCAGGCGTGCGACCACGGGGGTCGGCGTGCGCTTGCCCGACTCGATGAGGGACACGTAGCTGTCGGACAAGTCCGGCCCGGCGAGCTGGGCCTGGGACATGCGCCTGCTCAGCCGCAGTCCGCGGACACGGTCACCGATGGTTCCCTGACTCGGCATCTGATCTCTCAGGGCGGGGGATGGTCAATGTTGCAGCCATGATTGCACGAAGCAGTCGAATCGGGTAACCCCCGCGCAGAATCCCTGGTCGAACTCGTTCCAATTCCACTACGTCACAGTGGACATACGGGGATTAATCATCCGAGTCGTTACCGCCGGGGAAGAGCATCTGACAGACCTCGAGGTAGAGGGTCTCGGGATAGGGGATGTAGGGGATCGTCGAGAGCGCCTGGTCCTGACCGGCCGACTCGAGGATGAACTCGCCGTAGCCCAGCATGCGCCCGAGCAGGGAGCGCTGGAAGCTCATGTCCGTCACCTTGCCGAGCGGCATCATGTCGACCCGGCGCGTGATCAGCCCCGTGGTGAGCAGCATGCGCTTGGAGGTCACGACGAAGTAGTCGACCGACCACTCCGCTACCTTCCACACGAAGCGGATGAGCAGCAGGAGCCATGCCCACCAGACGACGACGAGCCCGCCCCCGGCGCCCTGGTCGCCGAGCCACTTGCTGAGCAGGCCGGCGATGATCAGGCCGCCGAAGACCTCGGCGACGGGACGGAGCAGCACGGCCGGGTGACGCCGCACCATGATGACCTGGTGTTCGTGGGGGAGCAGGTAGCGGTTGACCGACGAGGGAGCGGAGTCCCCGTGAGTCACCAGCCTCATGAGAGATGGGAGACGAACTGGGCCAGGGAATCGGCCGCGGTGTACATCGAGTCGATGGCTCCCCTGACCGTGTGCGCCGCATCATCCGGCCGGGTGAACAGGAAGAACACCACGAAGATGATGGCGCTCCATTTCAGAACCTTCTTGCCCTGCACTTAGGCCTCCACTTACCACTCACCCACTGCACCCGACGTATACATTACCCACGCATTACGTGGGGTAAAGCGTGTGAGCCGATTCGGTCTTCCGCCGTCGGCGGACCTCACCGGCCCGGGGCGGGTCTCATCGGTCGCGCCCGCTCGCGGCCAGCGCCAGCACCTGCAGGTGTTTGCGGGCGATCCGCTCCACCAGCCAGGGATGGGCGTGGCCTGTGATCTCCAGCGCGCCGTAGCGGGCCGCGTCCACGCAGCGGGTCACGGTGGCCGCCGGATGGATCGCGGAGAACTCCTCCCGCAGCGCGGCGCTCAGGTCCGCGTAGGGGTCCGGTTCGGCGGCGGGGATGATGCCCTCGTTCACTGTTCTCCCTGTGTGCGTCCGCGATCGCCGGGCCGGGCGTGCCGAAGAGATGCCTTGTTGAAACTCTCCGTACCCATGTAATCACGGAAGGTAACGGAAGGTGTCGGCGACACCCTCCGTTCGGCGGGAACAGATCTCAGGAGCCGGCGGAAGCAGGACCCGGGAGGTCGTCAGACCACGCCGTAGAGGCGGTCCCCCGCGTCCCCCAGGCCGGGGACGATGTAGCCGTGCTCGTTGAGCCGCTCGTCGAGGGCGGCGGTGACCAGGCGGATCGGCCTCCCGCTGCCGGCGAAGGCCGCGTCCATGTAGGCGATGCCCTCCGGGGCGGCCAGCAGGCAGATCGCGGTCACGTCGTCGGCCCCGCGCTCGAAGAGGAACTCGATCGCCGCGGCCAGGGTGCCGCCGGTGGCCAGCATCGGGTCGACCACGTAGACCTGGCGGCCCGACAGGTCGTCGGGGAGCCGGGTGGCGTAGGTCTCGGCCTGGAGCGTCGACTCGTTGCGGATCATCCCGAGGAAGCCGACCTCGGCCGTCGGCAGGAGCCTGGTCATCCCGTCCAGCATGCCGAGACCGGCGCGCAGGATCGGGACCACCAGAGGGTGCGGGTGGGCCAGGCGCACGCCCTTCGCCGGGGCGACGGGGGTGTCCACGGTGACCTCGCTGACCCGGACGTGCCGGGTCGCCTCGTACGCGAGCAGCGTGACGAGCTCGTCGGCGAGGCGCCGGAAGGTGGGCGAGTCCGTGTCGGCGTCCCGTAGGACGGTCAGCTTGTGGGCCACGAGCGGGTGGTCGACGACCAGGGTCTCCATGGACGTCAACGGTAGCCGGGACGACAGGCGGGTGGATAACGGACGATGTGTGACACGAGTTTTGGGAGGGGATTTTGATCACGATTTGGCCGGAGTGGCATACGGTGGTGCTCCACTTCTGAAAGCATTGACATCCGTACAGGTCGCTCGGTGGGGATGACGATGACAGACGAAGATGCGCTCGACTTCGCCATCGTGGTCTATCGCGAGGATGACCGCTGGGAGGCGGAGATGCTTCCCGTGGCGCTCACCTCCGACCTCCACGGGCTGATCCACGCCCTGCGCCAGCAGCCGAGCCTGAGCGGCGCGATTGGCCTGGTCGCCGTGGGGGATGAGTTCTTCGTGGCGCTACGGGTGTTCGGCGAGCGGGCGGAGGTGTTCCTCTCGGACATCGCCGCGTCGCTGGACTTCCCGCTCGCGGAGCAGGTGCTGGACTATCTCGACGTCCCGGTGCCCGACGAGGACGAGCTCGACGCGATCCTGCAGGACGAGGAGACGGCGCTCCCCGCGGGCGACCTGTCCATCTTCGCCGACCTGGGGCTCGACGAGATGGAGCTCGGCATCCTCTCCGGCGACATCGACCTGCTCCCCGAGGACGTGCTGTCCAGCATCGCCGCGCGGCTCGGCTTCTCCGAGCCGTTCGAACGCGCCATCGACTCGATGTTCGGCTGAGCTCAGGAGATCGCCATGGCCTCCAGACCGTCCGGCAGCAGGCTCTTCTCGGCGGCCTTCGTGCGCACCGCGAACGGCTGGCGGGGGGCCGAGGCCGACCTCGGCGAAGCCGAGATCGTCGACGATCTCGGCGACGTCGTCCAGGAGAGCCTCGGCCTCGACGGCGAGGAGCTGGCCCTGCTCTGCGTCGAGGCCGAGGACGAGTGGTTCGCGATCGTCCGCTACCGGGGCGACACCGAGCCCCGCGCCTTCCTGTCCGACGCGCAGGCCGCGCGCGCCGACACGCTCGGCGAGCTCTTCGGCGAACTGGCCGGGGTCGCCCCGGAGGGCGACACGCCCGAGCTGGGCGTACGACCGGCGGGCGACTTCGAGCTCCTGAGCGACCTGGGCATGAGCCCGGACGAGCTCATCGAGCTCAGCATGGAGGAGGGCGCCCTCCCGGCGGACACGCTCTCGGTGATCGCCGAGCGGCTGGCCTTCGCGGACGAGCTCGACCGCCTGCGGTGAGGGCCGCCGCGGCGGGCCCCCCGGAGGCCGGCCACACCCCCGCGATGCGGCTGGCCCTGGCGCAGGCCGTACGGGCGGGTGAGCGCGGTGAGGTGCCGGTCGGCGCGGTCGTCCTCGGCCCCGGCGGCGAGGTGCTGTCGCAGGCGGGCAACGACCGCGAGTCCCTGGCGGACCCGACCGCGCACGCCGAGGTGCTGGCCCTGCGGGAGGCGGCGCGCGGGCGGGGCGGGTGGCGGCTGACCGGCTGCACGCTCGTGGTCACGCTCGAACCCTGCACGATGTGCGCGGGAGCCGCGGTGCTGGCGCGGGTGGACCGTGTCGTCTACGGCGCGGTGGACGCCAAGGGCGGTGCGGCGGGCTCGCTCTGGGACGTGCTCAGGGACCGCCGGCTCAACCACCGGCCGGAGGTCGTCATGGGCGTGCTGGCCGACGAGTGCGCCGGGGTGCTCGCCGGTTTCTTCGCCGCGCGCAGGCCGAGCGAGCAACGATGATTATCCGGTAAGCTGCTCGGCGGTGGTGTCGCCTAGTGGCCGAGGGCGCACGCCTCGAAAGCGTGTGATGGGGCAACTCATCCGTGGGTTCAAATCCCACCACCACCGCCACGGACGAGGGCCTCCCACCTGGAGACAGGTGGGAGGCCCTCGTCGTTTCGGGGCTGCGTCGTTCCAAGGCTGCGTCGTTTCGGGTCCTCGTCGCTTCACGCCCCCGTCTTTCGGACCGTGCGGGCGCGGCCCCGGGACGGAGACCGGGGTCAGGCGTCCGGCGGCAGGTCGAGGACCCTGGCGTGCAGGACCGGGCGCTGGTGCAGGGCCGAGCGCAGGGCGCGGTGCAGGCCGTCCTCCAGATAGAGCTCACCGCGCCACTGGACCACGTGCGGGAACAGGTCGCCGTAGAAGGTGGAGTCCTTGGCGAGCAGGGAGTGCAGGTCGAGCACCGCTTTCGTGGTGATCAGAGTGTCGAGCCGGACCTGCCGCGGCGGTATCTGCGCCCACTCGCGGTTCGAGAGGCCGTGTTCGGGGTAGGGCCGTCCATCGCCGACCAGCTTGAAGATCACCCCATGTAGTTTAAGAGACAATCCGGTCGTTTGCCCGGCGGTCGGGTCACGGTGCCGGTCAGGGCCCGCCCCGGCCGCGGCCGGGCCCGCCCGGGATCCGTTCAGATGGCGCCGGAGAAGGTGTCGCAGCGCTTGGGGTCGCCGGTCTCGTAACCGGTGCTGAACCACTTGACCCGCTGCGCCGAGGTGCCGTGGGTGAAGCCCTCCGGGTCGACCCGGCCCTGGGTGCGCTCCTGGATGCTGTCGTCCCCCACCGCGGAGGCGGCGCTCAGCGCCTCCTCGATGTCGGTCCGCGTGAACGGCTGGGCGAACAGCCCGGTCTCGTAGGCGTTCTTCGCCCAGGCGCCCGCGTAGCAGTCCGCCTGGAGCTCCACCCGGACCGCCCCGCTCTCCGGTCCCTGCCGGTCGTTCTGCGAACGGCTCAGGACCCCGGTCAGGTTCTGCACGTGGTGGCCGTACTCGTGCCCGATCACGTACGCCTGGGCGAACGGCCCGCCCTTGGCGCCGAAGCGGCTCTGCAACTGGTCGAAGAAGCTCAGGTCGAGGTAGACCCGCCGGTCGGCGGGGCAGTAGAACGGCCCGACGGAGGAGTCGGCGGCGCCGCACCCGGTGTCCACCGCGCCGGAGAAGAGCACGGTCTTGGCCTCTTCGTACCCGCCCATGGCGGTGGGCCAGTACTCCTGGATGCTGTTGACCACGCCGATCACCCGGCACTCCTCGTTCTGGTCGGCGTCCTGGCCGGTCCTGCACTGCGCCGCGAGGTTCGAGCCGGAGTCGACCGGTGCGGGGGCCGCCCCGCCGCCGGTGAGGCCCCCGAGGTCCACGCCGAACACCAGCGCGGCGATGAGCGCGATGATCCCGGCGACGCCTCCGCCCACCGCGAGTCCGCCGCCGGGGACGCGGCGGCCGCCGCTCTCGACCTGCGAGCTGTCCAGCTGGACATCGTCCTTGAAATCCATCGCCGACGTCCCTTCGATCCGTTCGGGACGCCTCCACTGCCCGCGGAGCGGCCGGGGAAACGGCCGGGGCCGGTGTCGGTGGCGGGCCGGTGGCGGGCCGGTGGGGAAACGGAAACCGGGGTGGGAACGCCGGAGGGGCCGGACCGCGTGTGCGGTCCGGCCCCTCTGAGTGGCGGAGGATAGGAGATTCGAACTCCTGAGGGGTTGCCCCCAACACGATTTCCAAGTCCGTGGATCTCTGTTCAGCGGGGTTCACGGAGGTATCGGGAGCGAGGTCAGGGGCAGGGCTGTACTCCGCTGAACGACCCTGTACGGCGGTGAACTGAGACGGAAACTGAGACGACGCTCGGCAGCCTTGAGCGCCCACTGAAGGAAGCGGAGCCGGTGCCCTGGCCCTTGGAGGTTCCCTGGCCCAGCGGGAAGGCGCTACGGCCCTTCTAGCGTCCTCCGAGAGGGCTGATAGCCGGGGAGGTGGGTAACGGTCGGGCATGACAGCAGGCGAGCCCGTAGGCCAGCCCGGCCCTGGCCACGTCCGGCCAGTTTCGGATGTGCTGAGAAGCATGGCATAGGCGAGGTCAGTACGAGAAACTCGTCTACATGGCTCAGCTCACTATGACATCGGCGCGATGGGATGAACTCACTGCGCTGCTCAACGATGAACAGCGACTTCAGGCCGAGTATCCCAAGGTGGCCGAGTACTTGGATATGGCGACAAAGCTGCCCGGGACTGGCGATGCCAAAGCGGATGCGGCGTTCGACTTGCGGTTCGTGCACTTCATGACCGGCGGGAGTGCTGTGAGCTCCAACCCCTACTGGGACATCGTTGAGCCGTTCGTGTTCGAGCATGAGGGCCGGCGCGTGGTGAACGGTGGTCGTGCGGAAGGAAGCGCGAGACTCGCCTTCGCACAGATGGTCTTGCAGGCGACGTACGCCTACGCGATACCTTCCCCGCAGACCATCGAATGGATGTCCCGTTTCTGTGCAGATACTCCGATTGTGGAATTGGGGGCAGGTCGGGGCTACTGGGCAGCACAACTGTCTCGTTCAGGGCTGGTCGTCGAGGCGTACGACGTGGAGCCGCCGGACAAGGCCAAGAACGCCTCCTTCCCCGGAGCGGCTGGGCAGACGGACGTATGGCACCCCATTAACGATCTTTCGGGCTTCACAACTCGTGCCCAAGCAGCCGATCACGTGCTGTTTCTTTGTTGGCCGCCCGGTTGGGGGGACGAGATGTCATCTGAGGCGTTGACCTCGTTCGAGGAAGCTGGGGGCAAAAGACTCATCTACATCGGGGAGCCGAAGGGCGGAAAGACCGGAAACAATGCCTTCTTTGATGCCCTGTCGGCCCGTTGGAGGCTGGACTCCGTAGATGAGCACTTCGTTTCGTGGTGGACGGAAGCGGACGTCGCGCAGGGCTGGGTGCGGAGCTGAGGACGCAATAGAAAGGGGGGTGCCGACCTGGTCGGCACCCCCCTTTTCTTTTCTCTTCTATTTGAGAGCCATGCGGAAGACGAATGCGTCGTATCGGTCTCGCGGGTACGAGATATTTGAAATCATGATGATCCGCCCATTGGCGGAGAGAAACCGCTGCTGAACCGTCTTGACGAGATCGCCGGGGGTTGTGCGCAACCACTCGGCATGCAGCGGTGCCGGTAGCTGGTCCGAGACAGTCTCTTCCAGGAAGTCGGCCCCCGATACATCGGTGACATCCATCGGGTGGTAGGTGTCTGAGATCGAGATTGGCCGGCCATCCTCGGTGGCTCGGGTGATGACGTGGGTGATTAGTTCGCTTTCCGCGAGACCCAAGGCCTCCGCCAGTTCGCTGGTGGCGGGGATCTGCTCGGTCTCGCGTTCTACCTGGATGTCTCGATCGGTTTCGTTCTGGAACGTGCGCTCGGCGGACTCCATCTGACGCTCGGGAGAAACGCGAACGAGGTTGGGTCGGTCGGCGACGAAGATGCCCCGCCGCCGTACGGATCGAACGAGCCCCTGACTCTGGAGCAGTTCGAGGGCCTTCCGAACCACGATGTCCGACACGCCGTTCTGCTGGGCGATCTCGGTGTAGCTCGGTAGCTGCACGCCGGGCGGAAGCTCCCCGGCGCGAATGCGCCGGGCGTACTCGCCTGCGATGCGGACGTAGGCCGGTTCTGGCACTTGGTGATCAGCCCCTTCGACTGCTCTTCGGTGACACCTCCAACGTATACGCATCATCGTATACCAAGGGCTTGTACGTATACGTAGCTACGTATACGCTGATGCCTGTGACGCACTCCCCATGAAGGGAAACCCCATGTACTCCGAACACCGGCTCCGCCGCTTCGTGTTCATGCTGCTCGGCGCTCTCGCCCTGTTCTTCGTGATCCGAGAGCCCAACAAGGCCGCGGTCCTGGCCACGCACGCCTTCAACGGGCTGATGGCCGCCGCCGACGCCCTCGTGGTCTTCGCCGCCAACTTCGGCTGACCACCCACCCCCGTACACGACAACGGGGCGACCCCCATCCGCCAAGACCAGGGCCGCCCCAACTCCCACGTAAAGGAGCCGCACCATCATGACCCGCCCGACCAGCCGCGCCAAGTCCGACCGATGCCCCTCGGACTGCCGCAACGGCCAGATCTGGAACCCCGGCAGCGGTCCCTACCCCTGCCCCTTCTGCCAGAGCACCACCGCCGCGAACGGCACCACGCGATGAGCGCCCGCGCGCCGAAGCCCTCGTCGGCCTGGCTGCCGCCCGGCACCGCCTCCACCTGGATCTGCCGGTGCGGCGGCATCAATCCCCGGACCTCCACGACCTGTCAGAGGTGCACGCGATGATCCGCCTCCCCTTCCGCACCATCCCCCGCTTCCCCGCAGCCGCCGCCGACGCGGCCCGTCCGGAGGAGTTCCACTTCGCCCGGCTGCTGGCCGGACCGCGCGAGGTCATGCGGTTGCGTGACGCGCTGACCGCCGCCGGTCAGGCGTGCGACAGCGCCGACGCGGAGCTGTTCACCGACCCCGACGCCTTCACCACCGAGCCCGAGCCCGACCGGCTCGCGCGGGAGGAGCAGGCCAAGGCCGTGTGCGCCGGCTGCCCGGCCCGTCCCGAGTGCCTGGCCTACGCGCTGGCCGTGCGCCCGGAGACGGGCGTGTGGGCCGGTCTGACCGCCTCCGAGATCCGCGCCCGGTCCCTGCGGTCCGCGCCCGTCCCCGGTGGGGAGGAGGCCGCGTGAGTCGCTACCAGTGCCCGCTGTGCCAGGCCATCCACCGCGGCGAGGACTTGCCGCGCTGCCCCCGTCACTCCGCGAGCTACGACCCCGCCTGTGGCACCTGCCGCGCCGCGGTCGTGCAGACGCCGTGCGGAGGTGGCCGCTGATGGCCCGCTTCTCCTGCCCCGACTGCGGCACCCGCTCCCACCACGCGCTCGGCTGCCGCCGCTGCGGCACCGGCCGTCAGATCCAGCGCTGCCCCGCCCACGGCGCCCGCTGCACGGCCGCCTGCCGGATATGCCGCGCCCTCGTCCGTTCCACGTCCTTTTGACCCGGAGGGGATCACATGACCACCCCCGTCACCATGGAATTCCTCGTCGTCCTGACCCTGGCCAAGTCGCTGGGGAACGGCATGCGCCAGTCCACGCTCATCCGGACCGTCACCGCCAGCGCGGGCTCAACCCGGCAGGGCCTGCTGTCCTGGGCGCTCAACGAGGCCGGCCCGGACATGGCCGGTTCCAACATCATGTTCTTCAGCGCCGAGCCCAACGCCCTGCCCTTCCCGGAGCAGGAGGTGGCGCGATGAGCATCCCGTCTTCCTCTGCTTCGATCGCCGATACTGCGGTCTTCGACCGCCCCGCCGGTCTGCCGGGCCTGGCCGAGCTGGTGTGCGCGCTGCGCCACTGCGCCCAGCTTCCCGGCCTGCTCATCCGGGTCGAGCCCGACCTGGGCGGCAACGCCGGAGCGTTCGGCACCCGCTGCGACCGCACCCCCCGCATCGAGCTGGGCGCCGACCTGCTGCACGACGCCGACTCGCTGCCGCTGTACGGCGTGCTGGCCCACGAGATCGCCCACCACGCCCTCGGTCACGACGCCGAGCGCCCCCTCTGGCAGAGCCCGGCCTGGTGGTCCAAGGCCGCGCTGCTGGCCGCTCTCGTGCTCGAGGCGCCGCTGCCGGTCCTGCTGGTGCTGGCCGTCGTCGCGCTGGCCGCGGCCCTGGCCACGGCGCGGCGGGAGCGGCTGGCCGAGTACGACGCCGACGCGCACGCGGTGCGGCTGCTGGACGCCGCCGGTCTGCCCGGTCGCCGCCTGGTGGCCGCCGCGCTGGCCGATCTGGTCGACGGGCCCGCCTGGTACCGGCTGACCGTCGCCCTGTTCGACTCCCACCCCAGCGCGCGAGCGCGCCGGCGGGTGCTGGCCTCCGACCGCCCGGCGCCGCGGCTGGCTTGGGCGCTGCTGTGGCAGCGCATCCCCGCCCCGGGCGTCGCTGCGGGGTTCTCCTGCCCGGACTGCGGGCTGAACGGCGCACACGAAACGGAGGCACCGGCATGAGCACCACCTCCCCCACCCCGATGCCGGACCCCGACGAGGTCGCCCGCGGGATCGCCGAGCTGGAGCGCTACGGCAACGCCCACGCCCCGGACCTGCCCACCTCGCCCGCTCCGGCGCCCGAGGTGATCGAGGAGCAGGAGGGCGAGACGCAGCGGGTCCGCCGCCTGCGCGCCGAGGTCGCCGAAGCCCACCGCCTGGTCGAACTCCAGGCCGACGACGCGCCGCTTCTGCTGGACACACCCAAGGTCCGCAAGCGCCGCCGCGCCGCGCACGAGGCCGCACGCCTGCACGAGCTGGCCACCGATCCGGCCATGCGCGCCTACCAGGCGGCGCGGGTGCGGCGGCTGCTGGTGACCGGTGCCATGGTCTGCCTGACGCTCGCGCTCGGCTGGTCCACGGCCGGCGTGCAGGCGTTCGCCGCCGACGGCGCCCCCGTCTGGTCGCCCGGCTGGGTGTTCGCCTGGTTCGTCGAGCCCTTCGTATCCCTGGCCCTGCTCGTGGTCGTCGGCGCCCGCGCCTACCTCGCCATCCAGGGCCGGCCGCTGACGCACCCGACCCTCATCCGCATCGAGTACTTGTTCCTGAGTCTGTCGCTCGGCATGAACGCCTGGCCGTACCTGCCTTGGTCGCTACCGGACGGCGCGAGCTTCAGCATCTCCGATCTGGTGATCCATCTGATCGGCCCGATCGTGGCGGTCACGATCGTGATGGCCCTGCCGATCATCCTCGCTGGGTTCACCGCCCTGGACCACGGCCGTCCTACCGGTCCTACGTACAGGGCCAACACCGCCCCCGGCGGGACCGACATCACGGCCCTGACCGACCGGGCACGCACCCTGATCGCCTCCGGCGCCCTACCCGCCCGGCCGAGTGCGACGCGCCTTCAGCGCACCCTGCGGTGCGGCATGGATGCCGCCCGTGCCGTGCGCGACGCCCTCGCCGACGAGCAGGAGGAGCGGGCGTGAGGACCGTCTACGTCATCACCGACGCCCCTCGCCGCCCCTGGCGCCGGCGCGCCCGCGCCCTGGCCTCCGCCGTCGTCGCCGCCGTGCTGCTGGCCCTGGCCGTCCTCGGTACCGCCCTGGTCCTGCTGATCGGTGCGCTGGACGCGCTGATCGCCGCGGCGCTCGGTACCCGCCGCCTGGCCTACATCTGCCGCCTGCTCCGCCAGGCGATCCGCCCCGACCGCAAGGAGGACTTTCGTGACTGACCTCAAGCCCGGACGCAACCGCATCCCCGAACTGTCGGCCATTCCCTGGGAAGGACCGATCGCCATCACCCAGTACGCCAAGGTCGGCCGCGACCTGGCCCGCGACCTGGGCGAGGAGTTCGCCCTCGGCTCCGATGAGCTGTATGAGGTGCTGATCCGCTCCTTCAAGGGCCACCCCGTCCTGAGCGTGTTCGGCGCCCCCGACGTGCGCGCCCGCGCCCGCCGCGTGGTCAAGCGCCTCAAGCGCGCCGCCGAGCTGGAGCGCGCGGCCGGCGTGGAGCTGGTGAAGTTCCACGCCCAGTTCCGCAAGGAGTTCGTGGAAGTTCTCCCGCAGGCCAAGCCGGAGAAGCGCCGTTCTGCGTTCGATTGGAGCAACGACTGATGGCCCCCCGCGCGCACACCCTTCCCGCGCCGTCGCCGGAGGTCTCCTCCTGGGAGCAGGTCGCCGCCCGCGAGGTGTCCAAGGCGGTGCTCTACCTGCCGCCGTGGATCATCGTGATCCTGGCCTTCGGACTCGGCACGGCCTTCCATGTCCTGCTGGACTCCGACGACCCGCAGACCATCGCCTGGACGGTCGTGGGCATCACCGCGTGCGTGATGTGCCTGACCGGCCTGACCTGGTGGCAGTCCCACGCCCGCAGCACCGGGGGGCGCCTGCATTCGACACTGACCACGTTCGCCGCGGGCATGTGGGTGTGCGCAGCCACCATCAACGGCCCCACCACGACCGTGACCGGCCGCCTCATCGTGATCGGCGGGGTCACGCTCGCGGCCAGCTTCAACATCCGCACCGTCATCCGGCAAAAGAACATCGACGTCTCCGGGGCGATGGCCGACCCGCTGCGGTTCCTGTTCGGCCAAGGCGCCGAGCGCGCCGGGCTGCCCGCGGTGCAGGCGCGCACCCTGGCCGCGACCGCCCACAAGGTGGAGGGCGCGGTGCAGCTGGAGCCCGGCCGGCAGACCGCCGACGACCTGACCAAGAAGGTCCCCTACATCGAATCCGGCATCGGCCTGCCGCCCGGCTCCGTCGTCACCAGCCTCGACCCCGACGATGCGTCCAAGGCGAAGGTCACCATCTCCGACCCGCGCACCATGAAGAACCCGATCCCCTGGCCCGGTGCCTCCCGGCCCGGTGCGTCGATCGCGGAGGCGCTGCGGCCCGGCCTGTGGCAGGACCTGGACGAGGTCGCCCACGTCATCGTCGGTCACCATGTGCAGTTCATGGGCATGACCGGCGCGGGCAAGTCGATCGGCGGGGCGTGGAACTACCTGGCCGAGATCGTCAGCCGTCACGACGTGGCGGTGTTCGCGATCGACATCACCAAGGGCGAGCAGACCTTGGGGCCGCTCAAGGCCGCGCTGCACCGGCTGGAGACCACCAAGGCCGGCGCCAAGGCCCTGCTGGGCGAGATCCAGTCCAAGGTCAAGGAACGCACCGACCAGTTGTCGGCGAAGGGCCTGCAGAAGTGGAAGGCCGGATGCGGGCTGACGTACTGGGTGCTGTGGATCGAGGAGTTCCCCGACGTCTATGACGCCCTGACTGACAAGGAACAAGAGCAGTTCCTGTCCCTGCTCAAGGCCATCCGGTCGGCGGGCGGCACCGTGGTGATGAGCTTGCAGCGCTCGGACTACACGCAGATGCCGACCCTGGCCCGCGGGCAGCTCGCCAAGATGTGCTTCGGCGTGGAGTCCGGCACCGATGCCTCCTTCGGCCTGTCCGAGGCCCAGCAGGACGCCGGCGCCCGCCCCGAGCTGTGGAGCAACAAGCAGCCCGGCATGGCCTACCTCGACGCCCCATCCATCCCGGACGCGCGGATCGCGATGCCGCTGCGCACCTACGCCTGGGGTATCAGCGGCGGGGTGTTCGATGACGAGCGCGCCAACGCGCAGATGCGCGCCCACGCCGCCGCCTACCCGGCCGCCTACAAGCCGGTCGACGCCGGTACCGCGGCCATCTCCCGGCTGGATGCCTCCGCCCTGGCCGCCCCGGTGGCGGTGCCGGAGCGGCCCGACGCCGATCCCGACGAGGAATCCGCGATGGACGATGAGGATGTGCGCGGCGTGGTCGCCGAGTACCTCACCGATGACGACCCCGACCCGGCGATCCAAGTCGGCCTGGACGACGAGATCCCCGACATCGCCGAGGGCGAGCCGCCGATGCGGTTCGCGCCGGCCGACCGGAAGATGACCGCCGAAGAGCGCGGCGCGGCCCTGATGGAGCGCCTGCACGAGCTGTGGGACGACGGTGCCCGCGATTTCTCCTCTGGCGATCTCAAGCCGCTGTGGACCTCCACCGACATCTCCCGCGCCTGGGTCCAGAAGCAGCTCAAGCGCCTGGTTGAGGCCGGGATCCTGGGCGGCTACGACGACGAGGCCCAGCGCTACCTGATGGCCGAGCGCCCCGAGGTCTAACAAGATCCCGTGGCCCCCGCTCGGGTGCCACGGGCGGGGGCTCGGGGGGAGGGTTACAGGTCAGACGGGGTGCCACGCTCCGTGGCACCCCGCGTGGCCCCCTGCGTGGCAGCCGTGTGGCACCCCCGTGGCAGGGGCGCGTGGCACCCCTCCCCTGCCTCCGTGGCACCCATGAAATCAAGATCAAAAACTTTCGCGCGTGCCTCCCACGCGCAGCCGCGCGTGAGTGCGCGTCCCTTCCACCCACCGACAGGGGAGTTCGCCATGTCTATGGACACCACCCGTCGCCCTGACCACGCAAGCAAGACCGGCGGCATGAGCGGCGACCGCTACGCCGATCTCATCGCCCGCGCGGCCGGCGTCTGCCAGTGCCGCGCCGGCACGGCTGCCGCCTGCGGGCGGCCCCACAAGCCGACCGGCGGCGCCTGCCCTGTCACTCACAGCCCGGACAGGCCGCTGCACGTCGTGCCGCGCGCCAACATGCGCCCCGAGACCGCCGCGGCCCTTCCGGTGGAGGCGTTCACAGCCATCTGTGACGCCTGCCACGCCGCCCTGCTGGCCGCCCGCCGGCGCTCTCGTGCCCGTGCGGTGCCCGTCCCCGAGGCCCTGTTCTGAAAGGAGATCCCATATGAGCGTTCCGCAGCTTCGCTACGCCCTGGCCGCCGCTGCCCGCGGCTGGCACGTCTTCCCCGTCACCCCCGGCGACAAGGTCCCCCTGAAAGGTATGAGCTGGAAGCGGCAGGCCACCGCCGACCCGGACGTGATCCGCCGCATCTGGGCGCGCACCCCGTTCAATATCGGCATCGCCTGCGGCCCGTCCCGCCTCGTCGTGATCGACCTGGACGTGCCCAAGCCCGGCGAGCAGCCGCCCGCCCGCTGGGACCTGCCCGGCGTCAGTGACGGCGCCGACGTGTTCGCCCTCCTGTGCGAGCAGGCCGGCCAGCCGGTGCCGTGGGAGACGTTCTCCGTGCGCACCCGCCGCGGCGGCCTGCACCTGTACTTCACCGCCCCCGACGGCATCGCCCTGGGCAACACCTCCGGCGAGCAAGGCAACGGGCTCGGATGGAAAATCGACACCCGCGGCGACGGCGGATACGTCGTCGGCCCCGGCAGCCACGTCGCCCTGTCGGACGGCGCCGGCACCTACGAGGTCCTGCACGCCCCGGCCCCGGCGCCGCTCCCGGGCTGGCTGGCCGAACGACTCCGCCCCGCGCCTGCGCCACCCCAGAGGCCGGTCACGATCCCGCTGGCCGCCCTCGACCGGCGCGGCGCCTACCTGCGCGCGGCCGTGGCCGCGGAGCTAGATCGGGTGACCGGCTCCCCGCCGGACGGCCACAACACCGCCCTGTACCTCGCCTCCGTCGCGCTCGGCCAGCTGGTGGCCGGCGGCGCCCTGGCCGAGGCCGAGGTGACCGCCTGGCTGACCGACGCCGCCGCACGCATCGGCCAACGGCCCGACGAGATCCGCCGCACCATCGCCTCCGGTCTGCGAGCCGGGGCCAAGCGGCCCCGGAGCGTGGCGGCATGAGCGACGCCCCGCGCATCGAGGTGGGGTCCGGCCCGGAGACCATCCGCGTCCTGAAGGCCGCGCTCGCCGATCGGCTGCTGCCCGACACCTACGTGGCTGGCGGCGCCCTGGTGCACATGGAGACCGTCTCCGGCGGACAGGCCAGCCCCGCCGCCGACGAGGACTCACCACTTCCCGTCATGGCCAGTCCGATCACGCCGGCCACGCTGGCCGGTCTGCTGGCCGAACACGCCTACGTCTACCGGGAACGCTCGCGCCGTACCGATGGCGGAGTGGAGATGTATGAAGAGGAGGTCACCCCGCCGCGGGAGATCCTGGCCTCCGTGCTGGCCGGTAAGACCTGGCGCGGCGTGGCGACCCTGCGCGGGGTGATCGGGGCGCCGGTCCTGCGTCGCGATGGCACCCTGTTGCAGAAGCCTGGCTACGACCCGGCCACCGGCCTGTATCTGGCCGCGAAAGTCGTCCTGCCGCCCGTGCCCGACCAGCCGAGTCCGGAGCAGGTGCACACTGCACGGGACTTCCTGCTGAATCGGTTCCTGCGGGACTTCCCCTGGTCCAGCCCGGCGGACCGCGCCAACTACATTGCCCTGCTGGCCACGCCGATCCTGCGGCATTTCACCCGCTCTCTGACGCCGTTTGCGCTGATCGATGCGACCATGCCCGCCTCCGGCAAGTCCATCCTGACCGGCGGCCCCGGCATGCTCTACGGCCAGCGCGTCATGCCCTGGGCTTACGCCGAAGAGGAACTGCGTAAGAGCATCACCGCCGTGCTGGCCGAGCAGGTCGGCGTGGTGGTGTGGGACAACCTCGCCGAAGGCACCGTCATCGACTCGCCCACCCTGGCCCTGCTGGTCACCGCGGGCGTGTGGTCGGATCGGCAGCTCGGCGCCTCGCGCAACATCGCCATCATCAACGACCGACTGTGGATGGCCACCGGCAACAACCTCCAAGTCGGCGGCGACATGGCCTCACGCACCGTGCGCGTCCACCTGGACCCGAACATGCCCCGCCCCGAGCAACGCGACCAATCCCGCTTCGGCATCCCACACCTGGACCAATGGATCACCGTCCCAGCGAATCAGCTCACCGTGCTGTGGCACCTGCTCATCCTGGTCCTGGACTGGACGAACCAGGGCGCGCCGCGCGCGGCCGGGCTGTCGATGCGGCAGTTCACCCCCTGGGCGCAATCCCTGGGCGGGTTCCTCGCTCACCACAGCATCGACGGGTTCCTGGCCAACGCCGCCGACGTGCGCGACATCGACGAGGACGAAACCCGCTGGCGGGCGTTCCTGTCCTGCTGGCACACCCTGCACGGCCCGGCGCCGATGACTGCCGCCGAACTGCGCCGCTCCGGCGAGCCCGACCGCATCGGCTTCGAGGAACACGACCGGTGGGACGGCCAGTTCATCACCACCCATAGCGGCCGGCTGCCCAACGCCCTGGCCCTGGGACGGCTGCTGACCGGGCAGGTCGGCCGGTGGCGCGGCGACTACGTGATCCGCTCGGCCAAGAACGACCGGGGCGACCGAAACGTGTTTTGGGTCGAGCGCCATGCCTGAGCCGACCGGAGAAGCGCTGGAACATCTCCGCATCTCCGCAACGCCGCACACCGGCCCTCTACCTGCGGAAACGGTTGCGGAGATGAGAGCCGTTGTCGAGCTGTTATCTCCGCATCTCCGCAGATTCTGCGGAGATGACCCCCGGTTTGCGGAGATGGAGCCACACCAGAACTTTCTATCTCCGCAAGCATCACCCCAGCTCAGGACCCATCTTGCGGAGTTGCGGAGTTGCGGAGATGTTTCAGCCCTCCCCAGCGACGCCGCACCCACCCACCATTCCGGCCCTGCCCATATCCCTCATGGAAGGACACGCACGCCATGACCACCGCGGCACCGAACACTGTCCGGCTGACCACCGCTCCCGACGAGGGCTCGGAGGGAGAGTCCCTGCTGCTCACGGTTGAGGAGGCCGCCAGGAGACTCCGGATCGGCCGGACGCGGATGTATCGCCTCCTTAAGGCGGGAGAGGTGGAGTCCACTCTCATCGGCAGGTCCCGCCGGGTGCCGGTCGAGTGCTTGCACAAGTACGTGACCAATCTGCTGGCCAATGGTGGTCGGTGCGAGAAGATCTCGGCCTGAAGGAGCGCTGAATGGGACGCAAGCCGAACGGTGCTTCGACTGTCTACCTCGGTAAGGACGGCTACTGGCACGGACGGGTGATCGTAGGCGTTAAGGACGACGGGCGGTCGGACCGCCGTCACGTGCAGGCCAAGACCGAAGCGGAGGTCATCCGGAAGGTTCGCGAGTTGGAGCGGGCGCGCGACGATGGGAACGTCCGCAAGGCGGGCCAGCGATGGACGGTTGCGAAGTGGCTCACGCACTGGATCGAGCACATCGCGATTCCGCCGGCCATCAGGGAGAACTCTCACGCAAGCTACCGCGTGGACGTGGAGACTCATCTTATCCCTGGCATCGGAGCACACCGCCTCGACAGGCTGACCCCAGAGCACCTGGAAAAGCTCTACGCCAAGATGCAGCGCGAGGGAAAGTCCGCGGGGACTGCCCATCATGTGCACCGGACCATTCGGGCCGCACTCAATGTGGCCGTACGGCGAGGCCACCTCACCCGCAACCCGGCCATGCTCGCGAAGGCACCCACCGTCGTGGAGGAGGAGGTGGAGCCGTACGAGGTTGACGAGGTGAAGCGCCTCATGAAGGCCGCCGAAGCGCTCCCGCGCAACAGCACCCGATGGGCTGTCGCCCTGGCTCTGGGGCTTCGTCAGAGTGAAGCCCTGGGCCTGAAGTGGAAAGACATCGATCTCGACAAAGGCACCCTGCGCGTACGGCGGGGCCGCCAGCGCCCCAAGTACGAGCACGGATGCGGGGAGACCTGCGGACGCAAGGCGGGCTACTGCCCCCAGCGCAAGCAGGTCCGGGCGGACACGGCGGAGACGAAATCGCTGGCCGGCCGCCGCACCATCGGATTGCCCGGCCAGCTCGTCACCCTGCTCCGCAGGCATCGGGAGGAGCAAGACGCGGACCGGGCGAACGCCTGGAACCTCTGGCAGGAAGGGGGATGGGTCTTCGCCACCGCGACGGGCGGCCCCCTCAACCCGAACACCGACTACCACCAGTGGAAGGACCTGCTGAAGGCCGCTGGACTCCGAGACGCCCGGCTGCACGACGCGAGGCACACCGCCGCGACGGTTCTCCTAATCCTGGGAGTCCCCGAGCGGACCGTGATGGCCATCATGGGATGGTCGAGCACTGGCATGACTCGAAGGTATCAACATGTAACTGACACCATCCGGCACAGCGTGGCTAAGCAAGTAGATGGCCTGCTGTGGGATACGGAGCACTAGCCATCAATGCGGTGAATAATTATAAGCCAACAGGAAGGAGGGTGATCTATTAATTAATTTGCGCCCGGATGAAAATGCCAATCCGGGCGCCGCTTTTAATCTCCACAGACTCTAGCTGTCGGAATTTTTCCTGGAGCTCTCGGCAAAGAGGTGGAGGCTCATGTATGAAAGGGACTGAAAAACTAATGGGGGGATTCGCCTTAAGGAGTGTTCGTTTTGTAGTGCGTCGGCGATAACGAAGGAAGAGATGACACTCTTGATGATCATCATGTGAGCTGATTGGTAGATTCGAGTCCCATTCTTGGGGAAGGTTAGCTGTATGGGTGTACCTGCTTTGCTCCAGATTTTTTCGAGGATTTCCTCGCCGTCCTCGCCTGCGGTGATAGCAAAAGTTAATGCCGCTTTTATTAGCGATAGCGTATATATACTTTTTGGACTTCTTCCCTCTTCGCTCCTGGATCCGCTCCGGTTTACATGCAGTGAGCTTTTGTGGGTTATCCATAGATTCGATAGTAGTGATCGTATGGTTATAAAACCGTACTCTTGAGCTGTCTTGCTGCTACCCATCCAAATGCTGATTGCTTTGAAGAGCTTGACTAGCTTCAGGCCGTCGAAAGTAGCTAACTCGGCCAGCCACTCTTCTTCATAGCGAGAGCGAAGGTCGGCGTCTGAGAAGCGAGCGGCCGCTTTTCGTATGATCCGGGGGGCAAGCCATGCGCTGACGTCCAGTAGTTCGGCTGTGATGCCGCCGAAGAGTGCGCCGCCGAAGATGCCGATCCAAAATTCCGGGCCCATCATCCGAGTGCCCCTCTGGCTGGAAGCCATGATCGGGGGGTAGTGCGGCGAAGGGTGGCTTCAAGCGCGGAACGCGCTTGGCAGGCCCCATCGTCGGTGAGTCGGTAGTAGCGACGGCGTGGTCGCCCTAACTCGGTCGATTCCTGATCTTCCCAGAAGGACTCCACCCAGCCGGCCTGCTCTAGGCGAGCGAGGATGGGGTACAGCGACCCTGTCGCCAACCCGGCTTCCCTGGCGATGTCGAAGCCGTACCGCGAAGCGCTCAGATCTTCCAAGAACACCTTGAGTACAGCTTGAGTCGCGAGGGTCATACGTAGACCACGAGACATGTCGGAACTCTACATAGGGGTATGGGGGGCTGCAAGCCGATCTGCATGATCGCTTGAGGGGGGCTTCGACTCGTGCTCACTGCTGCAAGACGGCTCTGCGGCGCCTGGGACGGCACCCAACTGAGACTGGAACTGAGACGGCAACGCCAGAGGGGCCGGACCGCGTGTGCGGTCCGGCCCCTCTGAGCTGGCGGAGGATAGGAGATTCGAACTCCTGAGGGGTTGCCCCCAACACGATTTCCAATCGTGCGCCCTAGGCCAACTAGGCGAATCCTCCGCCGGAAAGCTTAGCGGACTTTCGGGCGTGGGGTGACCGTGCGCCCGTACGACATTCGCGGACCCGAGCACTGCCGCAGGGGGATAGACTGTGTCCGGACCCCTCGCGCGGCGTCATCCTGTGAACCTCCCCAGGGCCGGAAGGCAGCAAGGATAAGCGGGCTCTGGCGGGTGTGCGAGGGGTTCCTTCGTTGCAGGACCCCTCGCAGGCGGGAGCTCCTTGATGAGTCTGGCGCTCTACCGCAAGTACCGGCCCGGGACCTTCGCCGAGGTCAAGGGTCAGGAACACGTCACAGAGCCGCTCCGGCAGGCGCTGCGGAGCGGCCGGATCAACCACGCCTACCTTTTCAGCGGTCCCCGCGGGTGCGGCAAGACCTCCAGCGCCCGGATCCTGGCCCGCTCGCTGAACTGCGAGAAGGGGCCGACCCCCGATCCGTGCGGCGAGTGCGAGTCCTGCGTGGCGCTCGCCCCCACCGGCCCCGGCCACCTCGACGTCATCGAGATCGACGCGGCCTCGCACGGCGGCGTGGACGACGCCCGCGACCTGAGGGAACGGGCCTTCTTCGCACCGGTGTCGGCGCGGTTCAAGATCTACATCATCGACGAGGCGCACATGGTGACCCGGGAGGGGTTCAACGCGCTGCTCAAGCTCGTCGAGGAGCCCCCGCCCCACCTGAAGTTCGTCTTCGCGACCACCGAGCCGGAGAAGGTCATCGGGACGATCAAGTCCCGGACCCACCACTATCCCTTCCGGCTGATCCCGCCCGCCGCGCTGCGCGCGCTCATGGAGGAGATCCTGACCTCCGAGGACGTCCCGTTCGAGCCCGCCGCGCTGCCGCTGGTCGTGCGGGCGGGCGCCGGCTCGGCCCGCGACTCCCTGTCGATCCTCGACCAGCTGTTCGCCGGGTCGGACGAGGCGGGCATCACCTACGCCCGGGCGGTCTCCCTGCTGGGTTACACCGACGGGGGCCTGCTCGACGACATGGTCGCGGCGTTCGCGGCGCGGGACGGCGCGCGGGTCTTCCAGGCGGTGAACCAGGTGATCGAGGGCGGTCACGACCCCCGCCGGTTCGCCATGGACCTGCTGGAGCGCTTCCGCGACCTCGTGGTCCTGGCCAACGTGCCCGAGGCGGCCGGCAGCGGCCTGCTCGACCGCCCCGACGACGAGCTGGAGCGGCTCCGGGAGCAGGCCGCGTCGATGGGGCCCGCCGACCTGACCCGGGCGGCGGAGGTCTTCAACGCCGGGCTGGTCGAGATGCGCGGGGCGGCCTCGCCCCGGTTGCTGCTGGAGCTGATGTGCGCCAGGGTGCTGCTTCCCGGCGCGGCCCAGGACGAGGCCGCGCTGCTGACCCGGCTGGAGCGGCTGGAGCGGGGCGTCGGCTCCGCCGGGGCGCACGCGTTCACCGTCCCCGGGCCCGCGGCCGGATACGCGCCTCCCGCCGCCGGACACGTCCCGGCCGCCGGGTACGCGCCCCCCGCCGCGACCGCGCCGTACACCCCGCCCACCGTCGCGCCGCAGACCGTCACGGCCCCCGCCGTCGCACCGCAGCACGCCGTCGCGTCCGGTCCTGCCGCGGCTCCGCAGGCCGGTACGGCCTCCGCTCCGCAGGCCGCTGCCCAGGACTCCGCTCCGGAGTCCGCCGACGACTGGCCGGTCACGGTCAAGCCCGGTTCCCCCGCCGTCCCGGCCGGGCCGCCGTCTCCGCAGGAGCGGACGCCCTCCGTGCCCGCGCAGCCCTCCGCGGCCTCGGCGCCCCTCGCGGGTCCCGCCGCCGGTTCCGAGGTGGCGGCCGTGCAGCAGGCGTGGCCGCAGGTGCTCGGCGCGCTGAAGCAGCGCAGCATCGTCGTCTGGGCGAACGTCAACACCAACGCCCAGGTCGTCGGCGTCGAGGGGAAGGTCCTCACCCTGGGCTTCACCCAGGTCGGCGCGATGAAGAACTTCGTCGGCGGCGGGAAGGACACGGTCGTCGCGGCGGCCCTGCAGGACGTGCTGGGCGGCGCCTGGAAGGTCGAGGCCGTCGTGGGCGGCGCCGGCGGGGCCGCCCCGTTCGGCGGCAACCACCCGCCGGCCGCCCCGCCGCAGCCCCCCGCGCCGCGTCCGGCGCCGGAGGCCCCCGGCGCCGGAGGCCCGGACCGGAACGCCCGGACGGATCAGGGCGGACCGGCCGGCCCGGGCGGTTCTGCCGGGACCGCCCAGGCCGTCGCCGTCGCCCCCGCCCGCCGGGAGACGGCCGCCACGGACGAGTCGTGGCCCGACGCGCCCCTGCCGGAGGACCCCGGTTCGCCGCCCGCCCCGGGCCCCGGCCTCGCCGCCGCCCGTTCGGCCGCCAGGGCCGCCGCCCAGAGCGGCGTCAGGGCGGGGGGCCAGGCCGGTGCCCGCACGCCCGCCCAGCCGGGTTCGCGCCCGGCCGGCGGCTCGTCCGGCTGGCCGGACGCGGTCCCGGGCCGCACGCCCGGCTTCGAGTCCGACGACGTCGACCCGCTGAACGACGCGGACGCCGACGTCGACGCGCTCACCGGCATGGCGCTCATCCAGCGCGAACTCGGCGGGCAGATCATCGAGGAGATCGACCACAGCTGACCGGCGGCGCGCCGTACCGGTCCCGGCGGGGATCCGGCCACGGTCGGCCGACCGCGCGCCGTACCGGTCCCGGTGGAGGTCCGGCCACGGCCGGTGGCGGTGCGCCGTACCGGTTCCGGCGGAGGTTTAGCGTGCGCACTCGGGGAACACGTGCGACCGCCAGTGCACTACCTGGCTCCGACCCCGTAGGCTCGTGACGACTGACGTCATGGACGAGGAGCGCACGACGGTGAACCCAGGGGATGTCAACCTCCAGCAGCTGCTGGAGCAGGCACAGCTCATGCAGCAGCAGCTGGTGAGCGCCCAGCAGGAGCTGAACGACGCGGAGATCGAGGGCTCGGCGGGCGGCGGCCTGGTCGTGGCCACGGTCAACGGCGGCGGTGAGCTGCTGGAACTGAAGATCAGCCCCGAGGCGGTGGATCCCGGTGACCCCCAGGAGACCGCCGACACCATCGCCGACCTGGTGATCGCGGCGATCCGGGACGCGGTCCGCGCGGCCAACGACCTGCAGCAGGAGAAGCTCGGCCCGCTCGCCCAGGGGCTGGGCGGCGGCGGTCTCGGCCAGCTGCCCGGGTTCTAGGCCATGTACGAAGGGGTCGTCCAGAACCTGATCGACGAGCTGGGCATGCTGCCCGGCGTCGGTCCGAAGAGCGCGCAGCGGATCGCGTTCCACCTGCTGGCCGCCGAGCCGGCCGACGTGAAACGGCTCGCGCACGCGCTGCTGGAGGTCAAGGAGAAGGTCCGCTTCTGCCGGGTCTGCGGGAACGTGGCGGCGGAGGAGGAGTGCCGGATCTGCCGTGACGCCCGGCGCGACCCCCATGTGATCTGCGTCGTCGAGGAGTCCAAGGACGTCGTGGCGATCGAGAAGACCCGGGAGTTCCGCGGCCGCTACCACGTGCTCGGCGGGGCGATCAGCCCGATCGACGGGGTCGGCCCCGACGACCTGCGCATCCGGGAGCTGATGACGCGCCTGGCCGACGGTCGGGTGACGGAGCTGATCATCGCCACCGACCCCAACCTGGAGGGGGAGGCGACGGCGACCTACCTCGCCCGGCTGGTGAAGCCGATGGGCCTGAAAGTGACACGACTGGCCAGCGGTCTGCCTGTGGGCGGTGACCTCGAGTACGCCGACGAGGTCACCCTGGGCCGCGCGTTCGAAGGACGGAGGCTGCTGGATGTCTGAGATCTCCAATGAGTGGAGTGCGTTCGCGGACCGGATCGCGGTGCACGCGCAGAACTACCTCGACGGCCTGACCCGGCTGGCGGGCGGTGAGGGCGGGGACGCCGTCCTGCCGCTGCTGCTGGTCGAGGTCGCCCAGGTCAGTTCGGCCGGCGCGCAGCTCGGCGCGAGCCAGGACGTGATCCTGTCGGAGAACTGGGAGCCGCACCTGAGCGCGGACCCCGACGTCGACCCCCTGCGCACCGCGCTCGCCGAGCGGCTGGGCCCGGTGGACGACTACGCCGAGGTCTTCGACCCCTACAAGGACACCGCGGTCACGCCGTACCGCCTCTCGGACGACCTGACGGCGGTGGCGGCCGACCTCATCCACGGGCTGCGGCACTACCGGGCGGGGCGTCCGCTGGAGGCGCTGTGGTGGTGGCAGTACTCCTACTTCAACACCTGGGGCAACCACGCGGGAGCGGCGATGCGGGCGCTCCAGGCGCTCGTCGCGCACACCCGTCTCGACGTGGCCGAAGAGCGCACAACCGTGTGATCGTCCACATAGTGGTCTAAACCAGAAGAAGCCTGGTGCCGCGCCAGTAGACTGAGAGCTCCACAGCCCTAGATTGCTTCGGAGACATCTCGTGGCGCTCGTTGTTCAGAAGTACGGTGGTTCGTCCGTCGCCGACGCGTCCTGCATCAAGCGGGTCGCGCAGCGGATCGTCGCGACGAAAAAAGCCGGCAACGACGTCGTGGTGGTCGTCTCCGCGATGGGCGACACGACCGACGAGCTGCTCGACCTCGCGCAGCAGGTCTCGCCGCTGCCGCCGGGCCGCGAGCTCGACATGCTGCTGACCTCCGGTGAGCGCATCTCGATGGCCCTGCTGGCGATGGCGATCGCCAACCTGGGCCACGAGGCGCGCTCGTTCACCGGCTCCCAGGCCGGGGTCATCACGGACTCGACCCACGGCAAGGCGCGGATCATCGACGTGACGCCCAGCCGGATCCGGGAGGCCCTCGACGAGGGCCAGATCGCGATCGTGGCGGGCTTCCAGGGCGTCTCGCAGAACACCAAGGACATCACCACGCTGGGCCGGGGCGGCTCCGACACGACCGCGGTCGCGCTGGCCGCCGCCCTGGACGCCGACGTGTGTGAGATCTACACCGACGTGGACGGCGTCTTCACCGCCGACCCCCGCATCGTGCCGGCCGCCCGCAAGATCCCCAGGATCTCCTACGAGGAGATGATGGAGATGGCGGCCTGCGGGGCGAAGATCCTGCACCTGCGCTGCGTCGAGTACGCCCGCAGGTTCAGCCTGCCGATCCACGTCAGAAGCTCGTTCAGCACCAAGGAAGGCACGTGGGTCGTCTCCGACCCCGACAGCGAAGGAAACGAGATGGAGCAGCCGATCATCTCCGGCGTCGCGCACGACCGGAGCGAGGCCAAGATCACCGTTGTCGGGGTGCCCGACAAGGTCGGCGAGGCTGCCACGATCTTCAAAACGCTGGCGGACGCCGAGATCAACATCGACATGATCGTGCAGAACGTGTCGGCGGCGGCGACGGGCCGGACGGACATCTCCTTCACGCTGCCCACGACCGACGGCTCCGCGGCGCTGACCGCGCTGAAGAAGGTCCAGGAGCGGATCGGCTTCGAGTCGCTGCAGTTCGACGACCAGATCGGGAAGGTCTCGCTGATCGGGGCGGGCATGCGCTCGCACCCGGGCGTCACCGCGACGTTCTTCGCCGCCCTCGCCGACGCGGGGGTGAACATCGAGATGATCTCCACCTCGGAGATCCGCATCTCGGTGATCGTCGGGCAGGACGAGGTGGACGCGGCGGTCGCCGCCGCGCACCGCGCGTTCGACCTCGACGCCGACCAGGTTGAAGCAGTGATCTACGGAGGTACCGGACGATGAGCCGCAAGCCCACCCTCGCCCTGATCGGCGCGACCGGTGCCGTCGGCACCGTGATGCGCGACATCATCTCCTCCCGCGAGGACGTCTACGGCGAGATCAGGCTCGTCGCCTCCGCCCGCTCCGCGGGCAAGGTCCTGCAGGTCCGCGGTGAGAACGTGGTCGTCCAGGCGCTGGCCCCCGAGGTCTTCGACGGCGTGGACATCGCGATCTTCGACGTCCCCGACGAGGTCTCCGCCGAGTGGGTGCCGATCGCGGCCGGCCGCGGCGCGGTCGTCATCGACAAGTCCGGCACCTTCCGGATGGATCCCGATGTCCCGCTGGTGGTGCCCGAGGTCAACCCGGAGGCCGCGCGCAACCGGCCGCGGAACATCATCTCCACCCCGAACTGCACCACGCTGTCGATGATGGCCGCGATGGGCGCGCTGCACGAGCAGTACGGCCTGCGCGAGCTGGTGGTCGCCTCCTACCAGGCGGTCTCCGGCGCGGGCGTGGCCGGTTCGGCGCGGCTCTACGACGAGGTCGAGGCCCTGGCCGGCGACCGCACGGTGGGCCAGACCGCGGGTGACGTGCGCAAGGCCCTGCAGAACAAGCTGGGCGACGGCGAGTCGCCGTTCCCGGCGCCGGTGGCGTTCAACGTCGTGCCGTGGGCGGGCTCGCTCAAGGACGGCGGCTGGGCCTCCGAGGAGCTCAAGCTCCGCAACGAGTCCCGCAAGATCCTCGGCATCGACGACCTGAAGGTCTCGGCGACCTGCGTCCGCGTCCCGGTGGTCACCACGCACTCGCTGGCCGTGCACGCGACCTTCGAGCGCGAGATCACCGTCGCCGACGCCCACCGGATCCTGGAGGCCGCCCCCACGGTGGTCGTCATGGACGACCCGGCCAACGGCGTCTACCCGACCCCGGCCGACGTCGTCGGCACCGACCCCACCTACGTGGGCCGGATCCGCCAGGCGCTGGACTTCCCGAACACGCTCGACCTGTTCGTCTGCGGCGACAACCTCCGCAAGGGCGCGGCCCTGAACGCGGCGGAGATCGCCGAGCTGGTCGCGGCCGAGTTCACCGGCTGACGCCTTCCGCACGGCCCGTGACGGGCCCCTTCCGCCGCGGGGCGGAAGGGGCCCGTTCGCTTGCGGGCCCGTGCGCTTGCGGGCCCGCTCCCGTGTGCCGCCGCGCGGAGCGGGGTCCGTGCGGGGCCCGGAGCGAGCGGAGCCGGCCGCCCGCGGGTCAGCGGAAGAGGATGTCCCAGTGCGACGGCGTGCGGGCGTAGAGGGACTCCGGGGAGCCGTAGAGGAGCGCCCCGTCGGAGCGCAGGCCGCGGAACGGCTGGGTGCGGGTGATGTGCCGGTCGACGCAGGCGTTGGGGGCCACGTCCAGCTTGTAGCCGTTCCCGTGGCTGTAGCGGCCGACGACGTGGCCGATCTCGGTGCCGCCGGTGAGGGTGACCGGGCAGCCGCTGCGGCGCTTGAGCCGGATCGCCCCCCTCAGCGTCCTGGTCCTGATCGCCTCCAGTGAGGTGCACTGCCGCATCCGGCGGTCGGTGCACCCGCCGGACGAGTACAGCCCCAGACCGGCCCGCTGCACCCGCCTGGCCGCCTGCGTGTGGCCGAGCCACACCGGCCGCACCCGGCGGGGCCGGGAGGCCGGGGCCGCCAGGCGCATCGGAACCCCCGGCGCGGCTGCGGACACCGGTGCGCCCGGCGCCGGGACCGGGCCACCGGCAGGGACGGCGGTGACGCCGGCCGCTGCGATGAACGTTGTCTGTACGGCGAACAGGGCGCCGGCGGCAAGCCGGACAGCCCTCCGTTCGCAGGGACGTGTCCCCATACACCTTTTCCTTGTCGCGGATTCGCCCTTCCGCCGAGAAGATCAGTCCCACGCCCGGAACCGGATGACGCCCGGGACGCTCCGATCTTTGCCCTGTGATGTCGATCACCGTGAGGCGCCATGACTCACAGGGGATCGGGCCGTACAGTGACGAGCGTGGCCGAGCCGACCCGGAGGACCAGGGGATCCGACAGGACCCGCGAAGCGATCGTGGAGACGGCCCTGCGGCTGTTCCGCGAGCGGGGCTACGAGGCGACCACCATGCGGGCCATCGCGGCCGAGGCCGGGGTCTCCGTGGGGAACGCCTACTACTACTTCTCGTCCAAGGAGGCGCTGGTCCAGGCCTACTACGACCGGGCGCAGGCCGAGCACGAGGCGGCGTGCGAGCGGGTGCTGGCCACCGAGCGGTCCCTGGCCGGGCGCCTGGACGGGGTGCTCCGCGAGTGGGTGCGGGTCTCCGAGCCGTACCACGAGTTCGCGGTGAAGTTCTTCAAGCACGCGGCCGAGCCGAGCAACCCGCTCAGCCCGTTCAGCGCCGACTCCTCGCCCGCGCGGGAGGCGTCGATCGCGATCTACCGCCGGGTCGTCGAGGGCTCGGCCGACCGGATGGACGCCGAGATCAGGGCGGAGCTGCCGGAGCTGCTCTGGCTGCTGTCCATGGGCGTGGTGCTGTTCTGGGTGCACGACGACTCGGAGGGCTGCCGGCGGACCCACCGGTTCATCGACCTGACCGTGCCGCTGGTCGACCGGCTGGTCGGCCTGTCCTACCTGCCGGGCCTGCGGGGCGTGGCGAAGGACTTCATCGCCGGGGTGCACGAACTGCGCTCCTGACGGCCCGTTCCCGTAACATACCGTCCGGTTGGTACGGTCAGATCGTTGACATCCCCCGGGTCCCGTACGGCAAGCTGGAACAGAATTTCGTTCTAGGCGGTGACACCGGCCGCCACGGCGGCGGTCGCGCCGCCGGGCGGCGGCGGGGGCGGGGACCGCGGCACGGGCCGCGGGACGGAGTCCGGGCAGGGAGCATGGGAGGCACATGATGGCGACGGGCGCACGCTGGGGGATGACGGTCCCCTTCTACGACCGCTCACTGGCGGGCTCGAAGGAACTGGTGGCCGAGCTCCCCGGACTCGGCTACACCGACATGTGGTCGGCCGAGGTCAACGGCGTCGACGGCTTCACCCCGCTCGCGCTGGCCAACGAGTGGGCCCCGGGCCTGCGCCTCGGCAGCGCGATCGTCCCCGTCTCCACCCGGGGTCCCGGCCTGCTGGCCATGTCCGCCGCCACGCTCGCCGACCTCGCCCCGGACCGGTTCGTGCTGGGCATCGGGGCCTCCTCCCCGGCCATCGTCGAGCGCTGGAACGCCGGGGAGTTCACCAGGCCCTTCTCCAGGACCCGCGACACGCTGCGCTTCCTGAAGAAGGCCCTGGCGGGCGAGAAGGTCACCGAGAAGTACGAGACGTTCGAGGTCAAGGGCTTCAAGCTGGAGCGCGCGCCCAAGGTGGCCCCGAAGATCGTGCTGGCCGCGCTGCGGCCCCGGATGCTCCACCTGGCCGCCGAGGAGGCCGACGGCGCGATCACCAACTGGCTCTCGCCGGAGGACGTCCGGAAGGTCCGCGCGGAGATCGGCCCGGAGACCGAGCTGGTCGCCCGGTTGTTCGTGTGCGTCAGCGAGGACGCCGACAAGGTGCGGGAGCTCGGCCGGTGGATGCTCGCCAGCTACCTGACCGTCCCGGTCTACGCGGCCTTCCACGACTGGCTGGGCCGCGGCGACGTGCTGCGGCCGATGCACGAGGCCTGGGCCGCGGGGGACCGGCAGGCGGCGCTCAAGGCCATCCCCGACGAGGTCGTGGACGCGCTCATCGTGCACGGCGACGCGGCCACCTGCCGGGCCAGGATCCGCCGGTACGTCGAGAACGGCCTCGACACGCCGGTGCTCGCGCCCATTCCCGGCGGCGAGGTGCCGATCGCGCAGGCCGTACGGGATCTGGCGCCGAACGCGGAGTGAGCGCGGGGCCGTGCGGACGACCCGGCGCCGGGCGGAACCGGAGCGGCGCGGGGCCACTGCCGGAACCGGACGCGGGGCCGTCGTGCGGGACGGGACCACTGCGGGGAGCGGGCGCGGGGCCGTCGTGCGGGACGGGACCACTGCGGGGAGCGGGCGCGGGGCCGTCGTGCGGGACGGGCACGGGGCCTCGGGAACCGGAGGCCGGGATCACGCGTTATATCGCAAGACCGCGGGGTAGTCCGGGGTCCGGCGGACGTGTCCTGCGAGGAGGTTCCCCATGGCGAAGGCAGCACGGGCGGCACAGGCGTGGCGGGTGTACCGGGACGTGTCGAAGCCCGGGTCGCCCGGGCTCGGCGCGCGGCTGCGGGCGATGCCGCGGCTCGTCGGCTCGGTCATGCGCGGACGGTACCCCGGCATGAGCCGGGGGAGGCTGACCATGATGGGCCTCGGAGTGCTCTACATGGTCTCGCCCATCGACCTCGTCCCGGACTTCCTGGCGCTGGTCGGGGTGGCCGACGACTTCGGCGTCTTCCTCTGGCTGATGGGCTCGCTGCTCGGGGAGAGCGGACGCTACGTCGAGTGGGAGCGCCGCTATCTCACCGGCCCTCCCGCCGGCGGGCCCGCCGGGTCCGTGCGCTAGATCTGCTCCATCCTGAGCCACGCCCGGGACGGGAGCGGGTGCCCGAACAGGCGGGCGGCGTTGCCGTAGGCCACCCGGGCGATGTCGGCGGGCGGGAGGCTGCCCAGGTTGCGGGCGAGCGCCTGCTGGGTGTCGGGCCAGGTCGAGTCGGAGTGCGGATAGCCGCTCTCCAGCAGGACGTGCTCCAGGCCGACCGCCAGGCGCACGCCCGACAGCGCGTGGTCGTCGAGCGTGCCGAAGAAGAAGTTGCGGCGCAGGACCTCGCTGGGCTTCAGCCCGCCCTCCCAGGCCGCCTCCCCGGCGACCGGGTGGTCCAGCGCGTAGTCGGCCCGCTCGGCGAGCATCGGCAGCCAGCCCACGCCCCCCTCCACGATCAGGATCCGCAGCGCGGGGAAGCGCAGCGGCACACCCGACCAGAGCCAGTCGGCGCAGGCGAACATGGCGCTGGCCGGCATGAGCGTGGTGATCGCCTCGACGGGGGTGTCGGGCGAGGGCACCGGGGTCCAGGAGCCCGCACCGGTGTGCAGGCAGACCACGGTGCCGGTCTCCTCGCAGGCGCGGAAGAACGGGTCCCAGTGCTCGCCGTGGATCGACGGCAGGCGCAGCCGGGTGGGGAACTCGGGGAACAGCACGGCCTTGAAGCCGCGCGAGGCGTTGTCCCGGACCTCCTTGGCCGCGAGCTCGGGGTCGGTCAGCCAGGGCAGCTGCAGGGCGATGATCCGCTCGGGGTAGGCGCCGGCCCAGACGTCGACGTGCCAGTCGTTCCAGGCCCGCAGGACCGCCAGGCCCAGCTCCTGGTCGCGGGTGCGGGAGAAGACCATGCCCGACTGGCCGGCGAGCATGCCGGGGAAGCAGAGCGCCGCCCAGATGCCCGCGCGGTCCATGTCCTCGATCCGGGCCTCGATGTCGTGGCAGCCCGGGCGCATGTGCTCGAACCGGACCGGGTCGAGCGTCCGCTGCTCGCGCGGCAGGCCCGCGCCGACGTCGAGGCCGGCGCACGGGTAGGTGGCCCCGCCGTACCGCCAGACCTGGTGGCCCGACTCGGTCTCCACGACCTTGGGCGCGACCTCGGCGTATTTCTCCGGGAGCCGGCCCTCGAACATGTCGGGCGGCTCGATCAGGTGGTCGTCGACCGAAATGATCACATGGTCCCGCCGCCTGGGCTCGGGGTCGGGCAGTAGCGGCGCAGTCACGCGGTCAACGGTACGGCGTTGGCGTCACGCTGGACAAGCGATGGGGTCTCGTGTTGATCCCGAAGGTCAAGCGTTTACCTTTTCTGTGCTTTTCTGGTCGGCCTGGGCCTTCAGGTCGGCGGCCTCGCGGCGGATCAGCAGGACCCAGCCGCCGATGGCGACTCCGATGAACAGCCACCACTGCACGCCGTACGCCAGGTTGAGACCGCCCCCCTCGCCGACCTCCGGCTCGGGCACCGGCGCGGGCGCGGCGGCGGCCTCCGGGGACTGCCGGACCAGCTCCACGAAGCCGCCGAGAAGGCGGTACGGCAGGCCCTCGCCGATCACGGCTGGGTCGATCAGCATCACCTGCCCGGCGGGGAGCCCCCGCAGGTCGCGGATGCCGGAGGACTCCTCGGTCTCGGCGGGGCGGAGCCGCCCGGTGACGGTGACCGGGCCGGAGGAGGGGGCGGGCACCTCGGGGAGGGCGTCGGCGGTGGCGCCGGCCCGGACCCATCCCCGGTTCACCAGCACCGCCTCGCCGTCGCCGGTGACCAGCGGGGTGATCACGTAGAAGCCGACGGCCCCGTCCTGGACGCGGCGGCGGGCCAGCAGCTGGTGGGCGGGGTCGAACGTGCCGGTCGCCGTCACGGTGCGGTACTTGTCCTGCTCGCGCACGGCGCCGCCCGCGGTGGTGAGCGTCGCGACGGGGACCGGGGGAGCCTCCAGGTTGGCCGCGGTCCGGTCACTGCCGGCGGACCGCTCCTCGTAGCGCCCGAACTGCCACTGGCCCAGGAGGACGAAGGCGGGGATGACCAGCAGCACCACGATGTGGAGCGCGATCCACCGGCGGGTCAGAAGGAAGCGGTACACGCCACCAAGGGTAGGCACCGCATCGACCGCCCCGTCCGCCGAGTGGCCCTCAGGGGGTGTCGCCGCCGCGCGGAGGGGCTCCGGCGGCCCCCGCGTCCGGCGTCGCGGGTCCGGTGGCCCTCGTGCCCGATGTCGCGGGTCCGGCGCTCCCCGTGTCCGATGTCGCGGGTCCGGCGCTCCCCGTGTCCGACGTCGCGCGGGCCGCAGCGACGGCCGGTGCGACGTTCAGCGCACCGGGGCCCGGCAGCGGGGTGACCTCCCGGGGCCCGGCGACCTCGTGGCCCTCGGCGCACCGGAAGCGCTGCTCGACGAGGGCGCCGCAGCCGCGGTGGGTGAGGAGCACCGGCGGGCCGCCGGAACCCGACCGGTAGCGGTCGCCCCAGTGCATCAGCGCGACCATGATCGGATAGAGGTCGCGGCCCATCTCGGTCAGGCGGTACTCGTCGCGCTGGCGCTGGCCGGGCTCGCGGTAGGGGACCTTGCGGAGCAGCCCCTCCTCCACCAGCCGGGCGAGGCGGGCGCTCAGCACCTGTCGGGGAGCCCCGGTGGCGGCCTGCATGTCGGCGAAGCGGCGCACCCCGCTGAAGGCCTCGCGGAGCACCAGGAAGGTCCATTTCTCGCCCACGATGGCCAGGGTTCGTTCGATCGAGCAGTTGTCCACCCGGAAGGGCGCGTCGCCGAAGGTCGGCTCACTCATACGAGAAGCGTAAGCGGCCACGGAACCACCTCCAACGAGGCTAAGTCTAGTTGACAGACTCAGCGGATCCCGGAATTCTGAGTCCATGATTCAAACTCAGCTTGTGCGCCCGCGCCGCGATCCGGTGCCGGCCGTACGGCCCGCCGTGCAGGCCGCCGCGCAGCCGGGCGTGCAGCGCGTCGCACAGCCCGTCGCGCAGAGGGAAGGCGCGGGGAGCGGGGGGCCCGGGTCCGGGGTGTCCGGAGCGGCCGCCGGAATCCGGTGGCCGGGGGTGGGGGTCGAGGTCCGGTGGCCCGGTACGGAGGCCGAGGTCCGGGCGCCGGGGGCGGAAGCCGGGATCCGGCCGGCTCGGGTGGACGACGAGGAGCGGATCCGCCGGTTCCTCTCCGGGCTGTCGCTGCACACGCAGACCCTGCGGTTCTTCACCGGCCTCGGCCGCCCGGCCGCGAGCCTGGTCCGCGCCCTGCTGGCGGTGGACGAGCGGCGCGACGTGCTGCTGGCGGTCCACCGGGACGACGTGGTGGGGCACGCGATGAGCTTCGGCGACGGCGCCGCCGCGGTGGAGATCGCCGTGGTGGTGGCCGACGACTGGCAGGGCCTCGGGCTCGGCTCCCGGCTCGTCCGCGGGCTGCTGCACCGGGCCGAGGCGAAGGGCGCACGGACGGTGGGGATGGACGTCATGGGGGAGAACCGCAGGGTGCTCGCCATGATCGGCAGGGAGTGGCCGGACGCGGTCATGCGGGCCTCCTCCGGGACGGTGGAGGTGACGGTGGCGCTGCGCCGGGAGGCGGACCGGAGTCCGTCGGTGCTCGAACCGGTGTCGTGAGGGCCGCTGTCGTGAGGGCCGTCGGTGCTCGGGCCGGTGGCGTGAAGGGGCTGTACCGTGCAAGGGAGAGGCGGGATCGGGCCGGGACGCCGGGGCTGCGCCGGGTGCGGTAAGATCGCCGGGGTCCGGAGTGACGGGCGGGCATTTGCGGAACAAGGTTCTGTTGCCGCACCATTGACCTCGTGAAGAATGCCAAGAACGGCCGTGACGGCCGCACCCGGATCGTCGAGGGAGCCCTGCGGCGGTTCAGCCAGGACGGTGTCTCGGCGACCACGCTGGCCAGTCTCCGTCAGGAGAGCGGCGTCAGCGTCGGCAGCTTCTACCACCACTTCGCGAGCAAGGAACACGTCTTCGGCATGCTCTACGCCGAGACCCTGAACATGTACCAGGACGCCTTCCTCGCCGAGCTGCGCAGCCACGAAGGGGCACGCGAGGGTGTCGAGGCCATCGTGGCGCTGCACATGTCCTGGTGCGGCGAACACCGTGAGCGGGCCAACCTGCTGATCAGCGAGCGTCCGCCGAAGCGGGACGAGCCGGGCGGGCCGGAGGTCGCCGAGTCGCGCCGGGCCTTCTTCCGCAACGTCGCCGACTGGTGGCGGCCGCACATGAAGGCGGGCGTGCTCCAGCCGGTCCCTCCCACCATGTGCTACGTGCTCTGGCTCGGTCCGGCGGTGGAGATGTGCCGCCTGTGGTTCGCGGGGGCGCACCGGCCCACGGAGGAGGAGATCGCCGCCATGTGCGGGGCCGCCTGGCAGAGTCTGCGCAAGCATCCCTCCTGACGGTCGCGCCCGGCCGTGGGGAGCGTGCCGCGCGACCGGGAGAACGGGCCGGGAACGGGCGGGACAGGACGGCACGGGGCCGGAGGGGCGGCGCGGGGCCGGAGGAGCCGTTTAGCGGGCGCCCACCAGGCCGCGCCGTCCGGTGGGGACCCGCCAGACCTTCTCGTCCAGCGAGATGTCCAGGCGCAGGTCCTGGCGGCGCCGCTGGAGACCGGGAACGCGGACGCGGTCGCTCACGTCGAACCTGCCGCGCCGGGGGTAACCGAACCCGAGCTCTCCGGGAAGGACGCGTAGCTCGTCCTGGTTCCCGCAGCGCGGGCAGGTCCAGGCGACCATGTCCCGCCCGCGGTTGTAGTCGTGGCAGGCGCGGAAGTACTCGTCAGGGCGGAAACGGGACTCACAGGCCATGCAGGGGATCAGCATCATGGATCCTTCTGGAGGTCGTGTGTGCGGGTCTCAAGGATTACCGCCAAGTGCTTGAGGCCCGCTTACAGATCGCTTACCACTTTGCGTAACGATTTGATCACTCTGAGTTCCATATGGTGAGTGATGGGACGATGGAACCGTGAAAGATCCGCTCGACCGGTTCCGCGAACTGCTGCTCGCGACCGGCTACACCATCGACGGCGTGCGCGAACGTCTCGGCGACGTCGCAGCCACCGCCCTCGCCCGCGAGGAGCTCGTCCCCGCCCTCCGCGCCACCCGCGACGGCGACCCGCTCGGCACGCTGATCCGGCTGTGGTGGCTCGGCGTCCCGGTGGAGGCCGCCGGCCTGCCCGCGGGCCTGCCCCTGGCCGAGCTGGCGGCCGAGGGCCTGCTGGCCGCGGACGGTCCCCGGATCGTGCCGCGCGTCCACCTGCAGCCGTGGGAGACCGGCGGCTACCTGGTCTCCGACCGGAAGGTCAGGCCCGGGGACCCCGCGCTCCGCCCCGACCACGTCGTCGGGGCCGGCGGGGCCTCGGCGAACCTCGCCCAGCTGGTCTCGCGCCGCCCGGTGGAGCGCGCCCTCGACCTGGGCACCGGGTGCGGCGTCCAGGTGCTGCACCTGGCCGGCCGGGCCGAGCGGATCACGGCCACCGACGTCAACCCGCGCGCGCTGGAACTGGCCCGGCTGAGCTGGGCGCTGTCCGGGATCGAGGGCGTGGACGCCCGGGAGGGCTCGCTCTTCGATCCGGTGGAGGGCGAGCGGTTCGACCTGGTCGTCTCGAACCCGCCCTTCGTGGTCTCCCCCGGCGGACGGTTCACCTACCGCGAGTCCGGCTTCGAGGCCGACGGCTTCTGCCGCGACCTGGTACGGCGGGCGCCCCGCTTCCTCGCCCCCGGCGGCACCTGCCAGCTCCTGGCCAACTGGCTGCACGTCGAGGGAGAGGACTGGCGCGACCGCGTCGGCGGCTGGCTGGCCGGGACGGGGTGCGACGGCTGGGCGGTCCAGCGGGACGTCCAGGACCCGGCCGAGTACGTCGAGCTGTGGCTGCGCGACGCCGCAGAGCAGGGCACCACCCGCTACCGCGAGCTCTACGACGACTGGCTCGGCTGGTTCGAGGCGATGCGCGTCACGGGCGTCGGCTTCGGCTGGATCACCCTGCACGACTCCGGCAGCCTCGACCCGGTGGTCCGGGTGGAGGAGTACGGCCACCGGGTGGAGCTCCCGGTGGGCGGTTACCTGGAGGAGGTGCTCGACTCGATCACCGCGGCGCACCGGACGACGGACGCGGAGCTGCTCGCGGCCCGCCTGGTGGTGGACGCGGGGGTGCTGGAGGAGCGGGCCGGGGCTCCCGGGGCGGAGGACCCCGCCACGATCGTGCTCCGGCAGACGCGGGGACTGCGGCGCAGCGCACGGGTGGGGACGGTGGAGGCGGCCCTCGCCGGAGTCTGCGACGGTGACTATCCACTGGCCCCCCTCCTCGCCGCGATCGCGGACCTGACCGGGGACGACTCCGGTGACCTGCCGGGGGAGACCCTGGAGAGGATCCGGTCCCTGATCGCTGAAGGGTTTTTCCACATATCCACAGGGTGACGATCCACAGGCTGTGGATATCCCGCGATCGATCGTTGATCGGACGTTGAACGGGGCGGGGGAGGCTCTGGACGCGGGCACGGATCCGGGGGATGAAGGACCCGTGTCCGCGTCCGGCCGGTCGTCGTGAGAGGCGGCCGGTCACCGTTCGGCGCACCGGTTGATCCCGGACCCCTGCGCGCCGAACGGCGACCTGACGGCCGGCCGGACCACGACCCCGTCGACGTCGCCCTGGCCGCGAGGGGACTCCGTCGTCTGGACCGAGGAGCGAAGGAGCCCGCGAGGGGGCTCCGGCGTCTGGACCGAGGAGCGAAGGAGCGCAGCGGATGAGCGACGAGGGAAGACGGCGGTTACCGGCCCCCGAGCCGCGACGCGCAGCGTCGCAATCAGCACAGCGGATGAGCGACGAGGGAAGACGGCGGTTACCGGCCCCCGAGCCGCGACGCGCAGCGTCGCAATCAGCACAGGGCGGAGCCCGTCCGTGATCAATCATGTGTGGATGACGCGTCTCGACGACGCCCTATACGACGGGCTCGGTCCCGTCGTCGACCCGGTCGCGGTCGAGCAGGGTGCGCAGGTCCCCGGCCTCGGGGGCGCCCAGACGGGAGAAGAGGTCGTGGGCGCGGACGAGGCAGGCGCGGCTGCGCCGGGCCTCGCCGAGTCCGGAGAGCGCCCGGCCCAGCACCCATAGGGCCTGGGCCTCGCCGTAGGGGTGGCCGATCTCGCGGCTGACGGCGAGGGCCTGCTCGGCGTGGCGGGTCGCGTCGGCGAAGCGCCCGGCGGCGATGAGCGTCTCGGCCAGCCGCGAGCAGACCCGCTGCTCCCACACCCGCTGGTTGCCCGCCCGGAAGAAGGCCAGGCACTCGGCGTGGTGGTGGACCGCCTCGTTGAGGCGCCCGACCCGGGACAGCACGATGCCCAGGTGGTAGCGGGCCCGCGCGGTGCCGGCGGCGGAACCGATCTCGCTGAAGACCGCCAGCCCCTGCTCGGCGGCGGCGATCGCCTCCTCGGGCTGGCCGAGGAACAGGTGGTCGCGGGCGGAGTAGCTGAGCGTCAGGGCCTCGCCGCCCGGGGCGTCGTTCTCCCGGAACTCCTTGCGGGCCGCGTCGAACCAGGACAGGGCCTCGGTGTGGCGGCGCTGCCGCCCGACCACCACGGCCAGCGCGTTGAGCGCCTCCCCGGTGACGATCCGGTCGCCGCCCGCCGACAGCTCCAGCACGGCCCGGAACTCCTGCTCGGCCTCCGCCAACCGGTTCGCGCCGAACAGCAGCCTGCCGCGCACGTAGCGGCAGCGCAGCTCCGCGGAGGGCGCGTCCAGGCGCCGGGCGGCGGCGAGCACCTCGCGGATCCGCAGGCCGAACTCGCGCACGTGGCTGCCGGACTCCAGCAGCGGTTCCATGGCGAGCAGCAGGTCGGCGGCGGGCAGCAGACCGGCGGCGTCCCGCGTGTCCGCGGCGGCCTGGGAGATGGACGCGAACAGGCCCTCGGCCTCGACCGAGAGCCAGGTCACGGCCTCGTCGGCGGAGGTGAACGCGTGCCCGCTCCCGGAGACGGCCAGCCGGTCGGCCACCGTGCTGCCCTCGTAGGCGAGCCGGTGCGCCGACCGTGCGGAGGCCAGGTAGAAGCCGAGCAGCCGGCGCAGAGCCTCAGGACCTGACCCGGCATCCGGCCGGGCGGCGGAGCCGGAGGCGCGCTCGGCGGCCCGCCGGGCGAAGAGCTTGAGCAGGTCGTGGAAGCGGTAGCGGCCGGGGGCGGGGGCCTCCAGCAGGCTGGCGTCCACCAGGGACTCCAGCAGGTCCTCGGCGTCCATCGGGTCCAGGTCCAGCACGGCCGAGGCGGCGGAGACCGAGATGTCCGGCCCACCGGGCAGGGAGAGCAGCCGGAACGCCCTGGCCTGGGCGGAGGTGAGCTGGCCGTACCCGAGGGCGAAGGTCGACTCCACCGCGAGGTCGCCCACCCGCATCTCGTCCAGGCGGCGGCGCTCGTCGGCCAGCCGGGGGACCAGGGAGGCGACCGTCCAGGTGGGGCGGGCGGCCAGCCGGGCCGCCACGATCCGCACGGCCAGCGGGAGGAAGCCGCACGCGGCGACCACGTCCATCGCGGCGGCCCGCTCGGAGTCCACCCGCTCGGTCCCGGCGACCGCGCGCAGCAGCCCCAGCGCCTCCTCCGGTTCCATCACGTCCAGGTCGACCAGGCGCGCCGCGGGCAGGTCGGCGAGCTTGTGGCGGCTGGTCACGATCGCCGCGCAGCCGGAGGACCCCGGGAGCAGGTGGCCGACCTGGGCGGCGTCGCGGGCGTTGTCGAGCAGGACCAGCATCCGGCGGTCGGCCAGCAGCGAGCGGAACAGCGCCGAGCGCTCCGCCAGGCCGTCCGGGATGACGTCGGCGGGCAGTCCCAGGCCGCGCAGGAAGGCGGCCAGCGCGGACTCCGGCGCGGTCGGCTCGTCGCCGTACCCGCGCAGGTCGGCGTAGAGCTGCCCGTCGGGGAAGCGGTCGTGCATGGCGTGGGCGACGTGCACCGCCAGGGCGGTCTTGCCCACGCCGCCGATGCCCGAGATGGCCGCGACCGGGACCCCCTCCGAGCCGTCCGCGCCGTCCTGCGTGGAGAGCAGGACCCGGAGCCGGTCGATGATCTGGCGGCGGCCGGTGAAGTCGCTCACCGCAGCGGGCAACTGCGCCGGGCGGGGCAGCTCCGGGGGCTCGTACCCCTCTCCCGGCACGGGCACGGGCACGGGCGTGGAGGGCCGTTGCGGGGCGGCGGAAGAGGCGGCACGAGGGGCGGCGGGAGGGGCGGCGAGGGCCGGGTCGCCGGAGAGGATGCGCCGGTGCAGGGCGGTCAGCTCGGGCCCGGGATCGATGCCCAGCTCGTCGACGAGCGCCCGGCGGGTGTCGGTGAAGACCGCCAGCGCGTCCGCCTGCCGCCCGCACCGGTAGTAGGCGAGCATGAGCTGGGCGCGCAGCCGTTCGCGGAGCGGGTGGTCGCCGGTGAGCGCGATCAGGTCGGAGACGACCTCGGCGTGCCGGCCGAGCTCCAGGTCGAGGTCCATCAGGGTTTCCAGTGCGCTCATCCGGCACTCCACCAGCCGGTCGCGCTGGTGCTCGACGTAGGGGCCGACGGCTCCGGCCAGCGGTTCGCCGGTGCACAGCGCCAGCGCCGCGCGCAGGATCTCGGCCGCCCCGCCGGGGTCCCCGGCGCGGCGGGTCGCCTCCGCCTCCTGGATCCCGGCCTCGAAGCGGTTCAGGTCGAACCAGGCCCCGGCCAGTCGCAGCGCGTAGCCCCGGCCGACCGAGGTGAGCAGCGTCGGCGGGGTGCGGGGGGAGCGGTCCGGTTCGAGCACGGCGCGCAGCCGGGAGACGTAGGTGCGCAGCGCGCCGAGGGCGCGGGGAGGGGCCTCCTCCCCCCAGACGCCGTCGATCATCTCGGCCGGTGTCACGGCCCGCCCCTCGCGGATCAGCAGCATCGCCAGAATGGAACGTTGCAACGGGGTGCCCAGGTCCAGCTCGGCGCCGTCGCGCCAGGCCTGGACGGGGCCGAGTACGGCGAAGCGCAGGCCGTTTTCGCCGTCCTGTGCAGCCATGTCCGGTATCTCCGCCCTAATGGGAAGTTTTATGTCCAAATAATAGATCCTTTGTTCCCCGCCCCATAGCTCGCCTGGACGACCGGCCAGTCGGAGCGTTGATCGGCCGTTGATCGGGCGTTGAACCCCGGGCGGGATGCTGGTGCCGCAACCGAGCACGGCCCCTACGGGGGCGGCCGTGCCCGGTTGACGGGGGTGGCGGCGGCAGGGGGTGCCGCCGACGGAAAAGGCCCGCTCGGAATGAATTCCGAGCGGGCCTTTCTCCATCAGATCCAGCGAGGGGACTGCCGGTTTCACCCGGCAGGGGAGTCGCTTCCCTGTTACGGTTTCTTTGCTTGAAACGGGCAGGGCTTGTCCGTCGCCCACCTCGGCAGAGGAAAGCGAGAAGCCGCTCCCTTCAGGGAGCGGAGGAGTCACTATTTCGAAGTTGCGGTGACGTTCACGCGGCCTCGACGAGTCCGAGCCGCTCGTGCAGGCGTTCTCGCACGAGCGGCCATTCGGAACTCAGGATCGAGTAGAACGCGGTATCTCGGACCGTGTCGTCGGCGCCTCGGCTCTCCGCCCGCCGCACACCGTCGAGGTGCGCGCCGAGGGCTTCGATGGCGGCCCGGGAGCGTGCGTTCCGCACGTCCGCCTTGAGGGTGACGCGGTGGACCTGCCAGGTCTCGAAGGCGAGCGAGAGCATCAGGTACTTGCTCTCCCGGTTGACGCCGGTCCCCTGGGCCGAGGCGGCCAGCCAGGTGTAACCGATGTCCGCCACGGACGGGACCTCGCCCACCGCTCCACGCGCGCCCGGCGGCCAGGGCATGGGGCCCTGCCAGTACTCCAGGTTCATGAGACGGGTGGCACCGACGATTCGGTCGGTGTGCAGCCACCGGATGGCGAAGGGCATCGTGCGGCCCTCCGCCTGCTCAGCCAGAGCGGCCTCCACGTAGGAGGCCATCTCGTCCCGGCCATGGGGGACGCGGGTGAACCCGTACGTCGTACGGTCTTCACCCGCCGCGGCGACGAGGTCGTCGATGGCCGCGAGGCTGAGCGGCTCCAGGCGCACGAAGCGCCCGGACAGGGTGACAAAAGCGGGCATGAGCACATGATGGGGGCTCTCTGCGACGCTCAATGCCAAATGGCGCGGTACATCTTCGTGAGCGTCCGGGAAAGCACCCGACCGATCGCGAGGGATGGATGAAACCGCAGCTCAGAAGGGTATCCTCCGGCACGCGGTCCGCGCACTCCGGCGGGCCTTCTCCAAACTGAGACGTACGGCCCGGCGGCAGGCCTCCTCAGCGGTCGGAGCACCGGACGACGCGGTCCGGCGGCGGTCCTCCTCAGCGGGCGGAGCGCGGGGCGACCAGGCCGTCGAGGGCCTCGCCGAGGTGGTCGAGGGAGGCCGCGATCCAGGGCAGAGCGAGGGGGTCCGGGGCGCTCAGCGCGGCCAGCCGCTGCTCGGTGGTCCCGCCGTACAGGAGGCTGGTCGCCATCCGGACCCGGAGCGCCGCCGGATCGTCGCCGAAGGCGTGCCCCGGGAGCACGCCGACACCGTACGCGTCGAGCAGGAGCGCGGCCAGCCCGGCGGAGGTGGAGACGTCCCGGCCTGCCCTGGAGGGGTCCAGGCGGCCGGTGAAGTCCGGATAGAGGTAGAAGCCCCCCTGCGGGGCGGCGGTCCGCAGGCCCGCCGCGGTGAGCCGGGCGTGCACCGCCCGCGCGACCGCGGCGTGCAGCCGCCTGCTGCGGCCGATCCGCTCGACGAGCTCGGGGGGCTCGGTGTAGGCGTAGGCCGCGGCCTGCTGGACGGGGGCGGCCGGGCTGGACCAGATCTCACTGGCCACCGCGAGCAGCCGGTCGCGCAGCCGGGCGGAGGGCAGCCGGGCCACGCCGATCCGCCAGCCGCCCAGGGCCAGGCTCTTGCTGAGCCCGCTGGTGACGACGGTGCGTTCGGGAGCCGCCTCGGCGGGGCTGAGGAAGCCGGCGTCCGGGTCGTGGACGAGGTCGCGGTAGATCTCATCGGAGACGATCACCAGGTCGAGCTCGCGGGCGACCTCGGCGAGCTGCTTGACCGTGTCCGCCCCCGCGAGCGTCCCGCTGGGGTTGTCGGGGAGCGTGACCAGCAGCGAGCGCACGTCCCGGCCCGCGGCGCGGGCCCGCAGGACGGCGGGGACCACCCGCTCCGGGTCCGGCGCGCCGCCCCCGCCGGGAAGCGCCGGGACGGGCAGGGAGCGCGCCCCGGCCAGCTCGGCCTGGGCGGCGTAGCTGACCCAGCTCGGCACGGGCAGCACGATGTCGCCGCCGATCGCGAGCAGCAGGCCGTACAGCAGGGGCTTGCTGCCGGGGCCGCAGACGACGAGCCCGGGGTCGGTGGGCAGGCGCCGGCGGGTCCAGTATCCGGCCGCCGCCTCGCGCAGCGCGGCGGCTCCCGCGACCGGTCCGTACCCGTTCTGCCCGGCCGCGGCGGAGAGCCGCTCCTGCAGTGCGGGGTGGACCGGCAGGCCCGCCTCGCCGAAGGCGAGGTTCAGCACGCGGTGGCCCGCGCGCCGTCGCCGGTCGATTTCCTCATTTGCCGCCAAAGTGGCGGAAACGGTGATGTTCATGATGATTCCCCCCTGTGGTGCGGAACGTTCCCAGCGTGGTGGGATGGAGGCATCACGACAAGCTTCGATTCATGTGGGTGGGCGTAAGGAGATCCGATGCTCGACCTGCGCCGCCTGGCCTTGATCTGCGAGTTCGCCCGGAAGGGGAGCATCGCCGCGACCGCCGCCTCCCTCGGGTACAGCCCGTCGGCGGTCTCCCAGCAACTGGCCGCGCTGGAGCGCGAGTCCGGCGCCACGCTGATCGACCGGACCGCCCGCAGCGCCGAGCTGACCGACGCGGGCCGCCGCCTCGTCGAGCACGCCGAGCGCATCCTGGCCATGGTGGAGGCCGCCGAGTCCGATCTGTCCGCCCAGGCGGGCACCCCGTCGGGCCGGGTCACCGTCACCGCCTTCCCCACCGCAGCCGTGGCCTTCGCGCCCGCCCTGGCCCGGCTGCTGCGCCGCCACACCGCGCTGACCCTCCGGATGGTGCAGGGCCGCTCGGGGCGGGGCGCCCGCGAGGTCCAGTCGGGCACGGCCGACATCGCCGTGGTGGACGACTGGTACGGCCGGATGCGCGAGTCGGAGACCATGCGGGTCTTCCCGCTGCTGCGCGACCCGCTGGTGCTCGTGGTGCCGCGCACGCACCGCCTCGCCTCACCGGACGAGCCGGTCGACCTGGCGGAGCTGCGCGACGAGCCGTGGATGGCCACCCCGGACGGCGAGCCCTCCCGGATGGCCGTCGACCGCATGATGGCCGAGGTCGGCGGAGCCGGGCCGGTGCCGTGGGAGTTCGAGGGGCTGAGCACCGTCCTCAGCCTGGTCGCCAAGGGCGTCGGCATCGCCGCGGTGCCCGCCCTGGCCCTGGCGGCGGGCGTGCGCGGCATCGCCGTCCGGGAGATCCCGGGGACCCCGGCCGGTCGCGACGTGCACGCGGTCGTCCGCGCCTCCAGCGTGCACCGTCCCGCGGTCGCGGTGACCCTCCGGGCCGTCCACACCGCCGCCCGCTACCTCGCGGCGGACCTCACCGCCCTCGAACCCGCGGTGAGGTGACCGCGGACCCGAGGACGGCGAGGCCGGGTCCGTGACCGCGGACCCGAGGGCGGGCGTGGCCGGGTCCGTGACCGCGGACCCGAGGACGGACGAGGCCGGATCCGCCGCGCCGGTTTGTCGGTGGGGCGATCTAACGTCCCGGCCATGACTTCAGCGACGCAGGCGTACACGTACGCCGCGCCCTCCTCCCTCGTCGACGGCCGCCTCGGGCTGGCGACCTCCGGCGGGCGGGCCCTGTCCGGCCCGGCATTGGCCCCCCGGTTCTTCAGCGGCGTGGTGACCCAGGCGGCCCCCGCCGCGGCGGCGCTGCTCGGCGTCGCCGACGTGGCGCTGGCCCGCTACCACCAGCCGCAGGCGCGGCCCGGCTGGGTGCGCGACCCGGTGGTGACGTGCAACGGGGACCGGTTGCGGTTCGAGTCGTTCTCGGCCTGCGGCGGCGTGTACGCCCGGCTCGATCTGCTGAGCGGCGCGCTCGACGGCGAGGTGTTCGACCGGGGCACCACCAACGTCGACGTGAACGCGCCGCTCCGGGAGGCGCTGGCGCGCATCGGCCCGCGTGACCCGCTGCACCTGGGGGTCGGGCTCGACGAGCTGGTCGTGACCACGGCGGACGGCGCGGTGGTGGAGAAGAAGGTGCCGCTGCCCGAGCGCTGGTTGCGCGGCTTCGCCGAGGTCCAGGTCATCGCCTCGGGCATGGACCAGCGCGGTGAGCTGACCGGCATGGCGGCGGTCCGGTTCCTGCGCGGGCTGCCCAGGAAGGGCACGGTGTGGGTGGCGCAGGCGGGGCGGGACCTGAAGGTCTCCGACCGCCAGGTCCCGGGCTCGGTCCGGCTCGCCGGCCCCAACCGGCTCGGCACCCTCCTGCCGCTGCTGCGCTTCGCGAAGTCCCTCCGGGTGTACGGCCCGGCCGACGACGCCTCCAGCGCCTGGGAGCTGGAGCTGCCGGGCATGCGCTACACGCTCACCCTCTCACCCGAGCGCTGGCGGGGCTTCTCCGGCGAGGGCGCGGTGCTCGACGACCTGGCCACCGACGAGGCCGAGGACGACGCCGACGTGGTGGGCATGCTGCTCAACTTCGAGCCCGAGGTCGAGATCGGCCTGCTGGCCGACCGCGCGGGCATCCCCGCCGACCGGGTGCGGGCCGCGCTGACGCGGCTCGGCGTCGCCGGCCGGGTCGGCTACGACCTGTCGGAGGCCGCCCACTTCCACCGCGAACTGCCCTATGACAAGGACAACGTGATCCTGCTCAACCCGCGGCTGGCCAAGGCGCGCAAGCTCGTCGACGCGGGCGCCGTGCACCTCGAGGGCGAGCAGGCCACCGTCCGCACCCCGGGCGGCGCGCGCCGGGTCTCGCTGACCGACGGTTCCTGCACCTGCGAGTGGTGGTGGGACCACCGCGGCTCCCGCGGGCCGTGCAAGCACGTGCTGGCCGCCCGGATCGTCGCCCGCGCCGCCGTGGAGGCGTCCCGATGACCCTCTGGACGGAGATCTGCGACCTGGTCACCCGCAACCAGGTCACCCGCCTGGCCGACCGGCTGGTCACGCTCACCGAGGAGGAGCGCGCCGAGCTGGCCGGGCGGTTGCCCGGCCTCGTGAAGGAACTGCGCCGCGCCCGCACCGAGCAGGTGCGCGCCGAACATCCCGACGACTTCGAGGAGATGGCCTCCTGGGAGGTCGGCGACCTGCTCGACGAACTGGCCGGCGCGCTGCTGCTGACCGGTGTCGGCGTCATCACCGGCCCGGCGGCCGCGGTGACCTGGATGACCGGCCGCGACGTCAACCGCCGCTGGGCCGAGGACCCCGACGTCGCCCGGGTGTGCCGGGTGGCCGCCGCCCGCCCCCGGGAATGGCGCCGTGACGTCGCGGTACGGCTGGCCCGGCGGGTGCGCCGTCCCGCCGACCGCATCGCGCCGCTGGCCGTGGCGCTGCTGCGTGAGTCCGGCGCCGTGCCGCCCGACCACGACCCGCTGGTGGCCGCCTGGCTGGCCGCGCCGAGCGTGCCCGGCGACCCGCTGACCCCCGTGCTGCTGCCCCGTGTCTTCGACGCCGACGGCGCGGGCCGCGTCCTCCGCGACGAGCGGCTGGATCCCCTGCCGACCCGCTGGCTGGCCGCCGCCGCCCGCGAGCTGCCCAGGGAGCAGGCGCTCGACGGCTGCGTGAGCCGTTTCCTGCGCGGCGGTGAGGCACAGGACCTGCGGTTCTTCGTCCGGCTGCACACGCTCCTCGACCCCACGCCCGCGGAGTCCGCCCCCCGGCTGCGCGACTACCTGCGGTTGCTGCCGTCGGCTCCGGGCACGGTCGCCGAGCTGGCCGCCGGGCAGGTGCGCGAGGCGATGCCGCTCGACCATGCCGACCTGGTCGAGGCGGTCGACGCTCTCACCTTCCGGGACGAGGCCAAGCTCGCCGCCACGGGCCTGCGCTGGCTCGACCAGGCGATCCGGGCCGCACCCGAGACGGCCGTCGATTTCACGACCGCGCTGACCACGGCGTACGCGCACAAGTCCTTCGACGTGCGCAACCGCGCGGCCGAGCTGACCCTGAAACACGCCGACCTGTTCGCCGACCAGGCCGAGACGATCCTCGACGGCGTCAGCCATCTCCCTCCCGATCTGGGCGCGAGGCTGGCCGAGCGGTTCGGCGGGGAGACCCTGGTCGAGGACCTGCCGGCGCAGAAGGAGTTCCCACCGCTGCCCGAGCCGCCGGAGGCGCAGCGGTTCCCCGAGCCGTCGGTCTCCGCCGACCACCACGAGCGCTGGATCGGCCAGGAGCTCTGGCTGGCGGCCTTCGTCGCCGGGATCACCGACGACCGGGCGGGACTGCGCCGCAGGCTCACGCCCCGCGTCGAGCAGGACCCGGGCCACTGGCGCTCCAGAGAAGTGCGTCTGGACCCCGCCGACTGGCAGGCGGCGCTGGCCGCCGAGCTGGTCACCCCCGGGAGCGTGCCGGAGCTGCCGCCGATCGGGCCGGAGAAGTTCTGGGACAGCGCGAACCACTCCGTGGGAGTGCGCACCCTCACCCGTGGCGAGGAGCCCGATCCGGAACCGGGACCCCGGCGGATCACGGTGAGCGGCTTCTGGCGGCCCGGCCGCTACCTCGACGACGACGCCCCGCTGCGCGCCTTCTTCATCACCTGGACCAGCGACGACGGCCCGGACGGGGCGGTGGCCCACGAGGGCGACCGGCGGATCCCCTTCGCCGGGGGCCGGATCCACCTGTACGGCCCGCCCACCGACGACGAGCAGCGGTGGCGTCCCGGTGCCGACGACGAGGAGGACGAGGAGCTCTACGACGAGGAGCTCTACGACGACGGGCTGCCGGATCACCCCCATCCGGTGCGGACGAGACCCGGCGTCCTGTACGACGACTCCGTGGAGGCCATGCCGTTCCACGTCCTCGACCGCGCCTACGAGCGCATGGCCGAGCTCGGCGTGGACCCCGCCCGGATCATGGCGATGCGGGCCGGGAAGCCGGTGCCCCCGCCGGGCCCGGACGAGCCGCTCGTGGAGGTGACCGTCGTCTTCGTCCCGCCCCGGCTGCGCTCCTTCCTGCGCGAGGCGCTGCCCGAGCACGACGAGTGGCGGCGGCGCAACCGGCTGCCCCACCCCAACCGTGTGCCCCCGCCCCACGACTTCCTGCTGCACCGCTACGCGGAGCTCGCCGAAGCCCTCCGCAACGGCACCCTGCCGCCCGTGCTGCTGGCCACGCCGACCTGGACGAGCGGCCACCTCGACCCCGACGTGCTGGTCGACCGGCTGGAGGCCTGCGCCGCCGCCGGGGTGGAACCGCTCCCGGCCGACCTGGCGCAGGCGCTGCTGCGGCTGCCCCGGGGCGGCCACCCGGCCGCGGCCGACCGGGCCGCCGAGGTCGACTCGGAGGCGGCGCGCTCGGCCGCCCGCTGGCTCGCCGGTGACGGCATGGCCGACCCCGAGTGCGGCCACGTGTGGCGGCACATGGTGGACGCGTCCATGGTCGAGTTCGGCGACGGCGAACCGGAGCACTTCACCCAGGTCAGGCTGCAGCCGGTGCTGCGGGTGGCGGCCCCGACCGGCCACCGGCTGATCGACGAGGTGCTGCTGCGCGAGCCGTCCGACTGGGCGATCGACGAGTTCAGCGGCACGCTCCGGGCGTGGCCCGCCATGCTGCCCTCGCACCGCGAGGTCGTGGCCGTCAACTTCCTGCCCTACCTGCTGCGCGGCGGCTGGGGCACGCGGGTGACGCCCTCGGAGATCACCGGGCTGGAGACCGCCCAGGGCCCGATGGGCGAGTCCACGGCGGTGATCCTCGCCTTTCTCCTGGCCGGCGGCGTGCCCGGCATGATCCCGCTGGTCCTGGGCATGGCCGCCGGAGGGGAACTGCCCGCCGAGGCGATCGGCCGCCAGCTCGCGCTGGTGCTGCGCCGCACCTGGCAGGAGACCCGCCCCGCCCTCGCGGCCCTGGCCGAGCTGGCCGACGCCGGCGGCCACCACGAGGTGTGGCGCATCCTGCGCGCTCTGCTGCCCGGGATGCTGCCCGGGACGCCGCCGGGCGAGGGGCGGCGCATCACCGCGACCCACGCCGAGCTCGTCGCCTTCGCCGCAGACGTGGCGGGCTGGACCGGCGCGCGCGGGGAGATCCCGGTGATCGCCGAGCTCGCACGCGGGCGCCGGACGACCCGCTTCGCCCACGAGTGCAGGCGCCTTCACGCCCAGCTCACCGGAGCCGCGTCATGACCTCTGGCGACCTCCGTGCCGAGGTCGGGACTCCCGCGCCCGGCCACGACGCTTGGCGGGGGAGACCGCCGCCCGGGCCGCGGCCGATGAGTCCGATCATCCCGGTTCGGGCGCTCTCCGCGTTCGGACGGCCGAGCCAGGCCGTCCCCGCGGCGAGAACGCGAGGTTAGGCTTCTCCTGTGCCTCCCTCCTACGCGCTCGAGAGCCTGCTGTCGGACGGCGGGTCGAAGCTGGTGGCCGGGATCGACGAGGTCGGCCGGGGGGCGTGGGCCGGGCCGGTGGCGGTCTGCGCGGTGGTCACGGACCTGTCCGAGCCGCCCGCCGGGCTCACCGACTCCAAGCTGCTCAGCCGGGCCCGCCGCGAGGCGATGGTCGCCGAGATCACCGGCTGGGCCGCCGGGATCGGGTACGGCGAGGCGTCCCACGAGGAGATCGACGCCCTCGGCATGACCGAGGCGCTGCGCCGGGCCGCCCGCCGCGCCCTCGCCGAGCTGCCGGTCCGGCCCGACGCGGTGATCCTGGACGGCAAGCACGACTACCTGGGCCCGCCCTGGCAGGTCCGGTGCGAGATCAAGGGCGACCTGTCCTGTGTCTCCGTCGCCGCCGCCTCGGTGATCGCCAAGGTCCGCCGCGACGCCTACATGGCCTCCCTCGGCCTCGACGCGTACGGCTTCGCGAGCAACGCCGGCTACCCCTCCCCGGTCCACCAGAAGGCCCTCGCCGAGCACGGCCCGACCGAGCACCACCGGCTGTCCTGGTCCTACCTCGACAAGCTGCCCCGCTGGCGCCACCTCAGGAGGCACCGCGACGCCGCGGCGGGCGCGGGCCAGCTCGGGCTCTTCGGGTAGCCGGGGCGATGGGGACGGCCGGGGCGATGCGGATCGGCGTCTTCCTGGTCGCGGCGGGCTTCCCCGGCCGCCCGCCGGGCGAGGTGCTGCGGGACACGGTCGAGGCGGTCGTCGCCGCCGAGGAGGCCGGGTTCGACGACGCGTGGATCGCCGAGCACCACTTCATGTCGTACGGCGTGTGCCCGTCGGCGGCGACGCTGGCCGGGGTGGCGCTGGGCCGTACGACCCGGATCCGGGTGGGGACGGCGGTGAGCGTGCTGTCCACCCGGCACCCCGTCGACCTGGCCGAGCAGGCGGCCGTCCTCGACCAGGTCTCGGGCGGGCGCTTCCTGCTGGGCGTGGGCCGGGGCGGGCCGTGGGTGGACCTGGAGGTGTTCGGCACCGGGCTGGACCGGTTCGAGCGTGGCTTCGCCGAGTCGCTCGACCTGCTCTGCGCGGCGCTGGAGCGGGGCGAGGTCGCGGCCGACGGGGAGTTCTTCAAGTTTCGCCGGGTGCCGGTGGTCCCGGCGGCGCGGCTGCGGCCGGTGGTGGCCTGCACCTCACCGGGGACCGCGGCGCTGGCCGCCGCGCGAGGGCTGCCGATGCTGCTCGGCATGCACGTCGGCGACGAGGAGAAGGCGGCCATGATCCGGGCCTACGACGCCGCGGACCCGGGACGGGCGGACGCACCGACACCAGGACCGGCGGGGCGGCGCCGGGCGGGACCCGGTCCGGTGGGACAGGGCCGGACCGGGTCCGGTCAGGTGGGGCCCGGTCAGGAGGCCGCCCCGGTGCGCGGTCAGGAGGGGCGACGGGACCCCGGGCACGTCGCCGCCGCCGTGGGGTACGTGGCCGACTCGACGGCGCAGGCCGTACGGGAGCTGAGGGAGAGCATGCCGCGTTGGCTGGGGCCGGGGCTGGCGGGATACGTACCGGTGGACGGGCGGCCCCGGCCTCGTCGGGACGTCCCGGCCTACGTGGACTTCCTGTGCGCGACGCATCCGGTCGGCTCGGCGGACCACTGCGTCGCGTCGATCCGGCGGACCGCCGCCGTGACGGGCCTGCGGCACCTGATCCTGATGGTCGAGGGCGCGGGCGAGCACGCCCGGACGCTGGAGAACATCAGACGCCTCGGCACCGAGGTCCTGCCCCGGATCCGCTGACCGGTTCGGGCCGCTTCGCCGGTGCCGCCGGCGGCCTCGCCGATGCCCACGGGTTCCCGCTGCGCCGCGTGCTGCGATTGCTCGTCATCCGGCCGCCGAGACTCTTCGGCGCCGCTCAGGAGGCTCGCGATTCCATGGTGTCGTGCGAATTCACGGCGTCCTGGGAACGGGAAAGGGCGCGGACGGTGGTCCGCGCCCTGGGCGGGGCCCGGTCAGCAGTCGACGAGCTCGGGGGACTGGTTGAGGATCTGGGAGCGGGCGGTGGTGAACTCGGCGTGGGCCGCGGTGGCGGACGGGTCGAAGACCGCGACCCGGTGGCAGTTCTGGAAGGCCAGCTTCACTCCGAAGTGGCGCTCCAGGGCGCCGCGCATGGCGTCGCTGGCCAGGCAGCGCAGGAGCTGGCCGCGGGCCTCCTCGCTGGGCGGGGGGACGGTGTTGTCGGTGAACTCGGCGCCGGTGCGCGCCCGCTCCCGGACCAGGTCGTCGATCAGGGACCAGGCGTAGGGCAGGGAGTCGCGGACGCAGGCGACGAACGCCGCGTCGTCCACCTCGCCGGCCTGGGCCTGGTCGAGAAGGTCCTTGGAAACGGTCAGCGACATGCTGCGTTCTCCTCTCGGGAAGGGGATCTTTCAGACACTAGATCGGGTCCGGCCGCCGCTCCACCTAGCGCTGGAGCGACACTCGTGTGGGCCCGAAGACGAAGTCCGGGTCGACCTGGGCGGCGAGGTCCTCGCCGACGGCCCGGTTCGCCCAGGCCCGGGCGTTGCGCAGATGGAACTCGACGGTCTGGCGGCCGAACCGCTCCCAGTCCTTCTCCTGGGAGTCGACGTGCTTCAGCAGCGCGCCGAGGGCGTCGGCGTTGGCGGGCTCCAGGTCCTCGAGGGTGAACGGGCGGCCCTGCTCCATGGCCCGCACCGCGGCCGAGTGCTCCAGGCAGACGAGCAGGTCGTCGCCGACGTGCTCGCGCAGGAAGGCGACGTCGCCGGGGTCCTGGACCTTGTTGCCGACGACGGCGAGGGGCACGTCGTAGGCGGCGGCGTACTCGCGGTACTGCCGGTAGACGCCGACGCCCTGCCGGGTCGGCTCGGCGACCAGGAAGGTCATGTCGAAGCGGGTGAACAGGCCGGAGGCGAAGGAGTCCGCTCCGGCGGTCATGTCCACCACGACGTGCTCGCCGTGGCCGTCGACGAGGTGGTTGAGGTAGAGCTCGACCGCGCCGACCTTGGAGTGGTAGCAGGCGACGCCGAGGTCCTCCTCGCTGAACGGGCCGGTGACCATCAGGCGGAGGCCCTCCGGTGTCACGGCCGAGAAGCGGGCGTGGACCGGGTCGTCGGCCGGGTCCAGGCCCAGCAGCCGGGAGCCGCGGCCGGGCGGGGTGGTCTTGACCATGGCGGCGGCCGAGGTGATGCGGGGGTTGTCGCCGCGCAGCCATTCCTTGATCTCGGCCAGGTGGGAGCCCATGGGGCGGGGCAGCCCGTCCTCCTCCACGCCCAGCACCATGCCCAGGTGCTGGTTGATGTCGGCGTCGACGGCGACGACCGGGCCGCCCTGACGCGCCGTGTATCTCGCGAACAGCGCCGACAGAGTCGTCTTGCCGCTGCCGCCCTTGCCGACGAATGCCACCCTCACGATGACGATCCAATCTGATTATGAAAACCATTGCAACCTCTGTGAGTGGCCATCATGCCACGGCGGGTGAGCTCCGGGTGGGGGTTGGCGGAAAAAGGAGCGTGCCGTGACCTCCGTCCGGGGGCCCCGGATGCGAACCGTACGGTGCCGTATGGAATCGTCTCGAGTGGCGACCCGGCGGGGCCGGCCGGGCCGGAGCCCTTCGGAGGGCCCGGATCCGGCCGCCCCGCCCCCTACTCTCCGATCGGGAGCGACCATGCCGCACGCCGTCGAATGGCCGGAGCTCCGCGCCCTCACCCAGGACGCGGACCACGTGGACGTCAAGACAGTCGAGGGGGGCGTCACCCTCAGGGAGTTCCTGGCCGGGCTCATCTCCTACGAGCCGGGCTGGATGCGCTTCCTCTACCGCGTCCGGGCGGGGTTCGTGCGCCTGCTCGGCATGCGCCAGGGCGAGCTGCCCTCGGCCGCGGGCACGCGTCCGCAGGACGTCCCGTTCACTCCCGGAGAGAAGCTGGCCTTCTTCACCGTCACCGAGGCCGAGGAGGGGCGCTACTTCGTGGCGGGCACCACGGAGTCGCACCTGAGCGCGTGGATCGCGGTGGTGGCCGAGCCCGGCCGCTTCCACGTCGTGACCGTCGTGAAGTACCACCGCTGGACCGGGCCGGTCTACTTCAACGTCATCCGCCCCTTCCACCACCTGGTGGTCGCGGGCATGGCCAGGGCGGGGGTCGCAGCGGGGGCCGGGACGGCGCACCCGTAGCCGCGAGGCCGTCCGAGGATCCGCCGGGCGTCAGGGGCAGGTCTCGTCGAGGACGACGGTCTCCTGCGGCGTGGGTGTGGGCGTCGGTGAGGGCGTCGCCGTCGCCGTCGAGCCGGGTTCCGGCGCCGGGCCCGGCCCGGATTCCGGGTCCGCCGGTGTCGCCGGTGTGCGCGCCGGCGGAGCGGGGGCGGGGGCCTGCCGCGGCGCGGGGCGGGGTGCGGCGGTGGCGGCCGGGGACAGGGCCGCGGCGGCCTTCCGCCTGATCAGGGCGTAGTCGGGTGCGACGGGGTCGATCACCGGCGGGACGAATTGCAGGCTCCTGATCCGGGTCCCCTTCACCTTCTCGGCCAGGTCGACCAGGTGGGGCAGGAGCGCCCGGGGGATGTCGGTGGACACCGTGTCCAGCGCGGCGTCCGCGATCTCCTCGAAGCCGCCGATGACCGTCACCGGGTCGGCCTGCTTGGCCACGGCGTTCAGCAGGCACTTCTGCCGGCTCATCCGGACGTAGTCGCTGGTGTGGGTGCGGGAGCGGCCGTACCAGAGCGCCTCCTCGCCGGACAGGACGCGGGTGCCCGGCTGGACGACGCCCTCGTTCCGCCTGCCGTACACGATGGGCTCGGGCACGGTGAGCCGCACACCACCCATCGCGTCGATCATCTTGGCGAAGCCCCGCATGTCGACCATCGCGTAGTAGGGCAGGTCCAGGCCGAGGACGTCGCCGACCGCCCGCTTCAGCAGGGTGGGACCGCGCTCGCCGTCGGGGGTGCCGGGGACCGTCTCGGGGTGGTCCTCGGCGTACTGCCAGATCTCGTTCAGGATCCCCGGCGTGTGCGGCGGTTCGCCCGCGAAGCCGTGCGGGAAACGGTCGCGGGCCGGGCCGGCCGGCATGGGGACGTGCCCCAGGTTGCGGGGCAGGCCGAGCAGGACCGTGTCGCCGGTGCGGGTGTCGACGCTCGCCACGGTCACGCTGTCGGTGCGCACGCCGTACCGGCCGGTGGCGGCGTCCGCGCCGACCAGCAGGACGTTGAGCCGCTCCCGGCCCTGCCACGGGTCGGCCGGCACGGGGGTGGGACCGGCCGCGAACAGCGTGGTCATCACGTGCTGGGAGACGTGCGCGAGCCGGGCGGCGTACATCGCGGGGAGCATCACCAGCACGCACAGCAGGCCCACGGCGAAGGCGGACAGGCGGCGGCCGGCACGGCCGAGGCCCTCCGGCCGGAGGAGCCGGTAGGACCGGATGACCACGGCCACGGTGACGGTCCCCAGCAGCAGCGCCACCGCCCCGAAGGCCTGCAGCCAGCCGGGGCGCACGGCCAGGGTCAGCAGGAAGGACTCGGCGGTGAGGAACGCGGTCGCGGCCGCGGTGATCACGGTCAGGGAGGAGACCATGAGCAGGACGCCCGTCCTGCGCCGTCCGGCCCGCAGGTGGGCCAGGCCCCACAGCACCGCCGAGCCGAGCGTGAACGCCAGGCTCGATCCGATGCCGGGACGGCGCCTGTGACCTGCCATCTCTTCACTATTCCCCGTGCGTCTCCGAGGCTGCCGCAGGTTAGTGCCGGATATCGGCTTATTAGCCCATGTATTGGGTCATGTCACGATCGATCCGGCTGGGGATACCGCCCCCGCCGGGCTCACCAGTCCGCGGCGCCCGCGAACGACGTGGGCGCCGGACGGTAGCCGAGCACCTCGCGGGCGGCGGTGATGTCCAGCGTGCGTTCGACGGCCAGATGGCCGACGGCGTACCGGGTCAGGCGGGGCGGCCTCGTCCGCCCGAGCAACCGGGCGGCCGTCTCGGCGACGGCGGCGACGGGCTCGGCGAGCCGGAGCGGCAGGTAGTACGGCTCCGCGGCGACGCCCCGCTCCCGCAGGATCGCGCGCAGCGCGTCGTCCAGGACGACCGGCTCGGCGTCGGTGACGTTGAGGACACCGCAGGTGCCGCGCCGTACGGCCTCGGCCGCGAGCAGGCAGGCCCGGGCCAGGTTCCCCACCGAGGTGAGGCTGACCCGCTGCCGCCCGTCGCCCACGGCGACCAGCCGCCGGCCCCGGACCGCGCCGAGCACGCGGGGGAGCAGCGTCGTGTCCCCGGGACCGTAGACGGCGTGCGGGCGCAGGACGATCGTCCGGCCCGGGGCCGCCTCCGCCGCGACCCGCTCCGCGGCGGCCTTGGACGCGCCGTAGGCGTTGACGTACCGTGCGACCGGAGCCTCGTCCTCGCGCGCCATCACGGTCGGCCGGAACGGGTCGTAGACGCTCGCCGTGCTCACGTGCACGAACCCGGCCCGGGGGAACGCCTCCGCCGCGCTCCGCGTCCCGGCCACGTTGGCCGCCCAGATCTCCGCCGGCGGCCCCCAGTCCGTGACGCCGCCCGCGCAGTGGACCACCGCGTCCACCTCCGGCAGCGCGGGCCGCGGTCCCCGCCCGCCGAGCAGGTCCCACGCCAGGTACGGCGCGCCGCCCACGTGGGCGGGCTGCACCGCGGGCCGCCGCCCGAAGGCGTGCACCTCCCAGCCCTCGGCTCGGGCCGCCCGGCACACCGCGCCGCCCGCGAACCCCGACGCGCCCGTCACCGCGATCCTCATCGCCGGACCCCGTCCCTTCCGGCCGCCGATGCCTGCCCCGCCGGGCCGTTCACCCGGCCGCTCGTCCGGCCGCCGACCGCGGCGCTCACCGGGCCACCAGGGCGCGGAGCGCGGCGCGGTCGAGCTTGTCGGCGCGGCCGGAGCGGGGGAAGGCGCCGAGTGCGACGATCCGGTCGGGGAGGGCGCCGGCGTCCACCAGGTCCGGCAGGGCCCCGCGCAGCCGCGCCTCGTCGTAGCCGGACGCGGGGACGACGGCGAGCACGACCTCCTCGTCACCGGTCTCCGGGTCGGCCAGGCCGACGATGGCGGCCTCGGCGACGCCGGGCAGCGCCGTGATCGCGGGCTCGTAGAGGCCGGGGTAGATGTTGAACCCGTCGCGCAGGATCATGTCCTTCTTCCGGCCGAGCAGGATCAGGCGGCCGCCGGAGATCCGGACCAGGTCACCGGTGGCGACCTCGCGCAGCGGCTCCCCGCCCAGGTAGCGGCCGGCCAGGTGCGGCCCGGAGACCAGCAGCTCGCCGTCCTCGGCCAGACGTGCCCCCACCCCCGGCAGGGGAGCTCCGAGCAGGTCGCCCTCGGCGCCCGACCCGGTGTGGGCGAGCTTCTCCTCCGCCGAGGCGATCGAGACGGGCAGGGCCTCGGTCATCGCGTAGACCGACAGCACCTCCGGACCGGCGGCGACCGCCCGGCGGAGCACCCCGGCCGGCGCGGGGGCGGAGCCGAGCAGCAGGTGGCGGAGCGTCTTCGGCAGCCGGGGCGTCTCGCGGAGCAGCCGGCCCAGGCGGACCGGGACGGCGAAGGCGTGGGTGGCCCTCCGCTCCGCCAGCTCCGCCGCGAGGGGTCCCCTGCCCGGCAGCGACCAGGTGGCCCCGGCCATCAGCGCGGGCAGCCCCAGCATCAGCTGGTCGGTGTGCACGACGTCGCCCGGCCCGAGCGGGAAGGCGCCGCGGAACATCTCCAGCCCCGCCGCGAGCGACCCCCGCGTGTGCACCACCCCGCGCGGGCTGGCCGTGGTCCCCGAAGTGAAGATCACCGCGGCGGGCTGCTCCGCCCGGGACGGCCGCGGTCCGGGACTCCCGGGACCCTCCGGCGGCTCCGGCAGGCGGCTCAGCCGCAGCGCGCCGCGCGGCACCCCGGGCAGCCAGGGCCCGGCGTACAGGTGGCGGACCGGATGGCCGGGAAGGGGGTCGCGCAGGTCGGGCAGGAGCAGGCCGCGGCGGCGGGCCAGGGACCTGAGCGGCCCGCTCAGGGTGTGCAGCAGCGACTCGGTCACCACCCACCTGGGCCGGGTGGCGGCCATCCGGGCGGCCAGCACCCCGGGGGCCAGGCCCGGATCGGCCAGTACGAGCGTCCCGCCCGCCGCCACCGCGCCCAGCGCCGTCACCACCGCGTCCACGCCGGGCCGTACCGCGAACAGCACCCCGTCCCCCGGCTCCAGCCCGTCCATGGCGGCCCGGACCGTGTCCACCCGGCGGGCCAGCGCGCCGTAGGCGATCTCCCGGCCGCGGCCGTCGACGAGCGCGGTCCGGTACGGCTCCCGCCCGGCGGCGGCCATGATCCCGGTGACGATGTCGTTCATGCGGCGGCGGTCCAGGGGGTGGAAGGGATCCCGGCGGTGCCCGCGGGACGGCGGTCCGGCGGGTTCGGGCGGTCCGGAGAGGTGGGGGCGTTCATGCGGCGGTGATCCACAGGTGCTCGTAGGTGGGGATGAGGACCCCTCTGGCGGCGCGCCGCCCGGTGACGCGGACGCCGCGGGACAGCACCGTCGAGGCCACCGCGCGGATCTCGGCCAGGGCCAGCGGGTAGCCGATGCAGAAGTGCGGGCCCGCGCCGAACCAGAGGCGGCGCAGCTCGGGAGGGTGCGGGCGGGACGGGTCGAAGGGGCCGTGGGCGCGGGCGCAGTTGTGGGTGACGATCAGAACCCGGTCGCCGGGCCGTACCGCGACCCCGCCGACCCGCGCGGGCTCGGAGACCGAGCGGAGCATCAGCGGGGTGGGGGTGGTGACCCGCATGGCCTCGTCGATCACCCGGTCCAGGTCCTCCAGACCGTTCACGGCCGCGCCGGTTCCGGGACCGGTCCCGGTGCTGAAGCCGGAACCGGAACCGGTCGCGGGAGCGATGTCGGCTCCGGTCCCGGAACCGGGGCGCGCACCGGTCCGGAGGGCGGGGCCGAGGTCGAGGCCGTGGTCGGAGACCAGCGCGACCAGGCGGGGCACGAAGGTGGCGACGGTCTCGGTCCCGGTCAGGAAGAACGCCCCGGCCGCGCCTCGTGCTTCGGCCGCGGACAGTCCCGACTCCCGCATCCGGCCCATCACCGTGGACGGGTCCCCCGCCTCGTAGGCGATCTGGGCGATGTCCCCGATCCGGTCCAGGACCTGCCGGGCGACCGCGACCTGCCGGTCCGACAACCGCCGGGAGCGCAGCGAGACCATCGAGACGACCCGCTCCCCCTCGGTGAACAGCTCCCTGGCCCGTGCCTCGACGACCGCGGCCGAGCCGGGACGTGAGCCGGGGTCCGAGCCGAGGCCTGTTCCGGGGGCCGAGCCGAGGCCTGTTCCGGGGGCCGGGCCGGGACGTGAACCGGGACCCGGGCCGAGGTCCAGGCCGATGATCCGGCAGATGACGGCTCCGGCCATCACCCGCATGGCGTCCACCAGGTCGACGGTCTCGCCGCGCGCCAGGCGCGCGTCCAGCGCCGCGAGCGGCTCGCGCAGCACGTCGTCCACCAGGCCCGCGACGTAGGCCGGGGTGAACAGCGGCATCAGCTTCCTGCGCAGCGCCAGGTGGTCCGGGCCCTCCATGTTGAGCAGCACGGACGGCCCCAGCACCGGCGTCCACAGGTCCCCCGGCGAACCGGGGCCGTCCTTGCGGAAGCGCTCGTCGGTCAGCACGGCGCGCGCCACGGAGGCGTCGTTGACCACCACGCCCAGCCCCGGCACCCGGACCACCGGGCCGAGCCGGGCCAGCAGGCGCATCAGGGGGTAGGCGAACGGGTGAGCGGCCAGGTAGAGGCGCGTCTCGTGGTCCATCAGCCGGTCCGTCAGCCGGTTCACGCTCCGGTCCGTCAGCCGGTTCACGCTCCGGATCACCGGATGTCGACCACGTCGGGCCGGTAGCGGTGGTCGGCGTACCAGGCCAGCGTGCCGGCCAGGCCGTAGGCCCGCAGCCGCCGGACCGAGCCGTACACCACGACGTCGCGGCGGGAGCCGTACGCGGCGGTGACCTTGCGGACCCGGTTGACCAGGGCGCGGTCCTCGTGGACCTCCTCGATCGCGGTCCGCGGGAAGCCGCCCGCACGCTCGTAGAGATCGGCGGTGATCGCGAGGTTGCAGCCGGGCATCATCACGTACGGCCCCTTGTGCAGCGGGTCCCGGTTGCCCGGCCGGAACCGGCCGAACGCCGCCGCCACGTCGATCACGAACGGGATGAGCCGCCGCTCCCAGAACCTCAGCGGGAACTCGTCGGTCCGGGGCACGAGCCGCCCGCCGACCATCTCCAGGCCGTCGCCGAACGCGCGGCGGATGTTCCGTACCCAGTCGGCACGGGGCAGGCAGTCGGCGTCGGTGCGGGCGACGTGGGTCGCCCCGTGCGCGACGGCGTACCGCACGCCGGTGTCGGAGGCCGCGCCGGTGCCCTTCCGGGGTTCGTGGATCACCTGGACGCCGTGCCGCCGGACGACCTCGGCGGTGCCGTCGGTGCTCGCGTTGTCCACCACGAGCAGCGTGAAGCCGCGGTCGTCCTGCGCCGCCAGCGCGCGCAGCGTCGCCTCGATGCCGGCGGCCTCGTTGTACGCCGGGACTATCACCCACAGGTCCATCACATCTCCGCCAGCATCACGCCCATGCTGATCCCGCCGCCCAGGCCCAGCAGCGCCACCCGGTCACCGGGCTCCCAGGAGCCCAGCGCGAGCTGGAGCGGGAGCGTGGCAGAGGCGCAGTTGCCGTGGTCGGGCAGGCTGACGACCAGCCGGTCCTCGGGGATGTCCAGCACCTCGGCCAGGAAGCGCAGGTACGGCATCGCGACCTGGTGGACCGCCACGACGGCGAAGTCGTCCCAGGTCAGGCCGGTCCGCTTGAGCGCGTTGAGGAAGATGTCGGGACCGATGCGCTCGAAGGCCTCCTTCAGCCGCCGCCCGTCGCCCTGGAAGTAGGAGTACTCGGGGTCGCGGGGGTGGACCGAACCGCCGCCGGGCAGGGTGCCGACCGCCCACGCGGCGGAGTCGGCGGAGAAGTCGCGGTGGAAGATGCCGCGTTCGGGGTCCGCCTCGACGAGCACGGCCGCCCCGCTGTCGGAGAGCGTGTACCCGGCGAAGGAGTCCACGAACTGCGCCCGGTCCCGGACCCGCCACCGGATCGCCCGCGACGGGGTCTCGCCGGAGCAGACCAGGACCTTGCGGTGCGCCCCGGACAGGATCAGCGCCTCGGCCACCTGGATGCCGTTGAGCATGCTGTTGCAGGCGTTCTTGACGTCGAACACCGGGCACGACAGGCCCAGCTTGGCCGCCACGATGTGCGCGGTGGCGGGCTCGACCATGTCCTGCGAGGCGGAAGCGAAGATCATCAGATCGGCGTCGGCGTAGACGGCACGACCCCTCCCGGCGGCCTCGGCGGCCCCGGCTGCTCCGGCCGGCCGGAAGGACCCGCTCACCCCGGCCCCGGCTGCTCCGGCCGGCCGGAAGGACCCGCTCACCCCGGCTCCGGCGGCTCCGGCGGACCGGAAGGATCCGTCCGCCCCGGCTCCGGCGGGCTGGAAGGACCCGCCCGCTCCGGGCGGGGCGAGTCCGCGTACGGCCTCCACCGCCAGGTCGGACGCCTGCTGGTCCTCGCGGGCCACGTGCCGCAGCCGGATCCCCGTCATGCGCTCGACGATCCCCCGGTGGGGGGCGTATCCCTCGATCCGGCGCTCCACGTCCGAGCTGCTCAGCGTCCGTTCGGGCAGATACGTCGCGACGCCCGTGATACGGGCCTTCATCGCGCCCCCTAATCGGTCAGGTCTCCCGGTGCCTGCGCAATGTATAACCCGAAATGGCATTTCTCCTAGTCAGGGGGAGTGACGGGGCCAGGCGTGAGGAAGGTCTCATGGCCGGGGAGGAGGGGAACCGGCCTGCGGTTGAAGCTCCCTCGACCCGGGAATGCGGCGTCGCCGGTCCGCTGGTCTTCGCCGGCCTGGTGGAGAGCGGCAGGCCCGGGGACACCGCGCCGGCCTTCTCCACCGGTGCGGTCCTGATGATCGCGGCCGGGCTGGTGGAGGCGTTCCTCGGGGTCAAGGCCGAGCGCAAGGGCTTGGAGGACATCGCCGAACCGCTCAGCGCGGCTCCGCGGACGGGGGGTTGATACGATACCGATTATCATTTGAGCAGCTGTTCAGGAGTCCGCCCATGGAAGCCGTCGCCGGACTGGACGCGTGCACGACAGTGGAGCCGGACGAGGCCAGGGTCGCGGCGACCCGGGACCGGCTGGTCACCGCGGAGGAGGCCGTACGGCTGGCAGAGCTGTTCCGGTTGCTCGGCGACCCGACCAGGGCGCAGCTCCTCTACGCGCTCCTGGAGGCCGGCGAACTGTGCGTCTGCGACCTCACCGAGACCGTCGAGGTCAGCGACACGGCCGTCTCCCACGCCCTGCGGCTGCTGCGCACCGCGGGCATCGTGGTCGGCCGCCGATCCGGCCGGATGATCTACTACCGCCTCGCCGACGCCCACGTGCGCATGCTCCTCGACCTCAGCCGCGAGCACCTGCGCCACGGCTGACCCCGCCCGCCGTCCCCGTCAGGCGCTCGCGCAGGAGTCGTGCGTGGCGTCGAAGCCCTTGATGCCGTCGACGCCGTCCGGGCGCAGCTCCCTGACCCCCCGCCAGTCGTCGCCGATCACCAGGACCAGCCTGCCCGTCGTCCCGGCGGGGACGAGCCGTCCGGCGGAGACCAGCAGGTCGCGGCTGAGGACCGGCGCCTTCGTCGCACTCCGCGGCGAGTAGACGACCGTGGTCCGGGGGCGCGGCTTGCGCGCTGTGTCCCCGATCCGGGAGACGTGGTAACCCCGCTCCTCCAGCCGGGCCGCGACCAGCGTGCCCAGACCGGAGCGCCAGGTCCCGTTGCGCACCTCGACGTCGATCTGCTCGCGCGGCACCCTGGTCTGCCCTCCCCTGACCCCCGATCCGGTGAGCGGCCGATCGTGCGCGACGATACGGAACAGCTTTGTGCTCAGCGGCTCGACCCACTCCACCTTTCCCGGGTGGACGAGCGAGTAGCGCCACGGCGTCGTGACGAAGCGGATCCGCCCCGCGGCCAGGCCCCTGGCGCTGAGCGCGAGGTCCTTCATCACGGCGGGGGTGAGGCCGGGGTCGGTGGTGACCGACCGGGTGGCCGCGTCGAGGAAACCGAAGAGCCGGGCGGGGTCGGTGAGCGTCTCGCCGCTCATCACCTTCTTCAGCATCGAGGCGATGAACATCTGCTGCCGCTGGATGCGCCCGATGTCCGAGCCGTCGCCCAGGCTGTAGCGGGCGCGGACGTAGCCGAGGGCCTGCTCGCCCCGGAGCGTCTGCCGTCCGGCGTCGAGGGTGAGCAGGGCCTTGGTGTCGTTGACCGGCTCGGGCACGCAGACCTCGACCCCGCCGACCGCGTCGACCATGTCCTTGAACCCGGTGAAGTCGACCTTCACGAAGTGGTCGACGCGGATGCCGGTGAGCGTCTCGACCGTCTTCCAGGTGCAGGCGATGCCGCCGTAGTTGAACGACTCGTTGATCATCCCCACGTGGGGGTGCTGGCCGGGCAGCCCGTGCCGGGCCCGGCAGGCGGGGAGCGGGACCATCGAGTCGCGCGGGAAGCTGACGATCACCGCGTTGTCCCGCTTCGGCGAGATGTGCGCGAGCATGATCGTGTCGGTCCGCTCCCCGGGGAACCGCCCGTACTTCGCGTTCCTGCCGTCGCGCTGGTCGGAACCGACGATCAGGACGTTCACCGCCTTGGTCGCGGCCTTCACCGGGCGCGGCCCGAGGTCCTCCGTGCCGACCTCGACGTGCCGGACGTTCCCCGACAGCCTCACGTACGCGCCGACCACCGTCGCGCTCACACCGACCGTGACGGTCGTCACCGACGCCACCAGCCACCACACCCACCGGCGCCGCCGCCGGGGCTTCACCGGGTCCGCGGGCCTCGGAGGCGCGTCGGTCGATCCACTGCTCACCAGTTGTCTCCAGCGTGGAGGAACCGGCCCGCGGGCCGGATTCCTGACGTGACTCCGGAAGGGGACGGACCGGGGGCGTACGCCCCCGGCGGAGGAGCCGTGCTCCGGCTGCCGCCGAGTCTACTGAGCGCTCCGCGGAGTTCCGGGAAACTCCGGTGCGCCTCGCTGACGTGGCGTGATGGCGGAACGCGGCTCCTGTTACGATCCGCCGATGGTTATCCGAGATGGTGGCCCCGATGACGTTCGGGCCGTTCTGGGGATGTTCGACAGCGCGGTGGCGTGGCTGACGGCGCAGGGCCGTACCGGTCAGTGGGGCAGCGAGCCGTTCTCCACCGATCCCGCCCGCGTGGCGCGGGTGGAGGAGTGGGCGGCGGCCGGCGGGATGCGCATCGCCGAGGTCGACGGCGAGCCGGCCGGCTGCCTCGTCGTCGGACCGGCGATGCCCTACGTCACGCCCGCCCCCGAACCCGAGGTCTACGTCCGGGTCCTGGTCGTCGACCGGCGCTTCCCCGGCCGGGGGATCGGCGCGGCGCTGCTGGAGCGGGCCCGCGCCGAGGCGGCCGAGCAGGGGATCTCGCTGGTCCGGGTGGACTGCTACGCCGGTGACGACGGCCGCCTGGTGAAGTACTACGAGAGCCAGGGCTTCACCAGGACGGAACCGTTCACCGTGGGAGAGTGGCCGGGCCAGCTCCTGGAGATGCGGCTCTGACGGCCGCCCCGTCCCCGGAGCGGCCCGGACGGGCGGCGAGCCCGCCGTACCGCCCCGGCCGGCCGGTCCGGTACGGCCGTCAGCCGTCGGCCTTCATCGGGTAGATGCGCACCCAGTCGACCTCCATCCAGGCCTCCCCGTTGCTGCCCTCGCCGGGGAACCAGTCGAGCTGCAGGCAGAGGGACATCGGGCTGCGGGTGGAGTGGGACGAGCGGAACCACTCGCGCCCGTCGAGGTAGCCGACGACCCCGGCGGGGCTGTTCTCCACGGCGTAGGTGTGCCAGGTGGTCATGTCCACGTCGGCGTAGCCCAGCTCGTGGCCGCCCTTGGGGGTCTCCAGGAAGAAGTCCGCCCGCTGCCGGTGGGGGTCGTTGTAGACCCCCATGAAGTCGATCTCCTCGCGGGTGGCGCTGTACTCGCCCCCGCCCCCGCCGTTCGGCCAGAGCAGGGCCATCGGCCGGTAGGCGCCCGCGCCACGGTACAGGCGGATGCGGGTCTCCCACCGGCCGTACGACTGGGCGTGGCGGGCGCCGAGGCCCGCCGTGGTCCCGTCCGCCAGGCCGTGCAGGTAGAGCGCGCCGTTGCCCAGGTAGAGCTCCTTGGAGGTGCGGCGGCCCTTGCCCGCGTGCCCGGGGGTGTCGTAGAAGACCCAGTCGGACGAGTCCAGGTACTCGTCCTCGAACTCGGCGCACCAGACCGGCGCCCCCCAGCCGCGCGCCTTGGCGGCGCTGGAACCGTCGGGGGCGGCGGGGCAGGCGGACGAGGCCTCGGCGGGCGCGGCGCCGAGGGCGGTGCCCAGGGCCAGCATCGTCACCATGCTGAGAACGGCTGTCCGGGCGCGGGAACGGAGGATCATGGATTGCTCTCCTGGAATCTGGCGCAGAGCGTGGGTGGGCTGAAGGCCCAGCAACCAACCTGAGCGGGGGCCGAACGGCCCTTGGCAGACGGGTCCGCCGTCGAGGCCGCGGGGAGTGCGAAGACCCACCGAGGCGTCGCCGACGTCTGCTGCCCATCATGCTCCGCCGCAGGTGAGCTGTCAGGAGAATCGGTGGTACGGCCGTGCCAGGGAGCGAGATTCCAGCAGGTGGCGGCGGTGCCGGAGGGCGGGCAGAGCTCCTGGAACGATGGCAGGGGAAGCGGTACGACGTCCGGTGCGGCCGGGGGTCCGGACGGCTGCGGCAGCGGGGAGCGGACCGGGAGCGGCTCCTCCGACGAGACCTCGGCGGCCTCCGGAGCGGGCGGGACGGTTCTCCGCGAAGGGGCCGGGTCCGGCGCGGGCCGCCGCGTGGCGGCGGGCCTCGGGGTGGTCGTCCGTGGTCTCTCCGAGGAGCCGGGGTGCGGAGCGGGCCGTCGTGTGCCGTCGGGTGAGGGCTTGGCGATGGTCGCGTCCGGTACGGGCTCCTGCGTCCCCTTCTGCGGTTCCTTGGCCGGTTGCTCGTCGGGGTTCTTCTGCGGGCCCTCGTCCGGTTGTTTGCCCGGTTCCTTGGCCGGTTGCTCGTCGGGGTTCTTCTGCGGACCTTCGTCCGGTTGTTTGCCCGGTTCCTTGGCCGACTGCTTGCTCGGCTGCCCGTCGGGGTTCTGCTGCGCGCCGCCCGACCGCTCGTCCGGCTTCTCAGGGGCGTCGCCGGGGGGTGCGGTGCGCTGCGGGTCCGGCGTGCCGGTGGGACCGGAGGATTTCGCCGGGGGCGGAGTGTCGTCCGCCGGTTTCCGGGCCGGGCTCCGGGAGGGCTCGGCCCTCTGCTGCTTCAGGTTCTCCGGCATCGCCGTCCTGCCTCGGGCGGCGCCGGGGCCGCGCTTCGCGGCCGAGGGCGCGTCGGCGGTGGGGGCGGGCGCCGGATCATCCTCGTCCGGAACGGGATCGTCCTCGGCCTCCTGCTCGGACGGCGGCACGCTCTCGCGCTCCGGAGCCTGTTCCCGATCGGGCTGCGAGCTCTGCTCGGGCCGTTCCCCGGGAGCGGGACCGTCCTCTTCCGGCGCGGATTCCTCTTCGGGAGCGGATTCCTCTTCCGGAGCGGGTCCGTCCTCTTCCGGAGCGGGTCCGTCCTCTTCGGGAACGGGTCCGTCCTCGGACTCCGGAGCCGCCGGAGGCTCGGGGTCCACCGGGATCGGCTGCGGGTCGTCCTGGGCGGTCGGCGCCGGCCCGGGGGCCGCCGCGGCGACCCAGGGCTGGGCGGTGAGGGCGCCGGCCGCCGCGGACACTCCCGCGAGGAGGAGTCCGGAGACGAGGGTGAGGCGCCGGGAGGAGCTACGTGGGGACATGAGGGCTCTTCCTCGATCTGTCGCGGTATATGAGTCGGACCGGTCACGGGGCCGGGCCGGTTACGAGATGGGACCGGTGGGGGCGGGGCCCTGTCACCGGGGCCCTGTCACCGGGGCCCGGTCAACGGGTGGGGGCGGTGACGGCCTTCCAGCCGGCCGCGGTGAACTCGGAGGTGCCGGGGAGGGCGACCTGGGGCACGACCGTGGGCAGCGGATCGGGTGTGTTGACCCAGTCCCCCGCCCCGGCGCGGACGGTGGGATGCCAGACCATGAGCACGCTCATGGCGACGGGGCTGGAGTACGCCGGTCCGTCGTCCTCGGCGCCCTTGGTGGCGGTCACCCGCACCAGGAGGGAGACCTGCACCTGGTCCTCCGCCCGCTTGTGCCACTGCACGCCGATCGTCTCCGTCCGCAGGGCCGCCCCCTCGGGCAGCTTCCCGTCCGCGGGCAGCCCGATGGTCTCCCGCCAGCCGCGGGCGGTGGCCGCCGCGGCCTTGCGCGCCTCGTCCTGCTGCTCCGGCGGGGCGTACAGGACCGCGGCCTGCTCGGCCTGGGCGGAGTCCAGCGTCCAGGCGGTCTCCAGCGCGGCCGCCGCCGCGGAGGCCGCGCCCAGTTCGGTGCGGGGGAACCCGACGGGATAGCCGGCGTCGCCCTGGTAGGCGGAGGGCGAGGCGAGGGTGACCGCGGCCGGGGCGGTGGCGGAGGGCGAGGCGGCGGCCGGCGGCGGAGCCGTACCGGACCGCAGGAGACGCCACCCCACGACCGCCGCCACGATCAGCCCGACGACTGCGAGGACCACGATGACCCTCCGCCGGGACGCGCGTCCCGGCGGGCCGAGGTCGACGTCGAGCACGGAGTCCTCGACGGCCGGCGGCACTAGTGGCTCCGGTCGGGGTGCAGGCTGAACGCCTGACCCGCCGCCGCGGCCAGCCGCAGGTAGGCGCCCCGGGTGGTGGGCCGCAGGCGGGCCAGGTCCACCTCCGCGCCCTCCTTGAGGTGAGGGTCGTAGGGGATGCGGATCACGGTGCGGCACCGGGTGTTGAAGTGGCGTTCCAGCAGGTCGAGGTCGACGTCGGTCTTCGGCTCCACCGCGTTCAGCACCACGATGGCGTTCCGTGCCAGGTCCGCGTGGCCGTGGGCGTTGAGCCAGTCCAGGGTCGCGGCGGCCGAGTTGGCCCCGTCCACCGCGACCAGGCTGACCAGCACGATCTGGTCGGCGAGGTCCAGGGTCGCGCCCATGGCCCCGTGGAGCAGTCCGGTCCCGCAGTCGGTGATGCAGATCGAGTAGTAGCGCTCGATCAGCCCGGCGACCGTGCGGTAGTCCTCGGCGTTGAACGCCTCGCTGACGGCCGGGTCGGTGTCGGAGGCGAGGACCTCCAGCCGCGCGGGGGACTGCGAGGTGAAGGCCCGGGCGTCGGCGTAGCGGAGGATGTGCGGCGCCTCGGCGAGCAGGGTGCGGATGGTCGCGGCGGTCTCCGACTTGACCTTGAGGCCGAGCGTGCCCCGGTCGGGGTTGGCGTCGATCGCGATCACCCGGTCGCCCCGCAGGGAAGCGAGGGTGTTGCCCAGGGCCGCGGTCGTCGTGGTCTTGCCGACCCCGCCCTTGAGGCTCATGACCGCGATCCGGTGGTGCCCCCGCGCGACCGGCGTCTGGGCCTGGGCGATCAGTGTGCGCCGCTCGATCTCCGCCGCGGACTCGGCTGGGATGATCTTCTTCGCGGAGAGCAGCCAGACGAGCCGCCGCCAGCCGCCGGAGGGCTCCGGCCGCCGGTTGGTGAGCAGGTGCTCCGCGGTGAGCGGGACCGACTCCAGCTGCGCGTCGGACGGGGTGGACGGGGTGGAATGGATCTGGGGGGAGGTCTCTGTCATCGTCGGGGGTCCTTTCGTGCGGAACGGCGCGCCGGCGCGGGGCCGTCAGCAGGTACGCCAGCGCACCGTCGTGGAGATCGAGTCGTCGGGTCCGTGGAGGGTCAGCGGGACGGTGACGAAGGGGGCGGGACCGCACCAGTGGCGCACCCGCAGGGCGCGCAGCGTGATCACACTCTTGTCCCCCCGCTCCAGGGTCCCGGCGGACGGGCTCACCACCAGGCCGGGAGCCGCCGCGCGCCAGGCCAGCGGGTCTCCCGAGGTGACGGTCAGGGTCATGCTGCCCCGCCCGTACTCGTCCAGCGTCACCTCGACGGGCAGGGGCACCCGGGCGGCCAGCGTGCCCTCTGCGGCGAGCGCGCTCTCCTCGGGGAAGGCCGCGGGCGGGGAGGGCGCGACGGTCACGGCGGCCTGGGGCCTGGAGGACGGCAGGGTCCCGGCCGGGCGCTCAGCGCCGACGGGACCCAGGAGGTTCATTCCCGTCAGGGTTCCCGCGGTGCCGGCGACGACGATGACGATGATCTTCAGCGTCGTCGTCCGGAACCTGTCCCCCGCCCACGTGAGCGCCTCGGCGAAGCGCGCTCTCGGTCCGTCGTGGGGGTGTCCGGGGTCGCGGGCCGTACCGGGGGGCCCGGTGGAGGAGGGGATGGAGAGAGGGACGTCGAGGTTCGCCCGCCCGGCGCGGGACGCGATCTGGGAGAGCAGCGCGTCGTAGAGCGGGGTGTCGTGCTCCGGACGCGCCGGGGGCGCGGGCGCCGCCGGGGGTACGGGGGCGGCGAGGGGAACGGTCCTCTCCCCCCGGGGAGGGGCCGCCGCGGAGGGCTGCGAGGGCGCAGGCCGTGCCGACGGCGCGGCCCGTGACGGGTACGGCTTCGCGGCCCGTGACGGGTACGGCTTCGCGTACGGCGCGGTACCGCGACGGGGTGCGGGCAGGCCCGCACGTGGCGGCTCCGCGGCCGCAGGCGGGGCGGAGACCTCGGGCACGGCGTCCAGGATGCGGGTCCCGGCCTCGGGGGTGAGCGGGGGGAGCGGAGGATGGGAGATCATCTGCGGGACCGTGTAGCGGATGTTGATCGGCCGCGTGCAGGCCGGGCACCTGACGATGTGCGCGAGCAGCTCCTCCCGCGCGTGACCGGGTCCGCCAGAGGGTCCGGGGCGGTCGCCGGGGAACGCGGAAGCGGCCAGCGCGCGCAGCTCGGGACAGGTCGGACGCCCGTGGGCGAGGCCGTCCAGGGCGCTCACGAGCGTCTCGATGATGTCCTGGGTCCTGGTCGCCAGCCTGTCGACCTCCTCCACGGGGAGGGCCAGCACGTACGCGAGGTCCTCCGAGGTCAGCTCGTGACGGAACATCAGCCGCAGCGCCTCGGTGCCCAGCGGGTCGGCGAGTCCCCACCCCTGCTCGATCAGCAGGACGTCCGGCATGCCCGGCCCGCCGCCCGGCACGTATCCGTCCCGGTGGCCGGGCCGGGTGAAGCAGTCCCGCCGCAGGACCGCCAGCAGCCGGGCCCGGACCGAGACGTTCCCCGAGACGTTCTCCGTGGTGTTCCCCGGAGCGTTCACCGGCGCGGAGCGCACGCCGCACGCGGCGACGGCGGCGGCCACCGCCGCCGTCGCCTGCTCCGGCCCGAGGTGGTAGACGGCGTAGTCCAGTAGGTGCGCGCCGTGCTCGTGCACCCATGCCCTCCACTGGCCGGGGCCGAGCACGGCGTTCCCGGTTCCGGTGGATGAGTTCACGGGCCTGAGTATCCGGCCGGGTCCGGAGCGGGCCCGCCGCGGCCCGAGTCACCGTAACCGCCCGGGTCGCCGTAACCGCCGGGGGCACCGTAGCCGCCCGGGTCGCCGTAACCGGGCTGGTCGGACGGCACGGAACCGAGCCCACCGGGGTCGGGCTGCCCGGGCAGAGCGGGCTGTTCCTGTCCGCCGGACCCGGCAGGCCGATCCTCGGGCCGCGCGGGCTGGACGAACGGGTCGGTCTGCCCGTTCCGGCCGTCTTGTTCGTTCTGGCCGTTCTGGCCGTTCTGGCCGCCCTGACCGTTCTGCGGGGCGCCGGACCGAGCGGGGGACGGGTCCGTCACCACGAGTTCCAGGCTCCGCTCGGAGAGGCCGGTGAACTTGGTCCAGTTGCTGACCTCACCGGGGGCCGGGTCGGCGAAGAGCCAACGGAGGAAGGCGGGCCACTGGCACGAGTCGCGGGGGACGGCGTTCTCGGGAAGGGCCGTGCCGTCCTGGGCGGAGCGCAGCTCCGCCAGCTCGGCGGCCGAGTAGTTCCGGCAGGGAGGGGTGCCCGGCGGGGCGATGTTGAGGTCCCACACGCCGTTGGCGTCGGTGTACCGCATGTTCCGGTCCAGCCCGAGGGCCTGCTGCGCGCGCCGGAGGAGCTCGGGGTCCCGGAAGACCGGGAGCGAGACGCCACCGTCGGGGGAGCGCTGCTCGGCGGGGAGGTCGGCGGAGCGCGGAGCGTCCCCCTTCTGGTTCCCGGACCCGTTGGGATCCCGGGTGTCCGGGGCCTGCGCGGGCGGATCCTGAGCGTCCGGGGCCTGGGCATCGGGGGCCTGGGCGGGCGGTGCCTGGGTCTCCCCCGGAGCAGCCGGTGCCCGGTTCTCCGGGTTCCTCTCACCGCCCTCAGGTGCGGGCGCGTGCTCGTCCTGCGGCGCGGGCGGGTCTCCGGCGTTCCTGCGGTCCTGCGGGGCCTGGTCTCCCCGGGAGGGCAGTGCCGGCTTGAGCGTCCTCACGGAGGGCGGCGCGTGCTCGCCTCTCTCCACGGGGGGCTCGGGGTTCGCGGTCCGCGCGGACCGCTTCGCCGGGTGCGTGGGCCTCCCCGTTCCCGCAGGCCGGTCCGTGGGCTTCCCGGTCTCCGCCGGTGTGTTCTTCTGCCTCTCCGCGTGGTTCTCCGTACGACGGTCTGTGCGGCTGTCCGTGTGGCCGTCTGTGCGGCTGTCCGTACGGCCCGGCGGGGTGGACCGGCGGTCGTCCGTGGATGCTCCCCCGCCGTCGCGGTCACCGGTGCCGCTGGGGCGCGTGGTATCACGCGGGGAAGAGGAGGTGTTGCGGGGCGTCTCCTTCGCAGGCATGTTGACGCTCTGCTTGCTGGGAGGGGAGTCCACGATCTTGCTGCCCTCCCCCAGGTTGTTGCTGATCTGCTTCGTCGGTTTCGGCGCGGGAGCGGGGTTGGGGTTGGAGTTGTTCGACTGGTTCCCCGGGTTCTGCACGGGCGGGGCGGGATACTGCTGCTTCGGGGCCGCCTGCCGGGAGCCCGAGTTGCCACCGGAGTTGCCGCTGGAGCCGGAGTCGCGAGGTTTCGAGTCGGACGACTTCGGCGGGTCGGCGGGCTTCTCCGGCGGAGCCGGGGCGCCGCTGGGATCACTGGGCCGTTGCGCGGAGGCGAGGGCGACGCCGACCGAGGAGAGCGTGGTGCAGCCCTCCCCGCCGCCGCTCACCACGCGGCCGTCAGGGGTGAGGGAGAGGCAGACCCGCGTGCCGGCGGCGCTCGCCGCCCCCGGGTCTCCCGCGGCGACCGGCGCACCCTCCCGCTCCGGGGACAGGGCCGCCCACGTGCCCGTCCGCGCGTCGAGGAGGTAGGTGCCGGTGCTGAGTTGCACCGTCTCGACCTCGGCGGGCGGGGAGAGCGCGGAGACGGCGGCTCCGAGGCCGGTGCCGGCCGCGAAGACCCCGATCGCGATGCTCGCAGTGACCACCGTCGCGCGCGAGGGCTTACGTGATGGTGTCGTCATCAATGTTCCTCTTCTTCCGGTGGGAACGTCAGGTGCCGTGGCTCTCCAGAACTTCGGACCACTCGCCGAGCACACGGACCCGTTCGTTGGAACCGGCGGGCGGGATGTAGGCCGCGTACATGCGGCCGTACGTCACGCTCGCCGAGCGTGAGAACGCCTTGTTGCCGGTGCGGACCGCGGCCGCACCCTTCAGCGTGACCAGCGCGCCCGCCCGGCGGGCGGTGCGCAGGTCGGTGGAGCGGGCGGCGTACCAGACCAGGGCGCCCCCGTCACTGGTCATGAGCGAGCGCACCGCGCCCTCCGGCCGGTAGGACAGCGAGAGCCGCCAGCCGGCCCGCTCCAGCTGGGCGCGCTCCTGCCGCCAGAACAGCGCGGCCTCGCTGGTCCACGGGCCGTCGGCGAACCGCGCGTCCGGCCGGGTGCTCTGCAGGCTCGCCAGATGGGCCCGGGCGACCTGGCGCGGGGTCGCGCTCAGGCCCGTGGCGTTCTCCGGCAGGCTCGTGGCGTAACCCTCGGAGTCGGTGGCGATCTCGGGCAGCGGCGCGGGGACGGGACGGACGTCGGCGGTGGAGCCCACCAGCCGCCAGCCGGCCGGGGTGGAGGCCATCACGTCCATGATCCGGGCGACCTTCTGCCGGTGGGCGACCGCGACGAACCAGTCGGTGGTCCCCGTGGAGTCGCGGGGCACCCAGAGTCTCGGACGGGGCCACATGCCCGCCCCCACCTGCGTGCCCTCCATGCGGGCGGTCTCGAAGGCCGCCCGAGACATCTCCAGGGCGAGGCCGTGCTCCAGCTTCCCCATCGCCTTGGCGTCCATCTTCGACTGGGCGATGGACAGCTCCCGGGCGTAGCGGCCGTGGATGCGGCGCGCGTCCTTGGCGGTGACCCGCGTCGGCAGGGTGTCCACGGGGGACTCGGCCGTGGTCGCGGAGGGTTGTTCGGCGGCCGGATCCGCGGGGGGCTCCGCGGCGGCGGTCGGATCCACCGGGGTGGCCGGAGCGATCACCCCTCGTCCGGCCTTCTCGGTGGTGCCGGACGAGGAGTGGGCGCCGGAGGGGGACGCGTCGACGGACGGGGGCGGGACCGCCGCCTCCCACGAGGTCCCGCCCGGGGCGGGCGTGGTGTGGGCGAGCAGGGTCCGGGGACCGGAGGAGCCGGACAGGACGATCCAGATGCCCACTCCGGTGAAGACGGTGGCGGCCGTCCCGAACACGGCGACCTTCCGCCACCTGAACGTGGACAGTCGTTCGGGCTCCCAGAGACCGTCGTCGAAGTCCTGTGCGGCAGGGGCATCCATGCGCTGGGAGAGCCAGACTCGCCTGCCCGGGGAATCTGATGCATGCCGCGACATAGATCCCGATATTAGACTGACAATGATCCCGGGGGAAGGTAAAGGGACGGGGTTATTAGCGCTTAAAGCTTCTGTCATATAAATGGCATAAGGGTCGTAATCCGGACTATCCGAAACTCGGGATTCGGCGAATGTCTGGAAGGTCTAGATCGTCCCCACCAGGACATCTCTAGAGATTCGCTCTGGTGTCGAACCCCAGCGAGGCGGCTCGAGAGGGCTCCTGTCACCGCCTCCGGGGACCCGCCCGGAAATTCATGATCATTACAAGCCGTATGACATGAATGCCATTCGCATGTCCATGTCACCTGGTTGGGTCGTCCATATATGCCGCTTATATGCCAACCATTACACCGTTCCCGGCTCCCGGGGACCGGCTCCGAAGATCCCCGGAGAATCACCGTGGCGGCATTCCCGGTCCGCCGTTCACCGCGAGTCCATCCGCCGATGGTCCACCCGCCGGATGCCGCTCACCGGAGGCGGGTCTGCGGGTGCGGGTGGACCTGTCACCCCTCTCTCCGTGGCCGACGCCGACGAGATGGTGGGAGTGCTGGCGGGGGACGAGCTCTACGCCTTCACCGGCGGATCCCCGCCCGCGCTGGACGAACTGCGCGCCCGCTACGCCAGGCAGGTCGTCGGCCGCTCCCCGGACGGGAGCGAGGAGTGGCACAACTGGATCATCCGCGGGCAGGCGGACGGCTACGTCCAGGCGACGGTCACGGACGAGGGGCGGCGGGCCGAGATCGCCTGGGTGGTCGGCCTGCACCGGCAAGGACAAGGGTACGCGTCCGAGGCCACGCGGGCCGCGGCCGGCCGGCTCCGCGCGCGCGGTGTCGTCTTCGTCCAAGCGCACATCCACCCCGAGCACGCCGCCTCCGCCGCCGTGGCCCGCCGGGTGGGTCTGCTTCCCACCGATCGCTTCGACGACGGAGAGCGGCTCTGGCTGTCGCGGCCCGGGAAAGGTCCGTGACGAGGGTCCGTACGGCCGGGACGGCCGTCCGCGCGGCCGGGACGAGCGCCGTCAGAAGTGGCCGGCTCCCCCGGTCCCGTCGGCCTTGTCCGCCCGGGCCGGGAGGAGCAGGGCGGTGACGACCACGACCACGGACAGCGCCGCGCCGATGATGAAGGCCAGCCGCATGCCGTCGAGGGCGGCGAGATCCCCGGCGACTCCCGCGGACTTCAGGACGTCTGCTCGCGCGCTCATCACGGTGATCACGAGCGCGGTGCCGATGGCCGCGAAGACCTGCTGCAGCGTGCTCAGGATCGAACTGCCGTGGGAGTAGAGGTGCGGGGGGAGCGCTCCGAGCCCGAGGGTGAACACCGGGGTGAAGGTCGCGGCCAGACCCACCATGAGCAGCGCGTGCAGGCCGAGGAGCAGCCAGTACGGCGTGGTCATCGTGATCTGGGTGAAACCGGCCAGTGCGAGCGTGATCCCGATCGCCCCCGGGATGACCAGGACCCGGCCGCCGAACCGGTCGAACAGGCGGCCGACGACCGGGCCGAGCAGTCCCATCGCGAGGCCGCCCGGCATCACGAGGAGCCCCGCCTGCAGTTCGTCGAGTCCGCGGAGGTTCTGCAGGTAGATCGGGAGCAGGATCATCGAACCCAGCATCGCCATGAAGGCCACCGCCATCAGGACCAGCGCGACCGTGTAGGTGCGGTGACGCAGGGTGCGCAGGTCCATCAGCGGCGTGCCCCGCTTCTGCAGCGACAGCTGGCGGAGGACGAAGACGGCGATGGTGACCAGGCCGGCCACCACGATCGCGGCAGCGACGCGGACGTCACCGCTCTCGAACCGGCTGAGCCCGTAGACCAGGCCGCCGAAGCCGGCGGCGGCCGTCACCACGCTGAACCAGTCGATGGTGCTCGCCTGGGGCTCGCCGATGTTCTCGAGCTGCTTCAGGCCGCGCCACGCGATCACGGCGGCGATGGGGAGCACTACGGCGAACAGCAGGCGCCAGGACCCGAGTTGGAGGATCACCCCCGAGACGGCCGGGCCCATCGCGGGCGCGACCGAGATGGCCAGCGTGACGTTGCCCATCACCCGGCCCCGGTCCGCCTCGGGCACCACCTGCATCAGCGTGGTCATCAGCAGCGGCATCATCACGGCGGTCCCGGATGCCTGGATGATGCGCGCGCTCAGCAGCACCTCGAACGACGGCGCGGCGGCGGCCAGCGCCGTGCCGAGCAGGAACAGGCTCATCGCGGTGGCGTACGCGCCGCGGGTGGAGACCCGCTGCAGGAACCACCCGGTGATGGGGATGACCGCGGCCATGGTCAGCATGAAGGCCGTCGAGAGCCACTGCGCGGTCTGTACGGTGATGTGCAGCGCATCCGTCAACCGCGGGATCGCGTTGATCAGGATCGTCTCGTTGAGGATGACCACGAACGTGGCGAGCACCAGCAGCCGGATCACGGGCGGCGTGCGACCTGGGACGGGGGCCGCGGGCTTGGCGGGTGAGTCGAGCAGTCGGCTGGACACGGTACCTCGATCGGGGTCGTCGGAGATGGCGTGGCCGCGGCCGGCATGCCGGCCTTCGGTCCCACGGGACGTGGCCATGTAAGAGTGACGGACGCCACCGACAAAACTCACCGACCGCGCTCAAGCCTCCGGTACATGATCCGAAATGTCATCTGGTTTTCACCGGTTCGGCGGTGCCCCGGCCGGGGAGGCCCGGCCGGGGCGCGCGAGGTCGAGACGCGGGACCGGTGGCCGGCGCAGCACGACACGGAGAAGGCCGAAGAAGTGCGGAGACCCGGCGCGGGCCCGGTGAGGACCCTGCGGGAGTCAGGCTCCGCCGACGAGGCGGGGATCCGCGTCCGCATCGGAACGAGACCGACCTACCGGCCCCGGAAACGCCAGTGGAGGCTCAGGTTGTACCTGGCCTCCACATGTGCAAAGGGTTGGTGTCCGAGGGGGGACTTGAACCCCCACGCCCCGCAAAGGGCACTAGCACCTCAAGCTAGCGCGTCTGCCATTCCGCCACCCGGACTTGGTGCCTGCACGCGAGACCGTCATCCCTCGTCGGCGGACCTAGGTTAGCAAACCTTTGAGCGCACGTCATATCGGTTACCGGCGAGGTCCCCGGGGATGCCGACGGGGTTCCGGCGACGGCAGGATGGGAGGCGCAAGCCGTACCGAACCGAAGGAGTCGACATGACCGCGCTCAATGGTGAGGACGAGGTCGTCGGACTGTGCCGCGACCTGATCCGGATCGACTCGACCAACGCGGGCGACAACACGGGGCCGGGCGAGCGGGCCGCCGCCGAGTACGTCGCGGAGAAGCTGGCCGAGGTCGGCCTGGAGCCGCGGATCCTGGAGTCGGACAGCCGCCGGGCGAACGTGGTCGCCCGCATCGGCGGGGAGGACCCCTCGCGTGACGCGCTGCTGCTCCACGGGCACCTCGACGTCGTCCCCTTCAACGCCGACGACTGGACCCACCACCCGCTCAGCGGGGAGATCGCCGACGGTTGCGTCTGGGGGCGCGGCGCGGTCGACATGAAGGACATGGACGCGATGATCCTCGCGGTCGTCCGGCAGCGGCTCAGCGAGGGCCGCCGCCCGCCGCGGGACGTGGTGCTGGCCTTCACCGCCGACGAGGAGGCCGGCGGTTCGTACGGCGCGCAGTGGCTGACCGACAACCACGCCGACCTCTTCGAGGGCTGCACCGAGGCGATCGGCGAGGTCGGCGGGTTCAGCGTCTCCCTGGACGAGGCCCGCAGGCTCTACCTCATCGAGACGGCCGAGAAGGGCATCGCCTGGATGCGCCTGACGGCCCGCGGCCGGGCCGGGCACGGCTCCATGCTCAACCACGAGAACGCCGTCACCGAGCTGGCCGAGGCGGTCGGCAGGATCGGCCGCTACGAGTGGCCGGTACGGCTGACGCAGACCGTGAAGACCTTCCTGGCCGAGGTCTCCGAGGCCCTGGAACTGGAGCTCGACGCCGACGACGCCGAGGCGACCGTGGCCAAGCTCGGCCCGCTGGCCCGGATGATCGGCGCCACGCTCCGCAACACCGCCAACCCCACCATGCTGGCGGGCGGCTACAAGGCCAACGTCATCCCGCAGACCGCCACCGCACACGTGGACGGACGGTTCCTGCCCGGTTACGAGGACGAGTTCTTCGAGACGGTCGACCGGCTGCTCGGGCCCAACGTGACCAGGGAGTTCGTCTACCACGACATCGCGATCGAGACGGGCTTCGACGGGCCTCTGGTGCGCGCGATGGCCGACGCGCTCGTCGCGGAGGACCCGGGGGCGCTGGCGGTGCCGTACACGCTGTCGGGGGGCACCGACCTGAAGGCCTTCAGCCGGCTGGGCATGCGCGGATTCGGGTTCGCGCCGCTGCGGCTCCCCGCGGACCTGGACTTCTCCGGGATGTTCCACGGGGTGGACGAGAGGGTTCCGACGGATTCGCTCCGGTTCGGGGTGCGCGTTCTTGACCGCTTCCTGGACGGCTGCTGAGACGTTCCCGGAAAAACCATTGCACTGACTCGACGTAGTGCTAGCGTAACTCTCCGTCGAAGGGAGGGCCGCTTTCACGCGGCCCCCGCCAGGAGCTGGGGAGGTCGCGTGGCACGCACGCCGGAAGGGCAGCGGGGGATCCTCCCGCCCGCCGTCCCGTGCGTGCCCGTGCTCCTCTCCGCCGGTGCGCCCGCCGTCCGGGAGATCCGGACCACGCGGTTCACGACGGGCGCCCGGCGGGTCGTCAGGCGAGTTCTCGCGGTCGGCGGCCTGTTCGCCGCCGGATGGCTCCTCGCCGTCGTCTTCGGGCTCCTCTGCGCCGCTCCGGCGGCCGCGGGCACCACCGCGGAGGCAGAGGCGGCGCCTGCGGCGGTGGGTTCCGGCCCTCTCGACACGGCCGCTTCCGGACCGGTCTCCGAGGTCGGTGACTTCCCCACGGAAAGCGGCGACCTTCCGGCGGAAGGAAACGCCGAAGCGATGGCCGGGCGAGGCGTCGACGGGCTCACCAGCCAGTCGACTCCGGGATTCCCGGCACCCTCCACCGCCGACCACAACGCCGGGGCGAACGGGTTCGTGCCCCAGCCGAGCGGTGGATCCGGCTCCTTCGGGCCGGGTGTGGGAGACATCGCGCGGTTCGACTACGACCCGCGCCTCAGGGCGCAGCGCGCCCCGCTCGCGGGGGTGCTCCCGCCCGTCGTCCGCACAGCGGCGGACGACCCATCCTTCTCTCCCGACTGATCCCGTCCCATGGACCGGCCGCGTTTCTCCAGACGAAAGCGCCGGTCGAGCGGAACGTGCCTTGGTCCTCCTGACGGAGGAGCCGTTCCGCACCACGGGTGATGAGCGATTCCAGGTCTCGTGACGGCTGCCGGGCGTCCGCTGTGCGGTCTCCCGCCGGGATCCCGCCTGCCCGCGCACCTCGCGCACGAGATGTCAGGTACCCCCATGAATGAACCACAAGGAGCTTCAAGCATGCGTACGTGGGTTAAGAGCACGACCCCCGCGGCCCTTCTCGCACTGGGCGTCATGTCCCTCGGCACCGGTACGGCCTTCGCCGACACCTCGGGCGACGGTTCGATCGGCGGCGGCAACCAGGTCAACCTCCCGATCACCCTGCCGATCGACATCAGCGGCAACTCCGTCGCCGCCATCGGCGAGTCGGAGGCCGGTTCCGTCGGGGGCGCCTCCGTCGAGCAGTCGGGCAAGGGCTCCGGCGCCGGCGGCAACCGGACCAGCGGCGACCACAGCATCCTCGGCGGCAACCAGATCGTCGCGCCGATCACCGCTCCGATCAACGCCTGCGGCAACGCCGTCGCCGTCATCGGCCGCTCCGCCGCCGGCTGCAAGGGCGGCGCCTCGGTCAAGAACTCCGGCAAGGGCTCCGGCGCGGGTGACAACCGGACCAGCGGCCGTGGCAGCATCCTGGGCGGCAACCAGGTGGTCGCGCCGATCACCGCTCCGATCAACGTCTGCGGCAACGCCGTCGCCGTCGTCGGCCAGGCGTTCGCGGGCTGCAAGGGCGGCGCCTCGGTCACCGGCGGCAAGCCCGGCCACGGTTACCACAACGGACACGGCAAGGGCTCCGGCGCGGGTGACAACCGGACCAGCGGCCGTGGCAGCATCCTGGGTGGCAACCAGGTGGTCGCGCCGATCACCGCGCCGGTCAACGTCTGCGGCAACTCCGTCGGGGCGCTCTTCGGCCAGGCGTTCGCGGGCTGCAAGGGCGGCGCCTCGGTCAAGAACTCCGGCAAGGGCGCCGGCGGCAACCGGACCAGCGGCGACCACAGCATCCTGGGCGGCAACCAGGTGGTCGCGCCGATCACCGCACCGGTCAACGTCTGCGGCAACGCGGTGGCCGTTCTGGCCGACGCCGCCGCGGGCTGCCTCGGCGGCGCGCACGTCGGCAAGTCCGGCCACGGGTACGACGGCCACGGCTACGACAAGTGGGGCAAGCGCCCCGGCAAGCACACCTCCGGCCTCCTCCCGGCGCTGCCGGTCGTCCCGGCACTGAGCGGAGCCCAGGACGCCGGTGCCGCTCAGGCGATGCGGGGCGCCTCCTCGTCCGCGCTGCCCGCGGTCGACGGGGTGCCCGGCCTGGCCGAGCTGCCGAACCTGTCCGGCTCGAAGGCCGGGGACCGCAGCGCCCGGCACGCCTCCTCCCCGGCGGACGGCCTGAACGACGCCGTCCCGGCCCTCGGCGGGATCGGCCTGATGAGCGCCGCCCAGCCCGCGGGCGTGACCGGGATGACCTCCGGCTCGCTGCTGGCCCTGGTGGTCGGGGCGATGGCGGCGGCCTCCGCCACCCTCTTCGCGACCACCCGCCGGGTCCGCTTCGGCAAGCACAAGGCCTAGCTCCGGCAGGCTCGAGGCCTGGCTCCGGCGGCAGGCTCGAGGCCTGGCTCCGGCGGCAGGCTCGAGGCCTGGCTCCGGCAGGCTCAGCAGAGCACCGGCGAGACGAGGGCCGGGGAGGCGGAGACCCGCCGAACCGGCCCCACCGAGACCGGCCCCCGCCGGGCGGGGCGAGCGGCAGCCGGCCGCTCGCCGTACCGCCCGGCGCGGGGCGCCCCCGGACCCACCGGGGGAGCACAGACGCTTTGCCCGTTCCGGGGGCGTGGCCCGGGACGGGCAAAGCCATGTCCGGGGACGGGCGGTCGGCGCACGGTTACGTCCGGCACCCGGTTCCGTCCGGCGGCGGTCCGTTCACCGGCGGAAGAGGCCGTCCGTGGACATGGCTTCGCCCGCCCGTGGGCGGCGACCGCCCGTCCGCGGACGACGGTCGATGTCCGGTTCCGGACGGACCCCGCAGGGGTCACATCGTCCGGGTCGCACGTATGATCTTCCGGCGCAGTCGGACGTCCCGGCGGCCGTCGGGATACAGTCGCAGACGGTCGAGCTCCCAGCCGCCGTATTCTGCGTGTTCGGTGAGGATCTGCCGGGCGGCGTTCCTGGAGGTGCCGCGCGGGAGATGAAGAACCAAGTAGGAGTAGTCGAGCACAGCGGTTAGTCTCCGAGAGGTGGGCTGGGGGACGTCGGCACTCATCGGGCTTTATTCTGCGTCCTTGCGGCTTTCCTCGGGAGTGCCCCCGACCAGGATCGGGTAGCCCGAGAGGGAAGTTAACGGGGAACGAATGCGAACAGCGAGGTAGGAAGCAGCGTGCCAGCCAAGAACGGCAACGCCGGCGGAACCCGCCTGGTGATCGTCGAGTCGCCTTCCAAGGCGAAGACCATCGCCGGGTACCTCGGCCGCGGCTATGTCGTGGAGTCCAGCATCGGCCATATCCGCGACCTCCCGCAGGGCGCCGACGACATCCCCGAGAAGGACAAGGGCAAGCCCTGGGCCCGTCTGGGCGTCAACGTCGACCATGAGTTCGAGCCGCTCTACGTCGTCAACGCCGACAAGAAGGCCCAGGTCAACAAGCTCAAGCAGCTGCTCAAGGACGCCGACGAACTCTACCTCGCCACCGACGAGGACCGCGAGGGCGAGGCGATCGCCTGGCACCTCCGCGAGGTGCTCAAGCCCAAGGTCCCGGTCCACCGGATGGTGTTCCACGAGATCACGCCGCGCGCGATCCAGGAGGCGGTGGCCAACCCGCGCGAGCTGAACCTGCGGCTGGTCGACGCCCAGGAGACCCGGCGCATCCTCGACCGCCTCTACGGCTACGAGGTCAGCCCCGTCCTGTGGAAGAAGGTCAAGCCCCGTCTGTCCGCCGGCCGCGTGCAGTCGGTGGCGACCCGGCTGGTCGTGGAGCGCGAGCGCGAGCGGCTGGCGTTCACCAGCGCGAGCTACTGGGACCTGCAGGCGCTGTTCGACACCGGCCGCGACGAGGTCCCGCGCGAGTTCACCGCCACGCTGACCGGGGTGGACGGCAGGCGCGTCGCCCAGGGCCGCGACTTCGCGAGCACCGGCGCCCTGAAGAACCCCGGCGTGCTCCACCTGGACGAGGAGGCCGCCCGGGCCCTCGCCGGTCGGCTCGCGGGCACCTCCTACACGGTCGGCTCCGTCGAGCGCCGGCCGTACACCCGCAAGCCGTACGCCCCGTTCCGGACGACCACGCTGCAGCAGGAGGCCAGCCGGAAGCTGGGCTTCTCCGCGAAGCTGACCATGCAGATCGCCCAGCGGCTCTACGAGAACGGCTTCATCACCTACATGCGGACCGACAGCATCACGCTGTCGGAGACCGCCGTCGCCGCCGCCCGCAGCCAGGCCATCAAGCTGTACGGCGCGGCGTACGTCCCGGACCGGCCGCGCGTCTACGCCAGCAAGGTGAAGAACGCCCAGGAGGCGCACGAGGCGATCCGCCCCTCGGGCGAGGAGTTCCGCACGCCGGGCGAGACCGGCCTGACCGGTGACATGTTCCGGCTGTACGAGCTGATCTGGCAGCGGACCGTGGCCTCCCAGATGAAGGACGCGGTCGGCGAGTCCGTCACGGTCAAGGTGGGCGGTGCGTCCAGCTCCGGAGAGCGGGTCGAGTTCAGCGCCTCGGGCCGGACGATCACCTTCCACGGCTTCCTCAAAGCCTACGTCGAGGGCGCGGACGACCCGTCCACCGACCGCGACGACTCCGAGAAGCGCCTGCCGAACCTGACCGAGGGCGACCGGCTCACCGCGCGCGAGCTCGCCACGCTGGGGCACGCCACCAAGCCGCCCGCGCGCTACACCGAGGCCTCGCTCATCAAGGAGCTGGAGGACCGGGAGATCGGCCGCCCGTCGACCTACGCGTCGATCATCGGGACGATCCTCGACCGGGGCTACGTCTTCAAGAAGGGCACCGCCCTGGTGCCGTCCTTCCTGGCGTTCGCCGTGGTCAACCTGCTGGAGCGGCACTTCGGCCACCTCGTCGACTACGACTTCACCGCCGAGATGGAGAAGGTCCTCGACGACATCGCCAACGACCGGGCGGAGCGGGTGCCCGAGCTGCGCCGGTTCTACTACGGCACCGGGAGCGCGGCGGGCGCCGAGGGCGACGAGGGTCTGAAGGAGCTGGTCAGCGACCTCGGCGAGATCGACGCCAAGGAGATCAGCTCGTTCCCGATCCGGGGCACCGACATCGTGATCCGGGTGGGCCGCTACGGCCCCTACCTCGACCGCGACGGCGCCCGGGTGAACATCCCGGAGGACATGGCGCCCGACGAGCTCACCGCCGAGGTGGCCGAGGAGCTGTTCTCCCGCCCGACCGGCGACCGCGAGCTGGGCAGGGACCCGGTGACCGGCAACATGATCGTGGCCAAGGACGGCCGCTACGGGCCGTACGTCACGGAGATCCTGCCCGAGGAGCCGCCGCCGGCCGAGGGGGCGAAGAAGCGGAAGAAGGCCGACGCCCCCAAGCCGCGGACCGGTTCGCTGCTGAAGTCGATGTCCCTGGAGACCGTCACGCTCGAGGACGCCATGCGGCTGCTCTCGCTGCCCCGGGTCCTGGGGGAGATCGACGGGCAGGAGGTCACGGCGCAGAACGGCAGGTTCGGCCCCTACCTGAAGAAGGGCACCGACTCGCGGTCGCTGGCCTCCGAGGAGGAGATGTTCACGGTCACGCTGGACCAGGCCAAGGAGATCTTCGCCCAGCCCAAGACCCGCGGCCGCCGGGCCGCCGCGGCGCCGCCGCTGCGCGAGCTGGGTGAGGACCCGGTCTCCAAGAAGCCGATCGTGGTCAAGGAGGGCCGTTTCGGTCCGTACGTGACCGACGGCGAGACCAACGCCTCGCTGCGCAAGGACGACGACGTCGAGCAGATCACCACCGAGCGCGCGGCCGAGCTCCTGGCCGACCGCCGTGCCCGCGGCCCGGCGCCCAAGCGCCCCACCCGCGCGAAGGCGAAGGCCAAGACCTGAGCCGCGCCGGGCCGGGACCCGGGTCGGTCTGAGACCCGGGACCGGGGCCTGGATCCCGGCCGGGCGAGAGCCTTTTCCCGTGGCGGGCGGCGCTCCCGTGTGGGAGCCGTTTCCCGTGGCGGGCGGCGCTCCCGTGTGGGAGCCGTTTCCCGTGGCGGGCGGCGCTCCCGTGTGGGAGCCGTTTCCCGCGGCGACCTGACCCGACCGGCCCGCGACCTGACCTGACCGGCTCGCGGATTGACCTGACCGGCCCGCGGACCCGAGGAGACCTCCGGTCCGCGGGCCTGAGAATCCTCTCAGACCTGCGGGAACGCATCCGCCGTTCCGGGCGTTCTGGCCAGAGCGCGCCGAGTGCGGCGGGCGGGCGCGAGAGGCGAGTGGTGGCGGTCATGGGTTTCGTGGTGCTGGTCTTCGGGGTGGTGGCTCTGGTCCACTACTACCTCTGGCGCCGTCTGGTGAAGGCGACCACGACTCCCGGCCGGACCCGCCGGGTGCTCACCCGGGTCCTGCTGGGCCTGGGCGTGCTCGTCCCCGTGACGCTCGTCGGCTCCCGCGCCGGGTGGGGCCACTTCCTGGCCTGGCCGGGGTTCTTCTGGATCGCGGTGATGTTCTACCTCCTGGTGTTCCTGGCGGTCCTGGAGATCCCCCGGGCGCTGGCCCTGTTCGCGCTGGAGCGCCGGAGCCGCCGCAGGTCCGAGGCGGCGCTCGCCCGGCGCATGGCGGACCGGCGCCGCGCCCGCGCGGCCGAGCCGGCCCTGACCGGTGAGCCGGTCCCCGTCCGGACGGGGGCGCACCCGGAGACGGCTCCCGCCGCGGGGTCCCCGGATCCGGAGTCCCGGGCACGGTCGGTGTCCGGCCTGGAGTCCCCGGCCGCGGAGCACCCGGTGTCCGGACCAGAGTCTCTGGCCGCGGAGCACCCGGTGCCGGAGCAGGAGGAAACGGCCGGGGAGTCCGCCGCGTCGCGCGAGGCGGGGGACGGCTCCTCCGGCCGGACGGAGTCCCCCGCACGCGGCGGGGAGCCGGCACGCGGCGGGGAGCCGGAGGCGATCGGCCGCAGGCTCTTCATCGCGCGCACGGCCGCCGCCGTCGCGGGCGTGGGCGCGCTGGCCACGGTCGGGTACGGCGTGCGGACGGCGCTCGGAGACCCGGTGATCGAGTCCGTCAAGGTGACGCTGCCCCGGCTGGACCCCCGCCTGTCCGGGCTGCGGTTCGCGGTGGTCAGCGACATCCACCTCGGCCCGCTCACCGGGACGGGGCACTCCGAGCGCATCGTCCGGATGATCAACTCGCTCCAGGCCGACGTGGTCGCGGTCGTCGGCGACCTGGTCGACGGCACGGTGGCCGAGCTGGGCCGGCTCGCCCGCCCGCTGGCGAACCTGGAGTCCCGCTACGGCTCCTACTTCGTCACCGGCAACCACGAGTACTACACCGCGAACGGCCCGGACGAGTGGGTCGAGGAGCTCGGCGGCCTGGGCATCCGCACACTGCGCAACGAGCGCGTCGAGATCGCCCACGGAGGAGCGGTCCTCGACCTCGCCGGCGTGGACGACGTCACCGGCACCGGCGGAACGGGCACCGGCGGAACAGGCACCGGTGGAACAGGCACCGGCGGAACGGGAACCGCCCCCCAGGGGCCGGACTTCGAGCGGGCGCTCGGCGGGCGGGACCGCTCGCGGTCCGTCGTCCTCCTCGCCCACCAGCCGGTGCAGGCCGTACAGGCGGCGGAGCACGGCGTGGACCTCCAGCTGTCCGGGCACACGCACGGCGGCCAGATGGTCCCCTTCAACCTGGTCGTGCCGGTGCAGCAGCCGGTGGTCGCGGGACTCGGCGAGGTCGGCGGCACGCAGGTCTACGTCACCCGCGGGGCGGGGTTCTGGGGCCCGCCCGTCAGGGTCGGCGCACCCCCGGAGATCACCCTGCTCGAACTGCGGGCCTGAGACCTCGGAGGCACCGAAGGCATCGGAGGCGCAAGCCTTCGGAGGCCCCGGGGAGGCCGGAGACCTCGGAGGCGCAAGCCTTCGGAGGCACCGGAGGGGGCGTGGGCTCCGAAGGCACCGGAGGGAGCGTGGGCTCCGGCGCGGTTCGCGGGACGCCTCACCGGAGGAGAGGCCGTGCGCAGCCGGGCGGGTGGAGCGGCCTGATGCGACGCGCGGACCGGTATATCAGTCCGGCTCATGTTTCCCCTGCCCGGCGGGCACCCGGATACCCTGGCGTCATGACCTCCCCTGGCCGGGGCACCGCGCGCCGCAAGCCCCCCCACGTGCTGGCCAACGCCCCGTTCCGCAGGCTGTGGACCGCCATGTCGGTGTGCAGCCTCGGCGACTGGCTGAACCTGCTGGCGCTCACCGCGTTGGCGGGCAACCTCACCGCCGGGGACTACCGGACGCAGAGCCTGGCCATCGGCGGCGTCTTCGTCGTGAAGATGCTCCCGGCCATCGTGCTGGGGCCGCTCGCGGGCGCGTTCGCCGACCGGTTCGACCGGCGGCTGACGATGTTCGCCGCGGACCTGGCGCGGTTCGCCCTGGTCCTCTCGATCCCCCTGACGGACGCCGGCTACCAGTGGCTGCTCGTCGCCACCTTCCTGGTCGAGTGCGTCAACCTCTTCTGGGTGCCGGCCAAGGACGCCACGGTGCCCAACCTGGTGCCCAAGGAGCGGCTGGAGGAGGCCAACCAGCTCAACCTGCTGGTCACGTACGGCACCGCCCCGGTCGCCGCGCTGCTCTTCGCGGTGCTGTCGGTCGCGGGCGACGCGCTGGGCGCCCTCGTGCCGTACCTCGACGGGCGCGACACCCACCTGGCGCTGCTGGTGAACGCCCTGGCGTACCTCGCCTCGGCGTTCCTCATCTTCACGCTCCGGGACATCCCCAGGAGGAACGTCACCGCGGTCACCACGCCGTCGGTGCTCCGGCAGATCATCGAGGGCTGGCGGTTCGTCGGCGGCGACCGGCTGGTCCGCGGGCTGGTCATCGGCATGATCGGCGCGTTCGCCGCCGGCGGCGCGGTGGTCGGCGTGGCCAAGATCTACGTGGGGGCGCTGGGCGGCGGGGACGCGGCCTACGGCGTGGTGTTCGGAGCGGTCTTCGCCGGCATGGCGTCGGGCATGTTCTTCGGCCCCCGGCTGCTGCGCGGGCTCTCCCGGCGCCGGTTGTTCGGGCTCTCGATCGTCGCGGCCGGGCTGGTCCTGGCCGCGATCGCGCTCATCCACAACCTGGTCATCGTGGTCCTGCTGGCCGTGCTGCTCGGCGCGTGCGCGGGGATCGCCTGGATCATCGGCTACACGATGATCGGCCTGGAGGTGGAGGACCACCTGCGGGGCCGTACGTTCTCCTTCCTGCAGTCGCTCGCCCGGGTCACCCTGCTCCTGGTCGTCACGGTCGCGCCGGCGCTGGCCGGTCTGTACGGCGAGCACGAGGTCTCGGTCGGCGGCGAGCCGGTCTACCGGCTCGACGGCTCCAACCTGGTGCTCCTGGTGGGCGCGCTGGTCGCGGCCGGGGTGGGCCTGCTCGCCCTGCGGCAGATGGACGACCGCCGGGGCGTCCCGATCGCCGCGGACCTGTTCGCGGCGGTGCGCGGCAGGAGGCTCGCGCCGGAGGGCGCCGAGGAGCCGCGGGGGATGTTCATCGCGTTCGAGGGCGGTGAGGGTTCGGGGAAGACCACGCAGTCGCGGCTGCTGGCGATCTGGCTGCGCGACCAGGGCTTCGACGTGGTGCAGACGCGGGAGCCGGGGTCGACCAAGGTCGGCATGCGGTTGCGGGCGATCCTGCTGGACGCCGTGCACCAGGGACTGTCGGCCCGCTCGGAGGCGCTGCTGTACGCGGCCGACCGGGCGGAGCACGTGGAGAAGGTGATCCGGCCGGCGCTGCACCGGGGCGCGATGGTGGTCTCCGATCGCTACGTGGACTCGTCGCTGGCCTACCAGGGGGCGGGCCGGGCGCTGGACCCGGAGGACGTGGCGCGGGTCAACGACTGGGCCACCGGCGGTCTCGTGCCCGACCTGACCGTGCTCATCGACACCCCGCCCTCGGTCGGCCTGACCCGGCTGGGCGGGGCCGCCGACCGGATCGAGTCCGAGCCGCTGGAGTTCCACGAGCGGGTCCGCCGGGAGTTCCGCGCCCTGGCCGCCGCCGACGCGGGCCGCTACCTGGTGGTCGACGGGACGCTGGCGCAGGACGAGATCTCCCGGCTCATCCAGGACCGGGTGCGCGAGGTGCTGCCCGACCCGGTGCCCAGGGAGGCCGAGGACGTCACCGGGACCATGCCGGCCATCCGCGACTGACCCCGTTCGCCCGTCCGGGACCGTACGGCCCGGCCCTCCGCTCCGGCCCGTACGGCCGCGCACCCGCTCCGGTTCGCACGTCCCGGTTCGCACGGTCCGATTCGCATGGCCGTGCACCCGCTCCGGTTCGCACGGCCCGGTTCGCGCGGTCCGATCCCCGGTGGATCCCCGTGCCGCCGGCGGTAGGTTTGACGGCGTGGGAGTCTTCGATGACCTTGTGGGCCAGGAGCGGGCGGCCGGGACGCTCCGCCGGGCCGCCGCGGCCGGCGCCGAGCTCCTGGCGGGGGGCCGCGGATCGGGGATGACCCACGCGTGGCTGTTCACCGGGCCGCCCGGATCCGGCCGGGAGGAGGCCGCGCGGGCCTTCGCGGCCGCGCTGTTCTGCCCGGACCAGGGCTGCGGTCACTGCGACGTGTGCCACCAGGTGGCGATCGGCTCCCACCCCGACCTGGAGGTCGTCCGCCCGCAGGGCCTCTCCTACGGCGTCAAGGACACCCGGCGGCTCATCCTCCGCGCGGCCGGGGCCCCCACGCTGGGCGGCTGGCGCGTCGTGCTGTTCGAGGACGCCGACCGGGCCACCGAGGGCGCCTCCAACGCCCTGCTCAAGGCGATCGAGGAGCCGCCGCCGAGGACGGTCTGGCTGCTCTGCGCGCCCTCCCCGGACGACATGATGATCACCATCAGGTCCCGGTGCCGGGTGGTCACGCTCGTCACCCCGCCCACTGCCGCCGTCGCCCACGTGCTGGCCACCCGGGAGAACGTGCCGCCGGAGACGGCGGCCTTCGCCGCGAGGGCCGCGCAGGGGCATCTCGACCGGGCCCGCAGGCTGGCCCTGGACGCCGAGGCCCGCAGGCGGCGCGAGGACGTGCTGTCCATCCCGGCGTCGCTGACCGGGGTGGGCGAGTGCGTGGCGGCGGCCGAGCGGCTGGTGAAGACCGCCGACGAGGAGGCCGCCGCGGTCACCTCCGTCCTCAACGAGGCGGAGACCGCCGAGCTGCGCAAGGTCTACGGCGAGGGCTCCACCGGCAAGGGGCTCAACAAGGGGCTCGTCCGGGGCGGCGCCGGGGCGCTGAAGGATCTGGAGGACCGGCAGAAGTCACGGGCCACCCGGACCAAGCGCGATGTCATCGACGCGGCCCTGCTCGACCTGGTGGCGCTCTACCGCGACGTGCTGGCGGTGCAGTTCGGCGCGCCCGTGGAACTGGCGAACGACGACCGCCGGGCCGAGCTGGACGCGCTGGCCCGCTCCTCCTCCCCGGAGGACACCCTGCGCAGGATCGACGCGATCATGCTGTGCCGGCGGCGGCTGGCCGCGAACGTCAACCCGCAGATGGCCGTCGAGGCGATGACGCTCTCCCTGCGGAGTCCGCGCCTCTGAGCGTCTCCGGGCCCGCCCGCAGGGCTCTCATCTGCTGAATACCCATCAGGAAAGGGACCGTCCGTTACCGGACGGTCCCTTTTCGTGTTTTTCCGGTAAATGGAACCAATTCGGGTTAAGCACCCTCAAAGATCAGGAAGAGATCGTTAGAATCCCAGCAAAACTAAACGGATTCGTTATAAATCATCCAAAGCGTGTCCTGCTCTACGGGGATGAGCGGAGAGGGCCAGGGGGCTGTTGGTCGGCATGGGAGCGCGTCGCGAGGTGGTTCCGTCCGGGGTGGGGCGGGCGGTCACGAGCCGGGTGGACGACGAGGACAGGTTGAGGATCGAGTGGCCGGAACCGGACGACGGGGAGATCGTCCTGCGGCACGCGGAGACCGGGGAGGAACGGTCCGGCACCGATCTGACCGGGCTCGCCGCGGGGATGTGGACGGTGTCGAAGCACGGCGCGCCCGTCGCCACCGACGACCCGGGGTTCTCGCTCGACGGGATGGTCGCGTACGCCGCGAGGCCGCGGGACAGGGAGATCCGGGCGTTCCGGACCCCCGTGGGGACCCTGGCGCTGATGGTGCGCGAGGTCCGACCGTACGTCGAGGTGACCCGGGTCGACCCGGGGGACGGGACGATCGAGGTCGAGGGGGTCCTCGCCTACGGTGAGCCGCCCGCCGGCCCGGTCCGGCTCGTGGCCGCGGCCAGGAAGGGCCCGGAGACGGACGGCGGCGCCGCGTTCTCCGGGCGGCGCTTCACCGGCATCCTCCGGATCGGGCCGATGGTCGCGGGACAGACCAAGCGGAGGGTCTTCTGGGACCTGTTCGCGCAGGTCGGAGAGGTGCGGCTGGTGCTGGCCGCCCGGCTCGACGACGTCCCGGGCAAGAAGGAGAAGGTGCGCTTCCCCGCGCAGCACGTGGACCGGGTGCGGGTCCGGCCGTACTTCACCGACACCGACGCCCTGGCTGTCGCCTGCACGGTCGAGGAGGGGGAGGGCGAGTGAAGGTCTCGTTCCTGATCCTCAACGCCTACGGCATGGGCGGCACGATCCGCGCCACCTTCGACCTGGCCACCGAGCTGTCCGCCCGGCACGACGTCGAGGTGATCAGCGTCTTCCGGCACGCCGACGAGCCGTTCCTCCCGCTGGGGCCGGAGGTCCGGCTCCGCGCGCTGGTGGACCTGCGGGAGGGGGCCAGGGTCCGCTGGCCGTACGCGAAGAGGGCGGAGCGGCTGAGCGGGGAACCCAGCACGCTGGTCCACCCGGAGGAGCGCGCCTACGCATCCTTCAGCGCCTGGAGCGACGAGGTGCTCCGGCGGGAGCTGCGCCGGCTCCGCACCGACGTGCTGGTGACCACGCGGGCCGGGCTCAACATCATGGCCGCCCGCTTCGCGCGCCGCCGGGTCGTCAAGATCGCCCAGGAGCACCTGCACTTCGAGGCCCACAAGCCCGGTCTGTTCGAGGAGATCCGGCGGTGGTACCCGGAGCTGGACGCGGTCGTCACCCTCACCGAGGCCGACGAGCGGGACTACCGGGCCATGCTCGGCGGGTCGCGGACCGGGGTGTTCACCATCGGCAACGGGCTGGCCGGCGGGCCGCGCCCGCGCTCCCGGCAGGAGAACCGGATCGTGCTGGCCGCCGGGCGGTTGGTGCCGGTCAAGGGCTACGACCGGCTGCTGAAGGCGTTCGCCAGAGTCGTCGAGGTCCGGCCGGACTGGCGGCTGCGGATCTACGGTGAGGGCCGGGTCTCCGACAAGCTGGTCAGGCTGGCCGTGAAGCTGCGCCTGCACAACAACGTCACCTTCATGGGCCCGACCGGCGACATCGAGGGGGAACTGGCCAAGGCCTCGATCCACGCGGTCAGCTCCCGCTTCGAGGGCTTCGGCATGACCATCATCGAGGCGTTCGCGTGCGGGGTCCCGGTGGTCAGCTTCGACTGTCCCCGGGGACCGAGGGAGATCATCACCTCCGGCCGCGACGGGCTGCTCGTCCCGGCCGACGACGTCGACGCCCTCGCCGACGGGCTGCTGGCGATGATCGAGGACGAGGAGGGGCGCCGCCGGATGGCCGCCAACGCCCTGGAGACGGCCCGCGGCTACGACATCACCATGATCGCGGACCGCTGGGAGGAGACCTTCGCGGAGCTGGCGGGCTGAGCGGAGCAGCAGACGGGCCGGCCCGGCGTCTCTGTGACGTGACCATGTCATTGTCGGGGACGACCCCGGAACCCGAGATAGAGCTGCTCTCCCATGGGGAGCCGCTGGCCAGGGACCGCGTCGACGTCGCGGGGCTGTTCGCCGAGCACCACCTCGGGCTGGTACGGCTGGCGCTGCTCATGGTGGGCGACCAGGCCACGGCCGAGGACGTCGTCCAGGAGGCCTTCGCCCGGACCCATGCCGGGTGGCGCCGCCTGCGAGACCCGGACAGGGCGCTGACCTACATCCGCTCGGCCGTGCTGAACGGGGCCCGCTCCGTGCTGCGCCGCCGGGCGGTCGCGTTCCGGCGGGCCGTGCCGTACGAGCCGCCGGTCTGGTCCGCCGAGCACGCCGCGCTGCTCGGCGAGGAGCGCCGGGAGGTGCTCGTCGCCCTGCGCGACCTGCCGGGGAGGCAGCGGGAGGCGCTGGTGCTCCGCTACTACCTCGACCTGTCGGACCTGGAGATCGCCGAGACCATGGGGATCGGTGCGAGCACCGTCCGGTCCACCCTCGCCCGCGGCCTGGCCGCGCTCGCCCGCAAGCTCGGGGAGGAATCATGACCGCCACCGGAGACCGCCCGTCCGAGTGGGGCCCGGCGTCCGCCGCCGGAAACCGTGCCTTCGAGCAGGATCCGGCGGCCGTCATCGGAGATCACCCGTTAGGGGAGGGCTCGACGTCCGTCACCGGAGACCGCACATCCGAGGAGGGTTCGATGTCCGCCGTGGAGGAGCGCCTGCGCGACGCCCTGGCAGGGGCCGCTGTGACCGCCTCCCAGGTCCGCCCGCTACCCGCCGTCCCGATCCGTCGCCGGACTCGGATCCCGTTGCCACTCGCGATCCCGGTCCGTCGCCGGGCCGGTATCCCGGTGCTACTCGCCGCGGTCGCGACGGCCGCCGCGGTGGCCGTCGCGGCCTTCACGGCCGCACGGGTGGCGCTGCCGGGCCCGACCGGCCCCGAGCTGACGAAGGAGCACATCATCGCCATGGCCATGGCCGGGGCCGCTCCCGAACGGACCGGCATGGCGCATATCTCCGTCTTCCTCTGCAAGGCCCATGATCCCTTCCCGCAGTGTGCGGGCGACGGGGTGACGGAGACCGGCAAGGAGGAGATCCGGCGGACGCTCGACGCGCTCCCGGAGGTGGAGGCCGTCGTCTCCGAGGACAGACGCACGGCCTACGCGAACTTCAGGGCGCAGAACCGGGAGAACACGGCGCTGCTCAACGCGATTCGGATGGAGGACCTGCCGGAGTCCTTCCGGGTGTGGATCGTGGATCCCACTGACCGCCGGATGTCGGAGAAGGTGAGGGGGGCCGTGGCAGGGCTCCCCGGCATCTCCAACGTCGTCGACTCGTTCTGCCTGCTCCGCAGTGGAGATTGCTGACCCGGGATGGTTGTCCACAGGGTGTGGACGACCATCCCTGCCAATTGGCGGGCATCGCGGGGGTGATGATGCCGAGGGCGGGTGACGGATCCCGACCGGTGCTGGAAGAGGGCATCTCCGAGCCCCTCGCCGCAGGTGGTGCCCGACCGCGAGCCCTCCTCGCCGACCGGGAGGCGGTTCGCTGTGGACCGTCCCGGATTGCGTGTTATCCCACCGGGACGGCGGGGGCGCGTAGGGTGGGCGGTAGCCGTACTCCGAGCGTGGATCCGGGAGTCGCATGAGCATGATCATGGCCGTGAGCTTCACCCGTTACGGTCGGCTGTACTACCTCGATCCCGGCGGGCACAGCCCCAAGGTCGGCGACAAGGTGCTCGTGCCCACCGAGGCCGGGCCGGAGGTGGCCGAGTGCGTGTGGGCGCCGCAGTGGACGAGTGAGGACGTCGGCGGCCTGCCGGTCTGCGAGGGGATCGCGACCGAGGAGCACCTCGCCCGCGACGAGGCCAACAAGCGCCGCCGCGCCGAGGCTCGGAGCGTCTCCAAGCGTCTGATCAAGCGGCACGAGCTGCCGATGAAGGTCGTCGGCGTCGACTACCTCGACTCGACCGGCGTCTACACGGTCTACTTCTCCGCCCCGCACCGCGTCGATTTCCGCGCGCTCGTCCGCGACCTGGCCCGCAACCTCCGCGCCCGGGTGGAGCTCCGCCAGATCGGGCCCCGCGACGAGGCCCGGCTCCAGGGCGGCATCGGCCCCTGCGGGCGCGACCTGTGCTGCGCGACCTTCCTGAAGGACTTCGAGCCGGTCTCCGTCCGGATGGCCAAGGACCAGGACCTCCCGGTCAACCCGCTGCGCATCGCGGGGGCCTGCGGACGGCTGATGTGCTGCCTGAAGTACGAGCACCCGCTCTACGCCGAGGCGCACACCAGGATGCCCCGGCTCGGTCTGAAGGTCGACACGCCGGAGGGCTCGGGGACCGTGGTGGGGCGCAACGTCCCCTCCGACTCGGTCGTCGTCCGCCTGGACGACGGCGGCCGCCGCTGCGCCTGCCCCTCCGCCTCGGTCTGCTCGCCGCGCAAGCAGCACGACACGATGTACGGCGGAGCGGTCGCGGTCGCGGAGGCCGATCCGGAAAGCTGACGCCGATTCCGATCATGCACTTGTCGTTGGATCCGGGACGCTGAAACCGCGTTTCGAGCAATCTCGATGAGAGTGCGGAGCGGCGGATCGCAGGAGGACCGGCGCCATGCGGAGATAAATCCGGTTGCTCCCCGGAACAGTGTCTCGTCATGCTTCGGCCCATGAGATTCGCGGTCATCGGAGACATCCACGCCGACTTCACCCTGGCCGACGCGATGATCCGGCGGCACGCGGGTCCCGTGGACGCCGTCTTCAGCGTCGGGGACGCCGAGCCGAACCGCGACGAGGCCGAGAGCCTGGGCGTGGCCGGTCCCGCCAAGTACCGCAAGGTCGGGGACTTCCCCCGGTTCGCCGCCGGCCTGCAGACGATGAGCGCCCCGCTGTACTTCATCGGCGGCAACCACGAGCCCTGGCCGGCGCTCGACGAGCACGGCCCCGGCGAGTGGGCGCCCGGCTTCCACTTCCTGGGGCGCTCCGGCATGGCGGAGATCGCCGGGCTCCGGGTCGCGTTCCTGTCCGGGATCTACTCGAGGCACTTCAGCGAGCCCGCGGAGCCGCCCGCGATCACCCCGGAACGGCTGAAGGAGTACGGCTACTTCACCCGGCCGCACGTCGACCACCTGCTCCGCCAGACGCGCGGCCGGCGGATCGACCTGCTGATCACTCACGACTGGCCCGCAGGCCTGGCCTACCGGCACCATGGCAAGGCGGCCGTGGGCTGCGACCGCATCCGCATGCTGACCGACGCGCTCAACCCGCAGGTGCACGTCTGCGGCCACATGCACGTGCCGTACCGGGAGCGGATCGGCGCGACGGACGTGGTCTGCCTGTCCCAGGTGCGGCACGGCACCGCCCCGGCGGACACGGTGGCGGTCCTCGAACTAACGCCGGACGGGGTGCTGCGGGAGGCGGCGGGGTGAGCGAGAACGGCCGGGGTTCACGCGAGCGGGGAAGGAGGGCGTCCGCCGGATCGTCCGAGCAGGAGGGAACGTCGAACGCAGGAACGGGCGTCGTTACTTCTGCTGGGAACCATCGAGCTCGACGACCCCGATGACGTCGGACACCGCGATGGTGCCACCGCTGGGGTCTCCCATGTGCGCTCTCGAATCCAGGGCGGTCTCACGGTTGTCTCCCTGAACCCAAAGCCGTCCGGGGGGGACCACCACTTCGAAAAGCCCCCTTCCGGGAGAGCCGGCAAGATAGTCCTCCTCTGCGGGCACGCCGTCCACCACTTGTCTGCCTTTCGCATCGCAGCATTCCACGGTGCTTCCCGGAACGCCGGTGACGCGGTGGACGAAGGAGCCGTCGAGACCCCAGGAGCGCGCGTCGAAGACGACGATGTCGCCTGCCGCCGGAACGTAGTCACCGTCGACCATCCTGACGGCCACCCGGTCGTCCTTCTCGATCGTGGGCGCCATGGCGTCGCCAGCCATGATGTAGGCGTGCCTCTCGGGAGCCGAGGGGATGACACGATCGAGTACCACCCCGCAGCCGCAGGTCGTCGCTACGAGGAGAAGAGCGGTCGGAATAATCTTCCCATAAAGGTTCATTAACCTATTATTGACATGAAGCGGACATGGCGAGCGCGTGGAACCTTGCGGTGGACGGTGACCTATTAGTCCGCCGGGTGGCCGTGTCTCGGTCATGCCGACGGCATCCCCGGTCGCGTACATCGAGCGGTCCTCGTCGGCTGCGGTGCCTCGCACTCCCCGGGCCGGACGATCCGACGGCGCGCGGACCCTCCGGAACCATGTAGACTTCCCTCAGCCATGCGGCACACGCGTGGCACGCCGCCTTAGCTCAGTCGGCCAGAGCACTTCACTCGTAATGAAGGGGTCTGGGGTTCGATTCCCCAAGGCGGCTCCAGGTCAGAGACCCCCACCGGTTCCCGGTGGGGGTCTCTGCGTTTCCGACTGGGTGACTGTCTCCGGGTGTCCGGCTGCGTGACCACGGCCTCAGCATCGGGAACCGAAGAGCCTTGGACGCGGGGACGGGCCGTGGCCGTCGGCCGGTGACGTTCAGCTCTGCGTGGAGATGCAGAACGGGTGGCCGGCGGGGTCCAGCAGGACCCTCCGCTCCTCGGGGTGCGGTTGGACGGGGGGCTCCGCGGCACCCAGGGCCAGCATCCTCGCCTGAGCCGCCTCCAGGTCGTCGACGCCCAGTTCCATGTGCGCCTGCTTCCCCTGGGAAGGGTCCGGCCAGGTCGGACGCCGGTAGTCGGCGACCCGGATGAAACCCAGTCCCGGCGCACCCTCCCGGCCGAGCAGGACGAAGTCGTCGCTGGAGTAGACGACGGGCAGGCCGAGGGCCTCGCCGTAGAAACGGGACAGCTCGGCGGGGTCCGGGCAGTCGAAGTCGATGGACAGCAAGCGGATCGCCGGTGCGGTCGTGGTTCCGGTACTCATGGGAGGGACACTAGGACGAGACCAGGACAGGTTCGGTCCTGGTCATGGGGAACACTGTGGGATGTGATCAGCACTTCCGCCCGCCTGCTGCGCCTGGTCTCGCTGCTGTCCGCACGGCCGGCCTGGACCTGCCACGAACTGGCCGAGCGGATGGCGGTCACCGGACGCACGGTGCGGCGGGACGTCGCCCGGCTGCGGGACCTCGGCTACTGCATCGAGTCCGACCCCGGGCCCTGGGGCGGTTACCGCCTCGGCGGCGGTAACCGGGTGCCGCCGCTGGTCCTCGACGACGAGGAGGCGCTCGCCGTGGCCGTCGCACTGCGCGAGGCCGCGCTCAGCGGCGTCCTCGGCAGCGACCAGGCGGCGGTGTCGGCGCTGCTGAAACTGCGGCAGGTCCTGCCGCCCCGGATCGCGGACCGGCTGGGTGAGATGGACGCCACCTTCGTCCACACCCCCCGGCCCGAGGGGCGTCAGATCTCCCCCGGCGTGCTGCTGGAGCTGGCCGCCGCCTGCCGCGGTGGCGAGCGCACCCGTCTGTCGTACCGCGACCACGCGGGCAAGGGCAGTGTCCGGGACGTCGACCCCTACCGCCTGGTGCGCACGGGCCTCCGCTGGTATTTCGTCGCCCGGGACGTGGCCCGGGACGAGTGGCGGACGTTCCGGGCCGACCGGGTGGTGCGTGTGCAGCCGACCGGGCAGCCGGTCGAACTCGCCGACCCGCCCGACCCGGCTCTCCTCGTCTCCCGGGGCATCGCGAGCGTCGTGTACCCCCTCTACGGGAGGGTCCGGCTCCCGCACCCCATGGACCAGGCCCTGCGGCTGGTCCCGCCGACGATCGGCACCCACCACCCGGACGGGCCCGACGCCACCATCGTCGAAATCGGCGCCAACGACGCCGACGAGCTCGTCCGGTACCTCCTCGGCCTCGGCACCCCGTTACGGGTCCTCTCCCCGGACGACGTCCGGGAGGCTCTGCTGCGCCGTACCCGGGAACTGCTCGAGGACAACGGGGGCGGCCGGTCCTCGCAGTAGGCGCTGTAAAGGCCCCCATCGGATCCCGGTGGGGGCCTTTCGCTCACTTCATCCAGGCAGGCTTCTTCATGAGGTCCGCTTCGGTCGGTATGGGACTGAAATCCTGTCGGCCCTTGATCACGGATGTGTCTCGTGGCGCCGGGTCCGCGGACTGATCCAGGGAGCCGCTGCGAGCTGAGGAGTTCGGGGTCCGCGTGTCCACGGGCGACGGATGGCGGCCATGCGGTTTCCCGCCCGCACGGGAAGGCCCCGGCGGGCGAACCGGGAGTCCGCCCGCCGGGGCCTGGGAACCGCACCGGGCCGGGGCGTCACCTGCGGCGCAGCCCCATGTGGTGGAGCTCGGCGAAACCGGCGACCGCGATGGCCTGGGCCACGACGAAGGCGACGCCGAGCGGGTTCGGGTCGACCCAGCCGGTGAACAGCAGCGCGATGCTGTCGACGGTCCACAGCACGTTGATCGCGATCACCGTCTGGACGCCCCGCACGGGGGGAGCCGGACGGGTCGCCAGGTAGGCGAGGAACGCGGTGATCGGCAGCAGGACGATCCCGGCCCAGCGGAGCAGCGGCTCGGGGAGGCCGAGCAGGCCGGCCAGCGGGGTCGCGGCGGCGGCCAGGATGATCCCGAACCCTCCGGTGAGGACGGTGTCGGCCTGCAGCGCCCGGGTCAGGAAGGGGGTGTGGCGGGTGGGAACGGCGGTCGCGGTCATCGGTCTCTCCTTCGGTGCGCGGCCTTCGCGGACACGTCTGCGGACGCGTCCGTGAACGCGTCCGTGAACGCCTCTGCGAGTGCCTCGTGAGTGCGTCGGCTTCGGACGCCCTCAGCACACCGCCTCACCCGCTGCCAACTGCAGACACGGCACTGCCATTCACTGCCGATTTCCCGTACGGAGGTCGTCGGCGACGAGTTTGGCCGCCGCGTTCTGCCAGTTGTAGAGCGTGCGTTCGGGGACTTCGCGGAGGAACCAGTCGAACGCCCTCCGTTCCTCCGGGGTGAGCCCGTCGCGCACCGCCCCGCGCCGGTAGGGCCGCAGCCCCCGGACGTAGGGGAAGTAGAGCACGTTGTAGAACCGCCACTCCTCGCTGGTGCCGAACTCGCCGTCCCGGGGCTTGAGCCGCTGGATGCTCTCCAGCAGCAGGCGCCGCAACTCGGCCGCCCGCTCCAGGGGGCTGTCCCCGGTGATCCGCTCGTCGATCACCGGCAGGTTGGCGAGCGGGCTGGCGGCGAGCTTGCCCAGATCGCCGTAGCCCGCCAGGGCACGCCGCGTCAGGCGGGTGAACTCCGCCTCGTCCAGCGGCGGCGGGCCCTGCTCGCGGCGGGGCAGCGCCTCGGAGGAGTCCCGCAGCTCGGCCCGCTCACGCCGGATCTCCGGGTCCGCGGGGAAGGCGATCCGGTCCAGGGCCCGGTGCACCGGCCCGGCCAGCGTCTGCGCGGCCACGGCCACCGCGACCACCCCGAAGAGCAGCACCGCCAGGGCGGGCGTGGACCCGCCGAGCACGATGGCCAGGGCCACCTGCCCGCCCGTCGCGCCCGCCGCGACCGCCGCCCCGAGCAGGGAGCGCAGCATGTCGCGCCAGAGCGCCTCGCCCGCCTGGAACGCGCTGGACATCGCGATGGCCACGCCCAGCAGGGCCATGTCCACGTCGATGGCCAGTACGGCGAGCAGCCCGGCCGGCCCGGACAGCGGGAACACCAGCAGCGCCGCGCCCAGCCCGAAGAACAGGGTGGCGACCGTCACCAGCGGACCGACCCGGGGCGGCCTGGCCCGCACCAGCAGCACCAGCACCCCGGCCAGCGGCGCCAGCAGCAGCACGCCGGCCACCGCCCGCACCGCGACGTCCGCCTCCGCACCCCGGCCGGAGAGCGCCAGCCAGGCGAGCGCGACGAGCGTGACCGGGACGACCCCTCTCGACCAGGCCCGGTCCAGCCGTTCGCTCCCGGGGACCAGCGTCAGCACGGCTCCGGTCCACAGCAGCACCGGCAGGTGGATCATCACCCCCTGGGTTCCGGCCAGCACCCCGGTCAGGGGCCCGGCCTGCGCCTCGGCGAGAACTCCGCCCGGTGCTCCGGTCCCGGCGTCCTCCAGGGCGGTGCGTACCTGGCCGACCGCCAGCGCGAGGCCGTAGGCCAGCAGTCCCAGCCCCGCCCGCCGTGGCCCGCGTTCCCCGGAGTCCCGCACGATCACGTAGAACCCGAGCCACCAGGTCAGCCCGGCCGCGGCCGCGACGGCGAGAAGCATGGACGCCCCCTTTCCCGCCGTGAGCGTACCGATCACAGGCACGGGCGTCCCACGGCGACCGGGGAGGGTACGGAACCGTTCACCCCGCGCCGGGAGGGCACTGATCGTCTCGCACGTGCGTTGATCCGGCATGGCGATGATGGCGATGGCTGCACGGAAGGCCTGGTCGGGGTCATCCCGCCGGACGGGAGCGGGGCGGTGACGCCCGGCGGGCAGGTCCGCCGGGAACCGCTCGCGTACGCCGCGTACGGGACCTGCGTGTGCACCGCGGCCTACGGTCTGATGAAGCTGGCCCAGGCGCTGGGCGCGAACGCGTTGGCGGACAAGGACCCGTTACCGCCCGACCTGCGGCAGCGGCTGCTGGCGCGTGATCCGCTGTTCGTGACCGCCCACTGGATCATGTTCGCCGTCGCGGTCGTCGGCGTTCTCGTCGCGCTCGCCACCGTGCGCCCGTGGGGCGAGCGGGTCCCACGCCGGATCCTGCTCGCCGTCACCTGGACGGTCGGGGGCTTCATGGTCCTGCGGGCCTTCGGCCCGGTCGGCTACGGATTCGTCGGCGACACGCTGGTGCTCACCGGTCTGCAGCCACCGCCGGGCGGTCACACCGAACTGGCCCACGAGCTGGCCCGCTGGGATCTGCTGCTCTGGTCGCCGTTCTTCCTCGTCTGGGGCCTGCTGTGGACGGCGACGGCATGGCGCCTCACCCGCACGAGACGAGGCCGGGGACGGCGGTCCGCCTGACCTCCGGTGCTCAGAGGCCGCGCACCGAGGCGATGGTGAAGGGCCGCCGCGGGGTGCCCTCGCCCAGCGGGCCGCCCTTGTCGAACTGCGAGCGGACCACGTGGAGCGTCCCGCGGACCCGCACCAGCGTGGTCGGGAGCTGCAGCGCCTCGTCGGACACCCGCCGCTCCATCCGGGCGGCGGTGCCGTCCGCGGTGACCCGCCACCGGCTGACGGCGTTGTCGGTGTTGTGCACGGCCCAGAGCCTGCCGCCCTGCAGCTCCAGCCCGTCGGCGTGCAGCATGTCGCCGCCGCGCAGGGCGACCCTGGCGACCGCGCCGGAGGCGGGGTCGAGGCGGTAGAGGTCGCCGCCGACCATGTCCACGGTCAGCAGGTGGCGCCCGGAGGGGTCGGCGACGATCCCGTTGAGGCTGAACGCGCCGGGTTCGCGCGGATCGAGGACACCGGTCAGGTCGAAGCGGGGGGTGAGCGTCGCCGTACGGCCGGCCGCCCGGGACAGCTGGGCCGGGGTGACGCGGTAGACCACGGCGCGCACGCTGTCGGTCAGGTAGGCGCTCCCGTCCGGGGTTAGGGCGAGGTCGTTGACGAACCTCGGCTCCTGCCCGGGGACCTCGAAGCGGGCCAGCAGGCGGCGGCTGCGGGTGTCGTACACCGACACCCCGGTGGTGGAGTCGGTCACCCAGAGCCGCCCGGCCCGGTCCACCTTCAGCCCGTTGGCGGTGTCGCGCCCGTCGGCGCCCGCGGGCAGGAAGACCTGGGCGGTCCGCCGGCCCGGGGTCATCCTGAAGACCGTGCCGTCGGTGAAGGACCCGGCGTAGAGGTCTCCGGTGCGCGGGTCGGCGGCGATGCCCTCGGGGTAGACCCGGTCACCGGGCAGCTCGTGGGCGGTGGAGATCCGGACACGCGACTCGGAGGCCGTCGCGGCCGGTGCGGTCACGACGGTCCGGGGGGCCGGGGCGGTCTGGGCGGCCTGGGCGGCGGGGACCAGGGAGAGCGCCGCGGCGAGGGCCGCGGCCGTGACGGCGATGGGCTGGTGAACTCGGGACATGCTGCCTCTCCGTTCGGCCGTTACCGGCTTCATGAGAACACTGTGATCAATACGAGTCGGTACAGTAATTAGAACTCTAATGCTCGTCAACAGGCGAACGTTCTGGGCCGTTAGCATGCGGGGGTGACGTCGATGCCGGTTCCCGAGCGTCTGGGCTCCCATCTCAAGCGCGCCGAACAAGCGCTCACCGCGGCCAAGCACGCCGCGTTGAAACCGGCCGGGCTGACGGTGCCGCAGTACGCGGCCCTGCTGCACCTCGCGCAGAACCCCGGCATCTCGGCCGCCGCGCTGGCCAGGGCGTGCGCGGTCACCCCGCCGACGATGAACACCGTGCTCAAGAACCTCCAGGAGAGCGGCCTCATCGAGCGCACCCCGCACGAGTGGCACCGGAACATCCTGGAGACCCGCCTCACCGCGAAGGGCGAGGAGGTGCTGGCCGACGGGGACGCCCGCGCGGTGCGGGTCGAGCGGGGCCTGGCCGCCGAGTTCACCCAGGAGGAGCGGGAGACGCTGATCGCCCTCCTGGGCCGCTGCACCGGCTTCCTCCAGTCGGAGCGTCCGAGCTGGCATCCGGGCCGGAGGAGGCCGTGAGGCGATCCCGCCCGCTCCGGCGCCGGGTCCCCTGAGCCGAAGCGCCGCGGAGCGGCAGGGTAAAGTTGCGGGCGATCGGGAAGACCTCTGCGGGTTTCCCCGTTGGAGCCAGGGGCGCTGCCCGGGCTCTCCGCCGAGGTGGACGCGCCGGCGCGTCTCCGTGGACCACGATCTTCCGAGGAGAAGGACGCGCGCGTGCCCGTACCGCCTGCCGCCTGCTGTCCGCCGTGATCCGCTGAGCCGGTGACCCGGGCTCCGGCCCGTCGCCCGCCGTTCTCCCGCCGTCCTGCGCCCGTGAACGTCCGCGGGCCCATCGTCCTGCGCCCGTGAACGCCCGCCGTTCTCCCACCGTCCTGCGCCCGCGGATTCCCGCGGGAGCCCACCGTTCCCACGCCCGCGAACGTGCGCGGGCGGTCCCGGTACGGCCCGCCGGGCCCGCCGGGTGTGCTCTGCCGCGCGTTCCGGTCCGCCGGGAGGCGCCCGGAACCCCTGAGGTCGACTGTTGCAGACTCCATCGACGCCGCCGGTCCCCCGGCCGCGCCTTCCCCGCCCGGCCTGGCTCTCGCCGAAGGTCGCCCGCACCGAGATGCTCGCCGGCCTGGTGGTCGCGCTCGCGCTGATCCCCGAGGCGATCTCCTTCTCCATCATCGCCGGGGTCGACCCGAGCGTCGGACTGTTCGCCTCCTTCACCATGGCCGTGGTGATCGCCGTCGCAGGCGGCAGGCCCGCGATGATCTCCGCGGCGACCGGCGCGATCGCCCTGGTGGTCGCGCCGCTCGCCCGTGAGTACGGCCTCGGTCACCTGATCGCCACCGTCATCCTCGGCGGGGTGATCCAGATCGTGCTCGGCGCGCTCGGCGTGGCGAAGCTGATGCGGTTCGTGCCGCGCAGCGTCATGGTGGGCTTCGTCAACTCCCTGGCCATCCTGATCTTCATGGCGCAGGTGCCCGAGCTGCGCGACGTGCCGTGGGCGGTCTACCCGCTGGTGGGCGGAGCGCTGGCCCTCATGGTGCTCTTCCCGCGCCTCACCAGGGCGGTCCCGGCGCCGCTGGTCTCCATCGCCGCGCTGACCGCCCTGACCGTCGGCGCCGCGATCGCCGTGCCGACCGTGGGCGACCGGGGCGCCCTGCCCTCCTCGCTGCCGGTCCCCGGCCTGCCGGACGTGCCGTTCACCCTGGACACCCTCACCCTGCTCGCGCCGTACGCGCTGGCGTTCGCGCTGGTCGGGCTGATGGAGTCGCTGATGACGGCCAAGCTCGTCGACGACATCACCGACACCCGCTCCAGCAAGACGCGCGAGGCCGTCGGCCAGGGCGTCGCCAACATCGTGACCGGGTTCTTCGGCGGCATGGGCGGCTGCGCGATGATCGGCCAGACGATGATCAACGTCAAGACCAGCGGTGCCCGGACCCGGCTCTCGACGTTCACCGCCGGGGTCTTCCTGATGGTCCTGTGCGTGGTGTTCGGCCCCTGGGTCTCGCAGATCCCGATGGCCGCCCTGGTCGCGGTGATGATCATGGTCTCCGTGGGCACCTTCGACTGGCACTCGGTCGCCCCGGCCACGCTCTGGCGCATGCCGTACGGCGAGACCGTCGTGATGGCGACCACGGTCGCGGTCGTGGTGGCCACCCACAACCTGGCCGTCGGCGTGGTCGTCGGCTCCGTCACCGCCATGGTGATCTTCGCGCGGCGGGTCGCCCGGCTGGCCGATGTCACCGCGGTCACCGACCCCGAGGGCGGTCACGCGATCTACGCCGTCACCGGGGAGCTCTTCTTCGCCTCCAGCAACGACCTGGTCCACCGGTTCGACTACGCCGGGGACCCGGACCACGTGGTCATCGACCTGTCCGGCGCGCACATCTGGGACGCCTCCTCGGTGGCCGCGCTGGACGCGATCGAGACGAAGTACGCCGCCCGGGGCAAGACCGTGGAGATCACCGGCCTGAACCGGCCCAGTGCGAAGATCCACGGCATGCTGAGCGGGGAGCTCTCCGGGGAGCACTGACGGGCACCGGTTCCGGCGGCCGGCGGGAGTCTCGCGGTTCTAACGGATAAATAGCTATTGACCCGTTAGAAGATCGCTCGCTATAACGGAGGGGTCGTCGAACGAGAGGCACCCGAGATGCCCGAGATGAAGGCACCCGAGATGGACGTGGCGAGGATCTCCCACCGGTTCGCGGACGTGGACGGGGTGCGCGTCTTCTACCGGGAGGCCGGCCCCCGGGACGCGCCCACGCTCCTGCTGCTGCACGGCTTCCCGTCCGCGTCGCACCAGTTCACCCGGTTGATCGACGCGCTCGGGACCCGCTACCACCTGGTCGCGCCCGACTACCCCGGCTTCGGGCACACCGAGGTCCCGGCCGGGTTCGACCACTCCTTCGACCGGCTCGCCGACGTGGTCGAGGGCTTCGTGGACCGGCTGGGGCTGGACCGGTTCGCGCTCTACATGTTCGACTTCGGGGCGCCGGTCGGCTTCCGCCTGGCCGTACGGCACCCGGAGCGGATCACGGGCCTGGTAGTGCAGAACGGCAACGCCTACGAGGAGGGGCTCAGCGCGGTGGCGCGGGACTTCATCGCGCTCCGGCCCGGACAGGAGAAGCGGATCCTCGCACTGCTGACCCTGGAGGGCACCCGGGGGCAGTACGAGACCGGCGTGCGCGACCTCGCGTCGATCGACCCCGGCGGCTGGACCCTCGACCAGCACTTCCTCGACCTGCCCGGCCGCAAGGAGGCGCAGATCGCGCTGGCGCTCGACTACCGGGGCAACGTCGCCCGCTATCCCGAGTGGCAGGCGTGGCTGCGCGACCACCGGCCGCCGACCCTGGTCACCTGGGGCCGGAACGACCCCTTCTTCACCGAGGCGGGGGCCCGGGCCTACCTGAGGGACGTGCCGGAGGCCGAGCTGCACCTGTTCGACACGGGGCACTTCGCCCTGGAGGAGGAGCTCGGCCGGATCGCCCCGCTCGTCGCGGACTTCCTCGACCGCCTCGGCGGTGCCCCCTCCCACGGGTGGCGGCGGAGGGGCGGCCGGGGAAGAACGGAGACCCCGGGCCCTCAGTTTCCGCGTTCCGCGGCCGATCCGACTGACGAGCACCGGTATCTCCAACGTTAGGAAGAACACCTCATGTCGCGCGTCGAGGACCTCGGAGTGGGCAGACGGCTGGGCCTCGCCTTCCTGCTGGTATCCCTGCTGATCGGGGCCGCCGTCGGCGCGGGCCAGTGGGGGATGGACTGCCAGGCGGAGATCAACGCGCGGATGGACCGGCTGGAGCGGGTCGAGGACGACATCCAGACCTTCGCCTACCACGTCGCCGACGCCACGAGCTGGCAGGGACTGGTGGTGGCCGACGCCGGGGCCTACGGGGGCGAGCAGGCCACCGCACCCGACTCCTACAACCGCGCGGGCCTGATGGAGACGGAGAAGGCGCTCTTCGCCACCCTGGACAACGCCCACGTGCAGTACCTGACCCCGGCCGAGCGGGCGCGGTTCGACGAGCTGAAGCCCGCCTGGGAGAAGTTCTTCGTCGAGGACGACAAGATCGTCGAACTGCTCCGGCAGGACACGCGCGAGGGCCGTGCCGCGGCGATGGACAGCATCAACGAGGGCGCGGGCGGAGAGGCGTGGGAGGTGGGCGTCGAGATCACCCAGAGCCTGCAGAAGTCGCTCGGCGACCGCATCGCCCTGCTGGAGAAGGAGGTCGGGCAGGTGGAGGACACGGGCCGGCGGGTGCTGTGGGGCACGCTGGCGGCCGCGCTGCTGCTGGCCGCGGTGCTCAGCGTCCGGGTGACCCGCTCGGTGGTACGCCCGCTGACCGTCGTGATGGACGCCCTGGCCCGGGTGGCCCGCGGCGACCTGACCGTCCGCCTGGGCATGACCCGCCGCGACGAGCTCGGCCGCCTCGGCCGCGCGCTGGACGACACCACCGAGTCCCTGCGCACCACCGTCTCCACCGTCATCGCCCACAGCGACGCACTGGCCGACTCCTCCGCACACCTGTCCCAGGTCTCCGAACGCATCGCCGCCTCCGCCGAAGAGGCCAGCGCCCAGTCCGGCCTCGTCGCCGCCGCCGCAGCCGACGTCTCCCACAACGTCCGCATCGTCGCCGCCGGCGGCGAGGAGATGGGCGCCGCCATCCGCGACATCTCCACCAGCACCTCCCAAGCCGCCTCCGTCACCACCGAAGCCGTCACCGCCGCCACCACCACCAACACCCTCATGACCCGCCTGGGCGCCTCCAGCACCGAGATCGGCAACGTCGTCAAGACCATCACCTCCATCGCCGAGCAGACCAACCTGCTCGCCCTCAACGCCACCATCGAGGCCGCCCGCGCCGGCGAATCCGGCAAGGGCTTCGCCGTCGTCGCCGGCGAGGTCAAAGACCTCGCCCAGGAGACCGCCAAGGCCACCGAGGACATCGCCCGCCGCATCACCGCCATCCAGGCCGACGTCACCGGCGCGATCCAGGCCATCGACCGCATCAGCGCCATCACCGGCCGCATCGACGACCACCAGAGCGCCATCGCCGCCGCCGTCGAGGAACAGACCGCCACCACCGGCGAGATGAACCGCAACGTCGCCGACGCCGCCGCCTCCAGCGACGAGATCGCCGCCAACATCGCCGGCGTCGCCCAGGCCACCGCCGTCACCACCGAAGGCGTCGCCGAATCCCGCCACGCCGCCGCCGAACTCGCCGGCATGAGCCGCTCCCTGCGCGACCTGGTCGGCGGCTTCACCGTCTGACCTCCGGCGGCCGGAAATCCGGGTGCCCGAGGGCGAAACCGGCATGTACCCTGCGCGAGGACTTGAGAGTGGGGGAAGTGCTGTGGCACACGTCGAGGTCGCGCATCTGACATACGTCCTGCCGGACGGCAGGCCGCTGCTGGACGACGTGTCCTTCCGGGTCGGCGACGGCGTGAAGGCGGCGCTCGTCGGGCCGAACGGCGCCGGGAAGACGACGCTGATGCGGCTCATCGCCGGGGACCTCCAGCCGGTGGAGGGGAGCGTCGTCAGCTCCGGCGGACTGGGGATCATGCGGCAGTTCATCGGCGGCATCCGCGACGGCCGGAGCGTGTACGACCTGCTGGTGAGCGTCGCCCCCGAGCGCGTACGGCAGGCGGCCGAGCGGCTGGAGGCCGCCGAGCTCGTGATGATGGAGCGCGAGGACGAGAAGGCCCAGATGCGCTACGCGCAGGCCATCACGGACTACACCGACGCGGGCGGCTACGACATCGAGGTGCTCTGGGACGCCTGCACCATGGCGGCCCTCGGCATGCCGTACGACCGGTGCAAGTACCGCGAGGTGAACACGCTGTCGGGCGGTGAGCAGAAGCGGCTGGTGCTGGAGGCGCTGCTGCGCGGGCCGGACCAGACGCTGCTGCTGGACGAGCCGGACAACTACCTGGACGTGCCGGGGAAGATCTGGCTGGAGCAGGCGCTGCGCGAGACGCCCAAGACCGTGCTGCTGGTCAGCCACGACCGGGAGCTGCTGGCCAACGCCGCCGACCGGATCGTCACCGTCGAGTCGGGGAACGTCTGGGTGCACGGCGGCGGCTTCCGGAGCTACGCCCAGGCGCGCAGGGAGCGCAACGAGCGCCTGGAGGAGCTGAAGAAGCGCTGGGACGAGGAGCACGCCAAGCTCAAGCGGCTGGTGAACATGCTCAAGCAGAAGGCGAAGTACAACGACGGCATGGCCGCGGCCTACCACGCGGCGCAGACGCGGCTGCGGAGGTTCGAGGAGGCGGGGCCGCCGGAGGCCGCGCCGAGGGACCAGCTCATCAGCATGCGGCTCAAGGGCGGCCGGACCGCGAAGCGGGCGGTGATCTGCGAGCGGCTGGAGCTCACCGGCCTGATGAAGCCGTTCGACCTGGAGATCTGGTACGGCGAGCGGGTCGCGGTGCTGGGCTCCAACGGCTCCGGCAAGTCGCACTTCCTGCGGCTGCTCGCCGGGGAGGACGTCCGGCACACGGGTACGGCCAGGCTCGGCGCGCGGGTCGTCCCCGGGCACTTCGCGCAGACCCACGCCCGGCCGGAGCTCCTCGGCCGGACCCCGTGCGAGATCGTCATGACCGAGCACGCGCGGCTGAAGAACGAGGCGATGAAGGCGCTGGCCCGCTACGAGCTGGCCGGGACCATCGCCGAGCAGCGGTTCGAGACCCTGTCGGGAGGTCAGCAGGCACGGCTGCAGATCCTGCTGCTGGAGCTGTCCGGGACCACGATGCTGCTGCTGGACGAGCCGACCGACAACCTGGACCTGGCCAGTGCCGAGGCGCTGCAGCAGGGCCTGGACGCCTTCGACGGGACCGTGGTCGCGGTCACCCACGACCGGTGGTTCGCCGAGGACTTCGACCGCTACCTGGTCTTCGGCTCCGACGGGAGGGTGTACGAGGCACCGGAGCCGGTCTGGGACGAGAGCCGGGTCGTCAGGAAGCGCTGAGCCGGTGCCGGGGCCGGGGCAGGGGCCGGCGTCCCGGCGGGCGGGGGCCGGCGTCTCCGGTCTCCGGTCCCGCGGTCGGAGGCTCCGGCGGGTCCGCCGGAGCCGGGCCGATCGGCAAGGTCTGCGGCAGCGGGGCTAAAGAGTTCGCTTGAACCCCGCGTGTCCGGGGAGGACGCGCGCGGCCGGGGACTATGACGGCTGGGTGGCCTACATCACCCGAACCGCCGGCGTCCTCGGCGCCCTCACCCTGATCCTCCTCACCGGCTGCGCGAGCGAGCGCAGGCAGGACGACGACGCCCCCGGGCTCCGGGCGCTCACGGTCGCGGAGGAGGTCTCCTCGGTCGTCCGGAGCGAGGACCGCCACGACGGGTACGTGGTGAACTGGGCCGGGGTGCTGGCCAACCCCAACCCCTGGCACTTCGGCGAGCACGTGGTCGTCACGGTGGTGGGGCTGGACGCCCGGGGCAAGGAGGTCGTCCGGATGGAGCAGCCGCTCGACGCGGTGCCCCCGGCGGGGTCACTCGCCTTCACCGGGCAGGCGCTCGCGGTGAAGAAGCCCGCGAAGGTGACCATCGGCTACCGCCCGGCCGAGTGGCGCAGGGCGGGCCGCATCGTCTCGGCCTTCAAGCCGTTCCCCGTCTCCGGGGTGCGGACCGGACGGCCGAAGGACGGCGGTTACCTGGTCACCGGGTACGTCGGCACGCCGTACCGGCTCCCCGCGGGGACTCTGGCGGTGACCGCGCTGCTGCGCGATTCGGCGGGCCGGCTGCTCGGCGGGGGGACGACGTTCGTGGACGACGTCCGGGAGAACCGCAGGCGCCGCTTCCTGCTGGACATCGAGAGCGTCGCCGACCCCGGCAAGGTGGCCGGGGCCGAGGTGGTCGCGCGGACGTGGGGGTCGAGCAGCCGGCCGTACGAGGAGCTGGCGCTGGGCGGCGCGGTCCCGGTGCACACCGTCAAGCCGACGACCTCTCCGTTCGAGGAGGACCGGGGGCGGCGGGCCCTGCCGGGTGAGACCGCCACCCCGTGACCGTTAATTCCGGAAAATGACTATTAACTAAGATTTAAGAATGTGCGAAATGCGGCATTTTTTGCAGGGGTTGTTAACATTCTGAATACGGTTGCCGTGTCTTCCGGGAATCGGTGGAACTTGTAGTTACAGCGCTATTACCGTCTGCTACATGAACGACAGCGTCCTGGTCGAAGCCCTGCGCGCCCGTGATGCGGGCGCCCTCGCCGCGCTCTACGACTCCTACGCCGAGGGTGTCTACCGTTACTGCCGGTCCCTGCTGGGTGATTCGGACGGTGCCCAGGTGGCCCTCCGGGACACCCTGATCACCGCCGAGGACCGCGTCCACGTGCTCGCCGACGCCGGGCGGCTGAAGGCGTGGCTGTACGCCCTCGCCCGCGAGCAGTGCCTGCGGCTGCGCGCGGCCGCGGAGGGCCGGGAGGGGGAGGCGGCGACCGAGGAGCTGCCCGTCCCGCGCGGCGGCGACGCCGACCTGGGGGTGGTGGCCTGGAACGCCGTCCGGGGCCTGTCGGAGGAGGACCGCGAGATCCTCGAGCTGGTCGCCCGGCACGGCCTGGACGTCGCCGACGCCGCCGCGGTGATGCGGATCCCGGACCGGGACGCCGAGCGCCTGCTCGAATCCGCCAAGGACCGGTTGCGCGACGCGGTGACCGCGGAGTTCCTCGCCCGCAAGGGGCCCTACGACTGCGTGGAGCGGGCGGAGATCCTGGGCGGGTTCTCCGGTGAGCTCACGCCGGAGACGCGCGAGCGGATGGTCGCCCACGTCAACCGGTGCGACACCTGCACGCCGCACCGGTCCCGGCAGATCTCCGCGGTCAAGGTCTTCGACCTGCTGCCCGGGGTGACCCTGCCGGACACCGTACGCGTGCGGGTGATGAGCTGCTTCACCGACCCCGAGCTCGTCCCCTACCGACGTTACGCCGCCGGGCGGATCGGCGTCCTCGACGCCGCCGGGTTTCCCCCCGCGAGGGCTCGCCGGGACCCTGGCCGGGTTCGTGCGCTGGCCGGTGCGGCGGCTGCGGTCGCGGCTGCGGCCGCAATCGCCATGATCTTCGTCAACTTCGGCGGGGGGCCCGGTGGGGAGCCCTCGGGCATCGCCTCCGGGGTCCTCCCCGCGGCGGGCGGGGCTCCGGGCGTACGCCTGCCGTGGAGCGCCGAGGCCGGAGAGCGCCCGATGGCCCTGGAGTCCGCTCCTCCGGAGCTGGTCGCCCACGCCCTCGGGCCCACGGGGCCGTCAGGCGCCGGGCAGCAGACGGGAACCGGGCAGCAGGCGGGCGCGGCCGGGCCGGAGGCGCTGCCGGGCCGGTTCTTCCCGGGGGTGAGGCCCGACCGCCCCGACCGCCCCGACCGGCCCGGCCCCGTAGGGCCCTCGTGGCGGCCCGCCCCTCCGGCCCCGGACGGCCCGCCGGCGGGGAGGCCGACCGCTCCGGCGCAGCCGCCCCGCGACCACCAGGGAGGACGGCCGGGCCCCAAGCCCTGCCCGACCCCCAAGCCGGCCCCTTCGCCGTCCACCTCCGCACCGAAGCCGCCGTCGACACCGCCGGCGACGTCGGCGACGACACCGCCCGCCCCGGTGACCCCGCCGCCGACCCCGGACACGTCGGCCACGCCGACCGCGTCGGAGACGCCCGCGCAGTCGGCCGCCCCCTCCGGGACGGCGAACCCGTGAGACCGCTCCGGTCCGGAGACGCCCGCGCGGTCGGCCGCCCCCTTCGGGACGGCGAACCCGTGGGACCGGCTCCGGCGCGGCGATGCCCGTCTTCGCGGGTCTCCGTCCCGGACAGGTGAATACAACGTCTTCTCTGTCCTTGCTGATTACCTGGGTTGATTACAGCGCGCCTGTCGTGCTTGTTCGGAGAGTGACGGAGCGTGATCCTGGCTGGCGCCGTACGCCGCGGAGGCGTGCGGCGGTCCAGGAGGGTGATGCATGCAGTCCGTCGAGAAGCGGCGCCGCGGCGCCACCGTGGTGGCCGGTCTGGTCTGCGCCCTGCTCGTGGTGGCGGGCCTCCCGGCCGACGCCGCGCCCGGCAGCCCCGGCCCGTCCGCCGACGAGGTGGCCCGCGCGAGCGCCGAGGCCCGCGAACAGGACAGGCGGCTCGGCACGGCCACGGCCCTGCTTGCCGAGGCCGAGGCCGAACTCGAGGGGCTGACGGCCAGGGCGGAGAAGCTGATCGAGGCCTACAACGGCGAGCTGGTACGGCTGGCCGAGGCGGAGGAGCGCCAGCGGCGGGCGGACGAGCAGGTCCGTGCGGCCGGCGCCCAGGTGGAGGACTCCCGCCGGGCGGTGGCCGCGCTCGCCGCCCAGAGCTACGGCGGGATGGACCCGATGATGGGCCTGATGGCCGACGTGGGCGGCGGTGGCGCGGACGCGGGCTACCTGCAGCGGATGAGCGTCATGGCCCACGTGGGCGGCGGGCAGGCCGCGCGGCTCAGGGAGCTGCGCGACGCCCGGGAGGTGCTCGTCGTCTTCCAGGAGCAGGCGGCGGAGGCCTACGCCGAGCGGCGGGCGGCGGCGGAGCGCGCGGACGCGGCGAAGTCGGCGGCGGAACGCGCGGTGGCCGAGCAGGTCGCGCAGACCCGCCGGCTGGCGGTGGAGCGGGCGGTGCTGGAGCGGCGGGCGGACGCGGCGCGCAGTACCGCCGACCGGCTGGCCAGAGAACGGGCGGAGGCGCTGGAACGGGCCCGGATCGCCCGCGAGCGCGCGGCCCAGGAGCGGGCGCGGCGCGCGGCGCTCCGGCGGGAGCGGGCCCGCAACGGGATCCGCAACGGGGACGGCGGAGGAGGCGGAGGAGACGGTTCCGGCTGGGCGTCCGGCCCGGGCTCCTCGGCCCGGGGCGACATCGCCGCGGACTGGGCGCTCACCCAGCTCGGCAAGCCGTACGTCTGGGCGGCGGACGGGCCGGGCAGCTACGACTGCTCGGGGCTGACCATGCGGGCGTGGGAGCGGGTCGGCGTCCGGCTCGACCACTGGACGGGCACGCAGTGGACCTCGGGCCCGCACGTGCCGCTCGACCGGCTCCGCCGGGGCGACCTGGTGTTCTTCGGCCGGATCACCCGCAATCCGGGCGACATCCACCACGTGGGCATGTACATCGGCGGCGGCATGATGGTCCACGCCCCGCGCACCGGGGACGTCGTGCGGATCGCGCCGATCTGGCGCAGCGACCTCGTCGGCGCGACCCGTCCCACCTGACCCGTGCGGACGCCGGGCTCAGTGCTCCCCGTGCCCGCCGTTCTCGTCGTCCTTGGCGCGCTGGATGGAGCGGACGATCTCCTCCTCGGCCTCCACCCGGCCGACCCAGTTGGCGCCCTCGACGGACTTGCCGGGCTCCAGGTCCTTGTAGACCTCGAAGAAGTGCTGGATCTCCAGGCGGTCGAACTCGGGCACGTGGTGGATGTCGCGGATGTGCTCCATCCGGGGGTCGGTGGCGGGGACGCACAGGACCTTGTCGTCGCCGCCCTTCTCGTCGGTCATCCGGAACATGCCCACCGCGCGGCACTGGATCAGGCAGCCGGGGAAGGTCGGCTCCTGGAGCAGCACCAGGGCGTCCAGGGGGTCGCCGTCCTCGCCGAGCGTGCCCTCGATGAAGCCGTAGTCGGCGGGGTACTGCGTGGAGGTGAAGAGCATCCGGTCCAGCCGCATCCGGCCGGTCTTGTGGTCCACCTCGTACTTGTTCCGTTGTCCCTTGGGAATCTCAACGAGAACGTCGAACTCCACCGCGGTTCCTCCGCTCAAGCCCCCGGGCAGTCCCGGTCGGGCGTTAATGTCTCGTAGGCGTAATTGGTTACTGAGGATCGATGAGAGGCCGGCGACATGATGCGGCGTGATCGGTGGGTGGCGTTGGTCACTCTCGTCATGCTGCAGCTGTTCGCCGTCGCGGCCGGCGCCCACCTGCTCGCCAGCGACGCGCTGGTGGAGAAGGAGGCACGGCCGGTCGCCTCGCCCGAGCCGGTGGCCGTCCCCGTCGTCACCGCGGGTCCGGTCCTGGCCGCGGGCGGGAACGGACCTCTCCCGGCCAAGACTACTTTGGCAGAACGGCTCACCAGGGCGTTGGGGGACCCCGCACTGGGCGAGAACGCGGGAGCCGCGGTGGTCGACGTGCGGAGCGGCGAGACGCTGTTCGCCAGCGCCGGGGACCGGGGCATCACCCCCGCCTCCACCACGAAGATCGTCACGGGGATCGCCGCACTCGCCTCGCTGGGACCGGACGCCAGGCTGAGCACCCGCGTGGTCCGCGGCTCCTCGCCGACCTCGATCATCCTGGTCGGCGGGGGCGACCCGACCCTGACGGCAGGGAAGATCGACCCCTCGGTCTACCCCCGGCCCGCGTCGCTGGCCTCCCTCGCCTCGCGTACGGCCGAGGCACTCAAGGCCGGGGGCGTCACCAAGGTGACCGTGGCCTACGACGACGGCCTCTACACCGGCCGCCGCACCGCCGCCAGCTGGAAGCCCGGCTACCTGCCCGAGGGGCAGGCCGCCCCGGTGACGGCGCTCATGGTCGACGAGGGCAGGGTCGCCCGCGGCAGCAGGCAGCGGGTCTCCGACCCCTCCAGGACCGCGCACGCGGCGTTCGTCTCGCTGCTGGAGAAGCACGGGGTCAAGGCCGCCGACCGGACGGCCAGGCGGGCCAGGGCCGGCGCGGGCGCCGAGGAGATCGCCCGGGTCGACTCCGCGCCCGTCCACGCCCTGGTCGAGCGGGCGCTGACGCTCAGCGACAACGACCTGTCGGAGGCGCTGGCCCGGCAGGTGGCGATCAAGGAGGGTGAGCCCGCCTCGTTCGACGGCGGCGCGGCCGCCGTGCACAAGGTGCTGGCCAGGCTGGGCGCGGCCGAGGGGATCCGGGTGTACGACGGCAGCGGCCTGTCGCCGAAGAACCGCATCGCGCCGGCGGCGCTGGCCCGCCTGCTCGCGCTGGCGGTCTCCCCCGCGAACCCGCGGCTGCACCCGATCGTCAGCGGCATGCCCGTCGCCGGGTTCACCGGGACGCTGGGCCACCGGTTCGGCGAGAGCGACTCCGCCTACGGCCTGGTCCGCGCGAAGACGGGCACCCTCGACGGGGTCAGCACGCTGGCCGGGCTGACCACCACGAAGGGCGGCCGGCTGGTGGCGTTCGCCTTCCTGGCCGACGAGGTCCCGCCCGGCTGGGGCAAGGCCGAGGCGGCCCTCGACCGGCTGGCCGCCACCGTGGCGGCCTCCGCGGCGGACTGAACCGCACGCCCCGGGCAGGCGGACCGGAACCGTACGCCGCGGGCGGGCGGAGTGAACCGCACGCCGCGGGCAGGCGGAGTGAACCGCACGCCGCGGGCAGGCGGGCCGGAACCGTACGTGGCGGGTAATCCGCGCGGTCCGGGAGAGCAGCACGTACGGTGGACGGTATGCAGGTGATCGACTGGGACTTGGCCGTAGCGACCGGAACGCGCCTGGTGCGCCCCGGGCCGCAGGTGAGCCGGGAGGAGGCGCGGGAGGCGGTCGCCGAGCTGCGGCGGCTGTCCCGGGTGGCCGAGGGCCACGTCCGGGAGTTCACCAGGATCGACACCGAGACCGCGCCGCAGCCCGCCACGATCGTCGACCGGCCGGGCTGGATCAAGGCCAACGTCGAGGGCTTCCGGGTGGTGCTGGAGCCGCTGACCGAGCGGATGGCCGCCCGCAAGGGGCAGACCCCGGCGGTCGTGACCGCGGTGGGCTCCCGCATCACCGGCGTCGAGGTCGGCGCGGTGCTGGCCTTCCTCGCCTCGCGGGTCCTGGGGCAGTACGAGCTCTTCCTCCCGCCCGACCCCTCCGGCCGGGCGCCGGTCGGCCGCCTCACCCTGGTCGCGCCCAACATCGTCCACGCCGAGCGCGAGCTGGGCGTCGACCCCGGCGACTTCCGCCTCTGGGTCTGCCTGCACGAGGAGACCCACCGGGTCCAGTTCACCGGCGTCCCCTGGCTGCGGGCGTACGTCCGGGACCAGATGACCGAGTTCCTGCTCGCCTCCGACCTGGACCTCCCCACGCTCCTCGACCGGCTCCGCTCGGCCGCGGACGCGGTCGCCGACGCGGTCCGGGGCGGTGAGGGCAACCTCATCGACGCGATCCAGACGCCCGAGCAGAAGGAGATCCTCGACCGCCTCACCGCGGTGATGACCCTGGTCGAGGGGCACGGCGACTACGTGATGGACGCCGTCGGACCCGGCGTGGTCCCCTCGGTCGCCGACATCCGGGCCAAGTTCCACCACCGCCGCGAGGGCGGCTCCCGCCTCGACCGCACGGTCCGCAAGCTGCTCGGCATCGACCTCAAGATGAAGCAGTACGCCGAGGGCTCCGCCTTCGTCCGCGCCGTCGTCGACCGCGCCGGGATGGACGGCTTCAACAAGGTCTGGACCTCCCCGACCACCCTCCCGAGCCAGGACGAGATCTCCCATCCCGAGCGCTGGATCGCCCGCGTCCTCGACGCCCCCGCCCTCCCCGCCGCCGAGATCACCGACTGATTCGCGAGGGGGCTCCGGCGTCTGGACCGAGGAGCGAAGGAGCCCGCGAGGGGGCTCCGGCGTCTGGACTGAGGAGCGAAGGAGCGCAGCGGATGAGTGACGAGGGAAGACGGCGGTTACCGGCCCCCGAGCCGCGACGCGCAGCGTCGCAATCAGCACAGCGGATGAGCGACGAGGGAAGACGGCGGTTACCGGCCCCCGAGCCGCGACGCGCAGCGTCGCCATGTAACTGATGGGTCCGCATCCCGCCGTCGCCGATGTCCGCCGCGCCGTACGGCTCTCGCTGGCCGATCTGGAGCCCGGCGACCTCGTACTGGCGGCGTGCAGCGGCGGTGCCGACTCGCTGGCGCTGGCCGCCGGGCTCGCGTTCGCCGCGCCCCGGGCGGGGCTGCGGGCCGGGCTGCTGACCGTCGACCACGGGCTGCAGAGCGGTTCGGCGCGGCAGGCGGCCGAGGTGGCGGGGCTCCCGCTCGGCCTCGATCCGGTCGAGGTCCTGACGGTCACGGTGGGGACGTCCGGCGGGCCGGAGAACGCCGCGCGCGAGGCGCGGTACGCGGCGCTGTCGGAGGCGGCCGGGCGGCTCGGGGCGGCGGCCGTGCTGCTCGGGCACACCAGGGACGACCAGGCCGAGACCGTGCTGCTCCGGCTCGCGCGGGGGAGCGGGACGCGTTCGCTGGCGGGGATGCCGGCGCGGACGGGGATCTACCGGCGGCCGCTGCTGGAGCTCGGGCGCGGCACGACCGTCGCGGCCTGCGCGGCGCTCGGGCTCGTCCCCTGGGAGGACCCGCACAACCTCGACGGCCGCTACGCCCGGGTCCGGGTCCGGACGCGGCTCCTCCCGGCGCTGGAGGACGAGCTCGGTCCCGGCGTCGCGGAGGCGCTCGCCCGCACCGCGGGCCTGTGCCGGGACGACGCGGACGCCCTGGACGCGTGGGCGGAGGAGGCCTACGGGCGGGCGGTCGCCGGCGAGCGTGATCCGGCCGCCGGTGAGCGCGACCCGGCTGCCGGTGAGCGTGACCCGGCCGCCGGCGACCGCGGCCCGGCCGCCGGTGATTGCGCTCTCAGCGATATCCCGAAGGGGGTGGCGCTGGCCGTACCGGTGCTGGAGGGGCTGCCGGCGGCGGTCCGGCGGCGGGTGCTGCGGCGGGCCGCGATCACCGCGGGGGCGCCGCCCGGCGCGCTCTCGGCCTGGCACATCCTCCAGGTGGAGCGTCTGGTCACGGCCTGGCGGGGGCAGCGGTCGGTGGGGGTACCCGGGGGGATCGGCGCGGTCCGGCGGTGTGGCACCCTGATATTCGTCGCAGATCCCCCACGAGGGGACGACGGCGACCCGGACAGCAGGCCACTCCCGTAAGGAAGACCCAGGTGGACGCAGCCGACATGGGCAAGGACCTCTCGAAGGTCCTCATCCCCGAGGACGAGCTCCAAGCCAAGATCAAGGAGCTCGCGGCCCGGATCGACGAGGACTACGAGGGCAGGGACCTGCTGATCGTGGGCGTGCTCAAGGGCGCGGTCATGGCGATGGCCGACCTGGCCAGGGCGCTGCACGTGCCGGTGCAGATGGACTGGATGGCCGTGTCGTCCTACGGTGCGGGCACCAAGTCCTCGGGCGTGGTCCGCGTCCTGAAGGACCTGGACACCGACATCGCGGGCCGCCACGTGCTGGTCGTCGAGGACATCATCGACTCCGGCCTCACCCTGTCGTGGCTGATGCAGAACCTCAAGTCGCGCAACCCGGCCTCCGTCGAGATCTGCACGGTGCTGCGCAAGCCCGATGCGATCAAGGTGCCGATTGATGTCCGTTATGTCGGCTTTGATATCCCGAACGAGTTCGTGATCGGCTATGGCCTGGACTATGCGGAGAAATATCGCAATCTACCCTTTATTGGGACTCTTGCGCCGCACGTCTACGGAGCAAGCTGAAAATACGCCGTGGGCGAAGCGCGCTAGCACGAAATCGGCTGGAAAGCCACATTGTTCGGAGCTTCGGGGAACACGGACCCGCCTGACGTACGTTGGTAAGGCAGAGCCGGTGTCGTGCGGGCGGTTACCCCGCGCGCCGCGCCGGTGTACCTTCGGACGACCGAGAGGTGGTTTCACGCCGTCTCTGGGTAGTCAGGGGGAGCGGTTAGGGATACCGCGAACCCCGGGTTCCGCCCGGGGTTGCCAGGCCTTGGTCAGGAAGGGACGGGCCCGCCGGGGTTCCGCATCGGATGGATCTCAAGCGATTTACACGTGGGCCACTGCTGTGGATCCTGGGCATCGTCGTGCTGCTCGTGCTCGTCAGCACGATGTGGAGCGGTGACGGCAACTACACGAAGGCCGACACCTCCCTGCTGATGGAGCAGATCCAGGCGGGGAACGTCAAGAGCGCCCGGGTCGTCGACAAGGAGCAGCGAGCGGAGCTGACGCTCGTCAATCCGGTGAGGGTCGCGGGCAAGGACACGAACCGCATCCAGTCGCCCTGGGTCGACGGCCAGGGGACTCAGATCATGAACCTCCTGGCGGAGAAGAAGAAGGCCGGCAGCGTCAAGCAGGGTTACACCGCTGACGTGCCGCAGGAGAACTTCCTGCTCGGCCTGCTGGTCAGCTTCCTGCCGATCGTCTTCATCGTGCTGCTCTTCCTGTTCATCATGAACCAGATGCAGGGCGGCGGCTCGCGGGTGATGAACTTCGGCAAGTCGAAGGCCAAACTCATCACCAAGGACACCCCTAAGACCACCTTCGCCGACGTCGCGGGCGCCGACGAGGCCATCGAGGAGCTCCAGGAGATCAAGGAGTTCCTCCAGGCCCCGGCCAAGTTCCAGGCGATCGGGGCGAAGATCCCCAAGGGCGTCCTGCTGTACGGCCCGCCCGGCACCGGCAAGACCCTGCTCGCCAGGGCCGTCGCCGGTGAGGCCGGCGTGCCGTTCTACTCGATCTCCGGCTCGGACTTCGTCGAGATGTTCGTCGGCGTCGGCGCCTCCCGCGTCCGCGACCTGTTCGAGCAGGCCAAGGCGAACGCCCCGGCGATCATCTTCATCGACGAGATCGACGCGGTGGGCCGCCACCGCGGCGCCGGTCTCGGCGGCGGTCACGACGAGCGCGAGCAGACGCTGAACCAGCTCCTCGTCGAGATGGACGGCTTCGACGTCAAGGGCGGCGTGATCCTCATCGCCGCGACCAACCGGCCCGACATCCTCGACCCGGCGCTGCTGCGCCCGGGCCGCTTCGACCGCCAGGTCACCGTGGACCGCCCCGACCTGGAGGGCCGCAAGGGCATCCTCAAGGTCCACGGCCGCGGCAAGCCGTTCGCCGAGGGCGTCGACCTCGACATCATCGCCCGCCGGACGCCCGGGTTCACCGGCGCCGACCTGGCGAACGTGATCAACGAGGCCGCGCTGCTCACCGCGCGCGCCGACCAGAAGCTGATCACGATGGAGCTCCTGGAGGAGTCCATCGACCGCGTGATGGCGGGCCCGGAGCGCAAGACCCGCGTCATGTCGGACCAGGAGAAGAAGATCATCGCGTACCACGAGGGCGGTCACGCCCTGGTCGCGCACGCGCTGCCCAACTCCGACCCGGTCCACAAGATCACGATCCTGTCCCGCGGCCGCGCCCTCGGTTACACGATGACGCTGCCGATGGAGGACAAGTTCCTCGCGACCCGCTCGGAGATGATGGACCAGCTCGCGATGCTGCTGGGTGGCCGCACCGCGGAGGAGCTCGTGTTCCACGAGCCCACCACGGGCGCCTCCAACGACATCGAGAAGGCCACCTCCATCGCCCGCCGCATGGTCACCGAGTACGGCATGAGCGAGCAGCTCGGCGCCCGCAAGTTCGGCACCGGCAACGGCGAGGTCTTCCTCGGCCGCGAGATGGGCCACGAGCGCGACTACTCCGAGAAGATCGCCTCCACGATCGACGAGGAGGTGCGCAGGCTGATCGAGTCCGCGCACGACCAGGCCTGGGAGATCCTCGTCGAATACCGCGACGTGCTCGACAACCTGGTGCTGGAGCTGATGGAGAAGGAGACCCTCTCCCGCGAGCAGGTCCTCCAGATCTTCGCCCCGGTCGTGGTCAAGGAGCACCGCCCGTCCTACTCCGGGTACGGCAAGCGGCTGCCCTCCAACCGCCCGCCGATCCTGACCCCGAAGGAGCAGTCCGGCAACGGCGCGCTCCCCGCGGGCGCCGGCCACCCCGACACCGCGGCCAGGGACGGGAACTGAGCGTGGAACCCCCCCTGCCCCTCCAGGTCGACCACGCCCGGATCGAGCGGGCCGTCCGCGAGATCCTGATCGCGATCGGCGAGGATCCCGACCGCGACGGCCTGCTGGAGACCCCGGCCCGGGTGGCCCGCGCCTACGCGGAGCAGTTCGCCGGGCTGGGCCAGACCCCGGAGGACGTGCTGACCAAGGTCTTCGACGTCGACCACGACGAGATGATCCTGGTGCGCGACATCGAGGTCTACTCGACCTGCGAGCACCACCTGGTCCCGTTCCACGGCGTCGCCCACGTGGGCTACATCCCGAACGACAAGGGCCAGGTGACCGGCCTGTCCAAGCTCGCCCGCCTCGTCGACGTCTACGCCCGGCGCCCCCAGGTGCAGGAGCGGATGACCTCGCAGATCGCCGACGCGCTCATGCGCGTGCTGGAGCCCCGCGGGGTCATCGTGGTGATCGAGTGCGAGCATCTCTGCATGACCATGCGGGGCGTGCGCAAGCCCGGCGCCAAGACCACCACCTCGGCGGTCCGGGGGAGCTTCCGCGACAGCGAGAAGACCCGGGCCGAGGCGATGGCCCTGATCCTCCGCTGATCGGGTGGGTCTGCTGATTCGTTATCGGAGAGGTGGACCCACGCCCCGGCCGGGCGTGCGCGAGCACCTAGGCTTGGCCGCATGACCACACCGCACGGGACAGCACCACCGGACCCGCGGGAAGGCGGCGGTCACCGGCCCCCCGGCGGCGACGCGCGGCGCCGTGCCCTCCCGGGACTGCCGGACGAGGGGCGCTGCCTGGTGATGGGCGTGGTCAACGTGACCCCCGACTCCTTCTCCGACGGCGGCCGCTGGTTCGACCGGTCGGCCGCCGTCCGGCACGGCCTGGAGCTCGTCGAGCAGGGCGCCGACATCGTGGACGTGGGCGGTGAGTCCACCCGTCCCGGGGCGGCGCGGGTGTCGCTGGAGGAGGAGCTGGCGCGGGTCGAGCCGGTCATCCGGGAGCTGAGCCGCCAGGGCGTCACGGTCAGCGTCGACACCATGCGGGCGGAGGTCGCCAGGGCCGCCGTGGACGCGGGCGCGAGGCTGGTCAACGACGTCAGCGGAGGCCTGGCCGACCCCGAGATGCCGAGGGTCGTGGCGGCCTCCGGCGTGGCCTACGTGGTCATGCACTGGCGGGGCCACAGCCACACGATGCAGAGCCGGGCCGTCTACGGCGACGTGGTGACCGAGGTCTGCGACGAGCTCGCCAAGCGGGTGGCCTCCGTGCTGGCCGAGGGGGTCGCGGAGGAGCAGATCGTCCTGGACCCGGGGCTCGGCTTCTCCAAGAACCCGGAGCACAACTGGGCGCTGGTCGCCGCGACGGAGCGGCTCGCCGGCCTGGGCCGCCCGCTGCTGATCGGGGCCTCCCGCAAGCGCTTCCTGGGCCGCCTGCTGGCCGGGCCGGACGGCGCCCCGCGCCCCTTCGGGGACAGCGACGCCGCCACGCTCGCCGTCACCGCCCTCGCCGCGCGGGCGGGAGCATGGTGTGTGCGGGTGCACGACGTACGCCCGAACGCGGACGCCGTCCGCGTGGTCGCAGCAGTCGAGGGAGCGAGAGCATGAGCGTCGACACCGCCGCCATCGAGGCGGTCAACCAGGCGTTCTACACCGCGATCGAGAACGCCGACCTCGACCGGATGACCGAGATCTGGGCCGAGGAGACCGGCGCCGAGCAGGTGGGCTGCGTGCACCCGGGATGGCCGATCGTGACCGGCCGGGCCGAGGTGCTGCGCTCCTGGGCGCTCATCATGGCCAACACCCCCTACATCCAGTTCGTGCTGACGGACGTGAACGTCATGGTCCACGGCGACGTCGCCGTGCTCACCTGCGAGGAGAACATCCTCACCGCGGGCGACGAAGGTGATTCCAGTTTCGCCGCGGGCAAGGTGGTGGCGAGCAACACCTTCGTCAAGACGCCGGAGGGGTGGCGGCTCTGGCTGCACCACGGTTCACCGGTGCTGCAGACCGAGGACGACGAGGACGGGGAAGAGGGCGTGTCGTGACCGGAGCCGCAGACGGGGCCGTGGCCGGGGACCGGATCAGCCTGCGGGGCCTGCGGGCCCGGGGGCGGCACGGGGTGCTGCCGGCGGAGCGGGAGCTCGGCCAGGAGTTCGTCCTCGACGTCACCCTCTTCCTGGACACCTCGCCCGCCGCGGCGGCGGACGACCTCACCAAGACCGTGCACTACGGCGAGCTCGCCGAGGACCTGGTGAAGGTCGTGGAGGGCGAGCCCGTCGACCTGATCGAGACCCTCGCCCAGCGGCTGGCCGACGTGTGCCTGGCCCGCGAACGGGTCACCGCGGCGGAGGTGAGCGTGCACAAGCCCGCCGCCCCGATCCCGCTCCCGTTCGACGACGTGGTCGTGACGATCACCCGGAGCCGGGCATGAGGGCCGTGCTGGCGCTCGGCGGCAACCTCGGCGACCGGCTCGCCACGCTGCAGGGCGGGCTCGACGCGCTCGCCGCCACGCCGGGCCTCGACCTCGTCGCCGTCTCCCCGGTCTACGAGACCGACCCGGTCGGCGGCCCCGAGCAGGGCCCGTACCTCAACGCCGTCGCGGTCGCCGAGACCTCGCTCACGCCCCGGGAGCTCCTCGCCCGCGCGCAGGAGACGGAGAACGCCTTCGGCCGGGTGCGGACCGAGCGCTGGGGGGCGCGCACCCTGGACGTCGACCTGATCAGCGTGGGCGAGGTCGTCTCCGGCGACCCGGAGCTCACCCTGCCCCATCCCCGTGCGCACGAGCGCGCGTTCGTGCTGGTCCCGTGGTTGCAGGCCGACCCCGACGCGACGATCGGCGGCACGCCGGTCGCCGAGCTGCTGGCCGGGCTCGACAAGACCGGGGTACGGCTCCGCGCCGACCTGACCCTGCGGGGGCCCGCGTGACGCCGAGCCGTCCCGGCGTGCTCGCCGGGCTCACCGTCGTCTTCGCGATCCTGACCTGGGCGCTGCTCCAGCGGGTCTACCAGTTCATCCCGGCCGTGCCCTGGACGGCGATCCCGACGGTCCTGCTGCTCGCGCTCGGCGAGGCCCACACCGGCTGGATGACCAGGGCCAGGATCCGCCGCAAGCCGGGCACCAAGCCGGTCGAGCCGCTGGCCGTGGCCCGCCTCGTCGCCCTCGCGAAGGCCTCGGCGTACGGCGGCGCCGTCTTCGCGGGCGTCTTCGCCGGGTTCGCGTTCTACGCGGCCGGACTGCTCGACCAGGACACGCCGCGCCGAGACTTCTTCATCGCGGGCGGCTCGTTCCTCGGCTGCGTGGCGCTGGTCTGCGCCGCGCTCTACCTGGAGCACTGCTGCCGGGTGCCGGAGGACCCCGACGCCGCCCCCGACCGCCGGGGATGATCCGGGGGTGCGCCGGACGCCCGGCCGCTATTTGTCGACGTCCCCGACCACGAAGAACATCGAGCCGAGGATCGCCACCATGTCGGCCACCAGGTGACCGGGGAGCATCTCGCGCAGCACCTGGACGTTGTTGAAGGAGGCCGAGCGGAGCTTCAGCCGCCACGGGGTCTTCTCGCCGCGTGAGACCAGGTAGTAGCCGTTGATGCCGAGAGGGTTCTCCGTCCAGGCGTAGGTGTGGCCCTCGGGCACCTTGAGCACCTTGGGCAGGCGCTGGTTGACCGGTCCGGGGGGCAGCTCGCGGAGCCGCTCCAGGCAGGCGTCGGCCAGGTCCAGGGAGACCTTGACCTGCTCCAGCAGCACCTCGAACCGGGCGTGGCAGTCGCCGGCCGAGCGGGTGACGACCTTCACCGGCAGCTCGCCGTAGGCCAGGTAGGGGTCGTCGCGCCGCAGGTCGACGTCCACCCCGGAGGCGCGGGCGATCGGACCGCTCACGCCGTACTGCATGATCTGCTCCCGGGAGAGCACGCCGACGCCGCGCGTGCGGGCCGTGAAGATCTCGTTCCCCACGACCAGGTCCTCGATGTCGGGCAGCCGCCGCCGCACGTCCTCGACCGCCCCGGAGGCGCGGCCGAGCCAGCCCTCGGGGATCTCCTCCTTCAGCCCGCCCACCCGGTTGAACATGTAGTGCATGCGCCCGCCGGAGATCTCCTCCATCACGGCCTGGAGCGTCTCGCGCTCCCGGAACGCGTAGAAGACCGGGGTGATCGCGCCGAGCTCCAGCGGGTAGGAGCCGAGGAACATCAGGTGGCTGAGGACCCGGTTGAGCTCGGCCATCAGGGTCCTGGCCCAGACGGCCCTGACCGGGACCTCCATGCCCAGCATGCGCTCCACGGCCAGGACCACGCCCAGCTCGTTGGCGAAGGCGGAGAGCCAGTCGTGCCGGTTGGCCAGCATGATGATCTGCCGGTAGTCCCTGACCTCGAACAGTTTCTCCGCGCCGCGGTGCATGTAGCCCACGATCGGCTCGGCCGCGCTGATCCGCTCGCCGTCCAGCGTGAGCCGCAGGCGCAGCACCCCGTGCGTGGACGGGTGCTGCGGGCCGATGTTGAGGACCATGTCCTCGGTCGCGAGCTCCTTGCCGCCACCGGCGCCGACACCGGCACCGCCACCGACCCCGGCGGCTCCGGCCCCGATTCCCACGACCCGTTCCGTCATAGGGGCCATGCTGCCACGTCAGCCGCGGGAGACAAGCTCCCGGAGGGCGCCGACGAGGCGGTCGACGTGCTCGGCGGTGGTGCCGATGCCGATCGAGGCGCGCACCGCCGAGGCGGCGGTGGCCCCGTCGTCGGCGCAGCCGCCGCTGTTCTCGATGCCGCCCAGCAGGTGGCGGACGAACGGGTGGGCGCAGAACTTCCCGTCCCGCACGCCGATGCCGTACTCGTTGGAGAGCGCCTCGGCGACCTCGCGGGCGGTGCGGCCGTCCACCACGAAGGAGACGATGCCGACCCGGGGGTGGTCCGGGCCCCACAGGGAGAGCTCGTGCACGCCCTCGATCCCGGCGAGCCCCGCGCGCAGGCGGGCGAGCAGCCGCTCCTCCTCACGCATCAGCGCGGTCCAGCCGGTGGCGGTGAGGGCGTCGCAGGCGGCGGCCAGGGCGACGGCGCCCAGCACGTTGGGGGTGCCCGCCTCGTGCCGGGCCTCGGGGTCGTCGTGCCACTCGACCTCCGCCGTGCCCGTGCCCGTTCCCGCCGTGCCCGTTCCCGCCGTGCCCGTTCCCGCCGTGCCCGTGCCCGTGGTCGCTGCGCCCGTCGTGTCCGCGGTCGTCGGACCCGCGGTCGTCGGACCCGCGGTCGTCGGGCCCGCGGTGCCCGCGCCGCCGTGCACGGCCCGCACCGCCCCGCCGCCCCGCAGGTACGGCGGAGCCTCCGCGAGCCAGTCGGGGCGGCCGACGAGCACGCCCGTGCCGAAGGGCGCGTAGAGCTTGTGGCCGGAGAAGACCACGTAGTCCAGGTCGAGCGCGGTCAGGTTGAGCGGGCGGTGCGGGACGAGTTGGGCGGCGTCGACGAGGATGCGGGCGCCGTGACGGTGGGCGATGTGCGCCAGGGCGGCGATCGGCCAGAGCTCGCCGGTGACGTTGGAGGCGGCGGTCACCACGAGCAGCTTCGGGCCGTCGCGGTCCGCCAGGGCCGCCAGCGCCTCGTCGGCCGCGCGGACGGCCTCGCCGGGGAAGGCGGGGGGCGCGAGCCGTACGGCGCCGGCCCAGGGCAGCAGCGAGGCGTGGTGCTCGGTGTCGAAGACCACGACGGTGGTCCCCTCGGGCAGGGCGCGGGCCAGCAGGTTGGTGGCGTCCGTGGTGTTGCGGGTGAAGACCACCGCGTCACCGGGGCGGGCGCCGACGAAGGCGCGGACCGTGTGCCGGGCCTGCTCGTAGCGGGCCGTGGTGAGCTGGGAGGCGTAGCCGGCGCCCCGGTGGACGCTGGAGTAGGCCGGGAGCGCGGCGGCGACCGCGGCGCTCACCGGCTCCAGACACGGCGCGCTGGCGGCGTAGTCGAGGTTGGCGTAGGGGACCAGTCTGCCGCCCCGGACGGGGACCTCCAGGTCGGCGCCGAGCACCGCGGGGATCGGCCGCCCCCCCGGAGCCGCCGGGACCGCCTGCCCGGGGAGCGGGGCCGCCGGAGCCGCGGCCGGGGCGGCGGCGGTCCGGTCGGCGGGCACGGGGCGGGCTCCGGCGGAGGCTCCGGTGCCGGTACCGGTACCGGTACCGGTGCCGGCGGGGGCGGGGGTGAAGATTCCGAGGACGGACACGCCAGGACTCCTTCGAGGTCATCGGACCCCAAGCCCTCGGGTGGCGTTGGTGCGTGGAGCCCGCGCTTGCCCGGCACACCTCGTGCCGGACCAGGTCCTCACCCGGGGCACCCCGCCGCGGACGCGAGGGTTGCCGGCCAGCGAGCCGGGGCTTGTCACTGGCACTCATGACCTACAGGCGAACTATAACCATCACCGGGCGCGGTTCCGCAAGTCGGCCGTCCCACCGGCCGGTCGCTCCGCGGCCCGCCGGGTTCTGCGACCTGCCGGGTTCTGCGACCTGCCGGGCTCCGTGACCTGCCGGGCTCCGTGACCTGCCCGGCTCGGCGACTCGTCCGGCGCCGGGATCATCCCGGCGATCGTGGGCAGGAACTACCGGCGTCCGCCGATCGTCTACGCGGCGTGACCCCACGGAACGGCACGACCCCGCGAAGGAGACGGCGATGGACTGGGTGACCGACCCGCAGATCTGGATAGGGTTCCTCACCCTCGTCGGCCTGGAGATCGTCCTCGGCATCGACAACATCATCTTCATCTCGATCCTGGCGGGCAAGCTCCCGCCCGAGCAGCGGGACCGGGCCCGCAAGCTGGGCCTGCTCGCCGCGCTGCTCAGCCGCCTGGCGCTGCTGCTGGCGCTGTCGTGGGTCATCCGGCTCACCCAGCCGCTCTTCGAGGTCCTCGGGCAGGAGATCTCGGGCCGGGACCTGATCCTGATCCTGGGCGGACTGTTCCTGATCGGCAAGAGCGTCTTCGAGGTCCACGACAACCTGGAGGGCAAGTCCGGCCACGCCGGGGGCAGGGTGGCCGCCTCCTTCGGCGCGGTGATCCTCCAGATCATGATCCTGGACATCGTCTTCTCGCTCGACTCGGTGATCACCGCGGTCGGCATGGTGGACGAGATCGGCGTGATGGTCGCGGCCGTCGTCGTCTCGGTCCTGGTGATGCTGTTCGCCTCCGGGCCGATCAGCCGCTTCGTGGACAGGCACCCGAGCATCAAGATGCTCGCCTTGTCCTTCCTGATCCTGATCGGCGTCGTGCTCCTGGCCGAGGGCTTCGAGCAGCACATCCCCAAGGGCTACGTCTACTTCGCGATGGCCTTCTCGCTGCTGGTGGAACTGCTCAACATCCGCGTGCGGAGCAAGGCCGGGGCCGAGGAGCCGGTCGAGCTGCACCACCGCTACGAGGAGGGCGGGACGGACAGGCCCACCGGCGCCTGACCGGGATACCGCTGCGAAGAGGACGGGACGGACAGGCCCACCGGGGCCTGACTGGGATTACGATGCCGATGTGAAGTTTGATCCTTGGAGTCCGGAATTCGTCGCCCACCCGTACGACGTCTACGCCGAGCTGCGGCGGGAGCGGCCGGTCGGCTTCTTCGAACCGACCGGCCAGTGGCTGGTCGCCCGGCACGCCGACGTCAACGCGCTGCTCCGCGACCGCAGGCTCGGCAGGTCCTACCTGCACGTGGCCACCCACGCGGAGTTCGGCAGGCCCGACGACCCCGGCTTCCAGGACCCGTTCTGGCGGGTGATCCGGGCCGGGATGCTCGACGTCGAGCCGCCGGTGCACACGCGGCTGCGGCGGCTGGTGTCCAAGGCGTTCACCCCGCGCATGGTCGAGGCCCTGCGCCCCAAGGTCGCCGAGCTCGCCACCGGGCTCGTCGACCGGTTCGCCGAGAGCGGCGGGGGCGACCTCATCGCCGAGGTGGCCGAGCCGCTCCCGGTGACCGTGATCGCCGAGATGCTCGGCGTGCCCGAGGCCGACCGGCACCTGCTCCGGCCCTGGTCCGCCGACATCTGCGGGATGTACGAGCTCAACCCCTCGATCGAGGCCCAGCGCACCGCCGTGCGCGCCGCCTCGGAGTTCTCCGACTACCTCGTGGGGCTGGCCCGCCACCGGCGGGAGCATCCCGGCGACGACCTGATCAGCGCGCTGGCGCAGGTCGCCGACGGGGGCGACGCGCTCACCGAGGAAGAACTGGTCGGCACCTGCGTCCTGCTGCTCAACGCCGGGCACGAGGCGACGGTCAACGTCACCGGCAACGGCTGGTGGTCCCTCTTCCGCAACCCCGCCGAACTGGAGCGGCTCCGCGCCGACCACGGCCTGCTGCCGACCGCGATCGAGGAGCTGATGCGGTGGGACACCCCGCTGCAGATGTTCGAGCGCTGGGTGCTGGAGGACATCACCGTCGGCGGGGTGGACATCCCGCGCGGCAGCGAGGTGGCCCTGCTGTTCGGCTCGGCCAACCGCGACCCCGAGGTGTTCGACGACCCCGACCGCCTGGACGTCGGCCGGGCGGACAACCCGCACATCTCCTTCGGCGCCGGCATCCACTTCTGCCTGGGCGCGCCGCTGGCCCGGATCGAGCTCGCCGAGTCGTTCGGCGCCCTGTTGCGCCGGGCCCCGGCGATGGAGCTCGCCGCCGAGCCCGTCTGGGGCCCCGGCTACGTCATCCGCGGCCTGGAGTCCCTCCAGGTCCGCGTCTGAACCCGGGTCCCGGCCGAACGGCGTCCGCATCCGGGACGCGTCCGAGGCCGTGTCCGAGGCGCGCACGGCCGCGGACACCGGCTCCGCGGGTCCCGGCTCTGCGGGCCCCGGTCCGGCCGTGAGGCGGCCGGACGGGCCGGGCGCTCAGCGGCGCTCCTGGACGAGCCAGCCGAAGCCGCCCAGCCCGCCGGGGTCGAGCAGCTCCGCCTCCTCCGATGCCCGCACCAGGGCGCGGAGATAGCCGTGCGGATCGGTGCGGGCGAGGTCGGCCGGGGGCCGGGTCCCGGTTAGGCCGAGGGCGCGCAGGGCCTCGCGCTGCGTGGTCAGCGCGGCGGTGGCGGCCCCGGCCCGCTCCCCGGCCGCCGCGCAGGCGTCCAGGGCGACGTGCGCGGTGATGTCGCAGGATCCGTCGGGCACGGGCGGGACGGCCGCGCCGTCGCGGTAGCCCGCCAGCGTGCCGTACGGCGGGCGGCCGCCCGAGGCGTGCGCGTAGTCGACGGCAATGGCACGCCCCTGCGCCAGCCGTGCGACGACCCGCGCCCAGGCGTCGTCACGGGGCGCGCCGATCTCCGCCCGCTCGCCCGCCGCCCGCATCGGCCACCAGCGGTCCAGCCAGGCCAGGTCGGCCGCCGCGGGCCGGTCGCCGAGCCGCTCCTCGCCGGTCGAGGGATCGACCAGCACCAGCCGCGGCCCGTCCGGGGTCTGCTCGGCGACGTCCACCGGCACGTTGTCCAGCCACTCGTTGGCGATCGCCAGGCCGCGGATCCGGTCCGGCGGGACGGGCGACCAGACGATCTCCACGGGCAGGCCGGGCGGCCGGGGGGCCAGGTCCACCGCGGTCGGCCGGAGCCTGGCCCGCAGGTCCGCCGGGGCGAGCGCCGCGACCCGCGCGGCCAGGGTGCCCTCGCCGGCACCGAGGTCCACCAGATCGACCTCGGGCGGCCGCCCGAGCGCGTCGTCCACCGCCAGGAGCTCGCGCAGCACGGCCTCGGCGAACACGGCGGAGGCGCCGACCGAGGTCCGGAAGTGCCGGGAAGGGCGCTCGCGCAGGTAGAAGCCGTTCTCGCCGTAGAGCGCCCACTCGGTCGCGACACGCCAGCTGAGCCACATGATCGGAGACGCTACCCGGCTCTCCGAGGGATTCGCATGGGACGGAGATGACACGCCGGGTGAACGGGTTACCGCTCCCTGTAATCACTTTGCGTTAACGTTGCTCACGCCGGTGGCGATCGGTGCCCGGCCCGCTCCCCCAGCGGGCGCGGTCCCGGTGCCCTCCGGCAGCGCTGATCACTCGTGTCGGCACCATCGGGCGCCGGGCCCTGGGGAACGGTCCGGCGCCCGCCGCCGTCTCCGGGCGGTCCCTCCGGTCCGGAGGCCTCCTGACGCCGCGGTCGGCGGTTCCCGGCGCTCCGGGCGACCACGCCTCCCGGCGCCACGTCTCCCGAGGTCAGGTCTCCGGGCGACCGCGTCTCCCGGCGCCACGCCTCCGGGCGGGTGCCGTGACACCACCGTCGGGGTTCGGCCCGTTACGCTGGACGACTGGGCATGCAGCCCCATGTTGGCGAAGGACGGGACATCGTGGACACAGGTGATCGCCCGGCGCGGCTGGCAGTCGGGGTGCTCGGAGCCGGACGGGTCGGCTCGGCGCTCGGCGCCGCCCTGGCGAGGGCGGGTCACCGGCTCGTGGCCGTCAGCGGCGTCTCCGACGCCTCCAGGCGCAGGGCGGCCGACCGGCTGGGTCTGGCCCCCAGCGGTCCGGAGGACGTGGTGGCCCGCGCGGACCTCGTCCTGCTCACGGTCCCCGACGACGTGCTGCCCGGCCTGGTCGCGGGCCTGGCAGAGACGGGCGCCGACCTGCGCGGCAAGCTGCTGGTCCACACCAGCGGCGCGTACGGCCTGGCGGTGCTGAACCCGGCGGTCGAGCGCGGGGCGCTCCCGCTGGCGCTGCACCCGGTGATGACCTTCACCGGCAGGGACGACGACCTGAGCCGGCTGACCGGCATCACGTTCGGCGTCACCGCGCCCGAGCCGCTCCGCCCGGTGGCCGAGGCGCTGGTCATCGAGATGGAGGGCGAGCCGGTCTGGATCGAGGAGCGGGACCGGGCGCTCTACCACGCGGCCCTGGCGAACGCGGCCAACCACATGGTCACGCTCATCGCGGAGTCGTCGGAGCTGCTGCGGAAGATCGGCGTGGACGAGCCGGGCCGGATGCTCGGCCCGCTGCTCGGCGCCGCCCTGGACAACGTGCTCCGGCTCGGCCTGGCCGGGCTGACCGGTCCCGTGGTGCGGGGCGACGCGGGCACGGTCCGCAAGCACGTGGACGCGCTCATCCTCGCCGCCCCCGAGGCCGCGGACGCCTACGTGGCCCTCGCTAGGCTCACGGCGGACCGGGCGCTCGCGGCCGGGCTGCTCAAGCCCGAGGCCGCCGAGCGCCTCCTGGACGCCCTGGGAGGGAACATATGGACCTGATCGTGGCGGGTGACCGCACCGAGCTGGCCGAGGCCCGCCGGACGCTGCGCGTCGGCCGCGAGGTCTCCGACGGCAGGGTCGGCCTGGCGCTGGTGCCGACCATGGGGGCCCTGCACGAGGGTCACCGCTCGCTCGTGCGGCTGGCCCGGGAGCGGGCCGACCGCGTCGCGGTGAGCATCTTCGTCAACCCGCTGCAGTTCGGCCCGGGGGAGGACTACTCCCGCTACCCGCGGACGTTCGACGCCGACCTGGAGGTGTGCGCGGCCGAGGGCGTGGACGTCGTCTTCGCCCCCGCCGCGGAGGACCTGTACCTGCCGGACCGGCAGGTCGGCGTGACGGCGGGCACGATGGGCACGATCGTCGAGGGCGCCTCCCGGCCGGGGCACTTCGACGGCATGCTGACCGTGGTGCTCAAGCTGTTCAACCTGGTCCGGCCGGACGCGGCGGTGTTCGGCCGCAAGGACGCCCAGCAACTCGCACTGATCCGCCGGATGGTCCTCGACCTCGACCTGCCGATCGAGATCGTGGGCGCCCCCACGGTCCGGGAGGCGGACGGCCTGGCGCTGTCCAGCCGCAACCGCTACCTGTCGGCGGAGGAGCGGCGCTCCGCGCTGGCCCTGTCCAGGGCGCTGTTCGCGGGGGCGGAGCAGCCGACCCCGGCGGAGGTCCGCCGGGCGGCGCGCGCGGTGCTGGACGCCGAGCCGGGAGTGGCCCTCGACTACCTGGTCCTGGTGGACCCGGCGACCTTCACCGAGGTGCCCGACGACCACGCGGGGGAGGCGGTCCTCGCCGTCGCCGCGAAGGCGGGGACTACCCGGCTGATCGACAACGTTGTTCTGACGCTGGGCCGACCGTAGTCTGGTACCGCTCTGCAATCCCCTGTCCGGCGTGCACGCCCGTGAGGCGGCGCGACCTTCGAAAGGTGAACGGCGCATGCTCCGAACCATGCTCACCTCCAAGATCCACCGTGCCACCGTCACCCAGGCCGACCTGCACTACGTGGGATCGGTCACCATCGACGAGGACCTGCTGGACGCGGCCGGACTGCTGCCCGGGGAGCAGGTCCACATCGTGGACATCGACAACGGCGCGCGCCTGGTCACCTACACCATCGCCGGGCCCAGGGGCTCGGGCGTCATCGGCATCAACGGCGCCGCCGCGCGGCTCGTCCACGAGGGCGACCTGGTGATCATCATCGCGTACGGCCAGATGGAGGACGCCGAGGCCAGGACCTTCCGGCCCCGGGTCGTGCACGTCGACCGCGGCAACCGCGTCATCGACCTCGGCGACGACCCGGCCGAGCCGGTCCCCGGCTCCGCCGGCCTGCGCGGGGACCTCGTCTCCGGCTGACCTTCCGGCCGGGTCGGTTCCCGGCTCGTCGCGCTCTGCCGGGACCCGGTCTCCGGCCGGGCTCGGTTCCCGACTCCGCCGTGCTCCGGGGGGACCCGGTCTTTCGGCTGGCCTTCCGGCCGAGCCGGTCTCCGGTCGGGCTCTCGGCGGGCTCGGTTCCCGGCTCCGCCGTGCTCCGGGGGACCCGGCCTCCGGCCTGCCGTCCGGTCGGTTCCGAGCCCTTCCCCGGCCTCCCCCGGACCCCGCCGACCCGGGGAGGAGATCTCCTGCCGACCCGGGGAAGCCCCGGCCTCCGCGGGGCGTTATCGTCATGGTGACGAAATCCGTGGACCCCCAGACCTCCACGGGCCCGCTCGGAGGCTCCGGTCACGGCCTCCGGGCCGCGACGCACGGCGTCGCAACAGACAGGAGGCGACCATGAGCATCCCGATCCCCCGGAAACTGACCGCGCCCGAGCCGGGATGGACGGTCGAGGCGGACGTGGTCGTGGTCGGCTCCGGGATCGCGGGCCTGACCCTGGCACTCCGCCTGGCGGCCCTCGACCCCGGGGCGAAGGTCCTGGTCGTCACCAAGGACGTGCTCTCGGCGGGCTCCACCCGCTGGGCGCAGGGCGGCATCGCCGCCGTGCTCGACCCCGCCGACACCGCCGAGGAGCACCTGCACGACACGCTCGTCGCGGGGGTCGGCCTCTGCGACACCGAGGCGGTCCGGGTCCTGGTGACCGAGGGGCCGGACGCACTGCGCGGGCTGATCGCCGCGGGCGCCCGGTTCGACACCGACGCCGAGGGCGGGCTCCAGCTCACCCGCGAGGGCGGCCACCGGCGCAACCGCATCGTGCACGCGGGCGGCGACGCCACCGGGGCCGAGGTGCAGCGCGCGCTCGTCGCCGCGGTCCGGGCGTCGGAGATCGAGGTGATCGAGCACGCGCTCGTCCTGGACCTGCTGAAAGACGCGCACGGCCGCGCGGCCGGGGTGACCCTGCACGTGATGGGCGAGGGCTCGCGCGACGGCGTGGGCGCCGTGCGGTCCCGCGCCGTGGTGCTCGCCACCGGCGGGATGGGCCAGGTCTACGCCGCCACGACCAACCCGGCGGTCTCCACCGGGGACGGCGTCGCGCTCGCGCTGCGGGCCGGGGCCGTCGTGCGCGACCTGGAGTTCGTCCAGTTCCACCCGACCGTGCTCTGGCTGGGCGAGGACTCCACCGGCCAGCAGCCGCTGATCTCCGAGGCGGTCCGCGGCGAGGGCGCGGTGCTGGTCGACGCCGACGGCGTGCGGTTCATGAAGGACGTGCACGAGCTCGCCGACCTGGCGCCCCGGGACGTGGTGGCCAAGGCGATCATGCGGCGGATGCGGGAGACCGGCGCCGAGCACATGTACCTCGACGGACGCCACTTCGGCGAGGAGAAGTGGCGCACCCGCTTCCCGACGATCCACGCGGTCTGCCTGGAGCACGGGATCGACCCGGTCACGCAACCGATCCCGGTCGCCCCGGCCGCCCACTACGCCAGCGGCGGCGTCCGCACCGACCTGCACGGCCGTACCAGCGTGCCGGGCCTGTACGCCTGCGGAGAGGTGGCCTGCACCGGCGTGCACGGCGCCAACCGGCTGGCGTCCAACTCCCTGCTGGAGGGCCTGGTCTTCGCCGAGCGGATCGCCGCCGACGTGCACGCCGTACGGCCGGCGCCCGGCGAGCCGGTGACCGACGACAGGACCGCGGGGCTGGTCGACCCGCGGGCCCGGCCGCGGATCCAGGCGCACATGAGCCGGGGCGCGAGCGTGCTGCGCAGCGAGAGGAGCCTGGGCGAGGTGAGCCGCGCCCTGGTGAACTCCCGCTGGACGCCGGTGGCGGTCGAGCCCTGCACCGAGTCGTGGGAGGCCACCAACCTGCTCACCGTCGCCTCCGCCCTGGTGGAGGCCGCCCGAGCCCGCGAGGAGACCCGTGGGTCACACTGGCGGGAGGACTTCCCCGACCGCGACGACCACCGGTGGCTGAGCCACATCGACGTGACCCTGACAGGGGAGGGAATGATCATGAACCATCGTCCGCACGGGGGCGCGGTGCCCGCGCACCTGGCCGAGGAGCTGACCGCGGCGGGGCTGGACCCGGCCGAGGTGGGCGCCGTGATCGAGGCCGCGCTCCGGGAGGACCTCCAGGAGGCCGGCGACGTGACGAGCATCGCCACGATCCCCGCCGGGCAGACCGCCACCGCCGACGTGGTGGCCAGGGCCGACGGGGTGGTCGCGGGACTCGCGGTCGCGGAGGCGGTGTTCGCCCGGCTCGGCGCGGGCCGTACCGAGCGGCACGTCAAGGACGGCGAGCGGGTGGAGCGGGGGGACGTGCTGATGACCGTCACCGGCACCACCCGGGACCTGCTGACGGCCGAGCGGACCGCGTTGAACCTGCTCACCCACCTGTCCGGTGTCGCCTCGCTCACCGCCCGGTGGGTCCGGGCGGTCGAGGGGACCGGGGCCCGGATCCGCGACAGCCGCAAGACCCTGCCGGGCCTGCGCGCGCTGGAGAAGTACGCCGTCCGGGCGGGCGGCGGGGTCAACCACCGCATGTCGTTGTCGGACGCGGCACTGATCAAGGACAATCACGTGGTGGCCGCGGGCGGGGTGGCCGAGGCGTTCCGTGCGGTCCGCGACGCCCACCCCGGCCTGCCGATCGAGGTCGAGGTCGACCGGATCGACCAGATCGAGCCGGTGCTGGCGGAGGGAGCGGAGGAGATCCTGCTGGACAACTTCACCGTTCCGCGGCTCCGCGAGGCCGTGCGCCTGGTCGGCGGGCGGGCGCGGCTGGAGTCCAGCGGGGGGTTGACCTTGGAATCGGCCCGTGACGTGGCCGAAACCGGTGTTGACTACCTTGCGGTGGGCGCGCTCACGCACTCGGCGCCGGCCCTGGACATCGCCTTGGACCTTCGGGGGAACTGATGCTGCTCGCCATCGACGTAGGCAACACTCACACCGTTCTCGGCCTGTTCGAGGGCGAGGAGGTCATCGAGCACTGGCGGATCGCCACCGACGCCCGGCGCACGGCCGACGAGGTCGCGGTCGTGCTGCAGGGGCTGCTGGCGCAGTCGCCGCTGCTCAAGGGGGCCGACGTCGACGGCATCGCGCTCTGCTCCACGGTGCCGTCGGTGCTCAACGAGATGCGCGAGATGTGCCGCCGCTACTACGGCGACGTGACCGCGGTGATCGTGGAGCCCGGCGTGCGCACCGGGGTGCCGGTCCGGATGGACAACCCGAAGGAGGTCGGCAGTGACCGCATCGTCAACGCGCTGGCGGCCATCCAGCTGTACGGCGGGCCGTGCATCATCGTCGACTTCGGGACCGCGACCTCCTTCGACGCCGTCTCCGCCAAGGGGGAGTACGTCGGGGCGGTCACCGCGCCCGGCATCGAGATCTCGGTGGACGCGCTGGCGGCGGCCGGGGCGCAGCTGCACAAGGTGGAGCTGATCCGGCCCCGGTCGGTGATCGCGAAGAACACGGTCGAGGCGCTCCAGTCCGGCATCATCTACGGCTTCGCCGGCCAGGTGGACGGGATCGTGGAGCGGATGGCGGCCGAGCTGGCCGAGGACCCGGACGACGTCACGGTGGTCGCGACCGGCAGCGCGGCGCCGCTCGTGGTCAGCGAGTCCGCCTCGATCGACGTGCACGAGCCGTGGCTGACGCTGATCGGACTCCGGCTCATCTACCACCGCAACACCATGTAGCCGCGTGCGGTCCGGGCGCGGATCGGAGATACGTGCGGACATCGGTAACCTTGACCGCGTGACCGACCATGTGACTGCAGCCGAGGATCTGCCCGAGCAGATGCGCGTGCGCCGGGAGAAGCTCGACCGCCTCCGTTCCGAGGGCGTCGACCCCTACCCGGTGAACTTCCCGCGCACCGCGACCAACGCCGAGATCCGCGACAAATACGCCGGTCTCGCCGCTGACACCGCGACCGGCGACAGGGTGGGCGTCACGGGCCGCGTCATGCTGTCGCGGACCGGCGGCAAGCTCTGCTTCGCCACCATCCGGGACGGCTCCGGCGACCTGCAGGTCATGATCTCGCTGGACCGGGTGGGCGAGGAGTCCCTCGCCGCCTGGAAGCGCGACGTCGACCTGGGCGACCACATCGGCATCGAGGGCGAGGTCATCACCTCGCGCCGCGGCGAGCTGTCCATCCTGGCCGACCGGTGGGCGATCACCTCCAAGTGCCTGCGCCCGCTGCCGGAGAAGCACGCCGGGCTCACCGACCCCGAGGCGCGGGTACGGCAGCGCTACGTGGACCTCATCGTCAACGACGAGGCCCGCAAGATGGCCTACACCCGCAGCGCCGTCGTCCGCGCGATCCGCGACTTCTGGCACGGCGAGGGCTATCTCGAGGTCGAGACGCCGATGCTCCAGCCGATCCACGGCGGTGCGGCGGCCCGGCCGTTCAAGACCCACATCAACGCCTACGACATGGAGCTCTACCTCCGCATCGCGATCGAGCTCTACCTCAAGCGGCTCGTGGTCGGCGGCATCGAGAAGGTCTTCGAGATCAACCGCAACTTCCGCAACGAGGGCGCGGACTCCACCCACAACCCCGAGTTCACCATGCTCGAGGCGTACGGGACGTACCTCGACTACCACGACATGGCCGACCTGACCCAGCGGATGATCCAGAGCGCGGCCGCGGCCGCGCTGGGCCGCTCCGTGGTGGAGCACGACGGGGTGGAGGTCGACCTCGGGCTGGCCGAGTGGCCGCGGATCACGCTGTACGGCTCCGTCTCGGAGGCGCTCGGCGAGGAGGTCACCACCGAGACCTCCCTGGAGCAGGTCCGCAAGCTGGCCGACGCGCGGGAGATCCACTGGGACCCCAAGTGGGGCCAGGGCAAGCTCGTCCAGGAGATCTTCGAGGCGCTGGTCGAGCACACGCTGATCCAGCCCACGTTCGTCATGGACTACCCGCTGGAGACCTCCCCGCTGGCCCGCCAGCACCGCGACAACCCGCTGCTCACCGAGAAGTGGGACCTGATCGGCTTCGGCACCGAGCTGGGCACCGCCTTCTCCGAGCTGGTGGACCCGGTCGAGCAGCGCCGCCGCCTCACCGAGCAGTCCCTGCTCGCCGCGGGCGGTGACCCGGAGGCCATGCAGCTTGACGAGGACTTCCTCGCCGCCCTGGAATACGCGATGCCGCCGACGGGCGGGATGGGGCTGGGCGTCGACCGCCTCGTCATGGCCTTCACCGGCAAGAACATCCGCGAGACCATCCTGTTCCCGCTGGTCAAGCCGACCGGCGGCGCCTGACGGGCGGTCACGGCCGGGGGCGGCGCCCCCGGCCGTGACGCGGTGCGTCCCGCGTGCCCGGGCGCGCCTTTCAACGCACGGATCAGAAACTCCGTTTCGGCCGTGCCCTATATCGTCGGAAGATCAATCATCCCGGCGGTTATTAACGAATGCAGAGAAATGAGCCTCGCGTCCGGCAGCCGGACGGAGGCTCCTTCTGTTTCGGCCGTGGTGCTCCAGTGACCGGCGTGACAAAAGTCTCACGCCTCCTGCGCAGCGCGGGACGGGCGGCCCCGCGGGCGCGGCGGCGGGACGGTCCCGGTGGGGGCGTCCCGCTCCGGGGCCGTTCGTCCGTGCCTGCAGGCCCTTCGTCCATGCTCGCAGGTCGTTCGCCGGACGGTCGCCGAGCCGTTCGCGCCCGGCCGCCGGCCGGCCTCGGCTTATTCGCAAAACCCCGACATATCGTCAGTACTTCACGTAATAGCCACTAAGTCAATGTAGGTCCCCGGATCTATGGAGAGCAGAACTTGACGACCTTTGAAGAAGACGTTTACCGTTCCTGACGGGCGGCATTGGTTCCGATCACACTCACGGCTGGATGCCGGTGCGGGGGAGGACCTCTAGATGGCATATCCAGAAGTCGTAGTGGATGCCCGTCGCGGCCTTCTGGCCGTGAGCGAGGTGGATCTGAGCGACGAGGATCTCGTCCTCCTGGCGGAGCTCGCCAAGGGGGTCACGGTGGACCGCGTGGGACGGCGTCTCGACATCAGCGGGCGCACCGTCCGGCGGAGGCTGCGCGGCATCTGCGACCGCATCGGCGTGGCCACGGCCATCGAGGCCGTGGCATGGGCCGCCCGCCGCCGCCTGATCTGACCCGCGTCCGGCCCGGAGCGCACCGGTCCGGATCCGTGCCCGGCCGGGCGGTCCGGAACCGCGTCCGGCCGGACTCCGCCTCAGTCCGCGGGCCGTACGGCGCGTCTCAGTCCGCGATCCGTACGGCGCCGGCGAACGGACGGCCCGCGATCGGGGCGATGCGGACGACGTCGCCGGTCCGCGGCGCGTGGACCATCAGGCCCCCGCCGATGTAGATCCCGACGTGGTGCAGGTCCCGGTGGAAGAAGATCAGGTCTCCGGGGCGCATCTGCTCCTTGGGGATCTGCGTGCCCGCGGTCCACTGGTTGCCGGTGTAGTGCGGCAGGCTGATCCCGACCTTCTGGTAGGCCCACATGACCAGGCCCGAGCAGTCATAGCTGTTGGGACCCTCGGCGCCCCACACGTAGGGCTTGAGCTGCTGGCTGAGCGCCCAGCGGGCGGCCTCGGCGGCCTTCCCGCCGCCCACGATCGGCATGTCGACCTTCACGGCCCGGCCCCCGCCGCCGGCGCGCTCGCGCACCTCCCGGAACAGGTTGCTCTCGACCCGGGCGACCAGCCGCTCGATCTTGGTGCGCTTGGTGCCGAGCTTGTCGAGGAGGGCGGTGACCTCGGCGGTCCGCGCCTTCGCGCTGGCCTTCGCCCGCTCGGCGGCCTGGATCGCCCGGCTGACCTGGGCGACCTCCTCGCTCTGCCGCTGCTGGAGGGCGTAGGCGGCGGCCGCCTGGTCGAGGAAGGCGTCGGGGTCGCCGGAGGAGGTGAAGGCGAGACCGCCGCCCAGGCCGCCCGTCATGTAGCTGCTCTGCGCGAGCAGGCTGGCCTTGTGCCGCCGGGACTCCAGCTGGGACTCGCTGGTGGCGAGGGTCTTCTTGGCGGCGGCGGCGGCCCGCTCGGCCTGCTTGAGCTTGACCCGCTCCCCGTTGTACTGCTCGGTGAGCTGGGCGATCTCCGTGTGCAGCTTGTCGGCCTGCTTGGCGAGCTGCTGGAGGCTCGGCTGGGGGTCGGCGGTGGCGACCAGGGGGGTCCCGAGGGTCAGGGACGCGAAGACGGCTGCGACGACGGTGATCCGGAGCGGGAATCCGTGCGGGGTGCGTTCTCGATAGCGGGCGTGCTTGCCCGCATGCTCTCTCCCGCGTTCGCGCGTGCGCTTCACCAACAGGCTCCTCTTCCTCGCACCGCCTACCGGGTTAGCTGACGGGTTCGGGCCGGAGGCAGCCCTACCGAGAGCGCTGACGGCGTCTCGGATTCACCCCGGGGGACTTCAGGGAGGTGGGTCCCCGGTTCTCCGGGCTCGGAGATTCGGCGGGCCGGCTCTCGGGGTGAGCCGACATCGAGCCTGGACACTAGTGCAATGGGAGTTCAAGCTCAACCAGAACTCCAAACTTGGTAAGGGTTCTCAAACGAGGAAATCACGGACAGGTCACGCGGAATCATGATCCACATGTCATTGCGCCGCGCGTTCCCGGCTCCCGGCCGCAGGGTGAGATCTTCGCAGGTCCGCGCTGCCGCATCCGGGAAGACCGGCGGCCGGAGGAAGGCGGCGGGTGTGGTGCGGCTCACGACGGGTGACGCATGATGCTTTTGGGGGGTGAGTTAAGGACGAGCCGTAACTGCAGACGGCAGAGGACGTACTCTGATCGGTTGTGACTCCTCCGCTCCCTGCGGGAGCGGCTTCGCGCCTCCCTCGGAGCGAGGTAGGCGACGGCCAGGCCCTGACCGTTTCGAACACGGGAACCATGACGGAGGCATTCCTCCCGCCGGGTGGATCCGGTGGTTCCCCCGCTAGGAGAATGATGGAGCAGGTTGCGGAGCACTTCCCCCCGCGGGCCGTACTCGAGGCGGAGACGATCACCGTGCGCCGGGCGCGGACCCCGGACGTGCGGTCCATCAGGCGGCTCGTCGACACCTACGCCGGGGCGGGCCCGCGCCTGCTGGAGAAGGCCACCGTCACGCTGTACGAGGACGTGCAGGAGTTCTGGGTGGCCGAGCGGGCCGGCCGGGTCGTCGGCTGCGGCGCGCTCCACGTGCTCTGGGAGGACCTGGCCGAGATCCGCACGGTCGCCGTCGACCCCTCCTGCCGGAAGATGGGCATCGGGCACCTGATCGTCTCCCAGCTCATCCGCGCCGCCCGCGAACTCGGCCTGCGCCGGGTCTTCTGCCTGACGTTCGAGGTCGATTTCTTCGCCCGGCACGGATTCCGCGAGATCCAGGGGACGCCGGTCTCCCCGGAGGTCTACGCGGAGCTTCTCGCCTCCTACGACGAGGGCGTCGCGGAGTTTCTCGATCTCGAACACGTCAAGCCGAACACCTTGGGGAACACCAGGATGCTGCTGCACCTCGGCGGGAATGACGCCGGGGCTGACTCCTAGGAAAGGTGACTGTTCTTACCTATGTCGATACCTTGTGCAGCAGCAAGCATGCATGTCTGACATAAGACACATGCCCAGTCGAAGTGAGGTGACGCGGTGAGCACCGGACAGCCGCCGTATCCGCAGGATGATCCCGACCGCGATCGCACACCGTCGGGGCAGCCGGAATACGGACAGCAGAACGCGTACGGTCAGCACGCCCAGGGCGGGCACGACCCCGACGTGACGATCGTGGGATACCGGGGCGAGGGCACGGGCCCGCAGACCCCGCCCGCCTACGGCCAGCAGCCCGGCTACGGGCAGCAGGGCACGGGTTCGTACGGCCAGCAGCAGGGGTACGGCCAGCAGGCCGCTCAGCCCGGCTACGGCCAGGCGGCCTCCCACGAGCAGGGCTACGGCCAGCAGCAGGGGTACGGCCAGCAGGCGGCCCAGCCCGGCTACGGCCAGGCGGCCTCCCACGAGCAGGGCTACGGCCAGCAGGGCTACGGCCAGCAGGCCGCCCAGCCCGGCTACGGCCAGCAGCCCGGCTACGGGCAGCAGGGCACGGGTTCGTACGGCCAGCAGCAGGGCTACGGCCAGCAGGCGGCCCAGCCCGGCTACGGCCAGGCGGCCTCCCACGAGCAGGGCTACGGCCAGCAGGGCTACGGCCAGCAGGCCGCCCAGCCCGGTTACGGCCAGCAGGCGGCCCAGCCGGGCTACGGCCAGCAGGGTTACGGCCAGCAGCCCGGCTACGGGCAGCAGGGCTACGGCCAGCAGGCGGCCCAGCCCGGTTACGGCCAGCCCCAGGGGTACGGCCAGCAGGGCTACGGCCAGGGCTACGCCCCGCAGGGCGTGACGCCCCCCGGCGTCCCCGCTCCGCTCGCGGAGTGGTGGCAGCGCCTGGTGGCCCGCCTCATCGACGGTGTGCTCGTCATCGGCATCCCGGTCGGGATCCTGAGCGCGGTGCTGACCGCCATGCTGGTGACCGCCCCGTCGTTCAACACCGAGACCGGTGCGCTGGAACTGGGCGGCGGCTACGTCCTCGCCAGCCTGCTCACCTACGTGCTCACCGGCGTGATCATCTTCGCCTACGAGTTCCTGATGCTCAAGCAGAACGGCCAGACCGTCGGCAAGATGGTCATGGGCATCAAGGTGGTCGCGATCGGGAGTGCCTCGACCGCCGGCGGTGTGCCCGGCGACTCCGCCCTGAGGCGGGCGGGCGTGTACGCCGGTCCGACGGCCCTGAGCGGAATCCCGGTCATCGGGTGGTTCTTCAACATCTTCACCCTGGTGAACGTGCTCTGGCAGCTCTGGGACAAGCCCTTCCAGCAGTGTCTGCATGACAAGGCGGCCTCGACGGCGGTCGTGAAGATCAAGTAGTTCCGTGATCGACGGGGCCGGCGGGGGAACCGCCGGCCCCGCTTTCATGCCCGGGCGGGAAAACGGTGTCGGAAGGTCTTCCCGGGGCAGACTGCGGGGGACTGCAAAACCATTCGCGCCGGCGGAAGGAACGCCATGGCCGCCTCTCCGCGTCCCGGAGACAATCACCTCGGGCCGGCTTCTTCCCCGTCCGCGGGCTCCTATACGGCCGCGCCGGTTCCGCGACTCCCGGATGGGACGGGCTTCTCCCTTTCCCGGACCGCGAGGACCGGAGGGGCGGGCGGAGGCCGAGCGAGGACTCCCGCTCCTTCGGGAGGCGCGGGAACGCCATCCGGTAAGGGAGCCTTCCGCCGGACGGATCCGCCGCTTCCGTCGCCGTGTCCGGCGCTCCCGGACGCTCCGCCGCCCGCCGAATGGTGGGAACGATTGGCGGCGCGCATCATCGACGCCGCCGGCTTCGTGGCGCTCTACTGGATTCTCTCGCTGTCGTTCTACTCCCTCCTCGCGCCGGCGGGTGAAGGCCGTACCGCCGATCCCCGGGCACTGCCGGGGTTGTTCGCCGGTCTGATCGCCTTTGGCGGTTATACGTTCTACGACTATGTCCTGCACGTCCGGGACGGCCGTACGATCGGCAAGAAACTCATGGGGATCAGGCTGGCCCCGTACGGCGGCGCGGGCCCGGACCGGGCCGGTCTGGCGAGGAGGGCGGCCCTCTACCCGGGCGTTCTCCTGACCGCGGGCATTCCCGCGGTGAGCCTCCTGGCCGCGGTCCTCGGCTTCGCGGGGGCGCTGTTCATCCTCATGGACAAACCCCTTCAGCGGGGACCGCACGACAGGCTGGCCGGGACCGTGGTGGTCAAGGACCTGCGGTGATGCGGCCCGCCACCGAAAGCGATCGATCTGTGATCACTCTGTCACTCTTTTCCCCGGCGCTTTACGGAGTGCAACCGGTAAGACGCCTGGAGAGAAGCATTAAGGTGGTGGATGAGCGTCATGGGCGTCCTGGGACGCACATCGCTCCTGGAAGCCGCTATGGTCATGTGTGAGCTGATCCGACCGCCCGGTCGTGCCCCCGGACCGCGATGTCGCCACGGAAAGTCCCATGACCCGGAATGTCGCCCCGCTGCGGAGTGAGGACCAATGTACGAGGTAATGTCCGCGTTGATACCCCCCGCGGTCGTCGGCGGGGTCTTCGTGTATGGAGTTTTCAAGCTTCTTCGCAGTGAGGCAGCCGGTCGTCGCCCCGCGAAACGGGCCGATCAGGGCGAGTCGCAGAAGGGCTGATCGCCTCTTCCCGGCTCTCGCGGGAGAATCACCGGGCTCCGGAATTGCTGCGCTCTCACCGTGGGTATATGTTTGGCTAGCGAATGAAACAATACTCCGCGAAAGGATTGCGTAGATGGCCAAGCAGATCCAGGAGATTCTCATCGACGACCTCGATGGGGGCGAGGCCAATGAGACTGTCTCCTTCGCGATTGACGGCACCAGCTATGAGATTGACCTGAGTGACGTAAACGCGAAGAAGCTCCGCGACTCCCTCTCGCCTTTCGTGGCGAGCGCCCGTCGCGCCGGGGCCCTGCCCTCCCGTCGCCGCCGTGCCGGTGGGACGAGGGCGCTGACCCGGGAGAAGAGCGCGGAGATCCGGGCATGGGCCAAGGCCCAGGGCCGCAACGTCAGCGAGCGCGGCCGGATCGCCTCCAAGATCGTCGAAGAGTACGAGGCGACGCACTGACCGGTGGTCGGCGAGAGCGGTTCGCCGACCGGTGAATCATGCGGTTATGGCGGTCACGGTGGGGTCCGGTGGCGGCCATGACCGCATGATGCGTTCCGGGGCCCGCTCCGCGCTTCCGCCCGGACCCGCGGTCCGGACGGCCTCTCCGGCGCACCCGGGTCGCGAATGCGGTCTCAGTGGTCGATAAACGTCGTTCGCTTGCGGCGTATCGGGAACATCGCACCCCCGATAGGTAGTTGGATAGAGCGTGAACGCCCTGCTCTCGGGGAACGTCTTCTACGTAGAGCGGTTGCCGGGTCGGGGCTACCATGCGGGAGGACAGGGCCCGGATATCCCGGACCTGCCTGACCGCTCTGTGAGGAGCGACGAGATGTTCGAGAGGTTCACCGACCGCGCACGGCGGGTTGTCGTCCTGGCCCAAGAAGAGGCCCGGATGCTCAACCACAACTACATCGGTACGGAGCACATTCTTCTTGGTCTGATCCATGAAGGTGAAGGCGTTGCCGCCAAGGCTCTGGAGAGCCTCGGCATCAGTCTTGAGGGTGTGCGTCAGCAGGTCGAGGAGATCATCGGCCAGGGGCAGTCCGCGCCGTCGGGGCACATTCCGTTCACCCCGCGCGCCAAGAAGGTCCTTGAGCTGTCGCTCCGCGAGGCCTTGCAGCTGGGTCACAACTACATCGGCACCGAGCACATCCTGCTCGGCCTCATCCGTGAGGGCGAGGGCGTCGCCGCCCAGGTGCTGGTGAAGCTGGGCGCCGATCTCAACCGGGTGCGTCAGCAGGTCATCCAGTTGCTCCACGGCTACCAGGGCAAGGAGCCGGCCGCCTCGGGCGGGCCGCAGGAGGCCGCGCCGTCGACCTCCCTCGTGCTCGACCAGTTCGGCCGCAACCTGACCCAGGCCGCCCGCGAGGGCAAGCTCGACCCGGTGATCGGCCGCGACAAGGAGATCGAGCGGGTCATGCAGGTCCTCTCCCGGAGGACCAAGAACAACCCGGTCCTGGTGGGCGAGCCCGGCGTGGGCAAGACCGCCGTCGTCGAGGGCCTGTCCCAGAAGATCGTCAAGGGCGAGGTGCCCGAGACGCTCAAGGACAAGCAGCTCTACACCCTGGACCTCGGCGCGCTGGTGGCCGGTTCGCGCTACCGCGGTGACTTCGAGGAGCGCCTGAAGAAGGTCCTCAAGGAGATCCGCACCCGCGGCGACATCATCCTGTTCATCGACGAGCTGCACACGCTCGTCGGCGCGGGCGCCGCGGAGGGCGCGATCGACGCCGCCAGCATCCTCAAGCCGATGCTGGCCCGCGGCGAGCTGCAGACCATCGGCGCCACCACGCTCGACGAGTACCGCAAGCACCTGGAGAAGGACGCGGCGCTGGAGCGTCGCTTCCAGCCGATCCAGGTGGCCGAGCCCAGCCTCAGCCACACGATCGAGATCCTCAAGGGCCTGCGCGACCGCTACGAGGCGCACCACCGGGTCTCCATCACCGACGGCGCCCTGGTGGCCGCCGCGCAGCTGGCCGACCGCTACATCAGCGACCGGTTCCTGCCGGACAAGGCGATCGACCTCATCGACGAGGCCGGCTCGCGCATGCGCATCCGCCGCATGACCGCGCCGCCGGACCTCCGCGAGTACGACGAGAAGATCGCCAACGTGCGGCGCGAGAAGGAGTCCGCGATCGACGCGCAGGACTTCGAGAAGGCCGCGGCCCTGCGCGACCAGGAGAAGCAGCTCCAGCTCAAGCGCGAGCGCCGGGAGAAGGAGTGGAAGGCCGGCGACATGGACGTCGTGGCCGAGGTCACCGAGGAGCTCATCGCCGAGGTCCTCGCCACCGCCACCGGCATCCCGGTCTTCAAGCTCACCGAGGAGGAGTCCCAGCGGCTGCTCCGCATGGAGGACGAGCTGCACAAGCGGATCATCGGCCAGGACGACGCGATCAAGGGTCTGTCCCGCTCGATCCGCCGGACGCGCGCCGGTCTGAAGGACCCGCGCCGCCCGGGTGGCTCGTTCATCTTCGCCGGCCCGTCCGGTGTCGGTAAGACCGAGCTGTCCAAGACGCTCGCCGAGTTCCTGTTCGGGGACGAGGAAGCGCTGATCATGCTCGACATGTCCGAGTTCATGGAGAAGCACACCGTCTCCAGGCTGTTCGGCTCCCCGCCCGGCTACGTCGGATACGAGGAGGGCGGCCAGCTCACCGAGAAGGTGCGGCGCAAGCCGTTCTCCGTGGTCCTCTTCGACGAGATCGAGAAGGCCCACCCGGACATCTTCAACTCGCTGCTGCAGATCCTGGAGGACGGTCGCCTGACCGACGCCCAGGGCCGGGTGGTGGACTTCAAGAACACCGTCATCATCATGACGACCAACCTCGGCACCCGGGACATCTCCAAGGGCATCGGGGTGGGCTTCGCGAAGTCCAACGACACCGAGTCCAACTACGACCGGATGAAGGCGAAGGTCCAGGAGGAGCTCAAGCAGCACTTCCGGCCCGAGTTCCTCAACCGCGTCGACGACATCGTGGTCTTCCACCAGCTGACCCCGAAGGAGATCATCCAGATCGTGGACCTGATGCTCGCCCAGGTGGCCGAGCGCCTGAAGGACCGCGACATGGGCCTGGAGGTCTCGCAGGAGGCCAAGCAGCTGCTGGCCGACCGCGGTTACGACCCGGTGATGGGCGCCCGCCCGCTCCGCCGGACGATCCAGCGCGAGCTGGAGGACACGCTGTCGGAGAAGATCCTCTACGGCGAGCTCCGCCCCGGTCAGATCGTCAAGATCGCGATCGAGGGCGAGGGCGAGGAGGCCAAGTTCACCTTCGCCGGTGAGAACGCGCCGGGAGGCAACCGGGTCCCCGACTCGGCCGCCTCCATCGTGGAGCCGATCCAGCACTGACGCAGCGCTGACGGACCCCGGCCGCGAACGGCCGGACAGGCAAAGGCGGACCCCGCCGTGAGCACCTCACGGCGGGGTCCGCCTATTTGTTACCCAAGGGTGCTTCTCGCCACCAAATGTAGTACTACACTCTGTAGAGCGAACTGGACCACGTCCCGTCGGCTGCCCGGACACCATTCCGTCCCGGCGGGGACCGGTCCCAGAGATCAGCCCAGCGATGTACGGGCGTGTCAGCTCCGGGAGTGACGCGCGGATCGGCGCCGGTGGGAGATGCTCGACGGACCGGGTCGAGTTCCCGGCAGACAAGGGACGCGACGGCCCACGAGGCCGGGCCCGCGGGCGCAGGGCGGCCGCGGACGACCGGAGTCTCTTACACGGAACACGCCTGGGAGGCACCCGATGCGCTTGCGGCACGAGGACGGGACGCTCGTCCACCTGGCCTACAACGCGGGCGTGCATCCCGCCGAGGACCTGGAGAACCTGATCGCGCACCTGACCCGCTACGCGGTCCCGGTGCGCAGGCGCCTCGGCGTGGAGCGGATGGGCGTGGGCCTCTGGCTCTCGCCGGCCGTCGCCGACCACCTCACCGCCGACCGGATCGAGCTGGTACGGCTCCGCCGCTCCCTGGAGGAGCGCGGCCTGGAGGTGGTCAGCCTCAACGGCACCGGCGGCCGCAACCAGGAGGCCCCCGGACCTGACTGGGCCAAGCCCGAGCGCTACCGCTACACGATGGCGCTGGCCAGGATCCTGGCCTTCCTGCTCCCGGAGGACGTGCGGTTCGGCAGCATCTCCACCATCCCCATCGGCTGGCGCCGCGACTGGCCCGCCGACCTGCACGCGATCGCCGCCCGCCGCCTCGAACGCCTCTCCCGCGAGCTGAGGGGCCTGTACGGCGTGACCGGCAAGACCATCAGGGTCGGCTTCGAGCCCTGGCCCGGCTGCGTGCTGGAGACCACCGAGCAGGCCCTCGAGCGGGTCTGCGGCATCGACTCCGAGCACCTCGGGGTCTGCCTGGACGCCTGCCACCTGGCCGGGGGCACGGCGGGCGCCGGGATCACGGAGGAGGCCGGGACGGCGCTGCGCGGCCTGGCCGCGGCGGGCACGCCCGTGGTCAAGCTCGGGCACGTCCACAACCACGCGGGCGACTCCTGCCGGGAGCTGCCGAGCACCCGCCCGGTGCTGGAGGACACGCTCACCGCGATGCTCTCCGGGGCGGTGAGCGGCACCGCCCACATCGAGGTCGAGATCCACGACCTGGCCGTGCCGCTGCGGACGAAGGGTCCCGGCGCGCTGGTCAGCGCGCTGGCCGAGGAGCTCGACTGGGCCCGCAGCAACCTCACCGCCCTGGGCCTGCGGCTCGCCGCCTGAGCGGCCCGTCGCCCGTCACCGCCCGCCTGAGCCGCCGACCACCGCCCACCCGCCTGGCGCTCCCGCCGTCCGAACGGTCCTGTGCCGCCCCGCTGCGCCGTCCGAGGGCTCATCCCATGGCGGGAGGACGAGCGGGCGGGCCGCCCGGCAGACGGTAGGTGCCGTCGTCGAGGACCTCCGCCAGGCCGTCGGCGACGAGGCCGTCGAGGGCGCGCTCACGCTGGACGGGCTCGTCCCAGACGGAGTCGAGGGCCGCCTTGGGGACGGGTCCGTGGGCCTCGCGCAGGACGGCCAGGAGACGGCCGCGGCACTGGCGGTCGGTGCCCGTGTAGGTCTGCCCCCTGCGGGCGGGGCCCTCGTAGGGGGGCTTGCCCGCCAGGCGCCAGGCGCACCGGTCGCGGATCGGGCAGTCGGCGCAGCGGGGGGCGCGTGCCGTACAGACCAGGGCGCCCAGCTCCATCACGGCGACGGCCCAGACGGGCGCGTCCTCCGGCCCGGGGAGCAGGGACTCGGCGAGCACGCGCTCGGCGGCGGTGGTGGCCTTGGGGGGGTATTCCTCCCCCCGTACGGCACGCGCCAGCACCCGGCGGACGTTGGTGTCGAGCACGGCGTGGCGTCCGCCGAAGGCGAAGCTGGCGACCGCGGCCGCGGTGTACTCGCCGACGCCGGGGAGGGTGAGCAGCGTGGCGTGGTCGGCGGGGACCCGTCCGCCGTGCAGTTCGGTGACCGCTCGGGCGCAGGCGTGCAGGTTGAGGGCGCGGCGCGGGTAGCCGAGGCGGCCCCAGTGGCGTACGGCCTCGCCGGGAGGCTCGGCGGCCAGGGCGGCGGGGGTCGGCCAGCGCTCCATCCACTCGGTCCAGACGGGGAGCACCCGGACCACCGGCGTCTGCTGGAGCATGATCTCGCTGACCAGGATCGACCAGGGGGTGGCGCCGGGCTCGCGCCACGGCAGCTCGCGGGCGCACCTGGCATACCACTCGAGAACGGGAGTCAGCAGGAGATTGCGCTTGGCCACGCCTCGACGATAGTGCCGCCCGCCGACATGTTTACCCAAGGAACCGTAGGGGAACGGCGGGTCGCCGCCGGGGTTCCCCAAGGGCTCCCCATACTGTGCGCATGGATCCGGACACGTTCCGCAGTGACATGGGGGTCGACGTCTACTGGAGGCGCCGGCTGATCGCGCTCGTCGCCGTCCTCGTGGTGGTCGCGATCGTGGCCTGGGCCTGCTCGGCGGCGGGCGGGCCGGAGAGCGCCTCGAAGGCCCAGGCGGCTCCGACGAGCCGGTCGCCCGCCCCGGACCCGCTCCTGGCCACCCTGCCGGTGGCCGCCATCACCCCGACTCCGACGGCTCCGACCCCCTCCCCGAGGCCGGCCAAGCCGGTCCCCCGGCCCAAGCGGCCGGGGGACGCCTGCGACGCCGCCGACCTGGTGCTGAGCCTCATGGGCGAGGGGGAGGTCTACGGCGCGGACGAGCGCCCGCGGTTCATCCTCACGCTGGTCAACACCGGCAAGGTGATGTGCACGGCCGACGTGGGGCCGCGGACGACGGAGGTCCGCATCACCTCGGGTGACGACCGCGTCTGGTCGTCGGCCGACTGCCTCAGCGGCGAGACCGATGACATCCGCAAGCTGGAGCGCGGCATCCCGTACGTCCGGCAGATCCAGTGGGACCGCCGCAGGTCGGGATCCGACTGCAGGGCGAAGCGGGCCGAGGCCCGTCCGGGGACCTACGTGGCCATGGTCCGGGCCCCCCGGCTGAAGAGCGACAAGGTGGTCTTCCACCTGCGCTGACGGCGGTGCGGAGGCGGCGGCCGGCGCGATCCGGCCCCCGGCCGGGCCGCGGGGCCGTCTCCGATCGGTCTGTTGCGATGCCTCCGGCCGGCCTGTGGGGTGGTCTCTCCGGCCGGGCCGTCGTGATGCCTCCGGGCGATCTCTCCGGCCGGAGTTCTCCCGAGCGCCGTTATGGTGGCGCTGAAGGCGATTTAAGCCTCCCATAAGATGGGCGATTCATCTTCCGTGCTATAAAAATAACCAGTTTCACGGAGTATGAAGGAGACGCCCTCTCGTGAGAATTCCCCGCCGTTTCTCCGCGCCGCCGGACGAGGTGAGCCGCCGCCTCGGCGGGAAGGCCGCGCCCGGGTGGCCCGGTGGGGGTCGCGCGGGACGGAGGCCACCCGGTGGCCCGGATCCCGAACGACGTTAATAACCTCTGACCTGCGGGGATGATGTCCCCTCGGGTGGTGATCACGGAGACGGCCGACGGCCTGCCGGCAGGCCGTCCCGGACTGGAGGGCCCGCTCCGTGATCCGGCGCGATCCGGCCCCTGAATGACCGCGCCCTTTCTACGGCGGTCCGGGAAAAGGGCCGGGCGTTCGTCCGCCGTAAGGGAAGGCATTGTCATCCGCCTTCCGCAGACCCCGAGCAAGGAATGGTAAATGCGTAGAACGGCCACGCTCCTCACCATGGCAGCGGTCAGCTTCGGTGCCACGGTTTTCGCCGCCTCCCCCGCCCTGGCCCACGGTTACGTGTCATCGCCGCCGAGCCGCCAGGCCATGTGCGCCCAGGGGCGCGTCGCGAACTGCGGCGCGATCGTCTACGAGCCGCAGAGCGTCGAGGGCCCCAAGGGGCAGATGAACTGCCACGGCGGGGTCGGCCGGTTCTCCGTGCTCAGCGACGAGAGCAGGGCCTGGCCGGCCACACCCGTCGGCAACAGCGTGACCTTCAACTGGGTGCTGACCGCTCGCCACTCCACCAGCCACTGGGACTACTACATCGGCAACAAGAAGATCGCCACCTTCAACGACGGGGGCAGGCAGCCCGGCGCGACGGTCTCGCACGTGGTGAACCTGTCGGGCTACAGCGGGCGGCAGAAGGTCCTCGCCGTCTGGAACATCGCCGACACGGTCAACGCCTTCTACTCGTGCATCGACCTGCAGGTCGGCGGCGGCAGCGGTGGCGGGAGCACCCCGCCCCCGGCCCCCACCCCGACTCCGACCAGGCCGTCCACGCCCGCGCCGACCCCGGCTCCGACCAAGCCGTCCACCCCGCCCCCGGCCACTCCGGGAGGGACGTGGAAGGCGGGGACCTGGTACGCGGTCGGCGCCAAGGTCACGTACGGCGGTGCCGCCTACCGGTGCATCCAGGCGCACACCGCCCTGGGTGGGTGGGAGCCGCCGAACGTCCCGGCTCTCTGGCAGCGGGTCTGACCGGTCCGCGGGCGCCGCGCCGCCCCGGTGCGGCGCCCGCGCGGCGGGAACCCGGTTCCGACCAGGAGATGTGACGTGAATGAGACGACACGAATGAGATGAAATGGACGAGACGCCACCGATGGGGCGACGCGGATGAGACGGTGCCCGTGAGCGCCCGCGGGACGGCCTCCGCCGGGCGCCTCGCCCTCGCTCTCACCGTCACGGGCGTGCTGGCGCTCTCCGGGTGCGGGACGGCGGCCGACTCGCACGGCCGCCATGCCGGTCACGGCGCCGGTCACGGTGCCGGCCCTCATGCCGGTCACGCCGCCCGGGTGCCCGCCGCGGAACAGAACCCCGCCACCGCGACTCCCGCCACCGCCCCAGCCTCTGGGAACCCGGCCTCCGGGAACCCGGCCTCCGGGACCCCCGCGGCCACGGTGCCCGCCGAGGACGGCCTCACCGGGACCGGCAGGGCCGCGGCCGGCCGGGAGGACGGTCCGGCCGGGGCCGGCTCCTTCAACGACGCCGACGTGATGTTCCTGCAGATGATGATCCCCCACAACCGGCAGGGGGCGGAGCTGGCGGGCCTGGCCGGCTCCCGGTCCGCCCGGGGCACGGTGAAGGCGCTGGCGGCGGCGATCGCGGCCACCCAGGACCAGGAGGCCGAGGCCATGGCCGGTCGGCTGGAACGCTGGCGGCGCCCCCTGGAGGCCGAGGCGCACGCCCACGACGCGCACGGCGGCCTGCACGTCACCGGCCCCGAGGAGGCCGTGGCGCTCAGGAGGGCGACCGGAGCCGCGTTCGACGTCAGGTTCCTCAACGTGATGGTCGCCCACCAGCACAACGCCGTCGAGATGGCCCGCGCCGAGATCCGGGACGGGCGGCATCCCGAGGTGGTCGAGCTGGCCCGGCGGATCGACCTGTCGCGCTCCGCGCAGATCAAGGCGATGCTCGGCGAACTGGGCTCCTGAGCTCTCCGGGACCGGCATCGAGGAGGCCTGCATCGAGGAGCCCTGCAGGGAGCCGTCACGGGGGAGATCGGCAGAGGATCGGCATCGAGGGGGCCGGCAGGGGATGGCCACGGAGGAGGTCGGCAGGGGACCGGCTTCCGAGGGGACCGCTGTTCCGGGCGGAGCTGTGCGTCCCCGGGAAGGGCGCGTCCCCTCCGGACGGGTTCCGGCCGGGAGGGGCCTTCTTCCGGGTCGCGTCCGTCAGACGTAGCGCTCCAGGATGGACGACTCGGCGAGGCGGGACAGACCCTCGCGGATGTGGCGGGCGCGGGTCTCGCTGACGCCGCCCGCCTCCTGCAGGTCCTCGGTGCTGGCGGCCAGGAGTTTCTGCAGGCTGCCGAACTGGTCAGCCAGGCGGTCGACGACCGCGGCGGGGAGCCGCGGGACCTTGGCCAGCAGGCGGTGGCCGCGCGGGCTCGCCGGGGAGTCCAGGGCGTCGGCGCCCGTGTGGCCGAGGATGCCGGCCACCGAGACCAGGTCGAGCAGGGCGGTGGAGGAGAGGCCGTCCAGTTCGTGCAGGGCTCCGGCGACCGTACGGGCCCGGCGGCCCGTCACGGGCAGGTAGTCGCGCACGATGAGCTCGCGGTCGCTCTCCGTCCCGGCGACCAGCTCGTCCAGCTGCAGGGAGAGCAGCCGGCCGTCCGTGCCGAGCTCGACGACGTAGTCCGCGATCTCGTCGGAGATCCGGCGGACCATCTCGAGCCGCTGCAGGACCACCGCGATGTCGCGGACCGTCACCAGGTCCTCGATCTCCAGCGCCGACAGCGTGCCGGAGACCTCGTCCAGCCGGAACTTGTACCGCTCGAGGGTGGCGAGGGCCTGGTTGGCCCGGGACAGGATCGCCGCCGACTCCTCCAGCACGTAGCGGACGCCGTCCAGGTAGAGGGCGATGATCCGCATGGACTTGCTGAGGGAGACGACGGGGAAGAAGGTCTGCACCGAGACCCGCTGGGCGGTCCGGTGCCTGGTGCCGGACTCGTCCGTGGGGATGGAGGGGTCGGGCACCAGGTGCACGGCCGCGCGCACGATCCGGTGGCCGTCGCAGCTCAGCACGATGGCGCCGTCCATCTTGGCCAGCTCGCGCAGCCGCGTGGCGGAGAACTCGACGTCCAGCTCGAACCCGCCGCTGCAGATCTCCTCGACCACGCGGTCGTATCCCAGCACGATCAGGCCGCCGGTGTGCCCGCGCAGGATGCGCTCCAGGCCGTCGCGCAACGCGGTGCCCGGCGCGACCGAGGCCAGGACGGCTCTGCGGCGCTCGTCGAGGCCCTTGTCGGTTGCTGCCACATGACCCCCGTGGTCCGTGTCGAGAGCCCGGCGGGTCCGAAAGCCGTCACCGGGGTCCGGCGCCCAGCTTACCGAAGGCCCGCGGCGGGCCCCGGCCTTCAGGACGTGACGTGGTTGAGGGCGTCCCAGACGTTCTCCGCCTCGACGACGTCGAAGCCCGGCGCGAAGCTGGAGCGGCCGTCGGCCCGGACGAGGGAGCTCTCGCCGCGCCTGCCCCGGCCGGCGTCGAGGGAGCCCGCCGGGACCAGCGCGCGGGTGAAGCCGAGTCGCGCCGCCTCCGACAGGCGGCGCCGTACGTCGCGCACCTGGCGGAGCTCTCCGGCCAGGCCCACCTCGCCCAGCACCACGAGCCCGGACGGGAGCGCCCGGTCGCCGGCCGCGCTGGCCACCGCGAGCATCACCGACAGGTCGATCGCCGGGTCGGCGAGTTTGATCCCGCCCACGGTCGCGGTGAACACGTCGCAGCCGCCGAGCTTGGCGTTGAGCCGCCGCTCCAGCACGGCCAGCACCATGGTCACCCGGTAGGGGTCGAGACCGGAGGAGGAGCGGCGCGGCTGCTGGGCCTCGGTCCGCGCGACCAGCGCCTGGACCTCGGCGGGCAGCGGCCGGGTGCCCTCCATGGTGACCGTGACGCACGTGCCGGGGACGGGCTCGGCGCGGTGGGAGACGAACAGCCCGCTGGCGTCGGTGATGCCCTCGATGCCGCCCTCGTGCAGGTCGAAGCAGCCGACCTCGTCGACGGGGCCGTAGCGGTTCTTGATCGCGCGGACCATGCGGAGCCGGGAGTGGCGGTCGCCCTCGAAGTGGAGCACGACGTCGACGAGGTGCTCCAGCGTCCGGGGGCCGGCGATCGAGCCCTCCTTGGTGACGTGGCCGACCAGGACCGTGGACATGCCGCGCTCCTTGGCCAGCCTGACCAGGTTGCCGGCCACCTCCCTGACCTGGGTCACCCCGCCGGGCACGCCGGTCGCCTGCGCCGAGCCGATCGTCTGCACGGAGTCGACCACGAGCAGGCCCGGCTGGACCTTCTCGACGTGGGAGACAAGCGCGCCCAGATCGGTCTCCGCCGCGAGGTAGAGGTCGTCGTGGATCGCGCCGATCCGGTCGGCCCTGACCCGGACCTGGGCGGCGGACTCCTCTCCCGTGACGTAGAGCACGGTCTGCCCGCGGGCGATCTTGGAGGCCGCCTCCAGGAGGAGGGTGGACTTGCCGATGCCGGGCTCCCCGGCCAGCAGCACGACCGCTCCGGGCACCAGGCCGCCGCCGAGGACCCGGTCGAGCTCGGGCACGCCCGTGCTGCGCGCGTGCGCGACCTCCGCCTTGACCTGGCCGATCGGGACGGCCGGGGCCGACACCGCACCGGGGGAGGCCACGTGCGCGCCGCCGCGGGCGGTCTCCTCCTCGACCGTGCCCCAGGCCTGGCACTCGCCGCAGCGCCCCACCCACTTGGCGGTCTGCCAACCGCACTCACCACAGCGATAGCCGACCTTCTTTGCCATGGCCGCACGCTACCGGCCCGGGCCGACAACTTTCACCCGGAGACCCGGCCCGGTCAGATGTGGCCTTCGAGGTCGGCCAGGAGCATGCGCTTGGGCTTGGCGCCCCGGATCTGACGGACGACCTCGCCGCCGACGTAGAGGTTGAGCGTCGGCAGGCCGAGCACGCCGTACCTGGTGGAGATCTCGGGGTGGTCGTCGGCGTTGAGCTTGGCGATGGTGAGGCGGTCGCCGTACTCGGCCTCGATCTCCTCCAGCACCGGCGCGATCATCTTGCACGGCCCGCACCACTCGGCCCAGAAGTCCACCAGGACCGGCTTGTCGCTGCGCAGCACCTGCTCGTCGAAGTTCTCCGCGGTCAAAGTGATCATTTCTCTCCCTGCTTCCCTGTCGGACATCCCGGGCAGGAGCCGGCCAGCTGCGCGGCCACCTCGGCCCGCCGGACCAGCAGCGTGCGGATCTCCTCGTCGATCTCGGCCAGTTTCCGCCGGTAGACGGCCACGGACTCGGGACACGAGCCGCCCGTGGCGTTCCCGGCCCGCAGGCACGCCACGAACGGCTCGGCGTCCGCGAGCGTGAACCCCACGGTGAGCAGCGCGCGGATCTCGGCGACGAGCCGGAGGTCGTCCTCGTCGTACTCCCGGTACCCGTTGGCCGACCGCCGCGCGGTGATCAGGCCCTGCTGCTCGTAGTAGCGCAGCGCCCTGGTGCTGACCCCCGCCCGGCGGGCGAGCTCTCCGATCCGCATCCGGCCCTCCTCCTCCGCGACCGTAATCCCTGACGCCGGTGTCAAGGTCAAGCGGCGGCGTTCTGTTCCGCGGGGGAACGGGCCCGCGGGCGCCGGAGGGCCGCCTAAGATCGTTCGTTCACCCCGTGTTCACCATCCCCTCAGGAGGACGGCCGTGTACCGCGACATCGTCGAGTTCGCCCAGGGCACCCCCGCGTGGGTGCACGCCCTCGCCGAGACGGGCACGGACGCGGGGCTGCTCGTCTTCGTGCTGCTGTTCGCCCTGGCCTGGTGGCGGGCGCGGCGGAGGGAGCCGCGGGACATGGCGCTGGTCCTGCTGGGCCCGGTGGCCGTGGTGGCCGTCTACCTGCTCAGCGAGGTCGTCAAGGTGCTCGTCCGGGAGGAGCGGCCGTGCCGGGGGCTGGCGGCGACCATCGCGGCCTGTCCCGAGACGGGGGACTGGTCGTTCCCGAGCAACCACGCGGTGATCGCCGCGGCGGCGGCGGGCACGCTGGTCCTCGCCTGGCGCGGGCTGGCCGCCCTGGTGCTGCCGCTGGCGGTGCTGATGGCCTTCTCCCGGGTGTTCGTCGGCGTGCACTACCCGCACGACGTCGCGGCCGGGTTCCTGCTGGGGGCGGTGGCGGCACCGCTGCTCGTCCTGCTGCTGACGGGGGCGGTCACGCCGCTGGTGCGCCGGTGGAACCTCGTGCGGGCGGCGTGACGGGAACGCGCCCGGTCAGAAGTGCTTCCAGCGCAGCACGTTGGGGTAGGCGATCTCCAGGCCGGGGGTCTCGGCGGCGGCCTGCGCGGCGACCTCGGGGGTGAACTCGATGCGCAGGACGGCCTCGAGGTCGGCCCGGCGCTCGAAGGCCATGCGCAGGTCGAGGGGCTGCGCCTGCCAGCCCTGGCGGTCCCAGAAGTCCGCCACGGCCTGCGGCGAGTAGGACGGGATCGACCGGCGGAACCAGCGGCCGAAGTCGCCGCGGGAGGCGTCGACGTCGATCACGAAGGCGGTGCCGCCGCGCCGCAGGACCCGGGAGAGCTCGGCCAGGCCGGGCTCGCAGCCGGGGCCGAAGAAGTAGGCCCAGCGGGCGACGGCGACGTCCACCGAGGCGTCCGGGAGCGGCAGGGCCTGCGCGGTGCCGGCGCGGACCTCCACGCCGGGCAGGGCCCGGCAGCGCCGCCGGGCGAGTTCGACGAGGTCGGCGTGCGGCTCGACGCCGACGACGCGCGCGGCTTCGGCGGACAGCGCCGGAAGGTGGTAGCCGGTGCCGCAGCCGACGTCGAGGACGGTCGCTCCGGCGAGCGGGCGGAGGGCGGACATCGCGGCCCCGGCCCGGCCCTCGGGGTCGACCGCGCGGTTCTCCAGCTCGTAGACGTGCGGGGTGTTCCAGATGTTGGGGCTGGGGATGGCCCCCTTGACGAACCGCGGCATCCCCACACCGTATCCGGGTGATCGATCGGTGTGATCCGGGCCGCACAGGGGTGGCTGGACGCCATTCGGCCCCGGGCGCGCTTAGTCTGGCATTGTGGACGAGCGGGGCGACCGGCGTCGCGGCGTCCGCGCGACATGGACGACATGGACTCCGACCCCGAAGGCGAGAAGGCTCCGATGAGCGTCATCCGAGTGCCCAGCGCCAAGATCGCGCTGTCCACGGCGTCGGTGTATCCGGAGCGCACACCGGACGCCTTCGAGCTGGCCGCGCGCCTGGGATACGACGGCGTGGAGATCATGGTGGGCGCCGACCCCGTGAGCCAGGACATCGACGTCCTGGAGCGGCTGTCGGACCACTACCAGCTGCCCATCCTCGCGATCCACGCGCCCTGCCTGCTGGTCACCCAGCGGGTGTGGGGCAAGGACCCGTGGGCCAAGCTCAAGCGCGCCCAGCGGGCCGCGGAGCGGGTGGGGGCGCAGACGGTCGTGGTGCACCCGCCGTTCCGCTGGCAGCGCGACTACGCGCGCGACTTCGAGACCGGCCTGGCCCGGATGCGCGAGGAGACCGACGTGGTCTTCGCGGTGGAGAACATGTTCCCGCTGAAGGCGCGCGGCAACAAGGTCGTCCCGTACTCCCCGGACTGGAACCCCGTCGACTACGACTTCCCGCAGGTCACCCTGGACCTTTCGCACACGGCGGTGTCGGGCTCCGACGCCTGGGAGATGTTCACCAAGCTCGGCGACCGGCTGGCCCACCTGCACCTGGCCGACGGGGTCGGCATCCCCAACAAGGACGAGCACCTGGTCCCCGGGCGGGGCAACCAGCCGTGCGCGCCGATCCTGGAGCGGCTGGCGGCGAACGGCTTCGGCGGCCTGGTGGTGCTGGAGGTCAACACGCGCAAGGCGGCCAGCCGTACCGAGCGCGTCGACGACCTCGCGGAGGCGCTCGCCTTCGCCCGGCTGCACCTCGCGGCCTCGGCCAACGCGTGACGGTGACGGACGGGCAGCGCCCGGGGCGCCGGCCGGGGCGCAGGCCCGGGTCGGCGGACACGCGGGGGGAGATCCTCGCGGCGGCGCGCAGGACGTTCGCGGAGAAGGGGTTCGACAAGGCCACGGTCCGGGGCATCGCCCGTGCGGCGGGGGTGGACCCGGCGCTGGTCCACCACTACTTCACCAGCAAGGAGGGCGTGTTCGTCGCGGCCATGGAGCTGCCCATCGTCCCGGACGAGGTGATCCCGCAGGTCCTCACCGGGCCGCGCGAGGAGATGGGCGAGCGGCTGGTCCGCTTCATCCTCACGGTGACCTCGGACGCCGAGGCGCGCCAGCCGCTGCTGGCGCTGGTGCGCACGGCGATGACCAACGAGAGGGCCGCCGGGATGATCCGGGAGTTCATGACGCACGCCCTGCTGCTGCGGGTCGCCGAGGCGCTGGACATCCCGCCGATCCGGATGGAGGCCGCGTTCGCGCAGTTGTTCGGCGTGGTCCTGGCCCGGTACGTGCTCGAGCTCGAGCCGCTGGCCTCGGCCGGCGTCGAGGAGCTGGTGGCGCTGCTGGCCCCGGCGGTCCAGCGCTACCTGGACGGGTCCCGCTGACCGGGGGGCGCCCGCAGGAGTATAGAGCATTGTTCTAGAATGGGAATTGACCATATGGTGACCACGTTCACCGCGTTTCCCATTCCGGGTGGAAGTTACCCATGGGTAGGATTCGGGGCGACCTGTGGTCACTGTGGATGACCGGCGGTCATTCGCTGGCAGCCAACGCCGTCTGTGGGAGGACCCGTGCTCTGGGTAGCCATCATCGGGCTCGTCATGACAGTCGCCGCGCTCGCGCTCGCCGCGCGCCGCGTCCTGTTCCTGTACAAGCTCGCCGTCGTCGGGCCGCCCGCGCCCGAGCGGATCGAATACGCCAGGAACAACGTGGGCGCGGAGGTCAAGGCCCAGCTGGTCGAGGTCCTCGGGCAGAAGAAGCTGCTGAAGTGGACGCCGTCGGGCGTCGCGCACTTCTTCGTCATGTGGGCCTTCTTCATCCTGCTGACCGTCTACATCGAGGCGTACGGCGCGATCATCCAGGGTGCGATCACGGGGCGGGCGAACTTCCACATCCCGATCATCGGCACCTGGCCGGTCCTCGGTTTCCTGCAGGACTTCATCGCGGTGGCCTGCCTCCTCGGCCTGGTCGCCTTCACGGTCATCCGGATCAAGAACTCCCCGAAGCGGCTCGGCCGCGGCTCCCGCTTCTCCGGCTCCCACCTGGGCGGCGCCTGGCTCGTCCTGTTCATGATCTTCAACATCATCTGGACGCTCTTCCTCGCCCGCGCCGCCGCGGTGAACACCGGGAACTTCCCCTACGCCTCGGGCGCGTTCGCCTCCGAGGCGGTCGCCTCGGTCCTGCCCGCCAGCCACCTGCTGGAGGAGATCGCGCTGCTCCTGCACATCGGCTTCATGCTGGTGTTCCTGGTCATCGTGGTGAACTCCAAGCACCTGCACATCTTCACCGCGCCGCTGAACGTGATGTTCTCCCGCCGGCCCGACGCCATGGGCGCGGCTCCGGAGATGCGCATCGACGGCAAGGTCGTCGACTTCGAGGACGAGGACCTCGACGGCGACCGGCTCGGCCGCGGCAAGATCGAGGACACCACCTGGAAGGGCTTCCTCGACTTCTACACCTGCACCGAGTGCGGCCGCTGCCAGTCCCAGTGCCCGGCGTGGAACACCGACAAGCCGCTCTCCCCGAAGATGCTCATCCTGGACCAGCGCGACCATGCCTTCGCGGTCGCGCCGTACCTGATGATGAGCGAGGAGCAGCGGGCGCACCAGGGCCAGGACGTGCTGGCGCTGCTGGAGAAGCCGCTGGTCGGCGAGGACGGCGTCATCCACCCGGACGTGCTGTGGTCCTGCACCAACTGCGGCGCCTGCGTCGAGCAGTGCCCGGTGGACATCGAGCACATCGACCACATCCTCGACATGCGCCGCTACCAGGTGATGGTGGAGTCGAACTTCCCGTCCGAGGCCGGCGTCATGGTCAAGAACCTGGAGAACAAGGGCAACCCGTGGGGCATGTCCGAGATGAAGCGGGCGGACTGGATCGAGGAGCTGGACTTCGAGGTCCAGCTCGTGGACGAAAAGCTGGGCGAAGATATCGAATATTTGTTCTGGGTGGGGTGCGCCGGCGCGCTGGAGGACCGGGCCAAGAAGACCACCAAGGCGGTCGCCGAGCTGCTGCACATCGCCGGCGTGAAGTTCGCGGTGCTCGGCCCGATGGAGGCCTGCACCGGTGACCCGGCCCGCCGCCTGGGCATGGAGTTCCTCTTCAACATGCTGGCCCAGCAGAACATCGAGACGCTGAACGAGGCGGGCGTCAAGAAGATCGTGGCCACCTGCCCGCACTGCTTCAACACCCTGGCCAACGAGTATCCCCAGCTGGGCGGGACCTACGAGGTCGTGCACCACACCCAGCTGCTGGCCAAGCTGGTCGACGAGGGAAAGCTGGTCCCGGTCACCCCGATCGAGGAGAAGATCACCTACCACGACCCGTGCTTCCTCGGCCGCCACAACAAGGTCTACTCCCAGCCGCGCGACATCATGGCCAAGGTGCCCGGCGTCAAGACGCAGGAGATGCACCGCCACAAGGACCGCGGCTTCTGCTGCGGCGCCGGCGGCGCGCGGATGTGGATGGAGGAGCGGCTCGGCAAGCGCATCAACACCGAGCGCGTGGACGAGGCGCTGACCACCGACCCGGACACCATCTCCACCGCCTGCCCCTTCTGCCTCGTCATGCTGGGCGACTCGATCAACGAGAAGAAGAACTCCGGTGAGGCCAAGGAGACGCTGGAGGTCGTGGACGTCTCGCAGCTGCTGATCAAGTCCGTCAAGGGCGAGCCGGTCGAGGCCTCCTGATCGTCTTTCCGCTCACAGGCCAGGCGCGGTCCGCTTTTTTGCGGGCCGCGCCTGACTCGTTGTAATGCCTGTTTGAAAAGGACAGTCGGTCCGAAACTTCTCCGTCTGGGGCTGTCCACATAACGGGAAAATCACGGTAACCTCAACGTCGCGTAGCTCATTCGACGGGGAGGGGGCCGGCGGTGCGTGCCGTCGTCACGGATGCCGAAGTCACCTTGGCCGACGTGCTCTCCCTCCGCCTGGCGATCGACGAGCCCCTCGCCGACGGCGCCGAGCTGGTCCTGCGCCACCGGGCCACCACCACCGAGCGCCGGGTCCCGCTGGGCGCCTCGGCCACGAAGGCGCGGGACGCGACCCTCGCCGTCTCCCTCGCCCCGCTGACGCTCACCCCCGGCCGCTGGGACGCCTACCTCGCCCAGGACGGCCCCCGGGCGCGGCTGCGCAGCGTCGACCCCGGGTTCTCCCTCGACCACCTCGACACCTACGCGCTGAGCCGCCGCTCGCTGGCCTACCGGGCCTACCGGACCCAGGGCGGCTTCCTCGCCCTGAAGATCGACAAAGTGGAGCCGCTCGCCGAGGTCCGCGCGGTCTGGTTCCGGGAGGGCCGCTTCGAGGTCACCGGGCTGCTGGCCTTCACCGGGCTCGACGACGACGAGTCCCGGCACGAGGCGCGGCTGGCGCTGCGCCGCAGCGAGCCCGAGGCCGAGCTCTCCGTCGCCGCCACGGTCCAGGGCGTGCGCTTCCACGCCGCGCTCTCCCTGTGCGACGTGGTCGACGCCGCGCCCGAGCGGCCGGGCGTCTGGGAGCCCGTGCTGGAGGTCGACGGCCTGCCCGGCCCGCTCCGCCTGGGCTCGCGCCTCGACGACGTGGACGGCAAGCGCCGCCGCCTGCACTACCCGGCCGCCCGGATCGACGGGGTGCCGATCAGGCCCTGCTACACCGCCGACGACGAGTTGAGGATCGAGGTGGGTGGGTGAGGATCTGCCTGCTCGTCCCCTCGGTGTACGGCATGCGCGGCGACGTCCGCTCCGTCGTCAACCTCGCGGGCGAGCTGGCGGAGCGGCACGACGTGGAGATCGTCAGCGTCCGCCGCCACAAGGACCGGCCCTTCTTCCCGGTCGGGTCCAAGGTGCGGCTCTCCTGGCTGGTCGACGCCAGGCCCGGGGTGCGCCACCTGCTCCCGGCCGGGCAGATGCGCACCGAGATGGCTCTGTGGCGGCGGCTGCGCGGGCTCCGGACCGACGTGCTGATCACCACCCGGCCGGGACTGGGCGTGCAGGCGGCCCGGCACGCCCCGCGCGAGATCGTGCGGATCGCCCGGGAGTGGGGCCGCCCGCCGGTGCCGGGGCCGATCAGGAGGTTCTACCCCCGCCTGGACGCGGTCGTCGCCGCCACCGAGACCGGCCGCCAGGAGTGGGACCGCCTGCTGGGCGGCGGAGGCGGGGGCACGGGGGGCGCCGGGACCGCCGGAGGCGCGGCGGCGGTCCGGATGATCCCGGACGCGCTGCCCGCGGGACCCTGGCCGCGCTCCCGGATGGACAACCGCATCGTCGCCGCCGGCGGGCGCCTGGTGCCGGTCAAGGCCTACGACCGGCTGATCCGCGCGTTCGCCCTCATCGCGGGCAGGCGCCCCGACTGGCGGCTGCGGCTGTACGGCGGGGGCCCCGAGGAGCGGCGGCTGCGGGCCCTGGTCGCCGAGCTGGACCTGCACAACCACGTCTACTTCATGGGCACCACCCCCGACCTCGGGGGAGAGTTCGCCAAGGCGTCGATCGTGGCGGTGACGTCCCGGGCCGAGGTGCTCGGGATGACCGTGATCGAGGCGATGGCCAGCGGGGTCCCGGTGATCGGCTTCGACAGCGCGCGGGGGCCGGGGGAGTTCGTGGCGGACGGGCGCAGCGGGGTCCTGGTCCGCGAGGGGGAGGGCGAGATCGAGGCGTACGCCGCGGCGCTGCTCGGGCTCATCGACGACGAGCGCAGGCGCCGGGAGCTCGCCGCGGGCGCGCTCGACGCCGCGGCCGTCCACGGGGCGCCCGTCGTGGCCGAGCGGTGGGAGAAACTGATCGCCGAGACCTCCGGCCGCTCCTGACCCGGGTACCGTTGGGTCATGCATGGGTACAGCGGAGACAAGCAGGCCTATCTCACCCGGTTGCGGCGCATCGAGGGACAGATCAGGGGTCTGCAGCGGATGGTCGAGGAGGACTCCTACTGCATCGACGTGCTGACGCAGGTCTCGGCCGCGACCCGGGCGCTGCAGGCCGTGGCGCTGGGGCTGCTGGAGGACCACATCGGCCACTGCGTCGCGGAGGCCATCAGCACGGGGGGCCCGGAGGCGGAGGAGAAGGTCAAGGAGGCCTCCGCGGCGATCGCCCGGCTGGTGCGCTCCTGACTAGTCATCGGACCGTCCTTTCGGACCACGTCCCGGACCCCCTGCGGAGGGGGCCCGGGACCGGTGTCGGACGGGTCCACCGTGTCCTGCCCTGGCTTCAGCAGATCGCCGAAGCGCTCAATCCGAGCGCGTTGTCGAGCTCGGCCAAGGTGAGAGGCCGTTCGCTGTCAGCGACGGCGGTAAGCACCTCGGCATAGAGCGCGATCTCGTCCAACGCGACACGGTCGTGGACCCTGAGGTCCAGGTCGTCGTGCCCCACCGCGTCGTCCTTCCTTCCGCAGCCCACACCCACTCCGAGGGTACGGCGGGCGGTCTTTCGTGCCCATGGCCCATCGGGGCCATTCCCTCCGGTACCGGTCCGTACCCCGAAGGATCATTTCCCGATTGCGAGATCACGATTCAGCTAATTGTGGGACGTAGCAGGAGCGAGAAGGGTATAGGGGAAGTAAGGATGAAATAACCGGATTAGTAGTTTAAATCCACTGAGATGCGTCAAAAGTGGCGCAGGTGTGGATATGGCCCTGAAGCGCCGGGGAGCGGATCGTCCCGCTCGTGCGTCAGCCGGTGCACCACCGCCGCGGCCGTCGCGAACCCCCGTTCCGGCACGTCGGTCCCCGACAGCCGGCACCAGGCGAGCCCGGTGGCGTAGGCCGAGCCCAGCAGCGCCGCGGCCGAGGCGCGGTCCGGCGGGTGCAGCGCCGAGGGCAGCGCGGAGGCCGACGGGAAGTCCGGGACGCCGCCCGTGCGCGGCCAGCAGCCCCGCAGCGGGTGCGCCGGGTCGGTGAGCACGACGTGCAGGGTGTGGCGGAGCTCGGGGTCCAGCCACGGGTAGAGCCGGTCGGCGGCCCGGGGCGCGTGGGCCGACAGGTCCGCGGCGAGCAGCGAGGCCGCCACCGCCCGGGGGTCGGCCCCCTTGCGGGCGATGAAGCCCAGGGTCCGCACCAGGTCGTAGACGGCGTGCTGGAAGTGGTCGCCGGGCGACGACTCGGACAGCGCCACGTGGGACGGGCACCGCGACAGCCACATGTGCCGTACCGCGTCGTCGCCGTGGTGGGCCGCGGCGGCGTCCTGACCGGTCCGGTGCAGGACCGGGGAGACCATCGCCAGCAGCGCGGAGGCCCGGGGGCGGAAGCGGGGGTCGGTCCGGACGGCCTCGGCGGTGGCGGCCATCAGCGCCACCAGCCGGCGGCCCGCCTCGGGGTGGCCCGCCCGGACGCGCTCGCCGTACAGGGCGACCAGGTCGCCGAGTGAGGCGGGCGGCAGCCAGCGGACCCACTCGTCGCCGGGGAGCGGGCGGGCCAGGAACTCCCCGAACATCGACAGCAGCACCTCGTTGCCGTCGAAGGCCGGGGCGTAGGCGCACCACATGAGCGTGCCCCAGACCGCGGCCACCGGGCTGGCCACCTCGGCCGCGAACAGCCCGGCGAACGGGCCGTGCAGCGGGAAGTCCTCCGGGCGCCTGCCCCGCTGGGCGGCCAGCAGGTCGCGGACCCGCTCGGTGATCTCGAACGGCACGTCGGGGCCGACGAAGCCCTGCACCGAACCCCGGTCGGCGGTGAAGTCCGGGCCGGACGGGACCAGCTGGGGCGGGACCGCCGAGGCGACCTGGACGACCCGGGCCCCGGCCCGCATCAGCGGGTCGGCGGGCGGGTGCGACAGGTGCCAGCGGCCGTCCACCGGATCCTGCCGGTACCACCGCGCGTGCGCGCCGAACCGCCACAGGCCGTCGTCCGGCGTGGCCAGGGTGCGCAGCGCGATCGCCTGGGCGCGCGCGGGGAACGGGAGCGCCGGCCACCGGGGGTCGGTGACCATGGTGCGCACGTCGCCCTCGATGGCGTCGAAACCGTCCCACTGCCGCACGGCGTCATGCTACCGAGGTCGCCGCCGGCCGGCCGGGCGCCGGGGGGCGGAGCCGCTACGGGTACGGCCCCGCGACCGGAGCGGGTTCGGGCGGGCGGCTTTGGATGGGCGGGTTCGACCGGAGCGGCCTCGGGCGGGCGGGTTCAGACGGGCGGAGGGACCGGCAGGACGGTGGCGGCGCGGTGGCGCGCGGCCTTGGCCGTGTAGTTGTCGGGGGTGCGGGCGAAGGAGGCGCGGTCGTCGTCGGTGAGCTCCCGGACGATCCTGCCCGGCACCCCCGCCACCAGGACGCCGGCCGGGATCTTCTTGCCGGGGCCGACGAGGGCGCCCGCCGCCACCAGCGAGCCCGCGCCGATCCGCGCCCCGCCCAGCACGATCGCGCCGATCCCGACGAGCGCCCCGGTCTCGACGTACGCGCCGTGGACCACGGCCTTGTGCCCGAGGCTCACCCTGGGCTCCAGCACGGCCGGCTCGCCCGGGTCGGCGTGCAGGCAGCACAGGTCCTGGACGTTGCACTCCTCGCCGACCTCGACGGCCTCGTCGTCCCCGCGCAGGACGGAGCCGTACCAGACGCTGGCCGCGCGGCCGAGCCGTACCCGGCCGACGACCACCGCGCCGGGGGCGACGTAGGCGTCCGGGTGGACCTGCGGGACGGCGTTCCCGTCGAGGGCCGCGATGTGAGGGACACTGCGAGGGACACTGTGGGAGACGCGGTTCATGAGGACGATGGTACGAGGGGCGCGCTGTCCGATATTTCGCAAGCATGTCCCCGTTCCGGTTGCGATTGCGGATGGTTGGCAGCAGAGTCGTCTCTGACTTCTCCTTTTCCGCCCCACGACCTCCACGGGTAGCGCCATGACGAACCAGCACGAGAGCTTTCCCGACCTGATGCATGAGGACTCGTTCGAGGTCGTCATGCGTGGTTACAGCCGCCGCCAGGTGCACGACTACATGATCCGGACGCGCAACCAGATCCGCGATCTGGAGGAGCGGGTCGCGCGGGCGATCGACCAGGCGGAGCAGAGCAGGCTGGAGCTGGCGGACGCCCGGCGCAGGCTCTCCGACGCGCCCCAGGACTACGACGAGCTCGGGCAGCGGCTCAGCCAGATCCTGAAGCTGGGCGAGGAGGAGGCGGCGGCCAAGCGCGAGGTCGCCGACGCCGAGGCGAACCGCCTCCGCGACGAGGCGGCGGCCGAGGCCGAGCGGCTGGTCGGCTCCGCCCGCGAGCGGGCCGAGGGCATCCTCACCGCCGCGCAGCAGGAGGCCGAGCGCCGGGTCGCCGAGGCCACCGCCACCGCCGAGCAGCTGCTCGCCCAGGCGGGCGGCGACGCCGAGGAGACGCTGGGCGCGGCACGGGCGGAGGCGGAGGAGACCCTGACCCGGGCCCGCAGCGAGGCGGAGCGCATGATCGGCTCCGCCCGCCACGAGGCCGAGCGCACGCTGGAGAGCGCCCGCGCGGAGGCGGAGGAGACCCTGACCCGGGCCCGCAGCGAGGCGGAGTCGACGGTGTCCTCGGCCAACGCCGAGGCCCACTCCACACTGAGCTCCGCCCAGCAGCGCGCCGCGGTCCTGGACGAGAGCACGGGCCGCCGGGTCGCCTACCTCACCGACACGCACCGCGAGGTCATGCGCCGCCTCAACGAGATGGGCACGGTCCTCGGCGACCTGCTCCACCGGGAGAGCAGCGCCGGCCCGCTCATCGACGAGGCGGCGGTGCTCCCTCCGGCGGCCGCCGCGCAGCCCCTGCCGGTTCCCGGCGTGCTCGTCGCCTCCGGCGCCCCGTCACGGCACGGGCGTGGGGACGAGGCGCCGGGCACCGGTCCCGAGACCGGCGCGGGGGCCGGCTCCGAGGCCGAGGCCGGGGCCGGTTCGGGCACTGATCCGGGCACCGGTTCCGGCTCCGAGCCCGAGATCGACGTCGAGGCCGTCCGGGTGATCGTCCAGGACGAGGACGAGGACGAGCAGGGTCCCGCCGGGGGGCGCCGCGTCGTGGTCTCCGACGACACCGTCCTCGGCATCGGGCCGGCACGCGGCGGCGACGGGGAGCTCGCCGCCCGCAAGTGAGGTCGCCTCCCGCTGACGGGAGTGCGTCGGCGGGACGGCACCGTCCCGCCCGTGGATGCGGAACGGCCCGGGTGGTCCGGACGGCCCGGATGGTCCAAGCGGTTCAGGAGGTCCGGACGGCCCGGATGGTCCGAGCGGTTCAGGAGGCCCGGCCGGTTCGGGTGGTCCGAGCGGAAGCCCCCGCCCCCGATAGGGTCGGGGGCTTCCGCGATCTTGGGGCCCGGCGCCGGAGCCGCGAGCGCTCCGCCGACCGCGGCACCGGGCGGCTCTCCGCCGGCGTTTCACCGGAGTGTCCCGCCGGAACGCTCCTCCTGGTCGCGCAGGCGCCGGCGCAGTCCTTCGGCGTCGTCCGCGTCGACGGTCATCGCGCAGCCCGCCTCACGCTGGGCGGAGCTCAGCGGGTGGTGGCGGGTGGCCCACCACCGGCCCGCGTCGCTCCGCCAGATCGTCCAGTCGGGAAACTCCCGGGCTATCTCCGCCAGATGCCGGTCGAAAGACATCCATGCACCTTCCCCGCGCCCAGGACCGCTGTGACGTTCCATCTCCGACGGTGCGACACCTCTCTAGAGAAATCAATGATCGCAGGGGTCAGGTCAACCTACCGGTTGACGGACGGCCTTGATCTATGCGTCGAAGTCGTACTGAAGTACATATGAGGCGGAGTCCAGGACCATCTCGTTGACCTCGACGGGCACGCCGGCCGAGGTGTAGGCGGTCCGCATGATCGCGATGACCGGGGTGCCCGCCGGGAGGTCCAGCTGGACGGTCTCGTGCGGGTGCGGCATCCGGGCCCGCACCTCCTCGGTGAAGTGGGCCGGGGCGTGGCCGAGGTCGCCCAGGCGCGCGTAGACGCCGCCGGGGCCGGTGTCCTCCTGGACGATCGCGGTGCCCTCCACCAGGCCGGCGGGGAAGTAGGAGACCGAGAGCTGGACCGGCCGCCCGTCCACCGAGTAGCGCCGCCGCCGCACCCAGACCTCGGGCCCGCCCAGCACGCGGGTGACGTCCTCCTCGGCGGTCTCCCTGTCGAGCTGCACCTCGTCCACGGTGTACGGCCGGCCCCTGGTGTCGGACTCCCAGATGGCCTGCCCCTGGCCCCAGTGCTCACGGGAGAGCCGCCGGGAACCGTGCCGCCTGATGGGCCGGAACCGCCGGACGTAGACCCCCGAACCGCGCTTGGGCACGGCCAGCCCTTCGTTGATGAGCACCGACAGCGCCTGCCTGGCGGTCGCACGGGCGATGCCGTACTGCGCCATGAGGGCGTTCTCGCCCGGAAGCCGGTCCCCGTCACGGAGCTCGCCGGACAGGATCGCTTCGCGGAGCCCGTCGGCGATGCGCCGATAGATCGGGGTCTCGGGAGGTACCGGGGACTGCTGCACGTTTGATCACCCTCTGTCACCAACCGGGTTTGGCGTCTCCAGAGAACTTGCCCCGCCTTGTCCACGATCGCACAGATACAGAGGTTGGTACCGGGATTCTTTTGAGTGGATCGTGCCCGTGTGGTGATCCACGGGGGTTTTCTTGGTCCGTTTCGGTGGAACGGTCCTGACCGCTATCGCCGTGCCCACCACCGGCGGGTGACGAGCGCGGCGAGTACGGCTCCCGCGGTGTTGAGGAGCACGTCGTCCACGGAGCTGACCCGGCCGAGGCGCAGGCCGTACTGGAGGAGTTCCACGGCGGACGAGGCCGCGGCGGCCACGCCCGCGACCGCGGGGAGCGACGCCAGCCGCGCCGAGCGGACCGGGAGCAGCGCGCCGAGCGCGGCGAGGACCAGGAGGTTGCCGCCGACCTGCACGAACGCCGCTCCCGGCGGCATCTGCCCGACCTGCCGGGCCAGGTCGACCAGGGGGACGAGGTTCACCCCCTGCGCGGTCCCGGGGGTCAGGATCATCCAGATCCACGGAGCGGTCCCGGCCAGGGCGCCCACGTCGGCGGCGGCCGTCCGCCACGGGGCGGGGTGCCCGGCGCGCCCGCGGCGGCGGGCCAGCAGGAACGCGGCGAGCACGGCCGCCGGGACGGCCGAAACGGCCGCGATGACGACATATCCCCATGTGTGCCATGCCTGCTCCACGGGGTGATGATGCCAGCCCGGCCGTCCCGCCGCGCGGTCCGTCAGGTCAGGGGAAGGTGGCTCCGGAGGAAGGCCGTGGCGTGCGCCCAGGCGGTCCGGGCGGCCTCGGGGTGGTGGAACTGCGGCGCCTCGTGGTTGTGGAAGGCGTGACCGGCCTCCTCCGCGACGTACATCTCGACGTTGGGGCGCCCGGCGGCGGCCTTCTCCACCTTGGCGACCTGGTCGCGCGGGATGTAGGGGTCGGAACCGCCGAAGACGAGCAGCGCCGGGCAGGAGATCTTCTCCATCAGGCCGACCGCGTCCGGCACGCCGGAGCCGTAGAACGAGAGCAGCGCGTCCATCTCCACCGAGGCGGCCAGGACGTAGGCGATCGAACCGCCCAGGCAGAACCCGAGCGCCCCGCTGCGGCCGGTGGACTCCGGCAGCGCCCGCAGGTGCGCCAGGGCCATGGCCGCGTCGGAGACGGCGTGGGTGAAGTCGAGGCGGGAGGCCACCTCCATGGACGCCATCGTCCCGGCCTCGGTGTGCTCGGCCTCCCAGTGCGGCTCGATCCGCCAGAACAGGTCGGGAGCCCCGACGACGTAGCCCAGTGCGGCCAGGTCCTCGGCGACCCTGCGGATGTACGGCCCGACCCCGAAGATCTCCTGGACCAGCAGGACGGCCGGGCCGCCACCGCTCGCCGGGAGCCATAGGTGCAGGTCGAACGAGCCGTCGGCGACGGTGACCGTCTCGGTCCGAGCTTCCACGGAGCCCTCCTGGATCTTCGTTCTCCTGACGACCAGCCTAGGACAGCGGAACGGCCGTCCCCGGCATCCGTTCCCCGTCACCGGGTGATACGCGTGGGACGCGGGTAAATGTGAGGATTCATCTCGCGCGAACCGCGTTCCACGCGTAGCACCCGGCGACGGTCCGCCGACGATCTCCCGTCGGCGGCGTCCCGCCGACGGTGTTCCACCGACGACCTTCCGGAGTGCCCCGATGGCCGACCTCACCCACCGGCGGCGCATGGGCGTGCTGGCGATCTGCTGCATGAGCCTGCTGCTGGTGAGCCTCGACACCACCATCCTCAACGTCGCCCTGCCTGCCATCCGCCGGGAGTTCGACGCGTCGGTCTCCGGGCTGCAGTGGACGATCGACGCCTACGTGCTGGTCCTGGCCTCGCTGCTGATGCTCGCCGGCTCCACCGCCGACCGGATCGGCCGGCGCCGGGTCTTCCAGGCCGGGCTCGTGCTGTTCACCGCCGGGTCGGTGCTGTGCAGCCTCGCGCCGGGCCTGGGGTGGCTGGTGGCCTTCCGCACGGTGCAGGCGGTCGGCGGGTCGATGCTCAACCCGGTCGCGATGTCGATCATCACCAATACCTTCACCGACCCCCGGGAGAGGGCCCGCGCGATCGGCTTCTGGGGCGGCGTGATCGGCATAAGCATGGCCGCCGGACCGCTGATCGGCGGCCTGCTCGTGGAAACGGCCGGCTGGCGGCTGGTCTTCCTGATCAACCTGCCGGTGGGGCTGGCCGCCCTGGTCCTCACCGCGATGTTCGTCCCGGAGTCCAGGGCCGCCCGGGCGCGCCGGATCGACCCCGTCGGGCAGCTCCTGGTGATCCTGGTGCTCGGGCCGCTCACGTTCGGGATCATCGAGGCACCGGTCCTGGGCTGGACCTCGCCGGTGATCGTCGCCTGCCTCGCGACGGCGCTCTGCGCGCTGGCCGTGCTCCCGGCCTACGAGCGGCGCCGGGACGACCCGCTGATCGACCCGCGGTTCTTCCGGAGCGCGCCGTTCGCCGGGGCGGCGGCCATCGCGGTGTGCGGGTTCGCCGCGCTCGGCGGCTTCCTGTTCGTCAGCACCCTCTACCTGCAGGACGTACGGGGCATGACCGCCCTGCACGCCGGGCTGTACCTGCTGCCGATGGCGGCGACGATGCTCCTGTTCGCCCCGCTCTCGGGGCGGCTGGTGGCCGCCCGAGGGCCGCGACCGCCGCTGCTGGCGGCGGGGACGGCGATGACGCTGAGCGGGGGGCTGCCGGCGGTGGGCGGCCTCGGTTCCCCCGGCTCCTCCGACGCCCTGCTGATCGTCTCCTTCGTCCTGTTCGGCGTCGGCATGGGCCTGCTCAACGCCCCCGTCACGAACACGGCCGTCTCCGGGATGCCGGTCTCGCAGGCCGGGGTGGCGGCGGGGATCGCCTCCACCAGCCGTCAGGTCGGCCAGGTCCTGGGCGTCGCGGTCGTCGGCTCGGTGATCGCCGCCGGGGTGGGCGGTGAGGCCGTCGCCGCGGGAGCCGGCTTCACCGGGGCCGCCCGTACGGCCTGGTGGATCATCACCGGCTGCGGGGCCGCCGTGCTCGTCCTCGGCGCCGCCACCACGGGCCCCTGGGCCCGGGGTACGGCGGAGCGCGCGGCGGTCCTGATCGGGGCCGAGGGGGGAGCGGCACCGCCCGGTGGCCGCACGGGTTCCCGTACTGGATGATGGAAGGACTGGTAAGGACCCAACCGGGAGATGATTCATGGCCATCAGCCGCGCGGACTGCGCCGCCCTCGACGCCGCCGATCCCCTCCGGCACCTCAGGGACGAGTTCGTCCTGCCCGACGGGACGGTCTACCTGGTCGGCAACTCGCTCGGCGCCCCGCCGAAGCGCGCCTCGGCGGCGGTCACCCGGGTCGTGGAGGAGGAGTGGGGCGGCCGCCTGGTCGGCGCCTGGAACGCCGACGGCTGGTTCGACCTGCCGACCTCCACCGGCGACCGGCTGGCCCCCCTGATCGGGGCGGGCCCCGGGCAGGTCGTGGTGGGCGACACCACCTCGATCGCGATCGTCAAGGCCGTCTCGGCCGCGCTCCGCCTGCGCCCGGGGCGCCGGGTGATCGTCTCTGACCTGGACAACTTCCCGACCGACCGCTACATGGTCCAGGGGCTCGCGGGGGCGCTGGGCGGCTACGAGATCCGCGACGTGCGCGGCACGGAGGGCCTCGACGAGGCGCTGGCCGGCGGGGACGTGGCGTGCGTGCTGCTGTCGGAGGTGGACTACCGGACGGGGAACCGGCACGACACCGCCGAGGTGACGGCGCGGGTCCAGGCGGCCGGCGCGCTGATGGTCTGGGACCTGTGCCACAGCGCGGGCGCCTACCAGGTGGATGTGTCCCCGGCGGACTTCGCGGTCGGCTGCACCTACAAGTACCTCAACGGCGGCCCCGGTTCCCCGGCGTTCGTCTACGTGCACCCGCGCCACCAGGCCGACGCCGAGCACATCCTGACCGGCTGGCACGGCCACGCCGCGCCGTTCGCGTTCGAGCCCGGCTACCGCCCGGCCGAGGGGGTGCGGCGCTTCGCCGTGAGCACTCCGCACGTGCTCTCCTTCGCCTCGCTCAACGCCTCGCTGGACGTCTGGGAGCGGGCGGACCTGGCCGAGGTGCGGGCCAAGAGCGTGGCGCTCACCTCCCTCTTCATCGACCTGGTCGAGGAGCTGTGCGCGCCGTACGGGCTCGGGCTGGCCACCTCGCGCGACTCGGAGCGCCGGGGCAGCCAGGTGAGCTTCACCCATCCGGAGGGTTACCCGGTCATGCGGGCGCTGATCGACCGGGGTGTGCACGGGGACTTCCGCGCCCCGGACATCCTCCGGTTCGGGTTCGCCCCGCTGTACATCCGCCACGTGGACGTCCACGACGCGGCGGTCACCCTGGCGGAGGTGCTGGAGAAGGAGCACTGGCGCGACGAGCGGTACCGGCGGCGGCTCGCCGTCACCTGATCCCCCGCCGCGGCCCGCGGCCCGCGGTCCGCGGGCCACGGTCCCACGGGCCCGGGCCGCCCTGACCCGCCCACCGGACCTGCTCGCCGGTCCGTCAGCGGCCGTCACCGGACCTGCCCACCGGTCTGCTCGGGACCCGCCCACCGGCTCGCCGCCGCCCGGTGGGCTCCGGGTTTCTCTGGATAAATAGGATTGGCGCGCCCACAAGGCGTTTTTCCACCACATGTCCAGGGAGACCCCCGTTCCATGTTGACGACCTTCGCGGTCACGGCGCTCGTAATGATCATGATTCCCGGGCCCGACCAGGCCCTGATCACACGCAACGCCCTCGCCTTCGGCCGTACCGCCGGCCTGCTGACCATGACCGGCGGCCTGTTCGGGCTCGCCGTCCACGCCACCTCCGCCGCGATCGGGCTCTCGGCCCTGTTGCTGGCCTCGGCCACCGCCTTCACCGTGCTGAAGGTCGCGGGCGTGGTCTATCTGCTCTGGCTGGGCGTCCAGGCGCTGCGCTCCAGCCGCCGGACGGCCGCCGCCACCGCCGTCGTCACGGAAGTCCCGGCCGACGGGGGCCCGCCCCTCCGGCACGTCCGCAACGGCTTCCTGTCGAACGTGCTCAACCCGAAGGTCGCCCTCTTCTTCGTGACCTTCCTGCCCCAGTTCCTGCCCGCCCACGGCAACACGCTGGGCCGGGCCCTCCTGCTCTCGGCGATCTTCGCCGGGCTGTACCTGCTCTGGTTCGGCTTCTACAACGTGGTGGTGGACCGGATCGGCGCGCTGCTGCGGGCTCCCCGGGTCCGGGCCAGGGTCGAGCAGGCCACCGGTCTGCTGCTGGTCGGCTTCGCGATCCGCCTGGCCGTGCAGCAGCCCTGACGACGGCCGGCGCCGGCATGTTTGCGCGGCGGGACCCGGCTGGGTAGCGTTGCCGTCCCCAGCAGTGGACGTACCTGAGGAGGTGAGAACCATCAACGCCAGATCAGGCCGGGTGCTCTCCTCCCACGGCCGTGCGGTCCACCCGGCCTAGGTGACCGAGAGAGCACCCATCGGGATTCCGAAGGGCTCTCATGCCGGTTCAGCCGTCACCGCACATCCGATCCACCTCTCCGCCGACCGCCGCCCCGTCCGCCGTCGTCGCCACGCTCCGGGCCGCCGGCTGCGTCTTCGCCGAGGACGAGGCCGAGTTGCTCGCCGCCACGGCGCGGACGCCCGCCGAACTCACCGCCATGGTGGACCGGCGGGCCGCCGGGCTCCCCCTCGAACACGTCCTGGGCTGGGCGGAGTTCTGCGGCCTGAGGGTGGCCGTGGACCCCGGGGTCTTCGTGCCCCGCCGCCGCACCGAGTTCCTCGTCCACCGGGCCGCCGCCCTCGCCCGTCCGGGGTCCGTCGTCGTCGACCTGTGCTGCGGCTCGGGCGCGCTGGGCGCGGCCCTGGACGAGGCTCTGGGCGGGGTGGAGCTGCACGCCGCCGACATCGACCCCGCCGCGGTGGCCTGCGCCCGCCGCAACCTCGCCGCCCTGGGCGGCCGGGTGTACCGGGGCGACCTCTACGAACCGCTGCCCGCAGCGCTGCGGGGGCGCGTCGACGTCCTGCTCGCCAACGTGCCCTACGTGCCCACCGGTGACATCACGCTCCTGCCCCCGGAGGCCCGCCTCCACGAGGCGCGGGTGGCGCTGGACGGCGGCGCGGACGGGCTCGCCGTCCTGCGGCGGGTGGCCGCCGGGGCGCCGCTGTGGCTGGCGCCGGGCGGCCGCCTGCTGTTCGAGACGAGCGGGCGGCAGGTGCCGTCGGCCGTCGGGATCGTCACCGGGGCGGGACTGGTGCCGGAGGTGGCCGTCTGCGAGGAACTGGACGCCACCGTGGTCGTCGCGACCCGTCCACCCGGCCGCCCCTCGGTCCGGGCGGATCGGGTGGACCGGGCGGATCGGGTGGGCCGGGTTCCGCCGTACGGGGCGGGCGGGGCCGCTAGCGGGGGACGACCGGGAGGGTGATGTAGGAGTCCGGGAAGACCTTCTGGTGCTGGAGGACCAGATCGGTCCCGGTGGCCTCGGCGGCGGGGCGGCCGGTGCCGGGGTTGCGGTCGAACCGGGGGAAGTTGGAGCTGGAGACCTCCACCCGGATGCGGTGGCCGGCCTTGAAGACCTGGCTGGTGGCGACCAGGTCGATGGTGAACGTCCCGGCGGGTTCGGCGGTGCGGACGATGCCGTCGGTCACGCTCATCGCCCGCCCGTCGGGGTGGACGTCCACCAGCTTGGCCGTCCAGTCGGTGGCGGCCGCCGAGGTCTCGGCGTGCAGGGTCACCGAGACCGGCCCGGTCACCTCGACGTCGGCGGCCAGCACCTCGGTGGTGTAGCAGAGCACGTCCGGGCGGAGCTCCACGTCGCGCTGGTCCTGCGGGCCGACGTTGGTGACGTCGGGCAGCAGGAGCGGGCCGCCGACCGTGGGGACCGGATCGCGCGGGTCGAAGGTGAACGTGGCCGGTTCCGCGGCGGCCGGGGGAGCGGTGCACAGCGACCCGTCGGAGTGCAGGTGGTAGCGGGTGGCGACGGCGCGGGCCAGGGGCCAGGCCTCCTCGTCCCGCCAGACGTCGTCGCCCATCACGAAGATCTGCACGGCGGGACCGGTGTCCTCGCCCTTCAGGAAGGCCAGCTGCCGCTGCTCCAGCCGGATCGCCTGAGCGGAGGCGGAGAAGCCGAAGTCCAGGCGGCCGGTGCCGGTCGCGCCCAGCGCCGTGTGGGACCAGGGGCCGACGATCAGCGGCCCGCCCAGGCGGCGGTGGTTCTCCAGCGTCCCGGACAGGAACAGGTCGAACCAGCCCGCGACGTGCATGACCGGCACCTCGATCCGGTCGTGCCGCAGGGTCTCGGCCAGGTCCTGCCAGTATTCGTCCCGCTCCGGGTGACCGGTCCAGTCCCGCCACCACGGGATGCCCGGGACGTCGCGCACCGGGAGGGTCCGGGCCGCGGCGGCCTGGTCGCCCAGGACCGGCAGCAACTCGCCGAACCCGGCGCCGGCGTCCTCGCCCGCCTCCATGCCGTGCACCAGCCCGAGCATCGCCTGCATCGCGCCCCAGCCCAGGGCGGAGCCCAGCGCGAACGCCCCGCCGTGGTACTTCAGGCCGTCGTGGAAGTCGTGCGGCGTCACCGCGGCGACCACCGCCCTCAGCCCCGGCGGGCGCGTCGCGGCGGCCTGCAGCGCGCACCCGGCCAGGTAGGACATGCCGCTCATCACGACCTCGCCGTCCGACCACGGCTGCGCGGTGATCCAGGCGATCGTGTCGTGGCCGTCGGCGCCCTCGTCCAGCCACGGCCGGAACTCGCCGTCGCTGCTCCCGCGCCCCCGGCAGTGCTGCAGCACCACCGCGAACCCGGCCTGCAGCGCGGACCGCACCGGCACCGACCGGAACGTGCCCTCGCCGTACGGCGTGCGGACCAGCAGCGCGGGGAACGGCCCGCCCTCGGACCGCCGGTGGACGTCGCCGCGCAGGATCGTGCCGTCGCGCATCGGCATGGGCACGTCGTGTTCGGCGGTGATCGCCAGCGGGGTGCGGTCGAGCTTCGGCATGGGGGCTCCTCGGGGAAGAAGTGGGGCGGGAGCGGGGTCGGGCCGCCGGGCCGTCGTCAGGTCAGGACATAGGCGTCGTAGCGGACGGCGCCGGGGGCGCGGGCACCGGAGGCCACGGCCAGCGTGCGGTTGAGCCACAGATAGCGCTCGTCGCCGGTCTCGAAGCGGCAGAACAGCCGGAAGTAGTACGCCGACGGGTCCACCTCCTCACCCCGGGCCAGGCGGCCGAGGACCTCCGGCGGGCCGTGCCGCACGCCGCTGGTGGAGATGTACAGGTGCGCGCCGTCGTGGGTGCGCAGCGTGTAGCGGGTGTCGATGCTGGCCATGCCGTCGGCGTGCACGACCTGCCAGTCGGCCCCGCCGGGCAGCACGGTCCCCGACAGGCGGGGGCCGTCGAACGACCCGCCGACGATGTTGATCACCCGGCGGCGGCCCCACTGCGAGTCGCCGAGGTCGAGGATCGGGTCGAGTTCCACGTGGAACGCGGCGAGCGGTTCGAGGTTCACGGGCGGCGCTCCAGGGGCTTGCGGGGAGGTCCGGGGCATCGGGGGCTTGCGGTGGGTGGTCCGGCGGTCCGGGGGTGTCGTGGCCCGGCGGTGTGGTGATTCGGTGGCCCGGTGCCCGGTGGTTCACCGGGTGGCGTTCCAGGAAGGGCGTTCGTTGAGCGAGGCCGGGTCGAAACCGGCGGTGCGCTTGTATGCGGCGGCGATCCCGGCCCGCTCCGCGTAGGGGATGACCTGCTCGATGTCGTCGAACCCGCCGGGCGCCCGCTCGTGGGCGAGCTTCATGACGACCTCGGGGCCCATCTCGCGGTTGGACAGCTGCAGGGCGGTCGTGGCGGGGCGGCGCAGCGCCTCGTAGGCGGCCAGGTCGCCGCGGGCCAGCGAGTGCGCCAGCACCCGGGCATCGATGATCGCCTGGGAGGCGCCGTTGGAGCCGATCGGGTACATCGCGTGGGCGGCGTCACCCAGTAGCGTGACGCCGTCAAAGGTCCAGCGGGGCAGCGGGTCGCGGTCCACCATCGGGTACTCGTAGGCGGCCTCGGCCCCGGCGATGACGCCCGGCACGTCCAGCCAGTCGAAGCGCCAGTCCGCGAAGTGCCGGCCGATCCCGGCCAGGTCCGCAGGGCGGTTCCAGTTCCCCCGGTCCGGGGCCTCGCCGTCCAGCGGCCGCTCGGCGATCCAGTTGATCAGGGTGCGCCCGCCGGTCTCGATCGGGTAGGCCACGAACTTCTGGGTGCCGTCCCCGGCCATGATCATGGATCGGCCGGTCAGGAACGGCTCGCCGTACGTGGTGCCGCGCCACAGCACCAGGCCGTTCCACGGGGGCGGGCCCTCACCGGGGAACAGGTGGGCGCGGACCGCCGAGTGGATGCCGTCCGCGCCGATCAGCAGGTCCTCGTCACCGGGGCCGGTGATCCTGCTGCCGGTCCGTACGGCTCGCGGGCCCAGCCGTTCGGCGACCGCCTCCAGCAGGAGCAGCTGCAGCCGCCCGCGGTGCACGGAGTACTGCGGCCAGGCGTAGCCCGCGTCCAGTCCCCGGGGCTCGGACCAGATCGCCGTGCCGTACCGGTTGAAGTAGGCCAGCTCGGCGGTGGCGACGCCGATCTCCGCGAGCCGGTCGCCGAGGCCGAGCTCGGTCAGCTCCCGCACGGCGTGCGGCAGGAGGTTGATGCCCACGCCCAGCGGCCGGATCTCGGGCACGGCCTCGTGGACGGTCACGTCCTCGAACCCGGCGGCGTGCAGGCTGAGCGCGGCGGCCAGCCCGCCGATGCCGGCTCCGGCGATGACGATGCGCACGGGCTCCTCCGGGGACGCCGCCGCTGCGACGACGGATTGTTATGGCCATAACAATATTCACGCCGGGTGGCCCGTTGCGCAAGACTTGGCCGGTGGACGGAGTCGGTACGGATCCCCGGTACGGCGCCGGTCCGCAGGACGACCTGTGGGCGGGTCCCCCGGACGTCCCGGCGGACCTGCGGTACGCCGCCTACGCGCGCGAGCGCCTGGCCGCCATGCCGCCGCCGGCCGACGCCGAGGCGTTCGGGCTGGCCTACAACCTGCTCCAGCTGGCCTACCTGCTCGTCAACGACCTGGAGACCAGGATCCACCGCCCGCGCGGCTGGACGCTCCCCGGCTTCCGGCTGATGTTCAAGCTCTGGCTGCTCGGCCCCACCCGGCCCGCCCGGCTCGCCGAGATCTCGGCCATGTCCCGTTCGGCGGTGACCAACGCGGTCAACACCCTGGAGCGGGACGGGCTGGTGGAACGCCGCCCGCTACCGGAGGACGGGCGGGCGGTGGTGGTCGCGCTGACCGCCGAGGGCGAGACGGCCGTCCGCGCGGCATTCGCCGAGCAGACCCGCAGGGAGCGGGAGTGGTTCGCCCCGCTGGACGCCGCAGAGCGGGAACGCCTGACCGGCCTGCTCGCCCGCATCCTCGAATCCCGCCCGCCCGGCGCCCTCTGAGCAGCCCGCCCCATCCTCGCGCCCGCCCGGTGCCCTCCGAGCCGCCCGCCCGGTGCCCTCCGAGCCGCCCGCCGGAGCCGGGACCCGGCTACGGGGGTCAGGCTGCGGGGGTCAGGCGTCCTGGGCGTCGAGCGCGGCGACGAGCTTCTTGGGGGCCACGGCCCGGTAGCTCTCCTCGACCCAGTCGAGCAGCAGCTCGGTCTCGGGAAGCGTCCCCGTCAGCGGGATCGTCACCCACCCGGACCTGCCGAGCCCGTAGCCCGAGGGCCGGACGCCGTCGAGGGCCAGGGCGTGGCCGTGCGACTCGGGCAGCTTCACCCCGGCGCTCGGGCTCCACTTGTCGGTCGGCTCCTCCACGCCGAGGAAGAGGAAGATCTTCTTGTTGACCTTGACGACGGTCTCGCCCCAGGGGTGGTCCTCGTAGGCCTCCGGGAACCGGAGGGCGAACTCACGCAGCGTCTCGCGGACCTCACGCCATTTCTCCATGCCCGCCATTGTGGACGCCGGGTCCGACGTTTTCCCGGCGCCGGGCGGGCCTCGCCCCCTCCGTGCGGTCCGCCGGGCGGGCCTCGCCCCCTCCGTGCGGTCCGCCGGGCAGACCTCGTCCCGTACGTGCGGCCCGCCCGGCGTCACCCGGTCCTGCCTCCGCCCGGCGGACGCCATCCGGCGAGCACCCGGTCGATGTCCGCCCGGATCCGGTCGCGGGCCTCGGCGCGCGGCACCCCCGCCATCAGCAGCCGGTCGTAGTCCGTGTCGAGGTGCCGCACCGAGGCGATCACGGCCAGCGTGACGGCGTTCGCGTCGAGGACCTTGGCGGCGGCCGTGCGCCCCACCCGGCCGCTGCCCCGCTCCGCCGCGTGCCGGGCGATCTCCGCGGCCCGCTCCGGCGGGCAGCCGGGGAACAGCCGGACGATCTCCTCGGCCATCCCGGCCTGGAAACGCAGGTCCTCGTCCGTCCGGCGCTCACGGTCGCGCTCGCGGCGGCGGAGCCGTACCTCCTCGTCGGCCAGGCACTGCTCCTCGGCCCGCGCCAGCGCGGCCTCCTCGACGAGGACGCCGAGCCGCTCGTACCGCTTGCGCCGGGCGTTGAAGCGGACCACGACGGCGGCCAGCCCGCTCTCCTTCTTGGCCCGGCGGCTGAGCGCGGCGTTCCCCGCCGGGAGGAGGACCAGGTGGTCCAGGTCCGCGCAGGTCAGGCAGTGGGGCTCGGCGTTCTCCATGATCAGGTACGGCCCGGTGCCGCGGCAGTCGGCGCACTCCCACGGCCTCGCCGCCTCGACCACCGTCAGGTCGGGCGCCTCGGCCTGCCGCTCGGCGAGCCGCCTGCGCCGGGCCTCGCTCATGTCCGGTGAGACCCAGTGGACCCGGAACGGGCCGTCGTCGCCGGAGGCGGTGAACCGGAGCTCGGCGCGGTCGCGGGCGGCCGACAGGTAGGGGGCCTCGCCGGGGGTGAGGCCCCGCTCCCCGGCCCACCGGGCCAGGACCGCCACCGCGTCGGCCATCCTCGCGCCGTCCACGGCCGCGAGCTCCTCCAGCGACCCCGCCCGGCCCTGCCGCCAGACGTCCACGTGCCGGGCGTGCAGCCAGCCCGCCCCGGTGAGCACGTCGATCGCCGTCACGTACTTGCGCTGCGCGAGGGCGGCCTCCGCCGCCGCCACGACCCGCCGTTCGTACTTCGCCACGCCCCCAGCCTGCCGTACGGCGCGGCCCCACCGCTCCGGCACGGCGGGCCTGGAGGCGCCGGAGCCGAGGGGACGGGTCAGAAGTACCAGGGGAAGGGGCTCCAGTCGGGGTCGCGCTTCTCCAGGAAGGAGTCGCGGCCCTCGACCGCCTCCTCGGTCATGTAGGCCAGCCGGGTGGCCTCGCCGGCGAAGAGCTGCTGGCCGACCATGCCGTCGTCGGCCAGGTTGAAGGCGTACTTCAGCATGCGCTGGGCCATCGGGCTCTTGCCGTTGACCTTCCGGGCCCACTCCAGCGCGGTCCGCTCCAGCTCCGCGTGCGGCACGACGGCGTTGACCATGCCCATCCGGTGGGCGTCCTCGGCGGTGTAGGCGTCACCGAGGAAGAAGATCTCACGGGCGAACTTCTGGCCCACCTGGCGGGCCAGGTAGGCCGAGCCGTACCCGCCGTCGAAGCTGGCCACGTCGGCGTCGGTCTGCTTGAACCGGGCGTGCTCCCGGCTGGCGAGGGTCAGGTCCGAGACGACGTGCAGGCTGTGCCCGCCGCCGGCGGCCCAGCCCGGCACCACGCAGATGACGACCTTGGGCATGAAGCGGATCAGCCGCTGGACCTCCAGGATGTGCAGGCGGCCGGCCCGCGCCGGGTCGACCTGCCCGCCCTCGGCGTACTTGTAGCCGTCGCGCCCGCGGATGCGCTGGTCGCCGCCCGAGCAGAACGCCCACCCGCCGTCCTTCGGCGAGGGCCCGTTCCCGGTGAGCAGCACGCAGCCGACGTCGGCGCTCATCCGGGCGTGGTCGAAGGCGCGGTAGAGCTCGTCCACCGTCTGCGGGCGGAACGCGTTGCGCACCTCGGGCCGGTCGAAGGCGATCCGCACCGTCCCCTGGTCCACGGCCCGGTGGTAGGTGATGTCGGTGAAGTCGAAGCCCTCGACCTTCCGCCACGCCTGCGGGTCGAACAACTCGGAGACCATGCTCGTCACCTCTCCCGGCCCGGTGCGCCGGCGGTTGGGGAACCGGTTAGTAGGGAAGAGCGTAGGGCGTGAAGCCCGAGGCCATGAAAGGCGCCTTGAACTTCGCATAGGCGACCGTCGCGACGTCCCCGTCGGAGGTGTACCGCTCGCTGGGGTTGGCCTTCAGCCAGTCCAGCCAGGCGGTGGAGCAGAAGCGGGCGCAGTCGTCCTTCTTGATCTTGTCCATGGAGCGGATGCGCGGCAGGTTCACCGGGTCGAAGTCCTTGCTGAAGGGCGAGGGCCCGGGGGTGTACCCGGCGCGGAAGACGCCGCCGTAGTCGTAGGAGACGTTCCCCGCGCGGCCCTTGAGGGCCCACGACTTGGTGCTCGGCTGGTTGCCGTACGGCAGCGCCAGCGTCACCGGGTCGGTGCCGGTCAGCTTGGTGATCAGCTCGTGACCTCTGGCGATCTCGGCCATCGCCTCCTTCTTCGGCTTGCCGAGGAGGTTGCGGTGGCCGTAGGTGTGGTTGCCGATGTCGAAGCCGTTCTCCCGGAGCCAGGTGAGCATCTGCGTCTGCTCCTCCGGAGTGGTCTTGCCGAACAGGTCGCGCGTCACGTAGAAGGTGGCCACCGGCCGGAACCCCGGGTGCTTCCTGGCGACCTCCTGCAGGATGGCGACGGCGGTGTTCGGCATCGGCGTGCCCGTCCCGTCCAGGGTGAGCTGCTCCGGGGACGCGTCGTCGAAGGTGAGGACGACCGGGTGCTTGCCGGGGGGGACGCCGATGCGCCCGCGGACGTACTCGGCGGCGGTGATCGGGACGTAGCCCTCGACGGCCAGCCGTTCCAGCTCCTTGCGGAACTGCTCGGGGGTGCGGTCGTCGGGGGCCGTGGGCTTGTCCACCACCCGGTGGTACATCAGGACGGGGATCTGGCCCAGTTCATTGGCCTTGACCTTGGCGGCCCTGGCCGCCTTCTCCTTGCGGACGGCGCTCTGGTCGGTCTTGCCGCCCTGCCGTCCGGCGGCGGCGCCGATCTTCTTCTGCTCCGGCTCGTCCTCCCACGGCATGCACCCGGTCAGCGCGGCACATGCCAGCGCGGCGGCCAGGCCGGCCGCGCCTACCCTACGACAGCTCATCAGATCTCCCCGGAAAGGTGGAACAGGTGCGATGGGGGGTGGCCGGCCGCCCTTGCTGGGCAAGGGCGGCGGCGCCCGGCACTACCGCGCGCCGGCGGCGAGCGGCTGCTCGTCCCGGTTCTTCAGGACGGGCGCGCCGGTGACCTCGATCCGACGGGCGTTCGGGTCGATCGGGTCGAGGTGGCCGCCGTGCTGGTCGTGGCGGTCGGCGTCGGGGTCGTCGAACCAGACGCCGCCCTCGGCCAGGTAGCGGAAGGAGATGCCCCGGTGCGCGGGGACGGTGACGGTCACCTGGTAGGTCCCGTCGTCGCCGCGGCGCATCGGGTGGGCGTACGGGTTCCAGTCGTTGAAGTCCCCGACGAGGGAGACCTCACCGCGGACCTGGTCGGCCGGCAGGGTGAAGATGAGCTTGACCTGCCCGTTCTTGGCGGGCTTACCACGCTTGATCACTGATGTCCTCCTGAACTCGTTGCCTCATGGCCGCCGCCGCGGTGAGGGGCGCGCGGGGCGCCCCGTCCGCACGTGCACCCGTCCATGCGGGTCGCATGCGGGGTGCACTGTCCACGCGGATCGCGGTGGAGGCGTCGCGGTGGAAGCGGAGGTCCGTCCGGCTGACTGGTACAGACCATGAGAATCTCTACTTCTGGTCCCCATGGGGTGATACGGACACACTGCGTGTTGTGCAGGATTTACACCCACATGCCGCTATCCCGACGGTGAGCACGGGAATCCGGCCGGAAGGCGGGGTGATCCCGTCCGGGGGATTCCGTCACGCTCCGTCAACGGCTCCGGCCCCGGCTGCTGGTCCGGGTCACCGGTCCCGGCCGCCGGGCCCGGTCGCTGGCCCCGGCACATACCGACCGTTTAGTATGTTGGTTCCGTGCCGGCGGGGTGCCGGTGTGTGGGTGAAGGAGTTCGCGTTGGATGCCGGAGAGGTCCGCGAGGAGGACGCGTTCGACGTCGCCGCGCTGCACGCCTGGCTGGCCGGGCGGGTGGAGGGCCTGGACGGGCCTCCGGAGGTGCGGCAGTTCAGGGGCGGCGTGTCGAACCTGACGTACCTGCTCCGGTACGACGGCCTGAACCTGGTCATGCGCCGTCCGCCGCGCGGGCACAAGGCCGCCTCCGCGCACGACATGCGGCGCGAGTTCACGGTGCAGCGGCGGCTGCGGCCCCACTTCGGCGCCGTCCCCGAGATGCTCGCCTTCTGCGAGGACCCGGCGGTGCTGGGCGGCGAGTTCTACGTGATGCAGCACCTGGAGGGGACGGTGCTGCGCCGTGAGCTCCCCGCCGGGATGACGCTGGGCGAGGACGAGGCCAGGGCGCTCGGCCACACCGTGGTCGACACCCTGGCGGACCTGCACGCGGTGGACCCGGAGGCGGCCGGGCTCGGCGAGCTGGGCCGGGGGCCGGGCTACGTGCGGCGGCAGGTCGAGGGCTGGTCGCGGCGCTACCGCGGCGCGCTGACCGACGACGTGCCCGACGGCGAGGCCGTGATGGCCTGGCTGGCCGAGCATCAGCCCGCCGACACCGCCCTGCGGCTGATCCACAACGACTGGAAGCTCGACAACCTGATCCTGGACGTGGACGGGCCGCTGCGGGTCGTGGGCGTCCTGGACTGGGAGATGGCGACGGTCGGCGACCCGCTGATGGAGCTGGGCTCGGCCATGGCCTACTGGATCACCGCGGACGACGACGAGCTCTTCGCCCTCCTGCGCCGCCAGCCCACGCACCTGCCCGGCATGCCCACCCGCGAGCAGGTCGTGGAGCGCTACCTGTCGCGGACGGGCCTGCCGATGGGACGCTGGGACTTCTACGAGGTCTTCGGCCTGTTCCGGCTGGCGGTGATCACCCAGCAGATCTGGTTCCGCTACCGCGCGGGCCAGACCACCAACCCGGCGTTCGCGCCGTTCGGCGACGCGGTGCGGATCCTTATCGCCCGCGCCTCGGACCTGGCCGGGGTACGGCCGGCCGGCTGAACCCGCCGGGACGTCCCGCGGAGGAGCAGGACGGCCCTCCGCGAGACGTCCCCGGGCTCGAACGGGCGGGGCCGCACGGTGACGTCCGCGGCGCCGCCGTACGGCCCCGGACTCACCTCCCCTGTGGGGAAGCCTCGACCGGCTCCTTCTCCTCCACGAGCAGTCCGGGCTCCTGGGGAAGGTCCTCGGCCTCGATGACCGACTCCTCCGGCGGCGCCTCGATGGTCACCCGGGAGCCCCAGCCGGTGAAGCGCAGGTCAGAACCGAGTCCCAGCACGTAGCCGTCGTTCGTCCGCCGGAAGACCCTGGTGGTCAGGCGGGTGACCCTGCCCCTGTCGTCGAACCGGAGCGCCCAGGCGACCTTCTCGCCTTTCTCGCCGCGGGTCATCGGCGTGCCGAAGGGCCGGCCGGGGATCTTGGAGGAGTAGATGGTGCCCTTGGCGCTGCGCGGGCCGGTGGAGGAGGCGGTGGCGAGCAGCGCCTTCAGGGCGCCCGGCTCGAAGAGATCGACCGTGCTGTCCATGGGGCTGGACTCGAACCAGCGGCTGCGCACCCATTTCTTGCCCAGCGGCAGCTCGGGGATCAGGCTGCCGCCCGAGGTGTAGTTCGCGTCCTTGAGCCTGATGAGCAGCGTCGGGAAGAGGAAGTCGGGAAAGTCCTCTCCCAGGAGCTCGGCGGCGGCCGGAAAGTGAACCGTGGTGCTCTCGTCCGTTTCCACCGATCCGCCCTTGCGGAATCCGGTGACCCGCTCGGTCCGGACGGTGCCGAGGTGCCTACCGTCGGCCGACATCCGGGTGACCATGGAGACGGTGACGCCCCTGCCGGGCACGACCTGGGCGCGGAGCACCTGGACCGGGTCGGGGGCGGCGGCGTGGGCGGGCAGCGGAGTGAGCAGGACGAGACTCACGACGAGACCGGCGGTGGCCCTTTTCATGTGATTTCCTTCGGAACCTGGAGGGGAAGGAAATCCTGTCAATCCAAGATCACGATGCCGTCTCGGATCCGGGCACGACCCGCGGAGACCGGCCGGGCCTTCGCGGGCCCGGCCGGAGGGGGCGCCTCAGGCGATCCAGGGCGGGGTGATCCGCTCGGCGTCCTTGGGGCCGTCGGCACGTGCAACCGGAGACCATCCGGCCAGACGGCGGAATCACCCCCTGATGTTGCGGCGGGTATAGGATCCGAAAGTCGATCCGGAACACGGCAATCGCATTCCCGTCGCTCTCAGGGCGTCCACGATGTTGCCGGCGGCTACCTCGTTGAGTTTTCCGTCGCAGCACGCGCGGGCGAGAAGCCATACGGTTCCATGGACTTCCAGACCATGTGCCCTGCCTACCGCCACGGCTTCCCGGTCGTCGGTGACGGCGATTCCGTGAGATAGTTCGGCTGCGGAGAACACGCTGGCTTCCCCCAGATTGCGCTCCGAAGAGCCGATACGCTGCACCCATTTCGCGAAGCACCTGATCTCATCCAGTGAGTCGAGCTTCGCCAGACCGAGCCAATCCGCTTCCAGCACGGCCCGAAGGACCGGATGCGCCTGCATCCCGGCACGTATCTCCTCCCGGACCACGTGAGTGGTCAGGCAGGTGGTGCCCATCAGGAGATCGCGCAGCACATCCAGGCGTTCCGCGCGGGCGAAATGGTTGAGGCACATCGCGTCGAACACCAGCGCGGGGGTGAGTCCGGTGTCGCTCAAAGCTCGAGGTCCGCGTCATCGTGGAGTGGCAGGTCGGCTGCCACGATCTGGCCCCGCATGAGCTCGACGGCGCGAGAGGCCGTTATGAGCGACTTCTTGAAGGATTCGACCACCGCATGCGCGTATCCCGGAGGCACTCGGACCGTTTCCAGATCAGGCTGCGGCGCCCATCCGACCGCTTCCATCAATTCCGCACGGGTCGGGTTCCTCCGGCGCATTTCTTTTGCGACGTTCCTGTCGACGGCTTCGGCTTCGACGGCTTGGCGAACGGTCAACGACCATGAGGTCCTGAAACGTGCAGCGAGGACCAGTAGATCCTCTCGCCCTGCCGGGCCGTCCGAGCGGGTCACACTCCGGAATGCTCCGGCCGGAAGGAGAAGCTCCGCAGCGAAGGCGTCGATGACGGCTTCTCTTCCATCACGGGAGACGTGAACGCCTATGTCGGTGGAATACTCGTCACCGACGATCAGATGACCCAGCTCATGAGCCGCGGTCGCGCGGCGGCGCCCAGGGTCGCCCTGCCTGCTGATGACCGCCACGGCGAGGTCGTCCTCGACCAACGAAGCGCCTTCGCCTGGTGCGTCGACCACCGCGACCAGTTGTCCCAGCCGTTCGCACACACTCATGAGTGAATCGATGGGATCAAATCCCAGACCAAGCCGGTTCCTGACCCAGAGGGCCGCATGACGGGCGCTGGACGCGTCCTGAACCGCACCCGGGTATCGATCGATCTCTGGAGGCGAGAATTCACCGATCTCCATGAGCTGCCGGATGTCGGTCAGCCATGCGGAAAGGGCCGCTTCCAGCCGGTAGGACTGCCGGGTCGCATCGGTCACCGTGTCATCGGCCAGTTCCGTGCGACGGGACACGACCAGCGGTGGCGGGCTGAGGAAGTGACTAAGGGGAACCTTGAGCACTGATGCCAGTTTGGCGAGTTCGAGCGCGTCGACTCGGCGGACGCCCCGCTCGATCTTGGCGATCATCGTCCGGTCGAGTCGCAGGGCCGATGCGAGCTGCTCCTGTGACATGCCGGCTGCCACACGAGACTCGCGCACCCGCTCGCCTACGTCTGCCCACCCCTCAGGCTCCTTCATGGTGCGATAATCGCACACCTGTGGTGGCCGGGTAAGGTCCTCCGGCCGATCCTGGACGATCGTTTGGCGAACTCCTGATCAGGCATGTTCATGCGACCATCGTGCTTTGTGAAGCGGTGAGGGCCGGTGATTCGGGATCCGGACCGGCCGGGCCTTCGCGGGCCCGGCCGGAGGGGGCGCCTCAGGCGATCCAGGGCGGGGTGATCCGCTCGGCGTCCTTGGGGGCCAGCTCGCACACGCCCTCGGGCGAGATGCCGCCGGGGTTGTACACCCGGCCCCCCACCGGGGCGGTGACGATCGCGATGAAGCCGCTCCGGGCGTCGGCGAAGACCTGCCGGGGCAGGTCGGCGGGCATGACGACGGTGTCGCCGGCGGCCAGGTCGATCTTCTCCCCGGCCAGGTCGACGGTGGCCCCGCCCTCCAGCAGGGTCCAGATCTGCTCGGCCTCGAAGGCGTGGAGCGGGCCCTCCTTGCCGGGTGCCATGTCCACCCGCCAGAGGATCTGCCCGGCGCCGCCCAGGGTGGGGGAGGCGAAGGTGGTCATGACGGCGTTGGGCGTGGCGCTGCGGCGGGCTTCGGCGGCACGGATGACAGGCATCGCTGCGGTCTCCTAAGATGGTCAACGTTGTTGTCCATATAGTCAATCAGGTTGTCTATCGTGTCAAGCGACCCGCCCGGCTTCGAGCTCCCCCTCCGGCTGTTCCTCGGCTTCCGCGTCCTCATCGACGAGCTCCACGCCGAGCTCGCCCGGCAGGGCCATCCCGACATGCGCCCCATGCACGGCTTCGCGCTCCAGGCGATCATGCGCGGCGGCGACACCGCCGTGGAGCTCGGCCGTACGATGGGCGTCTCCAAGCAGGCGGCGGGCAAGACGATCGAGACGCTGGAACGCCTCGGCTACGTCGAGCGCACCGTCGACCCCCGTGACACGCGGCGCAAGATCGTACGGCTCACCGCGCGCGGCGCCGACTCGCTGGAGCGCTCGGCCCGCATCTTCGACGACCTGCGCCGCCACTGGGCCGACGAGATCGGGGAGGAGCGGCTCCGTGACCTGGAGGCCGACCTGCGCAAGGTGACGCCGCCCGACGTCTTCCGCCTCGACGTGCCGGGCTGGTTCGGCGGCCAGTGAGGCCCCGGCGCGCGCTCTCCGGGGCGGGTGCCGTCAACCGGGCCGGGGGCGGCCGCGGGACGGCCGTCCGCGCCCGGTCTTCGAGGATGGGACGGATCGCCGGGCCTCCCCGGCGGCCGTCGAAGACGTGGGCGTGCATGTCCGCATCCGGGCGGTTCCCGCCGGAGGGACCACCGGTCCACGGAGCCCCGACAGGCCGAACGGGCATGGTGTCCGCGGTGTGCCCGCTTCGTGGAGCATTGCCTAACGCGTAACCTGTAGGTTACGCTTTTGGTGTGGATCAGGTGGCAGGGGCGATCGCGGACCCCGTACGGCGCGAGATCCTGATGATGCTGCGTGAGGGGCGGCTCTCCGCCGGAGAGATCGCCGGGCGGTTCCCGATCAGCAGGCCGGCGGTCAGCCGCCACCTGCGGGTGCTCAGGGACAGCGGGCTGGTCCGCGACGAGCTCGTGGGCAGGCGGCGGTTCTACGCGCTCGACACCGGGCCGCTCGCGGGCCTCGCCGAGTGGATGTCCCTGCTCGCCCGGCCCTCCGGCTGGGAGCACCGTCTCGACGCCCTGGAGACGGAGATCCATCGGACCCGCCGCGAGCGCCGCGTGCACGGCACGACCGACCAGGCGAAGGAGAACACCGCGTGAGCCCCATCCCCACCGGCCGGCTGTTCCGCACCGGCACCGGAAGCGATCTCGTCCTCAGCCGCACGTTCCGCGCCTCCGCCGAGGACGTGTGGGCGAGCCTCACCGAGCCCGAACGCACGGCCCGCTGGTTCGGGCCGTGGGAGGGCGACGCCGCCCCCGGCCGGACGGTCCGGGTGCAGATGGCGTTCGAGGAGGGGACGCCGTGGTGCGACCTGCGCATCGAGGCGTGCGACCCGCCGCGGCGGTTGGCCCTGTCGATGATCGACGAGTCCGGGGCCTGGCACCTGGAGCTGCTGCTGGCCGAGGCGGACGGCTCGACGGAGCTGCGGCTCGTGCAGCACCTGACCACCGAGGACGGCCTCGGCGAGACCGGCTCCGGCTGGGAGTACTATCTCGACCTGCTCGTGGCCTCGCGCGAGGGCGGGCCCCGGCCGGACTTCGACGACTACCACCCCGCGATGAAGGCCTACTTCGAGGAGCTGCCGGCCCAGGCGGAGACCCCCGGTCACGTCCGCTGAGGCGGCCCGCCCGCCGGGGCCGCCGGCCGTCTCCTCCGGACCCGGGCCCCGCGCTGCGCCGCCCGCCGGACCGCCGTCCGGGGTACGGGTCCGGCGCGGTCAGGCCGAGTCGCGGACCACGAGGGTGGTGGGCAGTATGACCGGGTTCTCCGGCCGCTCGCCGTCGATGAGGGCGAGCAGGAGCCGTACGGTCTCCTCCGCCACCCGGGCCAGCGGCTGCCGGACCGTGGTGAGCGGGGGGTGGGTGGTGGCGGCCACCGAGGAGTCGTCGAAGCCGCCCACCGCCACGTCCTCGGGGACCCGGCGCCCGGCCGCCCGGAGCGTGGACAGGGCTCCGGCGGCCATCAGGTCGGAGGCGACGAAGACGGCGTCGAGGTCGGGCACGCGCTCCAGGAGCCGGGCCATGGCGCTCTCCCCGCTCAGCTGGGTCCAGTCGCCGTGCTCGATCAGCTTCTTCGAGGCCTTGCGGCCCAGGACGTCGGCGAAGCCCTCCAGCCGCTGGATGCCGCCGGGCGTGTCCATCGGCCCGGTGATGGTGGCGATCCTCCTGCGCCCCTGCTCGACCAGGTGGCGGGTCATCTGCCGGGCGCCCTCGCGGTCGTCGGCCGCCGCGTAGGGGATCACGTTCTCCAGGCCGACGACCGCGCCCTGCGCGACGGCCGGGACCGCGGTGTCGACCAGTGCCTCGACCATCCGGTCGCCCGCGTGGGTGGAGAGCAGGAACACGCCGTCGGCGTGGCCGCCCCGCACGTAGCGGATCACCCGGTCGCGGTCACCGTCGTCCCCGGCCACCATCATGACCAGCGACATGTCCCGCTCGGCCAGCAGCCGCACGGCGGTGCGGATCGCCACGCTGTAGTTGGGGTCCTCGAACAGCTTCTCGTGCGGCTCGGAGAGCACCATCACGACCGAGCCCGTGCGCTGGGTGACCAGGCTGCGGGCGTTGCGGTTGACGACGTAGCCGGTCTCGGCGATGGCCCGCTCGATCGCCACCCGGGCGGTGGTGCTGACGTACCGGTCGCCGTTGAGCAACCGGGACACCGTCCCCCGGGACACTCCCGCCGCCGCCGCGACGTCGTGGATGGTCGGGCGCTTCATGCCACCATTGTTCCGCCCCGCGGGCCGTTCCCGTCCCACCTACTTCACGGCCCCGTCGGACAGGTCCGTGCGCCAGTAGCGCTGCATGGTCAGGAACAGCGCGATCAGCGGGACGAGTGAGACCAGCGTCCCGGTGAGGATCAGGTTGAACAGCGAGGGCTGGTTGGCCCCGGCGGCGAGCATCGTGTAGAGCCCGACGGTCAGCGGGAACTTCTGGTCATCGCCGAGCATGATGAAGGGCAGCAGGAAGTTGTTCCAGATGGCGACGAACTGGAACAGGAAGATGGTCACCATGCCGGGCAGCATGAGCGGCAGGGCCACCTTGCGCAGCAGCAGGAAGTGGCCCGCCCCGTCGATGCGCCCGGCCTCCAGCAGCGCGTCCGGGACGGCGGCGGTGGCGTAGACGCGCGCCAGGTAGATGCCGTAGGGGTGCAGGATCTGCGGGAGCAGGACCGACCAGTAGGTGTCCGCCAGGCCGATCTGCGAGAAGAGCAGGTACTGCGGCATGGCCAGTACGACGGAGGGCACCAGGATGCCGCCGATCAGCACGTTGAAGATCAGGTTCCGGCCGGCGAAGCGGTACTTCGCCAGCGCGTAGCCGGACACCGCCGAGACCGCGGTCGACAGCAGCGCGCCGCCGCCCGCGTACAGCAGCGTGTTCAGCCCCCACAGCCAGAAGACGCCGTCCCGGTAGGCGGCCAGGTCCGCCAGGTTGGACAGCAGCCCGGTCCCGGGGGCGAAGGCCGCGGTGGAGAAGAGCTCCGCCTTGGACTTGGTGGCGGCCACCGCCACCCAGCCCACCGGGAGCAGGGAGTAGATCGCGCCGAACACCAGGATCGCGGTCGGGGCGGCGCCGTACGGCCTGCGCCGGCGTGCCCGGCGGTGACCCGCGGGGGAGGCCGCGGGTGCGGTGGGCAGGGTCGCGGTGGACATCAGCCCTCCCCGAAGGCGCGGTCGCGGACGACGCGCAGGAAGCCGAACGACAGCACGAGGGAGATCCCGGCGATGACGATCGAGGTGGCGGCGGCGGAGTAGATGTCGCCGGTGACGAACGCGTCGCGGTAGACCTTCATCAGCGGGCTCCAGGTCGAGCTGATCGTGTTGGTGAGCGGCCGGAGAGTGGTGGGCTCGGTGAAGACCTGGACGGTGGCGATGATGGAGAACACCGTGGTCAGGATGATCGCGGGCAGCAGGATCGGGACCTTGATGCGGAGCGCGATCTGCAGCTCGCTCGCGCCGTCGAGGCGCGCGGCCTCGTAGTAGGTGCGCGGGACGGCCCGCAGGGTGGTGTAGAGCACCAGCATGTTGAAGCCGACGCCGCCCCAGACGGCCACGTTGGCCATGGAGAAGGTGATGGTGCCCGCGCCGAGCAGGTCGACGTCGAGGACCTGGCGGATCGGGCTGAGGCTGGGCAGGTAGAGGAAGCCCCACAGCAGGGTGGCGGCCACCCCCGGCACCGCGAACGGCAGGAAGATCGAGATCCGGGAGAACCGGGCGAGCCGCACGTGGGCCGAGTCCAGCAGCAGCGCGAAGAGCAGGGCGAGCCCGAGCATGACGGCCAGCACCATCAGGCCGTAGCCGAGGACCCGCAGCCAGCCGGCCCACAGCTCTCCGTCGCCGAGCGCGGCGGTGTAGTTGTCGAGGCCGGTGAAGACCTCGGTGCGCGACCCCTTGCCCAGGCCCAGGCCGGAGACCTTTGTCCGGCGCAGGCTGAGGTAGACCGTGTAGCAGATGGGGACGGCCATGAAGACGGTGAACAGCACCAGGGCCGGCAGGAGGAAGAGGTAGGGGGCGGCGCCCGAGGGGGCGCCGCCGCTGCGGCGGGTTCTCATCGCGCGAGCTGGAATCCGGACTTCTGCATGTCGGCGACCGTGGCGTCCTGCATCCGCTGCACGGCACCGGAGAAGGCCGACCTTTCCTGGACCGCCTTGTCGAAGGCGTTCTTGAAGGCGTCGTAGGTCACGTTGACGTTGGGCCCGAAGGTGAAGCCCCGCGCGGTGGCGGAGATCGCCGCTGCCTGCTGCCAGAAGTCGGTCTGGTTGGAGAAGTACTCGGGGGCCTCGGTGAGCAGTTCGCCGCCCCTGGTGGCGGCGGGGTAGATCGCGGCCTCCTCGATCAGCAGGCCGAGCGCCTGCGGGTCGGTGTTCAGCCAGGTCGCGAACTTCACGGCGGCGGCCTTGTTCGGGGTCTTGGCGGAGACCGCGGTGGAGGAGCCGCCCCAGAAGCCGCTGAAGTTCTCCCCGGCGCTCCACTGCGGCAGTGGGGCGATCGCCCACTTGCCCTTGCCCTTGGGCGCGTTGCTGGACAGCACGCCCGGTCCCCAGACCGCCGAGGGCCAGGTCAGCAGGGTGCCGTCGTTGAGGGCCTTGTTCCACTCGGGGGTGAAGTACGGCTGGTCGTCGATGACGCCCTCCTTCACCAGGCCGCCCCAGTAGTCGGCGACCTTCACGGTCGCGGCGTCGTTGACGGCGACCTTCCAGGCGTCGCCGCTGATCGACCACCACTGGGCGCCGGCCTGCTGGGAGAGGCCGGCGAAGGAGCCGGGGTCCTTGCTGGAGAACGTGCCGAGGAAGACCTTCGGGTCCTTCTCGCGCACGGTGCGGGCGGTCTCGGCGTACTCGTCCCAGGTCTTGGGCACCTCGATGCCGTACTTCTCGAACAGGTCCTGGCGGTAGTAGAGCATCATCGGCCCGCTGTCCTGCGGGATGGCGTAGACGCCGTCGGTGCCCAGGGTGACCTGGCCCCAGGTGCCCTCGCTGAAGGCGGCCTTGGCCTGCCCGGCCTCGGCGGACAGGTCGGCCACCGCGTCGGCCGCGACGAAGGACGGGAGCATCTGGTATTCGGCCTGGACCAGGTCCGGCGGGTTGCCCGCCTTGGCCGCGGTGAGGTACTTGGCGGCGGCGTCGTCCCCTCCGGCCTGCTTGCTCACCGTGACCTGGATGTCGGGGTGCGCCTCGTTCCAGACCTTGACGATCTTGTCCATGTTGGGGGCCCAGGTCCAGTAGGTGAGCTTGACCGGTCCCGCGGGGGCCGAACTCTGCGCCGCGGCGGCGTCCGGTTCCTGGAAGGCGCCGGTGCCCGTGGAGCATCCGGCGGCCAGGGCGGTGGCCAGGGCCGCGGCGGCCGCCGCGGCCAGGCGGTGTGTGCGCATACGTTCCTCCGGGGCGGGGGGTGGGAGGCCGGTTGGGTCTGAATATGCCTCTGTGAACGTTCACAGAGTCAGAGCTAGGAATCGCCGCTGTCAATGCCCGTTACGTTCTTGTTAGCCATCGCTCTGGCCTGTGTTCCTTTCAGTGACGCTTCCGGCCGACCCGGGAGATGGATTACTGTGCACGTTCACAGAGTTGATCCGAGGGGGAAGCGTGCCTGGATATCCCGCCCTGCCCGAGGGCATCGCGTACGGCGGGGACTACAACCCCGAGCAGTGGCCGGAGGAGGTCTGGCACGAGGACGTCCGGCTGATGCGCGAGGCCGGGGTGAACCTGGTCAGCCTCGGCATCTTCAACTGGGCGCTGATCGAGCCCGCCGAGGGCGTCTACGACTTCGGCCGGCTGGACCGGATCGTCGGCCTGCTGCACTCGGCCGGGATCATGATCGGCCTGGCGACGCCCACCTCCTCGCCCCCGGCCTGGTTCCGCGGCCGGTACCCGGGCAGCCGCCTCGTCGACTCCGGCGGGCACGTCGTCGCGGGCGGCTCCCGGCACGGCTTCTGCCCCAGTTCCCCGGAGTACGCCGCCGCCTCGGCGCGGATCGCCGGGCAACTGGCCGCCCGGTACGGCGACCACCCGGCGGTGGCGATGTGGCACGTGCACAACGAGTACGGCTGGGCCAACGCCGAGTGCCACTGCGCCACCTCGGCCCAGGCGTTCCGGCTCTGGCTGCGGGAGCGGTACGGCGACGTGGACGCGCTGAACGCCGCCTGGGGGACCACCTTCTGGGGACTGACCTACGGCTCCTTCGAGGAGGTCGAGGCGCCCGGTGTCGCCCCGCCCGGCCAGCTCACCGCCCTGCGGCTGGACTACGCGCGCTTCTCCGTCGACGCGCACATCGCCTGCTTCCGCCGCGAGCGCGAGGCGATCCGCCGGCACAGCGACCGGCCGGTCACCACCAACTTCATGATCCCCAACTGCAAGCCCATGGACTACTGGCGCTGGGCCGGGGAGGTGGACGTGGTCTCCAACGACCACTACCTCGACGCGGCCAGGCCGGACAACCACATCGAGCTGGCGATGGCGGCCGACCTCACCCGCTCGGTGGCGGGCGGCAGGCCGTGGATGCTCATGGAGCACTCCACCGGCGCGGTCAACTGGCAACCGCGCAACCTGGCCAAACGACCCGGCGAGATGCGGCGCAACAGCCTCGCGCACGTCGCCCGGGGCTCGGACTCGGTGCTGTTCTTCCAGTGGAGGGCCTCTCGGTACGGAGCCGAGAAGTTCCACTCGGCGATGGTTCCGCACGCCGGGACCGACTCCGGGCTCTGGCGCGACGTGGTGGACCTGGGCGGCGAGCTCGCCAGGCTGCGGGGCATCCGGGGTTCGCGGGTCGAGGCCGAGGTGGCGCTGGTGTGGGACTGGGAGTCCTACTGGGCGCTGGAGCTGGAGTGGCGGCCCTCGGCGGACCTGCGGTTCCGGGAGCGGGTGGAGGCGTTCTACGAGGCGCTCTGGCGCGACCACGTCACGGTCGATTTCGTTCACCCCTCGGCCGACCTGTCCCGTTACCGGCTGGTCGTGGCGCCGAGTTCCTACCTGCTGTCGGAGGAGGCCGGCAAGAACCTGCACCGCTACGTGGAGGCGGGCGGCCACCTGGTCGTCTCCTACTTCTCCGGCATCGTCGACGCCTGCGACGCCGTCCACCCGGGCCCGTACCCTGGTGCGCTGCGGGACGTGCTGGGGCTGTGGGTCGAGGAGTTCCACCCGCTGCCCGAGCACGGGACCGTCGCCCTCGACGACCCGGCCGCCGCGGTCCCGGCCTCCGGCGGTCCGGTGCCGGGTGGTGCCGCGCCCGGTGGCCCGGCTCCGGGCGGAGCCGTTCTCGACGGCCCGGTCCCGGGCAGTCCGGTCCCCGGCGGTCCGGCGGCGACCGGCCGCATCTGGTCGGAGCGGGTCCGCCTCGCCGGGGCGCGGGCCGTACGGAACTTCGCGGACGGCCCCGACGCCGGGCATCCCGCGGTGACCTGCCACGAACTGGGCGCGGGCACGGCCTGGTACGTCGCGACGGCCCTCGACCCGGCTCCGGACGGCGCCGGGCGGGCCGGCGGCGACCTGCGGGCGCTCCTGGCGCCGGTGCTCGACCGCGCGGGGGTCTCCCGGCCGGCGGGTGTGCCCGACACCCTCGAACTCGTCAGGAGGGGGGACCGGCTCTTCCTGCTCAACCACGGCGACGCGCCGGTCACGGTGGACGGGGTCGAGGGCACCGAACTGCTCGGCGGGACCGCCTGCGCCGGGACGGTGACCGTACCGGCGGGCGGGGCGGCGGTCGTCGAGACCGGCAGGCCGGCCGGGGCGTGACCCCTCGCGGGCGGCGTGGACCCGCGCCGCCCGCGAGGTCTCGGGGGATCGGGGATGTCCGACACCAGTCCTCTTCCGAACGGAGAGACCATGCGAAGAATCCTGGCGGTCCTGTCGGCGGCACTGCCGCTGGCCCTGTCCACGGCGATGGCGGCCGCACCGGCGACGGCGCGGGCGGCGCACACCGCCACGGCCCCCGGCGCGGACCACGCCGACGGGCACGACAAGGGGCGCGGAGGCCCGCTCCTCATCCGGGGCGCGGACGTCTCCAGCCTGGCGAAGTCCGAGGCGCTCGGCGGCGTCTACCGCCACGCCGGCGGGCGGCGCGGGGACGCGCTGGCCATCCTGCGCGACGGCGGCCTCAACTACGTCCGGCTGAAGGTCTGGGTGGACCCGGCCGACGGCTACAACACCAAGGCCCAGGTCCTGCGCACGGCCGAGCGGGCCAAGGCCCGGGGCATGAAGGTGCTGGTCGACTTCCACTACTCCGACTCCTGGGCCGACCCGGGCAAGCAGAACAAGCCCGCCGCCTGGGCCTCCCTGCCGTTCGAGGAGCTCAAGAAGGCGGTCGCAGACCACACCCGCGACGTGCTGGGCGCGCTGAAGGCCCAGGGCACCTCGGCCGACATGGTGCAGATCGGAAACGAGCTCAACGGCGGCCTGCTCTGGCCCGACGGGGACTGGAACAACTGGCCCGGCATGGCGGCGCTGCTCAACGCCGGCCACGACGCGGCCAAGGAGGTCACCCCCCGGGTCAAGGTCATGCTCCACCTGGCGAACGGCGCCGACAACGGCTTGTACCGCTGGTGGTTCGACAACGCCGCCGCCTACGGCATCCGCCACGACGTGATCGGCCTGTCCTACTACCCCTACTGGCACGGCACGGTGGAGGCGTTCCAGGCCAACCTCAACGACGTGGCGGCCCGGTACGGCAAGCCGGTCGTCCTGGTGGAGACCGCCTATCCCTTCACCGTCGCCGACGACGACGGCTGGGAGAACATCATCACCTCCGCCGAGCCGTACCCCGGCTACCCGGCGACCCCCGAGGGCCAGGCCGCGATGATGCGCAGGCTCACCGACGTGATCAAAGCCGTCCCCGGCGGACTCGGACTGGGCGTCTTCTACTGGGAGGCCACCTGGACGGGCGTGCCCGGCAACGGGTGGGACCCGGCCGACCCCGCATCCGGGAACGGCTGGGAGAACCAGGCGCTCTTCGACTACGACGGCCGCGCGCTGCCCGCGTTGAGGGCGCTGACCCGCCGCTGAGCCGGATCTCCGGCCCCGCCCGCTCCCCCGGCCGGCCCGTCCTCCGGTTCGTCCGCAGGACAGGCCCCGGCGGAGGCGCGGCTCTGGGGCGGTCGCGTGCACCGCTGGAGCCCGGCGGGGCCGTAGGCCCGGGAGGCGTCGCCTACGTCCTCACCGCCGGGCCAGGCCGGTGAAGAACCGGCGGATGTCGGCGGCGAGCACTCCGGGCGCCTGGTGCGCGGCGTAGTGGCCGCCGGAGTCGTAGGTGTTCCAGGAGACGATGTTCTCGTGGTCGCGCTCGGCGAAGCGGCGCACCGACCGGAAGTCGTCGGCGAAGCCGGCCAGCGCGATCGGCACGGTGGTCGGCCCGGTGGGCTGCTCGGCCCGCTTGTCCTCGTAGTAGAAGCGGATCGACGAGCCCGCCGTGCCGCAGAACCAGTGGATCGCGATGTTGGCCAGCACGAAGTCGTCGTCGAGCCCCTCACCCAGGAGCTGGGCCATCCAGCCGAGCAGCCCGGCCGGGGAGTCGGCGAGCGCGTGCGCGAGCGTCTGCGGGGACTGGGCCTGGAGCAGGTTGAAGGCGCCCATGTTCTCCCAGAACCACTGCAGGTGGGCCACGGCCGCCTGCTCCTCCTCGGTCAGGCCCTCGAACTCGGCCGGGTCGCCGGAGGGGAAGGAGAAGATCTGCGTGACGTGCACGCCGACCACGTGCTCGGCGTCGGACCTGCCGATCTCGGGTGAGATCAGCGAACCGCCGTCGTTGCCGACCGCGCCGTAGCGTTCGTAGCCGAGCCGGCCCATCAGCTCGGCCCACGCCCTGGCCACGCGGTTGCGGTCCCAGCCCTTGTCCCGGGTGGGCCCGGAGAAGCCGAAACCGGGGATCGACGGGATGACCAGGTGGAAGTCCTCCGACAGCGGCTCGACGACGTCGAGGTACTCCATGACCGTGCCGGGCCAGCCGTGCGTGAGGATCAGCGGCAGGGCCTCCGGGTTCGCGGAGCGGACGTGGAGGAAGTGCACGTCCTGCCCGTCGATCTCGGTGATGAACTGCGGATGGGCGTTGAGCCGGGCCTCCACGGCGCGCCAGTCGAAGCCGGTGCGCCAGTACTCGACCATCCGCTTGACGTAGTCGAGCCGGACCCCGTACGCGCCGTCCGAGCCGGGCGGTTCGTCGGTGAAGCGGGTCAGCGCCAGCCGGGCGCGCAGGTCGTCGAGGTCGGCCTGGGGGACGTCGACGTGGAAGGGGCGGATCTCGGTCATGGCTTCCTCTTCACCTCAAGGGGAACGAACCGTTCCGCTCCAGGCTATCAGAACGGAATGATTTGTTCCACTATTGTGGCGGTGAGAAAGCACGGCCGTCCGGAGACCGGCGGCGAGGCGTGATCGCCCGCTACCCCCGGGACCCTCGGAGGGTCATCCGGGTCATCCGGGTCGCCTGGCGCTCCGGCGCCGCCTGCCGAGAACGCCGTCGGCGCTCCGCTCGGAGCTCCGGCCCGCGCTCTGCCCGGGCTTGCGGGAGATGAGCGCGCTGGACAGCGTGGGATGGACGGCGAAGGCGTGGTCCAGGCCGGTGACGTGCAGCAGCCTGGCCACGGGCGGCCGGGGTGCGGCGAGGCGGACCGTGATGCCGGACGCCGTGGCGCGCTGCCGGACGTCGATCAGCACGGTCAGCCCGGAGGCGTCGCAGAACGACACCGCGGACAGGTCCAGCACCAAGAGGTCCGTGCTGTGCTGGAGCGCGTTGAGCAGGCGCCTGCGCAGCGCCGGGGCGGTGGCGACGTCGATCTCGCCGTGCAGCGCGACGACGGTGTGCGGGGGGCGGCAGGCGGCCAGCAGGCGCGCACGGGTACAGGCGTCGGCCTGGGTGGTGGTGATCATGCAGTCTCCGATCGAGAGGTTGGGCGTGCGGATTCCGGATGGGCGGCGGAACACCGCCCGTGCGCGGGTCTCCCGCTGGGAGGAGGGCGGGAACGCCGCGTCCGGCGTGCTGAGAGAAGTGGTCCGGCCGTCGTGATCGGCCCGGTCCGAATCGGTCTCGTAAGGGATCGCGGCGATTCGCCGCGGGTGCCGCCGACCGTGTCACCGGCGCGGGGAAAGCCCTTCAGTGATCACAGTCTACCTCCCGGCGGGACCGGGCGGGGGCCGGCGGCACCCGGAACGCGGAGACGCGGGTGCGGCGGGTTACAGGGTCGCGCCGACCGCCGCCTCGCCCGCCTCGTCGAGCCTGAACGTCGCGGTCCGGCCGGCGGCCGACACCTCGTACTCGCCGAGGAAGCCGTTGAAGCGGACCGTGCCCTTCTCGTCGGTGACCATCGTGGTGGGCGCCAGCCACCACTCGTCCTTGACCAGCGAGCGCAGCGCGTCGTAGGAGGGCTTCGGCGTGCCGTCGACGCGGACGAAGCCGCCCGGCGCGCCGAGCCAGCCGCCGTCCGAGATGCCCCAGTACGTCGTCGCCTCCACCGAAGGGTGGGAGAGCAGCGTCCGGTAGTGCCGGACGATCTCGTCGGCCTGGCGGGCCTCGCCTTCGGGCGTCGTCGGCCACTCCGGGATCTGGTAGTCGTTCAGGTCCTCGATCTCGGCCGGCATGATGTGGCCGGAGAGGATGGTCGTCTCGGTGAAGTGGATGGGCAGCCCGTAGCGGGCGAAGCGATCGATGATCCCGAGGGTCTTCTCCTCGCCCCAGTAGCCCTGGTGCATGTGGCTCTGCAGCCCCAGCGCGTCGATCTTCACGCCCGCCTCCAGCACGCCCTCGATCAGGCACTCGTAGGCCGAGGACATGTCGAAGTCGTTGAGCAGCAGCGTGGCGTGCGGATCGGCCTCGCGCGCCGCGTCGAAGACCATCTTGATCATGGGGATGCGCCCGATGTCGCGGCAGAGCCGGGAGATCCCGTTCTCGTACTTGTCGAAGATCGGCATGATCACGACCTCGTTGATGACGTCCCACATGCCGACCACGCCGGCGAAGTCGGTCATCTCCCGGCGGATCCGCTCCACCTGCACGCGGGCGATCTCCTCGTTCGCCAGGTCGTTCAGCCACTCTGCGCCGACGGTGTGCCAGGCCAGCGGGTGCCCCTTGACCGCGCAGCCCCGGTCGGCGAACCACTTCGCCGTCCTGAGCAGCCGCTCGGTGTCCGGCCGGCCGCGCACGGGCTCGAAACGGCCCCAGTAGAACGGGAGCGTGGCGAAGTTGAAGAGGTCGAACCAGAGGTCGGCCAGACGCTCGTCGTGGACGGCGGGCGACTCGCCCATCGATCCCGGCACCTCTCCCGGTACGGCCTGCGCCCCCTCCAGCGGCTCGCCGTTGGCGAGCGGGATGAAGTCGAAGCCGATGCAACCAAAGAGGAACTTGTGGTTCCGCTGGCGGACCACCACCTCCTGCCCGGCCAGCGGCACGCCGTCGAGGGTGACGGTGAGCGCGGTGTCCGCCGTGCGGTGCCTCCTGATCAGCGGATCGGAGACGGAAACGGGGCGATCAGGACGTGACGTCATAGGAGGTCCTCCAGTGATGCTTGAGGCAGAAATGCTATGAGAACGGACTCATCAGCCGTAAGCCCTTTCCCGCGGGTAACAACCCGGTCGGACGTTCCCGACCGGTGAGGGGCCGCCGTCTTCACCGGCCACCTCTCCAACAGGCCTCTCCAGGTGTCCCCCGGTCGCCCCTTCGGGCGGGAATGTCGCAGTTGATCACCTCAGTCCGCCCAGGATGCCTCGGCCTTCAGGCCGGGGAGGAATGGGCGTCCCGCCCGGGACGGTCCGGCGGAGCCGGGACGGCCTGCTGCACGATGTGCAGCACCTGCGCGTGCAGGGATCGGTGCTCATGTTCGGCCAACTCCTTGAGCCGTGCGTGAAGGTCGTCGGGAAGCCGCAACGTGATCTGTTTCATGTCGGCAGAATACCTGCCGGACCCCATCTCGCTGATGGTAAATTGATGGCATGTCCCGGTATCGGCTCTCCCCTACCCCCGCCCAGGAGGCGGCGCTGGCGGAGCACTGCGCGCACGCGAGGTTCGTATGGAACCTCGCCGTCGAGCAGCACGCGCACTGGAAGCCGGGCCGAAAAAGCGCGCCGGGGTTCGCCGAGCAGTGCCGCCAGCTCACCGAAGCCCGAGCGGCCTTCGGCTGGCTGGCCGCCGGGTCGATCGTCGTCCAGCAGCAGGCGCTGAAGGATTTCGCCCAGGCCATGGCGAACTTCTTCGGCGGCACCCACCGCAAGCCGACCTGGCGCAGACGCGGCCGGAGTGAGGGGTTCCGGATCGTCGCCGTCAAAGCCGACCAGGTGCGGCGCCTGTCGCGCAACACCGGCGAGGTGAAGATCCCGAAGGTCGGCTGGGTGCGGTTCCGCTGGTCGCGCGCCGTGCCCGGCGGGGTGAAGTCCTACCGGATCACCCGGGATGCGGCCGGGCGCTGGCACGTCGCGTTCGCCGCCGTCCCGAAGCCGGTGCCCGCGCCCGCAACGGGTGAGGCCGTCGGCGTGGACCGGGGCGTGGCCGCCTCGGCGGCGCTGTCGACCGGCCAACTGCTGACCGCTCCCGGACTGCGCGAGCCCGAGGCCAGGCGGCTGCTGCGGCTGCAGCGCAGGCTCGCCCGCGCCCGCCGCGGCTCCCACCGGCGGGCGAAGGTCAAGGCCGCCATCGCCCGGCTGAAAGCCCGCCAGAGCGACCGGCGCAAGGACTGGGTGGAGAAGACCTCCACCGAGCTGGCCCGCCGGTTCGACGTCATCGCCGTCGAAGACCTGAAGATCCGGAACATGACCCGGTCGGCGAAGGGCACCGTCGAGCAGCCGGGAACGAACGTCCGCCAGAAAGCAGGACTGAACCGGGCCATCCTCGCCGCCGGATGGGGGCGGCTCGTGACCCGCCTGGAGGACAAGGCTCCCGGCCGCGTCGTCAAGATCAACCCCGCGTACACGTCGCAGACCTGCAACGCCTGCGGGCACCGCGCCCCGGACAACCGCGAGAGCCAAGCGGTGTTCCGGTGCGTCGCCTGCGGGCACCGGGCCGACGCCGACGTGAACGCGGCCTGCAACCTCCGGGACACCGCCGTGGGGCGCACGGTGGCTGCGCGGGGAGGCTCGCCGTCGGGCGGGCCGGTGAACCGCGAACCTCAACGCGACCTCCTCCTTGTGGGGTAGTTGCCGTTGGAATCCCCCGTCTTCAGACGGGGGAGGACGTCAATACGCTCTCCGCACGTGAACGACAGGCAGACTCTCCCCGGCGCAGCCGTGTTCGTCGACCGGACCGGCAGGCGCAGGCGGCTTCTCAAGGCCGCCGCGCTCAACACCGGCATCGCCCACGCCTCCCACGACATCCTGATCATGGTGGACGGTGACACCATGTTCGAGCCCGCCACGATCGGGAACCTGGTCCGGCCGCTCGCCGGTCCCACCGTGGGCGCGGTCAGCGGCAACACCAAAGTGGGAAACCGAGGCGGCATGATCGCCCGCTGGCAGCACATTGAGTACGTCGGCCCGGTTCCTGCGCCGGTTTCTGCGTCGGTTCCTACGCCGGATGCACGAGCCGGTTCTCGTAGGCGAAGACCACGGCCTGCACCCGGTCGCGCAGTTCCAGTTTCGCCAGGATCCGGCCCAGATGCGTCTTGACGGTGGCCTCCGCGAGGTGCAGCTCGGCGGCGATCTCGGTGTTGGACAGGCCGCGGGCCACCTCGACGAGCACCTCCCGCTCACGGGGGGTGAGCAGCTCCAGCCGCCCGCCGTCCGGCGGGGCGCCGCCGGTGGGAAGCCCATGGGCGAAGTTCTCCAGCAGGCGCCGGGTGATCCGCGGGGAGACGACCGCGTCACCCGAGGCGATGCTCCGGATCGCCGTCAGCAGTTCCTCGGGCAGGGCGTTCTTGAGCAGGAAGCCGGACGCCCCGGCCTTCAGCCCGGCGAAGGCGTACTCGTCGAGGTCGAAGGTGGTGAGGATGAGGACCCGGGTCTGCCGGCGGTTCCGGACGATCCGGCCGGTCGCCTCGATCCCGTCGGTGCCGGGCATGCGCACGTCCATCAGGACGACGTCGGGACGGAGCCGCCGGGCGAGCCGTACGGCCTCGGCGCCGTCCCCGGCCTCGCCCACCACCTCCATGTCCGGCTGGGCGTCCAGGACCATGGTGAACGCCATGCGGAGCAGCGGCTCGTCGTCGGCGAGCAGGACGCGGATCGTCATGCGGCACCGCCTTCGACGGGGACGGGGCCGGTGCCGGGACCGGCACGGGAGGCGAGGACCGGATCGGGGCCCGCCCCTGCCCCCGTCCCGGGGGCGGGATCGGGACCTGGGACGGGATCCGAGGCGGGGCCAGGACCTGGGACGAGGTCGGCGCCGGGACCGAGGGCGAGGGTGGCGGAGACCCGCCATCCGCCGCCCGGGAGCGGGCCGGCGCCCAGGCTCCCGCCGTACGCGGCGACGCGTTCGCGCATGCCGGGGATGCCGTGTCCGGAGGACGGCCCGGAGAACGACGGCCCGGAGAACGACGGGCCGGGGAGCGGCGGGCTGGAGAGCGGCGGGCCGGGGGCGTGCCCGGCCCGGCCGTCGTCGGTGACGTCGAGGGCGACGGCCGCGGGCGAGCAATGGACCCGGACCTCGGCCCGGGTGCCGGGCGGGGCGTGCTTGAGGGTGTTGGTCAGGGCCTCCTGCACCAGGCGGTAGGCGGTGAGCTGTGCGGCGGCGGGGACGGGGGCGTGGTCGCCCGACACCCGGAGGCGGGTCGGCAGCCCGGCCGCGCGCATCCGGCCGACGAGGGCGTCCAGCTGGGCGATGCCGGGCACCGGATGGCGCAGCGCGTCCGGCTCGTCGGCCCGCAGGACGCCCAGAGAACGCCGCATGTCGGTGAGGGCCTGCCGTCCGGTGCCGGAGATCTGCCGCATGGCGGCGGTCGCGCGGTCGGGGGAGCGGTGCTGCGCGAAGACCGCGCCGTCGGCGAGCGCGACCATGACGGACAGGTTGTGGGTGACGATGTCGTGCATCTCGCGGGCGATCCGGGCGCGCTCGTCCGCCGCGGCGAGCCGGGCCCGCTGGTCGCGCTCGCGTTCCAGGCGGACCGCGCGGTCCTCCAGGGACGCGAGGTAGGCACGCCTGGTCCGCGTGTTCGTCCCGGTGGCGGCGACGGCGGCGGCCACCGCGCTCAGGAAGACGACCGAGCGGAGGAACCCGCCGTCGGGCGCGGCCCAGCGGGCGGAGGCCAGCACGATGCCGAGCTCGAGCACGGCCCAGGCCACGAGTGCGCGGAGCCGGGAGGATCGTGTGGCCACCGTGTACAGGGCGACCAGCAGCGCCACGTCGGTCAGCAGCCGGACGTCGGCGAGCCACTGCGCGAAGGCGGCGGCGGCCACCGCGCAGAACACCGTCATGGGTGCGCGCCGCCGCCACACCAGGGGGAGCGCCAGCGCCGCGTGGAGGACCAGGGGGCCGGGTGGGCCCTGGTAGACCTCACTGGTGAGTCCGGCGCTGCCGAGCAGGACCGCGGCGGCCAGCAGCACGTCGAACGCGATCGGCGGGAACCGGGCGCCTGCCCGGAGGAGGGCCCGTACCGGCCGGGCCGCGTACGGGCGGAGAACGGTGAGCCCCCACTGCACGGCCCCAACATAACCGCTCCCGCCCGGCGGTCCGAGGCCGGCCGGACCGGTCCCGGACCGGCCCGGGTCAGCCCGGAGTCGTACGCGGGCCTGCCGGGCGAGGCCCCCGGCGTGGCCCGGTCCCGCGCAGAACCGCAGGTCGGACGCGTGCCGCCCGGAGACGCGGCGGAGCGGCCCGCGGGACCGGGACGGGTCCGGGGCGGGGCCGGGAAACCCGACCGGAGGCTGACGCGCCGGACCGGCCGCACGTCCTAGCTTCATACCCCGTGGCGTACGGCCTGCGATCCGCGCAGGCCGTCCCCGGGCCGGAAGGTCGCCTGTGCGCCCTGGTCGTGCCGGGCCCGGGACGGTGGACAGTGCAGAAGGAGGAACCGATGCGTGGACGGAGAGCGGTGGCGGCCGGGGCCGCGATGGCGGCGATGCTGGCGGGCACCGTCGCGGCCGGTGCGGCGCCGGCCGCCGGAGCGGCCCGGGAGGCCGCCGGGGACCGCGCCGAGCGGGACGGCCCGGACCGGTTCCGGGGGCAGGGGATCGACTGGCACCGCTGCCGGACCGGCCCGGACGACGTGGAGGGCGGGCTGCTGGACGAGGCGAAGGCCCAGTGCGCCGAGGTCACCGTGCCGCTGGACCACCGCCACCCGGAGGGGCGGACGATCAAGGTCGCGATGTCCCGGCTGAAGGCCGCCGACCCGGCCCGCCGGAGGGGCGTCCTGTTCTACAACCCCGGCGGCCCGGGAGTGCCCGCGATGTCCCTCATCCTGCAGGTCAGGAAGGCGGCCCCCGAGGTCGCGGCCCGCTACGACCTGATCGGGATGGACCCCCGGTTCGTCGGGCGCAGCACCCCCTTCGACTGCGGTTGGCCCGTTCCCGCCGTCGGCTCCGCCGGGCCGGACCGGCGCGGCTTCGAGCGGACCGCGGCCCTGGCGAAGGACCTGGCGTCCCGCTGCGCCGTCCACCGGGACGTGCTGCCGCACGCCTCCACCCGCAACACCGCCCGGGACATGGACGTGATCCGGGCCGCCCTCGGCGAGCCCAAGCTGTCCTACCTCGGCTCGTCGTACGGCACCCAGCTCGGCATGGTCTACCTGCAGCTGTTCCCCCGCCGAGCCGACCGGGTCGTCCTCGACAGCGCGATGAACCCCGACCTGTTCGGCCCCGACCTGACCCGCACCCAGGGCCCGGCCGTGGCCGCGATGACGGAGGACTGGGCGGCCTGGGCGGCCCGCCGCCACGACCGCTACCGGCTGGGCTCCACCCCGGCCGGGGTCATGGCCACCTTGCGCCGGATCGACCGGGCCGCGGCCCGATCGCCGCTGAAGGTCGGCCGCCACCGGGTCGACTCCCGGATGCTGCCCATGATCCTGTTCAACGTCACCGCCGGGGACGGTCCGGAGGCGTACGGCTCCTTCGCCGCCGACGTCCGGGTCCTCAACGCGGCCGCCCGCGGGGCCGAGGCGGCCCCGACCCCGGTCCTGGAGGAGGTTCTGACCGGTCTGTCCTCGCCGGACGCGGGCGGGACCGCGAGCGTGCAGACCGCGATCCTCTGCGCGGACCGGGCCGCGTCCCGCGACCCCGAGACCTACTACCGCGACATCCGGGCGCACCGCGCCGCCGAACCGCTGTTCGGCGCGCTGACCCGCAACCTCACCCCCTGCTCGTTCTGGCCGACGGCCCCCGCCGAGCCCCCCACCCGGGTCCGCAACGACGTCCCGGTCCTGATGGTGGGCGCCACCGGCGATCCGGGCGCCGTCCACGCGGGCCAGCGGGCCGCGCACCGGGCCCTGGCAGGTTCCCGCCTGGTCACCCTGCGCGGCGTCTTCCGCCACACCGTGTACGGAGGACTCTTCGCCCCCCGGAACGCCTGCGTCGACGCCGCCGTCGAGCGATACCTGGTCCGGGGCGTCATGCCCGCCCGGGACGCCGTCTGCTCCGAGGCCCGGCCCCGCTGACCACCCGGGGTCGTCCGCCGCCGCGCTGCCACGCCGCCGGGCCGTCCGGTGCCGGACGACCGGTCATCCGGCACCGTGCCGACCGGTCATCCGGCACCGTGCCGACCGGTCATCCGGTGGCGGCACGCACCGGGTCGCCGGGTGGGCCGTTACGACCGGTTCCGCGGGGGCACGGTCCCTCATGCGACACCGGTTGAAGGCACCTCATGAGAAGGACGGGAAACGCCATGGACACTCCGACCCGGCCGCTGGCCGTCGTGACCGGCGCCTCCAGCGGCATCGGCTACGAGCTCGCCCGGCAGTTCGCCCGGCACGGCTTCGACCTCGTCGTCGCCGCCGAGGACGAAGGACTCATCCCGGCCGCCCGCTCCCTGGAGGAGCTGGGGGCGGCGGTCTCCAGCGTGCGCGTCGACCTCGCGCACCACGACGGCGTCGAGGAGCTCCACACCCGGATCACCGCGCCCGGCCGCCCGGTGGACGCGATCGCGATCAACGCCGGTGTCGGGGTGGGCGGAGACTTCGCCCGGGAGACCGACCTGGACGCGGAGCTGAAGCTGATCAAGCTGAACGTGATCTCGTCGGTGCACCTGGCCAAGCGGGTGCTGCCGGACATGGTCAAGCGTGGCGAGGGGCGGGTGCTGTTCACCTCCTCCATCGCCGGGACCATGCCGGGGCCGTTCCACGCGGTGTACGCCGCCTCCAAGGCCTTCCTGTACTCCTTCTCCGAGGCGATCCGGGAGGAGCTCAAGGACACCGGCGTCACCGTCACCGCCCTGCTGCCCGGCCCCACCGACACCGACTTCTTCCGCCGCGCCGGCATGGAGGACACCAAGGTGGCCACCGGCAAGAAGGACGACCCGGCCGAGGTGGCGCGACAGGGCTTCGAGGCGCTGATGTCGGGCGACGACCACGTCGTGGCCGGGTCGAAGAAGAACGTGCTGCAGAGCGTCGCGGGCAAGCTCGCGCCCGAGGCCGCCCAGGCGAAGATGGCCCGCCCGATGGCCGAGCCCGGTGGGGGGCGGGACGGGGACTCCGAGGAGCGGTAGGCGGCCACCCGGATCCACCGCCCGCGTCCCCACTCGCCGTTCGCTGCCCGTCGCCGGGATGTCCCCTTTCCGGGATATTCCCTTCCCCGGGAGGGCGGACGGGGCCGCACGGCGGGTCCGAAGGCCGCAGGACTACTCGACGATGCCGCACGGCGGGTCCGGAGAGCCGCAGGACTACTCGACGATGCCGGCCCGGAACGCGGCGATGGCCAGCTGCACGCGGTTGGTGGCGGAGAGCTTGTCGAACAGGCGGGTGACGTGGCTCTTGACCGTCGCCTCGCTCATGTGCAGCCGGGCGGCGATCTCGGCGTTGGCGTGGCCGAGACCGATCTCGACCAGTACCTGCCGTTCCCGTTCGGTCAGGTCGCGGAGCCGGGCGAGCGCGTCCCGGCGGCGGCGCGTGCGGTCCTCGGCGGTGAGGCGGTCGATGAGCTGCCGGGTGACGCCGGGGGAGAGCATCGAGTCGCCCGCGGCGGCGAGCCGTACGGCGCGCAGGAGGTCGTGCGGCGGGGTGTCCTTGAGCAGGAAGCCCGTCGCCCCCGCCTCCAGGGCGCGGAAGACGGTGTCGTCGGCGTCGAAGGTGGTCAGCACGATCACCGCCGGCGGGCGAGGGCGGGCGCGGATCGCCGCGGTCGCGGCCAGCCCGTCGAGGCCGGGCATGCGGACGTCCATGAGGACCACGTCCGGCCGGTCGCGGGCGACCGCGTCGACCGCGGCCCGCCCGTCGGCGGCGTCTCCGATCACGGTCATGTCGTCGGCCGTTTCGAGGATCATGCGCAGGCCGACCCGGACGAGGGCCTCGTCGTCCACGAGCAGGACGGAGATCACGACGCGTACCTCCCCGTCGTCCCGCTCGCGTCCGTCATCCCGGTCATCTCCGTCGCCCCGCCGGCCGGGACCCCTTCGCGGACCCCGTGGTCGAGGTGGGGGAGTACGGCGCGCAGCCGCCAGCCGCCGCCCTCCTCGAGTCCGACCGGGCCGCCGTGCAGGGTCCCGCCCACCAGCCGGACCCGTTCGGCCAGTCCGACCAGTCCGGAGCCCGACCCGGGCAGGTCGGCCGGTGCGCCGCTCGCCGGAGGGTTGTCCACGGCGACGGTCACGGCGCCGACGCCGTCGCGGTCCACCGAGACGGTGACCGGCGCGTCCGGCGCGTGCTTGTGGGCGTTGGTCAGTCCTTCCTGGACGACGCGGTAGACGACCCGGGCCGTGACCGGCGGCAGCGGTCCCGCCCGGTCGTGCAGCTCGACCCGCTGCCCGGCCCGCTCCGAAGCCCGGACCAGCGATGACAGGTCGGCGAACGGCTCGCCGTCGTATCCGTCGTATCCGTCGTATCCGGCGTGTTCGCCGTATTCACCGTGTCCTTCATGTCCTTCATGTCCCTCGTACCCACCGGAGGCGCCCGCGTCCGGCGGGTGCGCCGCGTGCCGCGTGCCGGGCGGGACCGGTCGGTGCGGGGCGTCCGGCAGGCCCGGCTCGGCCCGGAGCACGCCGAGCACGTAGCGCAGCTCCTGAAGCGCCTCACGGGCGGTGACGCGGATGAGCGCCGCCCCCTCCTCGATCCGGGGGGAGCCCCCGCCCGCGGCTAGTTCCAGCGCACCCGCGTGCAGGGCGATGAGCGACACCTTGTGGGCCAGCACGTCGTGCATCTCCCGCGCGATCCGGGTGCGTTCGGCGGAGCGGGCCTGTTCGTCACGGAGCCGCCGCTCGGCCTCGGCGCTCTCGGCCCGTTCGCGCCAGGACTCGGCCAGCGCCCGCCGGGTGGCGACGTGCAGGCCCAGGGCCGTCACCAGCGCGGCCGCGGCGGCCGCCTGGACCACACCGTCCACCGTCAACCGGCCCTCGTCGATCCACGACCAACCGGCGAAGCCCGCCCAGCCGGCGACCGCGAGCGCCCAGACCTGCCGGCGGGGGGCGTACGCGGCCCCGGAGTACAGGCCGACGATCAGGGGCGCAGGGTTGCCCGACAGCGCGTACGCCGCCGCTCCCGCCACGGTCGCCGCCTGCGGCCACCGCCTGCGCCACCACTGCGCCAGGCTGCCCGGCACGCCCGCCCCCACGATCACCGGCCACGGCAGCGCCGACCAGTGCGCCTTCGCCGCGAGGCCGGTGAGGGCCAGGCACACCAGCACCACGGCCGCGTCCACGACCCGCCGCCCGGCGAACCGGTCCCGCCACCGAACCGTCAGTCCCATGGCCCGAAGCCTAGGCGCCGGACCGCGGCTCCCCCATCCCCCCGCCGTCGCCGCGTCCGGCCGTCCCGCTCCGACTTTCGTCGCCGGGTCCGGACCCCCGGCTCCGACTTTCGTCGGAGGACGGTCCCGCTCGCGGGGCGATGCGGACCGCGTCCCCGCGGCGCGACGCTGTACGGCATCCCCGGCGGGACCGCTGTCCGAGGTCCGGGCCGGACCATCGTCCGGCATCCCCGGCCGGACCACCACCACGAGGAGTCCCCATGCGCATCCGGTCGTCCCGTCCGACCCGCAGAGCAGCGGCAGGCGTGCTCGCGGGCTGCGTCGCCGTACCGTTCCTCGGCCTGGCGGCGGGCCCGGCCCGGTCCGCCTCCGCCGACACCGCCCCTCCCGTCGGCGGCCCCCTCTCCACCGCCGCCAGCACCGGTGGTCCCCCCTCCACCACCGCCGCCGCCACCGGCACCGCCACCGGCGACACCGCCACCGGCGACACCGCCACCGGCGACACCGCCACCACGGCCTCCGCCGGTTCCGGCGCCTGTGCGGCTCCCGACCGGGCGGCGCTGGCGGGCTTCTTCGACCGGGCGGTGCCGGACCGCCTCACCCGCGACCGGGTGCCCGGCGCGGTGGTGTCGGTGGTGGCCGGTGACAGGGCCGTCTTCACCGGGGGGTACGGCCTGGCCGACACCCGGCGGGGCGTCGCGTTCGACCCCGCCCGCTCCCTGGTCCGGATCGGCTCGATCACCAAGCTGTTCACCTGGACGGCCGTGATGCAGCAGGTCGAGGCCGGCCGCCTCGACCTGGACGCCGACGTGAACCGCTACCTGGAGGCGTTCAAGGTGCCGTCCACCTACCCGGAGCCGGTGACCCTGCGGACCCTGATGGACCACACCGCGGGCTTCGAGGAGCGCGTGGTCGGCATCGGGGCGCGCACCGCCGCCGACGTGCCGCCGCTCGGGGAGGAGCTCGCGGAGCACCTGCCGGCCCGGATCCGGCCGCCGGGCGAGATCTCCGCCTACTCCAACCACGGCGCCGCGCTCGCCGGTCACCTGGTCGCCGAGGTCACCGGGGAGCCCTACGACGCCTACGTGCAGCGCCACCTGCTGGCACCGCTCGGCATGACGCGCAGCACCGCGGCCGAGCCGGTGCCCGGTCACCTCGCGGCCGACCTCGCCCGCGGCCACGACTCCGACACCGACCCCCTGGAGGCCGTCCCCTTCACCTTCGACCGGCTGCCCCCCGACGGGTCGATCAGCGCCACGGCCGGCGACATGGCCAACTTCATGATCGCCCAGTTGAACGGCGGGCGCTTCCGCGGCGCGGCCGTCCTCGGCCCGGAGACCGCGGAGCGGATGCACCGGCGCTCCTTCGCCGCGGACCCCCGCCTGGGCGGCTACGCGCACGGGTTCATGGACCGGACCTTCAACGGCCACCGGGTGCTGATGCACGACGGCAGCTGGGAGGGCTTCCAGAGCGCCCTGGTCCTGGTTCCGGGGTGTGACCTCGGGCTGTTCCTGTCGGCCAACGGCACCGGCGGCACCGAGACGCTGGGCGAGCTGACCCTGGCGTTCCTCGACCGGTTCGCCCCGCCCGGGGCGGCCGCCGAGCCCGCGCAGGAGGCGGATGCGGCGGCCCCGGCGCCCCCGCTGTCCAGGACCGCCCCGCAGGCGGGCTTCTACACGCCGACCCGGCACAACGAGTCGACGATCGAGAAGATCCTGGTCCTGCTCGGCCCCTCCCGGCTGACCGTGGACGGCGACGGCACCGTCCGCTTCAAGGGCGCCGAGTGGAAGCCCCGGGGCGACGGCCTGTACATCCGGGCGGACGGTAGGGACCGCCTGGTGTTCCTCCAAGGCCGGGACGGACGGCGCTACGCGGCCACCGACGGCCCCGCCCACCAGCTGATGACCGCCGCGCAGGGCCCGATCCTCAACCTGGTCGTCCTGCTCGCCTTCGCGGTCGCGGCGGTCAGCGCGCTCGCCGTGCCCGTGGCGGCGCTGTGGCGGCGGGTGCGCCGCCGGCCCGCCGCCGCCACGGCCGCCTGGCGGGCGGCACGCGCGCTGGCCGCCGGTGCGGCCGGGGCGGGCCTCGCGTTCCTGGCGCTGCTGGCGGTCCAGCTCTTCGGGGACACGGGGGACTTCCTGTACGGCCCGACGACCGGCATGCAGGTCCTGCTCGCCGTACCCCTCATGGTGCTCGCCATGACGGCCGTGGCCGGGGTGTGCACCGTGAAGGGGTGGCGGGGGGCGGGCGTGGCCGCGCGCGTCCACCAGGTGGTCCTGTTCGCGGGCCTGGCGGCGCTGGTGTGGTTCCTCTGGCAGTGGAACCTCATCGGCTGGCGGTTCTGAGCGGGGACGGAGCACGGACGGTCCCGGACGCGGGCGGGGGCGCACCGGCGGGGGCGGGTCGCGGCCCCGCCGGGACCCGTCCGGCAGGGATCCGCTCGCCCGGGACCCGTCAGGTCTGGGCCCGTCCGGCCGGACGGCACGTGTCCTCCGGCCCCGCACGTCGTGCCGTCACCGTGACCTCCGGTACTTATCCGGCCGGGTCCCCCGCTCCTACCGTCGGACCGTTCCCAGTCCTCACGGAAGGAGTTCCCGTGTCACTCTCCTGGATGTCGCGCTTCGGCATGGTGTGCGGCGTCGTCCTGGCGCTGTCCGTCGGCCTGCCCGGGGCGGTCGAGGCGTTCACCGGCGAGACCGCCGCGACCAGTATCGTCCTCGGTCTCGGAATCGCCTTCGGCCCGCCCGCGCTGACCGCCTTCCACCTGCGTCAGAGCTCCGCCTCAGGCCGTTTCGGCGCCATCGCGTACGCCGTGAACATGATCGGGCTCAGTCTCTTCGCGGGTGTCGTCTTCGCGCTCAACCTCGTCGTCTTCTTCCTCGACCCGGCGGTGGTGAAGGCGCTGCTCGCCGGGCCCACCAGGATCGCGTTGCTCGGGGGCATGGTGCTCTTCGTCGTCGGGACCGCGCTGTTCTCCGTGTCGATGTTGCGCACCGGGGTCTTCCCGCGCGTCCCCGCCGTGGGCTACGGCGTCACCCTGGTGCTGCTGGCACTGCTCGCGCCGCTGCCGGACACCCCGCTGAACAGCGTCGTCCACGTGCTGGTCGCCGCATCGCTGATCTGGCTGTCGCTGTCGCTGCGGCAGGGCGAGGCGTCGCCCCGGCGGGCGGCCGTGCCGTACCGGACCGCGGGATAGCCGGGTGGAGCGGCGTACCGGAGCATGGGACGGCCGGATGGAGCGGCGTACCGGACCGGGACGGCGTATCGGACCGCGGGACGGCCGGACGGAGCGGCGTACCGGACCGCGACGGTGTACCGGATGGCGGGACGGGCGGGTGGAGCGGCGTGCGGTCCGGCCGTAGTCTGGCGGGCATGTCCCTCTCCCGCCCCGTGCCGTGGGTGTCGCCCGTGCTCTACGGCGCGGTGCTGGCGGCGGGCGTGTACGCCTGGCTGGCCGGGTTCGGCGACACCCGGCCGGCGCTGTTCGCCGGCGGCCTGGCCGCGCTGGCCGGGCTCGACCTGCTGGAGGCGCGCCGCCACCCGGAGGGCACGCCCCGGCGGCAGGCGGCCGTGCTGCTCGGCGCGCGGATCGCGCTGTTCGCGGCCGTCGCGGCCGCCGACGGGTCCGGACTGTCGCGGGCGCTGTTCGTCCTGGTGCCGTTCACCGCGTACTTCGCCTTCGGCCGCACGGCCGCGGTCGTGCTGGCCGTGGCCTGCGCCCTGTCCCTGGCGGTGGCGGGCGCGGTGGCCGACCCGCGCTGGTACGCCGATCCCGAGCAGGTGTCCGACCTGCTGATGTTCTCCGTGGGGCTGGTCCTGGCCGTCGCCATGGCCGCGGTGGCGGTGGAGGAACGGCGGGCCAGGACCGAACTGGCCGCCTCCGCCGCCAGGGTCGCCGAGCTCTCCGCCGCGGCCGAGCGCAACCGGGTGGCCCGGGACATCCACGACGACCTCGGGCACCACCTGACGGCGGTCGTCGTGCTGCTGGAGAAGGCCGCGGCCTTCCGGGAGCTGGACGCCGCCACGGCGGACCGGGCGATCGCGGACGCGCACGGTTCGGCGCGGCGCGCGCTGGGCGACGTCCGGCGGTCGGTCCGCACGCTGCGCGAGGAGGGCGGCGGCTCCTTCAACCTGGCGGACGCCCTGGCCGAGCTGGTGGAGGGACAGGCGGACGACGGCGTGGCCGTGGCCCTGGAACTCGCCGGTGATGAGCGCGGACACGATCCGGCGGCGCTCCGGGCCGTCTACCGGGCGGCCCAGGAGGGCATCACCAACGCCAGGCGGCACGCGCGCGCCACCCGCGTCACCGTGGCCGCGACCCTGGGCGCGGCGGGTGCCGAGCTGGTGGTCAGCGACGACGGCCGCGGGTTCGCGCCGGAGAGGGAGGGGTACGGCCTGCTCGGCATGCGGGAACGCGTGCACCTGGCCGGGGGGCGGGTCGACATCGGCGCCGCCCCCGGCGGCGGGACCCGGCTGACCGTCACGATCCCCCGGCGGACCGCCCCGTGACCCCCGCGAGCCCCGCGAGCCCCGCGACCTCCGAGACTCGGGAGATCCCCGTGGTCGCCTCCGCGGCCCCGAGGGGACACGGCCGCGCAGGGGTGCCGACGAGTCCGAGGACGCCGGTGCCCACGGGGAACCCCGCATCCCCGGAGACCTCCGACCGGGCGGTGCGCGTCCTGGTCGTCGACGACCAGCGGCTCATCCGGGAGGCCGTCGCCTCGCTGCTCGGCATCCAGCCCGGCATCACCGTGGTCGGCACGGCGGCGGACGGGCACGAAGCGGTGGAGCAGACGGTCGCGCTGGCGCCCGACGTGGTGCTCATGGACGTCAGGATGCCCGGGATGGGCGGGGTCGAGGCCGTCGCCGCCCTGCGTGACCGCGCCCCCGGCATCCGGGTGGTCATGCTCACCACCTTCGACGACGAGGAGTACGTCGTCCAGGCGCTGCGCGCGGGCGCGACCGGCTACCTGCTCAAGGACGTGCCGGCCCGGGAACTGGCCGCCGCCGTACGGCTCGCGCACGCCGGCATCGCCCAGCTCGACCCGGCGGCGGCGGCGCGGCTGGCGTCGGTCCTCGCGGTCCGGCCCGGCGCCGGGCCGGACGCCTCCCTGACCGCCAGGGAGCTCGACGTGCTCCGGCTGATCGCCCGGGGCTCGACCAACCGGGAGATCGCCGAGCGCCTGTTCCTCAGCGAGGGGACCGTGAAGAACCACATATCGCGCATCCTCCACCGGCTCGGTCTCCGCGACCGCACCCAGGCGGCCGTCTACGCCCGTGACCACGGCCTGGGGTGACGCCGGGCGCCGTCCTCCGAACCAGGCCCCCGGCAGCGGCGTCCGCGCCGGGCTCCGGCGCCGTCCTCCGCACCGGGTCCCGGCGCCGCCCCTCGCATCAGGCTTCGGCGATGGCGTCCGCACGGGCCCCGGCGGCGGGCCCGGCATCGGCCCCTGCACCGGACCTCGGTGGCGGTGCCCGGTGCCCGGCGGGCCACGCGGCGGATCCCCAGCCAGTGATCTTTCCTATTGATTACATGATTACAGATCATGCATAGTGGACCGGAGGATTCGATCCCGCCCTCCGGAGGACGACCATGATCGTGGAGTACATCCGCTACCGCATCCCCGACGACCGGTCGGCCGCGTTCGAGGAGGCCTACGGCAGGGCGGCGCTCCTCCTCGCGCGGGCGCCGCAGTGCGCGGACTACGAGCTCAGCCGCTGCGCCGACGACCCCGCCTCCTACATCCTGCGGATCACCTGGACCTCGGCCAAGGACCACCTGGAGGGGTTCCGGGGAGGCGAGCTGTTCCCCGGCTTCCTCGCGGAGGTCCGGCCCTACGTCGGCATGATCGAGGAGATGCGCCACTACGAGCCGGCCGCGGTGCGCGGCACCGGCGGCGCCGTCCCCACCCTGTACGACTGGATGGGCGGGACCGAGGCGCTCGAACGCCTCACCGAGCGGTTCTACGAGACGGTCCGGGTCGACGACGTGGTCGGGCCGCTCTTCGCGCACATGGACCCCGGCCATCCCCGCTACGTCGCCATGTGGCTGGCCGAGGTCTTCGGCGGCCCGGCGCGCTACACCGGCGAGCGCGGCGGTTACGCGCACATGCTGGGCATGCACCTGAACCGGGCGATCACCGAGGCCCAGCGCCGCCGCTGGGTGAGCCTGCTGGCCGACGCCGCCGACGAGGTCGGCCTGCCCGACGACCCGGAGTTCCGTGCGGCGTTCATGGGTTACATCGAGTGGGGCACCCGCCTGGCCCTCGCCAATTCCCAGCCCGGGGCCGCACCCGTGCGGCAGGCGCCGGTGCCGCGGTGGGGCTGGGGCGTCGCGCCGCCGTACCAGGGCTGAGACGCCGCGGGACCCCCGCGGGAATTTTCCGCGGGGGTCCCGCCGTGTGGTGCCGGCGGCGGTCGGCGCGTCACCGCCGGGTGCGTGCGACGGGCTCCGGGCGGAGGGGCGAGGGGGAGCGGCTCGGCGCCTCAGGTGAGGGCCGTGGCCGTCAGGGCGAGGACCGATGCGCCGAACACCACGGTGTGCCGCAGGTTCTGCAGGGTCCAGGTCCAGGCGGGGAAGTCGTCCTCGGCCGCCTTGAGGAGGGCGGGCACGTCGATGCGGGCCAGCGCCGGGTCGCCCTTGCGCCGGAAGGCGGTCTGCACGGACTTCGCGGCGGTCAGCTGGCTGTACAGGATGAGGCCGTTCGCGACCAGGACCAGCGACTGGAAAATCCAGGTCAGGGGCCGGGCCCAGTCGCCGCCGGACAGGTTGAGCGCGGCCAGCGCCGCCATCACCGCGGCCACCGCGGCCGGGGCGGCGGTCTCGTGCCCGCCGGCGTCGAACCGCATCCCGTTCTCGGCCAGGACCGTGGTCCGCACGCCCTGACGGGCCAGTTCCGCCTGTGCGCCGGCCATCGCGACGGCTCCGTAGCGGTGCCGGACCAGCGGGATGCTCAGAAAGGCCGCGGCGACGAGCGACTGCATGACGGCGGTGAAAACGCTCACGGAAGCTCTCCTTCATCGGGCGCCCCGGAGGCGCCGTCTTTACTTTCACTAAGTTCAAGTGAACCGTAACCCGCCGATTGAACTAAGTGCAAGACGCTTCTTGAACTTTGTGCAAGAACGGTTGGATGCCCTATCGTGAGCCCATGCCGCGCGACACGCTGACCAAGGAGCAGATCGTCCGGACCGCGATCGAGCTGCTCGACGACGAGGGTCTGGACGGCCTGAACATGCGCAGCCTGGGCAGGCGGCTGGGCGCCGCGGCCACCGCGGTCTACTGGCACGTCAAGAACAAGGACGACCTCATCCTGCTCGCCGGCGACCGGGTCTGGGACGAGATCGACCTGCCCGACCCGGATGCGGCCGGCTGGCGCGCCGCGGCCACCGCGATGGCCACCGGCCTGCACGCCATGCTCAGCCGGCACCCGTGGCTGGTGCAGGCCTTCGGCACCCATCTCTTCCACGGTCCCGGCAAGGCGCGCCACGACGACCGCAGCCTCGCCGTCTACGAGGCGGCCGGCTTCACCGGGGAGCAGGCCGACCGCGCCGCCGCCGCCGTCTTCACCTTCGTGCTGGGCGACGTCCTGGGCGCCTCGGCCATGGTCTCCCTGACCCGGCGGCTGAGCCGCGACGGCGCGGACGCCGAGGCGCTCATCGCCGACACGATGGTCAGGGCACGCGAGGTCGCCATGGACTTCCCCCGGCTGCGCGCCCGCCTCGAGACCCCGATGGCCACCGACTACGCCGCCGCCCCCGAGCGGACCTTCGAGTACGGCCTCCAGGCCCTCCTCGACGGCCTGGAGGGCCGGCTCGGCGGCCTCCACCCGGACGCCTCCCGGGCATAGCGTGCCGGACCGGCGACGCTAGGCGGCGGGTTCGAGGAGCACGCAGCAGTTGTCCGGGCAGGGCCGCAGCCGGGCGGTGAACCGTTCCGAGGCGTTCAGGCCGTCGAGGCAGCCCCGGGCCAGGGCGGCGTTCACCGAGCAGACCAGCTCGGTGTCGACCGCGCGCATCCGCTGGAACGGGCAGTTCGTCAGCAGCACGGAGCCGCCGTCGGCGGCGGGCTCGTAGCCGAGCCGGCCGAGGAGGTCCCAGAGCGCGTCGGGGGCGCCGGAGGCGGCCTGCTCGGCGGCCAGCCCGCGGCCGAGCCGTACGGCCGCGCGGACGGCGGCCTCGGTGAACGACTCGGAGGGCAGGTGCTCCCGGGCGGCGCGGAGCAGGATCTCGGCGAGCAGCTCGTAGCGGCGCGGCGGCACCGAGGCGTTCAGCTCGCGCCGGGCGGCCCGGTAGCGCTGGGCGGGACGGCCGCGGCGGCCGGTGCCCGCCGGTTCGTCGACCGTCGTGACGAGCCGGGCCTGTTCGAGCTTGAGCAGGTGGAACGCGACCAGGGTCCGGCCCATGCCGAGGGCCTCGCAGACCTCCTGGCGGGTGCACGGCCCGTTGGCGGCCAGGAACTCGTAGAGGCGGGCCCGTTGCGGCTCGGACAGCAGGCCGAGTGCCTCGAGGTCCCCCGACGTCGCGTCCATGGACTCCACCGTAGCCGAATCTCAAATTTCGCCAATTCTGGTTGACGTAATTGGGGGCCGACGGAATATTGAGCACGGCAGTTGGCGGAAATGGCACGAGCGATGGGGGAAGCGATGCGTCCGACGCACCGGGGACGAGAGGTGAGCCGATGAGGGACGAACCGATCGGCGCCGGACCGGCGATGGGGCTCGACCGGTTCTGCGGGCCGGTGCTCTCGCTCTTCCGCGCCGTGACGGGCCTGCTGTTCCTGTTCCACGGGCTGGCGTCGATCTTCGGCGTCCTCGGCGGCAACCGCGGCACCGGCCAGGCCGTGGAGTTCGGCGCCTGGCCCGGGTGGTGGGCGGCGCTGATCCAGCTGGTCTTCGGGGCCCTGGTGCTCACCGGGCTCCTCACCCGCATCAGCGCGCTGATCTGCTCCGGCTCGATGGCGTACGCCTACTTCGTGGTGCACCAGCCGGACCACCTCCTGCCGCTGCTCAACGGCGGAGAGCTCGCGGCGCTGTTCTGCTGGTCGTTCTTCCTCGTCGCGGTGCTCGGCCCGGGGCCGTGGGCGCTCGACGCGCTCCTGCGCCCCCGGGGCCGGAGCGGGCCGGCGGTGGCGGTGGTCGCGCGGGACGGCCGGTCCGCCGCGCGGTTACGGGCCGGCGGAGGCGGGCGGCGTCCTGACGGTCCCGGGACGAGTGACGGAGGTCACATCTGAGACCGTGAAAGCGGATCGGCGGATCGGGCGATAAGAAGCGACCGCCGATCCGTCTTCGAGAGGGTGCACATGCCGGGGAGACCATCGTGACCGCGCCGCCCCGGGCCGCCCTGTCCGCGGAGGGGACCGGTCGGACCCTGCCCGCGGTGGAGGCCGGTCGGACCCCGCCCGCGGAGGGCACCGGGACCGGCCCGTTCTCCCTCGACGACCCGGAGGCGTTCGGCGCGGTCTTCGACGCCTGCTTCGCAGAGATCCACCGGTACGTCGCCCAGCGCCTCGGCCCCGACCACGCCGAGGACGTCGTCGCCGAGACGTTCCTCACCGCGTTCCGCAAGCGGGCCTCCTACGACCCCTCCCGGGCCGGCGTGCGGGCGTGGCTGTACGGCATCGCCACCAACCTCGTCGGCAGGCACCGCCGCCTGGAGGTGCGCACGCTGCGCGCGCTCGGGCGCCACGGCCCGGACGCCGACGCCCCCGGCCACGACGAGCACGTCGCCGCGCGGGTCAGCGCGCAGAGCCTGCGGCCGGAGCTCGCGGCGGCGGTGGCCGGGCTCGACCGGCGCGACCGCGACGTCCTGCTGCTGGTCGCCCTGGCCGGGCTGAGCCACGAGGAGATCGCCACCGCACTGGGCATCCCGTACGGGACCGTCGGGTCCCGGCTCAGCCGGGCCAGGAAGAAGCTGCGCGCCGCGCTGGGCGGCGGCAACCCGATGCTCGACCCTGAGGAGACCGGCCGTGGATGAGCTGAGGACGCTCCGCGAGCTGTACGGCGAGCCGCAGGCCGACCCGTTCCTCAAGGCCAGGGTCCGCGGCCGGGTCGAGGCAGGGGTCCGCGACCTGCCGGACGCCGGTGCCCGCCGGGGCCCGGTGGCCTGGTTCCGCCGGGGCCGGGGGGCCGGGCGTCCGGGCGTCGGACTCCTCCGGGGCCGGGGGACCGGGAATCCAGCGGTCGGACTCCGCCGGGGCCGGGGGGCCGGGCGTCCGGGGACCGGACTCCTCCGGGGTCCGGGGGCGGGATCGGGACGGAGCCGTCTGCGGCGGCCGTGGGCGCCGGTCGCGGCAGGGCTCGCCGCCGCCGTGGCGGTGGCGCTCGTGGTCCCGGGGGCGACCGGCGGTGAGCCGGGCGGCCCGGGCGGGCCGGACCGGATCACGACGGTCTCCGGGCGGTCGGTGCTGCTGGCGGCGGCGAGCACGGCCGCCGCCGAGCCCGCGGCGACCGGCGCGTACTGGAGGGTCAGGAAGCTGCACCGGCAGACCCATCCGGAGCCGCTCGGCCGGGGCGGGAACCGCTACCGGCTGGTGGAGTCGCGGGTCACCGAGCAGTGGGTGGCCAGGGACGGCCGGGTCTGGTCGGGTTCCCGGGCGCTGGGGGCGCACCCGGCCGACGAGGACGCCTGGCGACGCGACGGCTCGCCCGCCGAGTGGTCCAGCCGGGGACGCCTGCTGTCCACCGCGGCGGAGGAGGGGCGGCTCACGGCGGCCACGGGCAGGGTGCCGTTCAGCATGGCCGGCCGCGCGATGACCTTCGAGCAGATCCAGGGGCTGCCGACCGATGCCGCCGCGCTGAAGGAGTGGGTGAGCGGGGCGGTGCGGGAGGGACGGGCGGCCGGCGCCTCCGGGGCCGATCCGCTCGACTCGTTCGACGGCGTCGTCGCCGACGCGCTGAGCGGCCTGCTGTGGAGCAAGCCGTCGCCGCCGGCCGTGCGGGCGGCCGCCTACCGGGCGCTGGCGGAGCTGCCGAACGTCCGCTACCTGGGCGAGGCGACGGACGAACGGGGCCGCAGGGGCGCCGCGTTCTCGTTCGACCTGCGGGCCGCTCCCGCCGTCCGGCGGACGCTGATCATCGATCCCGGCGACTCGCAGGTGCTCTCCGCCACGGTCGCGGGCCCGCCGGGGTCCGGAGGAGACCAGGTGGAACTGGTGCTGGAGGCGGGCTGGACCGACGACGAACCGGCCGCGCCCGGCCTGCCGTAGCCCGCCTCACCGGGTGGTCTCCGGGGCCGGCCCGTCCCATCGGGCCGTTCCCTCGTCCCGGCCCGCCCGTGCGGACCCCCGGCGACCCGCGGGCACGCGGGCGCAGTCCGCGAGCGCGCAGGGGCCGCTCGCGCCGTTCATTGGAGCAAGCATTTGTTCAAGCACGTCATCACGGTGCCCGGCCCCGCCGTGTACCGGCCCGCCGTACCGGTCCGGCTGCGCCGCGCGGGCGCGGCCTTCCTACGGGCCTTCCCGCGGGCCTCCGGGCAGCGGTCCGCGCTGCCGTCCCTCCGGGCGGGCGAGGGCCCGGCCGTCTGCGTGCCCGGCGGTTTCCCCGCGATCGACGCCGCGGAGGTCCTGCGGGGCCGGGTCGTGTTCGCCGGCCTCCCGCCCGTCGACCTGGGCACCGGGGGGATCGACTGGCTCGCCGACCCGCACCGGAGCCGCTCCTGGGCGCTCAACCTGCACGCGCTGCGCTGGATGGGCGGCCTGGTCGTGGAGTACGAGCGCTCCGGGAACCGGGAGTTCCTCGACCGCGCCGCCGCGATCGCCGAGGACTGGGTGCGCGGCAACCCCCAGGGCGGGGCCGGGGTCAGCCCGTGGGCCTGGGCCGAGCACCCGGTCGCGCTGCGCGGCCCGGCGCTGGTCTGCCTCAGCGCGCACGTGCGCGCCGGCTGGCTGCGCCGGAGCCTGGCCGAGCACGGCCGGGTCCTGGCCGATCCGGCGCTCTACCGCCGGGGGCACAACCACGGCCTGGACCAGGACATCGCGCTGCTGACGGTCGGACGCCGCCTCGGCCACCGGCCCTGGCAGGATCTGGCCGTCCGGCGGATGACCGCCTCGGCCCTGCTCGCGATCGACGGGCAGGGCGCGCTGCACGAGCAGGCGCCGCGGTACGGCCTCTACGTCCACCGGCGGCTGGGGGTCGCGCTGGAGACGATCACCAGGTGCGGGATGGAGGTCCCGCCCGCCCTGGCCGCGCGGCGCGCGGCGCTGGAGTCCTACGTCGCCCACGCCACCCAGCCCGACGGCAGCCTGGTGCCGATCGGCGACGGCCCGGCCGGGGTGCGCCCGGTGGGATTCCCCGCCCGGCGGGAGACGGTGCGGGTGTTCGACGCCGGCTACGTCTTCGCCAGGACCGCCTGGGACGACCCGGCCTCGGCGTACTACTCGATCAGGTTCGGCCCCGGGCGCAGGCTGCACGGCCACGAGGACCACCTGGGCGTCACCTACCACGCCCGGGGCCGCGCGGTCCTGGTCGAGGCGGGCTTCCACTCCTACGAGCGCACGCCGTACCAGCGGTGGACGGCCTCGCCCGAGGCGCACAACGTCCCGGTCGTGCCGGGAGCGACGTTCCGGGAGGGTACGGCGACGCACCTGGTGAGCGCGTCCACCGGCCCGGAGCGGCAGTGCTTCCGGCTCACCGACGACGCGTACGGCGTCCGCCGCACCCGCTCGGTCCTGGTCGTCCACGGCGCCGACCTGATGGCCGTGCTCGACGAGGTCCCGGCCGGGTCGGCGCTGCGCAGCCTCTGGCACTTCGACCCGTCGCTCACCGTGGTCTCCGTCCGCGACGGGCGGGTGGTGCTGGCCGACGGGGAGCGGCGGGTGACGCTGGTCCAGCTCTCCCCGGCCTCGGGCCTGCCGCTCGGCGGGCAGGAGGTGGAGCACCGGGAGATCGCGACCGGGCACCTCCGGACGGCGCGGTCGGCGACGGTGCTCTCGCCCGCGGCGCGCTCCGTGCTGACCCTGATCGTCCCCGGCACCGGTGATCCCGAGGTCACCTGCGCCGGCGGCCGGGCGACCGTCCGGACCCCCGGCGGCCCGGTCTCCTTCCCGCTCTCGCTCGACCGGTGACGGCGTCCGGCCGGAGCCCCGGGAACCTCGACCGGTGACGGCGTCCGGCCGGCACCCCGGGAACGAGGACGTCCGGGCCGGCCCGCGCGGGCCGGCCCGGACGCCGGGATCATCAGGCGAGGTCGAACCGGTCGAGGTTCATGACCTTGTCCCATGCCGCCACGAAGTCCTTCACGAACTTCTCCTTCGCGTCGTCGCTCGCGTAGACCTCCGCGAGCGCGCGCAGCTCGGAGTTCGCCCCGAAGACGAGGTCGGCGCGGGTGCCGGTCCACTCGATCGAGCCGGCGGCGTCGCGGCCCTCGAAGGTGCTCGCGTCGTCCGACGCCGACGTCCACTCCGTGCCCAGGTCGAGCAGGTTGACGAAGAAGTCGTTGGTCAGCACCCCGGGCGTCTTGGTGAAGACGCCGAACGGCGACTGCCCGTGGTTGGCGTTCAGGACGCGCAGGCCGCCGACGAGGACCGTCATCTCGGGGGCGCTCAGGGTCAGCAGGTTCGCCCGGTCGAGCAGGAGGTACTCGGCCGGCAGCCGGTTGCCCTTGCCGAGGTAGTTGCGGAACCCGTCGGCCGCCGGCTCGAGCGCGGCGAACGACTCCACGTCGGTCTCCTCCTGCGAGGCGTCCACGCGGCCCGGCGTGAAGGGGACCTCGACGTCGAAACCGGCGTCCCTGGCGGCCTTCTCGACGGCCGCGCAGCCGCCGAGCACGATCAGGTCGGCGAGCGAGACCCGCTTGCCGCCGGTCTGGGCGGCGTTGAAGGCCTCCTGGACCCCCTCCAGGGTGCGCAGCACCGGCGCGAGCCGGTCGGGGTCGTTGACCTCCCACCCGTTCTGCGGCTCGAGGCGGATGCGGGCGCCGTTGGCACCGCCGCGCTTGTCACTGCCGCGGAAGGACGAGGCCGACGCCCACGCGGTGAACACGAGGTCGGACACGGTCAGGCCCGAGGCGAGGATGTCGCCCTTGAGGGAGGCGACGTCGGCGGCGTCGACGAGCTCGTGGGTCCGCTCCGGGAGCGGGTCCTGCCAGATCAGCACCTCGCTCGGGACCTCCGGGCCGAGGTAGCGCGCGACCGGGCCCATGTCGCGGTGGGTCAGCTTGAACCACGCGCGGGCGAAGGCGTCCGCGAACTCGTCGGGGTTCTCCAGGAAGCGCCGCGAGATCTGCTCGTAGATCGGGTCGAACCGGAGTGCGAGGTCGGCCGTGGTCATCCCCGGGGCGTGGCGCTTCGACGGGTCGTGCGCGTCCGGGACGGTGCCGTCACCGGCGGCGCCCTTCGGCTTCCACTGGTGGGCGCCGGCGGGGCTCTTGGTCAGCTCCCACTCGTAGCCGAACAGGATCTCGAAGAAGCTGTTGTCCCACTGGGTCGGGGTGTTCGTCCAGGTGACCTCGATGCCGCTGGTGATCGTGTCGCCGCCCTTGCCGGTGCCGAAGGTGCTCTTCCAGCCCAGGCCCTGCTGCTCGATCGGGGAGGCCTCGGGGTCGGGGCCGACGTGCTCGGCCGGGCCCGCGCCGTGGGTCTTGCCGAAGGTGTGGCCGCCCGCGATCAGGGCGACCGTCTCCTCGTCGTTCATCGCCATCCGGCGGAAGGTCTCACGGATGTCGCGCGCCGAGGCGAGCGGGTCCGGGTTGCCGTTCGGGCCCTCCGGGTTGACGTAGATGAGGCCCATCTGCACCGCGGCGAGGGGGCTCTCCAGCTCCCGGTCGCCGCTGTAGCGCTCGTCGCCGAGCCAGGTGGTCTCGGGGCCCCAGTAGACGTCCTCGTCGGGCTCCCAGACGTCCGCGCGGCCGCCGGCGAAGCCGAAGGTCTTGAAGCCCATCGTCTCCAGGGCGACGTTGCCGGTGAGGACCAGGAGGTCGGCCCAGGAGATCTTCTGGCCGTACTTCTTCTTGACCGGCCAGAGCAGGCGGCGGGCCTTGTCGAGGTTGGCGTTGTCCGGCCAGCTGTTGAGGGGGGCGAACCGCTGCTGGCCGGCCCCGGCGCCGCCGCGGCCGTCGGTGATCCGGTAGGTGCCGGCGCTGTGCCAGGCCATCCGCACCATGAGCGGGCCGTAGTGGCCGAAGTCGGCCGGCCACCAGTCCTGCGAGGTCGTCAGGACCTCCGCGATGTCCCGCTTCACGGCCGCGAGGTCGAGGCTGTTGAACGCCTCGGCGTAGTCGAAGTCCTCACCGAGGGGGTTGGCCACGGCGGGGTTCTTCGCGAGGATCTTCAGGTTGAGCCGCTCAGGCCACCACCGGTGGTTCCCGCCGCCCTGGGCGGGGTGCGAGGCACGGCCGTGCGCGACCGGGCAGCCGCCGCCCTCCTCCGCCTTCGGGTCGGTGACGATCGCGTCGTGGTTCTCGGACATGGAAATCCTTCCGGACTGAGGGACGAGAGGTGTTCAGGAGTCGCTGGTGGAACAGGCGGGGCACAGGCCCCAGTAGATGACCTCGGCCTCGTCGATCGAGAAGCCGTGGGCATCGGACGCGGTCAGGCAGGGCGCCTCGCCGACCGCGCAGTCGACGTCGGCGACGACGCCGCATGACCGGCACATGACGTGGTGGTGGTTGTCCCCGACGCGCCCCTCGAACCGGGCCGGGCTGCCGGCCGGCTCGATGCGGCGCAGGAGTCCCGCCGCGGTGAGCGCGTGGAGGGCCTCGTACACGGCCTGGAGGGAGATGTGGCCCACACGGTCGCGCACCCCGGAGGCGATCGCCTCGACGTCGAGGTGGTCGCCGGCTCGGACGGTCTCGAGGAGCGCGACGCGGGCGGCCGTGACCCGCAGGCCCACCCCGCGCAGCTCCTCGGCGGTGGTCGGAGTCTCGGGTGCGGTCATGGCGCCAAACCTACCTCCATAAACACGAATGACTCAAGAGAGCGAATGACTTAAGTCTAATGTCCAACCGAGCGGGGTTCGTCCCGTTCCGCTGAGCGGGGTTCATCCCGTCCCGTCCCGTCCCGTCCCGTCCCGTCCCGTCCCACCGCGGCGCGGTACGGCACGGCGCGGTGCGGCTACGATCGTGGCGGCGGTGACGTCCCGGACCGCCTCCCCCCGCCCGCGGCGACCTCGCGGCGCCTCATCCCACCCGCACGTGCCTTAGGAGAGCCTCGCCCATGGGCGCCGACCATTCCCACGGTTCGCACGGCCACCTCCCGGCGGGTTCGCGGGCGACGGTCCGGGCGATCCTGGCCGTGATCATCCCGTTGGCGGTCGTCACCGTGGCGGCGCTGGTCTGGCTGTGGCCGGCCGGACCGGTCTCCACCGCGCAGCAGCCGGCACTGCAGCGGGTGAACGGGACCATCACCGCGATCACCCTCACCCCCTGCCCGGAGGAGCCGCCCATCGAGGGGGAGCCGCAGGCCGCGCCGCCCGCGCCGGACCCGGCCACCTGCGGCGACGCCCGCGTCCGGCTGACCAGCGGCCCGCAGGCCGGCGGGGACGTCGTCTCCCCGCTGCCCAGCGGCCCGGGCGCGCAGCGCTTCGCCGCCGGCGACGACGTGGTGCTCATCCACACCCCCGACAGCGAGCTGGAGGTGCCGCCCTACCAGATCTCCGATCACGACCGGTCCTCGCCGCTGCTGCTGGCCGGCGCCGCCTTCGCGCTGGCGGTGATCGCGTTCGGCCGCTGGCGCGGGGTGATGGCCCTGGTCGGACTGGGCATCACCTTCGTGCTCCTGCTGGCGTTCGTCATCCCGGCGATCCTGGCCGGTGAGCCGCCGCTGCTGGTGGCCGTCGTCGGCGCCGCGGCGATCATGTTGACCGTGCTGTATCTCACCCACGGGTTCACCGTCACCACCTCGGTGGCGATCGTGGGCACCGTGGCCAGCCTGACCCTGACCGGCGCGCTGGCCTACGCCGCCATCGGCGTCGTCCAGCTCAACGGCATCACCGACGAGAGCTCCTTCTACCTCGACACCAGCCACCGCATCAACACCCAGGGACTGCTGCTGGCCAGCATCATCATCGGGTCCCTGGGCGTACTGGACGACGTCACCGTCACCCAGGCCGCCACCGTCGCGGAACTGGCCCACGCCAATCCCGGGTACGGGTTCGCCCGGCTGTACCGGGCCGCGGCCCGGGTCGGCCGCTCCCACATCGCCTCGGTGATCAACACGATCGTGCTCGCCTACGCCGGCGCGTCGCTGCCGCTGCTGCTGCTGATCAGCGTCGGCGAGCAGCCCCTGGGCGAGGTGCTGACCAACCCGGTGCTCGCCCAAGAGATCGTCCGCAGCGTGGTGGGCACCCTCGGGCTGATCGCGGCCGTGCCGATCACGACCGCGCTGGCCGCCCTGACCGGCGCCCGCCGCGCCGACTCCGACCACGACCACGGCGACCCGCCGCGCCGGGCCCGTCACCGGCGGCCGCCGCAGCCGCTGTCCGACCCGGTCACCTGAGCCGGTCCGGCCGCCGGACGGGTTCCGGAACCGTACAGGACGTGCCGGAGGCCGGGCCGTACAGGACGCCCGGAAGGCCGGCCGGGCGGTTCACCGGGTGTCCGGCCCGCCGCGGGGGCGGGCGGAAAACCGCTCGCTTCCTCCTCGTACGCTGCGGCAACATGGCCACGGTGGGGTCGGCGTTCGGGAGGGCTGATGACTGTGCTCGGATCGCCGGAGGGCTCCGGAGACGGCCCGCCCGTGCGGAGATCGGCGGTTCTGCTGGCGCTGCGCCACTACTGCGGTGAGCTGAGGCGTCAGTGGCGGGTCGCGGTTCCCGCGCTGACGCTGCCGGCGATGGGGAACATCTGCCTGTATTACCTGGCGCCGCTGGCGGTGGCCGGGCTCGTGGGGCACCTGTCGGGCGGCGGGGACGGCTCCGTCGACGCGCTGCTGCCCTACGTGCTCGGGTTCGGCGCGCTGCTGCTGGCGGGCGAGGTGCTGTGGCGGGTGGGGCTGCACTTCCTGAACCGCACCGACGCCCGGGGCATCGAGAGGCTCGGCGTGGTGGGCATGGACGCGCTGCTGGCCAAGGACGCCGCGTTCTTCCACGACAACTTCGCCGGATCGCTGACCAAACGGGTGCTCGGATTCTCCTCCAGGTTCGAGGACTTCGCCGACACGCTCACGTTCTCGATCATGGCCAAGGTGGTCCCCCTGGCCTTCGCCTCGGTGGTGCTGTGGCGGTACCACCCGCTGCTGGTCGTCGTGCTCCTGGGCCTCATCGTCTTCACCGCCGTCCTCGTCGCCCCGCTCATCCGCCGCCGCCAGGCGCTGGTCGACGAACGCGAGGCCGCCAAGGTGCGGGTGTCGGGCCACGTCGCCGACGTGCTGTCCAACATGGACACGGTCCGCGCATTCGCCGCGGAGGAGCGCGAAGCCGTCGAGCACCGGGCCAGGCTCGCCGAGCAGCACCGGTTGTCCCTGCGCTCCTGGGACTACGGCAACCTCCGGGTGGACACCGTGGTCGCCCCGCTGTCGGTGCTCACCAGCACCGCGGGCCTGCTCCTCGCCGTGGCGCTCCGCGGCGGCCTCGGTGTGGAGGCCGTCGTGGTGACGTTCACCTACTACTCGAACGCGATCAACATCATGTTCGAGTTCAACCAGATATACCGGCGCATGGAGAGCGTGCTCACCGAGGCGGCCCAGTTCACCGAGCTGCTCCTCGTGCCGCCGACCGTGGTGGACCCCCCCGACCCGCAGCCGCTGCGCCCGGCCGACGCGGGCGTCCGCTTCGAGCGGGTGAGGTTCGCGTACGCCGACGGCCCGCCGCTCTTCGAGGACCTGGACCTGGACATCCCCAGCGGGACCAAGATCGGCCTGGTCGGCCAGTCCGGCGGCGGCAAGAGCACCCTCACCCGGCTGCTGCTGCGTCTCATGGACGTGGACGGGGGCAGGATCCTGGTGGGCGGGCAGGACATCTCCCGGCTGCGCCAGGCCGACCTGCGCGGCCTCATCGCCTACGTCCCCCAGGAGCCCGCCATGTTCCACCGGTCCGTGCGGGACAACCTCGCGTTCGCCCGGCCGGGCGCCACCGACGCCGAGATCCTCCGGGCCGCGCGGGCGGCGCACGTCACGGAGTTCGTCGAGTCCCTGCCGGACGGGTTCGACACCCTGGTCGGGGAGCGCGGCGTCAAGCTCTCCGGCGGCCAGCGGCAGCGCGTCGCGCTCGCGCGCGCCATCCTGCGCGACGCCCCGATCCTGGTGCTGGACGAGGCGACCAGCGCCCTGGACTCCGAGAGCGAGATCCTCGTCCAGGAGGCCCTGTGGCGCCTGATGCAGGACCGCACCGCGCTCGTGGTCGCGCACCGCCTGAGCACCGTCGTCCGGATGGACCGGCTCGTCGTCCTCAACCGGGGGCACATCGTGGAACAGGGCAGCCACGCCGAGCTGCTCCAGGCCCGGGGCCCCTACGCCCGGCTCTGGCACCACCAGTCCGGGGGCTTCCTGGCGGAGGACGACGCTCCGGACGCGGTCCACCGCTGACCGGCACCGTGTCAGTACAGCTTCGCGGCGGTGCGCTGGACGACGGCGGGGGCCAGGCGGACGCGTCCCGCCGTGGCCCGGCGCCCGTGGGTGTCGGTGACCCGCAAGGTGAAGGGACCCCGGCCTGCGCCGGAGGCGGCGATCCAGTGGTTGTGGTCGGCCCGGGCCAGTCTGCGCCACGCGCCGCCGGCGGCCTTCACCTCCACCGAGGCGAGCGGGTTGCCGTGGTCGATGACCAGCACGGCCAGCCACCACCGCGACGACCCCTCCTTGACACGGAATGAGAGCGGTCTGCCGATCCGCGGGTCGCGGACCGGGCGGTAGGCGACCCGCGCCGTGCCCCTGCCGGAGCCGGCCACCCGGGTGAAGGCCCTGCGGCTCAGGTCGATGTGCCCCACCGGGCACTCCGGGCACTGGTCGACGACCTTGACCCGGACGGAGCCCTTCGGCCCGGTGACGTCCAGATAACCGCCGCAGGAGGCGGCGGCGGCGTACTCGCGGGGGGAGAGCGCCACGTAGAGGCCGTCGGCCGGAGGCGAGGGATACGAGCAGTTTCCCCCTCCGGACCGCAGTTCGTAGAAGGTCGCCTTCCCCCTGACCGCCTTCCCTTCGATCGCTTCTCCTCCGATCGCCTGCACCGGTCCGCGGGCGGTCGCGGTGCTCTCCCCGCTCCGGGCGGACTGCGCCAGGACGGGGGACGGGAGGAGCGAGCTCGCGGCGAGCACGGCTACGAGGGCGGGGGGCAGGCGTCGCATCCGGGGTTTCCTCTCAAGGGGGACGGAGAGGACGGTAGCGAATCGGCCCCGGGCGCCGCGCGCCCGACCGGTGCCCGCTCTGCCCCGGCACCCGTGGGCCTGAGGTTCGCCGGCCGCGGGTTCACCAGGGGACGGCGGGCCCGGAGCCCGGCGCCGCCGGCGTTAGGCGAGGTTGCGGTGGGCCCGCGCGTGCAGGGCGATCCCCACCGAGACGGAGACGTTGAGGGACTCGGCCTCGGGGTTCATGGGAATCGACGCCGACTCGGCGGAGATGCCGGAGAACTCGCCCGACGCGCCGGTCTTCTCGCTGCCGAACATGAGGACGAGGCGCTCGTCGATGCCGCCGAGGTCCCTGACCGTGAGGGCTCCGCCGGCCTCGAAGGCCATCAGGCGCATGCCGTTGTCCTGGAAGTGGCGGAGCGCCTCGGCGCGGGAGGCGAGGACGATCGGGAGCGAGAACACGTAGCCGCGGCTCGCCCGGATCAGGCGCCGGTCGGCGATGCTGACGAGATCGCTGTCCACGAGCACGATGCCCGAGGCGCCGAGTGCGAAGGAGGTCCGCACGATGGCGCCGATGTTGCCGACGATCTTCACCCCGTCCAGCAGGACGAGGTCGCCCTTCCGGCCGGTCAGGTCGGCGAAGCCGCAGGGACGCGGGACCCGGCAGATGCCGAACGCCTTGGGCTTCTTCTCGGTCTTGAAGACCTGGTTGGCGATCGCGGGGGAGAGCAGGCGGACCGGGACGCCGCGCTGCTCGCACGCGGCGAGCAGGTCACCCGGCAGGGGAACGGTCTCCAGGCCGTAGACCTCGATGAGCTCGACCCCGGCGCGGATGCTCTGCATGAGCGGCTCGGAGTCCTCGATCAGCGCCGTGCGGACGACGGACCTCGAAGGCTTCGTGACATCGATGATCCGTTGTACGGCGGGATCGGAGCGCTCGGTGATGACGTCAAGGCTGGTCACGGCGAAGAGGCTAACACGAGTGTCACCGGGTCTCCGGGCCGGTCAGGACGGTGCAGGGAAGCGCGGTGCAGGGGAGCGCAGTGCAGGGGAGCGCAGTGCAGGGCGCTGCGGTGCGGGGTGCAGGGGCGAGCGGTATCCACCGTTCGGTGGATTTCCGGATCAGCACCATCCGCCGCCGATCACGACCGGCAGGTCGATTCGCCCCGGGCGCGGGCGGAAGATGCTTGAGCCATGGCAGTCATCGAAGTCACAGACCTCCGCAAGCGGTACGCGGACCTGACCGTGCTGGACGGGGTGTCGTTCTCGGTGGAGGAAGGCGAGATCTTCGGCATCCTCGGGCCGAACGGCACCGGCAAGACCACCACCGTGGAGTGCGTGGAGGGTCTGCGGCGGCCCGACGGCGGGACGATCAGGGTCCTCGGGCTCGACCCGGTCGAGGACGCGCGCAGGGTGCGTGAGCAGATCGGGGTGCAGCTCCAGCAGACCCAGCTGCCGGAGAACATCAAGGTGTGGGAGGCCCTCGACCTGTACGCCTCCTTCTACGCCGCCCCGCGCGACTGGCGGGAGCTGCTGGAGGAGTGGGGGCTGGCGGACAAGCGGAACGCCCGGTTCGGCAAGCTCTCCGGCGGCCAGAAGCAGCGGCTCTTCATCGCGCTGGCGCTGGTCGGCAACCCGCGGGTGGCCTTCCTGGACGAGCTGACCACCGGGCTGGACCCGCAGGCCCGCCGTGCCACCTGGGAGCTGATCAAGCAGGTCCGGGCGGGCGGTGTGACGGTGGTCCTGGTCAGCCACTTCATGGACGAGGTGGAGGAGCTGTGCGACCGCGTCGCCGTCTTCAACCGCGGCAGGGTCGTGGCGATCGACACCCCGGCCGGACTGGCGGGGGGCGAGCACCGGATGCGGTTCACGCTGATGGCGGGGGACCCGGCCGGCGTCGAGGGGCTGCTCGGGGTGACCCGTGTGTCCAGGGAGGGGAACCGGATGGTCGTCACCGGGACGGGTGACTTCGCCACGGCGGTCACCGCGCACCTGGCCCGCCACCAGGTCCTCGTCAGCGACCTCCGGATCGACAAGCGCACCCTGGAAGACGCGTTCACCGCCCTGACCGGCCGGTCCTTCGACTAAAGGAACACGATCATGATGAAACTCGCCTTCGTCGAGACCAAGCTGCTGACCCGGGAGCCCGGGGCCCTCTTCTCCCTGCTCATCCCGCTGTTCATCCTGGTGGTGTTCGGAAGTTCGATCGAGCCGGGCGACACCGTGCTGCTGCCGATGGCGCTGGCCATCGCCGTGGGGCTGGTGGCCCTGTACATGCTGCCCACCACCCTGGCCACCTACCGCGAGCGGGGCATCCTGCGGAGACTGTCGGTCACGCCGGTGCGCCCGGGCAACCTCCTGGCGGTTCAGCTGCTGCTGCTCCTCGTCCTCGCGCTGGCCGCCTGCGGGCTGCTGCTGGCCGTCGCGGGCACCGTCCTCGGCGCCCGCCTGCCCGCCGGGGGGCTGCCCGCCGCAGCGGTCTTCATCCTCGGTACGGCGAGCATGTTCGCGGTCGGCCTGCTGATCGCGGCGCTGGCGCCGAACGGCCGGGCCGCCAACGGGATCGGGGTCCTGCTGTACTTCCCGATGGCCTATCTCGCCGGGCTCATGCAGCCCGTCCACCTGATGCCCGATATGTTGATCCGCATCGGGGAGTTCACCCCTCTGGGTGCTTTCGCGCAGAGCATGCGGGAGGTCTGGGCGGGCGGTGCCCCCAGCCCCCTGCTGCTCGGTGTGATGGCCGTCTACGCCCTGGTCGTCAGCATCGCGGCGGCCAAGTTCTTCCGCTGGGAGTGACGGATGACCGGCCGGCTCGACCGATGGGAACGGCTGCTGGAGCGCCAGATGGCGGCTGCGCCGTACGTCCTGCTGGTGATCTCCGCGGTGCTCTCCCTGGCCGCCGGCGGCAGCCCGTGGATCACGTCCGGCCTGACCGCGCTCGCGGCCGCCTGGATGTGGCTGGCGCCGCGGGGCGCGGCCGGCGGTGCGGTCTACGTGGCGGGGCTGGTGGTCCTGATCGGCGCGCTCTGCACGCAGGGCGTGTGGTTCGCGAGCTTCTTCGGCTTCACCGGCTATCTCCACTCCTGGCAGTACCTGAAGGGGAAGTGGCGGGCGGCCGGGGTGACCGCCACGGCGGCGATCAGCGTCACGGCCTACGGCGGCGGCCTGCCCGAGCCCACCCCGTCGGAGATCCTCACCCGGCTGTTCTTCACCGCCGCCATCGTCGCGGCGGTGAGCCTGTTCAGCTTCGTCGGAGAGGTCACCGCCGAACGGAGCACCGAGCGCAAGCGCATGGTGGCGCGGCTCGAGGAGACCATGCGGGAGAACGCCGGCCTCCAGGCCCAGCTGCTGGTCCAGGCCCGCGAGGCGGGCGTGCTGGACGAGCGGCAGCGCATGGCGGCCGAGATCCACGACACCCTCGCCCAGGGGCTGACCGGCATCATCACCCAGCTCCAGGCGGCCAAGCAGGCCGAGGACTGGCAGGGCCACGTGGACAACGCGGTACGGCTGGCCCGGGAGAGCCTCGCCGAGGCCCGGCGCTCGGTGCACGCGGTGGGCCCCGGCCAGCTGGAGGCGGCGCCGCTGCCCGAGGCGCTGGAGGGCGTCGTGGCCCGGTGGGGCGAGCTCAACAAGGTTCGTGCGGATTTCACCGTCACCGGTACGGTTCGTCCCATGCATCCGGAGGTCGAGGAGACGTTGCTGCGCACGGCGCAGGAGGCCCTGGCCAACGCGGCCAAGCACGCCGGCGCGTCCCGGGTCGGGCTGACCCTGTCGTACATGGAGGACGTGGTCACCCTGGACGTGCGTGACGACGGCGCCGGGTTCGACCCGGAACGCGTCCGCGACGGCGGGGGGTTCGGCCTGACCGCGATGCGCAAGCGGGTGAGCCGGCTGGCGGGCACGCTGGAGGTCGAGTCAGAGCCCGGCACGGGCACCGCGATCTCCGCGAGCGTCCCGGCGGTGGCCCGTGGCTGAGCCCTCCACGACCCCCATCCGGCTGCTGATCGCCGACGACCACCCCATCGTCCGCGACGGCATCCGCGGCATGTTCGCCGGCGACCCGGACTTCGAGGTGCTCGGCGAGGCCGCGGACGGCGCCCGGGCCGTCGAGCTCGCGCGGGCGCTGAGCCCCGACGTGATCCTCATGGACCTGCGCATGCCGGGGACGGACGGCGTCGCGGCCATCAAGGAGCTCGCCCGGCTGGGCAGCGCGGCCCGCGTCCTGGTGCTGACCACCTACGACACCGACCGGGACGTCCTGCCCGCCATCGAGGCGGGGGCCACCGGCTACCTGCTCAAGGACACCGGCCGCGACGAACTCGTCCGCGCCGTGCGCACGGCGGCGCGGGGCGAGGCCGTGCTCTCCCCGTCGGTCGCCACCCGCCTCCTCGGCCAGGTCCGCACCCCCGCCGACCCGCTGAGCACCCGGGAGCTGGAGGTCCTCCGCCTCATCGCCGAGGGCGGCACCAACCGGGAGATCGCCGCACGCCTGTTCATCAGCGAGGCCACGGTCAAGAGCCACGTGCTGCACATCTACACCAAACTCGGCGTCAACGACCGCGCGGCCGCCGTCGCCGCCGCCTTCCGGCGCGGCCTGCTCACGACGGACGGCGCCTGACCGCGGCCGGTCACCGCCCGGCCGTCACCGCCCGGCCGTCGCGGGTCCCGGTCCCCGGCCACCGCCGCCCGTTCCCGGCCGCGGTCAGGCGCCGACGTAGGCCGCCAGGTGCTCGCCGGTGAGGGTGGAGCGGGCGGCGACGAGCTCGGCGGGCGTGCCCTCGAAGACGATCCGCCCGCCGTCGTGGCCGGCGCCGGGGCCGAGGTCGATGATCCAGTCCGCGTGCGCCATGACCGCCTGGTGGTGCTCGACGACGATGACCGACCTGCCGGAGTCGACGAGCCGGTCGAGCAGGCCGAGCAGCTGCTCGACGTCGGCGAGGTGCAGGCCCGCGGTCGGCTCGTCGAGGACGTAGACGCCGCCCTTCCCGGCCAGGTGGACGGCCAGCTTGAGCCGCTGCCGCTCGCCGCCGGACAGCGTGGTGAGCGGCTGGCCGAGGCCGAGGTAGCCGAGCCCGACGTCGGCGAGCCGGGTCAGGATCGCGTGCGCGGCGGGGATCCGCGTCTCGCCGGCACCGAAGAACTCCACGGCCTCGGTCACCGGCATCGCGAGCACCTCGCCGATGTCGCGGCCGCCGAAGCGGTGCTCCAGCACCGCCGCCTGGAACCGCCTGCCCTCGCACTCCTCGCAGGGGACGGCGACGCCGGCCATCATCCCCAGGTCGGTGTAGACGACGCCGGCGCCGTTGCAGTCGGGGCAGGCGCCCTCGGAGTTGGGGCTGAACAGCGCCGGCTTCACGCCGTTGGCCTTCGCGAACGCCTTGCGGATCGGGTCGAGCAGGCCGGTGTAGGTCGCCGGGTTGCTCCGTCGCGAGCCGCGGACGGGCGCCTGGTCGACCGCGACGACACCCGCGGAGGCGGGGATGGAGCCGTGCACGAGCGAGCTCTTGCCGGAGCCGGCGACGCCGGTGACGACGCAGAGCACGCCGAGCGGGATGTCGACGTCGACGTCCCGGAGGTTGTGGCGGGTGGCGCCGCGGATCTCCAGCGTGCCCGTGGGCGTGCGGACCGTCTCCTTGAGGGCGGCCCGGTCGTCGAGGTGGCGGCCGGTGACGGTGCCGGCGGCCCGCAGGCCCTCGACGGTCCCCTCGTAGCAGACGGCGCCGCCCGCCGTACCGGCGCCGGGGCCGAGGTCGACGACGTGGTCGGCGATCGCGATCACCTCCGGCTCGTGCTCCACGACGAGCACCGTGTTGCCCTTGTCCCGCAGCCGCCGCAGCAGCCCGTTCATCCGCTGGACGTCGTGGGGGTGCAGGCCGGCGGTCGGCTCGTCGAAGACGTAGGTGGTGTCGGTGAGCGGGGAGCCGAGATGGCGGATCATCTTGACGCGCTGCGCCTCGCCGCCGGAGAGCGTGCCCGCCGGCCGGTCGAGCGAGAGGTAGCCCAGCCCGATCTCCGCGAACGAGTCGAGGGTGTGCAGCAGTTTGGCGAGCAGCGGCGCCGCCGACGGCTCGCTGAGGCCGCGGACCCATTCGGCCAGGTCGCTGATCTGCATCGCGCAGGCGTCGGCGATGCCGACGCCCCCGATCCGCGAGGAGCGGGCCTCCTCGCTGAGCCGGGTGCCGTCGCACCCGGGGCAGGTGGTGAAGGTGACCGCCCGGTCCACGAAGGCCCGGATGTGCGGCTGCATCGCCTCCCGGTCCTTCGACAGGAACGACTTGCGGATCTTCGGGATGAGGCCCTCGTAGGTGAGGTTGACGCCGTCGACCTTCACCTTGACCGGCTCCCGGTACAGGAAGTCGCGGAGCTCCTTCTCGGTGTAGTCGCGGATGGGCTTGTCCGGGTCGACGAAACCGGACTCGGCGTAGACCCGCACGGTCCAGAAGCTGTCCGACTTCCAGCCGGGGATGGTGAACGCGCCCTCGGTGAGCGACTTGGAGTCGTCGTAGAGCTGGGTGAGGTCGATGTCGGTGACCGTGCCCCGGCCCTCGCACCGTGTGCACATGCCGCCGACGCGGGTGAAGCTCACCTTCTCGGCCCTGCGGGCGCCGCGGTCGACGGTGATCGCGCCGCTCGCCCGGACCGTGGGGACGTTGAAGGAGAACGCCTGGGGCGAGCCGATGCGCGGCCGCCCGAGCCGGCTGAAGAGGATGCGCAGCATCGCGTTGGCGTCGGTGACGGTGCCGACCGTGGAGCGGGGGTCGGCGCCCATCCGCTGCTGGTCGACGATGATCGCGGTCGTCAGCCCTTCGAGGACGTCGACCTCCGGCCGTGCGAGCGCCGGCATGAAACCCTGCACGAAGGCGCTGTAGGTCTCGTTGATCAGCCGCTGCGACTCCGCGGCGATCGTGCCGAAGACCAGTGAGCTCTTGCCCGAGCCGGAGACGCCGGTGAACACCGTCAGCCGGCGTTTCGGGATCTCGACGCTGACGTCCTTGAGGTTGTTCACGCGCGCGCCGTGCACGCGGATCAGGTCGTGGCCGTCGGCGGGGTCCGGCACGGGCGGCTGCGCGGCCGTCTTCGCGGTCGGGGTCATCGGGTCTCCATCCGTCGGGCGGGGCCGCCTCCGCGCTCTCCGCCGGTGCCGCCCCCGCAGGTCGTGGCGGCGGTCTCCAGGCTAGGCGCGGTCCGGAGAGCGGCGCTTCTCGATTCCTGACCGGTCCGGGCGCCTGCCCGGCCGCGTCCGGCGGGATCTCCGACGCCGCGTGCGCCGCCCGGCGGGCCTGACCGCGGACGGCACCGGCTCCCGACGGGGCGGAGGCCGGGCGGCGGGGCCGTTCCGGCGTCCGCGGCCCGGCGGCCGGTGCCGCCCGCGATCAGGCCCTGAGATAGGCGAGGACGGCGAGGACCCGGCGGTGATGGGCGTCGTCGGGCGGCAGGCCGAGCTTGGCGAAGACGTTGCCGATGTGCTTCTCCACCGTGCTGGCGGAGACCACCAGCCGCTCGGCGATGGCCGCGTTGGAGCGGCCCTCGGCCATCAGCGCCAGGAGCTGCCGTTCGCGCGGGGTCAGGGCCTCCAGTACGGCGTCCCGGCGCTGCCCCGCCAGCAACTGCGCGACGACCTGGGGATCGAGCACCGTCGCGCCCCGGGCGACCCGGTCCAGGGCGTCCAGGAACTCCTCGACCCTGGCGACCCGGTTCTTCAACAGGTACCCGACCGCACCCGTGCCGTCCGCGAGCAGATCTCCGGCGTAGGACGCCTCCACGTACTGGCTGAGCACCAGTACGGGGGCGCCGGGCAACCGCGAGCGGGCCGTGATCGCCGCACGCAGGCCCTCGTCCGTGTAGGTCGGCGGCATCCGCACGTCGACGATCGACACGTCCGGGCGGTGTCCGAGCACCGCCTCGACCAGGGCCGGACCGTCCCCGACCACGGCCACCACCTGGTGACCGTCCTCGGCGAGCAGGCGGACCAGGCCCTCGCGCAGCAGTACCGCGTCGTCGGCCAGGACGATCCGCAGCGGACCGCGGGCCGCGCGGTCCGGTGGCGGTCCGGGCGGGTTCAGCAGCACGGCAGCTCCGCGGTGACCGTCGTCGGGCCGCCGGGGGGACTGGTGACCCGCAGGCGGCCGCCGACCGCGTGCAGCCGGTCCTCCAGCCCCCGCAACCCGTGCCCCTTGTCCGGCGCGGCGCCGCCCACCCCGTCGTCCGCCGCCCAGACCCGCAGGGTCCCCCCGCCGTGGCGCAGTCCGATCGTGCACCGGCCGGCGCGGCTGTGCTTGGCCACGTTGGTCAGGGCCTCGGCGATCACGAAGTACGCGGCCGTCTCGACGGCGGCGTCCAGCCGGCGGTCCAGGGGGTCGGCATCGAGCTCGGCGGGCACGGTCGAGCGCGCGGCGAGGGCGGTGAGCGCCACGCGCAGGCCGCGGTCGGCGAGGATCGGCGGGGCGATGCCGCGCGACAGGGCCCGCAGCTCCTCCAGTGCCTCCTCGGTCTGGACGATCGCGTCGGTGAGCGCCGCGCGGACGACCTCCGGCCTGCTGTCGAAGTGGTGCTGGGCGCGGCCCAGTTCCATCGCCAGGCGGACCAGCCGCTGCTGGGGGCCGTCGTGGATGTCGCGTTCGAGCCGGCGCAGCGCGGCGGCCTCGGCCGTCACCGCGGCGACGGTCTGCGCGCGGGCGGTGTCCCGCTCCTGCTCCAGTCCGCTGATCCTGCGGTGCAACGCGGAGGCGTCGGACAGCAGCGTCCGCCCCAGCCCGGCCTGGACGGCGACGCACGCCCGGGTCACCAGCGGCAGGGTGAGCAGCAGCAGCAGGCCGGTCGCGGTCCCGAAGGCGAGCCGCTCGGCCGGCGACGTCAGTCCCAGGCTCAAGGCGATGTGGGACCGGTCGTCGCCCACGGTCAGGGTCATGGGCCGCATCCGGTCGGCGGACGAGTAGAGGCCGCGCAGGGCGGACGTGCTCCCGCCGAGGCCGGCGAACCACCACAGCACCGTCACCGCCGAGGTGGCCAGAGCGACGGGGAGCACCACCACCGCGTGCACCACGCCGAGCCACAGCCCCGGGTCGGACGTGGCGGCCGCCGCCTCGGAGCCCCGCCACCGGTCCGCCCCCTCCGCTCCGGCGGAGGGCCGCACCCTGGCGATCCGCCACCGCTCCACGCCGGCGGCCCACCGCACCGGCGCCAGCGCGCCGGCCGCCACCGGAGACCCGCCCGGCAGCAGTGAACCGGCCGCTCCGGCGCACAGACCGGTGAGCACCAGCAGCAGGCCGGCCGCGGCGGTCACCGGCGCGGTGAGCAGGTAGAGCGACTCCACGGTCGTGCGGCGCCCCACGCGGAGGACGAACCTGACGCCCGGCCGCGACCGGCGCGGGACCGCGGCGGGGAGCGATCCGATCATGGACTCAGCCTAGTCCTCCGCCTGTCCCGGCCCCGCCCCGTCCGCCGGGAGGTGGGGCAGACCCCACCTCCGGATGTCCGGCCCGCTCCGGTGACCGGGTGGCCGCCGGTGCGGAATGGTGATCGGAACGGCGACGGCGCCACCGCCCACCAGCGGATACGCCGTCCGCGTCCCCGATCGAACCGGAGGAGTCCCCTTGCCCGGTCCCACCGTCCCGCCGCGATCCGCAGGTGCCCCCGGCAGCGTGATCGCCGTGCTCGCGGTCCTCGCCGCGGCCCTCGCCGCCGCCTTCGTCGTCGCCCCGCGCACGCTGGCGGGGGCCGGGCCGGGCGACGGCTTCGCCGGCCAGCGCGCCCTCGCCGGAGCCTTCCGCGAGAGGTTCACCGAGTACTGGGGTTCCGGCGGCCGGGACCTCCCTCCCGGCTTGGCGGGGATCGTCGATCACTGGTTCCGCTACCACGTGGCCAAGGCCGTGATCGCCGCGATCCTGCTGACCGTGCTCGCCGCACTCGGCGTCCTTCTCTGGAAGGCGTTCCTGAGGGCCGGCGGCACCGGGGCGGGAAGGAGCACGGCTCTCGCGTCCGCCGGCGTCCTCGTCACGGTGCTCGCGCTGGGCTCGACGGCGGCGGTGATGGCCAACATCCAGGGCGCGGTGGCACCCTTCTCCTCGCTGCTGCCGATGCTGACGACCGGCGAACCCGGTGGAGCGCTCGCGGACACGCTCGACCAGGTCAGGCGGGGGCTGGCCGGCCACCTGAGCACGGGCGGCCCGACCCCTCCCGCCCTCGAGGTGATGATCGACGACTTCGCCCGGTACCACGTGGCGCTGGCCGGGGTCGCCGCGGTCGTGGCGGTCGCCCTCGTCGGCATGAGCGCGGCGTCGTGGAGGGGGTTCGCCGGAACGGGGCCGTCCGGCGGGCGGGCGAGGCGCGTGCTGGGATCGTTCGGCGTCTTCTCGGCGTCGGCGGCGCTGCTCGTGATCGTCATCGGGGCGGCGAACACCGCCACCGCGGCGGACCCGGCGCCGGCGCTCCTGGCCTTCTTCGAGGGCGGATGGTGACGCATGGCCTTCTTCGAGGGCGGATGGTGACGCACCCCGCGGGCGGCCGGGAACGGGTGCTCGGGGCCGGCTCGGCGAGGCCCTTGCGCGCGGTGACCGGGTCGGTCGGGTCGGCTCGGGGAACAGCGGGACGAACGCCTCCGGTCCGGCATCGACGCCGGCCGTCCTCACGGCCGCCGCTCCCCGGATCATCCGCCGTCCGTCGCGCATCCCGTGCCGATCCCGCGGAGGTCGGCGCGCCTCCTCCATGCCAGGAGGACCTATCCTCCTGGCATGGAGGCAGTGGCCGAACGGCTGTCGCACCTGGACCCGCAGGCAGGGGGCGCGATCCGGGTCGTCATGTTCTACGACACGCTGATGCGCCGGCGGGTGGACCTCCCGGCGCTCGCCCGGGCCTCGGCGGGCCTGGCCGAGTGCGTGGCCGGGATCCGGCTCCACGGCACGGGACGGGCCATCCGCTTCTCACCCGGTGACGGGCAGGTGTCCGCTCCGTCGTCCCCAGCGTCCAGCACGGCGCCGATCACACTCGACGAGGAGGAGATCGGCACGGTCTGGCTGGAACGCCCCGGCCCCCCGGGCCCGCTCGACGAGGTGTTGCTGGACCGGCTCGCCATCGCCGCCGGAGCGGTCGTCGAGCGGTACGGCCCGGCCCGCACCACCATGGCCGATCCAGCCCTCGTCGAACTGGCGATCAGCTCCGGCAGCGACGAGGCGGCCAGGGCGCGGGCGCTGCAGCTCCTGGGTTTCGCCGCCGGCCTGCCGGTCCACGTGGTCGCCGTACGGTCGCGGCTCCCGCTCGGCCAGGTCGGCGGCCTGGTCTGCCCGGCCCGCCTGGTGAAGGCGGCGCCGCTCGCCGACGCGGGCGTCATCCTGGCAGCCACCGTGGACCCGGCCCGGTTCCCGGCGGGCGTGCGGGCGGGCATCGGCGCCGCCGGCAGCCCCGACCGATCGTGGCGGGAGGCGCGCACCGCCCTCCGCTTCACCACCCCGCGCCGGCCGGTCGTCCACCACGACGAGCTGGGCGCGATCGCGCTGCTCGCTCGGATCCCCCGGGACGCCACGCGCGACAATCCCGACGTGGCCGCGGTCACCCGCCTGGCCGGCGATCCGGAAGACCTGGAGACCCTGGACGCCTACTGCGCCACCGGCTCCCTGCGCCGCGCCGCCGACCTCCTCCACCTGCACCACAGCAGCGTCGCCCGCCGCGTCGAACAGCTCGGAAGGATCCTGGGCATCGACCTCACCGAGCCCACCGGGCTGACCCGGGCCAGGATCGCCCTCACCGCGTGGCGGCTGCTCGACGACTGAGAAGGACCCGCCCCGCCCTCCCCGGGGCCGGGGATCCGCTCCGCCCTCTCCGGGGCCGGGGACCGCCTCGCCCTCCCCGGCGCCCGGACCCGGCGGCGCGCCCGGCGCCGGGTCCGCCGGGCACGGCGGGCCTCAGGCCACCGCCTGCTTCACCAGCGCGGCGATGCGCGCCTCCACCTCGGCCGTCACCTCGGTCAGGGCGAAAGCGGTCGGCCACATCGTGCCCTCGTCCAGCTTCGCCGGGTCGTTGAATCCGAGCGTCGCGTAGCGCGCCTTGAACTTCTCCGCGCTCTGGAAGAAGCAGACGATCTTGCCGTCCAGCGCGTAGGCGGGCATGCCGTACCAGAGCTTCGGTGCGAGGACCGGGGCTTCGGCCTTGACGACCGCGTGGACGCGCTCGGCCATGACCCGGTCCGAGTCCTGCATCTCGGCGATCTTCGCGAGCACGTCCCGCTCCGCCTCCGCCGCCTTTTCCGCCTGCGAGGCGCGCCGCGCCGCCTTCTTCAGCTCCTGGGAGTGCTCCTTCATCGCGGCCCGCTCCTCGGCCGTGAACCCCTCGTACGTGCTGCTTCCGGTGCCGCTCATCGTGTTCTCCTCCGTCGTCTCCGTTATGGGACAAGGATGCCTGCCCGGATTGATACATCCGCTATGCGATGACGATGCGAGGGCACCGGGGGGAGGCCGGGAGCCCGGCCGCGGGCACCGGCCCGTCCGCCCCGCGGGCGGGGGTACCCGCCCGCACCTGTGGTTTTCCGCAGCCCGGGACGGTCATGCGCCTCATTCCGGGACCACCATGACCGTTCATAGCCTTCGGGGCATGACGGACTGGCTGATCGAACTGATGGAGGTCCTCGGCGCGCCGGGGGCGGTGACCATCGGAACCGCCCTGCCCGGCCCTGTCGCCCCGGGACTTGGCGCGGTCCGCCGAGATGGCACCATGGTCGTCGTGCGAGCACAGGACGACGGCGTGGGCGGGACGGACCCGGCGGGCGGCGGTCTGCCCGGGCCGGCGCGGCGGCCGGCCGCGCCGGACGGCCGTTCCACCGCGACCGGCCCGGTCGGCGGGCCCGTCACGATCAGTGCGGAGCCGTCGTGCGGGTGATCCTGGCCGAGGACTCCACCCTGCTCCGCGAGGGCCTCGTGCGGCTGCTGGAGGAGGAGGGCCACGAGGTGCTCGCCGCCGTCGGCGACGGCCGGGCGCTGGTCGAGGCGGTGGAGGCGCGAGAGCCCGAGGTGGTCGTCGTGGACGTGCGGATGCCGCCCACGCACACCGACGAGGGCCTGCGCGCCGCCCTGGAGATCAGGCACCGCCGACCGCGGGTGAAGGTGCTGGTGCTGTCGCAGTACGTGGAGAAGAAGTACGCCACCGAGCTGATGAGCGGGGACATCGACGGTGTCGGCTACCTGCTCAAGGACCGGGTGGCGCAGGTCGGTGACTTCCTGGACGCGCTCGAGCGGGTGGGCGCCGGGGGCACGGCCTTCGACCCGGAGGTGGTGCGGCAGCTCCTGGCGCGCACCACCCACGCCGACCCCCTGGCCCGGTTGACCGGCCGGGAGCGCGAGGTGCTGGAGCTGATGGCGCAGGGCCTGACCAACGCCTCGATCGCCCAGGCGCTGCACGTGTCGCAGAGCGCGGTGGAAAAGCACGTCAACGCGCTGTTCGACAAGCTGTCGCTGTCCCACACCACCGGCTACAGCCGCCGGGTCCTGGCCGTCCTGCGCTACCTCGGTTCCTGAGGCCGTACGGCGAGCGCCGCGGAGCCCGGCGGACCGGCGGGTGGACCGGCGGACGGATCGGCGGACCCCGCTGCGGCGCCGTCGCGCGGGGTCACCTCACCTCGGCGGGGGTCCGTTCGTCGCCCAGGGACTCCTCGGACCTCTTGTTCCGGGTCAGGTGGACGTAGGCCAGCGCGCCCAGGAACAGGGCGATCGACGTCCACTGGTTCAGCCGCATCCCGAGGATCTCGTTGGCCGGGTCGACGCGCAGGCCCTCGATCCAGAACCGGCCCGCGGTGTAGCCCGCCACGTACAGGGCGAAGAGCCGGCCGTGCCGCAGCGCGAAGCGGCCGCCGATCCAGACGAGCGCCAGCGCCAGGCCCAGGTTCCACAGCGACTCGTACAGGAACGTCGGGTGGTAGGTGGTGACGCCCGGCACGGTCCCCGGGCGGCCCGCCTCGATGACCAGGCCCCAGGGCAGGTCGGTCGGGCCGCCGAACAGTTCCTGGTTGAAGTAGTTGCACCACCGGCCGACGGCCTGACCGATGGCGACGGCCGGGGCCACGGTGTCGGCGACCGCGCTCACGGAGATGCCCCGGCGGCGGCAGGCGATCCACACGCCCACCCCGCCCAGGGCGATGCCGCCCCAGACGCCCAGACCGCGCCAGCCCGGCCCGGAGTCGCTCCAGACCAGGATCGCGTCGATCGGCCGATGGGGGGCGCCGGGCCCGAAGTACAACTGCCAGTCGGTGATGACGTGGTACAGCCGCGCGCCCACGATGCCGAACGGGAGTCCCCACGTCACCAGGTCCACCATGGTTCCCGGAGCCCCGCCCCGGTTCCGCCAGCGGCGCTCGGCGACGACGACGGCCACCACGACACCGAGCATGATGCAGACCGTGTAGCCGCGGACGGGCAGCGGCCCCAGGTGCCAGACGCCTTCGGAGGGGCTGGGGATGCCGGCGAGCGACACGGCGGATGACACGGTGGGTGACATGGCGGGCAATCTAGCCCGGCCCGTCTCGACCGCGCATCCGACCGAAGTTCATACTTCGCCCGCCTCCACCGCCCGGGTGGTCGCCGTCCGGCGGGGCGTTCGGCGGTTCGGAGATATGGCGTGATCCGGCTTGACCTTGACACGGTGACAAGGCCTTCACTGTGCTCGGGGAGGTGGTCCCGATGACCATGCCGGAAGAGGACGCGAACATGATGAGGACCCTCCGGGGGCTGGACGACGGCGACCCGTCGCTGCGGCTGCGGGCGGCGATGGCGGCCGGCACGGCCCCCGACCCGCGGTTCGTCGGCGAGCTCGTCGAGCGATGCGCGGTCGAGCCCGAATTCCACGTGCGGGATATGCTGACCTGGGCGCTCACCCGCCATCCCGCGTCCGTGACGGTTCCGGCGCTGCTCGGCGAGCTCCGCTCGGAGCGTGCGCAGGCACGGAGCCAGGCGCTGCACACGCTGTCCAAGATCGGAGACCGGCGGGCCTGGCCGGCGATCACACCGGCGCTCCTGACCGACGCCGACGACGAGGTGGCGCGGAGCGCCTGGAGGGCGGCGGTCGTGCTCGTGCCCGAAGGCGAGGAGCCCGGGTTGGCCGGCGTGCTGGCGACGCAGCTCGGGCGCGGCGGGCGCGAGACGCGGCTGAGCCTCAGCCGGGCGCTGATCGCACTCGGCGAGGCGGTCACGCCGGTCCTGCACGCCGCGATGACGGATCCCGACCCCCGCGTGCGGCGGCACGCGGCCGCCACGGAACGACTGCTGCGCGACCCCGACGCCGGATTCGAGTTCGCGATCGAGGAGGCCAAGCGCGTCGTCGCCCTCGGCGGCGCCGGTGAGGACGGGTGACGGGTGCGGCGAGGGGCGGTGACGGGCGGGGTGAGGACGGGTGACGGGTGCGGTGAGGACGGGTGACGGGTGCGGCGAGGGGCGGTGACGGGCAGAGTGAAGAGGAGTGACGGGCGGAGTGAAGAGGAGTGACGTCCGGTGCTGATCGGTGACGTGGCACGGCGCTCCGGGGTCAGCGCCCGGATGCTCAGGCACTACGACTCGCTCGGCCTGGTGCGGCCGACGGACCGCAGCGGCGCGGGCTACCGGGAGTACTCCGACGAGGACATCCGGCGGATCTTCCACATCGAGAGCCTGCGGTCCCTGGGGTTGTCGCTGCGCGACGTCGGGCGCGCGCTCGACGACCCCGGCTTCACGCCGTCGGAGCTCGTCGACGGCCTCATCCGCCGGACCCGGGAACGCATCGCGGCCGAGACGGAGCTGCTCACGCGGCTGCGCCGGATCGACGCCGCGGAGCCCGCCGGCTGGGAGGACGTCCTCCAGGTCGTCGCCCTCCTCCGGGCGCTGGGGTCCAAGAGCGCCGGCAGCCGCCAGCGCGCGGCCCTGTCCTCGGTCGACGAGGGTCCGGCACCGGTGGAGGCACTGGTCGAGGCGGTGCTGAGCGAGACGGACCCGAACGTCGCCGGAGCCCTCCGCTGGGCGCTGGTGCAGTCGGGTGGCGAGGGCCTGGCGCTGCTGGCGGAGGGCCTCGGCTCACCGGCGGCCGAGGTGCGCGAACGCGCCGTCCGGTCCATCGCCGAGATCCCGGGCGGCGAGGCGACCGCGCTGCTGCGGGACTCCCTCGCGAACCCCGACGTCGTGGTCCGCAGGCATGCCGCTCTGGCGCTCGGGGCACGCGGAGTGGCCGACGCGATCCCGGCGCTCATCGACGTCGTCGTCGAGGGGACGAACGACGTCGACGCGGCCGACGCCCTGAGCGCGCTGGCGGGCCGCCCCGCGCTGGCGGATCGGATCGCCGCCGGGCTCGTCGGCCGCCTCTCCCCCGGAGGCGCCGGATCGCCCGCACGGCTGCGGCTGGCCCAGGCGCTCGCGGACATCCCGGGGGACACGGCGTCACGGGCCCTCGCCGATCTGTCCCGTGACGAGGACCGCGCCGTCGCGCTCACCGCGGCGTACATCCTCCGGATACGCGACGCACGGTGACGGGTTGTCGCCGTCGCCGTCGCCGTCGCCGTCGCCGTCGCCGTCGCCGTCGCCGGCGGTCCGGCGGGTCGTCGCGGGCGCCAGTGGCCAGGCGGGTCGTCGCGGGCGCCGGCGGTCCGGCAGGCGTCACCGGCGCCAGTGGCCCGGCTGGACGAGGCCGGACTCGTAGGCGCAGATGACCGCCTGGATCCGGTCGCGCAGGCCGAGCTTGGACAGCACTCCGCTGACGTGGCTCTTCACCGTGTGCTCGCTGACCACCAGGGCTTCGGCGATCTCGGGGTTGGACAGGCCGCGGCCGAGGAGGGCCAGGGTCTCCCGCTCGCGACCGGTCAGGGTGTCCATGCCCGGCACCGCGACCGGCGGGCGGGCGTCGCGCCGGATGATGTCGTCGACGAGCTTGCGGGTCACGGCGGGGGCGAGCAGTGACTCCCCGGCCATGACGACGCGGACGGCGTGGACGAGGTCGTCCCGCCGCACGTCTTTCAGCAGGAAGCCGCTGGCCCCCGCGTGCAGGGCCTCGTAGACGTACTCGTCGTTGTTGAACGTGGTCAGGATGATGATCTTCGCAGCGGTCTCGGCACAGATCATCCCGGCGGCCCGGATGCCGTCCATGACGGGCATGTGGATGTCGAGCAGGACCACGTCGGGCGCGTGGAGGCGCGCCGCCTCCACCGCCTGGGCGCCGTCGCCGACCTCCGCGACGACCGTGATGTCCGGTTGCATGTCGAGGATCAGGGCGAAGCCGCTGCGCACGAGCTCCTGGTCGTCGGCGACCACGACGCGGATGGTCACGCGGCGGCTCCCGGCAGGCGGACCGAGACGGTGAAACCGCGCCGGCCCGGCCCGTGGCCGAAGGACGCCGAGCCGCCGCAGGCCGCCGCGCGCTCGCGGATGCCGACGAGTCCGTGCCCCGTTCCGCCGGTGTGCCCGCGGCCGTCGTCCGTCACGTCGATCACGAGCGCGTCCGCCCGCCAGCCGAGCTCGATGGAGACCTTGCTCGCGCGGGCGTGCTTGACGGCGTTGGTGAGCGCCTCCTGGACCACCCGGTAGGCGGCGGCCTCCACGTCCGGCGGCAGGGGGCGCGGTGTCCCGCTGACGACCAGGGCGGCGGGCTGCCCGGCGCGGTCCACGCTCTCGACCAGAGCCCCGATGCGGGCCACCGTCGGGGTGGCCTCGGCGGAGTCCTCCCCCAGCAGGCCGAGCAGGCGGCGCAACTGGTCCATCGCGTCGCGTCCGGCCGCGGCGATGGCGTCGAAGGCCGCTTCGGCACGGCCGGGATCGGGCCGCACGATCAGCGGGCCGGCCTCCGCCTGCACCACCATCAGGCTGATCGCGTGGCCGAGGATGTCGTGCATGTCCCGCGAGATCGCCGCCCGCTCCCGCTCGACGGCCCGGCGCGCCTCCATCTCCTTCTCGCGTTCGAGCTGGCGGGCGTGGGCCTGCCGGTTGGCCGTCGCCCGCCCCATCGCCCAGGCCGCGACGTACATCACCAGCGCGCGCACCGTCGTGTCCGCGCTCGGCGTGCGCAGGATCAGTCCGGCGAGCTGGACGGCGGCGCCGACGGAGAGGATGGCCAGCCCCCACGCCCGCTCGCGCCGCGAGCCGTGCACGGCCACCGTGTAGAGCGCGATCAGCAGCGCGTACGGGACGGGCTGCGGCGCGGTGTCGGGATCGTTCAGCAGGTAGGCACCGGTCGCGGCCATCGCCGCGACCAGGACCGCCAGCGGTGCGCGCCGCCGCCAGAGCAGCGGCAGCGCCTGACCGAGCACGGGAAGGTACTGCTGGACCGTGTAACCCGTCACCGGGTCGGCCTCCCGGACCGTCAGCAGGAAGGGAGCCGAGTGGGCGGCGAGGACGGCCAGGGCGACGGCGATGTCCGCGGCGAGTGGCGGGATGCGGCGGACGACACGGACAGTGGAGCTCATAAGTGAATGGATCATAGTTCAGGTGTGGGAGAGGCCGGCGAGGTTGTACGTGACCGCCACGACGGCGAACGCGGTCACGCCGAGGGCGACCAGGGTGTAGGCGATCCTGCCCGGCGCCCGCCACCAGCGCCGCCACCAGGCCATCGCCGTGCAGACCAGCAGGGCGGCGGCCAGCGGCACCGTGAGCGACGCCAGCACCAGCAACGCGATCAGCACCGGAGCCCCCTCCAGGACCAGCGGCAGCGCCCGGCCCTGGTCGGCGAGCAGGCTGCCGAACCCGGCGGTGAAGGCGACCACGGAGGCCGCGGCGAGCCAGGCGAGCAGGCGCGGGGCGCGAGGTCCGGCGGGCGGCGGGGACGACCGCCTGCGGGCCGCCCGCACCGCCGCCGCCACGGGGAACCCCAGCAGGGCGGCCAGGGAGGCGAGGAGCGCGGCGGCCAGCAGGGCGAGGTGCAGGGACGGGTGGTCCAGCGGGCCGATCCGGTCGAAGACGGCCGTGCTGCGGCTGATCGCCAGCTGCCCCGGCTCGGGGAAGGCGATCCGGTCCCAGCCGCCCTCCTCCTGGAAGACGCCGGGCTCGAACTGGACCCAGCGCACCTGCCTGCCCTTGAGGCCGGTGGTGAGGACGCCGCCGTCGGCGGTCGCGGTGACGTGCACCGGCGAGTCCGTGAGCGCCTGCACCTTCAGCAGGCTGCCGTGGCTGGTCCGGCTGCTCTGGTACGAGCCCTCGTACCGCTCCGCGGAGGCGCCGGGCAGAGCCTGGACGGCCGGCGGGCGCGCGCCCGGGAGATAACGGTCGATGATCTTGTGGGCCAGCTCGAACCCGTCCAGCCCGTGCCGTCCGGTGCCGTCGCCGTTGGACATGACGTGGATGCCGATGCCCCGCTCCGGCAGCAGGAACATGTAGGTGTGCATGCCGGGCATGTCACCGGCCTTGAAGAGCATGCGATGCCCCTTGTACGGCGACTCCTCCCACATGAACCCCATGCCGGGCAGCCGGGGGTCCTCGGTGTGCTGGCGCCGCTGCATCTCGGCCGCCACCCCGGTCCCGAGGCGGGGGTCCAGTTCCAGCTGGGCCTGCAGGTAGGCGGCCATGTCCGACGCGGTCGACGCGGGCCCCGCACCGGAGGCGGCGAAGTTCGCGCAGTCGGCCGTGGTCGTCGAGCCGTCCGCCAGGTAGGCCTTGGTGTCCCCGAGCCCGCCGCAGGCGATCGTCGAGTCCTTCATGCCGAGGGGGGCGAACACGTGCCGTTCGACGTACTCCTCGAACGGCATCCCCGAGACCGTCTCCACCACGTGTCCGGCCAGGGCGACGCCGTAGTTGCTGTAGGAGACGCCGGTGCCCGGCGGGCGGAGCCGGGCGGGCTGGGTCGCGGCCAGCGCCTCGCCCAGCGGCCGGACGTCCGCGCCGCTGCCCAGGATGTGGTCGTCGTCGAATCCGGCCGTGTGCGTGAGCAGATGCCGCAGGGTGACCGGACGGCCCGGATAGGTGTCGCGGATCTCGAAGGCGGTCAGGTAGGAGTTGACGTCGGCGTCCAGAGCCAGCTTTCCCTCCCGGACCAGCTGCAGGGCCGCCTGGGCCGTGAACAGCTTCGTCTCCGACCCGATCAGGAAACGGGTGCTCTCGGGATCGACCGGAAGGCGGCGCTCCACGTCGGCCCAGCCGTACCCCTTGTCGACCACCCGCCGGCCGTCCGCCACCACCGTGACGGTCACGCCGGGGATCTTCTCCTCGGCCATGACCGAGGAGACGTGTTCGTCGACGAGCGCGCCGATCCCCGGGAGGTCCGACGGCTGAACGGCCTGAGCCGGGGTGGTCGCGAGGACCAGCGCGGCGATGAGTTCCAGCAACATGCCGTAAGGCTCCCGCGGACCCCCCTTCCGGCACATCGCCGACGCCGCCCATTCCGCCGTCCCCCGCGCGGGGGAGTGGGGAGCGGGGAAGGCCCGATCGGCGGCGCCCCGTGGGAAAAACCGGCAGGGGCGGGTCTCGGACCCACCCCTGCCGGCTGCGGTGACATCGTCCCCGTGTTCCGGGACCGCCGATCCGCTCATCGGCGGTTTCCGGGAAGCCTATTCCCAGCGGAACCAGCGAACCGCGACGATCGTGCACCCGGCCGCGTAGGCCGCCAGGGTCAGCAGGGGGGCGGCGGGCGGGAAGGAGCCCAGGTAGGCCTCCTGGAAGGCCTGCATGCCCGCGCCGAGCGGGGTGTAGTGGCTGATGGTCCGCAGCACCTCGGGCATCTGCGCGACCGGCACCCAGAGCCCGGCGAAGAACATCATCGGGAAGAACAGCACCGTGCCGATCGCGGTGGCCGGGCCGCGTCCGGGCGCCAGCGCGGTGATCATCAGGCCGATGGCGAGCAGTGCGGCGGTCGCCAGCAGCCAGGCCAGGACGAAACCGGCGGGGTGCCGGGGCAGGTCGACGCCGAAGCCGAGTCCGGCCACCGCCAGGAACAGGACCGTCGCCACCAGCGCGATGGCGGAGTTGGCCGCCAGCTGGGCGCTCAGCACGCGGGCCGGGCCGATCGGGGTGGTCCGCATGCGCCGCAGCACGCCGTTCTCCCGGTAGCCCGCCAGCGTGGTCGGCAGCGCCGTCATGGCCAGGATGGCCAGGTTGAACAGGATCAGGACAGGCACGTACAGGTCGAAGTAGGTCAGGCCGCCGGCGGTCGGCACGGGTTCCCGCAGGGCGGGCACGATGCCCAGGATGATCAGCACGATCAGCGGGCAGCCGACACCCCACAGGGGACCGACCTTGTCGCGGATGCTCAGCCTGCTCTCGGCCTTGATCAGCCGCCACGTCGCCGAACCGTGCGCGGCGGTGACGGGAGCGGCGGGGGCGGGGGCGGCGGGGGCGGGGGCGGGGTTCAGGACTGACATGGAGGTGGCCTTTCGTTCTCTGTCTCGTGGCGGGGGTCGAGGCGTGCTGCGGGCGGTCGGTCAGCGGGGGTCGAGGCGTGCGCGGGCGGTCGGTCAGCGGGGGTCGAGGCGTGCGCGGGCGGTCGGTCAGCGGGGGCCGAGGCGGCCACCGGTCAGCTGGACGAAGGCCTCCTCCAGGCTCGCCTGCTCGACGCGCAGCCGTTCGGCCACGATCCGGTTGCGGGCCAGCACGGTGGTCACGGCGTTGAGCGCGTTGTCGTTGCCGCTGACGACGACCAGCTCGCCCCGGCGGGTGAGGCCGGAGACGTCGGGCAGGCTCGTCAGCAGGTGGTCCTCGATCGGCCGGGACGGGCGGAAGCAGATGCGCTGCTCGATGCGGGCCCGCTCGGTCAGGCCGGCCGGGGTGTCCACCGCCACGACGCGGCCGGCGTCGATCAGCGCCAGCCGGTCGCACAACCGCTCGGCCTCCTCCATGAAGTGGGTGACCAGCACGATCGTCACCCCGCTCGCGCGCACGCCCTCGATCAGCTCCCAGGTGTCGCGCCGGGCCTGCGGGTCCAGGCCGGTGGTGAGCTCGTCCAGGATCGCCACCCGGGGGTTGCCGACCAGCGCCAGCGCGATCGACAGCCGCTGCTTCTGCCCGCCCGAGAGCTTGCCGTAGGCGGTCCTGGCCTTGTCCGCCAGGCCGAGCCCGTGCATCAGTCCGCGCCAGTCGGCCGGGGCGGGGTAGAAGGAGGCGTACAGCTCCAGGGCCTCGGCGACCCGCAGCCGGTCGGGCAGCCGGCCGGCCTGCAGCTGCACGCCCAGGCGCCGGGTCAGCTCGGCGCGGTCCCGGTGGGGATCGAGCCCGCACACCGTGATCGTGCCCCGGTCCGGAGTGCGCAGGCCCGCGATGCACTCCACGCTCGTGGTCTTGCCGGCGCCGTTCGGGCCGAGGATCCCGAAGATCTCGCCCTCCTGCACCGTCAGCGAGACGTCCTCGACCGCGACCTTGTCGGCGTAGCGCTTGTGGAGGTCGTGCACCTCGATCACTGCTGGCATGTGCGTGTCCTTTTCGGAGCGGGATCAGAGCGGGAACCGCCGGTGTTCGGCTGCACCAAGCGTGCTATGACCAGCGCTTCTGCAACACCGACCGGCAGACGGGACCCGCTCACCGGACGGTGGGGGCGCCGGATCAGCCGATCGGTGGATCGCCGCCCGGCCGGATGTGTGCTCGCACGGCGGTCGCGGCGCCGGCAGCGTCCTGGCCGCTCTCCTGACGGGCGCGCAGCGGGCCCGGAGGCCGCGCTCCCGGATCCGCAGGCCTTCGGCACGGGCCTTCGCCGCTTCCGCGGTTCGCCGACTGCACGGCCGCAGTGCAGGACCGCAAGTTAAGCTTCCAGGGGCCTTAAGTTAGACCGTCGGCCCCGACTGGATCGTGAAACTTTCACAGGCGCGGGCGGAGCGGTGTGATCCCGGAGCGGAAGAAACCACAGGTCGGAAAGTGTTCCGGCGGTGACGTCCGGGCCGGCGAGGACCACCCACCCGTTGACGCCGGGCCGAGGCATCGGATGTACTCCGCGGAAAGCGCTCACCTCAATCGGTAGAGCAGCCCTGCACGATCATATGTTAGCGCTAACAATTCGCGAGGACGCATCTTCGACCAGTCAAGGAGCCCTGGATGTCCCCCCCATCCCCGGCGCCCGTGCGCGCCAGACCACTCACCCGCCCGCCGGTGAACCGAGGCGCCGACGCCTCCACCCGGGCCGGCACGGTACGGCGTGCGGTCGCGGTCCTCGCGGCCCTGCTCCTCCTGGGCGTGTTCCTCACCCCCCAGGCGTCGGCCGCCACGGTCGACACCAACGCGTGGTACGTCCTGGTCAACCGCAACAGCGGCAAGGCGCTGGACGTCTACAACCTGGCGACCAACGACGGCGCCCGCATCACCCAGTGGAGCCGTAACAACGGCAACCAGCAGCAGTGGCAGTTCGTCGACTCCGGCGGCGGCTACTACCGCATCAAGTCCCGCCACTCCGGCAAGGTGCTGGACGTCTACAACTTCTCCACCGCCAACGGCGGCTCGATCGTCCAGTGGGCCGACCTGAACGGCGCCAACCAGCAGTGGCGGCTGGCCGACTCCTCCGACGGCCACGTGAGGTTCATCTCGCGGCACAGCAACCGGGCCCTGGAGGTGCAGGGCGCCTCCACCGCCGACGGTGCGAACATCGTGCAGTACGACGACTGGGGCGGCGCCAACCAGCAGTGGCAGCTCGTGAAGGTCGGCGGCGGCTCCGGTCCGGGCGGCGACTACACCAACCCGGTCGTCTGGCAGGACTTCGCCGACGGCGACATCATCCGGGTCGGCGACGCCTACTACTACTCGGCCTCGACGATGCACTACTCGCCGGGCGCGCCGATCCTGCGCTCCTACAACCTGGTCGACTGGGAGTACGCCGGGCATTCGGTCCCGAGGCTCGACTTCGGCTCGGGCGCCTACGACCTCAACGGCGGCCGGGCGTACGTGAAGGGCATCTGGGCCTCCACCCTGAACTACCGGCCCCGCAACAGCACCTACTACTGGATGGGCTGCGTCGAGTTCAACCGGACCTACGTGTACACCGCCTCCGCCGTGGACGGCACGTGGACCAAGCGCTCGCAGATCAACAACTGCTACTACGACGCCGGCCTGCTGGTCGACACCGACGACACCATGTACGTCGCCTACGGCAACGGCACCATCAGCGTCGCCCAGCTCTCGGCCGACGGCCTCAGCCAGGTGCGCGCCCAGCAGGTCTTCCAGACCCCCTCGAGCGTCGGCACGCTGGAGGGCGCCCGCTTCTACAAGCGGGGCGGCTACTACTACATCTGGCTCACCCGCCCGGCCAACGGCCAGTACGTGCTCCGCTCCACCTCGCCGTGGGGCCCGTACGAGATGCGCCAGGTCCTGCTCGACATGCCCGGTCCCATCTCCGGCGGCGGCGTACCGCACCAGGGCGGGCTGGTCCAGACCCAGGCCGGCGACTGGTACTACATGTCGTTCGTCGACGCCTACCCCGGCGGCCGGGTCCCGGCACTCGCACCGATCACCTGGACCGGCGACTGGCCGACCGTCCAGACGGTGAACGGCGGCTGGGGCGTGAACTACCCGCGGCCGAACATCCCGACCAGCCGCACGGTGGCCCCGATGACCGGCCCGGACACCTTCACCTCGGGCGGCCTCGGCCACCGGTGGGAGTGGAACCACAACCCCGACACCGGCCGCTTCTCCACCGGCAACGGCCTGCGCCTGCAGACCGCCACCGTCACGGGCGACCTCTACAACGCCCGCAACACCCTGACCCACCGCATCCAGGGCCCGTCGTCGACCGCGACGATCGAGCTCGACTACTCGCAGATGGCGAACGGCGACCGCGCCGGGCTGGCGATGCTGCGCGACCAGTCGGCCTGGATCGGCGTCAGGCGCGACAACGGCGCGTACCGGGTCGTGATGACCAACGGGCTGACCATGAACGGCTCGTGGCAGACCACCGGCACCGGCACCGAACAGGCGGGCGCGAACATCTCCGGCGGCCGGATCTGGCTCAGGGTCAACGCCGACATCCGCCCGGGGTCGGGCAGACAGGCCCGCTTCTCCTACAGCACCGACGGGACGAACTTCGTCGGCCTCGGCCCGGCCTTCACGTTGAACAACGCCTGGCAGTTCTTCATGGGCTACCGCTTCGGGATCTTCAACTACGCCACCCAGGCCCTCGGCGGCGCCGTGACCGTGCGCCGCTTCGACCTGACCACCCCCTGACCACCACCCCCTGACCGGATCCGCCGTCCGGCCGAGGTCCGGAACACACCCCCCAACGCAGAAAGGCATCCCGGTCGGCCGGCCCCTCGCGGGCGGCACAGCAACACAGCCCTGATGAAATCGGAGCACGAAGTGAGAATCAGACCCCTAGCCATCCTCACGACCATGGCCGCGCTGCTGGCGAGCCTGTTCGTGGCAGCCCAGCCGGCGAACGCGGCCACGGTCGACACCAACGCGTGGTACGTCCTGGTCAACCGCAACAGCGGCAAGGCGCTGGACGTCTACAACCTGGCGACCAGCGACGGCGCCCGCATCACCCAGTGGAGCCGTAACAACGGCAACCAGCAGCAGTGGCAGTTCGTCGACTCCGGCGGCGGCTACTACCGCATCAAGTCCCGCCACTCCGGCAAGGTGCTGGACGTCTACAACTTCTCCACCGCCAACGGCGGCTCGATCGTCCAGTGGGCCGACCTGAACGGCGCCAACCAGCAGTGGCGGCTGGCCGACTCCTCCGACGGCCACGTGAGGTTCATCTCGCGGCACAGCAACCGGGCCCTGGAGGTGCAGGGCGCCTCCACCGCCGACGGTGCGAACATCGTGCAGTACGACGACTGGGGCGGCGCCAACCAGCAGTGGCAGCTCGTGAAGGTCGGCGGCGGCGAACCCGACCCGGGCGGCACGTGCAACCTCCCGTCGACGTACCGCTGGACGTCGTCGGGCCCGCTGGCGCAGCCGAGGTCGGGCTGGGTTTCGCTCAAGGACTTCACCGTCGCCCCCTACAACGGCAGGCAGCTCGTCTACGCGACGACGCACGACACGGGCACGCGGTGGGGCTCGATGAACTTCGGCCTGTTCACCAACTGGTCGGAGATGGGCTCGGCCAGCCAGAACGCGATGAACTTCTCCGCCGTCGCGCCCTCGCTCTTCTACTTCGCCCCGAAGAACACCTGGGTGCTCGCCTACCAGTGGGGCAGGACCGCCTTCTCCTACCGGACGTCGAGCGACCCCGCCAACCCGAACGGCTGGTCGTCGGAGCAGACGCTCTTCTCCGGAAGCATCTCCGGCTCCGGAACGGGTCCCATCGACCAGGCGCTCATCGGTGACGGCTCGAACATGTACCTGTTCTTCGCCGGGGACAACGGCAAGATCTACCGGGCCAGCATGCCGATCGGGAACTTCCCCGGCAGCTTCGGCACGGCCTCGACGGTGGTCATGAGCGACACGACGAACAACCTGTTCGAGGCCGTCCAGGTCTACAAGCTCCAGGGCCAGAACCGCTACCTCATGATCGTCGAGGCGATCGGCTCGCAGGGGCGCTACTTCCGCTCGTTCACGGCCACCAGCCTGAACGGTTCGTGGACGCCGCAGGCCGCGACCGAGGGCAACCCCTTCGCCGGCAAGGCCAACAGCGGCGCCACCTGGACCAACGACATCAGCCACGGTGAGCTGATCCGCACCAGCGCCGACCAGACCATGACCGTCGACCCCTGCAACCTGCAGCTGCTCTACCAGGGGCGCAGCCCCAACTCCGGCGGCGACTACGGCCTGCTGCCCTACCGGCCGGGTCTGCTGACACTGCAGCGCTGACGGCGTGACCCGGGTCCGGCTCGGGTGGAGCCGGCGCGGCGGGCTCGGTGGAAGGCCGAGCCCGCCCGGGTCGCACAGGCATACCGGCGCCCGTACGGCGGCGCCTCGTGCGGCGACGGTGTGCGAGGTCGGGCAACGCTTCCCGGCCCGAGGTCCCACCTCGAAAGGAACGCCATGAGATCTGCACCATCACGCCGCCTGGCCTGGATCATGAGCGTGCTCTGCGTCATGACCCTGCTGCCCGCGACACCGGCCGGAGCGGACAACCCGATCGTCCAGACGATCTACACCGCCGACCCCGCACCGCTCGTCCACAACGGCCGCGTCTACCTCTACACCGGCCACGACGAGGACGGCTCCACGTACTTCACGATGCGCGACTGGCGCGTCTACTCCTCGGCCGACATGGCCAACTGGACCGACCACGGCTCGCCCATGAGCCTGGCCACCTTCGCCTGGGCCGACGCCAACGCCTGGGCCGGCCACGTCACCCACCGCAACGGCAGGTTCTACTGGTACGTCCCGGTGCGGAACCGGGCGACCGGCGGCATGGCCATCGGCGTCGCGGTCGGCGACAGCCCGACCGGGCCGTTCCGCGACGCGCTGAACCGCCCGCTGGTCGAGAACAACGAGATCGACCCCAACGTCCTCGTCGACGACGACGGCCAGGCCTACCTGTACTGGGGCAACCCCCGCCTCGCGTACGTACGCCTGAACAGCGACATGGTCTCCTACTCCGGCGGGATCAACTACGTCCAGCTGACCGCTGCGGGGTTCGGCGCGCGCAGCGGCAACCCCGGCCGCCCCACGCTCTACGAGGAGGGGCCCTGGGTCTACAAGCGCAACGGCCGCTACTACAACGTGTTCGCCGCGGAATGCTGCTCGGAGTTCATCGCCTACTCCACGGCCCCCAGCGCCACCGGGCCGTGGACCTACCGGGGGACGGTCATGCCCCGGCAGGGCGGCAGCTTCACCAACCACGCGGGGATCATCGACTACGCCGGGGGGTCGTACTTCTTCTACCACAACGGCGCGCTGCCGGGCGGTGGCGGTTACACCAGGTCGGTGGCCGTGGAGAAGTTCACCTACAACGCCGACGGCACCATCCCGACGATCAACATGACCACCGCCGGCCCGCCTCAGGTCGGCACCCTCGACCCGTTCGTCCGGCAGGAGGCCGAGACCATCGCCTGGTCGTCCGGGGTGGAGACCGAGGCCTCCAGCGAGGGCGGCGTCAACGTCGGCTTCATCGAGAACGGCGACCACATCAAGGTCAAGGGCGTCGCCTTCGGCAGCGGGGCCACCGCCTTCACCGCCCGCGCGGCCTCGGGCACCGCCGGCGGCCGGATCGAACTGCGGCTCGGCGGCCCCACCGGCACTCTCGTGGGCACCTGCACCGTCAACGGCACCGGCGGCTGGCAGAACTGGACCACGGTCACCTGCCCGGTGTCCGGCGCGACCGGCACCCGTGACCTCTACCTGCGTTTCACGGGCGGCGGCGGCTACCTGCTCAACCTCGACTGGTGGCGGTTCACCGGCGGGGGCGACGGCGGCGGGAACCTCCTGACCAACGGCACGATGGAGGACGGCACGACCGGCTGGACGAGCTCCGGCGGCACCCTCTCCTCCGCGACCGACGTGGCCCACGGGGGCAGCCGGTCCCTGCTCAACTCCGGCCGCACCTCCGCCTGGCAGGGCCCGCACCAGGACGTGACCGCCCGGCTCACCAACGGCAGGAGCTACACCACCGACGTCTGGGTCCGCTCGCAGAGCGGCACTCCCGGTGCGAAGGCGACCCTGGCCCTCACCGCGAACGGCACCACGAGCTATCTCCAGCTCACCCCCGCGCAGACGGTCGGCACCGGCGGCTGGACCCGGCTCACCGGCACCGCGACCGTCTCGTGGACCGGGACGCTGACCAACGCCTCCTTCTACGTCGAGACGACCGCGGGCACCGACGGCCTCTACGTCGACGACGCCTCCTTCCGCTGACGGGGGCCGCGCCGTGGCCGGGCACCGACCACCGCTGACCGCTGACCGCTGACCGCTGACCGCTGACCGCGGCCACGACCGCGGCCACGCCGTCCTGTACGCCCCGGACCGGCCCCCGCCGGAGACCCGGCCTCCGACTCACCGAGGAGAGACCTCCATGAGCAGGAAACGAACCCGCGCGTTGCTGACCACGGTGGCCCTGGCCGTGGCGCTCACCCCCGCCGCCCAGGCTCAGGCGCTGGAGAACGGCGTGGGCCGCACTCCGCCGATGGGGTGGAACACCTGGAACACCTTCGGCTGCAACATCAACGAGACGCTGATCCGCCAGACCGCCGACGCGATGGTCAGTTCAGGCATGCGCGACCTCGGGTACGAGTACGTCGTCGTCGACGACTGCTGGTTCGACCCGGCCCGCGACTCCGCCGGGAACCTGCGGGCCAATCCGTCGAGGTTCCCGAGCGGCATGAAGGCGCTCGGCGACTACCTGCACGCCCGGGGCCTGAAGTTCGGCCTCTACCAGGCGCCCCTGGACCGCACCTGCGCCCAGTACTTCGGCTCCTATCCGGGCGCCACCGGCAGCCAGGGCCACGAGGCGCAGGACGCCCGGCAGTTCGCCGCCTGGGGCGTCGACTACCTCAAGTACGACTGGTGTTCCCCCACCGGCACCATCGACGACCAGGTCCGCGTCTTCGCGAAGATGCGCGACGCGCTGGCGGCCACCGGCCGGCCGATCCTCTACAGCATCAATCCCAACAGCATCCACGAGAAGACCGGCCCGCGGCGGAACTGGGGCGACGTCGCCAACATCTGGCGCACGACCGAGGACATCACCAACGTCTGGAACTCCGGTCAGACCAACGGCTACCCGATGGGCATCCAGAACATCGTCAACGTCAACGCGCCCCTGTCGGGCTACGCCAAGCCGGGGCAGTTCAACGACCCCGACATGATGGTGGTCGGCCGGGGCGGCATGACGGACACCGAGATGCGCAGTCACTTCGCCCTCTGGGCGGTCATGGCCGCACCGCTGATCGCGGGCAACGACATGCGGAACATGGACTCCGCGACCGCCACGATCATGAAGAACCAGAACCTGATCGCCATCAACCAGGACCCGCTCGGCCTCCAGGCCACCCAGATCAGCAACGACGGCACCCGCCGCATCCTGGCCAAACGGCTGAGCAACGGCGACATCGCGGTCGCACTGTTCAACCAGGGCGGCGGCACGACGACGATCAGCACCACCGCCTCGGCGATCGGTCTGTCCGGTGGCTCCTTCAGCCTGCGCGAGGCCTGGACGAACGCCGTCACCTCGACCACCGGGGCCATCTCGGCGAGCGTGCCGCCCCACGGCACCGTCGTGTTCCGGGTCAGCGGCGGGACGCCCGCCCCCGTGTCCCGGATCCAGGGTGCGGGGTCGGGAAGATGCCTCGACGTCACCGAAGCCTCCCAGGCCAACGGGACCCGGGTGGGGATCTGGGACTGCCACGGCCAGAGCAACCAGCAGTGGACCTCCACGGCGGCCGGTGAACTGCGCGTCTACGGGAACAAGTGCCTCGACGTGCACGAGAACGGCACCGCCGACGGCACCAGCGTGATCATCTGGGACTGCAACGGCCAGAACAACCAGAAGTGGCGCTTCAACCCCGACGGGAGCATCACCGCCCTCGGCGCGGGCAAGTGCCTGGACGTGCCCGGCAACTCCACGGCCAACGGCACCCGCCTCCAGATCTGGACGTGCAGCGGCGCCGCCAACCAGCGCTGGAACCGCATCTGACGCACTGCGGTCCGGACGGTCCGGGCGGTCCCCGGGGAGACCGCCCGGACCGCAGGGTGCGTCAGGCGGCGCCCAGGCTCCATTTCTGGTTGGCGCCGCCGTGGCAGGAGTAGAGCTGGAGGCGGGCGCCGTTGCCCGTCCCGGCGGCGTCCAGGCACAGCCCCGACTGCACGCCGACGATCGTCCCGTCCGGGCCGACGCGCCACTTCTGGTTGGCGCCGCCCCAGCAGGAGTAGAGCTGGATCCTGGCCCCGTTGCCCGTCCCGGCCGCGTCCAGGCACTTGCCGCCGAGAACCCGCAGCTCCTGGGAGGAGGTGAGGGTCCACCGCTGGTTGGCGCCGCCGTGGCAGTCCCAGAGCTGGGGCTGCGTGCCGTCAGCGGTGCTCGAGTTCGGCACGTCCAGGCAGCGCCCGGAGGCGACGCCCCTGATCCGGCCGTCACCGCCGGGGGTGGCGCTCGGAGTGGGCGTCGGGGTCGGGGTCGGTGTGGGCGTGGGACCGGTGCCGTCGAGCCCGAAGAACCGGATCGCGTGCGCGGCCATGCCGGGATGCGGCAGGTTGTGCCCGGCTCCGCTGACGGTGTAGGCCTCGACCTGGCCGGACCCGTAGACCCTCCGCGTCCAGCCCGACTGCGGGCTGGTGGTCGAGGTGGGCGTCCGGCTCACCCCGTGCACGTCGGTCCACTGGTCGACCTCCTTCTGCAACATGCTGAAGTTCAACACGTCGTCCGCGGTGCCGTGCCAGGCCATCAACCGGGGCCGGGGACCGGTGTAGCCCGGGTAGGCGTTGCGGACCAGGTCGCCCCACTGCTGCGGTGCCCGGTCGTTGCAACCGGGCGGGCCGAGACAGCCGAAGGGCACGCCGGCGAAGGGGGCGCCGGCCCTGAACACGTCGGGATAGGTGGCGAGCAGGTTGACGGTCTCCATCGCGCCGGAGGAGAAACCGGTGGCGAACACCCTCGCGGGGTCACCGTTGTGGCGCCGCACGACGTAGTCCACCATCGACACGATCGAGACGGGGTCGCTGCCGCCTCCGTGCCGGAGCGCTTCGGCGGACCACACGTCGAAGCAGTTCGACAGGCCGTTGGCGCTCTTGTTGGCCTGCGGGTAGATGACGACGAAGCCGTAGCGGTCCGCCAGGGACGCGAACTCCGTCTGCTGGTGGAAGTCGGTCGCCCGGCCGTTGCAGCCGTGCATCGCCACCAGGACGCCGGGCCGCGCGGCCACGTTGTCGGGCACGTAGAGGTGCATCTGGATGTTGCCGGGGTTCGCTCCGAAGTCGCCGATCCGGGTCAACGTCGCCGCCCTCGCCTTGGGCGCCGCGACGACGAGACCGGCCAGGACGGTGATCAGCGCAGCGACCACTGCGGCGACCACCGTCCCGGCCCCGATCGGCACCGGCTGGTGCCGTCTCATGATCCGACCTCTCAGCCTCGGTTCCAGGCCCACTTCTGGTTGTTGCCGCCCCAGCAGGAGTAGGTCTGCAGCAGGGCGCCGTTAGCGGTGCCGGCGGCGTCGAGGCACTGGCCCGACTGGACGTTCACGATCGAGCCGTCCGAGTTGACGCGCCACTTCTGGTTGTTGCCGCCCCAGCAGGAGTAGATCTGCACCTTGGCGCCGTTGCCGGTGCCGGCGGCGTCGAGGCACTTGTTGCCGTAGACGCGGATCTCCTGCGCGGAGGTGTAGGACCACTGCTGATTGGAGTTGGAGTGGCAGTCCCACAGCTGGACCTGCGTGCCGTCGGTCGTCGTGGCGTTCGGCACGTCCACGCACCGCCCGGAGGCCGTACCCCGGATCTGTCCGGCGCCCGGGTTCGACGTGGGAGTGACGGTCGGCGTGGGGTCCGGGTCCGGGTCCGCACTGTTGAGCGCGTTCAGGACGGAGTTGTACGCGGCCTTCTTGTTGCCGTTGCCGTCGAAGAGCAGCGCGGTGGCGCTGGCGCCGAGCCAGGAGTCGCTGTCACGGACTCCCCAGACCGTGATGCCGGTACAGCGGGACACCGCCAGGCAGTCGTTGACGACGTTGGCGTACGTGGTGGCCGAGCCGCCCTGGATGTCCAGCTCGGTGATCTGCACGTCGACGCCCAGGGCCGCGAAGCTCTGGATGGTCGTGCGGTAGTTGCTGTTGTAGGGGCTGTTGCTGTTGAAGTGCGACTGCAGGCCGACGCAGTCGATCGGCACGCCGCGCTGCTTGAAGTCGCGGACCATGTTGTAGACGGCCTGGGTCTTGGCCCAGTTCCAGTTGTCGATGTTGTAGTCGTTGTAGCAGAGCTTGGCGGCCGGGTCGGCGGCCCGCGCGGTGCGGAAGGCCACCTCGATCCAGTCGTTGCCGGTCTGCTGGAGGTTGGAGTCGCGTCGGCCGCCGGAGTTGCCGTCGGCGAAGGCCTCGTTGACGACGTCCCAGGCGTAGATCTTGCCCTTGTAGTGCGCCATCACGCCGTTGATGTGGTTGATCATCGCCTGGCGGAGGCTGCTGCCGCGGAGGTTCCGCATCCACTCCGGCTGCTGGGAGTGCCAGGCGAGCGTGTGGCCGCGCACCCGCTTGCCGTTCTGCACCGCCCAGTTGTAGATCCGGTCGCCGTTGCTGAAGTTGAACTGCCCCTGGTTGGGCTGCAGGGCGTCGATCTTCATCTCGTTCTCGGCGGTGATCATGCCGAACTCGCGGTTCGCGATCGAGGTGTAGGTCGAGTCGCCCAGCTTCTGGGCGGCGATGGCCGTGCCGAAGTACCGGCCGCTCTGCTGGGCGGCGGCGTGCAGCGTGTTCTCCGCCGCGTTCGCCGGGGTCGACACCATCAGCGCCGCGCCTACGATGCCCACGGCGCCCACGGCGCCGATGATCCTGCCGAGGGCGCCGAAACGTGCGGATGCGGATGAGGGTAAAGGCTTGCTGTCCATGCCTGACTCCACACTGAAATCACGGAAGGGGGGATGTGCGGGAACCCGGTGGACGACGCCGCACCCCTGACCGGAGGTGCACACCACGACGGCGTCATGACCGGCGGCCCTCGCCGATCACCACATCGGGCAGGGCCGACCGCCTCGGAGATCAGTGTGGAAACGTAACCGAAACATGTCAACACCTCAGCGAAAATTTCGGAGCGATCAGTCTGGGGTTGAGGCTCGGATATCGGTGTTGTGGAGCAGCTGGAGGCCCCAACGGGAGTGATCGGGCAGAAAATTACCGATGTCTGGCCATGAAAGTTTCAGATCGAATCCGCAAGTTGCGGCCATGGAGGCCGACTGTGAGTGGAGCGGCACCCGCCCGGCGCGGCCGGCGCCCGGGGCCGTACCTCTTGACGACATCCGGGTCGGCTGTATTTACTCGCCGCCATCACCACCAAGGGCGCGGGGTGTCGAAGGAGGGTCGTACCGCCGGATGATAGCGCTAACATGGCTCCCCGCCCATGAGACGCGCAAGGTCGTCGAGCCTGGGTGACACCACGCGCCCGGGTCGCTCCGTGTCCGCCGCTCCGCCTCCGCACGGGGGCGGGCCGGCCGGGCGGACCGAAAGGGGTGCCGCGGGAAAGGGCCGGCCCCGCGCCGAGGCCTGGGGTGTGGATATCCGAACCCCGGATTCGGGTGTCACCACGATCGTCCGGGACGGCGGCCGTGCCGAGAATCGAGACATGTCACTCTTCGGAAACGAGCAGGAGTACGGTGTCCGGCCGGAAGGCGGTGGCGTCGGCCGGGAGATCCGGGTGCGGGGACTGCGCCGCGAGTTCGAACGCGGCGGCGGCCGGGTGCACGCGCTCCAGGGAGTGGACGTCACCTTCGCCCCCGGCTCGTTCACCGCGGTCATGGGCCCGTCGGGATCCGGCAAGACCACCCTGCTGCAGTGCGTGGCCGGTATGGACCGCCCCACCCGGGGCTCCGTCCACTGGGGTCCGACCGAGATCACCAGGCTGCGGGAGCACAGGCTCGCCCGGCTGCGGCGCTCGACGGTCGGCTTCGTCTTCCAGGCCTACAACCTGATGCCGGCCATGACGGTCGCCGAGAACGTCGTGCTGCCCACCCGCCTGATGGGCGGCCGGACCGACCGGGCGCGGGTCGGCAGGGTGCTCACCCAGGTCGGCCTGGGCGGCTGCGAGAAGGAGCGGCCGGGCAGGCTCTCCGGCGGGCAGCAGCAGCGGGTGGCGATCGCCCGGGCGCTCTACAACCAGCCGGAGATCCTCTTCGCCGACGAGCCGACGGGCGCCCTCGACCGCAACACCGGCCGGGAGATCCTCCGGCTGCTGCGCGAGGGGGTGGAGGAGCACGGGCGGACCTGCGTCATGGTCACCCACGACCCGCTGGCCGCCGGTTTCGCCGACCGGGTGCTGATGATGACCGACGGTGAGCTGGTGGAGGACCTGACCCGGCCGTCGGCCGCGGTCATCGCGGAGAAACTGGGCGGACTCTCATGATCAAGATGGCCTGGGGAGCTCTGCGCACCCGTCCCGCCTCCTTCGCCGGACTCGCGACGGCACTGTTCCTGGCGGTGTCCGTGATCACCATGTTCGGGTCGATGGTCGCCGCGGCGACCACGACCGAGGGCGGTTCCGACCTCGCGTTGATCGGCGGTGCGTTCGGCGAGATCGCGATGATCATGGCGATGTTCGTCGCGGTCACCACGCTCGGCTTCGCGATCCGCGGGCAGTACCGCGACCTGGCGCTGCTGCGCACGGTGGCGGCCACGCCGCGGCAGGTGCGCCGGCTCGTCCGTTTCCAGGTCGCCGGCCTGATCCTGCTGGTCTCGCCGCCCGCCTGGGCGGCCGGCGCGGTCGCCGCGCGGAGCTTCCTGTCCGCCCTGGTGGACCGCGGCCTGGCACCGGCCGGCGCCTTCGTGCCCGGCAACCCGCTGCCCCCGCTCATCGCCACGCTGGCCACGGTCCTCGTCGGCCTGCTCGCGACGGTCTTCGCCACCTGGCGGATCTCGCGCGGCACACCGAGTGCGGCGATGGCCGGGACGTCGGCCGAGACGGGCCGGATCGGCTGGCTCCGGACGCTGCTCGGGCTGCTCGCCGTCGGCGGGGTGGGGGTGCTGTGCGGTTTCCTGGTCGACCAGGAGCCGGACGAGGCCGCCCAGGCCGCCCTGCTCGGAGCACTGGCGTCGATGGTCGCGCTGGCCCTGCTCGGGCCGCTGCCGGCCCGGATCGTCGTCACGCTGCTCGGTCTGCCGCTGCGCCTGCTGCGCGGCGGTGAGTCGGGCGGCTGGCTGGCCGCGGTCAACACGCGCGGCCACGCCCACCGGCTGTCCTCCGCGGTCGTGCCGATCGCACTGCTGGTCGGCCTGTCGACCACGTTCATGGTGATCACCGACACGATCCGCCACCACATGGCCGGCGTGCTGCCGGACGCGGTGTCGGATGACGACGTCTGGCTGCGCGGCGTGGAGGTGGCGATGCTCGCCCTGTTCGGGACGGTGGCGACGCTCAACACGCTGATCTCGCTCACCACGGCCCGCAAGCGGGAGTACGCGCTGCTCACCCTGATCGGCGCGACGAAGCGGCAGCTCGTCCGGATGCTCGCGGCCGAGTCGGTGCTGACCGCGCTGACCGGCGTCGTGCTCGGTGTCGCCGTCGCCGCCCCGGTCAGCATCGCGTTCGCACTGTCACTGGCCGACGACCCGATACCGTACGTCTCCATGGGCGACTACGCACCGATCCTCATCGGCGCGGTGCTCCTCGCGGTGACCGCGGAGATGGCCGCCGGTCTGCGGACCATCGCACTCGACCCGGCCACCACGGTGACGGCGCCGTGACCGGCGGAGCCGGCACGCCGGCGTCCGCCGGGACCGCGGTCCCAGCGGACGGTCTCCCCGTCCCGCGGTCCCGGGCGGCGCGGTCCCGGGTGGCGCGGTCGTGGCCGCGGCTGCGCGCAGGCGAGGTCGCGTTCGCCATCGCGGGTTTTCCGGTCGCACTGCTCGGCCTGGCCGCCGTACTGCTGGGCACGTACGCCGGAGCCCTGCTCGCCCTGACCGTCGTCGGGCTTCCCGTCATCGCCGGCGAACTGCGGGCCGCCCGGCTCACCGGGCGGTTGCACCGAGGGCTGCTGCGCTCGCTGCTGGACGTCCGGATCGAGGCGCCGGCCGGCATCGCGGCGTCACCGACCGCGCTCTCCTGGGTCCGGGCCGGTCTCGCCGATCCGGCCGGCTGGCGCGCCGTGGGCTACCTGTTCGTCCGCTTCCCGCTCGCGGTGCTCGGCCTGTTGGCCGCGGCGGGCCTGCCGGCCCTGGGCGGCCTGATGATCGGGATGAGCGTCTGGCTGCTGACGGCCCAGCCCGCGGGGCGGCCGCCGGCGTGGCTGACCGGTCTGGCCGTCCCGGCCGGGCTCCTGGTCCTGCTGGCGGTGCCCTGGGCGGTACGGGGCACCACCCTGCTGAACGTGTGGGCGGCGCGGCAGCTGCTCGGGCCCAGCCGCGCCCAGCGGGAGCTGACCGATCTGCGCCGGGCGCGCAGCACCGCCATCGCCGAGCACACCCGCAGCCTGCGCCGGATCGAACAGGATCTGCACGACGGCACCCAGGCCCAGCTGGTGGCGATCGCGATCACGCTGGCCCTGGTCGCCGACTCGGTGGACCCGCGGGACGAGCGGGTGCGGAAGCTCGTCGGCCGCGCCCGCGAGCAGACCGACCACACCATCGCCGAGCTGCGCCGGCTGGTCCACGGCATCGATCCCACCGCCCTGCAGGACGGCCTGCCCGCGGCCCTCCGGGCCCTCGGCGAGGACGCGGCGCTGCCGGTCGAACTCTCCCTGCGGATGCCCGAACGGGCACAGCCCGGGATCGAGCGCGTCGCCTACTTCTGCGTCGTCGAGCTGCTCACCAACGTGGTCAAGCACAGCGGGGCGAGTGAGGTACGGCTCGACGCGTCGGCCGAGGGCGGCCTGCTGCGGATCGCGGTGACCGACGACGGCCGGGGCGGCGCGGAGATGGGCACCGGTACGGGTCTGGCCGGGCTGCGGGAACGGCTCGCCTCGGTCGACGGCACGCTGACCGTCGACAGCCCGCCCGGCGGTCCCACCCGGGCCGAGATCAGGTTGCCGACGAGCCTCTGAGCCGGGCTCAGGCGCTCATCCGGGCCGGGACCAGGCTGGCAGCGGCATCCGAGCCGTGCTCAGGCATCCATCCGGGCGGAGGTGAGGTCGCCGACGAGCCTCTGAGCCGTCCTCAGGCGCCCACCTCGGTCAGATAGGTGACGACGGCCTTGACCCGGCGGTTGTCGGTGTCGGTCGACGGCAGCTCGAACTTGCCGAAGATCGCTGCGGCGTGCTTCTCCACCGCCCGCTCGGTGACCACCAGTCGCGCCGCGATCGACTTGTTCGAGTAGCCCTGCGCCATCAGCTCGAGCACCTGCCGCTCCCGGCCGGTGAGCCGGTCCAGGCGCCGGCGGCCGCCGCGCATCATCTTGTCGACGATCTCCGGGTCGAGCGCGGTGCCTCCGGCGGCGACGCGGTGCAGCGCGTCGACGAACTGCGAGACGGCCGCCACCCGTTCCTTGAGCAGGTATCCGGCACCGTGCGCACCGGTCGCCAGCAGCCTGGTGGCCCACGCGGGCTCGGCGTGCTGGGAGAAGACCAGCACGCCGAGATCCGGATGATCGGCACGCAGTCTCTCGGCGGCCCGGATGCCCTCGTCGGTGAAGGAGGGCGGCATGCGGATGTCCACGATCACCACGTCCGGCCGATGGGCGCGCACCGCGTCGTGGAGGCCCTCCGGGGTGCCGGTCGTGGCGACGACCTCGCAGCCGCGCCCGGTCAGCAGCTCCACCATGCCGTCGCGCAGGATGACGTGGTCTTCGGCGATGACCACGCGCAGCGGCCGGTTCTCCTCCACGAGCACATGATGGCACGCGGCGGCGAACGGGTGAGGAACACGGCGGGGCCCGCACCTGCGATGTGGTTCTCGGCAGGTGCGGGCGGAGCCGGTGGGGGCGCGGATGCCGGGCCGGTGAGGTGGGTTCCGTGCTCACCGGCGCCGGCCGGGGTGGTCATCCCCGCGGGCCGAAGCCCGTCATGAGGACGTGGACGGCGATGAGGACGACGGTCCAGATCATGGCGCGCCGGGTCGGTGCGGGGCCGTTGCGCAGCAGCGAGACGCCCAGGGGGATGAAGGCCAGGCACAGGCCGCCCACGGCGATGAAGGACTGCGGCTCGGTGCCCTTGAGGGGGCCCAGGGCCAGGGCCGACATCAATCCCAGGGCGACGGAGCGGCCCAGGCCCAGGGCGCCGGAGCGGTAGGCGCCGACGGCCAGCACGATCCAGCCGAAGAAGGCCGGTCCGGACATGGTCTTGAAGGGGTGCCACAGGGTCTCGCGCCAGGCGTCGTAGTAGCCGGTGACGCCCTCCAGCATGGTGGACAGGCCCAGGACGTCGGTCAGGTGGAAGGACATGTGGTCGATGCCGAACTGGAAGGTCCGGGTGAACAGGCCGATCATCACCAGGCAGCCGCCCCACATGCCCCACAGCGGGTTGGTGACGGAGATCCGCTGGGCCAGCGTCATGACCGCCGGCCACAGCAGCACGAATCCGAGGGCGAAGCAGGTGTAGGCGGCGGTGATGAGGGTGGGGTGCTGGCTGTAGGCGCGCAGCTGGTAGGGGACGAAGTAGTAGAACTCCGAGCGCAGCAGGGTCCCGGCCAGGATCAGGGTGGGGCCGACGATCAGCGAGATGCCACTGATCCATCGGCCGGGAAACGCCGGCCGACGGTCCAGGTCGGCGGCGGAGTTGGCGGCCCTGCGGTCCGCGCCGGCCTGCCGCCATCCGGTGATGCGCCCGCGAAGATCGGTGGTCATGGGGTGCCGTCCCTTTTCTCGTCCGTGTCGGTGCGCCCTGCCCGGTGCGGCGGGGCACATGAGAATGGTGCGGTTCGGGACGGGGTTCGCGCGTCTGGCCGGGGTCGCATCTCGACGGGCGGGCCCGGGCGGGTGGTGCGACCCCGGACAGAGGCGGATGTCCGACCGTGGTCAGATGCCGTACGGCCTGCCGGACGGGTAACGTCGCATCACGGGCCCGCGCCGGGCGGACGGGCGGCCTCGGCGCTGCCGATCTCGTGGAACAACCGCACGCTCCGGTTCCTGTAGGAGCCGGCGTCGGCGCCGGAGGCGGCCTCACCGAGCGTGCGGAGGACGCGGGCCTCGCCCAGCCGATGGCCGGTCTGGCGGTGGATCTCCAGAGCGGTCCGGGCCTGCCGTACCGCCTCGGGGCGGTCTCCCGCGGCCAGCGCGATGTCGGCGAGCGCGGTGCGGGCGAGCCCCTCCATCAGGCGGAAGGACCGCTCGCGGGCGAGCCGCAGAGCCTGCTCGGCGAAGGAGACGGCCTCGGCCGCGTCGAGGCCGCGGGTCGCGTTCGCCAGCCCGACGAGAGCGGCGGTCTTCTCGAACACGTGGGTCTCGTCGGCCAGCTCCACCGCCCGGCGGTAGTGCTCGGCGGCCTGGACGTGGCGGCCGGTGCTGTGGGCGAGCCTGCCCAGCGCGTTGTGCGCGATCGCCTCGAAGTAGGGGTCGGCGATGTCGCGGCTGCGCAGCAGCGCCCGTTCCCCGTGGGCCAGCGCCGCCTCGTACCGGCCCAGGTCGCAGTGGACCTCGGCGAGGTAGGCCAGGGAGTGCAGCTCGACGGCGTGGGACCCGGCCTTCTCGGACAGCGAGAGCGCCCGGCCGAGATGCCGGAGCGCGTCGTCGAACCTCCCCTGCAGATAGCAGACCTCTCCGAGGTTGAGCGCGGTCATGCCGTCGGTGTCCGGGTGGAGCTCGAAGCCCCGGTCGAGGTGGCTGAGCGCGGAGTCCAGCCGGCCCATCTGCGCGTACACCTGGGCGAGGTTGATGTGCTTGATGCCCAGCATGCCCGACCGGCCGGCCTCCTCGTCCAGCTCGATGCCCTCGGCCAGCCAACGGGCCGCGTCGTCCAGCCGCCCGGCGCGCAGGTAGTAGCCGGCGATGTTGTTCCGGATGGCGGCGGTGCCCTCCGTCCAGCCGCCCCGGTCGGCGAGCGAGCTGGCCCTGGTGAACAACGAGAGCGCGTCGTGCCGTCCCTGGAACGCGTGCGCGTTCGCCAGGGTCAGCATGGCCGCGGCCATGCCCGGCACGTCCCCCTCCTCCTCCGCGGCCGTCACCGCCGCCTGCGCGCACGAGAGCCAGTCGCTCATGCTCCCGCTGGCCCAGAAATGGCTGCGCATCGCGTCGGTGAGGAGCCAGGCCGCCCGCCGCGGGCCGGACCGGGCCGCATGGTGGACGGCGGCGACGAGGTTGCGGTGCTCGGCGGCCAGCCATCTCGCCGCCGAGGCCGGATCGGCGAACGAGGCGGGCGTCACGCCCTCGGACGTCGCGCCCGGCGGAAGCTTGACCCAGTGGGGATGGCCCTGCTCGACGGCCGCCCGGACGCTCAGCAGATACCAGTCGTAGAGGCGCTGCCGGGCCTTCGCGGCATCGTCCGGGTGCTCCTCCTCGGCGGCGCGTTCCGCGGCGTACAACCGCAGCAGGTCGTGGAAGCGGTAACGGCCGGGCTCGTACCGGTCGACCAGGTGCGCGGTGGCCAACCGGGTGAGTTCCCGCCTGGTCTCGGCCGCGCCGGACCCGCTGAGGGCCGCGGCCGCGTCGAGGGTGAAGTCCACCCCGGGTACGAGGCTGATCAGCCGGAACAGCCGTGCCGCCCGCGGCGGCAGCGCGGCGTAGGAGAGGGCGAACGCCGCCTCCACCGCCGTGCTCCTGGTGTCGTCGATCGCCAGCTCGGCGATCCGGTCGCCTGCGCGGAGCGCCGTGAGGTACTCCTGCACCGTGCCGTAGGCGCCCCGGCTGATGTTCGCCGCCGCGATCCGCAACGCGAGCGGCAGCCGGGCGCACAGCCGGGCGAGTTCGCCCAGCAGCTCCGGTGACGCGTCGTGGGTGCCCGCACCGAGCAGCCGCGTCAGCAGGGCCACGGCCTCTCCGTCGTCGAGCACGTCCAGCTCGACGATCAGAGCGTCGCCGTGGACCTTCAACCCGGACAGGTCGTTGCGGCTGGTGACGACGACCGCGCTGTGGCGGTTGGCCGGAAGGAGCGGGCGGACCTGGTCGGGGCCGGTCACGTTGTCGAGCACCAGCAGCAGCCGGCGGTCCGCCGTCATGGTGCGGAACAGGGAGATCCGGGCGTCGACGTCGAGCGGGACGTTCGCCGGCGGCACTCCGAGGGCCGTCAGGAAACCGCTCAACGCGTCGGCGGCCGTTTTGGCGGCGCTGTCGGAGTAACCGTGCAGGTTGTAGAAGAGCTGGCCGTCGGGGAAGCGGTGGCGCACGCGGTGGGACCAGTGCACGGCGAGCGAGGTCTTGCCGACGCCGGCCGTACCGCTGATCACCGACAGCCCGGCCGCGGCGGGACGGGCGTCCGCAGCGGTCAGATGGTCGTTCAGCCGGCTGATCTGCCGCTCGCGGCCGGTGAAGGTGGCGATGTCGGCGGGGAGCTCGGCCGGAACGGCATCGGGGCGGAGGCCGGAAGGGGGAGGGGCGGACGCCTGCGCCGCGGCCTCCTGACCGAGGGCCCTGGTGTGGGCGTCCCGCAGCTCGGGGCCCGGCTCGATGCCGAGGTCGTCCCTGAGCCGGTCACGGAGGTCGCCGAAGGCGCGCAGCGCCGCGGCCCGCTGCCCGGACGCGGCCAGCGCCAGCACGATCCGCGCGTTCAGTCCCTCGTGCAGCGGTTCGGCGGGGAGGACCTCGCGGAGCCGCTCCAGCGCGGCCTGATGGTGCCCGTGCCCCAGGGCCAGATCGGCGTGGTCCAGGGCCGCGGCGAGGCGTTGCTGGGACACGGCGACGGCGACCGGGTGGTGGAGCGCGTGCGGGGCGAGGTCGGCCAGCGGCTGCCCCCGCCACAGCGACAGCGCCTCCTCGTAGGCTCGTTCGGCGTCCTCGGTCTCGCCCGCGTCGCGGTGGGCCGCCGCCCGCGCCACCAGGTCGGTGAAGTCCAGCAGATCGCTCTGACCGCTCGCCAGGGCGAGGCGGTAGCCCGCGCCGGTGCGGCTGATCAGCTCCTCGCCCGCGCCGGCGCCGCCGAGGAACCTCCGCAGGCGTGACACATGGGTGTGCACCAGATCCGGGTAGGTGGCGGGGATCTCCTCCCCCCAGAGGAAGTCGACGATCTCCGTATGGGTGACGACGCGATCGGCCTGGAGCGCGAGCAGGCCCAGGAGGCGGCGCTGCATCGGGGGCCTCAGGTCGGCGGCGCGCCCGAGCACGCGGACGGTCAGCGGTCCCAGGAGTTCGATCCGCAGCACCGGGTCCCCGGGGTGCGGCGGCAGGCTCTCGGCGGCCTCCTGGATCGGGCCGGGCCCGGGGGCCTCCCGGAGCGGGCCGGGCCCGGGGGCCTCCTGGAGCAGGTCGAGCTCGGCGGCGGACAGGCCGGCCGCCTCGATCAGCCTGCGCACGGAGCGGGCGTGCGGTCGCCGGACCGCGCCCTGTTCGATGTCGCGCAGCGTCCGGACGCCGACGCCGGCACGGCCGGCGAGCTCCCGCTGGGTGACGCCGGCTCTCCTCCGGTACGCGAGCAGCAGCTCACCCAACGTCATGGTGCCTCCCCTGACACATGATCCCCGTCGATTCGACAAGCTACTGCGTCACCGCCGGTGAGGTCTTCCGGTTTCTGCCGGTAGTGGCGAGTTCTGCCGGTACACCCCCGATTGAGCGGCATCAGCGCAGGTGACGCCGTCCGGACGACGTCCAGCCTCCGGCCATCCGGCCCTCGTACGCTCGGCGCATCGAAAGGCTGTGGCCCACGGCATCAGTCCACGGCAGCAGCGGAGACTCCGCTCCATTCGGAAGGAACGACCCGTGACCGCAACCGCGCGAAGAGGGCGGTCTGGCTCAGGCCGATGCCGGCTGGAGAAAGGCCGTCACGCACCGAACCACCCGTCCGTCCATCCGGTCACCCCTTTCCGGTCCGTGGCCGCCTTCGCCACCGACGGGGTGAGCTCGTTCGGGGTGAGCGCGGTGAGCAACGTGTTCGCCGACCGCTCCCACCTGGGACTGCCCTCCTTCGGCCTCACCGTCTGCGCCGGCGGACGCGGTGCCCTCCGCACCGATCTCGGTCACCTCATGGAGGTGGGGCACGGGCCCGAGGCCATGAGCACCGCCGATCTGGTCATCATGCTGCCCACCGACGGCAGACCGCTCACCCTGCGCGAACCGGTCGCCGACGCGATCCGTGACGCCCACAGGCGGGGGGCGATCATCGCCGCCTACGGCACGGGATCGTTCCTGCTGGCCGGGACCGGTCTGCTCGACGGCCGCCGCGCCACCACCGACTGGCGCCTGGTGGCCGACCTGGCCGGGCGGCACCCCCGGATCACGGTGGAACCGGAGGTCCTGTACGTCGACGAGGGACGCCTGGTGACCGGTGCCGGAGCGGCGGCGGGCATCGACATGTGCCTGCACCTCCTGCGTCGCGAGCACGGCACGGCCGTCGCGAACGCCGTCGCGAGGGAGGCGATGGTCGCGCCGCGCCGGGAGAGCGGAGAGGTGCACTACGTCCCCGCCGTCCCCGCCCCGCCGGACGCCCGGGCCGCGGGCGGGCCCCGGGCCGACGACGCGCGCATGGACGACGTCCTGCGCTGGTCACGGACCCGGCTCCATCAGGCCATGTCGGTGGACGACCTGGCCAGACACGCGCTGATGAGCCCGCGCACCTTCGCCCGCCGCTTCCGGGAGGTCACCGGGACCACGCCCCACGCCTGGCTGCGCGACCAGCGGCTCGACCGGGCCGAAGAACTGCTGGAGACCACCGACCTGCCGATCCAGGAGATCGCGGACCGCGTGGGCTTCCGCTCCGACGGCGTCCTGCGCGATCACTTCGTCAAACGGCACGGTGTCCCTCCCCGCGACTACCGGCGGGTCTTCGGCAGGCGCCGGGAACCGGTCACTCGTCACGCGCCTGACGGGCGGCTTCCGCGGTGACGCGCTCGATGGCCCGGACGGCGACATCGGGCTGGTCGAGGTAGATGTGGTGCCCGCTGGCGGCGGCCGTGCTCAGCCTGCTGCCGGGGGACAGCGCGAGCCACCTGCGCTGGCCCGCGGACCATGCCTTCTCCAGGCGCGGCCCGTACTCGGGGACGGCCGCGAGGTACTGCTCGCCGTGCTGGATCACCTCCACCGGGATGTTCCCGGCGGAACGGACCTCGCCGTCGGTGATGACGAGCTTCTCCGGGTTCTCGCCCCGGAAGAACGCGAGGTTCTGCGCGCGCAGCTCGGCCGCCGGGCCCTTGGCGGACTCGGGGATCGCCTTCGTGATGTCGGCGGCCATCGTGGACGGGGTGGCGTCCATCAGGACCAGCCCTCCGACCCTGTCCCGGTGGTCGGGGGCGTACCTGGCGGCGATCAGCCCGCCCAGCGAGTGGCCGGCCAGGACGACCGGGCCGTCACCGGCGACGCGGTCGAGCACCCCGGTCAGGATCTTCCCGGTGCCGTCGAAGTCCTGCGGGCCGTCCGGCCGGTCGCTGGCGCCCGCGCCGAGCCGGTCGTAGGAGCAGACCCGGTTCCGCTTCGCCAGCGTCTCCTGGAGGGCGGCCAGCTTGTCCAGCCCGTCGCCCGCCCCGTGCATCAGGACGATGACCGGCCCGCCTTCCGCCGGGTCGCCGGAACAGGACACGTTCACCGACCGGCCCGCGAGGTCGATCTTCTCGGTCCCGGAGACCGGGGCCGCATCGGCCGTCCGCGTGGCGGAGGCGAAGGGGTCCCAGTTCTCCACCGCGTCGCCGTTGCAGCCGGCGGCTCCCGCGCCGAGCACGGTGCAGCACAGCGCGGCCGCGACGGATGTCCTGATCCTGCGAAGCATGAGGTCCTGTCCTCCAGTGAGGGAGCCGGCACCGAGGCGGTGCGCACGGCGGCACAGCGGGAGAGCGGACGGAAACGTCCGCGGCCGCGTCGTAAAGCTACGCATCCGGCGGTCCGGGGTCGTCCCCGTACGGTGGACATTCACCGGTAGCTCGCACGGGGGACAGGCGCGTTCCGCGGGCGAGGGCCGTTCCGGCGTGGCGCGGTGCGGCCGCTACGCTCGCCCGATGATCGACCTGGGGCGGGTCACGGACCGGTGGCGGCGGTGCGGCGTCGTGGTCCGGGATCTGCCGTTCGGACTGCTGCTGGTCGCCGTGTCGCTCCTGCCGGCGCTGCACGGCAAGGGGACGCAGGTAGGCGACCTGCCGATCCGCTCCTTCGACGCGCTGGCGCTCGTGGCGATCGCCCTGGAGTCCCTTCCGCTCGCCGTACGCCGGAGGTGGCCGGCCGTCTGCCTCGTCCTGGTGTCGCTCGGCTTCGTCCTCGACCAGCTCCGCGCCTACCACGTGCTGGCGAGCAACGCGATGCCCATCGCGCTGATCAGCGCGGCCGCCCACCTGGAGCGCCACCGGCGCGTCACCGCGGTCCTCCTCTCCGCGGCGTACGTGCTGCTCGCCCTCGCGCTCGACCGGCTCGGCGCGGGTGAGAAGGTGGAGGGGTACGTGGTGTTCTACCTGGCCCTGGCCCTCGCGTGGGGCATCGGCGTCCGGTTGCGCTCCGCCCGCGCCGCCGAGGCCGAACGCCGCCGCCACGTCGCCGAGGCCACCCGCGCCGCCGAACGCACCCGGATCGCCCGCGAGCTCCACGACGTCGTGACCCACCACGTGACGGCGATGGTCGTGCAGGCCGAGGCCGCCCGCTACCTGACCGCCGCCCCCGACCGCCTCGACGCGACGCTGAGCGCCGTCACCGACACCGGCCGGCGGGCCATCACCGACCTGCGGCACATGCTCGACCTGCTCAAAGCCGATCACGACACCGACATCGGCGTACCGGCCGCCGGCGGGCTCCGCACGCTCGTGGAGCAGACCCGCCGGGCCGGGCAGCCGGTGGAGTTCACCGAGGAGGGCGGTCCGGCCGAATCGGCGGGCAGCGCCGAGTTCGTGGCCTATAGGGTCGTCCAGGAAGCCCTGACGAACGCCCTCAAACACGCCCACGGCAGCCCCACCGCGGTCCGGGTGCGCTACGGCGAGAAGGAGATCAGCGTGGAGGTCAGCACCGACGGACCCGGCTCCGGGACCGCTTCTCCCGGCGGGGGCGGACGGGGCCTGGCCGGGCTCCGCGAGCGGGTCGAAGCCGTCGGCGGCCGGTTCAGCGCCGACCGGCAGGCGGGCGGCTTCCTCGTACGGGCCCGCATCCCCGCGGGGAGCCGGTCGTGACGGCGCCGGTCCGGGTCCTGGTCTGCGACGACCAGGAGCTGATCCGCACCGGTTTCGCGACGATCATCGATGCGCAGCCGGACCTGGAGGTGGTGGGCGAGTGCGGCGACGGCCGTGCCGCGGTGGATCTCGCCCGCCGGTTGAGCCCCGACATCGTGGTGATGGACGTGCGGATGCCGGAGCTCGACGGCATCGAGGCGACCCGCCGGTTGGCCGGCGCCGGGGTGGCGGACCCGGTCAAGGTGCTCGTGGTGACGACGTTCAACCTGGACGAGTACGTCTACGAGGCGCTGCGGGCCGGTGCGAGCGGGTTCCTGCTCAAGGACGCCCCGCCGGCGCAGCTGCTGCACGGTATCCGCACCGTCGCGACCGGCGCCGCGCTGCTGGCGCCCGAGGTGACGCGGCAGCTCGTCGGCAGGTACGCGGCCCGCATCCGCCCCGCCCAGGCCGCACCGGGCGAGACCGCGCTGACCCCGCGCGAGCTGGAGGTGCTGCGCCTCATCGCCGACGGCCGGTCCAACAGCGAGATCGCCGCCGCCCTGGTGATCAGCCAGGAGACCGTCAAGACGTACGTGTCGCGCATCCTCACCAAGCTCGACCTGCGCGACCGCGTGCAAGCGGTGGTCTACGCCTACCGCAGGGGCCTGGTGACCTGAGGCGCACCGCCCGGGTGCGGTGGAGGTGACGCGGTGGCCGTCGCGGCGGTCGGCCCGCTCGCCGCCGCGCCCCATCGGGGCCCGGCGGCCGGTGCCGCCCGCATGCCCTCCGTTGGAAACGGAACAGTAGTTCGTTCTGCGAATTGTTACCCTTGGTCGATGAGCAAGCATGTCGACGGCCCGATCGGGGTGGTGGCCGGGCTGGTGCGGTCCGCTTTCCTGGTGGACGCCGTGTACGCGGAATCCGCCCGCGAGTACGGCCTGACCCAGCAGCAGGGCCAGTTGTTGTGCGTCCTGATGCCGCGGGCGTACGGCATGAGCGAGCTGGGCGCGGTGCTGGGCCTGGCCAAGTCGAGCCTGACCGGCCTGGTCGACCGCAGCGAACGCAACGGCCTGGTCCGGCGCAATCCCGATCCGCACGACTCCCGCGCGGTGCGGGTGGCGCTCACCGGGCGGGGGGCCAGGCTGGCCGACGAGTTCTACACCGAGACCTGCCGCCGCATCGAGGAGCTGACCGCCGGGTTCGCGCCCGAGGAGCGTGACACGCTCGCGGCCCTGCTCGGCCGCGTCGTGGAGGACAACAAGGTGCCCAGCGTGTTCATGGAGCCGGACCACCCGCACTGACCGCAAAAGGGGTTGAAGTTCGCGTCACGAACCAATATTGTTCGTGGCACGAACTAGAACTCCTTTTCCGGCCGAGACGGTCTCGGCCTGCAAGGGGGCCGACCTGTTCACCGGCCGCTTCACCGAGCGGTTCGGCGCGGCCTGAGCAGGTGCCCTGCTTCGGCTCGTCCGACTTCGCCGGCCGGCCTCCGGCTCGGGCGCCGGAAGCACCCGCCCGGTGAACACTTCTTCGAGAGGTTGCGCGATGTCCGCACATGACGCCGTCTTCGGGTTCGGCACCCATTCCGGCATCGACGACATCCCCCGGCTGCTGCGCATGACCCGGCAGGCCGACCGGGACGGGCTCGACGTCTTCTCGCTGTCGGACCATCCCTACATCGGCGGGCGCGTGGACGCCTACGCCGCCCTCGGTTTCATCCTCGGGCGCACGGAGCGCATCGCGGGCTTCGCCAACGTCACCAACCTGCCGACCCGGCCCGCGCCCATGCTGGCGCGGACGGTGACGTCGCTGTCGGCGCTGTCGGGCGGCCGGATCGTGCTCGGCATGGGAGCGGGCGGGCTGTGGGACCGGATCTCCGACATGGGAGTGCCGCGGCTGACGCCCGGTGACGCCGTGGACGCCTTCGAGGAGGCGATCGTCCTGGTCAAGCGGCTGTCGGGCGGAGGGCAGCCGGTCACCTTCCAGGGCCGGCACTACCGGGTGCACCGGATCGAACCCGCTCCGGTGGCCGCCCCGCCCGTGTGGACCGGCTCGGTCGGGCGGAAATCCCTGGCCGCCACCGGCCGGGTGGCCGACGGCTGGATCCCCGGCCACGCGGCGGACTGGCTCAGCGAGCGGTACCGCACGTCGCGGCCGGTCATCGACGAGGCGGCGGCGGCCGCGGGCCGCGACCCGGGCGAGATCCGCACCGTCTTCAACCTCCCCGGGAACATCACCGACCGGCCGCTGCCCGCCACCCGCGACCGCGACGGCCGCTGGCTCGGCGGCTCCGTGGAGCAGTGGGTGGAGGAGCTGACCGGGGCGGTGCTGGAGCACGGCGCGTCGGGATTCGTGCTCTTCGCGGCCGGACACGGCGCCCCGGACCTCACCGCCCTGGCCCGCTGGGCCCGGGAGATCGCTCCGGCCGTACGGGAGGCCATCGCGAAATGACGCGCCGGTCGGCGGAGGAGCGGGCAGAGGCGAGTATGGCTGATTCGCAGTCGTTCGCCTACGGTGCTCGGCATGCGGGGGACGATGCGGCTGTTGACGGACGGCGGTGCGGCGGCCGGCGTCGTGGGGGTCTTCTGGGTGTGGCCGATGATCGGGACCGGCACGTGGCCGTCGGCGGCGATGGCGTCGGTGCCGGCCGGGGTCACGGCCGCGGCGATGGTGCTGCGATGGCGGCTGCCGTCCGCGGCGACGCTGACCGCCGGGACCGCCACGGTCGTCGGCACGGTGCTGGGCGTCTGCCAGGATCCCATGCTGGCCACGGCCTGGTGCCTGTACCCGCTCGCGGTCGAGCGGGCGCGGCGCACCAGGGTCGTGGTCGGGGTGCCGGCCGGACTGCTCGCGGGGCTGGCGATGGTCACCGCGGTGCCGGAGGGGGACGCGGCCGGGCTGGGACGGCAGGCGGTGTTCGCGGTGGCCGCGCTGAGCGTGGCCTGGCTGCTCGGCACCGTCACCGGTGAGCAGATCGCGACCGCGCGGGAGGGCGAGCGCATGCGGGTGCAGCTGGAGGTGGCGCGGGACGTCCACGATGTGGTCGGGCACGCGCTCGGGGTGATCATCGCGCAGTCGGGGGTGGTCCTCAGCTTGCCGGACGTCCGGGAGGAGGAACTGCGGGACACGTTGTCAGAGGTGGAGACGCACGCCCGCAGGGCGCTGGAGGATGCGCAGGCCCTGGTGCGCACGCTGCGCGCCCCGGACGGCGGGCCATGGCCCGGTCTGGACGGGGTCGCGGAGATCGTCGAGGCGACCCGGGCCGCCGGTGTCGACGTGGACGCCCGCGTCGACGTGGGTGGAGCGATCGACGACGGGTCGGGCGTGGTGGTGTTCCGGATCGTGCAGGAGGCGTTGAGCAACGCGGTACGACACGCCCCGGGCGCGCGGTGCACGGTGCGAGTACGCCGGGAGGGTGACGTGCTGGTGGTGCGGGTCCGGGACGGCGGCGCCCGGGGTGCGGGTGGCCGGGCATCGACTGCCGGATCGGGGACCGGACTGCAGGGCATGCGGGAACGGGCTCGACTGGTGGGCGGAACGGTGGTGTGGGGCGCCCGGCCCGGGGGCGGCTTCGAAGTGGAGGCCCGACTGCCCGTCAAAAGCGCCCCATGACAGCATCGGCGGTCGAGACGATCGGGCGTTCCCCGGAGGTGGTTGATGAGCGAGTCGCGGTCTGAGTCGATCTCCGTCTTCCTCGCCGACGACGACGCGCGCCTGCGAGCGGCGTACCGGAAGCTGTTCGAGCGCACGCCGGGGTTCCGGTTCGCCGGGGAGGCGGCCGACGGCGCGGAGGCGGTCCGGCTGGTCACGGCGTTGAGACCGGCTGTGGCGCTGCTGGACGTGCAGATGCCGGGAACCGGCGGGCTGGAGGCGGGCCGGCGGATCCTGGCCGGGACGGGCACCCGGGTCGTCATGCTCACCACCTTCGACCTGGACGAGTACGTGCACGAGGCGCTCACGGCCGGCGCGTCGGGTTTCCTGCTGAAGAACGCCTCCCCGGCGGAGGTGCTGCACGCCGTCCGCGCGGTGCACGCGGGCAACGCGATGCTCGCCCCGGAGGTGACCGCGCGGCTGCTGGACCGCTTCCACCCGCGCCGCCCGGACGAACGGCACGCGTTCACCCGGCAGGTGCTGTCGGAGCGGGAACTGCAGGTCATCCGGCTGGTCGCCCGCGGCCGCTCCAACCAGGAGATCGCGGACGAGCTGTGCCTGAGCCTGGAGACGGTCCGCACCTACCTGCGCCGCACGTTCGCCAAGCTGGACGTCAGGGACCGGACCCAGCTGGCCGTGCTCGCCCACCAGGCGGGCCTGCTGCACGATCCGCGGTAGCCGTCTACTTTCAGGTGACGCGCCCGCCTGCCGTCCCGTCCCATGCTGGTGTCCCGACGACGAGACACGGGGCGGGAAATGATCGAGGTTTCACGACTCAGCAAGCGGTACGGCAAGAAGCCGGCGGTGGACGACGTCAGCTTCACCGTCGAACCGGGCCGGGTCACCGGCTTCCTCGGCCCGAACGGGGCGGGCAAGTCGACGACGCTGCGCCTGCTGCTCGGCCTGGACCGCCCGGACGGCGGCACCGCGCTGATCGCCGGACAGCGCTACCGCGACCTGCGCCATCCGCTCCGCACGGTCGGGGCGCTGCTCGACGGGGCGGGGCCGGTACCCGAGCGGCGCGGCATCGACCATCTGGCCTGGATCGCGCAGAGCAACCGGATACCGCGCCGCCGGGTGCACGAGGCGCTCGACCTGGTGGGCCTGACCGACGCGGCCCGGCAGCGGGTCAAGGGCTACTCACTCGGCATGGGGCAGCGGCTCGGGATCGCCGCGGCGCTGCTCGGTGACCCGGAGATCCTGGTGCTGGACGAGCCGGTCAACGGACTGGACCCGGAGGGCATCCGCTGGGTGCGGAACCTCCTGCGGGAGTACGCCGCCTCCGGCCGTACCGTGCTGCTCTCCAGCCATCTGATGGCGGAGACGGCCGGCACCGCCGACGACGCGATCGTGATCGCCGATGGCCGGATCGTCGCGCACGGCTCGCTGGACGAGATCAGCGCGGGACACGAGTCGCTGGAGTCGGCGTTCTTCGCGCTCACCGGGGGCCGGGGAGGGCGGGGAGGATGGTGAGGGACGTGGCGGCCGCGGTCCGGGCGGAACTGACGAAGATCCTCACGCTCCGCGCGGTACGGCTCATCACCGGCGTCATCCTCGCCCTGCATGTGCTCGTGCAGGCGCAGAACGTGAAAGCCGAGACGGAGGCGGTGAGCAGGATCACCGCGGACGGGATGATCGAGCGGTTCCCGGGCGTCGTGCGGCCCGCCCAGGAGACGCTCGTCGAGTACCTGGCCACGTCGTCGTTCCAGCTGTGCCTGTTCCTGCCCTTCGTCGCCGCCGTCATCGCGGGCCAGGAGTTCCGCGCCGGCCAACTCGGGACGTCCCTGCTCGCGGTCCCGCGGCGCGGGCTGCTGATCGGCGCGAAGACGCTCGCCACCGGAGGTTTCCTGCTGTCCGTCGCCGCCGTCATCGCAGCGATCAGCACGGCGTTCATGTACGCCACGATCAAGGACTGGAATCCCGGCCTGCTGGTGGGCTCGGACGCGTGGACCGCCCAGGCGAAGTTCCTCGCCCACGCGGTCCTGAGCGGCCTCATCACCTTCGCCGTCACCCTGATCGCCCGCAGCACCCTGGCCGGCGTCCTGGTCACGGTAATGCTGACCGCGCTGACCATGAGCCAGGTCCTGGCCGTCCTCGCCCCCGCCCTGGACGCGCTGGTCCCGCTCAGCGCGGGCCGCAACCTGATCCTCGTTCCCGAGGAGGGTCTCAGGCTGTCCGCCGGTCCGGGACACGCCATGGTCGTGCTCGTCGTCTGGCCGCTGCTGACCACCGTCGCGGCCGTGATCTTCCTCAGCCGGAGGGACGCGCGATGACCGCCGCCCCGACCGGCCACGTGCCGGATCCGGACGGGATCAAGCTGACCGATCTCGTCCGCGCCGAGCTCACCAAGATCTGCACTCTGCCCGCGACGTGGATCGCACTCGCCCTCGCCCTGGTGGCCGACGCGGTGCTCGGCCTGCTGGCCGCCACGGACGCCGTCCGCCTCGCCGGATCGGACGGGCAGGCCTCGATCACGCACTCCGGCACCGTACTCCTCGCCCCGGTGTACGCCTTCGCGGCCGTGCCGGTCTTCGCGGCGGGCGGAGAGTACCGGGGCGGCCAGATGCGGGTGAGCCTGCTGGCGGTGCCGGACCGCGACCGGTTCTTCGCGGCGAAGCTCCTGGCGGTCCTGGGGGTGCTCGTGGTCGCGGCGCTCCCCGTCGTGCTGCCGGGCGGCGTCGCTCAGCACCTGCTCGGCGACGCGGGCGCGGGCGCGGCGGTGGACGGCCTGTTCACCAAGGCCGTGGCCTACTCGCTGCTCGGCCTGGTGGCGTACGGATTCGCCGTACTGGTGAGGACGGTCGCCGCCCCGCTGGCCGTGCTGGTCGTCCTGCCGGTTCTGGTGTCCCCGCTGCTGCGGGGCCTCAGCCCCGAGGTGACGCGACTGCTGCCGCACGAGGCGACGCTGAGCTTCCTCGGCACGCCCGAGGGCCCGGATCTCGCGCTGGACCGGCCGGTGGGGCTGTCGGTGGTCCTGGCCTGGGCGGTACTCACCGTCGGTGCCGCCTGGACGGTCACCGCCCGGCGGGACGGCTAGCGGTTCATGGACGGATGCCGCACCGGATCGGCCCGGCCGATGACGTCGAGCGCCTTCGGCCCTGTACCGCGGTGCGCGGGCCTGCTCGTCGCCGCGGTCCTTCTCCTCCTCGTCGCCGCCGCGGCGGCGACGGCGATCTGGTTTCCCGCGGTCGGAGCGACCACCTGTCCCGGCTGTTACGGCCTGGAGCGGATCAGCCCTGGCCTGTACGCCGAACCCGGCCTGACACCGGCACAACGCCGGCATGTGGCCGAGGTCGTCGAGCAGGCGGACAAGAGGGTGCGCGGTTTCTTCGGAGGACGGGAGAGCTCTCCGGACATCCTCGTGTGCCTGTCCGACGACTGCTACCGCAGGATCGGAGGGGGAGGGGAACGCGGCATCGCCGTACTGAACCGAGCGGTGATGCTGTCCCCGCGCGGTGTCGACTCCGTGATCGCCTCGCATGAGCTGACCCACGTGGAACTCCACGCGCGTCTCGCCGGCGCCGAGGTCCCGCAGTGGTTCGACGAAGGCCTCGCCGTCCTGGTCAGCGACGACCCCCGATATCTCGCACCGACCGGCGACCGCTGCCTGCTCGACCCCCGCCGCCCTCTTCCGGTCACGCTGGAGGAGTGGCTGCGCAGAGCGTCGGCGGATCCTCAGGTGTACGCGCAGGCCGCCTGCAGGGTGAGCCGCTGGGCGCAGGCGAACGGCGGGCAGGAATCGCTACAGGCTCTCATCGGACGGCTGTCAACAGGACATGCCTTCCCGGACATTCAGATACCTCCTCCGTAGTCCTGTACCGCTTCGCAGGTTTCCGCGAGGGCTGACGGACGGATCGAACACCGGAGGACACCCGACGAGCCGATCAACGAGTGTCGCCGGGCTACGCAGCCCTTTCGGAGAGTTCCCGGCCCACGTCCTGTACCGGACCACGTGATTCACGCCGGAACGCCCGCTCCGAGGGGTGCGCAGACCGGCCGGGTGCGGCGCAGGTAGGACCAGGCGGCCGCAGCCAGGGCGATGCCGTACACGGCGAAGGCGCCCAGCCCGATCCAGGTCACCAGCAGGGCGTCCCCCGGGGTGGGGAAGTCCCCTCGGGGGACGGTCACCGCCCCGAAGGTGCCCAGCGCGGCGTAGACGAGTCCGACCGCTCCGTAGGGCGCGAGCGTGGCGGCGCCGATCAGCGTGGGAGCCAGCGGCAGCCAGCGCGGCACCCGCCGGCCGCGCAGGACGAGCGTCCAGCGGGGAAAGGTCTGCCCCCACGGCCGGACCAGGCCGAAGATGAGGAACACCCCGAGCGCGGCCAGCAGTGCTGTGGCGTCGATGCCGCATCGCTCGAGAGTGAGCATCACCCCGGAGGCGCCGTTGCGCTCCATCGTCGCCAGCATCTGCGTTCCGCTGACGCCGGCGAAGGTCCCGCCCAGCGCCCAGATCGTCTTCATGGCCGCGTACGGCAGGAACGCCGCGGCGCCCGCATAGGCCATCACGCGCACGCGCGGCGGCGCGGGGGCGGGCTCCGGCCTGGTCCGTGCGGCAGGGGAGGTGTGGACGGCGCCGCACCGCATACAGGCGCCGGAGGAGCGGTGAGCGCGGACCGTGGCGATGAGCAGCACCACGCCGGTCGCGGCCAGGGCCCGGTTGGCGGTCGCCGTCCAGTTGTCGACACTCCGGGTGAAGGCCAACGTGACCACGTCCATCAGCAGGCCGAACGCGGCCGCGCCGGTCAGCACGCACAACCCGATCAGCGTGACGGAAACGACAGGCCGGGGAACGCGCCGGCCCCGGGACCGTACGGCGGCCACGACCGTCACCGCCGCCGAGGCGGCCACGACCACGATGATCCAGGCCAGAGCGGCCGGCAGCGGCTCATCGGCACGGTAGAACACCGCGGTTCCGGTCAGCGCCGCGATCAGGCCGAACCCGCCGTACAGCAGTGCCCAGCCGAGGGCCGCGTACCCCGCCCATGACGGCCATCGGCGCCACCGGCTGAGCACCGGCCCGTTCGCCGTACGCGCGGGTTCACTCATGATCCGGCCACTGGAGCGTTGCCGTGGTGCGCGGTGTGTTCGCCATGCTCCCGCACGCTATGCGGGAACCCCTGTGGCGAAGCTGAGACGGGCTGAGAGAGCGCACAGGAGCCTTCGCCCCCGGACCGGCCGCCGAGGAATCCCTCGCAAGTGCCCTGTCCGTTCGGGATACCGGGCGCGTACAGCGACGCCGGCCCTCCGGCCGACGAGTGCCCGAGCAGGCCCATCCGCTCGAACCCCGGACGCACACGCAGCGCCTCGACATCCGCGACCATGCGGTCCATCGCGTACGTGCCCGGATCGAGTGGCGCCGCGGACTCGCCGGTTTCCCAGACCCTTCCGGGACGGAGCCCGTCCCACCGGGGAGGATAGGGCTGGCCCTACCCCGAGAAGCCTGCCGACAGGATCGATCTCCCCTGACCCGGGCTCATAGCGTTGCCCCCATGAACCTCCTCGTGCGTCGCATCGGCACCGACACCCGCTACCTGCTCCTCGGTCTCCCCCTGGCGGTCGTCGCCTTCTGCCTGACGGTCACCGGTTTCTCCCTCGGCGTGGGAACGGTGGTCATCTGGGCCGGGGTGCCGATCCTGGGAGCGTCCCTGATGCTCGCCCGGGGCTTCGCCGATCTGGAACGCCGGATGCTGCCGGAGGTGCTCGGCCATGCGGTGGCCCGGCCGCACTACCGGCCCGCCCCGCAGGGCGCCGGGACGTTCCGCCGGCTGGTGAACCCGCTGACCAACGGCCAGTCCTGGATGGATCTGCTGTACGGCATCGTGAACCTCCCGGTCGCCGTCGTGACGTTCTGCCTCACGGTGACCTGGTGGGCCGGGGCGATCACCGGGCTGACCTACCCGGTCTACGGGTGGATCCTCGAAGGGATCCCGGACAACAGCGGCCTGGCCGAGTTGCTCGGCTTCGGTGACAGCGCCCTGATCGGCGTGGTCATGACCACCGCGATCGGTGTGCTGTTCGCCATCACGCTGCCGGCGGTGATCCGCGGCGCGGCGCTGGTGCAGGCCGGGCTCAGCCGGGCCATGCTGACCGGGGCCGCCGAGCCGCACGAGCACATCGGGGTGAGGACCCGTCCTCCGTCGTTTCCAGCCCCTCACGGCGCTCATTGACGGTCATGCGGGCGCACTCTGACGGCCGTCGCCGAGGTCGAGGTCGAATCCGTCGGCGGCCAGCTCGGTCAGGAAGGCGGCGGGATCCACGAGCTGCTCGACGTGGTGGGCGCCGGCCGGCAGGCCGGGCAGGCGGCCGACGAGCAGGGCGGCCATCCGCCCGGTGGCGCGGCTCTGCCGCCGTCCGCTGAAGGACGCCTGGACTTCGCCGCAGCGCACCGTCACGGCGAAGCCGTCATCACCGACACGGACCGCACCGAGCGAGGCCGGCAGCAGCCGGCGAACCCGGGGACGGCGCAGCAGGCGGGCGACGACCGGCCGCCCGGCCACCGACAGCAGCCGGGTGAGCAGGCGAGAGTCCAGGCACAATCCGGTACGGGCCGCGCCCACCCCGAGGGTGGCGGGCAGGGTGTACTGGTCGGAGAACGGGAAGCGGTGCACGGTGCGCTCGCCGTACGGCTCCGGAAACCGCATCGTCCACGAGCCGTTCAACCGCCCGAGCCCGTCCAGCGTCCAGGCGAGCGCGGCGGGCCCGTGCGCCTCACCCGAGCCGAGCAACGCGCCGATGAGCAGGCCGTCCGCCGCCGAGCGCTCGGCGCAGAAACGTGCCAGCAGGTTGGTGACACCGGGGATGAGGCCGACGCTGAGCGCGAGGGTGGCGCCGTGTTCCCTGGCCGCCCCGTCCAGCCGCTGCAGGCCGGTGAGCAGCGGGTGGGAGGCCGTCACATCCACGTAGCCGATGCCGCGCTCCACGCAGGCGCGGGCGACGCGGACGTTGTCGATCTCCGCGCACATGAGAACGGTGTCGGCTCCGTCCAACGCCCGGGACAGATCGGCCGGGTCGGCGGCGTCCACGCGCATCGTCGTGGTCCCGGGGACGGGCGCGGTCTTGCCCGGGTTGCGCCCGGCCACGATGACGTTCGTGCCGGGACGGCCGACGAGCGCGGCGGCGGCCTCGCGGCCGACCGCGCCGTAGCCGCCCAGGATGAGGACGGTGCTCATCGGCGGTGCGCTCCCTGCGGTTGCGGTGGGGTGGTGACCGGGTCGGCGTCGGGGCGGGTGAACATGACCAGGGCGCACACGGCCCCGAGGACCGCCAGGCCGGCGGCGATGGCGAAGCCGGCCCTGAGGCCGCCGGCGACGTCTCCTGACGAGCCGGTCCACGCGGCCGCGGCCAGCAGCACGCCGGTCAGGCCGAGCGCGGCGCCCACCCGCTGGGCGGTGTTGAGCAGGCCGGAGGCGGCCCCTTGCCGGTCGGCGGGCGCGGCGCGTACGGCGGAGGCGGTGGAGCCGACGAAGACGGCCGGCAGGCCCATGGCGAAGGCGATGCTGAAGGGCAGCACGACGGTGAGGAATCCGGCGCCGGAGTGCAGCAGGAGCGCGTATCCCGTCAGCCCGGCCGCGAGCAGGACCATGCCCGCCGCCAGCACCGGACGCGTCCCGAAACGTCCCACCGCCCAGGGCAGCACGGTCCTGGCGGTCACCATGTTGACCACCGCGATGGGCAGTACGGCGAACCCGGCGTGACCGCGAACACGCCGGCGAACGCCACGGTGACCGCGGTCGCAGCGAGGGTGAGGGCGTCCCAGCCGCGTACGGGGAGTTCGGAGGCGACGAACACCAGCGCCAGCAGGCATCCGGTGCCGGTGAGTGCGCCCACCGGATCCAGGCGCGGCAGGGTGGCCTGGCGGGGCGGGTCGGCGGGGAGCAGGCGCGGGCTCGCGATGAGCGCTCCCAGGCCGATGGGAATGTTGATCAGGAAGATCCACGGCCAGCCGAGCGTCTGGGTGAGGATCCCGCCCAGCGCCACGCCGGAGCCGGCGCCTGCGGCCGCCATGGCGCTCCACACCCCGAACGCCCGCCGGTAGGCCGCGGGCTCGGTGAAGATCGCGGCGAGCAGCGCCAGCTCGGCGGGGACCACGATCGCCGCGCCGACGCCCTGCGCCGCCCGGCCGGCCAGCAGTGTGCCGGCGTCGGGCGCGAGCCCGCACAGCAGCGACCCCACAGTGAACAGCACGATGCCGGCCTGGAACATCCGGCGCCGACCGAGCAGGTCGGCGGCTCGGCCGGCGACGAGCTGAAAACCGCCGAAAGTCAGCTGATAGGCGTTGACGACCCAGGCCAGGCCGGTTTCGGTGAACGCCAGCGCCACGCCCAGTGCCGGGAGCGCGACGTTGACGATCGACACCTCGAGGAACACCACGAGCTCGACCGAGGTCAGCAGCAGCAATGCCGCGAGCCCACCCGGACCCCATGTTTTTGTAGTCACGCTACAAGAATGTTTCTATAGTGACGCTATAGTCAAGTCGTGAGCGAAACACGACGACACCGAACCGGCCGCGCACCCGCGAAGGAGGACGGGCGCACGGCGCGAGCCCGATCCACCCGCGCCCGCATCACCGCCGCCGCCATCGACCTGTTCACCACGGCGGGCTACACCACCACGAGCATCGCGGCCATCGCCGACAAGGCCGGGGTGAGCGAGCAGACCGTCTACTACGCCTTCGGCACCAAACGGGCCATCCTCACCACGGCCCTCGACCTGGCCATCGCCGGCGACGACGAACCCATCCCCACTCTGGAACGCCCCTGGGTCCGCGACGCGCTCGCCGACCCCGACCCGCTCCGGCAGCTGCGCCGCCAGGTCGTCGGCGCCGGAGACATCTACCTGCGTGCCGCGCCCCTGCTCGACGTCGTGCGCAGCGCCGCCACCGCCGATCCAGACCTCGCCGAGGTCTGGGCCGTCAACCTCCGGCAACGGCTCACCGTCCAGCGCGTCTTCGCCGACGCCCTGGCCCGCAAGGCGGCCCTGCGCGACGGGCTCACCGCCGAGGCCGCCGCCGACATCGCCCTGGCGCTGCTCTCACCGGAGACCTACAACCTGCTCGTCAACGACCGCGGATGGACCCATCAGCGGTGGCACGACTGGGCCGCCGACGCGCTCGCGCGCCTGCTCGCCGCGCCGGACCTCCACGCCTGAATCCCACCCCGCCGGACCCGGGAAAGCCACGCCCCATGCCCGACGTACGTGTTCCTCCGAGGAAGGGGTCATGGAACTACCCCACTGGGATGGAATGCCAGGTCAAGCTTGGTGTGATGAGTTTCGGTGCGGTACGGGTGAGCTGCCGTTGGTGAGCCCGGTGTCGGCCAGCATGCGCTGGAGGGTTTCCTCCAGTGAGCTGTCCGGGCCGATGACCTGCTCGCAGCCGTCGTCGAGCAGGTCCAGTGGGCGGAACCATTCCCGCATCTCGGTCTCGCCGTAGGCGGAGGCCTGGGGCTTGGCAGCGTGCCGTCGCAGGGTCTCGGCGAAGGGCACATCCAGGTAATAGAAGTGACTGGAGCCCAGATGATCGGCGCGTAGCGTCTGCAACATCGCGCCGTACCGGTCGGCGTACAGGATGCCTTCCAGCACGACGTGGTAGCCACTGTCCAGCGCGTAGCGGACGACCACGTCGATCAATCCGATGTTGGTCGCCCCGGGCAGGTCCCGCTCCCTCAAGATGTCGCGGCGGATGACGTCCTGGCCGACCACGGCGAGGCCGCGCCCGTAGTGGGCGCGCAGCCGTGCCGCGATCGTGCTCTTGCCCGAGGCGGAGTTGCCCCGCAGCACGATCAGACGTGTGTGCTCAGATCCCAAGGCCATCGGCTGCAGCCTACGGGCTCATCGTCCACGCGGGTACGGATATCGCAAGGTAGCGCTGCCTGACGCTGCTTCGTGGAGATGAGTACCGTGCCGGTGGTGCAGCCCGTCGATGTCAGGCCGTCAAGATGTTCACGGCCGCGGCGGAAGGCCCAAGGGCTGAGAGCGTTCGGCGGACTCGGTGTTCCGTCAGAGCCATTGCACGCGGATGACATGGATTTCTCGCTGCGGCTCCGAGATCAGACAGATCACCGGCCCGCCCTCGCCGAACGGGATGATCCGCATGTCGCTCTCGGGCTCGGCGGGATCGGGCGGCCTGCCGGCCCGCGGTGCGGCCCCCAACAGGGCGAATACTTCGGCAGGGTATCGAGCGGCTTGTGGAGAACCTCATCTCCCGGCGACCTACAGGCAGATCCGATGCGACCGTCTCACGCCGGGCTGATCGTTTGCAGGAGGCCACGTGCCTCCTCGGCCGGGCGGCTGCGGCCCTTGCGCGCGGCCAGTTCGGCCAGCCCCGGGACATCGGCCCGCGCTCCGGCGAGGGCGGCGGCTTTGACCGCGACCGCAAGCAGATCGGCAAGACCGGTGGCGGGCCGGTCTCCGGCCGCGGGCAGCAGGGCCGGAAGCGCGCGGGCCAGCATCGCCCACGTTTCGGTGTGCGCGCCGGACAGCGTGAGTTCCTCCAGCGCCGGCGTGATCCGGTTGAGTTTCACGGCGTCCAGGCGGAACAGCTGCTCCAGCGCCCGTCCGAGATCGTCTGCGGGCAGTTCCCCCAACACCGACAAACCAGACCACGTCCGGCGAAGAGAGGTAAAGGTCTTCGGAGTGCTTCGGACTGGCTGGATTCTGGGCGGACCGCTCTGACGTACGTGGGAGGACTTCCGCTCGCCGTTCCTTGCGGAAGCAGCCGAGCGGACAGGCCGGGACCTGCTCACGGTCGACGTGCATGTGCTGCGCTGTCATGAACGTGCGCAGCGGGCCGAGTGCGCACGTGCCGACCGGTGCTGGGACGAAGCGGGATACGTCTTCACCCGCCACGACGGTGCTCCGGTGGCGCCGCTATCTCACCGCTCGGTTCCGGAGGCCGGCGGATGCCAGCGGGCTGCCGCCGGTTCGGCTGCACGATATTTCGACCCGGCGGTTGGCCGGATGCATCGGGAGCGTTCCGCATATGTTCCGGATCTTCATCCGAGCGGGTCCTCACCGATAGGGCTCAAGGTGGTCGGTGGACCCGATCAGGGCAGGGCCACCGTAACGGGCGGCAGACAGGTGAACACCCGTGGCGCGTTCGGCGAGGGCAAGAGCCCGTGAGATCGGGTCATCGGGAAATTCGAGCGGGTCGCCGTCGTTCAGGCCGAGGTTCTCAACCTCAGCGTGGAGCCGGTCAGGATCAGATCCCTCCCGGAGGGAGTAGGAGTACAGATCGAACGTGGTGACCAACCGACCATCGACACAGTAGGCGAAGTCCTCCCTCTTGACGGTCGCGATGACTGCGGCGGCGGATGTGCCCGCAGACAGCCGGCCGGCCATGTCGTAGATGATCCCCGCCCAGCCGCACTCGATCAGGACGGTCCCCCCACGAGCGGCATAGGCCGCGACGCCGAATCCGGAATCCTCCAGAGGACCGGGAGCGACGCCGATCCGTCGCAGTGCCTCTTGAGGGGACAAGCCCTGTACGAAAGTGGCGTAGAGCCAGGTCTCGTCAACGCCGTAGGTGAATTCCCGGTAGAGCCATTCGTAAGTCGCTGCCGTTGCGCCACTCATCCGCGCGCCTTCCCTGAAGCCGTATCGCAGCGATCATGACAGAGAGGACCGACGAATCCGCTCGTGGTTCCTACACGGTCAGCTCGGGAAGTCTCGAACGATCTTTATCGTTGAGCTGGGGAAACACTGACCTGCGAGGGAGTGCTTCGGTTCCCCTTGATTTCCCGTGAGCCCCCTTTGATCACTCTTCTGACGGGCACGCAACGGGCACGGAGGTAACCTCGTTGCGGGTGGTCTCCGGCATTGCGCCGCCCCTCCCCGCAGGGGTACGGCTCGGCGAGCTGAGTCGTAGGCGATCGGGCACGACGTCGGGGAGCTGGATAGCACCGGGGACCACTCTTCTACCCGCACGTTCCCGCCCGGACTGATCTTCCCGTCTGCCTCGTCCCACCCGAAGGGCAGCGGGCCGGCGACGGAGAGGCAAACCCGTCTTCGTGTGTCCCTCAGCCGGTAGCCGTTCCTCGATCATCGGATGCCAACGGTCACAGACGGGCTTGAGTCGGAGGAGCCGTTCTGCTGGGCTCCGCCTGGGATGAGGCAGATGGGACGATCAGGCCCCACCTCAGCCGCTTACAGCTCTACGGGCTCGTTCGGGTGATCATCCCGGAGCCGGGCGCCCCCGCCGGAGGCTGGGACTTTCCGCTGTTGATAGATGGTCAGGGCCGCGGCGGCGATGACGAAGCCGACGCCGACGATGGCCAAAGCCGCTAGCTGACCCGTGGCGAACGCGATGAAGCCCGATGTGACCAGGGTGAGAAGTCCCAGGCTCAGGAGCGCCAGGAAGCCGTAGGACATGTTCTCTGGATCACTCATGAGAGTGATCGTATGGGGCACCGTGTTGATGGCGGCAGAGTGCGATGAGGAATCGCATGGGTGGCCTGTTCGGCTGGCGCGGGGCTGGGCGGTGGCGCGGCCCCGGTGCAGCGGGTTGCAAGGGAGCGGTGGGCGCTGGGTGCGGTGCGCGGCCCGGAGTCCCGCGCCGTCCGGGACCGGCGCCCACGCCGCACGCCAGGACGGCTGGCGGGCGCCGGAGTCCACGTCCTGGAGGTCGCCGAGCGGGCCGGCCACGGGGTGGACGTGCTCCTTCGGGTCTATGCCAAGTGCATCGACGGGCAGCACGAGACGGCCAACAAGCGGATCATGGAAGCGCTCACGACGTGACAGCCGTGACAGCCGTGACGGCGGAACGCAGCGAAGGACCCCGGGAAGCTCTCGGGGTCCTTCGTCGTGTCGGCTCTCACACTCTCGGAACCGTTCCGGCGGCTTCCTGAATCCGGGTGCTGACCTGGCCGGACGGGAGTGGTCCCATTCCGCGTATGTTCCGCGACCAGTGGCAGGCAGTGGCATCCGGCTGCATCCGACTGCATGTGCCGGGGAAGGTGACCAGGAACGAAGGCCCAGGTCAGAGCCTAAGTTTCTGCTCACGACTGGTAGGGCGCCTGGGACTCGAACCCAGAACCTACGGATTAAAAGTCGACTTGATCAATGACGTCTACTGCCATGGTCTGCCACCCGATAATGGCCTGTCCATGGTCGTCCTTTTTGTCGTGTCGGGCTGTGTCATCGCGTGCCGTGCCGTACCGTGCAGGCGAGCAGCCACCGAGCAAACACAGGTCCTTGACCGTTTCCACCGGCGGTCGACGTCGACGAGCTGACAGCCACCCGCACCCGCCGGACCCGCGGCGAGACCATCCCGGCGATCGCCGAAGCCCTCGGGGCGGGCCGGTCGACGGCTGCATCGGGTCCTGCAACAGGATTGCTCCCGTTGCTCGGTCGATCGAAGAGCCCTCATGGACCTGAAGGCAGACGCGCACGTCTCTCGTGCGGGTCTGCCGGTGCCGTCGGGACTGCCGGGGCGGCGGAAAAGCGCTGCATCAGCCAGGTCAGCCGTCGCAGCGCGGGTGAGGGATCGGCGACGACCAGGCCGCCACCGGCGGCCGCCAGGGCGGCGTGCACCTCGGCCAGCGCCCGAAACCCCGTGGCGTCGCAGAACCGCAGGCCCTCGGCGGCTAGCAGCAGGTGGCGGATCCCGCGGCCGGGCAGCGGCGCCAGCACCGCCTCCAACAGCGCGACGGTGCTCAAGTCCAGTTCCCCGTCCACCTTCACCACGGCCAGGTCCCCGTCCACGGCGGCCAACCGCACCGACAGGTTCCCGCCCGGCCGCTCACCGTCCGGCCTCGGACCGGAGGGGTTCAACGGCTGGGTACGGGAGAACTCGATCGACGACGCCACAGGGGCTCACCTCCGCGGGCATGGCGAAAAGGCGGCCGCGTCTCTGGACCGCCCTCTGCTCTGCCCCGTCCCGGGCGGTCTAACCACTCTGTGGGGCGTGCGAGGCTGGAAGGGTCACCCGGGGACACCTCGCACCCGTCAGCCGGACGTCTCGTCACCGGTGGCCGCCGGGGGCGCACCCCCGGGAAATAGCAGGCGATCCATGTCCTCGCCGTCCTCGCCCCGCCTGACCCCGTCCGATCCGGCCTGGCCGGACGCGCTGCTGGCGCTGCTGCTGTCCACCGGCACCTTCGAGGCGTTCCTGCACGAGCTGACCCTGCTGACCGTGGCCGAACTCCCCGACGGCAGCCGATGCGGCATCACCGTCGTCCGGGATGCGCACGCGGCCACGATCGCCAGCAGCGACGACCTCACCCTGGTCGTCGACCAGATCCAGTACCGCACCGGCCAGGGCCCGTGCCTGGCGACCCTGGCCACCGGCCAGAGCCACCACATCACCGACACCTCCACCGAGGAGCGCTGGCCGGCGTTCTGCCCCGAGGCCTTCGTCCACGGGGTGCGCTCGTGCCTGTCGCTGCCCATGCACGGACCGGCCGGGCTGGTGGGCGGCTTCAACCTCTACAACACCCGCCCCGACGCCTTCGACGAACAGGCGCAGGCGCGCATGGGCGTCTTCGCCGGTACCGCGGCCGGCGCCGTGGCGCTGGGGCTGCGCCTGGCGGACCAGGCCCGCGCCAACGACGACCTGCACGCCACCCTGGCCTCGCGCAGCGTCATCGACCAGGCGATCGGCATCGTAATGGCCCAGCAGCGCTGCCCCGCCGACCAGGCGTTCACGATCCTGAGCCGGGCCTCGCAGAACCGCAACCTCAAAGTCCGCGACCTGGCCGCCGAGATCGTCACCGCGGTCGGCGGCCGGCCGCCCGACACCGGCCCCTTCGACCCTCCGCAGTGAGACCGGCGAGGTGTCCGCGGGTCCCGGAGTGACGGCGCGACGGCGGTGACCCGGGATCAACGACCGCACGTCACGGTGGCGGAGCACCCGGCGCGATGATCACGGGGTGGCGTAGGCTGAGGAGTGGTCCAGAGACGCGGCCGCCTGTTCGGCATACGCGAAGGACGAATGGCCCCGTGTCTTTGATCGAGGTGTTCCACCCGGGCAGTCAGTGGACGATCGTCCGCGGCCCCGACGAGATCGACGTCGCCACCAGCGCGGCGGTGGCGCACCAGCTGCGGCGGGTCCTCGACGGCGGCGCCCCCGGCCTCGTGGTCGATCTGCTGGGCACCCGGTTCTGCGACTGCAGCGGCATCCGCGCGCTGCTGGCGGCCCACCACCACGCCCGCGACCTCGGCGCCCACGTCGCGCTGGCGGCCTCCTGCCCGGTGCGCCGGCTGGTGACGCTGCTGCGCCTGGAGACCCTCCTGTCGGTCCACACCGATCTGGAGTCGGCCCTGGTCGACGCCGAACGCACCCCATGGGGAGGTGGTTGAACCGCTCGCGCGGGCCGGGCGGCGCACGCCGTGCACTGCGGCGTCTGCCCAAGGCCGCCCCCTACGGCACCGCGGGCAAGACCGCCACCTGCCCGTTCTTGCACCCTTGCAAGCCGCGCTGGAGGCGTGGCTGGTCCGGCGCGCAATCCCGGACCCGGACAGGGGCGGGAACCACGGCAGGCGGCGGGCGCTGTTCGCCACCCGGACCGGGCGGCGTCTGAGCGCCCGCTCGGCCGCCGGGATGCTGGATCTGCTGGCCGTCCGCGCCCTCTTGACCTGTGAGGGCCCGCTGGCCGATCGGCGTTGACCACACCGCCACGCGGCGCGGCCGCAATGCGGTAGTCGGCCGGATGCGTTGCGGTCGGCGGCCGCCCTGGCCTGCCCGGTCGCGTCGGCGCGCTCGTCCGTCGCCCACTGTGCGAGTCCGTGTCAGCGGCTCAGGTCCGCAGGGTCGATGCCGCGCTCGGCCAGCAGCGCGTCGAGTTTCGCCTCGATGCGCTCATCGCTCTCCTTCGACTGCGACGATCCCCAGTAGTACAGCGCGGCGAGCCCGGCGGCCTGCCAGATCAGCTGCAGGAACTCCGACTGCCAGTTCTCGAAGGTCGAGGCCAGGAACTGGGGAAGGTACTCCGCCCAGGCGAAGTCCTGACCGTGCTCGGACTGCTCGTTCTGAAACGAGATCAGCTGGAAGACGAACTGCCCGATCCAGGAGAAAACGAAGAAGGCCCCGGTCACCAGGGCGAAGGAGTAGGCCCGCGCGAACCGGGGCTTGCGGAACGGAGGACCGGACTCCTGCTTGCTACGGGGTGCGTCCTGCAACATGGCGCTCCTTTGCGTCGATGACGCCCTCGGCTTCCCCGCGGCCCGGGTCCGAAACAGCCGCCGCGACGACCTCGCACTGCCGCGTAGGCGCCCGGCGATGCGCGCGCGAGGCAGTCCACCTGCGGCGGCGTATCTCATCCGGGCTATCGACCGTTTCTGCGCGGGTAGAGGAAAGAGCATGACCGGTAAGCGTGAGAAGGACGAGCTTTCCGTGGGCGACGAGGTCACCTGGAAGAGCCACGGCTCGTCGGCCTCGGGAAAGGTCGAGAAGAAGATCACGAAACGGACCGAGGAGGCGGGGCGCACCGTGAACGCCTCGGCCGACGATCCGCAGTACCGCGTGCGCAGTGACAAGAGCGGCCGGACCGCCGTGCACAGGCCGTCGGCGCTGCACAGGGAAGGCCGCGATGACTGACGACGGGCGGATCGCCGCGGACTTCGACCAGGCGGTCAACATGACGGCCGCGGAGCTGGAGCGCTGGCTGGAAACGGAGGAGTCCGGGAGCGTGGGGGACAAGGCGGGCGGCGGCGAGTCGACGGGCCACGCCTCCGGCCGCCGGATCGTGGAGATCCTGCGGAAGAAGAAGGGCGACCTGACGGAGGACGACCACGCCCACATGCGGAAGGTGACCGGTTACGTCCACCGGCACCTGGCCCAGCGTCCGTCCGGGGACGTCCGGGAGACCGCCTGGCGGTACTCCCTCATGAACTGGGGACACGACCCGCTCAAGTAGGCGTCGCGAGGCGGTCGCCCCGGTGCACCAGGGTCTCGCCCCCGGCTGCGGGAACCCGGGTTCGCCGGCGGCGCCCGCGCGCTCGTCCCCGGGCTGGGCTGGAAGCCCTGGCATGGGCGACCCCGCCACTCATGCGGGCCCGGCACCGGGGGACCGGGCGGCCGTGCCACTCATGCGGGCCCGGCACCGGGGGACCGGGCGGCCGTCGCCCGGTGTTCCCGGTTCGTACCGCCCTCGGCGGTGACGAGGTGGTGACAGCCGTTCCTGCGGCACGGGGCGCTCAGGACGGGTCCGTTCACAGGTCCCGTGGAAGTCAGTGGTAGAGGTGCTCGCGGGCGAGCAGCTCTCGCCCTCGCACATCGGAGATGGGCTCGGGGCCGATGGTCTCGCCTTTCCGGAGCACGCTGACGGCGTCGACCCTCCGACCTCTCCGCAGCCGTCATCAGCTCTCCCGCGTCGTCCGCTGGTCGCCGGCGGACCGCTGCCCGGGAGAGGATTCCCCGCTTTGCTCGGGAACGTGCGGGATCGAATTCAGGATCTCGTCGATGTCGGCGTAGGTGGCGATCGGCAGATCGAACAAGGCGTCGACCACGGTCTCATCGGCACCGGCAGCGGTCGCCTGATCGACCACCGCCCGGTTGTCGGCGGGATAGTGCAGCCCCGCCAGTGCGCGACGGACGCGTTCGGGATCCGTCCCCGGAGTCATGCCCTCTCCCTCCTCCCCGCCCTCCCCGGCCGCCGCCGGGCGTGGCCGCCGAGGTGAGGGGATGGATGTGCCTCTTCGTGCTCTCTCGGTATCTACCCGGCTCGGCGAGGGTGAGACGCCCGCCGGGTGACCACCGCCACATCGCCGCTGATCGCGCCGCGGCAGGCGGGAGAGTCCGCGTTTTCCGGCGTGCCGACCGGTCCTCACGCCGGAGGAGCGCCGCGGTCGGGCGGAGTGTGAGGGGTGCCGGGCGGGGGACTGCGCCTGTCGTCGTTCTGGCCCCGCGCGGCCCTCCGGAAGGAGTCATGGGAATGGATGACCGGATCGCCGAGCCGTGGGGCCCGCGCACGCCGTACGGGCCCGGTCCTGCGATCGAGCGGTTCACCGCGTCCCTGCCCGGGTGGTTGCGGGACCTCCTGCCGGGTGAGCCGGGCAGGCGCAGCGCCTGGCCGGTCCGGGTGGACATGTTCCTGCAGGACGGCATCGCCGAGTCCGACGTCGAGGAGTGGGTGCAGGCCGCGTCGATCCTGCACTCCAACGGCGACGCCATGGACATCGCGGTGTCCGGCGGCCGGATCGTCGGCGTGCGCGGCCGGGCCGGCGACCGCGTCAACCACGGCCGCCTCGACCCCAAGGACCTGTACGGCTGGCAGGCCGACAGCAGCCCGGACCGGCTGACGCGCCCGCTGGTGCGGGAGGACGGGAAGCTGGTCGAGACCGACTGGGACACCGCGATGGGCCGGATCGTCGCCCGCTCGAAGGAACTGCTGGCCGAGCCCGGAGGTTGGGGGCGATTCGGCTTCTACACCAGCGGCCAGCTGTTCCTGGAGGAGTACTACACGCGCGGCGTGATCGGCAAGGCCGGCATCGGCACTCCGCACATGGACGGCAACACCCGGCTGTGCACGGCGACCGCCGCCGCCGCGCTCAAGGCGAGCTTCGGCACCGACGGCCAGCCCGGCTCCTACACCGACGTTGACCACTGCGACGCGATCGCGCTGTGGGGCCACAACGTCGCCGAGACGCAGGTCGTGCTGTGGGAGCGGATGCTGGACCGGCACCGCGGGCCGAGGCCGCCGGCGATGATCGCCGTCGACCCCCGTCAGACGCCGGTGGCGCGCGAGGCCGACGTGCATCTGGCCGTACGCCCCGGCACGAATCTGGCGCTGATGAACGCCCTGATCCACCGGTTGATCGAGCGCGGCTGGTACGACGAGCGGTACGTCCGCAGGCACACCTTGGGATTCGAGGAGCTGCGGCGGACCGTGGCGGAGTGCACCCCGCAGTGGGCGGCACGGATCTGCGACGTGCCGGTCCGCCTCATCGAGCAGGCCGCGGAGATCCTGGGCTCGTGCGACCGGCTGCTGTCGACCGTGCTGCAGGGCTTCTACCAGTCCAACCAGGCGACCGCGGCCGCCTGCCAGGTCAACAACATCCACCTGCTGCGGGGCATGCTGGGCCGCCCGGGCGCCGGGCTGTACCAGATGAACGGCCAGCCGACGGCGCAGAACACCCGGGAGACCGGCGCCGACGGCGACCTGCCGGGCATGCGCAACTGGGACAACCCCGAGCACGTCCGGCAGCTGGCGGAGCTGTGGAACGTGGACGCGTCGGTCATCCCGCACTGGGCGCCGCCGACGCACGCCCTGCAGATCTTCCGCCACGCGGAGCAGGGCTCGATCAAGCTGCTGTGGATCTCGGCCACCAATCCGGCGGTCTCCCTGCCGGATCTGGCGCGCATCCGCCGGATCCTCGGCAAGGAGGACCTGTTCACGGTCGTGCAGGACATCTTCCTCACCGAGACCGCCCGCCTGGCCGACGTGGTGCTCCCGGCGGCCACCTGGGGGGAGAAGCAGGGCACGTTCACCAGCGTCGACCGGACCGTGCACCTGTCCGACAGAGCCGTGGACCCGCCCGGCGAGGCCCGCTCCGACCTGGACATCTTCCTGGACTACGCCCGCCGGATGGGCTTCCGCGACCGTGCCGGCGCGCCGCTGGTCAAATGGCATGACCCGGAGTCGGCGTTCGAGGCGTGGAAGGCCTGCTCGGCGGGCCGGCCTGGTGTTCGGCAGGCGCGGGGATATGGAGCGTCTGTCGCCCAAGGTGTTCCTGCTGGCGCCTTACGGAATGATCGCGCGGTCCTCGGATGATGGCGAGGCCGAGTAGCTCGGCGGTGGCGCGGCCCCAGGGCGGCGAGTGGGGTTCAGTGCGGCGTTGGCGCGGTGCGGCGGGCGGCCCGAGTGCGGCCCCGGCCGTGACCGGCCCCCAGGCCGCATGCGCGGCCGGGGTCCGCGACGCTGGGCCGTGCGGCGGCGCGCCGCGCCGCCGCCTTGATGGTCTGGAAGCAAGCGCGCATGTACGCCTTCACCCCCGATCAGGTGGCCTCGCCGCTGGCGGGTCGACCGTACGACCTGCGGCACGCGGCGGTGTCCCTGTGGCTGAACGCCGGAGTCCACGCCCCGGAGGTCGCCGAGCGGGCCAGCCACGGGGTGGATGTGCTCCTTCGGGTCTACGCCAAGTGCATCGACGGGCAACACGAGACGGCCAACAAGCGGATCATGGAAGCGCTCACGACGTGACAGCCGTGACGGCGGAACGCAGCGAAGGACCCCGGGAAGCTCTCGGGGTCCTTCGCCGTGTCGGCTCCCACACTCCCGGAACCGTTCCGGCGGCTTCCGGAATCTGGGTGCTGACCCGGCCGGACGGTCCTGGTCCCATTCCGCGTATGTTCCGCGACCAGTGGCAGGCAGTGGCATCCGGCTGCATCCAACTGCATGTGCCGGGAGAGGTGACCAGGAACGAAGGCCCAGGTCAGAGCCTACGTTCCTGCTCACGACTGGTAGGGCGCCTGGGACTCGAACCCAGAACCTACGGATTAAAAGTCCGCAGCTCTAACCATTGAGCTAACGCCCCGCTGGAGACAGGGTACAGAGGATAGTGACCGTTGGTGTTCGTCGCCAGGCCTGCGGCAGGTCGCCTGTCCGCCGGAGAAGCCGGTCGTCCGCGAGGCCGTTCTTTCCGAGGAGTGGGCGAGCACGGCCGGTCTGTTCCTACAGTGGCATCTGTGACGAGATCAGGACCGGAGCTGGACCGCTCCCTCCGCCTGCCCGCGCGGGGCGGCTATGTCGTGGTGGACGTGGAGACCACGGGCTTCTCCCCGGCCAAGGGCGACCGGATCTGCGAGATCGCGCTGGTCTCCCTGGACGAGGACGGCGCCACCACCGACGAGTGGCACTCACTGGTCAACCCCCTCCGGAACACCGGCGCCTCGCACATCCACCGCATCACCGACGCGATGGTCGCCGACGCCCCGGTGATCGACGAGGTGTTGGACGAGGTCTGGCAGCGGATCGCCGGACGGGTCCTGGTCGCCCACAACGCCTCCTTCGACCTCCGCTTCCTCAAGGTGCTCCCCGGCAGCCACTGGGTGACGGAGACCCTGTGCACGCAGCGGCTCGCCCCCGGTTTCCTCCCGGACGGGAAATGGACGCTCGCCGCCTGCTGCGAGCGCGCGGGCATCCCGCTCCGGAACGCCCACTCCGCGCTGGCGGACGCCCGGGCGACCGCCGAGCTGTTCCGCCACTTCCTGAGCCGGGGCGCGGCCTGGGAGGAGCACCTGAGCCGGGCGGCGCAGGCCCCCGAGTGGAGGCCGTGCGGCCTGCCCCAGCGGGCCCCGCGCCGGCGGTAGGCCGGAACGGCCGCGCCGACGGTGGGTCGAAGGGGAGGGGCGGGCGAGGGGCCGGGCCGGAAGGCCCGGAGGGCACCGGTCAGCGGAAGGCGTCGATGCCGGTGAGCGCCTTGCCCAGCGTCAGCAGATGCACTTCCTGCGTCCCCTCGTAGGTCAGCACCGACTCCAGGTTGTTCATGTGCCGGATCACCGGATACTCCAGGGTGATCCCGTTGCCGCCGAGGATCGAGCGGGCCTGGCGGGCGATGTCCAGGGCGGCGCGGACGTTGGCCAGCTTGCCGAAGCTGACCTGCTGGGGGGTGATCTTCCCCTCGTCCTTCAGCCGGCCCAGGTGCAGGGCGGTCAGCTGCGACTGGCCGAGCCCGACGTACATCCAGGCGAGCTTCTCCTGGGTCAGCTGGAAGCCGCCGATGGGCCGGTCGAACTGGACGCGGCTCCCGGCGTAGTCGACGGCGGACTCCAGACAGGCGCGGGCCGCGCCGATGACGCCCCACAGGATGCCGAACCGGGCCTCCGACAGGCAGGACAGCGGGCCCTTCAGCCCGCGCACCTCCGGCAGTACGGCGGAGGCCGGCAGGCGGACGTCGTCGAGGTACAGGGACGAGGTCACCGAGGCGCGCAGGGACATCTTCTTGTGGATCTCGGGGGCGGAGAAGCCGGGCGTGCCGGTGGGCACCACGAAACCGCGGATGCCGTCCTCGGTCCGGGCCCAGACCACGGCGACGTCGGCCACGGAGCCGTTGGTGATCCACATCTTGGCGCCGTTGAGGATCCAGTCGCCGGAGGGGTCCTGCTTGGCGTGGGTGCGCATGCCCGCCGGGTCGGAGCCGTGGTCGGGCTCGGTCAGGCCGAAGCAGCCGATCGCCTCCCCGGCGGCCATCCGGGGCAGCCACTCCTCCTTCTGCTCCGCCGAGCCGTACTTCCAGATCGGGAACATGGCCAGGGACCCCTGGACCGACACGAACGAGCGCAGGCCGGAGTCGCCGGCCTCCAGCTCTCGGCAGGCCACCCCGTAGGAGACCGCGTCGAGTCCCGCGCAGCCGTACCCGTCCAGGTGCATGCCGAGCAGGCCGAGCCCGCCGAGTACGGGGGCCAGCTCGCGGGCCGGGAAGACGGCCTCCTCGAACCAGTCGCCGACGTGGGGGAGGATCCGGTCGCCGACGAACCCCTTCACGGTGTCGCGGATGAGGCGCTGCTCCTCGGAGAGCGTGTCGTCGGTGCGCAGGAGATCGTCCATGGGAGGTCCTCTCGTCCGTGATGACCCTGCCAGGGTATTGCGGGGAGTTCAGGGTCCGGCCAGGGGGAATCCCGATGTGACCGGGAAGGTCCAGCGGGCAGTCTGAAGACATGAACGAAAACGACTTCTCGGGCATCAAGCAGCTCCGCCGGACCAGGGACGGACGCATCGTCGCGGGAGTGGCCTCGGGCCTCGGCCGCTACGTCGGGATCGACCCGAACATCATCCGCGGGGTCCTCGCCGTCTCCTGCCTCTTCGGCGGTCTCGGCCTGGGCGTCTACGCGATCGGCTGGCTCCTCCTGCCCGACGAGGGCAAGGACACCTCGATCCTGCAGGACCTGGTGAACAACAACAAGGACAACCCGGTCTGGCAGGACGCCAGGGCCAAGGCGGAGCAGGGCTGGGCGAAGGCCGAGCAGAGCTGGAACGACAGGACCGGCCGGCACGAGCCGACCTACCCGGCCCCGCCGCAGGACTCCCAGGCCTCGCCGTACGCGGGCCAGCACCCGGCGCCGTATCCGACGCACCAGGACCCGGCGCAGCCGTACCCCGCCCCGGTGCCGCCGCGGAGCGACGACGAGACCAAGCCGCAGGCGTGAGTCAGGCGGGCGCCTCGGCGCGCACCCTCTCGATGATCTCCTTGCGGGAGTCGGTCCAGAGCATGGCCAGCGTGGCGGCGACGAGCAGTCCCGCCGCGCCGGCCAGTGCCACGACGGGCTCGGGCCCGAACTCGTCGGCGGCGGCGCCCCCGATGAGGATGCCGAGGCCCTGAGCGGCCAGCAGGCCCGACTGGACGAGCCCGAAGGCCTGGCCCCGCCGCTCGGCGGGCACGCACCGCACGAAGGCGGCGTTGGCGGCCAGCTGGTAGGCGCCGCCGACGCCGGAGACGAACCAGAGCACCAGCACCACGGCGAGCGGCGGACGCAGCGCGCAGAGGATCAGCGGCGCGCAGGTCAGCATCGCCATCCAGCCCATGGAGCGCAGCCGCCCGGAGGGGCTGACGTACCGGCTGAACAGGAACGCGCCGACGACCGTCCCGGTCGGGATGGAACCCATCAGCAGCCCGGCGACGAACGAGACCCGCTGCGGGTCGTCGGTGAGGACGGCGGCGTAGGGGGTCGCGATGCCCTCGGGGAGCACGTAGAACCCGCACAGCCAGGCGAAGAGCACCAGGGTCCGCAACCGGGGGTCGCCGAAGACCAGCCGGGCCCCGGCGCGCGTCATCTTCCACATCGAGGGCCGGCCGGAGCCGCTGCGAGCGGGGGCGGGGCGTCGCCGCACCCCCGAGACGAGGATGAGCGCGGAGGCCATGAACGTCGCCGCGTCCAGGGCCAGCGCGCGGTACGGTCCCATCCCCATGATCAGGGCGCCGCCGATGGCGAAGCCGAGCATCTGGGCGGCCTGGTTGGTCATGTTCTGCAGGGCCGAGCCCGCGACGTACCGGTCGCCTTCGAGGAGCTCGGGCAGGAGCGCCGCCCGGGCGGCCGAGAACGGCGCGCTGAGCAGCACCACGCAGAAGACCAGCACGCACAGGGCCGTGAACGAGGTGCCGGGGATCGCCATGAGCGCGACCAGGAGGGCCCGGAGCACGTCGCAGACGATCATGATGCGCCGCCGGGCGTAGTGGTCGGCGAGGCCCGACAGCAGCGGCCCGCCGACGATCGGCGGCAGGTAGGTGAGCGCGTAGACCGACGCGGTGGCCAGGGGCGACTCGGTCCGCTCGAAGACGAGCACGGACAGCGCCACCCGGGAGAGCTGGTCGCCGAGGAGGGAGAGCGCCTGCCCGGCCCAGAGCGCGCGGAACTCGCCGATGGCGAGGACCTCGCCGTAGGTGGCTTGACGTTCGGCTGGGCGACGGTGCCGACCGCCTGGCCGCCCGGGCTTGATGGCCGCCATGGGACTCCGGTGAGCTTGCAGGCGCATCTGACTGTTGGTGTTTGCTACGTGACCTACAGTGCCGGTTAGGAGTCGGCTTCGCAACCCGAAGCGACCAAGCGCATCCGGGGTGTGTCGGAAACTGTGAAATGTCGTCCATCGGCCGTCTGCCGGGACGACGGCGGTACGGCACCGCCGTATCACCCGGTTCCGGGCGTCACCCGCCGGGTTCGCGCAGGTTCCCGGCGTCATCGGCCGGGTTCGTACGGGTTCCGGACGTCACCAGCCGAGTTCGTGCAGCCTGTCGTCGTCGATGCCGAAATGGTGGGCGATCTCGTGGACGACGGTGATCTGGACCTCCTCCACCACGTCGTCCTCGGTCTCGCAGATCGCGCAGATGGGGTTCCGGTAGATCTCGATCCGGTCGGGCAGCACCCCGGCGTACCAGTCGCCGCGCTCGGTGAGGGGGATGCCCGTGTAGAGGCCGAGCAGATCCGGCTCCGGAGGGTCGTCCACGACCACCACCACGACGTTGTCCATGACTTTCGTCAGCTCCGGGGGGATCGTGTCCAGCGCCTCGGCCACGAGCTCCTCGAACTTCTCCCTCGAGACCTCGATCACACCCGTCATTCTGCCCTGCGTTTCCGGGTAACCGACTTGTCGGGACTTCGGGTAGACAGGAAGACGCATGGATCTCACGCGCTGGGCCCAGGGCATCCGCCGCGCCGCCACCGGGCGGACGGTGCGGTTGATCTCGCGTGCCGTGGCGGGCTCGGTGGTCGCCGTCGTCGGCGTCTGGCTGGGCATGGCCCTGGGCGGCCCCGTGCTGGCCACGGTGGGGCCGGTGGACGTCGGGATGTCCGCGGAGCTGTCCCTGCGGGGGGAGACCGTCGTCGACGCCCACCCGCTGGGCAGCCTGCTGTTCGACACCCACGACGCCCCGGTACGGCTGCGCATCACCCTGGAGAACATCGACTCCAACCAGGCGCGCGCCATGCTGGAGGACCCCCGCCTCTCCGACCGGCTCCCCGCGCTGCTGGAGAAGGAGCTGCGGGAGGGGGTGAGCGCCCTGGCGTTGCGCTCCATCGCCTGCGGCCTGGCCGGTGCCCTGATCTTCTCCCTCATCGTCTTCCGCGGCCTCAGGGCGGCGCTGGCGGGCCTGCTGGCCGGCGTCGTGATGATCGCCGGCATCGGCACGACCGCCCTGCTGACGTTCCGGCCGGGGTCCGTGGTCGAGCCGGAGTACACCGGCCTGCTCGCCGGCGCGCCGTCCCTGGTCGGCGACGCCGAGTCCATCGTGACCAGGTTCGAGTCCTACCGCGGGCAGCTCGTCAAGCTGGTCGACAACGTCTCCCAGCTCTACGACGCGGTCTCCTCCCTGCCGGTCTACGACGCCGACCCGACCTCGATCCGGATCCTGCACGTCTCCGACATCCACCTCAACCCCATCGCGTGGAACCTCGTCCGCTCGGTCACCGCCCAGTTCAAGGTCGACGCGGTGGTCGACACCGGCGACCTGACCGACCACGGCAGCGGCCCCGAGGACAACTTCGTCAAGGAGATCGGCCGGCTCGGCGTGCCGTATGTCTTCGTCCGAGGGAACCACGACTCCAAGGCCACCCAGCGGGCGGTGGCGAAGCAGAAGGGCGCGATCGTCCTCGACGACTCGGTCAAGGAGGTGGCGGGCCTGCGCATCTACGGCCTGGGCGACCCCCGGTTCACCCCCGACAAGTCCGTGCCGGTCGACTCCGACCTGGAGTCCCTCGCCGCCCTCGGCCGCGCCCACGCCGTACGGCTGGGGCAGGCGTTCGAGCCGGTGGACCTGGTGGCGGTGCACGACCCGACGATCGCCAAGGGGTTCTCCGGCTCGGTGCCCATGGTCCTGACGGGCCACTCCCACGCCCGCTCCACCGAGCTGCTGCCCTCGGGCACCCGGGTGCTGGTCCAGGGCTCCACCGGCGGCGCCGGGCTGCGCGCCCTGGAGCACGACGAGCCCACCCCGGTCATGGCCTCGGTTCTGTACTTCGACCGGGAGACGCACCGCCTGCGGGCCTGGGACGACATCACCCTCGGAGGGCTGGGCGAGCAGTCGGTGCAGATCCAGCGTCACGTCGAGAACGACCCGGGGCGTACAATTTCACCGGAGCCGACGATCGCCCCGTCCCCGACGGGTTCGACCGTCGGCACCGCGACACCGTGATGACGCCGTGATCCGGGAAGCCGCTTTGGCATCAGGGGCAAACGTCCCCTATGCTTCAGAGGTCTCCAGCGGAAGACGGCGACGGAACGGGATGAGAATCCTGAGCCCCCATCGTCTAGTGGCCTAGGACACCGCCCTTTCAAGGCGGCGACACGGGTTCGAATCCCGTTGGGGGCACGGTCGAGCGAAAGCTCACCAGGGAAACGGCAGGTCGAAGACCTCCGAAGAGCTGGTAAGCTAAGCGAGGCAGAAAGAACGGAAACGAAAGTCTCCGGTCAAAGCAAGGTCCTGTAGAGCAGTTTGGAGTGCTCGCCACCCTGTCAAGGTGGAGGTCGCGGGTTCAAGTCCCGTCAGGACCGCTCTGGTAGGTGTTCGATCCACCACCGAGGTCAGGTAGCTCAGTCGGTACGAGCGTCCGCCTGAAAAGCGGAAGGTCGGCGGTTCGACCCCGCCCCTGACCACATCAGCTGAGCAGCACGGAAGCCCCGAACGATCATCGTTCGGGGCTTTTTCGATCTCTAGTGACAGCAACGCTGACAGCAACGACCTCATGCTGTGGCATGAGGTCGGTTCTCCAAAGAGCGCTGTAGGTCTCATGCCGGGTGTGCTCGGTGGTCCGGGTAAGCGGACGTGCTTACCTAAAGTTCGAACTGGATGATCTCGGTCCGGCAGCGGTGCCTAGTCGCTGGAGATCGGATGTAGGACGAGATCAGCGCTGCCAGCGGCATGCGGTGCGGAAGCATCAAGATCTCAGAGTGATGCAGGTGTGCGCATGAATGCGTAAGCGCATTTGCTTACCTTGGATGCCGGGCTCAGGCCGACCCGCTGACAGCGGAGCCGAACTGGCCCGGGTGTCTGTCTGTCCCCGCTACCTGTACAGCGAGATCACCATTGTGATCAGAGTGGCTAGCCCCACGATCAAGGTGATGAACGCTGCGGCGTCGTTTAGGACAGAAGACATCCGCACCCACGCAAAGCGGGGTTTCCTCCGATGACGTCCAGCCATCGGTGTCACCTCCTCACCCCCGTCGATCTTCAGGTGACGGGTACCCGGACACCTGGAGGTGATGGAGGCGAAGCGGTCCACTTCGCGTGTGCTTGATCCCATGCTAATGAGCCGGCTGCTGTCTGGCGGCATATCGGATGGTTTCTGTTGAAGGAACTGCTGAAGGGCTTGGGAATGACGAGACGCCCCGGCCGGGGCCGAGGCGTCGAAGGATGGCTCTCGTTCTATGCGAGCGCGTCGCCAAGCTTGCGGAGAGCAGTGCGCTTGTCGTCGAGGGAGACGTGAGCGTAGATCGTCATGGTCACCTCGATATCGGAGTGGCCGACGATGTCGCGGACGACCTGGGGCGGCACGCCGAGGTTGAGCAGCAGCGTCACGCAGGTGTGCCGGAGATCGTGGAACCGCATGTCCCCGAGGCCGGCGGCCTTGCGGATCGCTCCCCAGCTCCGCCGGAGGTTGTCCGGTTCCATAGGGGTTCCGCGCCGGGACGGGAAGACGAGGCCGTGTTCCTCCCAGTCGCCCCACCGGTCGGAGCGCTCGGCGAACTGCCGCCTGCGGTGCTCTCGGAGCGCTTCCACGCAGATCGAGGGGAGTGGGATGGTTCGCGCGGAGTCGTTGGTCTTGGGCCGGACGAACTGGAGACGGCCCCCGACACGCTGGAGCGTCTGGATCACCTCCAGCTTCCCGCCGTCGAGGTCGACGTCTGCCCAGCGGAGCCCGAGCAGCTCCCCGCGCCGTAGGCCGAGGCAGAGTGCCAGGACGTACAGCGCGGAGAGCCGGTGCTCCTTGGCCGCCTTGAGGACCGCACGGGCCTGAGGCACCGTCAGCCCGCGGTTCACCTTGTACTTGGGCACCGGGACCTTGACGAGCTTGGCCGCGTTACGCGGGATGATCTCCTCTCGCACCGCGGATTCCAGAGCGTTCCGGAGTACGGCATGCACGGACTGAACCATGCGCGTCGACAGCCGGGACTCGCAGCACTCACCGCCCTTGAGCGCGCAGCAGACGGGAGTTTCTCGGGAGGCGTCCCACCCGTGCTTGCAGCACTGGCACTCGGTACGGGTCTGGGTGATGAACAGCCGGACGTCCTGGGCGTTGAGCTTGTTCAGCCGCCGCTTGCCCATGCCGGGGATGAGGTGGAGCCGGACGACGCTCTCGTAACCCTGGTAGGTCTTGGGCCGCCGCTCCTCCTTCACGATGTGCTTGAGCCAGTAGTTCAGATAGTCGCTGACGGTCCAGTTCTCGGAGGAGACCGGGATGCCCTCGTCCGCGTTCTTCAGAAGCTCTGTGAGCTTCTTTCTCGCCTCCTCCTGAGACCGAGCCGACCCTTGGACCCGCTTAATGGCTCCGCCAGTCGTGGGGACGAAGGCCGCGTAGCCGTACCGGCCATCCTTGCGAGGCCAGATGCTGCCCTCACCATTGGAGCGCTTCCGCATGCGGCGCCTGCTCTGCCGCTTCGGCTCCTCCTCGGGCGTGCCGAGCGCTGTCTTGGTCATCACGCCACCTCCATCAGGTTGTGGATGCACTCGGCCACCGCGTCGACCGGGATGAGACGGCGGCGACGGATCTTCACGCTTCGGAGTTCGTTGGAGCGGATCAGGCAATAGAGGGTCCACCGGCTGACCCGAAGGCGGGCGGCGGCTTCTTCGACGGTGAGGAGCTGTGAGTCATCCATCTGAGGCCTCCGGGTGAGTCGGAGGGGTGGAGAACCGGGTACCGGTCAACGCGGCGGCGAGGAGGGCGTCACCGAGGGAGTAGCCCTGTCCGGCGTAGTCCCATTCGGCGATGACGAGGACGGTGTCCTCGTCGAAGAGCGGAAGCCGGCCGGTGGTGACCTCTTCGTCTTGGACGAAGCGCTCTCTTGCTTCGCGGAGCGCCCCAAGGGTGGTGGAGTAGCGGCGGGACTTGGTGGAGAAGTGGCCCCGGAAGCCGAGCATGTGCGCCCACTGGGGCAGCCGGAGATCGGCCAGCTCTGCGAACGCCCCGAGGCGGAAGCACTCGGCGATGAGCCGCCGGGCGTGCTCGCGGATCGGCAGGGCCGCCAGGTCATCGAGAGGATTGATGCGCCGGTCGAGGGTGCCGACGCACTCGGCGGCCTTGGTGGCGTACTTGGCGATGTAGGCCGCCACCGCCTGTTCGGTCAGCTCCCCGCCCGTGGTGATGGGCCGGACGTCGAGCTGAGCTCCCCAGTGCAGGACCCGGGCCGGTTCGTCGGCGACGGCCGGAGCGGTGACGGACACGGCCGAGGCGGCATGCCGTACGGCGTCCGCCAGCGCGTCAGCGGTCGCCCAGGCCGGAGGCGGGGAGGTCGGCCCGTCAGGGCCGTCGAGGCGGATGACCGCGTGGAAGTGGACGACGCCGCGTCGCTGGTACTCGGTGACCTTGGCGAAGGACACCGTGACACGCTCGCGCAGCTCCCGCAGGGTCAGGCCCGCGGCCTTGGCCAGCCGCCGGCGCAGGGCCAGGGTGAAGCGCCGCCACAGCTCCGGGGACAGGGCGTTGAACAGCACGCTGCCCGCGTAGTCGTAGCAGTCCGGGCACAGCGGTTCGCCGAGGCACGTCTCATCGGAGCCGTGTCGGACGGTGCAGGACATGACCCGCCCGTGCGGACACATCGGCGCGTCGCGGCGGGCGTGACACGGGAGGACCTTCCCGTTCTTCTCCCGCCGGGTGTGGACGACGCCGAAGGACGGGGCGGTCAGGGTGACGAACAGGCACGGGTGAGCGGTCACCGTCTCCGGAACGCCCTTGCCACCGACCAGGCCCGCCCGGATGAGTTGGTAGGTGTCGGCCCGGTAGACCTCCGCGCAGGCCGGGCAGCGGGAGGCCCGCCGGGTCTTGCACGGCACCCGCAGGACGCCGCCCGGCTCGGTGCGGGTGCTGTAGCGGTGGAGGAGTTCCCCGGTGGCCTGGTCGATGTGATCGACACGGCCGCGTAGGTGGATCGGCTGTCGGCAGCCGCCTGTTCGGCGGACCTGGGAGGCCCAGCGGGCGTAATGGGGATCGTTGAGCCGGGAGATCATCCCGGCTACGGCGTGCGGGCTTGGCATGATGGGTTCCGTCCCTTCTGGACTGTGAGGTTCGGTGCGGGATGGCCCCCGACGTGGCGGACGTCTTGGCGGATGTGTGGTCACGCCGGGGGCGCTGAGAGGCTCAGCAGAAGCCGAGGCCCTCGCACAGTTCGCAGGTCTGGCCGAGGCTGTCGACGCCGGTCCCGCCGCAGTCGCAGCAGACCCAGCGCTTCGGGGCGAGCACGACGAGCGGGGCGCGGTCGCTGGAGTCGTCGGTCATGTGATCCACCTCCCTCCGTCGCGCTTGGGGGCGGTGTTGACGAACACGCGCCAGGTGTGGGGCCGTTCGTGGAGCGGGAAGATCGGCGAGATCGAGCCGACCGGCAGGATCGTGCGGATCTTGTTGAGGGCGTAGGCGAGTTCGGCGTAGGTGCCGTCGATGCGGATCTTCATCGGGTTCTCCTTCGGGGGTTCAGGCGGGTTCGGGGCTGCCGTGCAGGGCGCGCAGCAGGTCGGAGGCGAGCTGACTGGACACCCCGAGCCGGGCGCGCAGCGCGTCGCGGGTGATGGGCGTGCCATGTCGGGCGTGGTGTTCGTCGGCGACGCGGCGGGCGTAGTCGAGCAGCGCGCCCGCCGGACCGGCCGCGTTCCGGTCGTTCCGGTCATCGTTCTGAGCGGGTACGGCCGGGCCGGGCAGGGGGGTGAGCGCGGCGGGTTCGGGGACGGGTTGCGGTACGGCGTCCCCCACTGGGACGGGCACCGGGGACGGTTCGGGGCGGGGGCCGGAGGCGCGGCGTTCCAGCATGGAGACCGCGATGAGGAAGGCTCCGGCGGGGGTCGCGGCGGTGATCCAGCCCCATGCGGACGGTTCGGCCTGGGCAAGGTTCGCCGCCAGGGACAGCGTGATCCCGCCGATGAGGACGAGGGTGGGCCAGGAGACCGGGCCGTTGCGCCGGAGTCCGGTCTTCTTGTCGCGCTGGCGCTCGCGGGCGGCCATGACGCAGGTGAGGTCGACGCAGACGGCCACGGCCCACGCCATCGGCCCGGACTGGCCGTGCTCGGTGGCGGTGTCGCGGATGTGGGTGAAGCTGCCGGCCCCGGCGATGAGCGCCAGGATCAGCACGGGGGCCATGTCCGCCAGCCGTACGGCCAGGCGGGGAGCGTTCGCGGTCATCGTTGTTCCTCCCTTCTTCAGGGCGCGAGGGGTCAGGCGACGAGTTCGGGGCTGGACTCGTACGGCAGTTCGTGGCCCAGGCCGGAGGCGGCGACCTGAGCCCACGACGGCGTGACGTCGGCGAAGGCTTCGGCAGCCCGCTGGGCGGCATCGGTGGAGACGTAGCCGGAGCGCGCCCGGCACCAGCGCCCGTCCGAGCCGGTGACCACGGCCACGCCGGGCTGCTCCGGCGCGATGGAGCGGGCGGCCACCAGCGCGTCAGGGTCGAGGTCCCCCAGCGTCATCACCGCGGTTTCCGGATCGTTGACCCGGTGGCAGACCCGTCCGCCGATCTGGGCACGGAGCGCGGTCACGCCGGGGCCGAGGTCGGAGCCGATCCGCTGACCGGACAGCACCAGGTGCAGGCCGAGCGCACGGCCCAGCTGAGCGATCCGCAGCAGCGCGGTAGCCGTCCGGGTGACCTGGTCCTTTTCGGCCTTGTCGGCGGTCAGGAACAACTCGGCCAGCTCGTCCACCAGGACCACGATGGGGATGGGGCGCAAGGCGTCCGGGAGCTGCCAGATGTCGCGCACCCCGTAGCGGCGGCAGGCGAGCATGCGCGCCCCCATGACCGCGACCAGGTCACTCAATAGGTCGAGGCACTCGGCGCGGGTGGTGGCCAGCGCCGTCAGCCGCGCCTCATAGGCCGACAGCTCCATACCGCCCTTGAGGTCGAAGCCGATCAGCGCGACCGGCTGTGAAGCCAGGCCGACCAGGAGCGCGTTGATCAGGTTGGACTTGCCGGACTGGGTGGCGCCCGCGTTCATCCAGTGCGGGATGAGCCGGAAGTCCATCCGCCAGGCCGCGCCGTTCTCCAGCACCCCGACGACCGGCCGGAGCAGATCCTCGGTGCGCCAGCCGCCGGACGGCTCAGCCGGCGGAGCGGTGGGCGCGACGAGGGTCAAAGGGTCGTGGGTGATCCCCTGGAGGGTGACGCGGCCGGGCCGGGAGCCCACGACGCGGACCGCCTCGATCCGCCAGGCGTGCGCGAGCCGCTCGCAGACCTTGGCGTAGTCGTCGGGAACCTGGCCGTCGAGCAGGTGGAAGGTGATCCGGAAGCCGTTGCGGGTGGGCCGGGGCAGGCCCATCCACGGCTTGGTGTCGACCTCCACCCGCTGGAAGCGCCGCCGGACCTTCACCACGCCGGTCGAGGCGATCAGGCCGGGGACGGTGGTGAACCACCAGCGCAGCCGCTTCTTGGTCAGCCCGCACCCGGAGGCGACGTGCCGCCAGGTCCAGCGCAGCCGTACGGCCTTGCGGGGGAAGACGATCAGGTACCAGTAGGAGACCGGGGCCCAGCGCCGCCAACTGATGAGCACCAGCAGGGCGGCGAGGACCTTGAACAGGGGGTGGCTGAGGTCGATCATCGCTCCGCCCCCGTCCTGCCGGCACCGGCGGGGATGAAGGTCTGCGCCCGGTAGGAGATGCCCCACCGGCCGTTCTGCTCCCAGACGTAGCCGACCAGGCCGACCGGGACGACCTCCTCGCCCGCGATCACGGATGGTTCGGGCGAGGTGGAGACCTTGACCAGCTCCATGCGGTTGAACTCGTCCTCGATCAGGAGCGTGAGTTCGTACATGACGTTGCCGTCCTTGTCGCGCTTGATCTCGCCGGTGTCCTTGTTGACCAGGCGCGGCTTGGGCGGCTTGACGCAGGTGATGTTGAGCTTGGTGACGTCGACGGGGATGGGGATGGTGCGCATGATCGTTTCCTTTGATCGATGGGATGCTTAGGAGTCATGGAACACTTGGAATCCTAAGTTGTCAATGAGTGCTTTGGCTCCCTGGTTGGTTTCTTTACGGGGCTGTGCTGAACTGGAGGCGAGACACAGCGGATGAGACCCGACGAGACGAGACGAACGCCGATGGTGGAGAAGAGCGGCCGACCGGCCTACCTGCAGATCGTCGACGAGCTGAGCGAGCAGATCCGCACCGGCTCACTTCCGCCCGGTGCCGCCCTGCCGTCCATCGCCCAGTTGTGCGAGCGGTTCGACGTCTCCGCCAGCGTGGTCAAGTCCGCCATCAGCGTCCTGCGCACGCAAGGACTGGTCATCGGCCAGCAGGGCAAGGGCGTCTTCGTCCACCAGGCCCCCGCCGCACCCGCCGAGCCGCAGCCCGCCGGCGACACCGGCGAGATCCTCGGCCAGCTCGCCGCGATGCGCGAAAGCCTCAAGGATCTCGGGGATCGGCTCGCCGCTCTGGAGTCGGCGGTGTTCCAAGCGCGGAAGTGATCTCACCGATCCGGCAGGCCAACTCGTCCAGCTCCGCCCGGATCGCGTCGAGTTCCCAGATGATCCGCTGCGGGTCCGCTCTCATCATGCCCTCCCTGGCTGCGCGGTTCCTGTCGCCTTTCGGAATGACTCAAGTTCACCGTGAGCAGGGAAGTTTCGGTATCACGCCGATCTAGTTAAGCTTCTTCAGTCCGTTTCACTCCGTCTCAACGACCGTTTACACAAGCGTTTTCACATGCACGACCGCACACCGCGCACCACCCACCGCAGCGTGAAGGCGAAGGTATGCAATGAAGACGACCCAGCGCCCCGGCTGGACCCCCTCCCGCCTGCGGGAACACCGCGAAGCCCACGGCCTGACCCTGGAGGCCGCAGGCGAACGGCTCCGCCAGGCCGCCAGCCGGCACGGCCTGAGCGTCCCCGCGGCCAACTTCCAAACCCTCTGGGGACATGAACAGGGAACCGTGTTCCCCGGACCGCACTACCGGCGTGCTTACTGCCTGCTTTACCAGGCCACCGAGCCCGAACTCGGCTTTCGTCCTGCTTTGCCCGGCGAAACACAGAAAGCGGAAATTGTGATTTCCGATTTGCCTGCGCCCAGTGATCCCGCAGCCGACAACGCCGCCGCCCAGGTCATCGAGGAAGCGTTCACCAAGGTCTCCATCGGTGGCATCACCTCCGACGGCTCCCCGGAGGCGCTGCTCCGCAACCGCGTGGTCGATGCCTGGAGGCGACGCCACGGCGGCGGCAGCCCCAAGCCGATCCTGGTGCTCGTCGGCGGGTACGCCGGATCGGGCAAGACCGAGTTCTCCCGCTTCCTGTCCGACATCACCGGCTGGGCCTTCCTGGACAAGGACTCCCTGACCCGGTGCATCGTGGAGCGGCTGCTCGTCTCCCTCGGCGGCGACCCCAACGACCGGCACAGCGACCTGTATCTCAAGGAGGTCCGGCCGTTGGAGTACCGGTGCCTGATGGAGACCGCCTGGGACAATCTCAACATCGGCACCTCCACCATCCTGTCGGCGCCGTTCATCGCCGAGTTGAAGGACGAGGCGTGGTTCACCCGCCTGGAGAACCGGTGCGCCGCCAAGGGCATCGACGTGGCGGCGATCTGGGTCCGCTGCGATCCCGAGTCCATGCGCGAGTACATCGAGTTCCGCGGGGCCGCCCGGGACGCCTGGAAGCTGGACAACTGGGAGCAGTACGCCGAAGGTCTGGCCGTCGAGACCAGCCCGCCCACCGCACACGTCACCGTGGACAACCGGCTCGGCGCGGCGATCAGCCTTGCCGACCAGACCCGCGAAGCACTCAAGCGGATCCTGACGTGAGCCCGTACGGCATCGTCCTGTACGGCCCGCCGGCCAGCGGCAAGGACACCATCACCGCCGCCCTGCACCGCCTGGACCCGTGGTGCGTGCTGCTGCCCAAGCTCAAGGTCGGCACCGGCCGCGCGGACGGGTACGAGTTCGTCTCGGCCGAGCACCTGGACAAGCTCCGGCAGGCGGGGCGGTTGCTGGTCGAGACCCACCGGTACGGCAACGTCTACGCCGTCGACCGGCAGACCGTCGAGGACCGCCAGGCCGCCGGCTACGTCTCCGTCGTGCACATGGGCAACATCCCCGACCTGCGCACGCTCATGGGTCGGGAGCCGGATTCCTGGCTCCGGGTGCTGCTGTGGGTGCCGCGCGAGGTCACCGCCCAGCGCTCGGCCGAACGCGGCGACGTCGACACCGGCAAGCGCCTGACCGCCTGGGACGAGACCCTCGCCGACCTGGAGACGCACGCCGACGCCGGGTTCTTTCACCTGCGCATCCACACCGACCGCCTGAGCCCGGACGCGGCAGCGGGCGAGATCATGAACGCTTACGCTCGTCTGCGGACGGCCGGACGTCCTCACGAGGAGGAATGCCCCCGGTAAGCCGCTCCGCCACCGAGTACGGGATCAGGTCCAGCCGCCACCAGGTCCCACAGGCCCGGCAGCGCGCTCCGTCCGGCAAGGGTCGCTGATAGGTCCACTCGACGTCCTCGTGCCCGCAGGGGGCGTCAGGCTGGTAGCTGCGGGCGCAGCGCTCCGCCGTGACGGACGACTCGTCCACGGTCACGATCAGCGGTGCCTCTTCGGGACCGCGCCCGCAGTACGGGCAGGCCGGAGGCTGCGCCCGCAGTACGTCGGCGATCCGCCGCTGTTCCTCCGCCTGCCGCAGGAGTTCCCCCTCAGAGCGCGCAACCAGGTAACGCGAGAGCCCCGCCCGGACTTCATCGAGCGTCAGCACCCGATCTGGGATGCGGCGGGCGTAGTAGACGCCCCATGCGCTCAGCTCGACCTCCCACCCGTCGACCACGGGCATGTCAGCCGCCTCGGCCTGCGTCCACTCGGCCGGAAAGAGCTGGGACAACCATCGCGTCATCGGATTCCTCCGTTCTCCACCTGTACGAGGCAGGTGGTCATCGGACCTCACCGAGGAGGAGCCGCTTCCACAGCTGCTCGGCCTGAGCCGTCGGCATCCAGTCGCTTTCCTCGATGAGCACACCGCCGGATCGGTACGTCCGGCGGATGAACATCAACCCGCCGCCCTGGCACAACTCGTAGGAGAGCGTCCGGCAGTCGCAGGTGTGCTCGCGGATCCGGATCCGGTCGGCGCGGGGAGCCGCCGGCCACCATGCCACGCTCTCGTATCCGGCTTGCGGGGGAGCGACGTGGAGACTGTGATACCGATCGGACACGACTCCACCTCTCCCAGACTCACCGGTCGCGGACACGGCAGGTGATCACCGCTCAGCAGGACCGCCTCTCCGTTGCGGCCTGGGGCGGATAGTGGCGACCGGCTGCACGGCCCTTCACCACGTCCGCATCATAAGCTCGCAATACCGTAGTACACCATAGAACACCGCAGTATGTGCCGGTGGAGTGCCCTGCACTATCGGCTTCTAGCGTGTGCTCATGACCGAGCTGCGCGACGATCTGCCCAGGTGGCGACAGGTGCGAAACATCATCGTCGAGCGCATCGAGAGCGGCCAGTACGGTCCCGGTCAGCGCATCCCGTCGGTCATCGACCTGACCCAGGAGTTCGGCATCGCCACCCAGACCGCGCAGAAGGTCATGGTCGCCCTACGCAAGGATCGGTGGATCCGCACCGAGCGGGGGATGGGCAGCTTCGTCACCACGGAGGAAGAGCGCACAGCCGGAGCGAACGGGGCATCTGAGTAGGAGCATGCGCTACATCTGGCGTCGCGTACAGACGACGTGATCAAATTCGTGGCCGGATCCGGCCACGACGCCAACCGGACAGATGCCCCGGCCGTCACATACGCATCCCAGGCCAATCCGGAGATGCCGTGACCTATCCCCCACAGGGCCCGCAGCAGCCATACGGCCAGCAGCCCCCACACCAGCCCTACGGATCCCCGCACCAGCAGCCGCGTGGCTATGGACCGCAACACGGCTATCCCTATGGGTACGGCTACCAGCAACCCGCCCCGCCACCTCCAAAGAGCAGCGCCGGAGCAATCATCGCTCTCGTGGTCGGGCTGTCCCTCGCGCTGGTCGTGGCGGCTATAGGCACGATCATGGCTTTCGGGAGTGCGGAGCCGGTCTCCGACGACCGGTTGCGTACCGTCCCCGACCTGCCCCAGGTCGCCGGCACCGCCCTGCCCACAGCCGACGCCCAGCCGACCGTCGAACCCGCCGCGACCCAGACACCGCCTGCCAACCAGCAGGCACAGGTAGCGGGGATCGGCGAGACGATCACCGTCGAAGGGCTCCAGAACGGAGTGCATGTCGCCGTCACGGTCACCCGGGTCATCGACAACGCGACTCCGGCCAACCAGTACACCAAGCCGCAAACCGGCCACCGCTTCGCCGCGATCGAGATCACCTTGAAGAACGTCGGTAAGGCCGTCTACAACGATTTCCCCACCCACGACGGGACCCTCATCGACGCTGAGGGGCAGCAGTATCGATCGACGTATCCCGACATCACTGAGGGTGTTTCATTCGGAGGAGCGGTCACGATCGCCCAAGGAGACGAGCGCAAGGGCGTGATCGTGTTCGAGGTGCCAACTTCGGCGAAGCTCGCCAAACTGCAGTACGGTCCTGCGTTCGGTGCGCAGAAGGGCGAGTGGGCTCTGTCCTAGGTCCGTGCTCACAGAGTCGGGCGCTGTCGCTATCCATACTGTGCACATCCGAAGAGGTACCAAAGCCGTCCCGCCAGGCGTCAAGCATCACGCGGGACACATCCGCGAAGCACAGTCATGTTTGTCCAGTTCAGCGCTGCAAGCACCTGGCTGGATGAGAACTTTCTCTACGTCTTTAAAGGCGGTCCGCTCCGCGGCCCGCCGCGCGTTGGGCGGTCGCCGACCGCGCTGCGGCTCTTCGGCCGGTCGCGGCCGCGCCGCCCAACCGCAAACAGCACCAAGGCAGACCAGCTGTGATGGAGATGACTAGTCAAGCTGCCAAAGCTTGATCTGTGTGGAAACATCGAGCCCTTACGTACCGTCTCGGTCCCCCTTGGGATCATTTCGGGTGAAGGAGCACTCCCTGAGATAGATTAGGCCGGACTGTTCGACTGGCTCTCCCGGGGGTGCAGGAAAGTCGAGGCCGCCCTCCGCACGTGTCGTGCACGATGATTTCCTAGGGGAGGATTCCATGGAGTTCCACCGGAAGACGCTCGGCCAACTCGCAGATATGATCTGCGGAAATCCTCCAGAAGCCGGGGAAACCTACTTTTTGTACAGGAGCAGCTACTATATATCGGAGTTCTTCGAGGATATCGAGACGGACTTCCGGCATGATGGAACAACCCGTAAGTGGTGGGTTTCTGACACTCTTAAAGAGATACTTGCAGAACCGCGTACGGGGACAGACACGCTTCCAGACACCTTTGTGCGTCTGATTCGTCGCCTGATGGATCGCGAGGACGCCACTAACGAAGGGCCGGATCGCGCAAACGCACTCAAATCGTTGAACGCGGCCCTAGGCCGCGAAGGGTTCGAAGCGTTCTACGCGGATGATGGGCAATGCTATCTGCGTCACGTCGCAACCAATAAAGTAGCTGTTGCTCCTGTAAACCCGCACCGTCCGCTCTCGGCAGTGGAGCAGAAGCGTCGAGACCAGCTCACGACGTACCTTAACCAGTGCTCTGAAGATGAGCTCATCGAAGAGCTCTTGTTGCCACTATTTCGGCAGCTCGGATTTCACCGAATCACGGCCGCTGGCCATAGAGATAAGGCGTTAGAGTACGGAAAAGACGTCTGGATGAAATACACGCTTCCGACGCAGCACGTTCTGTATTTCGGTATTCAGGCGAAAAAGGGAAAGATAGACTCAGCGGGCGTGAGCGACGGCAATATCGCCGAGATACATAACCAAGTTTTGATGATGCTGGGGCACGAAATATTCGACCCGGAGATCGGTAAGCGTGTACTAGTAGATCACGCCTTCATTGTAGCAGGAGGGGATATAACCAAGGCCGCCCGTAATTGGCTAGGAAACAAACTGGATGCATCTAGGCGTAGTCAGATCCTCTTCATGGATAGGAAAGATATTCTCGATCTATTCGTTGTCACAAATCTTCCTCTACCGGCTGCGGTGCAGCACCAGAAGGATTTATTTTCGGATGATCCTCCTTTCTAATGCAGCAGTTCTGATTTAGGAGTCCCCGAATCCATCGGCAGTTCTCGTTCGGTTGTACTGTAAGAATAATCCTGTATTTGGGGTTGGTGGCTCTGTGGCTCGGAACCATTTTCCACTGAAGCACGAGGACTGATCGCCGATGGTTAGCCGAGCAGGATGTAATGGCGGAGGAGTGCAAACCTACTCGTCCGTATATCCGCCGGACACACGAGCGTCCACATTACAACGAGGGACATTTAGACGCGCCAAGTTGCACACGCATTAGCGCTCTTTGATTCCCGCGATCCGTAAAGCGATATTCCGCTCCTCAAGAGCTTCCGCTACTCTTACAAGAGTAAAGTGCGAGAAAGCGGGAATTCGCTGCGCGGAAACGATTTTACCGTCCTCTGATGGAAAGGCAAGTACAACCTCTCTAGGGTAAAAATCAGTCGGCAGCATGCGACCGTTCCCGCAATCTTCAACCGCTCGAATCAGAGCTTGGCGAGCATTCGCTGAGTCGAGCAAGATCTCGGTGGAAACCAATGCCTGATTGAACAGATGGCTAAATTTCGCACTGTTCCTAACGCGCGCAACATGGATTAGTTCACCACTTGGCCCCAGCAAATCACACGGCTCGAATCGACCGCGACTCGATGGAATTTCTAATAGTACTCGATCCAGTAGGGTGAACCTAGGATCAGTCATTGCGGTGTATGCTAGGTATTCCTGCTCACTCCATCTCTTGTCCCAATCTGGCAGGCCGGTAATTGCGGGATGGGCAAGTATCCGCTCAACCTCGGGCCGTATATCGGCAACTCGCGAGCGTGTGGAGCTAGCCGACCTAGCCAACTCGTTGCGAATTCCCAAGAACTCGTCGTCAGCCAGCTCCAACAGGCCAGCTAGCCGAGAAAATCGCCGCCTCACGGCGTCGGGTACTCCGGATGATGACTTATAGCCAATGTCATGTTCGATCTCTGCCCAGGCATGCTGCAATATGGAACGAATTTGCAGTTCGAATCGAATATCTTTATAGCTCCGATTCTCGGGCAGTGCAGCGCGTTCAGGTTTGAGCTGCAAAACATAATGAAGCGAGAGATAGCCAAAGCGGTCGGGATCAAGAATAGAACGTTTGTCCACAGAATTTTCTTGATCAACAGCAAATTCGCGCTCTATCAGTTTGGCGACCACATCAACTTCGTCCGGAAAATATGTGATTATGCGGACACCAAACATATCTGTGAGATCGTTGAGGTCTCTCCTTTTATCGGGACGCTGTAGCTTCTGTCGGACGCTCGATTTTGATTTTATCCTGCTGGTAACACTGTGGAATTGAATACCTTCTATCTCCAAAAGGGTCTGAATTAAAGAGTCCATGGAGACTTTGAAATTATCTAGCAGGCTCGCAATGGATTCGTACTCTCTGTCGAAATCGCTCATGCCTCAACTCATCTATTGTTAATAGAGGGCAGAAATGTGATCGAGTTATCGATATGCCGCCAGTATCTCGGGTTGGTTCTGTGTCCCTCAGGGTATCGGCTAGTTCACAGCCTTACCATTGGTTGTCCTTGATTCAGACGGTTGAACGTGCGCGAAGCGGGGGTCTCATGATCCCCACCCCTGCGGGCTGGAGTGCGTGCTAACGAGGTTGCTAGCAGCGAGGTCGGACAACCTCGGACGGACGGTGACGGATCAGGACGCTTCTGATCCTGCTAGGGATCAGAAGACGGTACGGTGGCTGAGGCTGTGACGATCGCGGGCTTCGGTACTCCTCGTACGGGCTGGGGCGATCGCCGGCAAGGCCCTCCTCCGTCGGGCCTTGCCACCGGGTGACCATGGCCGAGGTAACAGCAGCACTGACAGCAACGTCACCACGCGCCGACTCCTCCGCGCCACCGTCCACATGCCCCTGACCACGGTCACGATCAGCCGAGCAGAGTGATTGCTCTGCCTGCAAAGCGGAAGGTCATACTGCCATAGGACTTTCATTCCTAATTACGGTCACAGGCATGTCCCCCGATTCAGCCAGGTAGTCCGATATCTCGGCCCTGGTGTCCCGCAGTACGGATCCGATTGCCTCCATATAAAAATTCTCGGTGCATGAAGCGTGCTAACGCAGTTTCATAATCAGAGATGGTGAGCCTGCCTGAGTAGGCTGCTACTTGAGGAGTCCCGAGAACGAGGTTCTCCATGCGGAGCGGTCTGCCGGATCAAGGGGCTACAATCATTACGTCGATAGCTGATTAAACAGTGCTCGGGAAAGGTCGCTGCCGACTTCGTAAGCTCCATTATCCAAAGCTGCTAGACTAACGGCCTCGTCCGGTTCGGTACGGTAAACGCCAACCGAACGGCCAAAGCCCAACGGCTGGGCACGGGACCGCGAGCGATGCGGATCAAAGGTATCGACGCTGATGAGTCCGGCCGACGACACGCCGGCTGCCACGACGACATATCCCTGTTGGATGATGCCCAACGCTCCTGTCAAGCGCAGCATCTCAGCGAACTGCTTCGGTAGCGCCTCGGAATCCAAGATTGATCCCATCTGGTCCCTAGGGAGGGTTGCTCGGATGGAGATCTGCCCTGTCTTATACAGTCGAACTTCCCTGATTTTTCCGTTCTGAGGTTTGTCCCATGCATGACGTCGATCGTTCTCTATACTAACCGAAGCGTAATCCTGGAATTTGAAAAGATTGAGGGCCTGGTCGCTCTCGATGTATCCGGTCTCGCGAACCCGGTTCGCCAATGAATCAACGAATTTTCCCATTTCGCGAGTTGAATATCCAGGGTGATTCGTTGGTAGGACGTGTAGTTCGAGTGGAGAGTCGTGACTGCTACCGGATGAATGTACTCCGTCGTCATTTGAGATCCAGATGATGGGAGGCTTCTGGAGTAATCTTATGAATTCTAGTGAAGACGGTTTGGAATCCATCTCGCGCAAACCTTGGACGACCTTGGTCTGAAGTTCCACGCTGTTAGAGAAGGAGTCCCGAAACACGCCCGTTGCGTATGCTTCCACGATGCGCGCGAACTTGTGCTGGTCAGGGTCGAATCTCACCCCGTTCTTGCGGTAGACCAGCCGTGGCTTCCCCAGACGTTGCGCGTGCACCCATTCGTCATGTGTGGCCGACTGCCCTGTTTCCGGGAACACGTGACCGTAGTTGGGACCTAAGAGGAGCAGGTAGACATCTGCGGACTCCAGAGCGGCTAGGCATGCCTCTCTGCTCGGGGTGGCCTGAGCTGAGAAGTCTTCGAAGCGCACTGGCGTATGACCCAGGGCGGTGATCAATCCGGGGAGGGAGTCGCGTTCTTCCTCCAAGCCCTTCCGTACACTGCTTATGAAGACTCTCACGATATGGTGTCTCCACTGGTCGAGGTTCACTTGCGAACCAGGGCGGTCCGCACAGCACATGGTATCCGGATACAGGTGGGGCGGGAGTTAATGGCCGAGATCTCAGATGAGGCGATACGCGCCTACTGGAAGGAGCACCGGGAGCAGTTGCGCCAGTGTGAGACCCAGCGCTCGACGCTTAGCAACCTTCTGATCATCATCACGGCCGCGTTGAGCGCTCTGATCGTTCAGCAGCGCTTCTCGCTGTACGTCCTACCCTTGTGTGCCTTTATCTCGATGATTGGCCTGTATGGCGCTGTTGCTGTCTCGAAGTACTATGAGAGAGCTTCCTATCACCTGTCTCAGGCGCGTGCTTTGACCAAAGATCTCGCGGAGCGTGGGGTGCTGGGTACTGATGAGAGGTTGGTAAAAGCACGCACTGATCACTACAGCGCCTTCCCCCGGATACATCGCATCCGCCTTCATCGACTGTGGATGGTCCTGCACTTCGCCATCGGGCTCTACGGGCTGTCACTGCTGTTGGTATGTGTGGTCATGGCATGATCGAGTTGATCTCTGCCGTTCGGCTTCCGGCGCTTGGGGCGGGCTGGCCCTGTGCGGCAAGTCCACTCGACCTTTGAGGAGGCGATTTGCTGTACAGCAGAGAAGTGCAGCAACAGGACCGCACAGTGCCTCACTCTGACATCCGCCAGCGTATGCCTGAGCATGGAGGATGCCTCTACAGCTCGTCGCTGACTCCCGTTTGCAAGCAGGCGCTCATGCTGGTGACAACCTCCCGGTTAGGGTGTTGCCGTGCAACGGCTTGTGCTCTTTGACCTGGACAACACGCTCGTGGACCTGGATGAGGCGTTCCGGGTGTGGGTCGTGGAGTTCGTCAACGAGCACGGGCTTGGGAATGAGGCGGTTGACTGGCTGATCGCTCTCGACCAGGCGGGTTATCCGCATCGTGAGATCTTCTTCGGTAAGGTCCGTGAGCACTTCGTTCTTTCGGAGTCGGTTGAGGAGCTGTGGGGTCGCTACCGCGCACGCATGCCGTACTTGGTGCACTGCCGGCCCGAGGTGATGGACGGACTGGTGCGGCTCCGTGCGGCAGGGTGGAAGGTGGGCATCGTCACCAACGGGACGGCGGATAATCAGCTCGGTAAGCTCCAGCGAACGGGGCTGGCCGAGGCCGTCGACGCCTGCGCGCTCTCTGGACTCGAAGGCATCCGCAAGCCGGATGTCGGTCTGTTCGAGATCGCTGCCGGGCGGTGCGGTATGAGTCTGGCCGGTGGGGGGTGGATGGTCGGGGACCACCCCGTCAAGGACGTCGGTGGAGGACGGGCTGCCGGCCTCCGTACGGTCTGGGTCGACCGAGGGACGTCGCAGTACCAGGAACACGAGGCCGATCACGTTGTCACGGATGTGCTCCAAGCGATGGAGATCCTGCAAAGCGAGTGCTGACGGAAGACCGCGCTACAGCTCAGGGAGGTGCTGTAAAACAGCGCCGTACAGCAACACCGCCTTCGCACGCACACCCATCGACCCGCATCTACTGTCCGACCAGGGCGCGAGCCCGCCGACCTGGACACCGCCCCTTACCCGTAATGAAGGGCTCAGCGGTCTGCCGATGAAGGATGTTGGAGCTATGAGCGTGCCCATCAGCGACAGCGGACTACAGGAGATTGAGGACCGCGCCCAGGCTGCGACGCCTGGACCGTGGCATGCGCGCTTCCTTGACGACGTCCATGCTGCGAACCTGGTCGCTGTCAGCACGACGCCTGACGTGAAGCGGGGTTGCCGCTGGCCGGAGTGGGACGGCAGTGAGTTGGTGGCGGCGACCTTGGTGCAGTTCCCGGAGCCCTATGTCACCGGCCCTGACGATCGCTGGGACGCGAACGCGGTGTTCATCGCACACGCTCGGTCCGATGTTCCGCGACTGCTGGCGGAGGTGCGCCGCTTGCGCGCCTTGCTGGACGAGGCGCGCCACGGCGACGTCGGCAGCGATGGATCTTGCTAGCGTGGATGCTAACAACAGCTCTGGACGGACCTGGACGAGCGTGGAGTGAGAGACCCCATAGAGCTCCTCTGACCAGGCTCGGAGAACTGCGGTGGACGGTGGTGGACGATCCCGAACTAGCTCGTATGAAGACGTCGGTGTTGGCGCTACCGCAGGTGGGGCTCTTCGACCTGTCTGGTGGCGGCGTCCCTGTCTCGGTACGCGGCGGCCACGGTGAGGGCGGCCACGGCGAGCAGGTGCCATCGGATGAACATGGCCGCGACCGTGAGGTCGAAGTATTCGGCGGGCCAGAGGATGAGGGCCGCCACGAAGCCCTCGAAGGCGCCGAGGACGAGGAGCGCCGCCAACCCCAGGGCGACCCCGCGCCGGAGCCGTTTGGCCATGATCGTACCCGCCGCCGCGACCAGGGCGACGAGCACGACCAGCACGCCGTCCACGTCGGCCTTGCAGGACCACGCTCCCGGCTGCTTCCACATCAGCTCCGGCGGCATGTAGGCGAACCAGCCGAAGGAGGACGAGTCGGCTTGCGCGAGCGTGAGCCGGCCGACCGTCCAGGCGGCCACCGCGACCGCCGCCGCCCAGAGCAGGGCACCCCTGCGGACGGGCGGGGCGGGCGCGCGTGCCACCAGGAGTAGCGCGGCGACGGCCAGGCAGTAGCAGACGGCCGAGGGCCAGGGGCTTTGAACGGGAAGGGCACGGCCAGGGAGAGGGGAGGGGGTACCGAGGGGGAAGGCGGTGGCGACCAGCCGGAGGGCCAGGACGGCGCACACCGCCGTGATCCCCAGGCTCGTGGCCCGATGAGGAAGGCGCAGCAGGAGGCCGGCCAGGACCACCGGGAGCAGGAGCTGGGTCCAGAACACCAGCCACCACCATGTGCCGGCGGCCATGTGGAGGAGGTCGGGGTCAATCTTGTAGCAGACTCCCACGCCCAGCTCCGCCAGGCTGATCTCCGTGCTCCTCAGGATGACCGGCCCGGAGGCTACCAGGACCGCCCCGAACCGGAGCGCTCCGGCCGGGAGCGGCGTCTTGGTCCGCGGCGCCTGAGTCATGAAGTCCTTTATCCCGTCTTCCGCTCGAAGATCGATACGGGTGACAGTAGCGCTGACAGCAACGTCCCCGTACGCGGGCTCACCTCGGCCACCATCCATCACCCTCTGACCACGGCGTCCAGTGTCCGACGAGGGCGATCGCTCCGCCTGAAAAGCGGAAGGTCGGCGGTTCGACCCCGCCCCTGACCACATCAGCTGAGCAACACGGAAGCCCCGAACGATCACGTTCGGGGCTTTTTCGTGTCGGTGGCGACGTCTCCGCCCGCCTCCGTCCGTGCGGGGAGAGCCGGGTCCGTCGCGCAACGAACGCGGTGGCGCATTCACCGCCGGTGAGCGCGGCGGCGCATCCACGGAACGGCGGACACCGCCTGGTGCGGGATGCGGCTCCGGCGATCGCCGGTGACCGGACCGCCGCGATCGCGGCTCGGGGGCCGTCCGTACGGAGGACGGCCCCCGGCCGCCGCTACCGGGTCGTGCAGACGGTTCCGTTGAGGGTGAAGACGGTGGGCAGCACGTTCGGGCCGGAGTAGTCGCCGACGAAGCCGATCGTGGCCGACGCCCCGGTGGGCAGCGAGCCGTTGCCGGAGTCGTTGACGACCCTGACGTCCCGCCCGCTCTGCGTCCAGACGGCGCTCCAGCCGCTGCCCAGGCTCTGCCACGCCCTGGGCCAGCTGAAGTCCAGGGTCCAGCCGCTGATCGGCGCACCGTGGTTGGTGATCTCGATGGCGCCGACGTATCCGCTGGCCCAGTCGGACTGCTTGGTCAGCCGTACGGAGCACGAGGCGGAGGCGGGCGTGCCGGTCGTGAACGTCAGCGGGGCGGAGGGCGACGAGGCGCCCCCGCCGCCGTCGCGTGCGATCACGTTGACCGTGTGGCGGGTGCCCGGCTTCAGGTTGCCGACGGTGAGCGAGGTTCCGGTGGTCTCGCCGATCTGCTCGCTGACGGCTCCATTCTGGAGGTGGACCTCGTACTTCACGATCGGACGCGCACCGGCGGAGGCGGCCGGCCAGGAGATCGTGGCGGCCCTGTCCGTCACGCCCGAGGCCGCCGGCTGTCCCGGCGCGCCCGGCAGGCCGGTCTGGGCGGCGGCGGGCCGCAGGATGACCGTGGTCAGCGAGAGCGGGGGCAGCGTCCGGCCGGTCGCGCCACCCGTGGCCGACTCCGTGATGGCGGTGGCACCGTTGGTGTGGGTCAGCACGGTGGGGGCCCCGGACGCCGGGCTGAAGCCGGCGTAGTCGATCGTGACGGGGTAGGACGTGTCGGACGAGGTGTTGATCAGCAGGACGGCCAGACCGCCGTCGGCGCGCCGTACGGCGTGCGCGGCGACCTTCTCCTGGTCGGTCGCGGCCCGGATGAACCGGTCCCCGGGACGGGCGAACCTGCTCACCATCTGCAGCGCGTAGTACGGCGCGAAGGGCGTGTTGACCTCCGGTTCGCAGACGCCGCCGTCGGAGGTGCAGGTCCCGCTCGACAGCAGGCCGAAGTCGCCGTAGTCGGTGTGCCCCTCGACCTGCGTGACGTTGCCGATGCCGTTGCGGACGTTCCACCAGTCGACCGTGAACACCCCGTTGGCCAGCAGCGTCGCGTAGGCGTCGGCGGCGGCCAGCGCACCGGGCTGGGTGTTCGTGCCGTTGCTGCTCGACCCGGTGTTGAACTCGGTCATCGCGATGCCGATCCGCTCGGAGCCGGGTCCCGCGTGCTTCGCGATCTGCTGCCGGGTGAGGTGGATCATGTCGGGGACGTGCGCGGTCCTGTCGAGGGCGCCGGGATACCAGTGCAGGATCACGAAGTCGATCTTTGATCCGGCGGTCGCCAGGACGACCTCGTTCCAGGTCCCGGCGTCGCCCTCGGCGACCAGCCCGTCGGGCCAGTTGGCCGGGGTGGTCAGCACCGCGCCGATCTTGATCGTCGGGTCGACGGCCTTCATCGCGTCGGAGTAGGCGACGACGTGGCGGGCGTACTCGGCCGGGCTCTTGTCGGCGTGCTCGTCGGCCTCCCAGGCGGTGCCGTAGCGGCCGTTGCCGTAGTTCTCGTTGCCGATCTCCCAGTACTTGACGCCGTAGCCCTTGGTGACGTTGGCGTGCCGCACCCAGGCCGCGGCCTCCTCCGCAGTCCCGGTGCCGTAGTTGGCGGTCACCATCGGCTGCGCCCCGGTGCGCCGCACGCCGCGCATGAAGGTGTCGAAGTCGGTGTCGGGCGCCACGTAGCCGCCGGGAGCGGTGTGGTCGGCCCAGTGGTAGATGTCGGAGTACGAGCCGCCGGGATAGCGCAGCAGTTTCATGCCCGCGGCCTTGAGCAGGTCGGCGGTCTCGTCGGTGCCCAGTCGGCTGTCCCAGATCGCGTGGTTGGTGCCGATGCCGGTCTCGGGGACCGGGGCCAGCGCGGCGCGGGCGTTGACGGTCACCGCGACCGGGTCGCCCTCGTCGGCGTGGGCCGGGGGGACGGTCAGGGCGGCCAGCGTCAGCAGGACGGCGGACGCGGTCCGTAACAGGGTTCTCGGCATCGGCGCACCTCATAGTGGACGGTGGTGTTCACTCGACGCCCCCCCTGACCGGAGGCAACATGATCATGGATGGTCGCCTCATATCCGTCAACCGGTGCTGAAACTTTCACGAGGGCGGGCCGGCACGGTGCCGTCCGGCGCCCTCACCGCCGTCTCCGGCCAGGGCACGGCTCACCGGAGACCGGGTCGGGGAGCGGCCGGACCGGTTCGCGGCGTGTCAGCCGGTTTGCGGCGGTTCCGCCGGTCCCGGGCCCGCGAGGGGGAGGAGCACCCGGAAGGCGGCGCCCCGGCCGGGGGCCGTACGGACCTCCACCCGGCCGCCGTGGGCGGTGACGATGGAGCGGACGATGGCCAGGCCCAGGCCCGCTCCGCCGCCCGCGGCGCGGCTGCGCGAGCCGTCCGCGCGGTGGAAGCGGTCGAACACGCGGGTCACCTGCTCGGCGGTCATCCCGGGGCCGGTGTCCTCGATCACGAGCACGGCCTCGTCTCCGGCCGTGCCGACCCCGATCCGCACCGGGGTGCCCGGCGGAGTGTGGGCGACCGCGTTGCCGACGAGGTTGCTCGTCACCTGCCGCAGTCTGGCCTCGTCGCCGTGGACCGGGGCCTCCGCCGGAGGGCCGTCGTCCGGGCCGGTCAACGTGACCGGGCGGGCAGGGTCCAGCGCGTGCAGGTCGTGGCGGGCGTCGGCGGCGAGCGTGCGCAGGTCCATGGGCGCCAGGTCCATCGGCAGGGCGCTCTCGCCCTCGTCCAGGCGGGCCAGCAGCAGCAGGTCCTCGATCAGCCGGGCCAGCCGGGACGCCTCGCTCTCGATCCGGCTCATCGCCCGGTCGGTGTCGGACAGGCCGCCCATCCGGTGCAGCTCGGAGAAGCCCTTGATGCCGAAGAGCGGTGTGCGCAGCTCGTGGCTGGCGTCCGCGACGAAGCGCCGCATCCGCGCCTCCGACGCCTCCCGCTCGGCGAAGGCCGTCTCGAGCTGGCCGAGCATGCCGTTGAGCGCGGCCGACAGGCGGCCGATCTCGGTGCCCGGCGCGGCCGTGCCGGGCACCCGCCGGGACAGGTCGCCTCCGGCGATGGCCGCCGCGGTCTCCTCGATCTCGCGCAGCGGCCGCAGTCCTCCGCGCACGGCGAACCAGCCGGCGACGGTCAGCAGGGTCAGCAGGACGACCGCGGTGACCAGGCAGACCAGGCCCAACCGGGTGATCGTGGACCGTACGCCGTTCAGCGACGCGGCCACGACGACGGCGCCGCTCTCCGAGGGAGGCGGCCGTTCCGGGGACGGGCGTTCCGGGGACGGCCGTTCTGCGGACGGCCGTTCTGCGGACGGCTGTTCTGGGGACGGGCGTTCCGGGGACGGGCGTTCTAGGGACGGCTGTTCCAGAGACGGCCGCACCCCGGTCCACGGCACCGCGATCACCCGCCAGTCCGCGCCGCCCGCCTGTCCCGGTGCGTCGAAGGGCCGTCCGGCGCGCCGGGCGACGGCTCCGGCGTCGAGCGGCGGGAGCCGGGGACCCCCGTCCGGGCCCCGGGCCGACAGGTTCTCCCGGTGCAGGACGGTCCCGTCCGGCGCGAGGTAGGCGACGTGCACCCGCTCGATCAGGCCCACACCGGGAAGCGGCCGCAGGTCTCCGCCGCCCTCCCCGGGCAGGGGCCGCCGGACCAGGGCGGCCGGGAGGCGCGCCAACAGCGCCGAGAGCGGCCTGAGCTGCTCGTCCACGCGGCCGACCAGATGGGCGCGGAGGGTGGCGACCGCGACCGTGCCGCTGACCAGCAGGCCCGCCGCCAGCAGGACCGAGGTGATCAGCAGGAGGCGGCCGCGGAGCGAGAGGCACCCGAGGCGCCGCCCCGCCCTCCGGGGGTTCGCCGATGCGCTCGTCCCGGTCTGGTCCGGGGCTGTGGAGCCGCTCATGCCGGTTCCGCCCCGCCGGGGACCGCGCGGACGCCCGCGTCCGTGGAGGCGCTCACGTCCTGGGCCTGCGCAGGACGTATCCGACGCCGTGCACGGTGTGGATGAGCTTGGGCTCGGTGGTGTCGGCCTTGCGCCGCACGTAGCTCACGTAGGTGTCGACGATGCTGGAGTCCCCGGCGAAGTCGTACTGCCAGACGTGTTCCAGGATCTGGGCCTTGGTGACCACCCTCCCGGTGTTCAGGACCAGATAGTGCAGCAGCCGGAACTCCGTGGGCGACAGCCGTACCGGACGGCCGGCCTTGAGGACCTGGTGGCCGTCGGGGTCGACCTCCAGGTCGCCCGCTCTCAGCGTCCGGTCGTCGGGCGCGAGCCCGGTACGGCGGAGCACGGCCTGGATCCGGGCGAGCAGCTCCTCCAGGTCGAACGGCTTGGTCACGTAGTCGTCGCCGCCCAGCCGCAGCCCGTTGACCTTGTCCGCCGCGGCGTCGCGGGCGGTGAGGAACAGTACGGGGATCCGGCCCGGGTGACCGGCGCCCAGCGGTCTGGGGAGCTCCCGGAGGCGGCGGACGACCTCGAAGCCGTCCATGTCCGGCAGCATCACGTCCAGCAGCACCAGGTCGGGGGGTTCGTGCCGGGCGGCGTCCAGCGCCTCGGATCCGGTGGCGGCGGAGCCGACCGTGTATCCGGCGAAGCGCAGGGTGGCCGAGAGCAGCTCCCGCACCACGGGCTCGTCGTCGACCACCAGCAGCCGGTTCCGGTCCATCGATCTCCCTCCAACGGCGGTGTCCTCCTCCGGAGGCGTTCCGCCCGGGGCGGGCGCGTTCCCCTCCGAGGATAGGGAGCGGCGCGGTCCCGGGACCCGGCGTGGGCTCCGGCGCGGGCGTCAGACGTCCCGCGACCGGAAGAGGGCCAGCGCGGCCAGCAGCAGGGCGAGCACGGTGACGGCGAGCACGGCGAACCCGGCCTGGGGCGGGAGCCCGTCGGCGCTCGGGCCGGCCCCGAAGAGCCGGGCGCCCGCGGAGGTCGGCCAGTAGGTCAGGACCGCGCGGGCCAGCCACTCGGGGAACAGGGACGCCATCGCGGGCAGGATGAGCAGGAACGTGCCGAGGGTGACGGCTCCCGCCGTCCTGCGGAGCAGGAACCCCATGGCGACGCCGTACAGGCCGACCAGGGTCATGTACAGCCCGGCGCCGGCGATCGCGCCCGGCACGCCCGGGTCCGTCAGGGCGAGGCCGGGGGCGCCCTGGGCGGCGAGCGTCGCCTGGCTGGTCAGGAAGGACGCGAGCGCGAGCAGCGGTCCGCAGGGCAGCATGACCAGGGCGACGAGGGCCGCCTTGCCCGCCAGGAGGCGTCCCCGCCGGGGCACGGCGGTCACGCTGGTCCGCATCGTCCCCGAGGAGTACTCGGAGGTGACGGTGAGCACCCCCACGGCGCTGACCAGCAGCTGCACGAGCATGAGGGCGCGGAACGCGGTCTGGCGGGGGTCGAAGGAGGCCTGCTCGTCGAGCGGGGCGCCCAGATACTCCCTGCCGTTCGCGGTGCCGAACAGCAGGCCGTAGCAGACGACGGCCAGGAAGGCGCCGGCCAGCGTGCCCACGGTGGCGCGGACGGTGCGGAACTTGGTCCACTCCGAGCGCAGCACTGCGGCGGGGCCCGGCGTCGTCCCCCGAGGTGGCCCTGCGGGGCCGAGGGCCGTCCCCGGGTGCGGGGCGGCGGGACCGGGCGTCGTCATCGCTCCCCCTCCGGGCCGGGCCGTACGCCGCCGAACTCCACGCTGTCGCGGGTGAGCTCCATGTACGCCTCCTCCAGGGAGGTCCGGTGCGGGGTCAGCTCGTGCAGCACCACCCCGTGCGCCATCGCGACCTTCCCGATCACCGCGCTCTCCATCCCCGTCACCACCAGGGCGTCCGCCTGTCCCGCGCCGCCGGGCCGTACGGTCCCCCCGGCGTCGCGCAGCCGGTGGGCGAGCTCCTCCGCTTCCGGGGTGCGCACCAGGACGGTCTCCCGCGAGTTCGCGCGGACGAACGCGTCCAGCCCGGCGTCGGCGAGCAGCCGGCCCCGGCCGATGACGACGAGGTGGTCGGCGGTCAGCGCCGTCTCGCTCATCAGGTGGCTGGAGACCAGCACCGTCCGGCCCTCCGCGGCGAGGCCGCGCATGAGGGTGCGGATCCACACGACGCCCTCCGGGTCGAGCCCGTTGACCGGCTCGTCGAAGACCAGCACCGCCGGGTCGCCGAGCAGGGCCGCGGCGATGCCGAGCCGCTGGCTCATGCCCAGGGACAGCCCGCCCGCCCGTCGGCCGGCGATCCCGGAGAGGCCGACGATCCCGAGCACCTCGTCGACCCGGCTCCGCGCGATGCCGTTGCTCTGCGCCAGGGACAGCAGGTGGGCGAGCACGCTCCGGTTCGGGTGCGCGGCGCGGGCGTCCAGCAGCGCGCCGACCTCCCGCATCGGGAAGGGAAGGTCGGCGTACCGGCGTCCGCGGATCGTCGCCGTGCCGCTCGTCGGCGCGTCCAGGCCCAGGATCATCCGCATCGTGGTGGTCTTGCCTGCGCCGTTCGGGCCGAGGAAACCGGTGACCGCGCCCGGTCTGACGTCGAAGCTCAGGTCGTCCACCGCCGTGGTCCGGCCGTGGCGTTTGGTCAACCGCCGTAACTCGATCATGCGACGAATCCTGGGCCGGGCGGCCGGGCGGTTCCGGAGAGGTTCTGTGAGCCCTCTGTGAGATCCCGGGCCGCATCGGGCGCCGCGGCGGCGCGCGGGCCGCAGTGCAGGCCGGATCGCGGGCCCGGCGGCGCCGATCTCACAGGATGTTCACGGCGTCCGCGCCGGCCGGGACCGTCCGCGTCGGCCGGGTCAGCGCCTGCGGGCGAGGGTGACGCCGTCGCGCACGGGCAGCATCACCGAGTCGACGCGGTCGTCCGCGACGACGGTCTCGTTCATCCGGCGCATGGCCACGTCGGCCTCGTCCTCGCAGGCCGGGTCGAGCACGCGGCCCGCCCGCAGCACGTTGTCCAGGACGATCAGCCCGCCCGGACGGAGCCGGGGGACCAGCTCCTCGTAGTAGAGGGGATAGCCGACCTTGTCGGCGTCGACGAACGCGAAGTCGATGTACGGCTCGGCGGGCAGCGCGCGGAGCGTCTCGATCGCGGGGGCGATCCGCAGGTCGATCCGGTCGGTGAGGCCGGCCCGCTCCCAGTAGCGCCGGGCGATCGAGGTCCACTCGTCGCTGACGTCGCACGCGAGCAGGCGGCCGTCCGCGGGCAGGCCCCGGGCGATGCAGACCGACGAGTAGCCGGTGAACACCCCCACCTCGACGGCCTGCCGCGCGCCCGTGAGCCGGACCAGCATGGTGAGGAGCTCGCCCTCGTCGTGGGAGATCTGCATGTTCGCGCTGTCGGGGAACGCCTCCCGGGTCTCGGCCGCCAGCTCGCGGAGCAGGTCGTCGGCGGGGGTGCAGTGGGAGAGCAGGTAGTCGCTCACCCCGGGGTCGATGATGTCCATGTCCTGTCCGCTCCTCGGTGTCGTGCGCCGTACGGGGGGCACCGCCCGGTCGGCGGCGGCCGCCCGGATGATGATCGCCGGTCGATGGGCCCCGGCAAGCGTTCCCTTCCACCGAGGGCTTTGGCAAGTGGGTACGCGTCGCACGGAAACCGGTACGGGGTGAGGGACGGAACATCCCGGTACGGGGTGGGAGACGGAACATCCCGGTCCGTTGTGAGGCACGGCACTCCGGCCGGGTCTCATGCTCCCGGCTCCGGTGCCGATCTTTTGACCTGCGCGACCCCCCGAACCACCGGAGAAGCAGCCGACACCGCGGCCGGGGTCCTCCTCTGACCGATCGGGAGATCTCCCCATGCCATCCACGACGGAACAGCGGGCCGTACCCGCTGAGAGCCCGTCCTCCGGGCGCCGCTCCCTGAGGGGCCGGCTCGCCGACCTCAGCGTCCGGAAGAAGATCCTGACCAGCCTGCTCCTGGTGGCCGGGGTCAGCCTGGCCACCTCCACGGTCGCCCTGACGGGCATGGCCGCGATGAGCGACAGGGTGGACCACCTCTACAGCAACAACGTCGTGCCGCTCACGGGGCTGTCGCTGGTCCACCACTCGGAGGTCAAGTCGCGGCTGGACGTCCTGCGGATCGCCATGGCGCCGGACGACGCCGCGACGCGGGACTACCAGGAGTCCCTGCGCGAGAGCGACGAGCAGATCGCCCAGGGCCTGGAGAGGTTCAAGGAGTACGTCCCGGAGGGCGGCGAGGAGCCCCTCGCCGTCTTCGAGGACAACTGGGCGCGCTGGATCGAGGTCCGCGACGGGCAGGTCCTTCCGCTGGCCCTCAAGCATGACGTGCACGCCGTCGACCGGATGATGGAGTCCACCGGCCAGCCGCTCATCTCCGCGGCGGTCGAGGGGCTGGAGGAGCTGGAGCGGATCGAGGCGGAGGCCGCCAAGGCGGACCACGCCGCGACCCTCGACGCCTACGAGAGCAGCCGGACCCTGCTGATCGTCTTCCTGGTGGCCGGCTCGCTGGCCGCGTTCGGCCTGGCGCTGCTCGTGGCGGGGTCGATCGTGCGGCCGCTGGCCCGGGTGTCGGCCGTGCTGTCGGCGCTCGGCCGGGGCGACCTGACGGCGAAGGCCGAGGTCCACAGCCGTGACGAGGTCGGGCGGATGGCCGCCGCCCTGGGCGAGGCCATGAGCGGCGTCCGCGCCTCGGTCGAGGCGATGACGCGCAGCGCGGACGAGCTGGCCGCCACGGCGGACGAGCTGTCGGACGTCAGCGGCCGGATCGCGGCGAGCGCGGAGCAGACCAGCGCGCAGGCCAGCGCCGTCTCCGCCACCGCCGAGCGGGTCTCCCAGAATGTGCAGAGCGTCGCCGGGGGCACCGAGCAGATGGGCGCCGGGATCCGGGAGATCGCGAGCAGCGCCGCGGAGGCGGCCCGGGTCGCGACGACCGCGGCGCGGGAGGCGGACGAGGCCAACGCGACCATCGAGCGGCTCGGCGAGGCGAGCAACGAGATCGGCAACGTGGTCAAGATGATCACGACCATCGCCGAGCAGACCAACCTGCTGGCGCTCAACGCCACGATCGAGGCGGCGCGCGCGGGCGAGTCCGGCAAGGGCTTCGCGGTGGTCGCCGGGGAGGTCAAGGACCTGGCTCAGCAGACCGGTCAGGCCACCGACGACATCGGCACCCGGGTGCAGGCCATCCAGACGGGCACCTCGGTCGCGGTCGGCGCGATCAGCGCGGTGGGCTCGGTCATCGAGCAGGTGAACGACTACCAGGCCAGCATCGCCGACGCGGTCGAGGAGCAGTCGGCCACCACGACGGAGATCAGCCGCAACATCGCCGAGGCGGCCGGCGGCAGCACCGAGATCGCGCTGAGCATCGCCGACATCGCCGCGGCCGCCCAGGCCACCAGCGACGGCATCGGCCAGGCCCAGCGGGCCGCCACCGACCTGTCCCGGATGTCGGGCGAACTGCGCGAGCTGGTGGCCCGCTTCCGGCTGCGCTGACCCGCGCCCCCGGGGCACCGGCGTTCCGGGGATCGCCCCGATACCGGCACCCCGGGCCGCCCCGATACCGGCACCCCGGGCCGCCCCGATACCGGCACCCCGGGCCGCCCCGGTGCCGGCGTCCCGGGGCGTCCTGATGACGGCACCCCGGGGCGTGCGGGCATCCGGAGAGGGTTCCGGCATCCGCGGGCGGAGCCGGAGCCAGAACGGCTAGCGCGCGGCCCCCCGGAAGCACTCCGCGAGCCGGCGCAGTCCCGGCTCGATCCGCTCCGGCGGGATCGCCCCGTACCCGATGACGAGGCCCGGCCGGCCGGGAGGCTCCGCGTGGTAGCCGGACAGCGGCTCCACCGCGATCCCCGCCTCCCGGGCGCGCGACACGACGCGGTCCGGGTCGGCCGCCGCGCCGGGGAGGAACCGGGCGCACAGGTGCAGGCCCGCGGCGGAGTCGACCGGCCGGCGAGGAACCCCTCGGCGGAGAGGCGTTCGTAGGCGAGGGCGACCGTGTTGCGCGAGACGCCCAGCCGACCGGCCAGCTCGCGGGTGGACGGCAGGCGCCCGCCCGCCCGCAGGCGGCCGTCGAGGACGGCGTCGCGGATCTGCCGGTAGATCCGCGCGGTGAGGTCGCCGCGTCCGCCCAGGCTCACGTGGAAGTCCACCTTGGCCCGATCATCCGGTGACGAATCGGAACTTATGACCGGCTGATTCTCCTCCCAGAATGGCCCGCGCGGAGAACGCGGACCGAGGAGGAAGACGTGACGACCGTTGACATGTGGTTCGGCCCGAGATGCCCGTGGGCGTGGATCGCCTCGCGCCGGCTGCTGGAGGTGGAGCAGGTGCGCGACGGCCGGAGCCGGTCGGATGCGGGAGATGCGGAAACGCTTCCCTCCGCCGGTGTTTCGAACTAGAGTTCTCATGTGAATCAGGTGCTTCTCGTGATCGACGCCCAGCGCAACATGCTCCGGCCTCCCGCGCCGGTGCCCGACGCGGAGGCGGTCGCGGACGCGATCGCCGTGCTGCTGGAGCGCGCCCGCGCCGCCGGTGCCCCCGTGGTCTTCGTGCGCAACAACGGCTCCGAGGGCGATCCCGACCTCCCGGGGACGCCGGGCTGGGAGCTGGTCCACGAGGTGCTGCCCGGAGAGCAGGTGATCGACAAGCACGTCCCGGACGCGTTCGACGGGACCGACCTCGCCTGGGTGCTCCCGCCGGTGGCCTCGGTCGTGGTGGCCGGGATGCAGAGCGAGTGGTGCGTCCGGGAGACCTCCCTGGCGGCGCTGGCGCGCGGGCACGCCGTCACCCTCGTCCACGGGGCCCACGCGACCTACGACGGCGACGAGCCCGCCGCGGCCGTCTCCCGGAGGGTGGAGGAGGAGCTGACCGCGGCGGGAGCCAAGGTGGCTACGCCGTACGAGCTGTTCTGAGTCCTTCGGGGCCCTTCCCGTCCCGCTCCCGCCGCCGCGGACGCAGGAGCAGCGCGTTGGCGGCCACCGCGACGCAGACCAGGCCGAGCAGGAAGCCCCAGCTCACATCGCTCAGGTGGTGCATGCCGCGATACATCCGGGAGTAGGCGATCCCGAGCGGGACGCCCAGGCCGACCAGCCACCACAGCACGTTCAAGATCTTGTGGCGGTGGGTGTGCAGGGTGAGCACCAGTGCGACGCCGCAGTAGAAGGCGACCGCAGCGCTGGTGTGCCCCGAGGGGAAGCTCGAGGTGGGCGGCGCCGGGTCCAGATGCTGGACCGCGGGCCGCTTGCGCTCCGCCAGGACGGTGGAGAGCAGGAAGATCAGTGACTGCGACCAGACGGCCGTCACCAGGAAGAGCGACTCGTTCCAGCGCTTGAAGACCAACCGGAACACGATCAGGAGCACGGCGGTGGCGCCGACGATCACCGGGGTGTCCGACAGGCCGGAGAGCACGTCGGTGACGTCGCTCCAGAAGGTCGTCCGCTCCCGGGCCAGTTCCTCGTTGACCCCGCGGTCGTTCGCGCCGATGGTCGTCGGCTCCAGCACCTTGGTGATCAGCAGCCCGACGCCGATCGTCAGAACGGCCATGACGGACAACGGGAGCAGGATGAGCCGCAGGGCGTCCCGGAGATCGATCGGCAGTTTCGACATGAGGCGCGAGCTACCCCAAAAACGGCCACAGGAACACCCAAGCGGGGGTGTTCACGCCGTGCGGCCGGGGCTCCCCCCGCCGTCCTCCTCCATCTCCGGCTCCACGCCCTCCTCGTACGGCACGGCGGGCCTGCGGCCCTCGTCGCGCCGCCAGGCCTCGTACCCCGCGGCCGTCGCCGCCACGGTCGCGAGCCCCAGGGTGACGCCCGCCACCACGTCGCTGACCCAGTGCACGCCGAGCGCCACCCGGCTGTAGGCGACGAACGCGGTGACGACCGCGGCGCAGCCCCAGGCGGCCAGATGGGCGGCCCGGCTCCGCAGGAAGGGGAGCAGGAGGAGCACGGCCATGCTCGCCCCCGTGGCCGCGGCCATCGCGTGGCCGGAGGGGAAGGAGGCGCCGGGCGCCCAGGAGATCGGGTCGGGCATCACCGGCCGGGCCCGGTCCACGAGCTCCTTGACCGCCAGGTTCAGCAGGCCGCTGACGGTGATCGTGACGATCGTCCAGACGGCCAGGCGCCGCCGTCCCCGGTGCCAGAGCCAGATCGCGGCCAGCACCATCAGGACGCGCCACGTCACCGGGCCGAAGACCTCGGTCGCCACGTTGAGGAAGTCCCCGTAGCCGGGCTGGGAGAGCGTGTGTTCGTGTGCCCGCTCGGCCATCCGCTGGTCGAAGTCGTTCAGCGGTGAGAACGACGAGACCACCAGCGCCAGCAGCAGCACGAACGGCGCCGAGAACAGCGCCACGGCCGCCACCGCGAAGGTGAGCCGCATGCCCAGACGGCGATCCGAGTCCTGGCGTTCGAGGAAACCGACCATCGTCAATGGCTACCCGGTCAGACGCGTCCATGCGCGGAACGGGAACGCAATCCCGGTCGGGGCGGCGTGTCGCGCCTTCCGGCAGGTGGCTCAGGCGCGCCGTACCGGGCGGTGAACGGCCCCGGTGCGCCGTACCGGGTGGTGAACGGTCCCGGCGTGCCGTACCGGGTGGTGAACGGTCCCGGCGTGCCGTACCGCCCGGCGGGTGGCTCAGGCGGCGGCGTGCCGGGCCTCGCGGCGGGCGGTCCAGCGCAGCACGTCGCAGTGGCGTCGCTCGGCCTCGGCGAGGGCGGGTTCTCCGGCGTAGGCGTCGAGCACGCGCCGCAGGTACGGCAGCTGCTCCGCCACGTCGGCCCACGCCTGCCCGGGGTCGCCCGCGCCGAGTTCGATCAGCGCGTCCAGGTGCACGGCGTAGGCCGCCCACCACTGGCGGCTCAGTTCGGCCAGGAACCCGTCCAGCCCGCCGAACTCGCGCTCGATCTCGGCCTCCCACCACGGCGGGACGGTGGTGTGCCCGGTCTCCGCCAGGTCGCGCAGCACGACGTGTGCCAGGGTGCGGCGGCGGCGGACGGCGGTGGGACGTGAAGGAATGCTCATGCGCACAGCCTGCCGATCTTCGCTTGACGAATGCTTGACGTCGCGTTGACGCCGATCGCCGGACTTCCCGGGACCGTTCCCGCAGGCGGCCGCGGGGCCGCGGATCCTCGCTCATGAATCCTCCGTTTCTGGGCAGCCGGGGTCCCGAGTCAGGTGACGGGACGTCGTGGCGAAAGGCATTGCGCACATGTCATATCTGGACCCGGAAGCGTTGGTCGCGAGTCTGCGGCGGATCCGGACGGAGGCCCCCGAGACGGGGATCGTCCAGCAGCTCGAGCGGGCCGTCGAGGTCGTGGACGCGCTGCTCGGTTACTCGGGCGCGGGCCTGATGTTCGCCGAGGAGGGCAAGGAACTGCGCTACCTGGTCGCCACCGACGACCCCGGGCGCAGCCTGGAGGGAGCCCAGCTCCACCTCGGCCAGGGCCCGTGCGTGTCCGCCTACGAGCAGGACGCGGCGGTCACCTGCGCCGACGTGCGCGCGGACCCGCGCTGGCCGGAGCTGGCCGCACGGCTCCACCCCGGTGTGCGGGCGGTCGCCGGCGTGCCCGTACGGCTCGGCGGCCGGCCGGTGGGCACGCTGAACGTCTACCAGTCCACCCCCTACGCGTGGACCGAGGCCGACGTCCAGACCCTGCACGCCTACGCCGACGTGATCGAGCAGCTGCTCATCGCCGCGACGGCGGCCGAGGAGAAGACCGTCCTGGCCGGACAGCTCCAGCACGCCCTCGACTACCGGATCCTCATCGAGCGCGCGATCGGCTACCTGATGGGCAAGCACGACCTCACCGCCGCCCAGGCGTTCACCGGGCTGCGCAAGCGGGCCAGGGACAGCCGTCGGAAGGTCGCCGATCTGGCGGCCGAGGTGCTCGGCGAGGGGGCGGTCGGCGCGGGCGGCGCCCGGCCGGGGGACTAACCTGACCGGTGATGTATCGATTCCTTTTCACCCAGCTGCTCAGCCGTATCGACCCGGAGGATGCGCACCATCTGACGGTCGGCGCGCTCCGCCTCCTCTCCACGGCGCCGGTGGTGAAGAAGGCGGTCCACCGCCGCCTCGCCCCGCGCGACCCGGCGCTCCGGGTGCAGGCGTTCGGCGTGCACTTCCCCGGACCCTTCGGCCTGGCGGCCGGTTTCGACAAGGACGCCGGGTGCGTGGAGGCCATGTCCGCGCTCGGCTTCGGCCACGTCGAGGTGGGCACGATCACCGCGCACGCCCAGCCGGGCAACGCCAGGCCCCGGCTGTTCCGGTTGCCCCGGGAGCGGGCGGTCATCAACCGGATGGGCTTCAACAACGCGGGCGCGGGCGCCGCGGCCAGGGCGCTGGGCCGGACGCGCGGCGTCCCGGCGGTCGTCGGGGTCAACATCGGCAAGACCAAGGTCGTGCCCGAGGCGGAGGCCGCGGCCGACTACGTGGCGAGCGCGAAGGAGCTGGCCCCGCTCGCCGACTACCTGGTCGTCAACGTCAGCTCGCCCAACACCCCCGGCCTGCGGAACCTCCAGGCCGTCGAGCTGCTGCGCCCGCTGCTGTCGGCGGTCAAGGAGGTCGCGGACGGCACCCCGAAGCGCACCCCGCTGCTCGTCAAGATCGCTCCCGACCTGGCCGACGAGGACGTGGACGCGGTCGCCGACCTGGCCCTGGAGCTGGGACTCGACGGCATCATCGCGACCAACACCACGATCGGGCGCGAGGGCGTCTCCAGCACCGAGGCCGGCGGCCTGTCCGGCCGCCCGCTGAAGGCCCGGTCGCTGGCGGTGCTGCGCAGGCTGCGCGCGCGCGTCGGAGACCGGCTCACGCTCGTCTCGGTCGGCGGGGTCGAGGACGTCGACGACGTCTGGGAGCGCCTGCTCGCCGGGGCGACCCTGGTCCAGGGCTACACCGGCCTGATCTACCACGGGCCGCTGTGGGCGTACCGCATCCACCGGGGGCTCGCCCGCCGCATGCGCCGGCACGGCGTCTCCGATCTGCGTGAGATCGTCGGCCGCACCGCGGGCTGATTAGTACCCTGGGGGGGTACTATCGAGATCACTGAGATCATCGAGATCGGAGGCATCATGAGCGTCGCCACCTACACCGTCACCGGTATGACCTGCGGGCACTGCGTGAGCTCGGTCAAGGAGGAGGTCGGCGAGGTCCCCGGCGTCACCGCGGTCGAGGTCGACCTGGAGTCCGGCCGGGTGGACGTCACCGCCGACCCCCTCGACGACGGGGCCGTCCGCGCCGCGATCAAGGAGGCCGGCTACGAGGTGGCCGGCTGACGGCCGCCCGGCCCGCGTCCGGGCCCGGTGCCCGTACGGCCCGCGCCCCGGCATCGGCATCGGCTGTGCCCGGTGCCCGCTCGGCTCGCGCCCCGGCGTCGGTATCGCCCGCGTCCGGGCCCGGTGCCCGTACGGCCCGCTCCGGCCCGGCGTCCGCACCGCCGGCGCCGGGAGCGCGCCGCCCGCCCTCCCCGCCCGCCCGTGGCACCGGGCGGGCGGAGAAGGCGATCAGAAGCTCGTGCTGGGGCGGGTGGAGTCGGCGCTGCGGGTCAGCTCCTCCACGTGCTTCATGACGTCCTCGACCCTGACGACGCCCGGCCGGTGGCGGCGCCACCCGGTCCCGCCGCGCTGCCAGGGGCGCGGACCGGAGAGCGGCCTGTACTCCACGCCCAGCGCGTCCAGCCGCCCGAGGTGCCGCTCCAGCCGGGCGTCGAACGAGGGGTCGGCCGATCCCGACCAGGCGACCTCCGCCAGCGCGCACCCCCGGGGCCACGCCCGGTAGTCGACGGCCCGCCCGTCGGGCAGGCGCTCGCTCCACAGCTGGAACTGCGCCCCCAGCACCCGCCCGGCCTCCTCGGGCTCCCACGACTCCGGCGCCGGGGCGAACCCCGCCACGTCCGCCACCGTGATCGCGTCCCCGATGGCGACGGGCTCGTCCTCCGACGACGCCTCCGCGTAGTCGAAGTAGAGCGGGAAGATCGGCGCCTGCACCACGTCGTGCCCGGCTGCGGCGGCGCTGCGGGCCACCCCCGGACCGCGCCAGGGCATCACGACCGTGTCCGGCCGGAGCGCGCCGCTGACGAACGCCTCGTCCCAGACCACCGCCCGGCTGCCCCGCTCCGCCAGCACGTCCGCGAGCCGCCGCAGGAACCACGCGTGCAGCTCACCCGGGCCGGAGAGCCCCAGCTCCGCCTGGAACGCGGTGATCTCCGCCGACGCCGCCCAGTCGTCGAGCACGCACTCGTCCCCGCCGATGTGCACGTACGGCGTCTCGCCCAGCGCGCCGAGCAGCTCGTCGAGGACGACGGTCAGGAAGTCGATCGTCGGCGGCAGCGGGGAGAGGATGGCGGGGGAGATGCCCCACCGCTCCAGCACCCCGAACGGCTCCGGCGTCCGCCCGTCCGTGGCGCGCGCGTCGAGCTCGGGATGGGCGGCGAGGATCGCCGAGGCGTGTCCCGGCACGTCGATCTCCGGGACGACCGTCACGGCCCGGTCCCGCGCGTAGGCGGCGATCTCGGCCAGGTCCTCCAGCGTGTAGTACCCGCCGTGCGGGACGTCGTCGAAGGTCTCCTCCTCGCGGTAGTAGCTGGTCACCGTCCGGGGCCGGTGCGAGGCCACCTCGTGCAGCCGCGGGTACGCCCGGCTCTCGACCCGCCAGCCCTGGTCGTCCACCAGGTGCAGGTGGAGCCGGTTCAGCTTGTGCGCCGCCATGAGGTCGATCATCCGCAGCACCTCCCGCTTCGGCAGGAAGTGCCGGGCCACGTCCAGGTGCGCGCCGCGCCAGGAGAACCTCGGCGCGTCCGCGATCCGCACCGCCGGGACGCTCCCGCCGGCCCGGCCGGTGCGGAACGCCGTGTCGGGCAGGAGCTGACGCAGGGTCTGCGCGGCGTAGAACGCCCCCGCCTCCCCGGCCGCCGCGATCCGCACGCCCCGGGACGACACCTCCAGCCGGTAGGCCTCGGGCCCCAGCGCGGCGTCCCGCTCGACCGCGACCGCCGCGTCGGGCACCGCGCCCGTCTCCCCGGCCGCCGGGCCGTCCGCCTCCGGCGGCGCTCCCCGTCCCGCCGGCCCCGTGCCGTCCCCGGCGGGGCGCAGGTCCAGGGCCGGGAGGGCCCGCCGTACGGCGTCCACCAGGTCGGCGGGGCCGCAGATCGGGTCACCGGGGGACAGGTCGAAGGAGTCGGGGCCGTACTCGGCGGAAACGGGACGGGGAAGCAGGTCGGTCATGGCCCAGATCATGCCGAACCCGCGAGGAAATAGGAAGGAAACTTTCCGGATGTTCTGCAGGGCGGACCGGGCCCGGGGAACCCGAGGAGGGCGGACCGCGCAGGAAAGTCCCAAGAGCGGACCGCGCAGGAAAGTCCCGAGAGCGGACCGCGCCCGGGGAAACGACCCCGGCGTGGGCCGGAGCCCGGGCAAGACGGGCACGCAGGGGGACCGGCGCCCGCACGGGCGGGTCCCTCTGCCCGGGCCCGCCCGTGCGGGCGCCGGTCGGCGCCTACGTGAGGTAGTCCTGCAGCCCGTTGGCGAGGGAGAGCGCGATCCTCTCCCGGAACTGCGCGTTCCTGAACTTCCGCGCCTCACCGGCGTTGCGCATGTTCCCGCACTCGATGAAGATCTTCGGGACCTTGGAGAGGTTCAGCCCGCCGAGGTCGTTGCGGAAGCTCAGTGCGTCGCGTCCGATGTAGGTGGAGTAGGGCAGGCCGGTGCCGCTCCTGAAGGCGTTCCGCACGGCGAGGCCCAGCTTCCTGGAGTCGTCCACGACCGGGTCCACCGGACCGTTGATCCGTTTCGGCATGATCACGTGGAAGCCGCGGTCGGAGGCGCCGGCCCCGTCGGCGTGCACCGAGATGGCCGCGTCCGCCCGGGCCCGGTTGCCGATGGCCGCCCGCTCGGTGATGCACGGGCCGACGCCCGTGTTGTTCTGGCGGGTCAGCTTCACCGTCGCGCCCCTGGACTCCAGGAGCGCCTTCAGCTGACGGGACACGTCCCAGGTGAAGGCCGCCTCGGCGTAGCCGTCGTTGGTCGCGGTCCCGGTGGTGTCGCAGGCCTTCTTGTGGGTCAGGACGTCGACCTGCCGGTTGATCGCCGACGGGTTGCGGTAGTTGTGCCCGTTGTGGCCGGGGTCGATGACCACGACCTTGCCGCGCAGCGGCTTGACCGCGGCGCTCCCGCCCGGTGCGGGGACCGTCGAATCGGAGGTCGCGGTGGTCTCGCCGGAGGGAGAAGCGGTGCCCTCCTCGGCGGGGGGCGCGGTGGAGGGGGCCGGCGCGTCGGAGTCCGGTGAGCCGGCGGGTGCCGAGGCACCGGGCTCCGCCGGGCTCGTGGCGGGTCCGGGGGCCGCCGGGCCCGCCGTGCCGTCGTCCGGGGCGCCGCCGCAGGCGGCGACGCCCAGACCGCACAGGACGAGGGCCGCCGCGAGTGCTCTGCTGGTCACGTTCTTCCCTTCGCGCGGAACCGTCGGCACCCCAACCTACGCGGCCCGGCACCGTGATCGGTGCCCGTCGGTGCCCGTCGAGGCCGTCGGACGGTCACGGACCTGACGGCCGCGGCCGTCAGGCACGGTCATCGGCCGGCCGTCGGAGCGGTTCCGGGCGCGATCACCGGGCGGTCGCCGACCCGGTCGACGAGCGCGATCCCCGGCCGCGATCCCCGGCCGCGATCACCAGGCGTGCTCGCCGGTCTCCTGCCGTTGCAGGAGTGCGGCGAGTTCCTGCGCCTCCTCGGCGTCCACGCCCAGCACCACGCGCGGCCGCCCCCAGGGATGGTCGATCGAATGGGCGACGTAGCTGGCCACGGAACCCGCCGTGGCGGCGGCCTCGGCCTCGGCGCCGCGACCCCGGGCGCTCCGCCACTGTGCCCACGCCCGCTCCAGTTCGGAGGCGGCGCGCTGGGCGCATGACACCAGTTCTGGATCACGCATAGTTACCCCCTTGTCACGCCAGAGTCAACACCAGGGACTCGTGGCGGCTCCGAGGGTTTGCCCAGCCTTGGTGCCCGCCTGGAGACGGGGTGACCCTCCCGGAACCCCTCCAGGCGGGCGCCTACGCCCCGGCGGGGCCCGTGCTGCGCCGTACGACGAGTTCGGGGGTGACCTGCCGCAGGCGGGACGCCTTCCGCGGGTCGCCGATGCGGTCGCTGAGCAGCGCCGCGGCCGAGCGGCCCATGGCCCGGCGGGGCTGGTCGACGGTGGTGAGGGAGATCGCGGGCACGCCCGCCAGATGGGTGTTGTCGTATCCGACGACGGACAGGTCCTCGGGGACCCGCAGCCCGAGTTCGGCCGCGGCGGCGAGCACGCCCATGGCCACCATGTCGTTGGCGGCGAAGACCGCGGTGGGCCGGGGGTCGCGGGTCAGCAGGCTCCGCGCCGCCCGGGCGCCGCCCTCCTCGGTGGGGTCGCCCTGCTCGACCATGATGTACGGCGCCAGCGCGTGCCGGCGCATCGCCACCAGGTAGCCCTCGCACCGGAACCGGCCGGAGGAGGACCGGGTCCCCTCGATGTGGGCGATCCGGCGGTGGCCCAGCTCCACGAGGTGGTCGATGGCCAGGCGCGCGCCCAGCCGGTCGTCGTCCACGACGACGTCCACACCGCCGAGGTCGATGTCGCGCTCGCCCACCACGACCATGGGCGTGTAGCCGGTGGCCTCGATGAGCGTCTCGCTGGTCGGCGGGATGCCGAGCAGGACGAGCCCGTCCACCCGCAGTTCCAGGAAGGCCTCGACGGCCTCGTCCTCGAAGGCCGGGTCCCACTGGCTGTTGCCGATGAGCAGCCGCAGCCCGTCGCCGTGCAGGCTCTCCTGCAGGCCGTCCAGGAACTCGGCGTAGAAGGGGTTGTGCAGGTCGGCGACGAGGGCTCCGACCAGGTGGGTGCGGCCCTCGACCAGGCTCCGCGCGACCGCGTTGGGACGGTAGCCGAGGTCCCTTGCGGCCTGCAGCACGGCCTGCCTGCGGTGCTCGCTGACGTGCGGTGATCCGCGCAGCACGAGTGAGACCAGCGATTTGGAGACACCGGCTCGTTCGGCGACGTTGCGGATGGTGGGACGTGGTCGCGGCCCGCCGCCGTCCGGGGGGACGGCTGCGGCGAACTCGCGGGTTCGGGTGGCGGCGGTGTTGACCGGCGGTCCTGACATGGCTCTCCCCCGGAATGGTGGGTGGGCACCTGCGGAGGGTGTCCTGACGCCCTCTCACTCAAAACGATCGAGTTCCGGATGGGGTACGGCTTTCGCGGGACGGAACTCGGATCTTGACCCGGCCGCCGTCCGCTCCCACTCCGATAGTGTGCGCACTGTGGGTTCGAGATCCGGGGCCGCGAGGCAGGAGAAGTCCGGCGACGCGCGACCGGCGCGGCGCAGGCTCAGCGTGGACCGGCGCCGCGAGGAGCTCATGGCCGCGGCGCTGGAGCTGTTCAGCAGGCACGACGCCGAGGACGTCTCCATCGACGACGTGGCCTCCGCGGCCGGGGCGTCGCGCGCCCTGGTCTACCACTACTTCGGTGGCAAGCAGGAGCTCTACGTCGCCGCGCTGAAGAGCGCCGCAGCGCAGCTGGAGGCGCGGCTGCGCCCTCACGGGAACGGCCGTCCGATGGACGAGCTGGCCCTGGGGCTGGAGCGTTACTTCGACTTCGTCGAGGAGCATGCGGCGGGTTTCGCCGCCCTCCTCAAGGGCGGCCCGGCCAACCGCAGCGGCGAGATCGGCGAGATCGTCGACAGTGTCCGGCACCGCCTGCTCCGCCTGATCATGCGGCAGATGAGGGTCGAGGAGCCGGGCCCGGCCCTCCGCATCACGCTGCGTTCGTGGATCGCCTCGGTCGAGACGGCGGGCCTCGACTGGCTGGAGCACCGGGACGTCGAGCGGCCCACGCTGGAGCGCATGCTGGTCGACCACATGGTGGCGCTGCTCGGGGTCGCCGCCGACCACGACCCGCAGGTCGCGGAGCTCCTCGAGGAGCTGGTCCGGGACCAGCTGCTCTGACGGGAGCCGGAAGGCCGGAGAGAGCGGGGGCGGAGTGCCGCCGACCGCGGAAGGACGTCCGACGGAGCTTCACCGGGGAAGCGGGCCGCCGGTGGACGGATCGCGCGAGATCCCGGCACGTCCCCGCTGACGGAGCGTCACCGGTTACGGACGGTCACTGATTACGGACAGTCACCGGCCGGGGAGGCGGCGCCGGGCGGGCGGCGCCGCTCTCCACAGAGCCTGTGCGGTCCACGCGCCCACACTCCCGGTGAGCGCGCGATGTTGTCCCCCCGGATCCGAGTACGGCCCCCGCCCTACTCGGAGCGCTGCTGCGGAATCCCCGCGAGCAGCGCGCGAACCTCGGTCTCCCGGTAGCGGCGGTGCCCGCCCAGCGTGCGGATGGACGTCAACTTGCCCGCCTTCGCCCACCGTGTGACGGTCTTGGGGTCGACGCGGAACATGGTTGCGACCTCCGCCGGGGTGAGCAGCGGCTCGGCCTCAGGTGTACGAGCTGACATTTGTGCGGCCTCTCCTCCGTGTGGACCGACGACAGCGATCCTGCGACTTGACGCTTGTCACGGATGTCCCCCTATGGTCCCTTGCGTGCGGCAGTTCGGACCATATGCGGCATCACCCGATGTGACCATACAGCCACACAGAGCGATTGGCGAGTCTTTGGGGCGACTCATCTCTCTTGTGTATGCGGTGTTGTCACGCTCGGTGATTCTAGCGACACGTTTCGTGGTATCGCAGTGAAAACGGCAAATTACTCAGTTCGCAGATGCGTCCCCGGACGTTGACAGCCTCACTTATGCAGGTCAGAGGGGTGATATGCGACTCAGTTTGCTGATTCGAGAAGTTGTATTGACCTCCAGCGGGCGATCACCCTCTGGTACATGGCGAAGGCCAGCTCTTCCTGTCCGGTGTCCAGACCCGTCAGCGCGGCGGCGAGCTCGGCCACCGACTGGTCGGCCCGGAGCTTCTCGTCGTCCATCAGGTGGACGATGCCGCCGTAGTCCAGCTCCACCAGCGAGTGCGGGTGGAACTCCTCCAGCCAGCGGGCCACGTCCTCGACCTCCTCGGTGATGCCGACGTCGCCCACCTGGCGGCGGAGGATCTGCAGCGCGCGGGCGACGCGGCGGCGGGCGTGCGCCATGGAGGTGACGTAGATCAGGTTGCGGGTGGTGGTCGTCCCCCCGGTTCCCGCCTCGCCGTCGAGGGCCAGCCAGCGCTCGCCCCCGTCGAAGGGCAGGAACCAGGACGTCGGGATGTGCCAGGTCGAGGTGCGGATGTGGGTGCGCAGCGCGGCCGTCCCGCCGCGGCGCTTGAACCGGTCGAAGTCGTCGGCGGTCTGCTCGGCGATCGACAGCGGCACGAACCGCTCCGCCACCGCGACGGGGGTCGTCCCCCGGAAGCGCGAGAAGGCCAGCCACGAGCGCAGCCTGCTCTGCCACGGGCAGACGTACAGCACGTCGTCCACGCGCCTCAGATAGGCGTTGGGGCTCTCGTGGACCGGGGCCGGGGCCGGTGGGACCCCCAGGAGGCGGGCGACCGCCTCACCGTGTTCGGCGTGGAGCGCGCTCGCCCGGCGGGGCCGGTCGGGCGTCTCGGCGTAGGCCTGCCATGAGGCGCGCTCGGTGGGGCTGAACGCGGTCAGAGGTTCATAGACGCGGAGGTACGCGGCATAGGGCAGCACGCTCGCATCGTGCCATGAAGAGCCCGCCCTTGTCCGGTACCGGACCGTGCCGGACCCCCTGTCCGCCCGTTTCCGGCCCGGCGCGGGCGCGGCACGCCGTCCCGGCAGGTGAGAGGGGAGGGTTCCCGGTCGTCACGCTCGGCGGGTTGTGGTTACGCTGAGTCTGATCTCCGCCGCGACGGAGCGGCGGACCGGACGACGGGAGTCACCACCGTGACGGACGTCTTCGGGCTCTCCCACAAGGACAGCAGCCCGGTGAGCACCCCGATGAGCGGCCAGGCCGGACACGAGCAGGTGGTCTTCTGCTCCGACGAGCGCAGCGGCCTCCGCGCGATCATCGCGATCCACAACACCGCCCTGGGTCCGGCCCTCGGCGGGACCCGGTTCTACCCCTACGAGAGCGAGCAGGCCGCGCTGGCGGACGTGCTCAACCTCTCGCGGGCGATGGCCTACAAGAACGCCCTGGCGGGTCTCGACCTCGGCGGCGGCAAGGCCGTCATCATCGGCGACCCGGAGGCGGACAAGAACGAGGCGATGCTCCGGGCCTACGGCCGGTTCGTCCAGTCCCTGGGCGGGCGCTACCTCACCGCGTGCGACGTCGGCACCTACAGCGAGGACATGGACCTCATCGCGCGCGAGACCTCCTACGTCACCGGCCGCACCCTCGCCCAGGGCGGCGCCGGCGACTCGTCCATCCTCACCGCCTTCGGCGTCTTCCAGGGCATGCGGGCCGCCTCCGAGCACGTCTTCGGCACCTCGTCGCTGCGCGGCAGGCGGGTCGGGGTCGAGGGCGTCGGCAAGGTGGGCCACCGGCTGGTCGACCACCTCGTCGAGGACGGCGCGGAGGTGGTGGTCTGCGACGTGAGCGAGCGGGCGGTCGAGCTCGTCCGGCGCAGGCACCCCCAGGTGGAGGTCGTCGCCGACCAGTCCGCCCTGACCGCGGCCGACATCGACGTCTACGCACCGTGCGCCCTCGGCGGGGCGCTGGACGACGGTACGGTCGCCCGGCTGCGGGCCTCGATCGTCTGCGGCGGCGCGAACAACCAGCTCGCCCACCCAGGGGTGGAGAAGCAGCTCGCCGACCGCGGCATCCTCTACGCGCCCGACTACGTCGTCAACTCCGGCGGGGTCATCCAGGTCGCCGACGAGATCCAGGGGTTCGACATGGACCGGGCGAGGGCAAAGGCCGAGAAGATCTACGCTACGACTCTCAAGATTTTCACCACGGCGGCGGAGGACGGCGTCCCGCCGGCTGTCGCAGCAGATAGGCTAGCCGAGCGCAGAATGTCGGAAGTCGGGCGGATTAGGGGCATTTGGCTAGGTCGCTAGCCCCTCATGCCCCCGCGGCGTACCGAGGCGGGCGCAAAACAGGTACGGTTGTAGTCGAACGAGAACTGACGCCTCAGTCAGGTGGCGTCAGTGCGTGGTGCGTTAGCGACGAGGGGTCGGGCACGACCCCACACGAGGGGGTCGAGCCAATGGGGCGCGGCCGAGCAAAGGCCAAGCAGGTCAAGGTTGCTCGCCAGCTGAAGTACAACAGCGGTGGCACTGATCTTGAGCGTCTTCGCAACGAGCTCGGAGTCAGAGACGACTCCGTCCACAAGGACGACGCTGACGACTCCTACGATGATCTCGCGGATCGGTATGCCGATTACGCCGATGACTTCGACCCCGGAGACGACCGGGACAACGGGACGTCCGGCCGCCGCTAGGCGGTCCGCACACTGAGCGGGTGGGAACGCCCGGCGGTCACCGCCGGGCGTTCTTTCCGCATCCGCCCTCGTTCCCACGTCCTCGCCAGGCGCTCCGGCACCCGGAGCGCCTCCGGGCATGCCCGGGAACGGCCGGCGTCCGCAGCGCCTCCGGCGCGGCCCGCAGGCGCAGCCGGAACCGCTTCCGAGGAGGCCCTGCTTCCGGTCCGGCCCGGCCGGTGCGTCCCGGTCCCACCGGAGTGGGACGCACCGGGAACGGCCTAGCGGTAGCGGGCCCGGCCGGTGCCGGGGACGATCTCGCCGAGGACCCACGCGGGGAGGTCCCGCTCCTTCAGCAGCGCCAGGGCCGGGTCGACCGCCTCGGCGGGGACGACCGCGGCCATGCCCACGCCCAGGTTGAAGGTGCGGTCCATGTCGGCCTGCGCGACCTTGCCGTGTCCCGCGAGCACGTCGAAGACCGCGGGCGGGGTCCACGACGACCGGTCCAGCAGGGCGTCCAGCTCCGGCGGGAGCGAACGGGACAGGTTGCCCTCCAGGCCGCCGCCGGTGATGTGGGCGTAGGCGTGCACCTCGACCGAGCGGGCGAGCGCCAGGCAGTCCAGGGAGTAGATCCGGGTCGGCTCCAGCAGCTCCTCGCCCAGCGTCCGGCCGAACTCCGGGACCTCCTGCTCCAGCGAGAGCCCGGCGAGCCTGATGATGTGCCGGACCAGCGAGTAGCCGTTGGAGTGCACGCCGGACGAGGCCAGCGCCAGCACCACGTCGCCCTCGCGGACCCGGTCCCGGCCCAGCATCTCGTCGGCCTCCACCACACCGGTGGCCGCGCCCGCCAGGTCGTACTCGTCGGCGCCCATGGCCCCCGGATGCTCGGCGGTCTCGCCGCCGACGAGCGCGGCGCCCGCCAGGCGGCAGCCCTCGGCGACCCCGCCCACGATCTCGGCGATCCGCTCCGGGACCACCTTGCCGCAGGCGATGTAGTCGGTCATGAAGAGCGGCTCGGCGCCGCAGACCACCAGGTCGTCGACGACCATGCCGACCAGGTCGATGCCGATCGTGTCGTGCCTGCCCAGCTGCTGGGCCAGCATGACCTTGGTCCCGACCCCGTCGGTCGAGGTCGTCAGCAGCGGGCGGCGGTAGCCCAGCAGGGCCGAGGCGTCGAAGAGGCCGGCGAACCCGCTGGCGTCGTCGACGACCTCGGGCCGGCGCGACCGCGCGACCTTCGCCTTCATCAGCTCGACCGCGCGCTCGCCCGCGTCGATGTCCACCCCGGCCGCGGCGTAACTGGTCACGCGTTCTCCTCCGTCGGTCGTACGGCCTCGGCGCCGCGGGCGGTGCCCCGGGCGCACGCGATCCCCCAGGCCGGCCGCGTGCGCGACGCGGCGGTGCCCCGGGTGTCCCCGGTGTTCCGGGTGCGCGCGCTCACGCCTTGGCCTCCAGGACGTACTTGCCCACGTTGTCGCGGTCGACGGCGATGGGGTACTCCCCGGTGAAGCAGGCCCGGCAGAGCCGCTCGGAAGGGATCGTGGTGGCCTCGGTCAGGCCCTCCAGCGAGATGTAGCCGAGGGAGTCGGCGCCGAGGGAGTCGCGGATCTCCTCCACGCTGAGCGAGCCGGCGATCAGCTCGGCCCTCGTGGCGAAGTCGATGCCGTAGAAGCACGGCCAGGCGACCGGGGGGGAGGAGATCCGGACGTGGACCTCGCGCGCGCCCGCCTCACGCAGCATCTTGACGATCGCCCGCTGGGTGTTGCCCCGCACGATCGAGTCGTCCACGACGACCAGGCGCTTGCCGGCGACGACCTCCTTCAGCGGGTTCAGCTTGAGCCGGATGCCCAGCTGGCGGATCGTCTGGGACGGCTGGATGAAGGTCCGGCCGACGTAGGAGTTCTTCACCAGGCCCTGGCCGTACGGGATCCCGCTCTCCTCGGCGTAACCGACGGCGGCCGGGGTCCCGGACTCGGGGGTGGGGATGACCAGGTCGGCCTCGACCGGGTGCTCGCGGGCGAGCACGCGGCCGACCTCGACGCGGGTCGTCTGCACGCCGCGCCCGGCGATGGTGGTGTCGGGACGGGCCAGGTAGACGTACTCGAACAGGCAGCCCTTGGGCTCGGCCAGCGCGAACCTGCGGGACCGCACGCCGCGCTCGTCGATGGTCAGGAGCTCGCCCGGCTCGATCTCCCGGACGAAGGTGGCGCCCACGATGTCGAGGGCGGCGGTCTCGGAGGCGACCGCCCAGCCGCGCTCCAGGCGGCCGAGGACCAGCGGGCGGATGCCCTGCGGGTCGCGGGCGGCGTAGAGCGTCTTCTCGTCCATGAAGACGAGGGAGTAGGCGCCCTTCACCTGGGGGAGCAGCTCGGCCGCCGCGTCCTCGACGGGCTGGCTGCGGTCCTGGGCCAGCAGCGCGGCCAGCACCTCGGTGTCGGTGGTCGCCCTGGTGGTGCCCGGAGCCAGGCGCTCGGCCAGCTCCCGGGTGTTGATCAGGTTGCCGTTGTGCGCGAGCGCGAGCCCGCCGCCGTCGGTGGAGCTCAGCGTCGGCTGGGCGTTCTCCCAGACGCTCGACCCGGTGGTCGAGTAGCGGCAGTGGCCGATGGCCAGGTGGCCGCGGAGGGTGCCCAGCACCGACTCGTCGAAGACCTGGGCCACCAGGCCCATGTCCTTGTAGACGAGGATGCGGCTGCCTTCGCTGACCGCGATGCCGGCGGATTCCTGTCCGCGGTGTTGCAACGCGTACAGCCCGTAGTAGGTGAGTTTGGAGACTTCCTCCCCGGGGGCCCATACGCCGAAGACACCGCAGGCGTCTTTCGGGGGTCGGTCATGGGGGTCAAGGTCATGGCTCAGATGGCCGTCGCCCTTCAGCACGTGCTTCAGTCTAGGTCGGCCTTCCGTCTGCTCGTACCCCGGGGCCGCCTCTCCGGCTTGCGACACCCTGACCGAACGATCGTCCGCGGTTTGCCGCGCCGGTCCGCGCCGTTGGCGGAGGCCGGGGGAAAGTGGGGTCTCCGGCATCTCTACGCGTCGGGAGAGCGGACGTGACGACACCTGTGGACCCAGACCAGCCCGAACCGCGGCGTGAGCCGGGGGAGCCGAGGCCGGCGCATCCGGACGTGCCGGAGGCGCCGAGGCCGGGAGAGCCGAGGCCGCCGGAGGAGCCGAGGCCGGCGCATCCGGACGTGCCGGAGGCGCCGGAGGTGCCGGAGCCGCTCAGGGCCGAGCCGGGACCTCCCGGAAGCCCCTCGCCCTCCATCGGGGCGGGCGCCTCGGGACCGTCGCGCTACGAGCCGCCGACTCCTCCTCCGGGCCTGTCACCCGTCCCGTCCCAGGCCACCGAGCCGGTGGGCGAGGACTTCCCGCCGGACCGGCCGTCCGCGCCGGCGCCCGGCGACCCGTACGGCGGCCCGCGCGCTGAAAGGCCCGATCCGCACGGGGACCCGCACGCCGAAGGGCCCGGGGGTCCGTACGGCGGGCCACCGGCCGGGGGGCCCGGCGGTCCGTACGGCGGCCCGCCGGGGGCGCCCACCGGAGCGCACCCGTACGCCCCCTCCGCTCCGCCGTCAGGCGGATCTCCATATCAGGCGCCGCCCGCGGGCGGGCCGTACTCCTCCGCCCCGCCGGGCTCGCCGCAGGCACCCTGGCCGGGCGGTCCCACATATCCGGGAGGCCCGGTGCAGTACCCGGCGCCTCCCCCCGGCGGCCGTCCCGCGGCCGGGCGCGGCGGGGGCATCGGCACCGCCGCGCTCGTGCTCGGAATCGTCAGCCTCTTCCTGCTGTTCGCCTGCGGACTGGGAACGCTGACGGCGGTCGCCGGCCTGATCGTCGGTTTCGTCGCGGTCTCCAAGGACTCCAACCGGGGACGGGCCTGGGTGGGCATCGGCTTGAGCGTCCTCACGCTGATCGTCGCCGCGGCGCTCGTCGCCTGGTTCTTCAGCCGGGCGGGCGTCTGCATGGACCTGCCCCCGGATCTCCAGGAACGTTGCCTGGAGGAGCGGTTCGGCGTGCGGATCGACGTCCCCTGAGCGGGCGCGCTCAGGGGACCGGCAGGTGGTCCGAGAGGTCGGCGCGGGCCCCGCTCGCCGAGACACGGCCCGCCGCCATCGCGTCGGCCCACGTCAACCGGCCGGTGGCCAGCTCCAGCCAGGTCCGGGCGTCCGTCTCCACCACGTTCGGCGGGGTGCCCCGCGTGTGCCGGGGGCCCTCCACGCATTGCACGGCCGCGTGCGGCGGGACCCGCACCTCGACGGTCCGCCCCGGCGCCGCCGCGGCCAGCCGGTCCAGCAGGTGCCGTACGGCCAGCCGCGCGGCCTCCCGCTCCGGCCGGATCTCCCGTTCGTAGGCGCGCATGACCGCGGCCGCGCACGCGCCCAGCAGGGCGCCGAGACCCTCCGGCCCGTCGTAGGGGGGCTCGTCCAGGGCGGTCAGCTGGGCGTCCAGGGCGGTGCGGACCCTCTCGGGGTCGGGCTTGTGAGGCGGCACGCCTCCATCATGCCCGCCCGCCCCGGCGGCCGGTCCGTCCGGACGGCGGGATCACCCGCTCCGGGGGCCGGCTCCTCCGGACGGCGGGACCGCCCGCTCCGGAGGGCCGGTCCGTCCGGACGGCTGGGTCACCTGCCCCGGGGGCCGGTTCCTTCGGACGGCGAGCCGATCGGACATCGATGACGAACGGTTCATCACCCGGGCAAACCTCGTTCACCTCGGGTTCGGCCGGCGCCCGTAGCGTGCCCGCTCGGAAACGCCTGTGCACAACCTTGGAGGCCCCTGTGGCGAACCCGTCGCCGCGCCGAACGCTCCCGCTGCTCAACAGCCCGCACAAGAGCGGGCGATCCGCACTGACCTGCGAATTCCGCTGCGGCAACGCCTGCGCGCACGATGTCCCGAACACCGGCGACAACACGTACTTCGGCGACGTGGTCACCTCGGTCCTGTCCCGCCGCGGAATGCTCCGGGCGGGAGCGCTCGGCGCCGTCGCGGTCGGGGCGGGCGCGATCGGCGTGGCGGGATCCGCACCCGCCGCCGCCGACCCCGGGGCGGAGGCCCAGGGCCTCGGCCGCGGGCACGGCCACGGGAACGGCGGCCGGGGAGGCCTCCGCTTCGCGGCCGTCGCGCCGAACCGGGAGGACCGCCTCACGGTGCCCGAGGGCTACGAGTCGGCCCCCGTCGTGCGCTGGGGCGACCCGGTCCTGCCCGGCGCCCCGGAGTTCGACTACGAGAACCAGACCGCCGAGGCGCAGGCCCAGCAGTTCGGCTACAACTGCGACTTCGTGACGTTCTTCCCGATGGGCGGCCACCGCGGCCTGCTCTGGGTGAACCACGAGTACTCCGACGAGGCGCTCATGTTCCGCGGCTACACCGGCGGGGCGTCCGCGACCGAGGAGCAGATCAGGATCGGCCTGGCCGCGCACGGCGGCTCGGTGGTCGAGATCGAGCGGGTCGGGAACAGCGGTCAGTGGAGGCTGGTCACCCGGGGCCGCCGCCGCTACAACCGCCGCATCACCGCGCAGACCCCCATGCGCTTCACCGGTCCGGCGGCGGGCAGCGACCTGCTGAAGACCGCCGCCGACCCGAAGGGCACCACCGTCCTCGGCATGCTGAACAACTGCGCGGGCGGCACCACCCCGTGGGGCACCGTGCTGACCGCCGAGGAGAACTTCAACCAGTACTTCGCGATGGGCGGCGGCGCCCCCGAGGAGCAGAAGGCCGGGCTCAAGCGGTACGGCATCGACACCGCCTCGACCAAGCCGAGCGGCCGCGGCTGGGAGCGCGTGGAGGAGCGCTTCGACCTGTCCAGGCACCCGCACGAGGCCAACCGCTTCGGCTGGATCGTGGAGATCGACCCGTTCGACCCCGACTCCACCCCGGTCAAGCGCACCGCCCTGGGCCGCTTCGCCCACGAGGGCGCCACCACCACCCTCGCCGGGGACGGCAGGGTCGTGGCCTACATGGGCGACGACTCCCGCTTCGAGTACGTCTACAAGTTCGTCTCGAAGAAGCGCTACATCCCCGGCTTCGACCGGCACAACCGCACCCTGCTCGACGAGGGCACGCTGTACGTCGCCAGGTTCACCGGCGACAGCCCCGCCGCCGAGATCGACGGCTCCGGGAAGCTCCCCGCCGACGGGCGGTTCGACGGCTCGGGCGAGTGGATCCCGCTGGTCACCGGGAACGTCTCGCACGTGCCGGGCATGACCGCCGCGGAGGTCCTGGTCTTCACCCGCCTGGCCGCCGACAAGGCCGGCGCGACCAAGATGGACCGCCCCGAGGACATCGAGCGCAACCCCGTCACCGGCGGCGTCTACCTGGCGCTGACCAACAACTCCAACCGGACCCCGGCCCAGGTGGACGAGGCCAACCCGCGCCCCGCCAACAAGCACGGCCACGTCCTGGAGATCACCGAGCGCCGCGACGACGCCGCGGCCACGGCCTTCGCCTGGTCGCTCCCGCTGGTCTGCGGCGACCCGGCCGACCCCTCGACGTACTTCGCCGGGTTCGACAAGGGCAGGGTCTCGCCGATCTCCTGCCCGGACAACGTCGCCTTCGACCGCGACGGCAACCTGTGGATCTCCACGGACGGCAACGCCCTCGGCTCCAACGACGGCCTGTTCGTCATGCCGGTCACCGGCTCCGAGCGCGGCCACCTGCGCCAGTTCCTCACCGTGCCGATCGGCGCGGAGACCTGCGGCCCGTTCATCACCGCGGACCAGCGCAGCGTCTTCGTCGCGGTGCAGCACCCGGGCGAGGTCGACGGCGCCTCGCCCGAGACCCCCGCCAGCCACTGGCCCGACGGCGGGGAGAGCCAGCCCCGCCCGTCGGTCGCGGTGGCCTGGCACACCCGGGGCCGGAAGATCGGTTCCTGACTCCGCACGCGCCCGCCGTACCCGGCCCGGGGACCGGGTACGGCGGGCGCGCATGCGGTCGCCGCACGGGGAGGCGACGGGTCGCGCGCCGGGTCCGGGGCGTCCGGCGGCCGCGCTCCGCGACGGGCGGCGCAGGGCCGCCCGGTCAGCCGGTGGTCCGCTCCACGGGGATCCAGAGCGCGGCCTCCGCCTCCCGGCCGTCCGGCGAGAACACCGTGCGGGTGATCTGCGGGCCCGGCCGGCTCACGTACGGGTTGGAGGGGAACCACTGGGTGTAGACGTCCCGCCACAGGTACTGCACGGTCTGCGGGGACGGGCCCGAGGCCTCGAAGACCGCCCAGGTGCCCGCCGGGACCTCCAGGACGTCCATGCCCTCGGGCGCCTCGCCGCCCGTCGCCGCGGCGCAGTAGTAGTCGAGCTCGCTGCCCTCCTCCCGCGGCTCGGCGATGTCGTGGGCCACGTTGACGAGGCCCTCCGGCTCCTGGTCCGACAGGGCCGCGATGCGGGCCAGGGCCTCCTTCCCGAGGCCCCGGGTGAACTCGACGATCGCCGGATTCATCCCCTCGTGGACGAGGGGGACGCGGGTCCTCCTGCCCACGAGCCGGAACCCGTCCTTCTCCACGATCCGGTACCGCATGCCGCTGCTCCCTTCGACGACGAGGCGGAAGGACATCCGGGGCTGGGAGTACAGGACGGCGCCGGTCCGCCTGGCCTCGCCGGGGCCGACGCCGTGCAGGGCGCGGAACGCGCGGGCGAACGCCTCACCCGAGCCGTAGCCGTAGCGCACCGCGACGTCGAGCAGCGTCTCCTTCCCGGCGAGCACCTCGGCGCCCGCGACGGTGAGCCGCCTGCGGCGGACGTACTCCGAGAGCGGCAGGCCCGCCAGCGCGGAGAACAGCCGCCGGAAGTGGTATTCCGACGTGGCGGCGATCCGCGCCAGCTCGGCCGCCTCGATCTCGGAGTCGAGGTGCCGCTCGATGTACTCCATGGCCTGGTTGAGCCGCTCCAGCACTCCCGGCCCTCCTTCCCTCACGAGGTTCACGCTAGGTGTGGGCGGCCGGGCCGGACCCGACATCCGCGGGCCCGATCCGGTCGGGTACGGCGCCCGCACGGACGGCGCGGCGGGCCGCCCCCGCGGCGGGCGCCCCGCCGGGGCGCTCACCGGGCGGGGGACGCCTTCCGGGGGTTCCCGGCCAGGGCGGCCAGCAGGGCGCCGGTCAGGGCGACGGCGAACAGCACGCCGTACGTCCTCTGGAAGCCGTCCATGAGCTGCTCCACGGCGACCGGGGAGACGCGGGAGAGCGTGCCCGCGTAGACCTGGTCGCGCAGCCGCGGGCTGACCGAGCCGGTGAGCACGCTCAGCGTGACGGCGACGCTGAGCACGATCCCCACGTTCATGATCATGAGACGGAAGCCGTTCACCACGCCGAGGCTCCCGGGCGGCAGGGCCTTCATGACCTGGGTGGTGTTCCCGGTGAGGAACGTCCCGCTGCCGCAGCCGCACAGGAACAACCCCGCGCCGACGACCCAGTACGGCGTGGCGGGCGCGGTGTTGAGCAGCAGGATCCCGAGCCCGGAGGCGCTGAACAGGGAGCCGCCGACCGAGAGCGCGTAGGGGGAGACCCGGCGGCCGAGGGCGCCCGCGAGCGGGGAGGCGAGGGCCATGCCGATCGGGACCGGGAGCACGCCCAGGGCGGCGGTGACGGCGTCGACGCCCCTGGCCGCCTGGAAGTAGAGGGCGACCAGCAGGATCAGCGCCGAGCGGGCCAGCGCGTTGCAGAACGAGGCGAGGTTGGCGAAGGCCAGCACGCGCTCGCCGAACAGGCGCACGTCGAGCACGGGGTGGGAGGCGCGGCGCTCCACGGCGACGAGGACCGGGACCAGGAGTGCCGCGACCACCGCGCCGGTGATCACGACCGGGCTGCCGGGGCCGCGCGAGCCCGCCTCGGAGAGCGCGACGAGCGCGGCGGACAGCAGTGCGAAGACCACCAGGTTGCCCGCCGCGTCCACCGGCTCGCGGGGACCCTGCGGATCGCGGTCGGCCTTGCGCAGGGTGAACGCGCCCCAGCCGAAGGCGATCAGCCCGGCCGGCACGTTCACCCAGAAGATCCACTGCCAGCCGGCCGTCTCGGCGATCAGCCCTCCCAGGGTGGGGCCGGCGAGCTGGGCCACCGAGAGCGTGCCGATGTAGACGCCCATGCCCTGGCTGAGCCGGTCGGGCGGGAAGGCGTCGGTGATGATCACGGTCCCGTTGGCCAGGATCATCGCCGCGCCGACCGCCTGGAGCACCCGCATCGCGATCAGGAACCAGACGCCGGGGGAGAGTCCCGCGAGCAGCGAGGCGGCGGTGAAGAGGGCGAATCCGGCGAGGTAGACCTCCCGGCGGCCGAGGAGGTCGGCGACCCTGCCGAAGAACACCAGGGTCGCCGTGTTGACGAGCATGAACGAGAGCAGGATCCAGCCGGAGGCGAAGGCGTCGGCCCGGAAGTGCCGGACCACCGCCGGGAGGGCGACGTTCAGGGTGCTTCCGGAGACGCCGATCAGCACCAGCCCGAGACTCGTGACCGAGCAGACGCGCCAGGCGTAGCGGAGCCTGGCGGAGTATTCGGGCGAGCCGGGGAGGTCCTGGGGGATCGCGACCATGCCGACCAGTCTGACGCACACTGTACGTCCGTTTTGTCCTGGGTCGGGTGGCCGGTCACCTCGCGCGCCTGCGCAGCCCCTCCATGTCGTGGATGATCACGCGGCGGCGGCCGGTCTCGATCAGCCCCCGGTCCCGGAGCGAGCGCAGGGCCTTGCTGACCGCCTCGCGGGAGGAACCCGTCCAGCCGGCCAGCTCGTCCTGGGAGAGCGGCAGCGCCACCCGGACCGCGCCGCCCGCCTGCTCGCCGTACCGCTCGGCCAGTTCCAGGAGCCGGGTGGCGACCCGGCCGGCGGTGTCGAACGCGCCGTACTCGATCCGCTTGCGGTCGGCGTCGCGGACCCGGCCGGTCACCGTCTGCAGGAGCAGTACGGCGACCCGGCCGTGCTCGCGCAGGAACGCCGGGAAGTCGCGGACCGCGATGCCCTCGACCGGCTCCAGCGCGGTGACCGTGGCCGACCTCGGCAGGCCGTCGATGGCCGAGAACTCGCCGAGCAGCGCGCCGGGCCCGCGCACGGCGAGGACGACCTCGGTGCCGGAGGACGTGTGCGAGGAGATCTTCACCCGGCCGGACGTCAGCACGAGCACCCAGTCGGACGCGTCGCCCTCGGCCATCAGCGTCGCGCCCCGGTCCCACCTCCGGGGCCGCCCGGCCGTGCGCAGCCCGGCGGCCTCCTCGGGGGTGAGCAGGGAGAGGAACTCGCCCGGTTCGGACACGGACACGGACGGCGAGGGGGACGGGCTCACGGGTGCCTCCTGGAGGGGATGCTGGTCGACACGGGGTGGCGGGCCGGTACGGCGGCGTGCGGCGCCGGTCGTTCCGGCGGGGTGTGGTCCGGCGGGGTGCGGTCCGGTGCGGCGGCCCCGCGGTGAGGCCCGGGCTCCCGCTCCGGCCGGATCAGGTCAGCCCGGACAGGACGTAGGCGTGCACGGGGTGCTCCTTGCCCTTGAGGCTCAGCCCGCCCAGCGGCTGGACCTTCGCCCCGGGGCCGATCCGGTCGAGGGTGCTCTGGCCGATCACGACGGTACCGGGTTCGGCCACGCCCTCCAGCCGGGCGGCCACGTTCACGCAGTCGCCCATCGCGTTGAACCCGCGCAGCTGGGGGCTGCCGATGTTGCCGACCAGCGCGGGCCCGGTGTTGATCCCGATCCTGAACCTGGGGTAGCCGGGCGTGCCGGCGGCGATCTCCTCGGCGGCCTCCTGCATGGCCAGCGCCGCCCGGGCCGCGGCCTCGGCGTGGTCGGGCTGCCGGGCCGGGGCGTTGAACAGCGCCAGCATCGCGTCGCCGACGAACTGCACGATCGTGCCGCCGTTGGCGAGCACGATCGGCACGGCCGCGCCGTGGTAGCGGTTCAGCATGTCGACGATCTCCCCGGGCGCGACCCGCTCGGAGAAGCTCGTGAAGCCCTTCAGGTCGGCGAAGAGCGCGGTCAGCTCGACCAGCTCGCCGCCCAGCTCGGCCCGGCGCGGATCGGCCAGCAGCGCCTGCGCCACGTCCGGGGACATGTAGTTGCGGAAGAGCCCCTCCAGCTCCTGGTAGAGCCGGGCGTTCTCCAGGGAGATCGAGAGCTGCGCGGCCAGGGTCGCCGCGAGCGCCTCGTCCTGCGAGGTCAGGCCCACCGGGACCTCCAGCGCCCCGGCGAGGCGGCCCTTGACGGTCAGCGGGTGCAGGACCGCGCCGCCGCGCCGGATCGGCCCGCCGCCGGGGAAGTCCCGCGCGGTGTACGCGGCGGAGCCGACCACGACCCGACCGTCCGCGACCAGGCTGATGCGCACGTCGCCGTAGGCCTGCCGTACCCGCTCCATCGCGTGGGAGAGCAGCTCCCCCTCGGGCAGGCCCACCCGGGCCCGGTTGCCCAGGTCCACCAGGGCGGCCAGCCGCTCGGACAGCTCGCGCTCGGTGGCCAGCGCCTCGCCCGCCCGGTCGAGCACGGCGGCCTGCGCCTCGGTGAGCCCGAACTTGCCCGCGAGCCTGGTCGCGACCGGGACCCCGGCGCCGGTCCCGTCGCCCGCCCCGCCGCCCGGCCTGCCGTCCTCCCGGCGGCGCAGATGGGTGACGAGCTCCTCCAGCGCCTGGGCGTACTCGCCGCGCATCCTGCGGACGGTCGCGCTCAGCGCCACCGAGTCGAACACCCCGGCGCCGGAGCCCTCCCGGCGGAACTGCAGGTGGGCGCTGTAGGCGACGAAGGCGAAGGCCAGGGTGAGCAGCACGTGCCAGAGCCACCAGGACAGGTGCCAGTTGTGGTGGGACATCCCCGCGACCACCGCCTCGGCGAGCAGGGCGTAGGCGGTGACCAGGCTGATCAGCATCGCCGCCGGGCGCCTGCGGTGCAGCCGGAACACCATCACCGCGGCGGCGCCGTACAGGGCGACGGCGAGCAGCTCGGCTCCGCCGAGGTCGGCGCCGTGCGCGGACGGCCTGGCGCTCAGCGGGGTGAGGCCCGGCACCAGGCAGGCCGCCCCCCAGCCGGTGACCAGCGCGGCGAGCGCGCCGCGCAGCAGGTTGCGCGACCGGAGCACGGCCCCGGCCGCCCGCTCGCCCAGCGGCAGCGCCGAGGCGAACGCGAAGGCCGCGGCGACCAGGAGGCCGACCGGGTGGGACAGGTCGAACCCGCGGCTCGGCCCGCCGAGGACGATCTTGGGGGTGGTCAGGCCGTGCACGAAGAAGAAGCCGGCGCTGCCCAGGAAGACCAGCGAGACCAGGAGCAGCCGGGCGTCCGCGCGCCGGGAGGCGGACCGGCTGACCAGCGCGCCCAGGACCAGGCTGATCACGGCCACGACGTTGATCAGCCAGAAGTGGGCGGGGTTGTCCTGCCACCGGGCGTTGAGATGGGGCTGGGCGAGCAGCAGCCAGAGCCCGAGCATCGGCAGGGCCAGGTGCATCACCCAGACCACCGTGCGGACCGGCTGGGTCGCCGGAGGGAGGTACGGCTCGGGCCCGGCGCTGCCGGCCTCCGGCGCGGCCGTCGAGTCGTTCGTCGGCACAGTGGCCTCCGTATTCGTCGGGGGTCCCGTGACCCCCTGTGGCGTCCGCCCCGCCCCGTGGGCGGGTTCCCCCGAACGCCCCGATTATCCAGGCACACCGCCGGTGCCGCCAACGCCTTTCCGCGCCGGGGACCACCGCGCGGAAACCCTGCGCGGGGACTCTGCGGGACCCCTGCGGAAACCTCACGGGGATCCTTGCGGAAACCCCGCCGGACCCCCGCCGGTAAGCGTCCGTACCGGATGCGACCGGCGGCCCGCGACCCGGCGGCGGATGAATGTAATCGTTCGCCGGGAATGAGAAGGTGGGCGGGAGAGGAATCCGTGGAAAGACCTGAGACGGACGGAGGTGAACCCTAAAGTGACAACGGATTCGGAGGGGGATGAGATGACCGCTGAAGTGCTGCCTTCCTGGTTCTACCCGCCGGCCGACGGCTGGGTCGCGGAAGATCTCGACCGGCTCCCCCCCGAAGCGCCGCGCCGCCTCGAACTCGTCGATGGAGCCCTCATCGTGATGTCCCCGCAGACCAAGTTCCACATGAGGGTCATCGACAGGTTGGGCAGGCACCTGGAGGAACTGCTTCCCCCGGGATGCGACGTCGTCCGGGAGATGACGGTGACGCTGGGCAGGCGACAGCGTCCCGAGCCGGATCTCATGGTGGTGCGGGAGCAGCCCGACGCCGGGATGCGCCGGACGACCTACCGGCCGGACGAGGTGGTGCTCGCGGTCGAGGTGGTGTCGCCCGACTCCGAGGAACGGGACCGCCGGGTGAAGCCCGAGCGCTATGCCGAAGCGGGGATCCGTCACTACTGGCGGGTGGAGAACGAGGACGGTCGTCCCGTGTTCCACATCTACGAGCTCGATGACACGACCAGGACCTATGTGCCGGTGTCGATCGAGCGGGAACACCTCCGGCTGACCGCGCCGTTCTCGATCGACATCCCGCTCAAGAAGATCATTTCCTGATGTGCGGAAGGGGTACGGCCCGCGTGAGCCGTACCCCTCCGTCGTGCGTGGATCAGCCGAAGATGGCGGGGAGCGTGCCCGTGTGGGTCTCCCTGAGCTCGGCGACCGGGATGTCCAGGACGCCCTCGACGACCAGCGAGGCGCCGCCGGTGGTGCCCAGGCCGTAGCAGGGCACCTCGTGGGCGGCGCACAGCTCGGCGAAGGCCTCGAAGGACTCCGGCCGGACGGTCACCAGCGCGCGGGAGGCCGACTCGCTGAACAGGTCGACGAACGCGTCGTCGCCCGTGAGCGAGACCGTGCAGCCGATGCCCTGGGCGAGGCACGCCTCGGCCAGGGCGATGGCCAGGCCGCCGTCGGACAGGTCGTGGGAGCCGGTGGGCAGGCCCTGCGCGGCGGCCTCGGTGAGCACCCGGCCGAGGGCGCGCTCGGCCTCCAGGTCCACCTCGGGCGGGAGGCCGCCCAGGTGGCCGTGGACGACGTGCGCCCACTCCGAACCGCCGAACTCCGCGCTGGTCTCGCCGAGCAGGACGACCTTCTCGCCGGTGCCGGTGAAGCCGCTGCGCACCCGCTTGGCCACGTCCTCGATCACGCCCAGCACGCCCACGACCGGGGTCGGGTGGATCGGGGTGGAGCCCGTCTGGTTGTAGAACGAGACGTTGCCGCCGGTCACCGGGACGCCCAGGGTCTTGCAGGCGTCGGCCAGGCCGCGCACGGCCTCGGAGAACTGCCACATGACCTCGGGGTCCTCGGGGGAGCCGAAGTTGAGGCAGTTGGTGACCGCGAGCGGGACGGCGCCGGTCACCGCGACGTTCCGGTAGGCCTCCGCCAGGGCGAGCTGCGCCCCGGCGTAGGGGTCCAGCCGGGCGTAGCGGCCGTTGCCGTCGGTGGCCAGCGCGATGCCGCGGGTGGTCTCCTCGGCGCCGGGCATGGCCTCGCTGATCCGCAGCACCCCGGCGTCGGCGGGCTGGGCCAGCACGGTGTTGCCCCGGACGTACCGGTCGTACTGGGAGGTCACCCACTCCTTGGAGGCCAGGTTCGGTGAGCCGAGCAGCTGCAGCAGCGCGGCGCGCAGGTCCTCGGGGCGCGGCAGGTCCGCGGGCGAGGAGGCGTTGAGCCCGGCCTGCCCGGCCGGCTCGTGGAAGGGCCGCTCGTAGACGGGGCCCTCGTCGGCCGCGGTGCCCGGCGGGATGTCCACGATGGTCTCGCCGTGCCAGGTCATGACCAGGCGGCCGGAGTCGGTGACCTCGCCGATCACGGTCGCGGGGATGTCCCACTTGGCGCAGATCGCCATGAAGGCGTCGATGTCGTCGGGGGCGACGACCGCCATCATGCGCTCCTGAGACTCGCTCATCAGGATCTCCTCGGGCCGCAGCGACGGGTCGCGCAGCGGGACGAGGTCCAGCCTGACGTCCATGCCGCCGGTGCCCTTGGCCGCGAGCTCGGTGGTGGCGCAGGAGACGCCGGCCGCGCCGAGGTCCTGGATGCCGACGACCACGTCGGCCTGGTAGAGCTCCAGGCAGCACTCGATCAGCAGCTTCTCCATGAACGGGTCGCCGACCTGCACGCTGGGGCGCTTGGCCTGGGACTCGTCCTCGAAGGTGGCGCTCGCCAGCACCGACGCGCCGCCGATGCCGTCGGGGCCGGTCAGCGCGCCGAAGAGCACGACCTTGTTGCCCGCGCCCGGCGCGATGGCCAGCTTGATCTGGTCCTTGCGGAGCAGGCCCACGCACAGGGCGTTGACCAGCGGGTTGCCGATGTAGCAGGGGTCGAAGACGACCTCGCCGCCGATGTTGGGCAGGCCCAGGCAGTTGCCGTAGTGGCTGATGCCCTCCACCACGCCGGGCAGCACCCGGCGGGTGTCGGCCTGGTCGGCGCCGCCGAAGCGCAGGGCGTCCATGACCGCGATCGGCCGCGCGCCCATCGACATGATGTCGCGGACGATGCCGCCGACGCCGGTGGCCGCGCCCTGGTGCGGCTCGACGTAGGACGGGTGGTTGTGCGACTCGATCTTGAAAGTGGCCGCCCAGCCGTCGCCGATGTCCACGACGCCGGCGTTCTCGCCCATGCCGACCAGGAGCGCGTCGGAGTGCGGGGCCTTGGTGCCGAACTGCCGCAGGTGCACCTTGGAGGACTTGTAGGAGCAGTGCTCGCTCCACATGACGCTGTAGATGGCCAGCTCGGAGCTGGTCGGCCGGCGGCCGAGGATCTCCTTGACCCGGTCGTACTCGTCGAGCTTCATGCCCAGCTCGGCGTACGGCTGGCGCTCGTCGGGGGTGTCCGCGGCGCGCTTGACGGTGTCGAGGTTCACGTCCGGATTCACGCGTTCACCAGCTTCTTGAGGATCGAGGTGAAGAAGGCGCGGCCGTCCGTGCTCGGGGCGCCGGTCAGGTCCTCGACGGCGTGCTCGGGGTGCGGCATCAGGCCGACGATGTTGCCGGCCTCGTTGCGGATGCCGGCGATGTCGTTCAGGGAGCCGTTGGGGTTGCCCCCGGTGTAGCGGAAGACGACCTGGCCGCCCGCCTCGATCGCCGCGAGGGTCGCCGGGTCGGCGACGTAGCGGCCCTCGCCGTGCTTGACCGGCAGCACGATCTCCTGGCCCTCGGTGAAGTCCGAGGTCCAGGGGGTGGCGGTGTTCTCCACCCGGATGCCCTGGTCGCGGCAGACATAGTGAAGCCCGGCGTTGCGCATCAGCGCGCCGGGCAGCAGGTGGGCCTCGCAGAGGATCTGGAAGCCGTTGCAGGTCCCCAGGACGGGGAGCCCGGCCCTGGCGGCGGGGATCAGCTCCTCCATCAGCGGCGCGAACCTGGAGATCGCCCCGCACCGGAGGTAGTCCCCGTAGGAGAACCCGCCGGGCAGGAAGACCGCGTCCACCCCCTTGAGATCGGGGTCGGCGTGCCACAGCGGGACGGCTTCGCCCCCCGCATGGCGCACGGCACGGGCCGCGTCCTGATCGTCAAGAGTCCCGGGAAAAGTGACGACGCCCACGCGGGCAGCACTCATGACAGCGTTCCCCTCCACAAACGAGCACCGCGCCGACGTCTCACACATCGGACGGCGGTCTGCGGCGGTGCGCCCAGGCTATCCGCTCTCCGGGGAGAGCTCACAACGAGGTGTACGGCCCGCGCCCCGGATCCGGCGGTGACCTGCCCGCGGCCGGGAATCCCGATCACGGGGCCCGCGGCGCCGCGGGGCGGGCCGGGCGCGGCCGGAGGGGTCAGACGGCGGCCAGCTCGCGGGGGCGCGCGGGGGCGGGGCCGTCGTGGCGGCGGAGCCGCTTGCGCAGGTGCACGGTGGTGCCGCGGCCGGGGGCGATGTCGAAGGAGATCTCGTCCACCACGGACTGCATGATCAGGATGCCGCGGCCGTTCTCGATGTCGTTCGGCGGGTAGTGGTCCGGCACCCGGACGAGACCGCGGCCCCGGTCGGTGATGCGCACGTCGCAGCGGTCGGGGCCGATGGCGGCCTCGACCTCGTAGCGGTTGTCCGGGCCGCCGTGGCGCACGGCGTTGGTGCACGCCTCGGTGACCGCGAGCAGGATGTCGGAGACGCAGCTCCTCGTCACACCGCGGAAGGCCAGGGAGTCGCCGAGAATCCTGCGGACCATCGGAATGCCGACGGCCTCTCTTGGCAGAGCCAATGAGAACTCGAAATCCACCGGATCCCTCCCGGGCCAGACGTCACCCAGTGAAGGTTTCCCTGGGGAATCCGGGCTAACCGCAAAATAACTGTGATGTTATCCACTGTTAGTCAGGACGTGGTGTGGGATGCCCCCAGGGATGGATTTAACCGGCACAGAGGGATTTTGCTGATATATCCGGCCGACTACTCTTCGACGGTGACCCTGTAGTCCTCGATCACGGTGTTGGCCAGCAGGGTCTCGGCCATCTTGCGGACGTCCGAAAGGGCGGCCTCGTCGGCCGGGCCGTCGAGCTCCACCTCGAACCGCTTGCCCTGCCGTACCGCGGAGACGCCGGAGAAGCCGAGCCGCGGGAGCGCCCGGGCGATGGCCTGCCCCTGGGCGTCGAGAATCTCGGGCTTCAGCATGACGTCGACGATGACGCGCGCCACGGTGTTCCTCCAGGGTGCAGCGGGGTCGGTTGGGCGCCTCAAGCGTAACGGTCCCCGCGGGCGGCCCGTCGCCGGGTCCGCCCCGGTCCGGGGAGGGCCGGGCGGGCGCGCGTCCCGTACCGGCGCGAAGGGCATCCGCTCCGCACGGGTGTAAAGGAGGCCGGAGGGGAACGGGGACCGTATGGAGGCCGGAGCAGGGCTTGCGCGCAGGTATGTGACGTCTGCCACGATGTCCACAAGCGCAGACGAACCACCATCGACCGGATCCGATGCGTCGCTAACCGGCCGGACACGAGCGGCGACCCCGCTCGGACGGCCCCGAGCACACAGGAGCGGCACGTGACAGCCGACGCCTCTCGCGGTGCCCAGGCACCCCCCGAGCTCGTCCAGTTGCTGACCCCGGAGGGGGAGCGGGTCGAGCACCCCGACTACGACATCGACCTGACACCCGAGGAGATCCGCGGCCTCTACCGCGACCTGGTCATGGTGCGCCGGATCGACCTGGAGGCCGTCGCCCTGCAACGCCAGGGCGAACTGGGCCTGTGGGCCTCGCTGCTCGGCCAGGAGGCCGCGCAGATCGGCTCCGGCCGGGCCCTGACCGACGCGGACATGGCGTTCCCGACCTACCGGGAGCACGGCGTGGCCTGGTGCCGCGGGGTGGACCCGGTCAACCTCCTCGGCCTGTTCCGGGGGGTCAACCACGGCGGCTGGGACCCCGCCGAGCACAACTTCCACCTCTACACGATCGTGATCGGCAGCCAGACCCTGCACGCGGTCGGCTACGCCATGGGCATCCAGCGCGACGGGGCCGTGGGCGAGGACGGCGCGGCCTCGATCGTCTACTTCGGCGACGGCGCCACCTCCCAGGGCGACGTGAACGAGTCGTTCATCTGGGCGTCGGTGTTCAACGCCCCGGTGGTGTTCTTCTGCCAGAACAACCAGTGGGCCATCTCCGAGCCGCTGGAGAAGCAGTCGCGCATCCCGCTCTACCGCCGGGCCAGCGGGTTCGGCTTCCCCGGCGTCCGGGTGGACGGCAACGACGTGTTCGCCTGCCTGGCGGTCACCCGCAAGGCGCTGGCCGACGCCCGCTCCGGGCAGGGCCCGGTGCTGATCGAGGCCTACACCTACCGGATGGGCGCGCACACCACCTCCGACGACCCGACCCGCTACCGGCTGGCCGACGAGCTGGAGGCCTGGAAGCTCAAGGACCCGATCGAGCGGGTCAAGGCCTACCTGGTCCGCAACCGGCTCGCCGACCAGGCGTTCTTCGACGGGGTCGACGCCGAGGCCGACGAGCTCGGCAAGGACGTGCGCAGGCGCTGCCTGCAGCTGCCGGATCCGGGGCCGATGGAGATGTTCGAGCACGTCTACGCCGAGCCGCACCGGCTGATCGAGGCCGAGCGGGCCGAGTTCGCCGCCTACCTCGCCGGATTCGAGAACGAGGGGGTCGAGGGATGACGACGCTCACCATGGCCAAGGCCCTGAACGAGGGCATGCGCAAGGCGATGGAGGACGACCCCAAGGTCCTCGTCATGGGCGAGGACGTGGGCAAGCTCGGCGGCGTGTTCCGCGTCACCGACGGCCTGCAGAAGGACTTCGGCGAGCAGCGGGTCATCGACACCCCGCTGGCCGAGTCCGGCATCATCGGCACGGCCATCGGCCTCGCGCTCCGCGGCTACCGGCCGGTCTGCGAGATCCAGTTCGACGGGTTCGTCTTCCCCGCCGCCGACCAGATCATCACCCAGCTCGCCAAGATGCCGATGCGCTCCCTGGGCAAGCTCAGGCTCCCCGTCGTGGTCCGCATCCCCTGCGGCGGCGGCATCGGCGCGGTGGAGCACCACAGCGAGTCCCCCGAGACGTACTTCACGCACACCGCCGGCCTGCGCGTGGTGACCTGCTCCAACCCGGCGGACGCCTACGCGATGATCCAGCAGGCGATCCGGTGCGACGACCCGGTCGTCTTCTTCGAGCCCAAGCGCCGCTACTGGGACAAGGCCGAGGTCGACACCTCCGGCGCGGCGGACTGGCTCCCGCTCGACCGGGCCCGCGTCGTACGGCCCGGCGCGGACGTCACGCTGCTGGCCTACGGGCCGATGGTGAAGACCTGCCTGGAGGTGGCCGCGGCCGCCCAGGAGGACGGCCGCTCGCTGGAGGTCGTGGACCTGCGCTCGCTCAACCCGCTGGACCTGCCCGCGGTCGTGGAGTCGGTACGGCGCACCGGGCGGTGCGTCGTGGTGCACGAGGCGCCCGTCTTCAACGGCTACGGCGCCGAGCTGGCCGCCCGGATCACCGAGGAGTGCTTCTACCACCTGGAGGCGCCGGTGCTGCGGGTGGGCGGGCCGTCCACGCCGTACCCGCCCTCCCGGCTGGAGGACCACTACCTGCCGGACCTGGACCGGGTGCTGGACGCCGTCGACCGCGCGTTCGCGTTCTGAGGAGGGGGACGGTGAAGGAGTTCAAGCTCCCCGACGTGGGCGAGGGCCTGACCGAGGCGGAGATCGTCCGCTGGCACGTGAAGGCCGGCGACCCGGTCAAGGTGAACCAGACCATCGTGGAGATCGAGACCGCCAAGGCGGTCGTCGAGCTGCCCTGCCCGTTCGAGGGCGTGGTCGCCGCCCTGCTGGCGGAGGAGGGCGAGACCGTCGACGTGGGCAGGCCCATCATCGCGGTCGACGACGGCTCCCCGGCCCCGGTCCCGCCGCCTCCGGCGGACGCCCCCGCGGGCCGGGCGGCGCTGGCCGACGACATGGTCCCGGCCGTCCCGGCCGTCCCGGCCGCTCCGGCGGTCCCCGCGGAGGCGGGCCGGAACGGGACCGCCGCGGGGGGAGGGGAGAAGCGCCAGCCCGTCCTGGTCGGCTACGGCGTCAAGCCGGGAGCGGCCAAGCGCCGCCCCCGCAAGCAGCCGCCCGCCGCGCCGGGCGCGGAGCGGAGCGCCGTGCCGGACCGGCCGGCCGCCGGACCGGCTCCGCAGGCCGCCGCGCCGGGCGCGGAGTCGGGCGGCGTGCCGGGCCCGGCGTCCGCCGCGACCGGTCCGGGGGCCGCGGCGGGACGCGTGGCGGTGCTGGCCAAGCCCCCGGTGCGCAAGCTCGCCAAGGACCTCGGGATCGACCTGGCCGCGCTCACCGGGACCGGGCCGCAGGGCTCGATCACCCGGGAGGACGTGCACGCGGCGGCGGCCGCGCCCGTACGGCCTGCGGCGCGGGCCGGGGCGGCGGACGAGGAGCGGATCCCGGTCAAGGGCGTGCGGAAGGCGACCGCCCAGGCCATGGTGGCCTCGGCGTTCACCGCCCCGCACGTCACCGAGTTCCTCCAGGTGGACATGACCGGGACCATGGAGGCGGTCGGGCGGCTGCGCGCCCTCGACGACTTCGCCGGGGTCAGGGTCTCGCCGCTGCTCCTGGTCGCCAAGGCGCTGCTCGTCGCGGTCCGCCGCCACCCGATGATCAACTCGGCGTGGGACGAGGCGGCGCAGGAGATCGTGGTCAAGCACCGCGTGAACCTGGGCATCGCCGCCGCGACCCCCCGCGGCCTGCTCGTGCCCAACGTCAAGGACGCCCAGTCCCTGTCGCTGCCGGAACTGGCGGCGGCCCTGGCGGAGCTGGCCGAGACCGCGCGGGCCGGCCGCACCCGACCGGAGGACATGGCGGGCGGCACGATCACGATCACCAACGTGGGCGTGTTCGGGGTGGACGCCGGGACGCCGATCCTCAACCCGGGTGAGTCCGCGATCCTGGCCCTCGGCCAGGTCAGGGACATGCCGTGGGTGGTGGACGGGCAGATCGCGGTGCGCAAGGTGTGCACGCTCGCGCTCTCCTTCGACCACCGGGTGGTGGACGGCGAGCTCGGCTCGCTGTTCCTGCGCGACATCGGGGCCATGCTGGAGGACCCGCTGCGCATGCTCGCCTGGGGCTGAGGCCGCACGGCCGGGGCCGGAGCCGGACGGTGAAGGACCGGGACCAGAAGGACCGGGACCCGGAGGAGCGGGACCGGACGCCGGAGGTCCCGGTCCGGAGCCGGACGGCCGGAGATCGGCGGGCCCCGCCGTGCATCGGCGGGGCCCGCCGTACGCTGGCGGGCATCCGAACCGCGAGGGAGACAGGACCGACCATGTTCCGCCACATCGTGCTGCTCGCCTGGACCGAGGACGCCACCGACGAGCAGAAGGCCGCCGTCGCGGCCGGACTGGGCAGGCTGCCGGAGCTGATCCCGCAGCTGCGCTCCTACGTGATCGGTCCCGACGCGGGGGTGAGCGCCGGCAACCACGACTTCGCGGTGGTCGCGGACTTCGACGGCGTCGAGGACTACGTCGTCTACCGGGACCACCCGGAGCACCAGGCCGTGATCGCCGAGTGCATCAAGCCGATCCTGGCCTCCCGCGCCGCCGTGCAGTATCACGTCCCGGCCGCGTCGTAACCCGCCCGGCCGGGAGGGCCGCCCGGCGCCCACCCGTCCGGCGGCCCGCCGTGGCCGGTGTGCCTTCGCCCCGGCCCCGCGTGGCCGCCGTCCGGCGCTCACCCGTCCCCGGCCGCCCGCAGCAACCGTCCCGCCACCGCGCGGAGCCGGTCGAGCAGCTCGGGTGGCCCGTCGAGGGTGAAGTCGGCACCGAGCGCGGCCAGCTCCGCCGCGATCGCGTCCAGCGAGTCGGAGCCGAGGCGGACCGTGCACGTGTGCTCGTCCACGGGCTCGATCCGGCCCGGCATGGTGTTGGGCAGCCGCGCGCGGACCGCCTCGGCGGGCTCCCGCACGGTGGCCACCGCGTTGTGCCGGTACGGCGCCGCCGCCACCGAGCGGGAGACGTGGGCGGCGGCGTCGGAGGCGGGGAGCTCGCGCGGGGTGAACCGCCAGCCGGTGGGCCGGGGATCGGTGATCCGGTCCACCCGGAAGATCCGCCAGTCCTCCCGGCCGGGGTCGTAGGCCAGCAGGTACCACAGGCCGTGTGTGCTGACCAGGTCGTACGGTTCGACCCTGCGCGAGGTCACGGTCCCGGAGCGGCTGCAGTGCCCGAACGCGAGCATCTCCCGGTCGCGGCAGGCGGTGGCGAGGACGGCCAGGACCTCAGGATCGACCCGCGGCAGGCCGCCCCGCGCCACGGGGGTGACCGCCCCGGCCACCGCGTCGAAGCGCCGCCGCAGCCGGGCCGGCAGGACCCGCTCCAGCTTGGCCAGGGCCCGGACCGACGACTCCGCGATCCCGGCCACGGTGCCGTCCGCCGCGGTGAGCAGCCCGACCGCGATCGCCACCGCCTCGTCGTCGTCCAGCAGCAGCGGGGGCAGGTCCCGGCCCGAGACCAGCCGGTAGCCGCCCGCGGTGCCCGTGGTCCCCTCCACCGGGTAACCCAGCCCCCGCAGCCGGTCGACGTCGCGCCGGACGGTCCGGGCGCTGACACCGAGCCGGTCCGCCAGCTCCGGGCCCGGCCACTCGCGGCGGCTCTGCAGCAGTGAGAGCAGCCGGAGCAGCCGGCCGGGCATGTCCTTGCTCATATCCGGATTCTCGCCCGCTTGAGGACATCCTGTGTCCGCAAGCCTTCCTATGGTCGGGTCCGCACTCCGGCGCAGGACGGAAGGAAGAGGATCATGATCGACGTGGACGGCGCGGTGTTCCGCCCAGGCGAGCCCGGCTACGACACCGGGCGGGACGGGTTCCAACTGGCCGGCCGGCACCGGCCCGAGGTGGTCGTGGCGGCCGCGGGGGCGGCCGACGTGCGGGCCGCCGTGGAGTACGCCGCCACCCGGGACATGCCGGTGGCGGTCCAGGCCACCGGGCACGGCCTCGCGGTGACGGCCGAGCACGGCGTGCTGGTGAGCACGCGCGCGATGACCGGAGTGCGGGTGGACGTCGCGGCCCGCACCGCGTGGGTGGAGGCGGGCACGCGCTGGCGGCAGGTGATCGAGGAGGCCGCCCGCCACGGGCTCGCGCCGCTGTCCGGCAGCTCGCCGCACGTGGGCGTGGTCGGCTACACCCTGGGCGGCGGCCTGGGCCTGCTGGCCCGCAGGTACGGCTACGCCGCCGACCACGTGCGGGCCGTCGAGATCGTCACGGCCGACGCCCGTCCGCGCCGCCTCGTCCCCGGCGACGAGCTCTTCGGCGCGCTGCTCGGCGGCGGCGGCAACTTCGGCGTGGTGACGGGCATGGAGATCGGGCTCGTGCCCGTCACCCGCCTCTACGGCGGCGGCCTGTACTTCCCCGCCTCCGCCGAGATCGTGGCGGCCTGGCGGGACTGGACCGCGACCGTGCCCGACGGGCTGACCTCGGCCGTCGGCCTGATCCCGGTCCCGGACGTCCCCGAGGCCCCCGGGCCGCTGCGCGGGCGGCACGTCGCCCACGTCAGGATCGCCCACCTCGGGGAGGCGGCGGAGGGGGACCGGATCGTCGCGCCGCTGCGCGCGGCCGGGCCGGTCCTCGCCGACACCCTGCGCGAGCTGCCGTTCACCGAGTCGGCCTCGATCAGCAACGACCCGGAGGCCGCGCACGCCTACGCCGGCACCGGGGTGCTGCTCGACGGCCTGGACCCGGCCGCCGCGTTCGGCCTGGCCGACCCGGGGGCCGAGGTGCCGTGCATCGTGCAGGTCCGCCACCTCGGCGGCGCGCTGGCCGGTCCCTCACCGGCGCTGGTCGGCCACCGGGACGCGCGGTACGTCCTGCACGTCGTCACCCCTCTCGACGGCCGCGATCCCGGCGCCGTCCGGGCCGCCCACCGGAGCCTGGCCGGGACGCTGAAGGGCGCGGGCACCTTCCTGAACTTCCAGTACGGCCCGGCCACCGCCGAGCAGGTGCGCGCCGCCTACGACCCCGGCGCCTACCGTGAGCTCGTCCGGCTCAAGACGGCCTACGATCCGGCCAACCTGTTCCGGTTCAACCACAACGTCCCGCCGGCCGGCTGAGGCCCGCAGGGCGCGGGGCCCGGCCCCCGGCGGACGCGATCAGCGCCTTGTCCGCGGAGGTCGGGCCGGAGGAGCCGAGCCACACGGGCACGCCCAGCGCTCCGGCGACCGCCTCCGGCCAGTCGTCGACCCCGTCGGCGTAGTGCGGCCGGACCCGCCCCAGCCGGGCGGTGAGCCGGGCCTGGCCCTCCAGGTCGCCCCTGCGGCCCACCGGCAGCTCGCCGATGTCGTAGGAGTCGCACATCCGCGAGACCGGCGCGTCCAGGTGGGTGAGGGCCAGGGCGTCCGCCCCGCCCGCCGCCGACAGCGCGTAGCGGTGCGCGACGGCGTCGAAGTGCCCGGTCCGGAACGGGCCCTGCCACCGGCCGTCCCGGTTGTGCGGCTCGGGCAGGCGCAACCGGGGGTCCTCGGTGACCAGCGGCCCCGGACCGTGCCGGGTCGTGTAGGTGCGCAGCACGCCGAGCCGTACGGCGGCGGCCCCGTCGAGCAGCGCCAGCGCGTTGCCGAAGGTCGTCGTGCTCCAGGTCGTGTGGGGGTGGAAGCCGTGCCACTCGTCGAGCAGCACCCCCTGGGCGCCCTCGAAGACGACGGGCCGCCTGCGCAGCAGGGCGGTGACGTAGGAGGGGTCGACCAGGGCCACCTGCTCGGCGAACGCCCGGTAGGCCGCCACGCAGTCGGCGACCGGCGGCCCGTCCGCGCCGAGCCGCTCGCGCAGCGCCTCCAGTTTGCGGGTCAGCGCCCACGGCCGCTCGCAGTCGCCGACCCTGGGGGCCATGAAGGGGTGCTCCAGCGCGTAGGCCATCGCCTCCCCGACGCCCATCCCGCAGGATCCGTGCCGCTTCCCGCCGCGGGCGAGCTCCCGGGCCCGCCCGGCCGCCACGTGGTACGGCGTGGCGAGCAGGGCCTCCCGGTCGACGGTGAGCATGCCGTACGGGTCCGGGACGCCGATCCGGCGCAGGTGGTCGGCCTCGGCGGTGAGCGCGAAGGGGTCCACCACGGTGTACCGCGACAGGTGGGTCGGCACGCCGCGCAGGGTCCCCGACCCGAACTGGGAGAACGTGTGGTGCCGTCCGTCGGGCAGCACGACGTTGTGCCCGGCCTGGGCGCCCCCGTTGAACCTGACCACCGCCGAGACCCCGCCGCGGGAGCAGAGCCAGTCGACCACGGTGCCCTTGCCGGCGTCGCCGTACCCGAGGTCGACGACGATCACGTGGTCCCTCACAGCCGGGTCACCCCGCTGTCGCCGGGGGCGGAGGGGCCGCCCGAGCCGAGCGCGCCGCGCGGGCCGGAGGGATCACCGGGGCCGAGCGCGCCGTGCGGGTCGAGGGACGCGCCGAGGGCGGGGGAGTCCACCACCGTCGCGCCCCGCTCCAGACCGGCCAGCGCCCGGGAGACCGAGGCCCCCGCGGTGGAACCGAACTCGGCCAGGTCCGCCAGGCCCTCGTCGAGGCCGACGGCGTCTTCGCCCAGCCCGACGGTGAGCGCGATGGTCTCGCAGACCGCGTCCAGGTCGTCCAGTTCCAGCACGTTCTGCCCGAGCAGCCCGCGCCAGGCGGCCAGCACGTGGCCGTTGCGGGAGTGGCTCGCCCCGGCGGGGAGGATGAAGTAGACGTCGTACATCCGGGTCAGCTCGGCGACGACGTCCTCGGTGGGGATGTCCCGCTCCAGCCGGTCGCCGATCACCCCGGCGACCTCGCGCCGCTTCACCGCCGGGTACGGCAGCTCGTCGCCGATGATGAACAGATAGCCCCGGCGGCCCCGCTTCTCGTAGCAGTCGATCGAGGTGTGCCGGGCCATGAAGTACATCGCGAGCTCGTAGGACTCGGTCATCTGGCCGCCGCCCCCGCCTTCCAGCAGGACCTTGCCGAGGTGCTCGTCCATCCGGTTGTCGGACTCGAACTGGGCGACCTGCAGCGGCGCCCGGTCGCAGGTGGCGTCGCCGATCGCGCCGAACAGGATCTGCGGGTCGGTGGCGTAGCCCTTGCGCAGCAGCAGGCCGAGCAGGTCGGGCAGCCTGGTCTGCAGGGTGCGCGGCACGCCGCCCATCGAGCCGGTCACGTCGAAGAGCACGGCCACGGCCACGGAGGCGGGGTGCTCGGCGGAGTCGCGGCTCTCCCGGGCCGCCACGCCGTGCGGGTTCAGGTCGTCGTGCACGGTGCGCGCGCCGGAGTCGCTGTAGGCGAAGGCGCTGGCGCCCCTGGCCGCCCGGAGGCGGGAGGCGGCGGAGTAGACGTCGGTGGACCAGATTCCGCTTCCCATGGGGTTTCTCTTCCTTGAGGGGTCGCTGCGGGTCTTGAGGGGTCGCTACAGGTGGAGGGGCCGGTACCGCCGCGGCCCGTACAGGTCGTCGAGGAGCTCGTCGAGCTCGGCGAGGAGCCGCCAGGCGTCGCGCGGCGGGGCGAGCAGGCTGCCCCGGAGGAAGGCGCGCATCGGCCCGGGGACGCGCCCGGCCGGCCGGCGGGAGCCGTCGGGACCGGGACGCCCGAGGCGGTCGGGTCCGGCCGGATCGGGATCGGGGCCGTCGGAGCGGTCGGGGCGCACGCCCATCAGGGCGGCGACGCAGCGGGTGGCCAGGCGGATGTCCAGGGCCTCGGTGGCCGGCCCCCGGGCGAGGACGTCCGTCGGGTAGTCCGCGCGGTGCCGGGTGACCAGGGCGGTCAGCCGGCCGCCGACCGGCACCGACTGGCTCCAGTCGACGAGGACCAGGCCGTGCTCGACGGGGTGGACCAGGACGTGCTGCCCGAAGACGGCCCCGTGCACGATCCCGGCCCGGTGCGCGGTGCCGATCGCGACCAGCAGCCGCCGCCAGATCCAGGCCGCGTCCCGGGGGTCCAGCACCGGCCGCCGCCGCCGGACCTCCTCCAGGGTCAGGAACCCGTCCGGCACCCGGCTGATCACGTTGACGTGCCGCTCGACCCCGTCCGCGCGGTGCCGGAAGGAGTCCACCAGGCGCGGCACGTACGGCAGGAGCAGCGGGTCGGCCTCGCGCTCGAGCGTCCGGAGCGCCTCGGCCTCGCGCCGCATGAGGTCGTTGTCGGCCGGGCCGAGGGGGAGCTTGAGCAGCATGTCGCGCTCGCACGCGCGGAGCACCGCCGTGGCGCCCCGGTGGAGCGTCCCGCCGACCCGGTAGGTCCCGCCCGCGGTGGTGATCACCGTCTCCGGCCCGGCGTGGTCGCCGGGAGGTCCCCCGCGCAGCGCGGCCCAGAACGCGGACAGCCGGGCGAAGGCCTCCGGGGCGCCGGGAGCGGTGGTCAGGTCGGGGTGGAGGCACCGGGCGAGCCGCCGGTAGGTCCGCCGCGGCGCGTCCCCGCCGAACAGGTCCTGCGGTGTCGCGGCGGCGTTGACCAGGGCGATCGCCTCGGCGGTGGTGGTCACCGGACCTCCTCCTCCCGCTCGGGCCGGAGCAGGGCCGGGTGGAGGAGCCGGGCGTCGCCCGCGCGGTAGAGCCGGGCCCTGGGACCGCCCCGGGGGCCGCCGCTCTCGGTGGTCTCGCCGGTGCTCTCCACGAACCCGGGGACCGACAGGACCTTGCGGTGGAAGTTGCCGGCGTGCAGCGGCACCCCCCAGACCGCCTCGTAGACCCCGCGCAGCTCGGAGATGGTGAACGTCTCGCCGACGAAGGCGGTGGCCAGCGGGGTGTACTCCAGCTTGGCCCGTGCCCGGTCGAGGGCGTGATCCAGGATGCGCGCGTGGTCGAAGGCCAGCTCGGGCAGGTGGTCGACGCCGTACCAGGCGGCGTCGGCGGCGTCCGACCCGGCCTGGGGATCGGGCAGGTCGGGCGCGAAGGCCAGGTAGGAGACCGAGACGATCCGCATCCGGGGGTCGCGGTCCGGCGCCCCGTAGCTGGCGAGCTGCTCGATGTGGACGCGGTCGGCCATCCCGGTCTCCTCGGCCAGCTCTCTGGCGGCGGCCCGGTCCAGGTCCTCGCCCGGCCGGATGAAGCCGCCGGGCAGCGCCCAGCGCCCCGCGAACGGCGGCTCGCCCCGCTCGACCAGGAGCACGTGCAGCACCCCGCCGAGGATGGTGAGCGCCACCACGTCGACGGTCACGGCGACCGGCGGGAACTCCCGCGGGTCGTAGGCCGCCAGGTACTCGCTTTCACCACTCATCACACGTCCTTCTCACTATGAGATGGTCTCAGTATGAGAAGAACGATGGGCCGTGTCAATCCCTCCCCCGTACGGCGGGGCCCGGCGGCGGCCGACCGATCCCGGGCTCTCCTGCGGGCCTGTACGGCGCCCGGGGAACGGAGAAGGGGCGGTCCCGTGTCACGGGACCGCCCCTCATCGCCGACCTGCCGCGGGAGCAGGGGGTTCTCGTCCTCCGGGAGCGGCCGTCTCAGGGCCGTCCCGCGGAGTGGGCGCTCAGAACGCGTCCTCCGGGAGCTCCATCAGGTCCTGGCCGGTGGCGGCGAGGATGCGGCGCTCGGCGGAGATGCGGGGCAGCACGGTCTGGGCGAAGAAGGTGGCCGCGGCCACCTTGCCGGTGTAGAAGGACCGGTCCTCCTCGGAGGAGCCCAGCGCGGCCAGCGCGACCTCGGCCTGGCGCAGGAGCAGCCAGCCGATCACCAGGTCGCCCAGGGCGAGCAGGAACCGGGTGGTGTTGAGGCCGACCTTGTAGACCTCCTTCGGGTCCTCCATCGAGCCGATCGCCCAGCCGGCCATCGTGTCGGCCATGGCCTTGACCTCGTCGGCGGCCTCGTCGAGCAGGGCGCGCTCCACCTTCAGCCGGCCGTTGCCCGCCTCGGAGGCGGCGAAGGCCTTGACGTCGGCGTGGAGCGAGCCGAGCGCGGCGCCCTGGTTGCGCAGGACCTTGCGGAAGAACAGGTCCAGGCCCTGGATCGCGGTGGTGCCCTCGTAGAGGGAGTCGATCTTGGCGTCCCGGATGTACTGCTCGATCGGGTACTCCTGCAGGTAGCCGGAGCCGCCCAGGGTCTGCAGCGAGCGGGAGAGCATCTCGTAGGAGCGCTCGGAGCCGACGCCCTTGACCAGCGGGAGCAGCAGGTCGTTCATCGCCTCGGCGTGCTCGTCCCGGCGCCCCTCGAACTCGGCGATCTGCACCGCGTCCTGGTAGGTGGCGGTCAGCAGGACCAGCGCCCGCATGCCCTCGGCGTACGACTTCTGGAGCATGAGCTCGCGGCGCACGTCCGGGTGGTGCGTGACGGTCACGCGCGGGGCCGTCTTGTCGGCCATCTGGGTCAGGTCGGCGCCCTGCACGCGGGCCTTGGCGTACTCCAGCGCGTTGAGGTAGCCGGTGGACAGGGTGGCGATCGCCTTGGTGCCCACCATCATGCGGGCCTGCTCGATCACCATGAACATCTGCTTGATGCCCTCGTGCACGTCGCCGACGAGCGTGCCGACGGCCGGGTGCTTGTCGCCGAAGGTGAGCTCGCAGGTCGTGGAGACCTTCAGGCCCATCTTCTTCTCGACGTTGGTGACGTAGACGCCGTTGCGCTCGCCGAGCTCGCCGGTCTCCAGGTCCACGTGGTACTTCGGTACCAGGAACATCGACAGGCCCTTGGTGCCGGGGCCGTGGCCCTCGGGGCGGGCCAGCACGAGGTGGAAGATGTTGTCGGCCATGTCGTGCTCGGCGCTGGTGATGAAGCGCTTGACGCCCTCGATGTGCCAGGTGCCGTCGGGCTGCTGCACCGCCTTGGCCCGGCCGGCGCCCACGTCGGAGCCCGCGTCGGGCTCGGTGAGCACCATGGTGGCGCCCCACTGGCGCTCGATGGCCAGCTCGGCGAAGCGCTTCTGCTCGTCGTTGCCGATGGTGTGCAGGATGTGGGCGAAGCCGGGGCCGCTGGAGTACATCCACAGCGCCGGGTTGGAGCCGAGGATGAGCTCGGCCAGGGCCCACGCCACGCTGCGCGGCACACCGGGGCCGCCCATCTCGGCGGGCAGGTCGAGGTTGGTCCAGCCGGCGTCGCGCAGCGCGAAGAAGGACTTCTTGATGCCCTCGGGCATCTTCACCGTGCCGGTCGCCGCGTCGAACACCGGAGGCGTGCGGTCGCCCTCCTCGAAGGAGTCGGCGAGCACGCCGGTGGCCATCCGGTTGAGCTCCTCCAGCATGCTGCGGACGACGTCCTCGTCCAGGTCGGCGAAGCGACCTGTGCCCAGGATCTCCCGGCGTCCGAACATCTCGAAGAGATTGAACTCCAGGTCACGGATGTTGCTCTTGTAGTGGCCCATGGGGTCTGCTCCTTGAAGCCGGGGGTCCGGGATCGCATGTGCTCGGGACAGGTGTGTACTCGCTCGGGACAGGCATGTACTCGCCAGTAACCTTACCGACAATGCTACCCGCCGGTAACCGCTAAAAAACAGGCCCGACAGGGACGTTTGTCACATGGTCATGGGGAACAGGTGACCTTCATGGCGCTACCCCCGCTCCGCACGGCCGTCCTCCCGGATCCCCAGCCGCTGCGGAAGGTGCTCGGACCGGGAGTCATCGCGGCCGGCGTCGGCCTCGCCTCCGGCGAGTTCGTCATCTGGCCCTACATCTCCGCCAACGTCGGCCTGGTCTTCCTGTGGGCCGCCGTGGTCGGCGTGATCGCCCAGTACTTCCTGAACATGGAGATCGAGCGCTACACGCTCGCCACCGGCGAGACCGCGCTGACCGGGTTCAGCCGCCTGTGGCGGCACTGGGGCCTGGTCTTCGCGCTCATGGCGGTCCTGGCCAACATCTGGCCCGGCTGGGCCACGAGTTCGGCCACGGTGCTCACCTACGCCGCCGGCGGGGGAGACGTCACCGTCATCGCCGTGGTCGAGCTGCTGGTCATCGGCGTGGCGCTCACCTTCTCGCCGGTCATCTACCGGACCGTGGAGGCCACCCAGTTCGTCAAGGTCGGCGCGGTGGTCGTCTTCCTGGTCGTCGCGCTCTTCCTGGCCGTCACCGGCGACGCCTACCGCGGGCTGGGCGAGGCGGTCACCCACATCGGCCAGGTGCCGGCGGGACTCGGCGCGGCGCTCGTCCTGGGCGCGATGGCCTTCGCCGGGGCGGGCGGCGGGCAGAACCTGGTGCAGAGCAACTGGATCAGGGACAAGAACATGGGCATGGGCGCCCGGATCCCCCGCCTGGTCTCCCCGGTGACCGGCGAGGACCAGGCCGCCCCCGCCACCGGCTACACCTTCGAGCCCGACGAGGCGAACCTGGCCCGCTGGCGCGCCTGGTGGCGGGTGGCCAACATCGAGCAGCTGGTCTCGTTCGTGGCGATCACGGTCTTCACGATCTTCCTGATGTCGATGCTGGCCTACTCCACGGTCTTCGGCGCGGAGACCGCCAGCGACGTGACCTTCCTGCGCACCGAGGGGGAGGCGCTCAACCGGCGGCTGTCGTGGTTCGGCACCTTCTTCTGGGCGATCGGCGCGTTCTCGCTGTTCGCGGCGAGCATGGGCATCTGCGACTACGTCGCCCGGATGGTCGCCGACAACCTCAAGACGGTCTACCTGCCGGGCAGCGCCCGGTGGACCGAGAGCCGCGTCTACAGCCTCGTCGTCTGGTTCATCGTCCTGTTCGGCATCGCGATGCTCACGATCGGCTTCGACCAGCCGATCACGCTGCTGGTGATCTCCGCCAGCGTCGGCGGGATCATGATGTTCCTCTACTCCGCGCTGCTCGCCCGGCTGAACCGCAAGATGCTCCCCGAGGCCGTCCGGATCCGCGGCTACCGGTTGGTCGTCGTGCTGGTGGCCTTCGCGTTCTTCGGCTACTTCTCCGTGCTCACGCTGATCGACCAGTTCGGCAGGCTCTTCTAGAGCCGGGCGGGGCCGCCCGGCCGACGTGCCGGAGACCTCCATCCGGCCGGGCATCCGGCCAGGCACCCGCTCCGGCACCCGCTCCGGCAGGGCCTTCTGGAGCCGGGCGGGCCCGGCGTAGGCTCGGCGGCATGGAGCAGCGGGAGACGCCGGACGAGCTGGACGAACGCTGGCGGGCGGACCTGTCGGAGTGGGGCATCCCCCATGCCATCGCGGCCGGGGCCCGCAGCGACCCGTGGGGGCACTCGCCCGCCCGGTTCGGCGAGCGCACCGACCGCGCGCTGGCCGACCCGGAGGGCCCGACCCTGGCCCGCGTCGCAGAGGCGCTTCCACCGGGCGGGAGCGTGCTGGACGTGGGCGCGGGCACCGGGGCGGCCTCCCTGCCGCTGGCCCGCCTGGACGACGCCGGTCCGGGGACGGGCCCGCCGCTGACGCGGCCGTCCCCTGCCGGTACGGCGGGCGGCGCGGTGCGGCGCGACCGCGCGCAGGAGTCGGGGACCCGCCTCGGGGAGCTCATCGCGGTCGACACCTCCGCGGCGATGCTCGCCGAGCTGGCGGCGCGGGCGGGGAGCCTGGGCGTGCCCGTGCGGCCCGTCACGGGACGCTGGCCGGACGTCGCCGGGGAGACCCCGGCGGCCGACGTCGCGGTGGCCGCCCACGTCGTCTACAACGTACCCGATCTGGCCGTCTTCCTGACCGCGCTGACCGGTCACGCCCGCCGCCGGGTCGTCCTGGAGCTCACCCACCGGCACCCGATGAGCTGGCTGAGCCCCCTCTGGGCGCGCTTCCACGGTCTCATCCGGCCCGAGCGGCCCGTCGCGGACGACGTGGCCGCCCTCGCCCGGCGACTGGGGTACGACGTGCGGCAGGAGGAGCGCCCGGCCCCGCTGCCCCGGTTCGCGAGCCTGGAGGCGATGGCCGAGAGCGCCTGCCGCCGGCTCTGCCTCGATCCCGGGCGGGCGGAGGAGGTCGTCGCGGCGGCGGTCGAGCTGGACATGTGGCCGATGCTCAGGGACCGGTGGGTCACGCTCTGGTGGGACGTGGCGTAACCGCTGTAAAGCATTGGATGGTTACGTAACCGCCTTGACGGTTTAGCCGGTGTCACGGTTGGCTGGACGCATGATTGACATCGACTACGTCACCTTCGACTGCGCCCGGCCGTACGAACTGGCGGCCTTCTGGCGCGACGCCACGGGCTTCGAGATCTCCCCGGAGACCGGGGCGGACGACGACGAGGTCCTCCTGCTCGGCAAGGTCAACCTGCTGTTCATCCGGGTCCCCGAGGGCAAGGCCGTCAAGAACCGCGTCCACCTGGACGTCTCCGGTTCCGAGGGCTCCACCCGCGACCAGGAGGTCGAGCGGCTGCTCGCCCTCGGAGCCACGGTCCAGGCCGACCGGCGCGCCCCCGACGGCTCCGGTTGGGTGACCATGCTCGACCCCGAGGGCAACGAGTTCTGCGTCTGCAGGAGCGAGGCCGAGCGGGAGTAACCGCGGCAGCGGGCCCGCTCGCCGCCGCCCGGCCGGGCCCGCTCAGTGGCCGCGGGGCAGGGAGGCCTGCTTCCGCCCCCCGAGGACCAGCGCCAGCACGGCGGTGACCAGGTAGACCGCGACGCCGCCCTGGAGCGCGTCCAGAGCCGCGCTGAACGGCCCCTCGCGGTCGATGATGAGCTGGACCGGGTACATCAGCGCGGCGGAGCCGAGCGCGGGATAGAGCGAGAAGCGCCAGGGGTGGTTGCGCGCCCACTGGCGGGCCGACCGGGTCACCCGGTCGGCGACGTCCGGCCTGGTGACCGAGCCGACCGCCGCGATCATCGAGAACAGGCTGATGCCGAGGCACAGGGCCCAGGTCAGGCTGGCGTCGCCCGGCAGGATGACCCCCAGGCCGAAGCTGGTGGCCGCCGCCGCGCCGCCGGTCACCGCCGCGGCCTTCCAGGGGGCGCCGCGCAGGGCCGCGCCGGACAGGGACATCTCGTCACGTCGAGTCAGTTCCTCTTTCATGCCTCCAGGCTGCCCTTTCCGTCCCCTTGTCCACATCGGGGGACGACCCTGATTCCTCCCTTACCCGCGGGCGCGTCCCGGCTCGGGATTCCCACCGATCCGGCCCGTGCCGGGGGTGATGTCTGCTTTTTCGAAAGAATGTGCGAGTCGCCCGTGCGGAGGGCCCACCGCCGAGGTAGCGTCGGGACCGTCGCACGTCGGGCTCCCCCTTCGGCATTCGCCTGCCTTCACCAGGCTTCACCGGGCTTCACCAGGCTTCACAAAGGGGGATCGATGCTCGCCCTCGCTCGCTGGCAGCGTGTCGCGGTGATCGCGCTGCTCATCCTGCCGATCCTCGTGATCGTCCTGCTCTCCGTGCCGGTCTGGATGTCCTGGCCCTGGCTCCGCGCCGAGCGCCGGGCGGACGTGCTCGCCCTGGTGGAGAAGCTGACCGCCTGCCTCAGGGCGTTCGTACGGGCCGACCGAACCTCTCCCGGCGAGCCCGGGCGCCGCCGGTAGGCCGTCATCGTGCCGACGGCCCACCGCACAGGCGACCGCACTCCCGGCGTGGGCCCGCCGGCCTGGGCGCGGGCAGGCCGGCGGGCTCACGCCGGGGCGACCTCCACCAGGTTGTCGTGGTAGGTCGCGCCCCGGCCCAGGTCGGCGTCGTGCTCGCCCACCACGGCGTTGACCGTCGAGCCGCCCGGGCTGAGCTTGCGCCAGTGCCCCTTGGTGGACGCCACCACGCCGGGCCGTACCGTCTCGGTGACCTCCACCTCGGCCTCGAACGCGCCGTCGTCGTTGAAGACGCGGGCCCGCTGACCGGAGGCCAGGCCCCGCGCCGCCGCGTCGGCCGGGTTCACCAGGACCCGGGGGCCCTTCGAACGCCGCCGCAGCTCGGGGTTGTTGCCGAAGGTCGTGTTCAGGAAGGTGTGGGACGCCGGGGTGACCAGGACCAGCGGATGCCTCTCCCGCGGGGCCGTGGCCGTGCGCGGGGGCACGTAGGCGGGCCCGGAGGGGAAGCGCAGCCGCCCCGAGGGCGTCGGGAACCCGTCGGCGAAGGGCAGGAACGGCCGCGGCACGCTCAGCCGGACCCAGCCCTCCTTCCGGAGCCGGTCCACCGTGATCCCGTCCAGGGACGGATGACCGGAGGAGAGCAGCTGCTCGGCCAGCTCCAGGTCGGAGTCGAACAGCGACGGCTCGGTCAGGCCCATGTGCCGGGCCAGGCGGCGGAACGTCTCGGTGGTGGACAGGCACTCGCCCGGCGGGGGGACGGCCGGTTCGTTCCACAGCAGGTACATGTGGCCGTAGCCGGCGTGCAGGTCCAGGTGCTCGGTCTGCATCGTCGCCGGGAGCACGAGGTCGGCGTAGTCGACGGTGTCGGTCGCGAACTGCTCCATCACGACCGTGAACAGGTCCTCGCGCAGCAGCCGCTCGCGGATGCGGTTCTGGTCGGGGGAGGAGCCCACCGGGTTGGCGCCGTAGACCCACAGGCACTTCACCGACTCGTCCAGCTCGCTCGCGAGCCGGGTCATGGTGAGCGTGCGGACCGGCCGGGCCAGCAGGTCGTCGCGGTGGTCGATGTCCAGGTGGATGTGGCCGCTGGTGGAGTAGGCGATCCCGCCGCCGGGCCGGCGCCAGTCGCCGGTCACCGCGGGGATCGCGGCGAGCGCCCGCAGCGCCGCCCCGCCGCCCGCGTGCCGCTGGATCCCCATCGTGGCGCGGATGCCGGTGGGGCGGGTGCGGGCCAGGCGCAGGCCCAGGGCGCGGACGTCCTCCTCGGGCAGTCCGGTGATCTCCGCCACCCGCTCCGGGGGATGGCGGAGGATCTCCTCGCGGAACGCCTCCCAGCCCTCGGTGTGCCGCTCCAGGTAGTCGCGGTCCTCCGCGCCCTCGGCCAGCACGACGTGGAGCAGGCCGAGCGCCAGGGCCGCGTCGGTGCCCGGCCGGATGGGCAGGTGCTCGTCGGCCTGCTCGGCGGTGCGGGTCCGGATCGGGTCGACCGCCACCACGTGGGCCCCGGCCGCCCGGGCGTCCTGGACGAACTTCCACAGATGGTGCCCGCTGGTGAGCGTGTTCGTGCCCCAGAGCAGGATCAGCCTCGACGACGCGAAGTCCTCGGGGTCCATGCCGCCGGGAGTGCCGTTGATCTCCGTCAGGCCCGCGTTGCCCGCCGCCGAGCAGATGTTCAGATGGTGCCTGGACGCGCCCAGCACGTTCCAGAACCGGCGGCCCGCCACGCCCTCGCAGCCCTGGAGATAGCCGAGGCTCCCGGTGCCGTTGTAGGGCCAGATCGCCTCGCCGCCGTGCTCGTCGACGATCGCGCGCAGCCGTACGGAGATCTCCTCCAGGGCCTCGTCCCAGGTGATCCGCTCGAACTCGCCCGAACCCTTGGGCCCGACGCGCCGCATCGGGTGCAGGAGGCGGTCGGCCGCCCGGGTCTGCTCCAGATAGCGGTTGACCTTCACGCACAGCGCGCCGCGCGTGTAGGGGTGGTCGGGGTTGCCGCGCATCTTGACGGCCTCGCCGCCGGAGACGGTCACCACCCACGAGCACGTGTCCGGGCAGTCCAGCGGACACGCCCCCAGGATCTGCAGTTCACCCGACATGAGCCCGACTGTAGCCGCGCGGCCGCGGAGAAGGGAAAGGGGTACGGCCGCCCCGGCCGTACCCCCGTCCTCCGGCCGCCCGCTACGAGGGCACGCCGGCGTGGTCGTGGTCGTGGGCGTGGCCGAGACCGCCCCCGCCGGAGGCCGCCCGGCCGGAGCCGCCGGCGGCCGCCCGCCCGGACCGGGTGGAACCGCCGGGCAGGACCGGGCTGTAGGCGTAGGTGAACGCCGCGGTGGCGATCGCGCCGCTGTTCACCCGCAGGGCCTTGTCGCTGATGTTGGCGATGGTGTCGCAGGCCTCGTGGTAGCACTTGTCGTAGGCCACCCCGGCCCGGCCGCCGAACTTCGCGGCCTCCGCCGCGGTCTTGACGCCCTCCGCGCCGGTGAACAGCCCGCCCGCCGGGATGCCCGCCGCGATGAAGGGGCCGTAGTCCGAGCGGCCGGTGAAGTCGGTCCCGGTGTACGGCTGGCGGGCGGTCCTGAAGTACGACTCGAAGAGCTTCTCGATCTTGTCCGAGCCCGCGGGGCCGGCCGGGGACCCGGTGCGGTCCGAATCGTCGCCGTCGTAGATGCCGAAGACGTGGTTCGGGGACGCGATCATGTCGAAGTTCAGGTAGAGCCTGATCCCGGCCTTCTCCGCGGCGGACAGTCCCGCCACGTAGTGCTTGGAGCCGAGCAGGCCCAGCTCCTCGGCGCCCCAGAAGGCGAAGCGCAGCCTGTTCCTCGTCTGCAGGCCCCCGGCCTGGATCGCGGTCTCCAGCACGCCCGCGCTGCCCGAGCCGTTGTCGTTGATGCCGGGGCCCTCCGGGACGCTGTCCAGGTGCGCGCCGAGCATGGCGACCCTGTCCGGGTCGCCCCAGCGGCTCTCGGCCAGCACGTTGTGCGTCCTGCGCTTCGGGTCGCCCTCGGTGTGCGTGGTGAGGGTCACCACCGTCCCGGGGGCGGACAGCTCCTTGCCCACCGCGAACGTGGTCCCGACGACCGGGAGGTTCACGGTCGTCCCGCCCAGGGTGCCGCCGACCACTCCCCGGCGGTCGGCCCTGCCCTCGCCGGCCTGCCCCTCGTTGAAGATGATCACAGCGCGGGCCCCGGCGGCCTGCGCGTTCTCCGCCTTGACCTGGAAGGTGCAGGTGCCGCGCTGCAGGAGCGCGATGTTGCCCGGGGTGAAACCGGTGAAGTCGGCCGCCTCACAGCCGGAGGTGGAGCGGTCGGGGGTCGCGGGCGGCGGCAGTTTCACGTCCACGGCCTGGACCGCGGCGGTGGCGCTGCCCGACCCGGAGTACGTCATGACCCGGAAGTGGGTCGTGCGGGTGTAGGCCTTGGCCGAGGGGGCGACCCGGCGCATCGTGGTCTCGGTGATCTCGCGGAAGAAGGGGAACTCGAACTCCTGCAGGGTGACGCGGTAACCGGCCTCGCGCAGCCGGTCGGCCACGTAGCCGGCCGACGCGTCGTAGCCGGGGGTGCCCGCCGCGCGGGTGCCGCCGTGCACGGCGGCGATCTCCTGGAACGCCTGCAGGTGCCGTTTGACGGCGGGGGCCTTGACCGCCTGGCTGAGCGTCCGGGGATCCGGGGCGGCGCCGGCCGGGGCGGCGGAGACGACGGGCAGGACCACGGCCGAAACCGCGGTGGCGGCGGCCAGCAGGCCCCTGTGCGCGCGCGTGCGCATGCGGAACTCCTCCTCTGAACCAGTGGAGCGGGAAATCCCCGCAATCGCGATCAGGCAGAACATGTCCGGACAAATGGAACCTGATAAGCATTTCTCGACATTTGTTACCGAGTAGAGTCAGATGGAGGGCGACCCCGCAGGTGGCGGGGTGGATGACAGGGCATGACCCGAGCTTTTCAGGTCGCTCCCGCCCCGGACCGGCGATCGCGCGAACCGGAGGGTCAATTCTCCGTCTCGGACGGGCGGCCGATCCCCGCGGGAACCGTTCTGGACGGAAGTGTGGGGCGGTGAGGTGGGCACGGCCGCGCCTGTGGAGACTGGAAGGAAAGATCGGTGACGCAGATCCAGTACGAAACAGGCAGAATCGCAGGCGGTGAGAAATATCAAGGAACGCGGGGAGAGGACTTCCGCCGCCGGCGCGCCGCCGGGCGGTGACTCCGCCGTGCTCGTCGTCGAGCCGCTGCTGCCCCAGCGCATCCGCCGCCCCTCCGACGCGCTGCGCTTCCTGGCCACCCTGCTGGCGCTGGCGGCCGTGATCCTCCTCGCGCTGGTCGCCAAGAAGACGCTCAACGGCCTGGAGGCCGACGTCACCGAGGGCACCAGGCGCGTGCCGTTCCTGCTGAGCGGCCTGGTCGGCGTGCTGGGCGGCGGCGCCATGCTCGCCATCCCGGCCGCCTACGCGATCGAGCGGGTGATCCACCGCGACGGCCTGCGCGTCGCCGAGGGCCTGTTCGCGGCGATCGCCGGCATGGTCCTCTCGTTCGTCCTCGGCGAGTGGATCATCGCCGCCGGCGCCGAGGACCTGCGCCTGCTGCTCACCGGCGGCCGCGCCGGGGTCGAGCCGCTCAACACCCTGCTGACCTCGGTCATCGCCTACACCACCGCGGTGCGCATCTCCAACCGCCCCACCTGGCGCGCCGCGCTGTGGACGGCGGTCGTGGTGAACGCGATCGCGCTGTTCGCCGGACTGGCCGCCACCGTGCTCGGCATCGTCGTCTCCATCCTGGTCGGCCTCGCCGTCGGCTACGCCACGCTGTACGGCGTGGGCAGCCCCAACACCCGCCCGCCCGGCAGCGCGATCGTCGCCGCCGTCCGCAAGCTCGGCTTCCACCCGGTCAAGGCCCGCAGGCTCGACGACGACCACCAGAGCAGCCGCCGGTACGCCGTCGGGCTGCGGGACGGCAGCCGCCTCGACGTCACTGTCCTCGACCGCGACCGCCAGGTCGCCGGTCTGCTCTACCGCCTCTGGCGGCGCATCCGCCTCAGCTCCGAGACCCGCCGCAAGGCCATCCGCTCGCTCCGCGCCGAACTGGAGCGCGAGGCCCTGATGGCGTACGCCGCGCACGCCGCCGGGGCCAGCACCCCCCGGCTCGTCGGCACCAGCGAGATCGGCTCGGAGGCCGCGCTGCTCGTCTACGAGCACACCCCGACCCGCGCGCTGGAGGACATCCCCGACGAGGAGATCGACGACGACCTGCTCGCCCAGATCTGGGAGCAGGTCCTCCTCCTGCAGGTCCAGCGGCTCGCCCACCGGCGGCTGACCGGTGACAGCATCCACGTCGACGACGAGGGCCGGGTCGTCCTGATGGACGCCCGCAGCGGCGAGATCGCCGCCGGAGACCTGCTGCTCAGCCTGGACATCGCCCAGCTGCTCACCTACCTCAGCCTCCGGGTCGGAGCCGAGCGCGCGGTCCGCGCCGCCGCGACCGTGGCGGGGCCGCACACGCTGGCCGCGGCGCTCCCGCTGCTCCAGCGGATCGCACTCACCCGCGAGACCAGGGTGGCGCTGAGCAAGGACAAGGAGCTGCTGCCCGCGATCCGGGAACGGATCGTCGAGCTGGAGCCCAGGGCCGAGGCCGAGACGATCCGCCTGGAGCGGTTCCGCCCGAAGACCCTCTTCACGATCGTCGCCAGCGCCCTCGCCGCGTACCTCGTCGTCTCCTATCTGGCCGAGACCAACCTGAACATGCTCACCTCCGCCAAGTGGGGGTGGACCGGGGTGGCCTTCGCCGCCGCGATGCTGAGTTACGTCGCCGCCGCCCTGATGCTGAGGGGCTTCGTGCCCGAGAGGCTCCCGCTCGGCCGGACCGTGCTGGTGCAGTTCGCCGGGTCGTTCGTGAAGCTGGTCGCCCCGGCCGCGGTGAGCGGCGTCGCCGTCAACACCCGCTACCTGCAGCGGCGGGGCATCCCGCCGGGCCAGGCGGTGGCCAGCGTCGGCGCGTCCCAGCTCGTCGGCCTCGCCTTCCACATCGCGCTGCTGCTGCTGTTCGCCTACATCACCGGCTCGGCCACGGCCGCGTCCTTCACCCCGTCGCGGACCCTGGTCTTCGTGCTGCTGGCCGTGGCCGTGCTGGTGCTCTTCCTGATGGGCGTGCCGCGCCTGCGCCGCATGGTGACCTCGCGGGTCCGCTCGCTGTTCTCCGGGGTCATCCCGCGCCTGCTGGACGTGCTCCAGTCCCCCCGGAAGATCGCCGAGGGCTTCGCCGGCACCCTGCTGCTGACGGTCTTCTTCGTCGTCTGCCTGGACGCCTGCGTGCGCGCCTTCGGCGAACCCCTGAACTTCGCCGCGGTCGCGGTGGTCTTCCTGGCCGGCAACGCCATCGGCTCGGCCGCCCCCACCCCCGGCGGCCTCGGCGCGGTGGAGGCCGCCCTCGCGACCGGCCTCACCATCGCCGGTCTCGAGCGAGAGGTCGCCATCTCCGCCGTGCTGCTGTTCCGGCTGCTCACCTTCTGGTTCCCGGTCCTGCCCGGCTGGGCCTCGTTCGCCTACCTGCAGCGGAACGAGGCCCTGTAGCCGGGCCGGCTCCGGTGTCCCGCACGTCCGGCCCCGGCCACGGCCGGTCCTGCCTGCATCCGTCCTGGCTAGGACCGGTCCTGTCCACGACCGGTCCCGGCCACGGCCGGACGTCCCCGTACGGCTATCCGGCCCCGAGGTCGACGCCGGCCGCGGCCGCGTCCTCGTCGATGGCCGCCAGCTCCTCCGGGGTGAAGGAGAGGTTCCGCACCGCCCCGAGGCTGTCCTCCAGCTGCCGCACGCTGCTCGCACCGATCAGCACCGAGGTCACCCGCCGGTCCCGCAGTGCCCAGGCCAGCGCCATCTGCGCGAGCGACTGGCCGCGCGCCGAGGCGATCTCGTTGAGCCTGCGCACGTGCCGCATGGTCTGCTCGGTGAGCATCTCCGGTTTGAGGAAGTGCCCCAGCGAGGCCCGCGACCCCTCCGGGATGCCGCCGAGGTAGCGGTCGGTCAGCATGCCCTGCGCCAGCGGCGAGAACGCGATGCAGCCCGCCCCCTCCGCCTCCAGCACGTCCAGCAGGCCGCCCTCGATCCACCGGTTGAGCATCGAGTACGACGGCTGGTGGATCAGCAGCGGCGTGCCCATCTCGCGCAGGATCCGCGCCGCCTCGGCGGTCTGCTCCGGCGAGTACGACGAGATCCCGGCGTACAGCGCCCGCCCGGACCGGACCGCGTGGTCCAGCGCGCCCATCGTCTCCTCCAGCGGCGTGTCCGGGTCGGGCCGGTGGCTGTAGAAGATGTCGACGTACTCCAGGCCCATCCGCTTGAGCGACTGGTCCAGGCTGGCCAGCAGGTACTTGCGCGACCCCCACTCGCCGTACGGCCCCGGCCACATGTCGTAGCCCGCCTTGGTGGAGACGACCAGCTCGTCGCGGTAGCGGGCGAAGTCCTCCCGCAGGTGCCGCCCGAAGTTCGCCTCCGCCGAGCCGTACGGCGGGCCGTAGTTGTTGGCCAGGTCGAAGTGGGTCACCCCGAGGTCGAAGGCCCGGCGCAGGATGGCCCGCTGCACCTCGAACGGCTTGTCGTCGCCGAAGTTGTGCCAGAGCCCCAGCGAGACCGCGGGCAGTCTGAGCCCGCTCCTGCCGACCCGGTTGTACGGCTGCCGCCCGTCGTAGCGGTCGTCGGCAGCCCGGTAGTCATCGGAGGTCACTGCGCCGCCTTCGCGGTGTCGAGGATCCAGGAGAGGGTGAAGGCCTCCTCGCGCCAGGAGTCGTACCTGCCGCTCCGGCCGCCGTGCCCGGCGCCCATCTCCGTCTTGAGCAGGAACGGCCCGCCGCGCGCGGTGTCGCGGAGCCTCGCGATCCACTTGGCGGGCTCGTGGTAGAGCACCCGGGTGTCGTTGAGGCTGGTGATCGCCAGGATCGGCGGGTAGACCCGCCCGTCCACGTTCTCGTACGGCGTGTACGACTTCATGTAGGCGTACACGTCCGGGTCGTGCAGCGGGTCGCCCCACTCGTCCCACTCGATGACGGTGAGCGGGAGCGACGGGTCGAGGATCGTGTTCAGCGCGTCCACGAACGGCACCTCGGCGACCACGCCGGCGAAGGCCTCGGGCGCGAGGTTGGCGACCGCGCCCATCAGCAGCCCGCCCGCCGACCCGCCGCGCGCGACGACGCCGGAGGACCAGTCGGCGGCCTTGAGGTGCTCGGCGCAGGCGACGAAGTCGGTGAAGGTGTTCTTCTTCTGCTGGAACTTCCCGTCCTCGTACCACCGGCGGCCCATCTCGCCGCCGCCCCTGATGTGCGCGATGGCGAAGACGAAGCCCCGGTCCAGCAGGCTGAGCCTGGCCACCGAGAACGACGGGTCGACCGAGATCTCGTAGCTGCCGTAGCCGTACAGGACCGTGGGCGCCGGCCGCTCGGTGCCCTTCCGCACCGCGATGGAGATCGGCACGCGGGTGCCGTCCGGGGCGGTCGCCCACTCGCGGAACTGCTCGTAGTCGGCCGGGTCGTAACCGCCGAGCACGGGCTTGCGCTTCAGCAGGATCAGCTCCCGCGACGCCAGGTCGTAGTCGTAGACCGACGGGGGCGTGATCATGCTGGTGTAGCCGATGCGGAGCCGCCCGGTGACGAACTCGGGGTTCCCGGAGGGCGCCACGTCGTAGATCGGCTCCGGCAGGCCGATCTCGTACGGCTCGCCGTCCGCGGGCAGGATGCGGATGCCGGTGAGGCCGTCGCGGCGGAAGTGCACGACGGTGTGACCGGAGAAGGCGTCGACGTCCAGCAGTCGGGTGTCCTCGCGGTGCGCGATCAGCGGCGTCCAGGTGCCGGGGTCGTCGAGCGGGGCCGTGGCCAGCTCGAAGTTCTCGGCGTTCTTGTTGTGCAGGACCAGGAAGCGGTCGCCGGCGTGGTCGAGGCCGTACTCGACGCCGGTCTCGCGGGGCCGCACGACGCGGAACTCACCGGTCGGGCGGTCCGCCTCCAGGATCCGGATCTCGCTGGTGATCTTGCTTCCGGCGGAGAGGATCAGGTAGCGCTCACTGCGGGTGAGGCCGACGCCGATCCAGAACCGCTCGTCCTCCTCCTCGTGGACGAGCACGTCGTCGGCGGCCGGGGTGCCGACGGTGTGCCGGTAGACCCGGTAGGGGCGCCAGGCCTCGTCGACCGTCGTGTAGAAGAACGTGGTCCCGTCGGCGGACCAGGCGCCGCCGTAGAAGATGCCGGGGATCTCGTCGGTGAGGGTCTGGCCGGTGACGAGGTTCTTCATCTTGAGGGTGAAGCGCTCGTCGCCGGTGAAGTTCACCGAGTAGGCCAGCAGGGTGCCGTCCGGGCTCACCGCGCTGGTGCCGAGGGCGAAGAAGTCGCTCTCGCCGGCCAGCTCGTTGCCGTCGAGCATGACCTGCTCGCCGGGGAGCGGCTCACCGGCCTTGAGCTCCGGAGGGGTCTCCCCCGCGGCGGCGACCCGGCACTGGATGCCGTACTGCTTGCCCTCCTCGGTTCGGGAGTAGTACCACCAGTCGCCCTTGCGGGTGGGGACGGACAGGTCCGTCTCCAGGGTCCGGCCCTTGATCTCCTGGAAGATCGTCTCCTGGAGGGGTTTCAGGTGGGCGGTCATCTGCTGGGTGTAGGCGTTCTCGGCTTCGAGATAGGCGATCGTCTCGGGATCGTCCTTGACCGTCAGCCATGCGTAGTGGTCGATCACGGTGTCCCCGTGGTGCACGCGCTCGCTGGGGACCTTCTTCGCCGTAGGCGGCATCTCGCTGCTCACCCCGTCGAGTCTATGGTTCCGGCGGCTTCGGACCCGATCAGGGAATCAGCGCGTCCTCCGGTGCGTTGTCATGCTCCGGCCGGGCTCGAATGCGTTCATCCGGCGCGTCCCGGACCCGGCCCGCCCGGTTCGCGGTTCCGTCTCGAGCGGTCCCCGGGGACTGCTAATCTTTTGACGTCGCCGAGATCCGGCGCAAACCACTCCACTCACTCCGGTGACTTCGACGTGGTTTGCCGTGTTCTGTCGACAATCCCCTGAAACCAACGGCTTCAGAGATCGGTTCGCAGAACCGCTCAAGGGCTGGTAAGTTCGAGGGGTTGCCTCGGAAACGGGGCGGTCTGAATTCCAGAAAGATCGGCCAGACCGGGTCAAATTGACACGGAAAAGCGGATCTGAAAGAATAAAGACACAACGGAACGAACGAAACGCCCCGCGAGAGTGGCCTCACGGTCCGCTCGGACGGAGAACGCGTCCGTTTCTTGAGAACTCAACAGTGTGCTAAAAGCCAGTGCATGATGCACAACCCCGTCCCACCCGAACCCTGAGGGTCGGGAGGACGGATTCCTTTGGTTGGATCATCCATCATGGATGCTTTCAGCCGGGATGGGAACTGTTCAGACATTGTTTGGAGAGTTTGATCCTGGCTCAGGACGAACGCTGGCGGCGTGCTTAACACATGCAAGTCGAGCGGAAAGGCCCTTCGGGGTACTCGAGCGGCGAACGGGTGAGTAACACGTGAGTAACCTGCCCCTGACTCTGGGATAAGCCCGGGAAACTGGGTCTAATACCGGATACGACCCGCGGCCGCATGGCCTGCGGGTGGAAAGTTTTTTCGGTCGGGGATGGACTCGCGGCCTATCAGCTTGTTGGTGAGGTAGTGGCTCACCAAGGCGACGACGGGTAGCCGGCCTGAGAGGGCGACCGGCCACACTGGGACTGAGACACGGCCCAGACTCCTACGGGAGGCAGCAGTGGGGAATATTGCGCAATGGGCGAAAGCCTGACGCAGCGACGCCGCGTGGGGGATGACGGCCTTCGGGTTGTAAACCTCTTTCAGCAGGGACGAAGTTGACGTGTACCTGCAGAAGAAGCGCCGGCTAACTACGTGCCAGCAGCCGCGGTAATACGTAGGGCGCAAGCGTTGTCCGGAATTATTGGGCGTAAAGAGCTCGTAGGTGGCTTGTCGCGTCGGATGTGAAAGCTTGGGGCTTAACTCCAGGTCTGCATTCGATACGGGCTGGCTAGAGGTAGGTAGGGGCAAGCGGAATTCCTGGTGTAGCGGTGAAATGCGCAGATATCAGGAGGAACACCGGTGGCGAAGGCGGCTTGCTGGGCCTTACCTGACGCTGAGGAGCGAAAGCGTGGGGAGCGAACAGGATTAGATACCCTGGTAGTCCACGCTGTAAACGTTGGGCGCTAGGTGTGGGGGCCTTCCACGGTTTCCGCGCCGTAGCTAACGCATTAAGCGCCCCGCCTGGGGAGTACGGCCGCAAGGCTAAAACTCAAAGGAATTGACGGGGGCCCGCACAAGCGGCGGAGCATGTTGCTTAATTCGACGCAACGCGAAGAACCTTACCAAGGCTTGACATCGCCCGGAAAGCTCTAGAGATAGGGCCCTCTTCGGACCGGGTGACAGGTGGTGCATGGCTGTCGTCAGCTCGTGTCGTGAGATGTTGGGTTAAGTCCCGCAACGAGCGCAACCCTTGTTCCATGTTGCCAGCACGCTCCTTCGGGGGTGGTGGGGACTCATGGGAGACTGCCGGGGTCAACTCGGAGGAAGGTGGGGATGACGTCAAGTCATCATGCCCCTTATGTCTTGGGCTGCAAACATGCTACAATGGCCGGTACAGAGGGTTGCGATACCGTGAGGTGGAGCGAATCCCTAAAAGCCGGTCTCAGTTCGGATTGGGGTCTGCAACTCGACCCCATGAAGTCGGAGTCGCTAGTAATCGCAGATCAGCAACGCTGCGGTGAATACGTTCCCGGGCCTTGTACACACCGCCCGTCACGTCACGAAAGTCGGCAACACCCGAAGCCCGTGGCCCAACCCACTTGTGGGGGGGAGCGGTCGAAGGTGGGGCTGGCGATTGGGACGAAGTCGTAACAAGGTAGCCGTACCGGAAGGTGCGGCTGGATCACCTCCTTTCTAAGGAGCACCGGTCCGCAGGCCACCTGGTGGCCGGCGGGTCCATGCCGGGTCCGCGGGCGAGTGTCCCGCGCTCGGCGCGCTCATTAGTGGAGCACTGGTTATTCGGTTCGGCGTGGTCGCCGGCCGGCTAGTACCGCCTGATCGCCTCTTCTTCGGGAGAGGAGTCGGGAGTGGGAACGGCGGTCTGGGGGGTCATGCGGTTCCGGGCACACTGTTGGGTCCTGAGGAAACGGACCTTGCGGAGCGCGGCTCCCGCCGGGTGGCGGGCAGGTCGCGTTCCGGCTCGCCCCGAGTCGTCGGGGCGGGGGTTCGTGATGATCCTCGGACGGGGCCGATCTTCTGTCATACCGCTTGCCTGTGAGGGCGGGGTCTGGTGGCGGGTGGGGTCGGTGGCTGTTTGTTGTTTGAGATTTGCATAGTGGACGCGAGCATCTTTGTGGCCAAGTTTTTTAGGGCACACGGTGGATGCCTTGGCATCAGGAGCCGATGAAGGACGTGGGAGGCTGCGTTAAGCCTCGGGGAGTCGCCAACCAGACGTTGATCCGGGGATGTCCGAATGGGGAAACCTAGCACCCGTCATGGGGTGTTGCCTCCGCCTGAATGTATAGGGCGGTTGGTGGTAACGCGGGGAAGTGAAACATCTCAGTACCCGTAGGAAGAGAAAACAACATGTGATTCCGTGAGTAGTGGTGAGCGAAAGCGGATGAGGCTAAACCGTATGCGTGTGATAGCCGGCAGGCGTTGCGTGTGCGGGGTCGTGGGACCTTCTGACGGTTTCTGCCGAGACCGTAAGCAGTGAGAAATCCAGTGGGTAGTCGAAGTCTCTGGGAAGGGACGCCGTAGACCGTGAGAGCCGGGTAGGCGAAACCTGTTGGACTGCTGGAGGGGATCCCAAGTAGCACGGGGCCCGAGAAATCCTGTGTGAATCTGCCAGGACCACCTGGTAAGCCTAAATACTCCCTGATGACCGATAGTGCACTAGTACCGTGAGGGAAAGGTGAAAAGCACCCCGGTGAGGGGTCGTGAAATAGTACCTGAAACCGTGTGCCTACAAGCCGTAGGAGCGTGCACAGCTTGCTGTGCGTGATGTGACTGCGTGCCTTTTGAAGAATGAGCCTGCGAGTTATGGTGTGTGGCGAGGTTAACCCGTGTGGGGGAGCCGTAGGCAAACCGAGTCGGAATAGGTCGATGGAGTCTCATGCGGTCGACCCGACGCGGAGTGATCTAGGCATGGGCAGGTTGAAGCGTGGGTAAGACTGCGTGGAGGACCGAACCCACCAGGGTTGAAAACCTGGGGGATGACCTGTGTTTAGGGGTGAAAGGCCAATCAAACTCCGTGATAGCTGGTTCTCCCCGAAATGCATTTAGGTGCAGCGTCGCGTGTTTCTTGCCGGAGGTAGAGCACTGGATGGCCGATGGGCCCGACAAGGTTACTGACGTCAGCCAAACTCCGAATGCCGGTAAGTGAGAGCGTGGCAGTGAGACTGCGGGGGATAAGCTCCGTAGTCGAGAGGGAAACAGCCCAGACCACCGACTAAGGCCCCTAAGCGTGTGCTAAGTGGGAAAGGATGTGGAGTCGCAGTGACAACCAGGAGGTTGGCTTAGAAGCAGCCACCCTTGAAAGAGTGCGTAATAGCTCACTGGTCAAGTGATTCCGCGCCGACAATGTAGCGGGGCTCAAGTGCACCGCCGAAGTCGTGGCATTCACACATTGAGCCTGGCAGCGTGAGCTGTCTGGGTGTGTGGATGGGTAGGGGAGCGTCGTGCGGCCGGCGAAGCAGCCGAGTGATCGAGTTGTGGAGGCCGTGCGAGTGAGAATGCAGGCATGAGTAGCGAATCAGAAGTGAGAAACTTCTGCGCCGGATGACCAAGGGTTCCTGGGCCAGGCTAATCCGCCCAGGGTAAGTCGGGACCTAAGGCGAGGCCGACAGGCGTAGTCGATGGACAACGGGTTGATATTCCCGTACCCGTGGTGATGCGCCCATATCGAATCCAGTGATACTAAGGGTCCTTAACTCGATCGTCCCTTCGGGGATGGTGTCAGAGTGAACGCCTGGCCTGATCTGGTAGTAGGTAAGCGATGGGGTGACGCAGGAAGGTAGCCCATCCCAGGCGATGGTAGTCCTGGGGTAAGCAGGTAGGGAGAGAGGTAGGCAAATCCGCCTCTCATGTATCCTGAGATGTGATGCCGAGCCGATTGTGGCGAAGTGGGTGATCCTATGCTGCCGAGAAAAGCCTCTAGCGAGCATCAGTGCGGCCCGTACCCGAAACCGACTCAGGTGGTCAGGTAGAGAATACCAAGGCGATCGGGTGAACTGTGGTTAAGGAACTCGGCAAATTGCCCCCGTAACTTCGGGAGAAGGGGGGCCTTCGCTGGTGACGGGACTTGCTCCCCGAGCTGGTGGGGGCCGCAGTGGCCAGGGGGAAGCGACTGTTTACTAAAAACACAGGTCCGTGCGAAGTCGTAAGACGATGTATACGGACTGACGCCTGCCCGGTGCTGGAACGTTAAGGGGACCGGTTAGCGGGCGCAAGCCTGCGACGCTGAGAACTTAAGCGCCAGTAAACGGCGGTGGTAACTATAACCATCCTAAGGTAGCGAAATTCCTTGTCGGGTAAGTTCCGACCTGCACGAATGGCGTAACGACTTCCCCGCTGTCTCAACCGCAGACCCGGCGAAATTGCACTACGAGTAAAGATGCTCGTTACGCGCAGCAGGACGGAAAGACCCCGGGACCTTCACTACAGCTTGACATTGGCGTTTGGAGCGTCTTGTGTAGGATAGGTGGGAGACTATGAGGCTCGGACGCTAGTTCGGGTGGAGTCATTGGTGAAATACCACTCTGGTCGTTTTGAACGTCTAACTTCGGTCCGTGATCCGGATCAGGGACAGTGTCTGGTGGGTAGTTTAACTGGGGCGGTTGCCTCCTAAAGGGTAACGGAGGCGCCCAAAGGTTCCCTCAGCCTGGTTGGCAATCAGGTGTCGAGTGTAAGTGCACAAGGGAGCTTGACTGTGAGACCGACGGGTCGAGCAGGAGCGAAAGCTGGGACTAGTGATCCGGCGGTGGCATGTGGAAGCGCCGTCGCTCAACGGCTAAAAGGTACCCCGGGGATAACAGGCTGATCTTCCCCAAGAGTCCATATCGACGGGATGGTTTGGCACCTCGATGTCGGCTCGTCGCATCCTGGGGCTGGAGTAGGTCCCAAGGGTTGGGCTGTTCGCCCATTAAAGCGGTACGCGAGCTGGGTTTAGAACGTCGCGAGACAGTTCGGTCCCTATCCGCTGCGCGCGCAGGAGACTTGAAAGGGGCTGTCCCTAGTACGAGAGGACCGGGACGGACGAACCTCTGGTGTGCCAGTTGTTCCGCCAGGAGCACGGCTGGTTGGCTACGTTCGGAAGGGATAACCGCTGAAAGCATCTAAGCGGGAAGCTCGCCTTGAGATGAGGTCTCCCACCCGTGAGGGGTAAGGCTCCCGGTAGACGACCGGGTTGATAGGCCGGAGGTGGAAGCGCAGTAATGTGTGGAGCTGACCGGTACTAATAGGCCGAGGACTTGACCTCAAAGTTTATGCTTGGTTTCTGCAGCGCTCTGTATCCTCGCCGGGTCCGGAGCAGCGCGAAACCGGGGTTCTTGCTCGCGTCCACTAGGCAATTCTGAGACAACAGGCATCTGCTTGTGTGTTTCATGGGGTTACGGCGGTTATGGCGAAGGGGAAACACCCGGTTACATTCCGAACCCGGAAGTTAAGCTCTTCAGCGCCGATGGTACTGCACTCGGGAGGGTGTGGGAGAGTAGGTCGCCGCCGGACATTTGTTGAGTGAGGGCCGCCCTTCGGGGCGGCCCTTTCTTGTTTTCGCGGGGGTGTTTCCGGGGTGTGGTCCCGGGAGCCGGGGGTGGTCCCGGGACGGGGTGGGCCGTCCTTCGAGGGCGGCCCCCTTCTTCCGGTCCCGGGTGTCCTCAGGCGTGGAGTTCGCCGGAGAGCACGGTCACCGCTCGTCCTGTCAGCTCGACCCGATCGCCGCGCACGACCGTACGGATCTCGCCGCCCCGTTCGGAGAGCTGCCGGCCGACGAGAGCCTCCCTGCCGATTCTGGCCGACCAGTAGGGGGCGAGGGCACAGTGCGCCGATCCGGTGACCGGATCCTCGGGGACGCCGACCCTGGGGGCGAAGAAGCGGGACACGTAGTCCGCGCCCTCCTCCGCGGATTCGGCGGTGATGATGACGCCACGGGCGTCCACGGACGCGAGGGCGGCGAAGTCCGGCGAGGCGGAGCGAACGGCCGCCTCGCCCTCGACCTCGACGAGGTAGTCCCACTCGTTCCTGCCGATCCGGACCGGCGTGACGCCGAGCGCCTCGACGAGGCCCTCCGGAGGAGCGGCCTCCACGATGGCCTTCGCAGGGAAGTCCATCGTGAGCAGACCGTCCTCGTCGCGGGTCACGGAGAGGATGCCGCTCTTCGTGGAGAACTCGAGGGTCTCCGAGGCGGCTCCGGTGGAGTAGAGCACGTGCGCGGCGGCGAGCGTGGCATGCCCGCAGAGGGCGACCTCGGCCGCCGGGGTGAACCAGCGCAGGGAGTAGGGGCCGCCGTTCGCCCCGGCCAGCACGAAGGCCGTCTCGGAGTGCCTCATCTCGGCGGCGACGGACTGCATCCACGCATCGGGCGCCGGGTCGTCGAGCAGGCAGACGCCTGCCGGGTTGCCACGGAAAATCCGGTCGCTAAAAGAGTCGACAGTGTAGATGCGCATGACGAGATACTAGGGGGGTCATCGACGGGGGATTGAAGGCAGGCCTGGGGGGCAGGCAGGCCTTGACGTTGACCGTACGAATTGGAATTACACGCTGGGCGTGTCGCGTGGCGAACTTCTGGGCGTCGGCTAGCGTCAAAGGTGTAGGGACACACGCCGGACGAGGCGGAGTCCTGCGGAAAGGACGTGCCAATGGGGGCAGTGCGCAAGGTGGCGACATACCTTGGCCTGGGCGGGGCAGAGCATTATGACGACTCCTACGACTACGAGTACGAGGAAGAGATCGAGGCCGAGGACGAGAACTGGCGGCCGGCTTCCGAGCGTGCGGCCAAGCGCTGGCGTGCGGTGAGCGAGCCTTCGAGGATCGTGATGCTGACGCCGCGCAAGTACAACGATGCCCCCATCATCGGACGGCACTTCCGTGAGCGGCAGGCCGTGATCATGGATGTCAACGAGATGACCGCTGCGGAGGCGACGCGGATGGTCGACTTCGCGGCGGGACTGGCCTACGGCTGCGAGGGCCGCATCGAGCGGATCGCGGAGAAGGTCTTCCTGCTGGCCCCGGCCGACATGGAGATCACCAGCGGCTGATCGCCGACGTGAGACCGTCGCCGTCCCCTCGGGACGGCGGACCCCCCGTTCCGCCCCCGCCGCGGTCTCACGTCACCGCGGTCTCCTGCCCGGACGGGTCCCGGGTCAGCCTGCCCGGGGACCGCGCCGCAGCAGGCGGGTCAACTCGGTCAGATCCGAGGAGGCGGTCTGCGCGCGCTTCTCCGCCTCGCGGGCATACTCGTGCAGGGCCCACACGGCTCCGTCGGCGAGTTCGCGTAACTCGGCGAGTTGGGCCGCGACGTAGTCGGCGTCCTCCTGCTCGCGTGCACGCCGCTGCCAGAGCAGGTAGGCGCCTCCCGCCGACAGCAGGAGCGCGAGCGCCGCGGCCGGGAGAGGCGCCGGGACGAGGAAGGCCGCGGCCACGAGCACCGCGCCGAGGGCGAACAGGGCGTAGGCGGGCCAGGGGAGTCCTCGGGCCGGGACGCTCTCGGCCACCAGGTGTTCTTCGGCGGCGGCGAGCGAGGCGGGGTCGGGGCCCTCCGGACGGAGGGCCACGTCGTGCCCGAGCAGGGAGACGGTGACCGCGGAGGGAGGGGCGGCCTGGGTGGCCTGGACGAGTTCTTCGGCGGCGCTCCGCACGGCCGGTGCGGCCACGTGCAGGGCGATGGCCGCGAGCCGGGGGTCGGATCCGGGGCGCAGGTCCGCCAGGAGATAGTCGGTCAGGGACAGCGCCCGGCCGCCGGTCTCGTCGGAGACGATCAGTCGGCGCAGCACCGCCGCCGGTTCGTCCTCGGCGCCCGCCGCTCCGGGTCGGTGGGGCGTACCACCGGTGCCTTCACCCCGCTCCTCGCGGACCGAGGTGATCTCGACGCAGCGGCTGCGGAGCCGGGCCAGCTGGATGGAGGCGTGCACGGGCCGGGCCAGTTCGGGAAGCTGTGCGATCTCCGGGAAGTCGGCCAGCGACGGGGGGACCACGATCGAGGGTTCGTCGGGGGCCAGGGCGCGGAGCCAGCGGGCGGGATCGGAGTCGGCGGAGAGGGAGAACGCGTCGAGCTTTCGCAGCACGAAGATCTTTCCCGCCGGGCCGTACGCGCCGCGGGCGGCGGTGAGCCAGAGGGCCCGCTGGCCCGAGGTGACGGGCCGGTCCATGGAGAGGTCGCCGAAGGCGGTGCCGAACCAGGAGGCGTGGATGCGGTCTCCCTGGCCGGCGGCGGCGAGGGCGAGGCAGAGGAAGAGCGCGGTCCTGCGCTCGTCGCACTGGGCGGCGCGGCCGAGGGGGCCCAGCGCGTCTTCGCCCCGGGAGAGGGCCGCCAGGGCTTCGACGGCCGGGGGCAGCCAGTGGCCGGGCGCGTCCGTCAGCTCCCGCGGCGGTGGTGCCGGGAGTGCGTCGGTGGAGAGACTCGCCAGGAGTGCGTCGGCATAGCGGTGCAACTCCGCCCCGGCGTGGGGGGTCGCGGTCAGGTCCGTGCTCAAGGGCGGGGAACTCTTTCGAAGTCGTGACCGTTGACCGCGCCAGCGTAGTCCGCTGCGGAGATCACCGTTGGGAGGCGCGCCGTACCGGTCTTTGCCGGACGATCACCTGGATTTGACGAATCCGGGTGATCGTCCGGCGGACGGGGTCACATGCGCTCGGGCACCGGCACACCGAGGAGGTCCAGACCGGTCTCCAGCACGCGGAGGGTGAGGGCGCACAGCGCGAGGCGCGAGGCGCGGGTGGCCTCGTCGACGCCCTCCTTCAGGACCGGGCAGTTCTCGTAGAACGCGGTGAACGCGCTGGCGGTCTCGAAGAGGAAGGTGGCGACCTTGTGCGGGGCGGAGCCCTCCGCCATCTCCTCGACGGCCGCGCCGAACCCCAGCAGTCGCAGGGCCAGGGCGCGCTCGGCCGGGTGGCCGAGGACGATCGGACCGGTGGCCTCCGCCGGGGCGACGCCGCCCCTGCGGAAGATGGAGCGGATGCGGGCCGTGGCGTACTGCAGGTAGGGGCCGGTGTTACCGGTGAGGGCGAGCATGCGGTCGAAGTCGAAGACGTACTCGCTGTCGTGGCTGACCGACAGGTCGGCGTACTTGACCGCGCCCATGCCGACCGCGTGGGCGATCTCGGCGCGGGCGGCGTCGTCGTATTCGCGGTCCGCGATGACGGCGGCGGCGCGGACGTCGGCCTCGTCGAGCAGCTCCAGCAGCTTGATCGACTTTCCGCTCCGGGTCTTGAACATCTTGCCGTCGCTGCCGAGCACGCTGCCGATCTGGACGTGCTCGGCGCGGACGTGGTCGGGCAGCCAGCCCGCGATCCGGGCCGAGTCGAACAGCATCGACATGTGCAGGGCCTGCGTCGCGCCGATCACGTAGAGGATGCGGTCGGCCTTGAGGTCCTGGACGCGGTAGCGGATCGTGGCCATGTCGGTGGTGGCGTAGCCGTACCCGCCGTCGCTCTTGCGGATCATGAACGGCAGCGGCTGACCCTCCCGGCCGGTGTAGCCCGGCGGGAAGACGCAGAGCGCGCCGTCGCTGACCACGGCGATGCCGCGGTCCTGCAGCTCGTCGCAGACCTGGGAGAGCATGGCGTTGTACATGCTCTCTCCGGCGATGTCCTCGTCGGTCAGGGTGACGCCGAGCCGGTGGTAGACCTTGTTGAAGTAGCGGACCGTGGCGTCCATGAACAGGTGCCACAGGCGCATGGTCTCCGGCTCCTCGGCCTGGAGGGTCACCACCCGGGCGCGGGCGCGCTTGTTGAACTCCGGATCGGAGTCGAACTTCACGCGGGCGGCCTGGTAGTACTCGTTGCCCTCGCCGGCTTCGAGCTGGGCGACGGCGGCCTCCTCGCCGATGTCCAGGAGGTGCTCGATGAGCATGCCGAACGGGGTGCCCCAGTCGCCCAGGTGGTTCTGCCGGACGACCTTGTTGCCGAGGTGCTCGTGCACGCGGACCAGGGCGTCGCCGACGATGGTCGTGCGCAGGTGGCCGACGTGCATCTCCTTGGCCGCGTTGGGCGCGGAGTAGTCGATCACGACGGTCTGCGGCGCGGACGCCGCGGCGACGCCGGTGCGCGGGTCGGCGAGGATCTCGGCGGCCTGGCCGGCGATCCAGGAGTCGTCGAGCGTGATGTTGAGGAAGCCGGGGCCGCTGACCTCGACGGTGCCGGGGAACGCGCTCTCCGCGGTGAGCCGATCGGCGATCTCCTGGGCGACCTCCCGCGGGGCACGTCGCAGGCGCTTGCTCAGGCTCATCGCGACGTTCGCCTGGTAGTCGGCGAACTGCGAGGGGCGGATCAGCGGGTCTGCGTCGGAGTACTCGGCACCGAAGGCGGCGGCCAGCGCCTGCTGGACGCGCTCGGTGAGGACGAGCTGCGGGTCGGTCATGTGCCAAGGATATCGGTAGTGCCGCCGTGACTCCGGGACATTACGCGCATACTTGATCATGGACCGTCATGGCCGCCCGTCTTCCCGCGGTTCCGGAGCCGGAGGGGAGTCGTCCGGTGCGGCCCGCGCGGTCACCAGAGGCGGTGCGGCCGGTGTGCGTGGCCGATGCGTTCGCCGATGCGGGCCACCACGCCGCGGTGGGCCAGCGCGGCGGCCAGCTCGCAGGCGGCGCTCACGCCCGGCGCCTGCGAGGCCCCGTGCGCGATGACCACGGTGCCGTTCAGCCCGAGCAGTACGGCGCCGCCGTACGCCTCGGGGTCCAGCCGGCGGCGGAGCTCCATGATGCGCCTGCGCTGCAGCAGCCCGCCCAGCCGGGCGGTGCGGCTCTCCTGGATCGTCTCGCGCAGCTCGGCGAAGGCGTAGCGCACGCTGCCCTCCATGGTCTTGAGCGCCACGTTGCCGGTGAAGCCGTCGGCGACGATGACGTCCACGGCCCCGGTGAGCAGGTCGTGCCCCTCGACGTTGCCGGTGAAGTCCAGGCCGGGGGCGGCCGAGAGCAGTTCGTGCGCCCGTTTGACGAGCTTGTTGCCCTTGCCGGGTTCGCTGCCGATGGTCAGCAGGCCGATGCGGGGCCCGGTGATGCCGAGCGCGGTCTCGGCGTAGGCGGCGCCGAGGTGCGCGAACTGGACCAGCATCTCGGGCTTGACCTCGGCGTTCGCTCCGGCGTCCAGGAGGATGGAGGGGCGCGGGCGGGTGGGCAGGGCCACCGCGATCGCGGGGCGGAGCACACCGGGCTGTCCCTTGAGCCGGAGCTTGCCGGTGGCCACCACCCCGGCGGTGGAGCCCGCCGAGACGACGGCGCACGCGTCGCCGCGCCGTACGAGGTGGCAGGCGACGGCGATGCTGGAGCGGGGGCGGCGCAGGCTGGCGAGGGCCCCCTCGTCCATCGCCAGTGCCTCCTCGGCGCGGACGATCGGGATCTCGGCGGTCGCGCCGTGCCGGGCCAGCGCCTCGTGGATCGGGCGGGGTGCGCCGACGAGGACGACGGGGACCCCGTGTTCCCGGACGGCCTGCACGGCTCCGGCGACGATCTCGCCGGGGGCGTGGTCGCCGCCCATCGCGTCCAGCGCGACGGGAGCGCCGGAGACGTCGGCGGTGTCAGGCAAGCGGTCACCTCGTACGGGATGGGCCCCGCGTCGTAGGCGCCGTGATGCCGGGCGGCGGTCACCTCGTGCGGGGCGGGATCCCCGCATCGTAGGCGTCGCCGCCGGGTGTCACACAGGCGGGGGCGATCAGGGAGCGCTCGGGATGTTCCAGTCGGTTCTCTCCCGGGAGCCGACGACCTTGCCGGAGGTCACCCGGCCGGTGACCCGGATGACCGGGCCGCGGAAGCGGGAGCGGTCATGGCCCGAGTCTAGACGAGATCAAGATATATCGCGATGGATGTGCCTGTGAGTTCGGTATCGGATGGAACCGATTCCGGGTGTGGAGGCGTCCGGTGTGTAAGCGTTCTCGACGCGCGAGTGTCCGAAGAGGTTTACGTGAGGAAGATTAAAAAACGAGAGGAAACACTTAGTGATCTTGAAAGAGACGTCCACCCGGGGGTTCCGCGCCTACACGGCGAAACACCTCGACGACCTGCTGCGGCGGGCCGGCCTCGACGAGGATGAGCGGCTCCGGATCCGGGCGGTGGCGACCGTGCTGCCCTTCCGCACCAACGCCTACGTGGTGGAGGAGCTGATCGACTGGTCGGCCGTGCCCGAGGACCCGATCTACCGGCTGGTCTTCCCCCAGCCCGACATGCTGCCCGCCGCGGACGTCGCCCGGCTGGCGGGCCTGCTGCGCGACGGCGCCCCGAACGCGCGGCTCCAGGCGGCCGCGAACGAGGTGCGGGCGCGGCTCAACCCGCATCCGGCCGGGCAGCTCGACCTCAACGTCCCGCGTGTCGGGGCCGAGCCGGTCCCCGGGATGCAGCACAAGTATCCGGAGACGGTGCTGTTCTTCCCCAAGCAGGGCCAGACCTGCCACGCCTACTGCACCTACTGCTTCCGGTGGGCGCAGTTCATCGGGGAGCCCGACCTGAAGTTCGCCTCCGACGACGTGACCGCGCTGGTGGCCTATCTGCGGGCCCACCCCGAGGTGACCAGCGTGCTGCTGACCGGCGGCGACCCCATGATCATGGGAGAGGCGGTGCTCCGCCGCTACGTGGAGCCGCTGCTGGAGGTCGAGCAGCTGGAGTCCGTCCGGATCGGCACCAAGTCCCTGGCCTACTGGCCGCAGCGGTTCGTCTCGGACCCGGACGCCGACGACACGCTCAAGCTGCTCGCCTCCGTGGTGGACGCGGGCAAGAACCTCGCCTTCATGGCCCACTTCTCCCATCCCCGGGAGATGGACTCCCCGCTGGTGGAGGCGGCGGTGGCGGGGATCCTCGGCACGGGGGCGGTGATCCGCACCCAGGCGCCGCTGATCCGCACCGTCAACGACGACCCTGCCGTCTGGTCGTCGATGTGGCGTCGGCAGCACGTGATGGGCATGGTGCCGTACTACATGTTCGTCGAGCGGGACACCGGGCCGCAGGACTACTTCGCGGTGCCGCTCGCGCGGGCCCACGAGATCTTCCGGGACGCGTACGCGGAGGTCTCGGGGCTGTGCCGTACCGTGCGGGGGCCGTCGATGTCGGCCACGCCCGGCAAGGTCTGCGTCGACGGCGTCGCGGAGGTCGCCGGGCGGAAGGTCTTCGTGCTCCACCTCATCCAGGCGCGCGACCCCGGGCTGGTGGGCAGGCCGTTCTTCGCCGAGTACGACCCCGAGGCGGTGTGGCTCACCGACCTCCGGCCGGCCTTCGCCGACCGCTTCCCCTTCGAACCGGCCGAGGCCGGGACGCGGCTGTCCGCCTGATCGCGTCCGGTCAAGCCGTTCCCCGGTGACGGGAAAGCCCGGGCCCGCGGTTCGCCGGAGCCCTTTTCCCGTCTCTTTCCCCGCGGTTCGCCCGGCGATCGGGAAGACGCTTCCCGGCTTCCGGGATTTTTCCGGCGTACGGGAACCAAGGCGTTCTCATTCATGGGGACATTTCCGTTTTCGTGGCCTCGCGGGACGGGCTCCCGGACCCTCACGTGCAGGTGGGGAGCCCTCCCGGTCCTTGCTTCAACAGGTGCTCTGGTCATCGTAAACAGGCCGGAACACCCGACGCGGCGGTGATAGAAATTCGCAGGACAGCTTCCGGTCGGTGCACCCCCTGTAATCCTCTCAAACCGCGCCACCGGCGAAAACGGAGTCTTGGGGCCCGCGTTCTCTGAAATGTCAGGGAAAACGGGCTGATCACGAGCTGGGAAGGCAATCATGAAGCGAGTCATCAAGACGGCCGTGGCCGTTGCGGCACTGGGGCTGGCGGCGGCGATCTGCACGCCCGCCCAGGCGCAGTCGATCCCCTCCCTCGGCGGTCAGGACGCGACCGAGACCGTCTCCATGGCGATCCGGGGGCTCGCCGGCGGGCTCACCGGCGGTCGGCTGGACGGCCTGGCGGGGGGTCAGGGACTGGACGGCCTGGCGGGCGGGCAGGGACTGGAGGGCCTGACGGGTGGGCAGGGCGCCCCGCCGGTCACCGACGGAGTGTTCGGGAAGGCCTCGGCCGCCGTCGAGCGGCTGCTGGGCGTCCCCGCCGAGCAGCTGACCCAGGGGGGCGCCCCGCTGCGGGGCATCACCGGTGAGGCGGGACCGCTGGCCGGGACCACCGACAGCGCCGGGCACCTCGTCGGCGCCACGAACGGGCTGACCCATTCCGGGGCGCGCTCGGTGGAGAACGTCCAGGGGACCGTGGAGGGCGCCGAGGGCCTCACCCACCAGCGGCCCCGGGTCGAGGGCCTGGTGGACGGCCTGAACCAGGCGGTCCCGCAGGGAGCCGAGCGGGCGGGCACCGTCGCCCCGCTCGTCGGCGGCCTGGCCCCGGCCGAGGCCGGCCCGCTCGTGGGCGCGGTCGAGCCGGTCACCCGCTCGGCCTCCATCGACGAGCTCTCGCCGCTGCTGGGCAACCGCAGCGCGCAGAGCGGCGAGGCGGCCGCCGGAACGCTCGACTCGGTGACCGGCGTGGTCCGGGGCGTCACGGAGGACCTCACCCGGTAGCCGCTTTTCCGGGTGCTCCGTACGGAGGTCCGGGCACACGCGCGAGGAGACCGGCCGGTGCGCACCGGCCGGTCTCCTCGCGTGCGGGGCCGGGGCGGGAACCGCTCAGTCGCCGGGGGTCCGGACGGACGTGCGGCGGGCGATCTGGGCCTGGAGCCTGGCCATCTGCCAGTGCAGCTCGATGAGCTGCTGGGTGAGCTGGAGATGGGGGATCTCGGACGGATCTTCTGCGGCCAGGTGGTCGATCGCGGTCGACAGCTCTCGCATCGCGTGCCCCCACTCCATCATCTTCCAGCGGCTTCTCGATTTTTCGCCCGGCAGGAGAACCGCTCACCTGTCACGGCTCTGCTCTCCGAAGCGGTCAGGGCTCGGCCGTCGCCCACCTCGGTGGAGGGAAGCGGGAAGCCGCTCCCTTGGGGGAATGGAGGAGTCACGACGGCTTCCTAGGTAGAATCCGTTGCTCGAACCGGCGTTCGAATCATAACCGAACATCGGTCCCGGTGTCAGTCGATCGCCTCACGACTCGCCGTGCGGCGGCGCCGGACGGGTCCGTCTGCGGCCTCGTCGTACCGGCGCCGCCGGGGTCGGCGGTCGCGCTCGGCCCACCTCGTGGACGCTCAGCCCACCTCGTAGACGGGCGCGAGGTGGCCGCGGGCCAGGGTGGCGGCGGTGATGTTGAAACCGATCACGGCCGGCGGGGCGTCGGCGTCCACGCCGAGCTTCTCCACGCCCAGGGCGTGGACGGCGAACAGGTAGCGGTGCGGGTGGCCGGGCGGCGGGGCGGCGCCGCCGTACTCCTTGGTGCTGTAGTCGTTGCGGCCGTGCAGGCCGAAGCGGGTGTCGGCGTTGCCCGCGCCCCGGGGCAGCTCGGTGACGTCGGCGGGGATGTCGTACAGGAGCCAGTGCCAGAACCCGCTGCCGGTGGGGGCGTCGGGGTCGAAGCAGGTGACCGCGTAGCTCCGGGTGCCCTCCGGGGCGCCCGACCAGCGCAGGTGCGGTGAGACGTTGCCGCCGGACATGCCCCAGCCGTCGAAGACGTGGGCCTCCGGAAGGGGCTCGCCGTCGCGGACGTCGTCGCTTTCGACGGTCAGGGCGGGGACGGGCGGCAGGAAGTCGTACGGGATGGGTGGCCGTGAGGACACCGTTCACCTCCGGTGGGAGCGTCGTTTCGGACGCTCCTCATCCTGCCCGGTCGTCAGCCCTTGTTGTAGGCGGCGAGCACCGTCTTCGGGTCTCCGTCCATCTTGATCTTGCCCTTGTGCAGCCAGATGACCCGGTTGCAGGTCTCCTCGATCACGTCGAGGTTGTGTGCGACCAGGAAGACCGTGCCGGCCTCCTCGCGCATCTTCTTGATGCGCTCCTGGCTCTTGCGCTTGAAGTCGCGGTCGCCGGTGGCCAGGGCCTCGTCGATGAGCAGCACGTCGTGGGCCTTGGCGGAGGCGATGGCGAAGCGGAGCCGGGCGCCCATGCCGGAGGAGTAGGTCGACATGGGGAACTGTACGAACTCCCCGATGCCGGAGAAGTCGACGATGTCGTCGTACTTCTCCTTGACCTGCTGGGGGTTGAGCCCCATCGCGTAGCAGCCGAGCACGATGTTGCGCTCGCCGGTGAGCTCGCGCATCAGGGCGGCGTTGACGCCGAGCAGGGAGGGCTGGCCGTCGGTGTAGACCGCGCCGGAGTGCGGGGGGAGCAGGCCGGCGATGGCGCGCAGCAGGGTGGACTTGCCGGAGCCGTTGCGGCCGACGATGCCGATGGCGTCGCCGTGGTAGGCGACGAAGGAGACGCCGCGGACGGCGTGCACCTCCTTCGTCTGGGGGCGGCCCTGGCGCTTGAGGAGGCGCATCAGGGCGTTGGCCGCGTTGCCCTTCTCCGCGTCGGTGGCGGCGCCGTACACCCGGTAGATGATGTGCAGGTCGTCGACGACGACCGTGGGGGTGCGGGCCGGCTGCGGGGGCTCGGGGTCGGGATGCACCCGGACGTCCGTGCTGGGGGCGCCGGGTTCCTCGGCCTTCACTCGGGACAGCTCCTCGGTCGACTCAGCCACGGCCGTACTTCTCCTCGGCTCGCCAGAAGTACCAGAAGCCACCGATCAGGGCGAACAGTGCCCAGAATACGCAGACGATCCAGATGTGCGACGGCCCCTGGTAGGAGCGCATGAGCAGGTCGCGCATGAGTTCGATGTAGGCGGCGGCGGGATTGAGGTACATGGCGTCGGCGATCCACTGCGGCAGCCCGGCGCTGAGCACGCGCTGCTCGATGGCGAAGAACACCCCGGAGGTGTAGAGCCAGGTGCGCATGATGAAGGGCAGGAGCTGGTTCAGGTCGCGGGCCGTGGCGCCCACCCGGGCCAGGACCAGGCTGGCGCCGACGTTGAACATCGTCTGCAGCAGCAGGGCGACCGGGACGAGCAGCCAGAGCCACGTGGGGGCCTCACCGGTGAGGGGCACCAGCACGACCAGCACGCCCATGGAGATCAGCAGCTGCTGGAACTCCTGGATCGTGTAGGCGAACGGGAGCGCCGCGCGGGGGAAGTGCAGGGCGCGGATCAGCGAGAGGTTGCCGGAGATCGACTTGGCGCCGCCGCTCACCGCGCGCTGGGTGTAGGTGAAGACGAACATCCCGGTGATCAGGAACGCCGTGTAGTTCTCGATGTCGCCCTTCGCGCCGAGGATCAGGCCGAACATCAGCCAGTAGATCGCGGCGTTCAGCAGCGGGGTGAGGACCTGCCAGAGCTGGCCCAGGGCGGAGTTGCTGTACTTCGAGACGTTGCGCGAGGTCGCGTACGTCATGACGAAGTGCCGCCGCTCCCACAGCTGTCGCAGGTAGGCGGGCAGGCTCGGGCGTGCGATGGCACGCCGAAGACCGTGGCGCGCGGCGAGCTCGGCCAGCGGCTCCTGCCCCTTGGCGGGGGTGCCGTCACTAGGGCCGCCCGCCTGGGCGTCCGCGATGGCGGATTCCGGCTGGCTCATGGCAAGGACTCTATTGGATGGTGGTAGGTGACATGCCTGCGGCGGTGGGCCCGCCGCACATTGGACGGGGGCTCAGGCCGGGAGGTTCCCTGCGGATTGGGGGGATTCTTCCGGGGGTGAGGCCCCTGCCTCCAGGCCAACGGTAGCCCAGGTGCCGCCGGGCGCGGACCCCAGCGTGAGCACCCCGGTCGCGAAGGTATCTTGGCGGGGCCATTCCTGTGCCACATATGCATTAATGTCTCTTTTGTATGCATGTGGGAGTCTACGTCACGCGGAGCGGTCGCTGTGTGACGCCTGGCGACGCGCGCGTGACCGAACTGCAACACCACGGAGACGACCCGGTGTGGAGCGGTGCGGAATAGTCGCGTCCGACTGGTGTGGCGTCAGTGCGTTGGCCGGGTCAGCGGGGGCCGAGGTGCGCGCATCCTCCGCCTGGCTGCCCCGGGCATCGGAGCTCAGTATCGACGCCCACCTGTAAAGGGAGGATTTACCACAAATGCGTGTCACCAAGGGCGCGAAGATCATCGCCGGTACCGTGCTGCTCGCGCTGGGGCTCGCCGCATGTGGCAGCGGGACCTCCGCGGACGGGGTCGCCGGGGCCGACCAGCCCGTGCGCATGAAGATCGGCGAGCCGCAGAAGCTGTTCTACCCCGCCGACAGCACCGAGGCCGAGGGCGCCGAGGTCATGGGGGCGATCTTCGCCCCGCTCGTGAAGTACGACGAGAACAAGCAGGTCATCGACTTCGTCGCGGACTCGATCTCGTCGACCGACAACAAGGTCTGGACGATCAAGATCGAGCCGGGGTTCACCTGGCACAACGGCGAGAAGCTGATCGCGCAGAACTACGTGGACGCGTGGAACTACGCGGCCAACCAGGAGAACGCGCAGGGCGGCAACTACTTCTTCGCCCGCATCCTGGGCTACGACGACCTGAACCCGGGTGAGGGCAAGACCCCCGTGACCACGGAGATGAAGGGTCTGCGGGTCATCGACAACGAGACCTTCCGGGTCACCCTCAGCCAGCCGTTCTCCCAGTTCAGGACGATGCTCGGCTACACCGTGTTCTACCCGCTGCCCAAGGCCGCCTTCGGCGACGACGGGAAGATCACCGAGGCGTACGCCAGGCAGCCGATCGGCCAGGGCTACTTCAAGATGGACAAGCCCTACAACAAGGGCACCGACCAGACGATCGAGCTGACGCGCTACGAGTACTTCCCCGAGGTCAAGCCGAAGTTCAAGAAGCTGCGGTTCATGATCTACACCAGCGCCGAGACGGCCTGGAACGACCTGCAGGGCGGCACGCTCGACATCCTCGAGCAACTCCCGCCGTCGGCGATCTCGACCGCCAAGGAGCTCGGCGACCGCTACATCGACCAGGCCGACGCCGGCGTGGGCTACGTGGGCTTCCCGCTCATGGCCAACAAGGCGTACGAGAACCCGCAGATCCGCCAGGCCATCTCGATGGCCATCGACCGCAAGACCATCACCCAGACGGTCTTCTCCGGCACGCGCGCCCCGGCCGACGACTTCATCAACCCGCTGCTGGACGGCTACCGCCCCGGCGCCTGCACGGCCTGCGCCTACGACCCGGCCCAGGCCAAGCGGCTGTACGACGAGGCCGGCGGGCCGAAGCAGCTGGAGCTGGCCTCCAACATGGACGGCGGGCACAAGGAGTGGATCGAGGCGGTCGCCAACAACCTCCGCTCCAACCTGGGCATCGAGGTCACGGTCCGGCCGTTCGAGAAGCTCCAGCAGATCCTCGACGAGCTGGACACCAAGAAGTACGGCGGCATGTACCGGATGGGCTGGAGCATCGACTACCCGTCCGCGGAGAACTACCTGACCCCGATGTTCGCCACCGGCTCCATCAAGACCGGTTCGAACTTCTCCGGCTACTCCAACACCCAGTTCGACGAGCTCGTGGCCAAGGGCGACACCGCCACCAGCCAGGAGGAGAGCCTGAAGTACTACCAGAAGGCCGACGACCTGCTCCTGCGCGACCTGCCGATGATCCCGATCTTCTTCTACCGGTTGAACGCCGCGTTCTCCGAGCACGTCCGGGGAGTCAAGATCAACCTGATCAACCAGGTCGAGTGGACCACGGTCGAGAGAGCGGCCTAGGACCCGCGGAAGCGGACCGCACCCGGCCCGGCGGCCCTGCCGGACCCCGACGGAGCCCACCCGGCCCCGGCGGGCTCCACCCGGCCCCGACCCGGGCCACCGGGTCCTGACGGACTCCGTCCGGTCCCGACCTGACGGACTCAACCCGGCCCCGACCCGGGCCACCGGGCCCTGACGGGCCCCGGGCGACGCGGCGGCCCGGTGTCCTCCCACGAGGAGGCGCCGGGCGGCCCCGCCCGTTCCCATTGACGAAAGGCCACCCGTGAAGCGCCTCCCCCGCCGGTCGATCCCGGCACGCTCCTAGCCGGATCCGATGGGCCGCTACGTCATCCGGCGCCTGCTCCAGGTGATCCCCGTACTGCTGGGCGCCACGTTCCTCATCTTCTCCGTCGTCTTCGCGCTGCCGGGCGACCCGATCGCGTCGATGGCCGGCGACAAGCGGATGCCGCCCCACATCGTCGCCGAGCTCACCGAGCGGTACCACCTGGACGATCCCTTCCTCGTCCAGTACTGGCACTACCTCTCGGGACTCCTGCAGGGGGACTTCGGCGAGACGTTCGCGGGGGGCGGCGTCTCGGAGATCATCGCCGGCAAGTTCCAGGTCTCGCTGAACCTCGCGCTCACCGCGCTGGTCATGGAGACCGTCGTCGGCGTCGGCCTCGGCTTCTACGCGGCGCTGCGCCGGGGCCGGGCCCAGGACACGCTGGTGCTGGCCGCCACCCTGCTGCTGATCTCCGTCCCGACGCTGGTCACCGGCTTCGTGCTGCAGCTCCTGCTCGGCGTCGAGCTCAAGCGGAGCACCGGGATCGACTTCTTCCCCATCTCGGGCGCCTTCGACGGGTGGCGCAGCTACCTGCTGCCCGGCTTCGTGCTGGCCGGGACGTCGATCGCGTACCTGACCCGGCTCACCCGGACCACGCTGGCGGAGGCCCTGCGCGCCGACTACGTCCGCACGGCGGTGGCCAAGGGGCTGCCCCGGCGCCGGATCGTCGGGCGGCACGCGCTGCGCAACGCGCTCATCCCCGTGGTCACCTATCTCGGTGCCGATCTCGGCACCCTGATGGGGAGCGCGGTGATCACCGAGACCATCTTCAACCTGCCTGGTCTGGGACAGGAGCTGTTCCGCTCGATCTACGAGCGCCAGCAGCCCGTCGTCGTGGGCATCGTGACGCTCCTGGTCCTGGTCTACGTGCTGGCCAACCTGGTCGTCGACCTGCTCTACGCCGTGCTCGACCCGAGGATCCGCTATGAGTAGCGCCGCACCCCCGAAGGGCGCGTCCCCGAAGACCCGGCGCGCCCGGCACGCCAAGGCTTCCGGCCGGGGCGCCCGGACGGCCAGGCCCGCCGGCCTCTGGCGCGACGCCTGGCACGACCTGCGCCGCCGCCCGCTCTTCACCGTCTCGGTCGTCCTGATCGCGGTGGTCCTGGTGATGGCGGCGGTGCCCTCGCTGTTCACCTCCGTGGACCCGTACGACGCGGCGGGCTGCGTGCTCGGCGACGCCCGGCAGGGGCCGAGCGCCGCGCACTGGTTCGGCACCGACAACCAGGGCTGCGACACCTACGCCCGGACCGTGTACGGCGCCCGCAACTCGGTGCTGGTGGGACTGGGCACCACCGTGCTCACCGCGCTCGCCGGCGGCCTGCTCGGCCTGGTGGCCGGGTTCCGGGGCGGGTGGCTCGACGCGGTGCTGTCCCGGGTGACCGAGGTGTTCTTCGCCATCCCGTCGGTCCTCGGCGCGCTGCTGATCCTGTCGATCTTCCGGACCGGCACGGTGTGGACGGTCACGCTGGCGCTGGCCGTACTGGCGTGGCCGATGACGTTCCGCATCATGCGGGCGTCGGTGATCACGGCCAGGGGGCAGGACTACGTGGTCGCGGCCCGGGGGCTCGGCGCGTCCGCGGGGCGGCTCATGTTCCGGCACATCCTGCCGAACGCGATCGCCCCGCTGATCGTGGTCTCGACCATCAACCTCGGCGTGTTCATCGCCGCCGAGGCGGGCCTGTCGTTCCTCGGGCTCGGCGTCCAGTCGCCGGACATCACCTGGGGACTGATGATCGCCGACGCCCGGGCGCGCTTCCACGAGGCCGCCGGGCCGCTGCTGTTCCCGGCGGCGCTGCTGAGCGTCACGGTGCTGGCCTTCATCATGCTGGGCGACGCGGTGCGCGACGCCCTCGATCCGAAGCTGCGGTAGGGGGAGAGCATGACCGGCATCACGGGCGGTACGCCATCGATGCTGCCCGCCTGGGGAGGCGGCGCCGTGCCGCGCAGCGAGCCGCTGCTGGCGGTCGAGGACCTGCACGTGGAGTTCGCCACCCGGCAGGGCGCCGTGAAGGCGGTCAACGGGGTGGACTACACGCTGGAGGCGGGTGAGACGCTGGCCGTGCTCGGCGAGTCGGGCTCGGGCAAGTCCGTGACCGCCCAGGCGATCATGGGCATCCTCGACACCCCCCCGGCGCGCGTCACCCGGGGCCGGATCCTCTTCCGGGGCACGGACCTGCTCGGGCTGAGCGAGGAGAACCGGGCGCGGGTCAGGGGGCGCCGGATCGCGATGATCTTCCAGGACGCGCTCTCCGCGCTGAACCCGGTCTTCACCGTGGGGTGGCAGATCGGCGAGATGTTCCGGGTGCACCAGGGCGCCTCCCGGCGCGACGCCGAGCGCCGGGCCGTCGAGCTGATGGACCGGGTCCGCATCCCCGGGGCCGCCCGCCGGCTGCACGACTACCCGCACCAGTTCTCCGGCGGCATGCGCCAGCGCATCATGATCGCGATGGCGGTCGCGCTGGAGCCGGAGCTGCTGATCGCCGACGAGCCGACCACCGCGCTCGACGTGACGGTCCAGGCGCAGATCATGGAGCTGCTCGCGGAGATCCAGCGCGAGAGCGGCATGGGGATGATCCTGATCACCCACGACCTCGGCGTGGTCGCCGACGCGGCCGACAAGATCGCTGTCATGTACGGCGGGCGGATCGTCGAGCACGCCCTCGTGCATGACGCCTACCGGGCTCCCGCCCACCCCTACACCCGGGGCCTGCTGGACTCGATCCCGCGCATCGACCGCAAGGGACGGGAGCTGCACGCCATCACGGGCCTGCCGCCGAACCTGCTGGACATGCCGCCGGGCTGCTCCTTCGCCCCGCGCTGCCCCTACCGGCAGGGGGACTGCGCCGTCGAGGCGCCGCCGCTGCACCGCATCGGCCCGACCCGCGGCAGCGCCTGCCACTACTGGAGGGAGGTCCTCGATGGCAGCCACGGGTGACCCGGTTCTCGAGGTCCGCGACCTGGTCAAGCACTTCCCGGTGACCCAGGGCGCCCTGGTCAGGAGGCAGGTCGGCGCGATCAGGGCCGTGGACGGCGTCTCCTTCGACCTGCGCCGGGGCGAGACGCTCGGCATCGTGGGCGAGTCCGGCTGCGGGAAGTCCACGCTGGCCAGGCTGCTGATGGCGCTGGAGCGGCCGACCTCGGGCTCGGTGCGGGTCGGCGGCCGGGAGATCACCCGGGCGAAGGGCGCCGAGCTCAAGCAGGTCCGCCGCAACATCCAGATGGTGATGCAGGACCCGTACACGTCGCTGAACCCGCGGATGACCGTCGGGGACATCGTCGGCGAGCCGTACGAGATCCACCAGGACGTGCTGCCCAGGGGGAGGCGCCGGCGCAGGGTGCAGGAGCTCCTGGAGATCGTGGGCCTCGACCCGGACCACGCCGACCGCTACCCGCACCAGTTCTCCGGCGGTCAGCGCCAGCGCATCGGCATCGCGCGGGGACTGGCGCTCCGGCCCGAGATCATGGTCTGCGACGAGCCGGTCTCGGCGCTCGACGTGTCGATCCAGGCGCAGGTCGTCAACCTGCTGGGGCGGCTGCAGCGCGAGTTCGGCCTGTCCTACATCTTCATCGCGCACGACCTGTCGGTGGTCCGGCACATCTCCGACCGCGTCGGCGTGATGTACCTCGGCAAGATGGTCGAGCTCGGCCGGGACGCCGACATCTACAGCCGCCCGGAGCACCCCTACACCAGGGCGCTCCTGTCGGCGGTCCCCGTCCCCGATCCGGACGGGCGCGAGCGGCGCGAGCGGATCATCCTGCAGGGGGACCCGCCCTCCCCGGCCGACCCGCCGTCGGGCTGCCGGTTCCGCACCCGGTGCTGGAAGGCGCGGGACGTCTGCGCCCAGCAGGAGCCGCCGCTCCAGGTACGGCCCGGCGCCTCGCACGAGAGCGCCTGCCACTTCCCCGAGCTGTACCCGGTGCCCCGGCCCTACTGACCCGCAGGGCCGACCGGCAGGGTCAGGGGAGCGCGGCAGGCGGGCCGCCCCCGGCGGCGGGCGCGGGAGCGCCGCCGGGGGCGGCCCGCCTGATGCCGCCGGCGGACCGGCCGTGCGGGCGGTCACCCGGGTCCTAGCCCTGCGGGCCGTCGCCGCGGTACTCGCCGTACGGGCCGTCACCGGGGTAGCCGCCGTCCGGGCCGCCGCCCGGGTACTGCTCGTGCGGAGCCCCGTGCGGGGCCCCTTCGCCGCGGCCCAGGAGGTCGCTGAGGCCGTCGGGGCCGCCCAGGAGCGAGCTGAGCGGACCGTTCTCGCCCAGGATGCGCTCGAGCGGGTTGGGACTGTCGAAGACGTTCGCGGAGGCCAGGGTGGCCGTGCCGGCGACGGCGACGGCGGCGATGGCGGTGGCCGCGAGAATGCGACGGATCATGGTTGTTCTTCCCCCGAAGATGTTCCGGGCCGGGCACGCGGGATGCGATCGTGCTGGGCCGATGTGACGCCGAACTGGCGCTTAGCAGTATGGGGACCGGGTCGCCGCCGCAGGGAGGGAACTCCGAAGGGCGGTGGCGATGATGGCCGAGCCGTTACCGAACCGGTCATGGTCGAGGGTGGAAACGGTTCGGATCTTGACCGTCGGGGGAGTGTCCGCTGTACGGCGGGCTCACCAGGGGCCGGGGAAGCCGGAGGCGCCGCTGCGGCGCCGGGTCAGCCGGTGGACCGTCAGGGCGAGGACGAGCAGGACCAGCAGGACGCAGACCGCCCGGCGGGAGAGCACCGCGTCGACGAGCGGGCCGGGCGGGGTCCACCGCGGGGCGGAGGCCCGGAGCGGCCGGCGACGGATCCCGGCCGCCTCCTCCAACGCCCGGGCCGCGTTGACCACACCGTGGCCGTAGGCCGGGTCGTGCCCGTCCGCCGGGGCGTGGACGGTGCCGCGCTCGACGGCCCGGCGGACCTCGGCCGGACCCAGTTCGGGGAAGGCCGCCCTGACCAGCGCCGCCACCCCGGCGACCAGCGCGGCGGCCGAGCTCGTGCCGTCCCCGACCACGTAGGAGTCCGGCCCGTCGGCGGTGAGGATCCCGCTGCCCGGCGCGACCACGGACAGGTAGTCCTGCCGGTTGGAGAAGGACGTCACGCGCATCCTCTCGTCCACCGCGCCCACCGCGATCACCCCCGGGTAGGCCGCGGGGAAGTTCCGCCGGTTCGGGCCCGCGCCGTCGTTGCCGGAGGAGGCCACCAGCACCGCGCCCCTGCCGAGGGCGTACCGCACCGCCCTCTCCTCGGCCGCGGAGCCCTTCCACGATCCTCCGCCGCCGCCCAGGGACATGCTGATCACCCGGGCGCCGTGGTCGGCGGCGTAGCGGATGCCCCGGGCCAGCGCGTCCCGGCCCCGCTCGCGGCCCCGGCCGCGCCGGGGGTCGTCGTTCTCCAGCGCGACCCGGACGGACAGGACCGTCGCGGCGGGGGCGATCCCCGTGACGCCGGGGGAGCGGCCGCCACCGTGCCCGCGGCCGGCGATGACGCTGGCCATGGCGGTGCCGTGGCGTCCCCACAGCGACCTCCTGCGCGCCGTGCCCGTCAGGTCGGGGCCCTCGACGACCGCGCCCGCGAGGTCGGGGTGGGAGGCGTCGACCCCCGTGTCCAGCACCGCGACGGTCACCCCCGCGCCGCGGGTGGTCCGCCAGGCCTCCCGCGCGTCCAGCGCGGTCAGCGCCCACTGCGGCTCCTGTCGCCCCGGGTGGCCCGGAGCGCCGTCGGCGGAGTCGGCGGGCCAGGTGAACGCGGTGAGGACGGTCACGGCCAGAGCGGTACTGAGCGCGCGTGCAGAGGACACGGCGACCTCGACAAGGGGGAGGGGAGAAGACGTCAGAGGGGATTCTGACACGTGATCACCGGGTCGGTCCGGTGCTTTCAGTAAACGAGACAATACGGATGGTTATTGCCTTTAGTCACTTCAGTACCGTCTGTAGCACGCCGTGCCCTGTATGTGGGGTATGGCCGGGCGCGGCCGGTGCCGGGCCCAGCAGGCGGGCACCGGTCTCATCCGGGCTCAGTAGGCCGACGCGGGTCACCAGGGCTCAGCAGGCGGGCACCGGTCTCGCCTGGGTTCAGGAGGCCGGCGCGAGCCTCACGTGGGCTCCGGGCGGCAGACCGAGGCGCTGCGAGGCGTCGCCGGAGTGTACGGCCAGTGCGACCAGCCCGGCCGAGTCGGTGAAGGCGACCAGGTCGCCCGGGGGGACCGCGGCGAACGTCTCGCGGAACGGCACCGCGATCTGCCGCCTGCCGAGCCGGACCGCCAGGACGCTCCCCGCCCGGACGCCCAGGGAGCCCAGATCGCCCGCGCTGATGGAGAGCTGGACGTTCCCGTAGCGGTCCACCGACAGCACCTCGCCCTCCACGGCGTCCTCCCGGAGCAGGGAGGTCGGGGCGGGCAGGGAGACCAGCCTGTCCGGCGGGACCTCCGGCCCGAGCTCGGCCGGGGTGCGGCCGGTCGCCAGGTGGGCGGCCACGGGGGCGAAGACGTCGCGTCCCTGGAACGTCGGCGAGACCCGTTCCAGGAAGAACTCCGCCCGGGTGACCTGGTGGGCCGTCCGCGCGCCGCCGGCGGCGTGGACCGCCCAGGAGAGCACCCCGTTGTCCGGGCCGAGGAAGACGTGGTCGCCGGCCTCCACCGCCACGGCCCGGCGGGAGCCGCCGACGCCGGGGTCGATGACGGCGACATGTATGCCCGGGGGGAGATAGGGAACCGTCTGTGCCAGGATCGCCGCGCCGCGCCGTACGTCGCCGGAGGGCACGAGGTGGCACACGTCGATGATGCGGATGCCCGGCGCGATCCCGGCGATGACGCCGTGGCACATGGCGGCGTAGCCGTCTTCCAGCCCGTAGTCGGTGAGGAGGGTGATGACAGAGGTCACATCAGGTGACTGTACGTCTGACCATCTGCCATGAACAGCCGGAAATTCCCGACTATCCTGGCATCGGGCCGCGTGCGCGCGGTGCGGTCACCGCGCGCCCGACCGAGGAGGACACCAATGGACACTGCGCCGATCCCCGGTGACAGTGCTGCCCAGGACGCCGCTCAGGGCGCTGCCGCGCGGGCCCTCACCGAGAGGGAGCGGGAGCTGCTCGCCTTCGAACGCCAGTGGTGGCGTTACGCGGGCGCCAAGGAGCAGGCCATCCGCGAGGCCTTCGACCTGTCCGCCACCCGTTACTACCAGCTGCTCAGCGAGCTCATCGAGCGACCCGAGGCCCTCGCCCACGACCCGATGCTGGTCAAACGCCTGCGCCGGCTCCGCGAGAGCCGCAGACGCGACCGCGCCGCCCGGAGGCTGGGCTTGCGCCCCTGATCCGCGGGTACGGCACCGGTGATCCGCGGGTGCGGCACCGGCGGGCCCGACGCGGCGGGCGTCTTCCGGGGCTCCCCGGCGGGCACGGGATCCGACAGGACGGGCACCGAAGCATGACCTTCGACGGGACGGATGGCGAAGCATGACCTTCGACAGGACGGGCACCGAAGCATGATCGAAGCATTGGAGGCGATCGTGGCCGACCCCGCCGGAGCGGTGGTCGGCCTCGACTTCGACGGCACGCTCGCGCCGATCGTGCCGGATCCGGAGTCGGCCAGGATCCACCCGGCCGGTCCGGAGGCGCTGGCCAGACTCGGTGGGCTGGTCGGCTCCCTGGTGGTCATCACGGGCCGCCCGGCGGCCACGGCCGTCGAGTACGGCTCCCTGGCCGGAGTGCCCGGCCTGGTCGTGCTCGGCCACTACGGCCTCGAACGCTGGGAGGGCGGCGAGCTGTCCAGTCCGCCGCCCCACCCCGGCCTGATCACGGTCAGAGCCGAGCTGCCCACGCTGGTCGCCGGGATCGCCGGGGTCGGGATCGAGGACAAGGGGCGGGCGGTGGCCGTGCACACCCGGCGGACCGCGTCGCCGCAGGCCGCGTTCGACGCGCTGGCCGGTCCGGTCGCGGAGCTGGCCGCGGAGACGGGCCTGGCGGTCGAGCCGGGCAAATTCGTGCTGGAGCTCCGGCCGCCGGGGACGGACAAGGGGGTGGCGCTGGGCGACTTCCTGCGGGAGCGCTCGGCGCGCTCGGTGCTGTTCGCCGGGGACGACCTCGGCGACCTGGCGGCCTTCGAGGCCGTACGGACCTGCGGGCTGCCCGGCGTGACGGTGTTCAGCGGGTCGGCCGAGCTCAGCGTGGAGGCCGACATCGTGGTGGACGGGCCCGCCGGGGTCGTCGAACTGCTCGGCTCGATCAGCGACGCGATCGCCGCACGCCGTCCGTGACCCGGCGCGGCCACGACCGGTCGTGACCCGGGGCGGACGTGATCGGCCGTGACCCGGAGCGGGCATGATCCGTCATGGCCCGGGGCGGGCACAACCGGTCGTCAAGTCGGCGGCAAGTGGCGGCCGATAGCTTGCCCGGCATGAGAAAGCGATCTTTCGTCCTCGCCGTGCTGGCCGGCGTCACCGTGCTCGCCGCCCCGGTCACCGCCTCGGCCGCCGCGGGGACTTCGGGGACCTCGGGGACCCCGGGTGCGGCGACCGCAGCGGTGACCTCGGGGGCGGCGGGCACCCGGACCGTCTCCTTCCGGGGGATGAGGCTGCGGGTCCCCTCCGGCTGGCAGGTGCACCGCCAGGGTGACTGGATGCTGGTGCAGACGGGCCGGTGCGACCGGCCCGCCTACTTCGCCCCCGGCTGCAAGGGCTTCTGGGTGCTCGGCCCGGAGGCGATCAAGTACGGTCGCGAGGGCTTCGGCGCCTACACCGGCGAGCAGCCCTTCTATCCGGCGAGCGACGTGCAGTCCTGCCCCTTCAGCGCCAAGACCGGCCAGGTGATCGGCAAGCCCACCGCGGTCGGCCTGCGCCGGGTCGGGCGCGGGCACAAGGCGAAGTACGTCTCCTGGTTCGGCCGGTGCGTGACGCACCGGGGCGGGCGGCAGACGGCGACCTTCGCCCAGCGGGAGTGGTTCCTGCCGACCTCGAAGATCCTGGTGGTGGACGTGTGGAACACCCCGGGCCTGTCGAACGTGCTGAAGAACGCCACCTGGAGCTGACATCGGGCGGCGCGGCGGGGTGACGCGCGCCGACCGGCCGGCGGGGCGGGGTGGGGCGATGCGCGCCAACCGGGCGGCAAGTGATCCGCAAGTGGCGGGGCCTAGCGTCCCGGTCATGAGAAAGAGATCTTCCATCCTCGCCGGCCTGGCGGCCGCCGCCGTGCTCGCCGCTCCGGCGGCCGCCTCGGCCGGCTCGGCCGCTCCGGGGGCGCCGGCGGCCGCGGCGGCTCCGTCGGCCTCCGGGACCAAGACCTTCTCGTTCCGGGGGATGAACCTGAAGATCCCCTCGGGATGGAAGGTGCACCGTGAGGGGGACATCGTCACGGTGGTGACCGGGAAGTGCAGGTTCCCGGAGCCCTTCCTCTCCGGCTGCCGGTCGTTCTGGGTCTTCGGCCCGAAGGCGATCACCCGGGTCCCGGTCGGCGGCGGCTACATCACCTACACGGGGAAGAACCAGTTCCATCCCTTCAGCGGCGTGGTCCCCTGCCCCTTCACCGACAAGACCGCCTGGCACGCCGACGGGAAGAGGGCCACCACCGGCCTGCGCCAGGTCGGACGCGGGCACAAGGCGAAGTACGCCGCGTGGCCCAACACGTGCGTGACGCACGGCAGCGGGCGGAAGACCGCGAGCTTCACCCAGCGGGAGTGGTTCCTGCCGACCTCGAAGATCCTGGTGGTGGACGTGTGGAACACCCCCGGTCTTGCGAACGTGCTGAAGAACGCCACCTGGAGCTGACCGGACGGGGACCGGGACCGGACGGGGCCGGAGGGCACGGCCTCGGCCGCCCCGCGGCCGTCCGCCGGTTCCGCGCCCTCTGCCGGTCCGGTGTCGTCCGCCGACCTCGCGCGGTCTGCCCGCCCTGCGTCGTCCGTCGGTTCCGCGTCGTCTACCGGCCGCCGGCCAGGATCCCGCCGACGGCCAGGCCGATCAGCACGGGGACCATGAGGAAGGCGCGCTGGGCGCCGAACCCGTCGGCCAGCGCGCCCAGCACGAACGGTCCCGCGCCGATGGCCAGGCCGGAGAAGACCGCGGCCACGGCCGAGGCCCGGTCCAGGAGGCCGCCGGAGGCGGCGAGCACGCGCGAGAGCGCCAGCGGGAAGTGCAACGAGACGCCGATCCCGGACAGGACCAGGCCCAGGTAGGACACGACGGGGTTTCCGCTCACCCAGAAGATCGCCCAGCCCGCGCCGGTGAGCGCGAGCGCGCCGATGAACAGGGAGGTGGGCGCGATCCGCAGGGCCAGCCAGGCGCCGCCCCAGCGACCGGCGGCCATGCCGGCGGTGAACGCGGTCAGCGCGGTCGCCGCCACCGCCGCCGACAGCCCCGTCTGGTCGGAGACCAGTTTCGCCGCCCACAGGTTGAAGCAGAACTCCATCGCGACGCAGCAGAACAGCACCGCGCCGGCCAGGTAGAACCGCCCGCCGAACCGCTCCCCGGCCGCCGGGGCCGCGCCGTCCCCGGCGGGCTCGGCGCGGTCGTGCCCGCCGGGCCGCCCCCCGGACCGCCCGTCGAACCGCCCTCCGGGCGTGGGGACCGCGCCGTCCCCGGCGGTCCCGGCGCGGTCGGCCCCGGGGATCCGGACGCGGCCCATGGCCAGCGCGAGCAGGGCGCTCGCGACCGGGGTGGCCAGCAGCGCGGCCCGCCAGCCGAGCGCGCTCTGCGCGGCGATGCTGACCAGGAACGGCACCGCGATGCCGACGGTCACGCACACCGCGTTGGCCTCGCTGATCGCCGCGGGGCCCGCCGGGCCGTGGTGGTCGCTGAGCACGGCCATGCCCGAGTAGAGCATGATCGAGGCCATTCCGCCGGCGACGGCGTACCCGAGGAGGGTGACCGGCAGGACGCCGCCGAGCAGCACCAGCAGCACGCCGGCGTTCATCCCGGCCAGGCCGGTCCAGGCGACGGCCGGGCGGCCGATCGCGCGGGTCAGCCGGGGCAGCGCGAGCCCGGTCAGGACGGCGCCCGCGGCCATCGCGGTGCCGTGCAGCCCGGCGACGGCCTGGGTGATCTCCAGGTCGAGGCGGAGCAGCGGCAGGACCGCGCTGAGGCCGTACAGGTAGGTGGCGAAGACGCCGAGCTGGAGGTAGATGAGCCAGGTGGCGCGGTCACGGACCAATCGGACGGACGTGATCGCGGTCACCGATGTTCCCCCAGCGGACGGAAGGCGATTTGCCCACCGAAACTACCTCACCTGGTCGGGTGACCAGCCGAGGGCCGCCAGTTGCTCGGCGAACCACAGGTGCGGGGGGAGCGCGGCGGCCGCGGCGGCCAGCCGGGCGCCCCGCCGCCTGCGCTCCTCCTCGGGCATCACCAGGCCCCGGTGCAGGGCCTCGGCCGTGGCCGAGACGTCGTAGGGGTTGATCACCAGGGCGTCGGGGCTCAGCTCGACCGCCGCGCCCGCCTCCCGGGACAGGACCAGCGCGCCGGCGGGTGAGAGGATGGGACCCTCCTTGGCCACCAGGTTCATGCCGTCGCGGATGGGGTTGACCAGGAGCACGTCGGCCAGCCGGTAGGCGGCCAGGGAGCGCGGGTAGTCGTCGTTCACGTTGAGGATGAGCGGGTCCCAGTCCTCGGTGGCGTACTCGTCCTCGATCTCCTTGGCGCAGCGCTGCACCGCCGCGGTGTACTCCCGGTACTCGGGCAGGTCGTGCCGGGACGGGTAGGCGAAGGCCAGGTGCACGACGCGGCCGTGCCACTCCGGATGGGCGGCCAGGAACTCGCGGTAGGCGGCCAGCCCCCGGACGATGTTCTTGGACAGCTCGGTCCGGTCGATCCTGACGATCAGCTTCCGGTCGCCGACCTGGTCGCGCAGGGCCGCCATGTGCGACTCGACGTCGGGCTCGCCCGCCCTGGCCCACAGCGCCTCGCCGTCCACGCCCAGCGGGTGCACGCCGATCCGGGTGGTACGGCCGGCGTGGGAGACGGTGTGGCCGGCGCGGTCGATCTCGGCGCCGAGGACCGCCTCGCAGCAGTCCATGAACGCACCCGCCCAGCGCGTGGTCAGGAAGCCGGCGTGGTCGGCGCCCAGGACGCCCTCCAGCAGCTCGACGGCGACGTCGTCGGGGAGCAGGGCGAAGTACTCGGGAGGGGCCCACGGGGTGTGCGAGAAGTGCGCGATGCGCAGGTCGGGCCGGTCGACCCGGAGCATCGCCGGGGTCAGGCTGAGGTGGTAGTCCTGGACCAGCACCTGCGCGCCGTGCGCGGCCTCCTCGGCCAGCGCCACGGCGAACGCGGCGTTGTAGGACTGGTAGGACTCCCATTCCCGGCGGAAGCGCGCGTCGAAGTGCGGGGTGTTGGCGGTGTCGTAGAGCAGGTGGTGGACGAACCAGAGCGTGGAGTTGGCCACCGCGTTGTAGGCCCGGTGGAACGTCGCCGGCGGGATGTCCAGCATGCGCAGCGCGCCGGTGTCGTAGCCGGCCTGGTCGATGCGGCCGCCGGGCGCCAGCCGTACGGCGCCGCGGTCGCCGTCGGAGAGCGCGGCGCAGACCCAGAGCATGTCCAGCTCCTTGGCCACCTCGGACAGGCCGGACACCAGCCCGCCGCCGCCCCTGCGCATGCACAGGGAGCCGTCCTCCGAAACGGTGAACGAGACGGGACCACGATTGGACGCCACCAGGATCGTGTTCATCTGTTCTTCCTCGTCTAGGACATGCCCCTCGTCTCCTGCCTACTGCGGACGGCGGCCGGTCGGTCCGCCCCGGGGCACGCTTGCCCCAGAGGTTAACCAAACATTGCCCCCGCCCATAGGATGTCCAGCGACCGTGATCGCTGATGGGGGCTCGGATGGCGCTGGACGAGACGACCGAGGCACTGGCCCGCGCGGCCGCCCAGGGCGACCACCGCGCGCTGGGCGAACTGCTCAAGCGGATCGAGCCCGACGTGCTGCGGCACTGCGGGCGGATCCTGCCCTACCGGCAGGACGCCGAGGAGGCGTGCCAGGACACCCTGCTGGCGGTGGCGCGCAACATCGGCCGCTTCGAGGGCCGGGCCCGGTTCACCACCTGGCTGCACATCGTGACGGCCAACTGCGCCCGGACGACCTACCGCTCGCTGAAGCGCCGGGCGGCCGAGCAGAGCTCCGACGAGCTGCCGCTGCAGAAGCCCGACGTGGCCCGGGTGAGCGTGATCGCCGGGTCCCGGCTGGACCTGCTCGACGTGATGGAGGCGCTGGAGGCCGACAAGCCCGAGCTGGCCCAGGCGCTGGTGCTGCGCGACATCTGCCAGCTCGACTACAACGAGGTGGCCGAGCAGCTCGGCATCCCGCTGGGCACCGCCAAATCCCGCATCCACCAGGCGCGCAAGTACGTCCAGAACGCGCTGGGCGACGCCTACGGCTTCTGACCCGGCCGGGTGCGCCCGCCCCGGGTGTCCGCCGGTCGACACACGCCGTCTCGGAAAGTGAGATGGATGGTCAGAGCGGTGACCGGCCGGGGTAGAGTGCTTGCAACCTGCTCATCAGGTTCGACAACTGAATATTGCTCATCCAGAGGGGTGGAGGGACCGGCCCTGCGAAGCCCCGGCAACCCTCCCGGTTCAAGACTCGTGATCTGACGAGGTCGGCCGGGACAGGTGCCAATTCCGGTCTGTGACCAAGGTGGTCGCAGACGAAGATGAGGGAAAGGCCTCGCTTCATGGCGCTTGCAAGCACTGAAACCACCACCACCTCCCTTGACTTCGGTCCGGCCGTCGCGCTCTCCTGCCGCGAGTGCGGGGCGCGCTCCCCCCTCGGCCCGGACTTCGCCTGTACCGAGTGTTTCGGCCCCCTCGAGATCGCCTACGAGTTCCCCCGGGTCACCCGCGAGCAGATCGCCGCGGGGCCGGCGAACATCTGGCGCTACCGCGCGCTGCTCCCCGTCCCGGCGGACGTGGCCTCCAAGCGCAACATGGCCCCCGGCTGGACCAAGCTGGTCAAGGCCGACAACCTCGCCCGCGAGCTGGGCCTGCGCTCCCTGCACGTGAAGGACGACTCGGGCAACCCCACGCACTCCTTCAAGGACCGCGTGGTGGCCATCGCGGTCGAGGCGGCCCGCAACTTCGGTTTCCACACCCTGTCCTGCTCCTCCACCGGCAACCTCGCGGGCGCGGTCACCGCGGCCGCCGCGCGCGCCGGACTGGACGCCTGCGTGTTCATCCCCTCCGACCTGGAGCAGGCCAAGATCGTCATGGCTTCGGTGTACGGCGGGCGCCTGGTGGCCATCGACGGCAGCTACGACGACGTGAACCGCTTCTGCTCGGAGCTCATCGGCGACGAGCTGGGCGACCGGTGGGGCTTCGTCAACGTCAACCTCCGCCCGTACTACGCGGAGGGCTCCAAGACGCTGGCCTACGAGATCGCCGAGCAGCTCGGCTGGCGGCTCCCCGAGCAGATCATCGTCCCGGTGGCCTCCGGCTCCCAGCTGACGAAGATCGACAAGGGGTTCAAGGAGCTGGTGTCCCTCGGTCTCGTCGAGGACCGGCCGTACAAGATCTTCGCCGCGCAGGCCGAGGGGTGCTCGCCCGTCTCGGCGGCCTACAAGGCCGGCCACGACGTGATCCGCCCGGTCAAGCCGGACACCATCGCCAAGTCGCTGGCGATCGGCAACCCGGCCGACGGCCCGTACGTCCTGGACATCGCCCGGCGCACCGGCGGCGCGGTGGAGGACGTCACGGACGCCGAGATCGTCGACGCGATCAGGCTGCTGGCCCGGACCGAGGGCGTCTTCGCCGAGACCGCGGGCGGCGTCACCGTCGGCGTGCTCCGCAAGCTGGTCGCCGAGGGCAGACTCGACCCCGACGCCGAGACGGTCGTCCTCAACACCGGGGAGGGGCTCAAGACCCTCGACGCGGTGGCCGACCACGCCCGGCCCACCGCGGTCATCCGGCCGTCTCTTGACGCATTCCGTGCCGCCCTCGCCTGAGAACTCCTGAAAGGTACTGGACTATGAGCGTTTCTGTGCGGATTCCGACGATTCTTCGCACGTACACCAATGGCGCCGCCGAGGTGAGCGGAGAAGGGGCAACCCTGCGGGAGGTCCTGGAGAAGCTCGACGCGGACTTCCCCGGCATCGGTGCCCGGATTCTCGATGAAACGGGCAAGATCCGACGTTTTGTCAACGTTTATGTGGGCGAAGAGGACGTCCGTTTCGCGGACAACCTCGAGACCGCCACGCCGTCCGGGGTCCAGATCTCCATCATCCCGGCGGTCGCCGGGGGCTGATCCCCTCGGGCCGTCCAGGCCGCTCCGGGCGCCCCTGGCGCCTCCACGACACCCGTACGCCGCTCCGGCCGCGTGCGGGTGTCGTGCTTTGTGGCGCCCGTTCATATCTGGGACGTGAGGAAATAATGCAATATTGAACTAAACGGCGCGAGGGCAAAAGCTTGTTCTCCTGCCAAAGGCGCCGGTAAACGGATGATTAGCGGATTGACTCTGTTGCCCTACGGTGTCCCACAGGTATGGTCGAGAACGATCGATGCGGGCGAGGTCTTCGCCGCGGAGATCGAAGGCTTCGCGAGTGGAATGGGCGTGGTCTTCAGGGCCGGTAAGAGGAGTCGGAAGTGGCGCAGGGCACCGTCAAATGGTTCAACGCGGACAAGGGCTACGGCTTCATCGCGGTAGACGGTGGTAAGGATGTTTTCGTCCATTACTCCGCGATCCTGATGGACGGCTATCGTGCGCTCGAGCAAGGCCAGCGGGTCGAGTTCGAGATCACCCAGGGGCAGAAGGGCCCGCAGGCGGAGGCCGTCCGGACCGTCTGAGGCGGTCGGCCGGCGGATGCGCCGGAGACGGCCGGGACTCCCGCGGCAGTGCGGTCCGCGCGGATCCCCCACATGTCGGCCCGGCCCGCCGGAGGCTCCGGAGGGCCGGGCCTTCGCGTTCCCGCATCCGGGGCTTCGCCCCGATGTGGTGCCTTCGCTCTGGGCGGAGCCCAGCTCAGCGGGGCGTAGCTTGCACTCGGCAGGGTAGAGTGCTAAACAGTTCGTTGGCACTCTCTGTTTGAGAGTGCCAACCCTGGATCGAGACGATGGGACCCGCCGAACGGAGTCGCGGGTCCACATGCCGTCGCGGGCGTCGGCTCGATCCGGTGCACGCCACCCTGTGTTTGGGAGGTCTAGCCGTATGGCAGCCAAGATGATCGCGTTTGACGAGGACGCCCGGCGCGGTCTCGAGCGTGGTATGAACCAGCTCGCGGACGCCGTGAAGGTGACCCTCGGCCCCAAGGGCCGTAACGTCGTTCTGGAGAAGAAGTGGGGCGCCCCCACGATCACCAACGACGGTGTCTCCATCGCCAAGGAGATCGAGCTCGAGGACCCGTGGGAGAAGATCGGGGCCGAGCTCGTCAAGGAAGTCGCCAAGAAGACCGACGACGTCGCGGGTGACGGCACCACCACCGCCACCGTGCTCGCCCAGGCGCTGGTCCGCGAGGGCCTGCGCAACGTCGCCGCCGGCGCCAACCCGATGGCCCTGAAGAAGGGCATCGAGGCCGCCGTCGAGCGCGTCAGCGAGGAGCTCTCCAAGCTGGCCAAGGACGTGGAGACGAAGGCGCAGATCGCCTCCACGGCCTCCATCTCCGCGGGCGACCCGCAGATCGGCGAGATGATCGCCGAGGCGATGGACAAGGTCGGCAAGGAAGGCGTCATCACCGTCGAGGAGAGCAACACCTTCGGCCTGGAGCTCGAGCTCACCGAGGGCATGCGCTTCGACAAGGGTTACATCTCGCCCTACTTCGTGACCGACCCGGAGCGTATGGAGGCCGTCCTCGACGACCCCTACATCCTCGTCGTCAACTCCAAGGTGTCCGCCAACAAGGACCTGCTCCCGGTCCTCGACAAGGTCGTGCAGGCCGGCAAGCCGCTGCTGATCATCGCCGAGGACGTCGAGGGCGAGGCCCTGGCCACCCTGGTCGTCAACAAGATCCGCGGCCTGTTCCGCTCGGTCGCCGTCAAGGCCCCGGGCTTCGGCGACCGCCGCAAGGCGATGCTGGGCGACATCGGCGTCCTGACCGGCGCCCAGGTCATCAGCGAGGACCTCGGCCTCAAGCTCGAGTCCACCGCGCTGGAGCAGCTCGGCCGCGCCCGCCAGGTCATCATCACCAAGGACGAGACCACCATCGTCGACGGTGCCGGTGACGCCGAGCAGATCGCCGGCCGGGTCAACCAGATCCGCGCCGAGATCGAGAACACCGACTCCGACTACGACCGCGAGAAGCTCCAGGAGCGTCTCGCCAAGCTGGCCGGCGGCGTCGCCGTCATCAAGGCCGGCGCGGCGACCGAGGTCGAGCTCAAGGAGCGCAAGCACCGCATCGAGGACGCCGTGCGCAACGCCAAGGCGGCCGTCGAGGAGGGCATCGTCCCCGGCGGTGGCGTGGCCCTGCTGCAGGCCGGCGCCAAGGCGTTCGACAAGCTCGAGCTGCTCGGTGACGAGGCCACCGGCGCCGCGATCGTCCGCAAGGCGCTCGAGGAGCCGCTGAAGCAGATCGCCGTCAACGCCGGCCTCGAGGGCGGCGTCGTGGTGGAGAAGGTGCGCAACCTCACCCCGGGTGAGGGCCTGAACGCCGCCACCGGCGACTACGTCAACATGTTCGAGTCGGGCATCATCGACCCGGCCAAGGTGACCCGTTCCGCGCTGCAGAACGCGGCGTCCATCGCGGCGCTGTTCCTCACCACCGAGGCCGTCATCGCCGAGAAGCCCGAGAAGAACCCCGCTCCGGCCGGCGGCATGCCGGGCGGCGGCGACATGGACTTCTAGTCCGGCGCCTGCTCGAAGAAGAGGCCGGTCCCTCACGGGACCGGCCCTTTCCTTTTCCCGGCTCCCTTTGCTTTTCCCGGCTCCCGCGCGGTCCCCTCCGCGCGGCCGGTCAGCCGGTCAGCTGGGGCGGGAGGTCCCTGGCGTGCAGCACCGTCAGGGAGGTGACCGCGCGGGTCAGCACCACGTACAGCCTGGCCAGCCCGCGGGGCTCGGCCTCCACGATGTCGGCCGGCTCGACCACGATGACGTGGTCGTACTCCAGGCCCTTGGCCAGGCTCGCAGGGACGACCAGGAGGCGGTGCTCCTCGACGGAGTCGGGCGCCAGCACGCGGTGGTCGAACCCGGACAGCGCCTCGGAGGCGGCGGAGACCCCGGCGTCGGCGACGATGACGCCGATCGAGCCCTCCCGGGAGAGCGCCTGCACGGCCGCCTCCGCCAGGGACGCGGCCGGGTCGGGCGCGTGCCGTACGGACAGCGAGCCCGCGCCGGGACGGAGCGACCGGGGCGCGGCCAGGCCGGGGGCGACCGAGGGCAGCAGGCGGGCGGCGTAGTCCAGGACCTCGCGGGGCACACGGAAGCCCAGCGTCAGCTCGGTCACCGCGCCCCCGCCGCCGTCCTGCCCGTCGCCCGGCGGGAAGCCGAGGTGGTGCAGGACCTCGGTCCAGGAGCGCGCCGACCACGGAGTGGTGCCCTGGGCGAGGTCGCCCAGGACGGTGGCCGACCCCGTACGGCACCGCCGCCCCAGGGCGCGCAGCTGCATCGCCGACAGGTCCTGGGCCTCGTCCACGACCAGGTGGCCGAGGGACGGGGTGCGCTCCATCATGTCGCCGAGCTCGTCCAGCAGCGCGCTGTCGGCCGCCGACCACTTCGCCGAGCGGAACGACTTGGGCGGCCTGGCCCACAGCAGCGCGGCCTGCTCGTCCGGGGTGAGGCCGTCCCTGGCCGAGGCGGCCAGGAACGCGGGGTCGCTCAGCAGCCGGTGCAGGACCTGCTGGGGGGTGAGCTTGGGCCAGACCTGCTCCACCAGCTGCTTGACCGGCTTGGAGCGGGCGACGGCGTCCTGCACCCGGTCGTCGGGGGACTCGCCGCGCTGCTCCATCCGGACCAGCACCAGGTGGGCCAGGCGCTGGGCGAGGGTCGCGCGGCCGGGGTTGTAGCGGGTGGTGCCGCGCAGGGCGGCGACGATCTCGCGGACCTCGTGGTCGGCCACCCGGTAGCGGTTGATCCCCCGGGTGTACAGCAGGCCCTCGGCAGGCTTGACGATGTGCGCCCAGAGCGCCCGCCGCAGCACCGGCACCATCCGGGCGTCGCCCTTGACCGCGGCCACCGCGGGGTCCTCCGGGGCGGCGTGGTCGCCGAGCATCCCGGCGACCGTGGTCTGGTCGACCTTGACCTCGCCCAGGGCGGGGAGCACCGAGGAGATGTAGGACAGGAAGGCCCGGTTGGGCCCGACGATCATCACCCCGGACCGGGCGAGCTTCTCCCGGTGGGTGAAGAGCAGGTAGGCGGCGCGGTGCAGGCCGACGGCGGTCTTCCCGGTGCCGGGGGCGCCCTGGACGCACACCGTCCGGGTCAGCTCGGAGCGGACGATCTCGTCCTGGTCGGGCTGGATGGTCGCGACGATGTCGCGCATCGGACCGGAGCGGGGCCGTTCGATCTCCTCGGTGAGGATCTTCGACTGGCGGAGCACCTCCCCCTGGTCGAGCCGCTCGTCCTCGAAGGCGGTGAGCTCGCCGCCGTGGTAGCCGAACCGGCGGCGGCGCGAGACGCCCATCGGGTCGGACGGGCTGGCCTGGTAGAACGCCCGGGAGATCGGGGCCCGCCAGTCGACGACCAGGGGGCGGCTGCGGTCGTCGTGGACGTGCCGGCGCCCGACGTGGACGGTGCCCGGCAGGTCGTCGGCGACGGAGCGGTCGAGCCGGCCGAAGAAGAGGGGGGTGCCGGAGTGGTCGGCGAGCGCGGCCACCCGCTGGTCCAGCAGCGCCTGCAGGATCTGCTGGGAGACCCAGTCTCCGGCGGCGTCCGAGGACAGGGACTGCGCGTGCTCGCGCATCGCGCGCAGGGCGGCCCGGGAGACGGCCAGGTGCTCGCGCTCGGCGGCGAGGATCCGGGCCGCGGCCGTCTCGTCGGCCGCCTCGCCGGAGGGCCCGGGAGAGGGGGGACGGTCCGGGGAGGGGCCTGGGGCGGAGGGCGGGTCGTCCGGGGACGGACCGTCGTCCGTACCGGAGAGCAGGCGTTCGGTGGGCATGCGGAAATCGCCTCGCATTCGTAAACGGAGGTGGTGGTCATCAGGCAGCGAATCGACTAGCTTACCGAGGGGCCGGACGGCGCTCAAAAGGATTGTTTCCGTGCCCGGGAGACCGGACGGCACGCCGCCACGTGCGGCGACACGGCCTCTCCGCGCACCGGAGAGGCCCGGTGCGGTGCGGGGACCCGGCCGCTCAGCCGGGTGCCGCCGCAGCCGAACGGGATTCGCGAAAAGGCGCGTGCTCCACCGGGGAAATGAGCGGTAGGTGACTATTCAGTGACCGTCCGTCATTTCTTTGCCGGGCGCCAAAAAGGTAGGCAAATCTGGTGGAGCGTGCAGAATACGGGGTATGCCGCCACTGTTTGTCGCGGTCCGAGGAGGGGGTGGTTCCTTTGTCGAAGACCCGCGGTCTCTCGTGGATCTGACAGAGGCCATGCGGTGCTCGCCGGCGCGGTCTCAGTCGCCGGCGAGCACGTCGTCCGCGTCGATGATCTGGTAGGCGTACCCCTGCTCGGCCAGGAACCTCTGCCGGTGCGCGGCGAACTCCTGGTCGACGGTGTCCCGGCTGACCACCGAGTAGAACCTGGCCCCGCCCCCGCCCGACTTGGGCCGCAGCACCCGGCCGAGCCGCTGGGCCTCCTCCTGGCGTGAGCCGAACGTCCCCGACACCTGGACGGCCACCGACGCCTCCGGCAGGTCGATGGAGAAGTTGGCGACCTTGGACACCACCAGGACCCGGATCTCCCGGTCGCGGAAGGCCTGGAAGAGCCGCTCCCGCTCCTTGACCTTGGTGTCCCCCTTGATCACCGGAGCGCCCAGGTGCTCGCCGAGCTCGTCGAGCTGGTCGATGTACTGCCCGATGACCAGCACCTGCTCGTCCGGGTGCCGGTTCACCAGCGCCTCGGTCACGCGGGTCTTGGACGGCGTGGTGGCGCAGAACCGGTAGCGCTCCTCGGCGTCGGCCATCGCGTAGGCGAGCCGCTCGTCGTCGGTGAGCGTCACCCGGACCTCGACGCAGTCCGCCGGGGCGATCCAGCCCTGGTTCTCCATGTCCTTCCACGGCGCGTCGTAGCGCTTGGGGCCGATCAGCGAGAACACGTCGCCCTCCCGGCCGTCCTCGCGCACCAGCGTCGCGGTCAGCCCGACCCGCCGCCTGGCCTGCAGGTCGGCGGTCATCCGGAAGATCGGCGCGGGCAGCAGGTGCACCTCGTCGTAGATGACCAGGCCCCAGTCGCGGGCGTCGAACAGCTCCAGGTGGCGGTAGGCGCCCTGCCGCCGCGTCGTCATCACCTGGTAGGTGGCGATGGTGACCGGGCGGATCTCCTTCTTGGTCCCGGTGTACTCGCCGATCTCGTCCTCGGTCAGCGACGTCCGCTTGATGAGCTCCTGCTTCCACTGGTGCGCCGAGACCGTGTTCGTCACCAGGATCAGCGTGGTGGCCTCGGCGTGCGCCATCGCCGCCGCGCCCACGATCGTCTTCCCCGCGCCGCAGGGCAGCACGACCACGCCCGAGCCGCCGTGCCAGAACGCCTCGGCCGCCTCCCGCTGGTACGGGCGCAGCTCCCAGCCGTCCTCGGCCAGCGTGATCGGGTGGTGCTCGCCGTCGACGTAGCCGGCGAGGTCCTCGGCCGGCCAGCCCAGCTTGAGCAGGAGCTGCTTGATGTTGCCGCGCTCGCTCGGGTGGACCGCCACCGAGCCGCCGTCGGCGCCGTCCAACCGCTCGCCCAGCAACGGCTGGATCTTCTTGGAGCGCAGCACCTCCTCCAGCACCGCGCGGTCGGTGCTGGTCAGGACGAGCCCGTGCGCGGGGTGCTTCTCCAGCCGGAGCCGGCCGTAGCGCGCCATGGTCTCGGCGATGTCCACCAGCAGCGCGTGCGGCACCGGGTAGCGGCTGTGGGTGATCAGCGCGTCGATCACCTGCTCGGCGTCGTGGCCCGCGGCCCGCGCGTTCCACAGCGCCAGCGGGGTCACCCGGTAGGTGTGCACGTGCTCGGGCGCGCGCTCCAGCTCGGCGAACGGCGCGATCGCCTTCCGGCACGCGTCGGCCTGCTCATGGTCGACTTCCAGTAGAAGCGTCTTGTCGGACTGGACGATCAGCGGGCCGTCGGCCACAGACTTCTCCCTCGTGTACGGCTACCGCCTATCCAACGCCGGATGACGACCCGGCAGTCCCGGATCGGGCAGATTTCAGAGGGAGCCGCTGGCGGCCGCCACGAACAGGGCGACCAGGCCCAGCAGGAGCAGCCCGAAGTTGGTGCCGATGCTGATCCAGGTCCACTTGAGCAGCTTCCTGGCGTAGGCGGTGTCGGCCTCGACCTTGCTGAGCGCGATCCCCGACAGGATGGCTCCGATGAGGCCGCCGAGGCTGACGTAGCAGCTCATCGCCAGCACGATGCTGATGACGAGTGCGACGATCGCGTGCGTCCTGACGCCGTCGACGTTCTGCTGCGGCCGGGGGCCGTACGGGCCGCCGTAACCCGGGGAGGCGTAGCCCGGGGAGGCGTAGCCCGGGGAGGCGTAGCCCGGGGCCCCGTAGCCGGGGTCGTACGCGGTGGCCCCGTAACCCTGGGTCCCGTAGTCCTGGGCGCCGTAGTCCTGGGCCCCGTAACCCGGGTCGTACGGCTGGGAGCCGTGGCCCGGGTCGTAACCGGGGGAGCCGTACGCCTGGGAGCCGTGGCCCTGCCCGTGGGCGGTCCGGCCGTAGGGGTCGTGGGGCGTGCCGTGGCCCTGCCGGTGCGGGTCGTGACCGGAGGGCTGCCCGCCGTACCCCGAGGTCCGGCCGGGGCCCGTGCTGTAGGGGCTCTTCCAGTCGTCCGGGTTCGGACTGGGGCCTTCGGGGGTGCCACTGCTCACGGGGGAACTCGCCTCACCTCTAAGAACGGTCTACGTCAACAGATATCACGACCCGGACGGAACGGTCACAAAGATGCCGGGACGGACACCTGCCCCCGCCGGGGGCGGGGTCCGGATCGGGGCCGGGCGGCGGGTCGCGGTCCGCCGCCCGGACCCCGCCTACGGCTGGATGTCGGCCACCCCGGTGATGCGGTGCAGGGCGAAGCGGTGGACCGCGGCCCGGGTCTCGTCGTAGGCGGTGAGGTAGCCGCCCTCCATGCGGGCGGGCTCGAGGATGCGGCTGGTGGCGTTGCCCTGCGAGTCGAGGTAGCCGATCCAGACCTGCGACCCCTGCCGGATGGCCTCGCGCAGGGCGCCGATCGTGGCGGTCGCGGGGGAGCGGGGCACCTGTCCGTCGGGGGCGGCCGCGGGCTTGCGGCGGGCCCGGTGGGCGGCGTCCCCGGCCCGCACCGCGCGGACGGCGGCCGTGATCACCTCGGCGTCCGGGCCGACGGCCGCGACCGGGGCACGGAGCTGCGGCGGGCCCTCGGTCCTGCGCACGTCCAGCCGGGTGATGATCACGTCGCCCTCCAGGGACTCGGCCACCGGGGCGTAACCCATCGCGCGCAGCGAGTCGACCAGGGTCGCCCGGGCGGTCTTGGACGCGATCACGGTGGGTGCCAGGCGGCGCAACCGCAGCGGGGCGGCGCGCCGGTCGGCCATCACCTCGTCGAGCGCGGAGGGGTCGTCGCAGCGGATGTAGGAGCTGGCCGTGCCGACCCGCATGCGGCCGTGGCGGCGGGCCACGTCGGTGACCAGGTAGCTGAGCGGCTGCGGGACCGGCGTGGTCGAGTGCCGCTCCAGCATGGCCAGCATCTCGTCGGCGCCCTGCCCGGCGTCCAGCGCCCGCCGGATCGAGTGCTCGCCGAACCGGTAGACCGTCGCGCCGCCGGTGGACTCCACGTCGGCGGCGAGCGCCAGCCAGCGGCCCAGCTCGCCGGTGAGCGGGCCGGGCGCCACCGCGGTCAGGTCGGCCTGGAGCAGCACGTGGTCGAGCGGCACGGGCAGCAGCGGGGCCAGCAGCCCGGCGGCCGCTCCCGCACCGGTCCCCGTCCCGGCGGTCGCCCCCGGGCCGCCCTCGGCCCGCCCCGGGGCGTCGCCGCCGGCCTGGGCGGGCAGCAGGGCGCGGCCGTGGCGGGCGAGGGCGCCGAGACCGGTGACCCCGATCTGCTCGGCCTCGCGCAGGGTGAACTCCACCAGCCGGTCGCGGTGGGGGCCGCGGCGGCGCGGCTGCTCCCAGGCCAGGCGCTCCCGGACCGAGTCGAGGGTCGGCGCCAGCGGCGCGGTCGCGGCGTCCCCGGCCGCGGCCAGGACGCCGAGCACGGCCGCGCGGACCTCCGGCGCGGCGGCGCGGCGCAGATCGGGGTGGAGCGCGTTGAGCAGCCGGTCACGCTCGTCGCGATCACCGATCACCCCCGGCACGCGGTCCGTGGCGAGCCAGGTCGACGCCAGCGTGACCCAGCGCTCCTCGGTGGCGCGCACCCGCCAGCCGTCGTAGACGGGGGTGGGCATCCAGTCACCGTCGACCGCGCCGCTCGCCGCCACCAGGCCGGCGGCGTGCGCCACCTCGATGACCAGGCCGGCCGCCCAGTCGGGCAGGTCGAGCAGGGCCGCGGCGCGCTTCAGGTCGCGCACGGCCAGACCCCCGCCGCGGAGCACGCCGGGGGGCTCGGCGCTCCACCGCTCGCAGAGCTCCTCCACCGCGCGGGTGAACGCGAACGCCTGCCCGGCGGCCGTCCGGTCGGTGAGATCGCGCTTGCGCTCGGCGCCCTCCAGCGGCGGCGGGACGGGGCGGAGATCGCGGTGGACCCGGTCGCCGCGCAGGAACAGCCCGACCTCGCGCGGCAGTACGACGGACTCCTCCCCGGTCGCGCAGAGCAGCGCCCGGGCGAGCAGCTGCTCGATCGGCGACCGGGCGGTGGCGGCCCGCACCTCGCGGCGGGCGTTGGCCACCCGGCCGCTGGCCGGGCCCCAGGCCAGCTCGTCGAGGGCGGACCGGGCCTGCGGGGAGACCTCTCCGACCAGCCGGGCGACGATCTCCGGATCGGCCAGCAGCGTGCCGAGGGCCTCCGCGGTGTCGCCGCTCCCGCCGAGGTCCTCGACCAGCTCGGCCAGGCGCTCCCGGTGGTAGTGCCGGAACGCCTCTCTGGCCGGCGGGCCCAGGCCCGCGGGGCCGTCCAGGACCTCCCGCACGCCGGGGGCCGGGGCCAGGGCGCGGTCGGGCCCGTAGACCAGGGCCAGCGTCCGCAGCCGGTCGACGGTCTCCCTGAACCTGGCCTCGAAGACGGAGTCCGCCGGTCCGGACAGCCCGCGGGCCAGTCTGGCGCGGAGCGGCCGGTAGGAGACCGGGGAGGGGAGCACGGCGAGCGTCTCCACGACCGCGAAGGTGAAGCGGTCGAGCCGGTCGAGCACCCGGCCGACCGCCGACGGGCTGCTCGCCCGCCCCGCCAGCCCCTCGACGTGGGCGGGGACGGGGGTGATGAGTTCGGGGCGCAGGGCGACGAGCTCCCGCAGCTGCTCGTCGCTCCGGCCGCGCAGCCACTTGGTGAACTCCGTGCTCATTCCCACCATGCTAGGAGTCCTCACCGACAACGCGCGGACCGGTACGGCCCGGGGAGCCCGGCCGGCGGGGAACCGGTGGCCGGGTCCGGCCGATCTCCCGCACGGAGCCGGCGGCCGGGTCTAGCCGATCGCCTGCACGGCGGGGCTCGGCATGAGGCCGAGCGCGAGCCGTACCCAGGAGTCGACGAAGCGGTCCTTCTCGGCGCGGCCGGGAGGCTCGCCCACGGTCTCCTGGAACAGGCGGTAGTGGATGACCGCGCCGCCCAGCACCGCTCCGATCGCGGGCCAGTCGAGGTCGGCCCCGGCGTACTCGGGCTGGGCCCGGAACCACGTGGTGATCGCGTCGAACATGGGCTGCAGCAGGCCCTCGCGCACCACCGCGACCAGCTCGGGGAACTGGCTGAGGTCGCGGAAGAAGACGCGCGTCAGCTCGCTCTCCTCGCGCACCTTGGCCAGTCCCGACCGGCACAGGTGGGCCAGGCGCTCCTCGATGGGCAGGTCCGCCTCGACGGTGCTCATCTCGGCCAGGGTCTCGGCGATCTGCGCGCTGGTCCGGGCGGCGTGCTCGTTCATCGCCGCGGCGAGCACCTCGTACTTCGACTTGAAGTGCCGGTAGAGCCCTCCGGCGCCGGGGGACAGCCCGGAGGCGGCCTCGATCTCGGCGACCGAGGTCGCCGAGTAGCCCCGTTCGGCGAACAGGCGCAGGGCCTCGTCGATGATCCGCTCGCGCGTCGATCTGGTCATTTGTCTGCCGATACCTCCGTCATGACCCTATCCAGTCGCGGCCCGTCAGGGTGCGGCTCACCGGACGAGACCGGCGGGCCCGGGTGCGGCGGCGCGCACCGGCGGACGCGCCGGCCGGGGGAGTAAGCGACTCCTTTCGTAAAGGGTTCCACAGCCGCCGCCGCGGCGTACAGCGAGGGGCCCGGCCGTGCGGGGCGGCGGAGACCGGATTACCTGTGGGTTGCCCTGCTTTGGCATGCTGCGGGGCATGCACTCGGTGGGATTCGACCTGGACATGACGCTCGCGGACACCCGGGCGGGGATCGCCGCCGTCTACGACGAGCTGTCGCTGCGGATCGGGGTGCCCATCGACAGCGCCGCGGTGGTCGCGCGGCTGGGGCCCCCGCTGGAGCTGGAGCTGGCCAACTGGCTCCCGGCGGACGAGATCCCCGCCGCCGCCGCGATCTTCCGCTCCCTCTACCCCTCGATCGCCGTCCCCGCCACCACCCCGCTGCCCGGCGCCCGGGAGGCCGTCGCGGCCGTACGGCGTGCGGGCGGCCGGATCGTCGTGGTCACCGGCAAGAACGCCGGGGACGCGGTGCGGACCGTGGAGTTCCTCGGCCTGGACGTCGACGAGGTCGCCGGCTCGGTGTTCGGCGCGGCCAAGGGCCCGGCCCTCGCGGCGTTCGGCGCGGCCGCCTACGTCGGGGACCACGTCGCCGACATCGAGGCGGCGCGGGCGGGAGGCGCCGTCAGCGTGGCGGTGGCGACGGGCCCCTACCGGGCGGGGGAACTGCGCGAGTACGGAGCCGACGTCGTGCTGGGCGATCTGACGGAGTTCGCCGGGTGGTTCGACGGGTGGCGGAGCGCCGCCGCGGTCGGTTGATTCGTCCCTTTTTACACGGTCGCTCTGAGCGGCCTATGGGCATAACCTACTTCCATCCCCTACACCACAGTCTGAACGAGGTCACCCCTGTGCCGAGTGGCAAGGTCAAGTGGTACGACGCCGACAAGGGTTTCGGCTTCCTCACCCGCGACGACGGCGGTGAGGTCTTCGTGCATTCCTCCGCGCTGCCCGGCGGCGTGGACTCCCTCAAACCGGGCCAGAAGGTCGAGTTCGGAGTGGCCGAGGGGCGCCGCGGCCAGCAGGCGCTCTCGGTCCGGGTGATCGACCAGCCCCCGGCCCTCGACCGGAGCGCCAAACCGAAGGGCAAGCGCAAGAAGCCCGACGAGATGGTGGTCATCGTCGAGGACCTGATCAAGCTCCTCGACGCGGTCTCCACGTCCTACCAGCGGGGCAAGCACCCGGACACCGCGCACGCCAAGAAGATCGCGACCGTGCTCCGCGCGGTGGCCGACGACCTGGACGTCTGACCCGGTCTCCGTCCGGGCGCCGACGGGATCCTCCGGCCCGGATCCTCAGGCCGAGGCCGTCCCCGGCGCCCGCCCGGGGCCCGGGCGGAGAGGTCCGGCGGGGACCCGGGCCTTCGCCGCCCGCCCCGGGCCTCCGAGCGGGGAGGTCCGGCGGGGATCCGGGCCTCGGCCGGCCGGCTCAGCCGTGGGGGTTGGTCAGAGGTTTGGTCCGCTGCTCGGTGGGCGGTTCGCCGCGCCGTACGACCGCGGTGGTGGTCCCCGCGGGCCGCTTCCGCGGGCGGGCCGGCCCGGCTTCGCGCCGGGTGGCGTCCGGGCCGGACGGCGGGGCCGCGGGCTCGGGGCCGGGCTCCTCCTCCGGATCGTCGTGGCCCGCCGGATCGTCGTGGCCCGCCGGGCCGTGCGGTGAGTCCGGGACGGCGGCACGGGCGGCCCGCGCCCGCGCGTCCCTGACCCGGATGCGCGCGCGCCGCCGTACGACCAGCCAGCCGAGCGAGCCGGCCAGCACCGCGGCCATCGCCGCCAGCCCGCCGGGCCCCGCGGCGAACAGCGAGAGCAGCAGCCCGATCAGCCCGCCGACCACCCAGGAGATCTGCAGGAACGCCTCGACCACACCGAAGGTGGACGAGCGGATCTCCTCGCCGATCTCGCGCTGCACGATCGCGTCCAGTGCGAGCTTGCCCAGCCCCTGGGAGAAGGCGGCCGCCAGCGCGACGGCCACCGCGGTCCACAGGCCGAACGCCACGGCCGCCACGACCGTGACCGCTCCCGACAGCGCGAGCGTGGCCAGCACGATGACCTGCGGGGAGTGGCTCCGCGCCCACGAGGCCACCCCGGCCCCGGCCAGGCCCCCCGCGCCGGCGGCCAGGGCCAGCACGCCGATCGCCGCCGCCGGGGGCATGCCGGGCAGCTTCTTCTCCTGCACCAGGAAGAGCAGGTAGAACAGCAGGAATCCGGAGTGGAACCGGATCGCCACGTTGGCCAGCATCGACTCGGCGACCACCGGGCCGACGTTGAGCATGGTCCGCCAGCGCGGCGGGCGCTCCTCGCCCTCCTGCAGCTCGTCGAGGTCGGGGGAGTCGACGTGGCGGGGGAGCCGTACGGCCAGCACGCCCTGGAGTAGGAAGAGCACCGTCGCCGCGCGCAGCACCCACTCTGCGCCGAGCCAGGCGCTGACCCCCGCGCCGACGGGCACCGCGACCCCCGCCGAGACCAGGGCGAACAGGGCGACCCGGGCGTTGGCGGTGACCAGCGCGATGTCGGCGGGCAGCACGCTCGGCATGATCGCGGCCCGGGAGACGTTGTAGGCCTTGGAGAGCACCAGCACGGCCAGCGCCGCGGGGAAGATGGTGAAGACGTCGCCGGGGACGACCGCCGCGGCCATGGCGAAGCAGAGCAGCCCCCGGCCGAACAGCGTGCCGGCCATGACGAAGCGGCGGCCGGAGCGGAACCGGTCGAGGACCGGGCCGACGAACGGCGCGACCACCACGAACGGGATCATGGTGATCAGCAGGTAGAGCGCGACCTGGCCCCGCGCCTCGTTGACCGGGAGCTTGAACAGCGTGCCGGCCAGCGCCGCGGTGACCAGCGCGTCGCCCGCGCTGTGCGCGGCCGTGAGCTCGATCAGCTGGCCCAGTCCGGTGCGGCCCGCCCCCTGGGCGTGGGTCAGCCGGCGCGCCGCCCTGCCGACCCCCAGGGTCGCGTCCGCCGCGCCGCGCCCGGCGCGCGCGGTCGCCCGGCCTGTGCCCCGGGCCGCCCGCGCGGTCGCCCGGCCCGCCCGCACGGCGGCGCGGCCGAAGCGGCGGGAGGCCTCCCCCGCCGTCCGCCGTGCCCGTTCCCAGTCCGCTGCCACGCCTCCAGTCATACCCGACGGCCGGCCGCGCTGTCCGACGCGGCACGTCGGACGGGGAGGCCGGCCGGTGCGCGGAAGAGGAACGAGGCCGGTCGATGCGGGGAGGAGGGCGGGGCCGGTCGGTGTGCGGAGAAGGGGCGGGGCGGCTCCGGTGATCATTCGATATCGGGACGGGCCATCACATATGGGGGCGTCAGCCGGTACGCGGTGCCGTTCGCTCCGGGCATAGGCGAGAATGAATTACGTGACCCGTACTCGATCTCGCGCTGTAGCTCTCGACCAGGCCTGCGTCGCCGCCGTCGATCTGGCCCGCTCCGCGATCGAGGAGAACGTCAGACCGGATCAGATCGGCGAGCACCTGGGGGTCGAGGGCGAGGGCGACCGGGTGGTCACCCACTATTTCGCCTGCCTGGACCGCGCCTACCGGGGCTGGCGCTGGGCCGTCACCGTCGCGCGGGCCTCGCGGGCCCGCAACGTCACGGTCAGCGAGGTCGTGCTGCTGCCCGGTCCCGGCGCTCTCCTGGCCCCGCAGTGGGTGCCGTGGAGCGAGCGGCTGCGCCCCGGCGACCTCGGTGTGGGCGACCTGCTGCCCACCGGTGAGGACGACGACCGGCTCGCCCCCGGTTTCACCGCCACCGGTGACGAGACCGGCGGCGAGATCGACCACCAGATGATCTTCGAGTACGGCCTCGGCCGGGCCCGGGTGCTCTCCCCGATCGGCCGCGACCTCGCGGTGCGGCGCTGGCACTCCGGCGAGGCCGGCCCGCACACCCCGATCGCCCACGCGGCTCCCGCCCAGTGCTCCACCTGCGGGTTCTACTGGCCGCTGGCCGGTGCGCTGCGCACCGGCTTCGGCGTCTGCGCCAACGAGTACGCTCCCGACGACGGCCGCGTGGTCGCCGCCGACCACGGCTGCGGCGCGCACTCCGAGGCCACCGTGGTGCCGCATCAGGTTGTGCCCACCTCGCCGATCCTCGACGACCACCTCTACGACGTCGAGGAGGAGGCGGGAGAGGCCGACCTGGCCGGTTCCGTGGACGACGGCTCCTCCGACGAGCCCCTGGGCCACTCCTGACCTGACCGATCCGACCACCGTTCCACGGACCGCCGGGTCGCCTTTCCGTCCCGATCCGCCGGGTCGTCTCCCGTCCCGGGCCGCCTTCCGCCCCGGGACGCCGGGCCGCCTTCCGTCCCGATCCGCCGGGTCGCCTTCCGCCCCGGTCGCCGCACAGCGGCGGCCGGGGCCCTGACCTCTGGGAACATCGCTGTGACTGACATCTTCGGCACCGATCGCCTGCGCTCCGCCGTGCTCGCGGCGTGGACCGCCTCGCCCGCGCGCTTCCGCGAGGACGCCAACGCGGAGGAGGACTTCGCCCTCGGCGGCTACCGCGACCGGCTGATCGTCGAGCTGGCCCAGAACGCCGCGGACGCCGCGCTCCGCGCCGGGGTGCCGGGACGGCTCCGGCTGTCGCTGCGCGAGGGCGTGCTCTCCGCGGCCAACACCGGCGCCCCGATCGACGCCGCCGGGATCGAGGGGCTGTCGACGCTGCGCGTCTCCGCCAAGCGCGGCGAGTCCGGCGCGGCGGGCCGGTTCGGCGTCGGCTTCGCAGCCGTGGTCTCGGTCTGCGACGAGCCGGTGATCGGCTCCCTCGGGACCGGGGTGGTCCGCTGGTCCCGCGAGCAGACCGCCGCGCTGGTGGCCGCCGAGCCCGCGCTGGCCGCCGAGCTCGCCGAGCGCGGCGGGCACGTGCCGCTGCTGCGCCTGCCGTTCCCCGCGGGTCCGGTGGAGATCCCCGGCGGGTTCGACACGCTGGTACGGCTCCCGCTGCGCGACGGGGCGGCGGTGGAGGCCGTACGGCGGATGCTCCACCAGGCCGGTCCCGCGCTGCTGCTCGGGCTGCCCGCGCTGGAGACGATCGAGATCGACGTGGACGGCGAGACCCGGACGATCGTCCCCGACGGCTGGCGGGTCGTCTCGGCCTCCGGGCAGTTCGCCCCCGAGCAGGTGGCCGGGCTCTTCGCCGACCGGCCGACCGAGGAGCGGGCCCGGCCGTACTGGACGGTCCGCTGGGCCGTACCGGTCTCCCCGGAGGACGGTCCGGCCGGGGCCGAGCCCCGGCCGCTGCCGGAGCGGGTGCCGCCCGTGGTGCACGCGCCGACGCCGAGCGACGAGCCGCTGGACCTGCCCGCGCTGCTGATCGCGTCCTTCCCGATGGCCACCGACCGGCGGCACGTGGCCATGGGACCGCTGGCGGAGTTCCTGGTCGAGCGCGCCGCGGAGCTCTATGTGGAGCTGCTGTCGGGCCTGCCGCGGACGCCGAAGCTGCTCGACCTCGTCCCCGGCCTGATGGGCAAGGGCGAGCTCGACGCCCGGATCCGCCAGGCGATCCTGCGCCTGCTCCCGGACGCCCCGCTGCTGCCCGCGCTCTCCCCGCCCGCCGACGCCCGGGAGGCGGCCGGCCGCGTCACCGGCCCCGGCGCCACCGGTTCTGGCACCACCGGCCCCGGTTCCGCCGGTTCCGGTGACGCGGTCGGCGACGGTTCCGCCGGTTCCGGTGGCGCGGCCGGCGGTCCCGGCGGCGGGCTCGTCGTGTCCGGCCGGCAGGCGAGCGTGGTGGCGGCCTCCGGCGAGCTGCTGGAGCGGATCGCCGCGGCGGTGCCCGGCCTGCTGCCCGCCGGCTGGCCGGTCCGGCATCCCGCGATCACCACGCTCGGCGTGAAGCGGGTCGAGCTCGCCGACGTCGTGGACCTGCTGGCCGGCGACCTGTCGGGCGAGACCGCCGCCGACCGGGACCCGGCCTGGTGGCGCTCGCTGTACGAGGTGCTGCCCGCCGACGACCTGGAGGCGCTCGGCGCGCTGCCGGTCCCGCTCTCCGACGGCCGCCTGGTCCGCGGCCCGCGCGGCACGCTGGTGCTGACCGAGCGCGGCGCCCTGGACCCGGACGTGCTCGCCCCGCTCGGGCTCCGCGTGGTCCACCCGGACGCGGCCCACCCGCTGCTGCTGCGCCTCGGCGCCGCCGAGGCGACGCCGCGCACGGTCCTGGAGGACCCGCTCACCCGCAGGGCCGTCTCCGAGTCCCTGGAGAGCGCCGACCCCGAGCCGGTGGCCCAGGCCGTACTCGCCCTGGTCGACGCCGCCGGACTGGCCGCCGGCGAGGCCCCGTGGCTGGCCGACCTGGCGCTGCGCGGCGCCGACGGCGAGCTCTACCCGGCGGGCGAGCTGCTGCTGGCCGACGGTTCGCTGGCCGGGCTGCTGGACACCGAGACCCACTTCGGCACGGCCGCGCCGGAGCTGGTCGAGCGGTACGGCCCGCGGGTGCTGGCCGCGGCGGGGGTGCTCGACGGCTTCGCGGTCGTCAACGACACCGACGTGATGATCGACCCGGACGACTGCGACCACGACCTCGACCGCGAGGACGAGTGGCTGGAGGCCGTGCTCGACCTGCTGCCGGAACTGGACGTCCCCCCGGTCGCCAGGGAGTTCTCCGCCGTCCGCGACCTGGAGTACGTCGCCGACTGGCCCTCCGCCCTGGCGCTGCTCTCGCGCCCGCCGCTGCGGGCGGTCCTGCACCCGCTGCGCGTCGTGGCCGCGGGCGAGGTCGTGGAGGTGCCGTCCTACACCTCGTGGTGGCTGTCCACCCACCCGGTGCTCGGCGGCAGGCGCCCCACCCAGCTGCGCCTGCCGGGCGGCGACCCGCTCCTGTTCGGCCTGTACGGCGACGCCCCGCCCGCGGCCGACCCGGCGGCCCTGGCGATGATCGGCGTGCGGACCACGCTGGCCGACCTGCTCGCCTCGCACGGCGGCCCCGACGAGCTCCTCGACCTGCTCGCCGATCCCTCCGTCGAGGTGGACCGCGTCCAGCTCCGGGCGCTGTGGGTGGCCCTGGCCGCCGTCGACCCGGCCCGCGTCGCGCCCCCGCGGGCGGTCCGCGCGGTCCTCGGCGGCGAGATCGTCGTCGCCGACGTCGAGGACGGCCGCCTGCTGTCCGGCGGCCCCGGCGCCGGCTCGGCGGCCGGCTCGGCGGCCGAGGCGGGTTCCGGTTCGGGACCGGTGTCCGGTCCGGGCTCCGGTCCGGGCTCGGGCGCGGGTTCCGGTTCCGGGACGGATGGGATGGAGGCGGGCGAGCCGGTCGTGGTCGAGGCACCCGACCTGCTCCCGCTGGTCGCGGACCGGCCGCTGATCCTGGCCCCGTTCGACCTGGCCGAGGCGTTGTCGGAGCTGCTCGACCTGCCGCTGGCGGGGGAGGAGGCGGCCGGCGAGGTGACCTCCTCGGGCGAGGTCCGGCAGGTCCCGCCCGCGGTGCGGTCGCTGCTGCCCACCGCTCCGGCGACCTATGTGGAGCACGAGAAACTGCTCGTGGACGGCGTCCCCGCGGCCTGGCGGTTCTTCGAGGGCACGGTGCACGCCTCCGGCGTGGAGGGCCTGGCGCGCGGGCTCGCGTGGGCGTCGGGCCAGTGGGGCGACCGGCTCGCGGTCGCCGCGCTGCTGCGCGACCCCGCCGCGGTGCCGCTGCTGCTCGCCGAGGCCGACCTGGACAGCTGGACCGCCTCGACCACGTGACGGGCGGACGGAGGCGGCAGGGCGCCGGCGATGCCCTGCCGTCGCCGTGCTGTCTCCGCCCGGCTCGCCTCGTCTGCCGATGAACCCTTCTGCCGACCGCTCCCCATGTGGATTCGTTCCACCTGAGTCCAATCCGCATAGAAGGAGGGAAGGAGGCCGGGCTCCGCTCAGCCGTTGACGGGCCGGTTGGGGTCCTCGGCGGTGCCGGTGGGCTCCCGGCCGGGGACGGGCGGCACGTGGGAGGCGGGCGGGACGGCCGTGGCGGGTTCGAGGGGCTCCTCGGCGGCGGGCAGCGGCGCCGGGTGGTGGCGGGGCCGGACGTACCAGAGACCGAACACGCCGAGGCCCAGACCCGACACGCAGGTCCAGATCCACCAGCGGTCCTCCGGGTCCAGTCCGAGCAGCAGGAGCACGACCAGGGCGACCGCCCACAGGACCATGCCCATGAGGATCGTGGCCGTGTCGTTGGTCTTCAACGGCTGGAGATCCTGACGGCGAGGCTGGTTCACGTGCTCCAGCGTAGGCGACGGCTTCTCACTATCCGCAAAACGGGCGCGGTGAAGGCGCGGATCGGTTGCGATCCCATCACCATCGGGACCGGGACCTTCCTCGGCGAGGGACGCGATGTCACGCTGAACGTCCGTGAGTGATACCAAAACAAGCTCAATGAGCTCTCTTGACCGTTTCTTCCACATCTCTGCTCGCGGTTCCACGGTGGGGCGGGAGGTCCGCGGCGGTCTCGCGACCTTCTTCACGATGGCCTACATCGTGGTGCTCAACCCGCTGATCATCGCCACGGCCAAGGACGCCGAGGGCCAGTACATCGCCGACGCCACCTCCGCGCCGATCCCCCTGGTCGCCGCCGGCACCGCCTTCGTCGCCGGTGTGCTGAGCATTCTGATGGGCGTGGTCGGCAAGGTGCCGTTCGCGATGGCGGCGGGCCTCGGCCTGAACGCCTTCGTCACGTACGGCATCGCCACGCAGATGTCGTGGGAGTCGGCGATGGGCCTGGTCTTCCTGGAGGGCGTGATCATCGCCCTGCTGGTGCTGACCGGCTTCCGCACCGCGGTGTTCAACGCCATCCCGGCCCAGCTCAAGACCGCGATCAGCGTCGGCATCGGCCTGTTCATCGCGCTGATCGGCTTCGTGGACGCCGGTTTCGTCCGCAGCGGGTCCGGTGTGCCGGTGGACCTCGGCATCGGCGGCAAGCTGACCAGCTGGCCGATGGTCGTGTTCGTGGTCGGCGTGCTGCTGATCGCCGTGCTGGTGGCCCGGAAGGTGAAGGGCGCGATCCTGATCGGCATCGTCGCCACCACGATCCTCGCGATCATCGTCGAGGCGCTGGTCAAGGCCGGTGGCGCCGGCACGCCGGACGCGCCGAACCCGCAGGGCTGGCGGCTCAACGTCCCCGCCCTGCCCGAGCGGGTCTTCGGCTTCGAGAACCCGCTCCGGCTCTTCACCGAGTTCGACCCCTTCGGGGCGTTCGCCTCGGTCTCGGTCACCCTGGCGGTGCTGCTCGTCTTCACTCTCCTGATCACCGACTTCTTCGACACCATGGGCACCGTCGTCGGCGTCGGCGCGCAGGCCGGCCTGGTCGGGGAGGACGGCTCGCTGCCCCGCACCCGCGAGATCCTGCTCGTCGACTCGATCGGCGCGGCGGCCGGAGGTGCGGGCTCCGTCTCCTCCAACACCACCTACGTCGAGTCGGCCGCGGGCGTCGGCGAGGGCGCGCGCACCGGCCTGGCCAGCGTGGTCACCGGAGTGCTCTTCCTCCTGGCGATCTTCCTCTCGCCGCTGGTCGGGATCGTCCCCCACGAGGCCGCCGCCCCCGCGCTGGTCATCGTCGGCTTCCTGATGATGACGGCGATCCGCGAGATCGACTTCACCGACTACGAGATCGCCATCCCGGCCTTCCTGGTGATCGTGCTCATGCCGTTCACCTACTCCATCGCCAACGGCATCGGCGCCGGATTCCTCGCCTTCGTGCTGATCAAGGCCGTGAAGGGCAAGGCGCGCGAGGTCCACCCGCTGATGTGGCTCGTCGCGGCGCTGTTCGTGGTCTACTTCGCGCGCGGCGCGATCGAGGGCCTGCTCGCCTGAGCGGTCCTTGGACGGCTCGGGACCGCTCAGGACCGCTCAAGGCGACCCTGGGCGGGCCGGGCCCGGTGCGGAGCGGGCTCACCCGGTCGCGGGCTCCGGCGGCGTACGGCCGGCGCTCGCGACGGCGAGCAGTCCGGCTCCCAGGGCCAGGCCGAGCGCGGTGACGACCCCTTCGGGCCAGTAGATGTGGCTGCCCAGCCAGAGGACCGAGGCGGCGATCAGGACCGTGCCGCCGGCCGCCACGCGCCGTCCGCCGTGGCGCGCGGCCAGGGCGGCGGTCGTGGCGACCGCCGCCACGAGGAAGCCCGCCGAGCCGACCAGCCCGACCGCTCCGCCGACCACGTCGACGGCCGCGCCGGCGCCGGCCAGGAGCGCCGGGTCGTCCGTACGGGCCACCAGCGTGCCGTAGGCGATTCCGGCGATCGCGTCGAGGCCCGTGTAGAAGATCGCGTACACGTAGCAGCCCGCCCACGCGACCCTCGTCCAGAGGCCGTCCATGCCGCGCAGGAGGAGCAGCAGGGACCCGGCCAGCAGGGGGAAGACCGGCAGGAGCACCAGGTGCAGGGTCACCCAGTGCCCGGCGGTCTCCTGCGTCAGGTGGTGCGGGTGCAGCAGGCCCGCCAGGGCGAGCACGGAGGGGACGAGCGCCACGGCGGCCACGCGGAGCACGGTCCGGCGCGCGGGGGCCGCCTCCCGGGGGACGGACGCGGTCGGGCGTGCGGGGGCCGCCTCCCGGTGGGCGGACGCGGGCCGGTGGAGGGGGGTCACGGGCGGGCCCCGGCGGGTGCGGATGTCGGCATGTGAGGGATCTTCGCGGTGGCCGGGCCGGGCGCGCTTCGGCCGAACCGCCGACCGGTCCGCTACGACTTCGGTCGGCGGCGGGTGCACCCTCCGTCGGCGCGGCGTACGCCTCCGGTCGCGGCGGACGGCCGCGGAACCCCGGCGCCGGGGGGAAATCTTTGTCCGTTCGATGGATAAGCGGGTTCACCGGCCGGGTAAGTATGTGGCCGATTGAGGACGGGGACCGAGGTTGCCCGGGAGATATTCTCGCCCTAATATCGCAGGGCGAAAGGATTTGCGGCCGACCGCCGACGAATTCTGGAGCATCGATATCCGTTCCCGGCGGGGCGCCGATTCACCGGGCCGCCGCCCCGCCGTGTCGAATGCCGCAGAACGCGGTGGATATTCAAGGGAGACGTTCATGCGAATCCGGCCGTCCGCTCACGTCCCTGTCAGGCGGTTCGCCGTAGCCTCCGCGGCGGGCCTGGCGGCGCTGCTCGGCGCCGCCCCGGCCTCGGCCGGCGCGCCCGCGGCGGACGGGCCCACCGGCTCCTATCTCCTGGAGGTGGCCCGGGAGGACGGTTCGGCGCCGGCCAGGAAGGCGACGCTGACCTGCGGCCCCGACGGCGGCACGCATCCTCGTGCGGCTGCGGCCTGTGATCAGCTCCGCCGGGCCGGCGGCCGGGTGGAGGACGTTCCCGAGCGCCCGGGGGCGTGCACGCTGGAGTACGCACCGGTCCGCGTCACCGCCACCGGGACGTGGCAGGGGCGGCGCTACCGCTACGCCGAGACCCATCCGAACCGGTGCGCGGCGATACGCGCCACCGGAGGCGTCCTCTTCGCTTTCTGATCCGCCGTTCAGTGAAATGTTTTTCCGGTCGGCCGGTGAAAGCATTTTCCGGATGATCGCCTGTGGGATTTCCCTGGACGGCCGTTATCCGGGCCCGGGTGATTCGCCCGGCCGCCGGCACCGATTCGCCGGTGGATTCGCATCGGCGGATGTCCGCTCCCTTGATATCCGGAGTCCGCGCCGGAAAGGATCGCAGAGGCTCGGGGCGCACCCGCGGACGAACGGGCGCCCCGGAGCCTCGCCCGACCGCACCCGCCAGCTCCTCCCCACCGTTTGGAGACGACGCATGCAGCCCATCTACCACGAGCAGCCCGTCCAGGACGCGGCCCGCCTGCTGCACGACGCCGCGGACCGGGCGGTCCACGGCAGGCCGGGCGCCGACGCCCTGGCGCTGGCGGGGGTCGGCCTGGCCCTGGTGGACCTGGCGACGGAGCTGAGGGCCGCGCGGGAGGGCTCCGAGCGGGACGCCGGCCGCACGCCCTGACGGGGGAGCGGGGCCGGCCCGGGTTGGGGATCCCGGTCGTGTCTGAGACTCTGACGGCCCACGGGAATAAAACCCGGTCCGGAGGGAATGAGATGCGATCAGACATCGTTAGCAAGGGCAATGACTTATGCTAACGAACCCACCAAGGAAGGACCCCGTCGCGAACCTGCGCAGCGACGCCGGTCTGGCCTCGGCGCTGCGCGTGTCGCTGGCACGCCTGACCCGGCGCCTGCGCAGGCAGGCCGGAAGCCACTCGCTGACCCCCACCCAGGTCGCGACGCTCGTCGCCGTGGAACGGCATTCCGGGATAACCCCCGGCGAATTGGCCGAGCACGAGAAGGTGCAGCCGCCCTCGATGACCCGCGTGATCGCCGCGCTGGAAGAGCGGGGGCTGGTGTCGCGCACACCGCACCCGACCGACCGGCGGCAGGTGACCGTGACCGTGACCGAGGCCGGCTCGGCCCTGCTGAAGGAGGAGCGCCGCCGCAGGGACGCCTGGCTGACCCAGCGGCTGAAGGAGCTCACCCCCGAGGAGAGGGCGGTGCTCCGGCAGGCGGCGCCGATTCTGGAGAAGCTCAGCCGGATCTAGCCGAGCCTGAGGAACCTCGCGCCTCGGCCGCCTCCGCAGCGGCCGGGGCACCGGTGGCCGGGGCGCGCGCCGTACCCGGGGACGCCGGGGCGCGGGGCGCGATGTTCCGCTCGCTGCGCAACCGCAACTACCGGTTGTTCGCGATCGGCGGCGTGGTCTCCAACGTCGGCGGGTGGATGCAGCGCACCGCGCAGGACCTGCTGGTGCTGGACCTGACGCACGGCAGCGCCACCGCCCTGGGCGTGGCCACCGCGCTGCAGTTCCTGCCGATGCTGCTGTTCGGCCTCTGGGGCGGGATGCTCGCCGACCGCTACCCCAAGCGGCGGGTGCTGCTCGTCGCCCAGTCGCTCATGGGCCTGCTGGCGCTGACCATGGGCGTGCTCACCGTGACCGGTGCCGTGCGGGAATGGCACGTCTACGTCATGGCCTTCACCCTGGGGCTCATCGCCTGCGTCGAGGTGCCGACCCGGCAGTCGTTCGTGGTCGAGATGGTCGGCCGCAAGGACCTGCCCAACGCGATCGCGCTCAACGCCTCCAGCTTCAACCTGGCCCGCGTGGTCGGCCCGGCGGTCGCGGGTCTGCTGATCCACATGCTCGGCGGCACCGGCCCGATCTTCCTGGTCAACGCGGTCTCGTTCCTCGCCGTGCTCGGCGGCCTGCTGCTGATGCGCGCCTCGGAGCTGACGACCCCCGACCCGGTGCCCCGGGTCAAGGGCCAGCTCCGCGAGGGCCTGCGCCACGTGCTGGAGCGGCCGGACCTGCTGATGCCGATCCTGATGATCGCCTTCGTGTCGATGTTCACGCAGTCGTTCTCGATGTCCATCGCGCTGATGGCCCGCGAGGTCTTCGCCGCGGGCCCCTCCTCCTTCGGCCTGGCCTCCAGCATGTTCGCGGTGGGCGCGCTGGGCGGCGCGCTCATGGCGGCCCGGCGCACGAAGCCGAGCCGGAGACTGCTGGTCGGCGGCGCGATCTCGTTCGGCCTGTTCCAGATCGCCACCGGCCTGGCCCCCGGATACCCCGTCTACCTGCTCCTGCTCGTCCCCACCGGGGTCGCGCTGATCACGGTCAACACGACCGCCAACGCCGGTGTGCAGCTCGCCGCCGCGCCGGAGATGCGCGGCCGGGTGATGGGCCTGTACGTGCTGGTGTTCACCGGCGGCGCCCCGGTCGGCGCGCCGCTGCTCGGCTGGGTCTCCGACCTGGGAGGCCCGCGCACGGGTGTCGTGATCGGCGGGGCGCTCACCCTGATCGGCGTCGGTGCGGCGATAATGCTGACGAAGGCGATCGGCAGGAGGACGCATGCGGCTGTTCGTGGCGTTGCTGCCGCCGCGGCCGGTGCGTGACGAGCTCGCCGGCGCACTCGCGCCCCACCGGGAGCACTGGCCCCAGCTGCGCTGGGCCGATCCGGACAACTGGCATCTGACGCTGGCGTTCCTGGGCGAGGTGGCCGAGGAGCTCCTGCCCGCGCTCCAGACCCGCCTCGCCCGCGCCGCGTCGAGGTACGAGCCGATGACGCTGGCGTTCGCCGGCGCGGGCGCGTTCCCCTCGGCCCGGCGGGCCCGGGTCTTCTGGGCCGGGCTGCGCGGAGGCGAGCCGCCGCACGGGGGCGGTGCGGCGCACCGGGGTGACGGGCCCGGCGGTGCGCCGCACGGAGGTGAGACGCCGCAGGGAGGCGGCGGGCCGTACGGCGGTGCGCCGCACGGAGACGGCGGGTCGCACGGGAGCGCCGGGCCGCACGGCGGCCGCCCCGGGATCGTCCGCCTCGCCGACTCCGTCGGTGCGGCGGCGCGGCGCGAGGGCATCGCGGTGGACGAGCGGCGGTTCCGGCCGCACCTGACCCTGGCCAGGGCCAAGATCAGGGGCGATGTCGATCTGCGCCCGCTGGTCGGGGCCCTGGAACCGTTCGCCGGCAGCGCGTGGGAGGCGGACACCGTGCACCTGATGAGAAGCCACCTGGGCGGCCGGGTCCGCTACGAGACGGTCGAGAGATGGCCGCTCGTGGCACGGGCATCCCGTGGGCAGGACTAGGCTCCAGGGCGTGGATCGTCCCCGTCGCTGGCTGCTGCCCACGGTGCTCGCACTGCTCGTGCTCCTCGTGGTGGTCGGAGCCCTCGTCTCCTAGCGCGGCGCCCTCCCGAGCGGAGCGCCCGCTACCAGGCGTACTCCTCGGGGGCGGTCTTGAAGCCCGGGAAGATCTCGTCGAGGCGGGCCAGGGCCTTCTCGTCGAGCGTGACCTCCAGGGCCTTGACGGTCCCGTCGAGCTGCTCCAGCGTGCGCGGACCGATGATCGGCGCGGTGACGGCCCGCTGGTGGAGCAGCCACGCCAGGCCGACGTTGGCGGGGTCCTCGCCGAGCTCGTCGCAGAACGCCTCGTACCGCTCGATCTTGTCGCGGTGCTTGTCCAGCTCCTTGACGATGTTCTCCGAGGCGGAGCGGCCCTTGTCGATCTTCCGGAGGACGCCGCCGAGCAGGCCGCCCGCGAGCGGGCTCCACGGGATCAGTCCGAGACCGTAGTCCTCGCAGGCCGGGACGACCTCGAGCTCGGCGGCCCGGACCAGCAGGTTGTAGTGGGACTGCTCGGAGACCAGACCCACCGTGCCCCGGCGGCGGGCCTCCTCCTGGGCCTTGGCGATGTGCCAGCCCGCGAAGTTGGACGACCCGACGTACAGGATCTTGCCCTGCTGCTTGAGGATGTCCATGGCCTCCCAGAACTCCTCGAACGGGGTGTTCCGGTCGACGTGGTGCGCCTGGTAGAGGTCGATGTAGTCGGTCTGCATGCGCTTCAGCGAGGCGTCGCAGGCGCGGCGGATGTTGAGCGCCGAGAGCCGGTCCTCGTTGGGCCAGTCGCCCATCCCGCCGTAGAGCTTCGTGGCGATGACCGTCTTCTCCCGGCGGCCGCCGCCCTGGGCGAACCAGCGCCCGATGATGTTCTCGGTGATGCCCTCGCCCTTCTTCCACCCGTAGACGTTGGCGGTGTCGAAGAAGTTGATCCCCAGCTCGTGGGCGTGGTCCATGATCGCGAAGGAGTCTTCCTCCGTGGTCACGGGGCCGAAGTTCATGGTGCCGAGGCACAGGCGGCTGACCTTCAGGCCGGTACGGCCAAGCTGCGTGTAATCCATGCGTTCCACATTAGGGACCTGGAGCGCGCTCCAGGCGAGTGTCTTTTCCCGAGACGCCGGATGTCCTGCGTCCCTCCGTTCCCCCCGATGTCGCGGGTGCCGCAGACGGGGCGGACGGGGCGGACGTGCTCCGCGGCTTCTCGCGGCCCGGGGCCCTAAACTGTCCGGTCATGCGCCTCCCCCTGCCCGGCACCGGTTTCCTCCCGTCCCTCCGGCGCCCGGCCGCCCTCGTCCGATGGGTCCTGCCCGCCGCCGTGTGCCTCGCCGTCCTGCCGCCGGGAGCCGCTCAGGCCGCCGCGCCGGGGACCGTACAGGCCGTGTCAGGCACCGTGCGGGTCGCGCCGGGGGCCGCTCAGGCCGCGTCGGGCACCGTGCGGGCCGAGGCGTCCGCAGGACGTCCGGCCGCGGAGAACGCGCCGGTGCGGAACCCGTTCGCGGGGACCGGCAGGCTGGCGGCCACGTCGTGCCCGGAGCCGCCCATCACCGAGGGCGGGATCCCGCGGACACGCGAATACCTCGCGGCGGCCGTGAAGTGCCTGGACCGGGCATGGTCCGCGCATTTCTCCCGGGCCGGGCTGAGGTTCCGCGCGCCCGCCGTGCGCTTCCACGAGGAGCTCCCGGAGTACGTGTGCGGGGTGAAGAACCCCCATGTGGACGCCCTCTACTGCATCGAGCGGGCCACGCTGGTGTTCCCGCTCACCGGCATGTGGATCGAGGACCGGACCGACCTGTACCCCCTGCGGACGGCGGCCCACGAGTACGGTCACCACCTGCAGAGCCTCACCGGCATCAGGCGTGCCTACGAGGCGCGGGCCGGACGCGGCAGAGGTTCCGAGGCGGCCGAGCTCAAGCGCCGCTACGAACTGCAGGCGGACTGCCTGGCGGGCGTGTTCCTGGGCGGCGTGCGGCACTCGCTGGCACGCACCGGGCGGGACTGGGAGGCGCTGTCCGACACGCTCCGGGCCAGGGGCGACGACCCCGGGTACCGCACCCACGGCACCGGTGCGAACCGGGTCCGCTGGTTCCGGCGCGGCCTCGACACGGTCTCCCCGGCCGCCTGCGACACCTGGAGCGCCCCGCCGTCCCGGGTCTCCTGACCCGGGGCGGTGTCCCCGGGGCGGAGCCGGGCACGACCGGTCGCCCTCGCCGGGCCGCCGCGGACGTGGCGCCGGGCCGGGAGAAGGGGCTAGAAAAGGATCATGACTGCTGACGCGCTCGCCGAACGCCTCGCCCACGCCGCCGACCGGGGCAGGGTGCCGGACCTCCACGGCGTCGTCGCCGCCCACCGCGGTGAGGTGGTCCTGGAGCACTACGGCGAGGGAGAGGACTTCCGGCTGAACGAGCCCCTCGGCCACGTGCGCTTCACCCCGGACACCCTCCACGACGTCCGCTCGGTCACCAAGAGCGTCGTCGGCCTGCTGTACGGCATCGCCCTGGGCGAGGGCCGGGTGCCGGAGCCCGGAGAGCCGCTGCTGCGGCACTTCCCCGAATACCCCGACCTCGCCGCGGACCCCCGCCGCGCCGCACTGACCGTCGAGCACGCGCTCACCATGACGCTCGGCCTGGAGTGGGACGAGAGCGCGCCCTACACGAGCCCGGCCAACAGCGAGATCGCGATGGAGTTCGCCCCCGACCGCTTCCGCTACATCCTGGAGCGGCCGATCGTGGACGAGCCGGGCGTGCGGCGCTCCTACTGCGGCGGGGCCACGGCGCTGGTGGCGCGACTCGTCGAGAAGGGCACGGGGTCGGCGCTGGAGGACTACGCGCGGACCAGGCTGTTCGAGCCGCTGGGGATCGGGCGCTTCGAGTGGACGACGGGTACGGACGGCAGGGCCCTGGCGGCCGCCGGGCTGCGGCTCACGCCCCGCGACCTCCTCGCGATCGGGCGGCTCGTGCTGGAAAGGGGCGCCGGCATCGTGCCGGAGTCCTGGCTGGAGACGGCGCTCAGCCCGCACGTGCGGATCGACGAGGACTCCCACTACGGCTACCAGTGGTACGTGGGCGACACCTGGACGGCCGCGTTCGGCAACGGCGGCCAGCGCATCCACGTGGTGCCCGCGCTGGACCTCGTCGTCGCCGTCACCGCGGGGCGGTACAACCTGCCCGACCAGTCGACCGCCGCGGTCGTGGTCGACGAGGTGGTCCTGGCGGGGATCGGCGGCTGAGCCGGTCCGGCGCCCCGTTCAGGGCGTCCGCCCGTATGAGGCTCCGGGCGACTGGACGGCAGGACCGTACCCTTGGGCCGGGGCACCCGGTCATCGCGGGCGGGCCTGCGCGAGCCGCCGCCGGGGCATGATGGCTGAATGCGCAGCAGACCGGGGGAAGTCCTGATTCGGGTGCTCGCCGCGGCCGGGGTGGCCGCGGCGACGGTGTTCGCCGGGCCCGGCGTACGGGCGGTGGAGCGTCCGGCGGACACGCGGGTCGTGGCGGGCGAGGGCGGGGTGCAGGCGGCGACCGGTGCGGTGGGCACGGGGCCGGTGGCGGGTACCGGGCCGGTGGCGGGCACGGGGCCGGTGGCGGGTACCGGGCCGGTGGCGGGCACGGGGCCGGTGGCGGGCACGGGGCCGGTGGCGGGCGCGGGCGGCGCCGGGGCGGCCGAGCCGACGGAGCCGGCGGGGAGCCGGGAGGCGGACCGGGTCCTGTTCCGCTTCGAGGACGAGCGGATCACCGAGTCGAGCGGGCTGGCGGTCTCGCCGACCCACGAGGACGTCTACTACACCCACAACGACAGCGAGGCCGGACCGGTCTTCTTCGCGGTCGGCGGCGACGGGAAGACCCGGGCGGCGTTCACCCTGCGGGGCGCGGCGGCCCGCGACTGGGAGGGGATGGCGGTCTCCAGGGACCCGGAGACCGGGCGCGGAGTGCTCTGGTTCGCCGACATCGGCGACAACTTCGACGGCGCCTGGCCGGACGTCTCGGTCTACAAGGTGGCCGAGCCCGCCTCGCTGAAGGACGCCGTGCTCCCGGCCGTGCGCTACCGCTTCCGCTACGAGGACGGCGGGCACAACGCCGAGGGCGTCATGGTCGACCCCCGGACCGGGCGGCTGTACATCGTGACCAAGGAGTTCGCCGGGGCGATCTACGCGGCGCCGAAGCGCCTGCGCACCGGGCGGGTCAACGTGCTGCGCAAGGTCGGCTCAGCGCCGATCATGGCGACCGACGCCGCCTACGCGCCCGACGGGTCGAGCTTCGTGGTCCGGACCTACATCTCCGCGACGGTCTACCGCGACTTCGACGAGCAGCTCGCCCGGGTCCCGATGCCCCCGCTGGAGCAGGCCGAGTCGATCGCCTACACCGCGGACGGCAAGGCCCTGCTGACCGGTTCGGAGGGCGCGGACAGCCCGGTCCACCTGGTGCCGCTGCCCGGCCGGGTCCTGGAGGCGGCCGCTCCCGCCCCCACTCCGGTCCCGGAGCGGAGCGGTACGGCGCGCACGGAGCCGGCCGGTACGGCGGAGGCGGCCGAGGACGGCGGGGAGGACGCCGGCGTGCCGGTCTCGGCGGTGCTGCTCTGGCTGCTCGTGGCCTTCGGCGCCACCGGCGCGATCGTCTTCGTCGCCCGCCGTACCCGGTAGACCCCGGCCGCCGTACCCGGTGGGGTGCGCGCCGGGGGCCCGGTCAGCGGCGGCGCCTCCGGCGGAGCGTGATCAGGACGGGGAGGACGACGACGGCGATGCCGGCCAGGACGCCCCCGACGAAGTCCGGGCCGAACTCGTGGTCGCCGCCGGAGAGCGGGCCGACGCCGAGCACGATGCCGGTGATGAGGGCGGCCATGTAGAGCACCCAGACGACCATGAAGGCGTAGAAGCGCCTGCCGAAGAACACCCGGCGGGCGGGCGTGGCGGGGGCGTCGTCGAGCTCGCCCGCGAGCCCTTCGGAGACGGCCTTGGGGCGCTTGAAGTACTGGAAGTACATCCAGCCGCCGCAGGGCTCCCAGCCGTCCGGGGCGAGGCGTTCGGCGAGGGCGTCGTGCTTCGCCGGCAGCACGGTCTCGCGGCGGTACTCCCAGCGGAGCGGGCGCTCGGGGTCGCGCCGGCTGACGAAGCGGCCCAGGTGGTCGATGCGCTCGACCTCCCAGCCCTGCTCGCCGTACCTGTTCAGGTATTCGCGGTCCCGGAAGGCGTCGGCGGTCCAGACCCAGGTCTCGGCGGCCGGGTCCGGGCCGCCCTCCGGGGCGGCCTCCTGCGCGGCGGGGGCGAGGGTGGCGGCGAAGCCGGCCGCGGGGCCGAACTCCTCCTCCGGGTCGGCGCCGCTCTCGGCGGCGTAGGCGGCGAGGTCGTCGACGGTCGCGGCGACCTCCTCCGCGGGGACGCCGTGTCCGCGCAGGTGCCCGGCGAGTTCGTCGAAGTAGGCGGTGGTCATCTGACGCCTCCCCGGGCGAGTGCCGAACGGACGGATTCGTCGAAGGCCAGCCAGAGCGCGCCCTGCTCGGTGAGCGTGTCGCGGCCCTGCCGGGTCAGGGTGTAGTAGCGGCGGCCGGGGCCGCGCTCGGTGGCGCGGAACTCCGCGGTGACCAGGCCGGCCTCCTCGAGCCGGTTGAGCACGGGGTACAGCGTGCCGCCCTTGATGTCGAACCCGATCTCGGCGAGGCCCTTGGCGATCTCGTAGCCGTAGTTCTCGCCCTCGGTGAGGCCGGCGAGCACCAGCAGGTCGAGGACGCCCTTCAGCCAGCTGGCGCGGCGGTCGGCGGTCATGGGGTTAGCGGCGGGCACGCGCGAACTGCCAGACCAGGGCGACGGCGGTGACGACGAAGAGGCCGGTGAGGAAGCCGGAGAGGAGGTCCTGGTCGGCGTAGCGGCTGACGAGGGTGCGGGCCGCCATGAGGATCCAGAAGGCGGCGAGGGTGAGCTGGAAGCGCCTGTCGGAGAAGAGCGCGCTGCGGACGGGGGTGGCCGGGGAGCCGGACTGCGTGGTGGTCATCTGATCTCTCCCTTGGTGGGTGCCGGGTGGGGGATCGCGTCGGCGGCCGGCTCCGGGAGGAGTCGTCGTCTTCGCGATGTAGAAGCTACAGCCATCTAGTTAGAGATGCAACCTAGATTGCTCCGGCGTCCAGGAGGCGGTGCGTCGGCTCGCCGGTCCGCCGGCTTCGCGGTGCCCGATCGGGGGGGTGTTCCAGGTGGCGCGTCGGAAGTACTCAGTCCCGGATGAGTAGCCCGCCGGATGCGGTGGGCGACCGGCCGACGGCATGGTGAAGGCATGGAACCCGCCGACCCGCTTCCGGACGCCGCTGATCCGCTCTCGGCCTCCGCCGACCCGCTGCCGGGCTCCGCCGACCCGTTCTCGGACGCCGCCTTCCTGCCGGGTGAGCCGAGATGTCCGGAATGCGGGGTGCGCCTGACCGCTCCCCAGGAGCGTTGCCCGCGCTGCGCCCTGCCGCTGAGCGGGCCGCTGGCAGCCGAGCTGTGGCGGCTCGACCAGGCACTGGCCGAGCTCGGAGCGCGCAGGTCCGAGCTGCTCGTCCGCCGCAGCCGGCTGCTCCGCATGCTCCGGGCGGAAGGCGCCCGGCAGAGTGCTCAGGCGGGCGGGAGTACCCCGGAGGCCGCTCCGGGAGCGCGACGGGCGGAACCGGGCCCGGAGGTGCGGGGGCCGGTCGGGACGGGGCGGACCGGAGGGGGACGGAACGGGACCGGAGGAGTGGGCCCCGCGCGTCCGGGCGGAGACTTCTCGCCGAAGGCGGTGCAGAACCTGCTGCTCGCCCTCGGCGGGCTGTTGCTGGCCGTCGCGGCCGTCGTGTTCACGGCGGTGAGCTGGGGCCACCTCGGCATCGGCGGGCGGGCCGCGGTGCTGGCCGGCTTCACCGCGGTGATCCTGGCGGTGCCGCGGGCACTGGCGGGCCGCGGGCTGACCGCCACCGCGGAGACCGTCGCGGCGCTCGGCGTGGTCCTGCTCCTCCTGGACGGCTACGCCGTCCGGCAGGCCGATCTGGCGGGAACCGCCACCCTCGCCGGGAACGTCTACGCGGGCGGGGTGTTCGCCGTGGTCGCGCTCGCCATGGCCGCGTACTCGCGGGCGGTGCCGCTGAGGCTGCCGCTGCCCGCGGCGGTGCTGTTCGCCCAGTTCCCCCTCGTGCTGGTGGCGGCGGAGCTGCCGGCGCCCTGGGTGACCGCCGCGTTCGCGGCGACGGCCGCGGCCGACGCCGCCCTCCTGCTGTTCCTGAAGCACCGGTCCGCGGCCCCGATCCGGCCCGGGATCCGGAGGACGGCGGCGTTCTCGTTCGGCACCGTGTGGACGCTCGGCGTGCTGTACGGCGCGGCGGACTCCGCTCCGGGCCTGGTGTGGGGTTTCTCCTCCGGGGACCGGCTCGGCGCCGCGATCCGGGGAGCGCTGCCGGCCGTTCTGGCGCTGACCGGGATCACGGTGGCCCTGCGGCGCGCGGTGGGACGGGTCACCGGCCTCGCCGCCGCGTCGGCGTTCGCGCTGGCCGCCGGCCTCGCGGCGCCCTTCCTGCCGCTCGTCCCCTCCGGCTGGCACGCGCTGGTGTACGCCGTGGCGGGGCTGGCCGTCGCCGCCGTTGCGCTGTGCCCGGCCGGGCCGGACGAGCCCGGGATCCGCTCCGCGGCGGCGGTCACCGGCGGGAGCCTGGCCGTGCTGACGGTGCTCCCGTTCCATGCCGACATCGCCCGGGCGCTGACGGAGCCGTTCGCCCGCCTGGACCGGATCTGGTCGGGCCCGCACGGGTACGGCGAAGGGTGGTCGCCGGTGCCGCTCACGCCGGTGGTCGTCCTGGCGCTGCTCGCCGCGGCCTCCGCCGCCCTGGCCGTGCGGGGCCGCGTCCCCGCCGTCTCCGCTCCGGGGGCGGCGGGGTCCGGTCGCGGACTGCGGAGGCCCGCGGGCGTCGCCGCGCTGCTGTCCGGCACGATCGGGACGGTGCTGGTCCCGGACGCCCTCGGCTGGACCCACCCGGCCGCCGTCGCGACCCTGCTCGCGCTCGCCGCGGCCCTCACGGCCGGGGCGGCCCTGACCGGCCGGCGGTGGCGGGCGGAGACCCTGGCGACCGCCGCCGCGGCGGTCACCCTGTGGGCGGCCGTCACCGCCCTGGCGGAGCGGACCGCCACCCACGCGGCACTCGTCTGCCTCCTGCTCGTCTGGGCCGCGGCCGCCCTCCTCGCCCGGACGCGGGCCGTACGCCTCCTCGGCGCCGGGCTCGCGGTGGTGCTCGCGGGAGGCGAGGTCCTGGCGGTCGGGGTGTCACTGGGCTGGCCGGCCCGGTACGCGGCGTTCGGCCTGTTCGCGGTGGCCGGCCTGGCCGCGGCGGCGGCGGGCCTGGTCCGCAGGCCGTACGGCCCGGCGGTGCGGGGGAGCGCGACCGGCCCGGCAGGCTCCGGGGACCGGGAGGGCGCGGGCGGTTCCCGGGCCTCCGGGACCGGGCACGACGGGAAGGGCGGGCCGGAGGAGCCGTCGGCCGGACGTGAGAAGCGGGGTGGACCGGAGGAGCCGCTGGCCGGGCACGACGGGAAGGGCGGACCGGAGGATCCGTCGGCCGGGCGCGGGATGAGGGGGCGGCTGCGGGAGCTGTCGGCCGGGCTGGAGGCTGCGGGGTACTGCCTCACCGCCTGGGGGCTGGCGCTCGTCGTCCACGACTCGCTGGTCCCAGGCCCCGGCGTCGCGCACCTGCCGACCCTCAGTCTGGCCTGCGCCGTCGTCGGCGTGCTGCTGGCGGGTACGGCGCTGCGCCCGGACCGGCGGCCGGCGGCGTACGCCGGGACCGGCTTCCTGCTGGCGGCCGCCTGGCTGCGGCTGCTCGCCTCGGACATCACCGTGGTCGAGGCGTACACGGTGCCGTTCTCGCTCGTCCTGCTGGCCTTCGGGCTCCTGCGGGCGAGGGGCGGGCGAGCCTCCTCCTGGAGCGTCTACGGCTCCGGCCTCGCCTCCGGTCTGCTGCCCAGCACGATCGCCGTGCTGACCGGCGACGGAGGCCTCCGGCTCCTGCTGCTCGGCGGCTTCTCGCTGGCGGTCCTCTTGGCCGGAGCCCGGTTCCGGCTCCAGGCCCCGGCGGTGCTCGGCGGCCTGACGCTGGCCGTCGTGGCCCTGCACGAGCTGGCGCCCTGGATCGCCCAGGCCGTCGCGGCGGTGCCCCGGTGGGTGCCGATGGCCCTCGGCGGGCTGCTCCTGGTGGTGGTCGGCGCGACCTACGAGGCCCGGCTGCGGGAGGTGCGCCGCCTGCGCGAGGCCGTCGGCCGGATGCGGTGACCGGAGCCTCCGGCGGTCCGGGCCGGAGTCCGGGCCGGTGGTCCTCCCGCCCCCGGCCGGAGGACCGCCGTCGGACGCGGTGGCCGGGGTTCCCCTGGCCCGTGGCAGGTGGTTGCCGCTAACTTTCGAAGAATGTGTGCTCCCGTGAGGGAGCATCCTGTTTCGGAGGTCGTGCCATGAACGTCGGGATCGTGGGTGCCGGCATCGTCGGTCTGGCGGTGGCCAGGGAGCTCGCGCTGACCCGCGGCGCGCGGGTGACCGTCCTCGACAAGGAGGACCGCATCGGGGCCCACCAGACCGGGCACAACAGCGGGGTCGTGCACGCCGGTCTCTACTACCGGCCGGGCTCGCTCAAGGCGGAGCTCTGCCGGGAGGGCATGGCCCTGCTGCGGGAGTACTGCGCCGAGCACGCCATCGCCTACGACGAGGTCGGCAAGCTCGTCATCGCCGCCACCGCCGCCGAGCGGCCCGCCCTGCGCGCGATCGCCGAGCGGGCCAGGGAGAACGGCGTGCCCGGCGTCGCCGAGCTGGACGCGCTGGCCCTGCGCGAGGTCGAGCCGCACGCCGTCGGGGTGGCCGCCGTGCACTCCCCGCGCACCGCGATCGCCGACTTCCCCGCCGTCGCCCGCCGCCTGGCCCGCGACGTGGAGGAGTCGGGCGGCGCGGTACGGCTCTCGCACCCGGTCCGCAGGCTGCGCCAGACCGCGGACGGGGTGGAGGTGGTCGCCGGGGGGAGCAGGATGCGCTTCGACCGGCTGGTCGTCTGCGCCGGGCTCGGCACCGACGCGGTCGCCCGGATGGCAGGGTCGCCCGGCGAGGTGCGGATCGTCCCCTTCCGCGGGGAGTATCACGCCCTCGCCGGACGGGCCAGGGAACTGGTGCGCGGGCTGGTCTACCCGGTGCCCGACCCCCGCTACCCGTTCCTCGGCGTGCACCTGACCCGCACGATCGACGGCGAGGTGCTCGTCGGCCCCAACGCGGTGCCGGCGCTGGCGCTGGAGGGCTACTCCTGGCGGGACGTCGACCTCGCCGACCTGCGCCGCGTCGCGGCCTGGCCGGGGACCCGGCGGCTGGTCGCCCGGCACTGGCGGACGGGGATCGGCGAGGTGCTGGGCTCGCTGTCCGGAGGGGCCTTCCTGGCGGCGGCGCGCCGGTACGTCCCCGAGCTCACCGCCGCCGACCTCGTCCCGGCCGGAAGCGGGGTCCGGGCGCAGGCCGTGGCCCGCGACGGGAGCATGCTGGACGATTTCGCGATCGACGTGCACGGCCTGATCACCCTGGTGCGCAACGCCCCTTCCCCCGCTGCGACATCCAGTTTGGCGATAGCCAGGCATCTTGTCGGGATAACCTCTGTTCTGACTTCTTAACGGCTTTCTCGGACGGACGGGTGGGGATGGGCCTCGTGAACGGATCTCCCGAGGCCCGTCTGCTGATCGTCGAGGACGAACCGAACATCCTCGAACTGCTGGCGGCGAGCCTGCGGTTCGCCGGCTTCGGGGTGAACACCGCGGGCAACGGCGCCGACGCCGTCGCCGCCGTGCAGCGCCACCGCCCGGACCTGATCGTGCTCGACGTGATGCTCCCCGACATGGACGGCTTCGACGTCGTGCGGCGGCTGCGCGGCGGGGGGACCGACACGCCGGTGCTCTTCCTCACCGCCCGGGACGCCGTCGAGGACAAGATCCGCGGGCTGACCGCGGGCGGGGACGACTACGTGACCAAGCCGTTCAGCCTGGAGGAGGTCGTGGCCCGCATCCGGGCCGTGCTGCGCCGTACCGGCGGGGGGGACGCGTTCGCCCGGCCGCCCAGGCTCACCTTCGCCGACGTCGAGCTCGACGAGGAGAGCCACGAGGTGTGGCGCGGGGGCCGGGCGGTGGCGTTGTCGCCGACGGAGTTCAAGCTGCTGCGCTACTTCATGGCGAACGCGGGCCGGGTGCTGTCCAAGGCCCAGATCCTCGATCACGTCTGGGACTACGACTTCCGCGGCGACGTCGGGATCGTGGAGTCCTACGTCTCCGTGCTCCGCCGCAAGATCGACAATACGGATCCCCGGTTGATCCACACGCTGCGCGGAGTCGGCTACGTGCTCCGCCGCCCGCCGGGATCGCCGGGTTCCTGATGTTCGCCCGCAGTCCGCTGCGCGTCAGGCTGATCGGCATCATCCTGGTCCTGCTGGCCATCGCGCTGGTCCTGATCGGCGTGGGCAGCGTCTCGATCATGCGGGGCTACCTGATCGACCGGGTGGACACCCAGATCGACCTCACCACCGCGACCATGCTGCGCCGCCTGCACTCCCCGGGCCCCTTCAACATGAACGGCAGGGCCCTCCCGCCCGACATGAAGGTGGAGCTCCGCGGCCCGCAGGGCCGGGCCCTCGTCACGGCCAGCGGGGTGGACGTGGAGGGCAGACCGGTGCCGGCCGTACCCTCCGACCCGGGCCTGGAACCGTTCCACCGCGACGAGTGGCGGATCCGGGTGACCCCGCTGGACACCGGCGGGAGCATCCTCGTCGCCGTCGACCTGGCCGAGGTCCGGCAGATCGTCGGCCAGCTCGCGCTGGTGGAGCTCCTCGGCGGCGGCGGGCTGATGGCGGCGCTGGCGCTGGTGGGCGTGGTGGTCATCCGGCGGAGCCTGCGCCCGCTGGAGGAGATCGAGCGCACCGCCGAGGCCATCGCCGCCGGAGACCTGAGCCGCCGCGTCCCCGACGCGGACTCCCGCACCGAGGTCGGCCGCCTGGGCCGGTCGCTGAACGGCATGCTCGCGCAGATCGAGGCGGCCTTCCAGGCCAGGTCCGAGTCCGAGGCCGCGGCCCGCGGGTCCGAGGAGCGGATGCGCCGTTTCGTCGCCGACGCCTCGCACGAGCTGCGCACGCCGCTGACGTCGATCCGGGGGTTCGCCGAGTTCTACCGGCAGGCGCCCGGCGTCGACGCCGCGCCGCTGATGCGCCGGGTGGAGTCGGAGGCGGTCCGGATGGGCCTGCTCGTGGACGACCTGCTGATGCTCGCCCGGATGGACCAGCAGCGGCCGATGTCCATGCGCCCGGTGGACCTGCTCGCCATCGCCGCCGACGCCGTCCACGACGCCCGGATCCTCGCCCCGGAGCGGAACGTCTCGCTCTCCGTCGACGGTGCCGCGCTGATCGTCTCGGGCGACGAGGTACGGCTCCGCCAGGTCGTCGGCAACCTGATGAACAACGCGCTCACCCACACCCCCGAGGGCACGCCCGTGCGGGTGCTGCTCCGCGCCGAGGGCGAGACGGCCGTCGTGGAGGTGGCGGACGAGGGGCCGGGCCTGACCGCGGAGCAGCGCGAGCGCGTCTTCGAGCGGTTCTACCGGGTCGACTCCGCCCGCGGCCGCCGCGCCCCCGAGGGCGGCGGCAGCGGGCTGGGCCTGGCCATCGTCGCGGCCATGGTCGAGGCGCACGGCGGCACCGTGTCCGTCGACTCCGTGCCCGGCGAGGGCGCCGTCTTCAGCGTCCGGCTCCCCCTGGCGCCCGACTCCGGCTGAGGCCGGACCCGGCGCCGGGCGGGCTCTCAGCAAACGTTCAGCGGCCCCGGAGCGCCTCCCCAGGCAGGTGAGCGAGCCTCTTGGTCGTGCTGGACAGAGTTGAGGCCCGCCTGCTGGTGGTGGACGACGAACCGAACATCAGGGAACTGCTCTCCGCGAGCCTGCGCATGTCCGGCTTCGAGGTCATGACCGCGGCGGACGGCGGGGAGGCGGTGCAGTTCGCCCAGCGGATCCGCCCCGACCTCGTGGTGCTCGACGTGATGCTGCCCGACATGGACGGCTTCGCGGTGGCCGGGCGGCTGCGGGAGATGGGGAGTCAGATGCCCGTGGTCTTCCTCACCGCCCGGGACGGCGTCGACGACAAGGTCACGGGGCTGCGGCTGGCCGACGACTACGTGACCAAGCCGTTCAGCCTGGAGGAGGTCCTCGCGCGCATCCGGGCCGTGCTCCGCCGCACCCGGGGCGACCTCGACCTCCCGGCGCGCCTCCAGGTCGCCGACCTGGAGCTGGACGAGGAGGCGCACCAGGTCTGGAAGGCGGGGGAGCCCGTACGGCTCTCGCCGACGGAGTTCAAGCTGCTGCACCACCTCATGGTCAACACCGGCCGGGTGCTGTCCAAGGCGCAGATCCTGGAGCACGTGTGGAACTACGACTTCGGCGGCGACGCCGGTGTCGTCGAGTCCTACGTCTCCTACCTGCGGCGGAAGGTCGACACGGCCGAGCCGCGGCTCATCCACACCCTGCGCGGGGTGGGCTACGTGCTGCGCCCGCCGCAAGGTGATTGAACATTCAGCTATTCTTCAGCTCCGCCTGACCTGACCCTGAGTTTGATGGGTTCCAATGGGCGGTGCGTGACCCCAGAACCTCCCGGAACGGCGGCGGGCCCGGGATCGTCTCCAGCTGCGGGGGAGATGAGCCCGGTCAAGGCCCGCCGGCCGGAGCCGGGAGACAGGCCCCATCGCGCGACCCGGTTCGCCCCCGTGACCCGGTCGAGCGGTGGGGCCGTTCGCGTCTAGGCGCTCTTTCCTCGGGAATGACCCGTTCTATGAAGGAAAGCGACGGTCTGCTGGGAGCGCTGCGGGAACTCCGCCGCCACCTCGACCATGAGCTGTTCCCCCTGGCGGCCGGGGACGCGGCGGCCGACCGGCGGGCGCTGCGGGAGCTGACCGGCCAGCTCGACGACTACCTGATCCCGCGCCTGAGCGCGATCGACGCCCCGCTGCTGGCCGTCGTCGGCGGATCCACCGGGGCGGGCAAGTCCACCCTGGTGAACTCCCTGGTCGGCGCGGACGTCTCCGAACCCGGCGTGCTCCGCCCCACCACCCTGGCCCCCACGCTGGTCACCGCCCCCGCCGACCGGGACTGGTTCGCCGGCCGCCACGTCCTGCCCGGACTGCCCCGGGCGACCGGGAGCGGTTCCGGCGAGCCGGGCACGCTCCGGGTGGTCGTCGCCGAGGCGCTCCCGCCCGGCCTGGCCCTGCTCGACGCGCCCGACATCGACTCGGTCGTCACGGCCAACCGCGAGCTGGCCGCCCAGCTCCTCGCCGCCGCCGATCTGTGGCTGTTCACCACCACCGCCGCCCGCTACGCCGACGAGGTGCCGTGGGGCTTCCTGCGCGCGGCCCGGGAACGGAGCACGGCGCTGGCCGTGATCCTGTCCCGCGTCCCGCCGGAGGCGCTCGGCGTGGTCGCGGGCGACCTGGCGAGGCTGCTGGAGGCCAACGGACTGGGCGGGACCCGGCTGTTCGAGGTGCCGGAACTGCCGCTGCCCGAGGAGAACGCCCGGCTGCCGCGCGAGGCCGTCCGGCCGATCACCCGGTGGCTGGACGGCATCGCGGCCGACGCGGCGGCCCGCGCGGAGGTGGTGCGCCAGACCCTCTCCGGCGCGCTGGAGAGCCTCGCCGTCCGCGTCCCCGCGCTCGCCGACGCGGTGGACCGCCAGCACGCGGCGGACGCCGAGCTCCGGGCGGCGACCGACGCGGCCTACGCCGAGGGCATGGCCCGCTTCGAGGAGGGCATGCTGGACGGCTCGCTGCTCCGGGGCGAGGTGCTCGCCCGCTGGCAGGACTTCATCGGCACCGGCGACCTGATGCGCTCCCTGGAAAGCCGGGTGGGGTGGCTGCGGGACCGCGTCGTCGCGCTGTTCACCGGGCGGCCCGCCCCGGAGAGCGAGCTGCGGGTCGCGCTGGAGAGCGGGGTGGAGACCCTGATCCGGGCGTCGGCCGACAGCGCCGCCGAACGCGCGCTGGAGTCGTGGGCCGCCAGGGAGGCGGGCCGCGCGCTGCTGGAGCAGGCGGGCGCCGTCGAGGCCGGGCGGCTGGGCCACTCCTCGCCGGAACTGCGCCGCTCCGCGGAGGAGGCCGTCCGGGGCTGGCAGGGGTACGTGCTGGACCTGGTCCGGCAGGAGGGCGCGGAGAAGCGGACCGCCGCCAGGATCGCCTCGTACGGGGTCAACGGCGCCGGGCTGCTGCTCATGATCGCGGTCTTCGCCTCCACCGGGGGCTTGACCGGGATCGAGGTCGGCATCGCCGGCGGCACCAGCGTGCTCAGCCAGAAGCTCCTGGAGGCCGTCTTCGGGGACCAGGCCGTCCGCACCCTGACGATGCGGGCCCGGGAGGACCTGCGCGCCCGGGTCGAGGACATCCTCGCCCGGGAGGCGGCCCGCTTCACCGGCCTCCTCGACGCCGTCCGGCCGCCCGACGGGAGCGCCCCGGCGCTGCGCGCGGCGGCGCAGGCCGTACGGGAGCACCGGCGGGAGATCCCCGGCGGGACCCCGGCCGCGGCCGGGAAGAGGGCGGGTGACCGGTGAAGCTGCTCAGACGCACGGGCCGCGGGAGCGGGCCCTCCCTGGACGACCGGCTGACGGCCCTGGCGGAGGCCGCCGAACTGGCCGACGGGCGGCTGGACGCCGGAGCGGTCGCGCGGGCGCGCGCGGTGGTCGACCGGGCGGGCGCGCGGCGGAGCCTGTCGGTGGACCACACCGCGGTCGCGCTGGCCGGGGCGACGGGCAGCGGCAAGTCGTCCCTGTTCAACCTGCTGTCCGGGACCTCGCTGGCCAGGGTCGGCGTGACCCGGCCCACCACGTCCACCGCGCAGGCGGCGCTGTGGGACGGCGCCGGGTCCGGGCCGCTGCTCGACTGGCTGCAGATCCCCGACCGCCACGAGGTGGACGGTACGGCGGAGCACCGTACGGCGGGCGCCGCACGTGACGGAACCGGGTACGGCGGGGAGAGCGGCGCGAGGGACGGTGCAGGGAGCGGTGCGAGGGACGGCGCGGGCGACGCCGGCCTGAGCGGGCTGGTCCTGCTCGACCTGCCCGACCACGACTCGATCGAGCGGGCGCACCGCCTGGAGGTGGACCGGCTCGCCGGGCTGGTCGACCTGCTGGTGTGGGTGCTCGACCCGCAGAAGTACGCCGACGCGGCCGTGCACGACCTCTACCTGGCTCCGCTGGCCCGGCACCGGGACGTCACGGTGGTCGTCCTCAACCAGATCGACCGGCTCTCCCCGGCCGCGGCCGAGCGGTGCCTGGCGGACCTGCGGCGGCTGCTGGAGGCCGACGGGCTGGCCGGGGTGCCGGTGCTCGGCGTCTCGGCGCGGACCGGGGCGGGCGTCGGCGAGCTGCGCGCGCTGCTGGCCGCCCGGGTCGCCGGCCGCCGTTCCTGGACCGACCGCCTGGCCGCCGACGCGGAGACCGCCGCCGACGCGCTGGCCCGGGCCTCGACCGGGTCCGGGACCTCGACCGGCACCGGGTCCGGGACCTCGACCGGCACCGGGTCCGGGACCGGGGCCTCGACCGGCACCGGGTCCGGGATCGGGGGTTCGACCGGCTCGGGCGGGGCGGCCGGGGGAACCGGTGCCCGCGGCACGGGCGGACCGGCGCCGGTGGGCGGCGCGACCGGGCCGGTGCGGACCCCGGACGCGGACGCCGGCGTCCTGGCCGGGCCGCTGGCCGCCGCGCTGTCGCAGGCGGCCGGGGTGCCGGTGGTGGTCCGGGCGGTGGCGAAGGCGCACCGGCACCGTTCGGTCGCCGCCACCGGCTGGCCGGTGACCCGGTGGGCCCGCCGGTTGCGGCCCGACCCGCTGCGCCGCCTCCGCCTGGGCGGCGGCTCCCCGGGACCGGACGCGGTCGGCGAGGCCGTCGGGCGCACCTCGATCCCCGCCGCCGGGGCGGTCCAGCGCTCCCAGCTGGACACCGCCCTGCGCGACACGGCCGCCGTCGCCTCGGCGGGACTGTCCGAGCCGTGGGCGGCGGCCGTACGGCGCGCGGCGCGGTCGCACGCGGACGAGCTGGAGGACGCGCTCGACCGGGCGGTGGCGACCACCTCGCTCGGCGCGTCCCGCAGGCCGCTGTGGTGGCGGGTGGCCGGGGCGGCGCAGTGGCTGGTGCTCGCGGCGGCGGTGGCGGGCGCGCTCTGGCTGCTCGGCCTGTTCGCCATGGACTACCTGCACCTGCCCGAACCGCCCGTGCCGACCGCCGGTGAGCTGCCGTGGCCCACCCTGCTGCTGCTCGGCGGGCTGCTGCTCGGCGTCGTGCTCGCGCTGCTCTCCCGGGCCGTCGCCTGGCTCGGCGGGCGGCGGCGGGCCAGGAAGGCGGCCGGGGCGCTGCGCGCGAGCGTGGAGCGGGTCGGCCGCGAACTCGTCCTGGACCCCGTGCAGGACGAGCTGACCCGCCACCGCCGCTTCACCGAGGCGGTCGCCACGGCCCGGCGTGGAGCCTAGGAGCCCTCGGCGAGCCGCTCGAGATCGATGATCACGTACTTCCCCTTGAGCGGGTACGCCACCAGGCGGCCGTCGTTCACACCGGGACTCAGGGTGATCGCGATCGACTCGCCCCGGGCGTTGGGGCGCAGTCCCAGGTCACCTGATCTGCCGGTGAGCCGGTCGTACAGGTACTGTCCGCCCGGCGACCCGGGCAGATGCGCGGCGTAGAAGCGGTCGAGGGCCGGCTCCGCGAACACGCCCGAGGGGAGATCGAGCTCCTGCGAGCCGTCGCGCGACCGGTGGAACGACGTGCCGTCGCCCCGGTCGCCGGCGCACACCGTCACCCCGCATCGCACGTTCCGCTCACCCGGACGGACCGTCGCCCTGCTCGTCTCGCCGGTCTCGGCGTTGAGCAGTTCCTCGAAGCTCGGCTCCCCGTCCGGCGTGTACTCACCGGGCGTGCCGACCCAGGGCCAGCGCAGGATGTGGCAGGGCCAGCGCAGGATGTGGTGCCGGTCGGCCCCCGGCACCGGCTCGACGGTCCCGCCCCCGAGGGGGACCGTGAAGACGCCGCCCTCGAAGAGGGAGAAGGCCAGCTTGCCGCCGGTCACGGTGAGCCGGTCGCCGCGTCCCACGACCGGGCGGTCCGTGGTGACGGCCGCGGGTTCCCCGCCCTCGACCGGGACCGACCAGAACTTCGTGACCCGGGTCCCCTTGCTCTCGTCACCGTCGCCCTCCTCGATCGTCTGCCAGACGATCCGTCCCTCGCCGACCGAGTATCCGGAGGCGAACACCCCCTTCGGGGTGCGGATGTCGGCGACCTTCCGGACGTCTCCGGTGTCCAGGTCGTAGGCGTGGAGCGCGTTCGCCTTCTCGAAGCTCTCCCACGTCTCCAGCAGGACCGTGCGGTCGTCGACGAACGCCCGAGGCTGGAACTTCCCTCCGCCGGGCAGCCTGGCCGGGATCTTCCAGACCGCCTGCGGCCAGACCTCCTCCACCGGTTCGGGGACGGCGGGCGGGGACGGTGTCCCGGAGGCGGTCCCGGCGGTCGATGCCGGAGACGGGCTCAGGACCGGCGGGGCGGTGTCGCCTCCGGCGCCCCGTACGGCCAGCCCGGTCCCGCCCGCGACCACGACGACGGCGGCGGCGGCGAACAGCGCGTGGGCGCGCGCCCTGCGCCGCCGAGAGCGGGCCGCGACCTGGGACGACAGCGCGCCCGGTGCCCGGGGCGCGCGCTCGGTGTCGGAGGGCGGAGCGTCCAGGTGCGCGCCCTCCGGCAGGTCCCACACGAGCCGCTCGCGCCGCCGCAGCCGCCAGACGCCGACGTGCAACCGGGCCATGGTCGTCCTGACGTAACCCTCCGGGTCGCTCTTGCGGCGGACCCTGGACCAGGCCCGGTGCAGCCGGATCAGCGCCTCCTGGGTGAGGTCGGCCGCGTCGTGCGGATCACCGCTGAGCACGTAGCCGTAACGCAGCAGCGCGTCGGCCCGCTCGGCGACGAAGTCCGCGAAGCGGGAGTCGTCGTCCAAAGTCTCCGCCTTTCCGAGTCCGTCACATCCCAGACGAACTCGGCCGCCGAAGTGTTGAATCCCCGGGCTCGCCGCGGAAACCGAACCGGCCTTCGTCATCGCCACCGCTACGGGATCCGCCTGCCGCCTCCGGGCTCAGGAGTTCCTGATCGGATGCCGGGTCGTGGGCCGCAGGGGCCGGGATGCACCCGCGCGGTCGGGGTCAGCTCAGGGCGGTGGCGGTGTGCCGGAGGGCGTCGAGCAGGGGGACGAGCAGGGGGTGGCGCTCGGCGCCGCGCCGTACGGCGGCGAAGACCCGGCGCTGCGGGCCCTCGACGGGGCGGATCACCACGCCGGACAGGTCGGCGCCGCGCAGCGCCAGGCGCGGCACCATCGCCACGCCCGCCCCGGCCGAGGCCAGGGCGACCACCGCGCGGAAGTCGTCGGAGGAGTGCGCGAAGGCGGGGGTGAACCCGGCGTGCTCGCAGGCCAGGGCGATCACGTCGTGGCAGGGGTTGCCCGGGTAGGGGCCGATCCAGGTCTCGCCCGCCAGGTCCGCGACGGTGATCGTCTCCCCGGGGAGGGCCGCATCCGCCGTGCCCGTGTCCGCCGGACCGGTATTCGCCGGGCCCGTGCGGGCCGTACCCGCCGGGCGCGTGAGGCGGTGGTCGCGGGGGAGGACGACGTCGAACGGCTCGGCGTAGAGCGGGATGCGGGAGAGCCGCCGGTCGTCCGCGCCCGGAGCGCCGCGGTACTCCACGGCGACGGCGACGTCCACCGCGCCGTCCAGCACCATGGTGAGGCTCTGGTCCCCCTCGGCGTCCAGGACGCGCACCCGCAGGCCCGGTTCCTTCTCCCGGAGCAGGCCCACCGCCGGGGCCACCACGAGGCCGATCGCGGTGGCGAAGGAGGCGACCTGCACCTCGCCCGCCGTACCGGTCGTGTAGGCGGCGATGTCGGCCCCGGCCCGCTCCAGCTGGGCGAGGACCTCGTTGGCGTGGCCGAGCAGGATGCGGCCGACGGCGGTCAGCCGCACGCCCCGGGCGTCGCGCTCCAGCAGCCGGTGGCCGACCTCGTGCTCCAGGGCGGCGAGCTGCTGGGAGACCGCCGATGGGGTCAGGTGCAGGGCCGCGGCGGCGGCGGTGACCGTCCGGTGGTCGGCCACCGCGCGCAGGGTCCGCAGCCGCCGGGTGTCAATCACCCCTTCATTGTCGGCCAGCGCCTGAACCGCCCACGCCGTGACGACCGTCCGGTGGCCCGGCAGTCCGAACGCCTGGTCGCCCGGTCACCCCTGAGCGGACTCCGACCCGGTCACTCCGGTGGGCGCGGTCGTCCGGTGGTTCATCCGGCCGGGCGGACGGCGTAGTCGCCGAGTGCGGGTTCCAGGACGTCGAAGGCGGTGCCGATGTGGGCGGTGAGCGCCTCGGCGATCTCCGCGTTGCCCTGTCCGTCGAGGGTGCGGCGGAGCGTCTCGTCGAACAGCAGCCGGTGGACGCCGCCCAGCAGGGCCGCGGCCACCGTGGGCAGGATGTCGCCGGCCCCGGTGCCGGCCTCCGCGGTGAGGGCGTCGGCCAGCGCCTTCTCCCGCTCGTCGTGGAACTCCCGCAGCCGGGCCGTCAGCGCGGGGCTGTCGGTGATCATCCGGGCGAACTCGGGGCCGGAGAAACCGATCACCGGGCTGTGCTCGGCGACCGCGGCCAGGTAGGCGCGGCGCAGCGCGGCCAGCGCCGACTCTCCCGGCCCCCTCTCCAGGACGGTCCTGGCCAGGGACTGCACGAACGCCTCGCTCAGGTCGAGGGCGAGGTCCTCCTTGCGCGGGAAGTAGTTGGTGACCGTCATCTTGGCCACCTGCGCCGCCGCCGCCACGTCGGCGATCGTCACCTTGTCGAAGCCGCGTTCCAGGAACAGCCGGGTGGCCTGGTGGGAGATGTTCTCCCTGGTCTGCTGCTTCTTCAGCTCTCGGAGGCCGGTCGTCTGGGTGCTCATGCCTCCACCTTACATCGGCTCGACCTAAATTCGGTGTTGACATATTTCTATGTCCGACATAAATTTATGTCAGGCAAACCGCCGCGACCGAAAGGAAGGCCCGCATGGCCGAGAAGACCCTCAGCACCGCCCGCCTCGCCGAGGCGATCCGGAAGGCCGCGGATCCGGAGCCGGCCGCCGCCCGCCCCGGCACCCGGCCCGTCGGACCGGCCGCAGCTCCCGCGCCCACGCGGACGCCGGCCCCCGCGCTGCTGCGGATGCCCGCTTCCGCGCCCCTCCAGGCGCCCCTCCAGGCGCCCGCCGCGCCGCACCCCTCGAACCGCTCCGCCCGTACGGCGGGCGGGCACGACCGCCGTGCCGAGGGCGTGCGGCGGGGGCAGGGCCACCGCGTCCCGGCGCACCGCCCCCGCCGCGTGCCCGGCCGCGGCTGAGCATCCGGCCGATCACCCCGGCTCCGGGAATCGACCGCCCCCGTTCCCGCGTTCCCGTTGACCCCGCCCGGCGAAAGGACCCCCTTGAGCGCTACCGCCACCGCATCCCGCCCTGCCCGCCACGCGAACGGAGCCGTCGACGTCGACCCGGTGAAGGACTACCTCCGGCAGATCGGGCGCACCCCGCTGCTGACCGCCGAGCAGGAAGTGGAGCTGGGAAGGCGCATCGAGGCCGGGGCGCGCGCGCAGGAGCGCCTCGACGCCGAGGGCGGGGGGCCGGCTCCGGCCGAGCGATGGGAGCTGGAGCGGCTGGCCGCCGAAGGCCGCCGCGCCAGGGACCACATGGTCGAGGCCAACCTGCGGCTGGTCGTCTCGATCGCCAGGCGCTACGCCGCCGGCGGCGCGATGCCGCTGCTGGACCTGGTCCAGGAGGGGACCATCGGGATGATGCGCGCGGTGGAGAAGTTCGACCACCGGCGCGGCCTGAAGTTCTCCACCTACGCCACCTGGTGGATCAAGCAGGCGGTCGGCCGGGCCCTGGCCGACCAGAGCCGGACGGTCCGCCTGCCCGCGCACGTCGTCGAGGTCCTCAACCGGGTGAACCGCGCCCGGCGCGCGATGCGGCAGCACCTGGGCCGGGAGGCGACCTCGGAGGAGCTGGCGGCCGAGCTCGACCTGACCCCGGAGAAGGTCGAGGAGCTGCTCCGGCACGCCCGCGAGCCGATCTCGCTGCACACCCCGGTCGGCGACGACGACGGCGCGGAGCTGGGCGACCTCATCGAGGACGACGCGCAGGACCCGGCCGACGCGGTGGTCTCCTCGTCACTGCGCGGGCAGCTGGACGCGGCGCTGGAGACCCTGACCGAGCGGGAGGCGGACGTGATCTCCCTCCGGTACGGCCTGGCCGACGGCGAGGCCAGGACCCTCGAGGAGATCGGCAGGAGACTCGGTGTGACGCGCGAGCGCATCCGCCAGATCGAGTCCGCGGGCATGCGCAAGCTCCGGCACCCCGCCCGCACCCGAGCCCTCGCCGACCTCCTGTCCTGAGCACGCCCCGTACGGCCCGGCCCCGGCCGGACCCGGTCCGGCCCCGACCGGTTCCGGCTCCGACCCGGGTTCCGGCTCGTGACCCGCCTCAGGGTTCCGGCGCGTGACCGGGCCCCGGCGGGCTCACCCCCGGGCGGCGACGAACGCCTCCACCGCGCGGTCGACGTCCTCGGCGGAGTGGGCCGCCGAGAGCTGGACGCGGATGCGGGCCTGGCCGTGCGGGACCACCGGGTAGGAGAAGCCGATCACGTAGACGCCCCGGTCGAGCAGGCGCTCGGCCATCGCGGACGCCTCCGCCGCGTCCCCGATCATCACCGGGACGATCGGGTGGTCGCCGGGCAGGATGGTGAAGCCCTCCTCGGTCATCCGGGTGCGGAAGCGCGCGGTGTTGGCGCGCAGCCGCTCCCGGGCCTCGCCGGAGCCGCTGACCAGGTCCAGGACGCGCAGCGAGGCGGCGGCGATCACCGGCGCGAGGGAGTTGGAGAACAGGTAGGGGCGCGAGCGCTGGCGGAGCAGCTCGCAGATCTCCCCGCGGGCCGCCGTGTAGCCGCCGCTCGCCCCGCCGAGGGCCTTGCCGAGCGTGCCGGTGATGATGTCGACCCGGTCGCGCACCCCGAACAGCTCGGGGGTGCCCGCGCCGCCCTCGCCGACGAAGCCGACCGCGTGCGAGTCGTCGACCATGACCATGGCGCCGTACCGGTCGGCCAGGTCGCAGATCTCGTCCAGCGGTGCGACGTGGCCGTCCATGGAGAACACGCCGTCGGTGACGATCAGTTTCCGGCGGGCGTCGGAGGCCTCCTTGAGGCGGGCCTCCAGCTCCGCCATGTCGCGGTTGGCGTAGCGCAGGCGGCGGGCCTTGCACAGCCGGATGCCGTCGATGATGCTCGCGTGGTTGAGCGCGTCGGAGATCACCGCGTCGCGGTCGTCGAGCAGCGTCTCGAAGACGCCGCCGTTGGCGTCGAAGCAGGAGCTGTAGAGGACGGTGTCCTCCTGGCCGAGGAACGCCGCAAGGCGCGCCTCCAGCTCCTTGTGCACCTCCTGGGTGCCGCAGATGAAGCGCACCGAGGCCATGCCGAAGCCCCAGCGGTCCAGCGCCTCCTTGGCCGCGGCGATCACCTCGGGGTGGTCGGCCAGGCCCAGGTAGTTGTTGGCGCAGAAGTTCAGCACCTCGCGGGGCCCGCCGGCCGCCCCGGCCCCCGGTACGGTCACGCCGTCCGGTACGGCGCCGCCGCCCGGTGCCGTACCGCCGGTGCCGCCCGCGACGGCGATGCCGGCGCGCTGCGGGGTGGTGATGACCCGCTCGGGCTTGAGCAGGCCGGCCGAGGCGATCTCGTCGATGGTCGCGCGCAGGTCGTCGCGGACGTTGTCGAACATCAGGCGGTCCAATCCATGATGATCTTGCCGGTTCTGCCGCTCGCGGCGGTGTCGAAGGCCGCGTCGAAGTCGCGGTAGGAGAAGCGGTCGGTGATGACGGGGGAGAGGTCGAGGCCCTTCTCCAGGAGCACGGACATGGCGTACCACGTCTCGTACATCTCCCGGCCGTAGATGCCCTTGAGGGTGATCATCGAGGTCACGATCGTCGCGAAGTCGACCGCGAACTCCTCCGCGGGCAGGCCCAGCATGGCGATCTTCCCGCCGTGCGTCATGTTGGCGATCATGTCGCGGAGCGCCTGGGGGTGCCCGGACATCTCCAGGCCCACGTCGAACCCCTCGCGCATGCCGAGCTTCTCCACGCCCTCCGCGATCGACGTCTCGGCGGCGTTCAGCGCCAGGGTGACGCCGATCTTGTCGGCGAGGGCGAGCCGCTCGGGGCTGAGGTCGGTGATGACGACGTTGCGCGCGCCGACGTGCGTCGCGACCGCCGCGGCCATCAGCCCGATCGGCCCCGCGCCGGTGATCAGCACGTCCTCGCCGACCAGCGGGAACGACAGGGCGGTGTGCACGGCGTTGCCGAACGGATCGAAGATCGCCGCCACGTCGGGGTCCACCGGCGTGCGGTGCACCCACACGTTGGAGGCGGGCAGCACGACGTACTCGGCGAAGGCGCCGTCGCGGTTGACCCCGAGCCCGATGGTGTTGCGGCACAGGTGCCGCCGCCCGGCCATGCAGTTGCGGCACTTGCCGCAGACGATGTGCCCCTCGCCGCTGACCAGGTCGCCGACCGCGATGTCCTCGACCCCCGGCGCCACCTCCACGACCTCGCCGCAGAACTCGTGCCCGACGACGAGCGGCGTGCGCAGCGTCTGCCGCGCCCAGGCGTCGAAGCTCCGGATGTGCAGGTCCGTGCCGCAGATCCCGGTCCGCAGCACCCGGATCAGCACCTCTCCCGGCCCCGCCTCGGGCTCGGGCACGTCCATCAGCCACAGGCCCGGCTCGGCCCGCTCCTTGACCAGTGCTTTCATCCCAGGTCCCCCCTCACCTTCCGACCCTACGCACTGTGCCGGGCCGCCTCCCGCGGTGTCCATCGCGCTTTTCTTAACCCGGGCAACAGCCTGGCTTCACGCTGGAGGCGGGGACCGCCGTACGGCGGGCGCGGACCGTACCGCGCAGGGACGGGGTCGGGTGCGTGCCGTGGGACCGGCCGGAACGGGGAGAAGGCCCCTCCCGGGAGCGGGAGGGGCCTTCTCTTCGGATCGGCCCGGTGGGCCGGACCGGCCGCTGGGGAAGGGGGCGCGGCCGGCGCGGGGGAGGGTCAGCTCGTGGGGAAGTCGTCCGCGGTGCGGATGCGGTCGCGGATGTAGACGCCCGACGGGTTGAGCGCCCCGGTGCCCGCGAAGGCGCCGGCCGAGCAGGTGCCCGGCTTGAAGGCGGCGCTGCTCTCGGGGGCGTCGGAGTAGGTCCAGTTGGCGTAGCCGATCTTCAGCTGGTCCAGCATGTCGATCCACGCGGCGGTGCTGGCGAGGTCGACCTCGCCGTTGCCGCTGGCCGTCACCGTGCCGAACTCGGTGACGAACAGCGGGAGCTTCGCCGCGGCCCGGCTCACCACGGCCCGGTAGTTGTCCTTGTGCGAGGCGGCGTAGAAGTGGAAGGCGTACATGATGTTCTTGGCGTTGACCGGGTTGTCGACGATCTCGGTCTCGTTGGAGCCCTCCGAGACGCCCAGCGACGACCACGCCCGGGTGCCGACGATGATCACCGCGTCCGGGTCCGCCGCGCGGATCACCGGGATGACCTGCTCGGCGTAGCTCTTGATCGAGGCCCAGCTCACCCCGTTGGGCTCGTTGGTGATCTCGTAGATGACGTTGTCCCTGCCCGCGTTGCGGGCGGCGACCGAGGCGAAGAAGGTCTTCGCCCGGGCCAGGTTGTGGTTGGGGTCGCCCGGCGTCAGCGTGTGGAAGTCGATCATCGCGTACATGCCGCGCGCGGTGGCCATGTCGACGTACTTGTTCACCTGCTCGGTGAAGGCGGCCGGGTTGGTCTCGTACCCGCCCTCCTGCACGTACATGGAGACCCGGAAGAGGTCGGCCTTCCAGTCGCCCGCGAGCACGTCCAGCGAGGCGTCGGTGTAGCACCTGGGGAACCACTGGATGCCGTGGGTGCTCATGCCGCGCAGCTGGACCGGGCGGTTGTACCGGTTGCAGAGGTGGACGCCGCAGACGTGCAGCTTGCCGTTGATCCCGACGGGCGTGCCGGTGGCCGGGGCTTTCGTGGGCGTCGGGGTGGGCGTCGCCGTACGGGTCGGGGTCGGGGTGGGCGTCGCCGTACGGGTCGCCGTGGGCACCGGGGTGGCGGTGCGGGTCGCGGTCGGCGTGGGGGCCGCCGTGGCGGTGCGGGTCGGCGTCGGCGCGGCGGTGGCGGTGCGGGTGGGCGTCGGCGTGGCGGTCGGCGGCGCGGGCGGCCTGGTAGCGGTGTCGTTGCAGGTGACGCCGTTGAGGGTGAACGTCGTCGGGATCGGGTTGCCGTCGGTCGTGCTGCCGGTGAACCCGATCTGCGCCGAGGCGCCGGAGGCCAGCGACTTGTTGTAGCTCACGCTGCTCGCGGTGACGGCGGTGCCCTTCTGGTCGTAGACCGCCGACCAGCCGTGCCCGACCTTCTGGCCGGAACTCGGGAAGGAGAAGCCCAGTTTCCAGCCGTCGACGGCGCCGCCGAGGTTCTTGACGGTGATGTTGGCGCTGAATCCGCCCGGCCAGCTGCTGGTGGTGTAGGTGACCGCGCAGCCGGGGGCGGCGGCCGAGGCGGCGGCGACGGCCGGTGCGGTCGTCAGCGTCCCCAGCGCGAGCGCGGCGGCGCCGGCCATGAGGAGGGCGCGACCGCGGCGCGGGCGTGCGGGATATTTCACGACGGTGACCTTTCGCGTTCTGGTCCGGCTCCGGCGAGCGGAGCGGGCGCCGCTCCGGGCGCCCCGCCCCGCTCAGCCTCATCACAGGCCGGAGGAAGGTCGCGGCTCCCGGCAGGAGTGCCGGGAGCCGCTAAGTCCGGAGCGATTTTTACCGGTTTGCGCGACATGTGGCATATCGACGCTGACGCGAATGATGGTGAAGCCCGTGGCGGTGATCCTCCGGAACCCGCATCACCCCTGCTCAGCCGTTACCAGCCGGTACGTCCCGTCGGCGTCCCCACCGATGAAAGTTTCATCGGTTCCGTACCCGGCCGGCAGGCGGCGTTCCCCGCCGGGCCCGCCCGGCGGGTCGCGACCTCGGCCGGGACCGCGTGTCCTGCACATGCGCCGCCGGGACCAGGCGTCCTACCGGGGCGGCGTGTCCTGCACATGCGCCGCCGGGGCCGCGCGACCTACCGGGGCCGCTCCTGCCACGCGGGCCGCTCCTCGGTGAGGTGGGAGAGGGCGTCCGGGGTGACGGGGCCGGGGCCGAGCTGGCGGGGGCCGGTGGAGGGGTCGGCGTCGGCGGCCTCCGCCACCGCCTCGGCGGCGGCCTGCTCGGCCTCCGCCGCCTCCTGCCGGGCCAGTTGCTGCGCCTCTCCGTCGTCCCGCCGCGCGGCCCGGCCGTCGCGCGGCGGCGCCTCGCGGGTGGCGGGAGAGGCGGGCAGCCCTTCGGTGAAGGCCCGGGAGACGCTCTGCAGGGCGGAGGTGACCTCGCCGGGGATGACCCAGAAGGTGTTGCCCTCGCCCTTGGCCAGCTCCGGCAGCACCTGGAGGTACTGGTAGGCGAGCAGCTTGGGGTCGGGGTCGTTGCGGTGCACGGCCTGGAAGACCTCGTCGATGGCCTGGGACTGGCCCTGCGCCTTGAGGATGGCGGCGCTGCGCTCGCCCTCGGCGCGCAGGACGGCGCTCTGCTTGTCGCCCTCGGCGGTGAGGATCTGGGACTGGCGCTGGCCCTCGGCGGTGAGGATGGCGGCGCGCTTGTCCCGCTCGGCGCGCATCTGCTTCTCCATCGCGTCCTTGATGCTCTTCGGCGGGTCGATGGCCTTGATCTCGACCCGGTTGACCCGGATGCCCCACTTGCCGGTCGCCTCGTCCAGCACGCCCCTCAGCTGGCTGTTGATCGTGTCGCGGGAGGTGAGCGTCATCTCCAGGTCCATCGAGCCGATGACGTTGCGCAGCGTGGTCACCGTGAGCTGCTCGATCGCCTGGATGTAGTTGGCGATCTCGTAGGCCGCCGCACGCGGATCGGTGACCTGGAAGTACAGCACGGTGTCGATCTCGACGACCAGGTTGTCCTCGGTGATCACCGGCTGGGGCTGGAAGGAGACGACCTGCTCGCGCAGGTCGATCATCGGGTAGACCCGGTCGATGTACGGGATCACGAAGTTGAGGCCGGGTTTGAGGGTGGTGTGGTAGCGGCCGAGCCGCTCGACGTTCCTGGCCCGGGCCTGGGGCACGATCCGCACGGACTTCGTGACGGTGAACACCGCGAACAGGACGATGAGCACACCGACGATCAGCAGCGGGTCCATCACTACTCCCTGGGGTAGACGAGCGCGGTCGCGCCCTCGATCTCGATGACGTCGACGGAGGCGCCGGCCGGGATCACCAGCGTCTCGTCGTAGGCCCTGGCCGACCACTCCTCGCCGCCGATGCGGACCCGGCCGTCCCGGCCGGTCACCTCGCGGGTCACGTAGGCGGTCCGCCCGACGAGGGCCTGGACGCCGAACCGCTGGTCCGGCGGGGGCGGCCGCAGGTGCCGCCTGGCGACGGGCCGGATCAGGACCACCCCGGCCACGAGGGAGCCGGCGAAGGCGATCAGCTGCAGCGGGACCGGGAGCCCGAGGAGCGCCGCGGCGGAGGCGAACAGCGCCGCCCCGCCGAGCAGGCCGAGAGCGGTGGTGAGGGTGAAGATCTCGGCGACGCCCAGTACCACGGCGAGGATCAACCAGATGAGCCAATCATCCATGTTCCGGCCCTCCTGCCATGCCAACGGCTCCGGTGTCCGGCGGGTTCCCGCTTCCACCGTATGTCGCCGCCGACCGCGCTGTCAGCGCCCGTACGGCGGGCCGTACGGGCGCGCTCCCGCACCGGGACGCCGCGCGGGACGGTCTCCGACGGCCGGACCCTCGCCGGGAGACCGTGCGGGACGGGGCTGAAGGCCGGGTCCTCGCCGGAACGCCGCGCGGGGCGGTCAGAGGCTGCGGCGGAGGGTGTCGCCCTGGTCCTCGCCGGAGTCGCGCACCAGGTCGTCGTGGAGGGCGCTGCCCTCCAGCCACTCGGCCCAGGAGAGCTGCCAGTAGCCCCAGCCGTTGTCCCACTCCAGCTCGCGGTCGGTGCCGCGGATGACGACGGGGTCGCCGCGCAGGGAGTTGTCGTAGAACCAGGCGGCCTGGTCGGGGCGGGCGTTGACGCACCCGTGGCTGACGTTGACCCGGCCCTGGGCCCAGACGTTGTCCTTGGCGTGGACGTACTCGCCGCTGTTCGAGATGCGCACGGCGTGGTCGATCATGACGTCGTAGTAGCCCGGGTCGCCCTTGCTCCGGTTCGGCGAGACCATGCGGACCGGGTTGGCCTTGTCCATGGTCAGGTGGACGCCGCTCGTCGTGGTGTACTCCCTGGTCGTGGCCATGCCCGCGCTGATGGCCATGCGCTGGACGACCTTCCCGTCGCGCTCGACCGTCATCCGGTGGGTCCGGGTGTCGATGACGCTGGTCTGCCTCCGGCCGACGCCGAACCGCACGCCGTGGTCGGAGGTGCCGTAGACGTCCTTGGCGGCGCGGACGCCGGACAGGTGGGCGACGAAGTCGACCTTCGACCCGGCGGGCCAGTAGTCGCGGGGGCGGTAGATCACCCGGGTGTCGCCCGTCCAGTGCCAGGCGCCCTCGACCGGCGTGCCGGTGCGCACCTCCAGGGCCCGCTCGACGGAGAGCCGGTCCTTCACCGGGGTGTCGAAGTCGACGATGATCGGCATGCCGACGCCGACCGTCTCGCCGGGCGACGGCGTGACGGAAGCGATCTTGAAGGTCTTCTCGGGGGTGAACGTGCGGAAGGTGCCCGTGGCGCTCGCCCGGGTGCCGCCGGGACCCGCGGCGGTGACGCTCACGGCGTAGTCCCGGCCGGGGACCAGGGCGTGGTCGGAGCGCCAGGCGGTCCTGCCGGGGTCGAAGCGGCCCGGGACCGGGGCGCCGCCCGCGTAGGCGGCCACCCCGGTCAGCGTGCCCGCCGTGGTGTGGACGGTCAGCCCCCTGCCGGTCGGCGCCTGCCGGGCGCCGGGCGCCGGGTCGATCACGATGGAGGGCGTCGCGGCCCTCTCCCCGGGTGCGTCGTCGGTGGTGAACCAGGAGCAGCCCGCCAGGAGCGCGGGGAGCGCCAGGAGCGCGAGGAGGAGGACGGGGAGAGGGCCCGCGGCGCGCCGCATCGGTTCCTGCCTTTGGAGTGCGTGGACGGTCGGCTGCCAAGAGTAGCGTCAGGTGACCGTTCGAGCACGCCGAGTGACAATACGTGCTTACCGGGCGGGCAGGATGGTTCCGGACACCTCCCCGAGGGTGATCAGACCCCCCTCGGGGCCCGGCGCGGTGGCGGTGATGGAGACCGTGTCACCGTCCTCCAGGAAGGCCCGGACCGACCCGTCGGAGAGCTTGACCGGCTCGGTCCCGTTCCAGGTGAGCTCGATCAGCGACCCCCGCTGACCCGCCTCGGGACCGGAGACCGTACCGCTGGCGAACAGGTCGCCGACCCGCAGGGACGCGCCGTTGACGGCCATGTGGGCGAGCATCTGGTCGGGCGTCCAGTACATCCCCCGGTACGGCGGGCGGGAGACGACCTCCCCGTTCAGCCGCACCTCCAGGGTCAGGTCGAGACCCCACTCCTCGGCGCGCCGCAGGTAGTCCAGCGGCTCGGGATCCTGCTCGCGGCCCGGCACGCGGGCGCCGGCCAGGGCCTCCAGCGGCGTGATCCACGGGGAGATCGAGGTGGCGAAGGATTTACCGAGAAAGGGCCCGAGCGGGACGTACTCCCACGCCTGGATGTCCCGGGCGCTCCAGTCGTTGACGAGCGTCACCCCGAAGACGTGGTCGGCGAACCGGCCCGGCCGCTCGCCCAGCGCGGTCGGCGCGCCGACGACGAAGCCGAGCTCCGCCTCGATGTCCAGCTTCGCGGAGGGGCCGAAGACCCCGGCGCCGCGCTGCCCGGACGGCCGGACGACCGGGGTGCCGGAGGCGACGACGGTCCCGGCCCGGCCGTGGTAGCCGACCGGCAGGTGCCGCCAGTTGGGCTTCAGCGGCTCCTCGTCGGGCCGGAACATCCGGCCGAGGTTGGAGGCGTGCTCCAGCGAGCAGTAGAAGTCGACGTAGTCGGCCACCTCGATGGGCAGGTGCAGCTCCACCCGGTCGAGCGGGACCAGGTGGAGCCCGGCGGCGACCGGGTCGGTGGCCAGCTTGCTGCGGATCAGCGCCCGGGTGTCGCGCCAGGCCGCCGCGCCCCTGGCCAGGAAGGCGTTGAGCGAGCCGGTGGCGAACACCTCGTCGTGCAGCGCCTCGGCCAGGTCGAGCACGTGGTCGCCGTACCGGACGCCGACGCGGGGTGTCTCGCCGGGCCGGTCGGTCCGGGAGAAGACCCCGTAGGGCAGGTGGTCGAGGCCCCAGGGGGTTGCGGCCGTCACGCGTTCTCCTTCGCGGGTCGGGTCCCGGTCCCGGTCCCGGGTTCGATCAGGTCGAGGGCCAGCAGGTCCTCGATCGGGGTGGCCGTGTTGCACGAGCCGTACGACACCAGCAGCTCCCGGGCCCGCCGGGCGGCGTCGTCGGGCACGGCCCGCGCCTGCCGGACCAGCTCGCCCACGTCGGTCAGCTTCAGCACCGGCACCGGGTCACGCCCCTCGACCGCCGCGCAGACCGCCAGGACCAGGTTGACGAAGCCGTGCCGGTCGGTGCCGAGCGCCGGGTCGAAGTGCCGGACCGCGTGGTGCAGCCCGGCGGTGGCCTTGAAGGGGGTGCCGCTGCGGACGCAGTGGGCGATGAAGGAGCCCAGGTCGTGGGCGCTGGGGAAGTCCTCGGGCTCCCGGCCGCCGCACCGGACCTTCAGCCCGACCCCGTCGGGCAGGTGGACGGGCAGCTGGGCGGGGGTGACCTCGACGAACCGGCGGACCGCCGGGCCCGCCGTCTCCAGCGGGAGCCGCCCGTCCGGCAGCTCGACCCGCCCGGCGGACGTCTCGAAGCGGGAGCCCGGCACCTCGACCAGCTCGACCTCCAGGCCGTCGAGCCGCGGCGGCTCCTCGGTGTCGAGGATCAGCCCGAGCCGGAGCGGCAGGGGCGTCTCCTCCAGGTGGACGCGGAGCACCGGCAGGCGGCTGGCCGGGCAGAGGAAGCGGTGGGTGAGCACCGGGCTGCGCCGCTCCAGGTCGGCCCGGTGCCGCGAGAGCGCCTCGTCCATCGGCAGCGCGGTGGGCGGGAACAGCCCGGCGTCGTCGACGAGGTCGTGGAAGAGGTTCACCGCGACCACGTCCAGGCGTAGGCGGGGTCCTCGACCGAGAGCCCGGCGGGGCCCAGGTCGAGCGGGCGGAAGGTGTCGACCATCACGGCCAGCTCGTTGGTGCGGGTGTGGCCCTGCCGCACCGCCTCCAGCACGGCCTCGACGGCGCCCGGCTGCGGGCCGTGGGTGAACCCGGCGGGGTGCAGCGAGACCGAGCCGACGTCGATGCCGGAGCCCTTGCGCGCGGTGTAGTCGCCGCCCGCGTAGAACATCAGCTCGTCGGAGTCGACGTTGTGGTGGTTGTACGGGATCGGCACGGCGTCCGGGTGGAAGTCCAGCGGGCGCGGGCAGAAGGAGCAGATCACGAAGTTCGGGCCCTCGAAGGTCTGGTGGACCGGCGGCGGGGCGTGGATGCCCTTCACGATCGGCTCGAAGTCGTTGATGTTGAACGCGTAGGGGTACAGGCAGCCGTCCCAGCCGACCACGTCGAAGGGGTGGTTGCGGTAGACCAGCCGGGTCAGCCCGCCGCGCGTGCGGACCAGCACCGGGACGTCCTCGCCCTCGGCGGTCAGCGGCTCGGCCGGGGTGCGCAGGTCGCGCTCGCAGTAGGGGGCGTGCTCCAGGAACTGGCCGTACTTCGACAGGTAGCGCTTGGGCGGGCGGATGTGCCCGGACGCCTCGATCACGAAGGCCGTCACCCGGCCCTGCGGCACCCAGCGGTGGATCGTGCCGGTCGGGACCACCACGTAGTCGCCCTCGCCGGCCTCGATGGCCCCGTAGGTCGACTCGAAGGTGACCCGGCCGCTCGCGACGTAGACGCACTCGTCGCCCATGGAGTTGCGGTAGAGGCCGCTGGGCGCCTCGGTCGCGGCGTACGACATGCGGACGTCGGCGTTTCCCGCGATCAGCCCGCGGCCGGTGACGAGGTCGCCTCCGGCGGGCAGGTCCTGGGTGCGGAAGTGGCGGGGGGAGAGCGGCAGGTTGGGCGTCAGGACCGCGGCCTCGTCGGGCTCCACCGCCTCCGCCTTGACGATCGCCGTGGGCAGGTGGCGGTGGTAGAGGAGCGAGGAGTCACTGGAGAACCCCTCCTCGCCCATCAGCTCCTCGGCGTACAGCCCGCCGTCGGGCCGCCGGAACTGGACGTGGCGTTTGCGGGGTACCTCCCCCACGACGCGGTAGTACGGCATGCGCTTCTCCCAGATTTGTCCGTTTATCGGACGTAAGCGTCCTCTATACGAACAACCATCCGCCACCGTGCCGGGTGCTGTCAAACGTCGCGCCGGGTGCTCCGCCGGATTCCGTCCGTGACGGGCTCAGATCGGCGCGCCGCCCGCCGATGGGGCCGTGACGGACACCGAGGACGGGAGGAGGCGGCATGCTGGGGCTGCTCGCCGCGGGGTTCGCGACCTCGGCCGCGGGGTCCGCCGTGATCGCCGCCGCCCACCGGTGGGGACGGAGGCGGGACCCGCTCGCCGACGCGAACGCCTTCATCGCGGCGTGCATCACGGTGATGGCCGCCCTGGGCCTGGTCAACCTCCTGGTGGCGCGCCCGGACGTCGTCTGGCCGGTCGCGACCGCGTCCCACCTGGTGCTGGGCATCGTGGTGGCGAGCGTCTTCTGCCTGACCAGGATCGTGGCGGACCGGTCCTGGCGGGTCTCCCGGCGGGTCATGCTGCTGCTGGCCGTCCAGCCCGCGGCGGAACTGGTCCTGGCCGTGACCAATCCCCGGCACCACCTCCTCTACACCGGCCTCCGGCCGGGCGCCTGGGACGTGCTCGTCCCCGCCCCCGGCCCGGCCTTCCTGGTCAGCGCGGTCTACCTCTACGCCCTGCTCACGGCCGGCGTGGTGCGGGTGGTCCGGGCGCGGCGGCGGGCGCCGCGCGGCCGGCGGGAACTGTACGACTGGACGCTGGCCGGTTTCGTCCCGCCCGGCCTGGCCGGCGCGAGCGCGGCCCTGCCCGTCCCCGTGCCGGACCTGACCGCGCTCGGCCTCGGCGTCACGGCGCTCATCACCTACAGGATGCTGGTCCGCTCCCTGTCGCAGCACATCCAGGTGGCGCACGGGCAGGTCTTCGACTCGATGACCGACGCGGTCGCCGTGCTCGACCGGGACGGCCGGATCCTCGACCTCAACGCGGCCGCCCGCGACCTGCTGGCGCGGACCGTACCCGGGCTGCCCGAGCGGCTGGAGGGGAGGGTGATCACCGAGATCCGGGGGTTCGACCTCGCCCTGACCGAGGGTACCGACACCGAGCAGACCCTGACGGACACGCGGGGCCGGCGCATCGACCTGCACGTGCGGGCCAGCGTGCTGCGCGACCGCCGCGGCGACGCGGTCGGCTGGGCGCTGGTCGGCCGGGACGTGACCGAGCTCAACCGGCGGCGGCGCGAGGCGGAGGAGTCCGCCGCCCGGCTCCGCGAGCAGCTGCGCGTGAACGAGGCGCTCCGCGCGGACCTCGCCGAGCAGGCCGTACGGGACGCGCTGACCGGGCTGCACAACCGCCGCCATCTGGTGGACACGCTGGAGCGGGAGGCGCGGCGGGCCGCCGGGGAGGGCGCGCCGCTCAGCCTGGCCATCATCGACGTCGACCACTTCAAGCGGATCAACGACACCTACGGGCACGGCGGCGGGGACGCGGTGCTCGTCCGCCTCGCCGGGCTGCTCGCCGACTCCGTACGGCAGGGCGACGTGGTCGCCCGCTACGGGGGCGAGGAGTTCGTCCTGCTGCTGCCGGGCGTGACCGAGGAGTCCGCCTGGCGGCTGGTCGAGCGGCTCCGCGAGCGGGTGGGCCGTACCGCGATCGAGGTGGAGGGCCGGGCGCTCACGGTCACCTTCAGCGCCGGCGTCGCCGGGCTGGCGGCGGGAGGGAGCACGGAGGACCTGCTCAGGGCCGCCGACGAGGCACTGTACGAGGCCAAGCGCCGGGGCCGCGACCGGGTCGAGCGGTCGCTCCCCGCTCCCGCGGGAGGCCCGGTGGAGATCCCGGTCATCCGATGAGGAGGTCCGCCAGGCGGCCGAGGGCCACCGCGGCGGCCACGGCGGCGAAGCCCAAGGTCCACCACGGCGTGCGCGCCCGCTCCGGCGTCATGCCTCCTTTCTACTCGATCACTGCTCGCCGGGGCCGCTCCGATCGCCCGGTGGGATCCGGGCCTTCGCCCTTGGCGCGCCGTATGCGGGTGGTCATCGGCGGTCAGCGTTGCGGCGGGCCGACCTCCCACAGGGCTGAGATCGGGAACGCCTTCCTCCGGTCGCCGAAAGAAAGCGGTTCGCTTCCGGTGTAGAGAATGAAACCGGCTTTGAATCGGTTGCCGAGGCGGTCCTCCAGGTGACGGAGTCCTCGGAAATCGTCGCGGCGTATCGTTTCCCCGGCCTTGACCTCGATTCCGATGACTTCTCCGGAAGCGTGCTCCAGCACGATGTCGACTTCGACTTTGTCGCGATCACGGTAGTGGAAGAGCTGCACGGGCTCGTCGCACCAGGTGAGCTGGCGGGCGATCTCTCCGATGACGAAGTTCTCCAGCAGCTGCCCTACGGGTGCGGTGGGATCCAACGCCCGTTCCGGGGAGAGGCCGGCCAGTCTGCTGGCCAGTCCGGAGTCGACCATGATCAATTTTGGCGTGGATATGGCTCTCGTCGTCAAGTTGGACGACCATGCGGGGATCCGCTTCGTCACGAACACGAGTTCCAGGAGGTCCAGGTACCTCGACAGGGTTACCCGGGGCATCCCGACGTCGTTGGCGATGGCCTGCACCACGCCCAGGGTGCCCATGCGCGCAGCGACCACGCTCAGTAATCTGCGCATCTCGGCCGGTCGTTCGATGTCGGAGATCTGTCGGACGTCGCGGGTCACCAGATCGGTTATGTAGGACTCGAAGAACCGTGCGCGTCTACGGCCCGCATCGCGGCGCACGGCTTCCGGATACCCGCCGCGTAGAGCTCGTGTCACATAGTCCTTCTTCAGCAGCCGACTGGGCGTGACGACCAGATCGGCGCCTTGTCGGAACGCCTCGTCGACGAAACCGTCCGGCGTGGAGTCGATTTCTCCCTGTGACAGCGGCCACAACTCGATCGTTTCCGTGCGTCCGGGGAGCGCGTCCGGAAGGTCGCGGAGATCGAGGAGGCGCGCCGAGCCGGTCAGTATGTAGTGCCCTGGCCGCGGGTCCCGATCCACCTCCCGTTTGATCGGAAGAAGCAATTCGGGGGCGTGCTGTATTTCATCGATGAGGAGTAGTCCATCATGGCGCACGATCCCCATGGGATCTTCCCGCGCCGCCGCCAGTATGGCGGGATCGTCCAAGTAGAGCTCCCTGGAACCGGGAAAGCGTTCGGTGACCAGCCTGGCGAGGGTGCTCTTCCCCACCTGGCGAGCACCGTTCACAACGATCACGCGCGTATCCTCCATGGCCTCCATCACCATGGAATCCGCATGCCTCCTGAAGACCTTCGCGTCGCTCATGCTGACGAAGGTAACGCAGATGAGATGAGGTACGTGGTCGTTCTGCCGGATGGCTGGTGGTCGGTTCGCCGATGGGTTGATGGTCGTTCTGCCGCATGGTGGGTGGTCGGTTCGCCGCTGACTCGGTTGGCAATCCGCCGCGGATGCATGTGCGATCTGCCGGGGTATGCGTGGGCGGTCCGCCGGAGGGCGCACGGTCGTTCCGCCGTCAGCCCGCGGCCGGAGGAGGTGCCTCCGGCCGCGGGCGGCGAGGGGCGGAAAACCGTTTGTGCGCGGGCGAGGCCGGTGCCTAGCCTGGCCCGCATGTCGCTTTCGTGTCATGGGCCGATCTTCTCCGTCCGCATCCGCCGCAGCCCGGCTCCGGGCCGGTAGGGGGAGGGGACCCGCTTCCTCCTGCGCGTGCCCTGGGGCCTCCGAGACCTGTTCATCTCGGACCCGAAAGGGCAACACTGTGGCGCAGTCCTTCGCTCACGGAAACCACTCGCACACCCAGCGCGCCGTCCGCAGCGGCGGCGGCCGTACCGGTGGCCGGACGGCCCGCGACCGGGACCGGCGTGTCCTGTCGCAGAACCTCCTGGTCGACCCCGACGCGGTCGCCCGCGTGGCCGAGGCCGCCGGCCCGCACGACCTGGTCCTCGAACCGGGCGCGGGCGAGGGCGTGCTGACCCGGGCGCTCGCCGAGACCTGCGGTCAGGTCGTCGGCTACGAGATCGACCCGCTGCTCGCCGGGAAACTGGCCGCCCGCACCTCGGGCGACGAGCGCATCCGCGTCGTCCGGGGCGACTTCCTGGCCGCCCGCGCGCCGCGCGAGCCGTTCGCGGTCGCCGGGAACATCCCCTACGGGATCACCTCGAAGATCGTCGACTGGTGCCTGCGGGCGCCCGCGCTCACCTCGGCCACCCTGGTGACCCAGCTGGAGTACGCGCGCAAGCGCACCGGCGGCTTCGGCCGCTGGAGCATGCTGACCGTGCGGACGTGGCCCTGGTACCGCTGGGAACTGCTGGACGGCATCGGCCGCGAGGCGTTCCGGCCCGTCCCGGCGGTCGACTCCGCGATCCTGCGGATCGAGCGCCGTACGGCCCCGCCCGGACAATCCATGCCCGACCTGCCCGGCTACCGGGACTTCGTCGAGTACGGCTTCACCGGCCTGGGCGGCTCCCTGCACGCGACCCTGCGGCTCCGCCACCCGGCGGACCGGGTCGACGCGGCCTTCGCCGCCGCGGGCGTCGACCCGGACGCGGTCGTCGCCCACGTCCACCCCGACCGGTGGCGGATCCTCTACGGGCACCTGCACCGGTGACCGTACGGCCGGGGCCGTGCCGTACGGTCACCGGCCGTGCCCACGGTCACCGGCCGCCGTCCCGGTGCACGAAGCCGGGGCGGCAGAGATCCTTTTCCGGGAAGCGCACCGTCGGACCGTTCCACGGCGGTGCGCTTCCCGGAAAAGGATCATCGATGCCGTCCGTTCGACCGGGGTCAGCCGAGGGCGCGGGCGAGGTCGGTGGCGGCGGCGGCGACGCGGGGGCCGACGGTGTCCGGGTCGAGCGGGGTGAAGGCGATCACGCCCACGGACGCCTCCAGCCAGGGGAGGCCGGGGACGGGGGCGGCGATGCCGCGGGCGCCCTCCTGGAGCTGGCCCTTGGTGGCGACGTAGCCGCCGCGGCCGGCGCGGAGGGCGAGGACGGCCCGGCCCGCCGCGCCCCGGTCGAGCGGGTGGCGGGAACCCTCGCGGTAGGCGACGTGCATGTCGGTCCAGGACGGCTCGACCACCGCGACCGCCAGGCCCTCGTCGCCCTCGGCCACGGTGAGGTGGGCGGTGGCGCCCACCTCCTCGGCGAGTCTGCGCAGGGTGGGCAGGGCGCCCTCGCGCAGCAGCGGCTGCACGGCGCGCGCTAGGACCAGCACGCCGAACCCCAGGTGGACGCGGCCGTCGCCGTCACGGCGGACGAAACCCTCGCGCTGCAGGGTCGTCAGCAGGCGGTAGACCGCGGGGCGGCTCAGCTCCAGCTCGGCCGCGATCTCGGTCGGGGTCCGCCCCCGGAGCTCGCCGGAGAGCAGGCGGAGCAGGCGCAGGCCGCGCTCCAGGGTCTGCGAGGATTCGGCCGCCATGTCCTCGATTATCGGGGTGGCCGGGCGGGTGCCTCGACGGAGGGGCGGTCCGCAGGCACCCCGTACCGCGCAGGACCGGACCGCGGCCCCGGCGGTGCGGATGGACGTCTGACGGACGATGGTGGGGCGCGGTGGTGCGGGCGGCGACCGGTTGTCACGGGGTGACAACCGGCACCCGGGAATGTGCGGGCGCTTGGCAAGAACCGCGCACGCGGCCTGCCGTAGCTTGCTAGATCCCTGCACTCCGGCGAGGGGACCTTCGAGCATGAGCGAGCCGCTGATCGCCCGGGTCGCGCGGTGGGCGGGAGAGATCCCGGACGCCCCGGCGTACACCTTCCTCGACTACTCCGGCGGCCGCGACGGGACCCGGCACACGCTCTCCTGGTCCCAGGTGGATCTGCGGGCCAGGGCGCTGGCCGTACGGCTGCGCGAGATCGCCCGGCCCGGGGAGCGGGCGGCGATCCTGGCGCCGCAGGGACTGGAGTACGTCGTCGCGATGCTCGGCGCGATGTACGCCCGGGTGGTCGCGGTGCCGCTGTTCACCCCCGACCTGCCCGGCCACGCCGACCGGCTGGTCCGCGCCTACGCCGACGCCGACCCGGTCTGCGTGCTCACCGCGACGCCCGCGCTGGAGGCCGTCCGCGTCTTCCTGGACGAGGGCGGGGAGGGCGGCGAGGGCACCGTGCCCCGGCCCAAGCAGGTCGTCGCCGTGGACACCGTCTCCGGCCTGCTCGCCGACGAGTGGGAGCCCGAGCCGATCGGCCCCGGCGACCTGGCCTACCTGCAGTACACCTCCGGCTCCACCCGGGCCCCCGCCGGGGTGGAGATCAGCCACGGCAACGTCACCGCCAACGCCGAGCAGCTCTGGACCGCCTTCCGCGCGGTGCCGCGGGTGTCCACGGCGGCGCTCTGGCTGCCGCTCTTCCACGACATGGGACTGATCGCGACCATCGCCGCGCCGATCGTCGGCGGCAACCGGGCGGTCTTCATGGACCCGGTCGCGTTCGTCATGCATCCGGTCCGGTGGCTGCGGATGCTCGCAGACTACGAGGACGTGTTCACCGGCGGCCCGAACTTCGCCTACGAGTACACCGCGAGCCGCGTCACCGAGGAGGAGAAGGCGACGCTCGACCTGTCGGGGGTGGCGGTCATGCTCAACGGCGCCGAGCCGCTGCGGGCCGGCACGATCGGCCACTTCTCCGAGGCGTTCGCCGGGTGCGGGCTCCGCCCCGAGGCGCACACCCCCGCCTACGGGCTGGCGGAGGCGACGGTGTTCGTCACCGCGATGGCCCGCGACCTGCCGCCGCGGACGACGGTGTTCGACCGGGACGCGCTGGCCGCAGGCCGGGCCGTGCCGGTCGCGGAACAGGCCGCCGCACCCGCCGCATCCGCCGCATCCGCCGCGGAGCCGTACGGCGGGCGGACCGGGGCGTCGGCCGTGCCGTACGGCGGGCGGGACGAGGTGTCCGGCGGCGGGACGGCGGGGGAGCGGGGCAGAGCCGTCGAGCTGGTCTCCTGCGGGGTGCCGACGGGGCAGCGCGTCGTGATCGCCGCACCCGACGGTACGGCCCTGCCCGACGGCGAGGTCGGCGAGATCCGGGTCCAGGGGCCGAACGTGGCACGGGCCTACTGGCGGGACGCCGAGCACAGCGCCGAGGTCTTCGGGAGCGTGCTCCGGGGCGAGGAGGGGACCTGGCTGCGCACCGGCGACCTGGGTGTGATCCACGGGGGCGAGCTGTACGTCACCGGGCGGATCAAGGACCTGATCATCGTCGACGGGCGCAACCACTATCCACAGGATGTGGAGGCCACCGTGCAGGAGGCCGATCCCGCCGTCCGCAGGGACCGCGTGGCGGCGTTCGCCGTACCGGGGGAGGAGACGGAGCGGCTGGTCGTGGTGGCCGAGCGGTCGCGCAGGGCCGAGGGGAGGGACCCGGCCGAGGTGGAGGCGAACGTCAGGGCCGCCGTCGCGCGGGGCCACGACCTGCGGCTGGACGGGTTCGTGCTGGTGGAGGCGGGCGCCGTACCGCGCACGTCGAGCGGGAAGATCGCCCGCCGCGCGTGCGCCCGGGCCTACCTGGACGGTGTCTTCGCGGGCGCCCCGCCCGCTTCCGGTCCGGGGTCAGGTTCCGGTCCCGGTTCAGGTTCCGGTCCGAGTTCAGGTTCCGGTCCGAGTTCAGGTTCCGGCCCGGGTTCCGGGAGCGGAACCGGCCCGGGCTCCGCGTTCGGAACCGGGGGCGGCTCCGGGGACGCCGGTTCCTGATGTTCGAGTCGCTGGGGCGGTTCGTCCACCGCCGGCGTTGGGCGATCCTCGCGTCGGGGGCGGTCTTCGCGGTCCTGGCGGGGCTGTTCGGGCTGGGGCTGTTCGGCCGGATGACGGACGGCGGGTTCGAGGACCCGGGCGCCGAGTCGACCTCGGCCGCGCGCTGGAGCCAGGAGTGGTTCGGCGGCAGCTCGCCCGATGTGGTCGTGCTCTACACGAACCCGGAGATCGAGGCCCGCGACGAGCGCTTCCGCAAGGACGTGGAGAAGGCGCTGGAGGCGCTGCCCGCCGAGCACGTCGCCGAGGTCTCCACCTACTGGAAGACCGAGGCGGAGGAGCTCGTCTCCGCCGACGGCCACTCCACCTACGCGTTGATCGCCCTGAAGGGGGAGGAGCAGGACGGGCAGCGCAGGTACGAGGCGATCGAGGAGCGGCTCCGGCAGGCCCCCGCCGGGTACGACGTCCGGATCGGCGGCCGGGTCCCGCTGCTGGCGGACCTCAACGCGCAGACCGCCGCCGACCTGCGGCAGGCCGAGGCGATCTCGATGCCCGTCCTGCTCGTCCTGCTCGTCGTCGTCTTCGGCAGCCTGGTCGCCGCCGGGCTCCCGCTCGTCGTCGGCGTGCTCTCGGTGATCGGCGCGCTCGCGCTGCTCCGGCTGCTCACCGAGGTCACCGACGTCTCGGTCTTCTCGCTGAACGTCGTCACGATGCTGGGCCTCGGCCTGGCGATCGACTACTCGCTCTTCGTGCTCAGCGCCTTCCGCGAGGAGATCCGCCGGGGATCGCCCGTGCAGGCGGCCGTCGTGCGGACCATCGCGACGGCCGGGCGGACCGTCGCCTTCTCCGGGCTGACCGTGGCGACCGCGCTCTGCGGGCTGCTGCTGTTCCCGCAGATGTTCCTGCGCTCGATCGGGCTGGGCGCGGCGGCGGTGGTGCTGGTCGCGATGGCGGCGGCGCTGGTCGTGCTGCCCGCGCTGCTGGCCGTGCTCGGGCCGAGGGTCGACGCGCTGAACGTGATGCCCGACTTCGGCCGGCGGCGCCGGGGCAGCTGGCACCGGATCGCGTCCAGCGTGATGCGGCGGCCCGTCGCCTACCTCGTCGGGGTCGGTGCGGTGCTGCTCGCGCTGGCCGCGCCGTTCCTGCACGTGCGGTTCGGCGGGGTGGACCACCGGGTGCTGCCCGAGCACTTCGAGAGCCGCCAGGTCGCCGAGCGGATCGACCGGGACTTCGCCAGGAACGCGATGGCGCCCATCGAGGCCGTCGTGCTCGTCGAACGCGACCTGGTCGGCCCGATGACCGCCGCCGCGCCCGGGGCGCTGCCCTCGGAGGTGGGCGGGCGGCTCGGTCCGGTCGGCGTGGAGAACTCCGGGCCCGTCCCGGTCACCGAGGTCGGCCCGCTGGACGTGAAGGTCTTCGCGGACCGGCTGAAGGAGCTCGACCACGTCACCGGGGTCGACGTCACCGGGGTCTCGCAGGCCGGCGGCGCGGTACGGCTCGCGGTCCGCCACGACGGGGACCCGGCGTCGGACGAGGCCCGCGCGCTGGTCGAGCGGATCCGGGCGCTGCCCCCCGAACCGAACTTCCAGGACGTGGTCGTCGGCGGGCCCACGGCCGCCCAGCTCGACCTGGAGGACAGCCTGACGGCCACGCTGCCGTGGACCGCGCTCGTCGTCTGCCTGATGACCGGTCTGCTGCTGTTCGCCGCGTTCGGGTCGGTCCTGCTGCCGCTCAAGGCGATCCTGATGAACGTCCTGTCCCTGGGCGCGTCCTTCGGGGTGATCGTCTGGGCCTTCCAGGACGGGAACCTGGCGGGAGTCCTCGGCTTCACCCCGACCGGGAGCGTCGAGGCGACGATCACCGTGCTGATCCTGGCGGTGGTGTTCGGGCTGTCGATGGACTACGAGCTGTTCCTGCTCAGCCGGGTGCGGGCGGAGTGGCTGCGGACCGGGGACAACACCGCGGCCGTGGCGATCGGCCTGGAGCGGACGGGAGGGCTGATCAGCAGCGCCGCGCTGTTGCTGCTGGTGGTCATCGCGGCCTTCTCCACCGCCGGGATCACGATCGTGAAGATGCTGGGCGTCGGCATGTTCGTGGCCATCGTGGTGGACGCGACGCTGGTGCGGGGACTGCTGGTGCCCGCGACGATGCGGCTGATGGGGGAGGCCAACTGGTGGCTCCCGGCCCCCCTGCGGGACCTCCACCGGAGGATCGGCCTCCGGGAGCACCACGACGGTCCGTACGGTCCCCCGCCCGCCCACGTGACGGTGGAACGCACCGGCGGCCCGGCCGCCGCCCCGGCTGGGGAGCTCCACGGGGCACGCGGCGTCCACGGGGTGCGGGACGCCCCCCGGGCCCTCCCCGCCCGGCCCGCGGAGGCCTCCCCGCGGTGGATCCCGCAGATCACCCCGCCGCAGGCTCTTCGGACCGGACGGACCCCGGAGGCCCTCCCGTCCGACGTCTCGCAGGTCGCCCGGGCCCCGGAGGTCCGGGAGGTTCCGGAGGTCACGCGGGCTTCGGAGGCGCGGGAGGTCCCGGCTCCCCCGGCCGAGGTCTCGGTCTCCCCGCCGCAGGTCCCGAAGGTCACGCGGGCTTCGGAGGTCCAGGAGGTCTCGGTTCCCCCGCCCGAGGCTCCGCGGACCACCGCACCCGCGTTCACCCGGGAGCTCCGTGCGCCCGCGCCGCAGTCCCGCCGGCACGGGTCGAATCCCTATCCGCTGCCTCCCCTCCCGGTCAACGGGGCGGCGAAGCCACCGGCCCCGGCGCGTACGGAGCAGGCCGTACCGGTGGATCCGGCGCAGAAGCGCAGAAGGGTGGTCAAACCCAACCTGGACGGCCCCGGCTGGCACTGGGCGGAGGAGGGTACGGCCCCCTCGTCGCCGCAACCCCTGCTGACCGTGGAGGGCGCCATGGGCCGTCCCCCGCGCACCCCCCTGCACTCACCGGTCCCGGACGACCGCCGCCCGGACCTGTCCCCGTTCCTTTCCCCGCCTTCGGTTCCGTCCCCGCCTTCGGCTCCCTCCTCCTCCCCGCCTCCAAGTCCGCCTCCACCCTCCCCTCCGCCCGTCCCGGCGGCTCCCGGGTCGGGGCCGGGTCCCGTCCTTCCCGCGCGGAGCCTTCCGGCGATCAGCCCTCACCTCATCGACCGGCTGGAGCCACCGGCGCGGCGGCAGGACAGCAGGCCGATCGTGCCCATCACCGCGCGTCCGGAGCCGGCCGAGGAGGTGGAGGCCACCGAGCCCCTGCCCGGATTGCCCGTCCTTGAGCGGCCTGCACCTGAGCGGCCTGCACCCGGGCTGCCCGTACCTGAGCGGCCTGCACCCGGACTGCCTGTGCCAGGAGCGTCTGCATCCCGGGAGGGCCGGAACGGAGCGCCTGCGCCCGGGCACGCCGCGCCCCGGGAGAGCCGGAACGGAGGGCCGGAGAGGGGCGGCGGCTGGGTGCCCGTCGGGCGGAGGGCGACGAGGGTGGTGCGGCCCACGTCGGACGGGTCGGGCTGGACCTGGGTGGAGGTGAACGAATGAGCGACCTCGCCGCGCGCCCCGTCGAGTCCGGCGGGTCCCGGGAGTCCGGCGGGCCCCGGGAGTCCGGCGGGCCCCGGGAGTCCGGCGGGCCCCGGGAACCCGGTGGGTCCAGGGAGCCCGATGACTGCCATGAATCGGATGGCTCCGGTGAGCCCAGTGGATCCGATGAGTCCGGTGAGCCCGGTGGATCCGCCGCCCCGGGCGGGACCGGCCGGCGCGGGCCGCTGCTCCTGGTCGTCGGTCTGGCCGGGTTCGTGACGACCCTGGACAACACGGTCGTCACGGTGGCCCTGCCCACCCTCCAGGCCGAGCTGGGCGCGTCCCTCGCGTTGCTGGAGTGGGTCGTCACCGGGTACGTCCTCACCTTCTCCGGTCTGATGCTGGCCGGTGGGCGCCTGGCCGACGTCTACGGGCGCCGCCGGATCCTCGTCACCGGGCTCGCGGTCTTCACCGCCGCCTCCCTCGCCGCCGGGCTGGCCGGCTCGGCCGGCGCGCTCGTCGCGGCCCGGCTCGTGCAGGGCTGCGGGGCCGCGCTGATCCTGCCCGCGATGCTGGCCGTGGTCGCGGTCGCGGGCGGCGGCCGGGAGCGCTCGGCCGGCGTCGCCGTCTGGATGGCCTCGGGGGCGGCGGCGCTCGCCCTCGGCCCGGTCGTGGGCGGTTACCTCGCCCAGCACGCCCACTGGAGCTGGATCTTCCTGCTCAACGTGCCCCTCGGCGTGCTGTGCGTGGCCCTCGCGATGGCCGCCGTACCCGAGTCGCGCGACGGGACCGCCGCCCGCGTCGACGTGCCCGGGGTCGCGGCCTCGATCGCCGTGCTGTCGGCGGGCACGTTCGGCCTGACCTTCGCCGCCGAACTGGGCTGGACCTCGCCGGTGATCCTGGCCGCGCTCGCGGTCAGCGTGGTCTCGGCCGCGGCCTTCGCCGTCGTGGAGCGCCTGGGCCGGGACCCCATGGTGGACCTGGCGCTGTTCCGGGCGCGGGCGTTCACCGGAGGGGTGATCGCCCAGGTGCTCTGGGGGCTGGGCGTCAACGGGGTGTTCTTCTTCACGGCGCTCTTCCTCCAGGGGGTCCTCGGCTTCAGCCCCACCGCCTCGGGACTCGCCTTCGTGCCGCTGGCGCTGCTCGTCGCCGTGGTCACGCCGCTGGTCCCGCTCGCCGAGCGCCGACTCGGCGCGGCCCGCACGGTCGCGCTGGGGCTCGTGCTGGTGGCGGGCGGCATGGTCGCGGTGGCCTTCCTGCGGGCGGGCGACGGCTGGGCCGAACTGCTGCCCGCCGTGTGCGTGATCGGGATCGGCTCGGCGCTGACCATGCCGCTGGGCTCGGCCGTGCTGGGCGCCGTGCCCGAGGGGCGCGCAGGCGTCGCGGGAGGGGTGTTCAGTGTCGCGCGGGAGATGTCGGGATTGTTCGGCATCGCGGTCGTCGGCGTGATCGTGAACGGCGCCGCGAGCTTCACCGCCGGTTACTCGACCGGCCTGCTCACCGCCGCCGGGCTCGTCGCCGCCGGAGCCGCCGTCAGCCTGGTGACGCTCCGGTGAGCGCCAGCACGGTCCCGGCGGCGCGTGGCGCGGCCCCCGCGAGCCCGGTGACGCTCCGGTGAGGATCGCGGTCCTGGCCTTCGGGTCGCGGGGGGACACCCAGCCGTGCGTGGCGCTGGGGGCCGGGCTCGCCGCGCGCGGGCACCGGGTGACCGTGGTCGCGGCGGGCCGGTATGGCGGGCTGGTCGAGGAGGCGGGGCTCGTGCTGAGCCCGCTCGGCGTGGATCCGCAGGGCATCGTGGAGTCCGAGGAGGGGCAGGCGTGGCTGCGGAGCGGCCCGGCCGGGTTCGTCCGGGGGTTCCGCCGGGTGGTGGAGCCGCTCGCCGAGCGGCTCGTCGCCGAGGTGGACGTGGCCTGCTCCGGCGCGGACCTGGTGCTGGCCCCGGCGCTGGGCGGGATCGGGCACCACCTGTCCGAGCGGTACGGCATGCCGTACGCGCTGCTGCACTTCCAGCCCGGCGAGCCGACCCGGGCCTTCCCCAACCCGCTGGTCCCGCTGCGCACGCTGGGCCCCTGGGGCAACCGGGGCAGCTACGCGCTGGTCGAGGGGCTGAGCGGGCTGCTGCTCTGCCGGATGACCGACCGGCTGCGGGCGCGGGTGCTCGGGCTCGGCCCCCTGCGGGGCGGGGTGTTCCGGCGGGCGCGGGCGGACCGGGTGCCGGTGCTGTGCGGGGTGAGCCCCGCGGTCGTCGCCCGCCCGGCGGACTGGCCGGAGCACGTCCACCTGACCGGCTACTGGTTCGCCGGACGGCGGTGGACGCCGCCGCCCGAGCTGGTGGCCTTCCTGGAGGCGGGACCACCGCCCGTCTACGCGGGCTTCGGCAGCATGGCCCCCGCCGACCCGGCCGCGACGGCGCGGGCGGTGGTGGCGGGACTGCGGGCGGCCGGGATGCGCGGCATCCTCCAGGGCCTGCCGTACGGCGGGGCGGACGACATGCTGGTGATCGGCGAGGCGGACCACGCGTGGCTGTTCCCCCGGACGGCGGCCGTGGTGCACCACGGGGGCGCGGGGACGACGGCGGCCGGGCTCCGCGCCGGGGTGCCGTCGGTGGTGTGCCCGTTCTTCTCCGACCAGCCGTTCTGGGGCGCCCGGGTGGCCCTGCTGGGCGCGGGCCCCGCGCCGCTGCCGGTGCGCCGGCTCACCGCCGCCGCTCTGGCCGGACGGGTGGCGGCGGCCGTGCGGGATCCGGGGATCCGGTCGGCGGCGGTCCGGCTGGGGGAGCGGCTGCGCGCCGAGGACGGGGTCGCGCGGGCCTGCGAGGCCCTGGGCGCCTGAACACCGTCCACCTGGGACCCGCCCCCGCGCACGCGGCCGGTTCCTCAACGCCGTCCACCTCCGCCTCCGCACACGCGGCCGGGTCCTCAGGGATCGTGGACGAGCAGGTCACCGGGCCGGCAGTCGAGCTCGCGGCAGATCGCGCCGAAGGCGGAGAAACGGATGGCCCGGTCCGGCGTCCCGGCGGGTGTCACAGTTTCCTGACAGAGCCTGTCCGAGCAGCAATGATCTCGGTAAGGTGCGAAACGACCGTTAAGACGGGCGATCCCGGGGAGTTTCACGACATGCGACTCACTCTGCGGCGGGCCGTCGCCGCCGGTTCGATGCTCGCGCTGATCGGCGCCGTGGCTCCCGCGGCGGCCGCCTACGCCCAGGACGATCCCCGCAGCTGCCGGGACCTGCTCGGCGCGGACGCCCCGGCGTACGTCCAGTGCCACTGGCTCGCCACGCCCGAGGAGGCGCTCGGCGTCGCCCTGTTCTGGGGGGCGGACGACAACGCCAAGCTCAAGGAGGCGACGCCGTACCCGGGGCGGTTCATCGACTGCTCGGCGCCCGGCAGTTCCTGCCCGGCCCCACCGGACGGCGGCGCCGAGGGCGACGAGAACTCCCCGTTCCCCGGCGACGCGGAGGAGGGCGGCACGCCCGAGTGCGAGACCGGCGGACAGGAGTGCGCCGTCGGCGGTTACGAAGCCGGCGGGGACGGTACGGCGGCCGGCCCCGAGACGGGCACCGGAGCCCCGAGGACCGCGACCGGGCAGAGCGCCCAGACCGCTCGGACGGGGCAGAGCGCGCAGGAGGGGCAGGCCGTGACGCCGCCGACCGCGGCGGAGATCGCGGCGGCCGCGCAGACCCCCGGCGGCCAGGCCGTCGCCGCGGCGCGGGCCACGGGCCTGCGGGTCTGGCTGGACACCGAGCTGGCCGACGACTGGAAGGCGGGTCCCGCGGCCTTCGCCGCCGCGGTGAAGCGGGTCGGCGCCCTGGCCGCCCGCCCCGAGGTGGCCGGGATCAGGTTCTCCACCCAGCTCGGCTACGACACGACGTTCACCGCCCACGAGGAGGTCACGGCCTTCGTCGCCGCCGCCTCCGCCGCGCTGCGCCGGGCGGCCCCCGGCAAGCAACTCGGTGTGCACACGGTCGTGCCGGAGTTCGCCTGCGGCGCCGTCGAGGCGTGCAAGACGGAGACGGCGAAGAGGTACCCGCTGCTGGCCCCGGAGCGGATCGAGTCCTACCTGGGCACCGGGGGCGTCGACCAGCTCACTCTGGACGGCGGGCTGCTGCGCGGCGGCTACACGGCCTGGGGGATCGACGCGAAGACGGCCCGGCGCAACCAGTCGATCCAGCTCCGTGCCCGCGCCTGGGACGTGCTCGCCCGGGTCGCCGCCGAGGAGACCGGCCTCGTCGGTGACGTGAGCGCGCAGGAGGTCGCCGACCGGGTCGCCACCCCGCTCCGCGACGGCGCCGCCCAGCAGGTCAACGTCTGGACCCGGCTCCAGGACGCCCGGGGCGGGGTCGAGCGCCTGACCGCCTGGGACGCGTTGAAGAGGCTCGCCCCGCTCCAGCGCCGGATGGCCGCGGTCTACGACCCGGCCACGCCCGAGACGGACCCGGCCGCCGACCTCAAGAAGATCGCCGAGGTCTTCGGCCAGGTGTACCTGACCACCGCCTGAGGATCAGCCGGACACCGGGCACCCGGCTGATCCGGCGAGGCGCGGTGCCGTACCGCGTCCCGCCGTCCGTGCCGGCTGTCGATACCGGTCGCCTATGCCGGTCGCCGATGCCGGTCGTCCACGCGTGTCGCGCCGTGCGCCGCCCACGAGCGCCGTGCCGCGCGGACGCCGGATGGTCCTTGTGGCCCGTTGCGCGCGGGCCGAAGATGATCCGGGGACCGCGCGTGCCGGCTGGGGCGCGTACGGAGTCGTCCGAGAAGCCGATCCCGCCCGAGGAGTGCGATCCATGCCCGATTTCGTCGGAGCCGTCGACCAGGGGACGACGAGCACCCGCTTCATGATCTTCGACCACGGCGGCAACGAGGTCGCCCGGCACCAGCTGGAGCACGAGCAGATCCTGCCGCGGGCCGGCTGGGTGGAGCACAACCCCACCGAGATCTGGGAGCGCACCAGGGCGGTGATCGAGACCGCGATGAACCGGGCGGACCTCACCGCCTCCGACCTGGCCGCGCTGGGCATCACCAACCAGCGGGAGACCACCCTGGTGTGGAACCGCAGGACCGGCAGGCCGTACTACAACGCCATCGTCTGGCAGGACACCCGGACCGACCGGATCGCCGCCGCGCTGGACCGCGACGGCCGGGGCGACGTCATCCGGCGCCGCGCCGGGCTGCCCCCGGCGACCTACTTCTCCGGCGGCAAGATCCAGTGGATCCTGGAGAACGTCGACGGCGTGCGCGCGGCGGCGGAGGCCGGCGACGCGCTCTTCGGCAACACCGACACCTGGCTGCTGTGGAACCTCACCGGCGGCCCTGACGGCGGCGTGCACGTCACCGACCCGACCAACGCCAGCCGCACCATGCTCATGGACCTGGAGACCCTGGACTGGGACGACGAGCTGCTCTCGTTCTTCGGCGTCCCCCGCGCGATGCTCCCGGAGATCAAGCCGTCGTCCCACCCGGGCCTGTACGGCGTGACCCGGGCGGCCGGGCCGCTCGGCGGAGAGGTCCCCCTCTCCGGCGACCTCGGCGACCAGCAGGCCGCGACCGTCGGGCAGGTCTGCTTCGCCCCCGGTGAGGCCAAGAACACCTACGGCACCGGCAACTTCCTGCTGCTCAACACCGGCCAGGAGCTCGTCCGCTCCGAGCACGGCCTGCTCACCACCGTCTGCTACCGGTTCGGCGACGACAAGCCGGTCTACGCGTTGGAGGGCTCGATCGCGGTCACCGGATCGGCGGTGCAGTGGCTCCGCGACCAGCTCGGCATCATCTCGGGCGCGGCGCAGAGCGAGGCGCTCGCCCGGCAGGTGGACGACAACGGCGGCGTCTACTTCGTGCCCGCCTTCTCCGGTCTGTTCGCGCCGTACTGGCGCTCCGACGCCCGCGGCGCCATCGTCGGCCTGTCCCGCTACAACACCAACGCGCACCTGGCCCGGGCCACGCTGGAGTCGATCTGCTACCAGACCCGCGACGTGGTCGAGGCGATGCAGCAGGACTCCGGCGTCGTGCTCGACGTGCTCCGGGTGGACGGCGGGGTCACCGCCAACGACCTGTGCATGCAGCTGCAGGCCGACATCCTCGGCGTGCCGGTCTCCAAGCCCGTCGTCTCCGAGACCACGGCGCTCGGCGCCGCCTACGCCGCCGGGCTGGCCGTCGGCTTCTGGTCGTCGACCGAGGAGCTGAGGAGCAACTGGCAGGAGGACCGCCGCTGGGAACCGGGCTGGTCCGACGGGCAGCGCTCCCGCGGCTACGCAGGCTGGCGCAAGGCCGTCACCCGGACCCTGGACTGGGTCGACGTCGATTGAGCCCTGCGGCCCCCGCCCCGCGGGTGCGCGCCGGTCAGGCGAGTCCTGCGGCCCCCGCCCCCGCCCCCGCCCCCGTCCCCGGGTGCGGGCCGGTCAGGCGAGGCCCGCGTCGTGGGCGAGGAGCGCGATCTGGGTGCGGTTGTCCAGGCCGAGCTTGGTCAGGATGCTGGAGACGTGGGCTTTCACGGTCGTGACGCCCATGGCCAGATCGGCGGCGATGTCGGCGTTCGTCCTGCCCCGGGCGATCGCCAGGGCCACCTCGTGTTCGCGCGGGGTCAGGGCGGCCAGCGCGGCGCGGGCGCGCTCGTAGGCGCCGGCCTGGGCGACCGTGCGCTCCATCAACCGCCGGGTGATGCGCGGGGACAGTATCGGGTCTCCGGCGGCGACCCGGACGACCGCCTCCACGATCTGCGGCGGCGGGGTGTCCTTGAGCAGGAACCCGGCGGCGCCCGCACGGAGCGCGTGCAGGACGTTCTCGTCGGTGTCGAACGTGGTCAGCACGATCACCTCGGGCGGCCGGGTGCGGGCACGCAGCCGGCGGGTGGCGGTGATGCCGTCCACGCGGGGCATGCGCAGGTCCATCAGGACGACGTCGGGGGCGTGGGCGTCGGTGGCCGTGACGGCCTCCTGGCCGTCGGCCGCCTCGGCGACGACGGTGATGCCGGCGGTGCCGTCGAGCATCATGGACAGTCCGGCGCGGACCAGGGCGTCGTCGTCGACCAGCAGCACGCGGATCACGCGGGCCATGGTAACCGGGCCTGCAGCCGGAACTCCGCGGCGGTGCCTTGGTGGTCCAGTTGCCCGCCCGCCAGCCGTACCCGCTCGGTGAGCCCGACCAGGCCGAGCCCGCTGCCGGGTGCGAGGGGGACGGCCTCCGCCGGGGGCGGCGGGTTGCGGATTTCGATCAGCAGGGGTGTGCCCGGAGCACCGCGCAGCAGCACGTCGACCGGCTGGCCGGGGGCGTGCTTGCGGGCGTTGGTGAGCCCCTCCTGCACGACCCGGTAGGCGGTCCGGGACGCGGCCGGCGGCAGGGCGGCGGTGTCGGCGACCTCCTCGCGCAGCCGTACCGACTGGCCCGCCCGCCGCGCGTCGGCGATCAGGTCCGGCAGGTCGGCCAGGCCCGGCAGGGGTCCGGCCCCGTCCGGGTCGTCGTCCTGCTCCCGGAGCAGGGTGATCACCTGGCGCAGTTCCTCCAGCGCCTGGTGGACCCCGGTGCGGACCACCCCGGCGGCCGTGGCGAGCCGGTCGGGGGAGGAGTCCGGCCGGTACTCCAGGGCTCCGGCGTGGGTGGCCACCAGGGACAGGCGGTGGGCCAGCACGTCGTGCATCTCCCTGGCGAGCCGGCGGCGCTCGGCCATGCGGGCCTCGGCGATCCGCCTGCCCTGTTCGGCCTCGGCGCGGTCGGCGCGCTCACGCAGGGAGGTGAGCAGGGCACGGCGGGAGCGGGCCAGCGCGCCCCAGCCGAGCAGCGCGCCGTAGGCGGCGCAGATCAGCAGCCACCACCATGACAGGGAGATGCCGGAGTTGGGCCGCCACAGCCCCTGGACCAGATGGGCCGCCATGCCCACGGCGGTCACCGCGGCCGCGACGGGCAGACGCCGGCGCTGGGCCACCTGCAGCGCCCCCGCCGTCGCCGCCGGCGTGGCCACCGGGGAGAACGCGGCGAGGAGGGTGGCGGCCAGCGCCCCGTGGACCGGCCACCACAGCTGGGCGAGCGCGGCGGCCAGGCTCATCACCGCGATCGCCACGTCCAGCCCCCAGGTGGGCCGGCCGGCCTGGCCCCACAGCGCCACGGTGGTCAGCACGCCCATCCCGAGGACCATGCCGGCCACCGCGAACGGGTGCGGAGATCGGGTCTCGCTCATCGGCTCAGGCTAAACGGCGGTACGGCGGACCCGTCACCTACCGAAGTAGGACCCGTACCCCACCGGGGGAGGGCACGGCGCGACCACGCGCCCGATGCGGCGGAGCGGGCCGCCGGGCGAGGCTGACCCGCATGAACACCTCTCTCAGAAGACCGCTCACCGTGATCGGCGCCCCCGTGGCCGCCCTGGCCGTCTGGGCCCTGGCGGTCCCGGTGGCCGGAACCGTGCTGACCGTGCGGACGGGCGGCGGCACACAGCAGGTCGGGCCGGTACCGGTCGTGGTGGCGAGCCTGCTGGCCGGGCTGGCGGGCTGGGCGCTGCTGGCCGTTCTCGAGCGGTTCGCCTCCCGGCCCGGCCGGATCTGGACGATCACCGCCCTGGCCGTGCTCGCCCTCTCCCTGTTCGGCCCGCTCGGCGGCGCCGTCGGCACCGCCGCCACGCTCGTGCTGGTCCTGCTGCACCTGCTCGTCGGCGCCGTCCTCGTGCTGGGGCTGGCCCGGCGGTGAACGCGCCCCGCGGACACCGGATCACCTGGGCGGCCGGCCCGGCCGGGGCTCCGGAGTCCGTACGGGCCCTACTCGAGGAAGTGGACCTCCAGATCGCCGTCGAGCAGGTTCGCCGCCTGGCCGAGGAAGCCCGTGATATGCGGCGCCTCCAGGTTCGCGGCATGGTCCTCGCGGCGGCGCCACACCTCGTAGAACCAGAACCGGGCGGGCTCGCCCACCTCGGTGTGGAGGTCGTAGGCCAGGCAGCCCGGCGCCTGCCGGGTCGGTGCGACGAGCGCCGTCAAGGCGTCGTGCAGGGCGGCTTCGCGGCCGTCCTTCGCGCGCATCCGCGCGATGACCGTCAAGGGGGTGTTCGTCGATGTCACGGCGTTCTCCTCGGTGGTACGGGCCCTGCGGAAGAGGGCCGATCCAGAGGCTAGGGCGAACTGGTCCGGTGATACAGTCCACTTGCATGCCGACGAACCGGACCAATCGCATCACCGGTCTCCTCCTCGACGTGCCCGACGACGGGCGGGCGCTGCACGAACGCCTGACGGCCGCGATCAGGGCCGCCGTCCTGGCGGGCCGCCTGGGCCCCGGCGACGCACTGCCCCCGAGCCGGGCGCTCGCCGAGGAGCTGAGCTGCTCGCGCTGGGTCGTCAACGAGGCCTACGCCCAGCTCGTCGCCGAAGGGCACCTCACGGCGCGGCAGGGGTCGGGCACGCGGGTGGCGCCGGAGGCGTCGACGCGACCGGCCGCCCCGCCGGCCGTACCCGCCGCGCGGGCGTCCTTCCCGGTCGTGGCCGACCTGCGGCCCGGCGCGCCCGACGTGGCGCGCTTCCCCGCCGCCGCCTGGAGCCGGGCCGTCCATCACGCCCTCGTGACCGGCGGGGGCTCGGACGTCTTCCCCCCGGCCGGGGGCGTACGGCGGCTGCGCGAGGTCGTGTCCGGCTACCTGGGACGGACCCGGGGGGTGGCGGTCTCGCCCGAGGAGGTGGTCATCACCTGCGGCACCACGCACGCGGTGGGGCTGCTGGCCGGTGTCCTGGCCCGGCGGTCCGCGTCGCGACTGGCGGTGGAGGACCCCGGCTGGAGCCGGCTCGGCGACGCGGCCGCCCATGCGGGGCTGGCGGTCGAGCCGGTGGCCGTCGACGGCGAGGGCATCGACGTCGGGCGGTTGCGGCGGACGGACGCGGACGCGGTGCTCTGCTCGCCCGCCCACCAGTTCCCCACCGGCGCCGCCCTGTCGGCGGGGCGGCGCCGGGCGCTGCTGGCGTGGGCGAAGGAGCGCTCGGCCGTCGTGCTGGAGGACGACTACGACGCCGAGTTCCGGTATGACCGCAAGCCGATCGGGGCGCTGGCGGCCCTCGACCGGGACAGCGTCGCCTACCTCGGCTCCGTGAGCAAGACCCTGCACCCGGGCCTGCGGATGGGCTGGATGGTGCCTCCCGCACGCCTGAGGGACCCGGTGACCGAGGCCCTCGAACGGTCGGGCGCGGGTCCCGGCGTGTTCGACCAGCTGGCGCTCGCCCGGCTCATCGACGCCGGTGACTACGACAGGCACCTGCGCCGCGCCCGCACGCTGTACCGCGAGCGCCGGGAGGCGGTGCTCGCGGCCCTGCGCGGCCACCCCGTCATCCGCGACGCCGGTCCCGCCGGCGGGATCGCCGCGGGGCTGCACCTGGTGCTCCCGCTGCCGTCCGGGCATGACGACCGCGACGTCGCCGACCGCCTGGAGCACCGGGGCGTGGCCGTGATGCCCCTGTCGCGCTACGCCCGCCGCCGCCTCAGGCCCGCCCTGGTCATCGGGTACGGCCGGCTCTCACCGGCCCGGGCCCCCTTCGCCGCGGCGGAGATCGCGGCGGTGCTCGAAGGCCGTCCCCGCCGGTAGCGGGTCTCCCCGGCCGTGCCCGCCGGAGCGGGCCCGGCGCGCCGCACGGCGGGCGGCCGGGCGGCCGGGCGGCCTACGGTGCGGCCAGCGCCTCCGTCGGGGAGAGCCGGGCGGCGCGAACCGCGGGGTAGAGCCCGGCGACGGCGCCGATCGCCAGGGTCGCCGCGAGGCCGCCGGCCGTCGCCCAGGCGGGCACCACGACCGGCCAGCCGGCCTGCAGCGCGTACCCGGTGGTGGCGGCGGCGCCGAGGAGCACCCCGCCCGCCCCGCCCAGCGCGGACAGCAGCAGCGACTCGGCGAGGAACTGCGTGCGGATCTGGCCGCGGGTCGCGCCCAGGGATCGGCGCAGGCCGATCTCCGCCCGCCGTTCCAGCACCGAGACGACCATGGTGTTGGCCACCCCGACGCCGCCGACGAGCAGCGCGACGCCGCCGACGCCGAGCAGCAGCCCGGTGAAGGCCCGGCCCGCGGCCTGCTTGGCGGCGAGCGCGTCGGACGGGCGGGAGACCTCCACCTCGTTGGGCGCCTCCGGGCTGGCCGTGGCGGCCAGGACCTCGCGGACGGCCTCCAGCCGCGCCTCCTCGCAACGGGTGTAGAGGATCGTCGGGTGCCCGTCGAAGTCCAGGACCTCCTCGGCCACGGGCCAGCCGACCAGCGCGGCGGCGTCCAGCTCGGCGGCGAGCGGCACCGGGTCCAGGACGCCGACGACGGTGAACCGCTCGCCGCCGACGACCACCTGCACGTCCGGCCCCGCGGCGCCCACCCCGAGCCGCCGCGCCGCGGTCGCCCCGAGCACCACGGCCGGGTGGCGCAGGGTGGCGCCGTCGAGCCAGACGCCGCTGCGCACCGTCGCGCCCACCGCGGCGAGCAGGTCCGCGCGGGCGGCGTACACGGAGATGCCGCCGGTCTGCTCCTCGGGGATCTCCTCGCTCCGGTACACCTGGGCGCCGCCGACGCGGCCGATGGCGGAGGCCGACTCCACGGGGCCGATCCGCTCGATCATCGCCTCGGCGTCCGGCGGCATCTCCGCCTCCTCCCCCAGGAGGGTGCGGCCCGACGAGACGGTGAGCAGGTTGGTGCCGAGCGCCGAGAGCGTGCGGTCGAGCTCGGCCCCGGAGGAGGACGAGACGCCGACCACGCCGACCGTCGCCGCGATGCCGATGGCGACGCCGAGCGCCGACAGGAACGCCCGCAGCGGGCGGGTGCGCAGGCCGGCCGCGCCCACCCGCAGTACGTCGCGCGGACGCATCCGGGCCGGGACCGGCTCGGGCCGGCCCGTACGGCTCGCCGCCATCACGCCGCCTCCGATCCGGGCACGGCCCCGGCAGCGGGCCGCCCCCCGGAGTCGGAGACGATCCGGCCGTCGCGCATCCCCACCCGCCGGGGCAGGCTCGCGGCGATCTCACGGTCGTGCGTGATGATCACGATGGTGGTGCCCGAGGCGTTCAGGTCGTGCAGCAGCTCCATCACCCCGGCCCCCGACACGGAGTCCAGCGCGCCGGTCGGCTCGTCGGCCAGGAGCAGCGGCGGATCCCCGGCCACCGCCCTGGCGATGGCGACCCGCTGCCGCTCGCCGCCCGACAGCTCGTGCGGCTCGTGGTCGAGCCGGTGCCCGAGCCCGACCCGCTCCAGCGCCGCCGCGGCCCGCCGCCGCCGCTCGGCCCGGCCGAGACCGCTGTAGAGGAGACCGCCGGCCACGTTGTCCAGGGCCGTGACCCTGTCCGCGAGGTGGAAGTGCTGGAAGACGAAGCCGATCGTGGTCGCCCGCAGCGCGGAGAGCCCGCGGTCCGACAGTGCCGGGACGTCGTACCCGTCGATGCGCACGGTCCCGGACGTGGGCCGGTCCAGCGTGCCGATGACGTTGAGCAGCGTCGACTTGCCCGAGCCGGAGGGACCGGCGATCGCGATGAGTTCGCCGCGCGCGATCTCCAGCGAGACCCCCGCCAGCGCGGTCACCCCGCCGGGATAGGTCCGGCTCACATCCGCCAGGAAGACCATGGGCGGCGTCATCTCGGCATCCCCACGATCGTGCCCTCGGTGATCCCGCCGCCGGAGACCTCGACGCGCCCGCCCGCGAACAGGCCCGTCTCCACCGCGGCGTAGCGGGTCTTGGAGCCCTCGACGACCTCGACGCCGAACCCGCCCTCCCGCAGCGCGACGAGCGCGGCGACCGGCACGGTCAGCACGTCCTCGCGCCGGGAGGCGGTGAAGGCCACGTCCACCGCGGCCCGGTCCAGGCCGGGTGCGGCCTTCCGGCCGAGGGAGACGAGCACCTCCAGCCGGGTCCGCGGCTCCGCGCCCTGCCCGTCCCCCGGCTCGACGACCGTGGAGACCCCGGTGACCCTGCCGCCCGCGCGCTTCCCGTCCGGCAGCGTCACCGACACCTTCGTGCCCTCCTTCGCCATCCGCTGGTCCCCGGGGTCCAGCCGTACGGTGACCACCTTGGCGGTGCCGGTGCGGGTGAGCACCGCCTGACCCGGTGCGGTGGGCCGGCCGGTCTCGGTCTCCAGGCTCTCCACCCGGACCGGGCCGTCGGCGAAGACGACCCGGCCCAGCTCGACCACCCCGGTCTCCGCCAGGCCCCGGTCCTCCTGCCACTCCCTGACCGCCGCGGCCGTCGCGTAGGTGTACTCGCCGTCCACGGTGAAACCGTCGTAGCCCAGCTCCTCCAGGTTGCGCTCCAGGGCCTCCACGTCCCGGCCCTCGGAGCCGATCCGCAGGTCGCGGTAGGCGGGGGTGGAGCCGTACATCAGTACCACCGGGTCGTCGTCGGCCCGGTACAGCGGCCTGCCGCGGGTGATCCGGGCGCCGCTCTCCGGGAGCCAGGTGATCGTGCCGGGCCTCCGGCTCACCACGGTGGCGGCGGGACCGTGGCCGAGCTCGCCGTCGGCCTCGTGCGTGTCGTGGAGCGTCTCCCGGGTCACCCGGGCGGTGGCCGGGGGCGCCGGCGCGGCGGCCCGGTCCTCCCCGGCCCCGCCGCCCAGGACGCCCGTGGCGCTCACCGCCACGGCGGCCGCGCCGGTGAGGGCGGCCACGGCGAGCAGCCCGGCGGTCCTCCCGCCGCGACGGCGGCGCGGGCGGATGGCGGGGTCCGCGCCCGTCCTGTCGTCGAGGGTGGCCGTTCCCATCAGGAACCCCCGGCGTCCAGGCGGCACTTCTGCTGCGCCGCCTCGAAGTCCGGGTCGTCGGCGACGCCCTTGCCGATCCGGACGAGGCCGTCGGGCTGCGGGTCCGGGAACTCCGCCACGCCGTTGTCGCGCATGCACCGGGCGAGCTCGCGCATCCGCTCGGAGTCCTGCGCGGCGCCCGGCCCGTCGCCGCCCGCCGGCGCGTACTGCTTGCAGGCCTCCTGGGCCTTCTCCATGACGGCCCTGTCGCCCTTGAACCTGATCATGACGCCCTTGCCGGGCTCGGGGTCGGCCATGTCGACGCCGTTCTCGCGCATGCACCGGGCGAACCGGAGGTTCCTCTCGTCGCGGTCCAGGGCCGGGGTGGCGCTCGCGGCGGGTGCGGCGCGGTCTCCGCCGGAGCCGCTCGCGGACGCCACCCCGGGGCCGCCCGGGTCGGCGGCGCATCCGGCCAGCGGCAGGGACAGGGCCAGGGCGAGCAGCAGCGGGGCCGCCGCCCGCGCGTCGGGGATTCGCACGGTCTTCTCCTCTTCCGGTCCTCCGGCGGCCGGGCGTCCACCCGGCCGTTCGAGGGGAGATGCAACCGGCCGGCGCGTTTCCGGACCGTTTCCGTCCGCGCTAACGCGGAGCAAACACCCGGTGCGCCACCATCGCGGCAGGTGCCGGGCCGCGGACGGGAGTCCGTACGGGTCCGTGGCCTGCCGGGTCGCGGGCGATGGTCCGCGGGACGGCCCGCCGGTCCGCGGGCCGGGGGTCGAGGGGTGTCCTTGACCGGTCCGCGGGCCGGGGCGCGGATGGGAAGGACGGTGGAGGCGGGATGCGGGTGCTGGTGGTGGAGGACGAGCCGATGCTCGCCGACGCGATGGCCGAGTGGCTGCGCGAGGAGACGCACGCGGTCGACACCGCGCACGACGGCGCGGCGGCGCTGGAGCGGATCGCGGTCAACGACTACGACGTGATCGTCCTCGACCGTGACCTGCCGAGGGTGCACGGTGACGACGTCTGCCGGGAGCTGGTCGGGTCGGAGCCGGCCGCGCGGGTGCTGATGCTCACCGCCGCCGCGGAGATCGATGACCGGGTGGCCGGGTTGTCCCTCGGTGCGGACGACTACCTGACCAAGCCGTTCGCCTTCCCCGAGCTCGCCGCCAGGGTCCAGGCGCTGGGCCGGCGCGCGCGGCCCGCCGTGCCGCCGGTTCTGCGGCGGGCCGGGATCACCCTGGATCCCGCGCGGCGGGAGGTGTTCCGGGACGGCCGGTACGTGCCGCTGTCGAAGAAGGAGTTCGCCGTCCTGACGGAGCTGCTCCGTGCCGACGGGGCCGTGGTGTCCGCCGAGCACCTGCTGGAGAAGGCCTGGGACGAGCACGCAGACCCGTTCACCGGGGTGGTGCGCCTGACCGTCCTCAAGCTGCGCCGCAAGCTCGGCGACCCGCCGGTCGTCGGGACGGTGCCGGGAGCCGGGTACCGGATCGCATGAGCCTCCCGCCGAAGCCCGCACCGGTCCCCGCACCGGCCTCCGCACCGGTCCCCGCACCGGCCTCCGCACCGGCCTCAGCACCGGTCCCCGCACCGGCCTCCGCACCGGCCTCAGCGCCGGTCCCCGCGCCGGCCTCAGCGCCGGTCCCCGCGCCGGTCCCCGCGCCGGCCTCCGCGCCGGCCTCCGAGGCGGCCTCCGAGGCGGCCTCCGAGCCGGAGCCCGCAGCCGCCCCCGTGGCGGAGCCCGTGACGGGCCCTCCGGGCAGCGGTGCGCCGGGGCGCCGGTCGCCCACCCTGCGGGCGCGGCTCACCCTCGTGTACGGCACGCTGTTCCTCCTCGCCGGACTGACCCTGCTCGGCGTCACCTACCTGCTCTTCGACCAGCAGCTGACCGCCTCCTTCGCCGACAGGTACGGCGGGGACGAACCGGGGCGGCTGCCGAGGAAGATGACCCTCATCTCCCGCAACGGCGACGTGCTCGTCGGTCCCGAGGCGCAGCGGTTCCTGCTCCAGGAACAGGAGTCGCTGCGTGATGCGGCGGTCACCTCGCTGCTCACCCAGGGGGCGGTCGCGCTGGTCGTGGTCGGCGCCGTCGCGGTGGCGCTCGGCTGGGTGGTCGCGGGGCGGGTCCTCGCCCCGCTGCACCGGGTGACCGAGACGGCGCGGCGGATCTCCGCCGCGCCGGTCGCCGACCACGGCCTGCGCGAGCGGATCGCGCTGGACGGCCCGGCGGACGAGGTGAAGGAGCTCGCCGACACCTTCGACACCATGGTCGAACGGCTGGACCGCTCCTTCGACGGACAGCGCCGGTTCGTCGCCAACGCCTCGCACGAGCTGCGCACCCCGCTGACGCTGAACCGGGCGCTGGTCGAACTGGCCATGCACCGCAAGACGGCCTCACCCGATGTCAGACGGCTCGGCGAGAGCCTGCTGGAGATCAACGCCAGGCACGAGCGGCTCATCTCCGGGCTGCTGCTGCTGGCCCGCTCCGAGCACGAGATCGCCGACCGGTCGCCGGTGGACCTGGCCGACGTGGTCTCGCACGTGGTCGCGCAGACCGCCGGGGAGGCGCGGGAGGCGGGGATCACCGTGCACGAGAGCGCGGGCCCGGCGCCCACCGCGGGGGACGCACTCCTGCTCGAGCGACTGGTGCACAACCTCGTGGAGAACGGGATCCGGCACAACACCGGTGACGGCGCCGGCTGGGTGCGGGTCGCCAGCCGTACGGTGCGCGACGGGCCGGGCGGGCGGGGCGGGCACGTCGAGGTGGAGGTGAGCAACACCGGGCCCGCCGTGCCGCCCTACGACATCCCGCGGCTGTTCAAGCCCTTCCGCCGCCTCGGCGCGGACCGCGTGGTCACCGGGAAGGGCACGGGCCTGGGCCTGTCCATCGTCCGCTCCGTGGCCCTCGCCCACGGCGGTGACGTCACCGCCCGCCCGCGCGAGGGCGGCGGCCTGGTGGTGACGGCGGTCCTGCCGCGCGGCGAGGAGTGAGGGGATGCCGCGCGACGAGGCGCGAGGGGGCGTCGCGCGGCGGAGAGCGAACGGACGCCGCGCGGCGGGAAGCGAACGGACGCCGCGCGGCGAGGGGCGGGGGACGGCGTGGCGGGTCACCCGCCCTGCGGCAGGCCGAGGGCGGTCCTGATCATCGGGAGGGACCTGGTGAACTCGCGCTCCCAGTACGGCCAGCTGTGGGTGCCGTTCCGGTAGAGGTTCACCGTCGGCTTGATCCCGTACAGGCGCAGTTTGGCGACCAGGTGCCTGGTCGTGTAGGCCGACACCGGTTCGCCCAGGTGGGCCGGGTCCCAGTCGGCGCCGGGCGGGTCGAGCTCGCCGTTGAGGCTGGTCGTGCCGCTGGAGATGTAGATGCTGACGCCGCGCAGGTTCCTGGCGTGCGCGGCGGGGTCGTTGTCCCTCCAGACCCGCCAGTCCCTGATCGGGTCGCCCCACATCGCCTTCGGGTCCTGCCCGGCCTTCTTCTGCGTGTACATGATGATGTCGGGCACGCCGGGCAGCCGGGTGGACATGATGCCGCTGTGCGCGCCGACGAAGCGGAACATGCCGGGGTGGCGCGCGGCGTACTTCATCGCGCCGTAGGCGCCCATGGACAGGCCGGTGACGGCGCGGCGGGTCCCGGCCCGGTACCCGGACTCCAGCACGCCGAGGAGTTCCTCGGTGTGGAAGGTCTCCCAGCCGGGCGGGCCGCCCTTCCCGCCGTTGTGCCAGTCGCTGTAGTTGCCCGATCCGCCGCCCTCGGGCATCACGACGATCGCGTCCAGGTCCTCGGTGAGCTCCTCGACGCGGGTCATCCGGGTCCAGGAGGTGTAGTCGTCCACGCCGCCGTGCAGCATGTAGAGCACCGGCCAGGTGCGGTCGGCCTGCTTCGACCAGCCCTCGGGCAGCAGCAGCCGGACCGGGAGCCGGGCGTTCACCGCCGGGGACGAGATCGTGAGGTCGAGCGTGCGCGGGCCGAGCCGGTTCTCCCCGACGACCTGCGGTCCGCCGGGCAGCGCGGCGGGCCACGACGCCGCGGTGCTCCCACGGGTCGCGGAAGCCGGGGCCGCGGCGCTCCCGCCGGTCGCGGAAGCCGGGGCCGGGACGGCGTGGGCGAGGGACGCCGGAGCCTGCGCGGGGGCCGCTTCCACCGGAACCCGAGCCTGTGCGGGGGCCGCGTACGCCGTGGCCGGCAGGCCCGCGGCCGCCGCGGTCGCGAGCGCCAGGAGTCCGTGTCGGACAGATCGCATGGTCGTTCCTTCCCTGTGGCCGCAGGCGGGGAGGCCGTGGCAGGTGACCCTAGGTCCGATCGTCGAGCGGCCGCCACGCGCGTTCGCAACGAAACGGCGGGCACCGTTTTGCGTGACGGACGAATTCACTCACCCGGAGGAACCGCTGATCGACCGGTTTCTATGGATCGGTGAGGAGCGATGGGGGTCCGGACCCGTCGGGCGAGGACGGCTCCTCACCCCGGGACAGGCCGAGGGCGGTCAGGATCATCGGGTAGGAGCGGGTGAACTCGCGCTCCCAGTACGGCCAGCTGTGGGTGCCGTCCTTGTAGAGGTGGACCACGGGCTTGATCCCGTACCGGCGGAGCCTGGCGACCAGGTCCTTGGTGGTGTAGGCGGAGACCGGCTCGCTCAGGTGGGCGGGCGACCAGGGGGTGCCGGGCGCGTCCAGCTCGCCGGGGAGGCTGGTCGTGCCGCTGGAGATGTAGATGCCCGTCCCGCGCAGGTTCCGGGCCAGGTGCGCGGGGTCGTTGGCCTTCCAGACGTTCCGGTTCCGGACCGGGTCGCCCCACAGCGCCCTGGGATCCGCGCCCTCGGCGGCCTGGGCGTTCATGATCAGATCAGGGATGCCGGGCAGCCGGGTGGACATGACCCCGCTGTAGGCGCCGACGAAGCGGAACATGCCGGGGTGGCGCGCGGCGTACTTCATCGCGCCGTAGGCGCCCATGGACAGGCCCGCGACGGCGCGGCGGGTCCCGGCCCGGTAGCCGCTCTCCAGCAGGCGGCGCAGTTCCCCGGTGTGGAAGGTCTCCCAGCCGGGCGGGCCGCCCTTTCCGCCGTTGTGCCAGTCGCTGTAGTTCCCGGCCCGCCCGGCCTCGGGCATCACGACGATCGCGTCGAGGCCCTCGGTGATCTCCTCGATGTCGGTCATCCGGGTCCAGGAGGTGTAGTCGTCCGCGCCGCCGTGCAGCAGGTAGAGCACCGGCCAGGTGCGGTCGGCCTGCTTCGACCAGCCGCTGGGGACCAGCACCCGGACCGGGAGCCGGGCGTTCACCGCCGGGGACGAGACCGTGAGGTCGACCATGCGCAGGCCGAACCAGCGCTCCTTCACCACGCGCGCCCTGCCGCGCAGCGCCGCCGGCCAGGGCCCCGACGGGCTCCGGCCCGCCTTCGCGGCGGAGGCCGGTCCCGCGGACGGGCGCGGGGACGCGCTCGGGTCCGGGCTCGGCTCGGCGGAGGCACTCGGCTTCGCCGCCGGAACCGCCGCCGGGGCCGCCGCGTGCGCGGTCGCCGGTGGTCCGAGGAGCAGCGAGGCCGACAGCGAGACCACCAGCGAGACCGACAGCGGGACCGGCGGGACTGACAGCGATCTCAGCGGGACCGGCGGGACAGACAGCGGGATCGAGGGGATCGGGAGTCCGCGTCGGGCAGGGCGCATCGTCATTCCTCCACCGGCCCGGAGCGGTGAGGGCCGTGGGAGGCGACCTTAGGCCGGGCGGCGGGGCGCCGATATGGGCGTCCGCAACGAATCGCCGGGCCCGCTTGAGCTCCGGCGACAAACCCGTCCGCACCCCGGGCGCCGTACCGGCCCGTTGTCACGCCCATGACAAAACGCCCTGGTGGATTGTGGTCCGCCAGGGATCCCTCCCGCCGACCCCCTGGGTAAGTTGGCCGATCACCTCGGCTGTTCTCAGGAGTCGCCCCGTGGACCTGCTCGGTGAAGACGACATCCGCCGCTTCCTCTCGGAGCGGATCGCCGCACGCTGCCGGCTGCCCCTCGCCGACGTCGACGCCGACCGTCCCCTGGAGGAGTTCGGGCTGTCCTCACGTGACGCGGTCGCCGTGGCGGGGGAGCTGGAGGCGCTGCTCGGCAGGGCGCTGGGCCCCACACTGGTCTGGGAGTACCCCACGATCGACCGGCTCGCCCGGGGTCTCGCCGCGCGGACGACGGGCCCGGCCTCGCAGGCCGTACGGCGGGCGGCCTCGGGCGAGCCGGTGGCGGTGGTCGGCCTCGGCTGCCGCCTGCCCGGCTCCGTCCGCGGGCCCGACGACCTCTGGCGGCTGCTCCTGGCGGGCGGCGACGCGGTCGGCGAGGTCCCCGAGGGCCGGTGGGAGGAGTTCGACGACGGCTCCCCCCGCACCGCCGAGGCGCTGGCCCGGACCACCAGGCACGGCGGCTTCCTCGACGACGTGGCCGGGTTCGACGCCGACTTCTTCGGGATCGTCCCCGGCGAGGCCGAGACCATGGACCCGCAGCAGCGGCTGCTGCTGGAGACGGCCTGGGAGGCGCTGGAGCACGCCGGGATCGCGCCGCGCTCGCTGCGCGGCAGCCGTACCGGGGTGTTCGCCGGCGTCTCCGGCCACGAGTACGCCTACCTGACCACCGCGGACGTCTCCCGGGTGGACGCCTGGACGGCGACCGGGGCGGCGTCCAGCATCGCCGCGAACCGGCTCTCCTACCTGCTCGACCTGCGCGGGCCCAGCCTCGCGGTGGACACGGCCTGCTCCTCGTCGCTGGTGGCCGTCGACCTGGCCGTGCGCAGCCTGCGGGAGGGGGAGAGCGACCTGGCGCTGGCGGCCGGGGTGAACCTGCTTCTCTCGCCGGTGGTCACGATGGCGTTCGACCGGGGCGGCGGGACCGCGCCCGACGGCCGGTGCAAGGCGTTCGACGCGGCGGCGGACGGGATGGTCCGGGCCGAGGGCTGCGGCGTGGCGGTGCTCAAGCGCCTGTCCGACGCGCTGCGCGACGGCGACCGGGTGCTGGCCGTGGTCCGCGCCACGGCGGTGAACCAGGACGGCCGCTCGAACGGACTGGTCGCGCCCAACCCCGAGGCCCAAGAGGAACTGCTGCGCGCGGTCTACGCGGGGCTGGAGCCGCCGGACTACATCGAGGCGCACGGCACCGGCACCTTCCTCGGCGACCCGATCGAGGCGCGGGCGATCGACGCGGCCCTGCCGCCGGGGCACCGGGTCCTGCTCGGCTCGGCCAAGAGCAACCTCGGCCACCTGGAGGCCGCCGCCGGGATCACCGGCCTGATCAAGACCGTCCTCGCCCTGCACCACGGGGTCGTCCCGCCCAGCGTGCACTTCCACCGCCCCAACCCGCACATCCCCTGGGACCGGCTGGAGGTCGTCACCGCCCCCACCCCCTGGCCGGGCGGGCCGGGCGCACGCCCGCGGGCGGGCGTCTCCTCCTTCGGCTTCGGCGGCACCAACGCCCACGTCGTCCTCGACGCCGCCCCCCGGGAGCCCGCCGTTCCGCCCGGAGCCGAAACCGGAACCGAGGTCGGGGCCGGGGCGCGGGGCGCGCGGGTGTTCCTGCTGACGGACGCCTCGGCCGACCGGGTACGGGAACACGCCGGACGGCTCGTCGAGTGGATCGGCGGCGCCGCGGCCGGACTGGACGACGTCGCCCGTACGCTCGCCCGGCGCGCCGGGCGGGGCCGGGCCGGGGCCGCCGTGGTCGCCCGGGACGCGCGGGAACTGGCCGCCGGGCTGCGGGCCGTACACGAGGGACGGCCCGCGCAGGGCACTGCGGTGGGCACTGCTGTGGGCACTGCGGCCGGCGGACGGGGGCCCGTCTGGGTGTTCGGCGGGTACGGCTCGCAGTGGGCCGGGATGGGGAAGCGGCTGTACACGCTGGAACCCGTCTTCGCCGGCGTGATCGACGAGCTGGACCCCCTGTTCCGCCAGGAGGCGGGCATCCCGCTCAAGGAGGTCGTCGCCGCAGGCAGCGACCCCGGGGGAGTGGCCACCGCCCAGCCGCTGATCTTCGCGGTGCAGGTGGCGCTGGCCCGGCTGTGGAACTCCCACGGCGTACGGCCCGCGGCCGTGGTCGGGCACTCGATGGGTGAGATCGCCGCCGCCGTGGTCGCGGGCGGGATCGGTCTGCGGGACGCGGTCCGGGTGGTCTGCCGCCGGGCCCGGCTGCTGGGCACCCTGGGCGGCGGCGGCGCGATGGCCGTGCTGGAGGTGGCGGCCGAGGAGGTCCCGGCCGATCTGCACGTCGCCGTCCACTCCTCGCCCAGGCAGTGCGTCGTCACCGGAGATCCCGGCCGGGTGGCGGCATTCGCCGCCGAGGTGGAGGCGCGGGGCCTGCTGTCCCGGCTGCTGACCGCGGAGGGCGCCGGACACTCGCCCCAGGTCAAGCCGCTCCTGCCGAGGCTGCGTGCGGAGCTCGCCGGGATCGAAGGAGGAAAGCCCGGCATCCCCTTCTACTCGACCGTGTTCGACGACCCTCGTGAGATCCCCGTCTTCGAGCCCGCCTACTGGGCCGCCGGGGTCCGCCGCCCGGTCCGGCTGATGGCCGCGCTCCGGGCCGCCGCCGAGGACGGGCACACCGTCTTCACCGAGATCGGCCCGCACCCGGTCCTGGCCGCGGCGCTGCGCGACACCCTCCCGGCGGGCACCGTGGTCACGCACTCGCTCCGCCGGGGGCACGACGAGGAGTTCGCCGCCCAGCTGGCGGCCGTGGCCGTGGCGCTGCCCTCAACGGAGCTGGCCCCGTACGGCGCGGTCACCGACCTGCCCCTGCCCGCGTGGCGGCACGAGCGGCACTGGGTCTCCGCCGCCCGGCGCGCCGCGCTCCCGCCGGGGGCGCACCCGCTGCTCGGCACGCACGTCGAGAGTCCCGCCGGGCACGTGTGGACCGCGACCGTCGACGACCTCGCCGACGCCCCCTGGCGGCTGGACCCCGCGCACTGGCGGGTCCACGGCCTGCCGGTGCTGCCGCTGGCCGCGGTGGCCGCCCTCGCCCAGGCCGCGGCCGCGCAGGCCTGCGGCCGGGCCGAGCTGACCGACGTCGTCCTGGAAGGACTGCTCCCGCTGCCCGCCGAGGTCGTCACCACCGTCACCCCGTGCGGCGAGGTGGAGATCGACGCGAGGAACGCCGCGGGGACCTGGATCCGGTACGGCACCGCGACCATCGTCACCGACGCACCCCCGGCCGGAGCGGTCCCGAGCCCGGCGGAACTCGCCGCCCGGCTGCACGGCCGGGCGGAGGAGGAACCGTGCGGCGGACCGGCCGGGACACCAGGCGGCGGGGCGGGCAGGACACCGGACGGTGGGGCGGTCGGCGGGGTGAGTGGTGGCCCGGCCGGGACACCGGACGGTTGGGCGGGCGGCGGAGCGGGGGCGGAGCAGGGCGTGCCGGTGCCCGTCGAGATCGGGTACCTCGGTCCGGACGGTGCCCCGGAGGACGTGCGGTTCCGGTGGGTCCCGGCCACCGCCGTGCCGGTCCCGCTCGCGGCCAAGCTGGTCGGCCGTGAGTGGGTGGAGGCGCCGGAGGCCGGGATCCCGGACGTGTCCGAGGCGGATGCGGACGCCGCCCGGTCCTGTGCGGACGCCGCCCGGTCCTGGCTCCTCGTGGCGGCGGAGGGGGACCCGCGGACCGGACGGCTCGCGGCGGGTCTCACGGGCGCGGGCCACACCGTCCACCACGCGCTCCTGCCCCTGCCTCTGCGTCCGCCCCGGACGCGGCCCGCGGCCCCTCGCCCTTTCCGGGCCCCGAACCTCGTCCCGCTCCAGCGTCCCGCTCCTCACCCGGCCGGAGCCGCCGACCCGGTGCCGGTCGTGGAAGGGCTGGAACCGGTGCCGGTCGTGGAAGGGTCGGAACCGGTGCGGGCCTCCGGGGAGGCGGGCCCGGCTCCGGGCGCCGACGAGGTGGTGGTGCTGGTCCCCGCCGGGCTGGACCCGGCCGGGGCCGAGGGCGTGGTGCTCGCGGTCACCCGCCTCGTCCGCGACCTCACCGGGGACGGGAGCGGAACCGGCGCGCGGCTGCGGCTGGCCACCGAGCGGGCGCAGGCCGTACTGCCGGGGGAGCGCGCGGATCCCGGGGCGGCGGCCCTGCGCGGCCTGGTCCGGGTGCTGGCCTTCGAGCACCCCGGCCTGCGCGCCTGCCTGGTCGACGCCGACGACCCGGCCGCGCTCCTGACGGAGCTGACCCCCGGCACCTCCGGTGCATCGAGCACGTCCGGCGTACCCGAGGCACACGCTGTGTCCGGCATGCATGACATGTCCGGCATACGGAATGTTTCAGGCATGCGGGGCGCCTCCGGCGGCTCCGACGACGAGGTCGCCTGGCGCGGCGGAGTCCGCCTGGCCGCGCGCCTGGCGGCCCTGCCCCTCCCCGCCCCGCCGCCGCCCGGTACGGCGAGGCCGGTGGTGCGGCGGGGCGAGAGCTACCTGATCACCGGCGGGTACGGCGGGCTGGGGCTGGTGGTGGCCCGGTGGCTGGCCGAGCGGGGGGCCGGGCGGATCGTGCTCGGTGGCCGTTCGGGGCCCGGGTCCTCGGGGATCGCCGCCATCGAGGAGTTGCGGGACCTCGGGACGGACGTCCGGTTGGTGATCGGGGACCTGGCCGCGCCGGGGACGGCCGGGCGGATGGTGGACGCGGCCGTCGCGGGCGGCCTGCGGCTGCGCGGGGTGGTGCACGCCGCGGGCGTGCTGGACGACCGGCTGGTCGCCGACGTCGGGGCCGCGGACCTGCACCGGGTCTGGTCGGCGAAGGTCCACGGCGGCCTGGCGCTGCACGAGGCGACCCGTGGGTCCGGCCTGGACTGGTGGGTGGCGTTCTCGTCGGCCGCCGCGCTGCTCGGCTCGCCGGGGCAGGCGGCCTACGCCGCGGCGAACGCCTGGCTGGACGCCCTCTGCGAGCTGCGCCGGGCGGAGGGGCTGCCCGGGACGACGGTCGCCTGGGGCACCTGGGCCGAGGTCGGCGGGGCGGGGCGGGCGGCGCTGCCCGCGGTCTCGCCGATCACCCCCGATGAGGGCGTCGAGGCGCTGGAGGCCCTGCTGGTCAGGGGCGTGCCCGCGGCCGGGGTGGTCCGCCTGGACGCGGCGGCGGCCGTGGCGGCCTTCCCCGGGATCGCGCGCATGCCGTACTTCGCGGAACTGGCGGGTACGGCGGGCGGTTTCGGGGAGGGCGCCGGGACCGGTTCCGGACGGCCGGGCGCGGAGGCGCTGGAGGACCTGGACCCGGACGCGGCCGTGGCGGCGATCACGGCCAGGCTCACCGAGCGGACGGCCGCCGTGCTGGGCTTCGAGCGGGACCGGCTCCGGGAGGGCACGGTGCTGACCGAGGCGGGGCTCGACTCGCTGGCGGCGACCCGGGTGCGCGGCGCGGTGGAGCTGGACTTCGGGGTGACGCTCCCGGCGGCCCTGCTGCTGAACGGGGCGACGCTCGGCGACCTCGCCGCGGCCGTGGCCGCGGAGCTCGGCGTGCGCGCCCCGGAGCCGCCGGCCGGGGAACCGCCGGCCGGGCCGCGGCGGGGCGGTCTCCTGCGGCGGGCTGATCCCGCCCGGCACGCCGGGGACGCGGAGGAGACCGCACGGGGCGTCGTCCGGCCGCTCAACCCGGCGGCCCGCGCCCACCTGGCGGGGGAGACCGGGACGGGGACGCCGCTGTTCCTGGCGCACGCGGCGGGCGGGACCACGGAGGTCTACGCGCGGCTGGTGGAGCTGCTGGGCCCCGGCCCGGCGGTGTTCGGGCTGGAGCGGCTGGACGGGCGGGGGGTGGCGGAGCGCGCGGAGCGCTACGCGGAGGAGATCAAGAGAATACGACCGGAGGGGCCGTACCGGCTGGGCGGCTGGTCGTTCGGCGGGGTCCTGGCCTTCGAGACCGCGCGGCGGCTCGGCGAGCTGGACGTGGAGCTGGTGGCGATGATCGACTCCGGCCTGCCGGACGAGACCGATCCGGGGGAGCGCACCCGGATCACCGCCCGCCGGTACGCCGACTTCGCCGCCTACCTGCACGAGACGTACGGCGTGCCGGTCGAGCTCGGCTACGAGGAGCTGGCGGTCCTGGACGAGGACGGGCAGCTCGCGCTCACCGAGGCGCGCGTCGCCGCATCGGGGGTGACCGGCCTGCTGGGCGAGGCGATCCTGCGCCACCAGGTCACCTCGCACGCCGACACCCGGGCGCTGGAGGCCTACCGGCCCGGGGTGTTCACCGGCCGTGTGATCCTCTACCGCTCCACCGAGCCGACCCCCTGGGCGGTCCACGACGTCCGGTACGTCCACGACGGCGACCCCGCCCGGGGCTTCGGCCCGTACAGCCCGGCCCTGGAGGTCGTCACCGTCCCGGGCTCGCACCACCTCGACCTGCTCGACCCGCCCCACGTCGAAGTCATCGCCGCTCACCTCGCCGAACACGCTGGAGGCCAGCCATGACCCTCGCCCAGGCCGTCGTCGACGGCGCCGACCCCGAAGAGCTCGCCCGCCTGGAGGTCCCCTCCTCCTTCCGGGCGGCCCACACCCGCAAGGACCAGGTCGGCGTGTTCGGCCGGGTTCCGCACGGCACCGACGGCGTGGACAAGGACATCACGAAGTCGGTCCACGTCGGCGAGGTGCCGATGCCCGAGCTCGCCCCCGACGAGGTGCTGGTCGCCGTCATGGCGAGCGCGATCAACTTCAACACCGTGTGGACGGCCATGTTCGAGCCGATCCCCACCTTCGCCTTCCTGGAGCGGTTCGGCCGCACCGACCCCCGGCACGACCGGGACTTCCACGTGCTCGGCTCGGACGCCTCCGGGGTGGTCGTCCGGATGGGCGCGGCCGTACGGCACTGGCGGATCGGCGACCGGGTCGTCGTCTCGCCCGCCTACGTCGACGCGCAGGACCCGATCACGCACGCCGACTCGATGCTCGGCGAGGATCTGCGGGCCTGGGGGTTCGAGACCAACTACGGCGGGCTGGCCGAGTTCGCCGTGGTCAAGGCCACCCAGCTGCTGCCCAAGCCTCGGCACCTGAGCTGGGAGGAGGCCGCCTGCAACATGCTGTGCGCCTCCACCGCCTACCGGATGCTGGTCAGTCCGCGCGGCGCCCGCATGAAGCAGGGCGACGTGGTGCTCGTCTGGGGCGCCGCCGGCGGGCTCGGCGCGTACGGCGTGCAGCTGGTGCGCAACGGCGGCGGCATCCCGGTCGGCGTGGTCGGCTCGGAGGAGAAGGCGGACCTGCTGCGCAGGCTGGGCTGCGAGCACATCGTGGACCGCTCGCAGTTCGAGCACCTCGACGACGAGAAGGCCTGGCGGGCCTTCGGCGCGGAGATCCGCCGCCAGGTGGGCGAGGACCCGCACATCGTCTTCGAGCACACCGGCCGGGACACCTTCGGTGCGTCCGTCTACGTGGCCCGGCGCGGCGGCTCCGTCGTCACCTGCGGCTCCTCCAGCGGGTACGCGCACTCCTACGACAACCGGCACCTGTGGATGAAGCTGAAGAGCATCGTCGGCTCGCACGGCGCGAACTACCAGGAGTGCCACGAGGTCAACCGGCTGCTCTCGCTGGGCATGCTGCAGCCGACCCTGTCTGCGGTCTACCCGCTGGCGCGGACCGGCGAGGCGGCCCGCGCCGTGCAGCTCAACCGGCACGTCGGCAAGGTCGGCGTGCTGGGACTGGCCCCCGCCGAGGACCTCGGGATCGAGGACCACGCGCTGCGCGAGCGCATCGGCGAGGACCGGATCAGGACCTTCCGGAGCTGACGGCCTGCCGGGCGCGCAGCACGATCTCCAGCTCGAAGCGGACGTCGGGGTCGGAGAGCTGGTCGCCGTAGAGCTCCTCCAGCTGCCGCAGCCGGTAGCGCACGGTCTGCGGGTGCACGTGGAGCCGCGCGGCGACCTCGCCGGCGCCCCGGCCGTGCCGCAGCCACGCCAGCAGCGTCTCGGCCAGCCGGTCCTGCTGGCTGGGGCGCAGGTGGGCCAGGGGCGCGAGCCGTACCTCGGCGAGGGCGTTGACCAGTTCCTCGTCCCTGAACACGACCAGGGTGGCCATGTGGTCGGAGCAGCGGACCAGGCCGCGCCTGCCGGAGAGCACGCCGCGCCTGCCCAGCTCCAGCGTCTCGCGGGCCCAGCGGAGCGAGGTGGCGGCGGCGGACAGCGGTACGGCGGGACCGATCGCCGCCTTCCAGCCGCGCAGCCCGGCCTCCAGGGTCTGCGCCCGGCCGGGTCCGCCGGGGTCGGGCACGATCAGGCAGGGATCGGGCCGGTCGAGCCCGGCCAGCACGTCCGGCGGGAGCGAGGGCGGGCGGTAGCCGCCGCACCGCTCGTCCAGCGCGACCCCGGCGACCGTCCTGGGCAGCCGCCAGCCGGCGGTCCTGGCCAGGTCCGCGATGGCGTCGGGGGAGGCCGGGGGCCGGCTGAGCAGCAGGTTCAGCAGGCGGTGGCGGCGGCGCTCCATCTCGCCCGCGGCGCGCGCCCGGGCCTCGTCGAAGCCCTCGGCGGCGGCGTCGGCGAGCTGGTCGAGGTAGACGAAGATGGCCTCGCCGAGGTCGTACAGCTGCTGGGGGGTGAGCCCGAGGTCCTCGGCCTGCTCGGTCAGGCGCCGCCAGGCCACCCGGGCGCCCAGGCGCATCGCGGTCTGCAGCGGGTCGAGGTTGCGGCCCTCGTTGGCCTCGCCGCGCCCGATCGTGCGGAACACGTCGGCCTCCAGCGGCCTGCTGGGGTTCTCGATCCGGTCCACGAACTGGCGCAGCGCCTCGTCCACGGCCAGCCGTACGATCTTGACGTACGTCTCGTCGGCCGGCCGGGAGTATTCGGGGATGCGGAGGACGATCTCGCCGATCACCTGCTCGGCGATCCGGGACAGGCCCGGCCGGAGCAGCCTGGCCACCGCGGACGGGGTGGAGCCCCAGAGCCTCTGGTCGGACACCGCGTCGTCCGGTGCGCCGCGGCCGCCCAGTCCCCGGACCGCGATCCTCGTGTGTTCCTTCGTCGCCACAGACCCTCCCGTCGGAGTGCGCCTCATGTTCTGACGTGATAACACCTGGCAGTAAGCAAACGCTTGTTAGCGTCGCAGGCGCAACACCTGGCGCATCCGGCGGGAGGGATTGAGACCTATCCGAGATAGGCGGCGAACTCGTCCAGGGAGATGAGCCCGTCACCGTCCTCGTCCATCCTGGAGATCGCCGCGGCGGCGGCCTCGGGGGTGAGGGGCTGGCCGAGCACCTCCATGAGACGCGCCAGCTCGACGGCCGAGATCAGGCCGTCACCGTCGACGTCGACCATGTTGAACGTCAGCGCGTAGTCGTTGGCCATGGGTGGATCCGCCTTCCGGATGCGGAGGAATCAGACGGATGCACATTAGCGGCCCGGGCCCGGAACGCCGGAGGGGTCTGCCGGGATCCCGGGCCGGAGAGGCCCCGCGCGGACGCCCCGGGGGTCGAGCCCCGGAGCGTCCGCGCGGATCCCGGCGCGGCGGGCGGTACGGCCCCGCCGCCGGTCTCGGGCGACCGCCCCGGAACCCTAGACGACCGCCCCGGAACCCTCCCGGGGACGGGCGGCCCGCTTCAGCTTCGGCTGCGGCGGCGGGGCCGGGTTGCGCTTCTCGAACCGGATCGCCAGCGGCGCCGCGACGAACGCCGACGACAGGGTGCCGACGATGACGCCGATCAGCAGCGCCACCGCGAAGTCGGTGAGCGACGAACCGCCGAGCACGGCCAGCGCGGCCAGGATGAAGATCGCGCCCAGACCGGTGTTCACCGTACGCGGCACGGTCTGCAGGATCGCGGTGTTGGCCACCGCGGCGAACGGTTCCTTGCGCCGCTCCCCCCACAGCTCGCGGACCCGGTCGAAGACCACGACCTTGTCGTTGACCGAGTAGCCGATCACCGTCAGCATGGCCGCCAGGAACACCCCGTCGATCGGCTTGTTCAGCCACGCGAACGCGCCGACCACGACCGACGCGTCGACGGCCAGGGTCAGCACGGCCGCCAGGCCGAAGGTCCAGCGGAACCGGAAGGCCAGGTAGGCCAGCTGCGCGGCGAGCGCCACGGCCAGCGCGATCAGGGCGTTGCGGCGCAGCTCCGCGCCCATGCTCGGGCCGATGAGCTCGTCGCGGACCTTGTTCACCTGCCCGGCCCCGCGCTCCAGCGACGCCTCGATCCGGTTCACCTCGGCGTTGCCGATCTGACCGGTCCGCACGGAGATGTCCTTGCCCGAGGTCTGCACCACGGCGCTGGGGAACCCGGCGTCGGCGACCAGCTCGCGGGCGGTGTCGGCGGTGATCGCCTGAGTGGTGGAGTACTCGACGATCCGGCCGCCGGTGAACTCCACGCCGTAGTTCAGCCCGCGCACCGCGAGCCCGGCCAGCGCCGCGGCCGCCACCACGGCGGCGACCACGAGGTAGGCCACGTGGTGGCGCATCAGGTCGGGGCCGTGCTCGTTCAGCCAGGTGCGGAGCCGCCCGATCCCGGCGATGCCGGTGATCGCCGACCGGGAGGCGACGGCCCGGCGGTTGACCGCCCACTGGGCGATGACCCGGGTGATGACCATCGCGGTGACCATGGAGGCGAGCACGCCGATGGAGAGCGTCACGCCGAAGCCGCGCACCGGCCCGGAGGCCAGGAAGAACAGCAGCCCGGCGGCGAGCAGCGTGGTGATGTTGGAGTCGGCCACCGCGCTCCAGGCGTTGCGGAAGCCCTTCTCCAGCGCCTGCCGGAGCCTCGTCCCGCCCCCGGCCGCCGCGGCCTCCCGCCGCTCCCCGGCCTGCTTCGCGGCCGCGGACCCGGTCCCGGGCCGCGACCGGGAGGCGTACTCCTCCCTGGCCCGCTCGAAGACCAGCACGTTGGCGTCCACCGCCATGCCGATCGCGAGCACGAAGCCCGCCAGGCCGGGCAGCGTGAGGGTCGCGCCGAGCGCCACCAGCGCCGCGTAGGAGATCAGCCCGTAGCAGGCCAGCGCGAAGGCGGCGACGAGCCCCACCAGCCGGTAGGTGATGACGATGAACAGCGCGGTGAGCGCGACGCCGATGACGGCGGCCTGCGCGCTGGCGGCGATCGCGGCGGCGCCGAGGGTCGGGCCGACGGTCCGCTGCTCGACGGTCACGACCGGGACCGGGAGCGAACCGCCCTCGATCAGCACGGCCAGCTCCCGGGCCTGCTCGGCGGTGAAGGAGCCGGTGATCTGGGTGGAATTGCCCGGCAGGCCCACGTTGCAGGCCACGTCCTCGTTCACCTGGGGCGAGACGAGCACCTTGCCGTCGAGCACGATGGCGACCCGCCGCTTGGGGTCGCCGGAGGGGTTGCAGGCCGCCTCGCCGGTCAGCTTCGGCCACTCCCGGGTGCCCTTGCCGCGGAAGTCGATGGTGACGAACCAGCCGCCGCCCGACTGCGGGTCGATGCCCGCCTCGGCGGCGCCGACGTCGTCGCCGCTGAGCCGGGCCGGGCCGACGAGGATGCGGGAGCCGTCCTCGTCGGCGATGACCTGCTCGCCCTTGCCGGGCTTGGTGTTCGCGTCGGCCACCGCGATGACGGGGTGGATGGTCAGCTGGGCGGTCTTGCCGATGACCTCGGCCGCCTTGCTCGGGTCCAGCACGCCGGGCAGCTCGACGATGATCCGCTGCTCACCGGATCGGGCCAGGGTCGGCTCCGACACGCCCAGCGCGTCGACGCGCCGGCGGAGCACCTCCAGGGTGCGGTCGGTGGTCTCGGCGTCGGCCTTGACCGTCGGGGAGTCCCTGGTCTCCAGGACGATCTGGGTCCCGCCGCGCAGGTCGAGACCGAGGGTCGGGCGCATGGTCAGGGCTACGTAGAGAGACGCGGCGATCACGGCGAACGCCGCTATCGCGCGTATCAGCGGGGCACGCGACATGGAAGCCTCCACAGGCTCGGAGAGGATGAGGAGCGGTCCCGCGTACGGCCGGGCGCCCCGGCGCGGGCCCGCGGGACTCCGCCGGGTACGGCGGAGCACCCGGAGGACGGGTCCGGGGGGACGTCGGTCGACGGGTACGGCGCAGCACCCCGGAACGCGGGAACGCGGGGTGCCTCAGCCGCCTGTGGAGGGAGGCGCGCGGCCGGACCTGACGAGCAGGGCCGCGAGCGGGCGGGGGTCGTCGTCCCGGGCCGGGCGCGCGGCCGGACCGGGGGAGGACGGCGGATGCGGCAGCGCGCGCGGCGGCGGCGCGGCCGGGTGACCGCCTCCCGCGCCGGTCCCGGTGAAGGCGGAGGCGGCCGAGAGCTGCCGCTCGCCCAGAGGGGCCTGGCGGGAGAAGGGGTGGTGGTCGCCGGGGGCCTTGGCGACGGACGGCCGGTGCTGCGCGCCGTACGACAGGGCGGCGGGCGCGTTCAGCCCGCCCGAGACGAACAGCGGGAGCAGCAGGGCGAGCAGCCAGCCGAAGGGCGCACCGCACCTTCGCTGCCGCATGACGCCCTCCGGTGGACCGGGACCACCCCGTGTGATCCCACCCACCATAACCGGTCACCGCCACGCCGGCCGGGACACGCTCCGGCCGACGGGCCGCGGCGGGTCGCGATGCCGTCGCATCCTCATAAAAACCCCACGGGAGGGTAGTGCGCCCGCATGCGACTGACCTACACCGGAGACCTGTGGTGGAAGAACGCCGTGGTCTACTGCCTGGACGTCGAGACCTACAAGGACGGCAACGGTGACGGCATCGGCGACTTCCGGGGCCTGACCCAGCAGATCGACCATCTCGACCGCCTCGGGGTGACCTGCATCTGGCTGATGCCGTTCTTCCCGACCCCCGGCCGCGACGACGGCTACGACATCACCGACTACTACTCCGTGGACCCTCGGCTGGGCACCCTGGGCGACTTCGTGGAGTTCGTGCGGACCGCCAGGGACCGGGGCATCCGGGTCATCGCCGACCTCGTGGTCAACCACACCTCGGACGAGCACCCGTGGTTCAAGGAGTCGCGGTCCAGCCGGGACTCGGCCAAGCGCGACTGGTACGTCTGGCGGGACGAGCCGGAGCCCTTCGACCCGAAGGCCATCGTCTTCCCGGACGAGGAGGACAGCCTCTGGGAGCTCGACGAGGGGACCGGCCAGTACTACTACCACAGCTTCTACCGCTTCCAGCCGGACCTGAACACCGCCAACCCCGAGGTCCGCGACGAGATCGCGCGCATCCTCGGCTTCTGGATGGAGCTCGGCCTGTCCGGCTTCCGGGTCGACGCGGTGCCGTTCCTGATCGAGGACATCGACGGCGGCCCGCACGAGTTCCTCGCCGACCTGCGGGCCTTCATGAACCGGCGGGACGGCACCTCGATCCTGCTGGGCGAGGTCAACCTGCCCTACCCGGAGCTGACGGAGTACTTCGGCGACGGCAACGGCGACGAGGTCACCATGTGCTTCGACTTCGTCGCCATGCAGCGCTTCCACCTGTCCATGGCCCGCAAGAACCCGAAGGCGCTGGCCGAGGCGCTGCGCGAGCGGCCCAAGGCGCCCGACGACGCCCAGTGGGCGATGTTCATGCGCAACCACGACGAGCTGACCCTGGACAAGCTCACCGAGGCCGAGAAGCACGAGGTCTTCGACGCCTTCGGCCCGGACAAGGACATGCAGCTCTTCGACCGGGGACTGCGCCGCCGCGTGCCGCCGATGCTCGGCGGCGACCTGAGCCGCCTCAAGCTGGCCTACAGCGTGCTGTTCTCCCTGCCGGGCACCCCGGTGCTCTTCTACGGCGAGGAGATCGGACTGGGCGAGAACCTCGAGGCCAAGGGGCGCATGGCCGTGCGGGTGCCCATGCAGTGGGCGCCGAGCGGAGGCTTCTCGCGGGGCGAGGTGCGCACCCCGGTGCCGCCGGTGACCGGCGAGTTCGGCCCGCGCCACGTCAACGTCGAGGACCAGCGCCGCGACCCCGACTCGCTGCTGCACTGGGTGACGATGCTGATCGAGCGCTACCGGGAGTGCCCGGAGCTGGCCTGGGGCGACTACGACGTCCTCGACGCCGGGGACGAGGCCGTGCTGGCCCACCGCGCCGACGCCGAGGGCGGCACCGTGGTCGCGGTGCACAACTTCGCCGACCGCGAGGCGGAGGTGGAACTCGTCCTGGAGGGTCTCGGTGACCCGTGCGTCCTGGTCGACCTGCTGGTGGACGGGACGCTGGACGTCGGGCCCGGCGGGCGGGCGGGCTTCACCATGGGCCCGTACGGCTGCCGCTGGTTCCGGGTGGCCGAGCCCGACGAGTTCCCCGAGGACGCCTCGGCCAAGGGCCACTGACCGCCCGCCACCGCTCCCGCCCGGTCGCGGCGCTTCGACTGACCACCTCGGAGACGCTGCTACCGGGCGCCGATCCGTCGAGCCGTCTTCGATCAGGCGGCGCTGTCCAGAGATTTCTCGCTGACCGGCAGGCGCAGGGTCCGATCACCGAAATCGACCACCAGGTCGAGGCGTGCGCCGAGCGCCTCGACGTAGCGGGCGATGACCTCGATGGAGGTGACCTCGCCGTGTTCGATCTGGGAGACGCGGGCGACACTCACCTCCATGGCTGCCGCAACATCCTTCTGCCCCAGACCGAGCTGTTTGCGCGCCTCGGCCAGTTGATGGCCTCTCGCCTCGGCGAGCAGTCGTCGCGCCCCCGCCTCGATCTCCGCAGGAGAAACGCCGGCCGCGTGCAGCTGCCGTTCCAGATCTTCCCAGTCCCCCGGGGTCCTCTTCGGCACGTTCACTCCTCGGTGTCGCTGGTGTAGTCGATGTAGAGCTGGATGGCCAGGGGGATGTTCTCCTTGTACCACCGATCCCAGTTTCCCGCCTTGTCCCCGCCCGGCAACAGCAGAGCAGCCCGAGTGGGATCGAACGCGAAGATGATTCTGATCTCTGACCGGCCCCGTGACCCTGGACGCAACTCCTTCAAGGGCCGCTATCCGGAGGGGTCCGACCTGGAGCGCACCTGGGCGGAGGGCGCCCGTGCCTTCGCCGACCGCCGGGCCTCCACCGGGTGAGACGGGTCTCGGCCGTCCCCGGGAGCCCCCGATTCCCTCAACCCCGTATGCTACGGGCCGATATTGTCATCGACCCGGTTCCCCAGAGAAGGAAGTTCACCGTGTACAAGGAGTTCGCGATCGAGGCCGTGGTGTGGCTGATCCCCGTGGCCGTGCTCCTCGGCCTGGCCTGGATGATCACGGCGACGGCCTGACCCGGACGGCGCCGCGATCAGGGCGCTGTGCTGAAGGGGACGACGGGTCCTTCTCGAGACCTCATGATCTCCGCGACGCGGCCGCGTCCCGCCCTCCGGCGGGGCGCGGCCGTTCCGTGTCCGGAGAGGGCGCCGATCGCGGATCCGGTCGGTCCCTCCCGCCGCGGGCGAACCGGCGGAGGATCATGACACCGCCGTTCCAGCCGTTCCGGCCGTTCCAGCGGATCCGGCCGTTCTCACCGTCCCCGCCCCGGGGCGGGCGAGGACCCACCAGAGCCACACCTGGGTTCCCAGCAGCAGGGGTGTGAGGATCGCGGCGGCGGGGGTGAGCAGGGCGAGCGTCGCCGGGTCGGCGAGGTGCTCCGCCAGCGGCAGGCGGGATCCGGCCGCCAGCCCGGCCGACACGATGGCGGCCGAGGTCAGGGCATAGGCGGCGCGCTCGCCCAGCGCGCCGAAGGGCCGCCGCGCCCGCCGCCACGGCATCCCGGCCTCTCCGCCGGACGCCTGCCCGGTCTCCCCGCGCAGCGCCTCCCCGCCGGATGCCCTCCCTGTCCCTCCGCGCGAGGTCTCCCCGCGCAGCCGGAGCGCGGCCAGCGCCAGTCCCTGGGCGCAGAACAGCCCGGCGGCGGCGACGACCGCCGCGACCAGGACCGGCGGCGCCGCTCCCGCGCTCCCCGCCAGAACGAACCCCCAGCTCAGTGCCACCGCCCAGCTCCCGGCGACCACGGCCGCCTCGCACCCGGTCCGCCACGCCGCCCGGTCCACCCGTCGCCGCAGCAGGATCCCCGCGTCCCGCGCCACCCAGCCGAGCAGCAGCACGGTGAACGCCGCGTAGTTCTCCGCGAGGAACTCACCCTCCAGGACGGGGAAGGCCCCGGCGAAGAAGCCGACCGCGACGACCAGCCAGACCTCGTCGGCCAGGAAGAACGGCGTGATCACGTCCAGCACCCGGCCGCGCTCGGCGGGGGAGCGCCCGAGGTACGGCAGGAGCATGCCGATCCCGAAGTCGGCCCCCGAGAGTACGAGGTACCCGGCGGTGAAGAAGGCGAGGAGGGCGATTTCCATCGTGGTTCCTTGTCGGGAAGGGCGGGGACGTCGGAAGGCGGCTCGGCGCACGGCCGGCGCACGGCCTCCTGGGCGCGGCCGGGACGCGGCCTCCGGAACACGGCCGGGACACGGCCGGGACGCGGCCTCCGGAGGAGGCTCGGGACGCTGCTCAGAAGACGGCCGCCGGGATCGGCTCGTCCCGGGCGGCGGAGGAGCCGGACGGGAGGTCCGGAGCACCGCCCGCCGGGCCGCCGGCGGGGTCCGGGCCCCGGCGGGCGGCACGGGCGAGCATCCAGACGTTGACCGCGAACAGGACCGCGAACAGCACGGTGAAGGCGGCCAGCGAGAACCGGAGCAGGCCGGGCGGCAGGTCGCTCAGCGCCTCCTCGGTGGTCAGCAGCCCCTGCACCGCCCACGGCTGGCGGCCCGCCTCCCGCAGCACCCACCCGCCGAGCACGGCGGCGAACGGCAGCGGGACCGCCGCGGTCAGCAGCACGTGCCAGGCGCGCAGCCCCCGGACCGCCCGGGAGGAGAGCGCCAGCGGCACGCTCACCAGCGAGACGAGCGCCATCACCCCGAACAGCCCCAGCATCACGATCCCCCCGGCCTGCACCGGGAGCGCGGGCGGCACGTGGTCCACGAGGCCCGCGGCCCCTCCCACGCTCTCCCGGACCGCCTCGTACGCCGCCGCGGCCTCCGCCCGGAGCCGCTCGATCTCCGCCGCGTCCCCCTCGAAGACGGCCCACTTCATCGGCTGCACCGTGGAGAAGCTCAGCTCGCCGAAGGCGAGGACGGCCGCCAGGCCGGGCAGGCCGGTGAACACGCCGATCCGCAGCGAGCGGCGGAAGAACTCCTGCTCGGCGGTCCGGCGGCGCAGGTGGTGGGCGCTCACCCCGGCCAGGAAGAACCCGGCGGCGACCAGCGAGGCGGCCAGGACGTGCCCGAAGGCGGTGAGCGCCGCCGGGTTGGCCAGCACCGCCGCCGCGTCGGTGAGGCGGAGCACCCCGCCGGAGAGCTCGGCGCCGACCGGGTTCTGCATGAAGCCGTTGGCCACCAGCACCCAGTAGGCCGAGGCGTAGGCGGTGAGCGTCACCACCCAGAACACCGCCAGGTGCGCCCACCGGTTCAGCCGCCCCCAGCCGAAGATCCACAGTCCCAGGAAGGTGGACTCGACGAAGAACGCGACCAGCGTCTCCATCGCCAGCGCCGCCCCGAAGACGTTGCCGGAGAAGTGCGAGAGCCCGTTCCACGCCATCCCGAGCTGGAACTCCATCACCAGTCCGGTGACGATGCCCATCACGTAGTTGATCACGTAGAGCCGTCCCCAGAACCGCGTCATCCGCTCGTGCACGGCGGAGCGGGTCAGCGTGGCCCGCGTCTGCACGACCGCGACGAGCGTGGCCAGGCCGAGGGTGAGGGCGACGAACAGGAAGTGCGTCCCCGCGGTGAGGGCGAACTGCAGCCGGGCCAGGTCGAGCGTGTCCATGGCCCCAGCGTCCCGGTACGGCCCCGCCCGCGCGTCCCCCCGGGGATGGCGCCCGCCGTACCCCACCGGTTGCGGTCTCCCGCGGGGCGTCTACGCCGGAGGCACCCCGCACCCGCCAGGTGTCGGCGGACCGCAACCGCAACCGCAACCGCAGCCGCAGCCGCAGCCGCAGCCGCGGTCCGGCCCGATGCCCGGGCCGCGGTCCGGTCCGCCGCCCGGCTCAGTGCTCGGCCAGGACGATCACCGAGTCGCCGGGGCCGAGGCGGACCAGGCGGGACTTGTCGGGGTTGAGGACCACGCCGAAGTGCGGGGCCTCGCCGATCCGGTCGGCCAGGCGGTAGCCGATCGCGGTCTCGCCCCGGCGGGCGGCCGACTCGATCACCGTGGCGAAGCTGACCGGCGCCCCGGAGCGGACGTACCGCTCGGCGGGGCGGGGGTAGATCTCCGAGCCGCGCGAGTCGAAGAGGTAGCCGAACACGTCGGCCAGGTGCCGGTTCTCGGTGAGCTGGGCCAGGAGCAGGCCGATCACCGTGTCGCTGATCACGATGTCGTCGGCCCGGGTGACCTCGGCCAGGGCCCGGTTGTTCTCGTCGTGCATCTCGCTGACGATCGAGTAGCGCTCGCCGAGCGAGGTCTGCATGTCGCGCAGCTGCAGCAGGGTCATCAGCGTCCGGGTGTCGGCGTGCCCGGCGTCGTAGCGGTCGTCGGACAGCACGATGACGTGCTGGTAGACGCCCAGGCCCAGCGACTCCAGCGCGTACCGGTCGGTGGTCTCGCAGTCCTTGACGTTCACCGTGAGGTTGACCAGGCCGTCGACGCCGACCGCCGCGTCGGGGTGGTCGGAGGCGACGTCCAGGATCGAGCCGGGGGCGGCGTAGCCGTCCAGGCAGCGGACGATCTGGCGGCCCCGGCCGTTCCAGTTGAGCACCAGGGTCCGCTCGGGTCCGGGCACGGGGTGCGCGGTCATCACGATCGCGTCCTCCTGGGCCTTCGGCATGCCGTCCGCCAGCCGGATCATCGAGTCGTCCTGGGCGATCACGATGATCTCGTCCTCGGCCTCGACCACCGTGTCCGCGGGCGGGTTCAGCATGGTCCGGCCGCCGCGGCGCAGGCCGATGACCGTGGCCGCCTGGTAGGCGTGGAGCGCCCTGCCGTACGCCGTGCCCGCCAGGTCGGGGTCCGAGCGCAGGTAGATCTCGCCCCCGGCGAAGTCCAGCAGGTCCATGCAGACCACGGACGTGCCCGACTGGCGGGAGGACTGCACGATGAGCCGGGAGGCGGTGTCGTCGGAGTCGACGAGGTGCACGCCGTGACCGCCGGCGAGGCGGGCGGCGGCCATGTTGGCGGTGTCGGCGATCGCGGCCACCACCGGCGGGTGGTCCCCGGCGCGCTTGTCCAGGGCGAGCAGCGTCTTGATGACGTGCGCGTCGGGGTCGTCGCCCTGCGGGGAGAGCACGACGACCGAGCGGGCGGCGTCGAGGTTCATCAGGTCCAGGTCGGCCGGCTCCACGGGGCGTCCGGTCCGGCAGACCACCTTGGTCGCGCCGGTGTCGCCCACGTGCGTGCGGAGCGCGTCCTCCATGGCGACCTTGTCGAGGTCGGCGAGGATCGCGATGACGGAGCCGCGCTGGCTCGCGTGCGCCTGGACCAGCTCCCGGACGATCGTGAAGACCTGGTCGGACCAGCCGAGGATCACCGTGTGGCCGCGCTCGATGATCCGCGACCGGCCCTTGCGGAGCTGCTCGAACCGCTCCTTGAGCCCGTTGGCGAGCACGCCGACCAGCGCACTGACGATGAAGAGCCCGCCCAGCGACGCGACGAACATCAGCGCCACGAACGGCGCGCTCCCGGTGTCGCTGGCCACCTTGCCGGGGCTGAGCGTGCGCATCAGCGTCGCCCAGAGCACGCCCGCCAGACCGTGGTGCTGTTCGGCCTCGACCGGCGTCAGCCAGAGCACGAGCCCGGTGACCACGGCGATCAGCGCCGCGGAGATCGCCGCGAGCCACCCGATCAGCGCCACCGTGCCCCGCGACATGGTGTTGTCGAACCAGTAGCGGATCCGTTCCCGGCGCGTCGGCCTGGACACCGGCATACCTCCCCGTTCGGTGAATCCCGATCAACGATCGCACAAAAAGTACATGTCGCTCAGGTGTTCGTACATTCGGGGCCACCGGTACGGCGCACGGGCAGGTGGAGGCGCTCCGGGGCCGGGAGCGCACCGCGTGCGCCCCCGGCCCCGGGAGGGTCGTCCACCGGCCGGGCGGCCGGTCATCCGGTCGTCAGACGCGGAAGCGTCCCACCAGCGAGTTGAGGTGCGTGGAGTTCTGCGCCAGCTCCTCCGACGCCCGCCGCACCTCGCCGATGCTGCTCACCATCGCGTGCGCGGTGGCGGCGATCTCCTGGACGTTCTGCGCGATGGCGGTCGCGCCGGAGGCGGCCTCGGAGATGTTGCCCGCCATGCTGTCGGTGGTGCTGCTCTGCTCCTCCACCGCACCGGCGATGCTGCCCTGGTGGTCGTTGACCTCGCCGATCACCTGGGCGGTCGTGGAGATCGACGCCACCGCCACGGCCACGTCGCCCTGGATGGCGGTGATGCGCGCGGTGATGTCCTCGGTCGCCTTGGCGGTCTCCTGGGCCAGGTCCTTGACCTCGGAGGCGACCACGGCGAAGCCCTTGCCGGCGTCGCCTGCGCGGGCCGCCTCGATGGTGGCGTTCAAAGCCAGCAGGTTGGTCTGCTCGGCGATCGAGTTGATCAGCGCCACCACGCTGCTGACGGCCTCGGACGACTCGCCCAGCCGGGTGATCGCGGTGCTGGCCTCGGCGGCACGGGTCACCGCGGCGTGGCCGGCGGTGCTGGCCTCGGCGGCGCTGCGGGAGATCTCCCGGATGGAGGCGCCCATCTCCTCGCTGGCGGTGGCCACCGTCTGCACGTTGCCGGAGACCTGCTCGGCCGCTGCGGCGGCGCTGGTGGCCTGGGTCGAGGCGCTCTCGGTCTGCTGGCCGATCTCCGCGCTGATCGCCGACAGCTCCTGGGCGGCGGCCGAGGAGGAGGCGGCCGAGTCGTTGATCTGGCGGACCAGGTCGGCGATGTTGGCGATGAACCGGTTGAACAGCCGGCCCAGGACGCCGATCTCGTCGCGGCGGGACTCGTCCACCCGCTGGGTCAGGTCGCCGTCGCCCTCGGCGATGTCGCGCAGGCGCCGGGCCAGCTCGTTGACCGGCCCGGTGACGCTGCGGGTCAGGAACCAGGCCAGGCCGAGCAGCACGATCACGGCCAGCGAGGTGCCGAACAGCACCACGTTCTTGGTCGTCGACGCGGTCGCCTCGGCCTCGGCGGCCCGCACGGTGAGCAGGCTCGCCTCGGCCTCGCGCATCTCGGTCAGGGTGGCGCGGATCTCGTCCATGGTCGCCTTGCCCTTGTCGGACAGCACGACGGCCGCGGCGGCCTCGAAGCCCTCGGCGCGGCGCAGGTCGACGGTCTGCTGCATCTCGGCGAACTTGGCGTCGACCAGCGGGCGCAGGGTCTCGATGTGCTTCTGCTGGGCGGCGTTGTCGGAGGTGAGCTCCGCGGTCTCGTCCAGCAGGTCGCCGACGGCCTTCTTGGCCTCGGTGTAGGGGCCGAGGTAGGACTCCTCGGCGGTGATCAGGTAGCCGCGCTGGCCGGTCTCGGCGTCCTTCAGCGTCGACAGCACGCCGTCGAGTTTGCCGATGACCGTGTGGGTGTGGGCCACCCACTTCTCGTTCTCGACCAGATCGACCGTGTTGCTGTAGGAGACGGCACCGATGACGCCCATCATGACCAGGGCGGCCACGAACCCGGCGGTCAGCCGGCGGCCGATGGTCCAGTTCCAGCGGCCCGCCCCGCCGGTGGTCGTCCTCGTCGCCTGGTCGGGCATGTCGTTCATGGTGTGCTCTCTGTCGCCGTGTCAGATCGTTGTCGACCTGTCCATCGGCGGGGGCACCGGCTTTCAAAGCTTTCCTCTGGCGGAACATCTTTCGATAGATCTTCCCTCGAAGCGGGGCGTGCCGCCGCTGCCGGCGGCGACCGCCCGCCGGTCCCGGAGACCGGTCGGGCGGCCGGGCGGTCAGGCCGTCCGCCGGGCGGCGGCGCGGCCCGCGGTACGGCCGGACAGCAGGCAGCCGCCCAGGAACGTCCCCTCCAGGGCGTTGTAGCCGTGCACCCCTCCGCCGCCGAACCCGGCGACCTCTCCGGCGGCGTACAGCCCGGGGACCGGCTGCCCGTCCCGGTCCAGGGCGCGGGAGTCGAGGTCGGTCTGGATCCCGCCGAGGGTCTTGCGGGTGAGGATGTGCAGCTTCACGCCGATCAGCGGCCCGGCCGCCGGGTCGAGGATCCGGTGCGGGGGGACGGCGCGGCCGAGGCGGTCGCCGACGTAGCGGCGGGCGTTGTGGATGCCCTGGACCTGGACGTCCTTGCCGTAGGGGTTGGCGACCTGCAGGTCGCGGGCCTCGATCTGGGCGCGGACGACCGCGGCGTCGAGCAGCGGCTCGTCGGTGAGCCCGTTCATCCGCTCCACCAGCTCCTCCAGGGTGCGGGCCACCACGAAGTCGGCGCCGTTGCGCTTGAACGCCTCCACCGGGGCGGGCGCGCCCTTGCCGAGGAGTCGGGAGCGCAGGAAAGCCCTGCGGTCCTTGGCGGTGATGTCGGGGTTCTGCTCCGAGCCCGAGAGCGCGAACTCCTTGGTGACGATCCGCTGGTTGAGGATGAACCAGGAGTGGTCGTGGCCGGCGATGTCCGGGGTGGTGCGCAGGTGCTTCAGCGTGCCCAGCGTGTCGTAGCCGGGCAGGCACGGCTCGGGCAGCCGCCGGCCCAGGGCGTCGAACCACAGCGACGACGGGCCGGGCAGGATGCGGATGCCGTGCCCGGGCCAGATCGGGTCCCAGTTGTGCAGGCCCTCGGTGTAGTGCCACATGCGGTCGCGGTTGACCAGCCGCACCCCGGCGTCCTCGGCGATGTCGAGCATCCGCCCGTCGACGTAGGCCGGGACGCCGGTGACCATGTGCGCCGGGGGCCGGCCGAGCCGCTCGGGCCAGTGGCGCCGCACGCGGTCGTGGTCGGCGCCGATCCCGCCGGTCGTGACGATCACCGCCTGGGCGCTCAGCTCGAACTCGCCGACCGCGTCGCGGTTGGAGGCGACCCCGCGGGGGGAGTCGTCGTCGGCCAGCACCGTGCCCCGCACCCCGGTGACGGCGCCGTCGGTCATGACCAGCTCGTCGACCCGGTGCCGGTGGTGGAAGCGGACCAGCCCGGCCGCGGCGGCCCGGTGCACGGACAGGACGAACGGCTCGACCACGCCGGTGCCCGTGCCCCAGGCGATGTGGAAGCGGGGCACGGAGTTGCCGTGCCCGCCGGCGCGCAGGGCGCCGCGCTCGGCCCACCCGACGGTCGGCAGGAACGTGATGCCGTGCCCGGCCAGCCAGGACCGCTTCTCCCCGGCGGCGAACTCCACGTAGGCGCGGGCCCACTTGACGGCCCAGGCGTCCTCGTCGTCCAGGCGGTCGAACCCGGCGCTGCCCGTCCAGTCGCTCCACGCCAGTTCGAAGGAGTCCCTGACCCCCAGGCGGCGCTGCTCGGGCGTGCCGACCAGGAACAGGCCGCCGAAGGACCAGAACGCCTGCCCGCCGAGGTTGGCGGCGTTCTCCTGGTCGACCAGGACGACCTTCCTGCCCGCCGCGGTCAGCTCGTGGACGGCCACCAGACCGGCCAGGCCCGCGCCGACGACGATGACGTCCGCGTCCATGGGGGTGCTCCTCACTGCCGGATGCCGCCGGACATTCCGGGACATCGGGTACCGATGGGCGCCACCGTATTCGCCCTGCGGGAGTCTGGGCCAGTGGCCCGGGGCGTGGTCGTCCCTCCGACTCCGCAGACCGCGGCTCTTGCGAGGTTTCATCCACTATTAATGTGAATTATCGGCCCGTATATGTTTCCTCCCATTTAGGGGCAGGGTGAATGAAGGGATGCGGGTTTTTTGCACGGATGTCCTTGCCTTTCCGGAGCCCTCGATTGATCATGAAAAGGATTTCCGCACTGGTAACGGGAATCTCCGGCGTCATATTCGGGGGATATCGATGATGAGACTCGTCAAGAAGAAAGCCGCTCTGGCGGCGCTGGCCGCCGCCGCTGCCGCCTTCACCGTGGTTCCCGCCCAGGCGGCCTCGGCGGTGACGAACCCCTACAAGCCCGAGGCGGTGTGCGGCTCCGGCTTCAAGAAGGTCCCCGGAGGCGTCCGCCCGATGCGGGCGGGCTTCCCCGGAGGGGTCGTCGGTTACCTCTACCTGCTGTACAACGCCGACACCCGGCAGCACTGCGTGGTCACCATGAAGGCGACGTCCCTCGGCACCGCCACGACGACCCAGGTGGCCCTGGAGGTCGACTCGGAGAACGGCGGCGGACGCGGCTACAACCAGGCGATGCAGGGCAAGTACCGCTACTACGCCGGGCCCGTCAAGCTGACGACGGAAGGCAGGTGCGTCCGCTACACCGGCATGATCTACAGCGTGGACGGGACCATGCCGGCCTACGCCGAGGGCACCCACGGCTGCGAGGACCGCCAGAACTGGGGATTCCCGGGATCCCCGCTGGGCCAGGGCGGACAGGGCAGCCCGTTCGCCCCGATGGACGGCAACGTCCCCGCGATGCCGGGCCTCGTCCCGCCCGCCCTCGGCGTCTAGCCGGGCCCGCCCGGCCGGGCCCCCGGCAGAACGATCCGCACGACGTACGGCGCCGCGGCCTCCGGCGAGGAGGCCGCGTCCCGCCGGCAGGCGGCGGTGACCTGCGCTTCCGCAGGGCGCCGCCGTCCGCTCCCCGGAGGCGTCGCACCTCTGTTGGCAAGGGCCGTTGTTGGCAAGGGACGTTCTGTGACGGTCCGGACCGGTAGCCGACCTTTTGATCAGTTATGAGGAAAGGTAGTGCCATGATGAGGGCATGAAAGCCATGGGTCTCCGGGCCACCGCATTATGGCTGGCGGGGATATTGCTTCCGGTCGCGCTCAACGTGGCGATCAACCAGGTGCTCAATGATGGCGTATGGAGCAGACCGTGGATCGTGACCACGATCGTGCTGGCCTTCGCGGGCTGGTACACCGCCTACCTGATCACGCGCGCTTCGGCTCCGGCCGCCGGGGACATCGCACAGGTCAAGAGGCATCTGGCGGAGCTGGTGGACGGGTTCTGGAACCAGGAGATGGCAAGACGCTCTCTCGGTGATCCGCCGATTCCCGTCCCCTGGCGTCTCACCACGCGGGCCAGGTTCATGGACCACCCGCACCTGATCGCCGAAGGCGAGTTCTCCTTCACCGGCCGATCCGATGAGATCGACGAACTGGCGTCCCGTTTCCGCGGTCTGCGCCGGCGCAGACTGGTGATCCTCGGCGGCGCCGGTACGGGGAAGACCACCCTGGCCATTCAGCTCCTTGTGAAGCTGATAGCCACCCGCGAGGAAGAGGATCCGGTCCCGGTGCTGCTGCCGGTCGCCGACTGGGATGTGGACGTCCATCCACGCCTGCACGATTGGGTGGCGGCGCGCCTGCGGAACGACTACCTGGCTTCGGCAACGCCCGTCAACGGCCGTGACTCCGCAGAGATACTGGCCTCGAACGGTCACATCCTGGCGATCCTCGACGGCCTGGACGAGCTGCCCGAGGCCGTCCGCGTCAAGGTGATGAACCAGTTGAGCAGGACTCTCGCCCCGCGGGACCAAGTGATCATCACCTCCCGGACCCGGGAGTACGGAGACGCCGTCGTCAGCGCACGACGCGCCGTCAGGGCGGCCGCGGTCATCGCCCCGAGGGCATTGACCGCCGAAGCCGTCGTCGACTATCTCACCGCGTGCCTTCCGCCTCGGCCTCCGCAGCCCTGGAACGCGGTGCTGCAGGCTCTGCGGGCAGGCGAGGCGCCCGCCCTGACGGCCGTATCCTCGACCGCGCTGGGACTGTGGCTGATCCGGGCCGTCTACGTCGATCAGGACCGGGATCCGGCCCCGCTGCTCACGGTCTACCGTGACGATGCTCCCGCACTGCGCGCGCACCTCATGGACAACCTCGTCGAGGCGTTGCTGCTCGCCGAGAAGACGTCCGGAACGGCCGACCGGAGAGTCATCCGGTCCTGGGACGCCGAGCGGGTGAACCGGCTCCTGGGCCGCCTCGCCAGGAGTTCTCCGGAGACGGGAGCCGGCGGCTTCGCCTGGTGGCAGCTGGCCTGGGCGGTGCGCGGCCGTTCCCGGAGCGAAGGGTTCGGGGCGCCGCCCCGTTGGATCGTCTACGTGGTCTCCGGACTGGTCTACGGGCTGCCCGTCGCGATCGCCCCCGCACTGGGCGGGAGTCCGGCCGTCGGGTTCTCCGCCGCTCTGACCTTCGGGTTCGCAAGTCTGAGCCTCGCGTCCGAGACGCCGGAGTTCACCCGCCTGCGGGTCGGGAGATACGTCACCGCACTGCTCCGCGAACACGGCGGCCGTGTCGTTCCGGCATCCCTCTGGATGAGCCTGCCCCTCGGGGTGGCGGTGGCGTATTCGGAGGGGATCGGAGCCGGCCTCTTCATGGGGGCGGCATCGATGCTCACGTTGTGGTTCGGCATCTCCAGCACGAGGGCGATAGCCCTGCCGAAGGAGTCCGGGCGAGCACCGGAGGACCACATCCAGCAGTTCTCCGGTGCTCTCACCCCCCTGTCCTCGTGGAGGATCAACCGGTCTCTGTTCGGGCTCCGGCTGGTCGGGGCGCTGGCCCTGGGCGCCGTACTGGCCGTCTCCGCGGACGTGGTGCTCTCGCACTTCTCCGGGAGGCGGGACGGGTGGACCGACATAGGGCTGGGGATACTGGTCGGCAGCAGTGCCGGGATCGCGCAGCGACCACGGCACGCCTGGCTGGCGTCCAGGATCACGTTCACGTTCCTGGCGATCTCAGGTGAGCTGCCGGCGCGTGCGATGACGTTCTTCGACGAGATGCACCGGATCGGTGTGCTGCGTGCGGTCGGCCCGTTCTACCAGTTCCGGCACGCCGAGCTGCACGACCACTTCGCGTCGGCGACGAGTGCCGGAACCCGGGACCACCGCCCCGCCGCGACCCGCGCCGCGCCCCGTTCCTGATGCGTCCCGGCTCCCGGTCTTCGCGCGGGCCCGGGTGAGCCGCCGTCCGGGTCAGGACCACGCGCCGGCGGCGGCGGTCCGGGCGGCGTAGTCCTCGAAGGAGGCCGGCTCGCGGCCGAGCACCTGTCGCACCCCGTCGGCGACCCCGGCGAGGTGTCCGCCCCGGTGCACCTCGAACAGCGCTCCGAGCATCCGGACGGCGGCCTCCGGATAGCCCTGGCCGAGCAGTTCCCGGTGGTACTCCTCCGGGGTCAGCTCCACGTACTCGATCGTCCGGCCCGCCGCCCGCCCGATCGTCTCCGCCGCCTCGGCGAAGGTCAGCCCGCGCGGCCCGGACAGCTCGTACACCCGCCCGGCGTGCCCGTCCTCCGTCAGCAGCACCGCCGCGACCTCCGCCACGTCCTCGACGTCGACGAACGGCTCCGGCACGTCCCCGATCGGCAGGGCCAGCCGCCCGGCCCGCAGCGGCTCCAGCCACAGGTCCTCGTCGAAGTTCTGGTCGAAGTTGTTCGGCTGGATGACCGTCCACTCCACGCCCGAGCCGCGTACGGCCTGCTCGGCGGCGACCATCCCCTGCCCGAAGTCGCCGGTCACGTGCTCGATGCCCCGCCCGGACAGGGCCACGAACCGGCGGACGCCCGCGTCCACCGCCCGCTTGACGAAGTCGTGGACGGGCGCGGGGTCCTCCGGCGCGACGAGGTACACCGCCGAGGCGCCCTCCAGCGCGGCGGCCCAGCTGTCCGGCTCGAACCAGTCGAACCGCACCTCGCCCGAGCGGGACGCCGCCCGCACGGCCACGCCCGCCTCCCGGAGCCGCCGCACCACCCGCCGCCCGGTCTTGCCGGTGCCGCCCAGTACGAGGATCTGTTCCGCATGTGTCGTCGTCATGCCGTCGAGTCAACCGCCCGGCGCCGGCCCCGGGACATGGCCGTCCGTACGGCGTGCATGCGCGATCGTCCGTCCGGGGCTTCCGCGCGGCGTGCGGGCCGTACGGCGGGCTTATGGTGACGGTCATGGACCCGTTCGACGATCTGCTCCGGGGCGTGCGCGCCGACGGCGCCGTCTTCGGCCGGTCGGTGCTGTCGCCGCCGTGGGCGCTGCGCTTCACCGACGGCGCCTCCATGACGCTGTGCGTGCCGCTGCGCGGGGAGGGCTGGATCATCCCGCCGGGCGACGGGGGAGACGGCGCGCGGCCGCACGCCGTACGGCTGGGCGAGGTGGCGATCGTGCGCGGACCGGAGCCCTTCGTGTTCGCCGACGATCCCGGGGCCGCCGCGCGGACGCACCCGCCGCTCGACGTGCGCTGCGGCCGGGAGCAGGGCGGTCACGGAGGGCTCGGCGGGCGCGCGGAGCAGGGCGGCCGCGGAGGGTCGAGTGGGCGCGGAGAGCTGGACGAGCGCGGAGGGTCGGGCGGGCGCGAGCCGGACGGGCGCGGGGAGCCGGGCGGTCATGGGGGGCCGGGCGGTCGCGGGGAGCTGGACGGCCGGACGGTGCTGATGGCCGGGGCGTACCACGTCCGGGGCGAGGTGCCCCGGCGGCTGCTGCGGGTGCTGCCGCCGGTGGTCGTGGTGGCGGACCACCACGACTGCGGGCCGCTGCGGGACTACTTCGAGACGCAGCTCGCCGCGGAGCGGCCGGGCCGGCAGATCGTGCTGGACCGCCTGCTGGACTGGCTGCTCGTCTGCACGCTGCGGGAGTGGTTCGACCGGCCCGAGTCCGTCCCGCCCGCCTGGTACCGCGCGCTCGGCGACGACGTGGCGGGCCCAGCGTTGCGCGCCATGCACGAGGCGCCGGACCGGCCGTGGACGCTCACCTCCCTGGCCGCGGAGGCGAGGGTCTCCCGCACCACGCTGGCCAAGCGCTTCACCGAGCTGGTGGGCGAGCCGCCGCTGGCGTACCTGACCGAGTGGCGGATGGCGCTCGCCGCCGACCTGCTCACCGAACCGGCCACCACGGTCGACTCGGTGGCCCGCCGGGTCGGCTACGCCGACGCCTTCGGCTTCAGCACGGCCTTCAAACGGGTCCGGGGCATGAGCCCCACCGCGTACCGCAAGGAGGTCACGGCCGTCGGCGCGTAACCGCGGCACACCGGCCCGCAGACTCTCCGGGACCGCCGTCACGAAGGACGATCCAACTCCTTCCGGAGCAGTTCGTCATGCCGTTCGGAGACATCGCCGCGTCCGGAAGCTCCCAGTCCGATGAACGACGGCTTCCGCTGTGCGGTTTCGGAAGCTGATGACTCGGCGAACCTGGCGAGTTCCGGGTCGGACTCCACGAGCACGCGCAGCCGCCGCACTCCGGCGGGGGGAGTCGGTCGACGAGGTGGTGCATGTCCTCGTAGTCATGGGCGGCGGCCATGTCTCCGGGTGTACGCACCGCTTCCCTGGCCTTCCGGATCCTCTCCTGAGAGCCGACCGGGAACCACCGGAGGGGTTCCGGGAGCGGGGCGGTCACCGTCGCCGTTCGCCTCGGCGCCCTCCGGGCAGTCTGGTCGCCACATGAGTGAAGCGAGCCCGCACCGCGTAGGGCGGGCGGTCCTCGGAGCGCTTGACATTGTTTGCATTACCAACCATTATGAAGTCGTTGGTATTACAAACCAACGGCCCGGCCAGGGGTGACTCCGCGGCGACGGTGATCGTCCGCGGCTTCGCCGGTCGGCGCCGGTGGGTGGGCGACGGTCTCGTCCGCCCTTGATACGAGGAGGAACCCCCATGCCCGCAATCCGGACCAAGGGCCGCGCGGCGGTCCTGGTCACCGCGGCGGCGGCTCTGACGCTCTGCACGTTCGCCGGCTCTCCGGCCCAGGCGGCCGCCCCGTCCGCGACGCCGTCCGCGACACCGTCCGCCCGATCCGCCACGTCGGGGATCCCGGCCCTGGTCGATCCCGCGACCGACCTGGGACGGCACGCGCCCGGACCCCAGCTGACCTGGTTCGACTCGATCTACTTCACCGGCTCGGTGAAGGCGAACGGTCAGGAGTTCGGCCTCCAGGTCCACACGCGCATCCTCCCGAACAGGGACGAGGCCGCGTACCGCTGGACGTTCTCGGTGATCAACAAGACCACCGGGTGGTACAAGGACTACGACGCGATGGTCGAACCGGAGGACTACCGGTGGAGCCAGGGCAAGCTCGACATCAAGGCACCGGGGCTGAGCTGGACGGGTGACTCCGTCCGCCAGTCGGTGCAGGTCGAGACGCCCTGGGGAGCTCTCGACGTCCAGCTGGTGCCCACCGGCCCCGCCATGAACTACGCGTCGACCGGCGTCTTCCACCTGGCCGACGGCGTGCCGAACTACGAGTTCGCGCTCCCGGAGATGCGGACGTCCGGAACGCTCGTCGTCGACGGCAAGAAGCACCAGGTCAGCGGCACCTCCTGGCTGGACAGGCAGTGGGGTGAGATGCCGAGGTCGCTGACCCGGTGGACGTGGATGAACCTCAGCATGCCCAACGGCGACAAGATCGCCATCTGGGACACGGTCGGCGCCGAGTCCAAGGACAGCTGGGCGACGGTCCTCCACCCGGACGGCTCCTACGAGGTGGTCGACGTCGAGCCGCTCGCGCAGGGCGCCTCCCGGCCGTGGACCAGTCCGGCCACCGGCCAGAGGTATCCCACCCGCTGGCGCATCCGCATCCCCGCCCTGCGCGCCGAGCTCGACGTGCGGGTCACCGGGAATCCGGACCAGGAGATCCAGACTCCCGACGGGAGCGGCTACCTGGAGGCCACGGCGGCTTTCACCGGTAAGTACGACGGCAGGCGGGTCCGCGGCGAGAACTACGTCGAGATGACCGGCGAGTGGACCTCCTGATCACCGGCGAAGCCGTCCCCGCCTGACGCGATCCGGCATCGCCCGGGACGGGGCGCCGGTCCGGCGTCACCCCGGGACCGGATGCCGGTCCCGGGGTGAACCATCGGAAGGGGACGGCCTCAGCCGGGGGAGTGCAGGGCGGCGTGCAACCGGACGAGCCGGTCCTGGTCCTGCGGGTCGAGCCGGCTCATCGCGGGTGCCAGTGCGCGCCGGACCTCGTCGTAGACCTGCTCCGCCAGTTCCAGGCCGGCGGGGGTGAGGAACACGTCGACGACGCGGCGGTCCTGGGGGTTCTTGCCCCTGGCCACCAGCCCTCGGCGCTCGGCGCGGTCGACGAGGCCGGACAGGGTTGATTTGTCCAGGCCGAGGAACGCGGCGAGCTCGGTCATGTTCGGGCGGCGGTCGCGGAGGATGCCGAGGACCCGTAGCTGGGTGAGCGAGAGGTCGCGCTCGGCTCCGATGCGGGTGAGCACGCCCGCCACCTGGAAGGTGCTGCGGACGAGGGCATCCACGAGGGCGTCGGAAGTCATGCGCCCACGTTACCCGTCATGCTTTGTATTACGAACTACCAGGCGGCGGCCACCCGGCTCCCGGGACGCGATGGCGGGTCATGGGGTGAGCGGTTCGACCAGCCGGAACCGCTCGGCGACCACGAGGGTGTCGTCGGTGATGGCGGGAGAGACGCCGCCCATCAATCGACGCCATTCGTCCCCGCTCCAGAACCGCTCATGGGCCGCACGCCATTCCTGGACCGTCGCCAGGCCCTCTCCCTCGTCGCGGGCGAAGTCCTCGTCGACGTCACGGATCGGTATCACGCGCACCTCGGTCGTCTCGATGACGGCGACCGGTCGTTCCTCGGAGTCGACGACCACGCTGCGGTCGCCGACACGGGGCAGCGCCTCGTTCAGGTGCTCGACGGCGGCGTACAGATCGGTGGTGGCCCTCTTCTCGCCGGACAGGATCGCGGCCACCAGCCGGTCACGGAGCGGGCCGGGGAAGGCGAACTCGGCCACGGGGAGATCGTCTTGGGTCATCACGTGATGGTACGACCCCGAGGGTCGGCTTGATACCGCAGTCTCCCCGCAGACCTGGAACCAGACCGCGGTGCCCGTCTCCTCGTCGTGGTGAACGCTCCACTTCGCGGCCAGCAGGTCCACCAGGGCCAGGCCGCGCCCGTTCTCGCCGTCAGGGGTCGCGGCGCGGAGGAAGGGCATCGTCGTGGCCGACCCATCGTCGATCACCTCGACGTGGGCCAGGCCGTCGAGCGCGCCCAGATAGACGGTCACCGTACCGCCCGGGACGCGGCCGGAGTCGGAGTGCACCACGGAGTTGGTGAAGACCTCGCTGAGCAGGAGCAGCGCGACGTCGAGGGTGTCGTCGGCGATCTCCCCGCTCAGCAGGCCCCGCGCCCACGCGCGGGCCTCCGACACGGAGGCGGGGACCCCGGGGAACTCGCGGCACCGGAGCACTTCGAGTACGGCATGGCGCGCCTGCCGGGGCCCGTTCCGGTGGATCCGCTGCGGCGCGGTCATGCGATCACCTCCGCGACGATTATGTCCGCCGCGTTGTCAGCCTCGGCGCAGACGGACTCGCCCCGCCGCCAGCACCGCGCCCACCAGGGCCGCCAGGTGAACACCCACTCGCGGCCCCGCCGTACGGCCGTGATCCGGACGCGCGTCTCACCCCCGGACATGACCTCCAGCACCGGCCGGCCGGTGGCGGGGAGGACGAGCGCGGTGCCGACCCCGAGGGTCCGCAGATCCCACCCCAGCCGCAGGAGGTGGATGAACTGCGCCTGCGGATTGTGTGGCTTCATCGTCTGGCCCTTCGTGACGGATGAGGCTCCTCCTGCGGTTCCCGAGACTTGATTCTCACGCAGGGTGACGAGCCGTACGCTTGGAGCATGCATGAGCGATCGCCTCCGCGCAATTGCGTTTACGCGAAAACTTCAGATCGACTGTGTTTGCGCAGGCTGAAGGGCTTTGCCAAGCTGGGGGCCCCAACAGGAGGGTAAGGATGCCCATCAGTCCTACGGCTCGACGGCGCCGACTCGGGATCGAACTGCGACGCCTGCGGGAAGCCTCCGGCCTCAATGGGACCGAGGTGGCCGCCACTCTGGGATGGTCCGCGACCAAGGTCTCCCGCATAGAGACCGGGCGGGTGAGCGTCCACCACGGGGACGTCAGCGACCTGCTCGACCACTACAAGGTCAACGACGACGTGCTCCGGCGAGAGCTGGTCGCGCTGGCGCGGGAGTCCCGGCAGAAGGGCTGGTGGCACCGCCACCGGGACACGATGAAGGCCGGCTTCGACTCCTACATCGGTTTCGAAGCCGATGCCGAGGCGATCCGGACGTACGAGGTCCAGGTCGTTCCCGGCCTGCTGCAGACCGAGGCGTACGCGCGGGCGGTGATCGAGGCGACGGCCATGCGCCCCAGTGCGGGCCACGTGGAGAAAAAGATCGGTGTACGCCTCGCCCGCCAGCAACTGCTCACCCGGGACGACCCGATCCGGCTGCACGTGGTGCTCGACGAGGCGGCTCTGGTGCGTGTGGTGGGGGGCCTGGAGACGATGAACGGCCAGCTCGCCTCCCTGCTCCGGTGGAGCGAGCTGCCGAACGTCACGATCCAGGTGCTGCCCTTCCGGAGCGGAGCCCATCCGGCGATGGACGGCCCGTTCGTCTTCCTGGAGTTTCCCGACCCGGCGGATCCCGACCTCGTCTACCTCGAACAGGCCACCAGCGGTCTGGTCCTCGAAGACACCGACGAGCTCGCGAAGTACAGGCAGATGTTCGAGAACCTGACTAATCGGGCACTTATCGCAGAGGAGTCGGTTACCCTCATCTCCTCCATGATCAGCTCATAGCCTGGGGCTCATCGAGAAGGGAGTCACGGGATGACCTCGAACGCGGACTTGTCCCGTGCCGAGTGGCGCAAGAGCAGCTACAGCACCGACGGCGGCAACTGCGTAGAGGTGGCTGACAACCTCTCCGGCGTCGTCGCCGTCCGCGACAGCAAAGACCCCGGAGGTCCGGTGCTGCTCTTCTCGCCGGACCAATGGAGGTCCTTCATCGGCGGCATCAAGTGCGGTGACTTCGGACTTCTCTGTTGAATCCCGCCGCAGTTTTATCGGCAGGCACTCACGCCTGGCTCGTCTAGACTTCCGACGATGAGCGGTCAGACGTCAGAGCCTGGGCCCTGGGTGCCACCTGAAGGCTCCTGGGCATCCTCTGCTGCCAACAGACGAAGCATGCTGGGCAACCGCAACCGGGACACGTCTCCAGAGCTTCTGCTGAGGTCACTGGTCCACGCCGCTGGACTGCGCTACCGGGTTGCTGCCAAGCCACTGCCGGGCATGCGCCGCACTGCTGATTTGGTCTTTCGCCCAGTCCGTGTAGCGGTGTTTGTGGACGGGTGCTTCTGGCACGGCTGCCCGGAGCACTTCGTTCCGCCGAAGACAAATCCAGACTACTGGCGGGAGAAGATCGCCAAGAATGTTCAGCGTGATCGGGACACTGATGCACGTCTGGCAGAGGCCGACTGGCTGGTACTCAGGTTCTGGGAGCACCAGCCTGCGGAGGAGTGCGCTGCTGAAGTGAAGGAGGCTGTGATGCTACGCAGGCTCAAGTTCTTTCGAAGCTAGCTCAAGTTGTTCTTGGATTCCGGGCGTCCTGTCGGCAGAAGTAGTGCGTGTCCTCTCTTCGGAGAGGAGGGGTGGTTTTTCCTGATCGGCCTGGCTAAGTGCCTTGATGATGGCTTCACCCATGGCCCTAGCCACTGGTGGCGGGAAGGCGTTGCCGACTTGTCGGTAGGCCGCGGTCTTTCTTCCTGCGAACTCCCAGTGCTCTGGGAAGCCTTGGATAATGGCGGCCTGCCTGACGGTCAGCTTGATACCGCGCGGGCCGAACAGGTCGCGGTCCTTATTCACGACTTCGTCGTCGGCAACACCGTGGGCATCGATACCTAGAGCTTCCCACGCCTGCTTCGCCCGGGAGGGGCCGAGGTCCGCGCCGCCATGCTTCTTGGAGCCGCCGACGAGTGTCGGGGCAACCCCTCCCCGCGCAACGCGTTCACGCCACCACTCGAGGCGTTCTTTGCCTTCAGGCCCGAACGGATCGAGCCGCTCCTGCATCGATTTGTCGAGCGCAGCGGCTACTGTATTGAACTTTGCGGGGTCTCCGTCCCCGTGCGGGATTCTCCCGGGGAAATACGGCCTGTACTTTCGCTGCAGAGCGATGAGGATAGCCCGGGGGCGAAGTTGTGGAACGCCGAAGTTGCGGGCTTCGACGAGATCCCATTCGACAGTCTCGTATTCCAGTTCTTTCAGTCGTTTGATGATAGACAGCCGGTAGTCGAAGAACTTTTCACTGAGCAGCCCGCGAACGTTCTCGATCATGACGGCTCTCGGCTTGATGGCTTCGACCATGTCGAGCATCACCGGGAAGAGATCGCGTTCGTCGTCCTGTCCGAGCTGCTTGCCCGCCAGAGAGAAGGGCGGGCAGGGCACCCCGCCGGCGAGCAGGTCGATCTGCTCGCCGTCTATCCCGAGACTTGAGAGATTGAACTGGTCTGGCTGCCGCTCGCTGCTCTGGGTGAACTTCTTCAGATCTTCCTTGAAGACCTTGCATTCACCGCGCCCGCGAAGCTCGTTGAGATTCTGCTCGAGGGTCATGCAGGCGTGCGTGTCAACTTCGATGAGTGCCCTGTGACGGAACCCGGCCTGGTGGAGGCCGAGGGCTTGGCCTCCTGCGCCGGCGCAGATCTCGACCGATGTGTATTCCCGGTCCTGCCCCGGCATCCAGGCCTCCTCTGTCATGCCTGGCAGTACGGCCAGGCACCGCAGCGGCACGGTCGCGTCCCCCGAGCCGATCGAACAAGTGAACGGTCACTATACCGACGACTCTAGGGGGTTTCACCCGGAAAGTCTTGGTTCCCAGGGAGCCCTCAGTGTCGTGAGTGACACAGTACAGATCGTCTGCTGCGAGGATCGCGACTCGGGGAATCTGTGTTCGCGGAGTCCGGGACCTGCGGCCGACCGCGTGGAGGTGCCGGTGCCGCATGGTTCTCTCTTCACCAGGGTGCGGCACCGGCGAGGAGCGGTCAGCCTACGGGAATGCTGCCGCCGAGGTGCCCTAGCAGGGCCTGGATGTCAGCCATATCCATCCCTCCTGCGATCGAAGGCTCCTCTTCGAGGTCAGCCAGCTGCTGGACATCAGGGTCGTCCAGGATCCGGCCCATGAACTGGAGCTTCTCCTCCAGCCTGAGAGCCACCACCTCGTCGAGGGTGCGGCGTGTGGCCAGGACCGTGACCCGGGTCTCGGTCTCCGGGGGAAGGCCGAGGCGATGGATCCGGTCGAGGCTCTGCAGGAAACGGCCGGCCATGAAGTCCCGGTCGATGTAGACCGCGTCATGGCAGACCTGGTGGAGGCTGATGCCCTCGCCGAGGGTGGCCGGGTTGGAGAGCAGGACCATGCAGTCCGGATCCTCTCGGAACCGGTGGATCTGCTCTTCCCGGTCCGGGGTGCCGCCGTGCACGGTTGCTGGCCGGTACGGCGCGAGCATCCGCTCCATGGTCGTGAGACTGCGTACGAAGGTCGACCAGACCAGGGTCTTGCGGCCCGCCGCCGCGTTCTCGGCGACGATGCCCAGCGCCTCCTGGTACTTCGGCGACATCTCGTAGCTCGGCAGGTTCCGGAACAGGTCGTATAGCGAGTCCTCCGGCGTCATCTCCAGAGGCGGCACCTGGTAGACCAGAGGCTCGTAGCGGCTGCTGCCCTCCACCAGCAGGGCCGGACTGATCGCTGCCATCAGCATCCGGAGCATGGCCCGGCCGAGGCCGTCGAGGTCGTCGCGTGATGCTTCAGCCCGTGCCGAGTAGTTGCCCTTGAGGGCCTCGTAGATCTCCTCGTGCACGGGTGGCAGGTCCACATACCGGATCCGGGGCTCGAACGGAGGAAGCCCCAGCTCCTGCTTGGTGGTGCGGGTGAACAGCGGACGCAGTACAGCGCTGGCGTGGGCGAGGTTCCCCCCGCCCACGGCCTCTGTCACGACACGGCGCCCGTGGCCGGGCCATACGAAAGAGAGGAGGTTCTCCAGGTCGCGTGCTCCGTTCGGAGCCGGCGTCCCGGTCAGGATCAGCCGACGCTTGGCGAGCGGCCCCAGCGCCAGGCACGCGGAACCGTAGATGCCCCGGGCTCCCAGCTTCATCCGGTGGGCTTCATCCAAGATGATCATTGAAGGAGCTGCCCTGAGCCAGGAGGCAAGTCCTGCAAGAGACCGATCCAGCCGCTCGTAGTTGACGATCAGCAGCTCGACACCCTGTGCCGGCGTCTTCTTCATAACCTGTGCCCGGAGCGGTTCCTTAAAGCACACGGCGTTCTCGTACTGCCAGGACTCGTAAGCCGATTTGGGACTCACCACGAGCACACGCTGCACTTCGCCGCGCTCACGCATAGCAGCGAACACAGCTAGGGCCACTCGGGTCTTCCCAGCTCCGGGCACGCTGAAGTTCGCACCGTGCTGCAGGGAGAGAAGCCGCGCGATGTCCCGGCGCTGGAAAGAGGTCAGATCTGCAGTCCAATCTGTGCCGAGGAGGGAGACGACTTCGCCCGGCTGGACTGCCTGTATCCCGGAGGCTTCGCGATCATGGATGCGCTGCTCGGCAACCTCGGAGTCGTCCAGGACACCGCGGACGAGCTCAGCGAGCGTTTCCTCCCATTCCACGCTGTCCTGTACCGGCCACGTGCTGAGTTCCCCGATACCGACTAGGAAGTCATCCAGATCGATCTCAGCAGCGAGGAGTCCGAGCTGGCGGCCCGCAGGGAAGCGGGTCGCCAGCCGAGCCAAAGCAGCCTGGTACTCAGGCAGCGTCCGCAGGACAGCCTTGGTCCGCGTTACGTCGAATTCGATAGTCAGAGACGACTGCCCCGCACTCATTACGCCTCCAGCCCGACAGCGTCGAGCAGCCAGGACACGCCGTCCCCGCGGACCTTGATACTGCGCGCCGATTCCACCGCCAGCCTGCTGAGTGTCTCTCGAAGTTTGATTACAGCCTCGTCGAACGCTTCTTCATCCAAGCTGCTGGAGGCCCGGGCCATCACCACGTCGATGACGCACTGCTCGAGGTCTTCGCATGCGTTGTTGATCCGATCGGGAGCCGCCTGCTTGCGCTTGCGCAACCGTCCGTCATTGCCCGCAGGCTTCAATGCTTCATCGAATGCTTTTTTCGCTGCAGCGATTGTCTGGCGAGCTTCCTTGGAAGCAGAGTTGGAGAAGTTATCCCTGGACGTCTCTACAGCTTTTGCTCTCAGGAGCAGGTCGGTGAGCGCACGGGCTTCCGCTACCTGTGAGCTGCCCGGCTTGACGCTCCGGTTCAGCCCAGGGATCACCGTCGATGCGGGAGCTGTGGAGACCTGAGGATTCAGTGCATCCGGTAGGCGAGAGGTGAGGTATCGGGAACGGAACTCCGGCTCGATGTAGCGGACGTCGGTCTTGGAGAACCCCAAGACGATCGCGGCTAGTCGGCTCTCCTTCAGAAGGTCCGCGTTCTCCTTGCTGGCTGCACTCTCCTTGACATACCGACGGTGCAGCTCGCGGAGCTTTTCCTGGTGCTCCTCGAAGTCCATAAGCCGCAGACGCACCTCCCCTTTGCTGCTGCGGGTGATCAGGTCGCGCAAAGTGTTGAGGATCCAGATGTCCTGATCGCAGGTCGCCGTTCTGACTCGGAACTCACGAGCGATCTCAGCGACAGGGCGCCCCATAGCCAGCTGCTCTTCGATCGCCAGGAGGCGGTTGATGTAGGAATATTCACGCCGGTGATCCCTGCGAAGCTGCAGGGCCAGCTCCACGGCGTTCACATCATCCCAGGTGCATGATTCGGGGAGAACGCCTACGCGGATGTGCCCGACGCCGAGCTCCTTGAGTGCTGCGCGTCTCGTGTTGGCGTTGACGAGAACGCCTTCGCGGGTGATGAGGCCGGGTTCGTTCTGCTTGAACTCCCGCAGACTCTCCTTGAGGGCGTCGAAGTCGGGATCGCGCTTGGAAGGGTCGGCCGGCAGGTGCTTCAGCAGGTAGTCGAGGTAGTCCTGACTGATGTCACTCCACGGGGCCTCGTTCAGTATCCGGTCGCGGTCCGGGTCGAAGCTGCGCTGGGCGCGGATCCGGTGCGTGCCGGGGTTGTAATAGGTCGAGTCGACCGGCATGTCGATGACTTCGACGTTCAAGGGCTGGCCGCGCCACTCGATCGTCAGTGTCTCGCGGACGCCGACGGCCTCCTGGGCTTCCTTGAGCCGCTGCTCGATGAGTGTCCTGTTCTCTTCCGCGCGAGGGGGAAGGCCGAAGTCCACCCGCATGATGTCTCCTCAGAATTGTGTGGATGTGCTGGAATCAGGGCTTCTCGGTCTATGGGCATACATGCGGCGCTTGGCCGGCCAGGCCGAACGGGGGGCTGCCGGTCTGGCCGACCAAGCGCCGCAGAGGATTCAGCCAAGAGCCTCCTGGACCGCGGTACGCGACTCCGAAGGCAGAGTGCGATAAACCGCCCACAGGGTTTCCACCTCGCTGAACGGTCGCTTGTCCGTACCGACCCAGTCCTTCAGGATCTGGCGCTCGAAGGCGGGAAGGCGCCGGACCCGGTTCAAGATCTCGCCGAGGTCCACGGAGAGTTCCCGGCCGCCGACGCGGCAGCGGTTGCACTCGGTTACCCACTGGACGACGACCTCGCCGTCAGGCCGGCGGACCTTGCGGCGTGCGACTTCGAGCTGAGCAACCTCGTAGGTGCCTTCGAAAGGTTGTCCGGCGGCGATGCCGCACGATCGGCACATGTAGTCGTCCCTGGCCAGCAGCTCACGGCGCTGCGCTGCCGTGATAGAGGCCGAGGCCTTCTTCGTGGCCTTGCCGGGCTCCCAGACCGGCTCGCCCATGGCCACGAAGCGCTGCTCGTTCGCCTCAAGGGTCAGGTCTTCGCGGCTAGTGTTGATCTTCCAGCCGAAGTCTCGCAGGTCACGGGTGCGGCGGTCGATCTGGGTCACACCGGGGAACGCCTCTCTGAGCTGCTCTTTCGTAAAGCTGTTCCCCACCCCGATGACTTGGACCAGCCACAGGGCCGCTCGCTTCATCGTCCCCAGGCGGGGGTCCTCCCACGACGGAAGCTGCATGTGAACACGATTCCTCTCTGAACGCGTGGTCTCCGCATGCCACGACTGAAGCCTGATGGAGCTTGATGGGCGACCGGCGAGGCAAGGTGCACCCAATTAAACCCCAAACGGTCCTTTGGTGAAGAAGGAGCCGGTCTTTGCAATAGGTGCAAATATTTGCACGAGTGCAAAGATCTATCGTTTCAATGGCTCCTTGCCGATTTGTAGCTATAGTTACGCTTCACCCGTTCTGCGGGCTATCGGGTGCGGCACTACCTTGTCTCTTGGTGTCTGCTTTGTGTCTTTATGTCTACTGTGGTAGGAGATCAACATTGGGCGCACGAGCACGGGAACCAAGGCGGCTTGTCTCCGGCAAGACCCCTGAGCAGTACCGACTGGCGGGGATGCTGGACGAACTGTGCGCATTGCTCATGCCGATGACTGGCGCGAGGATCGCAGGGCGGATAGGCGTGAAGCCGCCCAGTCTTACCTGCTACCTCACAGCCCGTCGTGTACCCAGCGAACTGAAGGTCCTAGTGGATCTCTACGGACTCGCACGAGGCGGAGGGAAAGGCGGTGATGCGCCCATGCCTTTCAGCTGGGAAGAGCTTGCGACTGCATATCGGGAGGCCAAGGGCGAGAGGGTCCGCACATGCCCGATATGCGGCTCCCCCGTCCCTCCGGAAGGAGGAGTGAACGGAGGATCGGGGCAGCCGACTCCTCAGAAGCCGGCTGCCTCGGATGCGCCGCATGTGGATCAGGAGGAGCCGAAAGGAAAAGCTGTAGCGGGGCCGGATTCCCCTGCCGTTGACGCTGGAATGCAAACCGGGGTGCCGGTCCCCTCTGGGGAGGGGGACCGGCACCCCGGCTCGGAAGCCGAGTCGGCCGTCGCCGATGTCCTTGCCCGTCACCTCCAGGGAGAGCGGATTGCCGACGCGCATGTGATCATTCGTCACGCCGGCCGTACGTCGAAGGTCGAGGAGGTGGCAGTGATCATCGACTCCTGCAGGGCTGTCGGCCTCGATGAGGCCGCCGAGGCCGTTCTCCACCATGCTGGAATGCGCCCGCTAAGAGACGTGATAGGCCTTGTGCGCCTGCTGGTCGAGACCGGGCGGTATGTCGACGCTAATGCAGTGCTTCGGGCCGCTGCCGCTGATTGATGGAAGCTCTCCGTTCCTAGGCCTCGAGCAACAGCAAGTTCCTAGGCCTCGGGCAACAGCAAGCTAATGCAACCTTCAATCGTCCGAGTTTGGCGTGATTATGTGGGCAGTTGTCCGGAATTCATTAATGATCAGGCGCAGCAGGTCGGCTTCGTCCTGCGGGCGGACATCCGTCAGTTTCCGCAGGTAGCGGGCGAGCCGCTGATGCTCGTCGGGTGGTTGCCGGGCGCTGTCGTTCCCCGTTCATGCCGTGGCTCCTTCGGACCATGGTCGGTGGTGCCCTCCTCGTCACGGGAGCCGGTCGGCGCCGTCTGCTACCGGACCCGGTTGCGTGCTTACGCGGTTCACGGCTGCGAGGCGAGGGTACGGCGGTGCTTCCAGGCGAGTTCGAGGACGGCCGCGCCGGCCGCCTGCATCGGCTCGTGGTGGACGTACCGGCTTACTGAGTCGTCGTCGAACGGGATGCCCTTCGCGCCGATGACGCGTCCCTCCTCGTTCGACGCGGTGACGTCGCCGAAGACCGTGTCGAAGGTCTCCGCCTCGATCACGGTCACCGCGAGGAGGTGAAGGTGAGGGGGCCCACACCCATCCCGAGCACCAGCGCCGCAGCCGGCCGTCCTCGCGCGCCTCCGTCAGCTCCTGGTAGAGCGGCCAGGCCCCGTAGTCGAAGGCGTCGCCGTACACCTCCGGTCGGCCGAGGAACTCCTCGGCGTACTCCCGGACCACGCACTTCCACAGGTCGAAGTCGGCCGCCTCCTCGGCGGGCTGGAACACTCCCACGGGCATGACCTGGTAGAGCCCTCCTCCGTGCGCGACCCGGGCCGGGTCGCGCCAGTGGAGCACGAAGGTCATCGCGCCGGTACAGCTGTCGCGCCGCAACGTCAGCATGGAGATCGCCGGGAGTGCGACCCGGGGGCGCAGGTCGGTGGGGTCGGCGACGAGCCGGCGGAGGGGAAGGTCCGCCTCTGCGAGCAGCCTGGCCGCCGCGAACTCGTGGGCGGCGGCCTCGCCGACGTCGACCCCGTCGAAGTAGCGGCCACGGGCGAAGCCCAGCTCCGGCCAGTCCACGTCGAGCAGCCGGTAGCACGTACGGTCCTCGAACAGCCGGGGCTTGTCGAGGGCCTCCATCGCCTGGGAGTAGGACGGCAGGCCCGGCGGGAGCGTGGATCCGGCTTCCGCCTCGCGACCGGTCACCGCCGGAGCGGGCGGCCGGTCGTCCCAGCGCAGGGCGATCCGGTGGAGGTCGACGGGCCGGGTCGGCGTCCACGTCTCCCTGGTGAGCAGGTGCGTCGATCCGACCCTGGGCAGGTCCGGGTAGAGCCGGTCGGCGGCCCGCGCAAGCTCGTGGCGGTGCTCGTTGAGATGGCGGCGCACCTCGCGCCAGGTCGCGTGGGATCCGTGCGGCCGCGCTCCCGCGCCCATCGACACCTCCGGAGTCGAAGCGTGAGGTTTTCGTCTGAACCCTACGATGAGGACGCCTGAACGCTACGACGAGAGCAGAGCGCCCCGGTGCCTCCGCGGACGGTGTCGTACTACGGGCGGAAGCTGCCGACGGGGCTCCCCGGGCGGCGCGGAGGCCGTGGTGGCGGAGTCCGGCGGGCATCATGGACTCCACACCGGACAGCCCGTCGGCGCAGGATCCCCCGGCAGGAAGCGGCGCTCCCGGCCAGGCGAACGGTGCTCCGGCAGCCGAGGAAGACACTTCGTGACCGACATCGTCCAGCTGCGCAGGAACGTGCGCTTTCAGCTGCTCTGGCTCGGCAGCGCCGTCTCCCATCTGGGGTCGGAGCTCACCCGGCTCGCCATGCCGCTGCTGGTGCTGGCGCTCACCGGTTCGCCGGGGCTGGCGGGCGTCGTCGCCGGGGCCCGCACCGTCGCCTTCGTCCTGGTCCAGATGCCCGCCGGCGTCTGGGTGGACCGGTGGGACCGCCGCCGCACGCTGGTCACCGCTCAGGGGCTCCAAGCGGTCGTCTCGGCGCTGCTGGCGGCGCTGATCCTCACCGGCCGGGCGCAGGCCTGGCACTTCGTCGCGCTGGCGGTGCTCGACGGGCTGTGCGCCGCGTTCATCGGTCCCGTCCAGGACACGGCGATCCGCGGGATCGTCCCGCCGGGCCAGCTGCACGCCGCCTACGCGCAGGAGGAGGCCCGCACCCACGCCGCCGGGCTGATCGGCCCCCCGCTCGGCGGCCTGCTGTACGGCCTCGGGCGGGCGGTGCCCTTCGTCGTCGACGCCGTCACCTTCCTCGCCGCCACGCTCTGCTACGTCCTGGCGAAGGTGCCGCGCCGCCCGGCGGACCGGCCGGGCGCATCCTCCCGGCCGGACGGCGGGGTACGGCCGGAGGCCGGGGAATGGCCGGACGGCGAGGCACGTGAGGACGGCGGAGGGCGGCGGCCGGCCCGGCGGGGCATGCGCCGGGAGGCGGGTGAGGCCGTCGCCTGGCTGTGGCGCCGGAAGGGCCTGCGGGAGGTCACCGCGGCGGTGATGGTCCTCAACCTGCTGGGCGGGGCGTTCCTGATCCCGTTGATCGTGCTCGTCGGCGAGCGCGGCGGCGACGCGTTCACCACCGGCGCGGTCCTGGCCGGTCTCGGCGTCGGCGGCCTGGTCGGGTCGCTGCTGTCGGGCCGGATCAGCAGGCTCCTGCCGCCCGGCAGACTGCTGCCGGCCGTCGTGGCGGTCTTCGGCGCCGCGCTGGCGGCCACGGCGCTGCCGTGGGGGGCGTGGTGGCCGATGGTCCCGCTGGTGTTCGTCACCCTGTCGACGCCCTCGCTCAACGTGGTGATGAACGTGGCGGTCGCGCGGATGGTGCCCGAGGAGATGCTCGGCCGGATGGGCGCCGTCCTGAGCACGGGCGGGATGGCGCTCAAGCCGCTCGGGCCGGTCCTCGGCGGGGCGCTGGCGGCGGCGCTGGGCGGCGCGGCGGCGCTCGTCGTGCTGGGCGGGCTGCTCGGGCTGACGGCCGCCGCGGCCGTGCTCAGCCCGGAGCTGCGCGGCTTCACCGGGGAGGCCCCCGACGGGTGAGGGCGGCACCGCACCGGCCGGGGTCAGGCGGTGGTGGTGAGGTAGGTGCTGACGCGGCGGAGCCAGGCGGTGTAGCCCGCGGTGACCAGCCTGTCGGGGAGCAGCCGCATCAGGGCCGGCGGCCGGTATCTGTCGGTCTGCTCGGTAGCCGCCAGATCGGCGGCCCGGGCGGCGTGGCGGGAGCGGATCCGCTCGTAGCGGCGCAGCCGTTCGGTCACCGGGCCGGCGCCGTCCAGCTCGCGGGCCAGCGTCCAGCCGTCCTCCAGGGCCTGGTTCGCGCCCTGGGCCATCGTCGGGGGCATGGAGTGCGCGGCGTCCCCGGCGAGCGTCGCGCGGCCGCGGCCCCAGACCTTCGGCACGCGGTGGCGGTGGTGGGTGAAGCGGTCGATCCCGTCGATCGCGGAGAGCACCTCGGGGACGGGCGCGGCCCAGCTCCCGAAGCGCTCGGCCAGCGCCTCGGCGGGGGAGGCGGGCGGCGGCTCGCGGTGGTCGACCCGGTGGTCGAACCACCACAGCAGCAGCCCCTCGCCCGCCGGGATCAGGCCGCAGAGCCCCTCCCGGCCGACGATCATGATGGCCCGGTGGGACGAGACGAGGTCGAGCGGGCGCCTGATGAAGCCCTGCCAGGTGACCCACTCGGTGAGCCGGGCGGGGTCGGCGCCCCACAGGTGGTCGCGCACCGCCGAGGAGCGCCCGTCCGCGCCGACGACGACGTCGCCGCGCGCCGTACCACCGTCGGCGAGGACGAGCCCGCCCCGCTCGGGGTCCACCCGCGTGCAGGCGGAGCCGAAGCGCAGCGTGCCCTCGGGCAGGCCGTCGGCGAGGCGCTCGACCAGCCGCTGCCGGGGCAGGTGCACGTTCGGCGTGCCGTAGCGGCGGGCCACCGCGGCGATGTCGACGGTGACCAGCGGCCGCCCGCCGGACGACCACGACTCCATCGTGTCGATGCGCCGCCCGACACCGGTCAGGTCGACCCCGAGGTCGCGCAGGATCCCGGTGCTCCCGCTCCAGAGCGTCACCGACCCGCCCACCGTGCGCAGCGCGGGCGCCCGCTCGTGCACCTCGACCTCGTGTCCCGCCCTGACCAGGCCGCGCGCGGCGGCGAGTCCGGCGACGCCCGCACCGGCTACCAGTACTCTCATCACGCCACCTCAATCTTGATACTCAAAGTATCTGATATCGAAAGTATCATATATGTCGACATCCCCGTCCCCCCGAGGCCGCCGGCCGGACCCGGCCGTCGACGCGAAGATCCGCGCCGCCGTACTGGAACTGCTGCTCCAGCGCGGACTGGAGATGACGATGGACGAGGTGGCCGCGCACGCCGGGGTGGGCCGCGCCAGCGTGTTCCGCCGTTACCCGACCAAGCGCGACCTGCTGCTGGACGCGCTGACCCAGGTGCTCGACGTGCAGGTCGCCATCCCCGACACCGGTTCGCTCGCCGGTGACCTGCGGCAGGTGGTCGCCGACACGCTGGCCGTCTGGCGGGACGACCGGCTCGCCGCGCTGAGCCGCCAGGTCCTGGGTGAGACCGGCCGCGACCCGGTGGTGGCCGACCTGGTCCGCACGAGCATGCGCGACCGGATGGCCCGGTCCTGGGTGGTCTACGAGCGGGCGATCGAGCGCGGCGAACTCCGCCCCGACGGCGACCTGTGGCTGCTGACCGACCTGTTCGCCGGGCTCGTCGCCTACCGGGGCCTGCTCGGCCTCGACCTCCCCGACCCCGACGAGGTGGTCCGGTCCCTGCTGCACGGCTTCGCGACGACGGGCTGAAGCCGCCGCCGTACGGCACGCGGCCGGTCGGGCCGCCGTTCCCCGCCGGCGGTGACAGCGCGGACGTTCTGGGCGATAGTGGCTCTGGTGAAGGCACCGAGGCAGGCGGCAGTGCTCGTGCCGCTCACGCTGCTCGTTCTGCTCGCGCCGACCGTGACGGCCTGCGACGCTCCGCCGCCGCGGGATCCGGCCGCTCCACCGGCTCCGTCTCCGTCGGCCTCGGCGTCCCCGGCGGCGTTGACGCCCCGGCCGCTCCGGATCCCGCGCATCCCGGCGGGGGGCGGATGCCCTGTCACCGTCCCGCGCCCGTGGTCCGGCCCCGGCGTGGCGACGGCGGTGCTCGGCGACGGGCCGGTGTACCCGGTCGCCGACTACTTCAGGGACGGCACCGTCCTGGAACTGCGTCCCGAGGACCGCGGGCCTGACGGCTCCTACGTGAAGAAGGTCCGCTGGATCAGCGCGGGATACATCGGGCCGGTCCTCGTCCGGGCTGCCCGGATCGACGGGAAGGGCACCGCGAGCAGCAGGTTCTCCTACACCGGTGAGGAGCGCCACGGCGGCCACCATGCCGAGCTCACCTCTCCGACGAGCGATCTGCCGGGGACGACGACGGTCGGCGGGCCCGGTTGCTACGTGCTGCAGGTCGACGGCACGACGTTCACCACGACCGTCGTGTTCCGCGCCGCCTGAGCCTCCGGGACGTCCTCAGCGTCCTCACAGCCGCGCTCAGCGTCCTCACAGCGAAGCCCGGCGATGATCGGCCCACGCCGCGGAGGGACGGGCCGCGGATGTCGTCGAGACGGTCCCGGCCCCGCTCGCGGGAGAGGGCCGTGGCGCGGAGAGGAGGAACCGTGCGGATTCCGCATGCGCCGGATGGAGCGGCGACCGGTGAGGCAGGGCCGCGGTGGACGAGGACGCGGAGCGTCGCGGCGTACGGCGCGGCCCTTGCGATGCTGCCGTACTTCGTCATCAAGGTCTTCTGGACGGTGGACGGCCTGCGCGGCGGGGGTCTCCAGGACGGTGCCTGGAGCACGCTGGACTGGGCGGCGGTCAACGCCATGACCGTCGGCATGGCGGGTGCGGCGATCCTGCTGGGCCTGGCGCTGGGCCAGCGGTGGGGCATGCGGATCCCCGCGTGGCTGCTGCTGTCGCCCGCGTGGATCGGCATGGGCTTCCTGGTCTCGATGATCCCCCTGCTTCCCGTCATGCTGCTGCTGGCGAGGGAGGACTGGGACGCGGCGGGGAGCGCGTCACTGCCGTCGTGGGAGCTGCCCCTGATCGGCCTGTCCTTCGCCGGGTTCGCACTCGGGCTGGCGGTCGCGGCCCCCCTCTACGCCGGGCAGAGGTGGCCCGAGGCGTTCGCCGGACGGGTGGACGCGGAGGGGACCCCGGCGGGTGCGAGCGGACCGCTGCAGGTGACGGCGGCCCGGATCGCGATGGCCGTCTGCGCCGTGATCGGCCTGCCGCAGCTCTACTGGGGCGCGGGCGGCACCCTCGGTCTCGAGCGGCCCGGCACCGGGGACCTCCGGTGGCACCTCCTCACCGCGAACGACGGCCTGTGGGCCCTGATCGCCGCCTGGGGGGTGTGGACGCTGACCCGCCGGCGCAGCGGCATGCGGTTCCGGGTCCCCGTGCTGCTGACCTGGGTGGCCTCCGGGTCCCTGTTCGCCTGGGGCTCGTGGCGGGCGCTCTTCATGTTCGCGGCCACGTCCGCGTATCCGTCCCCCGAGCCCCGCTGGGCGCTGACGCTGGAGCACCACTTCGGCGCGCTCGCCGGGCTGCTGATCCTCCTGGTGCTCCTGCTGCTGATCGGCGACCGCGGGCACGCGTCACGCGGTGAGCCCTCCCGTCCTCGGTGATTCCGGGTGGTGTGCGTGGTGCGGGCGGTGGTGCCGGGCGGTGACGCGGGATCGGGACCGGTGGGCGGAGGCCCGGTCCGAGGCGGCCGGGAACGGCATCGGTGAGATCATCGGTGAAACGCCGCGACCCTCCCGAAGGCGGACCATTGATCATCTCCCGGCGCGTCCTCAACCGCACCCTCCTCGACCGGCAGTTCCTGCTGGGCCGTACCTCCCGCGCGCCCCTGGACGTGCTCCGGCACCTGGTCGCCGTCCAGGGGCAGGAACCCAACTGGCCGTACGTCGGGCTGTGGACGCGCGTCGACAGCTTCCGGCACGAGCAGCTGGAGGTGCTGATCCACGACCGCGCCGTGGTGCGCTCGACGGCGATCCGCAGGACCGTGCACCTGGTGTGCGCCCACGACTTCGCCTGGCTGCGGCCCGCGGTCGAGCCCGTCATCGGCGCCGCCCTGCGGCACTCCTACTACGCGCAGGAGATCGAGGGAGTCGATCTCGACGAGCTGGCGCGGGCCGGCCGGGAGGTCCTCGGCGGCCGGACGCTGACGCGGGGCGAACTGGGCCGGTCGCTCGGCGAGCGGTTCCCCGGACGCCACGCGCGCCGGCTCGCCGACGCGGTGGAGCTGCTGGAGCCGCTCGTCCACGGCCCGTCGGCCGGTGTCTGGGGAGCGTGGCGGAACCGCTCCTCGATCGAGGTGACCCGCGCGGAGGAGTGGACGGGCGTCCCCATGGCCCCGGAGCGGCGGCTCGAGACGATGGTCGTGCGCTATCTGACGGCGTTCGGGCCGGCGAGCGTCATGGACGTGCAGGCCTGGTCCGGGGTGACCCGCCTGCGCGAGGTGGTGGAGGGGCTCAGGCCGCGCCTGCGCGTCCACCGGGCCGAGGACGGCGGAGAGCTGTTCGACGTGCCGGAGGCGACGCTCGCGGACGCCGACCTGCCGGCCCCGGTACGGTTCCTGCCCGCGTTCGACAACGTCCTGCTCGGGCACCGGGACCGCACGCGGGTGATCAGTGAGGAGGACCGCAGGCGCATTGCTCCGGCGGCCTCGGGCGGCGTCCCGACGTTCCTCGTGGACGGCTTCGTCGAAGGCACGTGGACGCTGGAGGACGGGGCCGTGCTCGTCTCGCCGTTCCGGCCGCTCGCCGACCCCGGAGCGGTGCTCGCGGAGGCGGAACGCCTGCTGCCCTTCATCGGGGCGCGCACCGCCCGGATCGTGTGAACTCCTCCGTCCTCCCGGCTCGGGGCGTGGGATCGCCGGTGCCGCGCCGCGGGGACGCCGGCGCGGACGTTCCCGGCCGCCGGCCGACAGGCCGTCCCGGAGCTCCGACCTTTGCTCGACCGGCCGTTCCGGAGCTCCGGCCGTCGCCCGACCGGCCGTCCCGGAGCCACCCCGAGGCCGGGTTCCGGCGCCGCTCGGGTAGCGTCGATGCCGATCTTCGAAGGCGACCAGGAGGCCGTTCCAGCATGAACCCGCCCGCCCGCACCCCGGAGCAGCGCAAGCAGGACACCCTCGACCGGCTCGAACGCGACGTCGACGCTTGGGTGGCCACGGCGGACGGGGAGAGCGGAAGCCCCTGCATGGTGCCGCTCTCCTTCCTTTGGGACGGCGAGACCCTGCTGCTGTCCACGTCGAGCTCCACCCCGACCGGCCGGAACCTGCTGACCGGCGGCACGGTCCGCCTCGGCATCGGGCAGACCCGGGACGTCGTCCTGATCGAGGGGACCGTGCAGGTGCTGGAGATCTCCGAGATCCCGGACGAGGTGGGCGACGCCTTCTCCGTCAAGACCGGCTTCGACCCGAGGAAGAGCGGCGACGCCTACCGCTACTTCCGCGTCCGCCCCCGGTGGATCCAGGCCTGGCGCGAGGTGAACGAGCTCGAAGGACGCGACCTCATGCGCGACGGGCGGTGGCTCGTCCCCTGACCGGGGCGGCCGGGGGCGGCGGGACCGTCAGCGGGCGGCGAGTTCGGCGAGCAGGTCCATGCCGACGCGGTCGGGCGACCGCGCGTCGGCGCCGAGCACGACGACCGCGGCCCGGCGCTCGGGGGAGACCGCCAGCAGGGAGCGGTAGCCGCCGGTGCCGCCGTTGTGGAACAGGGTCCGGTGCTCGCCCCGGCCGGGAGGCTGCCGCAGCTCGATCCAGCCGGGGCGGACCGTCGCGCCGCCGGTGATGCGGTGGCCGGTGGCGTGGGTGAGGGCCACGGCCTCGGCGAGCCCGTCCGGCGCGTCACCGAACTGGGTGCGCGCCAGCCGGAGCAGGTCGGGCACGGTGGAGTGCAGGCCGCCCGCTCCGGCGAGCGCGGCCAGGTTCCAGCGGGGGCGGGGCCTGCCCAGGCGGGAGTGGCCGGGTGCCAGCCGGGCGGTGCGGTCTGCGTCGAGGGCCACCCCGGTGTCGGCCATGCCGAGCGGCCGGCAGATCTCCGCCTGGACGAGCTCGTCGTAGTCGGTGCCGGAGCCCGTACCGCCGGCGGCGCGGCGGGCCAGGGCCAGGCCGAGCAGGCCGGCGCCGAGGTTGGAGTAGCGGAAGCGGCGCCCCGGCGCCGAGCGCAGCCGGGTACGGCCCAGCCCCTCCAGCAGCATCCCGGGCGTGCAGCCGGCGTAGGGGTCGGAGCTGAACAGCCCGCGCGGCAGCAGCCCTCTGGGCAGTTTGGGCAGTCCCGAGGTGTGGCAGGCCAGGTGGACCAGCTCGATCTCCCCGCCGTCGCGGCGCGGTACGGCGGTGCCCTCGGGCAGCAGGTCGCGCAGCGGCTGGTCGAGGGCGGCCTCGCCGCGTACGACCAGCCGGGCCAGGGCCAGGGAGGTGAAGGTCTTGCTGATCGAGCCGATCTCGAACAGGGTGCCCGGGTCGGCGCCGTGCATCGCGGTCTCCTCGCCGAGGATTGCGCCGACTGCGACGGCGCCGCGCCGCTTGGCGGCGAGCCGGTCCGCGGCCCGGCGCACGAGGCCGTCCAGGGAGGTCGTGGTGGTCATAACGGTTGTTCCTCCGTGGGTCCGGCCGGTCCGGGGGCGGACGAGTGGTCGATTCCGGCCATGGCGTCAATGCTGGTTGACGCGGATCGTTTGTGTCAACTGAGGTTGACCGCAGAAGCGGATACTGAGGCAGACCACAGGGTCCGCCGGGCTCCGCCGCACGCGTCCCGCTCGCCTGCGCGTCCCGTTCACCCGTTCGGCTCGCCCTGCCTCTCCGCCCCGTCCGGCCGGTGTCCGCCGGGAACGCCGAGCCGCCCGGTCCGGCCCGCGTGCATTGAGTACACCGGTCATCGCTGGGCAGGGGATCACCGTAAGGGCGGTGGCACGGGCCGTCGCCTTTCCACCCGACTGCCGAGGGACATGCCGTATGACGTTCACCACGCCCCCTTCTTCAGCCGCCCGGCATCTCACGCCGGTCCCGTCCACGGCCCCGGTGCCCACGACCGCAGGGCCCGCGGCCGCAGAGTCCACGGTGGCGGAGGGGCACCGCACGACGCGTGCCGGTGATGTGCGGGCGTTCGTGGGCGCCGCCGTGCAGCGGCCCTCCACCATCGGCGCCATGGCGCCCACCGGCGCGCGCGTGGCCCGCCTGCTGGCCACGATCGCGCCCAGCACGCGCGAGGCCGTCGTGGTCGAGCTCGGCGCCGGGACGGGCCCGGTCAGCGACGCCGTCCAGGACCGGCTCCGGCCCGGGAGCCGCCATCTCGCCGTCGAACTCGACCGGGACCTGGCCGAGCACCTGCGGGCCACCCGGCCCCGGATCGACGTCGTCCAGGGCGACGCGGCCGACCTGCGGAGGCTGCTCGACGCGGCGGGCGTCGGCGCCGGGGAGGTGGACGCGGTGGTCAGCGCGCTGCCGTGGACCCTGTTCGACGGGTCCCAGCAGGAGCGGATCCTGGACCAGATCTGCGCCGTGATGCGGCCGGAGGCGGCGTTCGCCACCATCTCCGCGCATCCGTCGAGCTTCTTCCCGGCGGCCAGGGAGTTCCGTCACCGCCTGCACGAGCGGTTCGACGAGATCGTCGTGAGCCGTACGGTGTGGCGGAACGTGCCGCCCGCCCGCGTGCTGGTCTGCCGCCGCCCCCGGCTCCGGGTCCTGCCCTGAACGATCCTCCCGAGCCGGGCGGGACGGCCGGGGGATCAGGCGGGTCCCTGATCCGGACCCGGACCCGGCCCCGGGAGGGCGAGCCTGCGGAGGCGGTCCTCCGCGCCCAGGATCCGCAGCGCCCGGACGAGGGGCTCGCGGTGGATCTCCTTCTCCGCCCTGTCGTACATCAGCGTGAGCGCGTCACGCAGCTTGGCGGCCTCCGCCGCCAGCGCCTGCGCGGCGGTGACCCCGGCGTAGGTGTACTCGGCGGAGGCCGGGTTGATCCGGCCCAGGAGTTCGAGGATCCGCAGGTAGTGATCGAGGAAGTCCTGCTCGGCCCGGGTCAGGGCCGGAAGCGGGCGATCGGGCTGCATCGTCGTCACTCGGAGCCGCGGTCGTGGCGCCAGGTGAGCAGGGAGACGGTGCCGTCGCCGCGGTCCCGGACGACGGGCTCGTCGTCGGTGAGGCGGAAACCCGCGGAGCGCGCGACCGCGGCGCTGGCCTCGTTGTCCGGGGCGATGCGCAGCAGCACGCGGTCCGTCGCCAGGGTGTCGTAGGCGTAGCCGGTCATCAGCCGGACCGCCCGGGTCGCCAGGCCCCGCCGCCGGTGCGCGGCGCCGATCGCGTAGCCGAGCTCCGCGTCGCGCTCGTCCGGGGAGGCGCGGAAGAGCAGCACCTCGCCCAGCGGGGCCCCGCCGTCCTCGGTGACCGCCAGCTGGAGGCGGAGACCGGCGGCACGGCCCTCCCGGGCCCGCGCGAGGTAGGCCCGCGCGGTCTCCAGGGTGAACGGCGAGCGGAGCGGGGTCCACCGGTCCACCTGCGGCTCGTCGAAGAGCGCGGCCATCGCCGGCAGGTCCTCGTCGGTCCAGTCGCGTAGCCGGAGACCGAGCCCCGAGACGCTGACGGAGGGGGCGAACGCGGCGTGGGGGAGGTCGGAGGTCGTCATCTGCCTGATTCTGCTACCGCGGGCCGACCGTGTCAGCACGCCGACGATCACCGCTCCTCCCCTCGGGAGCCGGGGGAACCGATGACCGGGGCAGGGTGAGGTGGACGCACACGCCCTCGTGCAGCTCTTTCTCCATCCGGGCGGTGCCGCCGTGCATCTCCATGATCTTCTCGACGATGGACAGGCCGATCCCGGTGCCCTCGGCGGCCTCCTCCTCGGCCTGCGGGGTGCGGTAGAACTCCTCGAAGACGCGCCGCAGGTCGTCCGACTCCACCCCGATGCCGGTGTCGTGGACCTCCACCCCGGGCGCGGGGTCGGAGACGACGACCACGTCGACGGCGCCACCGTGGTGGGTGAACTTGATCGCGTTGTCCAGGACCTGCAGCAGCGCGCTGCACAGCTGCTCGACGTCGGCCCAGACCTCCACCCGCTCGGGGGCGTGCAGGTTCAGCGCCAGGTGCTTGAACTCGGCGGCCGGGGCGGACCGCCCGACCGCCTGACGGGCCAGCTCGGAGAGGTCGACGCGGGCCGGGCTGAAGGTGGCGGTCTGCGCCTTCAGGCTGGCCATCAGGAGCAATGTGTTGACCAGGTGCAGCATGCGGTCGCTGTTGCGTTCGACGCCCCGCAGGAAGCGCCGCCCGGTCGCTTCGTCCAGGCCGCCTTCCTGGACCAGTTCCAGGTAGCTGCGGATCGCGGTGAGCGGGGTGCGCAGCTCGTGGTTGATACTGCTCAGGAACTGGTTCTTCAGCTGCTCCAGGGCGTGCAGCCGCCGGACGACCTCGTCGGCGTGGTGGGCCCGGCCGTGCAGCTCGATCAGGGTGACGGCGTGGGTGGCCAGGGTGTGCAGGGTCTGGCGCTGGGCGTCGTCCAGCCGGTCCGGGCGGCGGTCCATCACGCAGACCGTGCCCAGGGCGTTGCCCTGGCGGCTGATCATCGGGGCGCCCGCGTAGAAGCGCACCCGCGGAGGGTCGGTCACGATCGGGTCGTCGCGGAAACGCGGGTCGGCGTGGGCGTCGGGGATCTCCAGCAGCTCCCGTCCGGCGATGGTGTGATCGCAGAAGGGGACCGGCGGGTTCACGCCGGTCAGATCGGTGCCGGCGCGGCCCTTGACGTACTGGCGGTTCTCGGCGACCAGATTGACCAGTGCGATCGGCGCCCGGCAGACGTGCGCGGCGGAGATGGCGATGGCCTGGAAGTCCGGCTCCAGCAGACTCTCCAGCGCGTTCAGCTCGTCGAGCTCCCGCACGCGCCCGGTCTCGTCGGCCGCCACCGGTTTCCTGGTCATCTCCGATCTCCCCGCCCGTCCGCCCGTCGTCGGGTCCCCACCGGTAAGCCCTACCCGGTTCCGGCCGCCGGGTGCGCGCCGCACCCCGGCGGGCCGGTAAAGACCGGGTCAGATCGGTCCATGCGGGTGGAAGGCGGCACGTACCGCGACCGCCGTGACCGGGCTCGCCGGCACGGCCGGGAGGCGACCCTGGTCCGGCCGCGTTTCCTGCCCGGCCGCGTTTCCCGCCCGCTCGCGCTCAGCCGCGCGCCGGGGCGAGCGGGGCGAGCGTGTCGCGCAGGGCCCGTACGGCGGCGCGGACCGCCGGGATCTGGTCGGCCTCGCGGGGGTGGACCAGGTGCAGGGTCCGGGGGAGCAGCCCGGCGGCCGGGCGGACGGCGACGCCGGGGGCGGTGAAGGCCTCCAGGGCGAGCCGGGGCAGCAGCCCGATGCCCAGACCGCGGGCGATCAGCGCCTGGGTGACCACGTAGTCGTCGGTGCCGTGCCGTACGTCGGGGGTGAACCCGGCCTCCCGGCAGGTCCGCAGCAGACTCGCCGCGCACCGCTCGCAGCCCGCGATCCACTTCTCCGCCGCCAGGGTCCGCAGGTCCACCGGCTCGTCGCCGCCCGCGGCGTGCGGGTGGGAGCGCGGCAGGACCAGCCGGACCGGGTCCTCGCCGACGGCCGTCCGGACCAGGCCGGGCTGCTCGTCCGGCTCCTGCCCGGCGTGCGCGAACGTCACGGCCAGGTCGGCCTCCCCGGCGGCGAGCAGGGCGAGCGCCTCCGGGGGCTCGGCCTCGCGGAGCCGTACGTCCACCCCGGGGTGGCGGCGGCCCAGCAGGCTCATCGCGGCCGGGACGACCGTGGCGCTCGCCGAGGGGAAGGCGGCCAGCCGTACGGTGCCCTCCCGCAGCTGGACCAGGGCGGCGAGGTCGTCGGCGGCGGCGTGCAGCCGGACGGCGATGGCGTCGGCGTGGCGGAGCAGAACCTCGCCCGCCTCGGTGAGCCGCACGCCGCGCGGACGGCGCAGCACCAGGGCGGTCCCGGCCTGCCGCTCCAGGTGGCGCAGGTGCTGGCTGACGGCGGGCTGGGTCCAGCCGAGGGCGCGGGCCGCACCCGCGACGGACCCGGCGCGGGCGATCTCCCGGAAGACGAGGAGGCGGTGGACGTCCATTCCCTGGGCCATACGTATAAGTATTCCTTTGGGCTCGGCCAACGAGGACACGTCTACCTATGGGGTCGCGCTCCGGTCAGGATGGCGTGCATGACGGAGACCATGAGAACGATCGGCCTGATCGGCGGCATGAGCTGGGAGTCCTCGGCGGAGTACTACCGCCTGCTCAACGAGGAGGTCCGCCGCCGCCTGGGCGGCCACCACTGCGCCCGGAGCCTGCTGCTGACGGTGGACTTCGCCGAGGTCGAGGCGATGCAGCGGGCGGGCGACTGGGAGGCGGCCGGGCGGCTGCTCGCCGGAGCGGCCGCGACCCTGCAGGACGGCGGGGCCGAGCTGGTCCTGCTCTGCACCAACACCATGCACCGGGTCGCGGCGGAGGTGGAGGCCGCGCTCACCGTGCCGTTCGTGCACCTCGTCGACGCGACGGCCGAGCGGATCACCGCCGCCGGGCTCACCACCGTGGGCCTGCTCGGCACCCGGTTCACCATGGAGATGGCGTTCTACCGCGACCGGATGCGCGGGCACGGGATCGAGGTCCTGGTCCCGGACGAGCCCGGCCGTACGGTGGTGCACGACGTCATCTATGGGGAGCTCACCCGGGGGCGGGTGGAGGACGCCTCCCGCGAGGCCTACCGGCGGGTCATCGCGGACCTGGCCGCCCGCGGGGCCGAGGGGGTCATCCTCGGCTGCACCGAGATCACCCTGCTCATCGGCCGGCGGGACAGCCCGGTGCCGGTGTTCGACTCCACCCGCATCCACGTCGAGCGCGCCGTGGACCTGGCCCTGGCCGCGCCGGTCCCGGAGTCCGCCGGACCGCGCCGGTGAGACCGGTCTCGGCGGTGCGGGGCGGCGGGACCGGGTGGCCTGTGGGCGGGGATCAGTGGGTGGGGTCGATGACGCAGAAGCGGTTGCCCTCGGGGTCGGCGAGGACGACGAAGTCGGGGTCCTCGGGGTAGAGGTCCCAGTCGACCCGCTCGGCTCCCAGGGAGACCAGCCGCTCGACCTCGGCGGCCTGGTCGGCGGTGTCGCGGGCGTAGAGGTCGAGGTGCACGCGCGGGTGCTCCTGCACGGGCGTCGCGCTGACGTCGAGCGCCACCGCGACCCCGTGGCCGCCGCCGGCCGGGACGAGCACCGTCCAGTCGTCGCGCGCCTCGCCCTCGCGGGGCACGTAGCCCAGCGCCCGGGTCCAGAACTCCACCGCGCGCCGCATGTCGCCGACGCCCATCACGACCGTACGGATCTCCAGCATGCCGCCGATTCTGGCAGAACCGTCCGAGGCTGTGCGGCCCTGCGGGGCGGTCAACGTCTGCGTACCGTCTCGGGCGGATGGATGGAGTAGTCGCACTCGCTGAGGTAGAGCACTGCTGTCTCCGTGTCGTTGCGGATCGCCGCCCGGAGCTGGCTCTGCATGAACTTCTTGCGGCCCGGCTTCAGGGCGTCTCGCCAGGTGTCGTCATGGGGGACAGCCAGGCCTTCACTGACCAGGAACTCGATGACGTCTTCGAGGATCCAGCGGAACCTTCTGTGACCCGCCGGAAGATGCAGGCGGTGAAGACCGCGATCCGCAAAACGGTCGCCCCAGGTCGCCAGGGCAGTGGACTCGCCGTACACCTGGACATGCGCCTCGGGATAGCCATCGGCTTTGTCGCGTTCGTAGTCGAAATGACACAGGGGAGTGCGTGCCTCGTCGGCGGCGTAGACGCCGACGAAAGCGTTCACGACCATGAGGTATTTGCCCGCACCGTCGATACTGCAGAGGTATTCGACCTTGAGCCATCCCGTGGGCTTGCCGCGTGCGCAGATCGGCACGAGTTCGCCGCGGAGGGAGGCCGCAGTCAGCCGGTTGCCGATGGCGATGACACTCGGGTCGGTGATGTCCCGCTGTGCGTTGATGCTCGCGTTGTTGCAGATGGTGGCATTCAGGACATGCTGGATGTCCGAGGCGAAGTCACGCGCCAGACTGAAGATCTTCCTGAGGTCGGACCGGTTTGATGCGGAGCCAGAGGCTGTGGGCGTCAGGTGAGGAGAAATCCCGCCTCCGGGCCTGCTCGGCGAGCTGCTCATAGCTGAGCCCCAGCTCGTCGAGTGCCTGCTGGCGTGCCCGGACGTACTCCTCGTGAGTCAGGTCGATGATCACAAAGTCGTCTTCCCGGTCCTCCGTGTGCAGGACTGCCATGATGACCTCCTCCGGGCTTCCCGATGCGGTGTTCGATTCGCTCGCTTCTCGTCAAGATAACCTCGGTGTCCGACGGTTAACAGTGAAACGCTGGGTTATACCGTGCTCACCCAGCGCTATTATCCTCGGATCTACCGCCGTATGAACATAAGACGAGACATCGGGCCGATCAGTTGACACTCCCCGGCGACGATCGAGCCGGAGCCGTCGGACGGCGGACCAGCTGAACGCTCGGTCCTGCGTGTCCCGGCTGAACGACGGACCCTTCGGGAATCCGCCCGAGTCGTGAAGCGACCGGGCAGATTCCCGTCCCGGTCCCGATTCGGTTACCGGGCGTGCCAGGCGGTGAGGATCTCGGCCTCGCGGGCCGGGGTGACGGTGGTCTCCACGGAGAAGTCCGCCTCGGAGGCGCGGATCTCGCGCACCGACCGCCCGAAGGGGCGCGGGTCCAGCCCGGCGGCGCGGGCGGCGGACGGGTCGGCGGTGTTGATCGAGGTGTCCTCACCCTCGCCCCAGAGCGGGAGCGAGCGGCCGTCCTGACCGGCGGCGTGCAGGAAGTCCGTGTCCACCCAGGTCAGCGTGGTGCCGGGCGGGGCGACCTCGGCCGCGATCCGCTCCAGCATGTCGCCGAAGGTGAACGGCGGGGGCGGGCTGACCGCGTGGAAGGTGCCGCCGTCGCCGCGTCCGGCCATGGCGACGATCCAGGCGGCCATGTCACGCCCGTCGATCACCTGGATGGGGGCCGACGGGTCGCCGGGGGCCAGGACCTCGCCGCCGCGGGCGAGGCGGTTGACCCAGTAGGTGAAGCGGCCGGTGTAGTCGTACGGGCCGATCACGTAGGTGGGGCGGACGACGAGCGTGCCGGGGCCGAACCGCTCGATCGCGGTCCGCTCGCACAGGACCTTCAGCGGGCCGTACGTCTCGCCCGTCACGGTGTCCGGGACCGGGCCGCCGCCGTCGAGCTCGGCGAGCGGGGAGTCCTCGGTGAAGCCCGGCTTCTGGCCGCGCGCGTAGACGGCCGTGGTGGAGACGAAGACGTACCGGCCGGTGGAGACGGAGCCGGCCAGGTTCTCGATCTGGGACGGCAGGTAGGCGCTGACGTCGATCGTCGCGTCCCACTCGCGGCCGTCCAGGACGGCGAGGCCGGTGTCGCGGTCGGCGAGCAGGTGCTCCGCCTCGGGGAAGAGACCGGGGCCGGTCCGGCCGCGGTGCAGGAGGGAGACGTCGTGCCCGGCCGCCAGCGCGGCCTCGGTGATGTGCCGGCCGACGAACCGGGTGCCGCCGATGATCAGAATGCGCATGTAAGGCATCCTTCCCCACCCCGGGCGGACCTGGGAGCGCGGCCACGGGATCGGACGGGACCGCCCCTGGCCGGGGTCCCTTTCCGCGGGCGGGACCGCCCCCTGGTCAGGGCATCTTTCCCCGGGAAGGGCCGGGTCGCCTTTTCCCATCGGGCGGGGGAACGGGTACGTTGAGGCAGTCGGTTGTCTATTTTCGGGGTGGTCCGTTTGACAATCCAGCCCAGGGCCAATCCGGACGGCCCGCCCCGCCTCTCCCTGCCCGATCCGCCGGTCTCCCCCGTCCGGCAGTCCTCTCCACCGGGTCTCGTGATCAACCTGATCGAGCCCCTCTCCGGCCTCGAAGTGATCGGCGAGATCGACCGCACGACCAGGACGGCATGGCAGGAGGCGCTGGCCGCGGTGGCCTCCAGGGGTGAGGACGTCCACCTCTATCTGGCGGAGCTCGGATTCATCGACGTCCGGGGGACATGGTTGATCACCGATACGGCGGGAACCCTTCCTGCCGGTAAACGGATGTTCCTGCATCACCCGCCCCGCATACTGAAAACCGTACTGACCCTGATCGGATCGGGCAGCCTTCCGGTCGTGGTGGAGAGCCCATGAACGTCACACCGTCCGCAACCGTCGAGCCCTTCGAGCATCCGGCGCTCTTCTACCGGGACGCCGACGAATACCTCGCGGGGACCGTGCCCTTCCTCCTGGAGGGACTGGCCGCGGGAGAGCCGGTCGCGGTGGCGGTGCCGGGCAGGAACCTGGAGCTGATCCGCGGGGCGCTGGGCGCGGCGGCGGCGGAGGTGCGGCTGATCGACATGGGCGAGGCCGGACGCAACCCCGGGCGCATCATCCCGGGAGTCCTGCGGGCCTTCACCGACCTGCACCCGGGCCGGCGCGTCCGCATCATCGGCGAACCGATCTGGCCGGGCCGGTCGGCGACCGAATACCCGGCGTGCCTCCAGCACGAGGCGCTGATCAACCTCGCGTTCTCCGGCCGGGACGTCACCATCCTGTGCCCCTACGACCTCCGCGGGCTGCCTCACGAGGTCATCGAGGACGCGCGGATGACCCACCCCGTCCTCGTGGACGGCTCCGTCGCGTCGGCGAGCGCCCACTACGCGCTGGAGCGCGTCCTGCGCGACTGCAACCGGCCGCTGCCCGCCCCGGAGGACGCCGCGGTGATGCGCTACGGCCAGGGCTTCGGCGACGATCCGCTGGGCCGGGTCCGCGCCTTCGCCACCGAGCACGCGGCCAGGATCGGCCTGACCGGCGAGCGCCTGGAGGACCTGCGGCTGATCGCCAGTGAACTGGCGGCCAACAGCCTCGACTACGGCGGCGGTTCGGGGACCCTGCGCGTCTGGCAGGAGGGTGACCGGGTGGTGTTCGACGTCAGCGACGGCGGCCACATCACCGACCCGCTCGCCGGACGGTGCCCGACCCCGATCCACCAGCTCGGCTCGCGCGGGCTGCTCGTGACGAACCTCCTCAGCGACCTGGTCCGCATCCACACGGGCCAGGGCGGCACCACGATCCGCGTCTACTTCGACGTGGACGGGGCCGACCCCCTGGAGCACCTCAGGAGCATCGAGGACGCCGGGTTCACCGGGAGCCCCGAGGGCCTGGCGAACGCCTGACGGACCGCGGCGGTCGCGCCGCGGCTCAGGGGGTGTCGTCGAGCCAGGTGTCCGTCGTGCGGGCCCCGCCGGTGTCGGTGCGGGGCAGGAGGGTGGCCCGCGTCTCCGTCACGGTGAAGCCGGTGACCACGTGGCGGTTGTGCAGCAGGAACCCCACCACCCCCGCGACGGCCTGCACGCTGTCGGGGGCGGACGTCCGGCCGGTCAGCAGGTAGACGAGCGGGGTGGAGGGCTGGTCGATGGCGAAGCTGCGGCCGTGCCGGTGGACGTCCTGCAGGGTCCTGATGGGGATCGGCCGGGGGGCGGTGAACCACGCGGCGACCTCCCAGGAGGGCGTCCCGGGGGCGGCCTCCGACGCCTCCTCGTAGCAGGTCACGCAACCGCGGCGGGCATCCTGCCCGTGGGGGCAGACCCAGGACGCCGCGTCGTTCGGCATGCTGCGCTCAGACATGTGCAGACCGTACCCCGTCGGGAGAGGACGGTCAGGCGCGGCCGGAGGCCTTCTGGCTGCGCCGGGAGAGCGAGTCGATCACCACCGCGGCCAGCAGCACCGCTCCGGTGACCATGAACTGGATCGAGTTGCTCACGCCCTGCAGCGCCATCCCGGAGGAGATCGACTGGATGACCAGCATGCCCAGCAGGGCCGAGTAGGCCGTCCCGCGCCCGCCGAACAGGCTGGTGCCGCCGATCACCGCCGCCGCGATGGCCATCATCAGCACGTTGCTCTGACCGGTCGCCTGGCTGGCCGAGGCGATGCGGGAGGCCGCGAAGACGCCGCCGACGGCCGCCATCGCACCGGAGATCATGAACACCGAGACGCGGATCGCGGCCACGTTGATCCCCGCGCGCCGGGCCGCCTCGATGTTGCCGCCGACGGCGAAGACCTTCCGCCCGTAGCGGGTACGGCGCTGCACGAAGTCGGCGGCGACCACCACCACGAGGAAGATCAGCAGGGCCAGCGGCAGCCCCTTGTACTGGTTGAGCACGTGGGCCACGCCGAACACGACGAACGCCAGGACCAGGGTGCGCAGGATGACGTCGGCCATCGTCCGGGAGGGGATGCCCGCGGCGCGGCGGCGGGCGTTGCCGAGGACCGAGGCGGCGAAGAACCCGGCCGTGACGAGGCCCGCCAGGCCGTACGCGGCGATGAGCTGAGTGAAGTAGGTGCTGGTGAGGCCGGCGACCAGGCCCTCGTAGGGCAGGTTGATCGTGCCGCTGGGCCCCAGCACCCAGAGCTGGAACCCGGTCCAGGCGAGCATCCCGGCCAGCGTGACCACGAACGACGGCACGCCGAGTTTGGCGAAGAACACGCCGTGGACGAGCCCGAGCAGCACGGCGACCGCCACGGCCGCGGCGATCGCCGCCAGCGGGTGCCAGCCGTTGTTCACCTGCAGTACGGCCAGCACCGCCGCGCTCGCCCCGCTGACCGCGCCCGCCGACAGGTCGATCTCCCCCAGCAGCAGCACGAAGACGATGCCGACCGAGATGAGGCCGGTCGCCACGATGTCGATGCTGAGGTTGGACAGGTTCTGCGGGGACAGGAACTGGCTGTTCAGGCTCTGGAAGACGATCCAGATGACGGCCAGGCCGACGATGACGGGCAGCGAGCCGAGCTCGCCGCCCCTGACCCGGCGCTTGAACTCCTCGACGTATCCGGCCGCGCCCTTCTCCCGGACGAGCAGCCGGGGGTCGAACTGGGCCTCGGCGGCCGGTCCGGCCGGGCCCGCGGGCTCGTCCGCCCGGTGCTTTCCCCTGTCAGCCATCGGGAGCCTCCTCGGCCCGGCCGGTACGGGCCCGGCGGCGCATGACCACGTTGTCGGTCGCCCCGGTGATCGCGGCGATGATCTCCTCCTGGGTGGTCCGCCCGGTGTCGAAGAAACCGTTGTTGCGGCCCAGGCGCAGGACGGCGACGCGGTCGGCGACCGCCATCACGTCGACCATGTTGTGACTGATCAGGATCACCCCGAGTCCCTGGCCGCGGAGCCGTTCCACCAGGTCGAGGACCTGGGCGGTCTGCTCGACGCCGAGGGCCGCGGTCGGCTCGTCCAGGATCACGATCCTGGGCTCGCCCAGCAGCGACCGGGAGATCGCCACGGTCTGCCGCTGGCCTCCGGACAGGGACGCCACCGGGATGCGGACGCTGGGGATCCTGATGGAGAGCGTGTGCAGCAGGTCGCGGGAGCGCTTCTCCATCGCGACCTCGTCCAGCACGCCGAGGCGGCCCAGCTCCCGGCCGAGGAACAGGTTGCCGACCACGTCGAGGTTGTCGCAGAGGGCGAGGTCCTGGTAGACGGTCGCGATGCCGAGCGACTGCGCCGCGCCGGGGCTGGTGATCGTGACGGGCCGGCCCTCCCAGCGGATCTCGCCGCTGTCGGCCGGGCCCACGCCCGCGATCACCTTGATGATGGTGGACTTGCCCGCGCCGTTGTCGCCGACCAGGGCGACCACCTCGCCCGCGTGGACGTCGAGGTCGACGTCCGACAGGGCCTGCACCGCGCCGAAGCGCTTGGAGATCCCCTCGACGGCGAGGACCGGCTCCCCGCTCACGGCGGTCATGACAGCCCGGCGGCCTTGCACGCGGCCTGGACGTCGGCGGTGCAGATCTCCTCGACCGTCCAGAAGCCGTCCTTGACCACCGTGTCCTTGATGTTGTCCCTGGTGACCACGATCGGCTGGATGATCAGGGCGAGGATCGGGGAGCCGCTCCCGTTGTCCACGGTCGTGGCGCCCTGCACGGCCTTGCCGGAGCCGAGGTCGTAGGCGAGCCGGGCGGCGTTCTCGGCCTCGGGCTTGATCGGCTTGTAGATGGTCATCGTCTGGGTGCCGAGCAGGATGCGCTGGATGCCGGCGAGTTCGGCGTCCTGGCCGGTCAGCGGGGTCCCCTTGGGCACCCCGGCGTTCTGCATGGCGCGCGCGATGCCGCCCGCCATGCCGTCGTTGGCGGAGTAGATCCCGATGACCTTGTCCGCGCCGAGCGCGGTGAACGCCCCGGCCGCCTGGGTGTTGGCCTGGTCGGGGCTCCAGTCCGGGGTGTCGTACTCCTTGCCGATGGTCACCTGCCCGTCGAGGACGGAGTGGGCGCCCTTCTTGAAGTCGGCCGCGTTGGGGTCGGTGGGCGAGCCGTTGACCATCACGATCGGGCCGCGCTTGGGGTCGCCGCCCTCCTTGAGGGCGTTGAGCAGCGCCTCGCCCTGCATCTTGCCGACCTGGACGTTGTCGAAGGAGGTGTAGGCGTCGACGGGGCCGCCGGCGAGCCGGTCGTAGGCGACCACCTTGACGCCCTGCTGCTTGGCCTTCGCCACCGAGGAGGCGATCGCCTTGGCGTCCACCGCGTCGAGGATGAGCACCTTGACGTTGTTGGTGAGCATCGAGTCGACCTGCTGCTGCTGCTGGTTCGGGTCCTGGTTGGCGTTGGCGTAGACGACCTCGCAGGCCGGGCAGAGCGTCGCCACCCCCTGCGTGATGTACGGGCGGTCGAACTTCTCGTAGCGCGCGGTCTTCGACTCCGGCAGCAGCAGGCCGATCTTGAAGCTCGACGCCCCGGTGCCGCCCGTGGCGCCGGGGGACGTGCCGGCCGGGGTCATGGTGCCGCCGCCGCCCGCCTCCTTCGCGCTCCCGCAGGCCGCCATCCCGAACGCCAGGACGAGCGCGGCGCCGCCCACCGCCCATCGAACCGTCTTCACTGGATCCCCCGATCACGCACCGGAACCGATGCCGTCCGTACTCCGCTGGCCGTACCCGGGGGCGAAATCGGGATTCTCACTGGAAACCGACCTTGACGATGACTTGGAGAGGAAGCTGCACGTCAGCCGGGGTCTTGGGCGAATCGGGGAGTGCGAGGTGAATAAGAAGAATCAGGAAGGTGAGTGAGGTTTGAAATTGTTTCGGGGGGTTTGTGTATGGCGGATGGGTACCTGGGCAGAGGCCGCGGCAACCGAGGATGCACGACCTTTGGAGGCATCGGTGAACGAGTACCCAACCAGGGCGGGGGAGCGCCCGGCAGAGGGCGGGGAGCTCCGCGAGACGGCCAGAGAGGCCGCGCAGCAGACCAGGTCGGCTGTCGGGGAGGTGGCCGGCACCGCCAAGGAGCAGACGAGAGCGGTGGCCGGAGAGGCCAGGGAGCAGGCCCGCCGCGTGGCGGACCAGCTGCGTGAGCGCGCGAACGAGCAGGCGCGGCAGCAGGGCAGGCGCGCCGCCCAGGGGATCCGGCAGTGGGCCGACGAGCTGGCCTCGGTCGGCGACGCGGTCAAGCCCGACTCCCCGGTCTCCGGAGTGGTGCAGCAGGTCGCCGACGGAGGACGGCGAGCGGCCGACTACCTGGACGAGCACGGCCTGGCCGGCGTGGTGCAGGAGGTCCAGAACTTCGCGCGCCGCCGTCCTGGAGCGTTCCTCGCCGGTGCGCTGGCCGCGGGATTCCTGGTCGGCCGGATCGCCAAGGCCGCGTCGGACACCGGAAGCCAGACGGGTACCGGAACCGGTACGGCGGGCGCGTGGAGCGGCGCGGACGACCCGGGCCCGGCCACAGCGGGCGGCACGGCGGGCACCTGGGGCACCACGGGCGGTACGGCGGGCACCTGGGGCGCCGCGGGCACCGGCGTGTCCGGCTCGCCGACGACCCCGATCCCGCCGGTCCCGCCCGCACCGGTCACGCCCCCCGTCCCGCCCGCGACCCCGGGCCGGACGGCCGGAACCGAGCCGGCGTTCGGGGAGGAGCGCTTCCCCGGGACGCCCGTCACCCCTCCGCCGACGGGCTGGGACGGTGAGCCGCGATGAGCTCGCCCCTCGAACCCGAGCCGCCCACACTGGGGCAGCTGGTAGGTGAGATCGGGGAGGACCTGTCGAAGCTGTTCCGCCAGGAGGTGGAGCTGGCCAAGGCCGAGATCCGCCAGGAGGCCGCCAAGGCCGGCAAGGCCGCGGGCCTGCTCGGCGGAGCCGGGTTCGCCGGCTACATGGTCGCGCTGCTGGTGACGCTGGCGGTCATGTTCGGCCTCGGCAACGTCATGGACCTGGGCTGGGCCGCGCTCATCGTCGCGGCCCTGTGGGCGGGGGCCGGCGCGGCCCTGTTCGTGACCGGCAAGGCCCGGTTGCGGCAGGTGTCGCCCAAGCCCGAGCAGACGATCGAAACGCTCAAGGAGGATGCGCGATGGGCGCGGAACCTGACCAGATAAGGGCCGAGATCGCGGCCACCCGGGCGGAGCTGGCGGCGGACGTGGACCGGCTCGCGGACAAGACCAGCCCGGCGCGGATCGTGCAGCGCCGTACCGGCCGGATGCGCCGACGGATGCAGATGGTCCGGGAGCGGGTGATGGGCACCCCGGTGCACGCCGCCCACCAGGTGCGGCAGCAGGCCGGGCAGGCCGCCCACAGCGTCCGGGAGACGGCGGCGGGCGCCGCCGGGACCGTCCGGGACACGGCCGCCGACGCCGCCGGAACCGTTCGCGACACGGCGGCCGACGCCGCCGGGACCATCAAGGAGACCGCCGTGGAGGCCGCCGGAACCGTCAAGCAGGGTGCGCAGCAGGCCGCGGAGGCCGTCAGGGGGGCGCCGGAGCAGGCCATGCGGGGGGCCCAGGGCAACCCGCTGGCCGCCGGGCTGATCGCCTTCGGCGCGGGACTGCTCGCGGCCACCCTCATCCCGAAGACCGAGGCCGAGCAGCGGGCCGCCGAGCAGCTCCGCGACCAGGCCGGCGAGATGGTCGCGCCGGTCAAGGACGCGGTGCTGGAATCGGCCCAGCGCCTCGGCGAGGAGGCCAAGGAGGCCGCGCAGGAGGCCGGCCGCCAGGTCAAGGAGACGGCCGCCGAGGCGGCCAAGGCCACCGGCGACCACGCCCGGGAGCAGGCCCAGCAGGTGGCCGGCCAGACCCGCTCCACGTTCGGCTCCTGATCGCGGGCCGGAACGCTCTCCGAGCGGTCCGAGCGGCCCGTCCCCGGTACGACCTCCGGGGGCGGGCCGTACGGGCTCAGGCCGCGGTCCCAGTGGCCGTTCCGGCCGGTTCCGGGCCCGGCCCGGCCGTCTCGACCCGGTCGCGTCCTCCGCGCTTGGCGGCGTAGAGCGCTCCGCCATCGGCACGGCCGCCGCGCGGCGTAGGGAAACACACGGGTCCGCTGGCGGCGCTTGTCGTAAAGTAAATGCTTACTTACGATGGTCGCATGAGCGACGGACTGTTCGAGGACGACGACCTGGTCAGGGTGATCGGCCGCGAGGCCGTGCTGCTCGTCGCCGGAGGCGCGGCCTCGCTGCTGCAGACCGCCCACCCGAAGGTGGCCCAGGGCGTCCACGACCACAGCTACACCGCCGAGGACCCGCTCGGCCGGCTCAGGGGCACCATGCAGTGGGTCTACGCCGTCTCCTGGGGCACCCGCGAGGAGGCCGAGCGGCTGAGCGCGGCCGTGACGCGGATGCACGACAGGGTGACCGGCCCCGGCTACCGGGCCGGTGATCCCGAGCTGCAGGTCTGGGTGGCCGCCACCCTCTTCGCCACGGCCGTGCACGTCTACGAGGCGGTCTTCCGGCGGTTGTCCGGTGACGAGCTCGCCGCCTACTACGAGCAGTCGAAGGTCTTCGCCACCATCCTCGGCTGCCCGCCGGACCTGATGCCGCGGACCTACGCCGACTTCCGCGCCTACTACGCGGACATGCTGGCGAACCTCAGGATCAGCGACGCCTCGCGGGCCGTCGCCGAGCAGGTCCTCCACCCCGACGTGCCGTGGTTCGCGCGCGCCGGCCTGCCGGTGATCAGGCTCGTCACCGCGGGGCTGATGCCCGCGCCGATCCGCGAGCAGTACGGCTGGAGCTGGACCCCCGCCCGGAGGGCGCGCTTCCGCCTGCTCATGCGGCTCCTGGCCGTCGTCTATCCGAGGCTGCCGCTGCGGGTCCGCACGCTGCCCCGGGACCGCTATCTGGGCGACCTGCGCAGACGGCCGGCCGGGCGGCGCCCCGCCATGTCATGACCTGAGGGGAAAGGCGCACCCCGCGGCGGACCCGGACCCGGCGCGATGGCCCCCGCTACTGGAATTCGGTGACCCATCGCATTACTGTGACTACTCTACGTGGTTACCTCTTCTTGACCAGCGAGGACATGTCATGTGGCGACGGTGCGCCATCTATGGGCCGCTGACGACCTGGGCCGTCGTCACGTGCATGCTCACCGGGTGTCAGTCCGCGCCCGCCGAGTCCGTCTCCGTCCTGGAGCCGACCGCCCTTCCCTCGGCCACTCCGCCGCCGGACCCGCGGGCGGCGGCGGAGGAGGCCGTGCTCGCCTCCTACCGCGGCATGTGGCGCGAGTTCGTCTCGGCGGCGGCGACGGCGGACTGGAAGGCCCGGGGCCTCGGCCGGCACGCGACCGGAGACGCGCTGACCATCCTGCGCCACGGCCTCTGGCTCGCCCGGCAGCGGGAGCAGGTGATCGGAGGTGAGCCGGTGCTGAGTCCGGAGGTCGCCTCGCTGAGACCCGGGGCCGGGCCCACCAGGGCCAAGGTCATCGACTGCGTGGACGACACCGGGTTCCTGGTCCGCACGCGGAGCGGAGAACGGGTGAGCGGGGGCGCCCCCACCGGCAGGCACCGGACCACCGCGGGTCTCGTCCTGCGCGGAGGCTCCTGGTACGTCAGGAGCTTCGTGCTCAAGGAGGCCGGGACATGCTGAGACACGCCGCCGCGATCACCACCCTCTGCTGCACGGCCCTCACCGTGGTCTCCGGCTCCGGGACCGCCGTCCCCGCCGCCGAGGCGGCCGTCCGCACCGGGACCACCGGATCCACCGGGACCACGGGATCCGCCGGGAGCGGAGGAATCCCCGGGTCCACCGGGAGCAGGGAGATCATCAGGGCCGCCGGGAGCGGAGGAGCCGCCGGGGTCGCCGCTCCCGCCGCCCCCGGCGCCGAGGGTGCGGTCGAGGCGACGGGGGGTGTGGCCGAGCTCATCGGGTGCGGCTCCGAAGGCGGGCCGGGGTGCGCCGCGCGGGCCAGGCGCTGGTGGAAGCGGCTGGCCGCGGCCGGGAGGCTCCCGGCGGGCGGCGGAGGCGGCGGCGACTCGCGCGCGGACCGCTCCGAGGGCGCCGGCCGCTCCGGGCTCCGGGGCCGGCCGGGCCTGCCGTACACCCCGGACCCCCGCGGCCCACTGGACCCGCGGGACGGTTCCCGGAGCCCGCTGGACCACCCGCTGGACCTCCTGGACCCGCTTGATCCCCTGGACCCCCTGAAGCCCCTGAAACCGCGCCCGCAGGCGGGCGGGGGGCGGGCCGCCGGGACCCCCGTCCCCCCGGCCGCCGTCCTGGAGGCGGTGGACCGCCTCGTCCTGCCCGAGCCGGAGATCGGTTCCTCGCCGGGCCCCGAGGACCTGCAACTGGTCCGGCTGCCGATCTGGCTCACGATCTCGCGGGCGTCCTGGCGTCCCCGTACGGCCACCGGCACGGCGGGCGGGACCACCGCGACCGTCCTCGCCCGGCCGGCCCGGGTGAACTGGGACATGGGCGACGGCACCACGGTGGTCTGCCGGGGTCCGGGCACGGCCTACCGCGAGGGCCGGGACGACCCGCGCCGCCCCTCGCCCACCTGCGGCCACACCTACCTCGACTCGAGCATGGACGCCCCTAACGGGGAATACCGGGTGACCGCCACCGTCGTCTGGGAGGTCACCTGGACGGCCGGCGGGCGGAGCGGTCCGCTCCCGTCCCTGACCACCACGGCGAGCGAGGAGTTCCGCGTCGCCGAGTCGCAGTCGGTCGTCACCGCATGACGACGGCGATCGCCACAGCCTGAAGACCATCGCAGTCTGCAGATCGTCACAGTCCGAAGAGGGGGAAGCAGTGGCCACGACGGCGGTCAGACCGGCGCGACCGACGACCGGTGCGCCGAGGAGGCGCCGGAGCGCGGGCAGGATGCTGCTCGGAGGCGTCCTCGTGGCGGCGTGCGCGCTCACCTCGGCCGCGATCACCCTGCGGGCCGGGACCCCGGCGGGGGCGGTGGCCGTACGGTCCGACCTCCCGGCCGGGCACGTCCTCGACGCCGGCGACCTGCGCCCGGTGACCGGGGCCGTGGACGCTGGCCTCATCCCGGCGAGCCGTGCCGGGAGCCTGGTCGGCCGGAAGCTCACGGTCCCGGTGGTGGCCGGGGCCCTGCTCACCGAGAAGAACGTCGGCGAGAGCGCCGCCCACCCCCGGCCGGACCAGGCGCTGATCGGGGCGGCGGTGCGGCCCGGGCAGTACGCTCCGGGCCTGGCGCCCGGAGACCGGGTCGCCGTCACCGAGATCCCCGGCGACGCCGTCACCGCGAGCGCCGGCGGGACCCGCACGAGGCCGCAGTCCGTGGTCGCCGTGGTCACCGAGGTCCGCAGGCCCGACCAGCCGCAGAGCCCCGCCGTGGTCACGCTGCTGCTGCCGCGGAGCGACGCGGAGAAGATCGCCGCTCCGGTCGCGCAGGGCATGTTCACACTGGTGCAGGTCTCGCAGGGGGCGCGGTGACCGTCATCGGCGTCGCCTCGATGAAGAACTCGCCGGGTGCGACCACCTTCGCCCTCGCCCTAGCGGCCACCTGGCCCGGAACGGACGTGGTCCTGGCCGAACTGGACGCCTCCGGCGGAGAGCTCGCCGGATACTTCCGGCTCGAACCCTCCCCGGGAACCGTCTCGCTGGCCGCCGAGACCCGCAGCGAGCGCGACGCGGAGGTGCTGCGGCGCCACACGCAGACCCTGCCCGGCGGCCTGCCGGTGATCGCCGGCCCCGCCCGGCCGGACCGGGCGCACGCCGCGCTCATGACGCTCAGCGCCACGCTGCCGGAGGTGTTCGGCAAACTCCCGGCGGGCGCGGCCGTGGTCGCCGACCTGGGGCGGCTGGCGGGCCCGGCCGCGGAGCTCGCCGTGAGCATGGACCGCGTCCTCGTCCTGGCGCGTCCCCGGCTGGCGGATCTGGCGCACCTGGAAGGACTGGCGGAGGCCCTGCCCCACGCCGAGCTGGTCCTGGTCGGCCGGGGCTCCTACCCGCCCCGGGAGGTGACCGACGCGATCGGCGTGCGGATCCGCGCGCACATCGCCCACGACCCGGCCGCCCAGGCGTTCCTGGAGGGGCGGCGGCAGCGGACCCGCCTGGTCCGGGCCGCCCGCCGGATCTCCGGCGCGCTCGCCTCGGTCGCGCCGCTGGAAGGAGTGGCGTGACCGTTCAGGTGCTGCTGGCGGTGCTGGCCGGGGCGGGCGCCGGTGCGGGGCTCCTCCTGCTCGTCTCGGGACTGCGCCGGCAGGAGGCGGGTCAGGAGCACCAGGGGCATCGGGGCCCCCGGGGGTTCCGGGGAGCCGGGAGGTACGGCCCGCGCGCCGACCGCCGGACACCGGTGCGGATCACCGCCGCGGTCCTCGCGGCCGGAGCCGTCGGCGCGCTCACCCACTGGCCCGTCGGCACGGTCCTGGCCGGGCTGGCCGGCTGGTTCCTGCCGGGGACGCTCGGCCCGGACCACGAGCACGCGCGGGCCGTGGAGCGGATCGAGGCCATCGCGGGCTGGGCGGAGATGCTCCGCGACGTCCTCGTCGCCCCGACGAGGCTGCAGCAGGTCGTCACCGCGACCGCGCCGATCGCACCGGCGGCGATCCGGCCCCGGATCGTCTGGCTGGCCGCCCGTGTCGGCCGGGGCGAGCCGCTCCCCGCGGCGCTCCGGCAACTCGCCGACGAGCTCGCCGATCCGACCGGCGACCTGGTGTGCGCCGCGCTGATCCTGGCCGCCGGGCGGCGGGCCGACCGGCTCGGCGTCCTGCTCGGCGCGGTGGCCGAGGCCGCCCGGGCGCACGCCTCCGTGCGGCTGCGCGTCGCGTCCGCGCGCGCCAGGGCCAGGTCGTCGGCCCGGGTGGTCGTCGCCGCCACGGCGGTGGCGGCGGGCGGGCTGGTGCTGTTCAACCGCGAGTTCCTCGCTCCCTACGACACCTCGGCCGGGCAGCTCGTCCTGCTGGCGGCGGGGCTCGTCTCCGCGGTCTCGTTCCTCCTGCTCCACCGGCTCGGCCGCGTCCCCGAACCGCCGCGCCTGCCGCTCCGGCCGGACGGGGGCGATGCCTGATGGCGCTCACGTTGCCGCTCCGCCCGGCCGGCGGCGCTCGCACTGCCGCTCCACCTGGTTGGGAGCGATGCCTGATAGCACTCGCACTGCCGCTCCACCTGGTTGGGGGCGATGCCTGATGGCGCTCGCACTGCTGCTCGGAGCGGGCACCGGTCTGGGGATCGTCTCCCTCCTGTTCGGACTCTGGCCCGCCCGCCCCACGCTCGCCCAGGAGCTCCACCGGCTCCGCCACGGCACCCCGGTACGCCCCGCCGACCCCGGCGCGGGCCTCCTCGCGCGCCTCGGCCGCCCGCTGGCCGGACCGCTGGCCGCCTGGGGGCTGCCCGGCGTCGCGGCCCGCCGCGACCTGGCCGTCTGCGGGGGCAGCACGAACGGCCTGCTCGGGGAGAAGGCCGTCGTCGGGATCGCGGGCGCGCTGCTGGGCCCCGCCGCCTGCGCGGCCGCGGCGTTCGCCGACGCCCCCACGCCCTGGCAGGTCTCCGCCGGGACGTCCGCACTCCTGGGGACGGCGGGATTCCTCGCCCCCGACCGGGTGCTGCGCTCGCGTGCGGCCCGGCGGCGGGACGAGCTCCGCCACGCGCTCTCCGCCTTCCTGGACCTGGCCGTCATCGCCCTCGCGGAGGACCGCGACATCGACGGCGCGCTGACCGAGGCGGCGCGGGCCGGCGACGGGTGGGCGTTCGAGCGGCTCGGTGCCGCGGTCCGGGCCGCGCTGACCTCCGGCCGTCCTCCCTGGGCGGCCCTCGGGCGGATGGGGGAGGAGTACGGCGTGCACGAACTGGCCGGCCTCGCCGTCGCGGGCGGGCTCGCCGGGGCCGACGCCACCCGGTTGCGCGCCTCGCTCACCGCCAGGGCGGCGGAGCTCCGGTCTCGGCGGCTCGCCGAGACCGAGATCGCGGCCCGGGCCGCGACGGAGCGCATGGACCTGCCCGTCACGGGGCTGCTCCTCGGTTTCCTGATCTTCACCGGCTACCCGGCCGTCGCCTCGGTCCTGGCCGGACTCTGAGCGGCTGGAGGAGCCCTGAACCACTGGAGGAACATCCGGAACGCCCAGGGAAACGGCGGAGACGGCCGAAGGGCCGGTCAGAGCGACGGGAGCGGCCAGGGAGGCCGGGGGAACGGCCGTAGAGACGGCTGCAGGGACGGCTGCAGGGACGCCGCCCGTGCACGGTCCCGCCAGTTCGTACCGGACCGGGGGGCGGCGGCGGTCCAGGCGGCGGTGGCGTTCCCCGCCGCGCTGGCGCTCGTCCTGCTCGTCGTGCAGTTCGGGGTGTGGCGGCACGCCGTACACGTCGCGGAGGTGACGGCGGCCGAGGCGCTGGCGTCCGCCCGGGTCCACGGGGCCGGGGCGGAGGTCGGCCGGGCGAAGGCGTCGCTGCTGCTGTCCCAGCTCGGGCGACCGGTGCTGCGCGACGCGCGGGCCTCGGTGTCCCGTACGGCGGACAGCGCCCGCGCCGAGGTCAGCGGGGTCGCCCAGGCGGTCGTGCCGTTCCTGGATCTCCCGGTGCGGGTGGTCGTGCACGGCCCGGTGGAGAGACCGGGAGACATGGGAGACGGCCGGTGAGGCCCTTGCCGGGTGGGGTGGTCCGGAGCGGTAAACCCTTGCCGGGCGAGGCGGCCCGGAGTGGCACGTCGCTGTTCGGTGGGGTGGTCCGGAGCGGCGGGTCCCTGCCGGGTGGGGTGGTCCGGGGGGAGCGGGGGGTCGCGGCGGTGGGGCTGGTCCTGCTCGTTGCGCTGCTGCTCGTGCTGATCCTGACCGCGGTCGTGGCGGGCGGCCTGGTCAGCGCGCGGCTGGAGGTCGACGGCGCCGCCCGCCAGGCCGCCCGGGCCGCGGCCGCCGCCCGCGATCCGGCCGGGGCCGTCTCGGCGGCGCGGGCCGCGGCCGAGGCGGTGCTCGCCTCCGGCCGGAGCGGTTGCGGCGGCCCGGCGGTCGCGGGCCCGGACGTGGGCGTCGGCCTCTTCCGGCCGGGCGGCGCCGTCACCGTGACCGTCACCTGCCGGGTACGGCTGGCGGACGTAGCGATGGCGCACCTTCCGGGCGGAGCGGACCTCACCTCGGCCTTCACCGCGCCGATCCCCTCCTGGAGGTCGCGGTGAACGGGTTCGCGGCGGGAGTCGTCGGAGCGCTGCTCCTGCTCGCCGGGATCGTCGTGGACGGGGGCCTGGTGCTCGCGGCCCGGGTGCGGGCGGTCAACGAGGCGTACGAGGCCGCGCGGTCGGGCGCCCGGCAGCTCGACTTCGGCGCCTACCGCCGCGACGGGGAGGTGCGGCTCGACCCGGGCCGAGCCCGGACCGCCGCGCTGGCCTACGCCTCGGCGGCCTCCGGCAGCGCCACGGTGGAGGTCTCCGGCGACACGGTGACGGTCGTCGTACGGGTGGTCCAGCCGCCCCGGATCCTCGGTCTCGCCGGGGTGGGCGCCTTCGAGGTCTCCGGCCGCGCGTCGGTGACGGCACAGCGCCGGACGGCGGGGACGCCGCGATGAGAAGGGCCCCGGGGGCCGCCGCTCCTGCGGAGGCGGATACGGGCGCGGGCGCGGGCACGGGGGCGTGTTCGGCGGGGCGGCCGGACGCGCGGGCCACCGGGTGGAAGGCCGCGCGGGCGGAGCTGCGGAGGGCGGGACGGCGGACAGGGCGGGTGCTCGGGCGCGCGGCGCGCCTTCTCGGGGTGATCGGGCTGCTCTCGGTGGTCGAGGCGGGCGTCCCGATGCTGCTGGTCCGCCTGGACGGTCCACCGGTCCCGCGGTTCCCACGGGAGGTCCCGTCCTGGGAGGAGGCCCGGCGGATGCTCACGGGCCCGATCCCGGACGGCCTGCCGTACGGGATCCTGACCGGTGCGCTCTGGCTGCTGTGGGCGGCGTTCACGGTGGCGCTGCTCGCCGAGATCGCCGTCGCGGCCCGGGGAGTGGAGATCCACCTACCGCTGCTCGGGCCGCCGAGGGCCGTCATGGAGCGGTTGATCGGCGCGCTCACCACCGCGGTCCCGCCGCCCGGCCCGCAGCCGACCGTCCGCCGGGAGCCCTCGACGATCGTGGTGGCCGCCGCCGGTGACTCGTGGCCCACGGCCCCGATGAGAAGGATCACCCTGGAGAAGGACGCGACCGATCCCGGCGGTCTGCCACCGGCATCCGGCATCCGGATCCCGCAGGTCCCGGTTCCCGAGGCCTCGCGCTCTCCGCTCTCCGAGGCCTCGCGTTCTCTGTTCCCCGAGGTCGCGGCTTCTCCGTTCTCCGGGGTTCCGCCGGTGGTACGGCCCGCGGTCCCACCGGCCCCGGTCGCCGTGCCGGAGTCCGTGTCTCCCGGAGCGCTCGTCGTGGAGACCCCGTCGGGTGGAGCGGTCTCCCCGATGTTCGCCGCCGGCATCAGCGCCGCTTACGCCACCGTCCGTTTCCACCGCCATCGCCGTCGGAGGATCTCCCCACAGGCCCCGGCCGGAGCCGGGGCGGAGACCGGAAGCGGAGCCGGACCGGAGACCAGGGCCGGGGCGGGGACCGAGAGTGGAATCGGGACGGGGACCGGGAGCGGAACCGGGGCCGGGACCGGGAGCGGAGCCAGGGCGGGCGCGGGCAGCGGTCCTGAGGAGGACCCGGAGCCCGCTCCCGTCGTCGGCGCGTTGCGCCGGGCCCATCTGCGGACCTACGCGGACAGGGGCGAGGAGCTGCCGGGCGACGCCGATCTGGTGCGGGAGTCGTTCTCCCTCGACGTGCCGGAACGGCTGCTCGTCGGCCACCGCGGCGATCGGAGCGGCGTCGAGGCCGGACTCGCCGGGCTGAGCCTGGGGCTCACGGGACCGGGGGCCGTCCGGTCCGCCCGCGCGATCGTCCTGGACCTGCTGCGGCAGGCCGGGCGGTTCCGCGCCGAGGTCGTCGTCCGTGCGGCGGACGCGCGGGAACTGTTCGACCCCGCCGGGGATGGGTGGGAGGCCCGGGCGGGCGCCGTACCGGGGCTGGCGGTCGTCGAGTCGGCCGACGCGGCGGTCGACCGGTTCACCGAGGCGCACTTCACCCGGCGCCGCATGCTGATCGAACGCGGTGCCGCGGACGTCGCGGAGCTCCGGGAGCGCGATCCCGGTGAGGTGCTGCCCGCCGTCCTGCTCGTCGCGTCGGTGACCGAGGAGATCTTCGACTGGGACGTGGCCGCGCTGCTGGCCTCCTCCGCGCGGACCGGCACCGGGGCGCTGCTGCTGGGCGACTGGCCGCCGGGGACCACCTGCGAGGTCGGGGAGGACGGCCGGATCGGCGAGGCGAGGGGGCCGAAGGCCGAGGAACTGCTCGGCGCGCGGCTCTTCGGGCTCTCCGCCGGTGACGGGGGCGACTGCCTGCGCCTGCTCGCCGAGGCGGCCGCCGGAGACGGTGACGGCCGCGCCGGGAACGGTCTCGACGAGGAGGGCGAGGAGGAGGGCGACGGGGACCGTGGCGGGGCCGATACGGGCGGTGTCCCCGGTTCCTCCGGCGGGCGCGGTGCCCGCGGCTCCGCCGGGGAACGGGCGGACGCGGACGGGCTGCCCGTCTGGGAGGGCCCGGAGCCCGTACGCCTCTCGATCCTCGGGCGGCCGGTCGTCCAGGCGAAGGGCCGCCCCGGGGCGGTGCCCGTGGACGGTCCCCGGCTGCTCCTGCTCGTCCTGCTCGCCCTCCACCCGCAGGGGCTGCGGGCGGGGGAGATCCGTGCCGCCCTGTGGCCGGGCACGGAGGTGGACGCGTGCGTCCACGACGCCCTGCGGAGCCTGCGCGACGCGCTGCGGGCCGCGACCGACGGGGCGGACCGGGGCCGCCGGGACTCCCCGTTCATCACCGGGGACGGCGGGACCTACCGCATCGATCCGGCCATGGTCGCGGTGGACCTGTGGGACTTCGAGGCCGTGGTCGGGGAGGCGGGCACGGCCGCCGACGACAGGTCGCGGATCGACGCCCTGGACTGCGCCGCCCGGCTCTGCCGCGGGGCGCTGGCCGAAGGGCTCGCCCGCGAGTGGCTCGACGACCGGCGCAGCGGGCAACGGCGGGTCCAGACCGACGTGCTCGTCCGGCTCGCCGAGCTCCGGGCGCCCGCAGACCCGCAGGCCGCGCTCGACGTCCTGGAGCGGGCCGTCGCCCTGGACCCGGACCCGGAGGAGGCCTGGCGCCGCCTCATCCGCCTCCAGCTGGAGCTCGGCCACCGGGACCGGGCGGGTGAGGCGGCGACGCTCCTGCGCAGGCGCCTGTGCGCGATGGGGGTACGGCCCACCCGCGAGACGGAGCGCCTGCTGTCCGAGCTGTGAGCGGCGGTGAGCGGCGTGGGCGGCGGTGGGCGGCGGTGGGCGCAGCCTCCGCTCACGCCCCCGCGCGCTCGGCGGGCAGACCCGTCTCGACGGGGAGGCCCGCCTCGACCCAGTCCTGGATGCCCTCCCGGTACTTGCGCACGTCGGTGTAACCGAGAGCGGACAGGCGCCGGGCGACCGCCTCGCTGTTGCCGCAGGCGGGGTTGGAGCAGTAGGTGACGATGGCGGCGTCCCGGTCGGGCAGCAGCTCTGCGGCGCGGGCGGTGACCTCGCCCTCCACCAGGGCGATCGCCCCGGGCAGGTGCTGCTGCTCGTAGTAGGCGCCCCCGAGGGCGTCCACGACGGTGACGGTCCCCGCCTCGATCGCGGCCTTCAGTTCGTCGCGGCTGATCAGTGCGGTCATGTCGACCTCCGAAGTCAAGTGGACTATAGTCCGTTTGTGTGAACGACCCGAAAATTACCGGACCGCAGTCCGTTTCGTCAAGCGAGCCGCTGCGGATGCTGCTGGGAGAAGTACCGAAGGAACGGGCGGACGCCGCGCGCAACCGGTTGAAGGTGCTGTCGGCGGCGGCGAGGCTGTTCCGTGAGAGGGGGGTGAACGGCGTCTCGATGGACGCGGTCGCCGCCGAGGCCGGGGTCGGGAAGGGCACGCTGTTCCGCCGGTTCGGCGACAAGTCGGGACTGGCCGCGGCCCTGCTCGACGAGCGTGAGCGCGAGCTGCAGGAGGCCCTCCTGTCCGGACCGCCTCCGCTGGGCCCCGGAGCCCCGGCCGCCGAGCGGCTCTCCGCCTTCGTGGACGCCTACCTCGACTACCTGCTGGACCATCTCGACCTGGTCCGCCTGTCCGAGACCGCCAGCCCCGGCGCGCGCTACCGGATCGGCGCCTACCGGTTCTGGCGTCTGCACGCGGCGATCCTGCTCGCCGAGATCCGTCCGGGATGCGACGCCGACCCGCTCGCGCACGCGCTGCTCGCCCCGCTGGCGGCCGAGCACATGACGGCCCTGGCCGGGGAGTACGGCGAGGCGCGGGCAAGGGAGGCCGTCCGGGCTCTCGTGCTCGGCGGGGTGGGGTGAGGAGCCGCCTCGGACCGGTCGCCGCGGGATTCCGCCGGGCCCGGCGGGCAGGACGGGCGGGAGGGCGAGGAGACACCCGGGCCCGGCGGGCGGGAGGGCGAGGAGACACCCGGGCCCGGCGGGCGGGACGGTGAGGAGACACCCGGGCCCGGCGGGCGGGACGGTGAGGAGACACCGGTCGGAGCCGTGGGCGGGACGTCTCCCGGCTCCCCTTCCCCTTGGTCCGTTCACTCCGTATGGATTTGGCTCTTACATCCGGCCGACGCCGTTTCTAAGGTGCTCGTCACGGGCTTCGGGAGAGGCCGGGGCTCGTCTGCCGAGGTCTCCGGCGTCCGCCGCGGGCAGGAGCGTCCGCAAGCCCGGGAAGCCGAATTCCGAACCGGGGAGTGTGAGCCTGTGAGCCGACGCGGCTGGGGCCTGTTCGCCATGATGAGCGTCATCTGGGGGATCCCGTACCTGCTGATCAAGGTGGCGGTGGACGAGGTGTCCGTTCCCGTCCTCGTGTTCGCGCGGACCGCGGTGGGTGCCGCGGTCCTGCTGCCGCTGGCACTGTACGGGGGCCGGTTGCGGGGGATCCTCCGGCACCGGCGCCCGCTGGCCGCCTTCGCGGTGATCGAGATCATCGTGCCGTGGTGGCTGCTGTCCGACGCCGAACGCCATCTGACCAGTTCGATGACCGGCCTGCTCATCGCGGCCTCGCCCATCATCGCGGTGATCGTGGAACGGCTGACCGGAGGCACCGAACGGCTCAGCCCTCTCCGGTGGGCGGGCCTGGCCACGGGGTTCGCCGGGGTGGCCGTGCTGGCCGGGCCGGAGCTGAGCGGCGGGAGCGTGTGGGCCACCGCCGAGGTGCTGCTGGCCGCGGCCTGCTACGCCGTGGCCCCGATCATCGCCGCCCGGCGGCTGCGGGACGTCCCGTCCCTGCCCATGACGGCCGTGTGCCTGGGCCTGGCGGTGCTCGTGTACACGCCGCCCGCGATCGCGACCTGGCCGGACGCACTGCCCTCGGGCCGGGCGCTGGCCGCGCTCGCCGGGCTGGCCCTCGTCTGCACCGCGCTGGCGTTCATCGTGTTCTTCGCGCTCATCCGGGAGGTCGGCGCCTCCAGGGCGCTGGTCTTCACCTACGTCAATCCCGCGGTCGCCGTCACCGCGGGCGTCGTCCTGCTCGGAGAGCCCCTCACCGCGCCGACCGTCATGGCGTTCGCGCTGATCCTCGGCGGTTCCGTGCTGGCGACCGCGAGCCGCTCCACGGGTGGGAGCGCGGCCGCGCCGGCCCCTGCGGAAGGCTCCGCCGACCTCTCCGACCTCCCTGGACGGTCCCGGTAGGAGGGCGCCCGGGACCGCCGGGCGGAAGCAGGGGCCTTCAGAGGGCCTTCAGAGGGCCTTCAGAGAACCGGAACCGGGCCGTCAGGGGCCGGAACCGGGCCGTCAGGCGGGACCGGCGTGGGCGGCCAGGACGCGCCAGCCGTACCCGTCGTCGTGGACCCAGGTCCGGGTGTAGCGCATCCGCCCGGCGAACGGCTCGCCCGCGAACGTGCCCGCCAGCCTGCCCAGGAAGCAGGTCACCCCGGTCCGCCCCTCGACGAGCACGGTGAGGTCCTCCTGGACGACCTCGGTCATGACCTGCGTCCGCGAGCGGTGGTTGTGCAGGTCGAGTCGCTTGGCGTCGGTGACGCAGGCGCCGTCCGGCGGGCCGGTGAAGACGAGCCGCTCGTGGAGCAGCCGGTCCAGCTCCTCGACGTCTCCGGCGAGCTGAGCCGCCTGCAGGCGCCGCTCGGCCTCGTGCAGTTCGTCCGTGAGCGTCTGGCCGGACATGGGAAACCCTTCTCTCCGCCGTCTCCGCTGCGCGCGGCCACCGACGTGGACATGATGCCTCCCGGTGCGGACACGCGGGAAGGAACCGTCCGGCGACACCGCCCGCTAGAGTCGCCCGGCGTGACACGACGATCTCGGATGCTGTGGGCCGCCGCCCTGCTGTGGGCGGCGGTTCCGGCCGCCTACCTGGGCTGGCTGGAGATGCAGGCACTGCTGACTCCGCCGACTCCACCGGTTCCGCCGGAGGAGTACGACGGGAACATCTACGGGATGGTCCAGCTCTTCTCCGGCGGCCGCCTCCTGAAAATCCTCATACTGATCCGCTACGTGCAGTTCACCGGGATCCTCGGTGTCGCGCCGTACGTGCTGCTCGGGCTCGGGATGTGCCTGCTCGGCGCCCGGCTGGGTCGGCCGCGGACCGGCCGGGTCGCCGCCGGACTCCTCGCGGCCGTCCTGGTCCCGATGTACAGCCTGCATCTCGTGCTCTTCCTGGTGGAGGGGTCGGCGGAGTCCATGGACAAGGGCCCGCAGTGGCCCGTCTTCTCCGCGGTCGGCGGGGACCTCTACCAACTCGCCGCGGTGGCCCTGATGGTGCTCGCGCTCCGTTCCGACCGTCCCAGGCGGGGGGAAGCCCTGCACCCGGCGAAGACGTCCTGATCACGGACTCGGTCACGTCCCTGCGGCGCGCCCTGACCGGGGCGGTGCGATCGTCTGCGCGGCGGCCGTCCCGAAGGGCTGGAACCGCGCGGTCAGGGGCCGGTGAGGCGGCGGTCGCCGCGGGTGGTGACCACGAACACCTGCCAGTTGTAGTAGGTGTAGTAGTTCCGGATGTCGCGCTTGATCTGGCGCGCGTGCAGCCGCACCGCGTCGACGTACGCCCAGGAGTGGTTGTAGGCGTACAGCGCGCGCCGGTAGTCGCGCGGCGCGCCCGAGGCGCGCAGGTAGTTGGCCGCGGCGAGCAGGGCGTCCCGGGTGTCGTGGACGTCGCCGCCCATCCCGTAGGCGGCCCAGGTCCCCGGCATGAACTGCATGGGCCCCTTGGCGCCCGTGTGGCTGGGCGAGCGCACGCGGCCGAACTTCGTCTCGACGAACATCACCGCCGCCAGCACCTCCCAGTCGACGCCGAACCGGCGCTCGGCGTGCCGGAAGTGCTTGAGCAGGACGTCGGCGGGCTCGGGCTCCCGGACGCGGAACCTGGCCGGCCTGCTGACGGGGTGGACCAGGGAGAGCAGGTTCCGGCCGGCCGTCACGTTGGCCTCCGCCTCCCCGGCCAGGGCCTTCGACAACCCGGGGTAGGTGCGGGAGGCGGTCTTCGGGTTGCGGGCGAGGTGGCGGTAGATGCGCTGCTGGTGCAGGGCCAGCAGCACCACCGGCTCGGGAGCCCTCCCCTCGGCGGGGTCGCCGTCGCGGATCCAGTCGTCGATCGCCCGACGGAGCCGTGCGGTGGTGTCGGTCAGGGCACGGGCCAGCCGGGCCGGGTCCTTGGGGATCGCCGCACCGGGGGCGGGCAGATCGGCGGCGGCCTCACGCGCGGGCTGCGTCGCCGGTGCCGTCGCCGGTGCCGCGGATCGCTCCGGAGCCGTCCGCTCCGCCGTACGGCCGGCCGGGGCGGCGGTGGAGGCCGATCCCTGCGAGGCGGCGCAGCCGGAGACGGCGACGGCCAGGGCGAGGAGCGAGGCGGCCACCGGCCCGCCGCGCCGCCGGGTGCGCGCGGCCACCGGCTCGCCGTGTCGCCAGGGGTGCACGTCCGCCGATCCGTCGTGCCGCCGGGCGCGCGCGGCCACCGGCTCGCCGTCCGGAGAGCCCGCCCGCGCCGGCCCCGCCCACCGGCCGGCTCTTCCGATCTTCGTCTGCTGCTGCTCCACCGGCCCCAACGTACCCGAGCGGCGGCCTCTCAGGCCGGTTCCCCGCTCGGCCGGTGAGCCGTCCGGGCGAGGGCGGAGCGGGCCGGGCCGGCTACCAGCCGAACGGGAAGGGGACGTGACCGGGGGTGACGTAGGAGTAGTCCCGGGACTCGACGACCAGGCCCCGGGCGTCGAAGCGGAGCATCGTGCACCCCGAGATGGTCAGCGGTCCGCTGTCGTAGCGGCACAGCGCCCAGTACTCTGCGGCGGCCTGCTCCCCCTGGACCAGCGGCGCGGCGAAGCGGGCCCGCGTCGGCTCGACCTCCGACGCGAACGCGTCCTGGAGATATTTCCTGAGCCCGGCGCGTCCCCGGTGGGGAGAGCCGAAGGGCGTCGACCAGTGGACGCCGTCCTCGGCCTGGAGCTCGACGATGGCCTCGGCGTCCTGCTGGGCCCATCCTGTCGTCCACACCTGTGTCCAGCGCAACGCGGCCTCGTGAACGTGCACGGCGATCCTCTGCGGTTGATGACCGGTTCCCGTCGCCGCGAACACTACGACCTGCCCGGCCGGTGTGCCAGGTCGGGAGGATCACCGGCCGAGGATCCCGGCCGCCCTCCGGATCTTCGCCCCGCCGTACTCGCCGCGGTCGACGCATACCGGGCGCGTCCCGGCCAACGGGATTTCTCCCCTGCGGGAGCGAGTTGTCGGTGCCGTCTGGTTCGGTGGTCGGGACAGATCGCAGGGGCGGTCATGAGAGGCGGCGGACATGAGAGAGCAGCGGCTCCCGGTGGGGGACGAGGAACGGTTCTGGGGGCTGGTGGAGGCGGCCTGGGCGCCGCTGGGGGCGGAGGTCGAGCGGGCGCGACGGGCGCTGACGCACCGGGCGGCCGGTCCCGGCGGAGACTCCCGCGACGCGTCGGTCGCCGTGGTCGAAGCCGCTCTGCCGAAGTTCCTGGGCAACCTCCGCTCCGCAGGCGAGGGGCTGTCGGCGCAGGAGCTGACCGATCTCGACCGGGTGGTCGAGCGCAAGCTCTACGACATCGACCGCGCCGACGTCCAGGCGGTCACCGACGGCTCCGACGACGGCTTCCTGTACGCGCGCGGCTTCATCGTGGCGATGGGCCGCGACTTCTACACGGCGGTGGCCGAGGATCCGGAGACGGCGGTGCCGGACGCCGAGTGCGAGCGGATGTGCTACTTCTTCGCGCACCTGCACCATGAGCGCCACGGGGCCTTCCCGGACACCGGTTCGGGGATCTCCCGCGAGTCGTGCTCGAACCCGGCCGGCTGGCCCCGCTGACCCGCCTCCCGCGGTGCCCGTCCGCTCCCGCCGCACGGCGGCGGTCCGGACGGGCCGTCGTCCGCTCTCCGGGGCGGACCTCCGACACGGCCCCCTGACCGGTCCCGCTCGTCGGAAGGGCCGCCCGAATGCGGCTCACCGACGTGTGCGGAGGGCCTGGACGGCGGTGGTGATCGCCTTCCTGCGATAGCCGTTGACGGGCATGGTGGCACCGTGGGCGTGGCGGACGACGCCCTGGGAATCGATGAGGACGCTGCCCGACTGCTGCACCGCGCCGAAGACCTTCCTGCTCAGGCCGATCATCTCGTGCGGGCTGCCGAGGCGGCCGGTGAGGACGGGGAACGGGATCCGGCGCTCGGTCTTCCACGCGGCCGCCGTCCGACGGTCTTCGGGAACCGCGACGAACACCAGGATGTCCTCGGCGGCGAACTCGTCGCGGCGCCGGATGAGGTCTCGGACGTGCCGGTTGCAGACCGGGCACGACGTCGACCGCATGAAGTAGATGAGCACGGCGTGACCGCCCCGGTGGTCGCGCAGGCGGAAGGTCCGGCCGTCGGTGTCCTCCAGTACGACGTCGGGTGCGGGCGATCCGGTTTCGAGCATGGGCGGGCTCCCCTTCGACTCGGGTGGTGGGAATGGCTCGGGTGGTGGGGATACGGTCCGCGCAGGCCGGGCGCGGGTGGTTCAGGCCTGGTGCGGGCGGTCGGCGGTGTCGTTCCTTCCGTCCAGGCTGTGCCGCAACCTGCTACGGGCCCGGTGCAGCTGGGACTTCATCGCGGCGTTGCTCAGCCCGAGCCTCTCCGCGACCACCGGCCCCGGGTGACCCAGCACATCCCGCATGATCAGTACTCTGCGCTGCACGTCCGGCAGCTCCCTGATCGCCTGTGCGACGAGATCGGCCTCCAGCCGCCGGATGACCTCCTCCTCGGCCGACGTCGCCAGACCGGCGTCGGCCTCGTCATAGCGGTCGAACAGCAGCCGGACCCGGCGCAGGCACTCGTTCTGGACGATCCGGAACATCCACGACGCCAGCGCCCCGGTGGCGCGCAGCGAACCGATCTTCCGGTAGAGGATGATCAGCGCTTCCTGGGCGGCGTCCTCGGCATCCTGCGGGGAGGCGCAGAGATGCTCCGCGAAGCGCCGCACATGGGAGTGGGCACCGTGGACCACCGCGGCGATCGACTCTCGATCACCGGCCTGTGCGGCCTCGATGAGTTGTGCGCTCGCCCAGCCGCGGTCAGCCACGTCCGCGCCCCTGCCACCGGAACGGGGCCGTGAAAAGCGCCCGCCGGACAGCCGGCACCACGACGTCACTCATCCGAATCTCCTTCCCAGCGTGACCGTCACCCCATAAGAGGCCCCCGCACCGCGAAAGGATTCACCGTCTCAGGGCCGACTTCGCCGGGAGCACCGCGACCGGTACGCCGGCACGCGGTCCGTCGCGGCGCGGGACGGCCCGCCGGCCGCTCACGGCCCGGCCGGCGGGTGCGCCCCGGTGGACGATCGGGGCGGTGCGTCTCAGGACGACGCCCCGTAGCGGGTGACGGTCGCGGCGGTGCGTCTCAGGACGACGCCCCGTAGCGGGTGACGATCGCGGCGGCGCGGTCGCACAGGGAGTCGCGCAACCACTGCGGGGCCAGGGCCTCGGCGTTCGTGGTGAGCTGCCACAGCGCCCATTCGGCGTGCCTCGGATCCTGGAAGGTCACCTCCATCCGCAGCCAGCCGTCCGGGTCGGCCGCCTCGGCGAGGACGGCCAGCGCGGTGCCCACCAGGTCCTCCCGCCGCGCCGGATCCACCCGTACCAGCACGGCGACCTGGTCGCCGCCGGTCCGGAACCGCGTGCTGCGTTCCTGCCAGGCCCGGTCCAGGTCGACCCGGTCCGGTCGCTGCGCGGGTTCGGCGAGCTCTTCGGCGGCCAGGATCCGGGACAGCCGGTAGGTGCGGTCCGCGCCGGACCTCGTGGCCAGCAGATAGCCCCGGTCGCGTACGGTGACCAGGCCGACCGGATCCACCGTGCGCCACTGCGGGGTCTGGTCCGCGGCCGCGTAGTGGATGCGCAGCCTGTGCCCGGCGACCACCGCGCGCAGCACCTCGGCCACCACGGCGTCGGGCACCTCCTCGGTGGCCAGCCGGCGTGAGAGGAGGTCGGTCTCCGGGTCGATGAGCAGTCGCTCGGCCGCGCCGGCCGCGGTGTCCCGATAGCTCTCGGGCAGCGCGTCGACCACCTTGAGCATCGCCGAGGCGAGCGCCGAGCCGAGGCCGAACGCCTGCGCGCCGCGCCGCGATCCGGCGACCAGCAGGGCGAGGGCCTCGTCGTGGTTCAGTCCGGTGAGCTCGGTCCGGAAACCGGGCAGCAACGCGAAACCGCCGTGCCGGCCGCGTTCGGCGTAGACCGGGACGCCGGCTGCGGACAGCGCCTCGATGTCGCGCAGCACGGTGCGGGTGGACACCTCCAGCTCGCGGGCCAGCGCGGCCGCGGAGAGCCGACCGTGCCGCCGCAGCAGGAGCACCAGCGAGACCAGCCGGTCGGCGCGCATGCGAAAACTTTATCGGAATACGCGACAAAAGATGTCGTGATTTGCCGGGAGGCTGATCGGCGTCACGAAAGAGGCGGCGGCCACCGCGCCGACAGGCGTGCGTGATGTCGACGAACCGGATGGAGCTGATACGGCAATGGAACGAACGGCGGTCAACCCGTGGGCGTGGTCGGTGGAGCTGGGGTACAACCAGGGCGAGATCGTCTCGGGGCACACCCGGACCCTGTACTGCGCCGGGCAGACCGCGATGAGCGGCGACGGCAAGCCCCAGCACGCCGATGACATGGCGGCGCAGCTGGCGCTGAGCCTGGACAACCTGGAGGCCGTGCTCGGCGAGGCCGGGATGTCCCTCACCGACCTGGTCCGGCTCAACGTCTACACCACCGACGTGGACCGGCTCTTCGAGCACTACGGCGTGCTGGCGGCGCGGCTGGGCGCCGCCGGGGCGGCACCGCCCACCACGATGCTCGGGGTGACACGGCTGGCGATCCCCGGCCTGATGGTCGAACTCGAGGGGACCGCCGTCGCGTGATGCGGCCTCGCCGCCTCCGGCAGGACCGTCGGAGGCGGCACGGGTGGGCCTGACCCGCCGATCGGGTTCAAGTGCCCTCAGGTTCAAGTGCCCTCAGGTTCAAGTGCCCTCAGGCTCAAGCGCCCTCAGGCTCAAGCGCTCCCGGCCTTGGGCGCCCTCGGGTTCAAGCGCTCTCAGGCTTGATCACCCCCGAGGAAGGCGCGCACCTCGTCGGTCTCGGGGACGCCGAGCTCCTCGTAGAGCCCCAGGGCCGAGCGCCCGTGCTCACGCGCCCGGTCGTCCTGTCCGAGGCCGAGGTGGGCCCTGGCCAGGCCGTCGTGTGCCCGGGCCTGCTCGGGCCGGTTGCGGGCCGCGCCGGCGAGCGCGAGCGCCGCCGTGTGCTCGTCGATCGCCCGCGCCGGGTCGCCCAGCGCCAGGGCGGCCTCGCCCAGACCGTTGAGGGCCGAGGCCTCGTCGCTGCCGTTGCCCATGGCGCGGTAGAGCTCCCCGGCCCGGCGGTGGCGGGCCATCGCCTCCTCGGCCCTGCCCTGGTTCCGGAGGGCCGAGCCGAGATGGTTGAGCACCCGGGCCTCGCCGAGCCGGTCGCCTTCCTTCCGGTGCAGGGCCAGCGCCAGGTCGAGATGGCGCCGGGCCTCCTCGTGGCGGCCCGTCTGGACCAGGATCATGCCGAGGTCGGCGAGGACGAACCCCTCCCGGGCCCGGTCGCCGGCGATCCGGGTGAGGTCGAGCGCCTCCTTGAGGTGCTTCTCGGCCTCGGCGCTCTCCCGGCGGCGCCAGGCCACGTTGCCCAGGGCGTTGAGCGCGAGCGACCGCTCATGCGGGTCCTCGCAGGCGGCGAGCGCCTGGCGGGCGAAGTCCTCGGCCTGCTCGTAGTCGCCGCGCCGCCAGTGGGTCCAGGACAGGTCGGCGAGCGCGCGGCCCGGCGGCATGGCGTGCTCCCCGAGCGCGCGGCTGCGCTGCAGTGCGATGCCGTGCAGGGTCAGGGCGTCGTCGTGGTGGGCCCGGCGGTCGAGGTAGGGGCTCAGGGCCACGGCGAGGTGGCTGATGCACACCTCGGGCCCGTGGACCACGGTCGCGATGATGTTGGCACGCTCGGCGTCGAGCCAGCCGATGGCCTCCGCCGCGCCGCCGATGGGCTCCACCGGCGTGATCTGGGGCGGCATGTTCGGCCGGTCGGGGACGCTGTGCGGGAACAGCAGCCGGACCGCCGAACGGGACCGGTGCAGGTAGTGCAGGAGCAGGCGCATGAGCGCGCCGCCGCCCGGGCCGCCGTCCGCATCACCGCCCGGGCCGCCGCCCGGGCGCTCGGCTTCGTTCAGGGAGCGGGCGTGCTCGCGCAGCAGGTCGTGGAGGGTGTACCGGCCCGGCTCGCGCTGCAGGAGCATGTGCGCGTCCAGGAGACCCTCCAGCAGTCCCTCGGCCTCGAACACCGGGACGTCGGCGAGGGCCGCCGCGGCGTGCGGCTCGATGTCCTGGCCGGGAGCCAGCCCGAGCAGCCGGAACATCCGCTGCTCCGCCGTACCGAGCTGCTCGTAGGAGACCGTGAACGCCGCCGCGACGCTCCGCTCGGACGTCGCGAGCTCGGCGAGCCGCCGCCGCTCGTCGTGCAGGCGGCCGGCCAGGTAGGAGACCGTCCAGCGGGGCCGGTGCTGCAGGCGCGCCGCGGAGATCCGGATGGCGAGCGGGAGGTATCCGCACGCCTCCAGCACCTCGTGTACGGCCTCCGGCTCGTCGGCGGCCCGCTCGCCCACGATGCTCTCGAAGAGCGCGACGGCGTCGCGGGACGGCAGCACCTCCACGGACAGCGCGTGCGCGCCGTCCAGACCGGTCAGCCGCCGGCGGCTGGTGATCAGCAGCAGGCTGTCGGAGACGCCGGGGAGCAGCGGACGCACGTGCTCGTCGTCCGCCGCGTTGTCGAGGACGGCGATGACGCGGCGCCGCGCCAGCTCGGCACGCCACAGGGCGCTCCGCTCGCTCTCCGCCGTCGGGATGTCGGTCAGGCCGAGCTGCCGCAGCAGGGCCTCGAGCGCGGCGGAGGCCGGGAGCGGGTCCTGGCCCGCGGTGTGCGCCCGCAGATCGATGAAGAGCTGACCGTCCGGGAAGCGATCGGCCAGGCGGTGGGCGGCGCGGACGGCGAGCGTGGTCTTGCCGATGCCGGCCATGCCGTCGATCGTCACGATCGCGTTCCGTCGCCCCGAGACGAGCCGGTCCAGCTCGGCGGTACGGCCTGCGAAGTCGGGGATGTCATAGGGCAGGAAGTTCGACCGGATCCTGTCCCCGGCCTTGCCCTGGTCCTGGTCCTGTTCCTGGTCCTGGTCCCGGTTCTGTTCCTGGTCCCGGTTCTGGTCCTCGGCCGCGACCTCGGCCGTGATCCTGAGCGCGGGGGCGTCGGTCAGGACCGCCTGCTCCAGTTCGGCGAAGGCGCGGCCGGGATCGAGGCCCTGCTCCTCGGCGAGAGCCGTACGGTACGACCGGGCCGCGGCGAGGGCATCGGCCTGCCGTCCGGAGCGGTGCAGAGCCAGGACGAGCTGGCCGACGAGCCGTTCCCGCAGCGGCTGGGCCGCCACGTGGCCGGCCAGCTCGTCGAGCACCCGGCTGTGGCGCCCCGCGTCGAGTTCGGCCTGCATGAGACGCTCGACCGCGGTCAGCCGCCGGTCGTCCAGCAGCGCACGGGCGCCCTGCGCATAGGCGGCCTGCACGTCGGCCAGGGCGTCGCCGTTCCACAGTCCCAGCGCGTCCCGGAACCGGCCCGCCGCGACCAGCTCGGTGAAATCCTGCACGTCGAGCCAGCCCGGAGCGGGGAGCGCGACGTAGCCGCCCGGCCGCGTGCCGAGAATGTGGTCGGCTCCGACACCGCGGAGCGCCCTGCGCAGGGCGGTGATCGCGGCGTGGACCTGCGACCGGGCGGTGTCGGGCCGGTCGTGTCCCCACACGGCGTCGATCAGCTTCTCCATGCTGATCACCCGACCGGCGTTGAGCAGCAGGTAGGCGAGGACCGCGCGATGCCGCGGTGCGATGCCCCCCACCACGTCGCCGTCGGCGAGCACCTGCACCGGACCCAGCAGTGTGAAGCGGATCTGCACGTATCGCCCTTCCATCGCCGACGCATCGGGAATCTATCAATCCGGACATCCATCCTCGTAGCTGTCAGGAAGACAGCACGTCGGAGGAGCGAGAACGATGCAGGCACGGATGAAGAACCCGGTGACGATCATCCCGGCCGCGATGCAGCCGATCCAGGCCCTGGCCAAGGCCGCCCACTCGCAGGGCGTCCCCGAGGAGCTCCTGGAGATGGTGCACCTGCGGGTCAGCCAGATCAACGGCTGCAGCTTCTGCGTGGACGCCGGCCTGAAGAATCTCAGGAAGCTGGGCGAGGGCGACGAGCGGATCGGCCTGGTGTCCGCCTGGCGCGAGGCGCCGCACTACACCGACGCCGAGCGCGCCGCCCTGGAACTCGCCGAGGCCGCCACCCGGCTGGCCGACCGCGCCGACGCGGTCTCCGACGCCGTCTGGGACGCGGCCGCCGACCACTTCGACGAGCGGCAGCTCGCCTCGATCCTCCTGCTGATCGCCGTGACCAACCTGTTCAACCGCCTCAACGCCCCCATCCGGCAGATCGCCGGCACCTGGTGAAGGAGTCCTCCGTGTCCGTCGTCCGGTCCCACACCTACTCCGTCGACCCCGCCGACCTCGAGGAGTTCCTGGCCCGCCGGGCCTCGCTGATCGGCACCGTCCGCGAGACGCATCCGGGGCTGACGGCCGCCCTGCTGGTCGAGCTGGAGGACGGCACGTACAGCGACACCTGGCACTGGGAGAGCGACGCGCAGATGGGCGCCGCGCTCGCCGCCATCTCCACCTTCCCGGAGGCCCCGCTGACCATGGCGCTCACCAGGGACGCGGCGGCCCTGAACGGCCGGGTCGTCGACGAGCGCTGAGTCTCCGCCGGCATGCCGCGGTCGTCCGTCGAGTCTCCGCCGGGACGCCGCGGTCGTCGCCCCGGCTGCGGTCGTCATCCCGGCCGCGGTGGCGGCTCCCATCGCCCGGCGGCGCGAGGTGCCGCCGGGCGCCGCGGATCCGGCCCGCCGCGAGGTGGGCGGGCCGGATCCGGAACCCATGCGCCATCCTGGACGGAAAGGATCACACGTGCATCCCCGCCTTCGCAGGAGTCGCCGATGTCCGCCCGCCGGATCGTCCCCAACATCCAGTCCGAAGCCCTGGAGGAGAACGCGGAGTTCTACGGCCTCCTGGGTCTGGAGGAGGTCATGAACCACGGTTGGATCGTGACCCTCGCCTCCCCGTCCGCTCCCGGGGCGCAGGTCAGCATCATGACCCGTGACAGGACGGCACCCGTCGCCCCGGACATGAGCATCGAGGTGGACGACGTGGACACCGCCTACGCGGCCATGCTCGGCAGCGGCGCCGAGATCGTGCACCCGCTGCAGGACGAGGAGTGGGGTGTCCGCCGGTTCTTCGTCCGGGCCCCGGACGGCCGCGTGGTCAACGTCCTGGGGCACCGCTGATCGTGCGGTGGTCAGGGGACGATGTGGGAGTCGCCTCATCAAATGCTCATGCGATGTGCCGGTGCCGGCTCTCACTTCTGAGGGCCGGCCGAGGGGAAAAGAGAACCCTGACGTGTCTGGCGGTACCGGGCGGCTGCGTCGCGGCGTCCTCAGGATCAGTCACCGCTCCATGGCGATCAGTTCGGGTAGGTCAATGGGCGCGTCCGGCGCGCCGGTCTTCGGCCTTTCGCGTAAGCGCCGCGCCGACCAGATCACGGCGTTGAGCGCCGTCCATGCCACGCCGTCGAGAACAGCAGCGCCCGCCTCGAACGCCACCGCGGCGTCGCCACCCGCTACGACAAGCCGACCGTCCGCTTCCAGGCCGTCCTGACCATCGTCATCATCTGGGAGTGGCTCTGACCGGCTTATGAAACACGCCTTAGGTCGGCCGTGCGCTCGGCGGCCTCGGCCTGCCCCAGCGTGCCGGGCGGGACCTCCACGTCCGTACGGCCAGCCAGCCCAGCCAGCCCGGCGGGCAGAGAGCGCCGCAACGCCTCCTCCGCGCCGACCCGCCCCCGCCGGATGAACTGGTGTCGCATCCGATACGGTTGCTCCAGGTAGGGGATGAGTTCCCCGTGCCACGCTGCGGCGAAGGCGTCGACTGCGAGCGTGGCGTACAGGTAGCCCTGCGGGTCGTGTACGAGCACGGTGTCGTCACTCACCTCCAGCACCACCAGGTAGTGGTCGGCACCGAGCGCCTTTCCTGCCCCGGGTTGGTACGACCGCGGACCGAGCTCGAGCGGCCCAGCCAGCACGGGGGCGTCCTGGCAGGCCCAGCGCAGCCGATCGAGCGCTGCGGCGGCCGTCCCTCCATCCACGCGATCGCACTCTCAGCCGACCAGGCCGATCGCTGCGTCCAGCCCGACCACGGGGTCCAGCCGAACGAGTTGAACAACGGCAGCCGGCCGCCGATGAGCTGCATCCCGTAAGGGGAGCCCGTCAGAACCTCGATCACGGCCGGGGGCGGCACCTAGCCGCTGAGGACCATCGCGAGGGAGTTGGCATAGCAGTACGGCCCGAAGCCGACATAGGTGACGGACGTGCCCCGCACGATGCCGCCTGACACGGTGTCAGAGTCGAGCCCGTCCACGGCTGGCCCGTAGCCGTCCCTCCGCGCAGGGGCGCTGGCGACGAACCAGTGTCGGCGTGGCGGCATCACGGTTCCCGGGGGGTGAGGTCGAGCCGGGCCAGCCGGTCGGGGTCGGACAAGATATCGATTGCGGCGATCTTGCCGTCGGAGATGGTGAAGCTCATCACGGAGAGCATCTGGTCGTCGATGGTGTTGACGAGGCCGGCGGCACCGTTGACCAGGGCAGGATACGTGGTGGCGGCAGTAGCCATGCGCTGGAATGTGGCGAGCTGTCCGGCCACGGCCGCGATGCCCCGGATGACCTTCAGACCACCGGCGAGCACACCGCCGTCGGCGCGCAGCACCACGTCGGGGGCGAGGATGGACACCAGCGCCTCGAAGTCGCCGTCGCGCGCGGCGGCCAGGAACGCGTCCACCACCCGGCGCTGATCAGCCAGGTCGGGGTCGGGGTTCGGGGCCGCGCCACGCACCCGCTGGCGGGCGCGGCTGGCGAGCTTCTTGGCCGCCGCAGGGGTGCGGCCCACGATGGGCGCGATCTGGTCGAACGGCAGGCCGAACATGTCGTGCAGCACGAACGCCAGCCGTTCGGCCGGGTTCAGGGATTCCAGCACGACCAGCATCGCCAGCCCCACCGCGTCGGCCAGCAGCACTTCCTGTTCCGGATCGGTGACGTCCTCGCGGCTGATCACCGGGTCCGGCAGGCGGTCCTCCAGTGCCTCCTCGCGCCGGGCCTTGCGGGCGCGGAGCATGTCCAGGCAGACCCGCCCGACCACGGTGGTCAGCCAGCCACCGAGGTTGTCGATGTCGCCGGAGTCCGAGCGCGCCAGTCGCAGCCATGCCTCCTGGACCGCGTCCTCGGCTTCGGTGAGTGAGCCGAGCATGCGGTAGGCGACCGCCCTCAGGTGGGGGCGGTGGCCCTCGAACTGGTTGGCCAGGAATTCGTGGGGTGTCACGGTCGCAATCCTCTCCTTCGACTACGTCACACTGCTGACGCAGCAAACCAGGCAAAGGTGACCGCGAGCCCACCGGTCACCTTTCATCCGCCGCATCCGTCATGCCGGCGACCACACACTCACGAAAGGCGCTGACGATGGGCAGGACGGATGTTCACGGAACGGTGGCGGACGGTTTCGAGCAGGTGCGCGAGGAGTTCGCCGTGGTGGTGGCCGAGCAGGACGGCCAGGCGGGCGCGCAACTGACCGCTTACGTGCACGGCCGACGGGTGGTGGACCTGTGGGCGGGGGACGAGGTGAGCGGTGACACGCTGACCGGCGTCTACTCCTCCACCAAGGGCGCCGCGACGCTGGTGACGGCGTTGCTGGTCCAGGAGGGGGACCTCGATCTGGAAGAGCCGGTGGCCCGGTGCTGGCCGGAGTTCGCCGCCGCCGGCAAGGACGCGGTCACGCTGCGGGACGTCCTCAGCCACCGCTCGGGCGTCATCGGCGTCGACGGCGGGCTGGCGGCGGCCGAGCTCGCCGACGACCGGGTGATCGCGCGCCGTCTGGCCGGGCAGCGGCCGTACTGGCGGCCCGGATCGGCCTACGGCTACGGCGGGTTCGTCTCGTTCGCCCTGGTGAACGAGGTGATCCGAAGGGTGACCGGCCGGTCGCTGCAGCAAGTCTACGACGAGCGCATCCGGACCCCGTACGGGCTGGACCTGTACCTGGGGCTGCCCGAAGCCGAGGAGCAGCGGTTCCGGCCGATCCAGTGGTGGACGGCCACCCCGGAGCAGGAGGCCGCGTTCTGGGCGAACGTGCCCGGGCCGCACAGCATTCTCGGCGTCGGATACGGGCTCAACAGCACACCGCCGCTGGACCAGGTGGCCTTCGTCAACACCCGGGCAGTGCGCGCGAACGGCCAGGCATCGGCCGGCGGCGTGGGCAGTGCGCGCGGCCTGGCCGGTCTGTACGCGGCGGCCGTCTGGGGCATCAACGGGCAGCCTCCACTGCTCAAGCCGGACACCGTCGCGGAGTTCACCCAGTTGCACTCCGTCGGCGGCGACCTGGTACGCGGCGATCAGGGCAACTACGCGCTCGGTTTCCAGGCCAAGGGCCTGCGATATGCGTTCCTCAGCGCGAACGCGTTCGGCCACGACGGCTCAGCGGGCTCGGAAGCCTTCGCCGACCCCCGCAGCGGCATCGCCTTCGGCTATACGCGCCGCCGCTTCGGCTTCGGCTGGTCCTACCCCGAACACGACCGGCTCACCGCCGCCGTCCACCGCGCCGCCACCTGCTGAGGACGTTCCATGAGCACACCCACCGCCCCCCGTCCTGAGAAAGGCGGCCTCGCCCTGCTGGTGATCGCCGCGGCGCAACTACTGATGGTGATGGACGGCACCATCGTGACCGTGGGCCTGCCCGTCATCGGGACCGGCCTGCGGATCGCCGAGGCAGACCTGGACTGGGTCCTCACCTCCTATGCCCTGGCCTTCGGCGGCCTGCTGCTGGCCGGCGGCCGCGCCGGAGACCTGTTCGGCCGGCGCAGGCTGTTGCGCGCCGGCCTGGTCGTCTTCCTGGCCGCCTCCCTGCTGGGCGGTCTGGCCGGCAACGGAACCGTGCTGATCGCCGCCCGCGTCCTGCAGGGCATCGGCGCCGCGATCGTCACCCCGGCCGCGCTGTCCCTGCTCGCCGACACCTTCCCCGCCGGACCGGAGCGCAACAAGGCGCTCGGTGTGTACGGCGCCATGGGCGGCCTGGGCTCGGTCGCCGGCCTGCTGCTGGGCGGCGCGCTCACCGAGTACCTCGGCTGGCGATGGATCATGTTCGTCAACATCCCCATCGCGCTGCTGGTCCTGGCCGGCACCTCCGCCCTGCTGCCTGGCACCCGCGAGCGCGGCGGCCTCGACCTGCCCGGCGCGGGCACCGTGACCTTCACCCTCGGCTCGCTGGTGTTCGCGATCAACCGGGCCGGATCCCACGGCGTCGGTGACGGGCTCACCCTGACCTTCGGCGCGGCCGCCGTCGCCCTGCTCATGGCGTTCCTGCTTATCCAACGCAGCGCGCGCAGCCCGATGCTGCCCTCAGGCGTGCTGGCCGACCGCGGTCGGCTCGGTGCCAACCTGGTCATGCTGCTCATGGGCGCCGGGCAGCTGGCCACCTTCTACTTCCTCACCCTCTACATGCAGACGATCAAGCAGTACTCGCCCATGATCACCGGGCTGGCCTATCTGCCGTTCGCGATCGGCATCGGTCTCGGCTCCGGCGTCCTCGGCCCCCGGCTGCAGGCCCGCGCCTCCACCCGGAGCGTGACGGCGATCGGCATGGCGGTGGCCGCCGCGGCGATGGGCTGGTTTAGCCTGCTGACCCCGGACCAAAACCCCCTGCTCGTGCTGCTGCCCGCGCAGCTCGCCGGCGGCATCGGCCTGGGCATCGGCTTCGTCACCGCCACCATCGGCGGCGTCCAAGGCGTCGCACCACGCGACTCGGGCATCGCCTCCGGCCTCGTCAACACCAGCCAGCAGATCGGCGGCGCACTCGGCCTGGCCGCCCTGGCCGGTATGGCCGTCACCGCCACCGCGAGCAGGCCGCAGGGCACCCCTCTGCACGACGCGCTCACCAGCGGCTATACCGCCGGCATGCTCGGCGCGGGCGCCTTCTACCTGGCCGCCATCCTCACCGCCGTCCTCCTCCTGCGGCCGCGCCCCACGCGCCGCAGCGCAGAGCCCCTCGGCGGCACCGCTGGGTGAAAATCCGTCACCTCACCGGTCACCTTCGCCTCGTGCGACCCGTCAGAACAGCGAGACACCGTTCAGAAAGGAACCTCACCACCATGACCGCCACCGAGCAGCACAACCGCCAGTCGCGCCTGCCCAACCCCGCCGTGCTCGTCCCCGAGCTCAAGGACATCGGCGGCGCCCTGTACAAGGCGACCGGGAACGGCACGATCCCGCAGACCACCATCAGCTTGGTCCAGTTGCGCGCCGGGCAGATCGCCGGCAGCACGTACCTGACGGTCCTGCACACCGGCAACCTCCGCAAGGCCGGGGAAACAGAGGAGCGCATCACCGCCGTGGTCTCCTGGCGGGACGCGCCCTACTTCACCGACGCCGAACGCATCGCGCTGGAACTGGTCGAATCCGTCCTGACCCCGAGCCCGTCGGGCGAGCGCGTTCCCGACGAGCTGTACGCCCGGGCAGCGCAGCACTACGACGACAAGGCGCTCGCCACGCTCATCATGGCGATCGGCCAGGTCTGCTTCTTCCTCCCGCTGGCTCTCATCGGCAAGCCGCTGCCCGGTGTGTCACCGGCAGAGCAGTGGAGGGAGTAGCCCTCAGGGGACCTCGCTCAGGGTGAGGACACTGCGCCAGTGCCTCACCCCGAGCGCACCCGCCCGAAGGTCACGCGTCCGAGCATCCGCCGCGAGGCGAACGGTAAGGAGGGTGACATGGTGGATTCAACCGGTCGTCGCAACACCAGCTTCCTGTACCGCTAGTAGGTGCTCGCCGAGGACCTCAGCAGGCGTCTACCACCCGGCTGACAGCCGCTGATCAGCTGTGCCGCGGCGGCCGACGGCACGGCCGTTTCCCTCTGCGGCCTGGTCTATCGGGAACTCGGACAGCCGCTGCTGACCGCTGTGTCCGTCTGCTCGGCCGTGCCCGGATGCCGCCCGATTCGGCACCTGCCTGATCCCGGCTCCGGTTCACGGCGGCCCACGCCTGAGCGCGATCACACATCGCGATCATGCAACACCGGAATACGCTGGACGTGAATGTTTACACCTATGGTGATGTAGACCCGGAAGGTTTTCCACGCAGAGCGTCTTCGGAGGTCCTGTCGGGAAAGACTCGACGCCGGAAAGGGAGCAGAGGCGAGAGAGCTGGGAGCACGCGCCTCACAGGAACCTCCAGCGGTTGTTGCTCGAGCCGTTGTCGTCGGCGAGCACGACCTGCGCGCCCTGGGACGTACCGCCGAGGCCGAGGACCCGGCCGCCGTTGGCGCACTGGATCCGGAAGACGGCACCCGACCCGTAGCGCAGCCGCCAGCGATGGTCGGCGGTGCCGTTGTCGGCCCACTGCACAACGCGCGCCCCGGCAGCGGTGCCCATGTTCTCCACGCCCAGTACCTTCTGGCTGTTGGAATTGCGCAGCCGCAGGTAGCCGCCGCTGTCGACGATCGCCGTCCACAGATGATCGGCGGTGCCGGAATCGCCCCACTGGACGACGAGCGCGCCGTCGGCCGTGGACATGCCGGTGACGCCGAGCACCATCCCGGTGCCCACGTTCTGGATACGCCGTGCGCCATTCGGCACGAACCGCCACTGGTTGTCCGCGCTGCCGTTGTCGGAGTCTTGGACCACCTGAGCGCCGGTAGCGGTCGAGCCGTTCTGGATGCCGAGCAACTTGGAGCTGTTGACGTTGCGGATCTTGACGGAGCCGTCGCCGACATCGGTGATCGTCCAGCGGTGGTCGGCGGTTCCGGTGTCACCCCACTGCAGCACCCGGGCATTGTCGGCGGTGGACATGTTCTCGACGCCGAGCACCTTGCCGCTGTGCACGTTGCGGAACCGCAGCGCATCGCCGTCGACGACCGGGACCCAGTCGTGGTCGGCGGTGCCGTTGTCGGTCCACTGGAGGGCCAGGCCGCCGTCGGCGGTGGACATGTTCTGGATGCCGAGGGCCAGCCCGCTGGCCGCGTTGAGCAGCCGGAAGCTCGCCGTGTCGGTACCGCCCTGGCCGCCGGTGTTCCAGTAGACGACGTAGTTGTGGTCATGCGCGTCGTAGAACGGCCCCAGCTGCACCGATCCCCCGTTCGCGATGGCCGTGAAGGCCAGGGACGAGGTGCTGGTCCGGGTGATCGATGAGGAGGTCAGGGCCGGGGCCGACGACAGGCTGGTGCCGCCGTAGTCGCCCGACAACACGACCGGGCCGTAGGTGACGGCCTGCACGCCGGGGTTGTCGTTGGCGGTCTTCATGACCACCCGCATGGGCAGCCGCACGGTCACGGTGTCGCCCGATGTCCACGACCGGGTGAGGCTGGCGTAGGAGCCCGGAGCGGCGGCGACGTCTTGCCGGACTCCGTTGACGCTGATCGTCGCGCCCTGGGTCCAGGCAGGGACGCGGATGCGCATCGTCCACGACCCGCTCACGTTGCCGGTGACCTGCAGCGACGTGGTGTCGCTGACCGGGTAGGAGGTTGTCTGGGTGACCGTGATGCCGCGCTGGCTCCAGTTGAGCGTGGAGGGCGCGAACAGGTTCACGAACAGAGTGGTGCCGTTGTGGAAGTAGATCGAGTCCATCAGCTTGGTGTTGGACTCGAGGCCGGTGCCCTGGCAGCACCAGAAGGAGTTGTAGTCCGTGCTCCAGGTGCCGCCGCCCCAGGCCGGGCCGACGCCACGGCGTCCGCCGGGGTTGAGCGGGGTGAAGTAGGTGACGTGCCCGCGTGCGTCGCTGGGGTGCTGCTGCCCGATCAGATGGTTGAGCAGGGCGTTTTCGTAGTAGTCGAAATAGTCGGCCCGGGTCGGCGACAGCATCCACAGCTCCCGGGTCAGCTTGAGCATGTTGTAGGTGTTGCACGCCTCGCCGGTGTCCCTGGCCAGGTAGGCGGCGATCGCATTGGGGGCGCGGAAATGCTCGGCCTGACTGTTGGAGCCGTTCACGTACGTGTGCGCGCCGACAGTGATGGACCAGGCGTTGACGGCGATGTCGCGGTAGCGGGTCGCGCCCGTCGCCTTGTACTCGCGGGCCGCCCCGGTCCACTTGGGAACCTGGGTGTTGGCATGCAACCCGTTCAGCTGGTCCTGGCCTGCGGCCAGCGGGTTGAACACGGCCGCGTGGTCGAACCGCTGGGCCGTGGCCAGCCAGCGGGAGTCGCCGGTTATCTGGTACAAGTCCGTCAGCACGGCGTTCATGCCGCCGAACTCGGTGCCGAGCATGGCCTGCATCTGGCTCGAACTGAGCCGCGACGTGCGGGTGTCCACCCACCCTGCCAGGGCCAGCAGCACGGTCCTGGCCTGGGTGTCGCCGATCAGCCGCCACACGTCCAGCAGTCCCGCCAGGGTCTTGTGTATGCAGTAGTACGGCACGTTGCCGTTGGTCAGCGTGCGGTTCTCCACTGCCGTGATGTCCGACTCGGGGAAACCGGACAGGTAGCCGCCGGTGAACCCGGCGGCGCCGTTGTTGGCCTGGCATCTGGCCAGTTCGGCGACCATGTATCTGGCCTTGTCCCGGCAGGTGGTGTCGCCCAGTACGGCGTAGGCCTGCGCCCACGCCGTCAGGAAATGGCCCTGCACATGGGACCGGAACGGGAAGCCTGGCGCGTCCCAGCCTCCGTTGGCCGCCGCGCCGTTGGTGGGCAGGCGGTGATTGACCCGGAAGACGTACAGCAGCCGGTCGACGTCGACGAAACGTAGATAGTTCAGGGTGCGGTTCTGGTTGTCCAGCCAGCGGCCGGAGGTCAGCCGGACCTGGCCGAGATCGAATTCGTAGGCCGAGACGCCGATGTCGGCTCTGGCCCAGGGGATGGCGGCCAGAGCGGGGGATGTGCCGGCTAGCTGGCCGACGACCGTGAGCGCGGCGCTCGCGCCTGTGGCTTGGAAGAGCTGACGACGACTCAAGGACATGCGGAGCTCCTTGGAGATGGGGGGCGGTGACCGGCTGCCGGTCACGGTTCAGCGGGTCAGCCTCTGGGAGAGGACGCCCATGGTTGTCGGCGCGGAGACGCTGCTCCCGGACAATATGTTAGCGTTAACATTCGGTCCTGCAGAGAGCGGCATGACCTACTCCGTTGAGCGCGTTGTCGCGGAGTGCATCCGACGGTCCGGTCCGGCGTCAACGAGGAACTGCCTCCCACGCGAAGGCGGAGCCGCGGATGCGGAGTGACCTGGGCGTGTGGTGTCACCCAGGCTGGACGACCTTGTGCATCCCATGGGCGGGGATTCATGTTAACGTTAACATTTCTCGGTGTGACCCTCCTTCAACACCTGACGTCTTTAGTGGTGATGGCGGCGAGTAAATACACCAGACCCGGATGTCGTCAAGGGGCGGGGTCCTTGGGCGCGATCGGACCGGGGAGGTGTCACCCGTCTGTACAGCCGATTCTCCGTTTCCGCAACTTACGAACGCCGTGTGAAATTTTCATCGCTGATATCGGCGGCTTTCTGCTGCCTCGTTCCACATGCGGTCTCTTAACGGCTCCAGGGCGCCGACCGCCGAGTAGCGATCCCAAACGGATCACGCCGAAATCTTCGTCCAGGGCCTGTTTCAGAAGTCAGCTGAGGACTGGTCCCGCCCGAGAGCTCTATGCGCCCGGGCGGTCTCAGCGGTCCAGCAGGTCACATCACGGGCGATGCGATCCGGCTCGCGTTCGACGCCCAGATGGTGTCGCTCGCGGACGGCATCGCGATACTCGACCTCGTAGGTACCGTCCTCCAGGCGGGAGACCGAGGCGAACCAGACCGGATCATCGTCGTCGGGCTCAACGATCACGAAGGTGTTGTCCGGCGAGGACAACCCGATGATCATCTCGTGGAGCGCGTCTTCGGACGGCTCGACGACGAGCTCGCCCCCCTCGGTCTCCGCCTTCAACCGGAGGTACTCGCCTGCCATCACCTGGCCCCTTTTCCGCCGTGTGCCGAAAGGCCAGGATCTCAGCCTCGGCGCGGGACGGTGATCACAGCCACTCGCCGATCACCGCGATCTGGACGGTCGCCTCGTAGCGGACGGCGAGCTTGTCATAGCGGGTGGCCACCGCCCGGTGGCGCTTGAGTCGGTTGATACCGCACTCGACCGCGTGCCGGGCCTTGTAGTCCTCGACGTCGAAGACCGGTGGCCGGCCACCGGCCGATCCCCGCTTTGCGCGATGGCGGATCTGATCGGCAGGCTGCGGAATCGTGGCGCGGACACCGCGTCGGCGCAGGTAGGCGCGGATGGCGCGTGAGGAGTAGGCCTTGTCGGCCCGTACCCGGTCCGGCCGGGTGCGAGGACGGCCGGGACCGGAGCGGGGCACCCGGATGCCCTCCAGCACGGCGTGAAACTGCGGCGCGTCCCCGCGTTGTCCCGCGGTGATCACCACGGCCAGCGGTTTCTGTCCCTGCTCGCAGGCCAGATGCAGCTTGGTGGTCCATCCGCCCCGGGAGCGGCCCAGGGCGTGGTCGTCCGGCTCACCGGTCAGCCCGCCGGGCGGCTCGAGTTGCGTCGAGCCGTCGCGGCGGGCCCCGGCCGCGTGCTGGTGGGCTCGGCAGATCGTGGAGTCCACGCTCACCTCCCAGGTGATCAGCCCGGTGGCATCGGCGCGGGTCTGCAGGGCGGTGACGATGCGCGCCCATACCCCGGCCCGCTGCCGGCGCCGGAACAGGCCGTAGACCGTCTGCCAGGGCCCGTAGCGCTCCGGCATGTCCCGCCACGGCGCCCCGGTCCGAACCCGCCAGCGGATGCCGTCGATCAACTGGCGCTTGGACCACACCGCTGGCCGGCCGGACTTCACTCCCTCCGGCAGCAGTGGTTCCAGCACCGCCCACTGCGCGCCAGACAGCTCACCACGAGCCACCCATAGATCATCTAGCGGCAGGGCGGCAACTTGATCGACTTCTGAAACAGGCCCTAGGCGGCGTCTCCCGCCGGACCTTCTACCGCTGGCGTGAACTCGGCCGTGCGCCTGCGTGCGTCCAGCTCCCCGATGACGAGCTTCGCGTCTGGGGGAGCGACCTCCTGACCTGGCTCGACTCTCTCCGGGAGGCCGTGTGAACACCACTTATGACGTGAAGTTCTGGGAGATCCAGCGGCGCAAGGACCGAAAGACGTTGTCCTTCCTCGTGCGCTGGACGGTGGACCGTAAGGCCAAGTCCAAAAGCTTCCGGACCAAGGGACTCGCCGAGAGCTTCCTGTCCGACCTGCGGCAGGCAGCCAAGGCGGGGGAGGCGTCCGACGTCACCGCCGGATTGCCGCTGTCGATGCTGGCCGCTGAACAACCGGCGGGGCCGACGTTCCTGGAGTTCGCGCAGACCTATGTCCTCAGCCGGTGGCGCACCTCGGCGGCCCGGACCCGGGAGACCGACGTCTACGGCCTGCTGTCGCTGGTGGCCGACCTGCCGAATCGGCCGGCGGACGGCGACATGCGGGAGCTGCTGCGTAGTCATGCCCTGCTGCCTGTGGACCGGCGCCCTGAGCTGCCCCACGCCCTGGTGTCGGTACTGGCCTGGCTGCAGAAGGCATCGCTGCCGCTGGCCGATCTGCAAGACCCTCGCGTGGTGCGCGCTGCCCTCGATGCCATCTCGGTGACCTTCACCGGCAAGGACGCCGCCGCGAACACGGTACGGCGCAAGCGTGAGGTCCTTCACCACCTGCTCGAACTCGCCGTGGAACAGAAGGAGCTCTCCGCCAATCCGCTGCAGGCGGTCAAGTGGACTCCGCCCAAGGCCGCGGCCACCATCGACCCCCGTACGGTCGTCAACCCCGAACAGGCTCGTGCGCTCTTGGCGGCCGTCCCCACGGTCGGCCGGACCCGTGGCGGACGGCTCCACGGCATGTTCGCCTGCATGTACTACGCCGCGCTCCGGCCGGAAGAGGCGGCGGGCCTGCGTCGCCAGAACTGCGACATTCCCGAAGAGGGCTGGGGCCTGCTCACCGTCGAGAAGGAGCGTCCCCAGGCGAACAAACGGTGGACGAACTCGGGGGAGACCCACGACTCCCGGGGTCTCAAGCATCGGGCGAAGGACGACACGCGGGAGATCCCGATCCCGCCCGTCCTGGTGGCCGTCCTGCGGGCGCACATCGATCGGTACGGCGTGGCCGGCGACGGGGGCCTGTTCCGGACCTCCAAGGGGCGCCCGTTCTCCTCCTCGGCCTACTCAGCGGTCTGGCAAGAATCCCGGCGGCGGGCCCTCACCGCCGAACAGGTCGCCTCGCCGCTCGCTGCCCGGCCGTACGACCTACGGCATGCCGCAGTGTCCCTGTGGCTGAATGCCGGGGTCCCGGCAACCGAAGTGGCCAAGCGAGCGGGGCACAGCGTCGACGTGCTCCTGAGGGTCTACGCCAAGTGCATCGAGGGGCAGCGGACCCGTGCCAACAGAAAGATCTCCGAAGCGCTGGAGGAATGATCTCGTTCGCGTGCTCAATCAGGCCCCGGCTATCCCGGGGCCTTCACTATTTGTGGAAACGACGCTTATTACACTCCAGTAATGATCGCGATGACGCCGGTTCTCGAACGATGGTCTGATGACTGCCCGTTCTGGACCGCCGAACAAGGTGAGTTCTTCCTGACGGTTCCCCGCTTCCCGACACCGGAGAAGGTCGGAGCCATCATGTGGGCGTTGATCTGGAGAAGCGTCACCGATGATGATCTTTCGATCACCGCGGCGAACGCGCCTGAAGCGATCGAGACGTATCTGACGTCCGCCGACGAAGAGGCCTACGCACCGGGCGGACTCCGCGTCATCTCTGGTGATGTCGTCATCAATCCTGGGTGTTGCGTAGGTCTCGACGAATGGCGCGATTGGTTGGGTGCTCTGAATGGGCAGCCGGTCGATCTCGGTCACGACCCTGACACGTGGCTAGAGAGCATGGGGCCGGTGCTGCGTCTTCGACAGGACAGAGACCACCTGCCTCCGGGAGAACTCCCGGGTTCGTCTGAGCAGTACCTCGACATCCCTCGCGATGCTCTGCCTGGCCTTCTCCGAAGCGTTCACCAAGACCTCGTAGGCTTCCTCGCCGCGCTACGTCAGTGGGCGCAGGACATCGCCCCTGGCCTGGCCGATCAGCTCGTCTCGGCTGTGGATCGGCGCTTACAGATCAGCGATCCCCTCGACGTCTGATAGGGCAAGGCGCCCTACTCCTTAAGGGGGCGACCTGGGGAAACGCATTCAAGATCGTCCCCCATATGTCCCCCGACCGCTGTCCTACGGCTGCACACGACGGCATTCGGCTGCATGTAATCGCCGGGAGAGGCCACGCCAAGCCCCTGGTCAGGGGCCTAACGGCTGGTGGAGATGGTGCCCCCGGCATGATTCGAACATGCGACACCCGCTTTAGGAGAGCGGTGCTCTATCCCCTGAGCTACGGAGGCAAGGGCTGTCTGTAAGAGTAGCGAAGATACCGGGCCTGTGCCCAGTCGGGGAGAGATCGAGATGGCGGCGGCGGGTCATCGCTTGCCTGCGGTGGGCCAAAGGGATGGCAAGCGGGTGAGCCGTCGGGGTGTCGGCATGGCTACTGTCACGCTCTGTGATCAGAATGCGGCGGAAGCGGATTCCCGGTCGTCGAGCATCGCGGCCGATGGTGCTGGGCGTGGCGATGCTGGTGCCGGCCCTGCTGGCGGGAGGCCTCATGATGGCCGAGGTCGCCGGATACGACCTGGCGGTGAGCGGCGGGGCCTCCGCGGAGCCGGAGCGGCGGAAGGCGTTCGGTGACGGTGTGCCGGTCGCGGCCGCGCCGCCCAGTGCCTCCGGAGCCCCCGTCGCGATCGGAGCGGCCCAGGGCGACCCGGCGGGCGCGCCGTCCGGAAGCGCGATGACCGGAGACACGGTGATCCGGGGAACGGTGACGGACAGTGAGCCGGTCGGGAACCGGGCGACGGAGCCGAGGCTGGTGCCCCCGCCGCTGCGCCCCTACCGGGTGTACGACGGCTGGATGCCGCCGGACCTGATCGGCCTGTCCTACTCCCGGCCGATGCATCGCTCCGGGGAGGCCGGGGAGGCCGGGGAGGCGGCGGAGACCGCCGACAGGAGGCGGAAGCGGCGGGTCTCCGGCGGGGGCGGGAAGGAGACGCCGCGCACGGTGCACGGGCCGGGTACGGCGCACACGCAGGAGCCCGTGGGGTCCTCGGGTCAGGAGACGCCGGACCGGTCGCCCACGCCGTCCCCCACGCCCTCGCCGGTGCCGCCGGCCGAGGAGGCGGCGGCGGGCACGGAGGCGGAGTGCTCGCAGGAGTGGCGGGACACCTGGCTCTGGGAGATCTGCCTGGACGGCAACCGGCAGAAGGTCTGACATCTCCGGGATCGGCGGAGGGCCGGAGACCGCCTGCGATCTGCCCGGGTGGAACCGGCGGGAAGCCTGGGGCGGAGCTTGCGGAATGGGGCGTTCGGCGCATAGCGGCTGCGAGGAGTCTGGCTCGGGCATCCGGTGAGCTGTAGTAACGTGCGTGCCTGACCCGGGTCACGAGTTCGCAAACGGAGGGGTCGAACGTGCTACCTCGTCGATCAGCGGGTCTGATCGTCGTTGTCGCGACGATGACTTCCCTCGTACCGGGGGTCGCCACCGCGCAGCAGGCGCCGCTGAAGGCCGGGGCCGCCGTGCGGCAGGAGCACGCGAAATCCCAGGCCGGTGCGCGGCAGGGCATGCCGGCCGAGGTCCGGGCCGCCGCCCGGCGCGATCCGGTGAATCTCACCGAACTCCGCCGGGACGCCGAGAAGGCGGCGAAGGACCTGGAAGCCGCCACCAAGGCGCTGGAGCAGCGGCGCGCCAAGATCCGCGAGGCGCAGAAGGCGCTGACCGCCAAGCTGCGCGAGCTGCAGACCGCCGAACGGGCCTTCGCCCAGGTGCGGCAGCCGCTGTCCGACCTCGTCGGACTGCTCTACCAGCAGCCGGTCGGAGGGGACGTGGCGGGCCTGCTGTCCGGGGACTCCAGCGGTGACACGCTGCGTGCGATGACGGGTGTCACCCAGCTCGTCGCCGAGCGGAACCAGGTGCTGGAGGAGAGCAGCCGACTGCAGGCCGAGCGTGAGCGGCTGGCGGCCGAGGCGCAGGAGCTGCGGGCCGGTACGCTCCTGGCGGAGGCCCAGATGGGGGCCGAGATCAAGACGCTCCAGGCGCGTTCGGACAAGCTGGTGAAGACGCTCACCAAGGCGCTCGTGAAACTGGGCATCAAGATCGACAAGGTCGGCCGGGCGGCGCTCGGATGTGATCCGACGAAGGTGAACTCGGCGGGCGAGTTCCCCAACGGCCTGATCCCGAAGGCCTACCTGTGCCCGCTCCAGCAGCCCGGCCACCAGCTCCGGGCCGACGCGGCGATCGCGTTCATCAGCATGAACGAGGCCTACCGCAAGAGGTTCGGCAAGCCCATGTGCGTGACGGACGCCTACCGGAGCCTGGCCGAGCAGCAGTCGGTCTACTACCGGCGACCCGGCCTGGCCGCCGTTCCGGGCCGCAGCAACCACGGCCTGGGGCTCGCCGTCGACCTGTGCGGGGGCGTGCAGAACTTCCGCTCGGCGGAGTTCAACTGGGTGGAGGCCAACGGCAAGAAATTCGGGTGGTTCCACCCCCAGTGGGCCTACTCCAGCCCTTTCGAGCCGTGGCACTGGGAGTACGACCCGAAGCTCGGCTCGCTCCTCTGAGCGCCCGCCGGCCTCCCGTCGGGCTCTCCCCGGCCGATCCCTCCCTCGGGTCCGGTCACGTCATCGGGGAGACCTGGGCGGTGCAGTGGCGGCAGCGGACGGCGGCCTTGGGGATCTCCGAGAGGCACTCGGGGCACTCCCGCAGCTTCGTCTCCTCCGGCGTGGTGAACCGGGCGGTGATCCTCTCGTAGGGGGTGATGACCAGGAAGTAGATGACCGCCGCGATCAGCAGGAACGAGATCACCGCGTTGAGGAAGTCGCCGTACGTGAGCGTGCCGGAGCCGATGTTCAGCTTCAGGTGGCTGAAGTCGGGCTTGCCGACGATGGCGGCGATGAGCGGGTTGATGAGGTCTTTGACGAAGGAGTTCACGATGGCGGTGAAGGCGGCGCCGACCACCACCGCGACGGCGAGGTCGAGCACGTTGCCGCGCATCAGGAACTTCTTGAATCCACTCAGCATGACCACTCCTTGCCCGGGGCCTCCAGGCCTCCGGGGTCGTTCGCCTTCGGGGGTGCGGGCGCTATTACCCTGTCACGGCCGGATCATCACCGGGGAGGGGCGATCGTGATCGACAGCCGGCCGCCGGACTGGGCGGAGGCCAGCTCGACCGCCTGATCCGAGGTCGTGGCGAGCATGAGGAGCGCGTCCCGGTCGCTCCCGCTCGCGGGGACGGTGAGGACGGGGACGCCCTCGGCCACGATCCGGGCCGGGGCGGCGGAGCCGTCCCAGCCGGTCGGCGCGGCGAGCACGTTCACCACGTCTCCGGGGGACAGCAGGCGGGCGCTCTCGGGGTCGGCGACGCGGACCGGCGCGGCGACCGTGCCGGGTGGATGGGCGGCCAGCAGGCTCGGGCCGAGCAGGCGGACGTCGGTGAGGGGCTCCCCGCGCCGCGCGGGGCCCGCCAGGACCCGCCCGGCGACCGGCGTGCCCGGTCTCAGGGCGCCTTCGGGGGCCGTACCGGGCCGCAGGGCGACCGTTTTCACGTCGGCGGCGGACAGGACGCCGCCGGGCAGGTCGCGGGCCGCCGCGAGCACGGTCACCGACGAGGTCTCGGGGCGCAGGCCGGTCGCGGCGCACGCCGCGGCCAGGGCGGCGAGGACGGTGGCGAGGAGGCGGTGGCGGCGGCCGAGGAGACGGTGAAAGGGAAGGCGCCGGCCCTGCGGGCGCAGGCCGGGAAGGAGGCTGGCGACGGGCATGGCTGACTCCACGGATGGTCACCGGGCGGGGTCGAGGGGCATCGGGCGGGGTCGAAGGCACCGGATGGGACGGAAGGTCACCGGGGCAGGTCGAAGGGGAGCTGCAGGCCGTCCAGGGCCTTGGCGCAGTGGCAGGCGCGGTCCCTGGGGAGGGCTCCGACGACGTCGGTGACCAGGGCGCGCATGCGGGTGACGTTGGCGGCGAAGAAGGCGAGGACCTCCTCGTGGGTGACCCCCTCGCCGGTCTCGACGCCCGCGTCGTGGTCGGTGACCAGGGACAGCGAGGTGTAGCACATGGCGAGCTCGCGGGCGAGGACGGACTCCGGGAAGCCCGTCATGCCGACGATCGTCCAGCCGTTGGCGGTGAACCAGCGGGACTCGGCCCGGGTGGAGAAGCGGGGACCCTCGATGACGACCAGCGTGCCGCCGTCGACCGTCTCCCAGTCGGCGGCCCGGCCCGCGGCGACGGCCGCGGCGCGGCCCACCGGGCAGTAGGGGTCGGCGAAGGGGACGTGGACCACGCCGCCGGCGTCGTAGTAGGTCTGGGCGCGGCCGGAGGTGCGGTCGACGAGCTGGTCGGGGACCACGAGGGCGCCCGGACCGATCTCGGGGCGGAGCGAGCCGACCGCGCTGGGCGCGAGCACCTGGCGCACGCCGAGGGAGCGCAGGGCCCACAGGTTGGCCCGGTAGGGGATGCGGTGCGGCGGGAAGCGGTGGTCCCGCCCGTGGCGGGGGATGAAGGCCACCTCCCGCGAGCCGACGCGGCCGATGCTGACGACGTCGCTCGGCGGGCCGTACGGCGTGCTGACCGTGACCTCCGTGACGTCGTCGAGCAGCGAATAGAACCCTGAACCGCCGATGACCCCGACGTCCGCGCGATTGACCATGGCGCAGACACTAGCGTCACGGCCGCCCCGCGAGAGGGCGGAGAGCGGAGCCTGTGGACGACTCCGGTAACCGATGTGACCGTGTGGACACATGGGGTATGACCTGCCCCATGGTCGATCGGGGGAACGAGACGAGTGCACGGCGGACCCGTCGGACGGCGTCCGGAGAGGCGGAGCGGAGACCCGGGAGGGGGCTGGGGCTCATCATCGGGGCGCTCATGCTCGCCATGCTGCTCGCGGCGCTCGACCAGACGATCGTCGCCACCGCGCTCCCGACCATCGTCGGAGACCTGGGCGGCCTGAACCACCTCGCCTGGGTGGTGACCGCCTACATGCTCGCCTCGACGGTCTCCACGCCCCTGTGGGGCAAGCTCGGCGACCAGTACGGCCGCAAGGCCCTCTTCCAGGCCGCGATCGTGATCTTCCTGGTGGGCTCGGCCCTGTGCGGCCTGTCGCAGGACATGGGGCAGCTGATCGGGTTCCGGGCGCTGCAGGGGCTCGGCGGCGGAGGTCTCATGGTGCTCGCCCAGGCGATCGTCGCGGACGTCGTGCCCGCCCGCGAGCGGGGGAGGTATCAGGGGTTCTTCGGCGCCGTCTTCGCCGTCTCCAGCGTCGCGGGCCCGCTGCTCGGCGGACTGTTCGTGGACCACCTGTCCTGGCACTGGGTCTTCTACGTCAACCTGCCGATCGGCCTGCTCGCGCTGGCCGTGGTGGCCTGGGCGCTGCCGGCCGGCGTGCGCTCCACCGGGCACGTCATCGACTACGGCGGCATCGTCTTCCTCGGCGGCGCCACCGCCTGCCTGGTGCTGATGACCACGTGGGGCGGGAGCACCTACCCGTGGGGCGACCCGGTCATCATCGGGCTGGGCGTCGCCGCGGCGGTGCTGGGGGTGCTCTGGTGGCTGGCCGAGAAGCGGGCTCCGGAGCCGGTGCTCCCGCTGCACCTGTTCAAGCTGCGGGTCTTCAACGTGGCGTCGCTGATCGGCTTCATCGTGGGCCTGGCGATGTTCGGCTCCCTCACCTACATGCCGCTCTTCCTCCAGGTCGTGCAGGGGGTCTCGCCCACGATGTCGGGCCTGCACCTGCTGCCGATGATGGGCGGCCTGCTCGTCGCCTCGATCGTCAGCGGCCAGGTCATCACGAGCACCGGGCGGTACAAGGTCTTCCCGATCGCGGGCACCGCGACCGCGGCGCTCGGCCTGTTCCTGCTCTCCCGCATCCACCCCGGCATCGGCGCCCTGGAGTTGAGCGCCTACCTGCTCGTCCTGGGCGTCGGGATCGGCATGGTCATGCAGGTCCTGGTGATCGTGGTGCAGAACGCCGTGGGCTTCGAGGACCTGGGGACGGCGACTTCGGGCGCCACGTTCTTCCGCGCGATCGGCGGTTCGTTCGGCGTCGCGCTGGCCGGGGCGATCTTCACCGCGCGGCTCGCCGACGACCTGGCCGCGCTCTCCCGGACGGTACGGCTCCCGCCGGGCATCGAGAGCGCGGTCCAGCAGGACCCGACGGTCATCCGGCGGCTGCCCCCGGAGGTCGCCGGAGCCTTCCTGGAGGCGTACTCCGACGCGATCGCCAGGGTCTTCCTGTTCGGAGCCCCGGTGGCGCTGCTGGCCTTCGCGGTGGCCTGGCTCCTGCCCGAGCTCCCGCTGCGGGAGACCACCAAGGCGACCGACCCGGGCGAGGGCTACGGCGCCGTGCCGACCGGCCGGTCGTCGCTCGACGAGGTGGAGAGGGGGCTGTGGCGGCTGGCGGACGAGGCCATGCGCCGTGACTACTACCGGCGGCTCGGCGACCTGGCGGGCCTGCGCGACCTGCCGTCCGGCTCGGTCTGGCTGATCGCCCGCCTGGGCACCCGGGGCAGGCAGGCGGGCGCGGACCTCGCGGAGCGGGCGGGCGTGACCATCGACAGGGGACGGCCGTACGTCGCCCACCTGGTGGAGCGCGATCTGGTCCGCCGGGCGGCGGACGGACTCGGCCTGGAGCTGACCCCGGAGGGGGAGCGGGTGGCCGACCGCCTGGTCTCGGAGGCCAGGGAGGGGCTCGCCCGGGTGATCCAGGACTGGAATCCGGAGGAGCACCCCGGGCTGCGCGAACTGCTGGACCGGCTGCCCGGGGAGATGCTCGGCGCGATGACCGACCGCCCCGCGCCGCGTTGAGACCGGTCGCCGCGGGACCGGGCCGGCGGGTGGGGCCGGCCGCGCACCGGGCCGGTCACCCGTGGGGCCGCCGGAGGGGGCGGCCGGTGCGCGGAGCGGGTCGCGCGGTGAGCCGGCGGGTGGGACCGGCCGCGCGCCCGTTCGTCAGGAGGCCGCGGCCGCGGGCGCGGCGGCGGGCTTGGACTCCGCCGACCCCGAGGAGGACGTGGAGGATGCGGAGGACGACGACGAGTTCGAGGAGCTCGACGTGGTGGAGCTCACCGTGCTCGAACCGGACGACCTGCTGTCCGTCCGGTAGAAACCGGATCCCTTGAAGACGATGCCGACCGCAGAGAACACCTTGCGCAGCTCACCCTGGCAGCTCGGGCACACGGTGAGCGCGTCGTCCGAGAACTTCTGGACGATCTCGAACTGGTTGTCACAGGCGGTGCAGGCGTACTGGTAAGTGGGCACGCTCTCCTCCTCATTCGGTCCGCGCCGATTGGCACTCGACTGGCGCGACTGCTAATGGTACGGCGTCGACAAGCATAAACGCGAGCGGAGGATGTCACATTCCGGCGTGCGCCTTCCGGCCGGGGCCCCGCAACCGTCCCGCAACCGGGCCCGAGGGAGTCCTCCGAACCGGTCCGGGCAGGTCCTCCGGTGCGCCCGCGGGAGTTCTCCGGTCCGGCCTGCGAGAGTTCTCCGGCCTGGTCTGTGGGAGTCCTCCGGCCCGGCCCACGGGAACCCCCGGGCCGGCCCGCCGGAGGTCAGGAGCCGTGCTCGCCGAACCAGCCGGCCAGCTTGCCCCGGCGGCTGATCGCGCGGATCCGCTTCTCGACGACCTCCCGGCAGGCGGCGGTGGCCACCACGAGGAGCTGGTCGTCGGCCCTGATCCGGGTGGACTCCGACGGCACGAACGACTTGCCGTCCCTGACGACGAGCGTGACCTGGGCGTCGGACGGCAGCCTGAGCTCGAACACCTCCACGCCGTGCAGCTTGGACGCCGGCGGGACCCTGATCTGCAGGAGGTCGGCGTTGAGCTCCTCCAGCGGGGCCGACTCCACCGCCAGGTCGCGGGCCTCCTCCGGCGCGGTGACCCCGAGCCTGCGCGCCACCCACGGCAGGGTGGGCCCCTGGAGCAGGGTGTAGACGACCACGATGACGAAGACCTCGTTGAACACGAGCTTGGCGGTGGCGTCGTCGATCGACGTGGCGGCCCAGGGGATGGTGGCCAGCACGATGGGCACCGCGCCCCGGAGCCCGGCCCACGACAGGAACGCCTGCTCCCGCCAGTTCAGCCGGTCGACCCCCGTGATCCGCAGCAGGAGGGCGGAGACCACGATGGACAGCGGCCGGGCGACCGCGACCAGGATCAGCCCCGCGACCAGCCCGGGGACGAGCGCGGTCGACATCTCCGAAGGGCTCGCCAGTAGACCGAGCATGACGAACAGGCCGATCTGGGCCAGCCAGGCGACGCCCTCGGCGAATCCCCGGCTGGCCGCCCGGTGCGGCATCCGGGAGTTGCCCATGACCAGCGCCGCCAGGTAGACCGCCAGGAAGCCGCTGCCGTGCAGGGACGCGGCGCCGGCGTAGGCGGCGAAGGCCAGCGCGAGCACCGCGATCGGGTACAGGCCGGCGGCCGGCAGCGCGACGCGGCGCAGCGCGTAGACGCCGACCGGGCCGATCGCCAGCCCTGCGGCCGCGCCCACCACGAGCTCGAAGACCACCTCCAGCAGGGCGACCCCGAGGCTGGGCGAGGCGTTGGTGCTCAGCAGCACCACCGCGATGACGACGGGGGCGTCGTTGAACCCGGACTCGGCCTCCAGGATGCCCGACAGGCGCGGTGGCAGGGGCAGGCGGCGCAGGACGGAGAAGACCGCCGCGGCGTCGGTCGAGGCGAGGACCGCGCCGAGCAGGAGCGCGGTCCGCCAGTCCATGCCGAGCAGGAAGCGCACCGGGAGCGCGACGGCGGCGATGCTCACCGCGACGCCCGCGGTGGCCAGCACCACGGCGGTGGGGATGGAGCCCCGGACGTGGCTCCAGGTGGTCGTCAGACCTCCCTCGGCCAGGATGATCGCCAGCGCGATCAGGCCCATCTGCTGGGCGAGTCCCGTGTCCTCGAACTGCAGGCCGAAGCCGGACTCGCCGATGACCAGGCCGAACCCGAGGAAGATGAGGAGGCTGGGGAGGCCGCTGCGGTGGGCGACGCGCACCGCGACGATGGAGGCGATGACGATCCCCGCGCCGAGCAGCAGCCAGACGTTCATGTCCATCGGATGTCCATCGGCTGTCCGTCAGGATCCGGTGAGACGGTCGGCGCGTTCGTGCAACGGAGGGTTCGCTCCCTTGGCGGAGGGCCCCCGCGCAGAACCGCCGGGGCGTGCAGGCCGCCCGTCCCGGACGGGAAGAGCGGGAAACCGCTCCCTCTCCGGGAGCGAAGAGTCACCTGTCCCCTCCTCTCGCTTCGGGGACCATTCTGTCCTATTCGGCGGGCCGGCCCTCCCCCAGGCGGACGATGCCGCCGGGCAGCGCGGCGTAGCGGACCGGCCGGTCGTGCGGTTCGGCGGGGACGCCGTCGAGCAGTTCGCCGTCGTGGAGCAGCGCGACCGTCGGCACGTTGGGCCCCACCCGCGCCAGGGCCCGGTCGTAGGAACCGCCGCCCCGGCCGAGCCGTACGCCGGTGGAGCGGTCGGCCGCCAGCGCCGGGACGATCACCAGGGCCGCGGTCCTGACCGCGTCGACGCCGCGCCGTACGTCCACCGGCTCCATGATCCCGAAGCGGCCGGGGGCGAGGGTGTCGGGCCCGTCGTACACCGCCCAGTCGAGGTCCAGGTCGTCGCGGAGCACCGGGAGCATCACCGTCGCGCCGTGCTTCCACAGCGCGAAGACCAGCCCGTGCGTCGCCGGCTCGGCCCCGGTCGACCAGTAGCACGCGACCAGCCCGGCCATCTGCACCCACGGCTGGTCCAGCAGCGCCTCCCGGATCTGGACAGAGGCCGCATAACGCTCGTCCTCCGGGATAGAGGCACGCCGCTGCCGGATCGACGCGCGCAGCTTCAGCTTGTCCACAGGTCCCTCCACTAAGGTTTTGATATGGCCGACTTCGATCCCGTGACGAAAGCCGTCGTGCCGGCGGCGGGTCTGGGCACCCGCTTCCTGCCCGCGACCAAGGCGACGCCCAAGGAGATGCTGCCGATCGTCGACAAACCCGCGATCCAGTATGTCGTCGAGGAGGCCGTCTCCGCCGGGCTGCTCGACCTGCTCATGGTGACCGGCAAGAACAAGCGCTCGATCGAGGACCACTTCGACCGGGCCGTCGAGCTGGAGGAGGTCCTCGAGGCCAAGGGCGACGACGAGCGCCTCTCCCAGGTCCGCGAGCCCGCCGACCTGGCGACCCTGCACTACGTACGGCAGGGCGAGCCCAAGGGACTCGGTCACGCGGTGCTCTGCGCCAAGCAGCACGTGGGCGACAGCCCGTTCGCCTGCCTGCTCGGCGACGACCTGATCGACCCCCGCGACGAGCTGCTCAAGCGCATGATCGACGTCCGCAACACCTACGGCGGCAGCGTCATCGCGCTGATGGAGGTCCCCGAGGACCACGTCTCCCTGTACGGCTGCGCGGCCATCGAGGCCACCGCCGAGGACGACGTGGTCAGGGTGACCGACCTGGTGGAGAAGCCCCCGGTCGAGGAGGCGCCGTCCAACTGGGCCATCATCGGCCGCTACGTGATCGACCCGGCCGTCTTCGAGGTCCTGGAGAACACGCCGCCGGGCCGGGGCGGCGAGATCCAGCTCACCGACGCCCTGCGCACCCTGGCCGGACGCGGCGGCGAGGGCGGCGGACCGGTCCACGGCGTGCTGTTCCGCGGCCGCCGCTACGACACCGGAAACAAGCTCGACTACCTGCGCACGGTCGTGCAGTTCGCCGCGGACCGCCCCGACCTCGCGCCGGAGTTCATGCCCTGGCTCAAGGAGTTCCTGGCCTCGCGATGACCCTTCCGACGAGCCCGCAGGCGGCCCACATGAGCCCGATGAGATCGGTCGACGAGCACCTCGGCGACATCCTGCGCACCGTGCGGGCGCTCGCCCCGCTGGAGCTGGAGCTCGAACGGGCGCTGGGCACGACCCTGGCCGAGGAGGTCACCTCCCCGGTCCCGCTGCCGCCCTTCGACAACTCGGCGATGGACGGCTACGCCGTACGGGCCGAGGACGTCGCCGACGTCCCGGCGACGCTGCCGGTGGTCGACGACGTCGCCGCCGGGGACGGCCGCCTGCACGCGCTCGGGCCGGGGATGGCCCTGCGGATCATGACCGGCGCGCCGCTGCCGGCCGGGGCCAACGCGGTGGTCCCGGTGGAGTGGACCGACGGCGGCACCGCCCGGGTCACGATCGACCGGCCCGTCCAGAAGGGCAACGCGATCCGGCTGGCCGGCGAGGACGTGCGCGCGGGGGAGGTGGTGCTGACCGCGGGCACCCGGATCGGTCCCGCCCAGCTCGGCATCCTGGCCGGAGTCGGCCGCCGGCGGGTGCTGGTACGGCCCCGCCCGCGGGTCGTGGTGATCTCCACCGGGGCGGAGCTGGCCGAACCCGGCACGACCCTGGCCCCCGGCCAGATCTGGGAGTCCAACAGCTACACCCTGATCGCCGCGGTCCGGGAGGCCGGCGGGGAGGGTTACCGCGCCGGGATCGTCGGCGACGACGCGGCGGGGTTCGCCGAGCAGCTCGACGCCCAGCTGGTCAGGGCCGACGTGGTGATCACCAGCGGCGGGGTCTCGATGGGCGCGTACGAACCGGTCAAGGAGGCCCTCGGGCCGCTGGGCACCGTACGCTTCGAGCGCGTCGCCATGCAGCCGGGCATGCCCCAGGGGTTCGGCGTGGTGGGCGACGACCAGGTGCCCATCTTCGCGCTGCCCGGCAACCCGGTCTCCTCCTTCGTGTCGTTCATGCTGTTCGTCCGCCCGGCGCTGCGGAAGATGCAGGGCCTGCCCGCGGGTCCCGCGGAGACCGCGACGGCTGTGACCGCGGCGCCGCTCCGCTCACCCGCGGGCAAGCGCTCCTATCTGCGTGGGAAACTCGGTCCGCAGGGCGCCGTGACCCCGGTGCGGCGGCAGGGCTCCCACCAGCTCGCCGCCCTGGCCGAGGCCGACGCGCTGATCGTGGTCCCCGAGGACGTCACCGAACTCCCCGAGGGCACGACCGTGGAGATCATTCCCCTGTGAACGGGGACGGCGGACCGCATCGGACAGGAGACAGGGCAGGCGGATGAGCGGTTTCTCACATCTCGACGAGACCGGCGCGGCGCGCATGGTGGACGTCTCGGCCAAGGACGTCTCCGCGCGCGCGGCCGTCGCGACCGGCAAGGTGCTGCTGTCCGCCGAGGCGGTGGCCCTGCTGAGGTCGGGCGAGATCCCCAAGGGGGACGCGCTCGGCACCGCGAGGATCGCGGGCATCATGGGCGCCAAGCGCACCCCCGACCTGATCCCGCTCTGCCACCCGATCGCGCTGCACGGCGTGAAGGTCGAGCTGACCGTGGTCGACGACGGAGTGGAGATCTCCGCCAGGGTGAGGACGGCCGACCGGACCGGCGTCGAGATGGAGGCGCTGACCTCGGTCGCCGTCGCCGCGCTGGCGCTGATCGACATGGTGAAGGCGGTCGACCCGGCGGCGGTCATCACGGACGTCAGGGTCGAGGAGAAGACCGGTGGCAAGACCGGCGTCTGGACGAGGTCCTGACCGCGGGCCGGAACGCCCGCCGGGGTGCCGACGGAGCGGCGAGCCCTGACCGCGGGCCGGAACGCCCGCCGGGGTCCCGGCGGAGTGGCGACGAGGAAGGCGGGCCGCGCATGCGGGCTCTGGTGATCACGGCGTCCGACCGGGCCGCCGCCGGGGTGTACGAGGACTCGTCGGGCAGGCTCCTGGCCGGGCTGCTCGCGGAGGCCGGATGCGAGGTGGACGGCCCGGTGGTGGTCCCCGACGGCGAGCCGGTCGAGGAGGCGCTCCGCGCCGGGGTGGCAGGTGGCTACGACGTGATCGTCACCACCGGCGGCACCGGCCTGACCCCGGCCGACCTGACCCCCGAGATGACCGCGCGGGTGCTCGACCGGGAGATCCCCGGCATCGCCGAGGCGATCCGGCAGGCGAACAGGGAGAAGGTGCCGGCCTCCGTCCTGTCCCGCGGGCTGGCGGGCCAGGCGGGCTCCACCCTGGTCGTGAACCTCCCCGGTTCCTCCGGCGGGGTCCGCGACGGCATGGCCGTACTGGCGCCCGTGCTGCGGCACGCCGTGGACCAGATCCGCGGGGGAGACCATCCCCGGTGACCTCCCGCGGCCTCTCCGCGGTCTCTCCGTGGCACGCCGGCGCGGCTTGGGGGGATGATGAAGGGGTGGATCGACTTCGTGGCTGGCCGGTGACCCTGACGGAGGGCCCGGTGGGACTCCGGCCGCTGCGCCTGCGGGACGTGCGGGTCTGGCGGGACTCGCGGTTGCGCAACGCCGACTGGCTCCGGCCGTGGGAGCCGAGCAACCCGGAGACGCCCCTGTTCCGGACCGGGCTGGGCCCGTACATCTCGATGGCCGGGACGCTGCGCAGGGAGGGCAGGCAGGGGCTGGCGCTGCCGTGGGTCGTCACGTACGACGGAGCCTTCGCGGGCCAGCTCACCGTGGGCGCGATCGTCTGGGGGTCGGCCAGGTCCGCCCAGATCGGCTACTGGGTGGACGGCGCGCTGGCCGGCCGGGGGATCATCCCGACCGCCGTGGCCCTGGCGGTGGACCACTGCTTCTTCACCACCGGGCTGCACCGGATCGAGGCCAACATCCGGCCGGAGAACCAGGCCAGCCGCAGGGTGGTTGAGAAGCTCGGCTTCCGGGAAGAAGGCATCCGGCGCCGGCATCTGCACATCGACGGGGCCTGGCGCGACCACATCTGCTACGCCCTCACGGTCGAGGACGCGCCCAGGGGCCTGCTCGCGCGGTGGCGACACGCCCGGGAGGCCACGGCCTCCGGCGGTCCCTCGCACGAAGAGGTGTGACGATCTGGCGACACACCGAATTGAATACTCGTCAAATAGTGACACGCGGTCTTACGGTGCGTGACGTGAGCACAGTGAGGACGCCCCGTGGTCAGGCGTGCCTTCGTGCTGCCCGGAGGCGACCGTGAGCAGCGTCCTCCTCTACCTCGCCATCGTCGTCATGTGGTTGTGCGTGCTCGTGCCCATGTGGCTGCGGCGCGACCGGACCACGCTCGTCGAGGTCGACGAGCGGGACGAGGCCACCGGGGCGTACGACCTCGCCGGCTCGCCGGCCGGGGACCCGGGCCAGGAGGAGGGCCCGTCCGGACCCCTTACGGGGATCGCAGGATCCGCCGTGGGATCCGCGGCGCCGTCCGGCGCCGCCGCGACCGCCTCCGCGCCAGGTGCCGCCTCCCGGATGTCGGCAGGTGCTGTTCCGGGGGCCGCGACCGGTGCCGTGCAGCCGGAGGGGGAAGGCGTTCAGGGGCACCGGAGGGCGGAGCTCCGCCGCGCCGCGCAGCGCCGCCGGGCGGCGCTCGTGGCCAAGCGGCGACGGCTGACGCTCTGGTGCGCGCTGCTGCTCCTGGCCTCGGTGGTGACCGCGGCGGTCCAGGTGATCCCCTGGTGGGGCGTGGCGCCCTCGGTGGTCCTCCTGGGCGTCCACCTGGCGGTCCTGCGGGTCGCGGTGCAGGTCGACGCCGAGCGGCGCAGAGCCGCCGCCCAGGCCCGCGCGGAACGTGCCAGGCGCACCCGGCGCCGGGCCGCGGAGGCTGCGGCGCGGCGGGCGGCGGCCCCGCAGGCGGAGATCATCGACCTCTCCGAGCACCGCGACGAGCTCTTCGACCAGTACGCAGAGCCGTCCCGCCGCGCGGTCGGAGACTGATCGGTGCCCGGATGGCGCGAGCGCCCTCGGATGTTTGCTAATCTAGTCCACGTCTTGGGGATGTAGCGCAGTCCGGTAGCGCACTTCGTTCGCATCGAAGGGGTCAGGGGTTCGAATCCCCTCATCTCCACCAGGACGGAAGGCCCGGTTCCAGATCATGGAGCCGGGCCTTTTCGCTGTTCAGGGGCTATGTGATCGGTTTATCTCTGGAGGAGAGGCGTACGGCCTCCGCAGGGCTCCCGAAGGCCGGAGTCAGCGAAAAGTCAGCGAACGCTGCCGAGCGCTTCGGTCTCCCCTGAGAAGCCGGCTATGCCGATGGAAGGTGGGACCGTTTGATCGGGAGCCATGACGTCAGGAGCGGCACCAGCGTGGCGGTCAGGTCTGCGCCGAAGACACAGAGGGTCTGCTCCCAGGGATGGCCGAAGGTGCCGTTCGCCATGTCCTCGGACATGAAGATGTAGTAGTCCCCATCGGGGAAGATCTCGACGGGCCAGTGGGGGGTATCGGTGAGGGCCTGACGGTGAGGCCAAAAGCCCCAGCTTGGATGCTGCCAGTCGAGCACGAGCAGTCGTTGTGACACGGTGAAGGTGCGGGTCATGGCCAGCAGACCGAGGATGTTGACGGCGTCCTGTGCCGCAGCGAACTGAGCGGACCCGCTGGTGGCGAAGATGGGGGACAGATCGATGGTCACTGACGGGGTCGGTTCGTTGATCGCAGGCTCGTCGTACAGCTCATGGCTGGGCTTGTACTGGGGCCGGAAGTTGAACCGGGCATCGAAGGCCGCCCAGAAATCTTCGTAGCGTTCCGACTCGATCTGTTGCCAAGCGGGAGCGGTCACGGGCTGACCATAAGGCAGGCCGGGCTGGCAAAGCGTGAAGGCCCGACTCCATTTGTGGAATCGAGCCTTCTGCTTGCTCAGGAACTATGGAGTTGGTTCTTCATCGGTGGTCGGCTCGGCCGTCGCCGGTTTCTCCACGGTCGGGTGGAGGGATAAGTCGGCGAACACCGCCCGGGCACGGCCGTTGCGGTCGCGGGAGGCGTGCGTGTAGCGGTTGAGCGTGGTCGAGATCTGCTCATGACCGATGAGCCCGGCGACGTCGTTGACGGGGACGCCGCTGGAGACGAGCCAGGTCGCGTAGCAGTGCCTCAGGTCGTGGAAGCGCAGGCCCTCTCCGGCGTGCTGGGCGAGGTAGAGGACGGCTTCCTCCTTGGTCGTGAAGCGCTTATGCCGTTCGCCGCCGCTCTTGTCGGTCCAGGTGCCGAGGAAGCCTTCACCGAGGTCCGAGACCGAGCCGAGCAGCCCGGCCCGGACGAGGGACGGCCGCCAGACGCGGGCGCGGAAGGTGTGGCGGCTCATCAGGCTGCCGCTACGCACCGTGAAGACCTCGCCGAGCGGCCCGGGAGGGAAAGCGGCCCGGTGCGCGGTGAGGAGCTCCACCACGAACCCGGGGAGCGGGACCTCACGGCGTCCGGCCTTGGACTTCGGATAGGGCTTGATGGTGACGTGCCCGTTGATCTCCACGGCGACCCGGAGCACCCGGACGGTTCCGGCGTCGAGGTCGACGGCGTCCCACCGCAGTCCTGCGCACTCGCCCCACCGAAGGCCGGCCCCGGCCGCCAGGGCGACCACCGCGCGGTACCGGTCGGGGATGTGGGGGAGGAGGGCGGTGAACTCCTCCCGACTGATGATCCGGTCATCGTCGTCCTGGCGGCGACGCCGGGGCAGCCGTACGCCCTCGCACGGGTTGACGCCGATGATCCGGTCTCGCACCGCCGAGCGCAGCACACCCGAGAGCAGGCGGTTGCACTCGATCACACTGGCCGGAGAGAGCCGCTTGCCCAACTCGGTTATCCACGCCTGTACGGCCGAATGGTCGATCTTGCCGAGCGGAACGTCCTGCCAGCGGGCCAGGACGTGGTTCCGCATGATCGACTCATCACGCGCGGCTGTGGCCAGCTCGTGGTTCCGGGACTTCAGCCAGGCCTCCGCGTAGGGACCGAACTTGGTCTTGCCCGCGTGCGGGTCGACGTAGGTCCCTCGGTTGAGCGAACTGTTGATCTCGGCGAGGAATGCCGTCGCCTCCCGCTTGGTGGCGAAGGTCTTCGAGCGCTGCCGGTCGGTGTGGTCCCGCCAGTTGGCGCGGTAGGTGCCGGCCTTGGTCTTGATGATGTGGCCCATGTCAGTGCTCTCCGCCTTCCGCCAGTCCGTCGAGCCAGGTGTGGAAACGCCGCTTGGGGATCACCCACCGGCCGCCGACCCTGATGGCCGGAATCGTGCCGTCACGGACGGAGGCGTAGGCGCTGCCCCGGGAGAGCGACAGGAGGCGGGCGACCTCGGCGACGGTGTAGACGGCCCTGCCGTCGCAGGACCTGCCCGTTGCGGTGTCCGGATCCGGGGCGGACGGCCCGGTCTGCCGGGGAACGAGCTGGATCACACTGTGGCGCATCGGTTACCTCCTGTCTGGTGGTCGGTGAACTGGGCGGCGAGGGCTGATTCCCCCGCCGTGTAGCCCTGGCCCGCGTACCTCCAGCTCGCGAGGGTGAGCGTGGCGGCCGGGTCGTACGGCAGGCGCGCGAGGTCACGGGCCTGGCGGTACTCCAGCCGGACGCGGCGCAGCGCGGTCATGGTGGTGGAGTAGGCCCGGCTCTTGGTCGAGAAGTGGCCGCGGAAGCCGAGCATGTGCGCCCACTGCCGGAGCCGGAGCGGCGCGAGGTCGGGATGGGCCGTGGTGTCGCCGAGTTCCCAGGCGGTGCGGATCAGCCGGGCGGCGTGCTCGGTGACGCCGCGCTGTTCGAGCCGGGGAAGGTCGGAGCGCTTGACCCGCCGGTCCAGGGTGCCGGAGGTCTCGGCGGCCTTGGTGGCGTACTTGGCGACGTAGCCGGCCACCGCCGCCTCGGAGAGCGCGGCCCCGTCCGGGCCGGTCGTCTCGATCCGCCGCACGTCGACGGCGCCCCAGCGCAGAGCCCGCGAGGCGTCGCCGTACGGGTCGGACACGTCGAGGTGCACGGCCTCGGCCGCCGACTCGATGGCCCCGGTGAGCAGATCCGCCGTGGCCCAGGACGGAGGCGGGTCGATCCCGCCGTCCGGGGTGCGGCCGTCGAGGCGGATCACGGCGTGGAAGTGGACGATCCCGCGTGCCTGGTATTCGGCGACCTTGGCGAAGGAGAGCCGGACCCGCCGGTCGAACTCGGCGCGGGTGAGCCCGGCCGACGCGCTCAGGTGCCGCCGCAGGTAGACCCCGAAGCGGTGCCAGAGCGCGCCCGCGTGGGCGTTCCACAGGACGTGTCCCGCGTAGTCGTAGGTGCCGGGGTCGAGCGGCTGGCCGATGCGCCGGTCGTTGGAGCCGTGCCGTTCGAAGCAGGCCGGGCCGTTGCGGCGGGGGTGGCAGACGTCGGCCCGACCGTGCTTGTCCGGGCTGCGGTGGACCGGGCCGAAGCTCGGGGCCGTGAGGGTGGCCAGGACACGCGGATGCGTGCTCACGGTGGCGGGGACGCCCTTGTCCCCGCCGAGCAGGCCCGCGCGGATCAGGTGGAAAGTGTCGGCCCGGTAGGTCTCGGCGCAGGCCGGGCAGCGGGAGGCCCGCCGGTTGCCGCAGCGGACGAGCAGCTGCCCGTGCGGCTCGCCGCTGGTGGAGTAGTGGTGCAGGACCTCCCCGGTGGCCGGGTCGACGGTGGAGACGTCACCGACCAGGCGGACGGGGGCGGAGCATCCGCGCAACCGGTCGACCTGCTGGAGCCAGCGGTTCAGGTCCCGGCCGGAGTGGCGGGCCAGGTCCCGGATGGCCGGGCCGACCAGATCACCGATGGGTGCGGGTTCGGCCATTCCTCCTCCTTTCCGTGCTCTCGCCGCCGGAGCGGCCGGTGATGGGCGATCGGGTGTCTCGTTGGGCGGGGCGGACGCGGGCGGAGTCGCCGGGATCCGCAGGTGGCGGGTGGCGCATACTGGTGGTTCCTTTGCGAGTGAGCGGAGGAGACGCCCCGCGGAGCGGCGGGCTGCCAGGCTTGAGCCGCCCCGTGGTGGCGTCGCTGATCAGATGTCGAGGCCGGTCCCGCCGCAGTCGGGGCAGGTGGCCGCGACCTGGTAGGGGCTGCTGTCGCTGTCGTCGTTGACCAGGCCGGTGCCGTTGCAGGTGGCGCAGCCGCAAGTGCGGATCATGTGGTGTCTCCTCCTTCCTCGGATCGGGGGCAGGGGCAGGGCGTGTCGTCGGCGGGGTCGAGGCGGTCGCAGTCGGCCGGGTCTCCGTCGAGTTCGCAGCCGTAACGGGCGCAGCATCGGCAGAACGGGCAGCTCAGCCGGGTCATGACGTGCCGTCCACGGAGGCCCAGGCGGATCGGTCTCCGTTGGCGTGCCGGATGGCGGCCAGGACGTAGGCGAGGTTGGCCCGGTCCAGGCGGGCGACGGCCGGGCCGAGGTCGACGGGGTGGCCCTCGGCGAGGCTGAGCGCGATCCGCAGGATGGCGGCCTCGGAGTTGGAGCAGGGCAGCAGGCCGTTGAACAGCGCCGAGTGGAGGGTGTCCCAGGAGATGACGGTGTACGGGGCGCGGCTGTAGACGGCCGGGACGTACTCCACGGCCATGCGCAGGAAGTCGCTGCGGTGCAGCCAGGTTCCGTGACGGACCAGCAGCTCCACCGCGGCTTCCACGGCGTACGAGCCGCGCGCCCAGGTGCGGGGGGCCTCCACCAGGTACGGCAGGTCGGGAAGGGACATGACGGGTCGGCTCCTTTCGGTCAGGTGGGATCGGCGGAGATCTGCCGCAGCAGGTCGGCGGCGAGGTCACCGGAGATGCCCATACGGGTGCGGAGAAGGTCGGCCGTGACGGGACGGCCGTGCTTGGCGCTGTGCTCGTCGGCCAGCCGCCGGGCGAAGGTGAGCAGGGCCGGGGACGGACCGGGCTGGTGGCCCGGAGGCTCCTCGGCCACGTCGGGCATGGGGGACAGGACGACCGGCGGGGGAGCGGTGCCGGTCTCGGGAGCGGCCGTGGCCACTGGGACGGCGATCTCGGCCGGAGCCGCAGGCCGGTGCGAGGCGCGGCGTTCCAGCATGGAGATCGCCACGAGGAAGGCCACCGCAGGCATCGCGGCGCAGATCCAGCCCCAGACCGACGGTTCGGCGCGGGCGAGGTTGGCCGCCAGCGTGAGCACGATCCCGCCGGCCAGCACCAGGGCGGGCCAGGAGACCGGCCCCCGCCGGGGACGGCCGGTGCGCTTGTCCCGCTGGAGTTCCCGGGTGGCCATGACGCACATCAGATCGATGCACACCGCGACCGCCCAGGACTTCCAGCCGCGCTGGCCGTGCTCGGCGGCCAGTTCGGAGATGTGGGTGAAGGAACCCACCGCCGCGATGACGGCCAGGACCACGACCGGCGCGGAGTCCAGCAGCACGGCACGGACGCGGCCGGGCTGGTGACGGGTCATCGCGGTCCACCTCCTTCCGGATTCGGGCATGGGACGGGTAGGGAGCTGGCGTGATCAGGGCTCACGCCGAGCCGCGAGGAGATGAGGTCAGGCCGTACGCAGGTCGAGTTCGGCGATGCCAGTGCGGGAGGCCATGACGTCGGCCCAGGACGGGGTCAGGTGGGCATAGGCGTGAGCGGCGTGCTCAGCGGCGGCCTCGGAGACGTAGAAGGAGCGGGCGCGGTACCACTGGCCGTCCTGTGAGGCGACGATGGCGACGCCGGGTGTCTCGGCGGGGATGGCGCGGGCGGAGACCAGGGCGGCCGGGTCGAGGTCGCCGAGGGTCATGGTCGCGGTTTCGGGGTCGTTGACCCGGTGGCAGATGCGGCCCGAGCACTGGGCGCGGAGCGCGGTGACGCCGGGTCCGAGGTCGGAGCCGATGCGCTGGCCGCAGCAGAACAGGTAGATGCCGAAGGCCCGGCCGAGCTGAGCCACACGCAGCAGGGCCGTGGAGGTGCGGGCGATCTCGTCTTTCTCGCTCTTGTCGGCCATCAGGTACAGCTCGGCCAGCTCGTCGACCAGGACGACGACCGGGACCGGGCGGATCGCCGGCGGAAGCTGCCAGATGTTGCGGGCGCCCGCCTGACGGCAGATGCCCATGCGGTCGGTCATAAGCGCCACGAGGTCATCCAGCAGGCCGACCGACTCGGCGCGGCAGGTGGCCAGGGCCGACAGCCGGGGTGCGTACGGGGTGAACTCCACGCCGCCCTTGAGGTCGAAGCCGACCAGGGCGACCGGCTGTGGAGCCAGGCCGACGATGAGCGCGTTGGCGAGGTTCGACTTTCCGGACTGGGTGGCCCCGGCGTTGAGCCAGTGCGGGACCGTACGGAAGTCGATCTCCCACAGGCGGCCGGTCTCCAGCCGCCCCACGGTGACCTTGAGCAGGTCGGGCGAGGGCGGCAATTTGTCGACCCGCACGAGGGGATCGCGGATGGTCACGTACAGGACCACCCGGCCCGGCCGGGGAGAGGAGACCCGTACGGCGTGCACCCGCCAGGAGTGCGCGAGCCGTTCGGCCGCCGCGCTGTAGTCCTCGGGGACCTGGCCCTCCAGGGTGTGGAGGGTGACCCGCCAGCCGTGCCGGGTCGGCAGCGGCAGCCACATCCACGGCTTGGTGTCCACCGCCACCCGCTGGAACTTGCGCTTGACTCGTACGGCGCCGGTGGAGGCGACCAGGCCGGGGACGGTGGTGAACCAGAACCGCTGCCGCTTCTTGGTCAGGCCGCAGCCGAGGGCGACCTTGCGCCAGGTGGCGCGGACCGTGATCGCGGTGAGCGGATACCCGACCGCGTACCAGAACGACTGCCGGTGCCACCTGCGCCAGCCCAGGAGCAGGGCGACGAGCGCGGGCAGTACCAGGACCGGCCAGGGCAGATGCTCGAACATAATGGGAGTCCTCCTTTCGTTGAAGGCGAGAGGGAGGCCCCGGAGCGGGCGGTGCTGCCAGGCGAGCCCGCTCCAGGGGCGTCACGTCCGGCCGATCAGGCGGCCTTGAGGTTGGCCGGCCGGATCGCCTCGGCACGGAAGCCGAGGCCCGAGCGGCCGTTCATCGACCAGAAGAACGCGGACAGTCCGACCGGGGTGACCAGCACACCCTCGGGGATCTGCGGGAACGTCTCGCTGGGGAACGTCACCACGATCACTGGGTTGCGCCGGTCGTCGTTCGGCTTGGGGAGCAGCGGGATCGTGTAGAGGTCCCGGCCCTCCGCGTCTCGCTTCACCTCGCCCGTGGCGCGGTCCGCGATCTTGGGCTCGGGCTCGCCCGCGACGATGAACGCCAGGGCCGAGATGTCGACGGGGATGTTGCGCATTTCGATCACTCCTTGAGTTGCCTAACTTGCCTAGCCAGGTTGGCCGTGACTTCATGTTGTCCAGCATGGCTAGACATGTCAAGCCTCTCGGAACAACTGGCCTAGGCGACCTAGGAGAACTAGACTGATTTGCGTGATGAGTCTCGACCCCGACGACCCCCGTCCGCCCTACCAGCAGGTGGCGAACGCCCTGCGTGCGGCGATCCTTACGAAGAAGTTCGAGCCCGGGGAGAAGCTGCCCTCGGGGACCGAACTCGCCAAGCAGTACGGCGTGGCGCGCATGACCGTGCAGCAGGCGATCCGCCTGCTCCGGGACGAAGGGCTGATCGTGTCGCGTCAGGGGAGCGGCGTGTTCGTCCGGGAGCGCACCGAGCGCCCGGTGGAGCTCCGGCCGCACATCGAGCACGCCTTCGAGGCGGCCAACGTCTCCATCGACTTCGCCGGCTTCTCCGGGGAGACCCTTCAGGGCATGCTCCAAGAGCCCTTGGACAAGATCCGCCTCGGACGGCTCACGCCCGAGACCATCGGCATCCGCATCCTGGTCCCGGACATGGGGCACCCGATGTCCCTGCCGTGCCGGGCGGAAGACCTCAGCGATGACCCGGTGATCCGGGCACGCGCCCACCGCATCCAGCAGCGCAGCACCCAGGCCATCGCGGACGCCGTCCACGAGCTGGCAGACCTCGGACTGGTGAAGTCCGCCTCCGTCGAGGTCCGCGTCCACCAGACCACCCCGGCGTTCAAGTTCTACGTGATCAACCGGGAACAGGTGTTCTTCGGCTTCTACCCGGTGGTCAAACACACGGTCCGGATCAAGGGCGAGCCGCACGAGATGTACGACGTGATGGGCAAGGACGCGGTGCTGTTCCACTACCAGGTCACCGAGGACGCCTCCTCGATGCAGTCGCAGTACGTCGCCCAGGTCCGGACGTGGTTCGAGAGCATGTGGTCCACGATCAGCCGAGAGGTCGAGTTGTGAGCGAGAGGCTGACGGAGATCCTCCGTCAGTCCCGTGCCGTGCTGCTCGACTTCGACGGCCCCGTGTGCAGCGTCTTCGCCGGTCTGCCGGCCCCCGTGGTCGCGGCCCGGCTCAAGCAGCTGCTCCAGGACCAGGGCGCCGAGCTTCCGCAGGACGTCGCGGAGCTGGACGACCCGCTCAAGGTGCTGCGCCGTACGGCGGTCTTCGCGCCCGAGCTGGTCGACAAGGTGGAGACCTCGTTCATGGCCTACGAGGTCGAAGCCGCGGGCTGCGCCGAGATCACGCCGGGAGTCCGGGAACTGCTCAACGCCTGCGCCGAGACGGGCCGACCGGTCGTGATCGTGAGCAACAACTCCGAGCCCGCGATCGAGACGTTCCTCGGATCGGCCGGATTGAGGGAGAAGGTCGCCGGAGTCGTCGGCCGCCCGATCGGTAACCCCGCCGAGATGAAGCCGCATCCCCGGTCGCTGCTCCGAGCCTGCGAGATGGTCGGCGTGCCGCCGGGCGAGGCCGTACTGATCGGAGACTCGGACTTTGACATGCAGGCAGCGGCCAACGCCGGGAGCCGGAGCATCGCCTACGCCGACGCACCCGGTAAGGACGTGAGGCTCGCCCAGGCCGGAGCGCATGCGGTGACCACGAGCATGAGGGATCTCGCCGAAGCCATCAGGATGAGCCGGTAACCGCGCCGTACAGACGAGCCGAACGGGCGTGGTTCAAACTTTCCCTACGTCATCAAGCCGCCGCCCGCTGGGCGGCGGGCGGCTGGCGGCCGCGGACCGGGCGTGCGGCCTCTTCGGGCCGGTCCCGGCCGCGCCGCCGCCGCACATCGGACGCCGGGCAGAGCGACGCGGGGAGACGACCCGCAGACCGGACGGAGTACGGCGAGCAGGAGCCGTACGGCGAGGCGGACAGCGGAGGTCAGGGCATGCCTCCGGCGGGGGCGCTCCGGCCCCGAGGTGATCGCCGAGCGCGAGCCGGGGTTTCGGGGTGGCCGGGGCTGATCACCGCGCACGCCATCGACCCAGGCAAGCCCAGCAGCCCGGTTCCTACGGGGCAAGCCCGGCCGTGCGGGATGGCATCCGATGACCGAGGAACGGCGGCCGGCTGATGTACACGCGAGGCCGGGCTTGCCCCTCCGTCCCCGGCCCGCTGCCGCTCCGCGGTGGGTCGACGGCGTACGAGGTGATCAGCTAGGCACGTTCATGTCTGACTAATTCGTGAATTAGCCGCAGGCCAAAATGAATGGTGTTACACCATTGTCGAACTGGCGTTCACTTTTTTGAGGGGCGCTTGTCAAACGTTCCAAATGCATGTAATTCTTCAAGTGCCAGTAAGACCTCCTGCTCTCACTTAGGTGGTGGCCGTGACGGCGAACGATGACTTCTTCCGGAAGCGTCGAGCTGCTGCTGTCTTCAAGCACGGGATACTGAAGCGTTACCCTGTAGTGTTCGCTTCAAAGGCGGGCTCTCTCGTGCCGGACCGTCGTGTAGTTTTCGTTGATGGCTACGCTGGTTGCGGAGAGTACGCAGACGGCTCTCCGGGATCCCCGCTGCTGCTTGCTCAGAGTGCACAGTCAGTTAGTGCATTCCGAAACGTAGAAGGGATCTTCGTCGAGCGTGATGCAAGCAATTACGAGAACCTGCAGCGTACTCTTGATAGGTATAGCGGCCATGGGATGCCTTACAAGGTTCGCAAGGGGGATCTCGGCGCGCATATACCGGAGATCTTGAGTGAGGCTCGGGGCAGTGCCCTTCTAGCCTTTCTTGATCCATTTGGAACGGCACTGGATAGTGAGCGATTGAAGATGATCCTCAATCGGCCAGATTCGCTTCCTACAGAAGTCCTGCTCCATTTTAGCGTTAGTGCAGTATCCCGCCTCGGGCCTGCGGTCCGAGAAAGCAGGTTGAATGATAAGGGCCCATCTGAGGAGGATCTCAAGAAAATCGATCGCTTAAACCGGTTCCTTGGTGGAGCTTGGTGGCAGCCGCATTTCGCTGATCTAGAAAAAGGTGATCTGGGAGCTGCAACCCATGCAGCCATGAAGGTTGCAAATATCTACAGAGAGCGTGTAAGAGCTGCTACTGGCTTTCAGTCAGTTAGTATCCAGGTTCGAATGAAGCCTGAACATCTTCCTAAGTATGTTCTTGTACTGTTCACTCGACATCCCGAAGGGATCTGGCAGTTCGCAGACGCTCTAGGCAAAGCCGGCCTTGAGTGGCATGAGGCATGGCGGAGAGATTCGGTCAGCAAGGAGCTGGACAGAGCTGCGGCGATGGGGATGGACTCCCTGTTCGGGGATGACGAAGTTTTAAACGCCTTCGATTCAGATCTGTATGTTAAGCATGAAGCACCCAGATGGATATCTGAGATCCAGGGCAACATTCGCAACTTGTTGGATCGCTATGGAAGCTTCCGGATAGTTGAGCACGTTGACCGGGTTTATGGAAAAACCTTAGGGTCTGCCTGGATCCCTCACGTCAGGAAAGCGGTTAAAGAGCTTTACCGGCTGAAGGAAATAGACAACCCGGGTGTCGGTGAATCTTTTCATAAGAGTGTTATCCGGCGTGTACTTTAGATCGCTCTATTGTGATCTCGTGACTGCGAGGCGCGGGAATCTCATCCCAGGTGCGTCCATCGAGGGATCGTCCACCTGCCTTGGGGGTTCGGCCGCCCCATTGCTTGAAAAAGAACGCTACTTCTTGGCGTAGACACTGGTCTCTTAGATCTCTGACCCAGCCGGGATCGAGTGGACGCGCTTGAGTACCACTCTCACCCCCAGCAATTAGCCAGTCGATATCGCTCAAGTCTATGTCGTGCAATGGACCAATAAGAGGTTCGGCCGATATGAAGCGCCTTGCTGCGGGAACCTTGCGGAGAGAATCGATTCTCCATAGTGTGCTGCTGTCTTCAACGCTTACGCCCATCCAGACGTTTTCTGGCCACGGTAGAAGATGGGCTATTCGGGCAAGGCGACTTGCTCTCTTGGTGAGGATCTGATACGTGTGCTGAGGGGTTTCTTCCATCACCTCAAATACGCGACGCACGAAGTTGAATGGCACTTTTGCGTGGAACAGATCGCTCATTGAGTTAACGAATACGAGTCTAGGGGTGCGCCATCGCAGTGGAGCGGTAAGTGTGTTTTCGTGAATCGTTACGCCGAACCCCGGTCCGCTGGTTCGCGGATCTCCGTCTTTCTGATACTTTTCCGCTCCCATGGCCTTTAAGCGCTTAGCCAGCGTCAGGGCATAGCAGTTATCGCAGCCAGCGGATATCCGGTCACATCCTGTTGTCGGATTCCAGGTGGTTTCGGTCCATTCGATGCGCGACCGGTGACTCATGGGAATATCCTTCCCGCGCTGGGTAAGAGTTATCCTCAGACTACTAACAAGAAACATGTTAGTAGAGGAGAGTCTGCTGCACATAGAGATTGAGCAAGTGGGTCGTCTTCTTTTTTAGGTGTACGACATGCTTGCGGACAGCCATCTGGGTGTTGAGCCTCGATAGAGGGCGCTTCTATCAGTCTGAGCTCCTCGTACGTGCGGCCCCTCCACAGTGATCAGGCGGGAACTGTCGCGTCTTGTTGACCTGGGTGTGCTGGTCGGAGCACAGATTGAAGAGGAGAGCCCGGTCTGCTACATCCGGACGGACAGTCCGCCGTGGAGGGCCACTGAGGTGGTTCGCCGGGTGGTCTTGGATGGCGAGCCTCATGCCAAGGGTCGAGGCCTCTACGCCCAGCTCAAAGCACTCGCCCTGTCAGTAGTAGGAGCCAAACTTCTTCGGCGCGCTTGCTGAGCCAGCGCTCTGTCTCGTGGACGATGATCCGGCCTGCCCTCTTGGTGGTGCGGCGGATGAACATCAGGCCGCCGGAGGCGCAAAGTTCGTAGACCTGGTCTCTGCACATGCAGGTGTGCTGCCGGATGCGCACGCGGTCGGTTCGGGGAAGCGGGGCCCGCCAGGTGAGCTTCTCGTGGCTGGCCAAGGGCGGCGCGACGTGGATGCTGTGGTAGGCCCAGGTCATGAGCTGACCTTACGTCTGTCTTGTCTACCTCGTCTACGACGTTGCCCATATGAGCACCATAGGCAACGTGCCTAACGTCCCCTTCGTGGAAGTGGACAGGTTCGATCCGACGCCGATCTATCAGCAGGTGGCGGCGATCATCCGAGAGCAGATCAAGACCGGTGCGCTACAGCCGCGCGACCGGATCCCCTCCGAGTCGCAGATGGTCAAGGATCACGGGGTGGCCCGTGACACGGCCCGCCAGGCCGTGGCCATGCTCCGCGACGAGGGATGGGTCATCACCTTGCCGCAGCGCGGGAGCTTCGTGGCCGACAAGGGGGACTGGCCGGCTCAGTGATGCGACGGCGTGGCTAGGAATTCCCCATAAAGTTTGCCTGTTGTGCGGCGTGCGAGGAGAAGCCAGCAGCTGATGTGGGTCGTGCTGGACGGATTGTGGGAGCTAGTCGAAGCGTTCTGCTCCGCTTAATGCGGATCGGTCGGAACCATCCTCAGTGCTTATCATCTTCTGAATGAGACGACCGGCAGCTTCGATGAAGGCATCGAGATCGAGGTCGATGTCGGGCGTGTAGCATTCGGTGTATCCGCCGCGGGTGAAGTCTTTGTTGGCTGGAATGTAGGACCAGCGACTCACCGATTTCCTGATCAGTTCCTCGGCTGCAACGACGGTTAGGAGATCCGCGTGCCTCACGTCAATCAAGGACCCGCCGTTTCTCTGGTGAGTACGCAGGCGGCCTTCGCCGCGCACCTCGATTCGGCCTACGCCGTACTTGCGGAACACGGTTCCATCGGAGTCGGAGAACTCGAAGATGTAGAGAAAGGAGGGTTGGTTGGCGAGAAAAGGGGCGCGAATCAATTTTTTTGAGTTGTAGATATTCCGCGGCATGCAGAACCAGCAGCCGTTGCCGAGGATGAGGATGTCGGATGCTCTTCTCGTTCGTTCCCGTCCGCAGGTGAGGCAGCGAACCCTGATCTTGTTCCTGATGGTAGTGAATCCGCTCAGATACTCCGATCCTGCGGCAGCGCATCGTTCTTTCACCTCCTTGAGTGGAAGCGTCCTGGCTGAGAGGTAGCAGCGCCTGCACCCGTAAGCAGTCTCTCCGTTGTTCAGCTTGGCCCGAATCTTCCCCACCTTGACCTTTACGAGGTCGCCGCATCGCTGGCATCTTCCCTCCACTAGGTTGGTGGCGTTCTCATACAGGCCGCGCAGTTCGATGCCGATGAGCGCAAGGGACTCTCTGGCCTCTTGTTCGGTGAGTCTCCTTAGCCTGTTCCGTCGGGCTGCTTCGTCCTTTGCGCATTCAATACATCCGGAACCTTTTTTTACGTTCATCAGACAAGGAGTCGACCGGCGTCCACATGTTAGGCATTCGCATGCGATACCAGCCATCCTGTTGACAAATTTACCGAGCATGCGGAAGCCGGCATCGAAGAAGATGCTCTCGATGCACGGTAGGCACCAGGAGACCCCCTGTGCGGTTTCAGCGTTTCCGCAGAGCCTGCAAGGATTAACGGTTTCTGGGTCTCCGTATTTCATATACCGCTGATAGTGCTTGACGCAGTAGCCGTGCCCGACCGCCGTTGCCTCGCAGTTAGCGACGGCACAGATGGTTCTTCCAGTGGCTCGCCGATCTTCATGGGTGTTTCCATATTTGCGGATCCGGTGGTAGTGCTTCGTGCAGTATCCACACCCACCATTAGCTGGACGCTCGCAGTCATCGGCCAGGCAGATCTGCATCTCACGCGTCACTCTGGAGGGCAACTCTGTGGACCCCAGACGCATGAACCTCCCGTAATGTTTCGAGCAGAGCCCTCGCCCCACCGCCTTGCCGGAACATCCCTCCTCCGAGCAGACCTTCGCGGGCTTCCGCCGCATGTCGACGGTTGGATCGCCATGCTTGAGCCATCTCTGGTAGTGGGTGGCGCACCAACCGCGCGCGATCGTTGGCCTCTCGCATCCAGGTTCCCCGCACGGGGCCGCACGCAGGGCCTGATCTTCTCTGTAATGGACCATGCAGAGGCCGAATCCCGCCTTGGGACTACGCGGGTTCGCGCAGCCTTGCCGTGCGCATGAGTCATCCACCGTCAGACCTACCAGTTTCTCCCGCCAGAGTGGCATGACCCGAACGGGCGCCGACGAACGCAGCGATGCTATGCCACCCCTCTGACAAAACCGTGTTCGGTGTCTGCCTCCACCGGTGACAGATGCAAGGAAGCCCGAGACCTCGATGATCTCTTCGCCGCGGTCGTCCTAAAAATCCTGGCTGGCCCGGAGAACACGCATGTGGTAGCCCGGACCGCTGGACCGGTTCCCCGCCCGTGCGTGCTCTTGCAGGAAAGGGAGGGAGAGCAGATCCTCGATGATGGCGCATTGATCTTCGGTGGCCATGCCGTGAGCATAGTGAGCCGGCCTGCGCAGGTGAGCCCGCACCGAGCGTCTCCGGTTGAGTGACCAACTGGGTGACAACGGCTGCGGACGAGGCCGGACGATCACGGACGATGGGGGACCGCCCCCGCAGGTCAGGCAGCGCGTAGGCCAAGGACTCGGACCCGGTGAAATAGCTTCGCATCGAAGGGGTCAGGGGTTCGAATCCCCTCATCTCCACCCAGGTCAGAGGACCCGGTTCCACATCATGGAGCCGGGTCCTTTTGCTGCGTCGCTGTCAGGTCCACCAGTCTCGTTCGGGAAGCTTGAGCCACCTGTCGGAGCCGATGATTGGCCCGGCGTCGTTCAGGTGCAGACCTGCGCCGGCGCAGCAGAACGCCACAGGGTGATTGCTGTAAAGGTAGGCGGCGAGAATCTCCTCGGCAGGAGCGTCAACGGGGACGGTGTAGGCGCTGTACGGTTCCCAGGCCGTGATGACGGTGCCGTCCCGGGCGATGTCTCCGCTACTGCCGCCCTTGGGATTGGCATACATGCTGTAGCAGACCGTGCCCGGTGAGACGCATTCGAGGAGGCCGCGTGTGGACGGGGTGTATCCCCAGGGTTGGATGATGACGCAACCGCCGGGCACGTCTGTGACGCCGACGATCAGTTCGGCGTCCGGCTTGTTCCACGAGTCCTCGTAAAGTTCGTCGATGTCCACGCCGTCGGCAGGTACGGCTTCCAGCCGTGCTGTCGCCTCGGCTGCGCTGAGCTCGGCCACGCAGGCCAGACCCAGGCCGTCATAGTAGAAATCTCCCAGGGCGGGGATCAGACGTTCGGCTTCCGCCACGGCAGCGGCCTCGGCCGCGGACAGGCCGGCCTCCGGTGAGGGGGAGAAGAGATCGGGAGCGGGGCCTACCAAGCTGAGGCGGCCGGGGGACCAGCCCGCCATCATGGGACGCCACGGGTCTGCCCCGGCGGAGACGAGGGCTCGGGCGTTGTCGGCGCGGCCTTCGAAGACCGCCATCCACAGCGCGGTACGGCCCTCACGTTCCGCGTCGACGTCATCGACGAGCCTGGCGAGCTCAGCGACCACTTCAGGCGAGCCGCGATCAGCCGCGGCGTGCAGCGGCTTTTCGAAGATGAACGCGCCGTAGTTCGGATCGGCGCCCGCGGCGAGCTCGGCGCGGACCAGGTCGAGATCCGTCCAGTCGTTGACGCCCCACCATCTGACATCGTCGGTGGCAGCCATCGCGCTCCTTGAGGGGACGTAGACGTATAGGACGTATGAATGCCGATCATGGCGTGCGAGGCCGACAGATTCGGACTGATATCGCAGACGGTCTACAGGAGGATGTCCTCCGGGGGCATGGCCGTACCGGCTTGTGGACGGCGATCACGTCCATAGACGCAACCCATCCGTGAGGCCACCGCCCTGCTCGCGCATCTACGCGAACGGGTCCATGTAGGGGCGGTCTTTCACCCGGTCGTAGATGCGGCGCAACCACGGCTGCCGAACCGCCGCCAGCCGCTCCAGCGTGCCGAGGAACACTCGCCCGTCGGGACGGAAGGGGCTGGACGGTAGCAGCGGGGGCGGATCATCACGGCGAACGACGGCAGGCATCCCGTACGCCGCCGGCACGAGCCGCCGGTCATCGTTGAACGCCAAGTATGTCCACACGCCCGCGGACAGGGGCACCACCGCTCCCGCGTCGCAGGGCCATACCTCACCGGTCTGCGGATGCCGCGGCACCAAGGCGATGTCCGTGATCGCGGCAGACAGGCCGGGCCCGGCCAGGACGAGATGGCGTTCTGGTGGCTCCGGAGGGAGCAGACTGTCGATCGCCCGACGAAACACCTGTGCGACAGGTCCCTCAGGGACGGATACCCGCTTACCGCCCGATACTGCCAGTAGGTGGGCCAGTGCTACCGCCGCCGCGGCCTCCCATAGAGGGCTCCAGAAACCACGCGGATCAACGGGCGGGATGCTCTGCAGTTCCGCCCAGTCGATCACCCGTTGGACGGGGCCGCCGACGGCGACAGGACGCACGGCTTCCGGCTCCAGCCACACCACCTGCCAGAACCCGCAGTCGTCGACGCGAGTCGCCACCGGACAGCCGCACCTCGCGCATGCCAGGTTGGGGCCGTACTGGCCGTCCCAGCCGCAGCAGCAGCCGCCTAACCGCTCCGGGATGAAGACGGTTCCGCGGACGTCACCCGGCGCGATTCCGATCCTGTTCGGAGCGCCCGAGATGCAGTACGTCAGCAGTCGGACGCCTTGCGCTTCCGGCTCGGGCTTCAATGGTGGTTGCGTCCACGGAAGTGGTGTAAGAGTTTCCCCAGCACACAGGCGTGCCGCCGGACATGAAGACGGCCATCGCGTGATCCTTCGGGTTGCGAAACCAAGATCGAAGGAAGAAAGCGATGGCCGTGAACAACAGTGTGGACCCGATGGCGTGGCTGGCGGAGCAGATTCAGACCAGCGACCCGGATCTGTTGCGCTCCATGGTGAAGACCATGGCCGAGGCGTTGATGTCGGCTGAGGCCGACAGCCTGTGCGGCGCCGCCTACGGCGAGCGCAGCGATCAGCGCGCCAACCGCCGCAACGGCTACCGGAAGCGGGACTGGGACACCCGCGCCGGCACCGTCGAGCTCGCCATCCCCAAGCTGCGTTCGGGCACCTACTTCCCGGACTGGCTGCTGCAGCGCCGCCGCCGGGCCGAACAGGCCCTCATCAGCGTGGTGGCCACCAGCTACCTGCTGGGCGTCTCCACCCGCCGCGTCGACAAGCTGATCGAGCAGCTCGGGGTGCAGCACATCTCGAAAAGCCAGGTCTCGGAGATGGCCAAGATGCTCGACGGGCAGGTGGAGGCCTTCCGCACCCGCCCGCTGGACGGCGGCCCGTATGCGTTCCTGTGGCTGGACGCGCTGACGCAGAAGGTCCGTGAGGACGGGCGGACGGTGAACGTGCACGTGCTGGTCGCCACGGCCGTGAACGCCGACGGCCGCCGGGAGATCCTGGGGCTGGAGGTGACCTCGGCCGAGGACGGCGCGGGCTGGCTGGGCTTCCTGCGGGGCCTGGTGGCGCGGGGCCTGTCGGGGGTGCAGCTGGTGGTCTCCGATGCCCACCGGGGCTTGGTGGAGGCGGTCGGCGCGGTGCTGGCGGGCGCGGCCTGGCAGCGCTGTCGAACGCACTACCTGCGGAATTTGCTGACCACCGTGCCCAAGTCGGCGCAGCCGTGGGTGGCGACCCTGGTGCGCACGATCTTCGACCAGCCGACCGCCGAGGCCGTGCGCTCCCAGCATGCCTGGGTCATCGACGCCCTGGAGGCGAAGTATCCGGCCGCGGCGGCGCATCTGGACGCGGCCCGGGAGGAGTTGCTGGCCTTTGCTGCGTTCCCTCGGGAGGTCTGGCGGCAGGTGTGGTCGAACAATCCGCAGGAGCGGTTGAACAAGGAGATCCGCCGCCGCACCGACGTGGTCGGTATCTTCCCCGACCGGAGTTCGGTCGTGCGCCTGGTGGGTGCGGTGCTGGCCGAGCAGACCGACGAGTGGACCGAGGCCCGCCGCTACATGGGGCTGGACGTGCTGGCCAAGGTCCGGCTGCGGCTGATCTGCGGCGACACACCGGGGCAGAACCCGCTGCCGCAGACACTTACCGCTTAACCTGCAGAAACGGGATCACGCGAAGGCCGACTCATACACCACTTCGCTGGACGTGACCTCAATGGTTCCCAGGACTGGCCGTCTCCAGGATCCACCGCGTACGTCCCTGGCTCCAGAAGGCTGGGGAGCAGACCATGCCCGTACTTCTGGCCAGAGTGGTCGGGAAGTGCCACCCGGGCCACCTTCGTGGTCATCGCGGCGCCGCACTCTGCACAGGCGAAAACGACCAATCAGCCTCCTCCGTCGGAACGACGCACCATGGTGGCACAACGTCCCGCCTTGGGCGGAAGTATTCAGAATCACTGTGTCGCACGGCCGTCCGAGAACGAAGAGACTTCAGTGATCATGAAGTGTTGGTCGAGGGCGGAGGTGAGCTGGCCGGCCAGCCCTGGCGTAGTGGTCGCCGCCCATCGCCGGGCGAGGTTGAGGAAGCCGGAGAAGTACTGTTGAGCTGTGGTGAGCAGGCCGGAGAGCTCGCCGCGAGTGATCTCGATGGGCGAGGCGTCCTCATCGTGTTGTCGGAGCTGGATGATGTGACCCGCATGTGTGATGTGTGGCGTGGGGTCGTGGCCGAGCCAAGATTCTTGCCCGCAGGCCACGTCCCACCAGTCCCGCCAGTTCTCTAAGCCGAAGCAGCAACCGGGCGAGACGCTGACGTCGGTGGTGGTGTCGTGGAAGCGCAGCCCGCCGGGGGCGATCAGGCATTCCGCTTCGGCGAGATGCTGCTCCAGATGCGCCTCGGTCAGGTCGGCGGCGTGAGTGACGGGAATGCCGTTGTAGCTGAAGATGACGGCCATGGCCGTCCCGACCTCGGCGGGAGACATCTGGCCGGAGAGGGCGAGAAGACGGTCGCGCGACGGCTCCGCGATCGGCCAGGCCGTGAAGTCCACCGCATCGTAGGTCTCTAGGACGACTTCGACGATGACCATAGCCGCAAGTATCCAGGCACTGTGCGGTTGCTGAGGATGCGAGGAGGGATCACCGGCGAGTCGGAAGGTCGGGGAGTCAGCGAAAAGTCAGCAGACCCGCTGACACGGGAGCGTAGCCGAGACGAATGGACGTCACCTTCGGGGTACATGACAGCACCGGATGACATCCATCGATCGGAGGCGATACACCCCACCGGGGTTCGCATCGAAGGGGTCAGGGGTTCGAATCCCCTCATCTCCACCAGGTCAGAGGCCGCTTCCGAGAGATCGGGAGCGGCCTTCTGCGTTGCTGAGCGACCAACTGAGTGACTACGGTCCATCCATCAGAGCCGTGCCCCTCCGGGTTTCGCAGAGTTCAGTGGTGAGGTGTCCCAGCGGTGAGCGGTTCCGGTCCCGTGACCGTGTGGGTCTTCCTGGGTGAGGGCGCGCAGTGGCCGTCAGGCGTGTTCCGGACGCGGGAGCGCGCAGAGTCGTGGATCAGGACCGGCAAGCTGACGGGGATGCTCACGGAGTACCCCCTCGACACGGGCGTCCACGACTGGGCGATCGAGCACGGCCACTTCCAGCCCCGGGCCGCCCACCAGCAGACTCCCTCGTTCGTCGGGCGCTTCACGATCGCGCAGCAGGAGCACTTCCACTACACCGCTGGGAACCCGGACTGAGGCGTCTGCACCAGAGATCTTGTGACAAGATCGCGAAATGCTGCGACTCACCGATTTCATCATCGACTGCCCGGACACGATGAAGCTGGCGGCCTTCTACTCTGAGGTGACGGGCCGTCCGATCAAGGAAGGCAGCCACGAGAACTGGGCCGGCATCCGGTTCGGTGAGATCGAGCTGGCCTTCATCCGGGTGGACGACTACCGCGCTCCGCAGTGGCCCGACAGCGAGCACCCCAAGCAGTTCCACCTCGACTTCGAAGTCGACGACATCGAGTCCGAGCAGCGCCGCGTCCTCGACCTCGGCGCGACGCTGCGGCAGGACTTCATCGGCCCCGACGGCTACGGCTGGCGGATCTACACCGACCCGATCGGCCACCCCTTCTGCCTGTGCCGCAACGAGGGCGTCGTCTGGACCGACCAGGGTCCGACCTGGCCCGAGCGCGGCTAGGAGCCGTCCGGCATTCGGATCATGTGGCTGGGGTGATGAGCTTCGGTCACATGACCGAACGGTGCGTCACCCGCTGCCGTCAACAGCCCGGCGGGGAACTCCCGGCCGGCTCGGCCGGCCGCGAGTGCGACCCACCGGTGTGCTTCCGGCCGTCGCCGGACGGCGGGATCGGGCCTTCATCCTGATCGGGAACTGTGCGGCCGGTTCCTCAGCGGCGAACGTTCGGCTGCCGTAGCAGTTCGCGCAGCGCGGCGGGGGACTGGACGCCGGGGACCGGCCGGGCACCGTCGATCACCAGGGAGGGGACTCCGGTGACACCGCACTCGATCGCGCGGCGCCGATCGGCTCGTACGGCATCGGCGTAGCCGTCACCGGTGAGGACGGCGCGCACCTCGTCATCCGCCAGACCGGTCTCGCCGCCCAGCCGCCGCAGGACCTGCGGCTCGGCCACGTTCAGACCTTCGGTGTGATACGCGCGCAACAGGCGCTCCATCATCTGGTCTCCCCGACCGTGATCGGCCGCCAGATGGCACAGCCGGTGCGCGTCGAAGGTGTTCACCGGCCGGGCCAGGTGCAGGTTGAGCTCCAGCCCTTCGGCGGCGCCCGACGAGCGGATCCGCGCGACACGGGCCGCGGCCTGATCACCCCACCACCCGGCCATGGCTTCGGCGGCCGTCGGCCCGGGAGTCCGGCCTCCGTCCGGCGCGAGCTCGTAGCTGCGCCACACGAGCTCCACCCCGGCGCGGTCGGTGATCGTCTCCAGCGCCGCCGCCAAGCGTCTTTTGCCGATGTAGCACCATGGGCACAGCACGTCGGCGTAGATCTCGACCTTCATGAACGTCCTTCCCCCGATCGGCCGCCGTCGGCGGTGGCACTTCACCGATCGAACAGAACCCGGGACCGGGGCTCACCTGATGCTTCTCGTGATCGGTTGCGGGACCCAGGGCCCGCTGGTCCATCCTGCAACCTAGACCATGGTTGAGATCAAGAAGCTTTCCTCCGCCCTGGACGGCGCCCGGCATCCGTGGATCGGAAACGGCGCGTTCCACCGGGGTTCGCCGAAGGGGCCGGAGATGGTGCTCGGGCGGCGGCTTCGCCGAGCGCGCGGTGGCCGTTCACGAACCACCGGGCGATGCCGGCCGCATGGCCCACATCGTCCACACCAGCGAGGAGCACGGCATCGACGCGGACCTGGTGCGCGCCGCCGGGGCCTGCCGTTCCAGCATCGTGGCCCCGTCGTTGAGTCCGGCTAAACGTCCCTTCGCTGATCGCGCGTTGATTCGGGCCGCTGCTGCACGAGATCGTTCACTCATGGAAATGTAAGGGGGAGGCATCGCGCGCCGGCGACGCGAATCGACGGCGGCGACGAGCGACCGGAGCGGGACCGGTCGTCGGGACCCGCTCATGCAGAATCGAGTGGGTCACTGCGGCCCGACGGCCCGCGACGAACGGAGAGACACATGTCGTTCCAGGCGTACTTGGACAACATCGAGGACAAGACCGGCCTCACCCCGCGTGAGTTCATCGCGCTGGCGAAGGAGCGCGGTCTCGACGGCCCGTCCGTGAAAGCGGGCGCGATCATCGAGTGGCTGAAGCAGGACTACGACCTCGGACGCGGGCATGCGATGGCGCTGGTGCATGTGATCAAGAAGGGGCCGAAGATCGACGCCAAGCACGTCGGCGGTTCCGGTTCCCACCGCGACGAGTCGGACACGCTCTGGCTGGACGGGAAGAAGAACCGGCCCTGACGCGGTGGCCGGCCGCCGTGACCGGAGCCGGTGAGGCGCCGGTGAGGGTGACCGTGCGGATGCGGGACCCGGGTGCTTCCGCGCGTCGTCAGGCGATGTGCCCCAGCACCAGGGCGGCGATCACCGGCCCCATGTACAGCAGGGGGAACACGGCGGTCGAGTACGAGCGCGCCCGGAGCACGGTGAACACGGCTCCGGCGAAATACAGCACGAGGCCGATCCCGGCCAGGACGCCTACGACCGGTACGAACAGCCCGACCAGCAGGCCCGCGGACCCCGCGGCCTTGGCCGCGCCGAGCCAGGTCCACCACGAGCGGGGGACGCCGTAGTCGGTCAGGGGCTTCACGACCCACTCGGCGCGGCGGAGGAGGGAGAAGGCGGAGAAACCCACCCAGAGGGCGGTCAGGACGGTGACGACGGCGGCGGTGGTGGACATGGGGACACTCCCTGGTCGGTGCTCTCTTCTGGCACCGATCCTGCGGGCCCCGGTTGATGGATCCGCGATGCGTTCACGATGCGCGGCCTCCCGCCCGGCTGCGAACCGGCTGCGAACCGGCTGCGAACCGGCGGCGGGCCGTTCCGCGGCAGGCGGGCGGCGGAGGTGGGCGGGCGGGCGGCGGAAGCGTGGGGACCGCTGCCCGCTGCCCGCTGCCCGCCGTCAGCCGGTGCGGTCGAGGCGGCCGCGGTCGTCGTACGACTCGCGGGCGTCGAGCAGTTCGTCCCAGTGCTCCCGCGCCCAGGCGCAGGCGACCGCCATCGGTCCGAGCATGCTGCGGCCGAGGGGGGTCAACTCGTATTCGACGTGCGGAGCGGCGGCGGGGTGGACGGTGCGCTCCACCAGACCGTCCCGTTCGAGGGAGCGCAGTGACCGGGTGAGGACCTTGGGGGTGACGCGGCTCAGCGGCACGCGGAGCTCGGAGAACCGGCGCGGCCCGTGCTCGAGGCAGCGGATGACGAGCGCCGCCCACTTGTCACCGAATCGGATCGGATTGAGTGAGGACGGGCACAGCTCGTCGAACATGTCGGCGGGCAGGGGTTCCCTCATGGCCTCACCATAACCGGTATCCCAGAGGTAACCGCATCCTCCGATAGCGTCCGCGAAGCGGCCGGGCGGAAGGGCCCCGGCCCTGGTGAGAGGCGGTTCGCCATGAACATCGTGGTCTTCGGCGCGGGCGGCAGGGCCGGGCGGCAGGCCATCGCCGAGGCGCGCCGGCGTGGTCACCGGGTCACCGCCGTGGTGCGCGACCCGGCACGCCACGGTGATCTGGCCGGTGTGCGGGTGGTGGCGGGCGACGTCACGGACGAGGCGGGCATAGAGAGGGTGGCGGCGGGGCACGACGCCGCCGTCAGCGCCGCGGCGGACCTGTCCGCGCCGCCGCACGACTTCTTCACCGCGTCGGCTCGGGCCCTGACCGCCGGTCTGACGAAGGCGGGCGTGCGCCGGCTGGTGGTGGTCGGCCTCGCCTCGATCATGCCCGGGGCATCAGGGGTCCCCCTGATGGACGAGCCCGGTTATCCCGGCGAGTACCGCGACTTCTACCTCGGCCATGCGGCGGGGCTCGCCGTCCTCCGGGACGCCGCCGGCCTCGACTGGGCGTACGTCGCACCGGCAGGCGACTTCGACCACGGCGGCGCGCGCACCGGCCGCTACCGGATCGCCGAGCACGCGGACCCGGCCGGCAGGATCACCTACGCGGACTTCGCGATCGCGCTGCTCGACGAGATCGAGGCTCCCCGCCACCACCGCGCCGCCGCCGTCGTCCGGGAGGCGTGATGGGCGAGGTCCACGGCAACCCGGGCTTCAGCGGGGTCCACGACAGCCCGGGCTCCGGCGGGGTCCACGGCAACCCGGGCTCCGGCGGGGTCCACGGCAACCCGGGCTCCGGCGAGGTGCGCGACAGCCCGGATCCCTGGGTGGCCGAGCACATCCGGCGTTTCCAGGAGACCGGCGGCCGGCCGCGCCCGGGGACGAACGACCTGCTGCTGACGACCCGGGGCCGGAGGACCGGTGAGCTGCGCCGTACCGCGCTGGTCTACGGACGTGACGGCGACCGCTATGTCCTGGTGGCCTCCAACCGCGGCGCGGACCGCCATCCGGCCTGGTACCTGAACCTGCTGGCCGATCCGCGCGTCACCGTGCAGGTCGGTACGGAGGTCTTCACCGCGCGGGCGCGTCCCGCCACCGCGGCGGAACGACCGGGCCTGTGGCGCCTGATGGCGTCGGCCAGGCCGGAGTACGCGGCCTACCGGGAGCGGACCACCCGTGAGATCCCCGTGGTCCTGCTGGAGCGCCTGCCCGGCCGATGACCGCGGAGGCCTCGGTCCGGACCGGACGGCCGGGCACGTCCGGCGCCGCGACGGCCGGCGGCGTGGCCGGCCGTGCCGGGGTGACCTCGGCTCCGCGGTCGCCGGGTGATCCCCCCGGCGTTCCCCGGGTGATCCCCTGCGGCGTTCGCCGGTCCGCCCCCCTTCCGGCCTTCCGCGACGCCGACCCTTTGTGCCAGCCTGTCGGCATGATCGGAGTTCGGCGGGTGTGGCTGGTCCGGCACGGGCAGAGCGAATCGAACGCCGGGCTGCCGACGGACGGGCCGGGCACGGCCCCGCTCACGGCGCTCGGACGGGAGCAGGCGGCGCGGACGGCCGAGGCCTTCACCGCTCCGCCGGACCTCGTCGTCAGCTCGCCGTTCGCCCGCGCGAGGCAGACCGCCGGGGCGACCGTCGCGCGGTTCCCCGGGGTGCCGTACGAGGAGTGGCCGGTCGAGGAGTTCACCTACCTGGGCGGGCTGCACGGGCCGCAGACGACGAAGGACCAGCGGAGGCCCTTCGCCGACGCCTACTGGGAGCGTGCCGACCCCGCCTACGTCAACGGCGGCGGCGGGGAGTCCTTCAGGATGCTCATCACCCGTGCCCGCGCTTTCCTGGACCGGCTGGCCGACCGCCCGGAGGAGGGCCTGATCGCGGTGTTCACCCACGGCCTCTTCATGAAGGCCGTGACCTGGTCGCTGTTCACCGGAACCACAGAGCCCGACGCCGAGGCGATGCGGGGCTTCCGCCGGTTCAACGGGGCGTGCGACGTCCCCAACTGCGTCATCACCGAGCTGTGGCGCCCGAGCGGGCCGTACGGGTTCCGCGTCGTCGGCGGCGGGACGGCCCATCTGGGCGAGTTGTCCGGCACCGAGGACTCTCCCGTGGTCCTGGACTAGCCGGCGGACCGCTGACGGTCCCTCTTTCCCTGTCTTCCGCCCCCGCAGCCTCTGCCGGCGTCCGGGGAGGCCGACGACCGGGCACTCCGGCCGGGTGCCCGGCGACCGGGAGGCCGGGAACACCTCCGCGGTGCCGGTGGGATCTCGGACCGAGGCCATATTGGATAGCGTTACTATCCTCTATTGGGTAGTATTGATATCCAAAGGAGGGTGAGTTCCGTGACCGTGATCGTCCTTGTCGTCTCCGCCCTGGTCTTCCGTCTCTCGGGTGCGCTGCTCGGCGTGGCCCGCTTCGGCACCTGGCGGGTGAGCGCCGCGCACGGCCTGGCCGTCATGCTCGTGATGACGGCCGGTGCCCACTTCGCCCCGCCGGGCGTGACCTTCATGCCGAACCACGCCGACATGGTGGCGATGGTCCCGCCGTTCGTCCCGTTCCCCGCCCTCGTGGTCTACCTGACCGGCGTCCTGGAGCTGGCCGGCGCGGTGGGACTCGTGCTCCCCGCCACCCGCCGGACGGCCGGGATCTGCCTGGCCCTGCTGTTCGTGCTCATGCTCCCCGCCAACGTCCACGCCGCGCTGGCCGGGGTGACCCTGGCGGGCGAGGCGGCGACACCGCTGTGGCAGCGCATCCCCGAGCAGATCCTCTACATCGGCGTGGCGCTCTGGGCGGCGGAGGTCGTGGGGGGACGCTCCGCGGGCCGTACGGTCTCCGCGAGCGGTGCGTCCCTCGTACGGTGAGCGCGGCGGGAATGGGCGCTGTTGGACCGTATCAATGCTTCTATAGGGTTTGACGCCATGCGTACCCCTCGAATCGCCCTGCTGGCCGGGGCCCTGGTCAGTCTGCTGCTCACCGGCACCGCCCACGCCGGCACCGCCCGCGCCGACTCCGGTGCCGCCGGCGCGCCGGTTCCCACCGGCGCCAAGGCGCTGACCCACAACCCGCTGTACCGCACCGGCAAGCTGACGGTGCCCTGCGGCCGCCACCCGGACGACTTCGCCAGCGTCGGCGCCGCCAAGAAGCACCTGACTGCGATGATGGACTGCATGAACGCCTCGTGGTCCGCGCAGCTGAAGAAGGCCGGCCTGCCGTTCGAGAAGCCGAAGGTCCGGTTCATCACCGGGCCCACCCGCGTGTGCGGAGAGCCATGGGGTGAGTACGTCGTCGGCCTCTACTGCACCAAGCAGCGGCAGATGGTCGTCATGATCGACGACTACTCCATCCAGCAACCGGCCGACCCGGACATCCTGCACACCCTCGCGCACGAGTACGCCCACCACGTGCAGAACGTCACCGGCATCCTGCCCGCCTTCTGGCGTACGCGGGTCCGCACGGAGGCTCAGGCTCTGACGTACGTCCGCCGCATGGAACTGCAGGCCGAGTGCCTGGCGGGGGCGTTCATGGCGAGCATCTGGGCCTCGCAGGAGTACACCGCCGAGGAGCGGGAGGCCCTCGTGAACGCCGCCCGGCACAACGGTGACGAGCAGTTCGAAAAGGGGAAGCGCATCCACGGCACGGGCAAGAACCAGTCCGCCTGGTTGCAGCGCGGCTTCGACAGCGCCTCCCCGGCCGCGTGCAACACCTGGACCGCGCCGGCGTCCCGCGTCGCCTGACGGCAGGACCTTCCGAGGCGAGGGGCGGGCCCGGTTCCGGTGATCCCGGTGCCGGGCTCCGGGCGGGCCGGGCGGCCGCCGTACCCGGCCGCGACGGGTGCGGGACGCCGGGGCCGATGCATCGGCCCCGCCTGGATCGGCCCCGCCCGGCGTGATGACCGCGAAAGGCGGCCGGAGTGCTGGAGCGGCTGAGCCGGGACCCGGCCGTCCTTCCCGCCGGGAGGTCAGAGGCGTTCCTGGCGGGGCAGGACGACCTCGCGGACGATGAGCAGGACGGCCGCGGCCATCGGGATGCCCAGCAGGGCCCCGACGACGCCGAGCAGGGCGCCGCCGAGCAGGGCGCCGACGATCGTGGCCAGCGGCGGGACGTCCACCGAGCTCTTCATCACCCTCGGCGCGATCAGGTAGTTCTCGACCTGCTGGTAGAGGGTGAAGAAGACGATGCAGACGATGCCCACCGTGGGGGAGACGAAGAACCCGACGAGGGAGGCCACCCCGGCGCCGATGAAGGCGCCGACCAGGGGGATCAGGTCGGTCAGCGCCACGATCAGGGACAGGGCCAGCGCGTACGGCACCTGCATGATGCTCAGGAAGACGAAGGTCGTCACGCCCGCGATCAGGGAGACGATCAGGTTCCCCGCGACGTAGCCGCCGATGCGCTGGATGATCTCGTCGCCGAGCAGGCGGGTGCGGGTCCGGCGGGACCGGGGGACCATGCGGTAGCCCATCTCCTTGATCGAGGTGAGCGAGCCGAGGAAGTAGAGCGTGAGGACCAGCACGGTCAGGGAGTTGAAGACCGCGCCGAGCAGGACCGTGCCGAGGCCGAGCACCCCGCCGAACATCTGGGTGCCGAAGTCGCCGCTGGTGACGTACTGCTGGAGTTTCTCCAGCAGTTGGAAGCGCTGGTCCAGGTCGCGGATGAGCGGGTGGTTCTGCAGCTCCTGGACGTACGTCGGGACGTTCTCCACGAACTCGGCGGACTGCGTGGTCAGCGGGGGCACGACCGCCAGGCCGAAGACCGCGAAGACGGTGATGACGCCGAGGAAGACCGTCGTGATCGCGAGCCAGCGCGGCAGGGTGCGGCGCTGGAGCGCCTCGACGGCGGGGTTGAGGCCGACGGCGAGGAAGAGCGAGACCACGATGAGGACCAGCACCGACCCCGCGCTCGCGACGGCCTGTACCAGCCACCACGCGGTGAGCACGCCGAGGGCCGCGGTGAAGCCGAACACGAACGGGTTGCCCCGCATGGAACGGCCGGGCCGTCCGAAGGGGGCGTCGGCCGGCGGAGCGCCGGTGGCGGGCGCCGCGGTGACGCCGTCGGTGACGTCGTCGGGGACGGGCGGAGCGGCCGCCGGGACCGGCCCGGAGGGGGGCGCGACGGGCAGCGGGCCCGCCGAGGTGAGGAGCGGTTCGGGAAACGGATCCGGCAGCGGGTCGGCCGCGGACGGGTCCGGTCCGGGAGGGGGAGCGGACGGCGCGCCGGATGCGAACGGGCCAGGTCCGGGAAGGGGGCCGGACGGCGCGCCGGATGTGGATGGGCCCGGTCCGGGAGGAGGGGCGGGCGCGCCGGATGCGTCCGGTGGCGTGCCCCCGGGTGTGTCCGGGGCCGTCTCCGGCTGCGGAGCACCGTTGTGGGAGGTGGGTTCGGGCACGTTCCGCTATTGCCCGTTATGGGGAGAAATAGTCGGACAGAAAGCGGGCCGGACCTGGGGAACGGCTCAGCCCATGCTGACGTACCGACGGGGGCGCAGGGCGTGGCCGCGCAGGGCCGCCAGCGCGGCGGCGCGGCCCGCCGAGGTGAGCTCGCCCCCCGCCCGCAGGCCGAACGCGTCCAGGAGACGGGTCAGCCCGGCCAGGGAGGCGTCGATCTCCGACCGGCGCTCCTCCTCGCAACCGATCACGGAGGCCACGCTCTCACGGTCGGCGGGCAGGCCGTCGGCCAGGAGCATGAGCGCCACCTCCCTGGCGGAGACGCCGAGGTCGTGCTCGTGTGAGACGGGCGAGAGCAGCGCGGTCGTCGCGGCCTCCCAGAGCAGCTCCGCGTCGCCGAGCAGGCGCCGCCCGGCGGCGGTGGTCACCAGGGCACGGCCGTCCCGGTCCAGCGCGCCCATCCGCTGGGCGGCCTCCCCCGCCGCGGCCAGTTCGTCGCCGCCCCAGCGGCCCGGCGTCCCCGAGGGCGCCGCGAGCACGGCGGGCACGACGACGGGGCCTCCCGGACCTTCCGGACCTTCCGGGCCCTTCGTGTCCGCGGAGTCCGCCGGACCCGCCGAGTCCGTCGGTCCCTTCGTGTCCGCCGGACCCTTCACGTCCTCCGAGTCCGGCGGGTCCGGGACGAGCGGGACCCCTCCGGGCTCCCCGCCCCGGCGCAGCAGCCAGCGCAGCGCCGCCAGGTGTTCCCCGGCCGGAGCCGGGATCGGGGCGTGCAGGCGGACCTCGAAGGGCTGAGCCAGCTCGCGCCAGGCCGCCCCCCGGCCCAGCACCCACCGGTTCAGCCGCTCACCCTGCACCCGGTGCAGCCAGTTGTCCCCGCCCAGCTCGGCCCGGGGAGTGGTCAGCCAGCGGCGGGTCAGGGCCTTGCGGTCGCGGGTGGAGCCGGGTGCGAGTTCACCCGAGACGATGGCCAGCTCCAGGGCGGCCGAGCAGGCGCCGTGGGCGCCCAGCTCCTCCGGCCCCATGATCGAGCTCCACCGCAGCTCCGGCACGTCGGGCGGGAGCACCCCGCGGGCGTCCAGCGCCGCCTGGTAGGCGGCGATCCCGGCGTCCTCGCCGGCCCGGGCGTAGGTGCGCAGGATCTGCGCGGTGACGGGGGAGGAGCACAGCGCCGCGTAGCGCTCCAGCCCGCCCAGGCGGAGCAGCCGGCCCAGCGCGCGGGCCGTCGCCGGCCGGTCGCCGGAGACCTTGGTGGGCAGCGTGTACCAGAGGAACTCGCAGACGGCGAGCTCGGTGATCGTCTCCAGCGGCTCGCCGCCGCTCAGCCACTCGATCGCACCGCGGGCGTCCTCGGCGCAGTCGGGGTCGGACCGTTCGAGATCGGCGAGGAGCGCGGCCACGTCCGGTGCAGGCATGCCTCGAAGTCTGCCGTATGACGGCCTGCCCTGACGATGAACGTGACGTAGTGGATCGTGCACGTCGCCCACCCTACGAAATCAGCTCTAAGCAACTCGTATGTGGACGGTCAGATCCACCTCTGGAAGAACATCCTCGCGTGCCACTCGGCGTACGGGATGCTCTCCGCGGTGAGCACGGGATAGAGGTACCAGAAATTGAGCAGGGCGAGCAGCACGAACGCCCCGACGATTCCCGCGCCGATCATGCGCCTGGGCTGGGTGAGCGGCACGAACGCCCCGGCGATCCGCACGCCGAGCATGCGCTGCTTCGGCGGGGCGTGCACCGGGCCGATGACGAGTCCGGCGGCCAGGACGAGGGCCAGGATCATGAACGGGACCATGGGGATGGCGTAGAACATGAACATGGTGCGGTTGTCGGCCAGGGCGTAGTAGAACCAGGGCAGCCAGCCGGCGGCGTAGGCCAGGAGCACGGCTCCGGCGCGCCAGTCGCGGGTGGCGACGTACCAGGCGACCATGGCGACGAGCGCGGCCAGCCCGCCGTACCAGATGACCGGCGTGCCGACGCCGAGCACGGCCTGGGAGCAGCCGCTGGGGTCGCCGCAGCCGGGTTTGGCCGTCTCGTAGAAGAAGGCGACCGGGCGCAGCAGCAGCGGCCACTCCCACGGCTCGGACTGGTAGTTGTGCGGGGTGGTCAGCCCGGTGTGGAAGCCGAGGACCTGGAAGTGGTAGGCCAGCCAGGAGCGGACGGAGTCGAAGACGAAGTAGTAGGGGCCCTGGGAGGTGGCCTGGGTCCAGTTGCGGCCCCAGCCGCCGGCGGAGGCGAACCAGCCGGTCCAGGAGGCCAGGTAGGTCAGGGCCGGGGCGGCGGCGAGGGCGGTCAGGGCGGTGGGCAGGTCGCGCATGAAGGCGCCGCTGTAGGGGCGGCGCAGGCCGACGGCGCGGCGGGCGCCGGCGTCCCACAGCAGGGTCAGGATCGTGAAGGCGGCCAGGAAGAAGATGCCGGACCATTTGACGGCGCAGGCGGCGCCGAGCATGGTGCCGGCGGCCAGGCGCCAGGGGCGCCAGCCGAGCCAGGGGCCCTGGTCGGTGAGGGGGGAGGTCTCGTACCAGGTGGCGAGGCGGGCGCGGGTGTGGTCGCGGTCGGTGACCAGGCAGGCGAAGCCGGCCAGGACGAAGAGCATGAGGAAGATGTCGAGCAGGGCGGTGCGGGACAGGACCAGGTGCAGGCCGTCGAGGGCGAGCAGGAGTCCGGCCAGGCAGCCGAGGAGGGTGGAGCGGGTCATGCGGCGGGCGGTGCGGGCGAGGATGAGGATGGAGATGACGCCTGCGGCGGCGGTGGCGAAGCGCCAGCCGAAGGGGGTCATGCCGAACAGGTGCTCGCCGGTGGCGATCAGCCACTTGCCCAGCGGCGGATGGACGACGTACGACGCGCACTTGTCCAGCTCGGCCGGGGCGCACTGCTCCCAGATCGCCGTGTTGCCCTGCATGAGGAGCTTGTCGGCGTCCTTGACGGCGTTCCGCTCGGCGCCGAAGTTGAGCAGCGCGAAGCCGTCCTTAGCGTAGTAGGTCTCGTCGAACATGACCGCGTTGGGGCGGCCCAGGTTCACGAAGCGCAGGACCGCACCGAACGCCGCCACCAGCAGCGGGCCGATCCAGCCCCACAGGACGCTCCCCGGCATGGGCGGCACCAGCCGGTCGCGTACGGAGTCCTCCGGTCGGCCGCCCGGCCGGGGCTCCGGCTGCTCGGACACCTGCTCAGGGAAATCGGTCACGGCCACCCGGACATCGTACGGGCCTCGTCACCCGTGCACCTCAAGAAACATCCCGTACGTACCCAACCGGGGAGCTTCTCCACGGCGGAACCGTGTTCTCCGCTGTCGTCCCCGGCTCCCCGGCCTCCCGAAATGCTCCGGACGGGGCGGACCGGGGCCGGGAACGGCGGGCGGGGACGAGCGGATCGGAGGCGTGACGGGAGGGGACCGGACGGGGCGGACCGGGGGCGGGAACGGCGGGCGGAGGCGGGAGCGGTGGGCGGGATGGGAGAAGATGGAAGGGTGACGGACAACGGCAGGCTGGTGCTGGCGGGGGCTCCGATCGGGCAGGCGGGCGACGTCTCGCCGCGCCTCCGCGAGGCACTGGAGACGGCCGACGTGGTCGCGGCGGAGGACACCCGGCGGCTGCGCCGGCTGGCCTCGGACCTGGGCGCGGAGATCGGCGGCCGGATCGTCTCCTACTACGACGCCAACGAGGTCGCGCGGGCCGCCGAGCTGCTGGAGGTGCTCCAGGCCGGCTACACCGTGCTGGTCGTCACCGACGCGGGCATGCCGGGGGTCTCCGACCCCGGCTACCGCCTCACCCGCCTGGCCGTCGACGCCGGGATCACGGTCACCTCGCTGCCCGGCCCCTCCGCGGTCACCACGGCCCTGGCCATCTCCGGCCTGCCCAGCGACCGGTTCTGCTTCGAGGGGTTCCCGCCGCGCAAGCAGGGCGAGCGGACGCGCCGGCTGGCCGCCCTGGCCGCCGAGGAGCGCACGATGGTGTTCTTCGAGGCGCCGCACCGGCTGGCGGCCTCGCTGGCGGCGATGGCCGAGGCGTTCGGGGCCGACCGGCCCGCCGCGGTCTGCCGGGAGCTCACCAAGACCTACGAGGAGGTACGGCGCGGCGGCCTGGGCGAGCTCGCCGAGTGGGCCGCGCAGGGGGTCAAGGGCGAGATCACCGTCGTCGTCGCCGGGCACGTCCAGGAGGCCCTGGAACCGGTCATCGAGGACCTGGTCGCCGAGGTCGCCCGGCGCGAGGAGGCCGGCGTGCCGAGGAAGCACGCGATCGTGGACGTCGCCAAAGCCGCGGGCATCCCCAAACGCGATCTCTACGACGCCGTCCATCGGGCCTGATCACACGGGCATCCCCAAACGTGACCTTTACGACGCTGTGCATCGGGCCTGATTCATCACCATAATCTCCTGAATGGGATCAACGCGTGACCGGCTGGTGCCGCCCATGCCGGGAGGCGTCCTGTGGGGCTGGATCGGCCCGCTGCTGGTGGCGGCGTTCGGCGCGGTCCTGCGCTTCGTCGACCTGGGCCGCCCCAACGCGGTCGTCTTCGACGAGACCTACTACGCCAAGGACGCGTTCGCGCTGCTCAACTTCGGCGTGGAGCGCAAGGCCCTGGGCAGCGTCGAGGACCAGGTCGCCGACCGGATGCTCATCGCCGGGGACACGCGGATCTGGGAGACGTGCGTGCCCGCGGACGCCGACCCCTGCCCGCTCTACGTGGCGCATCCGCCGCTGGGTAAGTGGCTGATCGCCACCGGCGAGCACCTGTTCGGCATGACCCCCTTCGGCTGGCGCTTCGCCACCGCCGCCGCAGGCGTCATCTCCATCCTCATCCTCGCCCGCACCGCCCGCCGCATGACCCGCTCCACCCTCCTCGGCTGCCTGGCCGGACTCCTGCTCGCCCTCGACGGCCTGCACCTGGTCCTGTCCCGCACCGCCCTGCTCGACATCTTCCTCATGCTCTTCGTCCTGGCCGGCTTCGCCTGCCTGGTCACCGACCGCGACCACACCCGCGCCCGCCTCGCCACCTGGTACGAGACCTCCCCCCTCACCGACCAGGGCCCCTGGCTCGGCTGGCGCCCCTGGCGCCTGGCCGCCGGCACCATGCTCGGCGCCGCCTGCGCCGTCAAATGGTCCGGCATCTTCTTCCTGGCCGCCTTCACGATCCTGACCCTGCTGTGGGACGCCGGCGCCCGCCGCGCCGTCGGCCTGCGCCGCCCCTACAGCGGCGCCTTCATGCGCGACCTGCCCACCGCCCTGACCGCCCTCGCCGCCGCCCCGGCCCTGACCTACCTGGCCTCCTGGACCGGCTGGTTCGCCTCCGCCGGCGGCTGGGGCCGCAACTGGACCCAGGCCACCTCCCAGGGCCCCTACTACTTCGTCTTCGACTCCGTCCGCTCCTGGCTGGCCTACCACTTCCAGGTCCTCGGCTTCCACACCGGGCTGGCGAAGCACCACGACTACCAGTCCGAGCCGTGGGAGTGGCCGCTGCTGCTGCGCCCGGTCGTGTTCCACTGGAAGACCCCCGCGAGCGGGTGCGGCGGGGGGAGCTGCGCGCAGGAGGTCCTGGGCGTCGGCACGCCGGTCATCTGGTACGGCGGGCTGGCCGCGCTCGTCGCCATGGTCGCCTGGTACGTCGCCACCCGCGACTGGCGCGCCGGAGCCGTGCTCCTGGCCTACGCCGCCGGCTGGCTGCCCTGGTTCTACTACGCCCTGGCCGACAACCGCACCATGTTCATGTTCTACGCCATCCCCATGGTCCCGTTCATGATCCTGGCCCTCGTCCTGGCCGCCGGACTCGTCATCGGCCCGGCGCGCGCCCCGCTCAACCGCAGGGCGCTGGGAGCCGCGCTGACCGGGACGTTCGCGCTGCTCGCGCTGGCCAACCTCTGGTGGCTCTACCCGGTGCTGACCGGCGAGGTCATCCCGTACGAGGACTGGTCGTCGCGGATGCTCACCGGGGACTGGATCAAGCCCGGCTGACGCCGGGCCAGGGTGATCGCCGCGGCGAGGCAGGCCAGCGGCACCGCGGGCAGCAGGTAGCGGTAGTCGAACTCGGCGGTCGCCGCCGGGGCCAGGATGAGCCCGAAGGCGGCCAGCCACGGCAGCAGCACCGGCCCGCCCAGCGTGCGCCAGCGCACCGCCACCCCGCCCAGGCCGATCAGCAGCAGCGCGCCCAGCACGATGCCGGGCAGCCGGACGATCCGCTGGTAGCCCTGCATGAAGGCGGCCCACGGGTCGTGCACGTCGGTGCCGATCACCCGGAGCCTGCCCTCGATCTGCGCGGTGGGCAGATCGGGGTCGTAGATCTGCGCGTCCCGGTCGGTGGTGCTGCCCTTGGGCGAGGACCAGGCGGGCAGCACCTTGTTCTCCGGGAGGAACTCGTACTGCCGGTAGGTGTTGGCGTCGGGGAAGCGCGGCCGGTCCCAGCGGAAGGCGCGGAAGAAGTCCCGGGCGACGACGGCGAGGTAGTCACCGGGCTGGGAGAGGATCGCCCGCTTGGCGAAGTCGCCGGCGGTCTTGTTCATCTCGGGGGTGAAGGTCGTGCCCACCCCGAAGGCGTGGAAGCGCTGGCCGTTGCGCGCCCACCACAGGTACATCTGCCCGAAGAGCCGCTTGTCCGGCGGATCGCTGATGCACAGCAGCGCGAGCTCCAGCTCCCTGCGCTTGTCGATCTCCATCTTGCTGCAGTCGGCGAACATCGCGGTCCGCATGTACAGGATCGCGCCGTCGCTGTTGGTCATCGCGACGTTGCCGTGCGCCGAGGCGAACCAGGCCATGTAGCCGGCCACCGGGATCGCGCACGCGGTCACCATGGCCGCGACCGGCTTCCACCCGGACCGCTTGACCAGCAGGTAGACCACCACCAGGGCGAGGATGGGCAGGCCGATCGAGCGGGTCAGCGCGGTGAGCGCGAGCAGCAGGCCGATCAACGCCCCCATCGGCCAGGTCATCCGCCGGTGCCAGAGCACGAGCGTGATGACGCCCACCACCAGCAGCATGAACATGGTGTCGGACATGATCAGGTGTTCGAGCTGGATCTGGTAGGCGTCGAAGAGCACCGGCACCGCGGCCAGCGCCGCCCCCCACCCCGGCAGGGCGAACCTCCGGCGCAGCAGGGCGTACACCAGCACGCCGACGGCCAGGCCCATCAGGTGCTGGGTGAACGCCACCAGGCTGAAACTGTGGAACGGCCGCAGCAGGAGCAGCCAGAAGGAATAACCGTTCGGCCGCAGGGCACTGGGTCTGTCGGGGTTGACGGCTCCGGAGACGTACTCGTAGGAGTCGTTGAACCACAGCGCCGGGCCGTACCCGAGCATGGTGACCACCCGCAGCGCGAAGGCCGCCGCCAGCACCACCGCGAACACGCGGTGGCGGTGCAGGAACGCCCGGAGACGGGCGCGCGCACCGGTCGGAGGTGGAGGATCCGCGACGGTCACCATGCATTACAGAATGCCAGCCGTTTGACGGACTCGACGCGGGCACCCGGACGAGAGGGCATCATGGTGGGATTGCCTGTGCCGTGACTGAAGGGTTCGAGACGTGGAACTGACCGTGGTCATGCCGTGCCTCAACGAGGCGGAGACCGTGGAGACCTGCGTACGCAAGGCCCTGGCCTGCATGCGGGAACACGGGATCGACGGCGAAGTCCTGATAGCCGACAACGGGAGCACCGACGGCTCGCAGCAGCTGGCCCGGGACGCCGGGGCGCGGGTCGTGCACGTGGACGCCAAGGGGTACGGCAACGCCCTCATCGGCGGCATCCGCGCCGCCCGCGGGACGTACGTCATCATGGGCGACGCCGACGACTCCTACGACTTCACCGCGCTGATGCCGTTCGTCGAGCAGCTGCGCGACGGCGCCGACCTGGTGATGGGCAACCGCTTCAAGGGCGGGATCGCGCCGGGCGCCATGCCGCCGCTCCACCGCTACCTCGGCAACCCGGTGCTCTCCTTCATCGGGCGGCTGTTCTTCCCCAGCGCCATCGGCGACTTCCACTGCGGCCTGCGCGGGTTCCGGCGCGACTCCATCCTCAGGCTCGGCCTGCAGACCGGCGGCATGGAGTTCGCCAGCGAGATGGTGGTGCGCTCGACGCTGTCCGGGCTGGACGTGCGCGAGGTGCCCACCACGCTCTCCCCGGACGGGCGGAGCCGGCCCCCGCACCTGCGCTCCTGGCGCGACGGCTGGCGCCACCTGCGCTTCCTGATGCTCTACAGCCCGCGCTGGCTGTTCTTCATCCCCGGCCTGGTCATGATGACCCTCGGCCTGGTCGCGGGCACCCTGCTGACCTTCGGCCCGGTCTACATCGGCAAGCTCGCCTTCGACGTCGACACCCTCGTCGGCGCCTCGGCCATGCTGGTGATCGGCTTCCAGGCGGTGCTGTTCGCCCTGTTCACCAAGGTGTACGCCGCCGAGGAGGGGTTCCTGCCGGAGGACCGGCGGGTGCGCAAGCTCGTCGACATCGTGAGCCTGGAGAAGGGCCTGATCGCCGGCGGCCTGCTGGCCCTGGCCGGGCTGGGCGGACTGGTCGCCTCGCTGGTCCACTGGCAGACCCGCAGCTTCGGGCCGCTGATCCCGTCCGAGTCGCTGCGCATCGTGGTGCCCTCGGCCACCGCGCTGATCATGAGCTTCCAGACCATCTTCGCGGCGCTGTTCATCAGCATCCTGGGCATCCGCCGTACCAAGGAGACGCCCATCGACGTGGCGGCCTCCGCCGCGGAGGAGGCCGCCGAGGCGGTCAGCCGGGAGCGCGCCGGGACCGCCGGGAGCGCTGAGAGCGTTGGGAGCACCGCGGACGGCGGCGTCCCGGTGGAGACGGGCGCGGACAGCGGTACGGCGTGACCCGCCGCCCGGGGCGCCGGGGTCCGCTCGGGCGGAGGATCCGCGGCACGGCGTGACCCGCGGCCCCGGCGCCGGGGCCCGGCCGGGCGGCGGTACGGCGTGACCCGCCGCCTGAGCACCGGGGCCCAACCGGGAGGAAGATTCACAGGACAGGCTCTAGGCTTAGAACATGTCCCAGCACATCCTGACCGCGGTCGCCTGGCCCTACGCCAACGGCCCCCGCCACATCGGGCACGTCTCCGGATTCGGCGTGCCGTCCGACGTCTTCAGCCGCTACCAGCGGATGGCGGGCAACAAGGTCCTCATGGTGAGCGGGACCGACGAGCACGGCACGCCCATCCAGGTCCAGGCCGACAAGGAGGGCCTGGGCGTCCGCGAGGTCGCCGACCGCTACAACCGGCTGATCGCCGAGGACCTCACGGCCCTGGGCCTGTCCTACGACCTGTTCACCCGGACCACCACGGCCAACCACTACGCGGTGGCGCAGGAGATCTTCAAGGGCCTGCACGCCAACGGCTACATCTTCCCCAAGACCACGATGGGGGCGATCTCGCCCTCCACCGGCCGCACCCTGCCCGACCGCTACATCGAGGGCACCTGCCCGATCTGCTCCTACGACGGGGCCCGCGGCGACCAGTGCGACAACTGCGGCAACCAGCTCGACCCGATCGAGCTGATCAACCCGGTCAGCCGGATCAACGGCGAGACGCCGGTCTTCGTGGAGACCGAGCACTTCATGCTCGACCTGCCCGCCTTCGCCGAGGTGCTGGGCTCGTGGCTGCAGTCCAAGCAGGGCGAGTGGCGGCCCAACGTGCTGAAGTTCTCCCTCAACCTCCTCGGCGACCTGCACCCCCGCGCGATCACCCGCGACCTCGACTGGGGCGTGCCGATCCCGCTGGAGGGCTGGAGCGACCAGGCCAACAAGCGGCTCTACGTCTGGTTCGACGCGGTCATCGGCTACCTCAGCGCCTCCATCGAGTGGGCCCGCCGCTCCGGCGACCCGGACGCCTGGCGGCAGTGGTGGCAGAACCCCGACGCCCGCGGCTACTACTTCATGGGCAAGGACAACATCGTCTTCCACTCGGAGATCTGGCCGGCGCTGCTGCTCGGCTACAACGGCCAGGGCGCCCGCGGCGGCACGGCCGGCTCGCTCGGCGCGCTGAACCTGCCCTCCGAGGTGGTCTCCAGCGAGTTCCTGACCATGGAGGGGCGCAAGTTCTCCTCCTCCCGCCAGGTCGTCATCTACGTCCGCGACTTCCTGGCCCGCTACGACGCCGACGCGCTGCGCTACTACATCGCGGTGGCCGGGCCGGAGAACCAGGACACCGACTTCACCTGGTCGGAGTTCCTCAACCGGAACAACGGCGAGCTGGTGGCGGCCTGGGGCAACCTGGTCAACCGCTCGATCTCCATGGCCGCCAAGAACTTCGGGGCGATCCCGGAGGCGGGCGACCTCACCGACGCCGACCGCGCCCTGCTGGACAGGTCCCGGGCGGCCTTCGGCCCGGTGGGCGCGGAGCTGAACCGCTCGCGGTTCAAGAACGCGGTCAACGAGGCGTTCGACGTCGTCCGCGACGCGAACAGATACCTCGCGGAGCAGGAGCCCTGGAAGATCAAGGACGACCCCGAGCGGGTCAAGTCCATCCTGCACGTCGCCCTGCAGGTCGTCGACGACGCCAAGACGCTGCTGACCCCGTTCCTGCCCACCTCCTCCAACAAGATCTACGCGATGCTCGGCGGCACCGGCGTCTGGTCGGGCATGCCGGAGATGAAGGAGGTCGGCGAGGACGGCCGGAGCTACCCGGTCATCACCGGGTCCTACGAGGGCGCCGCCCGCTGGGAGTCCGCCCCCATCAGGCCCGGCACCCCGCTGGCCCCGCCGACCCCGCTGTTCCGCAAGCTCGACCCGAAGATCGTCGATGAGGAGCTCGCCCGCCTCGGCGAGTAGCCGCACGCCCCGGTCGTACGCGGCCGCCCGGACCGTCGCGGTCCGGGCGGCCGCTCGTCTTCGGGGGCGCCGGGCTCAAGGGCCGGCGGCACCGTGCTCGGGGCCGGAGAGGCCGGGCTCAGAGGCTGGAGGACGCCGGGCTCAGGGGGGGCGGGGGGCAGGCCGTTCAGGGCCGGGGGAGCAGGCCGTTCAGGGCCGTCTCGACGACGCGGTCGGCGTACTCGGGGGTGAGCGGTCCGCCGCGCTGCATCCACCGGTTCTGCAGCGGGCCCCAGAGCATCTCGACGGCCACGTCGAGGTCGAGGTCCGCCGCGAGCTGCCCGGCCCGCTGGGCGCTGCGCAGCCGCTCCTTCTTCAGCTCCCGCATCGGTCGCTCCAGGTGTTCGGCGTAGGCGGCGGCCAGTTCCGGGTCGTGGGCGATCTCGGTGTTCAGGGCGCGCATCGGCTCGTCGTAGCGCGGGTCGTTCAGCTCCGCGACGGTGGCGCGCAGGACCGTCTTCAGGTCGGCCTCCAGGTCCCCGGTGTCGGGCAGGGCGGGATCGCCCTCCGCTCCCTCGCTGAGCATGAGGAAGGCGTCGAAGAGCACCGCGCCCTTGGAGGGCCACCAGCGGTAGATCGTCTGCTTGCCGACGCCGGCCCGGGCCGCGATGCCCTCGATGCTGAGCCTGGCGTAACCGACCTCACCGGCCAGGTCGAACGCCGCGGTGAGGATGGCCCGCCGGGAGGTCTCGCTGCGGCGGGCCGCGTTGGCGGTGGTCGTGCGCTGCGTCGTCATGCGGCCCAACCTAACAAAAACTAGACGAGACGGATCGTCTTGACTTGATGAAGCCGCCTTCGGTACCGTCATCGCCATAGAGCGAGACGGACCGTCTCGACTCGTCAAGTGAACGATCGGAGAATCCGTATGCGCACCCCGGGAACCGCCCCCTCCCGCACCTGGTTCGTCACCGGCGCGAGCCGCGGCCTGGGCCGCGCGTTCACCCTGGCCGCGCTGGAGCGCGGCGACAGGGTGGCCGCCGCGGCCCGGACCGTCTCCGCGCACGACTTCGGCGACCGGTACGGTGACCGGCTGCTGGCCCTTCCCCTCGACGTGACCGACCGCGACGCGGTCTTCGCCGCCGTGGACGCGGCCGCCGAGCACTTCGGCCGGCTGGACGTCGTGGTCAACAACGCCGGGACCATGTCCTCGGGGATGGTCGAGGAGTTCACCGAGGCCGAGGCCCGCGCCCAGTTCGAGGTCAACCTCTTCGGGGCGCTCTGGGTCTGCCAGGCCGTACTGCCGCACCTGCGCGCGCAGGGCTCCGGCCACATCGTGCAGATCTCCAGCGTCGCCGCCCTCGGCGGCTTCCCGACCACCGGGATGTACAGCGCGAGCAAGTTCGCGCTGGAGGGGATGAGCGAGGCGCTGGCGATGGAGGCCGCGGGCTTCGGTGTCAAGCTCACCATCGTGCAGCCCGGCGGCTACTGGACCGATCTCTACGCCGGCATGGCCATGACCGCGCCCGCCGAGCCGTACGGCCCGCTCCGCGCCGAGATCGAGAAGCAGTGGGCCGAGGGATCGGTCGACAGCGAGCCGCGCCTGGCCGCCGAGGCGGTGCTGGAACTGGTCGACAGCGACGATCCGCCGCTCCGGCTGCTGCTCGGCGGCATGGCCTACGACCTGGCCTTCGACGTCTCCCGGCGGCGGATGGAGACCTGGGCCGGCTGGGAGCGGGTCAGCCGCGCCGCCGAACGCGCCGTGCCCGCCCCCGGGACCGCCGGGTGACCCGCTCCGCCCCGGGCTCCGGCCTCAGTCCGGGCGGCCGGGGCCGGGCAGGACGCGTTCGACCACGTCGGTGACCAGGGTGTGGATCCGGTCGGCGGGAAAGACGTCGGGCAGGGTGAGCCGCTCCACGATCAGCCAGTTCAGCGCCAGATAGAGCAGGACCACGGTGGTCTCGTCACCCGGCATGCCGGACCGCAGGTGGTTGTCGACGTTGAAGTCGAGGTCGGCGCGGACGCGCTCGGTGAGCAGGCGGCGCAGCTCCGGGCGGCGGGTGGCCTCCAGCCGCAGCTCCAGCAGGGCCAGGTAGCCGGAGCGGAAGTCGCTGATGCGCTCCACCAGGTCGTGCATGAGGCGGGTGACGTGGTCGCGGTCGCGCGGCCCCTCCATCGAGGCCGCCAGCATGCCGGGATCGGGCGTCAGGCGCTCGTAGAAGCGGTGACCGACCTGGGTGAGCAGGTCGTCGCGGTTGGTGAAGTAGTTGGAGGCCGTGCCGTTGGGCACCTTCGCCTCCGTGTCGACGGCGCGGAAGGTCAGGCCGCGCGCCCCCTCGCGGGCCAGGACCTCGATGGCCGCGTCGAGGAGGGCCGCCCGCCGTGCCGGGTTCTGCCGCATCACGTTCTCTCCCTGGAGTTCGGTGTTGACACCACTTTAAGCGTAGTACTACATTCTAATCACTCCAAGCAGAGTACTAAATATGTAGTGGAAAGAAGAGGAACAGAGATGCGAGTTCAGCTCACCGCCCCGGTCACCCCCACCGCCCCGGTCGCCATCACCACCAGGGTCTCCTTCGCCCCGGCGGCCGCGGCCGCCGCTCCGGTCGTGCCCGCCGCTCCGGCCGCTGCCGCCGCCCCGGTCGCGGTCCACTCGCCGGTCGCCGGGCCGACCCCGTTCCCGGCACGGCCGGCGCACCGGCGGCAGGTCCCCCGGCCGCGTTCGGTGCCGCGGCCCAGGCCCCTGCCCAAGCCCGGCGGCAACCGGTGACCGGCGCCGCCGTGCGGCCGACCGAGCCGCCGGAGGCGCGGCCGCAGGCTTCCCCGGGACGGACCGCAGGCCTCCCTCGGGACGGGACCGCCGATCTCCGGGCGGTAGGTTGGGCGGGGTGACCACGATGCCCTCCGCGCCGGAGCCGTTGACCGGCGAAGTGTTCGACAGCCACTGCCACCTCGACATCATGGTGGGCAACCGCCAGGCGTCCTCGGGGGACCCGGTCGCCCAGGCCGCGCAGGCGGCCGAGGCGAGCGTGGAGCGGATCGTCGAGGAGGCGCGGGCGGTCGGGGTGACCCGGCTGATCACGATCGGCTACGACCTCGCCTCGTCCCGGTGGAACGCCGACGTCGCCCGGCTCCACCGCGACGTCTACGCCGGGGTGGCGATCCACCCCAACGAGGCGCACGCCTCGACCCCGGAGGTCCTCGCGGAGATCGAGGAACTGGCGAGGGAGCCGCAGGTCAGGGCCGTCGGCGAGACCGGGCTCGACTACTACCGCGACTGGGCGTCCAAGGACGACCAGCACGCGAGCTTCCGGGCGCACATAGAGATCGCCAAACGGACCGGGAAGGCCCTGGTCATCCACGACAGGGAGGCCCACGACGACGTGCTGCGCGTGCTCGCCGAGGCGGGCGCGCCCGACGTGGTGGTCTTCCACAGCTACTCCGGTGACGCGGAGATGGCCGCCGCGTGCGCGGAGGCCGGCTACTTCATGTCCTTCTCCGGGCCGGTGACCTACAAGAACGCCGGCTACCTGCGGGAGGCCGCGGCGGTGGCCCCGGCGGAGCTGATCCTGGTCGAGACCGACGCGCCCTACCTGCCGCCGGTCCCGCACCGGGGCAAGCCGAACGCGCCCTATCTCATCCCGCTGATCGTGCGCTGCCTGGCCGAGGTCAAGGGGATGGAGCCGGACGAGCTCGCCGCCGCGGTCAGCGCGAACGGGGAGACCGCCTTCGGCGCCTGGTGACCTCCCGGTGACCGTCCGGCGGTGTCCGCGGCCTTCGCGGGTCCGCGGCCTGACGGTGTCCGCGGCCCCGGCGGGTCCGGTGCGCTCGGGCCGGCCGGAGACCTCGCCGGGACCGAGGATCCCCGGCGGGGCCCGGTGATCCTCAGCCCGCCGCCGCGCCGAAGTCGACGGAGGCGCCGCCGGTGACGGCCGGGATCCGGCCCGCGCCGGGGGAGAGCAGGGTGACCGCCCCGTCGTTGCGGCCCAGCAGCGCCACGGCCCCGGAGGGACCGTGGTCCGGGGCGCCGGCGACCAGCTTGTTCCCGGCGGAGGCCAGCGACCAGCCCAGGCGCCCGCCGGGTGCGGTCCCGGACACCATCCGGGACCGGGCGGGATCGGCGGGCGGGACCAGGTGGACGCCTCCCCGCTGCTCCGGTCCGTCGAACGGCACGCCCACGGCCAGCCGTACGTCCCCGCCGGAGGCGAACGCCAGCGCGGAGCCGTACCCGCCGCCGGGGGAGCCCTCCGCGCCCCGGCTGAGCACGGGACCCGGCGTGATCTCCGCCGTGCTGGACGCCTGGAAGAGCTGGACCAGGCCGGAGTCCCGCACCGAGCCGCCGTCGCCGAGCGGGGCGCCCACCGCGAGATAGGACGTGTCGCCCTGCTCGGCGTAGGCGAGGGCGTAACCGAACCGGTCACCCGCGTCGGCGTCCAGGACCTCGCGGAGGTCCCACTTCCTGGACGACTGCGCACCGGTCCTGGCCCGCACGTCGAACAGGACGGTCACCGCGCCCGAGTCGAGGTTCCCCTCACCGGCCTGCACGCCCTGCCCGTCGTCGTTCTCGTACGGCAGGCCGACCGCGAGGTCGGGCTCCCCGGCGTCCCCGCCCAGCCTGCCGAGCTCCACGGCCCAGCCGAACATGTCCCCGGCCTCGCCGTTGCCGGTGACCCCCTCGGTGTTCTGGGAGAGCCGCCGGGCGGTGCCGAGCGCGGACGTCTCGAACAGATAGACCGCACCGGAGTCGGCCACCCCCTCGGCGTCCTCGTGCGGCGCCCCGACCGCGACCAGGGGGCCGCGCCCGGCCAGGGACCAGCCGAAGTGGGCGTCCGCCTCCGGGACCGGGGCGACCAGGCGGACGGGCTCCCGCCCGCCCCCGCCGTACACGGCGTAGACCGCGCCCGCGTCCCGCACCCCCGCCACGTCCGTGTACGGCGCGCCGACGAGCAGGTCGGCGCAGCGGTCGCCGTCGAGGTGGACCAGCCGGACCGACCAGCCGAAGCCGTCGCCCGCCGCGGGGGAGGGCGCGGTCACCACCGCTCCCTCCCCGCCCTGCCCGGCCACGCCCGACAGCACGTGCACGGCTCCGGCGCCGTCGGCCCTCCCCGGTCCCCCGGAGCCCTCCGGGGGACCGACGTCCGCCAGGGGGTCGCCGACCACGGCGTCGTCCACCCCGTCGCCGTCGAAGTCCCCGCCGGGGTCCCCGGTGCCGGCGTCGGCGCAGGCGGACGCGGACAGGTGTCCGGCGGCGGGGAGCACCGGAAGGGCGGGGAGGGCGGGGAGCACGGGGAGCGTCACCGCGGCGACGAGGGCGGCCAGAAACCTCACCAGGTCCTCCGGAGGAAGCCCCGGGCCTCAGACCGGGGAGGAATCCGGACCCCCGAGCGCCGCGTTCTGGTACCGTCTCGCTCGGTGGCGATAACCAAGCCACCACCGGTACGACCGCCCCAGGGCATGGGGTGGCTGCGCGGGGAGGCTTCGGGGTTGCCCAGCCGGTGAACCGCGAACCTCAACATGGTTTCCTCCTTGGGAACCAGGTCGGAATCCTCCGCCTTCAGGCGGAGGAGGATGTCAAGACAGTCTCACCTCGATGTCCTCGCTGCCCTCGATCACGGGGCCGGTGAGCTTGAGCGGTCCGCGGACCGGCGGAAGGTCGTAGACGAGGACCCCGTCCGCCCTGGCGCCGGGGGCCAGATCGGACGGGGGTCCGGACGAGGCGGGCTCGGGGGTGTGTGCGGAGCCCCGGTCGTCCACCAGGGTGAGCGGGGTCCGGCTCAGCCGGACCTGCGTGCCGCCGGTGTTGAGCAGGGTCCAGCGGATCACGCAGAACCGCCCGCGGGCCGGGGCGGCCCCCCGGTAGGAGATCAGGTCGCAGGAGGGCGCGACGGGCACGATCAGCTGGGGGCCGCCGATCGCGGCGCCGAGCGTGATCCGGCGGCCCACGTCGGCGCCGGGGGTGGCGCTCCCGGCGGAGGCCGACGGCTTCACCGGGTTCTCGCCTCCGCCGATGAGATTCGCCAGTACGAACCCCGTGACGGCCAGCGCCGCCACCACGGCCAGCCCGGCGAGCATCCACCGCCATCGGGGCGTCCCCGACCGGCCGGAAGGACCCGCCGCCTTCACCGGTACCGCCGGCGTCGTCGGAGCGGCGAACGAGGAGACAGGTCCCGAGGTGGATCCCGGAGGCGCGGCAGGCAGGGTCGCGGCGGATCCCGGGGGCGTGGCGGGTCCGGTGGGCACCCGGGGTTCGGCGGGAGCGGTGTGCGCCGGGGGAGCCGGGGGGACCGAGGGGTCCGTGGCGGCTCCCGGAACCGTGGAGGGCTCCGCGGGCGCGGGTGCGGCCGGGACCTGCAGGTCGAGGACGCTGAGCGTCAGCGTGGCGTCCGACTCGACGTTGGGCGGGGCCTGCCACGACTCGGCCAGCGCGTCGGTGGCGACCAGCGTGGGCGGGTCCACCGGGAGGGCCGCCGCGGGAGCCGGGGCCGCGATGCCGCCGCCGACCAGGGCGATCAGCAGGTCCTGGGCGGTCGGGCGCTGATAGGGGTCCATCGAGGTGGCCAGCCGGGCCAGGTCGTTCAGCGGGGCGGGGAGCGCCCCCAGGTCGGGCGGACCGTTGAGCAGCCGGGAGGCCATGGTGATCATGTTTCCGCGGCCGTAGGGGTGGCGGCCGTTCCCGGCGTAGGCGACCAGGCAGCCCCAGGCGAAGACGTCGGCCGCCGGGGTGATCTCCTGGCCCCGTACCTGCTCCGGAGCCCACCAGCCGGGGCTGCCGAGCACCTCGCCGGACTTGGTGAACCCGGAGGTGGAGTCCAGCGCGCGGGCGATGCCGAAGTCGATCACCCGGGGCCCGGACAGCGACAGGATCACGTTGGCCGGCTTGAGGTCGCGGTGGACCAGCCCGGCCACGTGGATCGCGGCCAGCGCGGCGGCCACGCCGAGGGCGACGCCGTGCAGCGGGCCCGGTTCGAGCGCGCCGTGCTGGAAGATCTGCCGGGACAGGGGGGTGCCCGCGATGTACTCGGTCACCATGTACGGCCGACCGTCGTCGGCGTTGCCGTTGTCGAGCACCTGGGCGGTGCAGAACGAGGCCACCCGCCGGGCGTTCTCCACCTCCGCGTGGAACCGGGAGGCGAACCCCTCCTCGATCGCGAACTCCGCCTTCACCACCTTGACGGCGACCGGCCGCCCGGTGGGCGCCTGCGCCAGGTAGACGGTCCCCATGCCGCCCTCGCCGAGGCGTCCGAGCAGGCGGTACGGCCCGATCCGCTCGGGATCGCCGATGCGGAGCCCTTCGACGCCGGGCTGGTCCACGGCCACCTCACCCAAAAGATCATCGTCCCTTGAACCCTCGAATGAGCCCTCGAAGGCCGTCCCCCGGGGGACAACGGTATCCACAGGCGAGCCTTTCGTGTCCAGGATGCGTCTTCGCACGGCATTCGATGCGCGAGACTTGTCGGATGGCATGGGGAGAGGGAAAGTGATCGGACGCGGACGAGACCGCAGGCACGGCGGGGTGCGCACCTGCGCCGCGCCCGGGGGCGGAGATCGAGCATGAGCCTGCTGGGCCCGGTGGAGATACGTAATCTTGCACAGAGGCTGGACATCCGCCCGACCAAGAAACTCGGCCAGAACTTCGTGATCGACGCCGGCACGGTGCGCAGGATCGTCCGGACCGCGGAGCTGCGCCCCGACGACGTGGTGATCGAGGTCGGCCCCGGCCTGGGCTCGCTCACCCTGGCCCTGCTGCCGGAGGTCCGCTCGGTGGTCGCGGTGGAGATCGACCCGGTCCTCGCCGCGCAGCTCCCGGCGACCGTCGCCGAGCACGCCCCCGAGCTGGCCGACCGGCTCACGGTGGTGCTCGCCGACGCCATGCGCGTGCTGCCGGAGGAGCTGCCGGAGGACAGGCCGACCGCGCTGGTGGCGAACCTGCCCTACAACGTCTCCGTGCCGGTGGTGCTGCACCTGCTGGAGGTCCTGCCCTCGCTGCGCAACGTCCTGATCATGGTCCAGTCGGAGGTGGCCGACCGGCTGGCGGCCGCGCCGGGCTCGAAGATCTACGGGATCCCCTCGGTCAAGGCCGCGTGGTACGCCGACGTCCGCCGCGCCGGCCCGGTCGGCCGTACGGTCTTCTGGCCCGTGCCCAACGTGGACTCCGGGCTGGTGGCGATGACCCGCCGGGAGCCTCCGGCGACCGGGGCGACCCGCGAGGAGGTCTTCGCCGTCGTGGACGCCGCCTTCGCGCAGCGCCGCAAGACCCTCCGCGCCGCCCTGGCCTCCTGGGCGGGTACGGCCGCCGCCGCCGAGAGCGCGCTGCGCGCCGCGGGGATCGACCCCTCGGAGCGGGGGGAGCAGCTCACGGTGGAAGATTTCGCGCGGATCGCTGAGAACCGCACATAGCGTGATTTGTCGGCGTGCTGGCGTGGGCGGACCGGCGCCCCCGTTACCATCGGTGACCATGCATGAGCAAGAGCCGGTGGAGGGCGCCGCATGAACTCCGTGACCGTCCGCGTCCCCGCCAAGGTCAACCTGCAGCTCGCGGTCGGGCCGCTCCGGGGCGACGGCTACCACGACCTGGTCAACGTCTTCCACGCGGTCTCGCTCTTCGACGAGGTGACGGCCGTCGCGGAGACCGGGATGAGCGTCCGGGTCGAGGGCGAGTCCGCCGACCAGGTGCCCGAGGACGACGACAACCTCGCCATCCGGGCCGCCGTCGCGCTGGCCCGGCACGCGGGCCGCTCGTACGGCGTGAGCCTGGCCATCCGCAAGGCGATCCCGGTGGCCGGCGGCATGGCCGGGGGCAGCGCCGACGCCGCCGCGGCGCTGGTCGCCTGCAACGAGCTGTGGGGCCTCGGCCTGCCGCTGGAGGACCTGATGGAGATCGCCGCCGACATCGGCAGCGACGTGCCGTTCGCGCTGCTCGGCGGCACCGCCGTCGGCACGGGCCGGGGCGAGCGGCTGACCTCCCTGGAGGCGGCCGGGCCGTTCCACTGGGTGTTCGCGCTGGCCGACGGGGGCCTGTCCACGGCGAAGGTCTACGCCGAGTGCGACCGCATCCGGGCGGAGGAGGGGCTGCCGGTCGCCGAACCCCGGGCCGCCGGGGCGCTGCTGGCCGCGCTCCGCGACGGCGACGCCAAGGCGCTCGGCGCCGAGCTGACCAACGACCTGCAGTCGGCCGCCCTGCGGCTGCGCCCCTCCCTGGCCGCCACCCTGGAGGCCGGGCGCGGGCACGGCGCGCTCGGCGCGCTCGTCTCCGGCTCGGGGCCGACCTGCGCCTTCCTCGCCGCCTCCGCGGCGCACGCCGGGGAACTGGCCGGGGCACTGCGGGACGCGGGCGTGGCCCGCGAGGTCCTGACCGCCCACGGCCCCGTCCCGGGACCCGCCGTCGTGTAGTGCGCGGTCCCTCCGGGAGCGGTGCGGGAGACTTGGGCGGTGACGATCGAGAACGCCCGCCCGGGCCCGCCGGCGACCAGCCCCTCCATCGTGCTGCTCACCCTGGCGCACCGGATCGAGTCCGAACTGGGCGCCGCCCTCGCGCCGCTCGGGCTGACGGTGAGCAGGTTCGGCCTGCTCGGACACATCTCCGGGGTGCCCGGCGCCTCGTTCAGCGACCTGGCGCGGATGTCGGGGATAACCGTCCAGAGCGTCCACTCGGCGGTGAAGGCGCTGTCCGGCGCCGGGCTGGTCCGCGACACCACCGCCCGCGCCGGATCCGCCTCGGCCATCGAGCTCACGCCCGAGGGCGAGCGTCTCATGCGGGAGGCGATGAAGGCCGTGGCCGAGGTCGACGAGCGGTTGTTCGGCCCGGACGCCGACCCGGTCCAGCGCCGGATCGCCGACACCGTGCGTGCGGCCTTCGGGGGACGCGCCCGGCCCTGACCCCCGTCCTCCGCCGGGTGGGATCCTCCGCCGGGACCCCGCCTGCTTCTCGTCGGTGGCCCTCCATCGGGAGGTTCTCCATCAGGCAGCCCTCCCTCCGGGCGGTTCCGTCCCGAGGAGAGATCCCGGACGGCCCGGACGTCTGACCCATCACATCCTTCAGGCCGCCTGAAGCATCTGTTACGCTTCAGGCACCCTGAAGGTTGCGATGGGAGGAACCCGTGGAAGGTCTGCTGCTCTCGATACATGTGCTCGCCGGCATCGTGTTCGTCGGGGGTTCGGCGGTCGCGGCGAGTCTGTTCCCCCGCTACGCCCCGATCGCCGCGGCCTCGCCGGCCGTCCCGGTCGCCTCGGGCGCCCCGACGGGTGCCTCGTCGGCCGTCCCGTCCGCCTCGGGCGTCCCGGTGGGCGCGGCCACGGCGGACGCGACCGCCGGTCCGCGTCCGGAGGAGCCGGGCGACCGCAACCGGGCCGTGGCCGTCGCGATGCACCGCATCACCCGCGGCTACGGCGTGCTCGCCGTCATCGTGCCCGTCGTGGGAATCGTCCTGGCCTTCGTCCAGGGCCGGATCGGTGAGATCTGGATCAGCGTCTCCATGGCCCTCACCGCGGCCGCGGGCGGACTGCTCACCCTGTGGATCCGGCCGCTGCAGAGCGAGGCCCTCGCCGACCCCGACGACGGCGGGCGGCTGCGCACCCTCGGCATGCTCGCGGGGGTCTACAACCTGCTCTGGGCGGCCGTCGTGGTCCTCATGATCGTCCGTCCGGGGTCCGACTACTCCTGAGCGCCGCCCGGGCAGGGGGGCGGCGCGGGACCGGGGAGCGCGCCGCCGGGAAGCCGGAGCCCCGTGCCGCCTCGGATACCCTTGTCACAAGATGAATCTGGTCAATCTTGAGTCGGTCTCCCACTCCTACGGTCCCAAGCCGCTGCTGAAGGACGTCTCCCTCGGCATCGAGGCGGGCGACCGCATCGGCGTGGTCGGCCGCAACGGCGGCGGCAAGACGACGCTGATCTCGGTGATCGCCGGACGGCTGAAGCCCAACGAGGGCCGGGTCACGCACAACCGCGGCCTGCACGTCGGCACCCTGTCGCAGGGCGACGACCTCGATCCCGCGCGCTCGGTGGCCGAGATCGTCCTCGGTGACCGGCCCGAGCACGAGTGGGCGGGCGACGCGGGCATCCGCGAGATCCTCGCCAACCTGCTCGGCGACATCGACCTGACCGCCCCGGCGCGGAGCCTGTCCGGCGGCGAGCGGCGCCGTACGGCCCTGGCCCGGCTCCTCATCGAGGAGCACGACCTGATCATCCTGGACGAGCCCACCAACCACCTGGACATCGAGGCCATCGACTGGCTGGCCAGGCACCTGTCCGCGCGGCGGACCGCACTGGTGGTCGTCACCCACGACCGGTGGTTCCTCGACGCGGTCTCCACCCGGACGTGGGAGGTCGTCGACGGCGCGGTCGAGCGCTACGAGGGCGGTTACGCCGCCTACGTGCTGGCCAAGGCCGAGCGCGCCCGCATCGCCGCGGCCTCCGAGGCCCGGCGGCAGAACCTCATGCGCAAGGAGATCGCCTGGCTGCGCCGCGGCCCGCCCGCGCGCACCTCCAAGCCCAAGTTCCGCATCGACGCCGCCCAGGCGCTGATCGCCGACGAGCCGCCGCCGCGGGAGAGCGTCGAGCTGGTGAAGTTCGCCGCCGCCCGGCTGGGTCGTACGGTCTACGACCTGGAGGACGTGACCCTGCACGCGGGCGGCCCCGACCAGGGCCCGCTGGTGCTCGACCGCTGCACCTGGCAGTTCGGCCCCGGCGACCGGATCGGCCTGATCGGGGTGAACGGCTCGGGCAAGTCCTCGCTGCTGCGGCTGCTGTCCGGCACCGTCCAGCCCGACTCCGGCAAGGTCGTGCGCGGCCGGACGGTACGGCTGGCGCACCTGTCGCAGGAGCTGGGCGAGCTCGACCCGTCCCGCCGGGTGCTGGAGACCGTCGAGGAGATCCGCAAGTTCGTCCAGGTCGGCAAGAAGGAGTGGACGGCCTCGGCGCTGCTGGAGCGCCTCGGCTTCAAGGGCGAGGCGCAGTGGAAGGTCGTCGGCGACCTGTCGGGCGGTGAGCGCCGCCGCCTGCAGCTGCTCCGGCTGCTCATGGACGACCCGAACGTCCTGCTGCTCGACGAGCCGACCAACGACCTCGACATCGAGACGCTGAACGAGCTGGAGGACCTGCTCGACGGCTGGCCCGGCACGCTGATCCTGGTCAGCCACGACCGCTACTTCCTGGAGCGGGTCGCCGACCGCTGCGTGGCGCTGCTGGGCGACGGGAAGCTGTCGATGCTCCCCGGCGGCGTGGACGAGTACCTCCAGCGGCGCGCCTCGGGCGCGGCCCTGTCGGCGCGCGCGGCCTCGGGCTCCGGTTCGGCCTCCCCGGCGGCCCCCTCGTCCGCCGCCGCCTCCGCCGCCCCGGCCGCGGAGGCCGGTCCGGGCCTGTCGGCGAAGGAGGAGCGCGAGCTCCGCAAGGAGCTCTCCCGGCTGGAGCGCCAGCTCGACAAGCTGGCCGGCCGGGAGGCGAAGCTGCACGACTCCATGGCGGCGGCCGCCGCCGACTACGGCCGTCTGGCCGAGCTGGACGCGGAGCTCAAGGCGGTCCGGGCCGAGAAGGACGACATCGAGACCGCGTGGATGGAGCTCGCCGACCGCCTCGGCGAATGACATTCCGCAGATCGCGTTTATTTCCCGCAGGGCGGGCACAGAGAGTCCTGTGGTTCAGGGTGCTCCGGTGTCCGTCGCGTCAAAAGGGATGAGTAGCGTGCGCAGCAGGCCCGCGAGGGCCTGCTGTTCATGCTGTCCGAGGCCGGCCAGCAACTCGCGCTCGCGGCGGAGCAGGTCGGCGAAGGCGTCGTCCACGCGCTTGCGGCCCGCCTCGGTCAGCGAGACCAGGACGCCGCGCCGGTCCTCGGGATCGGGGCGGCGGGTGACGAGCCCGGCGGCGGCCAGGCGGTCGATCCGGTTGGTCATGGTCCCGGAGGTGACGAGGGTCGCGCGGAGCAGGGCCCCCGGGCTCAGCTCGTACGGCTCGCCGGCCCGGCGCAGGGCGGTGAGCACGTCGAACTCCCAGGTCTCCAGATCGTGCTCGGCGAACGACGCGCGCCGGGCCCGGTCGAGGTGGCGGGCCAGCCGGGAGACGCGGCTGAGCACCTGGAGCGGTTCCACGTCGAGGTCGGGACGCTCCTGCCGCCAGGCGGCGACCAGGAGGTCGACTTCGTCCTCGGTCCTGTCCGGGTGGTGCGAGGTCATGGCAGGGAGTGTATCTGTCTTGACATCGAGATATATAACTTGATATCGATTATCTTGATGTCAAGAGATATGTGGGACCCCGAGGTCTACGCCCGCTACGCCGAGGAGCGGGCGCGCCCCTTCCGCGACCTGGTCGCCAGGATCGGCGCGGAACGCCCCGGCTACGTCGTCGACGCGGGCTGCGGCAGCGGCGAGCTCACCGCGGAGCTGGCCCGGCGCTGGCCGGAGGCCGAGGTCCACGGCTTCGACTCCTCGCCCGCGATGATCGAGCGGGCCCCGGCCGGCGACCGGCTGTCCTTCTCCGTCGGCGACGTCGCGGACTGGCGCCCGGAGCGCCCGGTGGACGTGATCGTGTGCAACGCGGTGCTGCAGTGGGTGCCGGACCACCCGGAGCTGCTGACGCGCTGGGTCGAGGACCTCGCCCCCGGCGGATGGCTCGCCTTCCAGGTCCCCGGCAACTTCCACGCGCCCAGCCACGAGGCGGTCCGCGAGGTGATCCGGGTCAAGTGGTTCGACTGGCTCGGCGACCTGGTCCGGCACGACCCGGTCGGCGGGCCCGCCGACTACCTGGACCTGCTCGCCGGACCGGGCCGCGAGGTGGACGCCTGGGAGACCACCTACCTGCACGTCCTGCCGGGCCGGAACGCCGTCCTCGGCTGGATCGCGGGCACGGCCCTGCGCCCCATGCTCGACCGCCTGCCCGAGGCCGAGCACGAGGAGTTCCTCACCGACTGCGGCATCCTGCTGAACGAGGCGTATCCCCGCCGGCCGTACGGCACGCCCTTCCCCTTCCGGCGCGTCTTCGCCGTGGTGCGCAAGGTCGCCACGGATGAATAACGGATTGTCGGTAAATAACGCGATAGCGTGATAGATGGTCGGGCAAAAGGGGTGGGCTCGTGGCGATGGAGATCGAGGACAAGTTCGACGTCCCGGAGGACTACCGGCTCCCCGACCTGACGGGACTGCCGGGCTGCGACGAGACCGCCGGCCCCAAGTCCCACCGGCTGGTCGCGATCTACTTCGACACCCCCGACCTGAGACTCGCCGCCCGCGGCATCACCCTCCGCCGCCGCAGAGGGGGCCTCGACCCCGGCTGGCACCTCAAACTGCCCAGGGCCAAAGGCGTCCGGCAGGAGATCACCCGTCCGCTGACCCCCAGCACCAAGATCGTTCCGGCCGAGCTGGCCGACCTCGTCCTCGCCTACACCAGAGGCGCCCCCCTCACGCCGGTCGCCGAGCTCGACACCCGCCGCTCGGTCACCCACCTGCGCAACGGCGCGGGCGTACGCCTGGTGGAGATCGCCGACGACCGGGTCAAGGGCACCGTGCTCGGCGGCGAGCCGTACGTCGAGCGCTGGCGCGAGGTCGAGGCCGAGCTGATCGAAGGCGACGCGAAGCTCCTGCGCAAGGTCGGCAAGCGGCTCCGCAAGGCCGGGGCGGTCCCCGCCGGATCGGCCAGCAAACTCGCCCGCCTGCTCGGCGCCGCCCGCGAAATCCCCCGCCCGCGGCTCGCGCGGACCGCACCGGGAAGCGCCGGAGAGGCCGTCGTCGGCTACCTGGCCTCCCAGGCCGCCGTCCTGCTCGCCGAGGACCCCCGGGTGCGCCGGAACGAGGAGGACGCCGTCCACCGGATGCGCGTCGCCTGCCGCCGGACGCGGAGCGCCCTGAAGTCCTTCAAGGGGATCGTCGCCGGCACCCGCCCGCTGCGGGACGAGCTCAGATGGCTGGGCGAGGTCCTCGGCGAGGCCCGCGACCTGGAGGTGATCAGGGAGCGCTTCGCCCGCGCCCTGGACGGGCTGGACGAGGACCTGGTCGCGGGCCCGGTCCGCGCCCGCCTCGGCTCCGACCTGCTCGACGACGAGCACGAGGCCCACGACCGCATCAGGGAGGCGCTCGGCGGCGAACGCTACTTCGCCCTGCTCGACGCCCTCGACGACCTCCTGGCCACCCCCGCGCTCACCGAGGACGCCGGCCGGCCCGCCGCCTCCCTCACCGCCGTCGCGGCCAAGAGCTGGCAGCGCGTCACCCGCGCCTACGAGGCAGCCCAGGAGGTGGAGGACCCCGGCGAGCGGGCGACCGCCCTGCACGAGGTGCGCAAGGCCGCCAAACGGGCCCGCTACACCGCCGAATCACTCGGCATGACCGAGCTCGCCGAGCGGGCGGAGACCGTGCAGGAGGTGCTCGGCGCCCACCAGGACGGCGTGGTGGCCCAGCGGCGGCTGGCGGCCGAGGCCCGAGCCGCGCGGCGGGCCGGGGAGGACACCTTCACCTACGGCGTCCTGACCGGCCTGGAGCGGGCCCGCGCCGACCGGGCCCACGCCGACTTCCCCGGGGTGTGGCGGAAGACGGCCAAGGCCGTCGCCAAGCTCCTCTGATCCGCCCGGCGGCCCGGTCCGCCGCGCACCCGCACCCGTACGACCGGCCGCCGCACGCGCCCCGGGACGACCGCCCCGGAGACCGGGGACGGCCCCGCCCCCGCGGGGCCGTCCGGCCCGTCTCAGGCGGGGTAGCGGTCCGCGGCGACGATCCGGCCGCCCGCCCGGTGCACGACCAGGAACGCGCCCTTGTCGAGCCGTACCTCGTCCGGTCCGCCGACGAGGCCGGCGATCAGTCCCGGGAGCACCTTGCCGTGGCTGCACAGCGCCGCCGGCGCGCCCGACTCCAGCACCGCCGACGCGACGCGCAGGGTCTCGGCGGGGTCGTGACGGCTCTCCGAGAGCAGCGGCTCGCGGCGGATCTCCAGGTCCGCCCGCCCGGCGTACGGCTCCAGGGTCTGCACGCACCGCAGGCTCGGCGAGCTGACCAGCTCCACCGGGCGGTAGCCCGCCAGCGCGTCCGCCAGCCGCCCCGCCTGCGCCCGCCCGGTCCCGTCCAGGGGACGCAGGTCGTCGTCGCCCTCCCACGCGTCGCGCGAACCCGCCACGCCGTGCCGGACGAGGACCAGCGGCACGGTCGCCAGCGGGGCCCCCGACGGTGACCGGAACAGCGACCGGAGCAGCTCGGCGTCCTGCTCGTAGGTCAGCCGCCGCCACGCCTCCTCCGGCGGCAGCCAGGCCACCTCGTCCACCTCGTCCGCCGCGGTGGGCGCCCCCTCGGCGACCGCCCGCGCCACCCAGTAGTCGACCCGCTTGAGCCGGCCGCCCTTCATGTAGTGGGCCGGGGGAAGGGCCCGGCCCAGCACGACCGTCGCCCCGGTCTCCTCCGCCACCTCGCGCAGCGCCCCGGCGATCACGTGCTCGCCCCGCTTCAGCTTGCCCTTCGGCAGGGACCAGTCGTCGTACCCCGGCCGGTGCACGACGGCGATCTCCGGAGCCGACTCCTCGCCCCGCCACACCACCGCCCCGGCGGCACGGATCATGCCGCCCGGGCGGGTGCGCGCCCGAACGGGCTCAGTCATCGACCGACCTCCACCGCCTCGTGCCCACCAGATGGCTCTGCAGGTCCTCGCCCCGGTGCCGGCTCCAGGAGCCGTCCGCGTTCAGCCACCACGTCGCCGTGTCCTCCGCCATCGCCCGGTCCAGCAGGTCGCTGAGGTAGAGCCGGTGCTTCTGGCCGGTCACCTTCACCAGCGCCTCCACCCGGCGGTCCAGGTTGCGGCGCATCAGGTCGGCGCTGCCGATCCAGATCTCCGGCCTGCGGCCCTGGCCGAACTCGTAGATCCGCGAGTGCTCCAGGAACCGGCCCAGCACGCTCCTGACCCGGATGTTCTCCGACAGGCCCGGGATCCCCGGCCGCAGCGTGCAGACCCCGCGCACCCACAGGTCCACCGGGACGCCCGCCTGCGAGGCCCGGTACAGCGCGTCGATGAGCGGCTCGTCCACCAGGGAGTTCGTCTTCATCCGGATCCGGGCCGGACGGCCCGCCTGCTGGTGGGAGATCTCCCGGTCGATCCTGGCCAGCAGGCCGCCGCGCAGCGAGTGCGGGGCGACCAGCAGCCGCCGGTAGGCCGTGTGATTGGAGTAGCCCGTCAGGTGGATGAACAGGTCCGTGACGTCCTCGCCCACCAGCGGGTCGGCGGTCAGCAGCCCCAGGTCCTCGTAGAGCCGCGCCGTCTTCGGGTTGTAGTTGCCCGTGCCGATGTGGCAGTAGGTGCGCAGCTCGCCGGAGGGCTCCTGCCGTACGACCAGGGCCAGCTTGCAGTGCGTCTTCAGGCCCACCACGCCGTAGACCACGTGGCACCCGGCCCGCTCCAGCTTGCGCGCCCAGCTGATGTTGGCGTGCTCGTCGAAGCGCGCCTTGATCTCCACCACCACGACGACCTGCTTACCCGCCTCCGCTGCGTCGATGAGCGCGTCCACGATCGGGGAGTCGCCGCTGGTGCGGTAGAGCGTCTGCTTGATGGCCAGCACGCCCGGGTCGGCGGCGGCCTGCTCGATGAAGCGCTGCACGCTCGTGGCGAACGAGTCGTACGGATGGTGCAGCAGCACGTCCCGCTCCCGCAGCACCGTGAAGATGTCGTCCTCGACGTGCACGACCTCCGCCGGCACGAACGGGCGGAAGCTCAGCTCACCCCGGTCCAGGTCGGCGATCGTGTGCAGCCCCGTGAGGTCCAGCGGGCCGGGCAGCCGGTAGATCTCGTGCTCGGCCACGCCCAGCTCGTCGACCAGCAGGTCGAGCACCTCGGGCGTGATGGTGTCCTCCACCTCCAGCCGGACCGGCGGGCCGAACCGCCGCTTGAGCAGCTCCTTCTCCAGCGCCTGCATGAGGTTCTCGGTGACGTCCTCGTCGACGTCCAGGTCCTCGTTGCGGGTGACCCGGAAGACGTGGTGCTCGACGACCTCCATGCCCTTGAACAGCTGGCCCAGATGGGCCGCGATCACGTCCTCCAGGGGGACGAAGCGCTCCCTGGACGCCGCGACGAAACGCGGCAGCCGGCTCGGCACCTTCACCCGGGCGAACACCGTGTGGCCGGTCGCCGGGTTGCGGACGGTCACCGCGAGGTTGAGCGAGAGCCCGGAGATGTAGGGGAAGGGGTGCGCCGGGTCGACGGCGAGCGGCGTCAGCACCGGCCGGATCCGCTCCCGGAACAGCCTGCGCATCTCGGTGCGCTCGTCGCGGCTCAGGTCGTTCCAGCGGACGATCGCGATGCCCTCGGCGGTGAGCTCGGGGCGCACCCTCTCGTGGAAGCAGGCCGCGTGCCGCTGCGCGAGGCCGTCGGCGATCGCCGCGATCCTCGCCAGCTCCTCGCGCGGCTTCAGCCCGCTCTTGGTGCGGAGCAGCAGGCCGGTGGCCATCCGGCGCTTCAGGCCGGCCACCCGGACGCGGAAGAACTCGTCCAGGTTGCTGGCGAAGATGGCCAGGAACCTGACCCGCTCCAGCAGCGGCAGGGACGGGTCCTCCGCCATCTCCAGGACACGCTGGTTGAACTGGAGCCAGCTCTCCTCGCGGTTGAGGAAACGCTCCTGGGGGAGAGGCAGCCCTTCCGGGGAGGGGGGTGCAGGTTCTGCGGACATATGACCAGAATGCCCGCTTTCGTTGAACGTAACGTTAACTACGGCTCAACGGACGCTGTTGCTTCTCCCGCCTTCCCGGCCCCAGGGGCGGAAAGCCCACACCTGAGGCGGGGGAAGCCCGCTCCCGGAGGCCGGGAAGCCTCCTCCCGGGGGCGGGGAGCCCACCCCTGGGAAGCGGGGAGCTCACTCCCGGGAGCGGGAAGCCTCCTGTTCCGCCTCCCGCCCGGCCGCCTTCGCCAGCCTCGCGGCCTCCCGCTCGGCCGCCCGCGCCTCCCGGAGCCGGATCTTCTCCAGCTCCCGCAACTCCCGCTCACGGGCCTTCTCCTGCTCGCGCAGCAGCCGCTCCTGCTCCTTGAGCTCCCGCTCGCGCGCCTTCTCCCGCTCCCGCAGCTCCCGCTGCCGCGCCTTCTCCTGCTCGCGCGCCAGCTTCTCCGCCTCGCGCTGCTCCCGCTCCCGGATCCTCTCCAGCTCCTTGAGCTCCCGCTCGCGCGCCTTCTCCCGCTCCCGCAGCTCCTTGTCCGTCGGCCGCGGCGCCACCGGACGCCGCCTCTCCGCCTCCCGGGAGGTCGCCGTCAGCCGAGGACGCGGATCCAGGCCCGTCAGGCCGTTCCAGGAGAGGTTGACCAGATGCGCGGCCACCTCCTCGCGCGACGGCCTGCGCACGTCCAGCCACCACTGGCCGGTCAGCGCCACCATGCCCACCAGCATCTGCGCGTACATCGGCGCCAGCTTCGGGTCGTAACCGCGGCCCGCGAACTCGGCCACCATGACGTCCTCGACCTGGCTGGCGATGTCGTTGATCAGACTGGCGAACGTGCCCGTCCCCGACGCCGCGTGCGAGTCGCGCACCAGGATCCGGAAACCCTCGCTGTTCTCCTCGACGTACGCCAGCAGCGCCAGCGCCGCCCGCTCCAGCTTCACCAGGGCGTGCGAGGCCGACAGCGCCTCCGTCACCATGCCCAGCAGTTTCTGCATCTCCCGGTCGACGACGACCGCGTAGACGCCCTCCTTGCCGCCGAAGTGCTCGTAGACCACCGGCTTGGAGACGTGGGCGCTCGCCGCGATCTCCTCCACCGACGTGCCGTCGAACCCCTTCTCTGCGAACAGGGTGCGGCTGACCTGGATCAGCTGCTCCCTGCGCTCCTTACCGGTCATCCGCCGCCGAGGTTCGTTCACACGTTCAATGATGACGCCGGCGACCGGGGAGGCGGGCACCGTACGGGACGGAACCGCCGCGAGCGCCGCGCCGGGAAGGACCGCCAGGGCGGTCCCCGGGGCGCTTCGCCGAGCGGTCCGCGGGACGGCCGGGGCCGGGCCGGTCACCGCCGCCGGACCCACCGGGACGGGCGGACCCGGGACGGCCGTCGCCGCCGGGCCCGCCGGAACGGACCCCGCGGGCCGGTCAGCCTCCAATGCGCTTCGCCGCCAGGCGCTCCGGCGTCGGCCAGCGGACGTCGTAGGCCCAGCCCGCCTTCTCGAACCAGCGGATCACCCCGGCGCTGAGGTCGATCTGACCCTTCAGCGCGCCGTGGCGGGCGCAGGTCGGGTCGGAGTGGTGCAGGTTGTGCCAGGACTCGCCGAAGGACGGGATGGCCAGCCACCACACGTTGCGGGACTTGTCGCGGGACTCGAACGCCTCCTCGCCGAAGACGTGGCAGATGGAGTTGATCGACCACGTCACGTGGTGCAGCAGCCCGATCCGGATCAGCGTGCCCCAGAAGAAGGCCGTCACCGCGCCCCACCAGGACCAGGTCAGCAGCCCGCCCAGGACCGCCGGGGCCGTCATCGAGGTGATCGCCAGCACCGGGAACCACTTGTGCAGCCTGATGATGTCCGGGTCCTTCAGCAGATCCGGGGCGTACTTCTCCCGGTTCGTGCGGTGCGTCTCGAACAGCCAGCCCATGTGCGCCCAGAGCAGGCCCTTGGCCATCGACCAGAAGCCCGGCCCGAACCGCCACGGCGAGTGCGGGTCGCCCTCCTTGTCGGAGAACTTGTGGTGCTTGCGGTGGGTGGCCACCCAGTCGAGCACCGACATCTCCAGGGAGATGCTGCCCGCGATCCCCAGCGCCAGCTTCAGCGGGCGCTTCGCCTTGAACGAGCCGTGGGTGAAGTAGCGGTGGAACCCGACCGTCACCCCCAGTCCGGACACCACGTAGAAGACGGCGGCGATCGCGATGTCGACCCAGCCCAGCCCCCATCCCCAGGCGAACGGGATCGCGGCGACCAGGGCGACCAGCGGCGCGGCCACGACCACGCCGAAGGTGATGAGTTCGGGGAGCGTCTTCGGCTCCGGGTCGATCTCCGGCTTGGGACCCGGTGCGGGGCGTTCGGATACGACTGTCATGCGGTACCTCATGAGATCGGGAAGGCGGTGCGTCTTGCTTGCCTACGCAACCGTAACCTACGCAACAGTAAGTTAGAACCCCTAAAGCGCCAACGCGGTGAACAGGACTCTTTCCCGGCGATTTCCTGGCATCGCCGTGACTTGCCGCCCTCGAGCCGGCCTGCTAGGGGTCCCATCGCCCTCCCGCCTGCCCTGCCCGCTGATCGCTAATCCCGGCCCGCTTCCGCGTCCGCCGTGACCGTACGGCGGGCGTCCGGCCGGCAGGGCCGGGGAAGGCGGAGATCGGCGCGCACCGGAGCGGGAGGGCTCGGTATCGTAGGGGTGTCCGGCCTTCGGAATCCGTCCGAATTGTCGGATCGATCCGGCATTGGGTAATTGGCAGCCCCCAAGGTTTTGGTCCTTGTTGTCCAGGTTCGAGTCCTGGTGCCGGAGCTGTGATATTTGTCCGGTTTGGTAAGCGGCTGGTCGGCTGGGGGGATCCCCGGGGGGAAGGTATCCTCACGTTGTCGAGCGGGTGACGGTGCGGTGCCCTGGTGGTAGCCGCGAGTCACCCCGTTTCGTCATGTCTCAGCCGCGATGCCGAGGGAGCCTCGCCCGTGAGTGTGCCGCGCCCGGCCGCCGTCATCGTCCTCGCCGCAGGCGAGGGCACCCGGATGAAGTCGAGAACACCCAAGATCCTTCATGAGCTGTGCGGCCGCACGCTGGTCGACCACATGCTCACCGCCGCCCGGGGGCTGGAGCCCGAGCGACTGATCGTCGTCATCGGCCACGAGCGGGAGCGGGTCCGGGCGCACCTGGAGGTGAGCAGCCCCGACGCGCTGGCCGTGGTCCAGGAGGAGCAGAAGGGGACCGGCCACGCGGTGCGGACGGTCCTGGAGGCCGTCGGCACGGTCGCCGGCACGGTCCTGGTGACCTACGGGGACACGCCGCTGCTGCGCACCGGCACCCTGGCGGGCCTGCTGGAGCGGCACGCCGAGGACGGCAACGCCGTCACCGTGCTCACCGCGGAGGTCCCCGACCCGTACGGGTACGGGCGGATCGTCCGCGACTCCTCGGGGGCGGTCCTGGCGATCGTCGAGGAGAAGGACGCGAGCCCGGAGCAGCGGGCGATCAGGGAGATGAACTCCGGCGTCTACGCGTTCGACGGCCTGCTGCTGGCCGACGCGGTCAAGCGGGTGTCGGCCTCCAACGCCCAGGGTGAGGAGTACCTCACCGACGTGCTGTCCATCCTGCGCGAGGACGGCCACCGGGTGGGCGCGCACGTCGCGGCGGACTACGTCGAGGTGGAGGGCGTCAACGACCGGGTGCAGCTGGCCTTCGCGCGGCGGGTGCTCAACGCCCGGCTGCTGGAGGGGCACATGCGGGCGGGTGTGACGGTGGTCGACCCGGCCAGCACGTGGGTGGACGTGGACGTCGTGCTGGGGCAGGACGTGGTGGTCCATCCGGGCACCCAGCTGCAGGGCCGTACGACCGTCGGGGAGGGCGCCGAGATCGGCCCGGCCTCGACGCTGACCGACACGGTCGTCGGCGAGGGGGCGGTGGTCCGCAACGCGGTCTGCGTGGAGGCCGAGGTGGGTCCGGAGGCGGCGGTCGGGCCGTACGCCTACCTGCGGCCGGGCAGCGTGCTGGCCCGCGGGGCCAAGGCGGGGACGTACGTCGAGCTGAAGAACGCCCGGGTGGGCGAAGGCTCGAAGGTGCCGCACCTGTCCTACGTGGGCGACGCCACGATCGGCGCCGGGGCGAACATCGGCGCCTCCTCGGTCTTCGTCAACTACGACGGAGTGAACAAGCACCACACGACGGTGGGCGACCACGCCTTCGTCGGGTGCGACACCATGCTCGTCGCGCCGGTGAACATCGGCGACGGCGCCTACACCGCCGCGGGTTCGGTCATCGACTCCGACGTCCCCGCCGGGGCGATCGGGGTGGCCCGCGGGCGGCAGCGAAATATCGAAGGGTGGACGGTGCGCAAGCGCCCGGGCACCAGATCGGCGCAGGCGGCGCAGCGGGCCGCCGAGGCCGGAGATCAGCAGGGGAGCACCTCCGAATGAGCAGCATCAAGCAGACCGGTGAGAAGAAACTGATGTTCTTCTCCGGGCGCGGATATCCGGAGCTGGCGGAGGAGGTGGCCAGTCACCTGGGGATCGGGATCGCCCCGACCACGCTGCGTGACTTCGCCAACGGCGAGATCTACGCGCGTTACCAGGAGTCGGTCCGGGGCTGCGACGCGTTCGTGATCCAGAGCCACACCGGGCCGATCAACCAGTGGATCATGGAGCAGCTGATCATGGTGGACGCGCTCAAGCGCGCCTCCGCCAAGCGGATCACCGTGATCATGCCCTTCTTCGGCTACGCCCGGCAGGACAAGAAGGGCCGGGGCCGCGAGCCGATCACGGCCCGGCTGATGGCCGACCTGTTCAAGACCGCCGGGGCCGACCGGCTGATGTCGATCGACCTGCACACCTCGCAGATCCAGGGCTTCTTCGACGGCCCGGTGGACCACCTGTTCGCGATGCCGGTGCTGGTCAACTATCTCAAGGACAAGCTGGACCTGGCCAACACCACGGTGGTGTCGCCGGACACCGGCCGGGTGCGGCTCTCGGAGCGCTGGGCGGACACGCTGGGCACTCCGCTGGCCTTCATCCACAAGCGCCGCGACCTGGACGTGGCCAACCAGGTGAAGGTGAACGAGGTGGTCGGCCGGGTGCGGGGCCGCACCTGCGTGCTGATCGACGACATGATCGACACGGCGGGCACGATCTGCAAGGCGGCGGACGCGCTGTACGAGCAGGGCGCGACCGACGTGGTGGTGGCGGCGACGCACGCGGTCTTCTCCGACCCGGCGGTGGACCGGTTGAAGAACTCGCGCATCTCCGAGGTCATCGTCACGAACACGCTCCCGCTGGCGGAGGACAAGCGGTTCGACAACCTGACCGTCCTGTCGATCGCGCCGCTGATCGCGCGGGCGATCACCGAGGTGTTCAGCGACGGCTCGGTGACGAGCATGTTCGAGGGCGACAGCTAGGCGCGTCCGCCGGATTCCCGTCCGCCTCCCGCGGGGAGGCGGACGAAGCCCTGCGACGAGCCGATAGGCTGTGCAGGTTGCGCGCGCTCGTAACGCCTTCCGCTAGGGCGGGTGAGGGGGAGCGCGCTTTCACCGTCGAGGATCCCTAGGAGATCTGCCGTGTCTGAAGTAGTCATCGCCGCCGAGTCGCGCACCGGTTTCGGCAAGGGCGCCGCCCGCAAGATCCGCCGCGAGCACAAGGTGCCCGTCGTCCTCTACGGGCACGGCACGGACCCCCGCCACCTGTCCCTGCCGGGCCACGAGCTGCTGCTGGCCCTGCGCACGCCGAACGTGCTGATCCGTCTCGAGGGCGCGGTCGACGAGCTGGCGATCCCGAAGGGCGTGCAGCGCGACCCGATCAAGGGCTTCCTGGAGCACGTCGACCTGCTGCTGGTCAAGCGCGGCGAGAAGGTCACCGTCGACATCCCGGTCAACGTGGTCGGCGAGGTCTCCGACGGCATCCTCGACCAGCAGATGGTCTCGGTCTCGGTCGAGACCGAGGCGACGCACATCCCCGAGGGCGTCGAGGTCGACGTCGCGGGCCTGGAGGTCGGCGCCCAGGTCACCGCCGGCGACCTGAAGCTGCCGAAGGGCACGACGCTGGTCGCCGACCCGGAGGCGCTGGTCCTGATCGTCTCCGGTGCTCAGGCCGCCGAGCCGGTCGAGGGCGAGGCCGCCGAGGGCGAGTCCGCCGAGGCCGCCGAGGGTGAGGCCGCGGAGGCCGCCGAGGGCGAGTCCGCCGAGTAAGTTCTCTCTGCTACACCTGTCAGGGCGGCCCGGGAGCGGGCTGCCCTGACGCGCATGGAAGGGGTGCCGGCCGTGGACCGCTGGCTGGTGGTCGGCCTGGGGAATCCGGGGCCGGAGTACGCCGGGAACCGGCACAACGCCGGGTTCATGGTGCTGGACGAGCTGGCCGCGCGGGCCGGGGGGCGGTTCAAGGCGCACCGGTCGCGGGCCGAGGTGCTGGAGGGCCGGTTGGCGGACGCCCCGGTGGTCCTGGCCAAACCGCTGTCGTTCATGAACCTGTCCGGCGGCCCGGTGAAGGCGCTGGCGGACTTCTACAAGGTCGATCCGGCGCGGGTGGTCGTCGTCCACGACGAGCTGGACGTGCCGTACGGCGCGCTCCGGGCGAAGCTGGGCGGGGGCGACAACGGCCACAACGGGCTGAAGTCGATCACGAAGTCGCTGGCGACGCGTGACTACCTGCGGGTGCGGTTCGGCATCGGCCGCCCGCCGGGCCGGATGGACACGGCGGCGTACGTCCTGCGCGATTTCGCGACCGCGGAGCGCAAGGACCTGGCGTTCCTGGTGGACCGGGCGGCGGATGTGGTGGAGTCGCTGGTCCGGGTGGGGCTCGAGGCGACGCAGAACACCTTCCACGCCGTCGATCTGAAGCTTTCGGGCCCGCCCCGCTAGCGGACCCGGCGGACGGCGCGCCGGGGCGTGCGTTCCGGCGTTCGCCCTCCCTTCTTTCTCCTCGCCGATACCATTCCATTACTGTCAGTAGACGAATGGTTACGCGGAGGGGTGCGTGCGCGACGTAACGGCTCTCCATGTGGTGTCCGGGTCCGTGCCGGCGGCGCGTTGGCGGGAGCCGCTCTGGGTGCGCGGGCACCGGGCGCGGGCGGTCGTCGCCGACTTCGGGTGCGCCTCCCTCTCCGGCGCTCTGGCGTTCTTCGTGCGGTTCGGCGAGGTCACGCCGTACGTCGTCCCCTATGTGGTGCTGAGCGCGGCGCTGCCCGTGGTGTGGGTGTGCGCGATCGCGTTGAACCGGGCCTACGAGGCGAGGCTGATCGGTCTGGGCCCGGAGGAGTTCCAGCGGGTCCTGCAGTGCGGTTTCATGATCACTGCTGCGCTCGCGGTCGGCGCGTACGTGACGAAGACCGACGTGGCGCGCGGTTACGTGGTGCTGGCGGTGCCGCTGGCCACGGCCCTGACGCTGCTGGTGCGCTACCGCCTGCGCCGGTCCCTGCACCGGAGGCGGGCACGGGGCGGGTGCATGCGGCGGGTGGTGGCGGTGGGCCACCGGGCGGCGGCGGCGGAGCTGGTCGACCGGCTGCGCCGGGAGCGCTACCACGGCATGGAGGTCGTGGGGGTGTGCGTGCCGCGCGGCGGCGGTCCCGAGGTGGCGGGGGTGCCGGTGCTGGGCGGCCTGTCGGACGTGCCGCTGGTGGTGGGGCAGGCGGAGGCGGACACGGTGGCGGTGCTGGCCTGCCCGGAGATGGACGGCACGGCGCTGCGGCGGCTGGCCTGGCGGCTGGAGAAGACGCACACGGACCTGGTGGTGGCTCCGGCGCTGATGGAGGTGGCGGGGCCGCGGACCACGATCCGCCCGGTGGCGGGCCTGCCGCTGCTGCACGTGGACCATCCGGAGCTCGCGGGGCTGCGGCAGGTGGTCAAGATGCTCTTCGACCGGGTGGGGGCGGGGGCGCTGCTGGTGCTGCTGTCGCCGCTGCTGCTGGCGCTGGCGCTGGCCGTGCGGGTGTCGGGACCGGGGCCGGTGCTGTTCCGGCAGACGAGGGTGGGCCGGGACGGCGCGGAGTTCATGATCTACAAGTTCCGGACGATGGTGACCGACGCGGAGCAGCGGAAGATCACCCTGATGAGCGACGACGGGGGGGTGCTGTTCAAGATCCGGAACGATCCGCGGGTGACCCCGGTCGGCGCCTGGCTGCGCCGCCACTCCATGGACGAGCTGCCGCAGCTGATCAACGTGGTGCTCGGCCACATGTCGCTGGTGGGCCCCCGGCCGCCGCTGCCGGAGGAGGTGGCCCGGTACGGTGACGACGTCCGGCGCCGGCTGCTGGTCCGGCCGGGGATGACGGGGCTGTGGCAGGTGAGCGGGAGGTCGGACCTGAGCTGGGAGGAATCGGTCAGGTTGGACCTGCGTTACGTGGAGAACTGGTCCCTCATGCTGGACCTGCAGATCCTGTGGAAGACTTGGTCGGCTGTCGCGCGAGGGGCTGGAGCTTACTGATGACGATTCGCGACGATCATGTCCTGGCCGGGGATCTGGCGGCCGAGGCCGGCGAGAGGCTGCTGGCGCTGCGGGACGAGGAGGGCTTCGGCGATCCGTCCGCGCTGCGTGCGCGGGGCGACGCCGAGTCGCACCGGTTCCTGATGGAGGCCCTGGCGCGGCTGCGCCCGAGTGACAGCGTGCTGTCGGAGGAGGCGACCCAGCAGGAGCGCCTCGACTCCCGCCGCCTGTCGGCGGAGCGGGTGTGGATCGTCGACCCGCTGGACGGCACCCGCGAGTTCGCCGAGGAGGGCCGCCAGGACTGGGCGGTCCACGTGGCGTTGTGGGAGCGGGGCGTGCTCACCGCCGGGGCGGTGGCGCTGCCCGCGCAGGGCAGGACGCTCTCCACGGCGGAGCCGCCGGTGCTGCCCGGGCCGCCCGCCGGCCCGGAGGCGGCCTCCGGCCAGGAGCCGGTCGCGCGGCCGGGCGGCGGCCGGGTGCGGATCGCGGTGAGCCGGACGCGGCCGCCGGAGTTCGTGCAGAAGCTCGCCTACCTCGTCGGCGCGGACCTGGTGCCGATCGGCTCGGCGGGGGCGAAGATCTCCGCGGTGCTGACCGGAGAGGTGGAGGCGTACGTGCACGCCGGGGGTCAGTACGAGTGGGATTCGGCGGCTCCGGTCGCGGTGGCGCTGGCCTCCGGGGCCCACGCGAGCCGGATCGACGGCTCCGCGCTGACCTACAACCAGGACGACCCCTCACTACCGGATATTCTGGTATCCCTACCAGGACTGGCGCCAACGCTGCTCGCCGGAATCCGGGATCTGCACCGATAGGGGCGCACCCCCAATCCCCGATGGGAGAGTCAGATGCTTCAGCGCGACTACACCACGTCGCAGCTCGATGTCCTCGAGGCGGAGGCCATCCACATCATGCGTGAGGTGGCGGCGGAGTTCGAGCGACCGTGTCTGCTCTTCTCGGGGGGCAAGGACTCCATCGTGATGCTCCGCATCGCGGAGAAGGCGTTCTGGCCCGCGCCGATCCCGTTCCCGCTGATGCACGTGGACACCGGCCACAACTTCTCCGAGGTCATCGAGTTCCGCGACCGGCGGGCCGCGGAGCTGGGCGCGCGCCTGGTCGTGGCGTCCGTCCAGGACTCGATCGACGCCGGGCGCGTGGTGGAGGAGACCGGCCGCCGGGCCTCCCGCAACCGGCTGCAGACCACCACGCTGCTGGACGCGATCGAGGACAACGAGTTCGACGCGGTGTTCGGCGGCGCCCGCCGCGACGAGGAGAAGGCCCGCGCGAAGGAGCGGGTGTTCTCCTTCCGCGACGACTTCGGCCAGTGGGACCCGAAGAACCAGCGGCCGGAGTTGTGGAACCTCTACAACGCCAAGATCCGCAAGGGTGAGCACATCCGGGTCTTCCCGCTCTCCAACTGGACCGAGCTGGACATCTGGGACTACATCCGGCGTGAGGGCATCGAGATCCCGTCGATCTACTACGCGCACACGCGCAAGGTGTTCGAGCGCGACGGCATGCTGCTGGCCGACAGCGAGTTCGTCACCCGGGACGAGGACGAGCAGCTCGTGGAGATGACGGTCCGCTACCGCACGGTCGGCGACATCACCTGCACCGGCGCCGTGCAGTCCGCCGCGGCGACCGTCGAGGAGATCATCGAGGAGATCGCCGCGACCCGGATCACCGAGCGGGGCGCCACCCGCGCCGACGACCGCGCCTCGGAGGCCTCGATGGAGGACCGCAAGCGGATGGGCTACTTCTGATGCGGCACCTTCCCTCCCCGTCCCCCCGCGCACGCCGTACGACCTCTGGAGAGCAGAACTGATGGACATCCTTCGCTTCGCCACCGCGGGAAGTGTCGACGACGGGAAGTCGACCCTGATCGGGCGGCTGCTCTTCGACTCCAAGGCGATCTTCGAGGACCAGCTCGAGGCGGTCGAGCGCACCTCCCGCGACCGGGGCACCGAGTACACCGACCTGTCGCTGCTCACCGACGGCCTGCGGGCGGAGCGGGAGCAGGGCATCACGATCGACGTGGCCTACCGCTACTTCGCCACCCCCAAGCGCAAGTTCATCATCGCCGACACCCCCGGGCACATCCAGTACACCCGGAACATGGTCACCGGCGCCTCCACGGCGGACCTGGCGGTCGTGCTGATCGACGCGCGCAAGGGCGTGCTGGAGCAGTCGCGCCGGCACGCGTTCCTGACGACGCTGCTGCGCGTCCCCCACCTGGTGCTGGCCGTCAACAAGATGGACCTGGTCGGCTACTCGCAGGAGCGGTTCGAGGAGATCCGCGAGGAGTTCACCGCGTTCGCCTCGAAGCTGAACGCGCCGGACCTGACGTTCATCCCGATCTCCGCGCTGCACGGCGACAACGTGGTCTCCCGGTCGGAGAACATGCCGTGGTACAACGGCTCGTCGCTCCTGCACCACCTGGAGAACGTGCACATCGCCTCCGACCGGAACCTGGTCGACGTGCGCTTCCCCGTGCAGTACGTCATCCGCCCGCAGAAGGCGACCGACCCGGCCTTCCACGACTACCGCGGCTACGCGGGACAGGTGGCGGGCGGCGTGCTCAAGCCCGGTGACGAGGTCGTGCACCTGCCGTCCGGGCTGACCACGCGCATCGCGTCCATCGACACGTTCGACGGCCCGGTGGAGGAGGCGTTCGCGCCGATGTCGGTCACCCTGAGGCTGGAGGACGACATCGACATCTCGCGCGGCGACATGATCTGCCGCCCGAACAACCAGCCGCACGTCGCGCAGGAGGTGGAGGCGATGGTGTGCTGGATGACCGACGCGTCCAAGCTGGCCCCGCGCACGAAGCTGACGATCAAGCACACCACCAGGACGGCCCGCGCGCTGGTGCGGGACCTGCACTACCGGCTCGACGTCAACACCCTGCACCGCGACGAGTCGGCGACCGCGCTCGGCCTGAACGAGATCGGCCGCGTCTCGCTGCGCGTCACCCAGCCGCTGTTCGTGGACGACTACGCGCGCAACCGGCTCACCGGCGGTTTCATCCTCGTGGACGAGGCCACCAACAACACCGTCGCGGCAGGCATGATCGTCGAGGCGCGGTAACCGGCCGGTCACCCGCCGTAGGTAGATCCTTTGACCGTTCACTGACTGCGAGGTTACTCTCCGCGATATCGTCGGCACGTTCCGTATCCATAACGGTGAGGATTCGTGCCTGTGTCTGTTCGTCCGCAGCCCACCCGGGTGGTCTTCCTGGGTGGGCTTGGCCGTAGCGGAACCACGCTGCTGGAGCGCCTGCTCGGGGAGCTCCCCGGCTGCGTCGCCCTCGGCGAGGTGGTCCACCTCTGGGCACGGGGTGTGCTGGCGGACGAGGCCTGCGGCTGCGGCGAGCCGTTCGGCGCGTGCCCCTTCTGGCTGAAGGTCGGTGACCGCGCGTTCGGCGGGTGGTCCGCGGAGCGGGCCGAGCGGGTGCTCGAGCTGAGGCGCCGGGTGGACCGCACCCGGCGGATCCCGGGCCTGGCCCGGCTGCTCGCCGAGGAGCGGGCGGGCGCCGGGGTGTGGCGGTCGCCGACCGTGACCGAGGAGCTGGGCGAGTACGCCGTCGCCTACCGCAGGCTCTACGAGGCGGCGGCCGAGGTCGCGGACAGCCCGGTCGTCGTCGATTCCAGCAAACACGCCTCCCTGGCGTTCTGCCTGGCGGCGGCCGGAGTCGACGTGCACGTCGTGCACGTCGTGCGCGACCCCCGCGCGGTCGCGTACTCCTGGCGGCGCCGGGTCGCGCGCCCGGAGGACGGCGTCCCCATGACGGTCTGGTCGCCCGCCCGGACCTCGCTGCACTGGCTGACCCAGAACCTCGGTCTCGAGCTGCTGGCCCGCGAGGGCGTGCCCGTCACCCGGATCCGCTACGAGGACCTGCTGGGCTCACCCGTCCGGACGCTGCGGCGCCTGGCGGCGGGGCTCGGCGTCCGCCCGAGCCTGGGCTTCCTCGGCGACGGCGAGGCCGAGCTGTCGGTGGCGCACACCGCCTCGGGCAACCCCATGCGGTTCACGGTCGGCCGGATCGGCCTGACACGGGACGACGGCTGGCGCACCGGCGCCCCGCCCCGGCAGCGGAGCCTGGTCACCGCACTGACCTGGCCCCTCATGCTCAAGTACGACTATCCCTGGAGGCTCTCGTGAGTCCATCGGTGGGCGTGGTCATCCCCACGCGTGGAGATCGGCCCGACCAGCTGCGCGCGGCCACGTGCGCCGCGCTCGCGCAGGACTACCCGGGCTCCGTCGAGATCGTCATCGTCGTCGACGGCGGCGACCCGTCGCGGGTGGCCGGCCAGGTGGCCGACCTCCTCGCGGGCCGGTCCCCGGCGGTCCGGGGGGAGACCCCGCCGCCGGAGCGCGGCGTGCGGGTGCTGGCCAACCGGTTCACCCCCGGCCTGCCGGGGGCGCGCAACACCGGCATCGCCGCGCTCGGCACCGACCTGGTGGCCTTCTGCGACGACGACGACCGGTGGCTGCCGGGGAAGGTCGACGCGCAGGTCGCGGCGGTGGAGGCGGCGCCGGGGGCGGAGTTCGCCAGCTGCGCCATCGAGGTGGAGTACGGTTCCCGGCGGGTCCCGCGGCTGGCCGGCACCTGCCGGGTGACCCGTGAGCAGCTCGTCCGCTCGCGCATGGTGATGGTCCACTCCTCGACGTTCCTGTTCCGGCGCGGAGCCCTCTGGGTGGACGAGAGCGCTCCCGGAGGCCAGAACGAGGACTGGGACCTGGCCCTGCGCGCGGCCGGCCGCCATCCGATCGTGCATGTCGACCGCCCGCTGGTGCGGGTGCGCTGGGGCGGCTCCATGTACGCGACCCGCTGGGCCGATCGCATCGCCGGTCTCGAGTGGATGCTCGCCCGGCACCCGGATCTGGCCGTAGACCCGCGCGGCGCGGCGCGGATCTACGGCCAACTCGCCTTCCACCACGCGGCCCTGGGCCGCCGGAGGGAGGCGGGCCGCTGGGCCTGGCGGGCCTTCACCGCCAGGCGCGGCGAACCCCGCGCGCCGATCGCCCTGGCCGTGGCGCTCGGCCTGGTGCCCGCCCAGGCGGTCCTCAGCCGCCTGCACCACCACGGACACGGCATCTGATGCGGGCCGGAGCAGGCCACGCCCCGGTGGCCGCGGACGGGTGCCTCGCGATGGCGACGGGACCGAAGGACCCGGCCGGGCGGTTCGGGCCGTTCGGACCGGGGAGGACGGCGAAACCGGTGCAGTCGGTGAAGTCGGCGCTCCCCGCGGACCCGGCCCAGGCGGCGAGGCCGGGGAAGACGGCGGCCCCCGCGGGCGCGGCGCAGGCGGCGAGGCCGGGGAAGACGGCGGCCCCCGCGGGCGCGGCGCAGGCGGCGAGGCCGGGGAAGTCGGCGGCCCCCGCGGGCGCGGCGGTCCCGCGGCAGCGACCGCGACCGGACAAGGCCACCCGCAGGCGGCTCCGCCGCCGCGTCCGGGTGGCGGGCGTCGCGATCGACCCGATGACCGAGACCGAGGTGGTCGACCACGCGGTGGCCGCGTTGAAACGGGGCGAGGGCGGTCACATCGTCACCCCGAACGTGGACATCAGCCGGGCCGTCGCCCGCGACGAGGCACTGCGCCGGCTGGTCGAGGGCGCCGATCTCGCGGTGGCCGACGGCATGCCGCTGGTGTGGGCGGCGAGACTGCTCGGCACCCCCGTCCCGGGCCGGATCACCGGCGCGGACCTGATCTGGTCCCTGTCGGAGGCGGCGGCCTTCTACCGCTATCCGATCTACCTGCTGGGCGGTCCGCCGGGCGTGGCGGAGCAGGCCGCGGTCAGGCTGGTGGACCGCTACCCGGGTCTGCTCGTCTCCGGGGTGGACGCGCCGCCGTACGGGTTCGAGGACACCCCCGAGGGCTACGAGCGGATCCGGGAGGCGATCGTGGCCGCCGGGCCCCGGGTGGTCTTCGTCGGGCTGGGCTTCCCCAAGCAGGACCGGCTGATCGCGGCGCTCCGCGAGGAGCTGCCGGGGACCTGGTTCATCGGCTGCGGGTCGGCCATCGCCTTCGCCGCCGGGGCCGTGCGCCGGGCACCGGAGTGGATGCAGCGGTCCGGGCTGGAGTGGCTCTTCCGCCTGCTCAGCGAGCCGGGCCGGCTGGCGCGCCGCTACCTGGTCGACGACCTGCCGTTCGCGCTGAGACTGCTCACCGTCTGCCTGTTCAAGCGGTTGTTCTCCTGAAGATCCGGGCCTCCCGCCGCTCGGTGCCCGCCGGGGGAGCGGCTCAACCTCGGGCCAGTTCCCTGACCCGCCGGGCGTCCTCCTCGCTGAGGCGGCCTCCCGCCTCGGCCAGGGCCCGGCGGGAGTCCATCGGCCGGTAGGCCGTGCGGGACAGGCCGTGCCAGGCGAAGCCGCGGGCGGTGGAGCCCGGGGCCGTGCAGGCGCGGCGGACGCGTCCCTCGGCGCGCGCGGACCAGGTCAGGCCGGCCCAGTCGTACAGGCGGCGGAAACCCTCCACCGGGGCGGCGGCCAGGTCCTCGTAGCGGACCAGCAGGATCTCCGGGTGCCGGGCGGCCAGGTCGGCGGCGACGGCCGCGGCCGTCCGCCACAGGGCGACGTTCTTGAGCAGCCGGTCCTGGCAGCCGACCAGCGGCCGCAGCTCCTCCACCCGGGGGTGGTCCCGGACCAGCAGCGGCTGCTCCAGCAGCTCGTGGAAGTAGACCGTCCAGCCGAGCCGCTGCCAGCTCCCGGCGAACGCCACCGGGTCGCGGACCAGGATGATCACCCGGCAGCCCAGCCGGTGGGCGAACCAGCCCGCGGAGAACAGCGCGAACGGGTCGTCGAGCAGCGCCCGGCGACCGGTCAGCCGCCCGAGGGTGAACGCGGTGCCGTACCGGACCATGCGGGCCAGGTCGTACGGCGCGCGGTTGCGGCGGAGCTCGGCGAGGAACCGGTAGCGCAGGGAGACGGTGTCGGTGAAGGCCCGCAGCCACGGCTCGTCGTCGTCGGCGCAGATGTACTGGAAGCGGTGGGTGACGTCGGCGTCGAGCACGCCGGGGGAGCGGCCCGGCCGGGGCAGCGGGTTGAGCGGCTCGTTGACGTAGACCAGTTCGCCGCCCGCCGCGAGCATCCTGCCCGTCCAGCTCGTCCCGCTCCGGGGCAGCCCGGTCACCAGTACGGGGGTCACCGGCCGCCTCCGGAGGCCGGTGCCGCGGGAGCGGGGGCGGCCGGACCCCGGTCCCCGGCGCGGGCGGCCCCGGCCGGTCCGGCCGCGCCCCGCCTCAGGACCGCCACGACGGCTCCGCGCCGAGCCAGGGGGCCAGCAGGGCGTCGGACCCCTCGAACCGGGCGGCCAGCTCGCGACGGAGCGACGGGGGCATCGGAGCGGGCCGGGGGCGGGCGTTGTGCCGGTCGAACACCGGGTCGCCGAGGTGCGGCAGGCCGAGGAACCGCAGCACCCGGTCGTAGACGGGCTCCGGCCGGGCGAAGAACTCCCCGCTGTCCAGTACGAGGATCCGCTCCCGGCCGATCAGGGGCTCCACCCGGGCGAGCTGCTCGGAGTAACGGCCCCGGGCCAGGTAGGCGTGGTGGCGGTGGGCGTGGTGCGTCGAGTACGGCGAGGCGACGAGGGACTCCTCCGCCCCGGCCAGCCGCTCCTCCTCCAGCTCCAGGGCTCTGGCGAAGCAGCGTTCGGTCTCGAAACCCCGGGCCAGCTCGTGGGCGTGCGCGGAGAAGGCGCGCTCGACCGGGTCGCGGACCAGCACGATCAGCTTCACCCCCGGCAGGTCCGCGGCGATCCGGGCGGCGGCCAGCGGGTGGAAGAGGTAGTAGGGCGCCGACTCGAAGGCCTGCGGGCGGTGGCCGTGGCGGCGGGACAGGCGCAGGGTCGCCCCCCGCAGCGGGAAGTGCGCGCGGTACCAGGACAGACCGCGGTCGTAGGCCACGTCGAAGTAGTGCACGCCCTTGTGCAGGACGGGCTTGAGCACGAGCGGGTGGCGGGCCAGCGCCCGGTAGAGCGAGGTCGTGCCGGAGCGCTGCGCCCCGACGACCAGGAAGGACGGCAGGACCCGGTTGCCGGAGGTGAGGCGTCCCGTGGTCCGGGACACGGCGTGCACGGAGCGTTTCAGCGCGGGTTTCACACCAGGACCTCCTGGGAGTCGACGACCGGGTTGAGCCATGCGGCGGGCGGGCCGAGCGGCTCGTGCCCGTCGGCGGCGTGCCGGTGGGCCAGCGCGGTCAGGTAGTGGACCGCGGTCAGCCGGGCCTCGCCCGCCGACAGGCCGAACGGGGCCAGCAGCGGCAACGCCTGCGCCACGCACGCGCGGGCGGCGGTCGGCGGGTCCATCCGGCGCAGGGCCCGCTGCAGGAAGTGGTGGAGCGCGTCGAAGCCGAGCGGCACGCCGGTGCCGAACCGCTCCCAGTCCCACACCAGCAGCCGGTCGTCCGGGCCGCGCGCGATGTTCCACGGGGAGAAGTCGCCGTGCCAGGCGAAGCGCTCCCCGCCGATCCCGCTGATCTCACGGATCGCCTCGGCGCGCAGGTCCGCCCCGGCCGCGCCGCGCCGTACGGGCAGGGGGGAGAGCGCGAGGACCGACAGGTCGCGCCAGGAGCCGTGGTGGAGCACGGTCGGCGGGATGACGGTCTTCAGCGGCGTCTCGGCGAGCATGGCGAGCGTCCGCGCCTCGTGCGCGACGAGTTCGCGGGTGCGGTCGGTGTCGCCGATCTTGACGAAGGCGACCGTGCCGTCCGGGCCCCGGGCCTCCAGGACGGGCTTGCGGTTGGCCCGCCGGGCGGGGCGCACGTGGAGGGTCACCCGGATCGGGGTGTCCAGCACCTCGCTCAGGTGGGTCTCGATGCTGTCCCGCCCCGCGGGGACCATGACCCTGCCGCAGGGGTGCCACCACGCCCGCGGGGTGAGCCTGCGGGGGATCAGGGGGTGCGGGAGCAGGCTGTACGGCCGGTCCTCGCCGGGACCGGGGAACAGCAGGCTGATCGTCCGGTCGAGGTAGCGCCGCCGGACCCGGGCGTCGTTCATTCGGTGGCCCCCCGTGCCATGGTGTTCCTCCAGAGCAGTGCGAAAGAGATCAGGTAGAGGATGAGCGGTGTGACCAGCCCGTCGTAGACGAACATGTAGAGCAGGGTGAGGATCATCACCAGGACGCCGGCCGCGCCGATCGGCGAGCGGTCGGACCAGTGGCGCCGGACGGCTCCGGCGAAGAACGCGACGTAGAGCGCGGCGCCGACGAAGCCCTGGGTGATCATCAGGTGCCAGAGCTGGCCGTCGCTGCCCAGCGGCGGGTGGCCGCAGGTGTCGCACCAGTCGCTCTTGCCGGTGGTGATCGTCCGGTAGTTGCCCCGGGCGCTGCGGTTGTTGCCGTAGCCGATGAAGGGGGAGGTGCCCGCCGCGGCGATGGTGGACGACACGGTGAAGGCGCGGATGTCGTTGCTGTGCGGGTTGTCCAGCCGCTGGGCGACCAGCGGCTGGAGCGGGCTCAGGACGAAGGCCAGCGCTCCCGCCGCGACGGCCGCGCACATCACCAGGCGGCGCCGCGCGCTCGTCCTCAGGATCAGGTAGGCGGCGGCGACGCCCAGGCCGATCCAGAGGCCGCGGTTGAGCGAGTAGACGACCGGGATGGAGGCGAGGGCGAGCAGCACGAGCGCGGCCAGGCGGCGGTGCGGCCCGCCGTACACCCACCAGCCGACCACGAACCAGACGAGCAGGACCGAGAGGTTGCTGCCCCAGGCGTTGGCCCACTCGAAGGGCGCCTCGGGGCGGGGCGAGGCGTGCCCGAGGACCTTCTGCATCTGGGCGGCGGTGGGGTGGATCAGGTTCTGCACGAAGGAGTTGCCGCTGATCCACCCGGGCAGGAGCCGTTCGACGGGCGAGGTGAACTGCACCTGCGGTGCGAACACGCCCAGCAGGCCGCCCGCGACGGTCGTGACGAACAGCGCGCCCAGCATGCGCACCAGCCTGAGCTGCGGCAGTTCGTGCTCGGTGAGGCTCCCCAGGTAGAGGACCATGATCGTCATGGAGACGTAGAGGGCCAGGCGCATCAGGTAGCCGATGATCCGCCCCGCGCCGAACTCGCCGTAGGTGTCCGGCGGCATCTCGCCGAGCATGAGCGCGCTGACGAGGTAGCCGGCGAGCAGCAGCAGCCAGATCCCGAACCCCTTCGGCACCCGGACCGGCCGTCGCCGCCACAGGACGACCGCCATCGGCGGAGCGAGCACGATCACCGCCAGCCCGCCGAAGCCCAGCATCCACCAGACGGGGTAGCCGATGAGGAGCACGGCGATGGGCCAGCTCGCCGGGTGCGGGCCTGTCACGGGGGGAACACCCGCCTGCCGGCGGGCGGGGTCCCGCGCAGGGCGGCGTGCACGTCGGAGAGGGCGATCTCGGCCGTGGTGTCGGACTCGGGGAGGGTGGCGCGGGGGTTCCCGCCGCCCGAGGGGATCAGCGTGCCCCCGGCGGGCTCGACGAGGCGCACGGCCCGGGGCTTGTCGGTGGCCGCCTCCGCGGCGACGACCGCGCCGAGCACCGGGACGCGGCTCTCACCCAGCTGCCGTACGGCCCGGGCCACGTCCTGGGACGACGTCCCGGGCAGGGGGACCAGCAGCACGGCGCCGCCGGCGCCTGCCAGGTCGGCCACCTCCCGGCCGGTGACGAGGTCGATGCCGGTCAGGCGGGCGAGGTCGCGGGGGTCGCGGATCCGGGTGTCGAGGCGGTCGCGGATCCAGGCGAGCCCGACTCCGGCGAGCAGGCCGATCATGAAGCCGCTGCCGAGGTACAGGGGAGGGCTGGGCGTGCTGGGGCGGTCCGGGGCGACCGCCTCGCTGATCACCGAACCCGGGGTGACGGCGACGGTCTTGAGCGCGTCGTATTTGACGGTGAGGTTGTAGACCTGGCGGCTGAGGACGCTCCGCCGCTGCAGGGCGATGGTGTGGTCGGCCGTGCCCCGGTCCAGCCCGGGCAGTTCGGCGACCACCTTGGTGAGGCTCTCGTTGACCTGCCTGAGCTTGGACAGGAGCGTCTTGAGCTGGACGGTCAGGGCCTCGTCGGCGGCCTCGCGGCGGTGCGCCAGGTAGGCCTGGGCGTACGCGCTGGCCCCCGCGGCGGCGCTGTTGGGGTCGGCGGCGGTGTAGGAGATCTCCAGGACCGAGGTGTTGGGCGGCACGGCGACGTCGACGGGGCCGGGAGTGCTCTTGAGCGCGGCCTGGGCCTTCTTGGCGACCACGGCGGACTGGGCGATCTGGGCCTCGGTGTCGAGGTTGAGGGCCTCCCGCTGCCGGTTGGTCACCTGGTTGGTCTGCTCCTGGACGCCGGTCGGGGTCACCAGGACGTAGGTGGAGGCGGTGTAGGCGGGCGGGGTGGCCCACAGCAGGGCGCCGCCGCCGCCGGTCCCGGCGGCGAGGCAGAGCAGGAGGGCCGGCCAGCGGCGGCGGAGCAGGGACGCGTAATCCGCCAGGTCTCCGCCGGAGCGGCGGACGGGGGGGTCCGGCGACAGGCTCATGCGTTCGGTCCCTCTCGGGGGCTGGGCCTCGCGGGGGGAGGCTGACGCTGGGAACCCTAGGACTATAGGCCGGAACGCTATTTTCCCGTCCGCATACCCAAGATTTTCCTGGTGCGGTGACGGCCAATCACGCCGAGATAACGGTTGTTTATCCGATATTTCCTCGCCGCTCCGCCGGGGAGGCGGAACGGTCCGGCAAAGTATGCGACGCGGCACGTCCGGAGGATGGGAGGGTGTGTCCCGCGGAAGGTAAAGAAACGCGCGGACGGATCATCTGTGAGGAACCGTTGTATCGGACAAATGCCGATTTAAGGCCAACTCTGAAGATGTCCCTGATCGCCGGCGCCGGTACGGCTCTCGTGCTCGGACTGGGCGCGTGCGGCCAGGCGTCGGGCGTCGCCTCGGAGGCGGCGCGGCACAGCCCGGCCCGCGGCGGGCTGCTGGACCTCCGCACGACGCCGGCGGCGGGCTGCGAGGCCAGCGTGAAGCTCATCCCCTCGTGCGGCGCCTGGTGGGGCGTGGCCCCGGAGGTCTTCACCGGCAGGCCGCCCGACCGGGCGCTGGCCCGGGCCGAGCGCCGCATGGGCCGTACGGCCGGCGTCGTGCACGTCTACCACCGGGAAGGCGAGCTCTTCCCCACCCCGCAGGAGGCGGCGATCGCCCGCGACCCCGCCGGGCGCAGGCTGCTGCTGGTCAACTGGAAGCCGTCGTTCGGCCGCACCTGGGCGGAGATCGCGGACGGGGCGCTGGACAAGCGGATCGACCGGCTGGCCGCGCACATCCGCACGACCTTCCCCGAGCGGTTCTTCCTGACCGTGCACCACGAGCCGGAGAACGACGTGCGGGACGACCCGGCCTCCGGGATGACCGCGCGCGACTACGCGGCGATGTTCCGGCACGTGGTCGAGCGCCTGCGGGCCGGCGGCGTGCGGAACGCGATCACCGTCATGACCTACATGGGCGCGCCCAACTGGGCGGCCGAGCCCTGGTTCGAGCAGCTCTACCCCGGCGACGACGTGGTCGACTGGGTCGCCATGGACCCCTACGCCGACGCCCGGGTCCAGACCTTCGACGGGCTGATCAACAAGACCCGCAAGGAGTTCCCCGACTGGCCGGGGTTCTACCGCTGGATGCAGTGGCGCTTCCCGGGCAAGCCCGTCATGGTCGCCGAGTGGGGCGTGTTCGAGCGCCGGGAGCAGCCGTGGTTCAAGTCGGCGTTCTTCGCCTCGGTCCGCCAGGAGCTGCGGCGCTACCCGCAGATCAAGGCGCTGGTCTACTTCGACTCACCGAGCGCCCCGCGAGGGGACACCCGGTTCGACACCACTCCCGCCGGACGCCGCGCCTTCCGGGAGCTCGCCCGCGACCCCTACCTGAACGCCACCGCGGTGCCGGAGAAGTGACCAGCCGGCCGCTCCGGCGGCCGTCGCACCGCCCAGGATCCAGAGCGTGGCCGCGTTGCCCACGCCGAGGAGCTTGAGCGCCGAGGCGAGCAGCACCACCGCCAGCAGCGCGCGGATGACGCCGCCGGGGGCCCGGGAGGAGATCCGCGCGCCGAGGTAGACGCCGGGGATCGAGCCGATGAGCAGCGAGGTGGTGAGGTCGAGCTGGAAGTCGCCGAAGAACAGGTGGCCGAGGGCGGCCGAGGCGACCAGCGGGACCGCCTGGACCAGGTCGGTGCCGACGAGCTGGTTGGCCCGCAGCGTCGGGTAGAGCGCGAGCAGCGCCACGATGATCAGCGAGCCGGAGCCCACGGAGGAGATGCCGACCACGACGCCTCCGACCATACCGACCAGTAACGTCGGGATCGGGCGCACGACGATCTCGCCGAGGTCCGCCGAGACCGGACCCTCGTGCCGGGCCAGCCAGAACTTGGCCACCAGGCCGGCGACGGCCAGCAGCAGCGCGACGCCCAGGGCGTACTTCACCGTCTGCTGGACCTGCTCCCCGTCGCCGAAGGCCCGCGCGATGAGCACCCCGCTGAAGGCGGCCGGCACCGAGCCCGCGCACAGCCAGCCGACCAGCCGCAGGTTCACGGTGCCGCGGCGCATGTGCACGACCCCGCCGACCGGCTTCATCACGGCCGAGGCCACGAGGTCGCTGGAGACCGCGGCGAGCGGCGGCACGTTGAAGAACAGCATCATCATCGGCGTCATGAGCGCGCCGCCGCCCATGCCGGTCAGGCCGACGACGATCGCGACGAAGAACGATCCGATGACCAGGGGGATGTCGATGCCCATCAGGCGCTCACCGCTTCCTCGCCCGCCGCACGGGCGGTCAGTGTCCTCGGCGTTCTCAGTGTCCTCAGTGTCCTCAGTGCCCTGGGGGGCCCCGGCGTCCTCGGGGGCCTGAACGTCCCCGGCGTCCCCGGTGCCCGTACGGAGATCCCGCTCACCGCACCCAGCCCCCCTGCACAAGCGGGTCCAGCACGGTCCGCACGGCCTGCTCGACCGTGACGGCGGTGGTGTCGACGACCAGGTCGGCGTCGTCGGGCTCCTCGTAGGGGGCGGAGATCCCGGTGAACTCGGGGATCAGGCCCGCCCTCGCCTTGGCGTAGAGCCCCTTGCGGTCGCGCCGCTCGCACTCGGCCAGCGGGGTGGCGACGTGGACGAGCAGGAAGTCGGCTCCCACGGCCTCGACCATCGCGCGGACCTCGTCCCGCGTCGCGGCGTACGGCGCGATGGGCGCGCAGATCGCCAGCCCGCCGTGCCGGGCCGCCTCGGCGGCGACGAAGCCGATCCGCCGGATGTTGAGGTCGCGGTCCTCGCGGGAGAAGCCCAGCCCGGCCGAGAGCAGGTGGCGGACCACGTCGCCGTCGAGGTAGGTCACCGTACGGCTGCCGCGCTCCAGGAGGGCGTCCCGCAGGCCGCGGGCGACGGTCGACTTGCCCGAGCCGGACAGGCCGGTGAAGAAGACCACCAGGCCGCGCCGGTGCGGCGGCCCGGGGAGCGTGACGGGCTCCGGGCCGGCCAGGTGCTCGGCGGCGCCGTAGGCCTCGGCGACGCGCTCGCGCAGCTCCAGGTCGACGGCGTGGTCCTCGCGCGGCGCCAGCGGCACCACGGCGACCGAGACGCCCTTCACCGTGCCGCCTGTGCCCCCGGTGCCCTCCGTCAGCCGGTCGCGGGCCCGGAGCGCGGCGCGGACGACCGCGGGACCGCCCTCGCCGAAGGCCAGGGGGAGCAGCAGGACCGCCGCGCCCAGTTCCCCGGCGGTCGCCTCGATCTCCGTCAGGTCGTCCAGCGGGCCGCGCATGGTGACGGCCAGGACCTCCCGGCCGGCCAGCTCCTCGCGGACCTCGGCGGGAGTACGGCGCAGCCGGGCGAACGGCCCGTGCTCGGGAGCGCCCAGCGCCTCGACCGGCCCGGCGGCCAGGTCGCCGGAGCGCTCGGTCACGGTCAGCACGGCCAGCGGGGCGCCCTCGGGGTCGCGCAGGGTGATCCGGTCGCCGGGGGCGGCCGGGTGGTCGCCGGGCAGCGCGAGCGTGACCGGGGCCGGCCACGGCGTGCCGTCGGCGAGCGTGCCGTGCTCGTCCACGGAGTGCGCGTCGGCCGGTCCCATGAAGCCCGTCAGCGGGTGGTAGGCGCCGGAGAGCAGCAGCTCCAGGTCGGCGAGCTCGCGGGCGTCGGGGGTCCACTCGAAGGGCGCCGTCATCTGCTCCACATTCCCGATCGACTTAGTCGGATATGGCCACTGTAGCCACTCCGGTTGTCCCACATCAACCGGTCCGGTTCAGAGCACTCGCGTGAAGTAGTCCTCCGGCTTGCGGATGATCATGGTGATCTCGTCGTGCGAGGCGGGGATGCGGCCCCGCGAGACGGCCTCGATCACCGAGCACGCGGCGCGCACCAGCGGCCGGTCGGCCGCCGGGCTGCTGGTCCCGAGGAACTCGTCGGTGACCACCAGCCCCCGGGTCAGGCAGTAGGCGCGGATGCCCTCCCGCGAGATGGACGGGCCGTACACCTTGGGCAGCGGCCCCGGCGTGCCCGCGGGGACGAGCTTGGGCCACAGCAGCCGCCGCAGCGGCCACGGGGTCAGCCGGGCGCACGTGCCGTAGGCCGACTCCCGGTCCCGCATCCGCAGCAGCAGCAGCCCGTTCGGCCGCAGGCCCCCGAGCAGCCGGTCGAGCACCAGTTCGGGGTGCTCCAGCCGCTCCAGCAGGAAGGGCGCGTAGACCACGTCGAAGGCCCGGGGTGGCACCGGGATCGACCGCAGGTCGCCCAGCGCCCACGAGGTGAGGTCCCCCCGCGCCGAGGTGTTCGCCCGCACCACCGGGTGGTCCTCGTCGATCCCGACGACGCGGCTCTCCATCTCCAGCTTCAGCGGGTCGGGCCATCCGCAGCCCGCGATCAGGACGTCGAGCCGGCGTCCGCGCCGCTCCGTCCACCGCTCCTGGATCCGTCGCTCGAAGAGGTCGCCCTGTGCGGCGACCGGTCGCATTCCTCTCATATCACTTAGAGTAGTGGAGTGATTACGATAAGTCACATGGCCCCCGATCGTTCCCGTCGGCCGGACCCGGGCAAGTAGTCTTGGACGCGCAACCCCCGTGTCCTGCGCGTCCGGGGGCCTTTCGTGTTGCCGTCGTGGGGGCTGTGGGCGATTTCAATGAGCCTTTCCGGACTGCTTGACCTCGTCGTGGCCGACCCGGCCCTGGACTCCGTGCTGGCGGACGTGCGCGGGGGCGACCTCTCCGACGTCTCCCTCGTCGCGCCGCCCGCGCTGCGGCCCTTCGCCGCGGCCGCCCTGGCCGGCGGCGGCACGGGCCGGGAGGGCGGGACCGCCGGGCACGGCCCGCGGACCGTGCTCGCGGTGACCGCGACCGGGCGCGAGGCCGAGGACCTCGCCTCGGCGCTCTCCAGCCTGCTGGGGGAGAACGCCGTCGCGGTCTTCCCCGCCTGGGAGACCCTCCCGCACGAGCGGCTGTCGCCGCGCAGCGACACCGTCGGCCAGCGCCTGGCCGTACTGCGGCGGCTGTCGCACCCGGTGGCCGGCGACGCCTCGGCCGGGCCGCTGCGCGTCGTCGTCGCGCCGGTCCGGGCGGTGCTCCAGCCGATCGTGCGCGGGCTCGGCGACCTGTCGCCGGTACGGTTGCGCGCGGGCGACGACGCCGACCTCGACGGCGTGGTCCACGCCCTGGTGGGCAGCGGCTACCACCGGGTGGACATGGTCGAGAAGCGCGGCGAGGTGGCGGTGCGCGGCGGCCTGCTCGACGTCTTCCCGCCGACCGAGGAGCACCCGCTCCGCCTGGAGTTCTGGGGCGACACGGTCGAGGAGATCCGCTGGTTCAAGGTCGCCGACCAGCGGTCGCTGGAAGTGGCGCAGGACGGGTTGTTCGCCCCGCCCTGCCGGGAGCTGCTGCTCACGCCCGAGGTGCGCGAGCGGGCCGCGGCGCTGGCCGCCGAGCACCCGGCGCTGGCCGAGACCCTCGACCAGCTGGCCGAGGGCGTGCCGGTCGAGGGCATGGAGGCGTTCGCGCCGGTGCTCGCCGGGGAGATGGACCTGCTCGTCGACCACCTGCCCGGACCGGCGGCGGTCTTCGTGTGCGACCCCGAGCGGATCAGGAGCCGGGCCGACGAGCTCGTGCGGACCAGCCAGGAGTTCCTGGAGGCCTCCTGGATCAACGCCGCGGCGGGCGGGGAGGCCCCGATCGATCTGGGCGCCGCCGCCTTCCGGACGCTGGAGGAGATCCGCGACCACGCCCGCAAGCTCGCGCAGCCGTGGTGGTCGATCGCCCCGTTCGGCGGCGGAGACGACCTCGGCGACGCCGGGGACGCCGGAGATGCGGCCGGCGCGCTGGTCCTGGACGCCCAGGAGGCGGAGGCCTACCGGGGCGACACCCAGCGGGCGCTGGCCGACATCAAGGGCTGGCTGGAGTCCGGCAGGACCGTCGTGCTGCTCAGCGAGGGCCACGGCCCGGCCGAGCGCATGGTCGAGCTGCTCAAGGGCGTCGACCTGCCCGCGCGGCTGGAGCCGGAGATCGGCCCGGCGCCCGACCCCCGGGTCGTGCACGTCACCACGGCCCTGGTCGACCACGGCTTCGTCACCCCCTCGCTGGCGGTGCTGACCCATCTGGACCTGGTCGGGCAGAAGGCCTCCACCAAGGACATGCGCAGGCTCCCCAGCCGCCGCCGCAACATGGTGGACCCGCTCCAGCTCAAGGTCGGCGACCACGTCGTGCACGAGCAGCACGGGGTGGGCCGCTACGTCGAGATGGTGCAGCGGACCGTGCAGGGCGCGACCCGCGAGTACCTCGTGATCGAGTACGCCAAGGGCGACCGGCTCTACGTGCCGACCGACCAGCTGGACGAGGTCACCCGCTACGTCGGCGGCGAGTCGCCCACCCTCAACCGGATGGGCGGCGCCGACTGGGCCAAGGCGAAGACCAGGGCCAAGAAGGCCGTCAAGGAGATCGCCGGAGAGCTCATCCGCCTCTACAGCGCCCGGATGGCCTCGCCGGGGCACGCCTTCGGGCCGGACACGCCGTGGCAGCGGGAGATGGAGGACGCCTTCCCCTACGCCGAGACCGGCGACCAGCTGGAGGCCATCGACGAGGTCAAGCGCGACATGGAGCGCCCGATCCCGATGGACCGGCTGATCTGCGGCGACGTCGGCTACGGCAAGACCGAGATCGCGGTGCGGGCGGCGTTCAAGGCCGTGCAGGACGGCAAGCAGGTCGCGGTCCTGGTGCCGACCACGCTCCTGGTCCAGCAGCACCTGTCCACCTTCGCCGAGCGGTTCTCCGGATTCCCGCTGAACGTGCGGCCGATGTCGCGCTTCCAGACCGACGCCGAGGTCAAGGAGACCCTGCGCGGCCTGTCGGAGGGGTCGGTGGACATCGTCATCGGCACCCACCGGCTGCTCTCGCCGGAGGCCAGGTTCAAGAACCTCGGGCTGATCATCATCGACGAGGAGCAGCGCTTCGGCGTCGAGCACAAGGAGGCCATGAAGCACCTGCGCACGCAGGTCGACGTGCTGGCCATGTCCGCCACGCCGATCCCGCGCACGCTGGAGATGGGCCTGACGGGCATCCGCGAGATGTCCACCATCCTCACCCCGCCGGAGGAGCGGCACCCGATCCTCACCTTCGTCGGCCCCTACGACGAGAAGCAGATCGCCGCCGCGATCCGCCGCGAGCTGATGCGCGACGGCCAGATCTTCTTCGTGCACAACCGGGTCGCCAGCATCAACAAGGTGGCGGCCCGCCTGCACGAGCTGGTGCCCGAGGCGCGCGTCGCCGTCGCGCACGGCCAGATGAACGAGCAGCAGCTCGAGAAGATCATGGTGGGCTTCTGGGAGCGCGAGTTCGACCTGCTCGTCTGCACCACGATCGTCGAGTCCGGCCTCGACGTGCCCAACGCCAACACGCTCATCGTGGACCGGGCCGACAACTACGGACTGTCCCAGCTGCACCAGCTCCGCGGCCGCGTCGGCCGGGGCCGCGAGCGCGGCTACGCCTACTTCCTCTACCCGCCGGAGAAGCCGCTCACCGAGACCGCCCACGAGCGGCTGGCCACCATCTCCCAGCACACCGAGATGGGCGCGGGCATGTACGTCGCGATGAAGGACCTGGAGATCCGCGGCGCGGGCAACATCCTGGGCGCCGAGCAGTCGGGCTTCATCGCGGGCGTCGGCTTCGACCTGTACGTGCGGATGATGTCGGAGGCCGTGCAGGAGCAGAAGGCCAAGCTGACCGGGGCCGAGCCGGAGGAGCGACCCGACGTCAAGGTCGAGCTGCCGGTCAACGCGCACATCCCGCACGACTACGTGACCTCCGAGCGGCTGCGCCTGGAGGCCTACAAGCGCGTCGCGGCGATCTGCACCGACGACGACATCGCGGCGGTCCGCGACGAGCTCACCGACCGGTACGGCAGGCTGCCCCAGGAGGTCGACAACCTGCTGGCGGTCGCGCGCTTCCGGATCCGCGCCCGCAGGGCGGGGCTCACCGACGTCACCCTGCAGGGCCAGCACATCCGGTTCGCCCCCGTGGACCTGCGCGACTCCCAGCAGGTCAGGCTCCAGCGGCTCTACCCGAAGGCGCTGCTGAAGCAGGCGACCGGTACGTTGCTGGTGCCCGTCCCCAAGACCAGACCGCTCGGCGGCCAGCCGCTGCGGGACCTGGACCTGCTCAAGTGGTGCGGCGATCTGGTCGAGGCGATGTTCCTCGAGAACATGCCGGTAAAGTGAAGCGGCATTTGTCGTGAAGGGATCGCAAGTGAAGTCGACTCGAGTGCGCGTCATCCTGGCGGCCGTGGCCGTGGGGGCCACGCTGACCGCCTGCTCCCCGGCGCAGGTCGGCGCCGCCGCCGTCGTGGGCGACCAGCGGATCAGCTCCAGCGAGCTGGAAGCCGACGTCAAGGAGTACGAGGCGGCGGTGGTCGCCTCCGGCATCAACAAGAGCCAGCTCCAGCTCCGGGGCTCGGTCCCGCAGGCCGTGCTGACCAACGTGATCGCCATCGAGCAGCTCGACCAGCTCGGCGCGCGCAAGGGCGTCACCGTCACCGAGGCGGAGGTCGACGCCTTCCTCACCCAGATCGCCACCCAGGGCGGGCAGACCCAGCGCATGCCCGACGAGCAGATCGCCGTCAACGTCGGCGTGCCCCCGTCGAAGCTGCGCGACCTGGTCCGCATCACCCTGGTCGAGCGGAAGCTGCTGGCCGGGCTCGGCGCCGGGCAGGACGAGGCGTCCCAGCAGGCCGCGTCCCAGAAGCTCGCCCAGGAGGCGGCGACCATCAAGGTCGTGCGCAGCCCGCGCTACGGCGTGGCCAACCCGCAGTCGCAGGGCGGCGCGGACTCCTACGTCGACGCCGGCCGCTTCGGCGCGGTCCCCGCGTCCTCGTAACCTCCGACGGACGCCCGACGGACATGCCGCTGATCCTCGTCACCACCTCGCCCCGGGTCGCGCCGGGTCTGCTGAGCCACCGCGCCTGGCAGGTCCTCGCCGCCGGCCCGGTGCGCACCGCCGCACCGGACCACCCGCACCTGCCGTTCCTGGCCGAGGCGGGGATCGAGGTCGAGGTCGCGGAGCCCGATCCGGCCGCCCTGGTCCGCGAGGCCCAGGGCGGGGACGTGGTCTGGCTGGAGGCCGACGAGGCGCTGATGCGCCTGATCGGGCACGCGGCGGTCGCCCTCGACGACCCGCCGGTGATCGAGGTCGTGCCCGGCTCCTACGACCTGCCGGGCGCGCGCCTGCTCGACCTCGTCGCGGTGATGGACCGGCTCCGCACCCAGTGCCCGTGGGACGCGGAGCAGACCCACGAGTCGCTGGCGCCGTACCTCCTGGAGGAGGCCTACGAGGTGCTGGAGACGATCGAGGAGGGCGACCGCGGCGCGCTCCGCGAGGAACTGGGCGACCTGCTCCTGCAGGTGGCCTTCCACGCGCGCGTCGCGCAGGACCGCCCCGAGGGCGAGGGCGGGTTCGACGTCGACGACGTGGCGGCGGGCATCGTGGACAAGCTGGTCCGGCGCCACCCGCACGTGTTCGCCGCCGTGCGGGTGGACGGCGCCGAGCAGGTCAGCGACAACTGGGAGACCATCAAGGCGGCCGAGCGCGCCGCCAAGAGCGGCGGCGACGCCGGATCCCCGGTCGACGGCGTGCCCATGGGCCAGCCCGCGCTCTCCCTCGCCGCCCAGCTGCTGCGCCGCGCCGGACGCGCCGGCGTCCCCGCGGACCTGCCGGAGGGCGTCCCGGCCGACGGCCTCGGCGCCCGCCTGTTCGAGCTGGTGCGGCAGGCGCAGGCCGAGGGGCTGGACCCGGAGGCGGAGCTGCGGGCGGTGTCCCGCGCCTACCGCGACATGGTCCGCAAGCGGACCTGATCCGGCGGATCCGGACGGACGCGGAGCGGGTGCGGACCGGGCAGGGACCAGGTACGGACCGGGCACGGACCAGGTGCGGGCCGGGCACGGAGCGGGTGCGGGCCGGGGCGGGGACGCGTCCGGATCCACGCCCCCGGCGGGGCGGTAGCCGTACTGGGAAGTAGGGGTCGATAGGCTTTTGCAGCAAACTGTCCTACGACCTTAGGAGCGCTTCGTGGCTTCCATCGAGGGCGTACACGCCCGCGAGATCCTTGACTCCCGGGGTAACCCGACGGTCGAGGTCGACATCCTGCTGGACGACGGCAGCGAGGGCCGCGCCGCGGTGCCGAGCGGGGCCTCCACCGGCCAGTTCGAGGCCGTCGAGCTGCGCGACGGAGACGAGCGCTACGGCGGCAAGGGCGTGGAGAAGGCCGTCCTCGGGGTGACCGACGAGATCGCCGACGAGATCCTCGGCTTCGACGCGGCCGAGCAGCGCAGCATCGACCAGGTCATGATCGACCTGGACGGCACGCCGAACAAGGCCAGGCTGGGCGCCAACGCCGTGCTGGGCGTCTCCCTGGCGGTGGCCAAGGCCGCCGCCGAGAGCGCCGAGCTGCCGCTCTTCCGCTACCTCGGCGGGCCGAACGCGCACGTGCTCCCGGTGCCGATGATGAACATCCTGAACGGCGGTGCGCACGCCGACACCAACGTCGACATCCAGGAGTTCATGATCGCTCCGATCGGCGCGGAGAGCTTCCGTGAGGCCGTCCGGATGGGCACCGAGGTCTACCACGCGCTCAAGGCCGTGCTGAAGGAGAAGGGCTACGCCACCGGCCTGGGCGACGAGGGCGGCTTCGCACCGAACCTGCCGTCCAACCGCGACGCGCTGGACCTGATCCTGGTCGCCATCGAGAAGGCCGGCTACACGCCGGGCGAGGACATCGCGCTCGCCCTCGACGTGGCCGCCTCCGAGTTCCACAGCGAGGGCGTCTACACGATCGACGGCAAGGGCCTGTCCGCCGCCGAGCTGATCGCCTTCTACGAGGACCTGGTCGCCAACTACCCGCTGGTCTCCATCGAGGACCCGCTGGACGAGAGCGACTGGGAGGGCTGGAACGCCATCACCAAGGCGCTCGGCGACAAGGTCCAGCTCGTCGGCGACGACCTGTTCGTGACCAACCCCGAGCGGCTGGCCCGCGGCATCGCCGAGGGCACCGCCAACGCGCTGCTGGTCAAGGTCAACCAGATCGGCACCCTGACCGAGACCATGGACGCCGTGGACCTGGCCCACCGCAGCGGTTACCGGTGCATGATGAGCCACCGCTCCGGCGAGACCGAGGACACCACGATCGCCGACCTCGCCGTGGCCACCAACTGCGGTCAGATCAAGACCGGCGCCCCGGCCCGCTCCGACCGGGTGGCCAAGTACAACCAGCTGCTCCGCATCGAGGAGCTCCTCGACGACGCCGCCCGTTACGCGGGCCGCGCCGCGTTCCCGCGCTTCCAGCGCTAGCTTGACAGCGTACGGCTCGCGCCCGTCCTCCATCCCGGGCGCGAGCCGTACCGGCACGGCCCCGGACACGACGCACGACGCCCGGACCGAGGAGCGAGGGAACTCCGGCGTCCGGACCGAGGTGCGAAGGAGCCCGCGAGGGGGCTCCGGCGTCTGGACCGAGGAGCGAAGGAGCGCAGCGGATGAGCGACGAGGGAAGACGCCGGTTACCGGCCCCCGAGCCGCGGCGCGCAGCGTCGCCGTCAGCAGAGCGGATGAGCGACGAAGGTGGACGCCGGTTACCGGCCCCCGAGCCGCGGCGCGCAGCGTCGCCGTCAGCAGAGCGGATGAGCGACGAGGGCGGACGGCGGGCAGCGGCGCCCGAGCCGCGGCGCGCCGGCGTCGCCGCCGGCAAGGGGAAGCGGCCGCAGTTGACGGCGCGGGCCGCGGTGCTGGCGGTCGTGGTGTGCGCGATCGCGATGAGCCTCGCCTACCCGGTCAGGGAGTACATCGCGCTGCGCCGCAACATCGCCCAGCTGGAGCAGGACAAGGCCAGGGAGCTGGCGGCGATCAAGGCGCTGGAGGACCGGCGCAGACAGCTGCAGGACCCCGGCTACATCAAGCGGCAGGCCCGGGAACGGCTGTTCTACTGCGAGCCGGGGCAGAAGTGCTACGTCGTCATGGACGACGAGCCCGCGGGCCGGAAGGGTGCCGCCGCGCAGCAGAAGGCCGCCGTCCCGCCGTGGTACCAGACGCTCTGGGAGTCGGTCGAGGCCGCGGACACGGGCAAGGGGCGCAGGGCGCCCGCCGCCGGAGCGGGTCCGGCGCGGCCCGGAGGGTGACCGCCCGCCCCTGGCGGGATCCGGAGGGCGATAGCCTGGACGCCGTTTCCAGGGGGTGTGCTGAATGGTCGACGACCGCGACGTGGCGGCGGTGGAACAGCAGCTCGGCCGGGCGCCGAGAGGGCTGCGGGCGGTGGCGCACCGCTGCCCGTGCGGACTGCCGGACGTGGTGGAGACCGCGCCGCGGCTGCCGGACGGCTCCCCCTTCCCGACGCTGTTCTACCTGACCTGCCCCCGGGCCAACTCCGCCATCGGCACCCTGGAGAGCACGGGGATGATGCGGGAGATGCGGGAGCGCCTCGCCGGGGACCCGGAGCTGGCCGAGGCCTACCGGCTGGCGCACGAGGACTACGTCGCGCGCCGCGACAAGGCCGCCGCCGCGGAGGGACTGGAGCCGCTGCCCCGGGGCATGCAGAGCAGCGGCGGCATGCCCGACCGGGTCAAGTGCCTGCACGCGCTGGTCGCGCACGAGCTGGCGGCGCCGGGGACCAACCCGTTCGGCCGTGAGGCGCTCGACGCGCTCGGCGAGTGGTGGGCCGACGGCCCCTGCTGCCAGGTGGAGGGGGCGGACACGTCCCGCACGACAGACTCCGAGGAGGACGACCAGTGACCCGTGTCGCCGCGATCGACTGCGGTACCAACTCCGTCCGTCTGCTGATCGCGGACATCCACCAGGACTCGCTGCACGAGGTCGAGCGGCGGATGGAGATCGTCCGGCTCGGGCAGGGGGTGGACGAGACGGGGAGGCTGGCCCCGGAGGCGCTGGAGCGGACCTTCGCCGCGATGCGCGGTTACGCCCGGCTGATCGAGGACCACGGGGCCGCCGCGGTCCGCGTGGTGGCCACCAGCGCCACCAGGGACGCGGCCAACCGGCAGGACTTCGCCGACGGCGTGCGGGAGATCTTCGGGGTGGAGCCCGAGGTCGTCACGGGCGCGGAGGAGGCGGAGCTGTCGTTCACCGGGGCCACCGGGGATCTGGTGAGCCTCTCGCCCGAGACCGGCCTGCCCACCCCGGTCGGCACCCGCCCGCCGTACCTCGTGGTGGACATCGGCGGAGGCTCCACGGAGTTCGTGGTCGGCTCGACGCACGCGGAGGCGGCGCTCTCGGTGGACATCGGCTGCGTCCGGCTGGCGGAGCGGCACCTGCGCGGGGCGGGTGACCCTCCTGCGGCCGCGGCCGTCGAGGCGATGACCGCGGACATCGACGACGCGCTCGACCGGGTCGCGGAGGAGGTGCCGGTGGAGCGGGCGCTGACCATGGTCGGGCTCGCGGGTTCGGTGACCACGGTCGCGGGGATGGCTCTTGAGCTGGATGAATATAGCGCGGAAAAAATCCATCACTCACGAATTCCGGCAAATCGGGCACATGAAATATCGCGCCGTTTGTTTGAAATGTCCCATTCTGAGCGGCTGGCCGTGCCGGTCATGCATCCCGGAAGGGCCGACGTCATCGGGGCGGGCGCGCTCATCCTGGACCGGATCCTGCAGCGGTACGGCTTCGCCGAGGTCGTCGTCAGTGAGCGCGACATCCTCGATGGGATCGCCTGGGGTCTCAGCAAAAAGTGACGACATCTGGACAAAACGCGTTTAGTTGGAGTATTGAGTGATCTATCCGTTTTATGGTTAGGTGAAGAAGCTTTAGCGAGGCTTTGCCGTGGGGCCCGGCACAGCTGGTGTCGGGGCGGCAACCGTCTCCGGAGCGCACCCGCTTCCTAACGAAACGGAGCATCCCCTCATGAAGTCCGGTCTAGCGCGCAAGCTGGCCGCCGTCGGAGCCGGCGCGGCCATGCTGGCGACGATGGCGACGGGCCTGCTGGCCACGCCCGCAGCGGCGGCCAGTGCGTCCACCGCGGGGAAGGCGACTTCCTCGCACACCAAGCCGGCGGTCTCCGTCGGCACCCCCAAGGTCTCCCTCTCGAACTACGAGGGAGACTGCCCGGTACGGGTCACCTTCTCCTCGCGGATCAAGGTGAAGGCCGTCAAGGGCAAGACCACGGTCGCCTACCGGTGGCTCCGTGGCAACGGTTCCAAGAGCTCGGTCAAGACCTTCACCGTGGGCAAGGGCGTCAAGTACGTCACGGTGAAGGAGACCCACAAGATCGGTGGCGACACCAGGGGCTGGGAGGCGCTGCAGGTCCTGGCGCCGCGCAAGGCCACCTCGAAGAAGGCCTACTTCAAGGTCTCCTGCGACGAGGGTGACGGCCACAAGGTAGAGGTCAAGGACCCGCGCACCAGCACCAGGGTGTGGGTGAACGAGGGCAACTGCAAGGCCGTCCTCGTCGGCCGCATCAGCTCCCACCGCGGCTGGGTGCGCTACCGCTGGGTCGTCAACGGCCACGTCGTGGACCACGGCAAGGTCTGGGTGGACGGCTCCCGTACCGTCTCCCACGTGATCCGCACCCGTGAGAGCCTGCGCGGCTGGGCGTCCCTGCACGTCTCGGACGGCCACCACAGCAGCTCCGACCGCACCGGGTTCAGGATCTGGTGCAAGGACTGGTCGCCGAAGCCTCCGAGCCACCCCTCGGTGAAGGTCGAGGTCACCGGTGTGACCGCCGACCAGACCGCGGCCCAGTGCCCGAAGGGGACCCTGAACGCGTCCGGCGGCATCCACTCCAGCGGCTGGGCCAAGGTCCGGTACGAGTGGCTCGTCAACGGCCAGGCGGTCCAGAGCGGTTGGGTCGAGTTCGGTCGTGAGGGCGGTACCCGGACGGTCTTCTACACCGGGTCGTCGGACGGTCTGAAGGGCGGCGTCGTGTCGCTGAAGATCGACGGTGACTCCGAGTCGGACGGCTACGCCCGGGCTTGCGCCGAGCCGAAGCCCGAGCCCAAGCCCGAGCCGACCACCTCTGCTCCGGCGGAGCAGAAGTCCACGACTGAGACCGGTGCCTGAGCCGCGGACCGAAGGCCTCGGCCTGAGCTGAGGAAGATGTGACAGAGGCGGCGCCCGCTCCGTGCGGGCGCCGCTTCTCTGTGTCCGCCACCGCCTCCTTCCGCCCGCCCGGTCGCGGCACAGCCCACCGCCGTGCCGCCGTCGGCCGTCGGCCGTCGCCCGGCCCCGCTCCCGGGTGGAGCCGCAGGGTGGCACGATCGGGGCATGACCTTCGTTCCTCCGGGGTCCGGCTGGCCGGACGACCCGGCCCGGCCGGACACACCCGTCGCGCACGACCCCGGCGAGGTGGGAGAGCTCGCCTCGGCGAGCCCCACCCTCGCCGAGCTCACGGCCCGCCAGTCGGTCTGCCGCGCCTGCCCCCGCCTGGTGGAGTGGCGCGAGGAGGTCGCGACGGTCAGGCGGCGGGCGTTCGCCGGGGAGACCTACTGGGGCAGGCCCATCGCCGGTTGGGGCGAGGAGAGGCCGGAGATCCTGATCGTGGGACTGGCCCCGGCCGCGCACGGCGGCAACCGGACCGGGCGCATCTTCACCGGGGACCGGAGCGGGGACTGGCTGTTCGCCTCGCTGTACCGCACGGGCCTGGCCGCACAGGAGACCAGTGTCCGGGCGGGGGACGGACAGCGGCTCCTCGGCGCCCGGATGGCGGCCGCGGTCCGGTGCGCGCCGCCGGACAACAAGCCGGCGCCGCAGGAACGGGCCGCCTGCTTCCCCTGGCTGGCCCGCGAGGTCGAACTGGTCGCGGAGAGCCTGCGCGTGGTGGTCGCCCTGGGCGGATTCGCCTGGCAGGCGGTCTGGCCCGCGTTGCGGGAGGCGGGATACGCCCTGCCGCGACCGCGGCCCGCCTTCGGGCACGGTGCCGAGGTCCGGCTCTCCCGCGGTGGAACTTCCACACATCTTCTCGGCTGCTACCACCCCAGCCAGCAGAACACCTTCACCGGCCGGGTGACGGCCGAGATGCTCGACCAGATCTTCACCAGGGCCAACGCGTTGCGAGCCCTGTGAGGTCCATCACAAAACAGAACAATCGTAGAATTTTCCTCCGAAATGAAGAGCAGATAGTCCGCTTTGCATAATTTTGAGGGAAGTTCCCAGGGGATGCCCTGGTGTGATCGGAAAGTCCGACGTATGCTTGTGAAAGCTTTCACAAGGCCTCGGACCGAAGGTGGCACCGAAGTGAACCGCAACTCCAAGCACATCGTGGTCGTCGGCGGCGGCTATGTCGGCCTCTACACCGTGCTGCGGCTGCAGCGCACGCTCCGCAGGGAGCTGCGCGAGGGCAGTGTGCGCATCACCGTCCTGACCCCCGAATCCCACATGACCTACCAGCCCTTCCTCCCCGAGGCGGCGGCCGGCAACCTCTCGCCCCGCCACGTGGTGGTCCCGCTCCGCCGGGTCCTGTCCGCGGCGACGATCCTCAACGGCAAGGCCTCCAAGATCGACCACGCGGCCAAGCGCGTGCACTTCGAGCCGAACGTCGGCACCCCCTACGAGATCGACTACGACGTCGTGGTGATGGCGGCCGGCTCGGTCTCCCGCACCCTGCCCATCCCGGGCCTGGCGGACGCCGCGATCGGTTTCAAGACGGTCGGCGAGGCGATCGCCCTGCGCAACCGGGTGCTCGGCCTGCTCGACCGGGCGGAGAGCAACGGCGACGAGGCCCTGCGCCGCCGGGCGCTGACGTTCGTCGTGGTCGGCGGCGGCTTCGCCGGCATCGAGGCGCTGGCCGAGCTGGAGGACATGGCGCTCGACGCGGTCCGCTACTACCACAACGTCCGCCGTGAGGACCTGCGCTGGGTCCTGGTCGAGGCCACCGACCGCATCCTGCCCGAGGTCGGTCCCGAGATGGGCATGTGGACCGCCGAGCAACTGCGGGAGCGCGGCATCGAGGTCAAGATGAACACCCGGCTGGAGTCCTGCGAGGGCGGCCTGGTCAAGCTGTCCGACGGTGACGAGTTCGAGTCGGCCACCATCGTGTGGACCGCCGGTGTGAAGCCGAGCCCGGTCGTGAACGCCGGGGACCTGCCGCTGGACGAGCGCGGCCGGATCAAGACGAGCACCCGGCTGACCGTGGTCGGGGTCCAGGACGCCTTCGCCGCGGGAGACGTGGCCGGGGTGCCCGACGTGACCAACCCGGGCCAGTACTGCGCGCCCAACGCCCAGCACGCGGTCCGTCAGGCCAAGGTCCTCGCCGACAACATCACCCGGCACCTGCGCGGTCAGGAACTGGTCGACTACCGGCACAAGTACGTCGGATCGGTCGCCGGTCTGGGGCTGCACAAGGGCGTCGCCAACGTCTACGGCGTCAAGCTCCGCGGACTGCCCGCATGGTTCATGCACCGCACCTACCATCTGTCGAGGGTGCCGACCCTGAACCGCAAGGTCCGGGTGATGGCGGACTGGACCCTGGCGCTGTTCTTCAAGCGCGAGACCGTCTCGCTGGGGGAGATCGAGGCTCCGCGCGAGGAGTTCCGCGCGGCGGCGACGACCTGATCCCCGGCGCCGGGGGCGCGCCGATCATCGGGTCCCGGGGTCGCGCCGATCACCGTGCCGGTCCCGCGGGGCCCGGTCCGTCGCACGGACCGGGAACCGTGGGGCAGATGGCGCGAGCGGTTACGCCCGAGTGGTCCGTTACGTATGATTGCGGCGCCCCCGTAGCCCAATGGCAGAGGCATACCCCTTAAAAGGGTCGAGGTGCGGGTTCGAATCCCGCCGGGGGCACTCATGCGGTCCGGCTGCGGGTCCCGTCGGCGCAACGGCGTCCCGTCGCAGGACGCCGTGAGGTCATGGCGGGAACCGGGAACTCAGAAGAGGAGCCGGTCGTTGGAGAAGACGGCGGTAGCCGTACGGCCAATCGCGCACGATGGATATCAGCACGATACGGCTGTGTGACGAACGATCGAATACGCTGATCGTGTAGGTCGCAGCGTGGAGGCAGCGATGGAGAGCAAGAACCCCGTATTCAAGCGGCAGCCCCATGGCCAGCAGGCCTGGGGCGGGCCGACCCCGACCCCTGAGCAGCTTCAGGGCATGTACGACAGCCCGTCGTACGCACCGCCCGCGCAGCGGGCCATGACGATCGACGACGTGGTCGTGCGGGGCTTCATCACCCTCGGCACGCTCGTCGTCTCGGCCGCCGCGGCCTGGGCGCTCAACCTCGGCTGGGGCGCGGCGATGGTCGGCGTGCTCGCCGGCCTGGTGCTGGCGCTGGTGATCTCGTTCAAGCAGAGCACCAACCCGGTGCTGATCCTCGGCTACTCGGTCGCCTACGGCGTCGCCGTCGGCGTGATCAGCCACATGATGGAGAACATCTACCCCGGCATCGTCATCCAGGCGGTCCTCGGCACGGCCATGGCCTTCGGCGGCATGCTGACCGTCTACTCCCTGCGCATCGTCCGGGTGACGCCGAAGTTCACCAAGTTCGTCGTGGCGGCGGCGCTCGGCCTGATGGCCGCGCTGCTGGTCAACTGGGTCGCGAGCTTCTTCGTCCAGGGCGGTCTCGGCCTGCGTGAGGCCGGCCCGATCGGCTACCTCGTCAGCATCGCGGCGATCCTGATCGGCTGCTTCTTCCTGCTGCTCGACTTCGACCAGGTCGAGCAGGGCGTCCGGATGGGCGCCCCGGCGAAGTACTCCTGGCTGATGGCCTTCGGCCTGACGATGACCCTGGTCTGGATCTACCTCGAGATCCTGCGCCTGCTGAGCTACTTCAGCAGCAGCGACTGACCGGACATCTAGATAAGCGGACAAACCCCACCGGATCGCTCCGGTGGGGTTTTTCTATGCGAAAACGGGCACATTGTGAACGAAACACATCTGGAGATCAACGAAACGTGACAGAAGACCCTCCGCAGGTCTTGCCATCCGTAGTGTCGTGAGGCACTGTCGAGCAAAGGAGCCTTATCCGTGGAGGTGCCCATGCCGCTGAACCACTCACCGGAGACGCACAGCAAGCTGATCGCAAGGGTCCCGGACATCACGGGGCGCGCACTCCCCGAGTGGTTTCAAGCCATCGACAACGGTCCGTCGTTCCTTCGCTGCGACGAGCGCGCCAACTGGCTCGCCGCAGAGCACGGACTGACCCACGGCTACGCCGCCGCCATCGTGCACGAGCACGAGCGGCACCGCCGTCACCACTTCTGACTCGCCGTCTCGTGAGGACTCCGCCGCCACCGGTGGCGGAGTCCTCGCCTGCGCGGGGATGATGATCCAATGGATCTCGACAAGGCACGTGAGTTCATCCGGGGCAACCACCGGGCGGTCATGCTGACCTGGCACGCCGACGGCCGGCCCCAGCTCTCCCCGGTCACCGTGGGGCTGGACTCCCGGGGAAACCCCGTCGTCAGCACGCGGGAGACGGCGGCGAAGGTCCGCAACCTCCGCAGGGACCCCCGGGTGGCGCTCTGCGTGACCACGGACGCGTTCTTCGGCGAGTGGATCCAGATCGAGGGGACGGCCGAGGTCGTGCCGCTGCCGGAGGCGATGGACCTCCTGGTGGCGTACTACCGGGACATCTCCGGGGAGCACCCCGACTGGGACGACTACCGGGCGGCCATGGAGCGGGACCGGCGGGTGATCGTGAGGATCGACCTCACCCGCGCCGGTCCCGACGTCCACGGCTGACGGCTCCGAGCCGGGGGCTAGCTGAGACGCTCCAGGACCATGGCCATGCCCTGACCGCCGCCCACGCACATGGTCTCCAGGCCGATGGACTTGTCGTGGAACCTGAGGCTGTTGATCAGCGTGGAGGTGATCCGGGCGCCGGTCATGCCGAACGGGTGGCCCACCGCGATGGCGCCCCCGTTGACGTTGAGCCGGTCGAGGTCGATGCCCAGCTCCTTGTAGGACGGGATGACCTGGGCGGCGAAGGCCTCGTTGATCTCGACGAGGTCCACGTCGTCGATGGACATGCCCGCCCGGGCCAGGGCCTGCCGACTGGCCTCGATCGGGCCCAGGCCCATGATCTCGGGGGACAGGCCGCTCACGCCGGTGGAGACGACGCGGGCGAGCGGGGTGATGCCCAGCTCCGCGGCCTTGGTGTCGCTCATCACGATCACGGCGGCGGCGCCGTCGTTCAGCGGGCAGCAGTTGCCCGCCGTGACGGTGCCGTCGGGGCGGAACACCGGCTTGAGCTGGGAGACGGCCTCGTAGGTGGTGCCGGCGCGGGGGCCGTCGTCCTTGCTGACCACGGTGCCGTCGGGCAGGGTCACCGGGGTGATGTCCTGCTCCCAGAAGCCGTTGGCGATGGCCTTCTCGGCGAGGTTCTGGGACCGGACGCCGAACTCGTCCTGCTCCTGCCGGGAGACGCCCTTGAGCCCGGCCACGTTCTCCGCGGTCTGGCCCATCGCGATGTAGATGTCGGGCAGCGCGCCGTCCTCGCGGGGGTCGCGCCAGACGGGGGCTCCGCCCTCGGCGGCCTGCTTCCCCCGGGCCTGGGCGTCGAGGAAGAGAGGGTTCTGCGTGTCGGACACGCCGTCGGCGCTGCCCTTGACGAGGCGGGAGACGCACTCCACGCCCGCCGAGACGAAGATGTCGCCCTCACCCGCCTTGATGGCGTGCATGGCCATCCGCGTGGTCTGCAGCGAGGACGAGCAGTAGCGGTTGACGGTGGTGCCGGGCACGCCGTCCAGGCCGAGCAGGGTGGAGACCACCTTGGCCATGTTGAAGCCCTGCTCGCCGCCCGGCTGGCCGCAGCCCAGCATCAGGTCGTCGATGGTGTTCGGGTCGAGCTGGGGGACCTTGGCCAGTGCGGCCTTGATCATTTGCGCCGTCAGGTCGTCAGGACGGATGTCCTTGAGCGATCCCTTGAAGGCGCGTCCGATGGGCGAGCGCGCGGTCGCGACGATGACTGCCTCGGGCATTTGGCCTCCTGTGCTCATGGCGACGCTGCGCGTCGCGGCTCGGGGGCCGGTAACCGGTGTCTTCCCTCGTCGCGTGCGCGGCGTAGCTGCGCGCGCTCCTCAGTCCAGACACCGGAGCCCCCTCGCGGGTCCTTCGTTAATCGCTCCTCTGCGGAGGTTACCGCGCGGTAGTCCGGAAGCCACGACCCGGGGTGGGAAGAAACAGAACTTTGTTACGGAATGCCAAAGGGCCCCGCTGTTCGGCGGGACCCGGGCACAGTCATGGACGGACGACGGGCGCTAGCCGTACATCCCGGGGGCGGTGGCGGTGGCGTCCTGGACGCCGTGCAGGCCGCCCTTCTCGTCACGCCAGATCCGCCAGCCGTTCTGGCTGCCGGTGAACCAGCCGGGCGGGGCGCCGGCGTCGGCCACCCGCTTCCCGGTGGCCAGGTCGAACTCGCACAGCGAGGCCACCGAGTAGAACCCGGGGGTCTGACCCTTCAACGAGAGGGGCTTGGGATCGGTGACGCAGAAGGACCAGCCGCGCTCCTCCTCGACCTCGGCCGGCCTGCCGGTGGCGAGGTCGAAGGCGGTCCCGCGCTTGCCGTGCTTGAGGAAGCCGATCCGGTCCATCCGCGCGGGGAAGGCCAGCCACCAGCCCGACCCCGGGACGTCGGTCGCCGGGATCTGGCCGAGGACCCGGCCGCTCTCGGGGTCGAGCCGGGCGAATCCGCCGTACTGACCCTGCTGGTCGACCGGGCGGACGACCGGTGCGAACCCCGGGCTGCCGCTGGGGTACACGCGTACGACCGAGGGACGGATCCAGTTGACCGAGCCGTCGGAGAGCTTCACCGAGAAGAGCCCGAAGGTGGAGACCTTCTTCGTCCTGGGGTCGGTGTAGGGGGCGACGTAACCGACGAGGTTCTCGGCCGTCGAGCCGAACGACCAGCCGCCCGACATGTTGACGCCGGAGCCGAGGGCCTGCTCGACGGGCTGCTGCCAGACGACCTTCCCGGTCCGCAGGTCGTAGGCCTCCAGCAGAGGGTTGCGGGCCAGGCGCAGGAAGACCACGCGCGAGGCGTTGGACCACTGCACCTCCGCGATGCCGGGGAGCTTCCACCGCGGTCTCCCGGTGGCCGGGTCGAGCACGACGACCCGGGCCGTGGAGAGTGCGGTGTTCTCCGACAGGCACACGAACATCCCGCACTTCTGCGGCCCGAAGGTCGAGTGGACCGGCCGGGTCCACCGCGCGGTCCCGGTCTTCGCGTCGCGGCCGACGAGCGCGGCGGTCCGCCGCCGCTTCGCGGACGGATCGACGGTGACGACGACGGTGTGGTCCCGGCCCGTCTCGATGATCGCCGGAGCGGGGATCCCCATCCCGGGCAGTCGGCCCGCCATGACCGCGGGGGCGGACCACAGCCGTTTGCCGGAGTCGAGGTCGAGGGCGACCGTCTCCAGCGTGCCGTCGGGCTTGAGCGACGTCGTCGTGGCGACGCCGCCGGCGGTGGTGGTGCGGCTGACCGCGTTCACCTCGGTGTTGTGCCAGCGTGGGTAATCGGGGGTGGCCGCTTCGCTGCCGGAGCAGCCGGCCAGGGCCAGGGCTCCGGCGAGCACCATCGCTGGTTTCGCATGAGACCGGATCACGGGCATCCACTCCAAAGGGGCGAGGCGTCACGACATCGCCGCGGAGGGTGACCGGGCTCAGGCGTCGTGAGGCAGCGGCTCGGACCTCCGGCGGAGCAGGGTCACCCATCGTCCGTGGGGACCCGTGGCTCGACCGGCGACCCGGGTCGCGGACACCTCGGCGCCGGGCTCCTCCGCGGCCTTAGCCGCCGCAAGGTAAACCGACTGACCGCGCACGGGCTGCGGCTCGGGCCACAGCTCCAACGCAGTGCAAACAGACGGTAGCACCGCGTAAGCGACTTGCGTGTAGCCTCGGCGAGATGGGTGGTAACGGTCAGGTCCGAACATTTCGTGGGGGTTTGTCTCGAATTCCTCCCCCAGGAGGTCGGCGAAGGCCACCGTCCGCCCGCCCGCCTCGATGACCGCGACGGTCTGCGCGGCGGCGAGCTGCCGGCTCCAGCGCCTGGTCACCCAGCGCAGCGGCTGCGGGAGCGGCCGGACCGTGCCCAGGTCCGGGCAGGTGCCCACGACCACCTCGGCCCCGGCCTCGCGCAGCCGCCGCACCGCCTTCTGCAGATGCCGTACGGCCTGCGCGGGGAAGGTCTGCGTGGTGACGTCGTTGGCCCCGATGAAGACGACCGCGACCTCCGGGCGCGCCTCCAGCGCCCGGTCCACCTGCTCGCCGAGGTCGGCGGAGGCGGCCCCCGACACGCCGGCCACGGTGAGCCGCACCGGCCGCTCGGCTACGGCGGCCACGCCGCACGCGATGAGCACGCCGGGGGTGTCGGCGGGATCGGTCATGCCCAGGCCGACCGAGGTGGAGTCGCCGAGCATGGCCATCCGGATCGGCTCGCCGCCGAACTCGCCGTAGACCCCGTCCGAGGGCGGCCCCTCCATGCCGTGGGGGCGGCCGACGATCCGCCGGGCCAGCACGCCCTCGGCGAACAGGATGCCGTAGGTGGCCGCCCCGAGCAGGGTCAGGCCGCCGCCTCCCACGGCCGCCGCGGCCGCGATGCGCCGCGCGGCCCGAGCCGCTCCGGGTGTCCAGCTCACGTGTCCGCGCCCTCCTCCGCCGTGGTGCTCCCAGGTGACCGGTGACTTCGTCGTACCCGTGGCGACACTGTGCGTCGCGATGCGACGGTAGCGTTTGAGGTGAAACTAGCCGAGTCCCGGTCACCCCCTGGGATCTTGGCATCCGACAGAACAAGCTGACAAAGCTTCGGTATTTCGAGGTGATCAACGCGATGCGCGTACATGACTCGCTGGTGGAGCTGATGGGCGACACCCCGCTCGTCAGGCTGCACAAGGTGACCGCGGGCCTGCCGGCCCAGGTGCTCGCCAAGGTCGAGTACTTCAACCCCGGCGGCTCGGTGAAGGACCGCATCGCGGTGCGCATGATCGACGCCGCGGAGAAGTCGGGCGCGCTCCGCCCGGGCGGCGTGATCGTGGAGCCCACGTCGGGCAACACCGGCGTCGGCCTGGCCATCGTGGCCCAGCAGCGCGGCTACAGGTGCCTGTTCGTGGTGCCGGACAAGGTCGCCCAGGACAAGATCGCCGTGCTCCGGGCCTACGGGGCCGAGGTCGTCGTCTGCCCGACCGCGGTCTCGCCCGACCACCCCGACTCCTACTACTCGGTCTCCGACCGGCTGGCCAGGGAGGTCCCCAACGCCTGGAAGCCCGACCAGTACTCCAACCCGCAGAACCCCGAGAGCCACTACCACACCACCGGCCCGGAGATCTGGGAGCAGACCGAGGGGCGGATCACCCACTTCGTGGCGGGCGTCGGCACGGGCGGCACGATCAGCGGCACCGGCCGCTACCTCAAGGAGGTCTCCGGCGGCCGCGTGAAGATCATCGGAGCGGACCCCGAGGGATCGGTCTACTCCGGCGGCACCGGCCGGCCGTACCTCGTGGAGGGGGTCGGCGAGGACATCTGGCCGGCCACCTACGACACCACGGTCTGCGACGAGATCATCGCGGTCTCCGACAAGGACTCCTTCGGCATGACCCGCCGCCTGGCCCGTGAGGAGGCCCTGCTGGTGGGCGGCTCCTGCGGCATGGCCACGGTGGCGGCGCTGCGCGTGGCGCAGCAGGCCGGGCCGGACGACGTGGTCGTGGTGCTGCTGCCCGACGGCGGCCGCGGCTACCTGTCCAAGATCTTCAACGACGACTGGATGGCCGACTACGGCTTCCTGACCACCTCCTCGGATGAGGGCCTGGTGCGGGACGTGCTGGTCCGCAAGGGCACCGGCCTGCCGGAGTTCGTGCACACGCACCCGCACGAGTCGGTGGACACCGCCATCGCCATCATGCGGGAGTACGGCGTCTCGCAGCTTCCGGTGATGAAGGAGGAGCCGCCGGTCATGGCCGCCGAGGTGGTCGGCTCGATCGTGGAGCGCGATCTGCTGGACGCCCTCTACCGGGGACGGCTCCGCCCGGACGAGCCGCTGGCCGGGCACATGTCCCCGCCGCTCCCCATGATCGGCGCCGGCGAGCCCGTCTCGCACGCGGTCGAGGCCCTGGAGAAGGCCGACGCCGCCGTGGTCCTCGACGACGGCAAGCCCGTCGGCCTGCTCACCCGCCAGGATCTGCTGGCCTTCCTGGTCACCCACTAGCCCCGGCGAGGGGGCTCCGGCGTCCGGACCGAGCCGCGGCGCGCAGCGCCGCCGTCAGACCGCGAGGGGGCTCCGGTGTCTGGACTGAGGAGCGCGCGCAGCGAAGCGAGCACGCGACGAGGGAAGACACCGGTTACCGGCCCCCGAGCCGCGGCGCGCAGCGCCGCCGTCAGACCGGAAACTCGGCGAACACCTCCCAGGCGCCCTCGGGGGTGGGGCCCGCGTAGAGACGGCCGCCGAGCGCCTCGACGCGCTCGGCCATGCCGACCAGGCCGAAGCCGCCGCCCAGGCGGGAGACCCTGACGTCGGAGGCCGAGGCGTAGTTGCGCACGCGCAGCCGTACGCACCGGTCCACCCGGCGCAGGTCGGCCTCGACCCAGCCGGTGCCGGGGGCGTGGCGGCGGACGTTCGTGAGCGATTCCTGCAGCACGCGGTGGAGGGTGGTCAGCACCTCCGGCGGCAGGGTGTCGTCGGTGATGTCCTGGCTGACCTCGAAGGCCACCCTGGGCCCCCCGTGGGCCGAGAACCGCTCTACGAGCACGCGCATGTCCGCCAGGCGCGTGCCGGGGGTGCGCGCGGCCTCGTCCGCCCGCAGCACGCCGACCAGGCGGCGCATCGAGGTCAGCGCGTCGGCCCCGGCGTTCGCGATCGCGTCGAGCGCGGGGGCCACCGCCTCCGGCTTCGCCTCGGCGACGACCTTGGCCGCCTGTGCCTGGACCACGATCCCGGTGATGTGGTGGGCGACCAGGTCGTGCAGCTCGCGGGCGAGCTCCAGGCGTTCGGCCCGCCGTACCGAGTGCACGGCCTCGCGGCGGCGCTCCATCTGGAAGCGGAGGTAGGCGCCGACGCCGGCGGCCATGGACCAGGCGAAGAAGAGGAGGAAGCCCAGGGCCAGGGAGGGTTCGGACTGACCGATCCGGCCGGCGGAGGACTCCAGCATGAGCATCGCCACCACGGCGAAGATCGCCGCGCTCTTGACCGGCTCGATCCAGCGCAGCCCGCCGACGATGAGGACGAGCAGCGCCCCGGTCTCGGCGAGACCGGGGCCGGCGTCGCCGCCCGGGATCATCGCGGCGGCGACGGTGGCGGCGAACGACAGTCCCAGCAGGACCGCGTAGGGCAGGACACGGCTCCGGCGGCGGCGCCACACCGCGTAGATCCCGTAGGCGCCGCAGCCGAAGGAGAGCAGGTGCTCGGGGTTGTTGCCGCCCACCGCTATCCCGAGGTCCAGCAGGAGCAGCAGCCCGAGCCAGCAGAGCAGGGCGATCTCGCTGAGCCGCCGGATCCAGTAGACAACGCGATGCGATTCCCCCACGGGCGACGAGCCTAATCCGGATGGTTGACCTGACATATCGGCCGTTCGGCCGAATGCCCCCTCGCAGGACCGGCCCTTCAGCGGAGGCGGGGCCCCCGCTCCCCGGCGCATGCTTGAAGCGTCGAAGGGGAGAGGGAAATGACCGTCATCGGGATCGTGTTGCTGGCCGTCGGATTCGTCGTCGCGTTGTGCCTGGCGCTCGCCGATCCCGTCCTGCTCTCGCGCATCAACGGGGAGCCCGCCGAGGGGGCGAGCGGCCGGTACATCCAGGCGCCGCCGATCGCCGTCGTCACCGGGACCACGGCAGGGACCACGGCCGGGACCGCCGCGGCGGGCGCCGAAGTGGTGCCGTTCAGGCCGAGGCGCCCGGACGACCGCGAGCCGCAGGCCGCGTAGCAGACCACCGGACGCTCCGGGAGCACGGCGGTCGGGGGACCGCCGCCCGGAGACCGCCGGCCCGTGTCCTGCCTCTGGAACTCCAGGGAGGCGGGACGCGGGCCGGCTCGCGTTTTCCGGACCGCTGCGGGTACGGACGGGTCCTTCCGCGGTGAGGCGGGCGCGGGCCGGGTTCTTCCGCGGTACGGCGGGCGCGGGCCGGGTTCCCGGCACCGCGGCGTTCGCGGGCCGGGTTCCCTGCGGTGCGGCGGGCGCGTTCGCGGGCCGGGCCGGGTCCTCCGGGCCGCGAGGCGGAGTAGCGTGGCCCGTATGAGTGAAGGATTCGAGACCCTGGCCATCCACGCCGGTCAGGAGGCCGACCCCCAGACCGGGGCCGTCGTGCCGCCCATCTACGCGGTGTCCACCTACAAGCAGGACGGCGTGGGGGGACTGCGCTCCGGATACGAGTACAGCAGGTCGGCCAACCCGACCAGGACCGCCCTGGAGGAGGCGATCGCCGCCGTCGAGGGCGGCACCCGCGGCCTGGCCTTCGCCTCCGGCCTGGCGGCCGAGGACACCCTGCTCCGCACGGTCTGCAGGCCCGGTGACCACGTGATCATCCCGAACGACGCCTACGGCGGCACCTACCGCCTGTTCGCGAAGGTCCACGAGAACTGGGGGCTGCACTACGACCCGGTGCCGCTGGGCGACCTGGCCGCGGTGGCCGCAGCCATCACGCAGAAGACCCGGGTCATCTGGGTGGAGACGCCCACCAACCCGCTGCTCGGCATCGCCGACATCGCCGCCCTGGCGCAGCTGGCGCACGACTGCGGCGCGCTGTTGGTGGTGGACAACACCTTCGCCTCGCCGTACCTCCAGCAGCCGCTGGCGCTGGGCGCGGACGTCGTGGTGCACTCCACCACCAAGTACGTCGGCGGCCACTCCGACGTGGTCGGCGGCGCGCTCGTCGCGCGGGACGCCGAGCTGGGCGAGCGGCTGGCCTACCACCAGAACGCGATGGGCGCGGTGGCCGGGCCGTTCGACGCGTGGCTGACGCTGCGCGGCCTCAAGACGCTCGCGGTGCGGATGGACCGCCACTGCGACAACGCCGAGCGGGTGGTGGACCTCCTGCTGGCGCACCCGCGGGTGACCTCGGTGCTCTACCCGGGCCTGCCCGAGCACCCCGGGCACGAGGTGGCGGCCAAGCAGATGAGGCGCTTCGGCGGCATGATCTCCTTCCGCGTCGCCGGCGGCGAGGCGGAGGCGGTCGAGGTCTGCAACCGGGCCAGGCTGTTCACCCTGGGCGAGTCGCTGGGCGGCGTGGAGTCGCTGATCGAGCATCCGGGCCGGATGACCCACGCCTCCGCCGCGGGCTCGCCGCTGGAGGTCCCCGGCGACCTGGTCCGTCTCTCGGTCGGCATCGAGACGGTCGACGACCTGCTCGCCGACCTCACCCAGGCCCTCGGCTAGCCGACCTCACCCAGGCCTCGGCCGGCCGCATCCTCCCGCGGCTAGGGGTTGCCCCAGACCATCAGCACGAGGACGACCATCCAGATCAGGGTGATCAGCCCGGAGAGGGTGGCGATCCGGCCGGTCTGCACCTTGGCGTCGTCCTGCGGGTCCTCGCTGGTCAGGGCCCGCAGGGCGGCGCGCTGGTCCCGCTCCACGACGACCAGCAGCACGGCGGAGACGATGAAGAGCGTCATGGAGACCGACAGGTACGGCCTGCCGAGATACTCCAGGCCGACCAGCACGCCGAACAGGAAGACGCCGACGGAGGCGACGGCGTAGACGCGCGTCGTCTTGTGCAGGTAGCGCAGGACGTCGACGTTCCGGGCGCGGATGAACCGGGGCGTGGACATGGTCGCGGCGACGACCGGCCCCAGAGTGAAGATCGCGAAACCGATGTGCAGCCAGAGCAGCAGAGTCATACGCCCGACATTAACCTCCGGTGATCCCGTCGGGGCGCGGCTCGTCCGGCCCCCGCGGTCCGGGCGCGCCGTACTCCTCCCGACCGGGCGGGGGAGGGAGCCGGGCCCGCGACGGGGCGGATCATCCCGTTCCCGCCCTGAGCACACCGGCGGAGTGAGTAGGATCACCCCGGAGCCCGTTCCCGCGTGAGGGCCGCCGGCGGTCGAGCCGGGGCCGTGTCCGGGCGGGCGTCGAGATCGAGATCGTGCACAAGGCACAAGGGAGTGCCCGTCGTGGCTGTAAGACATGTCGAGCCGTACACCGACGAATGGCGGCACCAGCCCGTCTCCTATCTCCGGCTGGTCGCCGAGGCGCTGGGCGCCCAGGCCGAGGCGTGGTGGGAGGGTCCGTGCGACCCGCGCGCCGGGACGATCCGGCTGACCGGCGGGGACGCGCTGGTCTGGGACGAGGAGAGCGGCTGGCGCTGGGGCCGGTTCGTCTCCGGCGGGCCCGGCTCCTGCACCGTCCTGGCGGAGTTCCGCTATCTCGGCGGAGGGCTGCTGCTCCGTCCCGAGCGGGTCCCGGCCGCGGTGGCCGAGGCCAGGGCGGGCGTGGGCAACAGTACGGCCTGGCGCCCCTGCTACCGCTCCTACCGGCACTACCGCGACGGCTTCGACCTCGCGCTGGACCACTACGCGGCCTTCGCCGGAGCCTGACCGGCCGCGCGCGCCCGACCGCGCGCCGCCTACCGGGCGCGGCGGGTGCGCAGGAAGTCGCTGACGACGTACTCGCCCAGGCGGTCCGCGCTGGGGGAGAAGACCCGGCCGCCGTTGCGGCGGGCGACCTCGTCCACGAACTCCTTCAGCCGTTCGTCCTCGGCCAGCATGAAGACGTTGAGCGTCGCCCGGCGCCGCGTCATCTTGTCGACCTCGGCGAGCGTCAGCTCCAGGGTCTCGCGGGTGGGCGGCCACTCGAAGGCGTAGGTGCCGTTGCGACGCAGGTGCGAGGTGGGCTCGCCGTCGGTGACCACGAGCACGACCGGTTCGAAGTCGGGGTGGCGGTCCAGGTGGCGGCCCGCGATCAGCAGGGCGTGGTGCAGGTTGGTGCCCTGGACCATGTCCCACTCCAGCCCGGCCAGTTCGTCGGGCTGCAGGACCCTGGCGTAGTTGGAGAAACCGACGATCTGCACCGAGTCCTGCGGGAACTTGGAGCTGACCAGCGCCTGCAGGGCCATCGCGGTCTGCTTGGCGGCCGCCCAGGTGCCGCGCAGGGCCATGGAGTAGGACAGGTCCACCAGCAGGCAGACGGCCGCCGCGGTGCGCCGCTCGGTCTCGGCCACCTCGAAGTCGTCCACCGACAGGGCCACGGCGCCTCCGTGTCCGGGGCCGCGCCGTACGGCGTTGACGACCGTGCGGACCACGTCGATGGGCTGCTCGTCGCCGAACCGCCAGGGCCGGGTGGAGCCGGTGAGCTCTCCGGCCGCGCCCGCGTCGACCTGGTCGTGGTCGCCGCGGCGGCCCGACTCCAGGGAGGCGAAGACGCGGCGCAGGGCGGTCTCGCCGAGGCGGCGGACGGCCTTGGGGGTGAGCTCCAGCCTGCCGCGCCGGCGTTGCAGGTAGCCCTGCTGCTCCAGCTCGCGCTCGATCTGCCGGAGCGCCCGCAGGTCGTCGACCGCCGAACGGCCGAGCGCGCGCCGGATCGCCGCCTCGTCGACGTCGTCCAGCCGGGCGCCGGGGTAGTCCTGGCGGAGCGCGGCCTCCAGCTGGGTCAGGTCGGCGAGCTCGTCCAGCGCGGTCACCGCGTCGGCCATGCCCAGCGGCTCGTCGCCGCCGAGCCGCTCCGGGGTGTTCCAGGCCAGGTCGGGGCGGCGGGACTGGAGCGACTCGCCCAGGCGGCGCATCTGGTCGGCCAGCCCGGCCTGCTCCAGGGTCTGGTTGATCAGGCCCGCGAGCTCCTCCCGCTGGGCCGGGGTGAGCGAGGCCAGCAGGCGCTGGGTCGCGGCGGCCCGGCGGGCGAGGGCGTCGACCAGCTCCTCCAGGTTGCGCGGCGACTCGGGGAACATGTCCCCGTATTTCGACATGAAGTCGTCGAAGTCGCCCTGGGTGTGCTCGCCCCGCGCGTCCCGGTCGAGCATGTCGTTCAGCGCGGTCATCATCTCGCGGACCCGTTCCAGCGCGGCCGGGTCGGGGTCGGCCAGCGCCTGCCGCATGCCCCGGAACTGGCTGTCGAGCACCTCCCTGCGGAGCAGGTCGCGCAGTTCCTCGAAGGTCCGCCGGGCCGCGGCGGAGCGCCAGTCGTAGGAGCCCAGCGACTGGATCGCGCCCGCCGGGTCGTCCGGCACGCCGTCCAGCACCGACTCGCGGAACCGGGCGTCGTCGGACGGGTCGGGGAACAGTTCCGCCCGCTCCTGGCCGATCGCCTTGTCCAGCAGCGCCCTGGCCCGCTCCAGCGTCCCGTCCAGCCGCCCGCGCTCGCGCAGCTCGCGGCGGCGCCGGCGCACCTCCCGGAGCAGGTCGTCCAGGCCGCGCCGGTTCTCCGCGCCGGGCAGGCCCTGCTTGAGCAGGTCGCGCAGGGCGTGGCCGGGGTTGGAGCCGGACAGGATGGCGTCGCCCATCTGGTCCAGCGCGGCGCGCACGTCGTACGGCGGGGCGAGCGGGTCGGGCCCGTCCCGGTATTCGCCGTAGCGGTAGCTCATCGCCCGCCCCCGGCCCGGCGGTGCGGCGAGGGCGAAGCGGAGGGCAGGGTGGAGGGCAGGGTGGAGGGCAGGGCGGAGGGCAGGGTGGAGGGCAGGGTCGAGAACAGAGCGGAGAGCAGGGAACGGTCGGGCATGGCGGTCTCCTCGGTCTTCCTGGAGTGCGGCACGGGCACCGCTAGGTGCGGTAGACCGTGGTGCCGTCCACCTCGTCCTTGGACAGCCGGCGCAGGAGGTAGAGACCCTCCAGGGCGAACTCCAGGGCGGCCGCGGCGTGGCCGGGGGACTCGTCGCCGATGCCGAGCCGGGACATGATCCTGGCCAGGCCGTTCACCGGGCCGATCCGCTGCAGCAGCTCGGCGGCGGGCACCAGGGGACCGGACTCCACCTGGACGCCCTCGGAGAAGCGCTCCAGCAGCGCCGACAGGTCCGCGCCGCCGAGCGTGCCGCGGAACGTCTCGGCGACGGCCCTGCGGAGCAGGTGGGAGAGGACCTCGATCTCCCGGCCCTCCTCGCTGACCTCGAACTCCACCTTGCCCCGGAGGGTGTGCACGATGTCCGGCAGGTCGGCGACCCGGGCCACCGCGCGCTCCTCACCGGTCAGCGCGGCCCGCCGCAGCGCGGAGGCGGCGGCGGTCTCGGCGGCGGCGATGGAGAAGCGGGCCGAGACGCCGGAGCGGGAGTCCACCGCGGTGGACTCGCGGACCAGCCGGGTGAAGCGGGCGATCACCTCGACCAGGTGGCCGGGGAGGTCGGCCCCCACGTGGTCGAGCGCCGCCTCCTGCCGGATGAGCGCCAGCTCGTCCTCGACGGAGGACGGGTAGTGGGTGCGGATCTCCGCGCCGAAGCGGTCCTTCAGCGGGGTGATGATCCGGCCGCGGTTGGTGTAGTCCTCGGGGTTGGCACTGGCGATCAGCAGGATGTCCAGGGGCAGGCGGAGGTTGTATCCCCGGACCTGGATGTCGCGCTCCTCCAGCACGTTGAGCAGCGACACCTGGATCCGCTCGGCCAGGTCGGGCAGCTCGTTGACGGAGAAGACGCCCCGGTTGCTCCGCGGCACCAGGCCGTAGTGCACGGTCTCCGGATCGCCGAGCGTGCGCCCTTCGGCGATCTTGATGGGGTCGACGTCGCCGATGAGGTCGCCGACGGAGGTGTCGGGGGTGGCGAGCTTCTCGCCGTAGCGCTCGTCGCGGTGCCGCCAGGAGACCGCGAGCTCCTCGCCCTCGGACTCCGCCAGGCGGCGGCAGCGGACGCAGGAGGGCGTGTAGGGGTGGTCGTTGATCTCGCAGCCGTCGACGACCGGGGTCCACTCGTCGAGCAGTCCGGTGACGGTGCGGATGAGCCGGGTCTTGCCCTGGCCGCGCTCGCCGAGCAGGACCAGGTCGTGACCGGCGAGCAGGGCCCGCTCCAGATGGGGCAGGACCGTGTCGTCGAAGCCCACGATGCCGGGGAACCGCGTCTGGCCGGCCCGGAGCCGGGCCAGGAGGTTCTCGCGGATCTCCGCCTTCACCGTGCGATGGATATGGCCGCTCTCGCGAAGCTCGCGCAGAGTCCGTGGCTCTGGAATGTGAGGCACGGGACCGAGACTACGTCTCCTGAGCCGAAACCGGCAGTCTCATCCTGATTGCGAGTCTCCCGCATTGCCTGGCGGCGGACGCGCGTGCCCGCCCTCCCAGTGGGGAGAATCGCTCCAGGGAAGCCGGGGCGGTCCGGAGAGGACTCCGGGCGGGAAGGCTTCGCACACAATGAGGGAGGCGAGACGAGTGGCGCTGTTGACGAGCCGCTTCGCCGACGGTCTCGCCGTGGGCTCCGACCTGGTCGCGGCGGCGGAATCCGCGGTGAACCAGGCTCTGCGCGGCCTGGACAAGCCGCCGGACCTGGTCTGTTTCTTCGTCTGCGGTGACGACCCCGACGACGTCTCGCGCGCGGGGCTGCGCGCGATGAGCATGGTCCCCGGCGCCGCGGTGGTCGGCTGCAGCTCCACCGGGGTGATCGGCGACGGGCAGGGGGTGGAGATCACCCCGGCGGTGAGCGCCTGGGCCGCCGTCCTCGACGGGGCCAGGCTGACGACCTTCGCGCTGGACAGCCTCCGCACGGAGGAGCAGTTCGTCGTGGTCGGCCTGCCGGAGCGCGTCCCGGACGACCGGGTGGCGATCATGTTCGCCGATCCCTACAGCTTCCCGACGGACGGTTTCGTCGAGCGCTCGGGGGAGGTCCTCGGCGGCCTCCCGCTGATCGGCGGCCTGGCCAACTCGCTGCAGGGCCGGGGCGCGGTGCGGTTGTTCGCCGACGGCAAGGTCTACACCGAGGGGGCCGTCGGGGTGCTGCTCGGCGGCGAGGTCAACGTCGGCACCGTGGTCAGCCAGGGCTGCCGCCCGATCGGCCCGTCCATGGCTGTCACCGGGACGGAGGACAACCTCCTGCTCGAACTCGCCGGGCAGCCCGCCCTGGCCCGGCTGGAGGAGATCGTCAGCGCGCTGGACGAGGACGACCGCGACCTGGTCGCCGCCGGGCTGCAGATCGGCATCGCCATCGACGAGTACGCCGAGCGGCACGAGCGCGGCGACTTCCTGATCCGGGGCGTGCTCGGCATCGACCCCGACCGCGAGGCCGTGGCCATCGGGGACGTCGTGGACATCGGCCGCACCGTCCGGTTTCAGGTGCGTGACGCGGCGACCGCCGACGAGGACCTCTACGAGCTGCTCGACGCGCACCGCGAGGAGTTCGGCAGGGTGGAGGGCGCGCTGCTGTTCGCGTGCAACGGGCGGGGCTCGGCCATGTTCGGCAGCGCCGATCACGACACGACGGCGGTCAGCGACATCCTGGGGCCCGTCGGGGTGGCCGGGTTCTTCTCGGCGGGGGAGATCGGCCCGGTCGGGGGCCAGAACCACGTGCACGGGTTCACCGCGAGCCTGCTGGTCTTCTCCTCCCGCCCGCCCTCCGGCCAGCCGTATGATCGCTGAATGCCGCGATCAGTGCTTGCCGTCGACATCGGCGGGACGAAGTTCGCCGCCGCGCTGGTCGGCTCCGAGGGAGACGTCCGGGCGGCGGAGCGGGTCGCGACCCCGCCCGGCGGTGACGCCGAGACCCTGTGGAAGGCGCTCGACGCGCTGATCGGCGCCGTCGCGGGCGACACCCCGGTCGACGGGGTGGGGATCGGCTGCGGCGGCCCGATGACCTGGCCCGACGGGGCCGTCTCACCGCTCAACATGCCCGGCTGGCGGGCCTTCCCGCTCCGCGACCGGCTGGCCGCCCGCTTCCCCGGCGTCCCGGTCCGCATCCACAACGACGCCGTCTGCGTGGCCGCCGCCGAGCACTGGCGGGGGGCGGGCCGGGGCAGCGCCAACATGCTCGGCATGGTCGTGTCCACGGGCGTGGGCGGCGGGCTGATCCTCGGCGACCGGCTGATCGACGGCGGCAGCGGCAACGCCGGGCACATCGGGCACGTCGTGGTCGACCCGGACGGACCGGCCTGCGAGTGCGGCGGACGCGGCTGCCTGGAGGCCGTCGCCCGGGGCCCGGGCCTGGCGGCCTGGGCCCTGGAACAGGGCTGGGTCCCGGGCAGGGCTTCCGGCGCCCCGGAGTCCGGTACGGCGGGCCCTACCGGTACGGCGGGCCCCACGGGTACGGCGGGCCCCACGGGTACGGCGGACCCCGCGGGTGGGGTGGGAGCGGCAGGAGCGGGCGGAGCCGCGAAGCCGGCCGGGGCCGAGGAGTCCGCGGGGGCCGCCGGGGCCGAGGAGTCCGCGAAGGCCGAGGAGTCCGCGGGGATCCGGTCCCCCGGCGCGGCGGGTCCGGCCTATGTGGAGGCCACGGCGGCCAGCGGGCGGCGGCTCGCGCTCGACGCCGCCGCGGGCGACGCGATCGCCCTGGCCGCCATGGAGCGGGCCGGGCGGGCGGTGGGCCTGGCCGTGGCCTCCGCCACCCACCTGTGCGACCTCGACGTCGTCACCATCGGCGGAGGCCTGTCCCAGGCCGGGCGGCTGCTGTTCGACCCGCTGGAGGAGACCCTCCGGGCGCACGTCCGGCTGGACTTCGCCCGGCGCGTGCGCGTCGTCCCGGCCGCCCTCGGCCAGGACGCCGGACTCGTCGGCGCCGCCGCCCTCGTCCTGGCCGCCGACCGCTACTGGTCGCCCCGCGGCTGAGACCCGCGGGCAGCGGGACCACCGGTCACCCCGCGACCGAGGGCGATGCGCCGGCCGGGAGCGGCACCCGGGCCGGCGATGACACGGACGAGCGGGGCGGCACCCGGGCCGGCGATGACGCCGCCGACCGGGGCGGCACCCCGGTCAGCGACGCATCGCCCGCCAGGCGGTGTAGTGGTGGACCGCGATGCCGGCGAAGGCGGGATACGCCCGCGCGATCGCGTCGACCTCGGCCAGGGCGGCGGTCATGCGCGCGGCGCCCTCCTCGTGGAAGGTGCAGTGGGGGCAGTCGGCCAGCGGGGAGGTCTCGGCGGCCAGCCGTGCCGGCCGGCCGGCGCGGCCCGCGCGGGCGAGCATGTCGGAGCCGACGGCCGTCAGCGAGTTGGGCCCGCTGACGGTGTCGCGGTAGCTCATCACGGTGACCGCGTCCACCCGCGCCAGCACCGCGTCGGCCAGCGTGGTGCGCGGACCGGCGGGGATCGTGCCGTACCAGAACGGGACGTCGGCCTCCAGCGGGCGCCGGTCGTCGGCCTGCAGCAGCTGCAGCATCCGCAGCAGGCCCGCGACCAGCGCGGGCTGGTCGGCCTGCCAGCCCGGCAGCACGTACGGCTCCACGTCGACGTGGCTGCCCGCGAACAACCCGGTGCCCAGGACGGCCCGCTGCCAGGCCCGCGCCGCCGCGTGGTCCAGAGCCCACCGCGGATCCCCGCCGAGGGCGGTCAGGCGGATCCGCGCCGTGTCCGCGCTGCGCTTCAGCTCCCGCAGCCGGGCCAGCCGGGAGGCGTCGGAGGGCAGCCGCGCGTCGGCGTGGACGAAGACCTCCTTCACGCCGCGGGCCCGCGCCCAGGCCAGCACGTCGGCCGGCCGTACCGCGCCGACGTCCCACAGCCACATCGCCCGGGTCCCCGCCGCGGCGGGCTTCAGCCGGGACGAGGCCGAGGCGGGCACGGGGAGGAGCGTGCCGAGCAGCAGTGCGACGGTGAGGAGGACCCACCCGGGCCGCACCGCGCCCGAAGCGTCTCTCATCGGGACCACTCCTTTCGGGATCCCGGCGGAGGACGGACCGGGTGACCCGCCCATCGGGCCCGGGGCGTGCGAACTGAGGGTTTCTCCGTGTGGCCTGCACCTCACCGGCAACCTTCCGCGACCCGGCGCGGCAACCGCCCGGACGGCACGGGGCGCGACGGGAATCCCGCGCACCTCGCCGCGCCGGTGCGGGATGAGAGGATGGCCGCCATGTCGTCAGCACCGCAGGTGACCTTCGAGGACGTGCTCGCCGCCCGGGAGCTCCTGACCGACGTCGCGCTGCGGACCCCGGTGGTGCACTCGCGGGTGCTGTCCGACCTGCTCGGCGGGCCCGTCCACCTCAAGTGCGAGAACCTCCAGCGCTCGGGTTCGTTCAAGGTGCGCGGCGCCTACGTCAGGATCGCCCGGCTGGGCCCCGGGGAGCTGCGGCGGGGCGTGGTGGCGGCCAGCGCGGGCAACCACGCCCAGGGGGTGGCGCTCGGCGCGGGGCTCCTGGGGACGGAGGCGACGGTCTACATGCCGGAGGGGGCGCCGCTGCCCAAGGTGGCCGCGACCCGCTCCTACGGCGCCGAGGTGGTCTTCGCCGGGCACGGCGTGGACACCGCGCTGGCCGGCGCGCGGGAGCACGCCGAGCGGACCGGCGCGGTGTTCATCCACCCCTTCGACCACCCCGACGTCGTCGCCGGGCAGGGCACCATCGGGCTGGAGATCCTGGAGCAGCTCCCGGAGACCGGCACGATCGCGGTCTCCGTCGGCGGCGGCGGGCTCGCCGCCGGGGTCGCGCTGGCGGCCAAGTCGCTCCGGCCGGGCGTGCGGGTCGTCGGCGTGCAGGCCGAGCGGGCCGCCGCCTACCCGGCCTCGCTCGCGGCGGGGCGCCCCGTCACGGTGCGGCCCGCCACCACGATGGCCGACGGCATCGCGGTGGGGCAGCCGGGGGAGCTGCCCTTCGAGCTGATCCACTACCTGGTGGACAGCGTCGTCACGGTCACCGAGCAGGAGATCTCCCGGGCCCTGGTGCTCTGCCTGGAGCGCGCCAAGCAGGTGGTCGAGCCCGCCGGGGCGGCCGGGGTGGCGGCGGTCATGGCGCATCCGGAGGTCTTCGAGCCTCCCGTGACGGTCGTGCTCTCCGGCGGGAACATCGATCCGCTGCTGCTGGTGAAGGTGCTCCGGCACGGCCTGGCCGCGGCGGGCCGCTACCTGACGCTGCGCCTTTCGCTGCCCGACCGGCCGGGCACGCTGGCGGTGCTGATGGCCGAGGTGGCGGCGCTGCGCGCCAACGTGCTGGACATCGCGCACGAGCGGGTCGGCGTCAACCTGGGCGAGGTCGAGGTCCAGCTCCAGCTGGAGACCAGGGGACCCGACCACGCCGAGGAGGTGCTGGGCTCCCTCAGGAAGCAGGGCTACCGGATCGTCTCCGCCTGACCCGCCCGCGCCGGGCCGTCCCGGCCGGTGCGCCGTACGGCAGGCGCCTGCCGTACGGCGCACCGGCCGGGACGTGCGGCCCGCCGTACGGCGCGCATGCGCGGGTGCTCAGGCGGCGGGCTTGCTCTCCTGGAACAGCCAGGCGTCGAAGAGCGCGTCGAGCTCCTTCCCGGAGATCTTCTCCGCCAGCGCGGTGAACTCCTCCGTGGTGACGTATCCGTACCGGTGCTCGCGGTTCCAGGTCTTCAGCAGCTCGAAGAAGTCCCGGTCGCCGATCTTCCTCCGCAGGGCGTGCAGCGTCATGCCGCCCCGGGTGTAGACCGAGTCGTTGAACAGGTCGTCGGGCCTGGCGCGGCCGGGGGCGTACTTCCAGATGGCGTCCCCGGCGGGCGCCGCGTAGTGCAGGCGGAAGGTCTGCTCGGCGGTGGCGTCGCCCTGGTGCTCCTCCCAGAGCCACTCGGCGTAGGTGGCGAAGCCCTCGTTGAGCCAGAGGTCCTTCCACCGCTTGATGCTGAGGCTGTTGCCGAACCACTGGTGGGCCAGCTCGTGGGCGATGATGCCCTCGCCCGGGGAGAAGCCGCCGTACATGGGCTTGGTCTGGTTCTCCAGGGCGTAACCGGCGGAGAAGTCGTCCACCACGCCGCCGGTCGAGGAGAACGGGTAGGGGCCGAAGACCGTGGCCCAGTAGTCGGTGATCTTCCCGGACAGGGTGTAGAGCTTGTCCAGCGAGCCGCGGAAGCGCGGGTCCACGGCGGCCAGGTTCTTGATGCCCGAGGCGGTCTTCCCCTCCCGCAGGGTGAACTTCCCCAGCGTCATGGTGGCCAGGTAGGTCACCATCGGGTGGTCCTCCCGCCAGGAGTAGGTCGTCTTCCCGCCGCGGGTCACCGGCTCGCCGGTGAGCTCGCCGTTGGCCAGCGCGGTGATCCCCTCCGGGACGGTGATCTCGAACTCGTAGAGCGCCTTGTCCGCCGGGTGGTCGTTGCCGGGGAACCAGGTCTTGGCGCCGTTGGGCTCGCAGGTGACGAAGGCGCCGTCCCGGGTGGGGATGAAGCCGTAGGTGCCGAGGTTGGACGAGCCGGTGACGGGCTTGGGCTCCCCGGCGTAGGCGACCTCGACGGTGAAGTCGGCCCCCTCGGGGAGGGGCCGGCCGGGGATCACGGTGAGCTCGGTCCCGGACCGCTCGAACGCGGCGGCCCGGCCGTCCACGGTGACCCGGCCGACGGTGAAGCCGGACAGGTCCAGGTTGAAGCGGGTCAGCTCCTGCGTGGCCTTCGCCCGGATCCCGGCGGTGCCGGACAGGTGCCGGGTGGCGGGGTCGTAGCCGAGGACGAGGCGGTAGCGGGCGACGTCGTAGCCGCCGTTGCCGTCGGAGGGGAAGTCGGGGTCGCCGATCCCGGGCGCGCCGGCCCCGGGCGGGAGGGCGCCGGTCCCGTCCGGCTGCGGGGCGGTGGCGCCGGACGGCACGGTCCTGCCGGCGGCGGGCGAGGAGGAGCCGCCGTCCCCGCCGGGGGAGGAGCAGGCGGCCGTGCCGGTGGTCGTGCAGAGCAGCACGGCGGCCGCCGCGAGGGCCCGCCTGCGTGACGTCGTCGACGCCATGGTCTGGATGTCCCCCTTCCGGCCCGGACCGTGCCGGGGCGCGTTCGCAGACTACGCGAGCGGCCCCGGCCAGGTCAGGCCATCCGGGGAGCCGGGTCCGGCGCCCTCCCGGTCCGGCCCGTCCGGCCCGTCCGGCCCTCCCGGACCGCGGGCCGGCCGGGTGGACGGACCGGGAGGGCCGGGCGGCCGGGCTTCAGAGGTTGCCGCGGCGCTCCTGCTCGCGCTCGATGGCCTCGAACAGCGCCTTGAAGTTGCCCTTGCCGAAGCCGAGGGAGCCGTGCCGCTCGATGAGCTCGAAGAACACCGTCGGGCGGTCCTGCACCGGCTTGGTGAAGATCTGCAGCAGGTAGCCGTCCTCGTCGCGGTCGACCAGGATCTTCCGCTTCTTCAGCTCCTCGATCGGCGCGCGGACCTCGCCGATGCGGGCGCGCAGCTCCGGGTCGTCGTAGTAGGAGTCGGGCGTGTCCAGGAACTGCACCCCGGCCGCGCGCATGTGGTCGACCGTGGTCAGGATGTCGTTGGTGGCCAGCGCGATGTGCTGCACGCCGGGGCCGCCGTAGAACTCGAGGTACTCGTCGATCTGGGACTTCTTCTTGGCGACCGCCGGCTCGTTGAGCGGGAACTTCACCTTGCGGGTGCCGTCCGCGACGACCTTGGACATCAGCGCCGAGTACTCGGTGGCGATGTCGTCGCCGATGAACTCGGCCATGTTGGTGAAGCCCATGACCCGCTTGTAGAACTCCACCCACTCGTCCATCCGGCCGAGCTCCACGTTGCCGACGCAGTGGTCGACGGCCTGGAACAGGCGGCCGTTCCTGACGTCCGGCGGGGCGACGAGCGGCTCGGCCGCGACGTAGCCGGGCAGGTACGGCCCGCTGTAGTTGGAGCGGTCGACCAGGGTGTGCCGGGTCTCGCCGTAGGTGGCGATCGCGGCCATGACCACCTTGCCGTGCTCGTCCTCCAGCGTGTACGGCTCGGCCAGCCCGCGCGCGCCCTGGGCGAGCGCGTGGGTGTAGGCGGCCTCCACGTCGGGGACCTCGATGGCCAGGTCGATCACACCGTCGCTGTGCTCGGCCACGTGCCGGGCCAGGTCGGTGCCCGGCCGCAGGGAGCCCCGCAGCTCGAAGCGGGCGCTGCCGGAGGTGAGGACGTAGGCCACCTCGTCGCGGCTGCCGTTCTCCGGGCCGCGGTAGGCCACGAGCCGCATGCCGAACGCGGTGGAGTAGTAGTGGGCGGCCTGCTTGGCGTTGCCGACCGCGAAGACCACGGCGTCCATGCCGTTCACAGGAAAGATGTCGCTCATGCGGATACTGTCGGTTTCAGTGGTCTTCCTGCGCAAGAGTTACTTATTCTGGTGGACAATCTGCACAGTTACCGGCCGGTCAGCGAGGAGTGGTTGTACATCATGACGATCGACGAGCTCGACGCCCGGCTCATCAACCTGCTGGCGGCCGAGCCCCGGCTCGGCGTCCTGGAGTGCTCGCGCCGGCTCGGGGTGGCGCGGGGGACCGTCCAGGCCCGCCTCGACCGCCTGATCGCCCGGGGTGTGATCACCGGGTTCGGCCCCGACGTCGATCCCGCCGCGCTCGGTTACGACGTGACCGCGTTCGTCACGCTGCAGATCCGCCAGGTCAGCGGGCACGACCCGGTCGCGGTCCAGCTCGCGGCCATCCCGCAGGTGCTGGAGGTGCACACGATCACCGGGGGCGACGACATGCACTGCCGGGTGGTGGCGCGCAGCAACGCCGACCTGCAGCGGGTGATCGACCGGATCGTCGACGTCCAGGGCGTGGTCAGGACCTCCTCGGTGATCGCCTTGGACACTCCTGTGCCCTATCGGGTGATGCCTTTGGTGTCAGACGTCCCCCACCGGGCAGAGAGCTAGCCGTACCATCCCAAGAGGGAATCAGGCACCGTTATCCACCGTTTACCCTTAACGGTTCGCGCGGTTGACGGGGGTCGGTCGCGGGGCCGGATCGGGGGCACGCTTGTTGAAGGGCGAAGGGAAGGCACGGCCGCGCAGGAGGAGGTTCCTGCGGGTCGCGCTGGTCGTCTTCGGCGCCGGCGTCGTGGCGGCGGCCGGCCTGTTCGCCGTGGCGTGGGCGATGACCCCCATCCCGGAGAGCACGCAGGCCGCGGCCACCGCGCAGGGCTCGGTGATCTACTACCGCGACGGCAAGACCGTGCTCGCCAAGCAGGGCGTCAACCGCCGGACCGTCGAGCTGGACAAGGTCCCGCGCAGCCTCAGGAACGCCGTCATCGCCGCCGAGAACCGCTCGTTCTACCAGGACCAGGGCGTCTCCCTGCGGGGCACCGCCCGCGCCGTGTGGTCGACGGTCAGCGGCAGGCAGCTCCAGGGCGGCTCGACGATCACCCAGCAGATGGTCCGCAACTACTACAGCGGCCTCAGCCAGGAGCGCTCCGCGGTCCGCAAGCTCAAAGAGATCATGATCTCCCTCAAGGTGGACCGCTCGAAGTCCAAGGACTGGGTGCTGGAGCAGTACCTCAACACGATCTACTTCGGCCGGGGCGCGCACGGCGTGCAGGCCGCGGCCGACGCCTACTTCCGCAAGGACGTCTCCGACCTCACCCTCTCCGAGGGCGCCTACCTCGCCGCGGTGATCCAGCAGCCGACCAGGTTCGCCGACCCCCGGGGCGACGACCTGGAGGCGGCCAGGTCCCGCTGGCGCTGGGTGGTCGACGGCATGGTCAAGACCGGCGCGATCACCCCGGTCGAGGCCGCGAAGACCGAGTTCCCCAAGCTGAAGAAGCCCAGGGACGTCTTCGAGCCCGAGGGCCAGGAGGGCTACATGCTCGACCAGGTCATGGCCGAGCTGCGCCGGCGGGGCTACACCGACGAGGACGTCAACCAGGGCGGCCTGAAGATCGTCTCGACGTTCGACAGGAAGCTGATGGAGGCCGCCGAGCAGGCCGTCACCTCGGTCCTGCCGGAGAACACCCCGAAGCGGGTCCGCACCGGCCTGGCCGCCGTCGACCCCGGCACCGGCGAGGTCGTCGCCTTCTACGGCGGCCGGAACTACGACGCCAACAAGTTCGACAACGCCTTCTCCGCCGAGGTGCAGGCCGGGTCCACCTTCAAGGCCTACGTGCTGGCCGCGGCCCTGGAGAACGGCCTCGACCTCGGCACCCGGGTCGAGGGGAACTCGCCGATGCGGGTCGCCTCCGCCGCCAAGCCCATCCCCAACTCCGGCGGCGCCTCCTACGGCCGGGTCGACCTGGTGCGGGCCATGCGCCACTCGGTGAACACCGCCTTCGTCGACCTCGGCCAGCAGGTCGGCCTCGACGAGGTGGCCGAGGCCGCCGAGGCCGCGGGCATCCCCGTCGACCAGCTCACCCCGCACCGGGACGCGGCCACGCTCCCGCTGGGCGTGGCCTCGGTGAGCGCCGTGCAGAACGCCTCCGGCTTCGCCACCTTCGCCGCCGACGGCGTGCACCGCCGGCCCCACGTGATCCGCTCGATCACCGGAGCCGAGGGCAGGCTGAAGATCACCGAGAAGGGCGAGCGGGTCTTCTCCGAGCGGACCGCCGCCGACGTCACCCACGCGCTGACCCAGGTGGTCACGGGCGGCACCGGTACGGCGGCCCGCCTCTACGACCGCCCGGCGGCCGGCAAGACCGGCACCACGGACAAGTCGGCGTCCGCCTGGTTCGCCGGGTTCACCCCGCAGCTCTCCGTCGCGGTGAACATGTTCCGCGACGACAACAAGCCGGTGGTCGTGGGCGGCATGACCCAGTCCGGAGGGCAGTACCCCGCCCAGGTCTGGCGCGCCTTCATGGCCGAGGCGATGGCGGGCAAGCCCGTCGAGGAGTTCCCCGAGCCGTCCTCCTACGGCCGCTCCGCCCCCTACACCGACGACGACCCCGGCTACCGGGGCGATCCGGAGACCGGGACCGGCGACCCCGGCCTCCGGGGCGACCCCGTCCCGGAGGAGCCGGCCTCCCCGGCGCCGGACGAGCCGACCGTCCCCACGCCGGACCAGCCGGACGTTCCGGACGACCCCGGGCAGCCCACCGCTCCCCCACCGCCGGACGAGCCGACGGTCCCGGCGCCGGACGAGCCGGAGCCCGGCCCCGGGGACGGAACCGGAGGCGGGGGCGAGGGCGGAGCCGAGTCCACCGGTCAGGCCGCGGTCCCGGTGGGCTGACCGGACGCGGGAGCACGCCGGCCTCCCCGGGCTCCGGTCCCGGGAGCGGCGCCGCACCCCGGCGAAGCCCGGCGCGCGGCGCCGCGCTCAGGAGGTCCGGACGCTCAGGAGGTCCGGACGGCGCCGCCCAGCTCCGCCCTGAGCGCGGCCGGAGTGGTGACCGGCATCCTGCAGGTGAAGCCCCGGCACACGTACGCCGCGGGGGAGCCGTCGACCAGTCCCCGGCTCTCCAGCAGGGGCACCCCGGACGAACCGGGCTCGCCCACCGCGACCACCAGGCCGGGGACGGCGGACAGCAGCGCGGCCCGGTGCAGCGCGGCGGTGGCCGGGTCGCCGGCGGGGCCCACGACGGCCACCTCGACGGGACCGGTGACGGCCGCCTGCGCCACGGCCAGACCCCATCCGGCGAACCTGGCGTGCTGGGGGGCCAGCACGCTCACCGTGCCGAGGGCCGCCTCCGCGGCCTCCCGGTGGCGGGCGGAACCGGTCAGCGCCGCGTAGGAGAGCAGGGCGCCGGCCGCGGCGAACTGGCCCGAGGGGGCGGCGTTGTCGGTGGGGTCCTGGGGCCGCTGGAACAGCCGCTCGGCGTCGTCGGCGGTGTCGAAGAACCCGCCGGAGCCGTCGGCGAAGCGGTCGAGCACCGTGTCCAGCAGCGTCCCCGCGCGCCGGAACCAGCGGACCTCCCCGGTCACCGCGTAGAGCGAGAGCAGCCCCTCCGCCAGGTCCGCGTAGTCCTCCAGGACGCCGGCGTTCCCGCCCGCCCGGCCGTCGCGCGAGGTGCGCAGCAGCCGGTCGCCGTCCAGGTGCAGCCCGTCCAGGAGCACGGCCGCCTCCCGGGCCGCCGCCACCAGGTCGGGCCGGTCGAACAGGGCCCCGGCCTCGGCGAGCGCGGCGACGGCCAGGCCGTTCCAGGCGGCGACGACCTTGTCGTCCCGGCCGGGCCGTACCCGCCGGGAACGGGCCCGCAGCAGGGCGGCGCGCACGCGCTCGAACCGCGCGGGGTCGTCGGGGTCGTCGAGGAGCTGGAGCACCGAGGTGCCGTGCTCGAAGGTCCCGGTCACCTCGAACAGCCCGACGGCCCAGTCGCCGTCGGGCCCCAGGACCTCGCGCAGCTCCTCGGGCGTCCAGGCGTAGAACTTGCCCTCCACGCCCTCGCTGTCGGCGTCCAGGGCCGAGGCGAAACCGCCCTCCGGGGTGCGCATCTCCGACAGCAGCCAGTCGGCGGTCTCCAGGGCCACGCGCCTGCCCAGCACCGAACCGGTGGAGCGCCACCAGTGCGCGTAGACCCGCAGCAGCAGCGCGTTGTCGTAGAGCATCTTCTCGAAGTGCGGCACGACCCACCCGGAGTCCACGCTGTAGCGGGCGAACCCCCCGGCGAGCTGGTCGTAGATGCCGCCCCTGGCCATGGCCTCCAGCGTGCGCTCCGCCATGCGGAGCGCGTCCGGCCCGCCGTGCCGGAGCAGGAACTCCAGCACCATCGACGGCGGGAACTTGGGCGCCCCGCCGAAACCGCCGCGGACCGGATCGAAGGACTCGGCCAGGCTGCGCACCGCCTGGTCCAGCGTCTCCGCCGTGGGGGCCGGGCCGGTCGGGAACGCGGTGCGCTCGTTCAGCGCCTCGACGATCTTCGAGCCCTGGGTGAGGACGGCCTCGCGGTCGTTGTGCCAGGCGTTGGAGACCCCGACGAGCAGGCGCTGGAACTGCGGCCGGGGGAAGTAGGTGCCGGTGTAGAAGGGGTGGCCCTCCGGCGTGGCGAAGACCGTCATCGGCCAGCCGCCGTGACCGGTCATCGCCTGCGTGGCCGCCATGTAGACCGCGTCCACGTCGGGCCGCTCCTCGCGGTCCACCTTGACGTTGACGAAGTGCTCGTTCATCAGCGCCGCGGTGCCGTCGTCCTCGAACGACTCGTGCGCCATGACGTGACACCAGTGGCAGGCCGAGTAGCCCACGCTGACCAGCAGCGGCACGTCCCGCCGCCGCGCCTCCTCGAAGGCCTCCGGGCCCCACTCGAACCAGTGGACCGGGTTGTCGGCGTGCTGGAGGAGGTAGGGACTGGTGGCGTCCTTCAACCGGTTCATGGTGCGACTCCCGCGGGCGAGGCACGGGCCTGACCGCCCGCGTAAGGGGTCCTACCCCGTCCGCCCACCCTAGACCGGCGGCGGGGAGATCAGGTCCGGCCCGCGAGCGCGGGTGCGGGCCGCCGCCCGGCGCGGAGCGGGACGGCGGCCCGGCGGCCGTCCTCCCGCCGGGCGCGGGAGGAGCGTAGGCTCAGCGGGCGTGGACCTCGACTTCATCTGTGTGCACGCCGGGCGCCCGGCGTCCGAGCTGACCCGGCGCGATGTCGCCCGCGCGCTCCTGTCGGTGCCCTCGGGGGTGGCGCTGGTGGCCCTCGCCGATCTGCGGCGGGCCATGCTGGCGGCGGGCAACCCGCTCTCGGCGGCCTTCTGGGAGTCGGCCAGGACGACGCTGGGGGCGATCGAGTCCGGGAGCGCGACGATCGGCGACGTGCAGCGCTGGCTGGAGGCCACCGGGACCGAGCCGCTGCTGCTGACCCGGAGCTTCTTCGTCTGGCCGGAGGAGGACGAGCGGGGGCCGGTGGCGGGGGAGATGTTCGGCCGGCTGGTCGCCCATCTGGAGGAGCTGGTCGCGGCGGGCGAGATCGACCCGGACGCGCTCGCCCGGGGCGACGAGGCGGCCCGCAAGGCGTACGAGGACCTGCAGGAGGAGTGGCTGTCCGGCCCGCTCCCCGACGGCCGGGTCCCCGGGCTCGTGGTGAGCGACGAGCAGGACGAGGAGCTGTTCGCGGCCTGGGACGAGGAGGAGGCGTTCGCCCTCGACGAGCTGCGGCGCATCCTCGCCGAGCTGCCCGACCCGGTACGGCCCGAGGCCGAGCTGCGGGCCGCCTGCGCGAGGCTGCGCGAGGTGCTGGCCGACCCCGGATACCCCGGGAACGTGCTGCGGGCGTGCGCCGGATACGGCGACGGGCCGCTGCCCGCCGGCGACGAGGAGCTCTGGCTGGCCGTCGCGGCCGGCATCGCCGGACCGGTCTCCGACCTGCCGGAGGACGACGACACGGTGGAGGAGTTCGCCGACGTGGAGAACGAGCTCAGCGCCGAGGACTCGGCGCTGGCCTCGCTGTGCGCGATCCACCACGCCGACTGGCTGGCCGCGGTGGCCGCGCTGGCCAGGCGCGGGCCCGGGGTGCTGGCCTCGCCCGAGCGGATCGCACGGCTCATCGCCGAGTCCGACGACATCGACGTCGACATGGACGAACCGGAGGACCTGGAGGCGACCGAGGCGCTCTTCGGCGCGGTCACGCCCCTGTGGGAGTCGCTGGGCGTCGTCGACCGCAGCGGGATCCTCACCCCGCTGGGTCACTGGGGCCTGCCCCGGGCGCTGGAGCGGGCCTGGTCGTCGACGGACGCGCTCGGCGACTGACATCCGCCGACGGGGTCCGGACGGCGGCTGACGTCCGCGGGCGCGGTCCGGCCGGCGGCGGGCGTGCCCGGCCGGCCGGTGCCCGCCGGTGCGGGCCGCCGCCCGCGGAGGGTCCGGCCGCCGTGCCGCGGCCGGACCGGGGTCCGCCCGCGCGGGCCCCGGGACTACTCGGTCCGGACGGCGCCGTCCGGCTTCGTGTCCGCGTCCTCCCGGTCGGTCTCGGAGGGGAGATCGATCTTCGAGATCTGCTTCCTCATCGACTTGACGAGCAGGAAGAGCGCCAGGCCCATCGCCGCCACGACCAGGAACCCCAGGAGACCCGGGCTGACGTCACCCTTGGGGACGGTGTCGAATGCAATCACGTGTCAAGTCTGCCACCGCGGGTCCGTGGTCGGGTCAGGGGCAGGAGGCGTGGCTGACCTCGTCGGCGTGGATGCCGGCGAAGAGGTCGTCCTCGGGCAGCTCGGTGTCCACCAGGGAGCGGGCCAGGTGGTAGTCCTCGGTCGGCCAGATCTCGCGCTGCAGGTCGCGCGGGCAGACGAACCAGAACCCGTCGGGGTCGACCTGCGTGGCGTGCGCGAGCAGGGCCTCGTCGCGGACCTCGAAGTAGTCGCCGCAGGGGACGCGGCTGGTCACCGGCCACTTCTGCGGGCGGTCCTCCCAGCGGGCGATCCAGTCGGCGTACGGCGAGCCGATGCCGCGCGCGGTCATGGCCTCGTGCAGCGCCTCGAACCGGTCCTTGGTGAAGCCCATGTGGTAGTAGAGCTTCAGCGGCTGCCAGGGCTCGCCCGCCCCGGGATAGCGGTCGGGGTCGCCGGCGGCCTCGAAGGCCTCCACCGAGACGCGGTTGGTCATGATGTGGTCCGGGTGCGGGTAGCCGCCGTCGTCGTCGTAGGTCAGGATGACGTGCGGCCGGAACTCCCGGACCGCGGCGACCAGCGGCGCCGCGGCGACCTCCAGCGGCTGCAGCGCGAAGCACCCCTCCGGCAGCGGCTCGGTCTCGTCCTCGGGCAGGCCGGAGTCCACGAAACCCAGGAAACGCTGCTTCACGCCGAGGATCTCGCGCGCCCGCTCCATCTCCAGGCGCCGGACCTCGCCGATGTTCTCCAGGATGTCGGGGCGGTCCATCTTGGGGTTCAGGATCGAGCCCCGCTCCCCTCCGGTGAGGGTGCATACGAGCACGTCCACGCCTTCGGCGACATAGCGCGCCATCGTGGCGGCGCCCTTGCTCGACTCATCGTCGGGATGCGCGTGAACGGCCATCAGTCTCAGCGGTGCACTCACGGGCTCGACGTCTCCTCTTTCAGTGGTGCGGCTCGGACCCCCGCCGGCCTCGCGGCTTGGCCTGGATCACTCCAGGGAGAGGCTAGTTTCTCTATGGCGGTCGCGAGAGCGGGGCCCCCGCGAGGGACAATTGTCTCGGATAACGCCGAGGTAGTGCAGGGAGATTCCGTCATGGCCACCAGCGAGGCCGGCAAGGGCCGATTCGAGGGCCCCGTTCTCGGCACCCCGGGCGACCTCCCCGACCGTCCGGAGCGCCGGGGGCGCTTCGTCGTCCACGTGGTGATCGCGATCCTGTGCGCGGTGACGGCGGGCGGGTGGGGTTACGTGATGTGGGCGGCCAAGGGCGAGACCGAGGTCATCAAGCAGATCATCGCGTTCGACGTCGGCCGGCCCGACTCCGCGCAGATCACCTTCGAGGTGATCAAGCCCTCCGACCGGGCCGCCGTGTGCCGGTTGCGCGCCATGGACGTCGGCCACGCGGAGGTCGGGAGCCGAGAGCTGGACATTCCCGCTGGTGAGGGATATCTCCAGCTTACCGAACGGCTAGAGACCAGTGCTCAGGCCACTTCCGCTGACGTCGAGTACTGCTATCTCGTATAGTGAGACATTTGGGGAAGCGTTCGCTCGGCTAACTTGTTAGCCTGTCGAGATTCGACCGTCCGCTCGTCCCCAGCACTATGCCCCACAGAGGAAGCAAGGAGAACCCGTGGCCGACTCCCACATCGAGAGCGTCACCTGGCTCACTCAGGAGGCGTACGACCGCCTGAAGGCGGAGTTCGAATACCTCTCGGGGCCCGGGCGCGTCGACATCGCCAAGAAGATCGAGGCCGCCCGCGAAGAGGGCGACCTCAAGGAGAACGGCGGCTACCACGCCGCCAAGGACGAGCAGGGCAAGATGGAGGCCCGCATCTTCCACCTCCGCCAGATCCTGGACACCGCCAAGGTCGGCGAGGCGCCGCGCACCGAGGGCGTCGTCGGGCCCGGCATGACCGTCACCGTCCGGTTCGAGGGCGATGACGAAGAGGTGGCGTTCCTGCTGGCCTCCCGCGAGGAGAGCGGCGCCCCGATCGACGTCTACTCGCCCAAGTCCCCGCTCGGCGCGGCGATCAACGGCAAGAAGGTCGGCGAGAAGGCCACCTACACGATGCCGAACGGCCGCTCCAACACGGTGGAGATCCTGGAGGCCGTGCCGTACAACGGCGGCAACTGACCCGCGAGGACGGCCGGACCGATCCGCCGGGACAGGGTTCCGGCGGATCGCCATGTCTCCGGGGGGTTTTTCATCCCCGCCGATGACCATGACGCGGGTAGTGACTGTTTTGGCGGGTTCGCGTGCATCCGGCGGCGGAGTACGGCAGGCTCGTGGAGCCGGGCCGCTCCGATGAGAGCCGGTCAGGCGGAACGGACGGAGTTCGACCGAGGGGGAGCCGACGTGTTCGATCGGCGGACGCGTGTCTCCGACGTGGTCCGGGAGGTCTGCCACGACCTCGCCTACCGCCCGCGCCTGCGGCCCGGCGGGCGCACCGCCGGCGCGCCGGGCCGGGCCGCTCCGGCGATCGCGGTGCCGGCCATCGCGGTGCTGCTGGTCGGCGTGCTGGCGGCGGACCTGGTGGTGCTGAGCCGGATGCCGGAGCGGACGCCTGAGCGGGGCGGTGCGGACACCGTCGCCGCCCGCCGGCCCGCCGACCGGCGGGAGCTGGCCCGCACCACGCAGGCCGCGGCGCCCGTCTCCTCTCCCGTCGCCCCGCCGCCCGTCGCCCCGCTGACCGAGATGCGCAAGCCGCACCTGTTCGTGGTCGCGAACCGGCCGCTGAGCTCCGCCGTCGTGGCGCGGGCGGCGCGGATCAAGGGGATCCGCGCGATCGAGCGGGCCGACGCGGCCGAGGTCACGATGGACAACAAGCCGGTGCAGACGCTGGGGGTGGACCCCTCGACGTTCCGCGCCTACACCCCCAAGCCGACCGCCACGTCCGACAAGCTCTGGCGCAACGTCGCCGCGGGAGAGGTCGCCGTCTCCTTCGTCCTCGGCAACGACGGGGGCCTGGAGCTGGGCCGGACCGTCGCCAGCGGCGGGCGCGCCCTGCGGGTGGGCGCCTACGCCACGATGGGCATGGGCGCCATCGACGCGGTGGTCTCCCGGCGGACGGCGCGCGAGCTCGGCATCCCGGAGAACAACGCCCTGGTGGTGAGCGCCCCGGGGGCCGACTCCGCCCGGCTCCGCGCGGCCCTGCTGAAGGTCCTGCCGAAGGGCAGCCAGGTCGTCGCGATCAACCCGGTCTTCAAGGCCGCGCCGCGGAAGATCTGGCCGGCCTCGGCCTTCATGCACCCCGACCAGGTGCGGACCGCGCTCACCGCCGCCATCGGCAAGCTGGGCCGCCCGTACGTCTGGGGCGCCGAGGGGCCGGACACCTTCGACTGCTCCGGCCTGGTCCAGTGGGCCTACGCGCAGGCGGGCGTCAGGGTCCCCCGCGTGACGCACCAGCAGTTCGTGTCGGGCCCGCAGATCCCGCTCTCCCAGGCCCAGCCGGGCGACCTGCTGTTCTGGCGGCACGATCCGACCAACCCCGGCTACGTCTCGCACGTGGCGATCTACTGGGGCGACGGGAAGATGCTGCACGCCCCGCGGACGGGCGACGTGGTCAAGCTCGTCCCGGTCAGCACGAGGAACTTCGCCGGGGCCGTCCGGATCAGCCCGCAGATCGCCGCGCGGGCGGGCTGAGCCGGGGTCTCCGCGCGGGCCCCGGCCCGGCGGGCGGCGCGGTCGCCGGGCGGAGGCCGCCGCCGTACGCGGAGCGGTCGCGCCGTGCCGGACGCGGCCGGGTCAGGGACGCAGGCCCGACTCCAGGAGGGCGAGGGTCTCGTCGACGATGTCGGCCAGCGGGCGGGTCCCGTCGCTCTCGGCCCAGGAGAACAGCGCGGCCAGCATGGCGCCGACCACCGCCCCGGCCGCCGTCCGGGCGAGCAGGTCGGCGGCGGCACGGCCGGCGGGGGCGGGGGTCATGCGCGCGGAGAGGGCCCGGGTGAACACGTCGATGGTGGCGATCATGTTGTCGACGGCGCGGGCGCGCAGCGCGGGGTGGCTGAGCTGGAGCCTGGTGCGGGCCCGGATCTGCTCCTCCTCCTCGGGGGGGATCTGCGCGAACGCCTCGCGCATCGCGGCGCGCAGCGCGGGCACCGGGTCCAGGCCGGCGGGCTGGGCGGCCAGCGCGGCCAGCATGACGGGGTCGTAGTCGTCCTGGACGACCACGTCCTCCTTGGTAGGGAAGTAGCGGAAGAACGTGCTGGGCGAGATCTCGGCGGCCTCCGCGATCTGCTCGACCGTCGTCGCCTCGTAGCCCTGCTCGGCGAACAGTCGCAGGGCCTGCTCCTGGATCGTCCGCCGGGTCCGGGCCTTCTTGCGTTCGCGCAGTCCCTCAGGGCGCGGAGGTGAGCTCATGCGCAGATTCTCGCGCGTCGTCCGCGCGCATGAACACCGCCACGGCCGCGGCGCCCGCCGCGGCCAGCGCCGCGCACACCAGCAGCACATCGCTCATGCCGCCGGTGAAGGCCTCCCGGGCGGCGGCGGCGAGCACGGGGTCGCCGAGCCGTACGGCGGCGGCCACGGAGTCCCGTGCGGCCTCCGGAGCGCCCCCGGGCAGCCCGTCCGCGTAGCCGGCGGAGAGCAGGCTGCCCAGTCCGGCGACGCCGAGCACGCCGCCGACCTGCCGCAGCGCCTGCAGCGTGCCGGAGCCCGCGCCCACCCGCTCCTGGGGCAGTACGGCCAGCACGCCGTCCATCGCCGGGACCATCGCCAGCCCCACGCCGGCCCCCGCCACGGTCAGCCAGACGGCGATGAAGCCGTATCCGGAGGAGGCGCCGGTCAGGGCGCCGAGGGCGAGACCGCCGGCGAGCAGCGCCAGGCCGGCCGGCAGGAGCACGCGCAGGCTCAGCCGGCCCAGCAGGCGCTCGCCGGCCAGGCCGCCGGCCATCAGGCCGAGCACCATGGGCACGACGCGGATCCCGGTGCCGAAGGCGTCGTGTCCCAGGACGGCCTGGAGGTGGAGCGGGACCACGAACAGCACGCCCATCATGGCCAGCGAGACGAGGGTCGCGCCGGCGGAGCCCCACAGGAAGACCCGGTCGGTGAAGAGGCGGAGGTCCATCATGGGCGCGGGGGAGCGGGCCTCCACCATGACGAACGCGGTGAGCAGGACCACGCCGGCGGCGAGCGGGACCAGCACGGCGGGTGAGGTCCAGCCGGCCGAGGGCGCCTCGATCACGCCGTGGACCAGCGCGGCGAGCCCGCCGACCGAGAGCAGCGCGCCGGGCAGGTCGAAGCGGGGCCGCCGCTCGTCGCGCGACTCCGGCAGCAGCACCGCGGCCGCCGCCAGGGCGACGGCCACCACGGGGAGGTTGATCAGGAAGATCGAGCCCCAGTGGAAGCGGTCGAGCAGGTAGCCGCCGAGGATCGGTCCCAGCGGCAGGCCGAGGGCCATCCCCGCCGACCAGGCCGCGATGGCCTTCGAACGCTCGTGCGCAGGGAAGAGGCTCGGCAGGATCGACACGGAGAGCGGCATGATCAGGGCGCCCCCGGCGCCGAGGAGCACCCGGGCGGCGATGAGCGCCGCCGAACCCCCGGCCGTCGCGGCGAGGAGCGAGGCCACGCCGAAGACGGCCAGCCCGGTCAGGAGGAGGCGCTTGCGGCCGAAGCGGTCGCCGAGGACGCCGGCGGGGAGCAGGAGGGCGGCGAAGGGGATCAGGTAGGCGTCCACGATCCACTGCAGCTCGCCGGTCGAGGCGCCGAGGTCCACGGCGAGCGTGGGCAGGGCGACGTTCAGGATCGTCGCGTCCAGTCCGATGACGAGGACGCTCAGCACCAGCGCGGCCAGGGCCCACCAGCGACGGGAGGAAGTGATAGCAACCATGATTTGAGGGTAACTCTCAAAATCTAGTTTGTGTCAAAATATTTCCCGGCCCATCTTTGTGAAAGGGTGTAATCTTCATTACATGGAGAACGAAGAAGTAGAGGCGCAGCTGCGCGGCTGGTTCTCGGGACGCATGCCCGAGGGGTGGTTCGACGGTCCGCTCGAGATCGCGCTGGACCGCGAGGAGATCACGGTGGTGGGGGTGCTCCGCCCGCCCGCGTCCGCCGAGGGCGTCTCGGAGGTGGAGCGGGTGGCCGCGCTGGAGGGGGCGGTGCAGCGCTTCCGGGAGGAGACCAGGGAGCGGCGCATCGAGATCGCTTCGGAGGCCGAGCACCGGTTCCGGAGGAAGGTCTCCTGGGGCGTCTCGGTCGGAGGGGAGAGGGTGATGTTCACCACACTGTCGGTCCCCGTCATGACGCGGCTCCGCCAGTCCGAGCGCCGGGTGCTGGACACCCTGGTGGCCGCGGGCGTGGCGCGCAGCCGCAGCGACGCGCTCGCCTGGTGCGTGCGCCTGGTGGGGCGGCACGCCGACACCTGGCTGGCTGATTTGCGGGACGCTCTCCAGCACGTCGACCGGGTGCGGGCGGCGGGTCCCGACGTGACTTCCTGAGGCGGGCCAGGAAAAAGAGGGCGGTAAGTGGTCTGAACCTTTCGGCTCATTGGTTTAGACCTCTTTCAGTGGCCTATACCAATCCATGGTGCGGTTTATTTAAACCCGCTTCTTTCGGGTAGAGGAATCCAGTCATCGCGGCCCCTGCCAGCCCATACGTCCGACGGTGGGACTGGGGGCGGGTCCGCCGGGACACGAGCCGGAGCTAATTCACTGGTCTACGCCAATTGGATTACGTCCGGTTTCTTGTCGATGATGATTCCGCCTGAGAAGCGTGAGGAGCCGCCACAGTGACCGCAACCGTTGACGTATCCGCCCCCAGTCCGACCACCCACAAGGAACTGATCGCCTGGGTCAACGAGATCGCCGAGCTCACCCGTCCGGACCGGATCGAGTGGTGCGACGGCTCGGAGGCCGAGTGGACGCGCCTGACGAACCTGCTGGTCGAGCAGGGCACGTTCAAGCGCCTGGCCAAGCGGCAGAACAGCTTCTACGCCGCCTCCGACCCGAGCGACGTCGCCCGCGTCGAGGACCGCACCTACATCTGCTCCGAGAAGGAGGAGGACGCCGGGCCGACCAACAACTGGATCGCCCCGGCCGAGATGCGCGCGACCTTCGGCGAGCTCTTCGCCGGCTGCATGCGCGGGCGCACGATGTACGTGGTCCCCTTCTGCATGGGCCCGCTCGGCGGCGAGATCTCCCAGCTCGGCGTCGAGATCACCGACTCGCCCTACGTCGCGGTCTCGATGCGGATCATGACCAGGATGGGCGAGCCCGCCCTCCGCCTCATCGAGGAGCGGGGCGACTTCGTCAAGGCCGTGCACTCGGTCGGCGCCCCCCTGGAGCCCGGCCAGGCCGACGTGCCGTGGCCGTGCAGCTCCACCAAGTACATCAGCCACTTCCCCGAGACCCGCGAGATCTGGTCCTACGGCTCCGGCTACGGCGGCAACGCCCTGCTGGGCAAGAAGTGCTACGCGCTGCGCATCGCCAGCACCATGGCCCGCGACGAGGGCTGGCTGGCCGAGCACATGCTCATCCTCAAGCTCACCCCCCCGAGCGGGGAGACGCGCTACATCGCGGCGGCCTTCCCGTCCGCGTGCGGCAAGACCAACCTCGCCATGCTCCAGCCGACGATCCCGGGCTGGAAGGTCGAGACGATCGGCGACGACATCGCCTGGATGCGCTTCGGCGACGACGGCCGGCTGTACGCGATCAACCCGGAGGCGGGCTTCTTCGGCGTCGCGCCCGGCACGGGCCAGTCGACCAACGCCAACGCGATCAAGGCGCTCTGGGGCAACAGCATCTTCACCAACGTCGCCCTCACCGACGACGGCGACGTGTGGTGGGAGGGCTTGACCGACGAGCCCCCGGCGCACCTGACCGACTGGAAGGGCCGCGACTGGACGCCGGAGAGCGGCGAACCCGCCGCCCACCCGAACGCCCGCTTCACGGTGCCCGCCGGCCAGTGCCCGACCATCGCCTCCGAGTGGCAGGACCCCGAGGGGGTGCCGATCTCGGCGATCCTGTTCGGCGGCCGCCGCGCCACCGCGGTCCCGCTGGTCACCGAGGCGCGCAGCTGGAACCACGGCGTCTTCATCGGGGCGAACATCGCCTCCGAGAAGACCGCCGCCGCCGAGGGCAAGGTCGGCGAGCTGCGCCGCGACCCCTTCGCGATGCTGCCGTTCTGCGGCTACAACATGGGCGACTACTTCGCCCACTGGATCAGCATCGGCGAGCGCGAGGGCGCGCGGCTGCCGCGCGTCTACTACGTGAACTGGTTCCGCAAGAACGCCGAGGGCAGGTTCATCTGGCCGGGCTTCGGCGAGAACAGCCGCGTGCTCAAGTGGATCGTGGACCGCCTCAACGGCCGGGCCGAGGCGGTCGAGACGCCCATCGGCATGCTCCCCGCCGAGCTGGACACCGAGGGCCTCGACCTGTCGGAGGAGGACCTCGCGACCCTGCTGACCGTGGACCGGGAGGTCTGGCGGGAGGAGGCGAAGCTGATCCCGTCCTTCTTCGAGACCTTCGGCGACCACTGCCCCAAGGAGCTCTGGGACGAGTACAACACCCTGGTCGAGCGCCTGGGCTGACCCCTGATCCGGCGCGGCCCGGCGGGTCCGGGTCGCGCCCGGCGGCGAGCACCGCGGCGAACACGGCGTCGGCCGCGCCGGCCGCGGGCGGCGGCTGGTCCGTCCCTGCCCGGACCTCCCGCTTCGCGTCTCCTCCGGCGGGAGCCGCGGGGGCGGGGGCGTTCCGGCGCAGCGGCCGAATCGAGACCTTCGGGCTGAAACTTCCGCGGAGCCCCGGGCGTCTACCTGACAAACGGGGCCGACGCCCCTTCCCCCAGGAGGCGGACGTGGAAGTCGTACTGTTCGTCATCGCGGTCGCCCTGCTCGGGGCCGTGGTCATCGTGTCGACGGTCCTGAGCGGGCAGCAGCGCGAGGTCCGCGAGGCCGCCGCACACCACAAGGGACGGCCGATCACCCCTTACCACCTGGCCTACCTGGCCGGCGGGCCGCGCCGTACGGTCAACACCGCGCTCGCCATGCTGGCCAGGGGCGGCGGCATCCGGGTCGCGCGGGGCGGGCAGATCGGCCTCGTGGCCGGGGCCCCGCCGTCCCCGGACGGCATCGAGCAGGCCGTCCTGTCGGCCCTCGCCGCCCGCTCCGGCACCTGCCCGGCCGGGGAGCTGCGCCGTACGGTGGCCGAGGCGCCGGCCATGGCGGCCCTGCGCGTCGACCTGGAGCGCATGGGCCTGCTGGTGCCCGGCGGCGCGCTGGACGGGGCGGGCAGGTCGCTGCGGCGGCTCCTGGTCGCCGCCCTGCTCGCGGCGTTCTTCACCGTCGACGCCGTCGTGCTGCTCGCCGTCGTGGACGTCGCGGAACCCGGCCTGGGCATCGGCGCGGTGCTGATCGGCTTCGCGGCGGCGCTGATCGGCCTGATCACCTACGGCACGCAGCGCAAGGCGCTGCGCAACGTGCTCACCCGGGCCGGGCGCGACGTGCTCGACTCCGCCCGCCGGGTGCACATCCGGGGATCCCGCCACGACACGAGCGGCGACCTGGCCTTCGCGGTCGGCGCCCCGGTCGCGCTGTACGGCCTGAGCGAGGCCGGCGACCCCGCGCTGGAGGAGGAGCTGAAGCACTCCGACGGCGGCGGCGCGTACGTGGGCGGCGCGTGCGGCGGCGGTTCGGGCGGTTCGGGCGACGCCACCTACGGCGGCGGCGACTTCGGCTCCGGCGGCTACGGCGGCGGCGACTTCGGTTCGGGGGGTTCCGGCGGCGACTCGGGCGGCGGCTCCAGCTGCGGCGGCGGTGGGGGCTGCGGTGGCGGTGGCTGCGGTGGCGGATGAACGGGGTTCCGACGGCTGCGGCGGCAGGTGAGCGGGGAGGTGGCGGCGATGGGTGAGCGGCTCGGCGTCGGCATCGGCTGGCGGCCGGAGATCGACCTGACCGTGGAACGCCTGCCCGGCGTCGACTTCGTCGAGGTCATCGCGGAGAACATCCGCCCCGGCCGCCTCCCGGAGTCGCTGCGGGTGCTGCGTTCCCGCGGTGTGCCGGTGATCCCGCACGGGGTCGGGCTGGGCGTGGGCGGGGCGGAGCCGCCGGACCCCGACCGGCTGGCGCACCTGGCGGCCTGCGCGGAGGCGCTGGGCGCGCCGCTGGTCAGCGAGCACCTGGCCTTCGTGCGCGCGGGCGGGCTGGAGGCGGGTCACCTGCTCCCGGTCCCGCGCACCCGGCGGGCGCTCGCGGTCGTGACGGAGAACGTACGGCGGGCGCAGGACGCCCTGCCCGTCCCGCTGGCGCTGGAGAACGTGGCGGCGATCTTCGGCTGGCCGGAGGACGAGATGACGGAGGCGGAGTTCCTCGGCGAACTGGTCGCCGCGACCGGGGTCGGGCTCCTCGTCGACGTGGCCAACCTCTACACCAACCAGGTCAACCTGGGCCTGCCGGCCGTCGGGGCGCTCGACGCGCTGCCGCTGTCCGAGCTCGCCTACGTCCACGTGGCCGGGGGCCACGAGCACGGCGGCGTCTGGCACGACACCCACACCGCGCACGTCTCCGACGAGATCCTGGCCGTCCTGTCGGAGCTCTGCGCCCGGGTGGACCCGCCCGGGGTGCTGCTGGAGTGGGACGCCGACTACCCGAGCGACGCCGCGCTGGAGGCCGAGCTCGGCCGGATCCGCGAGGCGATGGCCCGTGGCTGAGGCCGTTCCCCCGGAGGAGCCCGCCGGGGCGCGGGCGGACGACCGCGGAGGCCCCGGTTCCGGCGGGCGGCCCGGGCGGAGGGAGCCGGCCGGGGCGCAGGCCGGGCCGGAGGAGCCGGTCACGCAGACCGGGCGGGAGGAGCTGGCCAGGGCGCAGGCCGGGCTGCTGGCCGCCCTGGTGGCGGGGGCGCAGGCGCCCCCGGGGTTCGACGGGGAGCGGCTGCGGATCCAGACGGCGAGCCTGGTCGCCAAGCGGCGGAGCGCGGTGGCCCGGCTCCGCCCGGACCTGGTGCAGGCCCTCGGCGAGGACTTCCGGGCCGAGTTCGCCGCCTACGCCTCCGGCCGTCCCAAGCCGCCGGGCGGCTCCCGCGCCGACGCCGCGGACTTCGCCGGGCACCTCGCCCGGACCGGGCGGATCCCGGCCGGTGCCGGTGCCGGAAGCGGGGACCGGACGGGGCCCGGGAACGGATCGGGGCCCGGGAACGACGGACCGGAGGCCGGGAGCGGACCGGGGAGCGGAAGCGGCACCGGACCGCCGCGGCCGGCCGGACGGTGGGCCCGCCTGACCCGGTGGCTGGGCGGGGAGCGGGACCCCTGGGAGGACGACGGACGGTGAACCGGACGTTTTGCCGGGACGAGGCGGGATACGCTCCCTGACGTGGGGGAACTTCGCTGCGTCGACGGATCGTGCCTGACCGTCACGCCCGTGGTGTGCCGGGACAGCGTCGGTGAGCCGTACGAGGTCACGCTCGAACTCCGCCGCGACGGCATGCCGTACGGGACGGTGGGCGAGCGGTGCGGCTGGTTCCTCGCCCGGCTGGCGCGGGGGGTGGCCGAGGCGCGCGCCGACCGGGCGGCGGGATGGCCGGACCCCGACGACCGCTTCCCCGGGCTGCCGGGCCGCTCCGGCGGCGAGGAGGGCGGAGAGCGGGACGAGGAACTGTTCGCCTTTCGTTACCGGACCCGGACGGGCCTGGTCGGCGGGGGCGAGCTCCGCTGCCGGCTGCGCACGATCCCGGTCTGGGTGCCCGGGGGCGAGGGCGCCGGACGGGGCGCCCCGGGCGAGTGGCGGCTGACCAGGAGGGCGTTCCTGGAGGCCTGGGGGAGCGGCGGGGTGGGGCTGCGCGCCGTGCTGACCTCCGCCGAACTGGGCGTCTTCGTACGGGAACTCGTCGAGGAGGCCGAGGAGCGGCTGCGGGCGCAGGTGCCCGGGGACGCCGCGCGCGCCTGAGCGGAGGGGCGGAGAGGTCCCGCGGGCGGCGATAATTGCCTGTCGGCGTCCGCAGGCGATGGGCGCTCGCGGGAGGGAATCCACATGGGCGTGCGCGATCTCGTCTACCGGCTGTACGAACGGCGGCTGGAGGCGAAGCTGTCCCGCGACAGGGACATGGTGCCCCGCCACGTCGGCGTGATCGTGGACGGCAACCGGCGCTGGGCGCGGTCGATGGGCATCGACGACGTCAGCCGGGGGCACCGCAAGGGCGCGGACAAGATCTCCGAGCTGCTCTGCTGGTGCCGGGAGGCCGGGGTCGAGGTCGTCACCGTGTGGCTGCTGTCCAGCGACAACATCAACCGCTCCAAGGACGAGCTGGAACCCCTCATGAAGATCATCGAGGACGTGGTCCAGGAGCTCGTGGCGGACGGCTGGCACATCAAGCCGATGGGAGCCCTTGACCTCCTGCCCGATCACACGGCACATGTCCTGAAAAATGCAAAAGAAGCAACATCGCACCGTCCAGGTTTGATTGTGAACGTTGCGGTTGGGTATGGAGGAAGGCGTGAGATCGCTGATGCGGTGCGCTCCCTCCTGCTGGAGCACGCCAGCAAGGGGGCGACCATCGAGGACCTGGTCGAGGTCCTCGATGTGGAGCACATCGCGGAGCATCTCTACACGCGCGGCCAGCCCGACCCGGACCTGGTCATCCGGACCTCGGGAGAGCAGCGGCTCTCCGGATTCCTGCTCTGGCAGAGCGCCCACTCCGAGTTCTACTTCTGCGAGGCCTACTGGCCCGACTTCCGCAGGGTCGACTTCCTCCGGGCGCTCCGCTCCTACGCCGCGCGGCATCGCAGGTACGGCACCTGAAACGCAACGTGAACACCCCCTTTCGGTCACGCATGGCCCATTGGACGGTGGGTATTCAGGACGTACCGTAAGAAGTAGGCGGGCGAAGCCCGCCTACTCCGGAGAGGGCCCGCCTTTGCGTCACGACCTGCTGAGGGGGGCCGGTCGCCGGCGCCCGCTCGGTATGCCGCGAGCGCGGTCCCGGGTCCGGTCCGCATCCCAGCTCATGGCAGGGCGCCCCCCAGGGCGCCCGGGGGAGAACGCGTGGCACACCCTTCGTCCGCATCCACGTCTCCGGCCGGCAACCGGAAGACGTACGTCCTGGACACCTCGGTCCTCCTGGCGGACCCGGCTGCGATAAGCCGCTTCGCCGAGCACGAGGTCGTCCTCCCGATCGTCGTCATCACCGAGTTGGAGGCCAAGCGCCATCATCCCGAACTCGGCTACTTCGCGCGCAAGGCGCTGAGGTACCTCGACGACCTGAGGGTGACCCACGGACGTCTGGACGAGCCCATGCCGATCGGCGAGGGCACCATCCGGGTCGAGCTCAACCACAGCGACCCGTCCATCCTGCCCGCCGGGTTCCGCCTCGGCGACAACGACACCCGCATCCTGACCGTCGCGCGCTCCCTGGCCTCCGAGGGCCTCGACGTGGTGCTGGTCTCCAAGGACCTCCCGATGCGGATCAAGGCCGCCTCCGTCGGGCTGGCCGCGGAGGAATACCGCGCCGAGCTCGTCGTGGAGTCCGGCTGGACCGGCATGGCCGAGCTGCAGGTGACCGAGGAGGACATCGAGACGCTCTTCGAGCACCGCGTCGCGGACCTGGCCGAGGCCCGCGAGCTGCCCACGCACACCGGCCTGCGGCTGCTGTCCAGCCGGGGCTCGGCGCTGGGCCGGGTGCTGCCGGACAAGTCCGTCCGCCTGGTCCGCGGCGACCGCGAGGTGTTCGGCGTGCACGGCCGCTCCGCCGAGCAGCGCATCGCCCTGGACCTGCTCATGGACCCCGAGGTCGGCATCGTCTCGATGGGCGGCCGGGCCGGCACCGGCAAGTCCGCCCTCGCGCTCTGCGCGGGCCTGGAGGCGGTCCTGGAGCGCCGCCAGCACCGCAAGGTCATCGTCTTCCGCCCGCTGTACGCCGTGGGCGGCCAGGAGCTGGGCTACCTGCCCGGCTCCGAGAACGAGAAGATGGGCCCGTGGGCGCAGGCCGTCTACGACACCCTGGGCGCGGTCACCACGCCCGAGGTGATCGAGGAGGTCATCGACCGGGGGATGCTGGAGGTGCTCCCGCTCACCCACATCCGCGGCCGCTCGCTGCACGACGCCTTCGTGATCGTCGACGAGGCCCAGTCGCTGGAGCGCGGGGTGCTGCTGACGGTGCTGAGCCGGATCGGCGCCAACTCCCGGGTCGTGCTCACCCACGACGTCGCCCAGCGGGACAACCTGCGGGTGGGCCGGCACGACGGCGTGGTCGCGGTGGTGGAGAAGCTCAAGGGCCACCCGCTGTTCGCGCACGTCACGCTGACCCGCTCGGAGCGCTCGCCGATCGCCGCGCTGGTCACCGAGATGCTGGAGGACTTCACGGTGTAGGCCGGTCCCGCCGCCCCCTTCCCGCAAGGGGGCGGCTGGCCGCGCCCCGGGCGCTTCTCCGCGGTCTCGCGGCGCCGTCCGGATCGACACGGGGCGGCGCGATGAAGGCGCGGGGCGGGACGGGCACGGCCCGGCCGGGTGCCGCCCGGCTCACGGGGGCAGGCGCACCCCCCGGCCCGCCAGGTCCTTGTACTCGGAGCAGCTGTGCTCGCCCAGCGACTCCGGAGTGCCGGGGAAGAGCCTGGTGATCTCGACGCTCCAGATGCTCGCCTGCTTGTTCTGCCGGACGGTGCAGGTGATCTGGGCGAGTCCCAGCCGGGTGACCCTGCCCTCGCCGGTGACGATCACGTTCAGCCGGTAGCCGAGGTCGTCGGTGGGTTCGCTCCGCTGCGAGGGGCCGGTGTACCGGGTGGTCTTGATGTCGTAGTAGTCGAACCCGGTCAGCTCGCTGGTCAGCCCCGGCCGCGGCGGCTGCTGCCCGGCGCGGAAGAGGCTCTTGACGACGTTCTCGGTCGAGTCCGAGGCCACCGGGACCCGGACGGGCTGCAGCGTCCCGTCGTCGACCATGTAGACCGTCACCCAGGTCGGGCTGTAACTGATCACCGGCGGGCGGCCGCTGTCCCGCACGCCGGTGGGGGAGATGCCGCACCCCGCCGCCGCCAGTACGGCCAGCACGGCGGCGGCCGGCGCCGTGATCCGCCCCGTGCGGGTGGAGGAGGCCGTACGGGTGCGCGCGCCCGGGTCTGCGGGGGAGGCCGCGCGGAGGTCCGTACGGGTGCGCGCGCGGAGGTTCGTGCGCGAGTCTGCGCGGAGGTTCGTGCGGAGGTTCATGCGGGAGCCTGCGCGGAGGTGCGTGCGGAGGTTCATGCGGGGGCCTGCGCGGAGGTGCGTGCGGAGGTCTGCGCGGAGGGCAGCCAGACCGTGAAGAGCGTGCCCGGCCGCTGCGGGCGCACCGAGATCGTGCCGCCGTGCAACTGGGCGTTGGAGCGGGCGATGGAGAGCCCCAGTCCGCTGCCGTCGCCTCTCCGGCCGGCCTTGTAGAAGCGGTTGAACACGTGCGGCAGGTCCGTCGGGGGGATCCCTCCGCCGTGGTCGCGCACCTTCACCTCCAGGCCGTGGGCGGTGGCGCGGGCGGCGACCACGACCGGGGGCTCGCCGTGACGCAGGGCGTTGCCGACCAGGTTGGCGAGGATCACGTCGAAGCGCGGGGGGTCGACGGAGAAGGCGAGTCCCGCCGGGACCTCCACCTCCACCTGCTCCGACCAGCCCCGGATCTCCAGGCAGTCGTGGACCGCCTCGGCGACGCTCACGGTCTCCAGGTTGAGGACGGCCGTGCCCGAGTCGAACCGGCTCGCCTCGATGAGCTGCTCCACGAGGGTGCGGAGCCGTTCGATCTCGCGCAGCACCAGCCGTACGGCCGTGGCGGGTTCGCGGGGCAGCCGCTCGGCCTCCTCGGAGAGCATGTCCGTCACCGCGGTCATCGCGGTCAGCGGGGTCCGCAGCTCGTGGGAGACGTCGGCCACGAACCGGCGGGACATCGCCTCCAGCGCCCGCAGCTCGGACACGCTCCGCTCCAGCGCGGCGGCGGTGTCGTTGAACGTCGCGGTGAGCTCGGCGAGCTCGTCCTGGCCGCGTACGGGGAGCCGGGTGTCCAGGTGCCCGGCGCCGAGCGCGCGGGCGGCCGAGCCGAGCCGCCGGACCGGGAGCAGCACGCGCTGGGCCGAGAGCAGGGCCACGGCGAGCGCGATGGCGAGCATGATGGCGCCCGCCGTGGCGAGCGGCCGGCGCATGCCGCCCAGGAGCTGCTCCTCCTGCGCCAGGGGGACGAACACGAAGACGCTCATGCCGGTGGGCTGGGCGATGTGGATGGGCTCCACCCGCCACACGGGGGTGCCGATCACCAGCCACATGCCGCCCCGCATCTCCTGTCTCTTGGTCACCATGCGGCCGGCGGCCCGGGCGCGCAGGTCGGCGGGGACGTCGGCGAGGCCGAAGTCCCCGTCGGGGTACAGGTAGTCCTCGTAGAGGACCACCACGGCCCGGTTCTGCGCCCGCAGGCTCATCTGCAGGGCGGAGATCTCCAGGTCGGTCGGAGGGCCGTCCCCCGGCCAGAGCGCGCCGATCGGCACCCGGGTGCCCTGGAGGGTCTCGCGCACGTCGGCCACGGCCACCTCCTCGGCGCGTTCGATGACCCGGTTCTTGACGAGCTCGTAACCGATGCCCGCGACCAGCGCGGACGCCGTGACGGCGATCACGGTGAAGGCGATGACCAGCCGCCCGCGCAGCCCGGTGTAGATCCGCTTCACGGCGGGCTGAACCGGTAGCCGAAGCCCCGCACGGTGTGGATGAACACGGGCTCGGCGGGCACGGGCTCGATCTTGGCGCGGATCCGCTGCACGCAGGCGTCCACTAGCCGGGAGTCCGCGGCGTGGGTGTGGTCCCACACGGCCCGGAGCAGATATCTGCGGTTGAGCACCTGGCCGGGGTGGCGGACCAGCTCCAGCAGCAGGCGCAGTTCGGTGGGGGTCAGGTGGATCTCGTGACCGGCGAGTGAGACCTTCAGCGCACCCTTGTCGATGACCAGGTCGCCGAAGGTGACGCGGTCGGAGGAGACGGACTCGGCCCGGCGCAGGACCGCCCGGATCCGGGCGTCCAGCACCCGCGGTTCCACGGGCTTGACCACGTAGTCGTCGGCTCCCGCCTCCAGGCCCACCACCACGTCGAGGTCGTCACCCCGGGCGGTGAGGAGGATCACCGGCAGCTGGTCCATCCTGCGGATCCGGCGGCACACCTCGACGCCGTCGATCCCGGGCAGCATGACGTCCAGGACGGCGATCTCCGGGCGGCGCGACCGGATGTGGTCGAGCGCCTCCTCGCCGGTGGCGTAGGAGGTCACGGAGTGCCCCTGACGGGCCAGGGCCAGTTCGAGACCGGTCCGGACGGAGGGGTCGTCTTCGACGAGGAGTATGCCGGCCACCCGGTCATTATTCTTCCAACACCCCATAAGCCCCTACTTGTCATGAAAATGTGACGTGGTCGGCGAGGGGACGGGAAGGGCCGAGGCGAGGCCGGAGCGGGCGGGGAGCGCCGGGTTCGCGGGGCCGTGGAGGGTGCTGGGGCAGGTTGTCATTTATGTGACCAAAGTCACATCTCTGGCCTTGATATCGGGAAAGTCCCCGGTAATCAGGCAATCGGTAATGAAAAGGTCATGGGACTCTCCGGGGAAAACCATCCGGATCTTCCGTTCCGGTTGCGGACCACCCCCCTGGTCAAGGCAAGCTCATAGGTCGTGAGTCCAGGATCGTCGCAACCCGAGGGAGAGCGCCCGCAGGACACGGGGCGCCAGGCCCGCCGCTCCCGCCGCGCGTCCGGGAGACCGGCCAGGAGCGCGTCCGCCGGCGCCGCGCCGGCCGGCGGCACGTCCGCGGGCGGTGAGCCGCCCAGGAGCGGGAGGCGGGGAGGGCCGGGGCCCGGCGGGAAGCGCGGCGGCCTGACGCCCAAGCGCATCGCCGTCATCGCCGCGGTGACCGTGGTCCTCGTCGGAGGCGGCGCCTACACCGCGCACACCGCGATCCAGAACGCCTCCGCCCCCGCGCAGGAGCCGCTCGCCCTGGACGAACTGGCCAGGGCGCTCGGCGGCGACCCGTTCGGGCCCGACCCCGCGGCCGACGCGCTGAAGGCCCAGGCGGCCCAGGCGCTCAAGGAGGACGCCCTCCGGCGCAAGCGCGAGGGCCGGGAGCCGCTCGACCACATCAAGATCGTCAAAGAGGCGCCGGGCGGCGGCGGGTTCGACCCCAAGCAGCTCCCGGCGGGCACCGCGAACCCGACCGGCAACAAGGCCCTGGGCAAGCAGATGCTGGAGGCCCGCGGCTGGGGCGACCAGTGGGGCTGCCTGGAGAAGCTGTGGATGAAGGAGAGCGGCTGGAACGAGCGGGCGATGAACCGCTCCAGCGGCGCCTACGGCATCCCCCAGTCGCTGCCCGGCCACAAGATGGCCAGCGCCGGCGCCGACTGGCAGACCAACCCCGCCACCCAGATCGAGTGGGGGCTGACCTACATCAAGGGCCGGTACGGCAGTCCCTGTGGAGCGTGGGGCCACTCCCAGGCCAAGGGCTGGTACTGACGCGCGGGACCACTCCCGGGCCAAGGGCCGGTACTGAAACGCCAGAAAGCGGCACGTCTGACCGGCCAGGGGCGGTAAGCACCGCATCCTGGCCGCATGGGTGTGAAGGTCAGCGTGGTGGTGCCGGTCCGCAACCCCGGTGATACCGCCAACGCGTGTATCCACTCGGCGGTCGAGCAGTCGATGTCCCCGGAGGAGTTCGAGGTCATCTTCGCCGACGACGGATCGGACGACGGGACACGGCAGCGCCTGGCCATGGTCGCCGGAGCCTGGCCGAACGTCCGCGTGCTCCACCTGCCGCCCACCGGCTCGCCGATGCGGGGCCGCAACGCCGCCCTGGAGGTCGCCAAGGGCGAGTACGTCTACCTGATGGGCCAGACGGACCGCCTGGAGCGCACGGCCCTGGAGCGGATGTACGAGCGCGCGATGGCGACCGACGCCGACATCCTCGTCGGGCGGCTGGAAGGGGGCGACGGCCCGCCGCCCCGGGCGTTCGACGCCGACCGGGAGCACGCCGACATCCTCACCGACGGGCTGCTCTCCCTGCTCACCCCGCACAAGCTCTACCGCAGGGCGTTCCTCGCGACCGAGCGGCTCACCTTCCCCGAGCCCGGCGGGACCCTGTCGGAGCAGGCCTTCGCCGTCCGGGCCTACCTGCGGGCGGAGAACATCACCGTCATGGCCGGCGAGGTCTGCTGCCACCTGGGGGAGCGGCCGGAGCCGCCGGTCCCCCCGGCCGTCCAGGCGGCGGAGCTGCGCGCGCTGCTCGACGCCGTCGACGAGGCCGTGCCCGACGGGCGCAGGCGCGACCGCATGTACGCGCACTGGTTCCGCACCGCGATCCTGCCGCAGCTCGGCGGGGACGTCTTCAGCCTGTCCTCGCGGGAGCGGTCCGCCGTCTTCACCGCCCTGCGGGAGCTGGTCCTGGCGCGCTTCCCCGAGCGGCTCGACGACCGTCTCCCGGTCCACCTGCGCATGCGCGCGGCGCTGCTGCGCGCCGGGCGGCCCGACCAGCTCGTCATGCTCTCGCAGGCCACCCGCGAGACCCACCTGAAGGCCGACCTGAAGGAGCTCGCCTGGAACGGCGGTGTGCTGGAGCTGGGCATCACGATGGAGCTGATGTGGACCGGCGACACCCCCACCTGCTTCGTGCCGCACGGAGACCGCCTGCTCTGGAAGCCCCCGATCCCGCTGGAGGGGCTCGGTTCCGCGGAACGGGTGACCGACGTCACCGAGGCGGTGGCAGCCGCCGGGTTCGACGCCTACCTCCGGCACCGCGACACCGGGATGGTCCACATGATCCCGGTGACGTCGTCGGTGGTCCTCCTGCCGCACCGCGACCGGATGCGGGTGCAGGTCACCGGGACGGCCTCGTTCGACGTCACCTCCACGTTCCTCGGCCAGCCGCTGCCGTCCGGGTTCTGGGAGATCCACGTCCGCATGCACGGCGGGCCGCACCGGGCCCGCGCCCGGGTGACCGGGGAGCCGTTCGAGCACTCCGGGGCGCTGGCCGACTATCCCGGACGGCCGGTCGTCCCCTGGTGGTGCGACGAGGGGCTGCCCGGCGTCTGCGTGGAGCCCCGGCTGCTGTCCGACGCGATCGCCCTCGTCTCGCAGGACACCACGAGCGTGCGCCGCCGTGACCACGTCTTCTTCGTGGTGCCCGTGCCGTACCTGCCGGAGGGGGGCGGGCCCCCCGGCGAGCTGGTGCTGCGCCGGGCCGGCGGGCGGCGGGAGATCTCCGTCCCGGCCCTGGTCGAGCCGGGCGAGCCCGGCATGATCGGCGGGAGCCTGGTCGCGAAGGTCCCGACCAGGCGGCTGCCCCAGCGCGACCTGCTGGTCCCCGGCCGCTGGACGCCGTTCCTGCGGATGGAGGGGCAGGAGATCGGGCTCCGCTTCCGGGTGCGGATGAACCGCTTCGGCGGGGTGGAGGTCCACCCCGCCGCCGCGGCCCGTCTCCCCGAACGGCGCTACCCGCTGCTGCGGCGCATCGCGACGCGCATCCCGGGGGCCCGCAACATGATGCGGTTCACCCGGACCCTGCAGCGGCGCTACCTGCCCAGCTGACAGCCGTTCGCGAGGTCGCCGCCCGCCGGACGGGGCAGGGTGGCGCTCGGCGGCGGGCTCTGCCGCCGCTCCACCCACCCTTCCAGGGCCTCGAAGGCGCTCCGGAAACACGGCAGGATCGGGCGGATCCGGTCGGGGTACGCCGCGTACAGGCCGTCGACGTGGTTGCCGCCCTCGATCCGGTAGTAGCGGAAGGGCCGGCGCGCGCCGACCATGCCCGCGTAGACGTCCCCGGAGCGGGAGATCGGCAGCAGGGTGTCCAGCGTGCCGTGCAGCGTGATCAGCGGCTTGCCGATCCTGCCGGTCAGCGCGATCTTCCTGACCGCCTCGTACGGCCTGCGCGCGGCGTAGTCGTAGTCCGCGTCGCAGGCCGGGGTGCCCGGGACCCCCGGGGCACAGTACGGCGTGCCCGCCTCGGCGGCGCCGTCGTAGCCCGGATCGATCTCCTCCCGGTAGATCCGCTGGGTGAGGTCCCAGTAGACCTGGTGGTGGTAGGGCCAGAGGAACTCCGAGCCGCGCGCGAACCCGGCGGCGTACATCGCCTCGGCGTCCCCCTGCGGGTAGGCCCGGAGCGCCGGCGGGAGGAAGGTCAGCAGGTTGTCGCCCCTGACCCGCCAGAGCGTGCCCTCCCAGTCGATCCCGCCGTCGTACAGCCACGGCCGGTTCTCCAGCTGCCAGCGGACCAGGTAGCCGCCGTTGGAGACGCCCGCGGCGTAGGTGCGGCGCGGGGCCGTGCCGTACCGCTGCCGGACGGCGGACCCGGCCGCGACGGCGAGCTGCGTGACGCGCTCGTTCCACTCGGCGATCGCGTCCCCCGGCTCGCGCCCGTCCCTGAAGAAGGCGAGACCGGTGTTGCCCTTGTCGGTCGCCGCGTAGGCGTAGCCCCGGGCCAGCGCCCAGTCGGAGATCGTGAAGTCGTTGGCGTACTGCTCGCGGTTGCCCGGCGTGCCCGCGACGACCAGCCCGCCGTTCCAGGCGTCCGGGAGGCGGAGCACGAACTGCGCGTCGTGGTTCCAGCCGTGGTTGGTGTTGGTGGTGGAGGTGTCGGGGAAGTAGCCGTCGATCTGGATGCCGGGCACGCCGGTCGGGCTGACGGCCCCGGCCGGGTGGAGCCCGGCCCAGTCCGCGGGGTCGGTGTGCCCGGTGGCGGTCGTCCCGGCCGTGGTCAGGTCGTCCAGGCAGGCCGCGACCTGGTGCTCGGCCCCGGGAACCTTGATCCGTTCCTGGCGGGCGCAGTGCCTGCCCGCGGGCCTGTCCCCGGGTTCGCCGTCCGCGGACCTGCTCCCGGGTTCGCCCGCGGGCCCGTCCGGTGACGCGTTCGCGGCCGGGGCGGTCAGGGCAGCCGGGGTTGCCGGAGGTTTCGAAGCGGCCGGGGCGGCCGGGGTCGCCTGGGCCGCCGGGGCGGCCGCGGTCAGCGCGGCGGTGGCCGCGGCGGTGACCGCCAGGCCGGAGGCGAGCAGGTGGCGGAGTACGGGACGGAGTCCCGGTCGGAGTCCCATCGGGTGGCCTCTCGTCCGGCTCAGCCGCGGGAGGCGGGCTCGGCGGCGGTTCCGGTGGTTCCGGCGGTGCCGGGGGACCGGGGGGCGTCGCCCAGGGTGGCCAGGTCGCGGCCCCTGGTCTCCTTCGCCGCGAACACGGTGGCCAGGGTGAGCACGGCGGCTCCGGCCACGTAGAGCATGACCGGCAGCGCCGAGCCGTAGGACTGCAGCAGGGCCACCGCGATCAGCGGGGCGAGGCCGCCGGCCACGATCGAGGCGAGCTGGGCGCCGATGGACACGCCCGAGTAGCGCATCCGGGTGGCGAACAGCTCGGAGAAGAACGCCGCCTGCGGGCCGTACATCGCGCCGTGCAGGATCAGGCCGACCGTGACGGCGAGGGTGATCGCGGCGAAGTTCCCGGTGTCGATCAGCGGGAAGAAGGCGAACGCCCACAGGCCGACCCCGGCCGCGCCGAGCAGGTAGACCGGGCGCCGGCCGAGCCGGTCGGAGAGCGCGCCCCACATCGGGATCGACACGAAGTGCACGGCGGAGCCGATCAGCACCGCGTTGAGCACGAAGCCCTTCTCCAGCTCGGCCGCCTCCGTGGCGTAGACCAGGACGAACGCGGTGATCACGTAGTAGGAGACGTTCTCGGCGAAGCGGGCGCCGATGGCGGTGAGCACGTCCCGCCAGTGGTGGCGGAAGACGTCCACGATGGGCATGGTCTTCTTCGGCCCGGCGTGGGCGACGGCCTGCTGGAAGACCGGCGACTCGCTGATGCTCAGCCGGATCCACAGGCCGACCAGGACCAGCACGCCGGAGAGCAGGAACGGCACTCGCCAGCCCCAGCTCGTGAAGGCCTCGTCGGACTGGACCGCGGCCAGCAGCGCGAGCACGGCGGTGGCCAGCAGGTTGCCGCCGGGGGCCCCGGCCTGCGGCCAGGAGGCCCAGAAGCCGCGCCGCCCGGCGTCGCCGTGCTCGGAGACGATGAGCACCGCGCCGCCCCACTCGCCGCCGAGCGCGAAGCCCTGGACGAGCCGGAGCGCGGTCAGCAGCAGCGGGGCCGCCGCGCCGATCGCCGCGTGGGTGGGCAGGCATCCGATCAGGAAGGTCGCACCGCCCATCAGCAGCAGGCTGAGCACCAGCAGCTTCTTGCGGCCGAGCCGGTCGCCGTAGTGACCGAAGACCAGGGCGCCCAGCGGGCGGGCGACGAAGCCGACCGCGTAGGTGAGGAAGGCCAGCAGGGTGCCGGTGAGCGGATCGGACTTGGGGAAGAACAGCGCGGGGAAGACCAGCGCGGCGGCCGAACCGTACAGGAAGAAGTCGTACCACTCGATCGTGGTGCCGATGAGGCTGGCGCCGACGATCTTGCCGATGGGGGTGCGGGTTTTCTCTGCCATCATCTTCACTCACCAGGGAGAGACGCCGTTGGGGGATGTCGGCTCACCGTACGTAGTGACCGGCGTCACTCCTATGGGGCGCGGCACCATACCCCGCGGACGGCCTGTGTGGGTCCCGCTCAGGCGGTGGGGTGGCTGATCCGGTGGAGCCGGAGGGCGAGCTGGAGCTCCAGGGCGCGTTCGGGCTCCTGCCAGCCCGCTCCCAGGAGCCGGCCGATCCGGTCCAGGCGCTGGGTGACGGTGTTGACGTGGATGTGCAGGGCCTCCGCCGTACGCGACAGCGAGCCGCCGGTGCCGAAATAGGCGGTGAGCGTGCCGACCAGCGAGGTGCCCCGGCGGGCGTCGTAGTCGATCACCGGACCGAGGGCCGAGTCGAGGAACGTCCCGATGTCGCGTCCCTCCCCGACCAGCAGGCCGACGAAGCCCAGCTCGGCCGCGCCGGCGCCCTCTCCGGCCCGGCCCAGCGCCCGCAGCGCGTCGGCGCAGCGCCGGGCCTCGCGGTGGGCGGCGGCGACCCCGGCGATGCCGCGCACGGGGCCGCAGGCGCCGGCCGTGGCGGGATGGCCGAGGGAGGCGCTCAGCTCGGCCGCCACCCGCTTGGCCAGCAGCCCGGGATCACCTCCGGGCAGCAGCAGCACCACCTCGTCCCCGCGCTGGGCGGCGAGCCCGTGCTCCAGCGTGGCCCGGGAGGAGGCCCAGAAGGCCGCCCGCTCGCGTCCGCCGTCGTGCCGGACCACGATCACCACGTGGTCGCCGTCCAGGTCCACGCCCACCCGCCGGGCCCGCTCGCCCAGCCCGCCGAGGCCGGGACGGGAGATCAGGTCGTCGAGCAGCTCGCCGCGGACCCGGCCCTCGGCCTCGGCCACCGTACGGCGGAAGAGCAGCAGCAGGGCGGTGACCAGCGCGGCCCGTTCCAGGATGCGGTGGTCGGTGTCGGAGACCTGGCGGCCGGTCCGCAGGACGAGCGTGCACAGCGGCTCGCCGCCGACGTCCACCGAGGCGACGAGCAGGTCGCCCCGCCGGACGGTACGGCCCAGCGTCCGGGACGACTGCGCGGCCTCGGCGATCGCGGCGGCGTCGAGCCGTCCGGGCCCGTCCGCCCGGTCCGCGCCGTCCATCCGGTCCGCATCGCCCGAGGGGGCCGTGCGACCTGCGCTGGCCCGGACGGCGTGCTCGCCGGGCCCGCCGAGGTCGCCGGTGATGGGCCGCCCGGCGTCGTCCAGCACCGCCAGGGAGCCGCCGAGCACCTCGGTGACCACGGCCGCCACGTCCTCCACACCCCCGCCGCGCAGCACCAGCCCGGTCATCCGGTCGTGCGCGAGCGCGGCCCGCTCCACGGCCTCGCTGTGCGCGTTGAGGCGCCGGTTGGCCTCGCTGAGCTCCTCCAGCGCGTTGCGGGTCTCCTGCAGCAGCCGGGCGTTGTCGATGGCCACCGCGGCGTGCGCGGCCAGCGAGCCGAGCAGCACCACCTCGTCCTGGGTGAACGGCCGCACGCTCCGGTTGGCGGCGAACAGCACCCCGATGACCCGCCCGCCGAGCTTGAGCGGGACGCCGAGGATGGCGACCAGCCCCTCCTCCTGCACGGCGTCGTCGATGTCGTGCATGTGGCGGAAGCGCTCGTCGGCGAAGTAGTCGGCCGTGGAGTACGGCGTGGCGGTCTGCGCCACCAGTCCGCCCAGCCCGGCGCCCATGGCCAGCCGGAGCGAGCGGAACTTGGCCGAGACGGAGCCGTCGGTCACCCGCATCCGGGTGTCGCCCCGGTCGGGGTCGTGCAGCGTCATGTAGGCGGCGTCGGTGCCGAGCAGCTGCCGGGCCCGGTGCACGATGGCCTCCAGCACCGCGTCCAGGTCGCGCAGCGCGGCCAGGTCGCCCGCCGTGTCGAACAGCGCCGACAGCTCCGCCTCGCGCCGGGCCCGGCGCCGCAGCAGCGCCCGGACCTTCAGCGCCGCGAGCTTTGCCTCCTCCAGCTCGGCGAGCGTGGCGGCGTCGGCCCCGGCGGTCCTGGCCGCCAGCACGGGCCCCTCGAACTCGACCGCGGAGGCCTCCCTGGCCAGGAGTTCGAGGAAGACCCGCGTGCTCATACCGTTCATTGTCGCGGGGCCGCTCAGCGGGCGGTCCAGCCGCCGTCCACCGGCAGGGAGACCCCCGTCATGAACGAGCCGTGCGGACCGCACAGGTAGGCGACGAGCTCGGCGACCTCCTCCGGCTCGACCAGCCGTTTCACCGCGGCGGGCGCGAGCATGACGCGTTCGACGACCTCGTCCGCGCCGATGCCGTGGGCCTCGGCCTGGGCGGCGATCTGCCGCTCCACCAGCGGGGTGCGCACGTAGCCCGGGCTCACGCAGACGGAGGTCACCCCGTGCTCGGCGCCCTCCAGGGCGATCACCTTCGACAGCCCCTCCAGCGCGTGCTTCGCGGTGACATAGGCGGACTTGTACGGCGAGGCGCGCAGGCCGTGGACCGAGGAGATGTTGACGATCCGGCCCCACCCCCGCCCGTACATGCCGGGCAGGACCGCCCGGGCCAGCAGGAACGGCGCCTCGACCATGACCTTGAGGATCCGGGAGAAGACCTCGGGCGGGAACTCCTCGATGGGCGCCACGTGCTGGAACCCGGCGTTGTTCACCACGACGTCCGCGCCCGCCAGGAGGCCGTCCGGGAACGCCCCGGTGAAGTCCGGCGCCGACAGGTCCGCCGCCACCGGGGTCCCCGACACGTCCGCGGCCGTCTTCTCCGCGGCCTCGGCGTCCACGTCGACCACCACCACGTGCGCTCCGGCGGCGGCGAGCCGCAGCGCGCAGGCGCGCCCGATCCCGCTGCCCGCTCCGGTCACCACGGCCCGCCGCCCCGTCAGGTCAGTCATGTCAGTGAATCTAGGCAATCACCTGGATCCCTCACATGTCCCCCGTCGACATACCGCCCTCGCGGGTTATGTGACGGCCGCACGCGAGCCCTTCCCGGCGCGGATTCGGGTGCGGCGTCCTCCGGGCGGCGGCGTCCCGCGGGCCGAGGGAAGGGATTCCCGGCCGCCGCGGTTCGGAGAAATGTCGTAAGCGCGATCTAGGGTCGGACGGGTCCGAGCCGATCGCTCCCGACGCCCAGGACATCCAGGACACGAGGACACCGAGGACGCCGATGACCGCGAACCCGCTGCGACTGATGGCCGTGCACGCCCACCCCGACGACGAGTCCAGCAAGGCGGCGGCGACGACGGCCCGCTACGTCTCCGAGGGGGTGGACGTGCTGGTCTGCACCTGCACCGGGGGAGAGCGCGGCGACGTGCTCAACCCCGCGATGGACCGCCCCGGCGTGCTGGAGAACATGGCGGAGATCCGTCGCAAGGAGATGGCCGAGGCCGCCGCGATCCTCGGGGTCGGCCACCGCTGGCTCGGCTTCGTCGACTCGGGGCTGCCGGGCGAGGGGGAGCCGCTGCCGGACGGGTGCTTCGCCGTGCAGGACCTGGCGGTGGCGGCGGAGCCGCTGGTGGCGGCGGTCCGGGAGTTCCGGCCGCACGTGATCGTCACCTACGACGAGAGCGGGGGCTACCCGCACCCCGACCACATCATGACCAACCGGGTGGCCGTCGAGGCCTTCGAGGCGGCGGGCGACCCGGACCGCTACCCCGGCACCGGGGAGCCCTGGCAGCCGCTCAAGCTGTACTACATCGCGTCATTCACCCGCGAGTGGTTCACCGCGATCCACGAAGGGCTGCTGGCCCGGGGGCTCCCGTCTCCGCTGGCGGAGATGGTGACCGACGACTGGTTCGAGGGCATGCCGGAGCTGCCGGTGACCACCCGGGTGACCTGCGACGACCACTTCGAGATCCGCGACCGGGCGATGAAGGCCCACGCCACCCAGATCGACCCGGACGGCCCCTGGTTCGCCCACCCCCGCGACCTGGAGCGCGAGGTGTGGCCGACGGAGGACTACCACCTCGCCCGCTCGCTGGTGGAGACGGAGCTGCCCGAGACCGACCTGTTCGCCGGGCTCCGGGGGTGACGGGGCGGTTTCGGACGGCCCCGTTCGCGGAGGTCAGGGGATGACCCGGCGGCCCGGGGCGGAGCGGAGCCTGGCCTGCAGGCCGTCGAGGACGCGTTCCAGGCCGTAGGCGAAGTTCTCCTCACGGACCCGCTCCGGGTCTTCGTACGGCTGGGCGGCGTGCTCCTCGCGCAGGAGGGGGTGCTCCCGCATGGCCCGCTCAGCGGCCGACCGCAGGCCGTCGGCCCATTCCTGCTCGGTCCGGCCGCTGCGGGCGAGCAGCGACAGGTAGGCCGCCTCACTGGTGGCGATGCCGATGACGTAGGCGATGAGCGTGTTCATGGCCCGATCGGCCTCACCCGGGGCGAAGCCCGCGGCCCGGAACAGGGCGATCATGCGTTCCGAGCGGCCCATCAGGTTCGGCCCGAGTGAGGCCAGCCCGGTCTGGCCGAGCACGGAGGCGACCCAGGGGTGGCGCAGGATCATCGCGCGCAGGCTGCGGGCGCACTGGGCGAGGTCCTCCCGCCAGGCGTCCGGGTCGTCGGCGCCGGGCACCCGGACCTCGCCGTAGACCTCGTCCACGACGAGCTCGATCAGCTCGTCCTTGCTGGCCACGTGCCGGTAGAGCGAGGTGGCCCCGGCACCCAGACGGGCGCCGAGGCTGCGCATGCTCAGGGCCTCGACGCCTTCCTCGTCCAGGAGACGGACGGCCTCGGAGACGATCCGGTCCTGGCTCAGCGCCGGCTGCTCCCGCTTCGCCCGCCGACGGGCCCACACCGAGGGGATGGGCGGCTCGTCCGTCTGCATGGGGCCTCCTTTTTCGATCACGTTAGCGCACATCGTGCGCTTCTGCGCACATCTGATCCATCGACTCGCGGCCGCATCGGTTCGTGCGCACAGAATCCTCCGTTGCGCACATCGATCCCTCTGCGTACAGTGTTCGCGTACAGGGCACGCCGTACGCGGCAAATGAGGGCTCCAGGGCGGCGGCGCATTTCCGCCGTTCGTGGCACCGGCCTGTTCCGGGGGTGCCGCGCGCCCGGACGTGAGCCGCCGTCCTCCGAGACCCCGGTTCCGAACCGCACCGCACCGCCCCGACCGCACGCACCATCCGAACGCACGAGGAGAAGACATGACCGAGAAGCAGTACTGGAACGCCGAGGGAGCCTGGAAGGCGGAGGGCGCCCGGGGAACCACGGACTCCACGGGCCGGGGCTTCCCGCTGTCCCGCTGGCAGGCGCGGCTGGACGAGCTGCGCGCCGCCCACCGCGTGCCGGGCGCGTCACTGGCCGTGCTGGTCGACGGTGAGGTGCACGAGCTGGCCAGCGGCGTGTTACACCGCGGTACGGGGGTGGAGGCGACCACCGACTCGGTTTTCCTGTCCGGATCGGTGGCCAAGGTCTACACCGCGACCCTGATCATGCAGTTGGTCGACTCCGGCGCGCTGGACCTGGACGCGCCGGTGGTGAGCGTGCTGCCGGAGTTCGCCACTCCCGACCCCGAGGCCACGAAGGCGATCACGGTCCGGCGGCTGCTGTCGCACACCGGCGGCGTGACCAACGACTTCAACCACGACTCCGGCCGGGGCGACGACTGCCTGGCCGGATATGTCGAGGCCGCACGAGACGTGGCGCTGGACTGCCCGCCGGGGACCGCGCTCTCGTACGGCAGCCTCGGATACGTCGTGCTCGGCCGCGTCGTCGAGGTGCTGACCGGTAAGACCTGGGACCGGGCGCTGAAGGACATGCTTTTCACGCCGCTCGGGCTGGAGCACTCGATGACGCTGCCCGAGGAGGCTCTGCGCTTCCGGGTGGCCATGAGCCACCTGGGCGGTCCGGGTGCCGATCCCGATCCGGCGCCGGCCTGGGACCTGATGCCGCGCTCCGCCGGGCCGGCCGGCCGGGTCATCGTCTCCGCCGGAGACCTCGCCCGCTTCGCCCGCATGCATCTGGCCGGGGGCGCCGCGCCGGACGGCACCCGGGTGCTGTCCGAGGAGGCGGCCGCGGCCATGCAGCGGCACGAGGCCGACAGCCCCGACAAGTGGACCGTCAGTGCCGACGGCTGGGGACTGGGCTGGACCCTGTACGACTGGAACGGGGTCGCCGGTTTCGGCCACGACGGCGCCGCCATCGGCCAGTACGCCTACCTGCGCGTCGTTCCAGGGGCGGGCGTCGCCGTGGCCCTGCTCACCAACGGCGGCAGCGCCCGCCTGCTCTACGCCGACCTGTTCCGCGAACTCCTCACCGAACTCGCCGGGGTGACGATGCCCGCCCCCTTCGGCCCGCCCGCGCAACCGCTCGCCGTCGACATCGCGCCGTTCCTCGGGACCTACCGGCGGGAGGGCGTCGTCATCACCGTCGGCCGGAAGGACGACGGCACGCCGCACCTGCGGTACGAGTTCGTCGACGGCATGAAGGACCTGTCCCCGCCGCTGGAGGCGGATCTGATCCCGGTGTCGGAGACGGTGTTCGCGGCCTCCGGGGCAGGCCCCTCCTTCAGTGAGGACCACATGCCCGTGGTCTTCTCCACCTTGGCCGACGGCACCGCGTGCTGCTACGTCGGCATGCGGGCGACACCGAAGGTCGCGTGAGATGCGCCCGCCGACGGGGACGGGTCACCCGGGACCGGCCCGGGTGCCGGGATCAGACCTTGACCGGGTAGGTCAGCGCCAGCTCGTCGCCGGGGACGCCCCGGATGCCCCAGTTCACCTGGGGCGACTCCAGGATCACGATCTCCAGGTCGTCGGCGGGGAGGCCGAGCGCATCGCCGGTCCAGGCGAAGAGCGTCCGGATCAGCTCGCGCCTGGCCTCCTCCGACCGGCCCTCGAAGCAGACGATCTCCACGATCAGATAGCGATCGCTCCGCTGCGGGCAGACGAGGTCCTCGGCGTCCAGCAGCAGGAACCGGTGGAACCTCTTGTCCTCGGGGAGCTTCCACGCCTGGACCAGGCAGCCGTGCACGAGGTCGGAGAGCTCCTGGCGGAGCGGACCCCAGACGTCGCGGCGGCCGTAGAACTTGATCTGTGCCATGGCGCCGAGTCTCGCAGATCACCTTCCACGGCGCCCGGCCGGGCCGAAAACGCCCCGTCGCCTCTGCCCGCCCGCCCCGCCCACGGAGCCGGTGACGCGGGCGGGGCGGGCGGGCAGATGGGACCCTCAAGCGGGACGGTCAGGCGGGCGGGTCATGGAGAGCACGTCGAGCAGGGCGTCGAGCTGCTCCTCGGTGATGGTGCCGTCCGCGACGTGCCCGCGCTCGACGACGACCTCGCGGATGGTCTTCCGCTCGGCCAGCGACTGCTTGGCGATCTTCGCCGCCTCCTCGTAGCCGACGTACCGGTTGAGCGGGGTGACGATGGACGGCGACGACTCGGCGTACTCCCGCAGGCGCCCGGTGTTGGCGGTGATGCCGTGCACGCAGCGGTCGGCCAGCAGCCGGGAGACGTTGGCCAGCAGCCGGATGGACTCCAGGACGTTGCGGGCGATGACCGGCAGGGCCACGTTGAGCTCGAAGGTGCCCGAGGCGCCGGCGAAGGCGATGGCCGCGTCGTTCCCGATGACCTGCGCGGCGACCATGCACACGGCCTCGGGGATGACGGGGTTGACCTTGCCGGGCATGATCGAGGACCCCGGCTGGAGGTCGGGCAGGTTGATCTCACCGAGCCCCGCGCGCGGTCCCGATCCCATCCAGCGGAGATCGTTCGCGATCTTGTTGAGGGAGACCGCGACCGTCCGGAGCTGCCCGGAGAGCTCCACGACCGCGTCCCGGGCGCTCTGCGCCTCGAAGTGGTCGGGGGCCTCGCAGAAGGGGAGGTCGGTGACGTCGCGGAGCTTCGCGATGACCTTCGTGGCGAAACCCGGCGGGGTGTTGATCCCGGTTCCGACGGCCGTGCCGCCCAGGGGGAGCTGGGCGAGGTGGGGGAGCGCGCTCCGCACCCGGGCGACGGCGTTGTCGATCTGGGTGGCGTACCCCCCGAACTCCTGGCCGAGCGTGACCGGCGTGGCGTCCATCAGGTGCGTACGGCCCGCCTTGACCACCTCGTCGAACTCGATCGACTTCTCGCGCAGCGCGGTGGCCAGGTGCCGCAGGGAGGGGATGAGGTGGTAGGTCACCTCGGTCAGGGCGGCGACGTGGATGGAGGTGGGGAACACGTCGTTGGACGACTGGGAGGCGTTGACGTGGTCGTTGGGATGGACCGGGCGGCCAAGCCGTTCCTCGGCGAGCGTGGCGATGACCTCGTTGGCGTTCATGTTGGAGGAGGTCCCCGAACCCGTCTGGAAGACGTCGACCGGAAACTCCCCGTCCCACTCGTTCTCCGCGATGTCGGTGGCGGCCTCGGCGATCGCCTGGGCCAGCTCCTTGTCGAGCACCCCCAGCTCGGCGTTGACCTCGGCGGCCACCGCCTTGATCAGGCCGAGGGCCGCGATGTGGGGACTCTCCAGGCCGCGCCCCGAGACGGGGAAGTTCTCTATCGCCCGCTGGGTCTGAGCCCGCCACTTCGCGCCCGCCGGAACGTGCACTTCGCCCATCGAGTCATGTTCGATCCGATACTCGCTCATGGACCCAGTCTGCAACGCGAAGGATAAGGCGGATGTTCCAGGCGGGATCCGGCCGTCGTCCGGGCCGGTGCCGGGGCCCGTCCGGGCGGCATCCGCGCCGTCGCGTGGATGCCGCCGTGCGGTCACCGGGCGTAGAGGAGCGCCAGGACGAGGACGATGATGACCACCAGGGCGGCGGTCGCCACGCCCATCAGGAGGAGCGCCCCGGCCCGCTTCTTCTGCTGCTGCGCGACCTGCTGCTCACCCGGTCCGACGATCGAGAACAGCTCGGTCCCCAGGCCGGGTGCGGAGTCGTCGTCACCGGGCCACCTCTGACCGGGCCCCTGCGGGAGCGGGCCCGGCCGGTCTCCCGGTGATCCCGGCCCTCCGGGCCCGCCCGGGCCGTTCGGCCCACCGGGTGCGTCGAATCCGCCCGCTCCCCCGAACGAGCCGGGTCCTCCGGGCCTGCCGGGGCCGTTCGGTCCGCCGGGTCCACCTAACCCGCCGGGGCCCGGGAGCGCCCCGGTCTCCGTCGGAGCGTCACCCGGGGCGAACCCTCCCGGACCCGCCGGCGACGCGCCGTGGAACGGCGGGCCCGGGGGGTTCCACCCTCCGGTGCCCGGTGCTCCGGGGCCCTGCCCGCCGGAGAACCCCGGCGGAGACGCAGGAGGGCCGCCGACCGGCGGACCGCCCGGGCCTGCGGATCCCGGGCCCCCGGATCCGGGACCCGTGGGCGCGGAGGTTCCGGACCCCGGGACCGCCGGGCCACCGGGCCCTCCCCGGCGGTCCGGAGCGGACGGCCCCCGGGCCACCGGGGTGCCCAGGCCGGCGACGACGCCGGAGCCGGCCTCGGGGCGGGGTGCGGGCGGGGCCGGGGGAGTCCGGCCGGCACCGGGGAGGGGGAGCCCGATCGTGGGACGCGCGACCATCATCGTCCGGTTGGCGTCGAACTCCTCGTCCGGCCCCGTGCCGTTCCCGGGACCGCTCCCCGTGCCGTTCCCGGGGCCGCTCCCCGCGCCGTCCCCGGCGCATGCCCCCGCCCGGCCCTCGGAGCCGGGGCCGGCGGCGTGATGGAACGGGGAACCGGCCCCGCCGTCCGCCGCGGGAGCGGGCGCCGGGGGCCGGAACGCCTCAGGGGGCGCCGACGAGGCCAGGGGGGTGTCGGCCACCGCCCGGAGCATGGCGATCGCCTGGGAGGGCGTGAGCCGTACCGTGTGGTCCTTCTCCAGCAGCTGCTCCAGGACCGGGCGGAGCGGGCCCGCCTGGACCGGCGGGTCGACGCTCTCGGTCATCAGCGCGGCGAGCGTCTCGGCCATCGTGGACCGTTCGTACGCCGGACGGCCTTCGACCGCGAAGTACAGCGTGGCCCCGAGCGACCAGAGGTCGGACTCCGGCCCGGTGTGCTCCCCGCGGGCCCGTTCGGGCGCGGTGTACCCCGGGGAGCCGATCACCATGCCGGTCTGGGTGAGGCTCGTGTCCCCCTCGGCCTTGGCGATGCCGAAGTCGGTCAGGACCACCCGGCCGCTCTCGGTGATCAGCACGTTCCCGGGCTTCACGTCGCGGTGGAGCACGCCCTGGGCGTGGGCGGCGCGCAGCGCGTCCAGCAGGTCCACCCCGATCGCGGCCACGAGCCGGGGCGGGAGGGGACCCTCCTCCTCGACCACCTGCTCCAGGGAGCGGGCCTGGACCAGCTCCATGATGATCCACGGGCTGCCGTCCTCGATGATCGCATCGTGGACGGTGGCGACTGAAGGGTGGCTGATGCGGGCGGCCGTACGACCCTCACGGATCATGCGCTCCCGCAGTTCGGCGCGCTGTGCCTCGCTGAGCCCGGGCTCCTGGCGGATCTCCTTGATCGCCACCTCGCGGCCCAGGGAACGGTCGTGGGCACGCCAAACGGTGCCCATCGTCCCCCGGCCGAGCGGGGTGATCAGCTCATAACGGCCAGCGAGCACGCGCGTCTGCTGTTCCGGCATGAGAAGAAGATAAGCGATTACTCCTTGAGGAACGCTTTAGCCTCGCTTGCGGAGTTCCTTGGGCCAGAGACTGCGGGGCAGCATCAGCCGGATGACCGGCGACATGAGGCGGACCAGGGGGCGCGGCGCGGGCCTCGGCGCCAGCGGCGGTTTGCGGTGGTTCCCCTCGGCGGGGCGCCGGTGTCCGCGCGGCGGCGGCACCGGGGTCGCGACCGGCGGCGGAGGCGGAATCGGCGCGGCGCCCGCCCGGTGCAGGCCGCGGTGCTGGGGCCTGCGGTTGAACGAGGGCACGGCGATCGCCGGGGCGGGCCGCGCCGGCTTGCCCGCGGGACGGCTCAGCGGCTCCTCGGCGATCCCGCCGGCCGCCACCCGGGCCAGCATCAGCGAGGCCCGGACCGGGTCGAGCCGGGTGGCCGGGTCGATCGTGAGCAGCCCGCGGAGCACCGGGGCGAGGGGGCCCGCCTTCTCCATCGGGATCGGCTCGCCGCTGGTCAGCGCGGCCAGCGCGGCGGCTGCCGTGCGCCGCCCGTGCAGGCCCCGGCCCTCGACGGCGGTGTAGAGGGTCGCCCCGAGGGACCACAGGTCGGCGGCCGGGCTCGCCTTGGAGCCCAGCACCCGCTCCGGCGCGATGTAGCCGGCGGAGCCGAGCACGATGCCCGCCTGGGTGATCGAGACCTCGCCCTCCAGCGCGGCGAGGCCGAAGTCGGTGAGGACGGCCCGCTCGCCGGTCACCAGGACGTTGCTGGGCTTCACGTCGCGGTGCAGGATGCCCTTGGCGTGTACGGCGCGCAGCGCGCCCAGCACCTGCCGCCCGATCTCGGCGGCCTGGCGCGGGGGCAGCGGCCCCTCCTGCTGGACCAGCTGCTCCAGGGACCTGGCTCTGAGCAGCTCCATGACAATCCAGGGGCGCTCGTCCTCGGTGACGACGTCGAAGACGGTGATCACCGAAGGGTGCGCGACCATCGCGGTCGCCCGCCCCTCGCGCTCGGTCCTCGCACAGAGCTCGGCCCGCAGCTCCTCGTCGAGGACCAGCGGCAGCCGCACCTCCTTGACCGCCACCTCGCGGCCGAGCAACTCGTCGTGCGCTCGCCAAACGGTGCCCATGCCGCCGCGCCCGACCGGCTCGGCAAGCCGGTAGCGCGCGGCAAGAAGGTATCCGGACGGCGCACGCATGATGGGCAGCTTACCGATTTGCGTAGTGCGACCAGTAGAGACAGGGCCGAAAGTTCTTGTCCATTGCGGTCAGATTCTCTCGCAGGTGACAGTCGGGACACGTACGGTCACCGTTTTCACTCCCTCCGCCGGGACCGTGCGGGAGGCCGGAGGCGCGGGACCGCTCGGGAGACCGGGGGTGCGGGGCGGTCCCGGAACCCGGTGCCGGAACCCGGTCCCGGAACCCGAGGCCTAAGGGCGGGGCGGTGTCGGAGCCCGGTGCGGGAGGGCGGGGCCGAGGCGTCAGTGCGCCGTGCGGGCCGTACCGGCCGAGGCGCGGGCCGCGTACGCGGTGGCGGAGTCGGCGATGGTGCGCAGGACGCCCTGGAGCCCGGCGACGGTCTCGCCGTCGATGCCCATGGCCTCGCCGATGGCGTCCGGGATGTGCAGGGTCCGCTCCCGCAGGGCCCGTCCCTCCTCGGTGAGGGTGACGGCGACGGAGCGCTCGTCGTCGGCGCGGCGGCGCCGCGCCAGCAGGCCGTTCGCCTCCAGCCGCTTGAGCAGGGGGGAGACGGTGTTGTAGTCGAGCCGCAGCTCGTCGACGATCGCGCGGACCGTGCTCTCCTCGTGCCGCCAGAGCACGGCCATCACGAGGTACTGCGGATATGTCAGGCCGAGGGGGTCGAGCAGGGTGCGGTAGACGGAGGTGACGCTGCGCGAGGCGGCGTACAGGTCGAAGCAGAGCATCGCGGCCAGCGGCCCGGAGCCGTCGTCCCGCGGGGCGTCCGCCCGGCGGCGGTTCGCGTCCGAATCCATGGACGGAGTCTAGGCGGAAAGAGCGGTGACGACCAGATCGCACGCGATTCGATCGCATGTGATCCAGATCGGCGGCCCGGTCCCCCGGGACATCTCGGAGATCTTGCAACGGAAGCGGCAATCCGCTCCGCTCCGCCGGACCCGGGACGTGCCCGCGACCGTCATCGGCGCGGGAGCGGCCGGGCGCCACCGCGACCCACGTGGAGCCACCGCGACCCACGCGGACCGGTCGCCGCAAGTCATCGGAGTGGCGTAGATCACGTCGCTCTCGACTATCTCGTACGCGATGTAATCGAGTACGGTTCAACCACTTCGAAAAACGACTTCCCCGGAGGATCCGATGGCCCGCTTCGCCCGCCCCCTCACCGCCCTGCTCGCCACGGCCGCCGCGGCCTCCGCGCTCACCACCGCCGCCCCGGCGGCCTCCGCTGCGACCGCGAGCCCGGCCAAGCCCACCATCGTGCTCGTGCACGGCGCGTTCGCCGACGCCTCCAGCTGGAACGGCGTGGCCGAGCGGCTCCAGCGCCGCGGCTACACCGTGATCGCGTCGGCCAACCCGCTGCGCGGCCTGGCCGACGACGCCGCCGCCACCGCCGCCCTGCTCAAGAGCATCAAGGGCCCCGTCGTCCTGGCCGGCCACTCCTACGGCGGTGCGGTCATCACCAACGCGGCCCGGGGCAACGACGAGGTCAAGGCCCTCGTGTACATCGCCGCCTTCATCCCGGAGAAGGGCGAGAGCGCCGCGGACCTGGCCGGCAGACACCCCGGCAGCACCCTCGGCGAGACCCTGCGGGAGGTGCCGCTGCCCGGCGGCGGGACCGACCTCTACGTCCGCCAGGAGAAGTTCCGCAAGCAGTTCGCCCACGACGTCCCCGCCCGCGACGCGAAGCTGATGGCCGCCACCCAGCGCCCCGTCACCGCCGCGGCGCTCAACGAGCCCTCCGGTGCCCCCGCCTGGAAGGACATCGCCTCCTGGGCGCTCGTCCCCACCGGCGACAAGAACATCCCGCCGGCCGCGCTGCGCTTCATGGCGAAGCGTGCCGAGGCCCGCGCCACCGTGGAGATCGAGGGCGCCTCGCACGCGGTCCTGGTCTCCCGCCCCGACGCGGTGGCCGACCTGATCGAGCGCGCCGCCGCCGGCCGCCGCTAGAGGGCCGCCGCTGGAGGGGCCGCCGGACGGCACGTCCGGGGCGGGGGCGAACGGCCCTCCCGATCTTCCGCGGTCGTCGGCGGGCCGCTCCCGGGCCCCGTCCCGTTCACCTCTGCGCAGCACGCGATCCGTACGTTCACCCCAGCAGTGACCTCACACCACGCAAAGGAACGAAAATGGCCTACATCACCGTCGGCACCGAGAACTCCACCTCCATCGAGATCTACTACGAGGACCACGGCGCCGGCCGGCCGGTCGTGCTCATCCACGGCTACCCCCTCGACGGCCACTCCTGGGAGAAGCAGCTCCCCGCCCTGCTGGAGACCGGTCACCGGGTCATCACCTACGACCGGCGCGGTTTCGGCCGCTCCAGCCGGCCCACCACCGGCTACGACTACGACACCTTCGCCACCGACCTCGACGTCCTGATGCGCACCCTCGACCTGCGCGACGCCGTACTCGTCGGGTTCTCCATGGGCAGCGGCGAGGTCGCCCGCTACCTGAGCACCTACGGCACCGAGCGGGTGGGCAAGGCGGCCTTCCTGGCCCTGCTCCAGCCGTTCCTGCTCAAGACCGACGACAACCCCGGCGGCGTCGACCGGTCCGTCTTCGACGGGATCCTCCAGGCCGTCACCGCCGACCGCTACGCCTACTTCGACGCCTTCTACGCCGACTTCTACAACACCGACGAGAACCTCGGCGGGCGCCTCAGCGAGGCGGCCCTGCGGTCCAGCTGGAACGTGGCCGCCGGGGCGTCGGCCCACGCCTCGGCCGCGTGCGTGCCGACCTGGGTCACCGACTTCCGCGCCGACGTCGCCGCCGTCGCCGCCTCCGGGGTGCCCGCGCTGATCCTGCACGGCACCGCCGACCGCATCCTGCCCATCGACGCCACCGCCCGCCTGCTGCGCAAGGCGCTGCCCGAGGCGACCTACGTCGAGATCGAAGGCGCTCCGCACGGCCTGCTGTGGACCCACGCCCAGGAGGTCAACGAGGCGCTCGTCGCGTTCCTCACCGGCTGAGCGCCTCCCCGGAAGGACCACGGGCGCCGGCCGCCCCGCCGCACGGCGGAGCGGCCGGCGCCCGCGGCGGTGGAGCGCGGCTCTCCCGGTCACCGAGTCCCACGCGGGGCTCCTCTCCCCGCCGCGGTCTCCCGCTCCGCCGGCCCCTCCCCGAACCGCGCGGCGACCAGGTCGTCGGCCCAGCGCCGGAGGGCCTGCCCGACCGGCGGCATCCGCAGCCCGATCCGCTCCGCGAAGGCCAGGGCCGGGGCGGTGTCGTAGCGGTCCTTCGAGAGGAACGACAGCGTCTCCGGGTCGACGCCGGTCAGCGCGCGGGGCAGCCGCCGCACCAGCCCGACGGGGACCGACCACCGCGGTGCGGGCACGCCCAGGTGGGCCGCGAGCAGCGCGACCAGCTCCGGGAGCTCGGGCGTCTCGTCGTCGAGCACCCAGTACGCCCTGCCCGCGGTCTCCGGATGCTCGGGCAGGGCGGCCATGAACCGGGCCAGGTAGCCGATGTCGACCACGGGGACGAAGACGCCGGGCCCGCCGGGGAGGACGGGCAGCCGCCGGTGCCGGAGGTCCCGGACGAGCGAGGCGAGGCCGATGAACTGGCCGGGGCCGATCACGGTGGCGGGGTTGACCACGCTCAGCGGGAGGCCGAGCTCGGCGGCCCGGGCGCGCACCGCCGCGTCGCCCTCCTTCTTGGAGGCCTCGTAGGGCCCTTCGCGCCGGTGGTCGGGGCTCCCGCCGCTCACCCGGTAGCCGCTGACGTGGACCAGGCGGCGCAGGCCGGGGCGGGTGGCGGCCCAGTCGGCCGCGTTGAGCGCGCCGGTGACGTTGACCGACCGCGCCTCCTGCACGGTCAGCCCGAAGGCGAACCGGCCGGCGGCGTTGTAGACGTCGCGCACGGCCTCCAGGCCGGCGTTCTCCCGCAGGCCGAGGCCGGGCACGGTGACGTCGCAGGTGACGGCGGTCAACCGGGAGGACTCCACCCCCTGCCCGGCGAGCCAGGCGGTCAGCCGGTCCCCGGAGCCGCGTACGGCGGCGGCGACCGTACGCCCCTGGCGGAGCAGCTCGGCCACCAGGGAGCGGCCGACGAACCCGGTGGCACCGAGGACGAGGGAGTCGGGGGTCATACGATCACTCCTGTTTATAGATCGGTCTACATATTTTCGAGGCGCGAAGAGGTCCCCGGAGGGGAACCGGGGACTCCTACAGCAGTGCGACGATCCGGCGGGTGACGCGGTCCAGCGGCTCCCGACTCCGGTGTGCCCGGGCCAGCAGCAGTGCGCCCTCGACCAGGGCGAGCACGGTGGCCGCGGTGTCGTCCGGCTCGGGGTGGCCGTCGGCGGCCAGGCGCAGGCGGAGCGCCTCCTCCCAGGATCCGTAGACGTCGGAGCAGGCCCGGTGGAGGGGGTCGCTGGTGGCCGCCGTCTCCAGTGCCACGGTCGCCACCGGGCAGCCCTTGCGCCAGCCGGACTCCTCCAGCCGATCGCCCAGCAGCCGGATCACCCCGGCGACCAGGCCGGCCGCGTCGGGCGCGGTCTCCGCCAGCGCGTGCAGCGTCTCGCCGATCTCCCGCCCGGCACGCCGCACGGACTCGGCCACCAGCTGGTCCTTGCCGCCGGGGAAGTGGAAGTAGAGCGAGCCGCGCGGCGCCCCGCTCGCGGCGACCACCTGGTTCAGCCCCGTGCCGAAGTAACCGCCGGTCTCGATCAGGTCCCGCGTCGCGTCGAGCAGGCGGCCGCGGGTCTCCTCGCCTTTCTGGCCCATGAGGAAAAAGTAGACCGGTCTTCCTATTTTTGCAAGGCGGCCGTGGCCCGGGGAAGCGCTCCCCGGGCCACGGCGCGGCCTGCGGTCAGCTCCGGCGGCCGATGGAAAGGGCCGGGCCGGTGCGGTCGGTGAAGAAGTCGTCGCCCTTGTCGTCCACCACGATGAAGGCGGGGAAGTCCTCGACCTCGATCTTCCAGACGGCCTCCATGCCGAGCTCCGGGTACTCCAGGACCTCGACCTTCCGGATGCAGTCCTGGGCCAGGCGGGCGGCCGGGCCGCCGATGGAGCCCAGGTAGAAGCCGCCGTACTTCTGGCACGCCTCGGTGACCTGCCTGGACCGGTTGCCCTTGGCGAGCATCACCATGGAGCCGCCCGCGGCCTGGAAGCGCTCGACGTAGGAGTCCATCCGCCCGGCGGTGGTCGGACCGAAGGAGCCGGAGGCGTAGCCCTCGGGGGTCTTGGCGGGACCGGCGTAGTAGACGGCGTGGTCCTTCATGTACTGCGGCATCTCGCCGCCCGCGTCGAGCAGCTCGCCGATCTTGGCGTGCGCGATGTCGCGGGCGACGACCAGCGGACCGGTCAGCGAGAGGCGGGTCTTGACCGGGTACTTGGTCAGCTCGGCGAGGATCTCCGCCATCGGCCGGTTGAGGTCGATCTTCACGACGTCGTCCGACAGGTGCTCGTCGGTGGTGTCCGGCAGGAAGCGGGCCGGGTCGGTCTCCAGCTTCTCCAGGAAGATCCCCTCAGGAGTGATCTTCGCCAGGGCCTGGCGGTCGGCGCTGCAGGAGACCGCGATGGCGACCGGGCAGGAGGCGCCGTGCCGGGGCAGGCGGATCACCCGGACGTCGTGGCAGAAGTACTTGCCGCCGAACTGGGCGCCGATGCCGAGCTTCTGGGTGAGCTCGAAGACCTTGGCCTCCAGCTCGGTGTCGCGGAAGCCGTGCCCGCTGGGGGAGCCCTCGGTCGGGATCGAGTCCAGGTAACGGGCGCTGGCGTACTTCGCGGTCTTCAGCGCGAACTCGGCCGAGGTGCCGCCCACCACGATCGCCAGGTGGTACGGCGGGCAGGCGGCCGTGCCGAGGGAGCGGATCTTCTCCTCCAGGAAGGCCAGCATGCGCTTCTCGTTGAGGACGGCCTTGGTCTCCTGGTACAGGAACGACTTGTTGGCGCTGCCGCCGCCCTTGGCCATGAACAGCAGCTTGTACTCGTCCGGGTGGCCGTGCGGGTCCTCGGCGTACAGCTCGATCTGGGCGGGGAGGTTGGAGCCGGTGTTCTTCTCCTCCCACATGGTGAGCGGGGCCATCTGGGAGTAGCGCAGGTTCAGCCGGGTGTAGGCGTCGTAGACGCCGCGGGAGATGTGCTCGGCGTCGGCGCCGTCGGTCAGCACGTGCCGGCCGCGCTTGCCCATCACGATGGCGGTGCCGGTGTCCTGGCACATCGGGAGCACGCCGCCGGCCGAGATGGACGCGTTCTTGAGCAGGTCGAGGGCGACGAAGCGGTCGTTGCCGCTGGACTCGGGGTCATCGATGATCTTACGGAGCTGGGCGAGGTGCGACGACCGCAGGTAGTGCGAGATGTCGTGGATCGCGGTCTCGGTGAGCAGCCGCAGCGCCTCGGGGGCGACCTCCAGGAACCTGCGGCCCGCGGCCTCGACCACCCGCACCCCCTCGCTGCTGACCAGGCGGTATTCCGTCTCGTCCGTTCCCAGGGGGAGCAGGTCGGTGTAGTCGAACTCGGGCATCGTCTTCGATCCTCCGTGCCGGGGGCCTTCTGCCGGTTCTCGCCGGTTCCTGCTAGAGGGTACGGCCTCCCGGCGGGCGTTCCGGAAGGCGCCCGCCGTACGGCTCCGCGGGGCAGGGCCGCTTCTTGGGCGAACCGTGGCGCGTCCGGGACGTCCGCTTGCCCGCCGGGCGACGGAGAGACGGGTGAACGCATCCGCTCCGCTTCACGAGGAGGAAGCCATGGAAGCCGCTCAGATCATGATGCTGGGGTTCGGTCTCCTGGTGCTCGCCGGGCTGCTCGTCCCGTTGATCGGGCTCGTGCTGCACGAGCTCGGGCTCCGGGACCAGGAGTGGCCGATCAGCCACCGCTGAGGGCGGCGGGCCGGATCCGGGCGCTCCTCCCCGCGCCCGGCCTCCGCGAGTCCGGGCGCTCGGCGTCCGCGCGTCCGGCGTCCGCGCGTCCGGCCTCCGTGCGCCAGGCCTCCGCCTGCCCGTGCGTCCGGTGTCCGTACGGGCGAAACGCCCTTGACGGGAACATGCGGTTTCCGTGACGTCCCTTGCCCGTGCGGGGGAGGCCGTCGGCGCAGGATGGACATGAGGCCGTACGCACCGGATGACCGGCATCTCAGGGGAAGATCATGGAAATCGGTTCTTATGTGCTGTTCGCCATCGGCTTGCTCATCATCGGCGGGCTCGTGGGGTCGCTGCTCACCATCGTGCTCCACATGGTCGCCGAGGAGAACAAGAACCAGCGTCCGCTGCGCCACTGACGGCGGGGCGACGGCCGGCCGCCACCGGGCGCCGCGCCGTCCCCCGCGGTTCAGGCCGGTTCAGCGGCGGTGACCGCGGCCGCCGGTCGGCCGGGGACACCCTCCCCGCGCCCGGGTCCCGCCGGGTCCGGGACGTCTCTTCCGCGCCCGGGTCCGGCCGTGAGCCCGACGGCGATCCCGGCGATCACCAGCCCGGCCCCGGCCAGGTCGGCGGCGGACGGCGCGCCCAGACCGAGCGCCGCGCCCGTGACCATCGCGCCGACCGGGATCAGCCCGGCGAACAGCCCTGCCGCGGCCGCGCCGAGCCGGGGCAGCGCGTCGTACCAGAGGAAGAACGCCACGGCGGTGACGACGACCGCCTGGTAGCCCAGGCCCGCCGCCTCGGCGCCGGTCGGCACGCGCAGCGCCGCGGACCCGTCGGCCAGCAGCCCGATCACCCCCAGCAGCGGTACGGCCAGCGCGGCGGAGTAGGCCGAGACCCGTAGCGCGCCCAGCCGGGGCAGCAGCGGGATGGCCAGCACCGAGAAGCAGACCTCGCAGGCCAGGGCGCCCAGCGACCACAGCAGCCCGGCCGGGTCGCCGCTGCCCAGGCCGGTGGCCACGGTGGCCCCGGCGACCACGATCGCCGCCGCCGCCAGCATCCGGGGGGAGGGGCGCCCGCCGATCAGGGCGAGCGCCAGCGGGACGGTGCCGAGCACGGTGCCGACCAGTGCGGGGCCCCCGTGCCGGGTGGCCTCGATCACGCACACGTTGAAGATCGCCAGCCCGGTGAGGGCGAGGGCGGCCAGCAGGGCGGCCTCGCGGGGCGACGGCCGGAAGAACCGCAGGCCCGACAGCCGGACGACGGCCAGCAGGATCACCGCGGCCAGCAGGTAGCGCAGCGCCTGCCCGCCGTAGATCGGATAGTCCTCGATCAGCCCGGAGACCCCGGCCAGGGTGCCCACCAGGAACATCGCCCCGGCCGCCTGGACGGGACCGCGGAACCGGGCCGCGCGGGTGGTGACAACATCGCTCATGCCCGGAATGCTAGGGAGACAATGGTTTCCCGGTTCAGTCCAATCACCGAGCAGAACAGAGGACCAATTGGCCGATCTCCATCTGAGCGTCGACCGGGCCGCGGGCGGGATCGCCGGGCAGATCACCCGCGAGCTGCGCGAAGCCGTACGGCAGGGCAGGCTGGCCGCCGGGGTGCGGCTGCCCGCGAGCCGGGAGCTGGCCAGGGATCTCGGTCTGTCGCGGGGCGTCGTCGTCGAGGCGTACGAGCAGCTGGTCGCCGAGGGGTTCCTGGTCGCGAAGGTGGGAGCCGGGACCCGGGTGGCACCCGCCGCGAGCCGCGCTCCCGGCTCCGGCCCCGGCCCTGTCACCGGCCCCGGCCCTGTCACCGGTCCCGGCCCTGTCACCGGCCCCGGCCCTGTCACCGGCCCCCGCTCTGACTCCGGCTCCGGTCCCGCCCCCGGTTCCAGTCTCGGCCCCGGTTCCGGTTCCGGTTCCGGTTCCGGTCCCGGTTCCGGTCTCGGCTCCGGTCCTGGTCCTGGTCCCGGTTCCGCTCCCGTTCCCGGGGCCGACGGTGTCCTCCGCCGGGGTTCTCCGGGTGCGGGAGCGGAGCGCCCCGTTCCCGCGGATGCGGGGACGCCGGTCCACGAGTGCGACTACGGGCGCCGCCCCACCTCCCCCGACCTGCGGACCTTCCCCCGGGAGCGGTGGCTGGCCGCGACCAGGCGGGTGCTCGCGTCCCTCCCCGCCGGAGCCCTGGACTACGGCGATCCCGGCGGCGTCCGGGAGCTGCGCGAGGAACTGGCCGCCTACCTGCGCCGGGTCCGGGGGGCCGACGCGACCGCGGACGAACTGGTGATCGTGGGCGGGGTCGCCCAGGGGCTCAGCCTCACCGTCCAGGTGCTCGCCGGGCGCTTCCCCGAGCCGGGGGAGCACCCCGGCCGCGACCTCGGCTGGTTCACCGGCCGGGCCGCGCACCCGGCGGACCGCGAGCGCGGCCTGCGGCTCGCGGTGGAGGACCCGACCGGCCTGCGCCAGCTGCCGCTGCTGCGGGCCGCGGGCGCCGACCTGGTCGCGGTCCCGGCCGACGAGGAGGGCATCGACGTGGCGGCGCTGGCCGCGGCGGAGGTCCGGGCGGTGCTGCTCACCCCGGCCCACCACTACCCGACCGGGGTCGTGCTCTCCCCTCGCCGCCGCGCGGAGCTGACCGAGTGGGCCGCGGCGACGGGCGCGGTGGTCCTGGAGGACGACTACGACGCGGAGTTCCGGTTCGACCGTGACCCGGTGGGCTGCCTGCAGGGGCTCGCCCCGGGCCGGGTGGTCCTCGCCGGGAGCGTCAGCAAGTCCCTGGCCCCGGGGCTCCGGCTCGGCTGGGTGGTGGCCCCGCCGCACATCGCCGGGGCGGTACGGCGGGCACGGGCGGAGCAGGACATGGGATCGCCGGTGCTGGAGCAGCACGTGCTGGCGGACCTCCTGCGGACCGGAGCCTACGACCGGCACCTGCGGCGGATGCGCCGGGAGTACCGTGCCCGGCGGGACGCCCTCGTGCGAGCCCTGGCCGAGCACCTCCCCGAGGTCGCCGTGTGGGGCGTCTCCGCCGGGCTGCACCTGTTCGCCGAGCTGCCCGGCGGCTGGGACGAGCGGGCCGTCGCGGCGGCGGCCCGGGCCCGGGGCCTGGCGGTCGAGCCGGTGGCTCCGATGCGCCATCGGCCTGGTCCGCCCGCCCTGGTCATGGGGTTCGCCCGGCTCCCCGCCCAGCGCGCGGGGGAGATCGTCGCCGCGGTCGCCGGTGACCTCGCCCGCTGACGGCCGCCGTCCGGAGGAGCCCCGTCCCGGACGTCGTGAGCCGTCCGAGCCGATCCTCCCGTCCCGTGTCTCCCGCGTCGGGCTCCGCCCCGTCGGTCCCGGCCCCAGGGCCGGGACCGGGGGAGGTCAGGAGACCGCCGGAGCGGGCGCGGTCCTCGGCCGGAACCCCCCGGCCAGCGGCACGATCAGGGCGATCAGCACCACCGCGGGCACGAACGCCGCCCGCACGTCCACGGTGTCGTTGATCGTGCCGACCACGGCGGCGCCGACGACGAACCCGACGTAGTTGAACAGGTTGACCCGCGCGATCGCCGTCTCGGCCCCGGCGCCGAGCCGCCCCGCCGCCGAGAACGACTGCGGGGCGATGACGGACAGGCCCACCCCGACCAGGCCGAACGCCAGCACGGCCACGACCGGGCCGGGCGCGGCGACGACGCCGATCGCGCCCAGCGCCCCGACCACCGCGCCCGCGCGGACCACGGGGGCCGGACCGTGGCGGCGGACGGCGAGGTCGCCGGGGACCCGCGCCAGGAGCATGGCGGCCTGGTAGGCGAAGTAGGCCATCGGCACCAGCCATCCGCTCGCGGCCAGCGCCTTCTCCATGTAGACCGTGCTGTAGTTGGAGACCGCCGCGTCGCCGACGTAGAGGAACGCCATCGCCAGGCAGAGCGGGACGACCGGCCGCCACGGCACCCGGGCGGGCGCCGTCCCGTCCCGCGGGGGCGACCCGGCCGGCGCGTCCGCCCCCGGGTGCTCTCCGGCGTCCTCCGCGGTGCTCCCCGCGGCCTTACCCGCCGCGTGCTCCGCGGCCTTACCCGCCGCGTGCTCCGCGGCCGCCCGCTGCGGGAACCGCTCCTCGGCGGCGCCGTACAGGCGGGGGAGCAGGGCCAGCGAGACGAGCGCGCCGAACACCACCGGGACGGAGAACGCCCAGACCAGATCCACCTCCAGGGCGCTGAAGGCGGAGTTGAGTCCGGCGCCCAGCATCGAGCCGACGCTCCAGACCGCGTGGAAGCCGGTCAGCACGCTCATGCCGTACCGGCGCTCGACCGCGACCGCCTGCATGTTCATCGCCGCGTCGACCGCCCCGACGAAGAGCCCGAAGGCGGCGCTGAGCACGTAGAGCCCGGCGAGCTGGCCGTTCCAGCCCATCAGGACCACGACGGCGCAGACGGCGAGCTGGGAGAGCCTCAGGACCGGGGCGCTGCCGTACCGCGCGGCCAGGGGGGCGGCGGCGACGCTCCCGACGCCCGCGATCAGCGGCACCAGCAGCAGGACCAGCGTGAGGTCGCCGTCGCTCAGCCCGAACGCGCGCTGCAGGTCGGCCACGTGGGTGAGCAGGGTGGCGAAGCACAGGCCCTGGACGAAGAAGGCGGCCCAGGTCGCCACCCGTGCCTGCCGGTCACGCGGGGTCGGCATCGCGACCTCCAGAGAACATGAGGGGGGTTCAAGTTCTCGTCAGGCTAGGCGCGTCTCCCCTCCGGGTCAACGGTCGTCCGCGGGCCGGGCGCATCCGGGTCCGGCAGGGATTATCGTCGAGGCGTGGACGATTCCAGGCCCCCCGCGACGCCGGCCGTGCCGCCTCCGGTGCGTCCCCCCGCGACCAGGGGGAGAGCGCCGGAACCGCGCCCCGGCGACCTGAGGGCGGGCGACTCCGACCGGGAGCGGGTGGCCGCGGTCCTGGGCGACGCGCTCGCCGACGGCAGGCTGGCCCACGACGAGCACGAGGAGCGGCTGGAGGCGGTCTACCGCGCCCGCACGCTGGGCGAGCTCGCCGCGATCACCGCCGATCTGCTCCCGCCCGAGGCCCAGCCGCTGCGCACCGACGTCCGGCCCGTGACGGCCTTCTTCGGCTCGGAGGAGCGCTCGGGCCGCTGGGTGGTGCCCACCCGCTTCTCCGCCACCGCCGTCTGCGCCAACGTCACCCTCGACCTCTGCGAGGCGCTGCTGCAGTCCAGCCACGTGACCCTCCAGGTCACCGTGATCGGCGGGACGCTCACACTGATCGTCCCGGAGGGCGTGCGGATCGAGATGCCCGCCTCGCTCTTCCTGGGCGGGAAGAAGAACCAGGTCCGGCCCGCCCCCGACGGCCCGGTCATCGAGGTCACCGGCCTCGTCTCGATGGGCAGCGTGATCGCCAAGTCGCCCAAGCGGCCCCGCCGCTCCTGGTTCCGTCGCTGACATGCGGGGCCTTCCCTCCGGCGGTCCGCCGTACGACCTCCGGCGACCCGACGTAGAGCCCTCGCGGTGCCCGGAGGGTCCCGGGCGGCTCCCGGGCGGCTCCTGGGCGGCGGGGACCGCACCGCCGCGTGCCGCGTCCCGGCCGTTCGCCGGGACGCGGCGCGGACCCTAGCTGGCGCTGTCGAAGTTGATCGCGCTGTAGGCGCGGAGCTTCCAGAGCTGGTGCTCCGACTCGATCTTGCGGATCGTGCCGGAACGGCCGCGCATCACCAGCGAGCTGGTCACGGCCCGGCCGCCCCGGTAGCGCACGCCCTGCATGATCTCGCCGTCGGTGATGCCGGAGGCCGCGAAGAACACGTCGTCGGACTTGACCAGGTCGTCGGTGGTCAGCGTGGCGTCCAGGTCGAGGCCCGCGTCCAGGGCCTTGCGGCGCTCGGCGTCGTCCCGCGGCCACAGCCTGCCCTGGATCACCCCGCCCAGGCACTTGAGCGCGCAGGCCGCGATGATGCCCTCGGGCGTGCCGCCGATGCCGAGCATCAGGTCGATGCCGGTGCCCGTGCGCGCCGCCATGATCGCGCCGGCCACGTCGCCGTCGGTGATGAGCTTGATCCGCGCGCCGGTCTCCCGGATCTCGGCGATGATCTTCTCGTGCCGGGGCCGGTCGAGGACGACCACGGTCACGTCCGAGGACTCGCACCCCTTGGCGCGGGCCACCGCGGCGATGTTGTCGGCCACCGGCGCGTTGATGTCCACCGAGGAGGCGGCCTCCGGGCCGGTCACCAGCTTGTCCATGTAGAAGACGGCGGACGGGTCGTACATCGAGCCGCGCTCGCTGACCGCGATCACCGAGATGGCGTTGGGCATGCCCAGCGCGGTGAGCCGGGTGCCGTCGATCGGGTCCACGGCCACGTCGCACTCCGCGCCGGTGCCGTCGCCCACGGACTCGCCGTTGTAGAGCATCGGCGCGTTGTCCTTCTCGCCCTCGCCGATCACGACCACGCCGTTCATCGACACGGTGTTGATCAGCTGCCGCATCGCGTTGACGGCCGCGCCGTCGGCGCCGTTCTTGTCGCCCCGCCCCACCCAGCGGGCGGCGGCCATCGCGGCGGCCTCGGTCACCCGGACCAGTTCCAGGGCGAGGTTGCGATCGGGCGCGTGCGCGCCCGTGGCGAGGGCGGCGGGAACGGACGTCTGCTCGGACATGGCGGAAGGCCCCTCTCGTGGATTACTGCAACGATCGTAGTTGTCCCCCTCTTGCCTGGCCGGGAAGGGATAACCTGCCGACCATGAGCAGCGACACGGATCGGTCGGCGACGGGCGTGACCGCACGGACCTCGGAGCGGGGCGCCGCCACGCGCGTCGCGCTCCTGGCGGCGGCCAGGGAGGTCTTCGTCACGAGCGGCTTCGCCGACGCCGGGGTCACCGAGGTGGTCGCGCGCGCGGGGGCGAGCGTGGGCAGCCTCTACCACCACTTCTCCGGCAAGGCCGATCTCTATCTGACGCTCTTCGAGGAGTTCCAGGCCCGGCAGACCCAGCGCACCAAGCAGGCGCTCCAGTCGGCCAGGGCCGAGGGCGAGACCGACCCGATGCGGCTGTTCATCGCCGGGGCCCGCGCCTACCTGGAGGGCTGCCTGGCCGAGCGCGAGCTCGCCGCGCTGTTCCTGCGCGGTGACGGCCCGCCCGGTTTCGAGCTCGTCATGCGCGACCGGCTGCGCCAGTGGGCCAAGCGCAACGCCGCGCTGTTCGAGGGCGACGAGGGCGCGCTGGTCGTGGTCGTCACCGGGGCGCTGGCCGCCGCCGTCTCCGAGATCGTCCTGTCGCCGGACGAGGACGCCTCCCGCCGGCTCGCCGAGGACGTGCTCGCCATCATCGGGCGGATCCCCGGCCCGCAGGCCGCCGGGTGACACCGCGTCCGGCCGCACCTGCAGGCCGGACCGCGCTCCCGGACGGGTAGTCTCGCCACTCGTGCAACGGTTCACTGAGGGTTTCCGCGGCTACGTCGCCGCGATGCTGATCTGCCTTCTCGGCGTCTTCGTCTTCCTGTTGGTCACGCCGCAGAGCAGGGAAGAGCACATCCCCAGGATCGACTACTCGATCGACGTCGCCAACATGCGGCGCGACGCGCCGTACCAGGTCTGGACGCCCGAGCCGGTGCCCGCCGACTGGATCCCCACCAGCTCCCGGAAGACCGCGCAGCGGGGCGTGGTGACCTGGCGGCTCGGCTTCGCCACGGCCAAGGGCGCCGACGGCGAGCGCGAGCACGTGATGCTCGCGCAGAGCGACGAGAAGCCCGCCGCCGGGTTCGCCGACCGGATGGCCAACAGCAACCGGTCCGTCGGCACCGTCCAGATCGCCGGCGCGGCCTGGGAGAAGCGCCAGCGGGAGGACAAGGACCAGCGCTCGCTGGTGCGGATCCTGCCCGGCTCCGTGATCGTCGTCACCGGCACCGCCGGATGGGACGAGCTGACCGCCTTCGCCGGCTCGCTGAAGCAGCAGCCGAAGGCCGCGTCCTAGCAGGGTCCTGGTCGGGGGCCCGGCGCGGTCTCGGCCGGACGCCTAGAAGGGCTGGTCCCCGCCGGGGTCGGGCTGCCTGCGCTGCGCCATGGCCGCGGCGAGCTTCACCCGGGCGCCCTGCAGCCACTCCTCGCAGAGCGCGGCCAGCCTCTCGCCGCGCTCCCACAGCTCGATCGACTCCTCCAGGGTGAGCCCGCCCGCCTCCAGGCGGCGGACCACCTCGGTCAGCTCCTCGCGTGCCTGCTCGTACGACGGTGTCTTCTCCTCGGCCACGCACCCACCCTAGTGGTGCTCCGCCGGACGGTCCGGTCGCGGCCGTACCCGCGTGCCCTGGCGCAGGTGCCCGGGGCGGGTGTCCGGGGCTCACCGGTTCGCGATCGTCCCCTGCGTCGGCATGTGGGTGCCCGGGGCGGGGCCGTCCCGGGTCCGGTGAGGAGGAGGACTTCCGAGTCGGCGTGCGGGGGATTGCCATCCTCTGTTGTATCTGTTAGATATCTCTGAAAGAGATAAGGAGGTGCCGATGGCACGGCGAAGCCAGACGGAGACGGCGGTGCTGGGGGCGTTGAGCATGCACCCGATGACGGCCTACGCGCTCCGGGAGGCCATCCGGGACGTGCTCGGGCACTTCTGGAGCGAGAGCTTCGGACAGATCTACCCGACGCTCGGCGCCCTCGAACAGCAGGGCCACGTGGAACGCCGCGAGGGGCCGCGCTCCGGCTCGTCGACCTTCGCCATCACCGACTCCGGCACCGCCCGCCTGCGCGAGCTGCTGAGCGAGCCGATCGCGGCGACGCCGCCGCGGAGCGGGCTCCTGCTGCGGCTGTTCTTCGGCCGGACCCTGGGCGTGCGCAAATGCCGGGAGCTGCTGCTGGAGGCCAGGGCGGACGCCGAGCGGAGCCTGGCCGAGTACGACCGCCTGGCCCGCACGATCTCCGCCGAGGAGGCGGGCTCTCCGGACCTGCCCTACGTCCTGACGACCATATCCGCCGGCCGGCACAACGCCGAAGCCGCCATCACCTGGGCCGACGAGGCCCTCGCCCTGCTCGAGGACGTCCCCGGGGACGAACCCCCCGCGAACGGCCCCCCTGCGAACGGAGATTCCTGATGACCGTCTCGGCCGATCCCGTGAACGTCGCGCAACTGCGCCGCCCCATCTCGCGGCTGCGCGCCCGGATCAACTTCGCCGTCTTCGCGGCCGTCACCGTCGGCGGCACGAACGGGCAGGGACTGTGGATCGCCGTCCCGGCGCTGACCGCGCTCGCCCTGTACTTCCTCAACCGGGACGGCGCGGGACGCCTGGGGCTCACGCTGCGGTTCGCGGGCCGGGCCCGCTGGTTCGCGTTCGCGGCGGTGTTCTCCCCGGCCGTGGCCGCCGTCGCGGTGGCGGCGGCCACGGCCTCCGGCGCCGCGACGTTCTCCGCCGCCCCGCGCGCCGGCGAGCAGCCCCTCCTCGCCGCCTTCGCCACCGCGCTCGGCTTCCTGGTGGTCAAGAACCTGCTGGAGGAGTTCATCTTCCGCGGGTACGGCACGCGCACCGCGATGGCGCTCGGCCTGCGCGGCGTCGCCCCGCACGTCCTCGTCGGGCTGGTCTGGGGGCTGTGGCACCTCCCGCTGTACACCGTCTGGATGTCCCAGGCGGACTTCCGCCAGAGCACGACGCTGCCGTGGGCGTGGTACCTGCCGACCTTCCTCGCGGGCATCGTGGCGATGGCCGTCCTCTACGGCGAGATGCGCGTGCGGACCGGCTCGATCTGGCCCGGCGTGGTGCTCCACACGGTCAGCAACGCCCTCACGACCCCGCTCCTGATCAACGGCCACGTGCGCTACGAGGACCACGGCGACGTGGTGTTCGGCCTCGCCGGCAACTCGGTCGTCTCGGTCCTCCTCTTCGGAGGGGCGGGACTCCTCCTCCTGCGCCGCCGGAACCGGGGCGTCGGGAACTCGGACGGTGAGCCCGCGGGCCCTGCCTGACGGCCCGGTCTGACGGCCCGGGGTGGGGCCGATCCGGCCGGCCCGGCGGAGCACCGCCGGACGGCTGGAAGACTGGCGGGGTGAGTGTGCGCGACGCGACCCCCGGCGACATCCCCGAGCTGGTCCGCCTGCGGGAGATCCTGACCGAGCGGATGGCCCTGGACGGGACCTACCCGCTCTCCGAGCACTGGCAGGAGGCCTACGCCGAGAGCCTCGCCGAGCGGATCGGCACCCCCGACACGGCCGTCTACGTGGTGGACGCCCCCGGGGGAGGGCTCGCCTCCTGCGGGATCGGCCTGGTCTTCAACCGCTTCCCCGGACCGTCCCTCCCCGACGGCAGGTACGGCTACATCCAGGGGATGACCACCGATCCCCGGCACCGGCGCAGGGGACACGGCCGGGCCGTCCTGGGCGCGCTCCTGGACTGGTACCGGGCGGGCGGCGTCCGCAAGGTCGATCTGCACGCGACCTCGGACGGGGAGCCCCTCTACCGCGAGCTCGGCTTCGTCGAGGACGGCTACCCCTCGCTCACCTGGCGGGATCTCTCCTGACCCGTCCGTTCACCTGGCGGGACCTCTCCTGACCCGTCCGTTCACCTGGCGGGACCTCTCCTGATCCGACCGCTCACCCCGATGAGACCCCTCCCGGCCCGTCCGCCCACCCGGCGGGACCCCTCCCGGCCCCGGTCCGGGCGCGCGCCCACCCGGCGGGATCCGGCCGCCCGCCCGTTCACGCGGTGGGATCCCTCCTGGCGGTGACGACCGTGATCCGGTCGTCGGGGAAGCGGACCGTCAGCTCGTCGCCTCCGGTCACGTCGGCCGCCCGCCGTACGACCTCGCCGGAGGGGCGCTGCACGATCGCGTAGCCGCGCTCCAGGGTGGCGGCGGGGGAGAGGGCGACCAGGCGGGCGCGCAGGTGGCCGAGGGAGTCCTGGGCGCGGTCCAGGGAGCCGGTGAGCGCGCGCCGGGCCCGGTCCCGCAACTGCTCGGCCTGCTCGGCCCGGCGCTCGATCTCGCGGACCGGGTCGGACAGGGACGGCCGGGAGCGGACCGCGGCCAGCCAGGCCGTCTCGCGGTCCAGCCAGCCGCCGGCCACCCGGCGGCCCCGGTCGCGCAGCTGCCGGACGAGCGTGAGCTGCTCGCCGACGTCCGGCACGACCTTCTTGGCCGCGTCGGTCGGGGTGGAGGCCCGCACGTCGGCGACCAGGTCGAGCAGCGGGCTGTCCTGCTCGTGGCCGATCGCGCTGACCACCGGCGTCAGGCACGCCGCCACCGCGCGGACCAGCGCCTCGTCGGAGAAGGGCAGCAGGTCCTCCATCGACCCGCCGCCCCTGGCGATCACGATGACCTCGACCTCGCCGTCCGCGTCGAGCCTGCGCAGCGCCTCGGTGACCTCGCCCACGGCGTACGGTCCCTGCACGGCGGCCTGCTCGACCTTGAAGCGGACCGCGGGCCAGCGGCGCCGCGCGTTCTCCAGCACGTCGCGCTCGGCCGCCGAGTCACGGCCGCAGATCAGCCCGACCGTGCCGGGCAGGAACGGCAGGCGGCGCTTGCGGTCGGCGGCGAAGAGCCCTTCGGCGGCGAGCACCTGGCGCAGCCGCTCCAGCCGGGCCAGCAGCTCGCCGACCCCGACCGGGCGCATCTCCAGCGCGGTGAACGCGAAGGAGCCCCGGTTGACCCAGAAGTCGGGCTTCAGGTTCATCACGACCCGGGCGCCGTCCACCGGGCGGGGGACGGTCGCCTCGTAGACCCCGCGGGGGCAGGTCACCTTGGTGGACACGTTCGCCACCGGGTCGCGCAGCGTCAGGAACACCGTGCCGCCCCGCGCGGTCAGCTCGGTGATCTGCCCCTCGACCCAGACGGTGCCGAGCTTGCCGATCCAGCCGCCGACCATCTGCAGGACGGTGCGGACCGGCAGCGGCTGCTCCGGAGTGGTCTTCGACGTCATGCGGGAAGCCTAGGGGCGGGCGCGGCTACTCGGCGGCCTCCAGCTTCGCGAGGCGGTTCTCGTACATCCGCACGACCTCGGCGCGGGCCGCGGTCGCCTGCTCGTAGGCGATCATGTCCTTGATCTGCTGGGCGCTCTTGCCGCGCATGCGGGCGCGCAGCGAGGCGACGGTCAGGCCGGAGTAACCGGGCAGCGGCTCGGCGAGCGCGCCCTCCCCGGCCTCGGCGGGCGCGGCGGCGGGCTTGGCGGTCTTCGCGGCCTTGGAGGTCCGGGCGGCCTTCGCGGGGGCGGGGCTCGCGGCCTCCTGCTGGACCTTGGCCTTCGCGGCCTTCGCCCGGGTGGTCTTGGACTTGGCGAGCTCGGGCTCGGCGGGCTTGGTCTTCACGACCTCGACCTCCGCCTCGACCGGGACGGCGCCGAGGGCGTCGGGCTTCTCGACCTCGACCTCCACCTCGGCCACCTCGACCTTCACCGCGGGCGGCACGGCGATCACGGGCTCGGGCGCGGGCTCGGCGGCCGTGGGCGCGGAGGCGAAGACGACCGGCTCGGGCCGGGTCCTGCCACCGTTGGAACCGGCCTCGGGCCGGACGGGCTCCGCGGTCGAGTCCTTCGCGGCGGCCCCGGCCCGGGCGGGCTTCGCGGGCTCGGCGGCGGGCTCGACGGTCTCCGGTCCGGCCGGGGCGCCCGGGGCCTCCGGGGCGGCCTTCGCGGCGGTCTCCGCGCTGGTCTCCGTGCCGGTCTCCACGCTGGTCTCGGGAGCGGAGGCGGACGCGGGCGTGGCGGCGGGCTCGGCCTTGGGCTTCGCGGGGGCGAAGATGACCGGCTCGCGGCGGGCGGGCCGCTCCTCCGCGGTCCCGGCCGCCCCGGCCTGCTCGTCGACGGCGGTGGCCTGCTCGGACGCCGACGGGCGCCCCTCGTCGAGGTCGCCGTCACCACCGGCCATGCGCTTGATCCTGCTGCGGACCCGGTCGCCGAGCATCAGCGCCTGGCCGACTCCGCTCAGGGTGGTCTGCAGCACGTAGAGCGGTAGTTCCTTCGCCTTCCCGGCGACGTTGCGGAAGAGATCAGGGACTGACATTTCGTCTCCTGGAGAACGGTATCGGACAACTGATTGCGGCAATAAGGTGCTTTGTGAGGTCAAGAGGCACGTGAACGGGCCCCATGGATACTCCACGTAGCATAAGAACATGACTTCAAAGACCCGCGCGACTCGACGCGTCCTTGTGGCGAAGCCCCGTGGTTACTGCGCCGGGGTCGACCGTGCGGTCCAGGCCGTGGAGCGGGCCCTGGAGCAGTACGGCGCGCCGATCTACGTGCGCAAGCAGATCGTGCACAACACCCACGTGGTCAAGACGCTCGAGGCGCGGGGAGCCGTCTTCGTCGAGGAGACCGAGGAGGTCCCCGAGGGGGCCATCGTGGTCTTCTCCGCCCACGGAGTCTCGCCCGCCGTGCACCGGGAGGCCGCCCAGCGCCGCCTGAAGACGATCGACGCCACCTGCCCGCTCGTCACCAAGGTGCACAACGAGGCCAAGCGCTTCGCCTCCCAGGACTACGACATCCTGCTCATCGGCCACGAGGGCCACGAGGAGGTCGAGGGCACCGCGGGTGAGGCGCCGGAGCACATCCAGCTCGTGGACGGCCTCGACTCGGTCGGCTCCGTCCGGGTGAAGGACCCCGACCGGCTGGTGTGGCTCTCCCAGACCACGCTCTCGGTGGACGAGACGACCGAGACGGTCGCCCGGCTCAAGGAGCGCTTCCCCAACCTGATCGACCCGCCGAGCGACGACATCTGCTACGCCACCCAGAACCGCCAGGTCGCGGTGAAGGAGATCGCCGCCGAGGCCGAGCTGGTCATCGTCGTCGGCTCGGAGAACTCCTCCAACTCCAAGCGGCTGGTCGAGGTCGCCCTCGACCACGGGGCCGACGCCTCCTACCTGGTCGACAACGCCTCCTTCATCCGGGACGAGTGGCTGCAGGGCGTCACCACGGTCGGCGTGACCAGCGGCGCCTCGGTGCCCGAGGAGCTCGTCGCCGAGGTCCTGGCCCGCCTGGCGGCGCACGGCTTCGAGGACGTCGAGGAGGTCGAGTCCGTCGAGGAGAGCGTGCGCTTCGCCCTCCCGCACGAGCTCCGCAAGGACCTGCGCGCCGAGGTCTGAGCCGGAGAGCGCCGAGGTCCGGGCCGGAGCGGGTCCGGGCTCGTCCTCCCGCATGGAGGGGCCCGGAGTCCGGGCTCCTTCTCCCGCGGGGGCTACTGGCCCTCGCGGGGCGAGCCGTACACCCGGGGCTCGAAGTAGCCCTCGGGCTCGGGGGCGAATCCCGCCGCCGCTCCGGCGGCCCCGCCCGCGCGCGGCCGGGGGACGGCGGGACCGGAGGCGCGCAGTTCGTCACGCAGGTCGCGGACGCAGCGGTTCAGGCCGCGCCGCCAGGCGATGAGCAGCACCAGCGCCGAGCCGGCGAAGAGCCAGGGGGCGCCCCGCGACAGCGAGCTGTAGATCCCCAGGCCGAAGGCCGCCGCCGGCGAGGGCGCGGTCAGGGACCGCACCGCCTCGGCGAGCAGCACGGCGGCGAAGAAGGCCAGCGGCGGGGAGACCACGAGCGAGAGCAGGTCGCGCGGGTTCACCAGGGAGACGGCGGCGACGCAGCCGCCCACGAACGCCAGGCCGACCACGGCCGGCAGCCCGAGCACGGTGTTCAGCACGCTGCCCAGCAGTGTGAACACCAGCACGGACGCCACCGCGCCCCGCGCGGTCAGCCGGATGCCGGATGCCGGGTTCCGTTCACTCATGCGATCACCTCGCCCGTCCCCCCTCACGCCTGCTCCTGCACGGCTCCAGTGTGGGGCTCCCCCCGGTTTCAGGAAACGGCTTTCAAAGCAGGTCTTCGGCCAACTTACCGTTCAGGCGGGAGACGGGGGACGCGCTTGGCGCCTCTTCTTCCAGTAGTTCGGGCGAGGCCAGCGTGCGCGGCAGGTCCTCGACCATCTGCGGCCGGTCGAGGTCGGCGTCGACCAGGCCCAGGTCGTTCAGCTTGCGCGCGCTCACCAGGACCCTGGTCTCCAGGGAGCCCACGGCCCGGTTGTAGGACTCCACGGCCCGGCTCAGCGAGCGGCCCAGGGTGTCCAGGTTCCGCCCCATGCTGCCCAGCCGCTCGTAGAGCTCCTTGCCGAGCTCGAAGACCGCGCGGGCGTTCTCGCTGAGCGCGGCCTGCTGCCAGGCGTACTGCGCGGTGCGCAGCATGGTGACCAGCGTGGTGGGGGTGGCGATGTGGACCCGCTTGCGCATGGCGTACTCCAGCAGGCCGGGGTCGCGCTCCAGCGCGGGGGCCAGGAACGCCTCCCCCGGGATGAAGAGCACCATGAACTCCGGCGCGGGGCTGAACGCCTGCCAGTAGGCCTTGGCCGCCAGCCGGTCCACGTGGTCGCGCACGTGCCGGGCGTGGGCGTCGAGCCGGGCGGAGCGCTGGTCGGGGTCACCGGTCTCGGCGGCCTCCAGGTAGGCGGCCAGGGAGACCTTCGAGTCGACCACGATGTTCTTGCCGCCGGCCAGCCGTACCACCATGTCCGGCCGGAGGGCGCCGTCGGCGGTGGTCGCGTTCGCCTGCTCCTCGAAGTCGCAGAACCGCTGCATGCCGGCGATCTCGGCGACCCTGCGCAGCTGCAGCTCCCCCCACCGGCCTCCGGCCTCGGGCCGCTGCAGGGCGCGCACCAGGGCGTTCGTCTGGTCGCGGAGGCGGTCGTTGCTCTCCCTGACGATCTCGATGTGCCGGGCCAGCTCGGCGTGGGCGGCCCGCTGGCCCGACTGGGTGTCGCGCAGCTGGGCCTCGACGCGGGCCAGCGTGTCCTTCAGTGGCTCGATCAGGTGCTCGACCGCCTGCTTGCGCTGCTCCAGCTCCCCGGCGGCCTCGGCGCGGCCGGCGGCCATCCGGGTCTCGGCCAGCTCCAGGAAACGCAGGTTGTTGACATCGAGCGCGCGGGCCGACAGGGCCTGGAAGCGCTCGGCGAGCTGCTCCTCGACGTAGGCGACCTTCTCCTCGGCGGCTCTGGCCCGGGCCTCGGCGTCGGCCAGGCGGGCGACGGCGTCGGCGGCGCCGGCCGAGGCCCGGGCCCGGCCCAGCAGGAACCCGATCGCGAGCCCCGCCGCGAGTCCCACGGCGAGCTGGAAGGCGAGTGCCATGACGTTCATGCCCGCAGATGATCCCAGGTCCGGCGGCTCCGGCCCGGGCCGACACGCCTAGCGGACCGGCCGGGCCGTTCCGCTTGTGCGCACGCCCTCCATCACTCAAAGTTTCATTGTGAACACGTAAAGTAGGGGGAGTTCGTGAGTACACGTGCCTTACGTCCGAAGACGGCGCCGGTGCTGGGGGCCGTGCTCGTCATCGTCGCCACCGCCGGAGCCGCGGCGATCGGGCTCATCGCCGGCCAGGGGGGCGGGGGGCCGGACACGGCGGCCGCGGGCGTCGGCGCGGAGTCTCCGGCCGCGCTCGCCTGGGGCCGGGGGGCCTGCGTCGACCGGCAGGACGCCAGGTTCGACCTCGTCCCCTGCGCGGCCGCCGACGGCAGGGTCATCTCCGTGGTGGGCGCCCGCGCGCCCGAGTGCCCGGCCGAGACGGACGAGCTGGTCATGATCTCCGGCGCCCCGGCCGCGCCGGGGACGGCGGGGGAGCCTGGGGAGGTGGCCCCGCAGAGCCTGCGGGCGGGCCGTACGGCGTGCGTGCGCAGCCTGCGGGGACCGCACGCCGGAGATCCGGGGCGGGGCGGCGGGGTGCTGCGCCCGGGCGACTGCCTGGCGCTGCGCGGCGGGGAGCTGCCCTGCTCGGCACGGGGCTGGTACGGCAGGGTGCTGGCGGTGGTCGGCGCGAAGGAGACCTGCCCGAGCGGGGCGCTCGACGCGCTGGCCGTCGGCGGCCGGGCGGTCGTCTGCCTGGGCGAGGGCGGCGGCGTGCTCTCCGTGGGCGACTGCGTGGTGCGGCCCGGGGAGCGGCTGGTCAGCCGCCGGGCGCTCACCAGGGCGCCGTGCGGTTCCCCGGAGGCCTGGGCCCGGGTGACGGCCAGGGCCGGCTCCAACGACGGCTGCCCGGCCGGTTCGGACCGCTATCTGCGGGTGCGCGGGCCGGGGATTCCCCGTCCTGTGACCTGCCTGCGGCGAGTGGCACTGCACGGCTCCCCGTAGACTCGGGTCACGTGAGCCTGAGCATCGGCATCGTCGGACTGCCCAACGTCGGCAAGTCCACGCTTTTCAACGCGCTGACCAAGACCGCCAACGCCCTGGCGGCGAACTACCCGTTCGCCACCATCGAGCCCAACGTGGGCATCGTCGGCGTGCCCGACCCGCGTCTGGAGAAGCTGGCCGAGATCTTCGGCTCCGCCAGGATCCTGCCCGCGAAGGTCGAGTTCGTCGACATCGCCGGCCTGGTCAAGGGCGCCTCCGAAGGACAGGGCCGGGGCAACCAGTTCCTCGCCAACATCCGGGAGACCGACGCGATCTGCCAGGTCATCCGGGTCTTCAGCGACCCGGACGTGACCCACGTGGACGGGGCGGTCGCCCCCGAGCGCGACATCGAGACCATCAACACCGAGCTGATCCTGGCCGACCTGCAGACGCTGGAGAAGGCGATCCCGCGGCTGCAGAAGGAGGCGAGGACCAACAAGGACCGCAAGCCCGTGCTGGAGGCGGCCGAGGCCGCGGTCAAGCTCCTGGACGGCGGCACGACCCTGTACGCCGGGGCCAAGGGCGCCGGGATCGACCCGGCGGACCTGCGGGACCTGCACCTGCTGACCGGCAAGCCGTTCCTCTACGTCTTCAACCTCGACGCCGACGAACTGGTCGACACGGAGCTGCGCGACCGGCTCTCGGCCCTCGTCGCGCCGGCCGAGGCCGTCTTCCTGGACGCCAAGATCGAGTCCGAGCTGGTCGAGCTCTCCGACGAGGAGGCGCTGGAGCTGCTGCAGTCCGTCGGCCAGGAGGAGTCGGGCCTGGCGCAGCTCGCCCGGGTCGGCTTCGAGACCCTCGGCCTGCAGACCTACCTGACGGCGGGTCCCAAGGAGACGCGGGCCTGGACGATCCCCCGGGGCGCGACCGCGCCCGAGGCCGCCGGCGTCATCCACACGGACTTCCAGCGCGGTTTCATCAAGGCGGAGGTCGTCTCCTTCGACGATCTGGTGGAGGCCGGCTCCATCGCCGCGGCACGCCAGGCGGGCAAGGCCCGCATCGAGGGCAAGGACTACGTGATGCGCGACGGCGACGTCGTGGAGTTCCGCTTCAACGTCTGAGCTTCCCCTCCGCGCCCCCTCCGGGGCGCCCGGGCATCCGCGGGGCGGGTGCGGTCCGGCAGGACCGCGCCCGCCCTGTGCTTTGTCACGCTCCGTGAGATTCTGTCCGGCAAATGCGCAGGTCGGGACAGTGGGCACGCCTTTTGGATAGCAAGGGGTGGCGTTTGGGTAACCGGGATGGGCTCTGGCCAGGAGGAACGCGCTTTGTCCGCCATGCGGGGGAGGACGGGGGAGTACGAACGGTTCCAGACCCGGTTTGCTCAGTCCATACGATGACTGCAGCATGGGCGTGGTTTTCCTGGAAGAATCGGCGAGGCAGCTAAGGTAATCGCTTCACCATGGCTCACGGGGTCAGGAGTAATACGACACCGCGCCGGCCGGGGGGATCGGCGCGAGCGGAGGCGTGATGGCTCGAAGGTCAATCGTCCAGCAGGATCCTCGGACCGCTGGTGACCCTGAGCTTTCGGCGTACCCTGGGGCGTCCGACGACCTCGACCTCGATTCCGCCCCGGCCCGGGGACGGGGCGTGCCGCGCCGCGGCCGCTGGTCCGGAGGGGGTGGTCGCTGGCTGGTGTGGACCGGCCGGGTCATCCTCTGGGCGCTGATCGTGGTCATCCTGGTGAACGGCGTCCGCGCGCCTTTCGAGCGGTTCACCGGCGGCAACACGAGCACGGGTGCGGCGCCCGTCCCCGTCGACTCGGGATTCCCGACCACGAAGGCCACCTCCTTCGCCAGCCAGTTCGCGGCGGTCTACCTGAACTTCGACGCCGTGCGCACGGCGGAGCGGGCCGGGCGGCTGGCGCCCTTCCTGCCCGACGGGGCCGAGCCCCAGTTCGGCTGGGACGGCCTCGGGCGGATGAGCGCCGGGGCGATCCAGCCCTACGGCATAGAGGTCGCCGACGCGGAGAACGCCGTCGTGACGCTGGCGTTCCAGTCGGACGACCGCCGGCAGCTGCTGTCGGTCCCGGTCTTCCACGACAGGGAGACCGGGAGGTTCGTGGTCTCCGGGCGTCCGGGCATCCTGCCCGCGCCGGTGCCGGCGGTCCTCCCGCCCGTGGCCGAGCCCGACCGCGACGAGGCCGCGGAGCAGGAGCTGCGCACGCCCATGGCCAACTTCTTCAAGGCCTACGCCGCCAGCGACACCGCCTCCCTGCAGCAGTACGCCGCGGAGGGGACCGTGCTCCGGGGGTTCGGCGGGTCCTTCGCCTTCCTGGAGCTCAAGGACCTGCTCGTGCCGCTGACCACCGGCGCCACCAGGGAGGTGACCGCGACGGTGGTCTGGGGGGTGCCCGCGGGCGCGGGCCCGTCCGCCGGTCCCACGCCGAGCGACCCGGGGGGCGTGAGCGGCAGGCTGGAGCAGGCCTACGTCCTCACCGTGGTCAAGCAGGGCGACAAATGGTTCGTCCAGAGCATCCGGGGCGCCGGACGGTCCGTGGGGTGACGCATGATCGAATGGTGGCAGTCCGCAGTGAACAGACCCCCCCTGGCCGACGAGCCGGTGGCGGGGCGGGCGGCGCGCACGCGCCGCGGCCCCACGTCCGCCCGGCGCGTGCGACCGTGAGCACGGAGGACGCGAAGTGACTCTGAAGACCATCCTGCTGAGCGTGATCGATCTCGCTCAGCAGCCGACCGGCCAGCCGACCGCTCCTCCGGCGGGCGTGAACACCGAGGGCCTGGCGGACTTCCTCCGCCGGTTCTTCGCCCCGCTCTTCCTCGTCATCGTCTCCGTGGTGGCCCTGTTCTTCCTGTTCACCCGTGAGATCACCAGGTTCGTCCAGTTCATCATCCTCGCCATCGCCATCGGCGTGATCTTCTACGTGCCCAACATCATCGAGGTGACGGCCAAGGCGATCGCGGGCGCTCTGGGCATCACGGGGAGCTGAGACCGCTCGGCGGCGGCCGGACGACGAGAGGCGGAGAGGAGGAGCGCATGGACCTGCCCACTTATACCAATATCTGGCGGATCGAGAAGCGGCTCTACAAGCTGTACGACCTACGGCTGCCGATGCCGCTTCCGATCGTCTGGATCGGTGTGTTCGTGGGGGTGACGGCTCCCTGGTCGTTCCTGCTCGCGATGCTCGGCCTGCCCTTCGACGCCCCCTGGCACGTGGTCTACCTGGTGCCGCCGGGGGTGGTGACGTGGCTGTCCACCCGCCCGGTGATCGAGGGCAAGCGGCTCACCGAGCTGCTCCAGTCGCAGTCGCGCTATCTGGGGGAGCCGCGGACCTGGTGCCGGATGGCCCCCGCGGCGGAGCCCTCGGAGATCACCCTCGTCGGCCGGGTCTGGCGGACGCTTCCCCAGCAGGCCGCGCCGGTCCGGGTCAAGGTCGCGCGCAGGGCCCGTCACGCCGCGCCGTCCAGGCGCGCCGCCGAGGCCTCCCGTACGGTCCGTCCCGCGGTGGCCGCCGCTGCCGCCGCCGCGGCGACCGCGCCGGTCACCGGTGACCGTGTCGCCTGGGGTACGGTCGCCGCCCCTCGCCGGGGCACCGCTCCCGCCCTCGGCCACCCCGTCCCGTCCACCGGAACGGTCCCCGCCGCCGTGCCGACGGAGTCCGCGTCCTCCGCACCGGCTGTGTCGCCTGCGCCGCCCGCCCCTTCCCCGCCGGCCGAGGCGCCCGCACGGCCCGTGGCGGCCGCGCCTTCCGCGGCTTCCGTGTCCTCCTCGCCGTCCGTGCCGACTGCGTCGCCCGCATCGTCTACTCCGTCCGAGGCGCCCGCGGTCCCTGCGGTGCCCGCATCCCCCCGGACGCCCGCCGTCTTCGGTGAGAAGCCGGCCGGGACCGCGCGACCGGGGACGCCCACGGCCGTTCCGGAGCGGGATCAGGCCGAGGCACCCGCGGCCGTTCCGGAGCCGGAGCCGGAGCAGGCCCCGGCCACCCCGATCGACACCGAGGCGCTGCGGCGCCTGCGCAGACTCGCCGCCTCCGCGGAGGCCGAGCGGGCCGAGCCCGCGGCGCCGCCCGGGCCGGTCCCGTCCACCGCTTCCGGCCTGCCCGCTCCGCCCGCCGGGCCCGTTGAGAACCGGGAGAGGCCGTCCGTCCCGCGCATCATGCCGCGGTTCGTCGGGCCCGCGCAGGTCGCGGGCCCCGGGGGCGTGCGGCCCGGAGAGGCCGGGGAGGCGCAGGCCCGCAGGGTCCGGGCCGTACCGGAGCGGGCCGAAGACGCGCGGGCCGGGGACGTGCGGGCCGTACCGGAGCCGACCGAAGACGCACGGGCCGGGGACGTGCGGGCCGTACCGGAGCCGACCGAAGACGCACGGGGCCGGCGTTCCGGGGGGGAGCCGCGGGAGGGCGGCCGCCGGTCCGGGGACGAGTGGAAGTCCTGGCCGCAGGAGCGGCCGGCGATCGTGCCGGGAGGGGTCTCGATCCGGGCCGTGCCCGCCGGGCCCGCCGCCCAGGCCACCCCCGCGGCGCCGGTTCCCGCCGCCCCCGCGGCGTCGCCGGGGCAGGCCGAGCCCAGGGTCCGCCGGGTGGAGTCGGTCATCGGCCGCGACTCCGAGGGCGGCTGGCGGCGGCTGGCCCAGGTGGTGATGGGCCCGGGGAGCGGGAGCCGTACGGACGGGTCGGAGGTCGACGAGGCGCGCGCCAGGGGGGTCTTCGGCGGCAGCCGCCGGGTGGTGGTGCTGGGCTGCACCGGCGGCGCGGGGCAGACCACGACGGTGCTCATGCTCGGCCACACGCTCGCCCGTCTCCGCGACGACCGGGTGCTGGCCGTCGACGCCAGCACCGGCGCGCACGCCCTGTCCGGCCGGATCCAGGGGGAGTCGCCCGAGACGCTGAGCTCCCTGCTGGCGGGCCTGGACGGGGTCCAGGGATACCTGGGCATGCGCGCCTACACCAGCCGCTGCGCCTCCGGGCTGGAGGTCCTCGGGAGCGACACCGACGCGGGCGCCGAGCAGCGCCTGTCGGACCGGGGGCTCTTCTCCGACCGGCGGCTCGGCCAGGCGATGGACCTGCTGGACCGCCACTACAAGCTGGTCGTCGTGGACCCGGCCGCGGCGCTGGCCGCGCGCGTCCTGCCCTACGCCGACCAGCTGATCCTGGTGGCCCCCGCCAGCGAGGACGGGGCCGACGCGGTCGCGATGACGTACGAATGGCTCGACGGGCACGGCTGCACGGACCTCCGGCGCAGGGCGATCATGGTCGTCAACGGGGTGAGCCGCCGCAGCATGGCCGACGTGGAGCAGGCCGAGGCGGTCGCGCGCGGCAGGTGCCGGGCGATCGTGCGGGTGCCCTGGGAGGACGAGCTGGCCCCCGGCAGGTCCGAGCGGGTGGAGCCGTCCCATCTGCGGGCGCCGGGCCGCCGGGCCTACCTCGCCCTGGCCGGGGTCGTGGTGGCCGGACTGGGAGCGGTGCGGACGAACCGAACGAGCGAGGAGGAGCTGGCCCAGTGAGACCCGGCGCGGGAGAAGACGTGATGTTCCTGTGAGGGAACGGTTCGTACGGACGGCGGAGGGCGCCGCGGGCGGGCACGGCGGCCCGCGCCCCGCGCGATCGGGGAAGGGGGCCGCATGAGCCGCGCGTCGCGGGCCCGCAGCCGCCTGGCCGTCCGGTACTTCGACGACCGGATCCTGCTGACCGACTCCTCGGCGTGGGCCTACTTCCGCCTGCCGACCGTGAGCTACGAGTTCATCACCCCAGAGGAGCGCGAGGCGCTGGCCACCAACATCACGATCGCGCTGGCCGCGATCCGGATGCCGGACGCCGAGGTGCACCTGCGGGTGGCCCACCGCACCTACCCCGCCGCCGAGTGGGCGCTGGCGCTCAACACCACCTCCGACGAGGGCCCCGGCTGGCGCGACTACCTCGAGGAGCTGTACCGGCACGTCTGGGCCAAGGACTTCTGGACCAAGGAGGTCTACCTCGGCGTACGGCTCGGCCCGCGCGGCGCGCAGCTGGGCGACGGGGTGTTCTCCCAGCTCTTCGGCTTCTACCAGCGCGGGGAGAAGGCCCTGGGCCTGGAGGACGACCACGTCCCCAAGGCCGAGGTCGCCAAGTGGACCGGGCACGCCGAACGGCTCGGCCGGGCGCTGGCCGCCAGCGCCCTCTACGCCCGGCACGCCACCTCCACCGAGATCGCCTGGCTCTTCCAGCACGCCGCGACCGGCTCCCTCGGCGACCCGCCACCCTCGGCCAGCCCGAAGCGGCGGTGGGGCAGGGGCGAGATCGAGTCCCTGGTCGAGGGGCAGATCCACAACGGCAGGTCGCTGCTGAGGGTCGAGCAACCGCACGGCGAGTCCTACGTCGCCCACCTGTCCTTCGCCCGGTTCCCCGACCTGATGCCGTTCCCCGACGGCGAGCCGTGGATGCACTTCGCCGACCAGCTGCCCTTCCCGGTCGAGATCAGCTCCAGGATGCGGCTGATCTCCCCGGTCAAGGCCAGCAAGGACGTCGCGCGCAAGCTCGCCCACGCCCGCGACATGGACATCCACATCCGGGAGGCGGGCGCGGAGGCGCCGCTGGCCCTGGCCGAGCAGATCGACGCGGCCCGGATGCTGGAGCACGGCATCACCAAGGAGCGCCTGCCCTTCGTGTACGGCTGGCACCGGCTGATCGTGTCCGCGCCGACCGAGGAGATCTGCGTGCAGCGGGTCGAGGCGGTCGTCGAGCACTACCGCGACATGGGCATCGACATCGTCAACTCCACCGGCGACCAGTTCTCGCTGTTCTGCGAGGCGCTGCCCGGCGAGCGGGTCCGGGTCAACGCCTACGCCCAGCGGCAGCCGCTGCGCACCATCGCGGGCGGCATGGCCACGGCCACCGTGGACCTCGGCGACCGGATGGACGAGACGAACGCCGGCTGGATGGGACCGTACATCGGCGAGACCCTGGGCCGGGCCCGCAGCATCGTGCACTTCGACCCGCTGGTGGCGGCGGCGCGCAACCGGCCGACGGCCATCGCGATCACCGGCGAGCCGGGCGGCGGCAAGACGACGCTGGCGCTGCTGATGATCTACCAGATGGCGCTGCGCGGGGTCACGGTCGCGGTGATCGACCCCAAGGGCGACGCCGACTCCCTGGTCCGGCTCCTGCAGGAGCGGGGCAGGAAGGCACGCATCATCCCGCTCGGCTCGGCCGCGCCCGGACTGCTCGACCCGTTCTCGTTCGGCGACGACCTCGCGGCCAAGAAGACGATGGCCACCGAGACCCTGCGGCTGCTGCTGCCGCGCATGTCGGAGGAGCGCGAGTCGGCGATGATCCAGGCGGTCGCGGCGGTCTCCAACGGGCCGGACCCCTCGCTCGGCAAGGTCGTCGACTTCCTGGAGCAGGCCGGGGACGCCGCCTCCAAGAACCTGGGCGCGGTGCTCCGCTCGATGTCGGAGATGCACCTGGCCCGGCTCTGCTTCGACCCCTCCGGCGGCGACCAGATCGACACCGAGGGCTGGACCACGGTCTTCACCCTCGGCGGGCTGACCCTGCCGGACGCCGCCACCGGCCGTGACGACTACTCCTACGAGCAGCGGCTCTCGGTGGCCCTGCTGTACCTCGTCGCGCAGTTCGCCCGGGGGCTGATGAACGGACTCGACCGGCGGACGCCCAAGGCGATCTTCCTGGACGAGGCCTGGGCGATCACCTCCACCCCGGAGGGCGCCAAGCTGGTGCCCGAGGTGAGCCGGATGGGCCGCTCGCGCAACACCGCGCTCGTTCTGGTCTCGCAGAACGCCGGCGACCTGCTGAACGAGCAGGTGACGAACTGCCTGTCGTCCGTCTTCGCCTTCCGCTCCACCGAGCGGATCGAGGTGGAGAACGTGATGGCGCTGCTCGGGGTGGACCCCTCCGAGGAGCACAAGGCGGTGCTGCGCTCCCTGGGCAACGGCGAGTGCGTCTTCCGCGACCTGGACGGCCGGGCGGGCCGGATCGGGGTGGACCTCGTCTCCGGTGAGCTGCTGCGACGGCTCGACACCAATCCCACCCATGACAAGCCCGACGACAACGTGCACCATCTGTCGGAGGGCGGCTCGGAAGGCGACAGGGTCGGCAGGCCGGGGACTACGGCGCTGGAGGCGAGGTCATGAAGGACTCCGACGAGAGACCTGGGCGTTCCGCGAGGGGACGGCGGGCGGACCTGGCGGCGCGGCGGACCGGGGGCACCGGGAGGGGCGGGGGCGCCGGGCGGCGCGGGCGGCGGCTGGTCCGGCGGCTCGCCGTCGCGCTGGTCGCGTTCGTGGCGCTCACCGCGCTGCCGCTGGCGTTCCCGGCCGGCGGCTCGATCGCCGCGGCGGCGGCGCCCTGCGACCTCTCCCCGGACCTGGCGCCCGAGGTGGTGGGCGGCGGAGTGGACGGCCTGGTCAAGCCGCCGCCTCCGGACGCGGCCGCCGGGACCACCGGGGCCAACGGGGCCGCCGGGACCACCGCGCCGCCCCCGGCCGTCCAGACGAACTACGCCACCTACGGCATGAGCGGCCTGTTCTGGCACACCCACGAACTGGGCTGCGACGACGTCGCCGCGGTGCTCGGCAACGCCTGGGCCAACACGGTCTTCTCCTGGGCCAAGGCGCTGGACCGGCTGACCATCACGACCTACCAGGCGGCGGCCAGCGAGGGCCCGCTGGAGGCGATCAAGGACGTCGTCGACGACATCGTGATCCGGCTCTCCGACGCGATGTACTGGCCCTTCCTGCGGCCGGTGGTGATCCTCGGCGCGATCTGGCTGGCGTGGTACGGGCTGATCCGCAAGCGCGCGACCACGACCGCCGAGGGCGTCATCTGGATGGTCCTCGCGGTCACCGTCGCGGTCTGGTTCTTCAGCCGCCCCGGCGACTTCACCGGGCTGGGCAAGACCGTCACCGACAAGACCGGGGAGGTCGTCAACTCGGCCTTCTCCGGCCTGCCCGGCGCGGGCGGGGCCTCGTGCCTGCCCGCCAAGGGGGAGACGGCCCCGCAGGCGCAGCCCGGGGGCTACGGCCGGACCGGCACGCCGAGCGTGGACCAGAACGCCGACGCGCTCTGGTCGACCCTCGTCTGCAAGCCTTGGCTGATGGGCATGTTCGGCACCGCCGACCCCGAGGCTCCCGTGGTGAAGACCTTCGGCGCGAAGGCGCTGGACATCCAGGCCCTCGACCTGACCGAGCAGAAGGCCGCCCAGACGCCGAACACGAGCGCCCACCAGGCCCGCTACGTGGAGGAGATGGCCAAATACCTGGAGAGCACCCCGATCTACTTCCTCTTCCAGGGCAAGGACTGGACGAACCGGCTGGGCATCGCGATCGGCGCGCTCCTGGCCGCGATGGTCGCCGGGACGCTGATCTTCCTGGTGGCGGTCTCCCTGCTGGCGCTCAAGGTCGGTTTCCTGCTCCTGCTCATCATGGCCCCGGTCTTCCTGCTGATCGGCGTGCATCCGGGCTCCGGCCGGATCATCGCGATGCGCTGGGTGGAGATGCTGGTCGGCACGCTGCTCCGGCAGGCGGTGCTGGCCCTCGTACTGGGCGTGCTGGTGTACGGCTACGCGCTGATCATCTCCACGGCGATGCCCTGGGGCATGCAGGTCATGTTCATGGCGCTGCTGACGATCGCCGTCTTCTTCTACCGGCGGCCGTTCCAGCACCTGTTCGCCTCCATGGACGGGCACACCCTCACCACCCGCATGCTGGGCGACGCGGCCAGCGCGCCGACCCTGCAGCGCGCGGCGGGCGTGCTCCCGCCGGTCGCGGCGGCCAGGGCGGGCCGGTGGGGCATGCGCAAGGCCGAACCCCTGCTGCAGGCGGCCGCGGTCGCCGGCGGGGCGGGCGCGGGCGCGGCGGCGGCGGTCGCCCAGGGCGCCCAGGGCAGGGTCCGGGGCCGGGAGGACGCGGCGGGCACCCCCTCCGGCGCCAGGGTCCCCGTCACCGCGCAGCCCGCGCCGCTGGACACCGAGGCCAAGACGGGCGGGCGGCGGGCCGCCGCGGGCCGCCCGGTCACCACGGCCCGCCCCGGCGCGGCGCCTCCGCTCAACCTCTCCGCGAACCGTACGGCGGGCGGCGCACCTCCCACGCGTTCGGGCGGCTCCGGCGCGTCCGGCGGAGGCGGCGGCTGGTTCGGCGGGCGGGCCGGAGGCTGGGCCCCGCGGGGCGGCTCGGGTTCCGGCGGGGGGACCGCTCCGGCGCCGTCGGGCGGCGGCCGGTCCTCCTCCGGAGGCGGCGGCCGGTCCGGCGGGAGCATCTTCGGCGGCGGGTCCCGGGGCTCCTCCGGCTCGGGCTCGCGGGGCTCCTCGGGCGGCTCGCGGAACGGCGGGTCCCGGAGCTCCTCGGGATCCGGCGGGAGCATCTTCGGCGGGTCCCGCGGCTCTTCGGGCTCGCGCGGCTCGTCCGGGTCGGGCGGGAGCATCTTCGGCGGCGGGTCCCGGGGCTCCTCCGGCGGCGCGCCGAGGAGCGGCGGCGCGGACAGGTCGTCCGAGGCGCCCCCGCTCTGGCTGCCGAGCCGGTCGGACCGCGGCCGGCAGGCGGACGAGGCCCCCACACCGTTCTGGCTGCGCCCCTCCGGATCGGACAGGGACTGACGGACGATGGCCGAGATCGGTGGCCGCCGGGGGATCGTCTTCGCGGTCCTCGTCGGGCTCCTGGCGGCGGTGGGGATCTACCTGACCATGTGGGAGAGCGGGACGGGCGGCGGGCAGGCGCAGGCCGGCCCGGTGGGCGTCGGCCGTACCGGGACGGAGCCGGGGGCGGGGCGGCAGGTCGCCGCCGAGCCGCCGCGCCCGGCGGCGACGGCCAGCGACGCGCCGTTCGACGTCTACTCCTACCTGCCGATGACCAAGCAGGAGCTGGCCGCGGCCGCCGACTACGCCGAGCGGTTCACGGCCGAGTACGGCACCTACGCCCATGACGAGGACCCGGCGGCCTACGGGGACCGGCTGAGGGGCTACGCCACGACGGAGTTCGCCGAGGTCCTGGTGCGGGCCCGCACGTCGCCGGGGTTCGTCGAGGCGAACCGCGCCGACGAGGTGGTCTCCACCGCTTCGGCGAAGGTGCGGCAGATCCGGCAGGTCCAGGACTCCTCGGTGGTGTTCGTGGTCGCCTGCACCGAGCGGATCACCGCGAAGAGCGGCGCGACGGAGCGCGTCGACGAGTACGCCGTCACGCTCGTCCCCGTCGGCGCCGACTGGCGGGTCCACGACCTGCAGCCCGCCGACGAGGGCCAGGAGGGGGACGAGCGGCCCTCCGGGACCGGCGGATGAACGACGACGGCAGGAAGGTGCGGATCGGGGCGGTCCTCGCCGTGGTGGGGCTCTGCCTGGTCGGGCTGATCATGGCTCCGATGATGATGGTGAGCACCTTCCCGTCGTTCACCGGCGGCGGGCTGCCCGACTGCGAGGAGACCGCGGGCCGGGCGGACGGCGAGTCGGAGACGGCGGTGTCCGACATCCCGCCGGAGTACCTGGAGCTCTACCGCGAGCACGGTGAGAAGGTCGGCGTGCAGTGGAACGTGCTCGCCGGCGTCGGCAAGCGCGAGACCGACCACGGGCGCTCCACGCTCCCGGGCGTGCGCAGCGGCACCAACAGCGCCGGGGCCGCCGGGCCGATGCAGTTCCTGATCAGCACCTGGGGCGGGAAGGCGAAGATCAAGATCCCGTCGGAGTTCAACGGCTACGCCTCCGACGGCGACGGCGACGGCTGGGCCGACGTCTACAACCCGGCCGACGCGATCCTCGGCGCGGCGAAGATGCTCAAGCGCAACGGCGCGCCGGAGAACGTGCGGCGCTCGCTGTTCGTCTACAACCGGGCCTGGTGGTACGTCGACCAGGTCATGGAGATCGCCGGGAAGTACGCCGAGGACGGCGCGGTCAGCGTCCCGCCCGAGGCCGAACCGGCCTGCGACGAGCCGCTGGTCGAGGCGGCTCCGGACGACGTGGTCGCGCAGATCCTCGAGTACGCCCTGGCCCAGCGGGGCAAGCCGTACCTGTGGGGCGGCACCGGGCCGGACGCGTTCGACTGCTCGGGGATCATCTACATGGCCTACCGGAGCGCGGGCCTGTCCATCCCGCGCACCACGTTCGGCCAGTGGCCGTTCGGCGTGGAGGTCCCCGAGGGCGAGGAGCAGGCGGGCGACCTGGTCTTCTTCAACTCCGGCCCCGGCACCGGACCGGACCGGCCCGGGCACGTCGGCATGGTGGTCTCACCCGGCAAGATGATCGAGGCCCGGTGCCGCCTGTGCGGCCCGATCAAGGTCACCTCCTACCGCGGGCGGGCGGGCATCGTCGGCTTCACCCGGCCCCTGCAGAACCCCGCGGTCCAGGAGCAGCTCAGACTGAAGGCCCAGGGCTGAGGATCTCCCGAGCGACGTACGGCCCGCGAGGGGGCTCCGTCGTCTGGACTGAGGAGCGCGCGCAGCCCGCGAGGGGGCTCCGTCGTCTGGACTGAGGAGCGCGCGCAGCGAAGCGAGCACG